>NZ_RKLZ01000001.1:0-2717588 GCF_003797745.1 Rhodococcus sp. WS1 | reverse complement strand
GTGATGGTTGGGGGGCTTTCTCGTACCCAAACCCCCCCCAAAAAACCCACCCCGCACTCTCCGAGTGAACGGTACGTTCGTCGCCTCAGATCGACCGCACGTACCGTTCACACCATTAGGGGCGGGCGGGCCGGCTCACCACCCCGTCCGGGATCGAGCGAACGACACTCTCACCCTCTTCAGTGAGATGAACGGTACGTTCACTCCATCAGGGCAGGGCAGGGCAGGTGAGCGGATGGGTAGATCCGACAGGCGCTATCGCAGAGCCACCTGCAGCACCTCGCAGAGCACATCCAGCGTCCTGGAGTACTGCGACTGCGTCGGCGTGCTGTAACCGACGACGACGCCGTCACCGCCGACTGACGACACGTCGGGATGTCGGAAGACGGACAACCCTTCGAGCCCGAGATCGCGCGCCTGCGCCGCCGCAAGAACAGATTGTTCGGTGCCGGAGGGAAGGCGGATCACAGCGTGAAGACCCGCGGAGATCCCCTCGACCCTGGCCCGGGGTACTTGCTGTGCAAGGGTCGCAACCAGTTGATCGCGTCGTCGTCGATACGAGGTACGCATCTTTCGAATATGGCTGTCGAATCTTCCGGATTCGATGAAGTCTGCCAAGGTCAATTGATCCGTTGAACTTACCCAGCGTTCGTAGGGTCCCTTTGTTGCGAGGACGGGTTCGATCAGCCTGTCCGGCAACACCATCCATCCGATGCGTATGGCCGGCGACAGTGTCTTGCTGACAGTGCCGAGGTATGCAACGTGCTGCGGCGCGATTCCTTGGAGTGCGCCGACAGGCTTTCTGTCGTAACGGAATTCGCCGTCGTAGTCGTCCTCGATGATGACGCCACCGGTAGTCGAGGCCCATTCGAGAGCGGTCGCGCGCCTCGCCGGTGTGAGGGGGCCTCCGAGAGGGAACTGATGGGTCGGCGTCAGCAGAACGCTTTCAGCAGACGTTGACGCCAATTCGTCTGTGCAAGTGCCTGATTCGTCGACAGAAATGGGAATTGTCAGCAGTCCTTCGTCGACGAGCAACTGTCGGTGCAGGTGAAGGCAGAAAGCATCGACCGCAATCGTTCCTCCGAGTGCACGGGCGAGGAGGGAGATCCCGTGACCCGAGCTGGCACTGATCACAATGCGGCTCGGATCGACGCGAACGCCTCTGGTGCGGCTCAGGTATGTGGTGAGGGCATTTCGGAGTTCGACTCGGCCTCTGGGATCAGTGGTCGCGAAAGCGTCGGTCGGCGCGGTGGTCAAAGCACGTCTGGCGGACGAAATCCATGCAGTGCGGGGAAACGCCGACGCGTCCGGCGATCCGGGGAGAAGGCTGTAGGTCAAGCGCCGTCGGGTCGGCGATGGATCGACCTCGCGACTGTGTGTGCTGGCGAGCGTGGCGACTACGGTCCCGGAACCCGGCCGTGTGACAAGCCAACCAGCGGCGGCGAGCTCGGCGTAGCAGTCCGCAACGGTGTTTCGGGCAACTCCGAGATCGAGTGCGAGGGTGCGAGAAGGCGGGAGTCTGGTGCCGGGCTTCAACAGTCCACTGTCGATCGCGTCGCGAAGCGTCTGAAGCAGCGCAGCGCGAACCCCGATTCCCTGTGGCAGCTCGATATGCAGATCGAACCCAAGATTGGCCCATGAATTCATCACCGGATTGAACCATGTTTCGGGGTCTTTCCGGGATTACGGTTTGAGTATGACTACAGCAACAGGACAACGACTGGATATCGCAAAGCTGGCGCCCGAGGTCTACAAGGCGATGATTGCGTTGGATGCCGCTGCGCGCAAGGGGCTGGAGCCGACGCTCGTCGAGCTAGTCCTCACGCGTGCGTCGCAGCTGAATCATTGCGCATGGTGCTTGGACATGCACACTCGCGACGCCCGAAAGGTCGGCGTGACGGAGCAGAAGCTCTACCTACTGAACGCGTGGGAAGAAGCGCGAGGGATGTACTCCGATCGCGAACGCGCCGCACTCGCCTTGACCGAGGCCGTGACAGTCCTTACCGACGGTTTCGTTCCGGACGAGGTGTACAGCGAGGCTGCCGGCGAATTCTCGGACGAGGAACTGGCCCAGCTCATCAGCGTCATCTTCACGATCAATGCGTGGAATCGCATTGCGGTTACCACAAGGAAGGCGCCTCCGGTCCGAGACTGATCCGAGGCTCGTACTCCGCTCTCTGTCGGGGGCAGATTTCCGCCGTCGGAGATCTGGGTAATCGCCACAAAGAGGACTAAAAGATTGGTTAAGACTGTGAAAAAAACCAACAGATTCTCTAAATGTGAGGCAAATCACATTTAGAGAATCGGTGGATTGTTCCGGGTATCTACAAGTTGTCCGAATCCAGACAAAGCAGTCTCGGCTGGAAGTTCCGGTGAAGGGGTCCGCATTGCGGGCCCCTTCTTTTGCGTGAGAGCTGATAACGCCCCTTCCTGTGAGTTTCCCCAGAATGTCCGAGTTACCGACCGGCTAGCGTCGGAGGAATGCCGGGAACGCCCCGGTTGCGTGAGCCGATTTTGAGTTGATCGCGATAGTTGTGCGGTTGGACAAAGGTGCAGTCATCTTGTTGGCTAACTCGTCGTCCGGAGGTTCAAGCTGCGTACGGGGGCTCGACGATCGGGTGGACTTTCTTGAAACATGCACTACATTGCCATCTAGTAACTGGCTGATTGCCAAAAGCGATCAGCCGATCCTCTCGGAAGTGAGCGCTGGGTGGCGTGGCCTTGGGAATCCAAGCAACCTTCCCGCTACCGAAATGTCTTGAAAGGGAAGCTTTGATGACTGTGTCTGGTTCACGGCGTAGGCCGCTTGTTCTCCGGCTCTCGCTAACTGCAGCTATTGCCGCAACGGTGGCCGGTAGTAGCGTTGCTTTTGCTTCACCAGCTGTGTCCGCGCCGATGCCTGTGCGAACCGCGGCTGCTCCGGCGTTCACCGCCGGGTTGTGTGAGGGCACTGAGTACACGCCCTCCGAGCAGATGCTCGACATCTCCGGCATTCGGCTGGATCACTACAACGACGGCAACATCGTGCCGATGTACGGCACCACGGATCGGGGTACCTCGGCCGCGGTGGATGCGCCGGTCTGCGGTGTCCGCGACGTCGACGGAATTGCGAAGTCGGAATGGATGTACTGCACGGACTTCGATCTCGATCCATGTGCCGGCGTCGACGAAAACGGTTTGCCCGTCGACAAGCACAACGACGAGATGGGTGCGACGGTTCCGTCATCGGGCAATCCCGATCTGTCAGCCGACGATCTCGCTGTCATCAGTTGGTTGCTGCAGAATCCCGCCAAGCTCGACGGCGCCGTTTCGGGAAACGGCAGTGAGGATGCGCGTTCGGCGCGGCAGACGCTGGTGTGGTGCGTTTCGGACTACGACAATCCGCTGATGGCCGATTTCAAAAGCCTGTGCGACAGGAACATCGGCGACGACGAGCGAGCTCGCATCGTCGAGATCATGAACGTCACGCAGACGCTCGACCTCGTTCGTAAGACACCCGCGACGGGAACTCTGAAGGCCGGCGAGACTGCCGTGTTCACCCTGAACACGAATATGTACCGGAAGCCGATCAATGTTCAGTCCTCGGCGGGCACCGAACTCACCGTCTGTGGCGACAACGCCAAGGCAACGTTGAGCGCAAACCAATTGACGGTCGACGGCCGCGGCGACGCACCGACTGCCGTGGATCTGTGCCTCACCACTGCGGACAGCGGTGACTACTCCGTGACCGCAAGCGTCATTCCGGATTCGGTCGAGAACCTGCACTGGAACACAGCAGGCGCACAGTGCCAGATCTTCGCGTCGTTCGACACCGTTCGGCCGGCGTTGATGAATGCGTCTGCCAGCGTCGGATATGCAGCATCGCCCACGACGACACCCGCAACGACGACACCGGCAACAACGACACCGGCAACCACGACGCCTGCAACTCCGGTCGTTCCGATTGTGCCCATCGTGCCGATTGTTCCGATCGTGCCGATTGTGCCGGTCGTGCCCGTAGTTCCGGGTGCGCCTGTTCCGTCGCAGCCGGTTGCAACTCCCGCTGCTCCGGCGCCGTCGGCTCCGAAGCAGGCCACCGGACCTCGCCCGGTTGCCATCGACGGTGGTGCCGCTGAACAGAATTCAGGCCGCAACGTCGCCGTCGCAGTGACGGGCCTCGGGCTTGTCGGTATGGCTGCTGCCGGAGCAGTTGCTCTCCGCCGCAAGCGTTCCTGACGCCAGGCAGATGTAGTAGACGTCGGCACCGGTCACGATTCGTGTGATCGGTGCCGACACTGATCAGACGCAGGGGGCGTCAATTCGCAAGAGGCGCCGGGGGTGCCTCATCCCGCAGGAGACAGTTCGATGACCATGTACGAGTCGGATTCCAATCCATCCAATCCATACGACGATTCCAACCGCGATCAGCCCGCGAACATCGGCAAGGGGCGTCGTGTCGCGTTCATCCTGGCCCTCGTCGCGGTGCTTGTCGCCGGTGCTTCCATGGCTTTCGTCGGCCTGCGATCCTCCGATGACGATGCTGCGATTCCGCCGAGTCCGGGAGTTGTCATGTCGCACTCTGCGAATCCGGCGGCGCCTTCGGATGAGTTGATGGCTCCCAACACCCTTTCGCTCGATCCGGTCGGCGTTCAGGCGCCGATCGTGGACGCCACCGTGCCGGAAGGAGTTCTCACTCCGCCGGAGAACGTCAAGAACGTCGGAATCTGGCTCGACGGCGCCTCGCTCGACTCGGTCACCGGCACGACTTTGATTGCCGGACATGTCAATTTGACCGGCCAGGGTAACGGTGCACTGTTCGACCTGGGCACGATCGAACCGGGTGAAGTGATCCGTACATCCGACGCGACGGGCAAGAGCACGTCGTGGAAGGTGACTGCGGTGACGACGCGTCCGAAGGCCGATGGCGTGGAGGAAAGCGTGCTGGCCGGCCCGGATGGCCCTCGAAAGTTGGCAGTCGTAACCTGCGGCGGCGAACTGCAATTCGAGGACGGTGTGGGTAACTACGCCGACAACGTCTACCTGTACGCGGATCTGATGGTCTGAGACACAGAAACAATCCAGTCGGTCCCCGATCCCTCTTCGTAGAGATCGGGGATCGCCTGTTGGATAGTGTCGCAGGTATGGATCTTCACCTGTCTGGAAAGCGTGCGATCGTTGCCGGTGGTAGCAAGGGGATCGGTCTGGCAATCGCCAGAGGTCTGGCTGCTGAAGGGGTCGACATCGCGATACTCGCGCGCACTGAGCAAACCGTCGTAAGCGTCGCACGAGATTTGGTTTCGGAGTTCGGAATTCGTGCGATCGGAGTCGTGACGGATACGCGAGACGACGACGCGGTTCAGGCGTCGGTGCGGCAAGTAGTAGAGGAGTTCGGCGGCGTCGACATTCTGGTCAACTCGGCAGCGACTCCGTTCAGCGCCGGAAAGCCGACGGATTTCGAGGCGACCACCGACGACGTCGTGCGCGACGAAGTCGAAGTGAAAGTGCTCGGCTACCTGCGCACTGCGCGTGCTGTGGCGCCGTATCTGATCGATCAGGGTTGGGGTCGGATCATCAACATCAGCGGTTTGGGCGCCAGACAGGCAACCTCGATCGCCCACACGATCCGCAACGTCAGTGTGTCTGCGCTGACCAAGAATCTTGCAGACGAGCTGGGCCCCAAGGGAATCAACGTCACTGTCGTCCATCCGGGCGTGACGCGGACCGAGAGGTTGACCGCGCGGATTACGCGCGAGTCGGAAGAATCCGGCCGCTCGCAGGCGGAGGTGGAGCGGGGTATCGCGACGAATTCGATACACCGGATCATCGACGCCGAAGAGGTGGCTGATGTCGTGACCTTCCTGGCATCGCCGCGAAGCATCGCGATCACCGGTGACGCGGTGGCAGCGGGTGGAGGAGTGCCGGGGCCGGTTTATTACTGATAACTCACGTACTGCTACCTGCTCGCAGTGGTGACGATCGTGTGAACGCGTCCGCCGCCGAGTCTCTTGCTTTCGTACATCGCCGAATCGGCGACTTTCTGCATGTCGGTGAACGCTCTTGCACGCTCTTCTCCGGCGACGAATTTGTGGGTACGCACGGCGATTCCGATGCTCGATGTCGACGGTATCTCGTCGGTATTCGAGTGCATTGCCGGTCCGATCGAGTCGAGCATCGGGCCGATGGCCGGCACGGAAAGTCTTTGAGCGAGGATGAATTCGTCGCCGCCGACCCGTGCGACAACAGCATCGGCATGTGCCCAGGCGGACAACCGCTGTGAAACCCGGAGAATTATGCGGTCGCCCACGTCGTGACCGTGTACGTCATTGATCGTCTTGAATCGGTCGATGTCGATCGCGATCACGAGTAGTGCCGCCGATTCCTGACGCTGGAACTCCGCGAGTACCTTCTCGACGTGGCGGTCGAGGCCACGACGGTTCAGGAGCCCGGTGAGGGGATCGAGGTCGGAGCTGGACGCGTCCATGCTGAGCATCGTCAGCACGATCTGCGAGATGAACGCACAAACCACGAGTGCGGTGACGACAACCAGCACTTTCGAAACACCGAGCGCGGGATCTCGCTCCGGCCCGAAGAGGATCGGCTGCGCAGCCACCACGATCATCACAACCGAGAAGGTCAGGTGTGCGATCTGCAACTTCGGATTGTGAAAATAGGCGATGTAGATACCGATCAGCGCGTAGATGACACAGGTAAGTAATCGCGCAAGCTGCGAGGAATCTCCAAGTACGGAAATCGTGACTGCGATGTCGCAGAAGACTACGAAACCGAACGAGCGGCGCTTTGTCGGGCCGAAGACCCACCATGAGACTCCGACCATGAAGCACGAGATCACGACAACAGTGTTGAAGAACAGCGCAATCGTGCTTGTCGGACCAGCCGGACTGAATCTGTTGAGTAGTGCGCACACGCCCAGTCCGATGACAATGATGCCAAGTAATAGCCGGGTGGCGGTCGTGAGGCCGTTGTCGCGGAGATAGCGAGTGAATCGGTCGTATTGATCGGGGAGGGCCAGCCACTCGCGGGTCAGGGTCCTCATGGACTTCATCTGCGACGTCATGAGTGCATCAGTCTGCGATGGCGGGAGCGTGCGCCGTTCATCGTGAACTGACTCCTCTTCTGTCTGGCACCTTGCAATGCTAGCTGGATCGATGCCGTGTTGGACCGAGATGTTCGGATCGGCGACCCGAATGTCTGGGTTCCGCCAGCGTGGAGTATAAATACATCTTGTGTCTATGTTGTATTCCGCTTCGGAAACCGTCTTCCGCGAAGTCAAGGAGCTGATCCTTTCCGGCGAACTCGCCGGCGGGGAGCTGATCAGCGAGGGTGACATCGCCGCTCGGACCAATGTGAGCCGAACGCCGGTGCGTGAGGCGTTTCTGCGTCTCGAGTCGGAAGGTTGGATGCGCCTCTACCCGAAGAAGGGGGCGCTGATCGTCCCGGTCGCGGATGGGGAGGCGGAACACGTAGTCAGTGCCAGACAACTCGTCGAGACTCAGAGCGTTCGAGTGGTGTCGGTCCGACCGCACGCACGTGAAACGCTTGTCGCAGCGTTGCGCGCGAATCTGATCGAGCAACGTGAGATTGCTGATCGCGGGGACGTTGCCGCGTTCAGCGCGATCGATGCCGACTTTCACAAGATGATCGTTGCCGCCGGTGGGAACCCTTTGCTCGACTCGTTCTACGCGAGTCTGCGCGACAGGCAACGACGGATGACAGCGCGGTCGATCTCACGCGACCCCGGCCAACTGTCTCGCATCCTTGCCGACCACACCGCGCTTACCGACCTCGTCGAAACAGGCGATGCAGACGGATACAACACTGCCGTCCTCACACACATGCGCCAGGTGCACGGCCTCGGCTTCGAAGGAACTCTGTGATGAGCACCCAAACGATAGACGCTGGGACCGCAGCCGAACGTCGTCCAGGCAGTGAACGTGGCACCGGCGGAAAATGGCTGTGGCTGACCGTTGCCGCCAGCATGTTCG
Source organism: Rhodococcus sp. WS1 (assembly GCF_003797745.1). NCBI lineage: Bacteria > Bacillati > Actinomycetota > Actinomycetes > Mycobacteriales > Nocardiaceae > Rhodococcus > Rhodococcus sp. WS1. The sequence continues at coordinate 2,709,606 of NZ_RKLZ01000001.1, read as the reverse complement.
CCGCGGCCTGGGGCGGAAACGAATTCACGCCACTGCTGGTGATGTACCGACTCGACCACGGCTATTCGCCGGTGATGGTCGACTTCTTCCTCTTCGCCTACGTCCTCGGAATTGTGCCGGCCCTGCTGCTCGGCGGCCCGCTGTCCGATCGATTGGGTCGACGCCCGATCATGCTCCCCGCTCCGATCATCGCGATCGCCGGTTCGACGCTGCTCGCTTTCGGGGCCGACTCCGCTGCCGCTCTCATTCTGGGAAGAATCCTCTGCGGCATCGCCTTGGGGATCGGTATGGCCGTCGGCGGCTCCTGGGTCAAGGAGTTGTCCACGCAACCTTGGGATTCGACGGCGTCGGAAGGCACGGGTGCCAGGCGAGCAGCGATGAGTCTGACTGCCGGCTTCGCCTTGGGGGCGGGTGCCGCGGGAATCTTGGCGCAGTGGGCGCCCCTGCCGAGTGTGTTGGCGTACGTGCTGCACATCGCGATCACCGTCCTCGCGGCCATGGCGCTGTGGCGTGCTCCCGAAACACGACCGGCACAGGCGAAATCCGACCGTCGCAGGTTGATCGACGACCTCAAGATCCCCTCGGCAGGTCATCGCAGATTCCTCTACGTCGTTGTTCCGTTGGCGCCGTGGGTGTTCGGTGCTGCCAGTGTCGCGTATGCAGTTATTCCGGCGCTCATGACCGGGCACAGTGGCGATGCGCCCGTGGCCTTTTCGGCTCTACTGTGCATGGTCGCGCTGACATGCGGATTCGCGATTCAGTCGTTGGGGCGAAAGATCGATACCGACCGCAGCGCGCGCGGCGCCGTTGTGGCTCTGGTGTTTCTGGTGGTTGGTATGGCCGGCGCTGCTCTGGTTGCGTCGACGCTGACCGTGGCGATCGCGATCGTGGCTGCAGCGATCCTCGGTTGCGGGTACGGCATGGCATTGGTTTCCGGGTTACTGGAGATCCAGCGAATCGCGGGGCCGGACGATCTGGCAGGACTGACCGCGGTGTTCTACTCGATCACCTACATCGGTTTTGCTGTGCCTGCGTTGCTGGCGATGCTGTCGGAAAGCATTCCGGCGCTGAGCTACACGGTGACTCTTCTGTTTGGATCAGCCGCCGCCGCTGCCTGCTTGATTCTGATTCTCTTCAAGTCGCGTTCACATCTTCCGAGCGCGTGATGCCGTCCGGTCCGCCGACACCTGGGAGAGTCGGCGGACCGGGGCGAAATCACGCGTCTACAGTTGCGGAACCGTTTTCCGAATTGTGGACCGAATTGTGTACCGAACCAACCGGAACCGATGCGGTCTTGTTCAGGCCGTTGAGCAATCCGGTGATATCGACGCCTGAGCTTTCGAGAGTTTCGATGACGCCGGCGATCACCTGGGGGCTGATGCCCAGGATCGAGCCGATCGAACCCTGGGCCCCATCACTGCCGCCGACGATGGAGATGCGGTCGATGTCGCCGACCGGCTTCGCCGCCGCTGCGGTGGCGTCGACCAATGCTGCCAGAACATCAGGCAGAGTCAGCAACTGCGCGGCCTGCGGGGTGTAGGAATTGAGCGCCTCGGCGATCTGACGCTTACCGGCAGCCTCGGCTTCGAGCTTGGCACGCAAACCATCCGCCTCGGCTTGTTGCTCGGCACGAACCGCATCGGCCGCTACCTTGCGGCCGTCGGCTTCGGCTTCCAGACGTGCTCGAAGGCCGTCGGCATCAGCCTGTTGTTCAGAGCGAACGGCGTCGGCGACGAGCTTTCGTGCATCGGCCTGAGCGCCGCCGGCCTGCCTTGCTGACTCGGCCTGTGCCTGGGCGCGGAGGATCGCGGCCTGTCGCTCACCCTCTGCGCGTGCGATGGAGGCTTGGCGTTCGGCCTCGGCCGGTGCAATGACATCTGCCTGCAATGCCGCTTCCGATTGCTGGGCGCGACGACGCTCGACCTCGGTGCGAGCTTCGACGCGGGCCGCCTCGGCCTGCTCACGTGCGATGCCGACGGCCTTCTCGGCTGTTGCCTGCGCGAGGGGTCCGGCCTGGTCGGCTTCTGCGTTCTCGGCTTCGGTCTGTGCTCGCAGGCGAGCGAGTTCGACGTCGCGTTTCTGATTTGCACTCGCGATCGCGGTGTCGGCCTCGGCCTGTGCGACGGAACCTGCCTGTCGCGCCTTTGCCGATTGGATCTGCGAATCACGCTCTGCTTCAGCAGTTCCGATCGCGGCATCACGTTTGACCTCGGCGATGCGGCGCTGACCGAGCGATTCGAGATAGCCGTTGAAGTCGGAGATTCCCGCGATCTTGATGACATCGACTTCCATGCCGATGCGGGCGAGGTCGCCGCCTGCCTCCTCGACCACGCTGCGCGCAAGCGAATCGCGATTGGAGTTCAGATCCTCGACCGTCATGGTCGCGGTGATTCCGCGCAGACTGCCTGCGAGGATTTCGTTGATCTGCTGCTGGAGTTCGTCCAGGTCGGAAGTCAGGAATCGTTGCACCGCTGTCTGAACCGCTTCGTCGGCGGAACCGATTCGTACCAGGCCGACTGCCTCGACGTTGACCGGAACACCGTCGTTGGAGAGCGCATTCTTGAGATTGATGCTGACGTTGAACGGCTCGAGCGACATGATGTCGACGCGTTCGATTCCGGGAATCTTGAAGCGGGCTCCGCCGCGGACGACCTTCGGCTTGCCTCGTCCGGTGAAGACCGCCACTTCGTTCGGCGGGACCTTGACGTAGTTCTTCACGTAGATCGCGGGGAGAACGATGAAGATGATTACTGCGACTACAACCGCAATGATGATGATTGGCAGCATGTATCGAGTCCTTAGATCGCGTCGTCAACCGTGACGACGTGAAGGTATTGATCGTCTACATCGGCGATGTAGACGGTGGTGCCGGTGGTGAGCGCCATCGGCTGTGCACTGACGGCCTTGGCCTGGACGCGATTGCCTTCGGCGTCGACGAACGAGACTTCTCCCCAACCTTCGGCTGCGATGGTGAGGGTGACCGTGCCCAACAATCCGTGGTATGAATTGCGCCCGATGTGCGAATTATCTTGTTGTTTAAGGAGATAGGGGAGAAGAAGGCCGCGCGTGACGACAACGAGAACGGCGGCGAGTGCGAGTGCAGCTATCACCGCTACCAACGTCGGAGCGTCCGCGAGAGTGGCAGCTACGCCGCCGGCGCCGAAGCCGAAAAGTGCTGTGGCCAAAGTTGTCAGGCTCAGAAATGGCAGCCCGTCTGCGTGGCCGCCGCCCAGATCTGCAACCTCGCCGACGGCAAAGGCTCCGATCAGGGCGACAACCCCGGTCACGAAACATATTGTGAATACAACAAACATCGATCCCCCGATCTACCTGTCGAGGAAGCGTGCCCTGAGAATTGTGTTGTCGGGGTCGTCCCTCGGCCCACCTCTATAGTAAAGGTAAGACAAAGCCAATCGGCGCATTCGGAATGTTTCGGCGTGGTGCTACGGCTGGGGGAAAGCGTCAAAGCCGAGGTAGCGGGCGTTGATTCAGCCAAGCATCCCAGAGAGGGCGCAGTGGGGTGTCGGTGAAACGTGAAGCGAGATCGGTGAATTGCTCGGTGCTGACCGTGCTGTGCCGATGCTTCGTAGTCCACTGGCGAATCAGTTCGAAGAACTTCTCGTCTCCGAGAACGCCGCGCAGGGCGTGCAGAGTCAACGCGCCCCGCTTGTAGATTCGATCGTCGAACATCAGGGCAGGCCCGGGATTGGCGACGATCAAGTCCTGAGATTTACGCCCGAGCCCTTGATAGGCGTTGGTCGCGAGTTGGTTCGAGGATGGGCCACCGGAATTCTCGGACCAGATCCACTCCGCGTAACAGGCAAAGCCTTCGTGTAGCCAGATGTCGCACCACTGCCCGAGAGTGAGGCTGTTGCCGAACCATTGATGGGCAAGCTCGTGTGCGACAAGACGTTCGGAACCGCGCCTACCCGTGCAGTGGTTGGCTCCGAAGATCGAGAGTCCCTGCGCTTCGATGGGGATTTCGAGTTCGTCGTCGGTGACCACAGCGGTGTAGTCGGCAAAGGGGTACGGGCCGAACAGCTTTCCGAAGACCTCCAGCATCTGGGGTTGGCGCCCGAAGTCGACGTCGAACGCTGCGCGCAGTCGCGGCGGGTGAACGGCGAAGACCGGTACCGGGCCGGCGCTCACCTGCCGATGCTCGTACTGGCCGATCTGAATGGTGGCGAGGTAGGTTGCCATCGGTTCGGTCTGCTCGTAGACCCACGTCGTCTGACTCGCACGGGTCTGCTTGCGGATCAGCTTGCCGTTGGCGAGGGCATAGAACGGGGAATCGGTGGTGATCGAGATGCGGTAAGACGCTTTGGAAATCGGATGGTCGTCGCACGGGAACCAGGACGCCGCGCCGTTGGGCTGACTTGCGACCAAAGTTCCTTCGTCGAGTTCCTCCCAGCCGACTTCGCCCCACAGGCTCTTGATCGGCTCGGGGTTGCCGCTGTACGCGATGGTGACCGACAGGGCACCGCCCGCGGGGATCTTGGTAGACGGCGTGAGGATCAGCTTGTTGTTCAAGTGCGCGTACTTGGTGCCGCGGGCACCGTTGACGGACACCTTGGACACCTGCAGGTTCTGCGCGAGGTCGAAGCTGAACTTGGATCGGCTCTCGGTGGTGACAGCGGTGATGACTGCCTTGCCGGCGAGACGGTTACTGAAGACCTTGTACGTCAGTTCCAATTCGTACCGAGACACGCGGTAACCGCGGTTGCCGTTGTGTGGCAGGTACGGATCGAGCGGCTCTTCGAGCATTCTGTTCGGCTTCACGACGCCACCCACGGTGCAATCGGATTGCCCTGCCAGCGGGTGGAGGGCGGAACGGTGTCACCTCGCATCACCAGAGATGCAGGCCCTACCGTCGCTCCCGCGCCGATGCCGGCTGCGGGTAGCGCGACACAATGCGGTCCCAGCGTTGCTCCTGCTCCCAAGGTGACGGTGTCCATGGACATGATCCGATCATGGAAGAGATGAGTTTGCACGACGCACCCCCGTTCCACTGTCGCTCCGTCGCCCAAAGTCACAAGATCTGCCTCGGGTAGCCAGTACGACTCACACCAAACGCCCTTGCCGATCTTGGCCCCGAGCCCACGCAAGAAGATGTTGAGTACGGCAGTACCAGTCGCTGCGCGAGCGAACCACGGCGCCGCGACGGTTTCGACGAACGCGTCGGCTACCTCGTTGCGCCAGACGAACGAACTCCACAGCGGATGCTCGACCTTGGCGATGCGCCCGACGACAATCCACTTGGCGGCGATGGTGATCGCGCCCGCCACTGCTCCGGCGACGAGCAGAATTACGCCGCTCAACAGAGCCGCGAACCAGAATCCGACGGCGCCGACCAGTGCTTCGAGTGCAAACAGAACACCGAGACCGATGCCGAACGTGACCATCACGGGGATCAGTCGGCAGGTTTCGACCACTCCGCGGGCGATCTTGAGTCGCATCGGCGGATTGAACGTGCGGGCGGCGTCGGTGTCCCCGGCAGCCCTTCTCAGACGTACCGGTGGACTACCCAGCCACGATGATCCGGACTTGGCCTTGGACGGGGTGGCCGACAGAACCGCCACGAGACCGTTCTTGGGGACGCGTCGACCGGGTGCGGTCATACCGGAGTTGCCGAGGAACGCACGCTTGCCGATCTTCGCCTGTTCGATGTGCATCCAGCCGCCGCCGAGGCCGTAGCTCGCAACCATGGTGTCGTCGGCGAGGAATGCGCCGTCGGCGACCGTCGTGAACTTGGGAAGGAGGAGCACGGTGGATGCTTCGACGTTCTTGCCGATCTTGGCGCCGAGGAGGCGGAGCCATCCCGGCGTCAGCAGGCTCGCGTAGAGCGGGAAGAGGAAGGTTCTGGCCGAGTCGAGCAGGCGTTCGGTCGCCCACACCTGCCAGCCGATGCGGCTGCGGACAGGGTGGTAGCCGGGGGTCAGCCCGATCGAGAGAAGACGAACGGCCACCAGTGTGACGACTGCGAAGACGAGCAAACTCAGGATGGTCGCGACGGGAAGCATGATCAGCGATTGGAGCACTGCACTCGCGAGCGTGTCGGTGTCGCGGATCCACCAACCGATCAAGGCGATTCCGGCCATCAGAGCGAAGATCGGCATACCGGCCAGGAAGACCGAGGTGACGCCGTATACCGGCACCCAGCCGGGTGCGCGCTTCGGATGTTCGGCCGGCCAAGGATGATTCGCTTTCCCGACCTTGGTGGCGGGGGATCCGGCCCACTGCTGGTTTGCCTTCACTCGGCCGAACACCGCAGATCCGGGTTCGACGACGGCGTCCCGACCGATACGCGCGCCGGGCAGAAGCGTCGAGCGTGAACCGACGGAGGCGCCGTCGCCGATCTTGATCTCACCGATGTGAATGACGTCGCCGTCGATCCAGTGGCCCGAGAGGTCGACTTCGGGTTCGACGGAGCAGCCGTCACCGAGTTCGAGCATGCCGGTGATGGGAGGAAGTGTGTGGAGATCGACGCCACTGCCGATGTCGGCGCCGAGGGCGCGGGCGTAGTAGAGCATCCACGGTGCGCCCGAAAGGTTGGCTGCGCCACTGGCTTCGGTGAGTCGCAGCGCTATCCACAGACGCAGGTGTTCACTACCACCTCGCGGGTACGTTCCTGGTTCCAACTTGCGTAGGAGCAGGCGCGCCCCGACGACGGCGATGGTCATACGGCCGATCGGCGTGATGAACACGATGAACGCCAACAGGATCCACCACCACGAGACCGTGGGTGCCCAGCTGACGTCGACGAACCAGCCGAGGACGTTGTTCGCGATCGCCAGCCACGTCACCCACTGCAGTCCGGTGAGCGTCGTGAGTGGAACGGTGACGGCGATCTGCGCCAGCTGAGTTTTCAAGGGTGTTGGAGCGACGATGCGCGGCTCCACAGTTTCGGTGGGTGCCAATTCGTCGAGATATTCGGCGAGCGATCCCAACCGTGGATGGTCGTAGAGTTGTGCGACGGTCACTTCTGGGAACCGCTCGCGCAGGGCGGTCACCAACTGAGCAGCAGAGAGGGATCCGCCGCCCACTTCGAAGAAGTCGTCGTCGAGTCCAGTGATCTGGGCTCCCAGGATCGATCCCCACAGGCCGGCAACCCAGGCAGCGGTGCCGTCGAGGCCCAACGCGGCCCCGGCATCTTCACCGGCGCCGGGCAACGGCCACGGCAGCGCATTGCGGTCGACCTTGCCTGACGTACGCGTCGGAAGTTCGTCCATCAACGCCAGACGCGGCACGAGGGCTGCTGGTAGCTGCTCGCTGAGCAGTGCATGAGCGGCCTTGAGATCGAAGTCGGGATCCGTGCTGGCGATGTACCCGACGAGGAGCTGGTTGCCGGCTGCCGTCTTCTTCACGGCTGCGGCAGCGCCGCTCACACCCGGCAGATTCTGCAAGGCGTTGTCGACCTCACCGAGTTCGATGCGCCTGCCGCCGAGCTTGACCTGATCGTCTGCGCGGCCCTGGAACATCAGGCCGGTGGTCTCGAGCCGGACCAGGTCGCCGCTTCGGTAGGCGCGTTCCCACCCGAGCGAGGGCATCGACGCGTACTTCTCGGCGTCCTTCGCGGGGTCGAGGTAACGGGCGAGGCCGACGCCGCCGATCACCAGCTCGCCCACCTCGCCGACCGCGACGGGATTGCTCTGGGCGTCGACGACGGCAAGGTCCCAGCCGTCGAGGGGGAGGCCGATGCTGACGGGGCTCTTGCCGTCCATCAGTGCGCCGCAGGCGACGACGGTTGCCTCGGTGGGGCCGTAAGTGTTCCAGACCTCGCGGCCCTCGACGGCCAGGCGTTCGGCCAGTTCGGGTGGGCAGGCTTCGCCGCCGAAGATCAGGAGTCGAACGGCTTCGAGGGCCTCGGCCGGCCACAGAGACGCAAGCGTCGGCACAGTGGAGACGATGCTGACGTCACGCGAGACCAGCCACGGGCCGAGGTCCATGCCGCTGCGAACCAGCGAACGAGGAGCCGGGACGAGGCAGGCGCCGTGGCGCCACGCGAGCCACATCTCCTCGCAGGACGCGTCGAATGCCACGGAGAGTCCCGCGAGGACGCGGTCACCAGGCCCGATGGGCTCGTCCTGGAGGAACATGCGCGCCTCGGCGTCGACGAAGGCTGCGGCATTGAGGTGAGTGACCGCGACGCCCTTGGGGGTGCCCGTGGATCCTGAGGTGAAGATGATCCAGGCGTCGTCCTCGGGTTCGGGTTCGCGAACCGGTGGATGTTCGAGCCGCTTCGGCGCCGTCCCCGGCTGGATTCCGTCGCCGGTGATGATCGCCGCTACCTGCGCCTCGCCGAACACCAACTCGGCGCGCTCTTCCGGATCGTCGGCGTCGACGGGCACGTACGCGGCGCCCGCAGCGAGGATCGACAGGATCGCCACGTACAGCGAACGCGAACCTGACGGCATCCTGATTCCGACGCGGTCACCTGCGCCGACGCCGGCATCACCGAGCCAGCGCGCACCGAGCGCGATCTCGTCGAGCAACTCCGAGTACGACAGTGTGGTGTCGCCGTCGTCGATGGCAGGTGCTTCCGGGTTGGCCTCGGCTGAGGCCCGCACGATGTCGATGAGCGTGCGCGGCGCAGGTGCATGCGCCGACCGTAGGAATACGGACGGAATCCCGAAAGATTGTTCCGTCTCCGACTGCGACTGGAGTGGCAAACCCGTTGGTCCTGTTCTACTCACGAAACTTAGAGTCCTGCGAACTGTCGAGTTGAAAGTCTCATGACAAGTTTGCGAGTTGGTGAACAGATATGCCTAATGCAACATGCCGAACGTGCCGGTCAGTCCGTACTGGCAGCTTGCGCGTGGCCTTCTGCCGAGTCGGCGAACTCGGGTGTGTCGAACACCTCTCCGCCCAGCGGATCGACGACCTTCGATTCCTCGGAGAAGTCGACGGCGCCGGTATCCGGGTCGATGTTGACCGCATGGGCGGGAACTTCGTGGACCGCGACGAGCATGTGGGCGTCGGAGGGATCCGTCATGATTCCGCTTTGTGACGGGGTGAGCCCGGCGAAGGTCGACGAGATCTTCAGATCGCGGAGCCGCTTTTCGGTGGGTTGCGGAACGTCGGTCGATGCCGAGGCATTTGTAGAAACCCGCAGGTAGCGTGGTGCCGACGCGACCTCGTATCGGAACGCCTTCAGCATCGACAGACATGCCAGCACCATGATGACCGAGAACGGTACCGCCGTGGCGATGGCAACGGTTTGCAGCGCCGTGAGCGATCCACTGCCACCCACGATCAGGAGAACTGCGGCCGCGGCACCGGAGAGGAACGTCCAGTAGACACGCGTGATCTTGGAGGTCTCCAAGCTGCCACCGGTCGCGAGGATGTCGATGACGATCGAGCCGGAGTCCGCGGACGTGACGAAGAAGAACACGATCACGACGATCGCGAGAACACTCGAAATCGTTCCGAGCGGAAGTCCGTCGAGAAGCGTGAACAGTGACGTGTTGGTGTCCACTGCGCCGGATGCGTCGAGCATCGTGCCCTCGTTGCGCTGACGCAGAATGCCGGAGTTACCGAAGATCGTGAACCATAACGAACCAACCAGCGTCGGGGCCAGCAGCACACCGAAGACGAATTCGCGGATGGTGCGGCCGCGTGAGATGCGCGCGATGAACATGCCGACGAACGGTGCCCAGCTCATCCACCAACCCCAGTAGAAGATGGTCCATGCGCCCTGCCAGCCGTCTTCGGCGAACGGGGACGTGCGCAGCATCAGTTCGGGCAAGGCCTGGACGTATCCGCCGAGGTTCTGCACCCACGACTGCATGAGGAACAGCGTCGGTCCCAGAATCAGGACGAACAGTGCCAGCGCGGCAGCGAGCATCATGTTGATGTTGGAGAGCCACTTGAGGCCCTTCGTGACACCGGAGACGACCGAGAAGGTCGCCATGCCCGTCACGATGACGATGATGGTGATGACCAACCAGTTGTCGGTCTCCACCCAGCCGAGGTAGTCGAGGCCGGCCGAGATCTGCTGGACACCGAAGCCCAGCGACGTCGCGACACCGAACAGCGTTCCGACGATGGCGACGACGTCAATGGCGTGGCCGATCTTTCCTTCGATGCGAGCCCGTCCGAGGAGCGGCTCGAGCAGCCAACGGATCGACAGCGGGCGACCCTTTCGGTAGGTCATGTACGCCAGACCAAGGCCGACGACGACGTAGATCGCCCATGCATGCAAGCCCCAGTGGAACAGCGTCAGTTCCATGGCTTGATTGGCTGCGGCGTCCGTGGATCCGGCGATCTGCCCGGCGACGGGTGGGGTCACGTAGTGCGAAAGTGGTTCGGCTACTCCGTAGAACACGAGCCCGATGCCCATGCCGGCGCTGAAGAGCATCGCGAACCACGAGAGCATCCCGAACTCGGGCTGCTCGTCGTCACGTCCCAATCGGATGTTGCCGATGCGGCTGATTCCGCAGTACAGCGCGAAGATCACGAAACCGGTGGCCGAGAGGATGTACCACCAGCCGACGCCGTCGCTGATCACGTTGTTGAGTGTTTCGAAAGCATCCGCGGCGGTTCCCGCGTAGATCACGGCAAAGGCGATCAGGGCAAAGATCACTATCGACGCGGGGATGAACACGGGTTTCCGTAGTTCACGCCACGCAGTTTTGACCGCAGTCATTCCACTCCTCGAACGTTCAGGCATTCACAGCGCCCATCAGGGCGGCCACGTGTCACGCGTAGGTGGGCGTTTCGCTCACACCATCGCAGGTCAAGACCGGGCTATTGCTTTGAAATTCAACGTAACGTCAAGTTTCGGTCAACTCAACTGGACGAAAGATGCTGCACTGTCGCGAAAGTTCTCACTGGATGCCGTAGTTCCGGTTGTAAATCGTTGGGTAATAGTGGCATTGGGTCATGAGCGGAATGCTGAACGGCGAATTCGATTGGTACGGTGAGTTGAATCGGTCGAGTCGACGCTCACCGATTGACCACATTTGTCAAACTCGGCGAAACAGCCTGTCTGTCAGGTGGTTAACTCCTGGCGTGCTTGCCCGATCGTGGCGGTCAGGTGTCGATACCTAACTGTGATTGTGATGGTCGCAACTATCAGTGATGCGGGCCCTGTTCGCCCCGCTGAGCGTCGATCAGATCCATCGCATCCTTCAGGCCCAAGCCCGGATGCAGTTCGCGTAGTGCCTTGATTGCCGGAATACGGTCGTCAGTCGACGCGAGTGCGCTACGGACGTCGTCGGCGGGTATTTCGGTGGGGGCAGTTGTCCCTTCCCACCACACCGACTGAGGTTTGTTCCTGTTTCGCCAGGCTTGGACTGCGTAGTAAGCAGACCCGACCGTCGCGAAAAGCCAGATTGCGAGGAATGTCCAATTCCAAGCTGTGGGTTCTGTGATGACCTTGTCGATGGTGCTTGGGCCGAAGAAAACGAGTAGCCAAACCAGCACGATCGTCTGCCACCATCGCTCGACGCGCCTGCTCGGATTCCACCACTCTGCCATCGACCGATACTCGCACAGGGCTGCTGTTTCGGTGCGACGATGGAGATCATGGAGATTCGTGATGCGGTGGAGCGACTTCGGGCGGATTCCGGGACCTCGATGATCTTCGGAGAACCGCACCAGACCAGCGACGGATCGACGATCATCACGGTTTCGCGACTACACCGGCAGTGGCGGGGCGACCCGATACCGGTGCCAGTGGGAGTGTTCTCGATCCACGAGGGTGAGCCGTCGTGGTCACCGGCCGTCGATCACACCAGGGCGGCTTTGATGGGGGAGTTCATCGGGCTGGCGGCCGCGGTGATCGCAACCCTGGCAGTTCTACGTCGACCGCCCTGGCCTGATGTGACGATTCGGAAGGGGTGACTCAGAAGGGGTGACCCAGAATTACGCCGATCAGTTGGAACGGCATCGCGAGGAACATCGATCCGACGTAGAGCGGATAGCGAATCGGGTCGCCGGCGAGGTAACCCTCGGCGAGCCAGGCCATGACATCTGCTGATCCCATATTCGTTACTTCCCTTCGCGGTTGTGGTTCACCGACATTTTCGGTCGTGGGAGTTGTTTTGTTACAAGCGAACTCGAAGGAGGAGTGCATGTGACGGCAGTTTCGACGCAGCAAACGTCGTCAAGCGAGATCCCCGGGGGCGGCAATCTCTACCAGCTAAGTCTCGATACTTAGCACCGTGTAGTGGTGAAATCTGTGCATTCTGCACATGTCGGGACAATTCGGTGAGCCTTACAGTCGCTGCATGACAACGACACCTTCTCCTCTCTCAGGCAAGACCGTCGTACTGATCGGTGGCGGAACAGGCATCGGGCTGCGGGTGGCGCACCTTGCCGTCGACGCCGGCGCGCAGGTAGTTCTCGGTGGCCGAACCACATCCAAGCTGGAAGCAGCGGCCACGCAGCTGGGTGAGGCGGCGCACTGGTTCACAGTCGACACCTCCGACGACGACTCGGTGAAAGCGTTCTTCACCAACATCCCCAGCGTCGACGCTCTCTTCACCACGGCTGCCGATTACCAGGTCGGCTCGTTCCGCGAACAGAGCGTCGAGGAAGCGGCGTCGCCGTTCACCTCCAAGTTCTGGGGGCAGTACCGCGTCGTGCACGCTGCGCTCGACAAGCTGACACCCACCGCATCGGTGGTCCTCATGTCCGGTGCTGCCAGTGTGCGGCCACCCGCGGCTGCTGCGGCATACGTGGCGGCCAATGCGGCAATCGAGGGGCTCGGACGGGGGCTGGCGGTCGAGCTGTCGCCGATTCGCGTCAACACCGTTGCTCCCGGAACCATCGACGGGCATCTTTGGGCTCAGCGTCCGGCGGAGGTTCGGGAGGCGGCGTTCACCTGGAGTGCGGAGAACAACGTGCTCGGCCGCGTCGGGAACGAAGACGAGATCGCACAAGCGGTGTTCTATCTCTTCACCAACACGTACACAACGGGTTCCACGCTGTACCCCGACGGCGGGTACGCGTTGCGCTAGACCGTGCCATTTGACGACTGTGTGAAATGACGACTGTGCGAAATGCATTGTCGTAACACGAAGAAACGCCAATTCGCCCATAGGCGTGACCCCGACCACATTCGTACCGTCTTCTCCGAGAACACTTCCCAACTATTCGAGGAGTCCGTCATGAAAAACACATCAACGACCGCAGCCGGCGGTGAAGTGTCCGACGGTGACGACTACGCGCTCACCCGCGTTCCCGACGAAGCACGGTATTCGTGGTTCTCGGTGGCAGTACAGCGATTCGGTCAGGTATCGGCACTCGCACAGTTCCTGCTCGGTGCGACGCTCGGCTACGGCATGACGTTCTGGAATGCCTTCTGGGCATTGACAGTCGGGGCGGTGATTCTCGAGGTTGTCTGTATTTTCATCGGCATCATCGGGGTTCGTGAAGGGCTCAACACGTCGGTGGTCGCACGCTGGTGTGGATTCGGGCACGCGGGTTCCGCGGTGATCGGCCTGGTGATCGGAGTCAGCCTGATCGGTTGGTTCGGCATCCAATCTGCTGTCTCTGCATCAGGTTTGCACGGAATCATGCCGTTTCTGCCGCAGTGGGCGTGGGCCCTGGTCTTCGGCCTTCTGATCACCGCGATAGTCCTTCGCGGATTCGGCTCGATGCAGCTGATCGCCAACATCACCGTTCCCCTGTTCCTGCTTCTGGTGGGTTGGGCCGTCATCTCCGAACTGCGTAATCACTCGCTGTCAGATCTGATGGCATCTGCTCCAGCCGGGCCGGAGCTCAGCTTCCTCGCCGGAACCACCATCGTCGCAGGCGGTTTCATTGCCGGAGCAGTGATCACACCCGACATGACGCGATTCAACCGCACGGCGGGTGACGTCGTGAAGCAGACACTCGTCGGAATCACATTGGGCGAATACGTGATCGGATTGACCGGTGTACTTCTTGCGCATGCCGTTCGCAGTTCCGATATCGCCACGATCATCCTGTCGTCGGTCGGCTGGGTCGGCGTTCTCATCATTGTTCTCGGAACTTTCAAGATCAACGACTGGAATCTGTACAGCTCGGGGCTCGGCATCGTGAACTTCATCGACGTCGTGTTCGGGCGACGCATCAATCGCGCCGTCGTCACCGCTGTGGTCGGCGTGACCGGTTCGATCCTCGCGGCTGCCGGAATCCTGAACTCGTTCACCGACTTCCTGATCCTGTTAGGCGTCGGATTCCCGCCGATCGCCGGAATCATGGTGGCGGAGTACTTCATCGTCAAGACCTGGCGCAAGGACCTGGAAGAGAGTCGAGCCGCGGGTACCCTCCCGAACTCGGCGCCCACTTGGGTGCCGGCCACGTTGGTGATCTGGATCGTCTCGGCGCTGATCGGGCATTACAGCACCTTCGGTTTGCCGTCCATCAACGCCGTGGCCTCGGCATTCGTTCTCTACGTCGTCGCGGGTCGACTCGGCCTGATTCGCGGGGTCGGACGCACCACAACCGAAGCGCCGCAAGAGCCTTCGGGAACATCTGCGCTCACGCACTAGCACTGCAAACACTGTAGAAGGGAGTTCGCGATGCGAATCGGAATCGACGTCGGTGGTACAAACACCGATGCGGTCCTGATGGACGGGACCACCGTCATCGGGCATGTCAAACACTCGACCAGCAAGGACATCACCGGCGGAATCGGCGGAGCTCTGACGGCGCTGCAGCAGCAGTACTCGTTCTCTCCCAGCGCTGTTCAAGCAGTGATGATCGGCACGACGCACTTTCTCAACGCTCTCATCGAGCAGCGAGGACTTGCACCAACAGCGGCTCTGCGATTGGGGCTTCCGGCGACCGCAGCGCTTCCGCCGATGGTGGGGTGGCCGCGAGACCTGGTCTCCGCTGTGCAAGGAAGGCACTACCTCGCTCACGGTGGGCACGAGTTCGACGGTCGTCGTATCTCACCGCTGGATCCCGACGAGATTCGTCGCCATGCCGCCGACATGGCTCGCAGCGGTACTCGTTCGGTCGCAATATCGTCGGTGTTCTCTCCGGTCAATCTCGAATGCGAAGCGGCGGCAGCGGAGATCGTGCGTGAGGAACTCGGTCCGGGCGTCGCAATTTCGCTCTCTCACGAGATCGGTCGAGTGGGTCTACTCCAGCGGGAGAACGCGACCATCATCAACGCTGCGCTGCGCGAGCTTGCCGATCACATCGTCGACGGTCTTGCCAGTTCTTTGGTCGAGCACGGCATCGCCGCACCGCTGTATCTGAGCCAGAACGACGGAACCTTGATGGACATCGAGTACGCAAGGCGTTATCCGGTGGCGACTTTCGCGTCGGGACCGACCAACTCCATGCGAGGCGCCGCTGTTCTGTCCGGTCTGGCCAGCTGTGCGGTGATCGACATCGGGGGCACCACTACCGACGTGGGCGTACTGACCAACGGTTTCCCCAGAGAAGCCACCACGGAGGTGACGGTCGCCGGGGTACGGACCAATTTCCGTATGCCGGACGTCTTCTCGATCGGTATCGGTGGTGGTTCGCTGGTGGATGCGGACGGACTCACAGTCGGACCCGAATCTGTGGGATACGAATTGGGTTCACGGGCACTCGTATTCGGCGGTGACACGTTGACGGCCACCGACATAGCCGTCGCGGCAGGCTTGGCCGACGTCGGAGATCGCAGTGCGGTGGCGCACCTCGACCGCGGTCTGGTGTCGACGGCACTCGACCGGATCTCGCGCCGGGTCGCCGACGCCGTGGAACAGATGCGGACCACGTCGGATCCACTTCCCGTTGTGGCGGTTGGCGGGGGATCGGTTTTGCTGGAGCACGAACTTCCCGGCCTGGGAACGGTGATTCGTCCTGAGCGCTTCGACGTTGCCAATGCGATCGGCGCTGCGATCGCGCAGGTCAGTGGTGAGGTAGATCGAGTCGAAGCGGTACGGGACGGGCGCAGGCAGATTCTTGCCGACGACGCTCGCCAGGAGGCGATCGATCGGGCAGTCGCAGCAGGCGCACGGCCCGAGTCGGTGCAGATCGTGGAGTTCGACGAGGTCCCGATTCCGTATCTGCCGGGCAACGCAACACGTATTCGAGTGAAGGCGGTCGGTGACTTGGCACTGCACAGTGGTCTGGTCTCCACCGGTCAGGAAGGCTCACGATGAGTTGGACACTACGAACGGCAGACCTCGACGACCTCGCCAGGGGCGCAGCTTTGTTGGGGACCGGCGGCGGGGGAGATCCGTTCGTCGGCAAGATGTTGGTCACGCAGGCGCTCGGGGAAGCCGGTGAAATCACGATTCTGGATCCGGCGGAGCTCGACGACGACGCGTGGGTGATCCCCGTCGCGCAGATGGGTGCACCGACCGTCGTGGTCGAGAAGATGCCGCGCGGAACCGAACCCGAGCTGGCGCTGATCACATTGGAGAAGCACACGGGGCGAACTGCAGATGCCACGATGCCGATGGAGTGCGGCGGGATCAATTCGATGATTCCGTTGCTGGTGGCAGCGCGGCGCGGACTGCCGGTTGTCGACGCCGACGGGATGGGACGAGCCTTTCCTCAGCTCGAGATGGAAACCTTCTCGGTGTACGGGATTTCGGCGAGTCCGCTCGCCATGGCGAACGAGCACGACGAGGTGGCGATCTTCGACACCGGCAGCGACAACAGCAGATTGGAGGGCCTCGCTCGCGGGGTGACGTCGAGGTTCGGTGGGATGGCGCATATCGCGCAGTACTCGATGACGGGTGCAGATGTGAAGCGGACGGCGATCCCACGGACTCTGTCGTTGGCCTTGGCCATCGGTCGGTCCATCAGGCTTTCACGTGAGCAGCGGGTGGACCCGGTTCAGGCGCTGGTGGACGGTCTCTCCGACACGCTTTACGGATACGGGCGAGTTCTCTTTCACGGCAAGGTGATCGATGTCGACCGGCGAACCGATGAGGGGTTCGCTCGAGGTTCGGTGCGGATCGCCGGCGTCGGAGACGAAGAGCTGGAAGTTCAATTCCAGAACGAAAATCTGATCGCCGTGCAATCCGGAGTAATGGTGGCGATCGTGCCAGACCTTATCTGCATCGTCGAGGCCGACACTGCCGAGCCCATCACCACCGAGGGATTGCGGTACGGGCAGCGAGTTGCGGTCATCGGGATCGCGACTCCGCCGATCATGAGAACACCGGAGGCACTGGCGGTCTTCGGCCCGGCAAGCTTCGGACTCGATCGCCCGTTCCTGCCGGTGGAGACACTCGAGCAACCTGTACTGGCAGAATAGCGAGCCGTGAGCAGGCTGCACGCGGTCCGGGAGGCCGACCTCGACGCGATCGCAGCGGGGGCGGTGGTCTTGGGCTGCGGTGGGGGCGGCGATCCACGCCTGTTCGTGGAAATGCTGCGTCCACTGATGACGTCAACGTCGGTAGAAGTCATCGCGCCGGACCAGTTGCCGTCCGGGGCGATGATCATGCCGGTGGGAATCGTCGGATCGGCCCTGGCTTTGGAAGAGCAACTGCCCTCCGGGCATGAGTTTGCCGACACTGCAGCAGCTTTGACGCGGTGGACTGGTAAACGTCCGACCGCGGTGATGACTTTCGAAGGCGGTGGACTCAACGCTCTCTCCGGCATTGCGGCGGCGTTGGCGTTGGGGATTCCCGTGGTCGACGCGGACCTGCTCGGTCGAGCGATGCCTCGGCTCGATCACTTCTCTCTCGCCGCAGCCGGGTTGGAATTGTGCCCGGTCACTCTCGCCCAGCCCGGCGGCCTCATTACCGTCGTCGACGGAGTGGATGTGCTGGGCGCCGAGGTAGCAGTGCGGTCGTTGATCGGGAGAACCAGCGGTTGGGGCGCTCTGGCGATCGCGTCGATCGATGCGCGGACTGTGCAGGAGGCGTGCATTCCGGGAACTCTGTCCCGAGCATATGAACTGGGTCAGCACGTCGGGACCCTCGGCAGTTGGCGGGAGATCGCCGAAAGCTCCGGGGGGCGAGTAATGGGGACAGGCCGGGTGCGTGCGGTGCGTCGTAGTCGCCCGAACGCCGGCGATCGTCGGGGCAACGTGATTCTCGAACACGATTCTGCGGTGATACGAGTCGAATTCGAAAGTGAGTTCCTGACCGTCGCGTCGGACGGCGAGATGATTGCGACATGTCCGGACATCGTGACGTTGCTCGACGTCCGGACCGGTGCCTTCGTCTCGTGCGAATCAGTGCACCAGGGGCAAGACGTGGCCGTGTTGGTTCTGCCCGGCCCTCAGTGGTGGGCGGAAGATGTGAGCAGGTTGAAAGTTGTCGGCCCGCGGGCCTTCGGCATCGACCATGACGCAGTGCTGATGGAGGCGCAATGAGCGCGAGTGTGTCGGCGTTGCTGAACAACCCGATCTTTGTCGGGTTGTATCGACTTGCCGGCGAAGGTGATCCCGTCGTGACGACAGTGGGAGCGCTCACCGGGGAATCGGCACAGTCAGCCGAGGCCGTGTCGGGTGCGGCGGGTGCAGGATCAGTTCTGGTGATTCTCGATCGAATCGACGTCGGGGAGTGGAGATTCGACGCTCTCCTTCGACGCACGGCGGCGACCGGCTGCCGGGTGCTCGCGGTACACAGCACTGCGGCGGAGGATGCGAATCTCTCGTTGCTTGCCGATCGCCTCGGACTGGTGGTGCTCGGAGTATCCGACCCGTGGCAGTTCAGCGTGGATCTTCGTGATCTTCTCTCGAATTCGCGGGCGGTGATGGCCGACGCTGTACTGCGGGCGACACACGCGGGCCAGCGGGCCGGCGGAAGCGTCGAGAATCTTCTGTCGGTGCTGCTGAACACATTTCAGCGTTCGTTCATCCTCCTGGACGCGTCCGGACGCCCGCTGACCGGCGCCGATTTGTTGTCCGACACTGATCGAGCAGCCGCCGGTATGTTGTCGGGCCGCGGGGCACCCACCACTGTTGAATTGGACTCCGGCGGGGTCCTGATTGCGTGCCCGGTGATGTCCGGCGCAGCCCGAGAGCCCTGGCTGGCGGTGCTGCTCCCGGTGCGTCAAAGCGTCGAAGAGGCTTCTCTCTCAGTGGTTCTCGACGTGGCCTCGTTGGCTGCCGGGCACCGACTGGCCGTTGCACGCATGGTCGACGAGCGTGAAGCGCGCCGGCGTAGCGCGTTACTCGGTGAACTGATCGACACGTCAGCAGACGCCACACCCGGACTGCTCCGGCGCGCACTCGACGCGGGTTGGGCACTGGACGGATGGCATATCGGCATCAAAGTCCTGGCGGTCGGTGAGGTCGACCTGGTGGCCAGGCGCAGTGAGGTCGCAGACGCCCTCGCCGCCGAGGGAATCGACGCCAATGTCGTGGAACAGGCTGACGGCTGGGCAGCGTGGACCACTCTGCCGGGCGAGCCGCGACCGGAGTCGATCACCAGGATCGCCGAGAGTATCCGTGCAGCTCAGGCGAGGTTGGAACCCACGATGGAGACCTGGGTCGGTGTGGGACGCGCACACGACGGTCCGGCTGGAATCGGTGCGTCCCTGTCTGAGGCCGGGGATGCCGCTCGGCTCGCGGGTTCGAGGTCGCAGACAGGCCGCTTCCTGCACGTGGACCGCCTGGGTCTGGCGCAGTTGCTGCTGGCGTGGACGCGAACCGACACGTTTCAGCCCGCAGCCGCGGCACTGCTCGCGCCGCTACGCGATTCGAATGGAGAGTTGCTCGAGACTCTGTCGACGTACCTCGACGAAGAATCGTCTCTGGCTCACACCGCAACCCGAATGGGCTTGCACCGCAACACCGTATCGAGTCGGATCGATAGAATTCAGCGCCTTCTCTCGGTGGATCTCGCAGATCCGGAAACGAGACTCGCGCTCCACCTTGCTTGCCGGACCATCGCGCCCTGACGGAGATCTTCGCGGCTTCGTCTTGACAAGCACGGGAGGTTCCTGCCATCCTCGTTGCCAGGTCACGAGTACCAGTGTTCAGCCCCGGCTTGCTGGTCGGCAACCCTCCTCCGCGGTGGGGTGCTCCGGGTGACGACCCGGCTGCGTTCGAAAACGAATGCGGCAAGCGCGGACTCTTCCGGGGCCATCACCCGACGAACGAGTCCTTGAACGTGAGGATTGTCTTCGATGACTGCTGTATTGAGTGCCGACACCTGCCGCACCACCGCGATTGCCAAGGTTTCGGGTGCTGACCTGCAGGTTCCATTGGTTCAGGGCGGCGAATGCTCCTACGCCAACTTCGACTACGCCGCGAGTGCGCCGGCATTGGCCCAGGTCACCGACCGTATCGCCGAGTTGCTGCCGACATACGCCAGCGTCCACCGCGGTGCCGGCTACGCGTCTCGGATCTCCACGCTCACCTACGAGAACGCTCGTGAATCCGTTGCTCGTTTCGTGAACTGTGCCGACGATCAGGTTGTCGTCTTCACCCGGAACACCACCGATTCGCTGAACCTGCTTGCGCAGTGCGTCCCCGGCAGCACCGTCGTCCTCGATGTCGAGCATCACGCAAACCTGTTGCCGTGGAACGACGCTCGTATCGTCACCGCTGCAGACACCATCGAAGAGACGATCGAGCGTCTGATCGGTGAACTGTGCACCAAGCCTGCAGCGCTGCTCGCAATCACCGGTGCCTCCAACGTGACCGGCGAGATCCTGCCGATTGCACGCTTGGCTGACATCGCTCATCGTTGCGGCGCACGTATCCTCGTCGACGCAGCTCAGCTGGCTCCTCACCGTCGCATCGACCTGCAGGAATGCGGGGTCGACTACATCGCTTTCTCCGGTCACAAGCTCTATGCGCCCTTCGGCGCGGGTGTTCTGGTCGGACGCCGTGACTGGCTCGACGAAGCTCAGCCGTACCTCGCCGGCGGCGGCGCCGTGCGTGAGGTGACCATCGAGTCCACGGAGTGGGCCTGCGCGCCTGCCCGCCACGAGGCAGGTTCCCCCAACGTTCTCGGTGCGGCAGCCATCGCGACCGCATGCGAAACCCTGCACGCGCTGGACTTCGACGTCATCGCCGAGCACGAGAAGGCACTCACGGCCCAGCTCACCGACGGATTGTCCGCCATCGATGGCGTCTCGCTCGTGCGACTGTGGAATGACGCACCGGACGCCGTCGGAATCGTCACCTTCACCGTCGACGGATTCGAAGCGGGCGAAATCGCCGCATTCCTCTCCGCCGAGCACGGCATCGGAGTTCGCGACGGTCGCTTCTGCGCACACCCGGTTCTCGCACGCCTCGGCCTCTCCGGCGGTGCAGTTCGCGCCAGCCTCGGCCTCGGTAGCAGCTCGGACGACGTGACGCGGTTGGTAGACGCCGTGAACATCCTGGTTTCGAATCAGCGTGATTGGAACTACGCCAAGACTGCCGGTGCGTGGAACCCCGTGCCCGAGACCCGCCCCTTCCTCGGAGCCGCAGACGACAACGCCGGCGCAGCCGAGTGCGTCTGAGCTGAGCTCGGTCCCCGAAAACTCGAACGGACAACTAGCATGGCAGCCATGGCACCAGCGGATTTCCCCGCCACCCCTTCGAGAGTGAGCATCACTCTCGGTCAGTGGTGCCGTCGCCATGTCGATCTGTGCCGCACCTCGTCAGGAATGTGTTCGAGCTGACGATTCGTCTCGCTCATCCCATACTTTTCTGATTTTCGGAGGTCTCACATGTCTTCACGCGCTTCGCATTCTCTGCACGTAGCGGTCGAGTTGACCGGATCCGGTCACCATCCGGCAGCTGAGGGCGCACCCGGCAACCTGCCCATCATCGGCGGCGACTACTGGGTGGACCTCACCGAGGGCGAAAAGGCTCTCGATTTAGCTTCATTCCCTACCAATGTGGTTCGGATTCGCGCTGCGGACCTGCGTGAGGCACAGCTCGAACGTGCACGGATACGCGCTGCTGTCGCCGAAGAAGGGCGCGATCCCGACAGCGTCGCAGTACTGGTCGATCTCGAGATTCTGATCGCGCCGGAAGCTCGCTCCGCCCGTAAAGAGCTTGCACAGTTGGACAGCGCGTTGACGGCGCCGCGGGTTCCCGTTTCGCTTCACTACGTCGGAACGCCTTCCGGTCTCGGCAGTTTGATCGCCGATATCCGAGCTGCCGAGGTCGCCGACGGCGTTACGTTGCTGCCTCTAGCATTGCCTCGCACGCTCGAGCATCTGGTGGACAGCACCATTCCGTGGCTTCAGGATCGCGGACTTGTCACACCGTCCACCGCAGTCGACGAGGTTCTCGGGCGTTTCGGACTGCCGCCCCGTCAGCGCACGCTCGCGTCCTGATCGTCACCGATTGCATCTGAGTACAGGTGGAACAGCGACGGTAAGTCGTCGGCACCGTCCACCTGTGCCAGAAGCGTCCAGCATTGCGCAGTGATCGACCGAGCCCTCGTGCCGATCCAGTTGGTGGGCAGTAGTTCCGGTGGCAACAGCGGATCCGGTTCCATGGCTCGCGTGAATTCCGCCGCGAGTTCGATGGTCATCGTGACAGCATCGGTACCCGGACTGTTCTGCAGTTTGCGCAGGCGTGCGGTCGCTACGTCGAGTAGCCGTTCGTATCCGTCAGCGATCTGGTCCAGTGGCCACAACTGCGCGGCAATTTCCACGGGGTCTTCGAGCATGCCCACTTTCAAATCGCGAGTGGTGAGAGAAGACAGGTGCTGTTCGACGTCGAGTTCGGCGGCCGCATCGCGAATATACGGTTCCCAGGCGTGCGGCGAGACGTACAGACCGCCCTGGACGAGCGCGCCGCCGAGGTAAACGACCCTGGTGCGCAGCGCATCTCGCGCTTTCCGTGACGACTCCGGAATTGCGAATCCGGCCAGGTGCCAATACCCGTCCCACGGTGTCACAGTGTCGCGGTCTTGTTGATAGGCCAGCCGAACGAATTCGACGTCGGGTTCCATCTCGCGCACGGCTTTCGGCGTTGCTCGTAGCGTGGCCTGCCGCCCGCGACCTTCCTGAGTGAACTTCCCCTCGGTGACCAACCGCTTGATACACAGCCGAACCTGTTGATCAGTTTTGTCGAGGGCGTCGGCGGTGGCATAAAGGGTGCGTCCGTCGACAGTTCCGTCCGTGCGCAGTAGTCCCTCGATCAAGATCCTCGTGGGTACATCGACGTCCCTGTCGGTCATCGCCATGTCCTTTCCTCGCTTCTCGACATCTTCGCCCACAACTGTACTATCGAATGCAATACGATCGTTTCAAATTCGTACGTTAGGGCGGGAAGATGGCAGCGGAATCGATGAGCGAGGGCAAAAGTAAGCCTCGTTTACGCAGGTGGATGGTTACTTCCCTGGCGGTGGTCGTTGTTCTGATCGCGACTCTGGTGGGCTGGACGCTGTACCAGAACACCTATGACATCCGTGAGGAAAAAGTGACGATCACCGGGGGATCGGTGCCGCTCCAGGGAGTCCTTGCACTGCCCGAACACGGTGACGGTCCCTTCGGGCTCGTGGTTTTCGTCCACGGAGACGGCCCGGTCGATGCAACACATGAGACGTTCTATCGACCGGTGTGGGAGGCGTTCGCAAAGGCGGGGTACGCGTCACTCTCCTGGGACAAGCCGGGGGTGAATGGGGCACCGGGCAATTGGCTCGACCAGAGCATGGACGATCGCGCGGCAGAAACGGAAGCGGCAATCGAGTGGGCGCGGGGACGTTCGGATATCGATCCGTCTCGTATCGGTCTGTGGGGTGCAAGCCAGGCAGGGTGGGTGATGCCCAAGGTGGTGAACCTCGACCCGGACGTAGCGTTCGTCATTGCCGTGGGTCCCGCGATCAACTGGCTCCAACAAGGCGAATTCAATACCCTAGCCGAACTTTCCGAGAGAAATGCGTCGGCCGACGAGTTCGAGAAAGCGCGGGTCGATCGTGCGAAGAACTTGGATCAGTTGGCCCGTGATGCATCGTACGACGATCTCGTGGCCTCCGGCGAGGCCGACGGTCTCACCGAAGACCGGTGGAACTTCATTCGAAAGAACTACCGATCGGATGCGCGAGCCGATCTCGAATCCGTGAGGGTTCCGGTGCTCTTGATCATCGGCGGACAAGACGTCAACGTCGACGTGGCCGATACCGAAAGGGTGTACCGCGAATTACTTGACTCGCCAGGGCAACTGGTGGTCAAGAAGTATCCCGACGCCACTCACTCGATTGTGGAGAAGGACCTCGAAGACTCGGAAGTGATGTCGGCTCTGGTGGCCGTCCTTGCTCCCCGTTCTATCTTCGCTTCCGGTTATCTAGCGGATCAGACTGCATTTTTGGAGGGAATTCATGGCTGACGGAGTCACGGTTGTCGCACTGGGCGGTGCCGGTGCCATGGGCTCGGCAGCAGTTCGTCTTGCTGCAACATTGCCGGGAATCGGCAAGGAGTAGTCGCGGATCGCGATATCGATGCTGCGAAGCGTCTTTCAGTTGAACTGGCGCAGGCGTCAGCGCAAGTCGAGGCGCGCAGCATCGACGTCACGGACGGTCGCACGCTACGTGAATTGTTGGATGACGCAGACGTCATCATCAATACCGTCGGCCCGTTCTTCCGTTTCGGTGTCGGCGTTCTCCAGGCAGCGATCGAGACCGAGACGCACTATCTCGACTTCTGCGACGACTGGGAACCTGCCGTCGACATGCTGGAATTGGACTGTGCTGCCAGGGAAGCCGGAATCTGTGCGGTAGTCGGCATGGGCGCAAGTCCCGGGATGAGTAACCTCCTGGCCGCGATGGCAGTCTCGCGATTGGACGTGGTCGACGATCTGTACACAGCCTGGCCGGTTGATGTCGAGGGCGAGGACGAGTCGGTAGACACACTGAGTGCAGCGGCCGTTCACTGGATGCAGCAGATCAGCGGCACGGTTCCAGTGGTTCGTGCGGGGCGAATCGTCAACGAAGAACCGTTGCGTTCCATCGCACTCGAACTGCCCGGCGGACGTCGGGGGAACGCTTACGTGGTCGGGCATCCGGAGCCGGTGATGTTTCATCGGACCATCAATCCTGCAGGGCATTCGGCAAATCTGATGGTGATCACACCGGAAACCGTGGCGTTTCTCGACGTTCTCCGCTCAGATATCGACAAGGGGAGAATCGATCTCGACTCGGCTGCTGAAGAATTGGGCAAGCCCTCGCTCCGGCGGATGATCCGTGCTGCGCCTCGAATGCTCACGCGTGCCGGTCATGGATCCTTGCCGTTGTTTTTCGCCTCGGCGACCGGGGTGCGCGAAGGTCGAGAGATGCGCGTCGTGGCACGGATCGCTGACGATTCACCGGTATCGGAGTTACTGTCGGACATGGCCGGTGCAACCGGAATCCCCTTGGCGCTCGGCCTTGCTCAGGTGGTGTCCCGGCTGGCCGACGGAACGATTCGGGATCCGGTCGGTGTGCACTCAGCCGAGAGCGTCATCGACCCGGACGTTCTGTTCACTGCACTGGCGCGGTTGTTCGGTCGAACCGACTGGAGTGACATCGTTACCGTCGAATCCGAGTTTCGCTAGTCAGTTCGCGGCGTGCGATCCGATGCGACTGCGGATTTCGGTCTCGACGCGATCTGCGTCCTTGGGGCTGAATGAAGGCGCTCCGCGGCCGGCGAGGGTGAGTACCACCGCGGTCTCCTTCCACGGGCGTGAAAGATCCAGGCTGTACCACGAGCTGAAATCTGTTGTTCCCCAAATTCGTAAGCGTCCACTCAGCCATGACATGACTCCGAGGTCGACGGATTCGATCTGTGAGTACGGAACGAACTTGCTGACAAACGGGAAGTAATAGTGGCGGATCGTGACGCCCTGATCGTCGATTCGGACGGTCCTGTCCTCGTAGATCGTTGATGTCCCTGTACTCACAGTGAAAACCCGGTCCCTGCTGTTCGACGCTCTCGGCGGATGCCGAAAACCAACCATACAGTCTCTACTGGGGCGGGTGACCCGCCCGAGTGTCAGGCGCTGGTAGTCCTCGCGACGACGAGATCGCTCACCGCGATCTGAGCGTTGCCGATTGCCGCCTGAACCGGTTCGCAACTACTCGATGCTCTGGCGAGCGCAAGAACTGCGGTGAGTAAGGCGGCGTCGGGCTCTCCTTCGAACGGTCCGCTCTGGACGTCGAACTTTCCAGCTCGCAACTGCTTTCGGGCATTGATTCCAAGTTGTGAAATGACCTCGTCCATCGCGGTCAGGCACTGGGCGAGCGCGCCGATCGACCAGTAGAGATCGGCAGCGACGACAGGCGTCTCCGATGCCACGGTGCCGGCGCGGCGCAATCGGTGATGAGTGTCTCGGAGTATCTCGGGCAGTCTGTGGTCTGCGCAATGTTCCATCCCGCTGCCTCCGTAAGGTGTAAAGTTGGGTTATTCAATTACGGTAAGGCAGGGCGGTAAGGGATGCAAGTAGTTTTAGACGATTACGTCGTCGGTGCGTCGTTCGCGACCGACCTGGTCAACACCTCGCCCCGGGTCTGGGTGGAGGCAGGTGACGCGTTGGCTGACCCCCAGGCGCTTCACGATCTACTGGATGAACATGGACTCTCGCCGGATGCGCTCCGCAACGGGCGTCGGCTTACCAGCGGTGAACTTGCCGACGTGCAGGCACTCAGAGAGGAGATTCGTTCGATTCTCGATGCTCCGACTTCTGATGAGCTCGTTGATCGCACTGATCAACTCCTGCAGACTGTCCCGCATCACGTTCGACTCGTGCCTGATGCCCAGTACGACTATCGATGGAATGCGGTACCGGACAGAAGAATCGATCTCACGGGTGAGCTTGCGTTGTTGATCGGCTACTCGTTGCTGGGGACTCTGCGCACATTGGGGTACGAACGATTCCGCCCATGCGCGTCGCCGACGTGCAACGGGGTGTTTGTCGATACAAGCCGGGGAGGGCGACGCCGCTACTGCATGCCGGCGTTGTGCGGCAACCGAATCAACGTCGCGAATCACCGTCAACGGCAGCGTCGTACTTAGTCGTCAACGATGGCGTCGCACTTAGCGCCTGCGATTGCCCGGTCGATAGTGACAATCGAACAGAGTACGGCCGACTGTATGGGGAACTTCAACGAGATACAGACCACGTCAGTCCCGCACGATTGTCGCCATGGCAACTCCTAGTAGATGGCGGCTCGTATGAAAGCCCGTTCTGTCTCCGCGACAGCAGTTATCAGCGTTGGCGTATTCACTCTGGCCGGGTGTGGCGGCGCATCCGGCCCCGAAGGTTCGGTCGGTGAGTATGCAAAGGACGGCAGTTTCACGACTGTCATCAACGCCGATCCCGGAAATCTGCACCCTCTGATCACCAACCTTACGTCGACTCAGATCGTGAACGCGTACTCGTACGATTCGTTGATCGACATCGATGCGCAAACCCGCACGGTGCGTCCGTATCTGGCGGAGAGTTGGCGTGAAGAAGGAAACACGCTGAAGTTCGTGCTCAAGAAGGGCGTCACTTGTGCCGACGGCACTTCCTTCACCGCACAGACCGCGGCCGATGACATCAACTGGGTCATGGACCCTGAAAACGCTTCACCGCTAAGAGGATCCACCGTGCCGTCGTCGACGGTCGCGTCCGCGGACGGTGACGAACTGACGGTCACTACAGCCGAACCTGCACCCTTCTTGCTCTCCCGAATAGGCTCGATGCGGCTTCCGTGCGCTGCGACGCTCGAAGACCCGGCCAGCATCCGTTCGAGTAGCAACGGAACGGGTCTGTTCAAGGTCACCGAAGTTGTTCCCAACGATCACATCACGATGGAACGCCGCGACGGTTACACCTGGAGTCCGAACGGTGAGACCACTTCCGACACTCTCGGGGTGCCGAAGACAGTGACGATCAAGATTGTCACCGATCCGAGTACGACGGCGAATCTTGTTCTCACCGGTGGAGTGAATGCCGCGGCGGTGACCGGTTCGGACGAGGAACGAGTCTTGGCAGCGGGTCTGGATTCGAAGACCTACACCACGTTGTCCGGCGAGTTCATCTTCAATCATTTCGCGGCCCTACCCACGGCAGACCGTGCTGTACGGCAGGCCCTCGTGCAGGCAGTAGACCTGGACGACTACACCGAGATCACCACCGGCGGTAAAGGAACCCGTGCACGCGCCCTCGCGGTTTCGGAACCCCTTGCCTGCGACTACAACAGTGTCGAAGGGACGATCCCCGATTTCGACGTCGATGCAGCAAAGAAAACGCTGTCCGACGCAGGTTGGAAGGCGGGTCCCGACGGCCTCCTGACGAAGGACGGTCGACCGCTTGCCCTCAACGTAATTTTCAACAACTCACGCGATACAAACTCTGCCGCCGCGGAATACGTAGCAACACAGTGGGAAGGACTGGGCGCGAAGGTGAAACTGACTGGCGGCGACTACAGTTTCGTCATTGCCAACACATTCAGCACCACCGACCTGTCGTCGTGGGACGTTTCCATCGGTTTGACGCTGGGGAGTGATACGCCGAGCATCTTTGCGAAGTACTTCACCGGCCCGCCCAAACCTGAAGGAGTGAACTTCGCTTCCCTGGACAACAAGAAGTACATCGAATTGTCCACTGAGGCTTCGCTTCTTCCCGGTGACGAGTCCTGCAAGGTCTGGGAGGAAAGTGAGCGCGCGTTGTTCAACGACATCGACCTGCTGCCGGTATCCACGACTCCCGCTCACATGTTCTTCAACGGCGCAACGTCGATCTACCCGCCGTCGAGCGGAATCCTTCCGGGCTCGGCGATCCGTGTCCTGAAGTAGGACCCTCGGCAAACGCTCACTTTCGGGTATTGATCATCCGAAGTGCAAACCGAAATACCACTGCAGCACCGGCACCTGCAGCCAGGCCGGCGACGACATCGGCAAGAAGAACACCGACGCCTATGCCCAGGACGGCAGCAGCGGCGACGGCAAGGGCGACGTCAGCACGAGGAGCGGCGATCGCGGCATCCTTTCCCCGAGTATCGAACGAGCACCCATCTCAACGGAGCATGTCACGAAACGGTCGTCTGCAGGTGTATCAACCGCAAAATGTGTGAAACGCGTCGGCCCCGGCGGAGTTGGACTCCGCCGGGGCCGTGCTGTGTGTGTTGCGCACTTGCTCAGTGCGTCGGGACGGATTCCTTCGACGTGGTCGGGGACGTATCGGTGTGCTGGCTACCAATCTCCTTGCGGGAGTTCGAGCCGTTGAACCGAGGGAGGAAACCGGCCAGGACGAGTGCGATGACGGCGGATCCGGCAGCGAGGGCCATGACGACGCGGAAAGCGTTCTCCGACGGCAGCGTTGCCCCACCGACGGACATGGTCATCTGGGCGATGACGACACCCGCGATGGCGCTGGCGAATGATGTACCGAGGGAGCGCATCAGAGTGTTGAAGCTGTTGGCCGCTCCGGTCTCGGACGGAGGAACAGCCCCCATGATGAGAGCGGGCATTGCGCCGTAAGCCATACCGGTACCGGCGCCGATGATTACTGCGATCACGATCAGTTCCCAAATCGAGTGCATGGCGAAAATGCCGATGCCGTAACCGATTGCGACCACAATGGCGCCGAGCATGAGCGTCACCTTGGGGCCGTGCGAATTGGTGATGCGTGAGGACAGCGGAGAGATCAGCATCATGATGATGCCGGAGGGAGCCATGACCAGACCTGCGGTGAGCATCGAACCGCCGAGGCCGTAACCAGTGATTTCAGGCAGCTGGACTACCTGGGGAAAGACCATGCTGGCGGCGAACATCGCGAATCCGAACACGATGGATGCGAGGTTGGTGAAGAGCACCTGGCGGCGGATGGATACGCGTAGATCCACCAGCGGCTTGGGGGTGCGTAGTTCCCACCATGCCCAGAATCCGAATATCAGGATCGCGGCGCCGAACAGGGAAAGCGTGAGCGTGCTCGTCCAACCCCAGTCGCCACCCTTGGAAATTGCGAGTAGAAGAGCGATGAGGGCGGCTGAGAGTGAGATTGCTCCGCCGAAATCGAACGTGCCTCCTGTGCGAACCGCCGATTCGGGGACCAGGACGACAACAAGAACGGCCGCAAGCGCGCCGAGCACGGCTGACGCCCAGAACAGGACGTGCCAGTCGGCGTACTCGGCGATCAAAGCCGCGATCGGAAGCCCCAGAGCGCCACCGACTCCCAGCGAAGCGCTCATCATCGCAACAGCGCCGGCGAGCTTCTTGGGTGGAAGCACGTCGCGCATCACACTGATACCCAGCGGAATGACACCGGCAGCAAGGCCTTGCAGGATTCGGCCGGCAACGAGGGGGATAACGCTTGAACTGAGTGCTCCGACCACCGAACCGGTTACCAACAGCGCCATGCTGATCAGGAGTAGACGCCGTTTGCCGAACATGTCGCCCAAGCGGCCCATGGTCGGGACGGCGACGGCGGCGGCGAGCAGCGTGGCGGTCACAGCCCACGCGGTATCGGACGCCGGCGCGTTCAGGTACTCGGGCAGATGCGGGATGATCGGGATGACCAGCGTCTGCATGAGCGAGACGACGATGCCGGAAAACGCCAGAACAGCCACCACTGCGGTGGTGGATGGCGACTTCGTTGTCTGTGGCGGCGTTGTCGGTGGTGGCGTTATCGGTGGTGGAGAAGTGGTTGACGACATTGCGGTAACTCCATCGGAGGAAGAACGAATAGTGGTTTAAGTCAGTTGATTGAACTAAAGTTAAATCAAGTGACTGACTTAACGGAAGGGTGCGCCTCCGATCGTGACGAATATCTCCGGTGCCGAGCAGCTTCGGATGGTCGAGGATGATGGTGTCCATGACTACGAGGACTGAGGACGCGTCGGCCGACGTCGGCGGCGCCGCAAATTCCGCGCGCTCTGCTGCAACCCGAGACCGCATTCTCGCCGTCGCCGAGCAGTTGTTCGCCGAGCACGGAGTCTTCGCGGTTTCGAACCGCCAGGTGAGTGAAGCGGCAGGTCAGGGCAACAATGCAGCCGTCGGATACCACTTCGGGACCAAGACCGATCTGGTCCGCGCGATCGTGAACAAGCATTCCCAGCAGGTCGAGAAGAAGCGTGGCGAACTGCTGTGTGAGATCGAAGGGTCCACAAACGTTCGTGACTGGATTTCGTGTCTGGTTCGGGCGTCGACCGATCACTACGCCGAAATGGGTGGCCCGACTTGGTACGCGCGGTTCAGTGCACAGATTCTCACCGACCCGGTCCTGCGGAAAATCGTCTACGACGAGGTATTGGCCTCGCCCACCCTGCAGGAGACGCTTCGGGGACTCTCTGACTGTCTGGCCGACATGCCGATGAGTGTTCGACGCGCCCGCGCGGATATCGGACGCAATGCGATCGTGCACATGTTCGCCGAACGTGAGCGCACGCTTGCCGAAGAGGGGCCGGACGCGGTCACGTCATGGGAGGACTTCACGACCGACCTCGTCGACGCGCTGGTCGGACTTTGGACGGCTCCGATCAGCCGCTGACCGGCCGTTTGTCCGCGCTAGCCGCCCGCCCCGGGGCAACCCTGCGCAATGGATCTCGCGTCGGCGGAAGATCCAGGAGCAAGCCCACTCCGGCAAGAATGATGACAAGACCGCCAACGAGCGCGAAGGTAACAGGCTCGTTCAACCACAGCACTCCGATGGCTGATGCCGAAATCGGAACGAGAAGAGTGACGGCCGATGCCGCGACTGGACCCGCCTGACGAATTATCCAGAAGTAGACCAGGTAGCCACCGGCGGTAGCCCCCAGCCCCAGGGCCGCCACGGCGATGAGTGGACCGACGGTTATGGGCCCCGGTGGGGGAGCGACGGCGGACACGGGAACCAATAGGGCAACCGCGGCAAGTTGTTGTCCGAGGGCCAGTGTCATCGGTGGAGTGTCCTGGAACGACTTTCGTGCGTAAACACCTCCGACTGCGTACAGCAGCGCCGCGGTCAAAGATGCGCCAATGGCCAGCATTGCGCGACTGTCGATCGCTGAAGGAATTCCACCGACGAGCACCGAGACGCCGACGATGCCGATCGCGACCCCCGAGAGTTTTCGCCAGGTGATCTTTTGTCGAAGCCAGAAAGCGGCGACGAATACGGTGAACATCGGCGTCGTGGCATTCAGGATCGACGCCGTCGACGAGTTGAGGCCGACGATCGCAGTTGCGACAAGCGTCAGGGGCCCAGCGACGTTGAGGGCTGCCAGCAGTAGGAATGCAGGAAACCGGTGACCGACCGCGCGCCAGGTCGATCTGCTGGAAGCCGTTATCAGTGCGAGAACCAACGCTGCAACAATGAAGCGGCCGTGCGTCGTGCCGACGGCGCCGAGTGTTGGTGCTGCCACAGCAACGAGGGGGAACGAGCTTCCCCAGAGCGCGCCGACCAACAGCAAAGCTCCAACTACGGCGAATCGGCTGCTGCCGATTGCTTTCCAGTTCTTCATTGCGCCTCTTCGTCGACGACCTCGCGGACATGGATGGTCGATGCCAGACCTACCCTATACCCCCAGTGGGTATAATGCTTCTTGTGTCATGATGCTGTAGGTGATCCGAGACTGAGGACGCATTATTCGTTCTTCTCCAATGGTTTATGTGTCGAGGCGCTGTACGCGCAGACCTTCAAGTTATCTCCTATATACCTATAGGGGGTATGTTGGTGGTTGTGTCGGGCTCGCTTTCCGGGCCACATCCGTCCAGCAAAAGAACAGGAATCCCAATGAGTAGTTGTGGCTGTGGAAATACCCCGAAGGCTGACGCCAATGGCGCTGTAGGCACTGTCGGTACGGCGATGCCGACCGGTGGGAAAGACCTACTCAACTCTGGCAGTAGTGAACTCGTCGAATGTCGGGTCATGCCCGGCAGTGTGATCGAAAAGGCGCGTGCCGAAGCGGAAGGCCTGTTCCGTGACTACGAAGGTAATCGGTACTGGTTTTGCTGCAAGGGTTGTGGTCCTCGATTCGACGCAAATCCGCGGAAGTACGCTGACGTGAGCTGAGTGAAAAGTGGTGGTGCAGGCGATGCCTGCACCACCACTTTCGTTGAGGCCCAATCGGGGTTCGGGCAGACCGTCGACATCAGACGGTGCGAGCGCATGCGCACTGGGTGGCCGCCAAGGTGCATTCGCCTCGCGTGGTTTCGTACGTCGCTTGTACGGGCAATTCAGCAACTGTCTCCCGAGGCCAAAGTGCAAATCCTGCAACGGCTCCCACTGCGGCAAGCGCTGCAAGGATGCTCCAGGTGACCGCAAATCCCGCGCTCGAACCAACCCATCCGGCGATCGGATAGGTGACAAGCCAGGCGAGGTGTGACAGGGAGAACTGGGCTGCGAATACCTCCGGTATACCTGCGGGCTCGACGGAGCGCCGAAGTACTTTTCCGGTCGGCGTGACGATCATGGCCATCCCGGCGCCGACGAGTGCCCACACTGCGGCAGTGAGCATCCACGTGAATACACCGGCCACGGCGAGGGCTGCTGCCGCGCTGGCACTGACGACCAGGACAACGGAACCTGCTGTCATCACAGTGCGTTCAGCGGTTCTGTCGAGAACGCGTGGAAGAAGCAGCGCGGTCACCAACGTGCCGGTGCCTGACGCGGCAAGCATCCACGCCACGTCGGATTGGGTTCCACCGAGCTCGTCGCGGACGTAGTTGACGGTGTTGACCACGACGATCGAACCGGCTGCTGCCACCACGAGATTGAGTGCCATGATGCCGCGCAGTCGCGGTGTGGTCACGAAGATTCGCACCCCCGACGCGATCCGATCCCACGCCTTGCGGTGAGTACTCCGGCGAGCGTTGGGGATTCGGGTGGCCAGCACGAGCAGTGCCGAGACCGCAAAGCCCACGGAGGTGGCGACGAACAACAGGTTGAATGTCATGAAGGACAGTGCGACTGCGGCAAGAACAGGGCTGAGCAGGCTTTCCATAGTGTAAGCGACCTGCGATGCAGACAGTGCGCGGGTGAAATCGGCCTCGTCGGTCACGATGTCAGGGATGACCGCTTGGAACGTGGGAGTGAACGCTGCCGACGCAGCTTGGAGAACGCCTACCAGCACGTAGATGTGCCAGATCTCGCTGACGAAGGGCAATGCGATCACGACCGCTGCACGAAGGGCGTCGAGGGCAACGAGGAAAGCCCGTCTCGGCAACCGGTCGACGTACGCCGCCGCGAGTGGAGCGATCACGACGTACAGGGACATCTTGATCGTCAGCGCGGTGGCCAGCACAGCTCCGGCGCTCGGCCCAGCGAGTTCGTAGGCGAGTAGACCCAGCGCAACCGTCGCCAATCCGGTGCCGAACAGCGCGATGATCTGGGCGCTGAAGAGCAGGCGATAGTCGCGAATCAAGAACAGACGCATGCTGTTCCGTTCCGGTGCGGTCCTAGCCGTCCGGTTCATCTGGTTTCACTCCCGCGACAAGATTGAAAGCTCCGGTCAGGACATTGAGGGCGACGATTCCGACGACGTCAGCGATCTCGCGATCACCGTAGCCGTGCGCTCGAAGGCCCGCGATGTGTTCGTCTGAAATCGAGGCAGGCTCCCGATAGACGCGAAGTCCGAGGTCGATCATTGCCGCGATTGCGGGATCGGCGGACGTGCCCGCGCGGGCACGCTCGATCTCGTCCGCCTCGACGCCGTTGGCGTGCGCGGCGGCAACGTGGGCTTCGAGGCAAACAGCGCAACCTTGCTGGACCTGCACGGCGATCGAGATTCGCTCGGTGATCTTGCGGCTCAGTTTCGCTCGCTTCATTGCCCGGCTGAGTTGCAGATAGCCACCCAGTACGGCGGGCGAATGAGCCATCGCCGCGACCATGTCACCGACCTGTCCATGACGGTTGACGAGTTCGGCGAGAAGGTCTTTAGATGCACCGACAGCGGTGGCGGGTGTGAGAGATGCAAGGCGCGACATAACGAGTCCTAAGTGGTTCCGCCGGTGGTGGGTTCGGCTGGTGACAGCCGGCCGAACCCACCACCGGAGTTGGTCAAGAATTGACGGTGGATTGAACGGTTCGAGGATCGTCGACCTTGGTCGACCGCATCACGACCGCGGTGATTGCTGCGCCCACCACTGCGATGGCGGCTGCTCCCAGGAACACGGCGGAGAAACCGTTCGTCAACTCCGTCAGGTCACCGAGTTGATCAGCGCCGAACACTGCTGCGATCGCGGTCATCACCGCGAGGCCGACAGCCGAGCCGACCTGGTAGCTGACGTTGACGATGCCGGAAGCCAATCCGCCCTCTTCCGGGCGTGCAGCCGAAATCGCCGTACCGAGTGAGGGAATGAACGCCAGCGTCATACCTGCCGCAGCCACGAGCGACGCCGGCAGTACGTCGACCCAGAAGTTGCCGGTGGGCCGGATCAACGACATCCAACCCAAACCGATTCCCAGTACCAGCAATCCGGTCACGATCATCGCTTTTGCACCGAAGCGTGCCATGGCCCGTGGTGCCACGACGACCATGCCGAGCATGACGAAGATCGTCATCGGCAGCAGCGCCGCACCGGCCGGGAAGGCGCTGTATCCGAGCACTTGCTGCAGGTACAGGTTCAGGAAGAACCACATCGGTATCCAGGCAGCGCCGAGGACGAGCTGAGCGATGTTCGCGGCACCGAGGTTGGGCGCCTTGAAGATTCCCAGACGCACCAGAGGTTCCCGACGCTTGGACTGGATCAACACGAATGCACCCAACAGAGCGGCCGAAACGGCGAGCGCCAGCCACGTCTGCCCGGATCCCCATCCGACATCAGGTGCTCTGACGATGCCGAAGACTCCGACAGCAAGACCTGCGGTGACAGCGAGTGCGCCGAGGAAGTCGATCGACCCGGTACGTGCCGGTGCGTTCGGCATCAGGAGGGGAGTAGCGATCAGCGCGATGACGGCGATGGGAATGTTGAGGTAAAACACCCAAGGCCAGCTGGTGTATTCGGTGATGACGCCGCCGAGGAACACTCCGGCCGTACCGCCTGCCGGGGCGGCAGCGCCGTAGATGGACAGCGCCTTGGTCATCTCTTTCTGCGTGCTGCCGAACAGCATCATCAGCAAGGTGAGCGCCGATGGTGCGATGAGTGCGGCACCGGCACCCTGAACGGCGCGGCCCGCAAGTTCGACGGCAACGTTACCGGCGGCACCGGCGACAACGGAACCGATCAGCAGGATCAGCCAACCAGCGGAGAACACTCTGCGGGCGCCGAACAGGTCGGACAGGCGGCCGCCGAGGAGGAGTAGCCCGCCGAATGCGATGACGTACGCATTGAAGACCCAGGTCAGGCCTTCCTGGGAAAAGCCGAGATCGCTCTGCATCTGGGGGAGAGCGACACCGATGATCGAGGTGTCCATGATGACCATGAACTGAGCGGCGGCGATCAACGCCAACGCCCACCACTTACGGGTGGATTTCGGTTGTGTGGACATTCTGAGTTCCTTACCTCTACGGGGTATAGGTGATGCTCGTGTGGTCAGGGGGTGTCGAAAGCGAGCCTGGGCGACATCGGCGCAGCGCTTCGTTGAGGTGCGCGGGGAAATGCTGTTCTTGGAACTCATTCGGCCGGCGCTCTGCGTAGATGCGCATCGGATCTCCTTCGAGTGAATTCATGGTGTTCGAGTAGTTCGTTGCATACCCTAGGGGGGTATGGTACAAATTGCAACAGGTTCGAATTCAAGGAGTGTCGAACCCGACGCAGACGGCAACGGAAGTGCTGCCGACCCAAACTTTGGAGGGCAAGATGTTCAGCGGCAACGGCTACACACTGGAATTGGCAACGTCGGAGGCGGCCGTCGGCAGCCATGTCCCCTTGCAGTTCCGGATCCTGGATTCGGTTGGAACTCCGTTGACCAGGTACACCGACACCCACGACAAGCAGTTGCATCTGATCGTGGTCGGTCTGGACCTGACCGGATTCCAGCACGTGCATCCCGAATTGGACGAGAACGGAAACTGGCGTGTGTCAGTCGATTTCGATCACGCGGGAGACTACCGAGTCTTCGCTGACTTCACCCCGGACGGGGGTGACGGAATGACGCTGAGTGCGGATGTACGCGTCGCCGGGTCCTATGATCCTCGGCCGTTGCCCGCCGCTGCTGCCGTCACGACGGTCGACGGCTATACCGTCTCTCTCGAAGGCGCGGCCCATGCCGGCCAGACATCGAAGCTCACGCTCTCGGTCAGTCGTGACGGAATCCCGGTCACAGACTTGCAGCTCTACCTTGCCGCGTACGGGCATCTGGTCGCGTTGCGTGCCTCCGACCTCGCCTATCTCCATGTGCATCCGGATGGTCATCCGGGTGACGGTGTCACGCCGGCTGGACCGGCAATCACCTTCTACGCCAACATGCCGAGCGCTGAGGACTACCGGTTGTTCCTGGACTTCAAACATGGCGAAGTGGTGCGTACGGCGGAATTCACTCTGACTGCCGACAATGCGACCACGCCTGGGGCCGAACACTCGCACCACGGGCACTGAGACCGAATGAGTTTCGCAGCAACGGGAAAACGGGCATGGGCGATCACCATGCACCCATCTGTTCGTGCAGTAGCGAAATGCGTGGCGATGTGCGCAGTGATTGCTCTGCAAGACAACGGAAGTCGAAGAGTATCCGCACATCGCCCCGGTAACGAGAATTGTTGCGAAGTCACGCGTTGACGAACAGGAGGACATCGAATGTCGGAAGCGACAGAAGTGGGCAACGCTCCAAGCAGTGCCCCGGGCAATGATACGACCGGCGATGTGTGCTGCACGGGTGATTCCCACGGCTACATCACCGCCAAGGACGACTACCTAGGGCGCCTGCGTCGCATCGAGGGTCAAGCCCGCGGCCTGCAGCGCATGGTCGACGAGGACAAGTACTGCATCGACATTCTCACGCAGGTTTCGGCGATGACCAAGGCTCTCCACGCGGTGGCCATGGGGCTGCTCGAGGACCACATCAGCCACTGTGTCGTCAAAGCTGCCGTTGACGGTGGTCCCGAGGCAGAGGCAAAGGTGAAGGAAGCGACCGACGCGATTGCGAGGCTCGTTCGCTCGTAGAACTGTGCTCGACGAACATTGATACCGTGGTCGTCATGTTCAGCATCGAGATCCGTCGTACATTCGCTGTGAGGCAAGGGTTTCCGGCGGCTTCCGGCACCCGTGCGGGACGCAAAGAATTTGCC
Source organism: Rhodococcus sp. WS1 (assembly GCF_003797745.1). NCBI lineage: Bacteria > Bacillati > Actinomycetota > Actinomycetes > Mycobacteriales > Nocardiaceae > Rhodococcus > Rhodococcus sp. WS1. The sequence goes on along the minus strand of NZ_RKLZ01000001.1, from coordinate 2,671,660 downwards.
GCCGCTGATGCCTGCCGAGGGATTTCGCGTGACGATGCGAGTCGGGTTCTCGTTCGAGGACGACCAACTCGGAGAACGTGGATGGTTTGTCGACACGGACGCTCTCGACGAGTCCGTCGATCGGTGCGCCGAGCGATTGGCGAGCGGTGTCTGGCCGGAGATTTTCGATTTCCGTCCGTCATTCGAGAACGTTGCGAAATGGGCTTTCACGGAACTTGCGTCCACGATTCCTCAGCTGACCTACGTCGAGCTGGACAACGAGACGATAGGTGTGGCAACGAGATACGTCAGATCGCACTGATCTGACATATCTCGTTGCCACAGGGTATCGATCGATCGGACTACTGGTAGAGACGCAGTGCAGACCCGATGAAGGACTTACCGAATGCGAGCCCGGCCTTGTTGAAGTAGAAGCTCATGTTCGTATTCGCGAACGGCACCGCGGACACCGTCTTGGTGATCTGCGACTCGGCGTCTGCCCACTCTGCGCACGCTGCGTCGCCGGTCAACCCGGAAGCCTTGGCCACCGCTGCTTCGTAGGCGGGGTTGTTGATCGAAGAGAAATTCTTACCGGCTGCCGGAGCAGGTCCGGTGAAGAACGGGGTGAACCCGCTGGGAATCGAATTGTTGATCTGGATCCATGCGATGTCCCACTGATTGTTGTCTTTACCGCTGAGCATGACGTCGACAACTTTGGTCTGGTCGGCTCCCGTTACCTCGACGTTTGCGCCGAGATCCGACCATGCAGATTGAGCGAGTTCGGCTGCTGCGCTGCGAGCCTCTTCGCCTCCTGCGTAGAAGAGGCGGAGTGTCAACGGGTTTCCGTCTTTGCTTCGTTTTCCGTCCGACCCGGCGGTCCAGCCGGCCGCGTCCAAGGTTGCCTTCGCTGCGCTGACGTCGTAGTCCGGAATGTTGCCGGTGACGGAGTCGTACACGCAGGCGCGGGGCTCTACACCGACGAGACTTGTTGCGCGGGTGCCCTGGCCGGCAGTGATAACTTCTGCCAGATCGTCGAGATTGACTCCCTGGATGAGTGCTTTGCGAACGGCGGGATCGCTGGTGGGATTGTTCGCGATCTGGTTGAAGTACATCTGACCGGACGGCATCGGGCGATTGATCGAGGCGAAATTGGCGGCTTCGATCCGGTCCTTGTCCGGACCGGCGATCGGAGATGCGTTGAGTTCGCCGGAGAGAAGCTGGTTTGCGGCGGTGCTGACATTGGGTGCCATGACAGCGATGACGGTCTTGGGGACACCTGGTGTGTCGGAGGTGGTGTCGTCGGGGCCCCAGTTGTAGCCGTCACGACGCTCGAACGTGTAGTGGTCGTTGGCGGCGACTTCGGTGACTTCGAACATCCCGGAACCGAGAGACTTCTTGTTCGAGGCGGTCGGGTCCGCGAGTCCGGCGTCGCACATGATCGGGAGGCGACTGACCGTGAGGAGGAGGAAGGGGCTCGGCGCCGGAGTGGTGACCGTGATGGTGCGGGTCGCGGGATCGGCAGTGGCCGAAGCGCCTACGGGGACCGTGGTGCCGCGTTGTTGTGAACCGTTGGCCGGATCGGCCACGAAGTTGATGTTGTTCGCGACGGTCTGCGCGTTCAGCGTCGACCCGTCGGTACAGGTCACTCCCTCGCGGATGGTGAAGGATGCGGAGGTCGGCGTCTCTTCCCATTTCTCTGCCAACCACGGTTTGAATTCACTGGTGTCCGGATCCTGGTAGACCAGGGAGTCGTAGGCCAGCCTCGAGATGTCAGCGGTTGCCGCGGAGCCGGACATGATCGGGTTGAGTGCACCCGGATCGGCTTGCAACGCATAACGGAAGGTTCCGTCTGTCAGAGGTTCACCGCCGTCGGAGCCCGAGGACGTGCCTCCCGAGCTGCAAGCCGACAACGCGAGTGCGAGCCCCGCGGCCGTTGCAAGTGCCGGATAAGAGCGGTGTTTCATTGTGCCTCCGTGAAGGAGCCAGGGCCCGAGCGAAGTTCGAGAGGGCGCGGTCGAGTGTGACCGCTAAATCTTGGCGTAGGACGTGACGGGCATCTCGGTCGATCTTCACGAAAATCATGCCGATTTTTGTTCGATCTCACGAGAACCGGGGTGATGAACCAGTTCAGGTCACGGTGAGTCGAGGTCATTTTGCCGTGGCCACCCGGTTGCAGTGAGTACAACGGCAGGGACCGACGTCAACGGAGAGATCGGGCCGAGGGCGAGGAGATCTTCGTCTTCGTCGATCTCGGACCAGAATTTTTCAGAAGAAACATCGAGGCCGAGAACGATCCACGGCGGTCCGGCTTCTTGAAAAGCAAAGGAGACTCTGCCGGTTCGCGGAACCGTCGCATCGAACAGGTGGTCTCCGACTGGATATCCCTGTTGCTCGCCCACCAACGTCAGGGTTGTCGGTTCGAAGGACGCCTCGCGCAGCATCTTCTCGACTGCGTGGTCGAAGCTCTGCTGGACACTGAACTCTTCGTCCGAGTTCGAACCGGTGAACTCGGGGAAATGCGCACAACACAAAACGTATGGGCCTGCTGAGTTGCAGTAGAGACGAAACACGGGAAATCCACCGGCCACGACGTGACGTTAGCAGGGCGTCGAAATGGAGAAGTTGCTGTTTCAGCAAAGATGGTTGCGTGAGTTGTGGAAGGTCGTTCATCCTGGGTGCATGAGCCACGAACACCACAATCACCACGAAAACTCCGATACCACCGAGAATCCGTACGCCAAGGCGGACGCACAGTTCTGGAACTCGCTGTACGAGGAACGCCCCGCGCGCTGGAGCGGAAATCCCAACCCACAGTTGATTGCCGAAGCCTCCGACCTGGAACCGGGCACGGCACTCGACGTCGGTTGCGGCGAAGGTGCCGACGCTTTGTGGTTGGCGCGTCGCGGGTGGAAGGTCACCGGCACCGACATCTCGTCGGTTGCGCTCGGCCGCGCCCAGGCTCACGTCGAGGGCGAGGGCGTCGACATCGAATGGCTGGAAGCCGACCTGACGAAGTGGGATCCGCAGGGGCGCTCGTTCGATCTGGTGTCCGCGCAGTTCTTCCACATGCTCGAACCCGCGCGCGGGGAATTGTTCCGTGCTCTCGGAGATCTGGTCGCGCCCGGCGGGCATTTGCTGATCGTGGGCCACTCACCTCACGAGTCGCCGACCGAGCACCATCGGGCCATGCTCCATACACCCGAATACGTGGAGTCGCTGTTCACCGATGGTTGGAAGGTGTTGGTCTCGGAGTCGCGGGAACGTGATCTTCCCGCGAACCCCGAGATGCATCACACGACGGATACCGTTGTGCTGCTTCAGCGATTGAGTGCGAGCACCGACAGCAACTCGTAAGCGACGTGGGCCGCTGCGATACCGGTGATCTCGGCGTGGTCGTACGCCGGCGCTACCTCGACGATGTCGGCGCCGACCACGTTGAGTCCCACCAACCCGCGCAGTGTGTTCAACAATTCGCGAGAGGTCATGCCGCCCGCTTCGGGTGTTCCGGTACCCGGAGCGTGTGCGGGATCGAGCACGTCGATGTCGACGGAGACGTACACCGGGCCACCGTCGAGGCGCTTACGCATGCGCTCGACGATGCTGGCGACGCCGTCGACCTCGTAGTCGTCACTGCGGATCACCTGGAAGCCGAGGACGCGGTCGTCTTCGAGGTCTTTCTCGCTGTAGAGCGGTCCACGGATACCGATGTGCTGGGAACGCTCCATGTCGATCAGGCCTTCTTCGCTGGCGCGACGGAAGGGGGTGCCGTGAGTGAAAGGCTGACCGAAGTAGGTGTCCCAGGTGTCGAGGTGAGCGTCGAAGTGCAGGACGGCGATCGGGCCGTGATCGCGGGCCAGTGAGCGCAGGATCGGAAGTGCGATGGTGTGGTCGCCGCCGAGCGTGAGCACGGAGGAACCGTCGGCGCGCAGGTCGGTGACGGCGGACTGAACCGTCGTGAGAGCTTCCTGAATGTCGAAGGGGTTGACGCCGATGTCGCCGAAATCGGCTACCTGCTGGTTGGCGAAGGGCGAGACCTTGAGCGCGGGGTTGTACGGACGCAGCAGCTTCGACGCAGCGCGGATGTGCCCCGGACCGAACCGAGCGCCGGGTCGGTAGCTGACACCCGAATCGAAGGGGATGCCGAGGATTGTCACGTCGGCGCGCGAGACCTCATCGAGGCGCGGCAGACGCGCAAAAGTGGTCGGCTCGGCGTAGCGGGGGACGCGCGTGGCGTCGACGGGTCCGATGAACGATCCGGGGTTGTTGGTAGCCATGTGCAGAGGTCCCTGCTCTCGATTCGGCGCACACCGGGCGCCCTTCAGTGATGTAGCTCTCTGAGCAAGTATGGTTTCTTCAAGAGGCTCGGTTGTCAACCCCTGTTTCCTGAAAGGGACACGGCGGTCGTGAAGGAGTGGGTTCAGTGGCCAAGGCGAAGGAAGCGGTCGAGCCGGTCGGACCGCGCATCGGGGCGAGGCTCAAGGCGGCACGTCAATCGAAGCGGTTGACCCTCGACGACCTGGCCGAGGCCTGTGGTGTGACGAAGGGGTATCTCTCGAAACTCGAGCGCGATCACGTCAACGCGTCGGTGGCGACCCTGATCAAGGTGTGCGCGGTGCTCGAGATCCCCGTCGGATCCCTGTTCGAGAATGCGTCCGCCGGTGAAGTAGTCCGCGCCGACGCCATGCCGCAAATCAGCTTCGGTGGCGAAAAGATGACGGAGTACCTGCTCACGCCTACCAACGAGCGTCGAATTCAGGTGCTGCTCGGCGAGCTGGAACCAGGCGGCGGAAGTGGTCGGGAGTTCTACAGTCTGCCGATCGACGTGAACTTCGTGCACGTGCTGGAGGGCGGCTTGCGGGTCTCGTTCGAGGGCGGTCGGACGGATCCGAACGGTGAGGCCGTCGATGCCGAAGACGTCGTGCTTGCGGCGGGCGATTCCTTCACATTCACGCCGACGCACAACCATAGTTTTCAGGCCGAAGGCTCGGTTCTGGCGAAGGTTCTGTGGGTCTTGAATCCGGCATTGCCGGAAGGGCCACGCGCGTCGCCTTCGTGAGACACGAATCCGTGAATGTTGATTCTTAGGAAACAAGAGTTGACATGATTGGCGGCACCCGTCACGCTGGTAGTTGTCCCCGTCACACACACCGTCGAAAATTGGCGTCACGGAACTCCTGAAGGAGCGCACCATGCATGTCGATTCAGTTCGAGTTGGCCTGTTCCAAGGTCCGCTCACCACCCCGGACACCTTTGCGTCGGTGGAGTTCAACCTCGCTGCAATCGACACCGCTGCCCGCGAGGCTGCGGCATCCGGTGCGAAGATCCTGCTGACGCCGGAGATGTCCGCAACCGGCTACGACATCGGCGAACTGGTGTCGCTGCGCGCGGAACCGGCCGACGGCCCGATCTTCGATTCCGTCGCCGAGATTGCTCGCAGTGCAGGCATCGCCGTCGTCTACGGCTACCCCGAACTCGACGGGGGAGACGTCTACAACAGCGTGCAGGTGGTGGACCGCGATGGCACTTCGCTTGCGCACTACCGCAAGACACACCTGTTCGGCACGCTCGACCGCGAACATTTCCGGCCAGGTGAGACCCTGGTGGTCGGGTTCGATTTCGAGGGCATCCGCTGCGGATTGTTGATCTGCTACGACGTGGAATTTCCCGAAGCGGTTCGGGCCCATGCCGACGCCGGTACCGAATGGCTCATCGTGCCGACGGGGTTGATGACTCCGTACGAACACATTGCGCAGCAAGTGGTTCCGGCCCGCGCATACGAGAGTCAGATGTTTGTCACCTACGTCAATCGCTGCGGCGCCGAAACCGAGCTGACCTACTGCGGTCTCTCGTGCGCCATCGCACCCGACGGTGCCGAGTTGGCGCGGGCCGGGGGCGGCCAGGAATTGCTCTTCGCGGATATCGCCGCCGCCACCGTCTCGCAATCGCGCACCCTCAACACGCATCTCGACGATCGACGCCTCGATCTGTATCCAGACCTTTCTGTCACGACTGTCTCCAAGGAGAACCGTAGATGACCATCCCAGTAGCTCCGGACAGTTCCTCGGAACCCGGCAAGCAGCCGCCCCTCACGATGTTCGGACCGGATTTTCCGTTCCCGTACGACGACTACGTTTCCAGTCCGGCGGGACTCGGCTCGGTGCCCGATCTGGCACTGGGTACAGAAGTTGCCGTGATCGGTGGTGGACTCTCCGGCATGATCGCGGCCTACGAGTTGCTCAAGGTCGGTCTCAAACCGATTGTCTACGAAGCTGATCAGATCGGTGGCCGGATGCGGTCGGTCGAGTTCGACGGGCACCCCGGGGTTGTCGCCGAGATGGGCGCAATGCGTTTCCCACCGTCGTCGACGACGTTGTTCCACTATCTGAACGAACTGGGTCTGCAGACCGAGGAGTTCCCGAATCCCCTTGCCGAGGTCACGCCGAGCACCGTCATCGATCTCAAGGGTGAGAGCCACTACGCGCACACTCTCGAGGATCTGCCGCCGATTTACACCGAGGTGGCGCAGGCCTGGCAGCGCACTCTCGAAGAGCATGCCGATCTGATTCCGTTGCAGCAGGCCATTCGTGACCGCGACACCGCAGAGATCAAGCGGATCTGGAACGACCTCGTGGTGCGCTACGACGACCAGACGTTCTACGGATTCCTCGCCGCGTCGAAGCACTTCAAGTCCTTCCACATGCGGGAAGTGTTCGGGCAGGTCGGATTCGGTACGGGTGGTTGGGATACCGACTACCCCAACTCGATCCTCGAAATCCTTCGTGTGGTCATCACGGCCGCCGACGACGACCACCGCGGCATCGTGGGTGGATCGCAGCAGCTGCCGATGCGGTTGTGGAACCGCGCCCCGGCGCACATGGCGCATTGGCCTGCCGGTACGACGGTCGCTTCGCTCAACGACGGCGAGACGCGTCCCCGCGTCACCGAACTCCGGCGTACCGAGCCAGGCAACATCACGGTGACGGACTCCGGAGGTTTCATTCGCACGTATGCGAGTGCCGTTGTGACAGTGCAGAGTTGGATGCTGCTGAATAACATCAGGTGTGACGACGATCTGTTCCCGATCGACCACTGGACTGCGATCGAGCGAACTCACTACATGGGTTCGACCAAGGTGTTCGTTCTCGTCGACCGCCCGTTCTGGAAGGACAAGGATCCCGTGACCGGCCGTGATTCGGTGTCGATGACACTGACCGACCGTATGAGTCGCGGCACCTACCTGCTCGATCAGGGCGAGGGCAAGCCAGGCCTGATCTGCTTGTCGTACACCTGGTCGGACGATTCGCTGAAGCTGCTGGCGCTCGACGCCACCGAGCGCATGAACATAATGCTGCGTTCGCTCGAAGAGATCTACCCAGGCGTGGACTTCCGCAGCCACATCATCTCGAGCCCGGTGACGCTGTCGTGGGAAACCGAGCGCGACTTCATGGGTGCGTTCAAGGCGAACCTTCCGGGGCACTACCGGTACCAGGAGCGCCTGTTCTCTCACTTCGTGCAGAATGATCTCGAACCGCGTCATCGGGGAATCTTCCTCGCCGGTGACGACGTGTCGTGGACTGCCGGCTGGGCCGAGGGCGCGATCCAGACCGCGATCAACGCGGTATGGGGCGTCGTCAACCATCTCGGCGGCGCTGCGCCTACCGAGAATCCCGGACCCGGCGACGTGTTCGAGGAGCTCGCTCCGATCAGGTTGGGCGACTGAGCTCACCGCAACTGCCGAAATGTCGTGCCCGATGGGGGTTGGTACTCCTATCGGGCACGACCTCTTTCCGGTGATCCACGCAACACTGGAAAGTGTTCGGATCCAATAATTTCCAGGAGGGTGTTCAATGGCGAGCACATCATCGGCGACCAAGACCGCAGCTGCAGAATCGAGACCGGCAGGCGGTGATCGATCCGGTGACCCGGCGCTCGAACTGGTCGCCGAATTGGCAGCAGCGGGCCAGCGACTCGTCTTCCGTCAGGGCAACGACCTGAGCAGTGACGATCTGACCTGTGTGGTGCTGTGGCCGTCCGGAGAACCCTCCCTCTCCGATCTGTGCGAGAACTTCGAGTCCCTCGGACTCCGAGTTTCGACGCACCGCCCGCTTCCGACCGTTCTGGGTTCGGCACACTACTTCACCTTCGAGCCGAGCACCTTCGACGGCAGTGCGCTCGAGAAGATGGCGGACGCCTTCGAAGCCGTCATCGCCGGACAGACCCGGATGGACGCATTCTCCAGTCTGATCGGACGAGCAGACATCACGTGGCGCGACGCAGAGTTGCTGCGCGCTGCGTGCCGTTTCCTCGCTCAGGCTCGTATCGGGTTGTCCGAGAGCTACATCGTCGGAGTGTTGGCAGCGAAGCCGCTCTTCGTACGGCAGGCAGTCGAACTCTTCACCGCGCGTTTCGATCCCGCAGTAGCAGGTTCGCGTGAGACGGCCGTGGCCACCGCGGCGGCGGCCATCGACGAATCAGTCGACGGTGCAGACACTCTCGACGAGGATCGCGTCTTGCGCGGTGTGCGTTCATTCTTGCAGGCGACTCTGCGCACCAACTGGTACCTGCGCGGTGAGGCCGGCGAACCGCTGCCGTACGCGTCGTTCAAGATCGACTCGCAGTTGCTCTCCACCCCGCAGAAGACAGTTCCTTTCCGCGAGATCTACGTCAGCGCACCCAATGTCGAAGGCGTGCATCTGCGTAGCTCCTCCGTCGCCCGTGGTGGCCTGCGTTGGTCGGATCGATACGAGGACTTCCGCACCGAGGCTCTGAGTCTGATGAAGACCCAGAGCGTGAAGAATTCGCCGATCGTTCCCTCGGGAGCCAAGGGTGCGTTCGTGGTTCGGGGCACGTCGTCACCGACCCCGGCGCAGGTGCAGGAGTCGTACAGCACCTTCATCCGCGGCTTGCTGGACGTGGTGGACAACATCGTCGACGGCGCAGCGGTGCACCCGGCAGAAGTAATCGAGTACGACGGTGAAGACTCCTACCTCGTCGTGGCGGCGGACAAGGGGACCGCACGGTTCTCCGACGTCGCGAACGGCATCGCCGTCGAGCGTGGTTTCTGGCTCGGCGACGCTTTTGCTTCCGGCGGTTCGGCCGGCTACGACCACAAGGCGATGGGCATCACCGCTCGCGGCGCCTGGGTAGCGGTTCGACGCCACTTCGCCGAGCGCGACCTCGACGTCGACACCGATCCGTTCACCGTCGCGGGCATCGGTGACATGTCCGGCGATGTGTTCGGTAACGGAATGTTGCTCTCGCACAAGATCCGTCTGGTCGCGGCATTCGATCACCGCCACATCTTCATCGACCCGAACCCCGACACCGAGACGACGTTTGCCGAACGCGCTCGTCTCTTCACCGTGCCGCGCTCGTCCTGGGACGACTTCGACCGCACCGTGATGTCGCCTGGCGGTGGCGTCTGGCCACGTAGCGCGAAGTCGATCCGTCTTCCGCTCGAGGCGCGTCAGGTTCTCGGTATCACCGAGGAGAAGCTGACTCCGCAGGAACTGATCCGAGCGATCCTGTGCGCTCCGGTGGACCTGTTGTGGAATGGCGGCGTCGGTACCTACGTGAAGGCGTCGACCGAAAGCAACGTCGACGCGGCCGATCCGTCCAACGACGCAGTTCGCGTCAGCGCTGACGAGTTGCGTGCAACCGTGGTGGGTGAGGGCGGCAACCTGGGTTTCACCCAGCGTGCCCGCATCGAATATGCCGCTGGCGGAGGACGAATCAACGCCGACTTCATCGACAACGCGGCCGGCGTGGCTACCTCGGACCGTGAGGTCAACATCAAGATCGCACTCGCAGAGTTGGACGCGACCTCGCGCAATGAACTACTCGCGGCGGCTCAGGACGAGGTAGCCGCATCGGTACTCGAGGCCAGTGAGGATCAGACCCTCGCGATCAGCCTGGCCGAGCACCGCGCTCCCGCCCTACTCGATCAGCACGAACGGTTGATCGAGAACCTGGTCTCGGCGGGCGCGATGAAGCGCCTCGAAGAATCATTGCCGGACGCCAAGGCGCTGGCGGTCCGGGCGCGAGCCGGGCAGGGCCTACTCCGTCCGGAACTTGCTGTGCTGGTGGCGCAGTCGAAGAACGTGCTGACGGCGGAATTGGGGGCGTCGACCGTCCCGGACAATCAGATCTTCGCCGATCGTCTCCCGCAGTACTTCCCGCTCTCCGTCGTCGAGGCAGCACCGGACGCGGTCCGCGCACATCGGTTGGGCCGCGACATCATCATCACCTCGGTGGTCGACGAACTGGTCAACCGCGTCGGACCCGGCGTGCTGTTCCGGCTGGAGGAACACCTCGGAGTCCACAGTCCGGAAGCGGCTCTGGCCTACGCAGTGGTCAGCGAAGTGCTCGGCACCGAGGAACTTCGGCGCGAGATCTTGAACTCGGAGCTTCGCGCCACCGAGCAGTTGCAGGCTCTCGATCGCTTGCAGCAGTTGTTGGAATCCGAGATGAGCTGGGTGTTGCGTCGTCCGGGAGCAGCCGGCCGGTTCACCGTGAACCCGCGAGCCGACATCGATCGATGGGCAGCGCCGGTGCGGGCTCTCACCGAAGGGCTGTCGGCCAGCGACCGCATCGAGGCGTCTTTCGGGGCGCTCGCCCTGGCTGACATTGCGTTGCAGGAGAATACGACGGTTCAGGCCGCGGCTGCGATCTACCGGGAACTCTCCGACACCCTCGATCTGGGCGACGTTCTCGGGGGCGTCGACGTTGCCGTCGGTGCCTCGCATTGGGAGGTCATGGGCAGCGCTGCCGTCCACGCCAGGTTGACGGCGCGTTTCGCGGACCTCGTGTCCGGAGCGCTCGGAGAAGGTATTCCGGAGGTCGTCGAGTTGTGGACCGCCGCCAATCCGCAAGCGGTGCGCCGGTTCACGGCTTTGATGTCGAGCGTGAGCCGCAGTGGAGCGCTGGACACCGCCCGTCTCTGCACGGTCGACGCCGAACTCGAACTACTCGTTCGCGGTGCGTCCGGTTTCGCTTCGGTGCACGCCGCGGAGCGTTCAGCGACCCTCCCAGGCGAGTAGCGATAGCAGCAGTTCGGCTCTGACCCGGGCCTGTCCGAGGTCGCATTGCAGCAGTTCCTCGATGCGTGCGATGCGACCTCGGAGGGTGTGCCGATGAACACCGAGTTCGGCTGCGGCCGATTCCCATTGGCCGTTTGCCTCGAGATAGGCGCGCAAAGACGCGACCAGCGCGGTCCCGTGTGCCTGGTCGTGTTCCGTCAGCACCGGGATGGTGTCCGCAGCCATTGCGATCAGTGCCTCACGGGCAGGCTCGGATGCCAGAATCGTCGAACCACTCAGAGCGTCGAACTCGAGAATGCGGGCAGTGGCCGTCGTGAGATTGGCCGCGGCGCGGGCCTGGACCAGTGCGCGCGGTGCGTCCAGAAGACGGTGAGGGGTGCTGATTCCGGCCCGCACCGTCTTCGCCTCGGTGGGGGAGAGCTGCGCCAGTAGTGTTTTGGCAGTGTCGATTGTGTCGGTTCCGCGAAGGAGGACGGTCAGCGAACCGTCCTCGGATTGCGCGAACAACGGCCGGCCTGCTCGCGCGAGAGCGTTGTCGAGTTCGCGAAGAACAGGGCCGAGTCCGGATCCGCGAACGTGGACGACACGGACATTGCCGTGCGTATCGCTCGCTTCGTCCAAGTACGACGGCACACCGTCCTCGGGGATTCGGCCGTCGAGTAAGAGCCCGAAAGCCATGGCGTTGAGTCGAGTTCGCTCGGCCCGTAGTCGAACCGGTTTCTCGAGTTCGAGAGTGAGCAGCGAGACCGCATGCCCGAGCAACACTCTGTCGATATTGCTCAGGGGCCCGGCGCCCGCCATTGCGAGGTAGCCGTGCCAGCTGTCGGTGACGCCGACGGGGGACAGTGTCAGCGTCCGTTCGGGTGTGCTCTGCGAGATCGACGCCGGAGCGTTGGGATCGCGGGTGGTCGCCGCGACCGCGCGAACCTCGGTGATCAACGACTTCTGGTTTGCCGGATGCACCGCGGTGATCCGATCTCCGACAAACGCCACCGAAGTTTTTGTGGCCGTGGCCAGTTCACGCACGATGGCAGACACGCCTCCGCGCAGCGCAACGCGGGTGATGCGTGTCTGTACTTCTGCCGCGCGGAGTACCGATTCGTATTCCTGCTGGCTCAGACGGGTCATCACCGCGCGCGTGACCGCCGCGAACGGGGTCGTGAACGGCACTTCCAGCAGGGGGAGCCCGCGACTGCGGGCGGCGGCAATCAGGTCTGCGGGCACACTCTCGTGGGAAAGGCCGGTCCCGAAACCCAGAGCCGATACTTCTGCGGCGGCCAGACGGTCGATGTACTCGCTGTAGTCGGTGGCGTCCGCGCCCACCAGTGCCAGCCCGGTGGTGAGCACCAATTCGCCGCCGGAAAGCCACGGGGTGGGGTCCGTCAGCTCTGTGGCCTGCGCAAACGTGACGGGGTGGGTGGCGGCTGCTCGGTCGGTGAGCAGAGCCAGCGAGAGGTGTTTCTGGCGCAAGAGCCACGAGATCGGAACCGTCACCTGATCAAGGCTAGCTGTCGTTGCCGATATGGAGTAGCCCTGAAGCTTCGGGTATCCATTTCGGCAGTGCTTGCGATGCTTCGCGCGTCGCATACTCGAATGCAATACACAACCGAGAGGGTGGTCACATGAGTGCAATCGAATACCGGCTTCCGCAGGAGCGTCGCATCGTCACGGAGTTCCCGGGCCCGCGCTCGGCTGCGCTCGCCGAACGCCGTAAGAAGGTCGTCGGCGCCGGCGTCGCATCCACCCTCCCGGTCTACGTCGCCGACGCAGACGGCGGAGTCATCGTCGACGTCGACGGCAACTCGCTGATCGACCTCGGTGCCGGTATCGCGGTGACCAGCGTCGGTGCTTCCAACCCGGCCGTCGTGTCCGCAGTTCAGGATCAGGTCGCGCACTTCACCCACACCTGTTTCATGGTCGCTCCGTACGAGGGCTACGTCGAGGTCGCCGAGCGTCTCGCCGAGCTCACCCCCGGTGACCACGAGAAGCGTTCCGTGCTGTTCAACTCCGGCGCAGAAGCCGTCGAGAACGCCGTCAAGATCGCCCGTCACGCAACCGGTCGCGACGCAGTCGTCGTCTTCGACCACGCGTACCACGGCCGCACCAACCTCACGATGGCACTGACATCGAAGTCCATGCCGTACAAGAGCGGCTTCGGTCCGTTCGCCCCCGAGGTCTACCGCGTCCCGATGTCCTACCCGTACCGCGAGGGCCTCAACGTCGACGGCTCCAAGATCACGGGTGAGCAGGCCGCACAGCGCGCCATCACGATGATCGAGAAGCAGGTCGGTGCTGCCAACACGGCCGCCATCCTCATCGAGCCCATTCAGGGCGAGGGCGGATTCATCGTTCCCGCAGAAGGATTCCTCCCGACGCTCGTCGCGTGGGCCAAGGAGAACGGCGTCGTCTTCATCGCCGACGAGGTTCAGGCAGGCTTCGCTCGTACCGGCGCCTGGTTCGCCAGCGATCACGAGGGCATCGTCCCCGACCTGGTCACTCTCGCCAAGGGCATCGCAGGCGGCATGCCGCTCGCCGCTGTCACGGGCCGCGCCGAGCTCATCGACGCCGTCCACCCCGGCGGCCTCGGTGGCACCTACGGCGGTAACCCCGTCGCCTGCGCCGCTGCATTGGCGTCCATCGACCAGATGCGCGAGCTCGACCTCTGTGGCCGCGCACGCACCATCGAGTCGACCGTCGTCGGCCGAATGAACGCACTGGCAAAGGAACTCGACGTCATCGGTGACGTTCGCGGTCGCGGCGCCATGCTCGCCATCGAGCTGGTCAAGCCCGGTGGGCAGGAGCCGGACGCCGATATCACCAAGAAGATCGCCGCCGAATGCCTCGCTGCCGGCGTCGTGATCCTCACCTGCGGTACCTACGGCAACGTCATCCGTCTGCTCCCGCCGCTGGTCATCTCCGAAGAGCTGCTCGACGACGCGTTGACCGTCCTCGAGACCGCTATTCGCACTGCAGCACAGGGGAACTGACATGTCCAACGTCTCGGATCTTCTCGACTCGGTACCCAAGGGTCTCTGGCTCGGCGGCAAGCTCGTCCCGGCCGAGAAGACCTTTGCGGTCTACAACCCGGCAACGGGTGAGGAACTCGCCCAGGTAGCCGACGCCACCGCTGCCGACGGTATCCGTGCGCTCGACCTCGCCGCTGCGGCGCAGGAAGACTGGGCGGCCACGCCGGCACGTGTACGCGGCGAGATCCTGCGCACCGCCTTCGAATTGCTGCACGCCCGCGCCGAGGACTTCGCGCTGATGATGACCCTGGAAATGGGTAAGTCGTTGGCAGAGAGCCGCGGTGAGGTCAACTACGGCGGCGAATTCCTGCGCTGGTTCAGCGAGGAAGCAGTACGCATCGGCGGACGTTTCACGCAGGCTCCGGCCGGCAACGGTCGCATCCTGGTCACCAAGGAAGCCGTCGGACCGGTCCTTGCGATCACCCCGTGGAACTTCCCGCTCGCCATGGGCACACGCAAGATCGGACCGGCGCTGGCTGCCGGTTGCACCATCATCGTCAAGCCCGCCGAGGACACGCCGCTGACCATGCAGCTCCTCGGTCAGGTGTTCGCCGATGCCGGTCTGCCCGACGGTGTGCTCTCGATCCTCCCGACGTCCGACGCGGCCTCCATCAGTGGACCGCTGATGGAAGATGCGCGTCTGCGCAAGGTCACCTTCACCGGCTCCACTGGCGTCGGAAAGTTGTTGGTGCGCAACGCTGCTGACAAGCTGCTCCGTACGTCGATGGAACTCGGTGGCAATGCACCGTTCATCGTCTTCGACGACGCCGACATCGACGCAGCTGTCGACGGCGCAATGCTCGCGAAGATGCGTAACGGCGGCGAGGCCTGCACCGCGGCCAACCGCATCTACGTCGCCAACTCGGTGCGCGAGGAGTTCACCGACAAGTTCACCGCCAAGGTTGCGGCCTTGAAGGTGGGCGCCGGTGACGCCGAGGGCACCAACATCGGACCGCTGATCAACACCAAGCAGCTCGCAACCGTCACCGGACTCGTCGACGACGCCGTGTCCAAGGGCGCTCGCGTTCGCACCGGTGGATCGGCGCCCGAAGGAGCCGGCTTCTTCTTCACCCCGACCGTTCTGGATCAGGTGCCCGCCGATGCGCGCCTGCTGAAGGAAGAGATCTTCGGACCCGTTGCGGCAGTGGTCGGTTTCGACACCGAAGACGAAGCGATCGCGGCTGCGAACAACACCGAGTACGGCCTCGTGGCGTACTTCTACACCCGCGACATCGACCGTGCGATGCGCGTCTCGGCCAAGCTGGACACCGGCATGGTCGGCGTCAATCGCGGCGCGATCTCCGATGCTGCGGCGCCGTTCGGTGGCGTGAAGGAATCGGGCTTCGGCCGTGAAGGCGGAACCGAGGGTATCGACGAGTATCTCGATACCAAGTACGTAGCGCTGTAACTTGCTGTGCGCCTTTATTAACCGCGGGCGGTTAATAAAGGCGCACAGTTGTCTATTGACCTAACGGAGTGGGGCGGTAGTACTTGCCCTCGTGGTAGAGCAGCGGTGCGGCAGCGGATTCGTCGTCCTCTTCGGCGTGAACCCGCGTGACGAGTCCGATGACCAGCGTGTGGTCGCCGACAGGGATCAACTGGTCGACCTTGACGCGCATCCAGCTGGGGGTGCCGTGCAGAACCGGCTCCCCGGTGTCGAGCACTGCCCACAGTGACTCGTCTGCAAAACGCTGATCGGCGCTACGCGCAAAGCGCTGGGCCAGATGTTGCTGATGTTCGCCGAGAAGGTGGATCACCAAGGACTCGGCTGCCTTGAGCGCATTGATGCTCGACGACGTCTCCGCGATGTTGAACGAGACGAGCGGCGGCTCGAGGGAGACGGACGAGAACGAGGTGGCGGTGAAACCCACCGGGCCGGTACCCGAATCGAGGGTCACGACGGTGACACCTGCGGGGTGGCGGCGAAGCGCTGCACGGTAGTCACCGGCGCAGATGCCGGTGGACAACTCGGGCGTCGCTGCTACTTCGGGGACGTCGGGGGTGGTGTGGCTGGAAACGGCATTCGGCTTGTCAGACAACGGGAACTCTCCGGCTGGAACTCGAGGTGTGCGGTGTGGTCGAGGTGACTGCGCTCGGCATACACAGACATGCGTCGGTGCGGCACAGATCTACGTGTCGTCGACGCCAGTGGTTACCGGCCGGGGTCCTGGTTGCAGTGCACATGGTGCGTCCAACTATAGGTGGACGCACGTCTGAGTGGGTTCGGACCGGGTTGGCTGAAGTGCGTCAGTCCATGTCGACGGCGAGGCCGGCCGTGATTCGAAGGAGTTCGGAGTACGTCGTGCGAAAGACCGTGTTCGGGTGCCCGGCAGCAGCCCACAATTCGGGGTACTGCTCGAGGGCTGTATCGATGTAGGTGGGCAGGTTGGTGGGATGCCCGAGCGGAGCGACCCCACCGATCGGCTGGCCCGTTGCCGACTTCGCCATTTCCAGCGGCGCCCGCGTGAGCTTGCCTTCGAGGCGTTCGCCGGTGGCTTTCAGATTGACCTGATGTGCGCCGGAGACCAGCAGTAGGACCGGATCGTCGTCGAGAAGGAACACGAGCGACTTGGTGATCGCGCCTACCTCCACCCCGACGGCCGCCGCTGCCTCGGCCGCGGTGTGCGTGGCTTCGGGCTGCGTGACGATGACGCCGTGGTGACCCCGTGAGATCAGTGTTTCGGCGACGTGCGAGGCGTTGGGGTGGAGGAGGCTCGTCATGAGTTCAGACTAGGACTAGTCGGCGTTCGCCACAGCTGGAGTCGGCGTCGTGTCGGTGGACTTTCGGTTGCGACGGATCGTGAAGCCGAACAGCATGACCGCACCGATCAGTGCGTACAGGAAAAGCGTCAGAGCAGGCTGGCCGACGCCGACGTTGTTGAAGTAGACGATGCTCCGCACGCCTTCGGTGCCGGCGCCAGGTGTGATCCATCGGCCGATGGCGGCATAGAACGAGGGAATCACGTTGGAGCCGAATGCGCCTCCCGCACTGGGATTGCCGAGAATCACGAAGACGGCGATAGCCAGCGGGACTGCCAGAACGCCGATGGCAGCGCGCAATCCGAGTGTGAACATGGCGGTGCCGAACACCACGGCTGTTCCCAGGATCCACAGCGGGAACCAGTGGCCCGCGAAAGTTCCGAGCACGTGTGAGGTGATGAGGGCGCCGAGGGCTCCCGAGATGATCGAGTAGATGGCGATCACGCCCGTGTGTGCGCTTGCCTGGCGGAGGGTCTTCGGCGCACCGATGAACAGTCCGATGGCTGCCGCAAGGAGATAGCCGCCGACGACCCAGCCGACCGAGAGGTAGAAGCCGGAGAGGCCGCGGTTGTCGTGCGCTCCGACGGGGATCTCGTCGCGGACGACGAACTGTCGGTCCTGCGTCGCCTCGACCTTCGTGAACACCGCTTCGAGTGATGTCGCGATGGAGCTGCCGCCCGCGCTCGCGGTGATCAGGGTGTCCGGTCCGGCCGGATTGATGACAAACGCGCCCTGGATCTCGCGGTCGTTGATCATGCGGCGAGCAGTCGCCGTGCTGTCGACCACCTGAGCGTCGAGCGGGCTGCCGTCGATGGCATTGAGTTTGTCGGCGATCTGCTGATCCATGCCGTCCGGTGTGCCCTGATCGGCGATGACCGCGATTTCGATGTCTCGCGGAGTCGGCTGATGGAAGGCGGCGACGTAGCTGAGGATGAAGCCCATCTGCAGCAGGAGCACGCCGACGAACAGCGCGGCCATCACCTTGGGTGCGCCGTATTTCACCAGCAGATTGTCGTGGTGGTGTTCGTCGTGGGTGGAGCTGTTGTCTGGTGCGGCGTGTGCCGGATGCGTAGTGGTCACGAAAGAGTCCTGATCTTGTCGAAAGTAAAGAGCTTGTCAATACCCGAGGTATTGAATACTCTAGGTATCGTGACTGAATCTCGTCAACCGGACTGGACGCCGGTAACCCGCCCCGGACGTGACGTGGTGCGGCAAAGACTGCTCGACGCTGCGGCGGAAGAGTTTGCGGAGCGCGGATTCAGTGCTGCACGTCTCACTGAAGTTGCTCGCCGAGCGGGCTTCACCAAGGGGGCTGTCTACTCCAACTTCGAGTCGAAACAGGATCTGTTCGCCGAACTGTTCGCGCAACGGTCTCTCGAACTGGCCGGCCGTGTGCTTGCCGAGATCGCCGGGATGAACCCGGCCGACGCGGCAGGCAAAGGTGGCGAGGCCATTGCAACGTGGATGGTCGACGACCCGGGGTGGTCACTGCTCGTCCTCGAATTCGGAGTGCTCGCCGGACGTGATCCGCAGATCGCTCAGGCGTACTTACGTGAGCGTCGCCACTTGCGCAGTCAACTCGTGGAGTTGATCGGTGAACGTGCCCGCGAATGGGGAGTGGACGATTCCTTCGATGTGCGGACCACTGCAATCTCGTTGATGGCCTTGATATCCGGGCTCGTTCTCGAGCACTCGGTGGATCCGGAAGAAGTTGATCAGAGCGTGATGGGTGCCGCCGTGACGGCACTCTTCGCCGGCGCCGTCGCACGGGCAGGATTGCCCGCCGTCTGAGTTGCTCGGTTGACAGGCAACAGATTTGAGAACTACCCTCTGGGTGCAGTACCTCGTTAGGTGAGGCTTCTGCACGAACACAGGCCACTGATCTCACGACGTCGAGAGACGCCCAAGGTTAGGACAGATCTCCCCGGCTTAAGGGGTGATCCAAAGTGGCTTCCCGGTCTTGATCGGGACACGTCGTGCAGTGCCAAAACTCGGACGTGGAGGTGTTTTCGCAGCTTGATGCCGGTTTCTTCCGGCGAAGGCGAGAGTACGTCGATATTCGGTTCTCCTCGCGTGTGCTGTGCGCATGTACTTTGTGTGGCGTCAACGGACGCCCCGAACTTTCAGGAGGTGACCATCGTGGACGACCCGCCGAGTCGATATTCGACCCATCCTTCTGTTCTTGCCGACGGTGCTCACCCCGGCATTTTGCTCGTCAGTCTCTGACCTTCGCACCCTCGGTTTCATCTGCGCGGCTTTGTCGCGTCCGCTGACGACTTCCGTTGTCGTTCAGCGCATTCTGCTGCCCTCATGCACTGGCATGGTCCCGTGCGCGCTGGCAGTCGAGGAGATTCGTCATGTCATTTTCCGTTCTCGCATTGCGGCCACGGCCCACGAGAAACAGTGCACAACAAACACCTTCAACGGTCCTGGCAAGAGAAAGCGCACAGGAATTGGTCGACTACTCGGCCTCGGACACGCGCACCGTTCTCGCAGATCTGACTACGACGGCCAACGGCCTTCGTGACGATCAGATCGACGATCTTCGTCGGCGATACGGGCGCAACGATGTCCGCCACGATCGCCCGGCGCCGGCGATCGTGCAGTTCGCGCAAGCTTTCAAGAATCCGTTCATCTTGATCCTGGTGTTCCTCGCCCTGATCATGGTCGGGACCGACGTGGTGTGGGCAGACCCGGAAGACGGTCCCTCCTATGAGGGCATCATCACCCTCGGGCTGATGATCTTTGTCAGTGTGTCCCTGAGGTTCTGGCAGGAATACCGTTCGACTCGGGCCGCCGAGGCACTCAAGGCCATGGTCACGACAACTGTCGCGGCCACCCGCAAGATCAACAACACCGTGGTCACGGCTGAGATTCCGATCGAGCAGCTACTGCCAGGTGATGTAGTCCAGCTTGCCGCAGGCGACATGATCCCGGCTGATGTCCGCATCATCCGGGCCAAGGATCTACAGGTCAATCAGTCAATGCTCAGCGGTGAGTCGATGCCGGCCGAGAAGTCGGCGGAACCGTCGACGGGGATCGACGTCGATCGGCTGCTCGAGGCCGAGAACATCGGGTTCATGGGTACTTCCGTCGTGTCGGGCAGCGGCACCGCCGTCGCGGTGCACACCGGCAAGCGGACTTACTTCGGCGCCATGACAGCACAATTGGCGTCCAAGCGACCCGAAACCAGCTTCGACGTCGGGGTGCGCAGTGTCAGCTACCTGCTGATCAAGTTCATGCTGATCATGGTTCCCGCGGTGTTCATCATCAACGGACTGACCAAGGACTGGAGCCAAGCACTACTCTTCGGCGTCGCCACCGCAGTGGGGTTGACCCCCGAAATGTTGCCGCTCATCGTGACTGCGAACCTGGCCAAGGGTGCGCTCCACATGTCGCGCAAGAAGGTGATCGTCAAGCAGATCAACGCGATTCAGAACTTCGGCGCCATGGACGTTCTGTGCACGGACAAGACCGGAACTCTCACCGAGGACCGCATCGTTCTCGGTGAGCATCTCGATACTGCCGGACGTAAGTCCGAGGACGTATTGCGGCTAGCGGCAGTCAATTCCGTGAATCAGACCGGATTGCGCAGTCTTCTCGACGACGCGGTGATCGAGGCCGCCGGTCCCGAAGTGGTCGAGGAGATCTCGCGTCGGCACGGGTTGGTGGACGAGATTCCCTTCGACTTCAAGCGCCGTCGACTCTCCGTGGTGGTCGACCACGGCGACGCCGATCTGATCGTCACCAAAGGTGCAGTGGAAGAGCTCCTTTCGGTCTGTGAATCGGTGGAACTGGACGGGGTGACCCACCAATTGACGCCGGGATGGCTGGCCCGAGTCGACCGTCTGGTCGCGGAACTGAACGGTCAGGGCAAGCGAGTGCTTGCGGTGGCAACCAAGACAGTCGTCGAAGAGCAGCGCCGCGAGTACTCGACGGCCGACGAAGAGGGTATGACCCTGGTTGGACTGCTGGCCTTCCTCGACCCGCCGAAGGAATCTGCGGCCGGGGCGATCGAAGCCCTCGCGAGCCACGGAGTCGCGGTCAAGGTAGTGACGGGTGACAACGAATTGGTCGCCGAAACCGTCTGCGGCAAAGTCGGTATCGATGTCGGGACCGTGGTCTCCGGCGCCGAGATCGAAGCGTTGAACGACGACGCCCTCGACGAGTTGGTGCAGCGGACAACCGTCTTCGCGAAGACGGATCCGATGCAGAAGGCACGCATTGTCGAATCGCTGCGCCGGGTCGGCCACACGGTTGGTTTCCTTGGTGACGGTGTCAACGACGCACCCGCACTTCGGTCGGCGGACGTCGGCATCTCCGTCGACACAGCGGCGGACATCGCCCGCGAATCCGCGGACATCATCTTGCTGGAGAAGGACCTCGGCGTACTCGAACAAGGAGTCATCGAAGGGCGTCGTACCTTCGGAAACATCCAGAAGTACATCAAGATGACTGCGTCGTCGAACTTCGGGAACGTCTTCTCGGTGCTCGTCGCCAGTGCCTTGCTGCCGTTCATCCCCATGATTCCCGTAGTTCTGTTGTTGCAGAACCTGATCTACGATCTCTCGATGCTCACGATCCCGTGGGACCGCGTCGACGACGACTTCCTCGCGAAGCCCCGCAAGTGGGAGACCAAGAGCCTTCGCCGGTTCATGGTGTTCATCGGCCCGATCAGTTCGATCTTCGACATCTCGACCTTCGCGCTGATGTGGTTCGTGTTCGCTGCCAACTCTCCCGAGCATGCAGCGCTGTTCCAATCGGGTTGGTTCATCGAGTCATTGATCTCGCAGACGCTGATCGTTCACATGATCCGCACCCGGAAGGTCCCGTTCAACCAGTCGCGTGCTTCGCTTCCGGTACTGCTCAGCACGGGCGCCGCCTGCGTCTTCGCGCTGGTGTTCCCGTTCACGTCCTGGGGCCATTCCCTCGGGTTGGTTTCACTGCCGTGGAGCTACTTCCCGTGGCTGGTCCTCACTCTCGCGGCTTACTGCGTCGTCACGCAGGTGGCCAAGGGTATGTTCATCCGTCGATTCGCGACCTGGCTCTAGGAGTTCACCGTGGAAATCCACGTCATCCTTGTGCGGATAGCGCTCGGACTCGTCCTCGGCGCTGCCGTCGGGATCGAAAGGCAATGGCGCGCAAGGATGGCGGGTCTGCGAACCAACGCGTTGGTGAGCTTGGGTGCGACGCTCTTCGTCATCATGGGCGCGTACGGGTTTCAGGGGCCGGACGCTGATCCGACGCGCGTCGCAGCGCAGATCGTCTCGGGGATCGGCTTCCTCGGTGCCGGGGTGATCATGAAGCAGGGAGCCTCGGTCACCGGCCTGAACACCGCCGCAACCTTGTGGGCCACGGCCGCCGTCGGTGCGCTGGCAGGCGGCGGAATGTACTGGGTTGCGGTGTTCGGTGCCGGTGCAATCATGTTGGCGAATACGTTGTTGAGGCCGTTGGGCCGGATGATGGATCACCAGCCTGCCCGCACCGGGCGCGAGGAACCGCCGGCTGACTACACCTTCGAGGTGACCTGCCACGGTGACGCCGAAGCTCACATCAGAGGGCTTACCGTGCAGTCCATTTCGAGGCCGGAGTTCCAGCTCCGGTCAGTGCAGTCCTTCGACATCCCGGACAGCGACCGCGTACGAGTGGTCGCGGAATTGGCCGCAGCGGAGCGTGACGACGGACTCCTGGAATCCGCCGTCAGCCGGCTTAGCCTGGAACCGTTGGTAACTCACGTTCGCTGGGAGGTGGAGCCGTCGAAGTAGATTCGAGGTCTCGGTCAGCTAGCGTGCATGTTCCTGCGGCGCAAGAGAGTTCCCCGGTGCGATATTCGCGCAGTTCGACGGAGCAGGCTTGCCGGTGAATCGGTCGTCGATCCAGGTGAGCGCACCGGGGAGCCAGAGCATGGCGCCGAGGAAGTGGCTGATGGTGTCGTACTGGTCGTACTGAATCGGCAGGCCGGCGTCGCAATACTTGCGTGCGAGGGTACGGACGTCGCCCGTGATCATGACGCCGTCGCCCGCTCCGACGCCGGGGCCACCGGGTTGGGTGCCCTCGATGGTGCCGTTGGCCGCCTGAGCGATGAACATCGGAATCGTCGGTGTCGCAGCGGTGCCCATGTTGATCTTGTTCACGACATCGACGTACTCGGGAACCGTATTGGGATCGGCGTACTCGGGCTTGACCAGTTCCTGCCAGGTCAGACCGGGGTACTGTGCCAGCACATTGCCGATGGACGCGTCTTCGAGTCGAGCCATGACGTCGCGTCCACGGTCACTGAGATACTTTCCGAAATCGATGTCGTACGAACGCGCAACGCCGACGATTGCCATGCCGACGACGCCGCCCCACCCGATGCTTCCGCTCGCGTAGCGAAGGTTGTTGGCCGGGTTGACCAGCACGCCGCCTTGCGCGGCACCGATCAAGTTGTCGTTGATCTCCGGTGCGTACGCGGGAGCGAGGATCGAAGCCCAGTTGGTGGCGATCGCTCCGCCGGAGTACCCCATCAGCGCGATCTCTGCGTCGTCGGTGATTCCGGTTTCCGGGACATCTTTGGCCGCACGCAGAGCGTCGAGCGTCATCATCCCGTATTCGGGTCCGGCAGCGAAGTTTGCATCCGGGCCTTCGGTGTCCGGGACGACGATCGTGTAGCCGAGGGCGAAGAGCGGCCCGAACAAGGCTGCCTCGATGGACGTGAAGGTTCCGCCGACGTTGAAATTACGCCCACTCGGCGTCCAATCTCCGATCGGGGTGTTGCCCGCGATAGCCCGCGACGGACTGTCGTCGGGGTTCAGTGAATCGTAAAAGGATTGGTACGAAACAACTTTGTCCGGTTGAGCGTTGGCCGGGCGCAGGATCGAGGTGACGTTGGCCGACGGCTGACCGAGGGCGTCGGTTGATCGGTAGAGAACCTGCACTGCCTGTATCGGGGTCGGGATGTTGAGAATGGTGTACGGCACGGTGCGAGTCTCGAGGACCGCGCCTGGAGCGTACGACGAGAGAGGCGCCGCGCCCTCGTAGCTGTAGAAACTGTCATCAGGGGACTGGGCAAGAGCCGGCTGCGCGAGTGCTGCCGGTGCACCGACGCCTGTCAGTGCAACCGCGAGTACTCCGACAACTGTGCGAGATAAGACCCTTGACGACATACTCGTCCTCCACATTGGTGTGCCGCGCCCCACCCTGAGATCGCGGTGTGACGACCACCATATATTACTCGCGGGTAATGTGGGGATCGGTCAGATCGGGCGCAGGCTCGAGGTCTCGGCGTAGGAAGATTTCGGAGGGCTCGCCTGGGAGTAACAGAACTCCCGCGTCGGTGTATCCCATTGCGCGATAGAAGTTCTGGGCTGATTCGTCGGCGAGTGTGGAGGTGAGGACCTGCGAGTGTCCCGCGCGGCTCATGCGTTTTTCCCAATCTGTGACCAAAGCGCGCCCGATGCCTTGGCCACGGTTCGAAGACAGGACGGTCAGCATGTTCACGAACGGAATCTCGTCCCAGAACAAGCCCCAGCGGAGCCATCCGATTGGTTTCCCGCTGTCCTCGGCGACGAGTATCCGGCCGCGTTGGATCACTGACGCGAGTTCCTCGGCTGAGATGTGTGAGTCGTGCTCACGTAAGAACGGCAAGTCTGTCTGCGCTGCGACGCGAATGTTCACCACAGAAGTCAGTATCGCCGTTCAGTCGGAGTTGATGGCGTTCGGCTTGGACAGGTAGACGACTCCGGGGATGTGGCTGGGGTCCGGCGGCAATTGGGAGTAGCCCGCTCGGGTGTACAGGCGAATGTTCCGCACGCTCTTGCTTCCGGTGAACAGCTCGAAACTTGTGGTGTGCTCCGGAGCGTTCTGTTCCACGTGCTGCAAGAGGCGTCGGCCGAGGCCGTTGCCCGCCAAGTCCGGTGCCACCATGAGGCGCCCTATCTGCCATGCGGTTCCGTCGGCTGTGCCGCGGACGGCCCCGACGAGTCGGCCGCCGCGTCGTGCGGTCCAGACCGTCGACTCCTGAACCCAGGCTCGGACCGTAGGTAGGTCCTCGTGGAGCGGGGGTATGTCCATGCTGTTGTTCGAGATTGCTTCCGAGACCCAGCAACAGCGTTGTAGAACAAGGATTTCCGCGGCGTCCTCGTCCGTTGCGCGCTCTATGACTATCTCGTTCATGGTTTCCCTTACAAATAGGTTCTTCGCACCAGCAGGGCAATTGTTCACCCGCAGGCTGAATTTGACGCGCGGCTGAACAATTGGCGCGCGGCTGTGAATGCAGAGAGTTTCAATTCAGGCATAACAAACAAAACGCCCGCAACCAATTGGTCGCGGGCGTTTCGAGAAAGAACGTCAGACAGTTGCCGGAGTGTTCTCGTCCAACTTCGGATCTGCGTTCGCGATTCGCTTGTTGCGAATGAGGCTGCTGATGAAAGCAGCGCCGATCAAGAAGACACCGACCAGGCCGGTGATGATCTCGTTGATGTGAACGCCGATGGACACCATCAAGATGACGGCCAGAGCGCCGATGGCCCAGTGCGCACCGTGCTCGAGGTAGACGTAATCGGAGAGCGTGCCCTTGCGGACCAGGAAGACCGTGATGGAACGGACGAACATCGCGCCGACGAAGCCGAGGCCGAGGGCGATGATGATCGGGTCTGCAGTGATGGCGAATGCGCCGATGACGCCGTCGAAGGAGAAGGACGCGTCGAGGACCTCGAGGTAGAGGAACAGGAAGAAGCCGGCCTTGCCGGTTGCCTTCGCGAATTCGGTGGGACCACCGGACTTGGTGGTCTCCTCTTCTTCGCCTTCTTCCGGCAAGTTGAACAGTTCACCCAATCCGTTGACCGCGATGTAGGTGATCATGCCCAGAACGCCCGAGATCATGACGGTGGAGACCTTGTCGTCAGCAGCGAGGAAAGAACCACTGAGAACCAGGACGATGCCGGCTACGACGACGGAGAGCTGATCGAGCTTGCCGATGCGAGCGAGGGGCTTCTCCAGCCAGGACAGCCAGGTAATCTCACGCTCTTCGAAGATGAAGCCGAGGAAGAGCATCAGCAAGAACATGCCGCCGAAGGCAGCGATCTGCG
Source organism: Rhodococcus sp. WS1 (assembly GCF_003797745.1). NCBI lineage: Bacteria > Bacillati > Actinomycetota > Actinomycetes > Mycobacteriales > Nocardiaceae > Rhodococcus > Rhodococcus sp. WS1. The sequence goes on along the minus strand of NZ_RKLZ01000001.1, from coordinate 2,645,788 downwards.
GGTGAGCGTCGGTGAGGATGGTTTCGTAGCTCGGCTCGCCGTTGGCGAAGTAAGCGGCGTCGTCTGCAGGCGGGTTGAGCGCGAGGTCGAGCGCAGCTACAGGTCCGAGCCCGGAAGCAGCCCAGACGATCACGAGCGGGAACACCAGACGCATACCGAAGACGGCGATGACAATGCCGATGGTGAGGAAGATCTTCTGCCAGAAGTCACTCATTCTTCGCAGAACGGTGGCATTGATGACGGCGTTGTCGAAGGAAAGCGAGATTTCCAGAATCGACAGGATGATGACGAGGAACAGTGCCTCGGGTCCGCCGTAGATGAACGCGACGATCATCGCGATGATGGAGATCGCGATGGATAAACCGAATATTCGCAGTACCACGGAGCGTGGCCCTTTCTAGTTGGTCAATGCAGAGTGGTTACTGCAAGCGGTCTCTCACCGCATCCGAACGTGAAAACGGGGAGGGTTCCACAGACTACTGCGGAACCTTCCCCGAGTCAGCTCGTCGAGAGCGAAGATCAGACGTTGACGCCGTAATCGCGCGCGATGCCGGACAGGCCGGATGCGTAACCCTGGCCGATTGCGCGGAACTTCCACTCTGCACCGTTGCGGTACAGCTCACCGAAGACCATGGCGGTTTCGGTGGAAGCGTCCTCGGAGAGGTCGTAGCGAGCGAGCTCGTTGCCGTTGGCCTTGTCGACGACGCGGATGTATGCGTTGCGGACCTGACCGAAGGACTGCGAGCGAGCCTCTGCGTCGTAGATCGAGACGGGGAAGACAACGCTTTCGATCTCGGCGGGAACCGCAGCGAGGTTCACGTCGATCTGCTCGTCGTCGCCTTCGCCTTCGCCGTCCGTGTTGTCACCCTTGTGCTCGATCGAGCCGTCGGGCGAGCGGAGGTTGTTGAAGAAGATGAAGTGCTGGTCGGAGAGGACCTTCTTGTTCGAGCCTGCGCCGATTGCGCTGGCGTCGAGGTCGAAAGCAGCGCCGGTGGTGGAACGCGCGTCCCAGCCCAGGCCGACGACCACTGCAGTCAGGTTCGGGGCCTCCTTCGTGAGAGAGACATTGCCGCCTTTGGTCAAGCTGACGCCCATTCAGGGGTCCTTTCAAGAGGAGAGACAAGGCCCACTACGACGCGAAGTCGTCTTGGGAGTGTGTTTACCTCCACCACCCTAACCGCAGTTCCGGTGTGTTCGCCGTAACAGCAGAATTACGAACCGAGAAGCGAAGTGCTGGACCCGTAGGATTCAATCGTGGTGGGAAGATGGTCGGAGCGCTTCAATCGGGGGGCAAGAGTGGGGAAGTCGGTCAGTCGTGCGCGGGAGGCGCAGACGGCCATGGTTTCGGCGTTCCTCGACATGGACAAGCGGCAGACCATCGCGTCGGCAGCAGTCGACGCTTCCGCCGAGCTGTATCCCGAGCGAGGGTTGCGCGCTGCGTGGGAACCCGTTCGGGATCGGTGCTTCCAGGCTGCGTCGGACTACCTCGACACCTCCGAGCGCTATGGCAACGATCAGGTACTCCACCAGAACCCGAACGGTGCTCGGGCGGCGTTCGAAAAGTCGGTAGCCGAACTCGTCGAGGCGGCGAAGGGCGTCGACGCCTTCTACAACGGGCATCGTGCGCACCTCGAGCAGGCGACGGTCACGATGTCCGCCATTCCCGTCCTCGGCCAACAGGCCCGAACCCTGGCAAACGCCGTCCGGGAAAAACTGGCTGCCACCGATCAGCGCTATCGCGAGTACCCGTCGGTGGTGACGGCCTCCGAACACCTCGACGACGCGGTTGCAGCGCTCGACAACGCGCGCTCATCCGGTCGCGCCGACGCAGTCCGCACGCGGTCCGAGAGTGTCCGCGAAGCGGTATCGGCGCTCGAGGAAGCATTGGCAGAAGCCCCGTCGACCCAGCACCGTGCCGAGATGACGATCTCCTCGGTCTCGACCAGGTTGTCGGCAGTGCGCACTCGAGTGGACCGCCTCGACCCGGCGTATTCCGCACTGCTGCGCGAGTTCAACGCCGCGAGTTCCGCTGACCTCGTCGACAACAGCAGTCGCAGTCGAGCGCATATCGATCAGGCCGACATCGATCTCAAGGAAGCGAAGCAGTCGCTGGCTGCGGGAAACCCCGAACATGCACTCGCTTTGATGGCCGAAGCCCGCGTGCACCTCGCCGACGCCGAAGCGTGTGCCGACGCCGTGACGGACCGTCTCGCTACTCTGCGTGCAGTTCGGGCAGATCCGAGCCAAAAGGAACGTGAGGTTCGTTTCCGGCTGAAAGACGCCCAGATGTTCGCTGTTAACCAAGGGTTGGTGGCGGAGTGGGGCTCCGTACTCGATGCTCAACTAGCAAGGATCGAGCGAGCGAGTGCGTCACTGTCGGGAACTCATCCGGACTACTGGTCGTATGTATTACAGCTGGACTCGGTATCGACGTTCATCACCGAAGTTGTCGAGAAGATGCGGGCGCGAGCCGGCAAAAACTGAATGGTCGGGCCGATCGGGGGATCGGAGTTGCTCGACGCGTTGTCACAGGGGGTCGTTTCATGGACTTGATTGCGGTTACAGAGAGAAGAGAAATGCAGCACTTTCAACATCTCGAGGATGACGTGCGGGAGCAACTGTTCCTGCATGCGCCTCGGTCGTTCGCGGATTCCGACGAGAGGGATCTGCTCGCGATTGCTCTGGGTGCAACTCTCTACGTTCCTGCCACTCGAGCCGGGTTGGCCGACATCGTGGTCAAGCGTGCGTCCGAGGGCGTCAGCTCGATGGTGCTCGATCTCGAGGACGCCGTCGCTGATCACGAGGTCGAATCGGCGCGAGCGAACGCGGTTGACGCTCTCGACAAGATCGCGTCCACCGACGCCGTCGGCATGCTGCTGTTCGTGCGGGTTCGTGAAGTCGCGGACATCCACAAGGTCGCCGCGTCGTTGACCGAGGGGCGCGCCGCGCTCACCGGGTTCGTCATCCCGAAGTTCGGCAGCGAGTCCGGCCCCGTGTTTCTCGACGCCGTCGCGGACGCATCCGAGTTGCTGGGTAAGCATCTCTACGCGATGCCGGTACTCGAATCACCCGCGCTGGTTCACCGCGATACACGTGATCTCGAATTGCGCACCATCAGTGGGATTCTCGCGCAACACCGCGAGCGCATCCTTGCCGTCCGCATCGGCGCCACCGACATGTGCAGCACCTTCGGTATCCGCCGCGACCGCGATCTGACCATCTACGACGTGCGCGTGGTGGTCGACGTCATCGCCGACATCGTCAACTACCTCGGGCGTGCCGACGGTTCGGGTTTTGTCATCACCGGGCCGGTGTGGGAGTACTTCGCCGATCACGAACGCATGTTCCGGCCGATGCTGCGCGCCACCCCGTTCGAGGAACATGACGCCGTCCGGTTCCGTCAGCATCTCGTCAGCCGCGACCTCGACGGCCTGCTCCGTGAGATCGCGCTGGACCGAGCCAATGGAATCCAGGGCAAGACGGTCATCCACCCGTCGCACGTCGCGGCGGTCAATGCTCTCTCCGCGGTCACGCACGAGGAGTACCACGATGCCCTCGACATTCTCGGTGCCGATGCCGGGGGAGTGCAGGCCTCCGGCTACCGGAACAAGATGAACGAGATGAAGCCGCACCGCAATTGGGCCCATCAGACTGCGCTCCGCGCTCACGTGTTCGGTGTGACCAACAAGGGGATCACGTTTGTCGAGTTGCTGACGGCGTTGGTCGATCGATGACAGAGGTTGTCCAGTCCCGGGACGTTCCCTGGGCTACAGCAGAATTCGGCTTGGACCTCGTTCACGGTGATTCGTCACTCGGGCATTCGGTGCCCGATCTGGTGATCCCGGGACTTCGGCGGAATCCGCGTCGCGCTCATCTGCTGGTGTCCACCGTGCTGGGAAAGCACGTGCCCACCGAGCCGTCCGTGGTCATCGGCGCTGCCGACGACCTCGGCGATCTGGTGCGGACAACCCTCGGTGAGGGTGTCGACGTCGTCGTGCTCGGGTTTGCCGAAACCGCAACAGGTTTGGGCCACTGCGTCGCAGCTCGCCTGCACGCTCACTGCTACCTGCACTCCACGCGCCGAGACGTACCAGGTGCCGCGACGCTCGCCGGATTCGAGGAGGGGCACTCGCACGCCACGAGCCATCTGATGCAGCCGACGTCCGCCGAACTGTTCGAGAACGACCTGCCACTGGTCCTCGTCGACGACGAGATCTCCACCGGCGCCACCGCGATCGATGCCATCCGGGCACTGCACGGGCAATGCCCGCGCAGCCGCTATGTCGTGGCCTCGCTGGTGGACATGAGAACCGAGGAACACCGAGCCGCCAGCGAAGCCGCGGCCACGGAACTGGGTGTACGAATCGACTACGTCTCTCTCGCTTCGGGTTCGACGGTCCTGCCCGACGGCCTGACCGAGCGCGTCACGGCGCTGGATGCTCCGGATCTCAACCCGATCGGTGATCGCCGCGGCACGCTGTCTCGGATGGATCTGCCGTGGCCCGCGCAAGTCCCCGACGGAGGCCGGCACGGTTTTCTCGATGGCGACACCGCGGCATTCGAGTCAGCCGTCGAGGCAGCGGTGTCCATTCTCGGATCGTCGATCGACGCGTCGCGTGCTGTGGTCGTGATCGGTCACGAGGAGTTGATGTACCTGCCACTGCGCATCGCCGCGGGCTTGGAAAGCTCTGGGCGAGCGGTTCGGTACCAGACCACGACGCGTTCACCCGCCTACGTCGTCGACGTGCCGGGATACCCGCTGCGTCGCGGGTTCACCTTTCCGGCACCGGAACTGGGCGAGAACGAACCCCGATACGTCTACAACGCGCAGTGGCCTGACGCGGCGGTCGACGCCCTTGCCTTGCTCGTCGTGGACGAGCCCGCCGATACCGATCGGTTGACGGCGATGGACGGGGTGATCGAGGTGTTGCGGAACTCCGGCACCGACGTCCTGGTTGCCACCGTTCGCGGGGCCGATCCGTCGGCGCTGCGAGAATCCAGAGCAGGAGGCTCGTCATGAACGAACCATTGGTCGGGCCCGAATTCGGTTCGTACGCGCCGGGCGAAGTGAAGTGGCTGCTCAAGGATCTCTCGCACGTGGATCTCGAAGCGGATGTATCCGTGCGCGAGAAGCGTATTCAGTCGGGTGAGGCGCACTATGCCGAGTCTCTCCCCATCGAGTACCAACCCGATCAGGCATACCGGGATCTTTTCGAGACGGTGCTCGCCGAGAGCGCTCCACGGTTGGCGCGCGCTGTCGGGACCGTGATGGACCTGGTCTTGGCCGAGCGGGGGAGTGACATCACGCTGGTCTCACTCGCCCGGGCCGGAACACCGATCGGGATTCTGATGCGGCGCTGGGCCCAGCAGACCCGCGGGTTGACGTTGCCGCACTACGCGGTGTCCATCGTCCGTGGCAAAGGAATCGATTCCGTCGCACTCGATTATCTTGCGCACCATCACGACTCGGAGAACGTCGTCTTCGTCGACGGCTGGACGGGCAAGGGCGCCATCGCCCGCGAACTCGACACAGCGTTGACGGAGTACCACGAGGCAGGCGGAGCGAAGTTCGACTCCGATCTGGCTGTTCTCGCCGACCCCGGACACTGCGTGCGAACGTACGGAACCCGCGACGACTTCCTGATCGCGTCGGCGTGCCTCAATTCGACGGTGTCCGGCTTGGTCTCACGAACAGTCCTCAACGACACCCTCATCGGGCCCGGCGATTTCCACGGCGCCAAGTTCTACGCCGACCTTGCCGACGTCGACGTCTCCAACAGGTTGCTCGACGTGGTCTCGGCCGAGTTCGACTCCGTTCGCGGCGCCGCAGCGGATTCTCTTGCTGCAGTGCTTGATTCCGACCGGACGCCAACCTGGGCCGGCTGGGAGTCGGTGGAGAAGGTGCAAGCCGAGTACGGGATCTCGACGGTCAACTTCGTCAAACCCGGTGTCGGAGAAACAACCAGGGTGTTGCTGCGACGGCTCCCCTGGAAGGTTCTGGTGCGTGAACTCGACGCCCCGGAGCATGCACACATCCGGTTGTTGGCGCAGGCCCGCGGGGTTCCGGTCGAGGTGGTACCCGACCTCGCCTACTCGTGTGTCGGGCTGATCAAGGACATCACGTGAGCCGTGCGGACACCGCTGCGTCCCAGGTCCTGATCGCTACGGATCTGGACCGCACGATGATCTATTCGCAGGCCGCGATCGGCGGCGATCCCAGTGGCTCCGACCTGGATTCGGCGCCGAGCCCGTTGTGCGTCGAGTACTACAACGGCGGTCCGCTCTCACACATGAGCGTCGAATCGATCGAACTGCTGACCGCGCTGAGCTCGCGGGTTCCGGTGATTCCGACAACCACCAGGACCATCGCACAGTTCCAGCGGATCGATCTTCCCGGCGGACCGTGGAAGTACGCCATTACGAGCAACGGCGGAAACATCCTGGTGGACGGCGAAGCCGATCGCGAGTGGCGAAACGAGATCGACCGTTCGACCAGCAAGTCCGGCGCCGAGTTGCCGCAGGTTCAGGCGGAACTGGAATCGCGGATCGACTCGAGCTGGGTCAGCTCCGTTCGTGTTGCCGACGACCTGTTTCCGTACCTGGTCGTCGATCTGGCCGTGATGCCGAGTGAATTCGAAACCGAATGGAATCACTGGTGCGTGACGCGGGGCTGGAACGTTTCGCGTCAAGGCCGGAAGATCTACACGATGCCCGACGCCGTGTCGAAGTCACGTGCACTGGCAGAGGTGCGCCGCAGACTGGTCGAGTCGGGTGATCTGGATCAATCCGCAGTCGTGATCTCGGCAGGTGACGGCGCATTGGATGCGGACATGCTCGAATACTCCGATTTCGCGATCCGGCCGAGGCACGGTGAGCTGGAAGAACTGAATTGGCAACGGCCGACCGTTACTGTGACAGAAAGGTCCGGTATCGCAGCGAGCGCGGAGATATTGCGGTGGTTCTCTTCCGCGCTCGGGTAATACACGCTCTCTATGAAGGGGATTTAGTTGTCTGTATCGCTTGCCAAAGGGCAGAACGGCCCGCTGGACGTCTCGGATGTAGTTGTGTCGGTTCAGCTGGCTGCAGCCGCTGACCTGTCTGCGCTCCTCGTGACGAGCAACGGAAAAGTTCGTTCCGACGCCGACTTCGTCTTCTTCAACCAGCCGACCGGACCCGGCGTGCAATTGGTGCCCAACCCGGGTGGCATTGCCTCACTCCGAGTCTCGCTCGCCGGCGTCCCTGCCGATATCGAGCAGGTTCGCGCCGTGATCACGCTCGACGACGCTTCGTCGAACTTCGGGCGCAGCGCTGCACCCACCGCTCGGGTCTCCGACGCGGCCGGGAACGTGTTGTACGAGTACGTGATCGACGGTCTCACCACCGAGTCCATCGTCATCGCGCTCGAGGTGTACCGACGCCAGGGTGCGTGGAAGGTGCGCGCCGTCGGCCAGGGGTACGCGGGTGGATTTGCCGCGCTGGTCACCGATCACGGTGTGTCCGTCGACGATGCGCCCGCGCCGCCGCCGCCCACTCCGGTCGCGGCTCCGGCTCCGATCACGCCGCCCTCGTCCGTCGCTCCTACTCCGCCGGCGTACAACCAGCCGCCGCAGCAGCAGCCTTCGTACAACGCGCCGCCGGTTCCGCCGGCCCCGCCCGCATACAACCAGCCGCCCGCCTACAACCAGGGACCGACGCCGCCGGCCTACCCGCCGGCGCAGCAGCCTGCGTACAACCAGCAGCCGACGTACAACCAGGCACCCCCGGCGCCTCCCGTGCAGAACCAGCCGCCGGCGCAGCAGCCCGAGGTGAGCCTGGTCAAGGGACGCCCCGTCAGCCTGACCAAGGGCCAGAAGGTCACGCTCCGCAAGGAGGGCGGCGTCGCGCTCACCATGATCCAGATGGGTCTGGGTTGGGATCCGATCAAGAAGAGCGGTCTGTTCGGAAGCCGTACCGCCGACGTCGACCTCGACGCTTCGGCACTCCTGTACGCCGACGGCAACCTCGTCGACGTCTGCTACTACGGTCAGCTGACGTCCAAGGACGGCTCGGTCCGTCACATGGGTGACAACCTCACCGGCGACGGAGACGGCGACGACGAGGTCATGCTCGTCGATCTGCAGCGGGTCCCGGCTCACGTGACCACCGTGATCTTCACCGTGACCTCGTACCGCGGACACACGTTCGAGCAGGTCTCCAACGCTTTCTGCCGTCTCGTGGACAGCACCACCAACTCCGAGCTCGCTCGATACACGCTCCAGGGCGGCATGGCTTTCACCGGAATGGTGATGGCAAAGGTGTACCGCGCGAACGGCGAATGGAAGCTGCAGGCCATCGGTGAAGGTATCCAGGCCAAGCACGCAGGAGAAGCTGCGCCGCAGCTGGGACGTTTCCTCACTGCTTGAGTCGAGACTGCATAGTCGAGATGAATCCGGTTCGGCGGTAGGTGGTTTCGATCGCCGTCCGCCGAATCGGACATCGTTGTCCCCTCCGTGCGTTAACCTCATGCGGCATGTCGAGCCGTCAGTCGAGCGGCCGTGCGCGAGAGGACTTGGCACAGTAGATGATCACTCGAGGGAAACTTCTCGGTCGGGCGGCGGCCGTCGCAGGCGTTGTGCTGGCGCTCGTGAGCACCGGAATCGCGCAGGCTTCGGTACCCCAGTCGGCACCGCCGGCAGGTTTTTCCGAGACCGGGATCAAGTACGTCGCCCTCGGTGACTCCCGCGCCTCCGGTCCAAGGCTGGAACCGATGTACCCCGACGCCTGCTCGCGTTCGTACGAGAACTTCGCGGGCAAAATCTCGCGGGCGCTCGACGTGGCCGAGTTCGCTGATGTCTCTTGCAGCGCGGCACGCGCCGAGAACATCATCGACACCCCACAGCTGATTCCGAACTACTGGCCCGTCCAGCTCGATGCCGTTCACCCGGACACCGACCTGATTACCATCTCGATCGGCGGCAACGACTCCAACAGCATCTTCCTCGGCCCCCTGTGCGTCGCTCCGGGACCAGGAACCGATCGTGGATGCCGGTACGACCCGCTCGCGAATTCCGTCGCCCAGTCCGGAATCGACCGGGCTGCCGGAGAATTGGATCGCATCCTGACCGCGGTCACGCAGCGCGCGCCTAACGCTCGCATCTACCTGATCGGAGAGGGCGGCATGATCTCCACTCGCGGATGCTGGCCGAACATCCCGTTCTCAGACGCCGACGCATCCTGGTTCATGGACTACTTCGCTCGCTACAACACGAAGTTCGACGAGGTCGCCCACGCCCACGGTGTCCGTACCGTCGACATTGCGGCGGCGAGCATCGCCGGCGGGCACGATGCGTGCGCGAGTGCAGATCAGCGTTGGTTCGAAGGACTGTTCTCGGAGTCGACGGCGCAGCGCTTGCACTTCACGGACGCCGGGATGACCGCGGTGGCCGATCTAGTGGTGGCGGACCTGCAAGGCTGACCGAGAGAGCCCGGTCATGGCATAGTTCGCTGCTGTGGGTATGACTTTTGTTCCCGGACAGAACGCGCCGCTGCAGGCGCCCGTGGTGACGTTTCGAGCCGAGAGCCAGACGCCGTTCGACGTGTCGGCGCTGGTAGCGGACGCGAACCTGCGGGCATTGACGTCCGAGGACTTCGTGTTCTACAACCAACCATCCACCGCTGGAGTGCAACTCGACCAGAGCGGCATCCGGGTGGAACTCGATCGACTTCACCCCGATGCCGCAGCAGTGTTGTGCATCGTCAGCGTGGATCCGGCAGCGACGGCCGCGGGAGCCTTTCGCACGGCCGAGCTCTCCGCCACCCTGAGCGATCAATCCGGTTCGGTCCTGGCCGAATTCGCGATCCCCACCGCAGGCACCGAGACAGCGGTCATCTGCTGGGAGCTGTACCGAAAGTCCGGTGCCTGGAAGATTCGGGCCGTAGGGCAGGGCTATGCGGGTGGTCTGGCGGAACTGATCTCGGTGCACGGCGTCGAGGTCGACGACGAGCCGGCACAACCAGCCCCGACAGCCGCGCCCGCGTGGGACTCCGCGGTGGAGCCGTTGGAGGTGGGCCGCGGCCTCGAGCGTGCGTGGATGATCTTCGAGGACGCCTCCCGATCTGCCGCTTCCTTCGTCTCCAGCAGTGAGTACGCGCTTGCCCGTTTGGACGAGGATCTGACCGCAGCCGTCGCAGATCCGTCGTTGCGGAACTCGGCAGCGGGAGTGGCGGCGCGCGATGCCGCACAGAAGCGTCACGACGACCTCGTCTCACTCGCGCGTGACAATCACGCCCGCGACAGCGCTCAGCTTGCGCACGAACTCGGTGTGATCGACGGCGTGCTCCCACGGTCGATGGCGTCGTGGAAGTCGGTGTCGTGGGCGGGAACAACTGATCCGGCCAGATCACGGCCGTCAGCGACGGTATGCGTCTTGGCGAGCTGTCGGCTCCGGACCGCGGCACGCTCACCGTTCCCTACTGCGTCCCGCTCCCACTGCGTCGGCCCATCTGGGTGGACAGCACGTCGAGCAAAGCAGCGCTCGGACTGATCAGCGCCGTCACCGTGCGCGTCATGGCCGCCGGCCCGATGCCGCTACTCGACGTCGTCGACCTGACCGGCTCGCTGACGCCACTGACCGACAGACTGGCACCGATGCTCGCGGGGCCGGTCATCACCGCTCACACCGAGATCTCGGCGCGCTTGCGGGCACTGGCCGAGGCCGTCGACATGGGCGAACTCGCGCGAATGAGTGGTGTCGCAGATGGCCCCAGTTCCCTGCGCCTGTTGATCCTCAGCGATTTCCCGCACGGATACTCCGCCGAAGACGCACAGACCATCATGTTCCTCGCCGAACGCGGACCGGCAATCGGTTTGTCGATACTGATTGTCGGAGAGGACGAGTCGAACTTCGCGGAAGAATCCGTCGCCGCACTGTCCGAGGGGTGCCAACATCTTTCGGCAGCAGGGCAGACGGAGGTTCACGATCCGTGGACCCGCACGCAATGGCACTTCACCCCGGACGTGCTCGACCCGATCTCCGAGTCGCGAATTCTGGCAGTGTTCGACCGCACCTAGTGGCCGATGGCGGATTGCCGAGCGCACAGGCAGAGTGGTGGTACGACCACGCGCGGTGTGTGGCGGCAATACTCGAGGAGACTCATGGCATTCTGGGATCAGTTGAAGGCTAAGGCTCAGGAGATGAACGGCCAGCTCAAGACAAAGACCAGCCAGTTCCAGAACAAGGAATTCAAGAACGCGAGCATGGCAATGTGCGCGTTGATCGCCGCCGCAGACGGTTCGATCGATCCGTCGGAGCGTCAGAAGACCGCCGCGCTGATCATGAGCAACGAGTCGCTCGCGGTCTTCCCGCCGGACGAGCTTCGTGAGCAGTTCGACTGGTACTGCAGCAAGCTGTCCTCGGACTACGAGTTCGGCAAGGTCGAGGCAACCGCGACCATCGCCAAGCTCAAGTCGAAGCAGGATCAGGCCCGCGCGGTCATCCAGATCGGCATCATCATCGGCGGCGCGGACGGCAACTTCGACGAGCACGAGCGCGGCGTCGTACGCGACATGTGTTTTGCAGTCGGAATCTCTCCGGCCGAGTTCGATCTCTGATCGATCCAGAGCATGAAAGCGGGTGCGGCGCGAAAGCGCTGCACCCGCTTTTCTTTTCAGTACTCGGGATAACCGTCCTCGGGTCCCAGCATGCGCTCGATCCTCGTCCGCGTGATCTTGGCGAGCTCGTCGACGCAGACCTTGCGCTCGACGGACCTCTCGTTGGACATGCGCTGGCCGATGTTCTCGAGCAGGTCGTCGGCGTCGTGGCCGTGCGAACACCACAGATACCGGAAGCCGAAGTTCCGCTCGTACTCCTCGCCGGCGCGATAGATGGTTGCCATGACGGCGTCGTCCGGAACCCAGATCGAGCATTGCTCGAGGTGGGACGGCACGCTGTTCCTACGGACGCCGACCGGTGGATGGCATTGCAATGCTCGCTCGACGTCCTCGTCCGAGAGGTTGAGAATCGCGTCCTCGGCGCGCGAGAGGATCTCCGCGTGATCGGCGAACGGACGTCCGTCGCTGACCCACCCGGCCCAGGTCAGCGAGCAGCAGCACTCGAACAATGCGTGAACCGCCTTCTGTCGCGGTAGTTCGTTGAAGCGCTCCAACCCGATCGATTGATGTAGCAGCATGTGACCTCCCGGCCCGTTGTGCCTTCAGGCGCGCTCGACATGCCGCGCGGTAACCAGATGCGCGGCCATTTCGATAATCCGCCGCTTCACCTGGGAAAGGAAGGTTTGCTCACCGAGTTTTCAGGTTCTTAACGCGGCGTAACGAGCTGACCCACACAACGCAGGAGCCCCACCGGCGACAACCGGCGAGGCTCCAGACCGGGACCCCTTGGAAGGAAAAGACCCGATCGTGACTGACCTTCTTCTCTGGTCGGCCCGTATCCAGCTAGGCGCTTTGCTCGCTCGGGCTCGCGATCGCCACCGGCGCCTTCGTACCTTCTTTCGCCGTGCAACGAGACCTCACACTGCAAGCACGGATCATCGAAAACCTCGTCGGGATCTTCCCTGCGAACGCCGACAGCGCAACCATCGCCATCACCAGCAAGCTCAAAACGAACACCAAGGTCGTTAATAGGGCGCTCGCTGCGAAAAAGTGCGCAGAGACCAGTTCCGCGGTCGACGTTGAGTAGTTGTACGGATTCGCGGGTGTCGCTGCGCGTGCAGGCTCAGGATGTGACCATCTGGCGGAAGATCGGCGTGTTGTTCCTTGCATTGGTCTGGACGCTCGTGGCGGCGGCCTTGGTGTTGTTCGGTCTGTGGGATTCAATCGACACGAGCTGTGACGGACCTGCGGAACGCGACATGGCCGGTGGCGGATGGCTGGTGATCGCGACGTTGTCCGTATGGTCTGGGGCATTCGTCGTCTGCGCGCTTCGTCTCCACACCGTGACTGCGGCCGTGCTCGCGACACTGTCGGTCGTATCGTCGACACTGGTCGTGGTCAACATGCTCGCCACTGCCTCGGGCCTTTGTTGGTGAATGTCTATTCGCCTTCCTGGTCGTTCACGCGTTCGGATTTTTCGATGATCGCGTGCATCGAAAAAATGCTTATACCCAACGTGATCACCCTCTCGAACTTCCCGAAAAGAACCGCGTTAAGAAATTCAGAAGTGTTGCAGGAAAACAATTTTGGTCCCGGGTTGCATAGGTGATCAAGTGCCCCACAGATTCGTTACCCCAGTTCCGCCCGTTCTGGACAGGCTTTCGGGTTCCGCTCATTAGCCACCGTGGTCTTGGACATACTGAGGTCATGACGAGCCGAGGAGTGGTACGTAGTTGGGACGTGGGGGGTATGCAGGGCGTGATCGACTCCGCAGACACTCCGGGCGGTAGCTGGACCTCATGGACATCTGTAGTGGTCCACGGGTTCCCGGGTTTGGTCGAAGGTCAGGAAGTCGAGTTCGAGTGGAATCAACTCGACGAGGCGGCAGACGGTTACGACTTTCACACCGTGCAGGCGTGGCCAGTCGGCGAGGACCACACGCCGCCGGGACCGCCCGGTTTCAGGGCTTGGGATATCGATCCCGACGGCACCGTTCACGAGGTCACCGATCTAGACATCACCGACCTCGACGATACGATCGCGCCCCCGATCGGCACCCCAGCGATCGGTGTCGTCACCACGTGGAATGGTGAGGAAGGCTGGGGAGTCATCGACTCCGCGGACACTCCGGGCGGTTGTTGGACCTTCTACAGCGCCCTACACCCCGACGAAGTCATCAACGCTCGGCCGGGCGACAGTTTCAGCATCGGCGGAGGGATCAGCGCTCTCGTCGTCGGAGAGCAGGTCGACTTCGAGTGGGAGCGGTCATCGATCAGGACGGATACAAATTTCGTGCGATCAAGGTCAGGCCGCGGCGGGATATCCCCCCGTGGCGCGTCGAACGAATCGGTAGGTAGCTCGACATCGACGGCACGTCGACGACCACTTGCCCTGCCTCGAACGCCGCGAAGCGCTCGCCAACCGCAGCCTCGAGCACCCTCGCATCAAAGTCCCACCTCACTGGCTCAACGTCGACGGACCGATCATGCTCGAGGTAGCCCTTGGGCATGCCTCTTCGTGCGCATTCGAGCCCGAAGACAACCATCAATCGTGCACCGTGCCACATCATTGCCCTCACCACGCATTTCCAGCCACACCTTGTGTGCGCCGTAGACCGAATAGTTCTCGGTACGCACGGCTGACCTCGGCTGTAAGTTCTTCGTCGCGCACGGTCCGCTGGCCCCTCGACTGCAGGAGCGGCACCCGAAGATGGTCGAACCAGTACGCCGGCGCCGCCGGTTCGCGCAGAATGGAAGTCGGCGCAGACACCGACGAACCACGGGAGCGATGCGATGATCCGACGACGGCTCGGCCAAGCATTGATGGTGATCGCACTCGCCTCCGCGGCCGTTTCGACCGCGCCCGTCCACGCGCAGGAACCGTCGTCAATCACGACGCCGGGCACAGTGACCGCGGCAACTTCCCTGCCGCACTCCTTCTGGATTCCCGGCGCCGCCAACGCATCAAAGCTCACGTACTGGTCCACGGGACCGCTGAACCAGCCCGCGTTGAGTACGGGCGCGCTCTTCCTGCCCCCCGGCGATCCACCCGACGGTGGCTGGCCGGTCATCTCGTGGGCTCACGGCACTGTAGGTATTTCCGACCAGTGCGCTCCCACCGTGACCGGGACCGTCGGCAGTCCGTACCTCACGAACTGGCTCTCGCAGGGCTACGCGATCGTCGCGACCGACTACGTGGGGCTCGGCACGCCGGGAATCCACGCGTACCTGGACGGACCGTCGGCGGCGCACAGCGTGATCGACATGGTGCGCGCCGCGCGTGCGGTCGAACCGTCGCTCTCACCGCGGTGGTTGGCACTCGGACAGTCTCAGGGCGGGCAGGCCGCTATGGTCACGGCAGCGATGGCCACACGGTACGCACCCGAATTGGACTACCGGGGCGCGGTCGCGACCGGGGCGCCGTCCAATCTGGAGAACCTTGCACCACTCGTGGGGCCGGACTTTCCCCGCTTGCCACTGACCGGCAGCACCGTGTTCGTCTCGTACCTCTTGGCCGGACTCCGGGCGGCGCGACCCGATCTCGACATCGATCGCTACCTGACACCACGCGGCACGGATGCCCTGGCCCGAGCCGAAACCGACTGCTACCAGGACATGGCATCGGGCCTCGGCGACGTCACGATCGGCGATCTGGTGAACCGGCCCCTCGACGATCCCGCGGTGCTGGCTGCTGCTCGCGGCATGCTGGAGATCCCGACGACCGGGTACGACCGACCAGTGTTCCTTGGGCAGGGGCTGACGGACGAGATGGTGCCGGCACCGCTGGCTTTGAAACTCGCGGCCGAACTCGCCGCCAACCGCCAGCCAGTTACATTCCGCACATATCCGACCGGTCATATCGAGACGATGCGGGCAGCGCTCCCCGAAAGCCTCTCCTTCGTCCGGAATCTCTTCCAGCCGTAGGTGAATTCACGCGTTTGTCGCATGGCTGGCAGGCGTCCGCTTGCGGCTCGCGATCTCGTCGGAGAGCTGCTGCACGTGGGCGGGGTCCGCGTCCCTGGCAAGGGCGACGTAGTGGTCCATGACGGCCGGCCGGTAGCGCACGGGCAACGTCTGTCCCGGGGCGAGTCGTGTCAGTTCGGTGATCGTGAGGTCTTCGTCTGCGATACCGCGGAACGAGATGCCGTCGGAGGTCTCCACGTCGAACATCAGGACCGCGCGTGGATTGCTGTTGACCTCCCGCCAGTCGACGAGAACGCCGAGCGCAAGCGCCCCCGTACGTAGTTCCGCATTGCGCTTGCGTGCATCACTGCTCATGAGCGGGTTCGGGGCGACGCCAGGAAAGTCGGGCCCGACGCCGAGCGATTCCCGACTCAGGTCAGGCCGGAGCTTTGACATCACATCGTCGAGCGTCATCTTCGAATCGTGGCGCTTCTTCTTCCAACCGAACATCCTGCCCCTCCCTCACATCGGGGCCGGAATCTCGGCCTGGCGCTTCGCTCTGACCGCGATTGTATGTCGCGGTCATTCCCGATCTCCGTCACATCGTCCCGTCGCGATGGGGTCACCGCCTGCGGTCGTGGACGGGCTCGGTCAGGGCACCTGTCTGTCGGACGAGTCATAGACCAGGAACCCTTGTCAGTTGGATCATCTACTGCATTCGCCTGCTCGGCGGTCCGGCCACCTGCGGTGTCCACGCGAAGAGAAATTCGCTGCGCTCCGCGATGACCTTTCCGCAGCGCTGGCAGGCCATGATCGAGCACCACGAGACCACGCCCGAACAGACCTACACGTGGGCAATTTGGATAAAAACTAAGGCGCCACAACAAAACCCGACGCCAGTCGAGATTCGGCCGACTCCCAAGCTGGGCGCTCCGGAGCGAAAACTAGCCGACCTCGACACCACCAAGTTTCATATCCACTGGCGCCCCGATGCCGATCACCACATGCAAGCAGGGCTGGGCGGAGGGTTTCGTGGTTGTCGACGCCGTCGAAGTCTCCTATGGCATCTCCGATGGAGATACGTCCAACCCTGGGTCAGCATCGCCGGAAAGTCGAGTATGGTCCGGTCATGGGCCGACTCACAGAACTACTCAAGTCCGTAAAAAAACTCGGATCGCGCAAAGACACCGCCGCCAAGCAGGAAAAACGCGCACTGGATCGGTGGGAAAACGAAGGCGGCCCTGTCGCAGAGGATCCACGACAACGCTGACCTCGGACGAGTGCCAGCGCGCCTGGACCGATCAACCCAGCCAGAATGGGCCGCAACGACCTGATCGGCTCCTCAAAGCCGCACCCACACTGACTCCGGTCAGTGGGTCGGCGCCGGCAGCGCAGACCTCGACGCACACGGAAATACAACAGACGTTTTCGACGGCTGAGGTCGGTCGCACCACGTCGTGGGCAGTGACGAATCCCCTTGGTGACCAGTGGCTATGACGACCACCTGAACAACAGCGTCTTCAGGCATCTCGGGGTAGTAGTTGACCCGGAGTTGTCTTGCGAAATTCGTCATGTCGGTGCCTGGTGAGCTGCTAGCGGCGACAGATGAGCGAGATCGTACGTTTCTACAGCGGTGACCTGTCCTGCAAGGGGGCGGGCGGTCGGGTGATTGTCGAAGATGAAAATTGCCGGCCCTTCGTGTATGTCTTCGCGCCAGCGGACGGTGGAAACTTTCGCGCCAGAAACCACTGCCGTGTAATGCTTCTGATGAAAGTGCACGGTTTGAGCAGGCGCGCCGGTCGTCATGTTCGCATTGTCCACTAAGTGTCTGCTCCGGACCATAGATCGAACGAAGAATCGCGTTCAACCACTCCCCGCCCCGGTAAGTCCGTCCTGCTCCCAACTGCTTGTCACTGATGTTCGCCGACTTCTGAGGCTGCAGATGTTCACCGGATGCGTTCTCGCAGGATGCTCGAACCTCGTGGCCGAGGTCGGTTGTGCCAGAAGCAATAAACAAAGCCGGCTGTGCGAGCAACGGCGCACCGGTACCCGCGTGAGCGGTCGGTGGGAGTGCGGCGTCAACCGACGTGGACGTGTGGCCGTCTGGATTGGTCGGGTTCGGCGCGGCGGAGAACCTCACGGGTCACCGGAGCGGTTTCGCCCTCACCGATGAAGAGGAATCGGAGCAGATACATGATCGGGTTTCCCTCGGTCCACTCGAAGTAGACGTCGGGAATCACGCCGGTGATGTCCCTCGTCCGCAGGAGAACCGCCGCAATGGTGTTGGGGACGGCAGGGCTGTCGACCCAGAGAATCCGGTGCTCACCGCGCTGTCGGCCGTGGACGAGGAGGTCGGTGCTGAATTCGGAGGAGTCCGTGACGTTGACCTCGATGAAGATGATCGACTCCGCCTCCGGGATGTTGCTTTCGGCGCGCTGCTGCGATTCCTTCTGCCGATACTCGTCCTCGTCGAGACGATCGACGTCGTGCGCCACCATCGCGAGGTAACCCTTCTCGGCTGCCTCGGCGATGAATCGCAGTGCAGTCTCGTCGAATTCGACAGAGGTTGCCCGTAGTTCGAAGGCTCGCGAGATCCGGGAAAGGAAGGACACCACCATGATCGCGGCGATGAAAAACGACGCCACTTTCACACCGTCTGGACGTTCGAAGATGTTCGCGATCGTCGTGTAGACGAACAAAACTGCGACAAAACTGAACCCTACGAACAGTTTTCGCTGACCGTGCTTGCGAGCGGACAGGGCAACGGCGACGGTCGCCGACGAGATGAGCACGAGGACACCGGTTGCGTACGCGGAACTCTGAGCGTCGACACCGGCGTCGAAGTAGATCGTGACAGTGATGGCGATGACGCTGAACACGAGGACCAGCGGACGCACGGCGCGGGCCCACGACGGCGCCATGCCGTAGCGGGGGAGATACCTCGGAACAAGATTGAGCAACCCTGCCATTGCCGACGCACCGGCAAACCAAAGGATGAGGATCGTGCTGAGATCGTAGACAGTTCCGAAGATCTCACCCAGATAGTCGTGCGCGAGGAAGGCAAGCGCACGTCCGTTGGCAGCGCCTCCGGGCTGGAACTCGCTTTCTGGGATCAGGATGGTGGTGACCAGGCTCGACGTCAGCAGGAATCCACTCATGATCAGCGCCGCAGTGGTGAGCAGGCGCCGTGCGCCTTTGATTCGGCCACGTGGATTCTGTTCCGTGTCGTGCGGATCGCCCTTGATCTGCGGCATGACCGCGACGCCGGTTTCGAAGCCGGACAGACCGAGAGCCAACTTCGGGAAGACGATCAGCGCGATCAGGATCATCATCGCCGGGTTTCCGTGCTCGGTGGTCATGGCGCGCGTCCAGTCGGTGACCAACGACGGCGCGGTCGCGATGTGCCACAAACCTACGGAGATGACCACCACGTTCAAGGCGAGGTAGACGGCGACCAATCCGACCGCGATACCGATCGCTTCGGTGAATCCGCGGAGGAATACCGCAGCGAGGAGCGCGAGCAGAACAAGGGTGACGGCGACGGTGTGTCCGGAGAGAAAGGTTGGAGCAAAAGGATTCTCGACGAGGTGCGCCGTGGCATCGGCAGCCGAGAGCGTCATGGTGATGAGGAAATCGGTGGCCGCGAATCCGAGAAGCACGAGAACGAAGATCTTGCCGCGCCACTTGGGCAGCAGCTTCTCGAGCATGGCGATCGACCCCTCGCCATGCGGACTCTCGCGAGCCACTCGCCGGTAGACCGGGAGCGCACCGAACAGCGTCAGCAGAATCAACACGACTGTCGCGATGGGAGCCAACGTGCCGGCCGCCAGTGCCGCGATACCGGGTTGGTAACCGAGAGTGGAGAAGTAATCGACACCCGTCAGGCACATCACCTTCCACCACGGGTGGCGCTTCTCCTTCTTCGGCGCCATCCGGTGTGGCCCCAGATGTCCGGCTGGTTCCTCGGTGATGTCCGCGAGCAGCCAGGCCTCGGTGCGTTGTTTCACAGACGGAGCCGTGTTGTCGGCCGGAACCTCGTTGTCGGCTGCGGTCACCACGGCGTCACGGCTTCAGATAGACGTCGTTGAGCGTGACGGTCCGCAGGTTCCGGCTCCGGATGATGTCCACCAGTTGCGGATACACGTGGGTCACGGGCAGATAGTTGAGGTGCCCGATCACGATGGCCCCCGGATTGAAGTACTGGTTCGCCATTTGGAGGATGTACTCCTCGGTGATCAACGAAGAATCCGACAGCGACCCGTACCAGAGGGTGGGCACGGTGTAGCCGACGCTCGCGGCCACGGAATCGACTGTCGCGTTGTGCCTTCCGTACGGCGGCCGAAAGTACGGCGCCGCGTCCACGCCGTAGGTGTTGCGCAGGAACGTGCCGTTCTTCGTCAGCTCGTCTGCGATCTGCTGCTTCGACACGGACGTCAGATCCGGGTGCGAGTAGGTGTGATTGCCGAGCTGAATTTGTCCGCTCTCGACAAGAGGTCTGAGAAGTCCGGCGTTTTCGGTCCACGAGTTGTATTGCCCGTTGACGAAGTACGTCAAACGGATGCCGGTGTCTTTTGCGAACTGTGTGTAGAGGCGCACGACTTCGGAGCTGGCTCCGTCGTCAACCGTCAGGGCAAACAGATCCCCACCGCCGGGCAGGGCGGTCAACGATCCGCCGGCGGGCAGCGGCACCCGGGCAGACGGCGGTGGAGGCGGCAACAAGGCAGGCGGGAGATCCGGGACGGGGTCGGTTGGTTCGTCGGCTGCAGCGATTGCCGTCCCGACCGAACGTGACGAACAAGCGGTTCCCATGGTCACCGCGGCGGTTCCGGTCAGAGTTGCTGCTGCGAGGGCACTGAGGAAGCGTCGGCGGTCCACAGGGCGGAGCCTAGAGCAGATTTGCCTAATTCGGACTTCATTCTCAGCGTTCTTTCAGCGAAAGACCAGCCGTGTCCGGTATCGACAGGTTCTACTCAGGAACGGTGGATAGCGTGTCGGCCGTGGAACCGCGACCTCGACACTCGGCAACCAGGCACAGGCGTAGGCGTCAACCGCAGCGGTCGACGCTCTCGGTAGGGCGCAAGCTGGCGGCCGCGTGCCTGTCGACGACGATTCTGGTGGGCGTCGGAATCGGGTGGTACGTGCAGTCGGATCTGACGTCGGGGCTGTACCGGTCGGATGCGCTCTCCGCCCTCGGTGACGACGCCGGCAGTTCTCTCGACGGGGATACCAACATCTTGTTGATCGGGCTCGACAGTCGCAAGGCGATGGACGGCAGCGATCTGCCGGCAGAGTTCGTCACCGACAAGTTGCACGCAGGGGACAGTGATGTGGGTGGGTACAACACGAACACGCTTATCCTGCTCCATGTTCCGGGCGATGGTGGCAAGGCCAGTGCAGTGGCGATTCCACGCGACGATTACGTCTCTGTACCCGGCTATGGAATGGCCAAGATCAAGGAAGCCTACGGAATGGCTAAGGCTGATGCGGACGCCAAACTCGTAGCGGACGGTGTGACGGATCCTGCTGCACGAGAACAACAAGCGCGTGAAGTCGGTAGGCGGTCGACACTGACCACCGTGCAGAATCTGCTCAAGGTTCCGATCGATCACTTTGCCGAAGTGAACCTGATGGGCTTCTACGACGTCGTCTCGGCTATCGGCCCTGTTCAGGTGTGCCTCAACAATCCGGTGCAGGACGATTTCTCGGGCGCCAACTTCCCGGCGGGGGTTCAGACTCTCGATGCGTCACAGGCACTTTCGTTTGTTCGTCAACGCCACGGCCTGGACAACGGGGACTTGGATCGCACCTACCGGCAGCAGGCTTTCATCAGCGCGGTGATCGCCAACTTGAAGGGCTCCGGCGTCATCGGAAACATTCCGAAGATGACGGCACTGGCCGACGTGGTGAAGAAGGACGTGGTGATCGATTCCGCCATGGATCCCGTCCGATTCGCTTCTCAGGCAAGCGCTCTCGCGGGTGGGGACATCGACTTCTACACCCTGCCCATCGAGGGATACGAGACCGTCGACGGCCAGGATGTCAACACGGTCGATCCGGCACGTCTGCGTAGTGAAGTGTCGCGGATCTTCGCCGGAGGTGACTCGGCATCTGCACCTGCGATGGACACTGCTGTCTCGACTGGGAGCGAAGTTGTGGATATCCGCAACGGAACCGCGACGGACGGGTTGGGCGCCGCGTTGGCAGCGGCGATGAAAGCGTCGGGAGTCGAAGTCGGAGAGGTGAGCACCGCAGCTGCGACGGCAAAGTCGGTGGTCAGCTATGGAGTTGGCGCCAAAGCCGTCGCAGAGGCGCTGGCCGAGCAGTTGGGCGTGGCCGCAGTGCCGAACGAGCAGGCAGCGGCCGAATCAGTGTCTGTACTGATCGGTGAGGACAATGCGCAGACCGTGTTCTCGGCCGCTCCGGCGCAGTCGGACTCCTCGGTATCCGCCGGCACAGTTCCCGACACGGGAGCACAGGGATCACCTATCCGAGCGGACGCGAATGGCGGCATTCCCTGTGTGGACTAACTCTCAGGTAATTCGCACGAAACTCACGCTGACTTCTTCGGTCTGCGGGTCTACATTGGAGAAGTCGAACTCAGTCGGGTACTTCACCTTTGGGGTACCTGACTGAGATTGCGTAGTTGAAAGGATCACCGACATGGCTACAACAGCAGCGGTACAGAATCCGACACGCTCACGTGCCAGGACCATGTCCTTGTCCGAGTACGTGGCAGAGCATCCGGCGCAGCGCGTTTTCCCGCCCACGAGTGAGCGGGCGGCCAGGATGGCGATGCTCATCATGTTCGCCCTGATGGCCGTCACCCTCGTCGTACTGGTACTTGACGAGGCAGGAATCTTCGGATGAAGGCAGCGGTCTTCGGCTGAGCCCGACCTTTAGTTACTCTTGAGTAATGACTGAACAGAAGAGCTGGAATGCGTTCACCGTCGAGCGCGAAGACAACATCGCCCAGGTGACGCTGATCGGGCCGAGCAAGGGCAACGCGATGGGGCCGGATTTCTGGAATGAACTCCCCGAAATCTTCGCCGACCTCGACGCCGATCCCGAGGTGCGTGCAATCGTCATCGCCGGTTCCGGCAAGCACTTCTCGTTCGGCCTGGACCTGCCGGCGATGAGCGGTGAATTCGGTGCCGTCCTCGCGGACAAGGCTCAGGCAGGCCCGCGCACCAAGTTCCACGACATGATCAAGCGCATGCAGTCGGGCATTAATGCCGTCGCAGATTGCCGCAAGCCCGTCGTCGCAGCTGTGCAGGGCTGGTGCATCGGCGGCGGCGTCGACCTGATCACGGCGGCGGACATCCGCTACGCAAGTGCCGATGCCAAGTTCAGCATCCGCGAGGTCAAGGTCGCGATCGTCGCAGACATGGGCAGCCTCGCGCGTCTGCCCGCGATCATTGGTGACGGACACCTGCGTGAATTGGCTCTGACCGGCAAGGACATCGACGCAGCGCGCGCCGAGAAGATCGGCCTCGTCAACGACGTTTTCGAAGATGCCGACGCGGTACTGGCCGCGGCGCGCGCGACCGCCAAGGAGATTGCGCTCAATCCGCCGCTCGTGGTCCACGGGATCAAGGACGTGCTCGATCACACCCGCAGCGCGAGCGTGAACGACAGCCTTCGCTACGTCGCAGCCTGGAACGCGGCGTTCCTGCCTTCGCAGGATCTGACCGAGGCCGTCACCGCCGTCTTCCAGAAGCGCCCGCCGGTCTTCCAGGGTGAGTAGAAACTGCAAGGGTGAGTAGAAACTGCAAGGGTGAGTAGGAACTGCAAGGGCGAGTAAAAACAGCACAAAAATCCCCGCACATCTTCCGATGTGCGGGGATTTTCGTTAGGCCTGAGAACTTGAGCTCAGTGACCGCCGTTGGCAGCGAGACGCTTGATCGAAGCCTCGATCTCGGCCTCTGCCTCGGCGCGGCCGACCCAGTTGGCTGCCTCGACGTGCTTGTTCGGCTCGAGGTCCTTGTAGTGGACGAAGAAGTGCTTGATCGCATCGAGCTCGAACTGTGAGATGTCACCCAGATCCTGGATGTGATCCCAGCGGGGGTCACCGGCCGGAACGCAGAGGACCTTGTCGTCTCCGCCGGCCTCGTCGACCATCTTGAACATCGCGACTGCGCGAGCCTCGACGATGACGCCGGGGAAGACCGACTCGGGGAGCAGGACCATGGCGTCGAGCGGATCGCCGTCCTCACCCAGGGTGTTTTCGATGAAGCCGTAGTCGGCCGGGTAGCCGAAAGCTGTGTAGAGGTAGCGATCGAGTTTGACGCGACCGGTTACGTGGTCGACCTCGTACTTGTTGCGCTGACCCTTGGGGATCTCGATGGTGACGTCGAACTCCACGCCGATTCCTCGCTGTCGTGTCGGTAATGATTCGTCGGAAGGATATCGGGTCAAGGATAAGGTTGCCTGACCACCCAGTAGGCAGAGCACAGACGGAGGGGCGTTGGCGGGCCAAGGAAAGAAGAAGATCGGCTCGTTGGAAGAGAGTCGACGGCGTAACTTCCGCATCCTTCTGGCGGTCGGTGCAGTGGTTGTACTGGCCGTCGCCGGAGTTGTCGTCGTGAAACTCGGTACGTCGAACGACACAGCCGGCAGCGCGACCGTGACTACGTCGCCGCAGCCTGCGCTCGTGACGCCGTCACCTCAGGTGGTGCCCGTCCCGACGGACGCACCGATCCCGAGCGCGTCGGGAATCGCAGCGGCGATCGGCCCGGCCGTGGCCAACCCGGATCTGGGGAAGTTCACCGGAGTTGTCGCTGATGCGCTCACCGGAAACATTCTGTGGAGCGCAGACCCGTCGACGCCGATGACACCTGCGTCCACGACGAAGGTGCTGACCGCATCGGCGGCACTGCTGAAGCTGCCGCTCGACCACCGGCTGGCCACGACGGTGGTCCCCGGAGCGAGCCCCGGGCAGGTCGTTCTGGTCGGCGGCGGTGACCCGACGCTGACGGCGACGCCGAAGGGGCAGAGCGGTTACTACGCCAACGCAGCGCACATCGCGGATCTCGTCGACCAGATCAAGGCTGCCGGTACGCCGGTGACCAGCGTCGTGGTGGACTCGAGTTTGTTCAAGGGCGACAACATGGCCACCGGGTGGTTCCCCGCTGACATCGCAGCCGGTTACATCACCCCGATCGAATCGGTGATGATCGAAGGTGGTCGGTACGACGGCACTCAAGACGAGTCGCCGCGTTCGGAAACGCCCGCGTTGGACGCGGGCAAGGTGCTCGCTCAGGCCCTCGGTGTCGATCCCGCCAACGTGAGTCTCGGCGCGGCGCCTGCCGGTGCCAAGCCGATCGCCACCGTGCAGTCGGCGCCGCTGAGCGACCGGCTGCTGCAGATGATGGAACATTCCGACAACGTGCTCGCCGAGACCATCGGGCGTGAGGTCGCGATTGCCTCCGGAATCGAAGCCTCGTTCACCGGAGCCGTCGACGCGACCGGCAAGACCCTGCAGGCCGCCGGGTTCGACTACACCGGAGTTTCGCTGCACGATTCCAGCGGACTTTCCGTCGACGATCTCATTCCCGCTCAGGTACTCGATCGCGTCATGACGGCGGCGGCCGGTGACGGTGATCCGAAACTGCGTCCGCTGCTGGACTACCTTCCGGTGGCCGGCGGAACAGGAAGTTTGTCCGACCGCTACGCGTCCGGAAACCGAACCGGTGCGGGTTGGGTACGGGCCAAGACGGGAACTCTCTCGACGGCCAGCGCGTTGTCAGGGTTCGTGGTCGATCAGAACGGGCGAGTGCTCACCTTCGCACTGATGTCCAATGACCGGCCGCCAGAAGTGAGCCGTCCTGCCCTGGACGCGATTGCCGGAGCATTGAGGAATTGCGGGTGCCAATAGTGGCCGAAAAGACTCCACAAGATGATGAAGCCTCGGCTCCGCTCGGTGGTGCCGTCGACTGGAGTCTTGCCGCCAAAGCCGGGATAAAACTGGCGCGCGGCGGCCCCGCGATGTCTCGCTACACGGCCGAGACGGCAACCGCAGAACTCGCCGAAGCGTCCAAGCGTGCAGAACTGCCGGTTCGTGAAGTGACCGGTTTGGCCGACGGTCTACCGGTCCCGGCCGCTGACGTGCTCGACCGGGCCGGGTGGATCACGGCGGCCTCGCGGTCGATGGCGCATCTCACCGGCGCCGACCCTGACGGCAGTGGCAATCTCATCGTCGGAAAGCCGGCGGGCCTGCAGGCCGGCGCAATGCTGGCGTACCTGTCTTCGGCGATCCTCGGGCAGTACGACCCGTTCACCGGCGAGCACGGCACCCTGCTTCTGGTCACACCGAACATCGTCTCCGTCGAACGGTCCCTTCGGCTGAACCCGAGTGACTTCCGGTTGTGGGTCTGCCTGCACGAGGTCACTCACCGGGTTCAGTTCTCTTCCTCGCCGTGGCTAGCGGAGTACATGAAGGAATCCGTCGAAACGCTTGGTGCGACGGTGGACGAGTCGATGACCGACGTTGTCGGGCGCCTTGCTGCAGAGCTGCGCTCGCGGAAGGAACCCGACTCCAGTGACGGTGCGACGGCGGGCGGGATCATCGGCCTGCTGCGTGCTTCGCAGGCGGAACCCCAGCGTGACGCGCTGGATCGGATGCTCGTACTCGGCACCCTCCTCGAAGGGCATGCAGACCACGTGATGGACGCCGTCGGCCCCGCCGTGGTGCCGTCGGTGGCAACTATCCGCGCGGCCTTCGACAAGCGTCGGCAGCGCAAGTCCAACCCCGTGCAGCGGATCATCAAGATGCTTCTCGGCATGGACGCCAAGATGGCGCAGTACGTACGCGGCAAGGCCTTCGTCGACGCGGTAGTTCTCAAGGTCGGCATGGAGCAGTTCAACACCATCTGGACCGGGCCCGAGACCTTGCCGTTGCTCGACGAGATCGACAATCCCGACGCGTGGGTAAAGCGCGTTCTCGGCTAGATGCTGCTGCCTGAGACGCCTGCCCTACTGGCGCTGCGACAGGCCGTGCGGGCATGGACGGTCGCATTCGAGCCACGACGCCGTGTGGTCGTCGCCCTGTCCGGGGGCGCCGATTCATTGGCGTTGACCGCAGCAGCGGTGGCGGAAACCGATTCTGTCGACGCGTTGATCGTGGACCATCGGCTGCAGCCTGGTTCTGATGCCGTCGCGCGCTCGGCCGCAGACCAGGCGCTGGCGCTGGGTTGCCGGACCGCGACGGTGCTGACCGTCGACGTAGCCGAAGGCGGGAGTCTCGAAGCCGCTGCGCGTGAGGCTCGGTACAGCGCTCTGCGCGACGCCAGGACTGACCTCCCGGTTCTGCTCGGACACACGCTCGACGATCAAGCAGAGACCGTCCTTCTCGGACTGTCCCGCGGGTCCGGTGGGCGATCGATTCAGGGTATGGCTGCATTCGACGCCCCCTGGGGACGGCCGCTACTCGGCATCCGTCGATCGGTGACCAGGGCGGCCTGCGTCGACCTGGGCATCACGCCGTGGGAGGACCCCCACAACAACAATCCCGAGTTCACTCGCGTGCGTCTGCGGCACGAGGCGTTGCCGCTGCTCGAAGAAATTCTCGGCGGGGGAGTTGCCGAGGCGTTGGCCCGAACCGCGACGCAGTTGCGTGAGGACGGCGAGGCGCTCGACGAGTACGCCGAGGCCCTACTTCTACGGGCTGTCGTCGACGGGGAAGTGGAAGTGGACACACTTGCCGAAGCGCCCACCGCAATCCGCCGACGCGCTCTCCGGGCCTGGCTGCTGCAGGGCGGCGCAAAAGCATTGACGGACAAACAGTTACGGGCGGTCGACGCCTTGTTGATCGACTGGCGGGGGCAAGGCGGCGTCGCGATCGGGGGCGGAACACCGGAGGCGAGGTTGGTGGCGGCCCGGCGACGTGGCAGGCTGATCCTCGGATTCGAAGACCGACGAAGGGTTTGACGCGTGTACGAGGGCGACATCGCATCGGTACTGATCTCCGAAGAACAGATCCGTGCACGAACGGCGGAACTAGCTGAGGAAATCGCCAAGCGTTACCCGGCAGGCGCCCCCGAAGGGGATCTGCTGCTGATCGGCGTCCTCAAGGGAGCGGTCTTCTTCATGACCGACTTCGCCCGCGCCCTGCCGATCCCGTCGCAGATGGAATTCATGGCGGTGAGCTCCTACGGATCCTCGACCTCGTCTTCGGGCGTCGTCCGCATCCTCAAGGACCTCGACAAGGACATCGCCGGTCGCCACGTGCTGATCGTCGAGGACATCATCGACTCGGGCCTGACGTTGTCGTGGTTGATGCGCAACCTCAAGACGCGCAATCCCGCTTCGCTCGAGGTCGTCACCCTGCTCCGCAAGCCGGACGCCGTCAAGATCGACGTCGACGTCCGCGACGTGGGCTTCGACATCCCCAACGAGTTCGTCGTCGGTTACGGCCTCGACTACGCCGAGCGGTACCGCGATCTGCCGTACATCGGCACCCTGGACCCTGAGGTCTACGGCGGCTGAGCCTGCTCGCGCCTGGAGTGCGGCTCAGGCGCGGACCCTGGGCAAGACATCGTCGTGCTCCAAATGGTTTCGTGTCGGGGCGCTGAGCGGTTCGTTCCAGTTTTGTGTTGGGATCGGGATGGATTTGATTTCCGAGTTGTGAACTGACGTGGATAACGCAGCTGCATCCCTGCGTGGCATACCAAATTGCTGTGAAGTGGTTCAATTCGCAGATCAGCGAATGGTGTCCCGGCGATTTCCGTTGAGGCATCTCGAAGTTCCTGCTGACGTGTCCACGGCTACGGCTACGGCCACAGACTCGAAGCATGGCGATGTCACGTGTCTCCGACAAGTAGCCGCGATGCTTGAACGTACCCATAAAACACGCAAATTCCGCGTCGACGGATTGATCTCTCGATCAATCGCCGATGGTAGGCGTAGCGATGCGCTTTCGACGGCTCCTCATATTTTGGCCGTGCTGGCAAGTTCATCGACGGCGTACGGCTGAAGTCGGGGTACTCGCCGACTAGGTGCTGCGGTTAGGTGAGTTTCGTTCTGGAAAAGGCGAGGTAGTAGGTCCAAGGCTCGTCCTTTGTTCCGATAGGGTGGCGCTCGATCTCCAAAACTGGACGGTTTGTCGGTATCACTCTCTATTCTGATTGAACTAACGAAATCCGTTTCAGCGGACCGGTCCCGAACGCGTTGCATTCAAGATTTATGGATGGGACAGATTCGCTAATTTTGGCAATTTCCAACCACACCCACCAGTGTGATCGGTTCTATCCAGGAATGAAGGAGCACGACGATGTCCGAGCCATCTGACCAGATACCCGCGGGCTGGTACCCAGATCCAGCGGGCGGTCAACGTTACTGGGATGGGACAAAGTGGCTACCCCTGCCTGCGCCGGATTCGAAGGACTCGCCCACATCGCGAAAGCGGCCACCGAAGAAGGTTTTGATAGCGGCGCTGGCGATTGTTCTTCTCGCGGCGGTCGGCGGGACAGTCTGGAAACTGTCCCATGATTCCAACGTGAAGGCTGAGCGGGATGCAGCGGCAGCGGCGGTTCAGTTGGCGGCCGATGAAGAAGCTGCCCGCGTTGCCGCCGAAAAATCCGCTCAGGAGAGTAAGGATGCTAGCGAACGCGCCCGACGTATCTTGGCGGTGACCAATATTGAAAGCAGCGTCAAGACAATGGCTGAGGATCACGTTACGAAAGGGTTTATGGACGGTCCGATTATTTCGGTGTCCTGTTCCCCTGTCGGGGGTGGTTCGACTGATGACCTATCTGAAAAAACCACGGTCTTTGAGTGCTTCGCAGCCAACGAGAATAAGGGCGACGGCATGATGAGTGGATACAAGTACCACGCGACGATGAACTGGAGTTCTGGAGAGTTCACCTACGGACTTGGGAAGCCCTGATTCGTAAGGCATCGAATCCCTTGGACGCTTACCGTCGAAGAGATGCTGCAATCGAGTTCACGGGCGGTAGGTAGTTATCTAGCTCAGCTTCGTTTGGTTTCAAGGTTGATGGCTGACTTTGACCTACGCAGGGAGCTGGCAAGGTAACCATCCTCGTAGAGGGTGCGATCGGGTCCTCGGCGATTCGTGAAAACGAAAAGACTTCCGCGAGTGACGGGGCAGCCTGGCGGCAAACTGTGCGAGTGCGAGTGAGAACCTTGAGGCGCATCGGTGCTGTACCGCCGTCTCGATGCTGGTATCGGGTGCGGTCGTGCAGAACTCACGACCGCACCGCGTCGATTGCGCAAGCGAGTTGCCTTCAGAGCGTCAGCAGCTTCTTCTGGACTTTGCCCATAGCGTTGCGGGGCAAGCTGTCCACCAGACAAACCTGACGAGGGCGCTTGTGGATCGACAGCGATTCGGCGACGAAGTCCGAAACCACCGCGCAGTCGGCTACATCTCCGACGATGAATGCGACTATGCGCTGGCCGAGATCGTCGTCCGGCACACCGACGACGGCGGCCTCGCGAACACCGGGGTATGCCAGAAGTGCCTGTTCCACCTCGCCTGCACCGATGCGGTATCCACCGGACTTGATCATGTCGACCGACTCGCGGCCGACGATGCGGTGGAATCCGCTGTCGTCGATCACCGCGATGTCGCCGGTGCGGAACCAGCCGTCCTCGGTTATGGATTCCGCTGTCTTCGAGGGGTTCCCGAGGTACTCGTCGAAGAGCACGGCTCCCGCAACTTCCAGTTGCCCAAGCTGCTCTCCGTCGTGCGCCGACAATTCGCCGTTCTCGCCGCGCAACCTCGTCCTGACTCCGGGAACAGCGTGCCCGACCCAACCCGGGCGACGTTCGCCGTCGTGCGTCGTGCTGACGGTGATGAGGGTTTCACTCATGCCGTAGCGCTCGACGGGAGCCAATCCGGTCAGCGATTTCATCCGCTCGAACAATGGAACCGGAAGTGGTGCACTTCCGGACACGAGCAAGCGCGCGGATCGCAATGCTGCCGCAGCCGAGGGATCACCGCACACGCGTGACCAGACGGTCGGAACACCGAAGTACAACGAGCCACCCGCTGCGGCATACGAATCCGGAGTTGGTCTGACGGTATGAATCAGCGGTGAACCGACGCGCAATGCGCCCAACACGCCGAGAATCAACCCATGGACGTGGAAGAGGGGCAGTCCGTGGACGAGTGTGTCGTCCGGAGTCCAATTCCACACGTGGGCAAGTGCGTCGAGATCTGCTGCGATCGCTGCTCGCGAGAGGACGACGCCTTTCGGCGCTCCGGTGGTTCCTGAGGTGTACATGATCAGTGCGGTAGCTGCCGCGCTCGGTTCGGGATAGGACGTCGCAGATCGCGCGTGAATATTGATGGGAATCAACGGGATACTCGAATCCGACGGTCCGTCTCCGAGTATCAGTTCGGCCTGGGAATCGGCGATGATGTGCTGACGTTCGAGCGGACCGGAGTCCGGTGGGATCGGTACCACGGCAACATCGGCGATCAGCGCGCCGGCGACGGCGACCACTGTCTCGAGGCCGGCGGCGGCTTGTACTGCCACTCGCTGTGCACCGTGGATTCGATCGGCGACCGCGGTGGCGGCGGCCAACAGGTCGGCGCGAGAGAGGGTCGCGCCTTCGCCGAAGGTGACCGCAGCTCCGTGATCGTCGAAGATGCGGGGGTCGAGGGAGCGCAGAAGTGTGGATTCGCTGTTCATCGCGAGTTTCCTTTCTTTGAGCGAAGATTCAGACGGACCAGGGAACAACGAACAGCAACCAGGCGAGAATCGGCGTCACCACCATGATGGTCATGCCCCACCGCATCGTCAGCCCGAACACCACGTCGCGTTCTTCCGGAGCGGCGTTCGCCACCACCAGCGCGCCGTTGGTCGAGAACGGACTGCAATCGACCAGAGACGACGAGATTGCCAGTGCGATAACCAGGCCGGTTGCATTGACCTGGCCGGTCATGAGGAAGGGAATTGCCAAAGGGATGAGTGCACCGAGGATTCCGGTGGTGGATGCAAACGCCGACACGATCGCGCCGATCAAGCAGATCAGGAACGCCGCGAGAAGTGGAATGCCCACGTGAGCTACCGAATCCCCGAGCCACTGGACGGTGTTTTGGTTCTGCAATAGGGCCACGTATGTGACGATTCCGCCGATGAGGAGGACGGTGCCCCAGCTGATCTTGTCGACGGCCCCGCGGGCGGAGGCCGGGAAGATCAGGGTGAGAAGTACCGCGACGGTCAGTGCGGTGAATCCGACGTCGAGGTCGAAGACCAAGGCGCCGAGTGCAAGTGACGCCAGTCCGAGCAGGGTGAGTCGCCGCTCGAGATTGAGTGCTCCCTCGTGCGGAGCGGTCCCAACCGAGGACTTGCCGCCACCCTTCGAGCTGTCGCCGGAACCCGAACCGGTGATGGTGTCGCCACCGCCCGAAGCGTTGCCGACTGCGCTGACAAGCACGCGCTCCGAGGCGCCGCGTGCAATCAATGCGCGACCGCCGAACGAGACGTACGCGATTGCGGCAACAACGGCTGCGGCCGCGAAGGTCGAGACGAACAGCAAGGCCGGGCT
This sequence comes from Rhodococcus sp. WS1, assembly GCF_003797745.1. Classification (NCBI taxonomy): domain Bacteria; kingdom Bacillati; phylum Actinomycetota; class Actinomycetes; order Mycobacteriales; family Nocardiaceae; genus Rhodococcus; species Rhodococcus sp. WS1. Next base: position 2,613,787 of record NZ_RKLZ01000001.1, on the reverse strand, counting down.
GGACGGGAGGCCGTTCTGGCGCATGACGTCGTTGGTGATCACACCGAAGATTCCGATAGGGGAGAAGCTGCCCGCCGTTGCGCCCTGGACGACCATGAAGCCCATCAGCATGGGGTGGATCCGGTAGCGGGTGGCGAAGCCCATTGCCACGGGCGCGATGATGGCGACGGCAGCGGGACTGACCGCGCCCATGGCGGTGACGGCCGCGCACACCGCGAACATCGCCCACGGCACGAGGGCCACTCGTCCTCTGACCGCACGGACCGCCGCGTGAATGATCCAATCGACCGTGCCGTTGTTTCTTGCCAGCGCGAACAGGTAGGTGACGCCGACCAGGATGACGAAGAGGCTGGCCGGGAAGCCGTCGAGGATCTCGCTGGTATCGACGGTGAAGACCAGTGTTCCGACGACGAAGGCAGCCACCAGGGCAAGCGCACCCATGTTCACCGACCTCACGGTGGATATGACGAACACCAGGACAAGTACTGACAGGGCTATGACATTTGCCATCGAACTCTCAATCCGTTCGCGACCAGCTTGTGGTCTGCATCACTTGGAATTGGCCTAGCCTCTCTGCCACTGCTCCATTTGTCAAGTACACTCCGAGGCATGAATTCGACGTCATCGCCCGGCTCGCGCTCGGGCCTGCCCGGACGATTGAAGCGTCCGCGTCTGTATGAGCAGTTGGCCGAGCACATTTCGAATTTCATCGAGGCTCAAGGCCTTTCGCCCGGCGATCGGCTTCCTCCCGAACGCAGCCTGGCTGCCGAACTCGGCGTGAGTCGAGCGTCGCTGGCTCAAGCGCTCGTGGCCCTCGAGATTCGGGGCAGAGTCGAAATCCAGCACGGTAACGGTGCGGTGATTCGCGAAGCTCCGGCGCCCGACGCGGGTAGGTCTGCAGACTCGGGAGTGCGGTTGCAAGACCGAACCGTCGACGAACTGACTGCTGCCAGGGAAGCGATCATGGCCGGCCTGGCTCGGGCGGCGGCGTCGAATCCCAACGCTGCGCTTCGGGTCGCGATGTTGACCGACGACGGGACCGCGAGAAACTTCGCCGAGACGTGGCGCTGCGTCAGGCACCTGGCCGGCGGCGGCTTATTGGCTGATCTCGACGACACCATCGCCAAGCAGGCAGACGTGCCCGAGTCCTCGGCGCGACTGTCTGCGCGACTCGAGCAGCTCGCGCACCGGATCATCGACGGTGACCAATCGGGCGCCGCTGACGCTGTTGCGGGAATCCTCTCCGAAACGGCCTGACGAATAACGACGGACGAGCGTCGGAAAAGCGCACGATAACCACTATGAGCATGTTCGCTCACAGGAAACTGTGCTGCGACGTAGCCCGGGAACCTGATCGGCAATGCGCACGTTGAACACAGTGACGACCGTTCCAACCAAGCGGCACGGCCGCTGGCGGGCATCGATGGGGCCGATCGCGGTAACCTGCAGGTGTCCGGTTGGCAGCCGGAAGGCGACCTGGCAGACCCGCACTCTCGAAAGGACCGGCCACATCGGCCGACCTGTATGAACCGTAAGACTGTGTTCCGTAACGTGCTACTCGTAGCCGTCGTGCTGTTGGTGATCTATGCCTTCAGCTACTTCAGCAACGACACCCGCGACTTCAAGACCGTCGACACCTCGGTCGCGATATCCCAACTCGACGCCAAGAACGTTGAGTCGGCGCAGATCGACGACCGTGAGCAGCAGGTTCGTCTGTGGCTCAAGAACGGCAACGACGCCACCGACGGTAGGACGCAGATCCTGGCGAAGTACCCCGCGAGTGCGTCGGAGCAGATCTTCGACAAGGTCGAAGGCGCCGGAGCGGACAAGTTCAACACGACGGTCACTCAGGAGAGTTGGCTGACGTCGATCCTTCTGTTCGTGCTGCCGATGATCATTCTGTTCGGCATCTTCTTCTTCGTCATGAACCGGATGCAGGGCGGCGGTGGTCGCGGCGGAGTCATGGGATTCGGTAAGTCGAAGGCCAAGCAGCTCACCAAGGACATGCCGAAAACCACGTTCGCCGACGTCGCCGGTGCGGACGAGGCTGTCGAAGAGCTGTACGAGATCAAGGACTTCCTGCAGAACCCGGCTCGCTACCAGGCGCTCGGCGCCAAGATTCCGCGCGGTGTGCTGCTGTACGGCCCTCCCGGAACCGGTAAGACGCTGCTCGCTCGCGCTGTCGCAGGCGAAGCCGGCGTCCCGTTCTTCACCATCTCCGGTTCGGACTTCGTCGAGATGTTCGTCGGTGTCGGTGCTTCGCGTGTTCGCGACATGTTCGAGCAGGCCAAGCAGAACAGCCCCTGCATCATCTTCGTCGACGAGATCGACGCCGTCGGTCGTCAGCGCGGCGCAGGACTGGGCGGCGGACACGACGAGCGCGAGCAGACGCTCAACCAGCTGCTCGTCGAGATGGACGGCTTCGGTGATCGCACCGGCATCATCTTGATCGCCGCAACCAACCGCCCCGACATCCTCGACCCCGCACTGCTGCGTCCGGGACGCTTCGATCGCCAGATTCCGGTCGGCGCCCCCGACCTCGCCGGTCGCCGTGCGATCCTGCGAGTGCACTCGCAGGGCAAGCCGATCGATCCCAACGCCGATCTCGAAGGCCTCGCCAAGCGGACCGTCGGAATGTCGGGCGCCGATCTTGCCAACGTCATCAACGAGGCTGCGCTGCTCACCGCACGCGAAAACGGGACCGTCATCACCGAAGCCTCGCTCGAGGAATCGGTGGACCGTGTTGTCGGTGGACCGCGGCGTAAGAGTCGCATCATCAGCGAGCACGAGAAGAAGATCACGGCGTACCACGAGGGCGGTCACACGCTGGCTGCTTGGGCAATGCCTGACATCGAGCCGGTCTACAAGGTCACGATCCTCGCTCGCGGTCGCACCGGCGGTCACGCGATGACCGTGCCCGAAGACGACAAGGGTTTGATGACGCGTTCGGAGATGATCGCTCGTCTCGTCATGGCAATGGGTGGACGCGCCGCCGAGGAGTTGGTGTTCCACGAGCCCACTACCGGAGCGTCGTCCGATATCGACATGGCGACCAAGATCGCACGCGCGATGGTCACCGAATACGGCATGAGTGCCAAGCTCGGCGCGGTTCGCTACGGACAGGAGGGCGGGGATCCGTTCCTCGGCCGTTCGATGGGCGTTCAGTCCGACTACTCGCACGAGATCGCCCGCGAAATCGACGAGGAGGTGCGCAACCTCATCGAGGCGGCGCACACCGAAGCGTGGGCCATCCTCAACGAGTACCGCGATGCGCTCGACCTCATCGCTACCGAACTGCTCGAGCGTGAGACGTTGACTCGCAAGGACCTCGAGAAGATCCTTGCCGGCGTCGAAAAGCGTCCCCGCATCACGGCTTTCAACGATTTCGGTGGGCGCACGCCTTCGGATCGTCCGCCGGTGAAGACTCCGCGCGAACTCGCGATCGAGCGCGGCGAAACGTGGCCGGAGCCCGCTGCTGCACCTGTTCTCGTCAAGGCAGGCGCACCCAACAGCGGTGCACCCAACGGCGGTGTCCCCAACAACGGTGGTCTCCCCAACAACGGCAACCAGGGACCCTCGAACGGCTACGCACAGCCCTCGTACCCGCAGCCGAGTGCCCCGCAGCAGACTCCGCAACCGGGAACACCCGACTACGGAGCGCCCGCCGGATGGTCTGCACCGGGTTGGCCTCCGCGTGAGAACCCGTCGCCGACGTACCCCGGACAGCAGTCGGGTGGGTACACCGGTGGACAGAATCCGACCCCGCCGAACCAGTCGCAGGGCCAGTACGGTCAGCCCCAACACGGTCAGCCCCAGCCCGATCAGGGGCAGTACGGTCAGCCGCACCCGGGACAGCAGGCGTACCCCGAGCAGCCGCACCCCGGCCGTCGTTACCCCGCGCAGCCCGACTACCCGGTGCAGTACCCGGACGGTGGACCCTTCGCCGATCCGAACCGGGGAAACCCGACCGGCGAAAACCAGTGGCAGAGCCCCGCACCGGAACAGCCGCAGACTCCGCCGCCGCATCATTCGGCTGAGGACGACGGCCCGAGCACCGCTCGCTGGGACGGACCGGACGGATCCCGCTGACCTTGCGCCACTAGGCTCTGCGGCGGGGGACCTGTGAACAATTCTCGAGGAGAGTTCGGTTGTCGGTGAATGATGTGGCCAGTGAACTGGTGTCGCTCGGAACGGGCCGCCCGTTCGATCAGGCGCGGGCAGAGGCTGCCGTACGGGAATTGTTGATCGCGGTCGGTGAAGATCCGGAGCGCCCAGGTCTGCTCGATACGCCGGCCAGGGTTGCGCGCTCGTACAAGGAGATCTTCGCGGGTCTGTACTCCGAGCCCGACGACGCGTTGAATACAACTTTCGACGAGGGTCACCAGGAATTGGTGCTCGTGCGAGACATTCCGATGTTCTCGACGTGCGAGCACCACCTGGTGTCCTTCCACGGTGTTGCTCACGTTGGCTACATCCCGGGAAAGTCGGGGAAGGTCACCGGTTTGTCGAAGCTCGCGCGCGTCGTCGATCTGTACGCCAAGCGTCCGCAGGTTCAAGAACGCCTGACCAGCCAGATCGCGGATGCTTTGATGCGCAAGCTCGACCCGCGTGGAGCCATCGTCGTCATCGAAGCCGAGCACCTCTGCATGGCGATGCGCGGTATCCGCAAGCCTGGAGCCAGCACGACCACGTCAGCGGTTCGTGGGCTCCTGCAATCCAGCGCGGCCTCACGGTCCGAAGCGCTGGACCTCATCCTTCGTAAGTGAGCGAGATGTCCGCGGCTCCCGTTGCAGGTAGCGATCCGGCCCGGATGGTCGTGATGGGGATTCTGAACGTCACCGCCGATTCGTTTTCCGACGGTGGTCAATTTCTCGATCGTGACGCGGCGATCGCTCGCGGGCTCGAACTGCAACGCATAGGCGTCGACATCGTCGACGTCGGCGGCGAGTCGACGCGCCCCGGAGCCACCCGCGTCGATCCGAAACTCGAGGCGGATCGTATTGCCCCGGTGATCGAAGAACTCGTGGCAGCCGGAATTCGCGTCAGCGTCGACACGATGCGTGCTTCCGTCGCCGCCGCCGCGATCGAAGCGGGCGCAGGCATCGTCAACGACGTGTCGGGTGGTCGCGCAGACCCCGACATGGCATCCGTTGTGGCCGACGCCGGAGTGCCCTGGATCCTCATGCATTGGCGCTCGGCCGGTGACTACGTCCATCGTGGCAGCGCCGATCACTACGACGACGTGGTCCGCGACGTCCGAGACGAACTGCTGTCGCAGGTCGATCTGGCGTTGAAGGCAGGGGTCGATTCGTCGTCGATCATCCTCGACCCCGGCCTCGGGTTCGCGAAGAACGCCGACCACAACTGGGCACTGTTGCGTGCACTACCCGAGTTCAACGCGACCGGATTCCCGGTACTGGTCGGCGCTTCCCGAAAGCGGTTCCTCGGGTCTCTGCTCAGCGATCCCGACGGCAATCCCTGTCCACCTGGTGGCCGCGAGACTGCGACGGCCGTGGTCTCGGCCCTTGCAGCACGTGAGGGTGCCTGGGGAGTTCGGGTGCACGACGCACAAGCCTCGCTCGACGCCATTGCCGTGGTCGACGCCTGGAACCGTGGACGAGAAAGGGCCTGACATGGGGGACCGAATCGAATTGCGCGGGCTGAAGGTTCGCGGCAATCACGGAGTGTTCGACCACGAGAAGCGTGACGGTCAGGACTTCTTCATCGACATCACCGTGTGGATGGACTTGGCTCCCGCCGCGGCGTCGGACGATCTGACCCAGACCCTGCACTACGGCGAGTTGGCGGAAGCCGCCGCAGCCATCGTCGCCGGCCCGTCGCGCGATCTCATCGAGACTGTCGCCGCTGAGATCGCCGACGACGTCATGAAAGATTCGCGAGTCGAGAGCGTCGAGGTCGTGGTCCACAAACCGTCGGCACCGATTCCGCTGGTTTTTGCGGACGTCGCCGTCGTCGCACATCGGACCAGATCGGCATGACGCGCGCTGTTCTGTCGATCGGTTCCAACATCGGCGACAGCGTGGCTCACCTGCAGTCCGTTGTCGACGGGTTGGGCAGCGCCGTCGTTGCTGTCTCACCGGTCTACTCGACGGCGCCGTGGGGTGGCGTCGAGCAGCAGGATTTCTTCAACGCGGTGGTGGTGGTCGACGATCCCGAGGCCGACGCCGCTGAGTGGCTTCGCCGGTCGCAAGCTCTCGAGGAAGCTGCAGACCGGGTGCGCGAACAGCGTTGGGGACCCCGGAGCCTGGACGTGGACGTGGTCGATTGCGAAGGCGTCGTCAGTTCCGATCCCGTGCTCACCCTTCCGCATCCGCGAGCGCATCTACGGGCATTCGTGCTCGTTCCCTGGCTGGACGTCGAGCCTGACGCGACGCTGATCGTCGACGGCCAGAAGTTGTCGGTGGCACAAATTCTCGACGGCCTCGATCGCACTGAGCGTGAAGGTGTGCGCACTACCGATGTGGTGCTTGCGCGGTGACCGAAGAAGGCAAGGGTTTGAAGCCGACCCGGATCAGTGAACTCGCGGTTCTGGCTGCGGTTGCTGCTGTGGCGACCTGGATTCTGATTCGCGTGTTCTACGGTTCGATGCCGCCCATCCCCGTTTATGCGGGAGCGTCGCTGTACTTCGTGGCCGTTGCCGAGGCCGTCTTCGCTTTTGTCATTCGTTCGCGCGTCAAGAATCGTCAGGTGGGTGACGGGCTCAGACAGCTTCATCCCATCACCGCCGCCCGAGCGCTGGCATTGGCCAAAGCATCCGCTTTGGTCGGTTCAGCTACCGTCGGTGTCTGGGTCGGAGTGCTGGTGTATCTCATCCCACAGCGCTCGGTTCTGCAGGCCGCAGCCTCCGACACGCCGGGCGCGTGGGTGGGGTTGGGCGCCGCAATTGCGCTGGTAGCGGCAGCTCTGTGGCTCGAACATTGTTGCAAGACGCCGGAAGATACACCTGACGAGCCCGCGCACTGACAGCCTGGTCGGCAAATCACCCACCGAGGTACGTGGCGACCCCGGTCTCGGCAAGTACCCTGGCAACCATGACAAATTCTGGTCGATCGAAGTCTGCGCGCCGAAGCAAGCGCAGCGCGAGCCAGATGATCATTGCTGCTCTTCTGGCACTTGCTGTCATTGCTTCGCTGTTTCTGATCTTCAGCAACAGCGTTCAGCTTCTTCGGGTGGGACTGGTCGTCGCTCTGTGGGCAGCCACCCTCGGCGCTATCGCCATGACCAAGTATCGGCGTGAGTCGGCACTGGACAAAGCCAAGGTTGCCGATCTGCAGACCGTGTACGAACTGCAGCTCGAACGTGAAATTTCGGCTCGACGTGAGTACGAACTGAGCGTCGAAGGTCGCGTGCGACGTGAGGTGACCGCGGACGCGGAGGAACTGGCCGGGCTGCGCGCCGAATTGGTGGCGCTGCGCCGAAACCTCGAAGCACTGTTCGAAGGTGGACTGCTGCCCGAACAGACCGCGCTCAAGACCGATTCCACGCGAGTACCGGAACTTGGCGGTAGTTCGTACGGCGCGTACCAGCCGGCACCGTCGGGGTTGTACGTTCCCGGCGCCGGCCAGAACGGACCCAGCCAACCGGCACCGAACGTCGGCGGCTTGGCATCGCCCAACGACGATCCGGTGACTGCTGAGACAACCGTCGTGTTCGCTGAGACGTCGTGGCGTGACAGCAGCTTCGTGGCGCCGCGCGTCATCCCGACGCAGAAGCCACAAGAGACGCAGAAGCCACAAGAGACGCAGAAGCCACAAGAGACGCAGAAGCCACAAGAGACGCAGAAGCCACAAGAGACGCAGAAGCCACAAGAGACGCAGAAGCCACAAGAGACGCAGAAGCCGCAGAATCAGAGCGGGAACCAGGCACCGAAGAGTTCCCCAGCGAGTTCCACTGTGAGTTCCTCGCCGACACGAACGGTGAAAGACGTTCCGGTGGAGAAGGATCCGGAACCGGTAGCGCCGGTCGAGCCTGAAATCAAGGCTCCCGCCCAGGCCCCGAACATCGAAGACGCCGTCATCGAAGACGCTGTCGTCGAGGAGGCGCCCGAGGTTGTTCCCGAGATCGTCGCGGAAGCTGAACCCGCTGCGGAGCCTGACGCAGAGCCGCGCCGTCGTCGTCGCGCTGCCCCGGAAGATGCCGCGAGCGGTGCTCATTCCAACGGGTTGACCGTCGCCGAAATAATGGCGAACCTGAGTTCGAACAACCCGTCCGAAGGCTCCGGTCGACGTCGTCGCCGAGAGGACTGAGTCGCAGATCACTCGCCCGGCCATGGCATGACGGTTCGGGCGAAGGATATCCTCGGACGCAGAACGTCTGGTACCCGCCGAGCGGGACTGGAACGAACGAGAGGAATCCGGTGACTTCCTTCGGGATCACTAATGGGCCTGCACCTGCGCGATTGACGGTAGGAATTGTCTCAGCAGGACGGGTCGGAACAGCTGTCGGTGCCGCATTGGAGCGAGCCGGTCATGTTGTCAGCGCTTGCTCCGCCGTCTCCAGTGCCTCGGTCGCCCGCGCTGTGAAGCGGCTTCCCGATACCGAAATTCTTCCGGCTGCCGACGTCGCAGCTCGCTCCGAACTGCTGATTCTTGCCGTTCCTGACGACCAACTTGCGGATCTTGTGCGAGGTCTCGCGGCCACCCAAGCCGTCAAGCCGGGCACGCTCGTCGCCCACACGTCCGGTGCCAACGGCATCGCGATCCTGTCTCCGCTCACCGAACTCGGCGCGCTGCCCTTGGCTATCCATCCGGCGATGACGTTCACCGGTCACGACGAGGACACCGCACGGCTGTCGTCGGCATGCTTCGGAATCACTGCTGCCGACGACATCGGTTACGCGATCGCGCAGTCACTGGTCCTCGAGATCGGCGGCGAGCCCGTCCGAGTGCGCGAGGAGAACCGCGCGCTCTACCACGCGGCACTGGCTCACGGCAGTAATCACCTGGTCACGCTCGTGGTCGACGCCGTCGAGGCGCTGCGAGCGTCGTTGCAAGGTGACGAGCTGCTCGGTCAACAGTTGGTCGACGGAGATCCGGGTGGAGTGGCCGAGCGTGTCCTGCAGCCGCTGCTGTCGGCAGCCTTGGACAACGCGCTACGACGCGGTCCCTCGGCGTTGACCGGCCCGGTGGCACGCGGCGACGCTGCTGCTGTCGACACACATTTGCGCGTACTGACAGAACTGGATCCGGAGCTCGCTGCCGGCTATCGGGCGATGTCCTTGCGATCGGCCCAGCGGGTGGGCGCCCCCACCGAATTGTTCGACATCTTGACTGAAACGGGAGGTGACCGTCGTGAGTGATCTGCAGGGCGGATACAAGCGCGGCGAACTGACGGTGCACCACGATCCGGACAAGCTTCGGCGCGTCTCGCGGGCACTGCGAGGTGTCGGGCGTCAGGTGGCGCTCGTTCCGACGATGGGTGCGTTGCATGCGGGCCACATCGAATTGGTTCGTCAGGCCAAGGTCACCGGCGCCGTCGTGATCGTTTCCATCTTCGTGAACCCGCTCCAGTTCGGTGCGGGCGAAGACCTGGACGCGTACCCGCGCACTCTCGATGCGGATCTCGACCTGCTTCGTGCCGAGGGCGTCGAATTGGTGTTCGCGCCGAGCGCCAAGACGATGTACCCGCGGGGCCAGCGCACCACCATCGTGCCGGGCCCGTTGGGTAGCGAACTCGAAGGCGGAGCGCGCCCCACTCACTTCGCCGGAATGCTGACGGTTGTGGCGAAGCTGCTGCAGATCGCGGCACCCAATCACGCCTACTTCGGTGAGAAGGACTACCAGCAGCTGACGCTCATCCGTCAGATGGTGTGGGATCTCAATTTCGACGTACAGATCATCGGAGTTCCGACGGTCCGCGAGTTCGACGGCCTCGCGTTGTCCTCTCGCAATCGCTACCTCGACGAGGGCCAGCGCGGCGCAGCGGTCGCGCTGTCCGCTGCTCTGATCGCCGGTGCACACGCGGCATCCGGGGGAGCGGAAGCAATTCTGGAAACCGCACGCGCTGTTCTGGCAGCTGTTCCGGAAATCGAGGTCGACTACCTCGAGGTTCGGGGCGTCGATCTGGGCCCCGCGCCCGAGCGAGGTGACGGCCGACTGTTAGTGGCCGCCAAGCTCGGAACCACCCGTTTGATCGACAACGTCGGTGTCGCGGTGGGAACCGGGTTCCTCGAGCGTGACACCGACCCATCCGCCGACGCCATCGACGACCTGCTGTCTCACTGAGCACTTTTCACGAGTAAGGACCTGGATATGTTTCGCACAATGATGAAGTCGAAGATCCACCGCGCCACCGTGACTCACGCCGACCTGCATTACGTCGGCTCCGTCACCGTCGACCAGGATCTGATGGACGCCGCAGACCTCCTCGAGGGTGAACAGGTGTGCATCGTCGACATCGACAACGGTGCGCGTCTCGAGACGTACGTCATCGCCGGCGAGCGCGGAACCGGTGTCATCGGAATCAACGGTGCGGCAGCGCATCTGGTCAAGCCGGGCGATCTGGTCATCCTCATCGCCTACGGCGTGATGAACGAGCAGGAAGTCAAGGAATACTCCCCGCGCGTCGTCTTCGTCGATGCCGACAACAAGCAGATCGAACTCGGCTCAGACCCGGCTCACGCGCCGGAGGGTTCGGGTCTGATCACCCCGCGTATGCTGTCGACACTCGAGGCCTCGCGCGAATCCAGCCTGGTGTAATCCATGCTGCTCACGGTCGACGTGCGGAACACCAATATCGTTCTGGGATTGTTCTCCGGGACTGGTGAGTATTCGAAGCTGTTGCAGGACTGGCGAATGCGAACCGACCCTCGGATGACTGCCGACGAGTTGGCGTTGACCTTCCGTGGGCTGTTGGGTACTCATGTCGATGAGATCACCGGCGTTGCGGCGCTGTCGACAGTGCCGTCCGTCTTGCGTGAAATCCGCGTGATGCTGGAACGGTACTGGGGTCACGTTCCCCACGTGGTGGTCGAACCGGGTATTCGCACCGGTGTGCCACTGCTGGTGGACAACCCCAAAGAGGTGGGAGCCGACCGGATCGTCAACAGTCTTGCCGCTCACCATCTTTACGAGGGTCCGTGCATTGTCGTGGACTTCGGTACGTCGACCTGTGTCGACGTCGTTTCCGCCAAGGGTGAGTTTCTGGGCGGCTGCATCGCGCCCGGACTCGAGATCTCGACCGATGCCTTGGCGTCGCAGTCCGCTGCGCTGCGCAAGGTCGAATTGGTGCGCCCGCGTTCGGTGGTCGGCAAGAACACCGTCGAATGCATGCAGTCCGGTGCGGTATTCGGCTTTGCCGGCCTCGTTGACGGATTGGTCAACCGCGTACGCGACGAACTGCCGGAGTTCGGTGGTGACGACGTCTCCGTGATCGCAACCGGGGACAGCGCACCGCTGATCATTCCCGAATCCGACACTATCGATCACCTCGAACGGGACCTCACTCTCGAGGGGCTGAGGTTGGTCTTCGAGCGCAATCAGGCGCGTCGTGGATCCGGTCGACGACCGGTCGCCTGATCGATGGTTTCGTTCCAGCAGTTTCGCGATTGCAAAAGTTATGCCACAATGGTGCTCGTGAATCGCTGCGTGGGTGCTCAGGAGTGTTGTCGAGGCTGACCGCTGCCTTGACCAATTCACATTCCTTGGAGCTAGCTCGTGCTATCCACATATTCTGCAGATCTCTCTGTTTTGACCCCTACTCTCGCTGCTGATCGTGCTGTTTCCGCAGGTCGTAGCGCTAATCGTGGGGCGTCCGGACGCCGTCCGAGTGGTGCGTCGTTGCCTACCCGACTTCGCCCGGCCGATTTGCTGCGACTGACCGACGAGGGAGCGAACGGCGTGCTCGACGGCCGTTTCGACCACCTCATTCCCGACGCCTTCCCGACGCTCGATCGTTGGTCCACTCGCCTGCATGCGGACGACGACGTCGATGTGTGGCTCATCAGCTGGGTACCCGAACGCAACACCGAATTGCACGACCACGCAGGCTCGTTCGGCGCATTGACCGTCCTCAGTGGTTCTCTCACCGAATTCCGTTGGGCCGGTGACGCCCTGGTGGAACGCCAGCTCGACGCCGGCGATCAGGCTTCGTTCCCGCTCGGCTGGGTTCACGATGTCGTGCGTTCGACGGATGTTCCTGGTGCTCCGATCGAAATCAGCTCTGATGCACCGACTCTGAGTGTTCACGCTTACTCGCCGCCGCTGACGGCAATGTCCTTCTACGAAGTGACGGATCACCGGACTCTTCGTCGCACCCGTACCGAGCTGACCGACCTGCCCGAGGGGGGCACCAAATGACCATCGACCAAATGCTCGACGACGCTCGCGCACAGATCGATCGTATGTACGTCTTCCAGCTCACCGAAGCCTTCCATCGCGGCGCGATCTTCGTCGACATTCGCCCGCAGGCGCAGCGCGCCATCGAGGGAACTCTCCCCGGTGCACTCGCGATCGAGCGGAACGTTCTCGAGTGGCGACTCGACCCCACCAGCAGCGCACACCTCGCGTTGGCCACCGACCACGACGTCGAGTGGGTAATCGTCTGCTCCGAGGGCTACACCTCGAGCCTGGCCGCAGCGTCGTTGCAGCAGTTGGGTCTGCACAAGGCAACCGATCTCGTGGGCGGGTACCAGGCGATCAAGGCCGCCGGACTGCTCGGTGCTCTCAGCGGAGTTCGTCATTGCTCCCGCGAGTTGGCGGCGGTTTCGGCTCATTGAGGTATCTGCTGTGCGCCTTTATTAACCGCGGGCGGTTAATAAAGGCGCACAGCGGGTCTGGCGGTAAATCTTCGGGCTCATTCCGTGATGGCGGGTGAAGGCCGTCGTGAGCGCAAAGGGGCTCGAGTAGCCCACTTCTCGCGCGATCGAGGACACCGTTCGTGCCGGGTCTGCGAGTAGATCTGCCGCCACCGACAAGCGCCACTCGGTCAGATAGCCGACGGGTCCGATCCCCATGAAGTTGGTGAACCGGCGTGCGAAGGCCGCTCGTGAACTGCCGGACTCCTGGGCCAGGCTCGCGACCGTCCAGGGGTGTTCCGGCCGATTGTGTATGAGCCGCAAGGCATGCCCGATGACAGGATCCTCGTAGGCCTTGATCCATCGCGGTGATCGATTCGGGTTCTCGGCGAACCATGTACGGACCGCCGAGATCAGGACCAGGTCCAGGAGCCTGTCCAACAACACTTCTTGTCCTGGCCCGTCGGCGGCGATCTGTTGTTCCAGAAGCGTCGTCATCGGCGTGGTTTCCAGGCTGCGTCGCACTACCGCGACGGGTGTCAGGCTGTCGAGGATCTGACGGCTGACATAGGAGTCCAAACGGTATGTGCCCGTGAGCATGACGGTCTGGCCACTGGTCGAGTTGCCCCAGGTGCGAACGCCGAGAACCGACATGTCCTCGAGTGGCGATCCGTCGACTGCGGCGCAGTTTTGTGCCTCGTCGATGAGTACGTGGACCGGGGTGTCCGGGTGATCGGCGACCGTATAGGGATCGGGGCCGCGCAGGAGTGCAACGTCGCCGGCCTCGAGATCTTCTGTCTGTCCGGTGTCGGAGACGACGACTGCGCTTCCACGAACCAGAACCAGCACGGTGATCGGTGCGTGGTCCTCGATACGTAATGACCACGGTGGATCGAGCAGCGAGCGCAGCAGAAAAGCGCCCTCCGCCCGCGATCCGGCCAGCATCATCGACAATGCATCCATGTTTCGACGGTAGACGCTGACGTATGTTTTTGCGACCTTCAGCTATGGATCGTATTGCCGCCGCGCGATCGAATGAGTTCATGACGACAACAAGCGACATTCAATCGGCAGTAGTGATCGGTGGTACCGGCAAGACCGGTGCGCGCGTTGCGCAGAGGCTGACGGCGGTGGGAATCCGTACCCGAATCGCGTCGAGAACATCCGGGACGCGTTTCGACTGGAACGATCAGTCGACGTGGCAGCCCGCGATGTCCGGTGTCGAAGCGGCATACGTGACGTATGCGCCGGACCTCGCAGTGCCGGAATCGAGCACCCACATCGAGGAACTCGCGGAGCTTGCGTACCGCGAAGGGGTTCGTCGCATGGTGCTCCTGTCCGGGCGCGGTGAACCGGCGGCGCAGAAAGCCGAGCAGGTTCTGGCCGACACCGGTCTGGAATGGGCTGTGGTGCGGGCCAGCTGGTTTGCCCAGAACTTCAGTGAGGGGTATCTACTCGATCCGATTCGGGAAGGCCACCTGGCACTTCCGGTCGGTGAAGTGGGGGAGCCGTTCATCGACGTCGACGATCTCGCTGACGTGGCGGTCGCCGCATTGACTCGAACCGACCTCCTCGGCCGAGTTCTCGAGGTGACGGGTCCGGAGTTGCTCACCTTCGCGGAGGCGGTTGAGGCGATTTCGGCGGCGTCGGGGCGTGCGGTGTCATTCGAAAGAATTGGACTGCAACAGTTTTCCGACGGCATGGCAGAAGTTGGCGTCCCGAGTGATGTCGTGGAGTTGCTCACTTACTTGTTTGCCGAGGTTCTCGACGGACGAAATCAAAGTGTGACCGGCGTCGTCGAAGAGGTCCTGGAACGACCCGCTCGAGATTTCACCACTTTTGCCGCCGAGGCTGCTCGAACGGGGGTCTGGTCGTGAAGAAATCCGAGATCTTCTTGGAGTTGCTCGTCGGCGTGACTGCGCTCGGCGCGCTCGTTGCCGGTGGCGCGTTGTTCGCGTTCTCATCCTTCGTAATGCCCGCTCTGCGGTCGGTCGATGCACACGCCGCGATCACGTCGATGCAGGCGATCAACGTCGAAGCACCGCGGAGCGCCTTGATGCTGCCCCTCGTCGGATCGGCGCTCACCGCGATCGCCGCCGGAATCTGGGCAGCGATCTCCAGACCGGACGGCTGGGTCCTTGCCGTTGTCGGTTGTGTCGGGGTGCTCGCGTCCTTCGCGGTGACAGCGATCTACCACGTCCCCCGCAACGACGCTTTTGCCTCGGTCAGCGCTACCGATGCAGCCGCATGGGCGTCGTACGAGGCGGGTTGGACGGTGTGGAATCACGTCAGGGTTGCGCTGTACCTCCTGTCGGGAATCGTGCTCGCGGTCGCCGCGGTGCTACCAGCAACAAACGCGGTGGACACGGCCCAGTAGTCTTGTACCCCGTGAGTGATGTAGAAGCCCAGCCAGTCGACGACACCCCCGAGCAGCTCCGTATCCGGCGCGAGAAGCGTGAACGGATCCTCGCGCAGGGGCAGGAGGCGTACCCGGTCTCGGTCGATCGCACCCACACGCTCGCGCAGATCCGCGCGGAGTACCCGGAACTCGAGCCGGACACGGCGACTGGTGTGCTGGTCGGCGTCGTCGGCCGCGTCATCTTCATGCGCAACACCGGCAAGTTGTGCTTCGCGACTCTGCAGGAAGGCGACGGTACCCAGCTGCAGGCCATGATCAGCCTCGCCGGCGTCGGCGAAGAGGCACTGGCTGCCTGGAAGTCCGACGTGGACCTCGGCGACTTCGTCTTCATCCACGGTGAGGTCATCAGCTCCCGTCGCGGCGAGCTCAGCGTGATGGCCGACGCCTGGCAGATCGCATCCAAGTCGCTGCGCCCCCTGCCGGTTGCTCACAAGGAGATGAGCGAAGAGTCCCGGGTGCGTCAGCGCTACGCGGATCTGATCGTTCGCCCCGAGGCTCGCGACAACGCCCGCAAGCGCGTCGCTGTTGTCCGTGCGCTGCGCAATGCGCTCGAGAGCCGCGGCTTCCTCGAGGTCGAGACGCCGATGCTGCAGACGCTGCACGGCGGCGCGGCAGCTCGCCCGTTCGTCACGCACTCGAACGCCCTCGACATCGACCTGTACCTGCGTATCGCGCCGGAACTGTTCCTCAAGCGTTGCGTCGTCGGCGGTATCGAGAAGGTCTTCGAGATCAACCGCAACTTCCGCAACGAGGGCGTCGACTCCACTCACTCGCCCGAGTTCGCGATGCTCGAGACGTACGAGGCCTACGGCACGTACGACGATTCCGCGAAGATGATTCGTGAACTCGTCCAGGAAGTTGCGCAGGAAGCATTCGGCACGCAGGTCCTCACCCTCGCCGACGGTTCCGAGTACGACGTAAGTGGCGAGTGGCAGGTTCTCGAGATGTACCCGTCGCTGTCGGCGGCCATCGGCACCGAGGTCACGCCGGATACGACGGTCGACGAGCTTCTCGCTCTGGCGGAGAAGGTAGGCCTCGAGGTTCCCAAGGACAAGGGCTACGGCCACGGCAAGCTCGTCGAGGAGTTGTGGGAGCACCAGTGCGGCGATCAGCTGTACGTGCCGACGTTCGTCCGTGACTTCCCGGTCGAGACGTCGCCCCTGACCCGTGATCACCGAAGCAAGAAGGGTGTCACCGAGAAGTGGGACCTGTACATCCGCGGATTCGAGTTGGCGACCGGCTACTCCGAACTTGTCGACCCGGTCATCCAGCGTGAGCGCTTTGTCGACCAGGCGCGCCTCGCGTCGGCAGGCGACGACGAAGCGATGGTGCTGGACGAGGAGTTCCTCGCCGCGATGGAACAGGGCATGCCGCCGACCACCGGCACCGGCATGGGAATCGATCGACTGCTGATGGCTTTGACGGGTCTCGGTATTCGCGAGACGATTCTCTTCCCGATCGTTCGTCCGTCCGCTCGCTAGCTTTACTTCGATCAAGGTTCGGCCGCACATGTTGCGGCCGAACCTTTTTCAGTTGGGGCGCTCCCAAGGTATTCGATACGGTTCACAGTCGGCGTCGTCGTCGGCTATCGGCGGTGCCGAAAACCAGATGAATCTGGGTGAACTCTTCAGCTCGATCAGCTCAGCGGGGAGCGCTCGTAGTTGGGATTCGATTTATTCCCAACGACATTCGCCTGCGGCAAAGGATTCATCCATGCGTGGTCGCCTGAGTTTCGGACTTTCGAATTGTTGCGATGATTTGGTAGATCGTGCCCTGGTTGAGTGCGTCAGGTAGTCCCTGATCCGACTGGACAAGGAAGACCATGACCTCGGCTGTGGAGTATCCGGGTGTGGTGACGACATCGAATTGTGCTGAGGGCGGATCGCATTCCTTGTCCGCCGGGATATTTGTGACGGTTGCGGTGTGCCGGATCGCAGGGCGTCCGGAGATGGTGAAATTCGTGGGTCCGCTGTAAGCGATGCTGGCGAGAGTGCCGTTCTTGGAGGCGAAGATTGCGCTCGGTAGAGGTCTTGTCTCGAGCCGTCGTCTGTCATGATTCCCACGTCTGGATGCATCCCCCGATGCGCCGCAAGGAATGTATCGGCACTGTCTTTGTCGCAAGACAAGTCGACTGGCATACCCGGCGGAGATCAGTCCCAATCATCCGGACGAGCCAAGACAGGACGTTTGTCCAGGTGCTATTGTCGCTGCTTATCGAAGGATCTGGGGAGGAATGGTCGTGGTGAAAAAGGTTGTTGTCACGATGGTTGACGATCTGGACAAAAAATCGCCCGCGGACGAAACTGTGGAGTTTTCCGTCGACGGAGTTGCTTACGAAATCGATCTGACCGCCGCCCACGCCGCGGAACTGCGCGATGCACTGAAAAGGTGGATTCCTCATGCGAGAAAGTCGAATTCCGCCAAATCGGTCAACGGAGCGGTGACCAAATCCCGTCCCGTTGCGGACCGCGATCAGAGTGCCGCCATCCGCGAATGGGCCAAGGGTGCGGGCTTCGAGATTTCGGCCCGCGGTCGTATTTCCACGGAGGTGCGCCGAGCCTACGAAAAGGCCGTCTGAAATGGATCGCGAATGGATTCGGGCGCATTTTGCCGAAACGGATTGATAACGCGTTCTAGTTTGTTAGCGTCTGCACGGTTCGCATCTCTCGTAGAGGAGTCGGTCGTGCACAGAATCGGGTTGTTCGGGGGCGTGGTTCTTGCCGCTCTGATGCTTGTCGGGTTCACCTCCGTGGCTTCGGCTCAGGCCCCGTTGCCCGTGCCCAATGCCTTCCTTGCCGGTGTTCCTCAGGAGTTGGGAAATCCTGGCGGTTCAGCTCCGGGATCCAATGACTTTTCGTGTAAACCTACTGCCGAACATCCCAATCCGGTTGTGCTCGTTCACGGAACGGGTGGAAACAGGCAGACCAACTGGGCCACCTATGCGCCGTTGCTCGCCAACGAGGGCTACTGCGTCTTCGCGCTGACGTACGGCAACTTCCCCGAGCAGCCGTGGCCGTTGTCGGCCATCGGTGGAATGCAGGAAATTCCTTCCAGCGCAGCACAATTGTCGAATTTCGTCGATCAAGTTCTGGGCGCTACGGGCGCAACGTCGGTGGATCTCGTCGGGCATTCGCAAGGCACGATCATCAACGGGTACTACGCGAAGTTCCTCGGCGGTGCCGACAAAGTGGACAACATCGTCTCGGTGGCATCGCTGTGGAAGGGAACCCTCGGAAACGAGCAGGCAAGTATCGGCCGCAGCCTACGCGAACTCGGGGTATCCGAGGCGGCACAGGCAGGATTCCCGATCTGCAAGGCGTGCCTGAACATGGGGGCCGGTTCGGAGTTCATCGAAAATCTCCGTGCGGGAGGCGTTTACGCGCCGGGCGTTCACTACACGAACATCACGACGCGCTACGACGAACTGGTGCTGCCGTATACAAATGGGCTGGAGCCCGGGCCGAACGCAACCAACATCGTCGTCCAGGACGGTTGTGAGCAAGACATCTCCGATCATCTCGCCATCGCGGCGTCGCTGCGCGCGGCGACTTTTGCTCTCAATGCACTCGATCCCGCGCATCAGCGGCCGGTACCGTGCAACTCGGTATTGCCCGTCGTGGGTTGATCAATATGTGGAGGCCTTCGGTGGGGATTCGAACATGCGTGGGTGCGCTCGCTCTGGCGGGGGCCGTGGCCGCGACCGCCGCACCTCTTGCGTCGGCGAACGAACCTCTTCCCGTTCCGTCCGGTTTCTTCAGCGGAATCGCCCTCGAAGCGACCAACCCGGGCGGATCGGCCCCTGGCACCAACGACTTCTCGTGCACGCCTTCCGCTGCTCATCCTGATCCAGTCGTCCTGGTGCACGGGACGGCGGCCAACCGTCAGACCAATTGGGGCGTACTCGCACCCGTACTGGCCAACGAGGGATACTGCGTTTTCGCGCTCACCTTCGGGAATCGAACGGACCAGCCGTGGCCGATTTCCGCAGCCGGCGGTCTCGCACCACTCGGAGACAGCGCAGGGCAGCTGTCGGACTTCGTCGATGACGTTCTCTCTGCGACGGGTGCCTCGAAGGTCGACCTGATCGGACACTCTCAGGGGACGACGGTCAGTGCGTACTACGCCAAGTTTCTCGGCGGCGACGCGAAGGTTTCCAAGATCGTCTCCATCGCTCCGTTGTGGGACGGCTCGGAGGTCGGGCCGCCGGAAGGCGTCGGGGGACCGGATTTCGACAACGCCACCTTCGTGACCGAACTGCGCGACGCGGGCGCCTACTCCGATGACGTCGAGTACACCAACATCGTGACTCGGTTCGATCAAGTGGTCGTTCCGTACAGCAGCGGAATACTGGCCGCGTCGAACGCGTCGAACATAGTTGTTCAGGACGGTTGCGAGCAGGACCTGTCGGATCACATCGCGCTGGTGGCGTCGCAGCGAACGGCGACTCTGACACTCAACGCGCTTGATCCGTCGAATCCGCGTGAGGTGCCGTGCACTCGGGTACTCCCGATATTCGGCTGATCAGGCGTCGAAAATCGCTGTTCGCTTCAGGCGTACAGGAACCGGGAAACGATTCCCTCAGCTGCGACGTTGTGAACGGTAAGCAGTCCGGCTTCCGCCGCCAATCGGGTGGAGGAGCAGCAGGTGGACTTCGCGCCCTCTAGAGTAATAAGTGGGGTCGTGCAACCTTTGTCGATTCGTGGACGTCAGTCCGCTGACCGGCGAGGCGATCAGTCTGTAGTGCCGGAGCGAAACGCGGCGACCAGGGACGAGACATCCGGTCTCGAACCTGCCCGCCGGAGAGTGTGAGGGAGAGCGATGTTCGAGAGGTTCACCGATCGCGCGCGGCGCGTTGTTGTCCTGGCTCAAGAAGAAGCCAGGATGCTCAACCACAACTACATCGGCACGGAGCACATCCTTCTCGGCCTCATTCACGAGGGCGAAGGTGTTGCAGCCAAGTCGTTGGAGTCGTTGGGTATCTCCCTCGAGGGAGTCCGCAGCCAGGTCGAGGAGATCATCGGCCAGGGCCAGCAGGCTCCGTCCGGTCACATCCCCTTCACACCGCGCGCCAAGAAAGTCCTCGAGCTGAGTCTGCGCGAAGCGCTGCAGCTCGGACACAACTACATCGGTACGGAGCACATTCTGCTCGGTCTCATCCGTGAGGGTGAGGGCGTAGCAGCCCAGGTTCTGGTCAAGCTCGGTGCCGATCTCAACCGTGTCCGCCAGCAGGTCATCCAGCTGCTGTCGGGCTACCAGGGCAAGGAGCCCACCGAAACCGGTGGCACCCGCGGAGAGGCCGGCACGCCGTCCACCTCGCTCGTGCTCGACCAGTTCGGTCGCAATCTGACGCAAGCTGCCCTCGAAGGCAAGCTGGACCCGGTCATCGGCCGCTCGAAGGAAATCGAGCGCGTCATGCAGGTTCTCTCGCGTCGTACCAAGAACAACCCGGTTCTCATCGGTGAACCCGGTGTCGGTAAGACCGCTGTGGTCGAGGGCCTGGCTCAGGCAATCGTCAACGGTGAGGTCCCCGAGACCCTCAAGGACAAGCAGCTGTACACGCTCGACCTCGGGTCGCTCGTGGCCGGCAGCCGTTACCGCGGTGACTTCGAAGAGCGCCTGAAGAAGGTTCTCAAGGAGATCAACACCCGCGGAGACATCATCCTGTTCATCGACGAGCTGCACACCCTCGTTGGTGCGGGCGCGGCCGAGGGCGCTATCGACGCGGCCTCCATCCTCAAGCCCAAGCTTGCCCGCGGTGAGCTGCAGACCATCGGTGCTACCACTCTCGACGAGTACCGCAAGTACATCGAGAAGGATGCCGCTCTCGAGCGTCGTTTCCAGCCCGTCCAGGTGGGCGAGCCGACCGTCGAGCACACCATCGAGATCCTCAAGGGTCTTCGTGACCGCTACGAGGCTCACCACCGTGTCTCCATCACGGACGGTGCTCTCGTGGCAGCGGCGACGCTGGCCGACCGCTACATCAACGACCGCTTCTTGCCGGACAAGGCGATCGACCTCATCGACGAGGCGGGCGCGCGAATGCGCATCCGTCGGATGACTGCACCGCCGGACCTGCGCGAATTCGACGATCGCATCGCCGACGCGCGTCGCGAGAAGGAGTCCGCGATCGACGCGCAGGACTTCGAGAAGGCTGCGAACCTGCGTGACAAGGAGAAGACCCTCGTTGCTCAGCGCGCTGAGCGTGAGAAGCAGTGGCGCGCGGGCGACCTGGACGTCATCGCCGAGGTCGACGACGAGCAGATCGCCGAGGTTCTGGGTAACTGGACCGGTATCCCCGTCTTCAAGCTCACCGAGGAGGAGACCACTCGTCTGCTCCGCATGGAAGAGGAACTGCACAAGCGGATCATCGGCCAGGAAGAGGCAGTCAAGTCCGTCTCGAAGGCGATCCGTCGTACGCGTGCAGGTCTGAAGGATCCCAAGCGTCCCTCGGGCTCGTTCATCTTCGCCGGCCCGTCCGGTGTCGGTAAGACGGAGCTCGCGAAGTCGCTCGCCAACTTCCTGTTCGGCGACGACGACGCTCTGATCCAGATCGACATGGGCGAGTTCCACGACCGCTTCACCGCTTCGCGTCTGTTCGGTGCCCCTCCCGGGTACGTCGGATACGAAGAGGGTGGCCAGCTCACCGAGAAGGTGCGCCGCAAGCCGTTCAGCGTTGTGCTGTTCGACGAGATCGAGAAGGCACACCAGGAGATCTACAACACCCTCCTGCAGGTGCTCGAGGACGGCCGTCTCACCGACGGTCAGGGACGTACCGTCGACTTCAAGAACACGGTGCTGATCTTCACGTCCAACCTCGGTACGTCGGACATCTCCAAGGCAGTCGGCCTGGGCTTCAGCTCGGGAACGGGCACGGAGTCGAACTACGAGCGCATGAAGCTCAAGGTTCACGACGAGCTGAAGAAGCACTTCCGTCCCGAGTTCTTGAACCGTATCGACGACATCGTCGTCTTCCATCAGCTCACGAACGAGCAGATCGTTCAGATGGTCGACCTGATGCTCGCTCGCGTCGAGGCGGCACTCAAGAACAAGGACATGGCCATGGAGGTCACCGACAAGGCCAAGTCGCTTCTGGCCAAGCGCGGATTCGATCCGGTACTGGGTGCACGACCGCTGCGTCGCACCATCCAGCGCGAGATCGAAGACCAGATGTCCGAGAAGATCCTCTTCGGAGAGATCGGACCCGGCCACATCGTGCTCGTCGACGTCGAGAACTGGGACGGCGAAGGCTCGGGCGAGGACGCGAAGTTCACGTTCACGCCCACCAAGAAGCCGATCGACGTGCCGGACGCACCGCCGATCGAGCTGACCAAGGCCGGCGAAAGCGAAAGCGCAGCAGAGTAGTACAGCAGAGTAATTAACGAACGGGCGGCACCTCACCGGTGCCGCCCGTTTCGTGTATCACGGGAGAGGGCGTACACATGAACGACATCGAACTGGGTCACCTGCGTCGTTGCGTCGAATTGGCAACGGAAGCATTGGATGCCGGCGACGAACCTTTCGGTTCCGTCCTGGCAGCGGCCGACGGAACATTTCTGGCGGAAGATCGAAACAGGATCGCGGGCGGCGACAACACTCGCCACCCCGAGTTCGAGCTGGCTCGGTGGGCGGCTCAGTATCTGACGCCGGAAGAGCGTTCGACGGCAACGGTATTCACCTCGGGAGAGCACTGCGCGATGTGTTCGGCTGCGCACGCATGGGTGGGCCTCGGACGTATCGTCTACATCTGCTCTTCGGCTCAACTCGGCGACTGGCTCGCGGAGTGGGGTGCGGCCCCGGCGCCGGTGAAGTCTCTGTCCGTCAACGAGGTTGCGCCGAACGTCCCGGTCGAAGGTCCGGTGCCGGAGTTGGTTCCGCTGGTGCGAGAACTGCATCGGAAGTTGCATTCGCAGAGCGCTTGACGGGCACACGCAAACGGGCGGCACCCCGCTGGAGGTGCCACCCGTTTGCGTGTGGAGTCAGGAAACTGCGTCGACCGCTCGAACCTTCTCTCGCAGTTCGCCCTTGACGACCTTGCCGCTTGCATTGCGCGGCAGCGCTTCCACGACGACGATGTCCTTCGGGTGCTTGTAACGCGCGAGACGATCATTGAGGAAGCTGCTCAGTTCCTCGATGGTCAGGTCCACGGCTGAACCTGGCGCCATCGCGACGATCGCTACCGGCACCTCACCCCACTTGGCGTCGGGGCGACCGACGACGGCCGCTTCGACGATCAATTCGTGTTCGTAGAGAACGTTTTCCACCTCGGCGCAGTAGATGTTCTCTCCGCCGGAGATGATCATGTCCTTCTTGCGATCGACGACGTAGACAAAGCCTTCGTCGTCGACTCGAACGAGATCGCCGGAGTGGAACCATCCACCGTGGAAGGCGTCAGCGGTGGCGGTGGAGTTGTTCCAGTACTCGCTCATCATCGTGGGCCCGCGGTAGACGATTTCACCGATTTCACCGGGCGCCACGTCGTCCATGTTCTCGTCGACGACCCTGGCCGAAATGGTCGGGATGACCCGACCGACGGATCCGAGCTTGCGAATCGCATCCTCACCGTCGAGAACGCAAGTGATGGGCGACATCTCGGTCTGACCGAAGACTGCGACATTGAACGCGTCCGGAAAGGTTTCGGCCATTGCCCGCAGGATCGTATCGGACGATGGTGCGGCGCCCCACGAGATGTTCTTCAGCGACAGTGCTCGAGGTTGCGCCTTCTGCACTGCGCACACGGCCTGCCATTGCACGGGCACGAGGAACAAGCTGGTGACCTTCTCGGCTTCGAGAATGTCGAGTAGTTGACCAGGGTCGAATGCGCCGACCGGATGGATCACCGTGGTCGTGCCGAGTTGCAGGCTCGGCGCGATGGAACCGAGGGCTGCGATGTGGAACATGGGCGACGCGCAGAAGCCGATGGAATCGGCATTGAACAGGTGGAAGGCCCTGATACAGGTCAATGCTTGCGAAGACAGGTTGGAGTGGGAGAGCACCGAACCCTTGGGGCGGCCGGTGGTTCCCGAGGTGTACATGATGAGTGCAGGAGTGTCGTCCGGGATGTCGACGAACGCGTGCGGCTCGCCCGCCTCGCTGATCAGGTCCTCGTAGTTCAGGCTGTCACCCTCGGCGGGGGCGCCCACGGTGATGGAGATGTCGATACCCTCTGACGCGGCACGCGCCGCTCCGGCCAGTGGAGCCAATGGTCCCTCGGCGACAATGACTTTGGAGCCGGAGTCGTTGACCAGGTACGCGATCTCGGGTGGCGTGAGACGGAAGTTCACCGGAACAGCTATCGCGCCCAATGCGTTGGTCGCGAGCACGATCTCGAGGTATTCGGGGCGATTGAGCATCAGGATGAGCACGCGGTCGCCGAAGCTGACGCCGCGTCGGGCTAGAGCGTCTGCCAGCTTCTCGACGCGTGCGTCGAGGGTGCTCCAGGTGATGGAATCGCCCAAGAATCGCAGCGCGGTGCGATCGGGAATCATCTGCGCATGCCTGGCGATCTGATTGTTCCAGTTGGTGCGGCGTGAACGCTGCGCCTCGGAGACTGCATCGGTGGAGGCCATCGATGGGTTCCTCTCATGCGTGGGTGATTGTGTGACTCAGGCTACAGTGAGCCGTCGATTCTCACAGTGGTTTTGTTAACGAAAATTCGCAACGACTACTTGAAGTGCGGTGCGCGCTTCTGCAGCATCGCCATCGCGCCTTCTTTGAAGTCATCGCCGGTGAGAAGTTCTGCCTGACCGGTATTTTCGAGCTCCAACGCGGCATCGAGGCGGTCCAGCGTCGCCGCATTGAGTGCGCGCTTGGTGAGTTCGAGTGCGCGTCGGGGAGCCTTCGACGTGCGATCGACGACCGAGTCGACGAGTGCGTCGAACGCGTCGTCTGCGACGGTGCGGGACACGAGCCCGAAACGCTCTGCGTCCTCGGCGGAAACCCGCTCGCCCAGCAACGCCATCTCGGCCGCTCTGGCACGTCCGATCGCTGCCGGCACCAGCGCACTGGCGCCGCCGTCGGGCATCAGGCCGATGTTGACGAACGAGAGGAGGAAATAGGCGCTCGATGCTGCGTACGTCAGGTCAGCGGCCAGGGCGATGGACACTCCGACGCCGGCTGCCGGGCCGTTGACCGCGGCGATCACCGGGACCGGGGCGCTGGTGATGGCGCGAATCAGAGAAGTCGCGGCATCCATGACAACTTTCGGGTCTGCGGGGTTGAGGGCCGCTGCCGCAAGATCGGCTCCGGTGCAGAACGCTCGACCGGATCCGGTGATCACGATGGTACGAACTCTCGGGTCTGCGCCGCCCTCTCTGACGGCGGCTGCGAAAGCAGTCATCGTGGGTAGATCGATCGCGTTCATCCGCTTCGGGCGGTCGAAGGTCAATCGCAGTACACCGTCGGTGATTTCGGAGCGAAAGCCCGTCTCGGCGGTGGCGGTCATGCCGCGCTCACAGCGGTGACGAATCCGGAAAGCCGTGAGGTGATGAGGTGTTCGGCCTCCGAGACCATGCGGTCGATCATGTCGGCGACGGTCGGGATGTCGTTGATCAACCCTTGGCTTTGCCCGGCGGACCAGATGCCTGCATCGAGATCGCCGTCTTCGAAGACCTTGCGCCCGCGTGCCCCGGCGACCAGATGCTGGATGTCGCTGAACTGCGCGTCGCCGCGCGCCTCGATGTCGACGACTTCGGCGCTGATCGCATTCGCTGCTACGCGTGCGGTGTTGTGCAGAGTCCGGAAAATCAGCTTGGTGTCACGCTCGGTGTTGGCGACTATCTGCTCTTTAACCGATTGTGCTACAGGAGATTCCACGGTGCACATGAATCGAGTTCCCATGTTGACGCCGTCTGCTCCGAGCGCAAGCGCCGCGACGAGTCCGCGGGAATCTGCGATTCCGCCTGACGCGATCACCGGAATCGTGAGTTGCTGCGTGGCCGCCGGAATCAGAATCAGCCCTGGTATGTCGTCTTCACCTGGGTGTCCGGCGCATTCGAAGCCGTCGATGCTGACGGCGTCGACGCCCAGTCTCTCGGCCTTGACCGCGTGACGAACTGCAGTGCACTTGTGGATCACCTTCACTCCCGCGTCCTTGAAATGCGGAAGATGATCGATCGGATTGGAACCGGCCGTCTCGACGATCTTGATCCCGGATTCGATGATCGCCTGGCGATATTCGGCGTACGGCGGCGGCGTGATCGACGGCAGAATCGTGAGATTGACGCCGAAAGGCTTGTCGGTGAGATCGCGGGTCCGAGCAATTTCCTTGACGAGATCTTCCGGAGTGGGTTGGGTAAGGCCGGTCAGGAACCCCAGGGCGCCGGAATTTGCCGTGGCCGCAACAAGTTCTGCGCGTCCTACCCACATCATGCCGCCCTGCACGATCGGATGGTCTACGCCGAACATCTCGGTGAAGCGAGTGCGAATCATCTGCTCACAACTACTTTCTTACGATCGGTCAATCGGCATCGAACCCTATTGCAGGCGAAGAAAAATCCTGCGCTGCATGGAACGAGCCCGCCAGCGGACTGCGTGCAAGTTTGTGCGAATCATCACTAACATAACACCGGTGTGAGAGCGGGTGTCAAGACTCTTTCTCCGGAATCCGTCCGCAGTGACAGCCGCGTTGTAGGGTTTCGGGTGAAGCCGTACCGGGCGCGAATTGCGACCTTCGCGACGGTTAACATGGTCCGTTCGGACTCGCGCCCGTAGAAATGCGGTGCAGCGGACGAAGGCAGTGGACGAAAGCAACGGAAGTGGAGGGTCAGGTGCCCGGACAGACACGCGTCTCCGTGAGCGGCAGTGGCTCTGCACCACGAACGCGTCCGAAGAATCGGAAGGCCCAAATCGCGGCCGCTGCCGCGGAGGCATTCAGTGAACGTGGCTACCACGCGGTCGGCATCGACGAGATCGCCGCGAAGGTCGGAATCTCCGGGCCGGCCCTTTACCGCCATTTCCCCACGAAATACGCGCTGTTCGTCTACACCGTGAACAACCTGACCCAGGCGTTGCTGGATGCCAGCGATCCCGCGGTACACGGAAACGACGATCCACGCGAGCAGTTGAACTCCACCATGGTGGGGGTCATCCGCGCGACGATCGAGAATCGGCGTAGGGGAGGGCTCTACCGTTGGGAGGGCCGGTACCTGG
This sequence comes from Rhodococcus sp. WS1, assembly GCF_003797745.1. Taxonomy (NCBI): domain Bacteria; kingdom Bacillati; phylum Actinomycetota; class Actinomycetes; order Mycobacteriales; family Nocardiaceae; genus Rhodococcus; species Rhodococcus sp. WS1. Next base: position 2,586,467 of record NZ_RKLZ01000001.1, on the reverse strand, counting down.
TCGACGAGGATCGTGAGCAATTGCGGGCGGGAATGCGCACGCTCAATCTTCGGATTGCCGAGCCGTTGGCCGCAGTGCGCCCGGAACTGGACCCGGCCGATGTCGAGCTGATCGCACCGGCTGTGCTCAGCGTGATCGCCAGTATCACCGGTCATCGATCGGCGTTGTCCGCCAAGCAGATCGAATCGTTGATTCTCACAGCTTGTTGGTCGGTCATCGGCGTCGAGTTGCCCGTTGGTGCGAAGGGCGGCGGCAAGAAACAGGCGCCCGAACGCAAACCCGGCCTTGCCCGGACGTCGAAACGTGAAGTGCTGCTTCAGGAAGCCGTATTGCTGTTCTATCAGCGCGGCTATCACGACGTGAGTATCGAGGAGATCGGCGCCGCAGCGGGTATCAACGCGTCGAGCGTGTACCGGCACTTCGCGAGCAAGGCCGATCTACTCGCCGCGGCTTTCCACCGGGCGTCCGATCGCCTGACGATGACGTTGGGTTCGGCGTTGGCGGAGTCGGAGACACCACTCGCGGCCGTAGAGACATTGGCCAAGATGTACGTCGAGGTGTCGTTCGGCAGAAGCGAACTGTTGGCAGTCTATTTCGCCGAGATCGGCAGCTTGCCGGACCGGTCGCGGACCGAGTTGCGGAACATCCAGCGGCTCAACGTGGAGGAGTGGGCGCACTTGTGCGTCGAGGCGCGGCCGGAGTTGACGATCGTCCAAGCGCGGTTCCTCGTCCACGCGGCGCTTGGTCTGGTGTTCGACATCGGCAGGATCGTGCACTTTTCCTCGGAGAACTCCGCGCAGGCACGCGTCGAGAAATTGCTGACCGCGACTCTCCTGGGGTAGCGCAGTCCGAAACAGTAGGTGTGACTTCACGTATCGCGGGTAGGTTCGTGATCGCAAGGCGTTCACCGAATCATGTGAAGACGGAAGTAGGGACAGCAATGCCAACTCGTACCGCACGCACCGCCTGGAACGGCACCCTCGAAGCCGGGGCGGGACAGGTCGAACTCACCAGCTCGGGTGTCGCGACCTTCGATGTGTCGTTCCCCAAGCGCGCAGCTGAGGAAGCCGGCGGAACCACCAGCCCCGAAGAACTGATCGCCGCGGCACATTCGTCCTGCTACGCGATGCAGTTGTCGGCACTGATCGCCGAGGCCGGCGGAACCCCGCAGAGCCTCGACATCACCGCAGACGTGTCGCTGGGCCCCGACACGGTCGGCTTCAAGCTCACCGGAATCAAGCTCACCGTTCGCGCCGAGGTCGACGGCCTCGACGCCGACGGTTTTGCCAAGGTTGCCCAGGCGGCCAAGGAAACGTGCCCGATCAGCAAGGCACTGACCGGCGTCGACATCACGTTGGATGCGGCACTGGACTGATCACCTCGTGCTCGGGCGCCCCCTGCGGCGCCCGAGTGCGGTTGTGTGTGACGACCAGGTAGCTTGCGAACAATATCGGGAGCACCCACAGATCCGAGGGATCACGAAAGACCACGATCGGCAAGAGCTCGCCGCGGAATCCTCCTGCGGTCCAGCGGAAAAACCCGATCACCCACTCGTACGCGTCGCCGATCGGCGAGACCGTCTTCACCGCGGCGAAGCCGATGCCCGTGACCGCGATGGACCAGGCGATCGCTGCTCGCCCCGCCAGCTTTCGTCTGAGCACCTCGAGAACCGAGAGCAGAAGCAAGGGAAACAGGAACACGCCGGCGACGTCGGACAGCTTGCCCGTCATCGTGTTCCCGAATGCCCCTTTGAGTACGTGGTCGTTGACCAAGATGACGGACACCGAGACCAGCGCCCACGGACTCAGCAGCAGATCGCCCGGGCGGTTCACGACAGGTTGATGGTTGCCGAGCCGGACGAGAACAGGTCGCACTTGAACTGAAGGCGAAGACCGGTGGCGGCTTCGGGGACCTCGTACGCCAATTCGCCTCGCTTGGCTGCACCCGGCGCAAGCTCTCCGTCGACGCTCGACGTGCTGCTGTCGGTGAACGTGATGTTGTACGACTTGTTGGTCGAGTCCTGCAGTTCGAAGCACATCATCGATGACACGGTCGACGGCTTGTCGCTGTTGTTGGTGACCTCGGTGTCGACCACGACGTAGCGGTTTCCGGGATCCGCGGTGATGAACTGATTGGTCGAGACATAGGGATCGACAACGCCGTGTACCTGGACGCGCCAGTCGCCCAGTTCGACGACGTCACCGATGCCGAAGGCAGCCGCGGGTGCGGCGGAAGAACCGTTGTCGTCGACCTTCTTCGCTTCGTCGGTCTCGCCAGAGGCGATGGTTGCGAACAGGGCTGCGCCGACGGCGAGGAGGGCGAGGGGAGTACGGAGTGATCGCATGATGTGCGCCTTTCGAGAGTTGGTATGGCACAAGTCAACGATGTGGGGACCGCTCACCGCTTCGGTCGAAAGATCGGGGAGCCTCATCCTTTCGGTCGGAGCTTGACGATTCGTCCACCCGTTCGGCTGATTCGAGGCGTCGGTGGCGGTGGATACGCTTGCCCGGTGATCACCACCAAAGGAACCGTTGTGCGACGACGCGTATGGACTACCGCCGCCGTCGCGTTCAGCCTTTTCTGTTCCTTCATGACGGTGGGCATCGCAGGCGCGTCGGGAAATATGCCACCGGCATTGGTCGGGATCGGGTTCGTCCTGGGCGTGGCCGGTGGGATATCGCTTGTCTGGCGCCATCAACATCCCTGGGTGGTTCTGGCGATCACGCTGGTCGGCCCGCTGTTCTTCCCCACCGATGCGACGGCGGCGCTCATCGCGTTGTTCGCCGTTGCTCGGATCGCGCGTGGGCCTCGGCTTGCAGCAGCCGCGGCAGCTGTCTTCGTCGTGTGCGGAAATTCGTTGACCTACGACGCTTTTCGAAATCGTGAGTACTCCGTTCTCACGATGGGCACCGCGAAACCCAAAGACGGTTCGGTGGTTGTTCAATACGACGTCGCCATCTGGATCCCGTGGCTCGTCGCTGCCGTCATGGTCGGCATTGTCGTGGCGCTCTCGCTCCTGATTCGGACCAGAACCGAACTCGTCGAGGCAGAGCACGTACGGGATCTGGCCACCGAGAAAACCGACGTGATGCGCGACGAGATGATTCGCACCGAGGAACGAACGCGGATCGCTCGAGACATGCACGACACGATCGCGGCCAGTTTGAGCCGGATCTCGTTGTTCGCCGGCGGGTTGCAGGTCAGCGCGGCAGACAATCCCGAGAAGGTCGTCAACACCGCAGCGATGATCAGAACCACCGCGCACGAGGCTTTGGACGAATTGAAGGGAATCGTCGGAGTGCTCAGGGGAAGCGGTGATCGCCGCGAACACGGTGGGCACCAGGGGATCGACGCGATCGGTGACCTGGTCAACAGTGCACGCGCGGCAGGCATCCACTGCCGTCTCGAATCCGAGTTGCTCCCGGGTGACGTCGGAATGTTGGCGGGGCATGTCTGTTATCGCGTCGTTCAGGAATCGTTGACCAACGTCCAGAAGTACGCGAGCGACCAAATGCTCGTCATTTCCGTGACCGGGTCGCCGCACGACGGAATCCGCATCCTCGCACGCAACAAGCTGAGCGAGCTTGCACCCATGACGTCGATCGGTTCACGATCCGGCCTACGCGGGTTGGCCGAACAGGCGCGAGAGATCGGCGGCAAGGTGGAGGCAGGCGCGTTGGGGGACGATTTCCTCGTCAGTTGCTGGGTGCCCTGGTCGTCGTAGCCCTCCCACCCTCTAACTGTCGGGGACACTGGGTAATCTGAGCGCACTATGGACGCTGACTCGCGCATCACAGTTTTGATCGTCGACAACGACGCGTGGGTTCGGCGCGGGATGAAGGACATCCTGGAAGCAGCGCCGGACATCGTGGTGGTTGCCGAGGCCGAGGACGGCGATCAGGTCGCAGCCAAGGTCACTCGTTTTCGTCCCCACGTGGTGCTGATGGATCTGAAAATGGCACGGGTCGGCGGCTTGGAGGCCACGCGTGAATTGATGACCATGAGCAATCCACCGAAGGTCATTGCCATGACCGCCTTCGACGTCGACGACATGGTTGTGCAGGCAGTCGAGGCGGGCGCGCACAGTTTCCTGAGCAAGGACGCAGCTCCGCAGGCGTTCCAGCAGGCGGTGCGGGTAGTGGCGTCGGACCACTCGTTGTTCAGTTGCGATTCTCTGCGCGCCATCGTGGCCTCGTCGCCGCGTCGGCAAGCGCCCGATCAGACTCCGCTCGCTTCGCTCACCGAGCGCGAGCGCGAAGTGCTGACAATCCTGGCGACAGGCGCGGCCAACAGTGTCATCGCGGAGCGGCTGTACCTCGGTGAGACCACCGTCAAGACGCATATCTCTTCGCTGTTCGCCAAGCTGGGTGTGCCCAACCGCGTGAGTGCATCGTTGATCGCGTTCCGGTGTGGCCTGGTCACGTGACTCGGGACTAATCCCGACCCTGTTCGTTGTTGCACCTTCGGTGACTGATCAAATCGTGATTGACCAAGACGTGACCATCGAAGTGTGGTCGGACGTCGCTTGTCCGTGGTGCTACATCGGAAAGACCAGGTTCCTCTCGGCGCTGGATCGTTTCGAGAACAAGGACCGCGTCAACGTCATCTGGCGCTCGTACCAGCTCGCTCCGGAGACCCCGGTGGGAGAGGGCCGAACCGAACTCGACGCCTTGGTCGAGATGAAGGGGATGGCGCCTGATCAGGTACGTCAGATGTTCGCCCACGTCAGCGCGACGGCCGCCGAGGTCGGGTTGACCTTGGATTTCGAAACCGTGATCGCCGCCAATACCTTTGATGCGCACAGGTTGCTGCATCTCGCGGGTGAGCGGCAGAACGAACTCCTCGAAGCGCTGTTCAAAGCGCACTTCAGCGACGGCAAGGTGATCGACGACCGTGAGGTGCTGGTCGAGCTGGCCGTGAGCGTCGGCCTCGACGCCGATGTCGTGCGCGAGCAACTGGGCTCCGATGCCGCAGCGGAGGCTGTCCGCGAAGATCTCTCCATGGCCCGCCAACTGCAGGTCAGCGGCGTTCCGTTCTTTGTCGCGAACCGTGCGGTTGCCGTGTCCGGCGCTCAGCCCGAAGAGGTGTTTCTGCAGTTGCTCACTCAGGCCTCCGAACCGGCCTGAGTAAGGCGAGCGGCACGCACCGCCGGGGCGTTCGAAAACGGCAACAGATGTGCGCCGTTCACGGGGCAGGACAACGTCACGTGCGCTGCATCGACGAACCGGTACGGCTGCGCTGCAACAACTCCGGCGAGGTTCTTTCGCAGACGCGACATCTCGGCCCGCGCGGTCACCGTGCGGGCCGGGTCGCCGAACAGATCTTGCGCCAACCGCGATGCAGTCAGTCCCCGTCTCTCGGATCCGAGGAGGAACAGAATCTCCGCATGTCGTTGGGTGGGGGCGTATGCCCATTCGCCGAAACCCGACGTGACGGTCACCGACATGTTCTCGGAATCGCGCAGATCGATATGCACCGTGGGCGCGCTGATTCTCTCGCCGGTGGCGATCGGTCGAATTAGCCACCCGCCGGGAAGCGGATCCAGTTCGCACAGGCCCAGGGCCGGGAACCATGCCCTGCCGGGAGCCAAAGCTGCGGGGAGCAGCACGCGCGAGCGATGAGGTAACGCGTCGACCGCTGCGACCCATCCGTGGGTGTCGATCACCAATGCGGGTGATCCGCTTCGTGCAAGCATCGGCCCTGCAACAGAACGTAGTTGATCGAGATTGTCCCGATGCTTGTCGCGCAGGTGTGATTGAGCGAGGCGTGCGACGGCGTCGACCAGAGCGAGCGTCGTGGGATGGACGGTCTTGGCAGGACCACTGATGTCGACGACGCCGATGACACGGTCGTCCCGCGGATCGCGGATGGGCGCCCCCGCACACGTCCACGGATGATGGCTGCGCGCATAGTGTTCCGCCGAGAAGATCTGAACCGCCTGTCGTGACACCAATGCCGTTCCGATGGCATTGGTGCCGACGCTGTCCTCCGCCCAGTTCGCCCCTTCGACAAATCCCAGACGCGCAGCTTGGTCCAGTACGCGATGGGACCCGCTGCGCCACAGTACAGTTCCGCGAAGATCTGCGACGACCATGATGTTCTCACCGCTCGCGGTGACCGATTCGAGTCCGCGTGTCACGTCGTCGAGTACGTCGTACAGTCCGGACTCACGACGACGGAGATCGAGTTCGGCGACGTCCATCGACGGTTCGACCCGGCTGTGCTCGGGATCGATAGCGAGTTCGCGCAGGCGCTGCCACGATTGGCGCACCACGTCCCTTGGGCGGGCCGGTGCGCGGTCTCCGGCCATCGTCGCGTCGTACACCGCGGCGAGGGTCCTCGCGTAGTCGCGAGGATCCTCGCCGGGCGGCATCGCAGGCTCTGGCAACCGCTTTTTCAGTGAAGACACCGCTTTCGGCGAAGACGCCGCTTTCAGTGAAGACACCTCGGTCAGCGGTAGACGAGACCGCCGTCGATGAGACCGGCCTGCCCGGTCATGTAGTCGGAATCGGGCCCAGCGAGGTAAGAGACGAAACCGGCTACGTCGTCGGGGGTTTCAGCTCGACCCAGCGCAATTCCGCCGACGAACTTCTCGTAGGTGGCGCCCTCTGGCGCACCGGTCAACTCGGCGAACCTCTTGTCGATCGTCACCCACATGTCGGTGCCCACGACGCCGGGGCAGTACGCGTTGACGGTGATTCCGTCGGTCGCGTATTCCTTGGCCGCAGCCTGAGTGAGGGCCCTGACCGCGAATTTTGTTGCGCTGTAAACACCTAACATGGCGAACCCGTCATGACCGGCGATGGACGACGCGTTGATGATCTTTCCGCGCTGACCGAGCGCCTGGAACTTTGCCGCTGCGGCTTGAATTCCCCACAGGACACCGTCGACGTTGACGCTCCAGATCTTGGAGACCTCGTCCGGCGTCGCATCGGAGATCGGGCCGACGAGAGCGATTCCCGCGTTGTTGACGATGACGTCGAATCCGCTCAACTCACTGTGCGCGTGTTCGACTGCGGCGTGAACCTGCGCGCGATCGCTGACATCGGCGATAAACGTCGTCGCACGACGACCGATCTGTCTGATCTCGTCGGCAACCGCATCCAGCTTGGTCTGGTCGAGGTCGACCAACGCGATGTCGGCGCCGTCGTGGGCGAGGCGGAGAGCGATTCCGCGTCCGATTCCTTGGCCGGCGCCGGTGACCAGTACTACCTTGCCCGTGATGCTCATGCAGATCTCCTCGTAAGCAGTGAACCAGTCGGTTGTGAACCGGTGAGTGATTTGTATGTGACGGCGACCACAATGCGGAAGGGTTGCACCGTGTTGCAATTCCGGAAAATCGGACAGCAGTTGCAACCCTCGGCAACCCTCCCGGTACCCCGCGCGACGGTTCCATAGTTGCGCCACCACTTCGCGAATCATCTTGCGAGACAATCTGGGAGAGGGCACATGACCGCTACAGTCGACACACCCACGGAACCGGCCACGCCGAGCCGACAACCGTCACGCCGCTGGATCGGGTTCGGGATCGCGAACCTCGTGATCGTTCTCGTGCTGGCCGTGGCGAGTTGGTACCTTCTGGCCGATCCGACCACCAGTCCCTGGAGTTTCTATCCTCTGCCGTTCAACGCGGCGCTTTTCTGGGCAATCCTTTTTGTTGTGTTCATCGGCTTCAATTGCGAGTTCGCCGGCTTCGATCGACTCCCACAGCCGGCGAAAGGCTTGGCGATCATGGTCGCGACCGCGGCCTTCGCCGTCGTGGTGACGTGGCTCCTGGCAAACGGCTTGGGGAGTTTGTACCCGGATTTCGCGGCCGATCGTGAGGGCGGCCTCGGATATTTCGCGGGTGCGCTGTTCGTGCTCTTCGGCTTCGGGACCTGGGTGATGGTGGTCCTGAACTGGCAGCATTGGCCGTGGACTTCCCTAGGGATGAAGCAGCCGTTGGTGGGTTTGTGTGAGATCGCGTTTGTCGCCGTCGCGACGCTGGCGCTGTACTTCGTGTTCGGTCTGCCGTCCGTGTCGCTGTCCGCCACGGATCCGTTGATGACCGTCGACACCGTACTCGGGTGGTTCTACTGCGTCGTGGTGGTCGTGATCCTGACTGGCCAGACGCTCGACAACTGGCCGTGGCGACTGTTCGGCGGCGGGGGTAAGACGGCGCTCGCAGCCACGATCGGTAACTTCGCCGTCGGAACCGGCTTGTACTTCGTGGCGCTTCCAGTGGTGAAGGCACTTGTGGGAAGCGATGCCGTTGCCGAGTTGGGTGGTGTGGTCCATCAGTTCCCGGCGCAGCTCGGTGTGTGCTGGGCCTTCTGGATGATCTTCTGGGCCAACGCCTTCGGTAACAAGCCCACGGGCTTTTCGGACGGGGTCAATCTGGCGATCCGCGCGCTGCTCACGTTTGCGCTCGCGGTGGTCACATTCTTGTTCTATTACCGCTTTGCGGCAGAGCACATTCTTCACGAGCCGGCAGTTGTCGACGGATTGCACGGCAATGCACTGGGTTTCGTGGACTGGGCGGTGTTGTGGACGCTGTTCTACGTCGTGGGATTTCAGTCGCTGGGACTCGGCAAATTCAAGCCTGCTGAGGGGTGAGTCGGTTGCCCGCACATCGGTGCGGGTAACCGGTATCGGGCGGCGACACCGCGCCCGCTGATTGCAACAGACTGCAACGCTTGTGACCGGGGCCACTTATGGGATGTGCTGTGTGTCACATTCACAAACAAGGAGAAGTGATGACGCAAACCATCGATTCCGCAGTCACCCCCGAGGTGAAGTTGACGGCGGTGACACCTCAGGAACGCGTCGACGCCTGGCTGGCGGATTTCGAGTCGGCCCTCGCGGCTCGTGACATCGAGCGTGTGGCAGGCAAATTTGCACTCGACAGCTTCTGGCGCGACTTGGTGTCGTTCACCTGGAACATCAAGACCGTCGAAGGTCGCGAGCAGATTGCCGACATGCTCTCCGAGCGTCTCGACGACACCGATCCTTCGGGATTCCGGACCACCGAGACACCCGACGAAGCCGACGGCGTCACGTCGGCCTGGATCGAATTCGAGACTGCAACCGGTCGCGCGCACGGGCACCTTCGTTTGAAAGGAGATGAAGGTTGGACCCTGCTGACGTCGTTGCAGGAATTGAAGGGACACGAAGAAGGTAAGGGCACTCGCCGGCCTCGTGGAGCCAAGCACGGAGCAGACCCGAACCGCATCACGTGGGCCGAGCAGAAGGAGATCGAGGATCGCGAACTCGGTTACACCACACAGCCTTACGTCGTGATCGTCGGCGGCGGACAGGGAGGCATCGCCCTCGGTGCCCGGATGCGCCAACTCGGAGTTCCGGCCATCGTGATCGACAGCCACGAGCGGCCGGGTGATCAGTGGCGCGGACGCTACAAGTCCCTGTGCCTGCACGACCCGGTTTGGTACGACCACCTGCCATACATGCCGTTCCCCGACAACTGGCCGGTGTTCGCGCCCAAGGACAAGATCGGCGACTGGCTCGAGATGTACACCAAGGTCATGGAGGTTCCGTACTGGAGTTCCACGACCTGCACCTCTGCGTCGTTCGACGAGAAGACCCAGGAATGGACCGTCGAGGTCAACCGCAACGGCGAGAAGCTGACGTTGCGTCCCAAGCAGTTGGTGATGGCGACGGGTATGTCCGGCAAGGCCAACGTTCCGACGTTCCCCGGGCAGGACAAGTTCCTCGGCGATCAGCACCACTCGAGCAAGCACCCCGGCCCGGATCAGTACGTGGGCAAGAAGGTCGTCGTGATCGGGGCCAATAACTCCTCGCACGACATCTGCGGTGCACTGTGGGAGAACGGCATCGACGTCACGATGGTGCAGCGCAGCTCGACGCACATCGTGAAGTCGGATTCGCTGATGGATTTGGGCTTGGGTGATCTGTACTCGGAGCGTGCACTGGCCGCGGGCATGACGACACACAAGGCAGACCTCACGTTCGGTTCGCTGCCGTACCGGATCATGCACGAGTTCCAGATCCCGGTGTACGACGCAATCCGTGAGCGCGACAAGGATTTCTACGATCGCCTCGAGAAGGCGGGCTTCGAGCACGACTGGGGCGACGACGGTTCAGGTCTGTTCATGAAGTACCTACGACGCGGCTCGGGCTACTACATCGACGTCGGCGCGGCCGAACTGGTCGCGAACGGGGACATCAAGCTCGCGCACGGCAACATTCGTGAGCTGACCGAGAACAGCGTGATCCTCGAAGACGGTACGGAATTGCCTGCCGACGTGGTGGTCTACGCGACCGGCTACGGCTCGATGAACGGCTGGGTGGCGGATCTGATCGGTCAGGACACCGCCGACAAGGTCGGCAAGGTGTGGGGCCTGGGGTCGAACACCACCAAGGATCCGGGACCGTGGGAAGGCGAGCAGCGCAACATGTGGAAGCCGACGCAGCAGGAAGCGCTGTGGTTCCACGGAGGCAATCTGCACCAGTCGCGCCACTACTCGCTGTACTTGGCGTTGCAGTTGAAGGCGCGTTACGAGGGCATCCCGACGCCGGTGTACGGACTGCAGGAAGTGCATCATCTGAGCTGAAATAGAACTGCTGTGCGCCTTTATTAACCGCCCGCGGTTAATAAAGGCGCACAGCAGGTTCAGCGAAGGGCGTACTTTTTTGCTACTTCGGTGTTCTTGGTCGCGCGCTCGGTGAGGAAGGCGAATGCCAACCCGAGCACGAGCCAGAGCGTCGCCTGCGTAGCGAGCGAGGAAAGTCGGAACTCCCACAGCAGAGTTGCCGGGAAGTCCTCGCCCACCTCGTTGATGCCGGGAAGCGAGACGTAACCGATCGTGGCGATCACCAGGAACGCAGCCACCGGAGCAGCGATGCGCACGCTGAGGAACTCGTGCCCGGAAACTGCCTTTGCCGCCGCTGCTGCCGCGGTGACGGACAGTAGCCCGAGAATCACGGCGGCCAGCCACAGCAGTGTGCGCTGGTTGATGGTGTCGGGATCTCCGACGGCCGGCGGATTGGCCGGGTACTTGAAGAAGGGCACGGCCTCGATGGCCAGCCAACCACCGACGGCGATGGTGATCGCCAACAACGGCCCGGACATTCCGGTGAGTCGTCGAGCGTAATTGGCAACGACCGAGAAGATCGCCCCGAGTGCCAGTCCGGCCAGCGCTGTGGCCAGGAACAGCCCAGCGCGCTGCCCGTCGCGGCTCACCAGTGGTTCTTCTTCGTCACCGTGCGAATGCCCAGCGGCTTCGCCGGCAACCTCACCGGTGGCGCTGTTGGCTTCTTCGATCGCAATGGCGGCATTGACGTGCGGTTCACCCAGCACGAATGCAACTCCGCCGGCAAGGATGCCTGCGATCAAACCAGCCAACAAACCACGAATGAGAAGCTTCGTGAAATTGTCGACTAGTGGCACGGCAGGCCCATCAAGTGTCGACCGTCGTGCATCAATTCATGCATGTACATGCCGGTGCGAGAGATAGCGCCCTGGTCGAATCCGACCAGGTAGAGAGCGAGCATCGCGAACAGAACTACTGCAGCGGCGAGGAAAGCAAGACGAGTCGAATCGATCGACGTATCGGGAGAATAGGCGAGAGCCATCGAAGCCTCCTGGGATTTTCGCGTCCCCTAGGTCCATGCGATGGCCGAAGTGTCTGGCTGTCGAAATAGTCGTGCCGAAAAAGGCACTTCACCTCGAATTACAGTGGCGCGACCGCTCCGGGCTTTCACCGGATTCCTGTCGGACCATCGCGTTTACATGCGAACTTTTGCACTACTGCCCGCACCGTGTCAACGCGTAAGCCGAGATGACCGTCGATTGTGCCCGCCAAGGCGGGCACAATCGTTCGAGATCAGCTCTTTGCGGCGACGTCCAGGACAACTTCGAACTCGAGCAACGACGCACCCGAAGCGACGGGCTTCGCACGCTCGCCGGAATGGGCTTCGCGGGCAGGGCCGTCACGCCAATCGGCGAACGCCTGCTCGGACTCCCACTGCGTCACCACGAAGTAGCGGCTCTCACCTGCGGTGGGGCGGAGGAGTTGGAATCCGAGAAAGCCCGGGGAGTTCTCGACTGCATGAGCGCGTGCTGCGAAGCGCTTCTCCAGTTCGGGGCCGGCGCCCTCGGGGACCTCGATTGCATTGATCTTCACGACTGCCATGCAAGCGACATTACCCGCGCACCTTCACCGCGTACCGTGACACTCGTGTTGCATGACGAAGGTGGAACAGGACAACCGATTCTGTTGTTGCACGGCCTCATGGGCAGCTCGAGGACGTGGCGACGCCAGGTGCCGTGGATCCGCGAGTTCGGCCACGTCTACACGTTCGACGCCGCCGGTCACGGCCGGCCCGCGCCGTCAGAGCTGACCACCGAGGCATTCGTCGACGACCTGGCATCTGCCGTTGCGTCCATCGAGGAGCCGATGATCGTGATCGGCCATTCGATGGGGGCTCTGCACGCGTGGTGCTTCGCCGCATCGCATCCCGAAAAGGTTTGTGCACTGGTCCTCGAAGACATGGCTCCGGATTTTCGCGGACGCACCGCCGCGGATTGGGCTCAGATGATCTCGGCGTGGCCGCAGCCGTTTGCTTCCGAGGACGCGATGAAGGAATTCTTCGGGCCCGTCGCCGGCCAGTACTTTCTCGACTCTTTCGACCGCCGCGACGACGGGTGGTACCTGCACGGCGAGGTGTCGACCTTCCGCGACATCTCGGAGGAGTGGGGCACGAGGCATTTCTGGGATCAGTGGAAGGCGATCGACGTGCCGACCTTGCTGATCGAGGGAGAGTTCACCATCACCCCCGAGGGACAGATGCGAGAGATGGCCGAGAGGCCGGGAACTCGGTACGTACGTATTGCCGATGCAGGCCACCTGGTTCACGACGATCAACCGCAGCGCTATCGCGAAGTGGTGACGGAATTCCTTCAGACGGTGAGCTGACTGCGGATCGACGCGCCCACCTGCTCCAGTTCGACGGCTCGCCTGGCCAGGAGTCCGGCAGCGAACTTCGCCTTGTCGCCGCGATGGCGGGGGACGACGTGGAGGTGCGAGTGGAACACGGTTTGCCCCGCGGCACGCCCGTCGTTGACCAGAAAGTTGACTCCGTCAGCGGCGATGTCGCAGCGGCGTAGAGCTCCGGCGATGAGCGTGCCGACGCGGAACATCTCTGCGCCCTCGTGGCTTTCGAGAGCATCGAGGTTTTCTGCATGACGCTTGGGGACCACCAGGGTGTGTCCGCGAGTCACCGGTCGGGCGTCGAGAAATGCAAGAGTCGTCTCGCTCTCGTGGACGAGAATCGCCGGCTCGGTCAGCGCGACGATCTTGCAGAAGACACAGGTATCGGTGCTCATGCCTACAGAATGTAGTCCGAATCAGATCCGACCCGGGACTACAGGAGGTGCAGCTGACGTGCCTTCGTGATCGCTTCGTTTCGATTGTGTGCGTCGAGCTTCTTGTAGAGAGTGCGCAGTTGAGTCTTGACGGTGTTGACGGACACGTACAGTTTGTCGGCCATCGCGGCCGACCCCATGCCGAGCGCCAGGAGTGAGAGGACCTTCTGTTCGCGTTCGGTCAGCTCCACGATACGTACGGATCCCGGAAATGATTCCGCAGGAGCCCTTTTCGAGAACTCGGCGAGTGCACGCGATTTTGTTACTGCCATCGATTCGAGTTTCTCGACGTCCGCCGATCCGATGGTCGCGAACGGACGCAGAAGTCCGGTTTGGTCCGCGATACTGCACGCTCTGGACCACTCCTGAGAGGCGAGGCGTGGCTCACCCAGCTCGGAGTGTGCAACCGCTTGCACCAGAAGCGATTCCATCTGTGCCCGCGGATAGGATTCGCCAGACCAGTCGAACTGATGGCACAGCGCCACAGCGGCCTCGTTCTGGCCGATTCGCTGACGTAAACGCGCCACCGACGCGAGCGTCCACGGGTTGGCTGCAGGATCGGCAATTTCCTTGGCCAGAGCCGTCGCCTTGTTTCCCTCGCCGAGTGCGAGCAGGAGATCGATTTCTGCGGATTGCAGCAGAGGAAGCGCGAAAGACGTGGCCGTGTACTGCTTGGAATGCACTCCAATCGCGTTGTGGAGCAAGGACAGAGCGGAAGATGCACTGCTCTGAGTCAGGGCGAATTGGCTGTGCGCATAGACGACGAACGCCCATAGCTCCTCGGTGTCGGACGGAACGCCGAGGTCGGTCAGTGCGATACGTGCGTCACCGAAGTCGAGTGTGTCGAGAGCGGCGAGAGCCCGTGCCGTCAAGCCGGCGATCTTGACTACAGGTTCGAGCCAGCCCCCGGGGTCAGGATGCTTCTGTTCGAGTTCGAACCAGTGTCTGGCCTGCCGCGGCTCACCTGCCAAAGCCCAATTCAGGGCGGCACTACCCGCAGAGTTGCGAGCGATGAAGTCGACTCCGTGAGACAGGGCGCCGTTGTATGCCATTCGAGCCTTGATCGTGGATTCGGTGAACCTGCCGCTCAATTGAAAATTGATCGCCCATTGAAGTCGCATCAGGGGGAGTTGTGCGCTGACCGCTTCCGGATTGTTTTCCAGCGCACTGCGGCTGAGGTGAGACAGCCGCCTGGTGGTCTCTGCCGAGAGCCCGTATTCACCGGCCATCCTGAGCATGATCGATTGAACGCAGGCGATGCTCAAGGCGTCCTTCGCGCTGGGTTGGGCGCCGAGTTCCCACAGTTCGGCCGGCGATTCGGGTAGCAAGTCGACTACCGTGGATCGCTTGCTCGGATGCATCGTGAACAAGGCACGCCCGGCCTCAACGGCAGAGTGCTTGTCGGCAGCTTCCGCCGGAATCCGTTGGAGGGCGGAGCGAACCGAGTCCAGGTTATGCACGATCATCGTCACCCAATGTTGTTCGACGATGTCTACTGCCAGGGTCCAGTTCTGTGCCTCGACCGCGTAGTCCAGCGCCGACGCGTGATGACCGTTGTCGAGTCGATTGTGAGCGAGGAATGAAAGACGTTGCGACGGATCGATTCCCACGCGAGTGTGGTGCGCGAGTAGCGATCGTCGAATGGCGGGAGGCAATTCCCATGTTTCGTCGGCTTCGGCCTCGACGCGCGACAACAAGCCGGCTGTCTCCAGCGTCACCAGCCGCGAGCGGATCTCATGAACGGTTTCGGCAGTGTCAGGGCGCTGGGACTCGAACAGCATTGTGGCGACGCCGACGGTGATCGATCGACCAAAGGCGGTCGCGAGTAGGAACTCATGTTGCTTTAGGCGCTCAGTGGTGGCGAGAACGGAATCAGTCACGTAATCGTCTATCGCTTGCGCGGTGTTCGTTTTGATCTCTCGCTCACGGTTGCTGTTACGTGAGTCCCTGACGGCGGCGACTGCGGCGCGAACCAATGCGGGCAGCCCACCCGTCAGGGATGTGATTTGTTCTGCATCACCTTCAGCCGTGCGCACCCCCGCCTGTTCCAGCAATTGGGCGGTATCGGATGTCGTGAACAACAGCTCATCGGCGCCGATGACCTCGTGATCCGTGTCGAGAAGGTATGGCTCGGCGAACATGCCGAATCCCGAGAGCGTGACCACGAGGTCCAGGTTGTGGCAGAGGGTGAGGAGATCGATCAACTGATCGTCCAACTCTGGTTCCGATATCAGATCCGGCCTGATCAGCACGAGCAGCACGGGGCGGCTGAGGGCGTTCAGGGATTTGGCGGCAGCGGTGAAAGGATCGGCGAGATCGTCGACGTCGGGCAGTGCGATTCCGGCAGCGTGGATTCGATCGAGGACAACGGCCCAGAAATCTTCGAGTGTCGACGAGGGCTGTGGGGCCGAGACCCAGACGAGTATTCGTTCGGATGCCAGATGGGCGCGCAGCCACGATGCGATCAACGACGATTTCCCGTGGCCGTTCGGTGCACGGACGACGGTCAGAGCGGCGCGTCGATCCAGTTTCGCGAACAGTGCTTGCCGAGGAATCGACTCGGTGAGAGTGCGCCTTTCGGGAATAGCTGCCCAGTCGTGGCCGTCCCTCCCGAACATCAACGCGGACCCTTTCTGCTTTCACGCCCCACGCTAATTGGCGGATTTGGGCGGATTGTCTCGATCCATCTATCTACAGGGAGGAGCGTAGCTGGTGCGAATCCAGAGCGTGTCATCCCGGGCAATTCACCCGCGACTTCACCCCGGGTGAAAGAAGTTCACCCACATAATCATGCCGTCACCATTGGCTTTCGAGTCCCTCGAGCGACTTCTATTGAACGTAGCTCGGGATTCGCCAAATCTAGTCGAGAGTGCCCGACCGGGCCCCGAGGGTCGGCCATCGAAGGAGCGTCGTGAGAACTCGTCTGTCAGTGGTGTGGTCGAAGGCGGTTACGGTCCGACTCCGACCGAGAGCGTGCGCCCGAAGAGTGCGAGGCGTAGTCGTGGTGACAGGAGTGTTACTTGTCGGCGCAGCTGCGCTCGGTGTGCTACCGATGCAGTCGGATGTTCGATTGGCAGCCGAGGGAGAGTCCGCTTCTCCCTTCACAGTCGAGTTGACGGCGATTGACGGTGCGCCGCCGTTCGACCCCGGTGACGGTCCAGGGCTCGATACCGGGCCGTCCAACGGCATTGTCCGAGAGGGTGATCCGGTGACGTATGTCGTAGACATCGGCGTCCGGGGCAACCCGCTCTCGGACGTGGTCGTGCAGCTTCCGGTGCCTCGAGGTTTCGTTCTACCGTCCGTGCCTGACTACTGCGGAGACGGCTCGGGTGTCGACGAGTTCGGGTTACATTGCCTGATAGGCAATCTGGAAGCGGACCGGTACTTCACCCGGACAGCGACGATGACTGCGGGAAAGCGGGAAGACGCCGACGGTCTATCGATTGCTGCACTGGTCACCGCAGATCGAGGGGCGGCTCGCGTGCGGTCGGACGATGTCACCGTGCGGGTGGCGACCACCCCGGGAGTGTGTGATCCACAAGGGAATTCTGTTGGTGGTCGGAGAGACCAGGGGACAGCTGTCTCGGCAGATGGTCGGATCTCAGGTCTGGTGACGTCGGGCATCTCGGAGGCGGTGGTGATCAACGGCGTCGATCAATGCGGGCACGCGACAGCGCGGACGGTGAAACCGTTCGAGGGTCGCTTCTCGTTTGCCGGACTCCTGCCGGGGACGTATCGCGTCACGGTCGACGGCCGAGCGCCGGTGGACGTGGTGTTGGAACCAGGCGCAATGGCGGTCGGTGGCCTGACGTTCTGATACAGCTCCACAGTGATAGCAACACCTGAAACAGTTCAGAACCAGTTGGAAACAGTCAATGGAGGATCCAGTGCGTGAAAGCCTGGGCGTGGTATTCGAAAACAATTCCATTTCAACAGCTCTCGTAGATGCGGACACACCCCTTCTGGGCTCGATCGACGAGTTCCGTCATCCGTGGGGCGCGAACGGGACTGTTCCCTCTGCGCAAGCGTCGGCACGCGCGCTCGCCTCCGCTGCCGAGGTCGCCACCGGTCGGGCCCTGCGCTCGAACCTGTGCCCCACCGTCGTCGGAGTGATGTGCGAGCGCGCGGACGTGCGCGAATTTGTCCCGGATTCATTGTCCTCCAGCACTTTCGAGAACATCGAGTTGGTCAACGGTCTGGACGCTCGCCTTGCCTACTTGCGGACGGTCGACGCCCTGAATGGTGTTTCGCCGATTCTCGCATTCTGGCCGGACGGCGGTGAGACTGTGATCGCTGCCATCGATCCGAGCGCCGGCGTCGTGGACTCGGCGCACCGTTACGCAACCGCCGAGTTGCTTACAGACAGCTCGACATTTGCTGCGACATTGGACCTGCTCGTCGCTGAACGAAACCCCGTGCCCAAGATGCTCGTCGCCATGCTCGGCAAGGAAGAGTCACGGCAGTTGTCCGCCGAAGCCGCCGAATCGGTAGGGCTCGGCTTCCTGTATCTCGGCGAGCGCGCCCAACTGGCGATAGGCGCTGCGCTGGTGGCGGCCGATCGGGGGAGCGAGGTCAGGTCCGCTGGCGGCGCGGCTGTTCAGCCCGTCAACAGAATCCGGTGGGCGGCGGCGATAGTGCTGCCGCTCCTGCTCATGCTGACGGGATTGCTGATCGCTCTGTCGCCGGACGGGTCGCGAGCGGTGTCCACTGATCGCCCGAACGTCGGCGCCGAGCCGGCGAACCCGACGAGCGGGCCACCGTCCGGAGCGGCCCTACCGATCCTGACGCTCCCGCCTTGCGACCCGGTGGTACCCGTCGTTCCCGCTGCGTTTCGGCGTTCGGATCCTGAAGTTGCACCACCCCAGACCGTCGAACCAGCAGAAGCATGCGACCCGGTGCGAGTGGGCTAGGGCGTACCTTCTCCAGCCAGTGCAAACAGGCCGTCATCGGTCTGCTCGACCAGTCCGTCGACCAACAAGGAATGTAGTGCGCGGTCACGCTGACCAGGATCGGTCGGCCAGACGATGTCGAGTTGCGCGCGTTCGACCGGACGGTGGCTCTCGCGCAGAACGGCCATCAATTTTCCACGAACTTGGCGATCGGTGCCCGCGAACTTCTGCACCTTCTTGGGCGGTCCGGTGTGTGCCGGTTTGCCCGAAGCGACCCACGCGCAGTTCGGCAAAGGGCAGTTCGCGCAGTTCGGCGTCCGCGCAGTGCAGATCAGTGCACCGAGTTCCATGAGAGCGGCGCTGTAGGTGGCGGCGCGCGCTCGTGTCCGTGGCAGCAGCGCCGCGACGTCGGCGAGGTCTCGCGTGTTGGACGGATTGCCGGGTTCCGCATTGCCGTGGACGGCTCGCGCAACCACGCGTCGTACGTTGGTGTCCACCACCGGCACTCGCTGTCCGTAGGCGAAGCACGCCACGGCGCGGGCGGTGTACGAACCGATTCCCGGTAGGGAGAGCAGGGTGTCGACGTCTTCCGGCACCACGTCACCGTGCTCGGCGGCCAGGACGCCCGCGCATTCGTGTAACCGCAGCGCGCGTCGCGGGTAACCGAGTTTGCCCCACGCGCGAAGCACTTCTGCCTGACTCGACGCTGCCATCGCCGACGGTACCGGCCAGCGCTCCACCCACTCTTCCCAGATGGGCGCAACGCGCACCACCGGCGTCTGCTGGAGCATGATCTCGCTCATCAGGATCTGCCAGGCACTGACGCCCTCGCGTCGCCACGGCAGGTCACGAGCCGTCTCGGAGTACCACTTCAGCAGCACCGAAGATTCCACTGCCACTGCCACTGCCACTGCCACTGCTACCGACACACTCCTCGAACCTGTGCTCCTGGTCGACGAAGGACACGTCGACTTGTGGGGGCTACTTTATCGGCAGTCACCGACACGGCTGCCTGTGACGCCAGACCTTCGAGTCACAACAACTGCACGTTACTCAGTTTCCACTCGCCGTCCTCGCGGACCAGAGAAAGTTGCATGCGGTTACGGTCGATCCTCGGATCGGGGGAGTTGGTATTGGTGATCGTCTGATCGAGGAACACGAGCACCTCGGCGTTGTCGCGATCACTGCTCGCCAGCCCGGCTGAAATGATCTGAGCGGACGAGGTCGCCTGATACTGCACGATCATGTTCTGCAGGTTGGCTGCCACCTGGGCGTACTGACCGGCGAACTCACCGACAGAGTTGTCACGCACCACGGAAAGATTCTGATCGAGGTTCTGGAAGTTGTACGTCGCAAGATCAGTGGCGAATTGCCGTCCGCTGTCCAGTGCGCTGGTACGCGCGTCTTCGTCGGCCGATTTCTGCCAGGTCGCGAATGCGCCCCATCCGAGCGCCGCGACCACGACCAGGACGCCGGCAACGATCAGCAAGGTCTGCTTGCGAAGCCTCTTGGGCTTTTCGGCGATTGTGGGTGTCGGACTCTCGGGGGTCTGGGGTTGGGGTGTCTCGGTCATTGCGTTCCTTGTACTAGTAGTGCGGCAAACGAGTTGTCACCGAGAACGGTGTTCTGACCACCGTTGAGGCCCAGACGAATCGACGTTCCGTCACCGGTCGCAACTGTGCCGAGGGCAGGATCGTATTCGGCAACCCCGTCGATCGTTCCAGCTCCGGTGGGGACGTTCTGCGAACCGCGATTCTGGATCCGGCCCGACTGGTCCGCGCAGTGTTGGTTCTTGTCGAGCGTGGTCGGTGAGGTGTCCTGTACCGATCGCCGGGGCGTGTCGTAGATACAGACCGGTCCGAGTGCTGTGATCAGATCAAGCTGTGCCCGTCCGTCTTTGACGATACTTCCGAACTTCTCGAATCCTTTGGGCACCACCACCAACAAGGCATCGACGGCGGGCATCCGTGCAGTGACGATCTGAGTGGAGACGAGAGAATTGGCCAACAGCAGACTGAACGGCTCACGACTCTGTTCGATGAGAGGCAGTATCTGATTGTCGAGAACACTCGGGCTTCGATCGAGGAGTGTGCGCAGTTGCGGATCGGAGTTTCGTACCTGATCTGTCAATTGGCGAAGTGTGAGTGCAACTTCGGGAAGAGCGTCAACATTTTCCTCGTTCGCAGTGAACAGTGAGCGCGAGTTCTCGACGAGTGTGTTGACACGCGGTTGATTCGCTTGGACAGTGCGCGCGAGCACGTCGAAGTTGTCGACGAGCGCCTGCAGATCCGGACCCAATCCGTTCAATCCCTCACCGAGTTCGTGCGAGAGGGTACGCAGATCTGCCGGATCGACGGTGTCGGCAGCAGCGTTGAAATTCGCAATCACGGTTCCCAACGCGACCGGGATCGAAGTGCGCTCAGTCGGAACAACCGAACCTTCAACCAGATACGGGCCGCCGTCGGTCTGCGAGGACAACTGAACTTTCAATACCGGAACGGCGGTGTCCTGGCTGATGGCCACATGCGAATCGTTGGGGATCTGTTGGTCGGCGGCGATGCTCAACGTCATCACGACGAGGTCCTGGGCAGAGTCCACCTCCACCGACTCGACGTCGCCGACGGTGACTCCGCGATAGGCCACTTCCGAACCCGGAGCGATTCCGGCCGCGTTCTCCAAGTCGACGGTGACCGAGAATGTTCCGGTGAAGGGATCTCCGGCACCTACTTGTCGGAGCACATACGTCGTGCTGACCACCGCGATGAGGAGAAAGGCGACGATCTCGAAATAGACGGTTCGGTTCTTCATCGCGTTCCTCCTTGCAGGGGTGTCGTGATCGGCAGTTCCCGATCGGAGGCGGGCAGAGGTGGCAGTGGCGGTGCGGCGCCCGGAATTATCTCGTTGAGCACCCCGGTCACGGTGCCCTCGACATCGACGTCGAGGTCGATGTTCACGTAATCACCTGGGCTGGCGCGCTCGAGGAGCACTCTCGCGTTGTCCAGGTTGGACATGGTCTCACTCAGAGTCGGGCCCATTGCCGAGAACTGGTCGAGGATGGGTGACAGTCGTCCGGTGATCTCGGAAATCTGGTCGGCCGACTGGTCGAGCACGGAATTGGTTGCGGTACTGAGCCGATCGGTTTCGTCGAGAAGATCGAGGAGCGGTTGTCGTTGGTCGGCGATCACGCCCAATGCGGGTGTGAGTGTTCGCAAGCCTTCGTCGATGGTGGCGCTCTCGTCACCGATCAGAGCGCTGAGCCGGTTCAGGGAATTCAGTGCCGAATTGATCGATTCCTTTCGGTCGTCAAGTGTTCCGAGAAAAGTGTCAAGGCGCGCAAGCAGATCGCGGATCGTCTCTTCCCTGCCGTCGAGAATCTGATCAGCCTCACTGACGATGTTCTTGACCTGCGCCAACCCACTGCCGTTCAACAGAGTTCCGACGGCGCCGAGCAGTTGTGCGACATCGGGTCCGCGCACGGTCTCCGATCGCGCGATGGTGGAACCTGGTTCGAGCCTGGGGTCCGTTGGATCGACCGGAACTTCGAGGTTGACAAATGCGTCGCCGATCGGGGTGGACAGCTCGATCCGAGCGCGAGTGCCGACGGGTAGTTCGATGTCCGATTCAATTTCTGTATGTACTACGGCTGCAAATGTTTCCGCGCTCATCGACGTGACTCTGCCGACCACTGCCTGGCCGATCCGCACCTCGCCGCCGACGGGGAGTAATGACGCATCGACGAATTCCATGTTCAGCGGGTACGACTCTCCTGGCAGACTGCGCCCGAGGGGGAGGTGCTGGAAGTTGAGACTGCAGCCGGTCAACGGCGCCGCGATGACAAGTGCCACGACAACGCTCACCACGGACTTGTTCGACGCCATCAGTTGCCCCCACCGAGGATGCGTGCCAGGTCGGAGCTGCCTGCCGAAGGAAATTCGATGGGATTGACGATCCCAGGCCCGGTGCACAGCGGAATCGGCATCTTCTCGCACAGTTCTCGCGTCGTGTCGAACTGTGAGAGATCGGTGGCGACGTTCAATCGCGCTCTGGCTCGGCCTTCTTCGGTGACGAGGTTGGCGACGTTCTCGAATCCCGTTGGTGCCGTTTCGATGATCTCGCGCAGTTGGTCCTGTTTGGTCGCGACTGCACCGGCCAACTGTGCGAGCGCACCCAGATCGGCGGTGACCGCCTCGCCGTGTTCGGCGAGTAGCGCTGAGACCTGTCCGAGCAACGTGGTCAGGGAATCGAGCGCCCCGCTGATGTCTTCTCGCTGGGTACTGAACGCGCGGGCGGTGACTGTCACCGAATTCGACAGCGAGTCGACCTTGGTCTGGTTGTCCGCGATCAACTGCACGAGGGTGTTCAGGTTCTTCACGAGTTCGGAGATGTCGGGACTTGCACCCGCCAGTACCGAACTAGCCTGTGAGATGGACCGAACGGCATCGTTGAATGCTTGCCCGTTGCCGTCCAACGCGTGGGCGCCTTCTCCGATGAGGTCACCGATCCCACCGCCGTCCGCGCCAGGGCCGAGCGCCACCGTCAGTTCGTTCACCGATGCGGTGAGCTGGTCCCATGTGAGAGGGGAGTGAGTTCGTTCGAGAGGGATCACTGCGCCGTCCACGAGGAACTCACCGTCCTCGTAGCCGGGGCCGAGTTCGATCGTGCGGTCACTGATGACCGAAGGAGACAGGACCCAGGCCTGCGCGTCGGCCGGTATGCGTGTTCCGGATGGCAGGCTCATCGCCACTCGTACCCGGGACCCTTCCGGCGTGACGCTCTCGACCCTCCCGCCGGGAACTCCCAGAATAGTCACCGTGTTGCCGGTGAAGATGGCGTCGGTCGAGGTGAATTCGGCAGTGAGAGTGAGTTGGTGTTCGTCACGCGTGACGAACAGGACCGCACCGATCGCGCAGATCATTATCGCTGCCAGCACGGCGAGCTTCTTGACGGTCGTGGTCATCGACACCCCTGAACGAGCCCGACGACGCACAACCAGTTGTCCGGGATGAGGGTGGAGGGCGAGTTGAGGTCGAGCCAGTTGCCGTTACCGGTCGCATTGGTGACGTACCGAACGCTGGGGGCGAAGTTGTCGAGCAACGTGGTCAGTGATTGTTCGTTCTCGGAAAGAACTCCCGTCACCTCGTGGATGTCTCCCATGACCGAGTCGACCAATGCCTGGTTGTCACCCAGGAACTGGGCAAGTGTGGTGCTCAACTGATTGAGGTCTTGTACAAGCGCATTCAGCACATCTCGCCGGTCGGCGATCGTGGCCATCACCAGGTCCGCATTTCCCAGAAGGGTTTCCAGAGTGTCCTTCTGCTCGATCAGTGTTGCGGTCGTCTGCTGCGCTCCGGTGAGAAGGGAACGGAGCGCAACGTCGTTGTCGTTGACTACTCCGGAGAGTGCGTCGATTCCCTCGAGCGAGCGGCGAATGAGCTCGGGATCGTCCGGTGAGTTGTCGGACACCACGGTCAGCATGTTTCGCAGTTGTTGCAGATCAAGGTTTTCCGAAGTGGATTGTGCTCCTCGTCCGAGATCGTCGAGGGTGAACGGAACACTCGTGTTCTCGATGGGAATGGTCGAACCTCCGGGTAACGAGCGCGATCCGTTCGGAGTGATGTCGAGCGAGCGTCGGCCGAGCAGAGTCGAGATCTTGATGTCCGCGCGCGAGTTTTCGCCGAGAGTGACGCCGTCGTCGAGTCGGAAGGTGACTTCAACGGAGTTGCCGCTGACCGCCAACGAGGTGACCACCCCGCTCGGGACTCCCGCGACGTTGACCGGATCGTCCTGCGTCAATCCGGTGGCGTTGGCAAACACGGCGTTGTACTCGTTGGTCTTGACCTTCAAGATCAATTGAGGGACAACGAGTGCGGCCAGAACGACACAGACTCCGACGAGAATGCAGATCATTCCGTTGCGGACCGGGTTCTTGACGGTGAGCCAGTTCATCGGCACACCGCCGAACGCTCGGGGCCGCCGAGAGTCACCGATTGGTCCAGCGCGCTGAGCCGGAAGTTACAGATGTAGATGTTCGCCCAACTGCCGTAGCTCATTGCGATTCCCAATTGGGTGAACAGTTGATCGAAAGCGGTGATACCGGTCGCCAGCGACTCACGATTGTCGACGACGACGCTGGCCGACTGATCGATCGAAGTCAGCGCGCCAGCCAAGTCCGGTTCCACGCGCGTCACCAAGTCCTGAAGGGAAGAAGTCATGGCACCTGCGGAATCAACTGCGGCCGAGATCTGTTGGCGATCCTGTGCCAAACCGCCTACCAGCGTGTCGAGCGTGTTGATCATCTCGACGAAGTTGGGTCGATTCGTCGTCGTGACGGTGAGTACCCGGTCGAGGTTGGTCAGTAGTTGGTCCAAGATCGCGTCTCGGGACGTCAAGTTCTCGGTGACGGCAACTGTGCGCTCCAGCAGGCTTTCGATGGTGGAACCTTGTCCTTGGAATACCTGGACGACTTGTGCGGCAAGCTTGTTGACTTCTGCGGGGTCAAGTGCGTCGAACAGGGGACGGAAACCGCCGAGGATGTCGGTGAGGTCGATCGCCGGCTGAGTCTGTTCCACGGGAATTGTGGCTCCGGGGGAGAGGTAGTTGCCGGCTACGAGTTCGCCCTGTCCGGGTTCGATCGAGATCGTCCGTGCCCCCAGCAGATCTGCATACCTCACCACAGCCCGACCGTCGGTCGGAATACGTTGTGTAGATTCGAGTTCGAAGCCGACGACGGCTTGGTTGTTCACCAACTCGACGCTGTCGACGCGCCCTACTCGCACCCCGGCGATCTGAACATCGCTGCCGGTGACCAGGCCGGAGGCATTGACGAAGACGGCCCGGTACTGCGAACTAGACCCGGAGACTGGGTTGATCAGAGTGCTCACCACGACCACGGTGGCGAGAATCGACAGCGCGGCAAACAGTCCGAACCTGATCAGCGATTTCTTCACGCTCATCCGCCCACCACCGTCGTGCCGCGAAATACCGGCCCCGCCACGAGAGTGTCCAAAGCTGTACCGCCCTGGGTGATAGCTGAGATCAGGGATTGTTCGGCAGGGCTGCCGACCGGGCCGACGGTTCCGCCGAACGCGGTCGCGGCGGCAGGGCAGTTGGGGCCGCGGGTCCCGTCGTATTGTGGGCAGTCGGTCTTTCCGTACGGATACAGATCTGTGACAGACAGACGCAAGTCAGTGCTGAGCCAGGGACCGTGCGCCAATGCGGGCGGGAGTTTGATCGTGAGATTGCGCAGGCCGTTGTAGAAGGTGGTGATGTGGTCCGGCCGCGAAGTGATTGCACCGGTGAGGGAATCGGCGTCGTCGACCAAGGTGATCAGGCGGTCGCGATTGTCGCCGATCAGACTCGTGGCAGCAGATCCAGTGCTGGTGCCTGCTCGCAGAAGCCCCGCCAATCCGTCGGATTTCTCGACGACGGTCTTGGATGTGGTGATGGAGTTCTCGAATGCGGCGAGCATGTCGGGCGCACTCGTCGAGAGACTGTCGGCGAGCGTGGCTATGTCGTCGAGGTCGTCACCGAGTCCGTCGATGACGGGCTGCGCACCGACCAACGCTTGGTGGACTGAATCGAGAGACTCACCGATCTGGTTTCCCTTGCCGCTCATCGCATCCGAGACTGCCGTGAGTGCCACGTTGATGTCGGCGGGGTCGAGGGAAGAAACGAGCGAGTAGATCCGTGAGATCGATTGGTAGAGCTGGACCGCGACTTCGGACTGATCTGATGCCAACTCGGTACCCGGCGCGAGAGCAGGACCGCGCGAGAGACCGTCAGGTTGAATCAGGTCCACGAAGAAGTCGCCGAAGATGTTGAGGGGCATCAGCCGCACCTGACTTGTCGACGGTATGTCTTCGAATGCACCCTCGTCGATTGCGAGTGAGATGGTGGAAGCGGTGGTGCCAGGCTCGATGTCGGCGACCGAACCGACGACGACGCCGCGGTACTGAACCGAGGATCCGACTCGCAGCGCACCGGCGCTGGCAGGGACGACAGCACTGACCTGCGGTGTGGAACTGAACGTGTCCGTGCCCCTGCTGAACAAGAAGACGTAGGCGACGATCAGCAGGACTATCGCAAGTAAACCACGCAGTGCCAGTGCAATTCGACTGGTACCCGTGACGATCATCCGGTCAACCCGGGCACCTGAGGTTTGAGTCCCCAGAGCGCGATGGTCATGGCGACGTCGGTGAAGGCCAGGAAGACGATGCTGGTGCGCAGCGCTCGCCCGGCTGCTCGCCCGACGCCTTCAGGTCCGCCCGTCGCGGTATAACCGTAGTAGCAGTGCACGAGGGTCACGACGACCGCGAACACCATGACTTTTATCAAGGACAACCAGATGTCGTTGGGAGAGAGGAAAAGACTGAAGTAGTAGCCGTATGTTCCCTCCGACTGGCCTTTGACCCGGATCACCGCAAGCGCCGTTGCCATGTACGAAGCAAACAGGCCGACCAGGTACAGCGGGACCACCGCGATGAGCGCCGCGATCATTCGGGTGGTGACCAGGTATCGCAGCGAGGGAATCGCCATGACTTCGAGTGCGTCGATTTCCTCGGAGATCCGCATGGCTCCGAGCTGCGCGGTGAATCCAGTTCCGACCTTGGCAGTCAAGGTGATTGCGGCAACGAGTGGTGCGACCTCACGAGTATTCGCGATGGCGGACATCACGCCGGACAGCGGTGCGAGGCCGACGAGGTTGAGTCCGCGGTAGCCCTCGAGTCCGATCTGGGAACCTGCGAAGAACGAGATCGCGAAGATCACGACGACGCTGCCGCCGCCGGCGAGCAGGGTGCCCGAACCGAATGCCACCTGGGCGACGAGACGGGCGACTTCACGCCAATATCGCTTGAGGGTTGCCGGAATCGAGGTGATGACACGCGCGTGGAACGTGAACTGATCGCCGAGTCGACTCAGACCGTCGACGGTGCGCGAACTGGCCCGCTTGGCACGAATTGCGATGGGCAGGTGCATCAGTAGGCACCCTTCACCGAGACGAACAGCGGGTAGAACTGGGTAATTGCGAGGTTGGCGACAAACACGAGGACAAACGAGAGCACGACGGTCTCGTTGACTGCGTCGCCGACGCCTTGAGCTCCGCGCTTAACGGTCAGGCCCTTGTAGCAGGCCACGATTCCCGAGATGAGAGCAAAGGCAACGGCTTTGATACCAGAGACGACGAAGTCGCTCGGTTGACTGAATTGAACAAGATTGCGCAGGAAGCTCTGTGCGTTGCCGTCGAGTATCAGGACGTGAACGAAGAGGCTTGCGCCCAAACCGATCACGAGAACTATCGAATTCAGCAGGAGGCAGACGACGGCAATTGCGATCATCCGCGGCACGACCAGGCGTTCCAACACCGGCAGGCCCAGTACTTCGAGCGCATCGATCTCTTCGCGGATCGTGCGCGCTCCCAAATCTGCGCAGATTGCGGAACCGCCGACGCCGGCGATGATCAGGGCGCAGACCAGCGGTCCGGCCTGTCCGATGATGAGGAACGCGACGACTGCACCGCTGTATGAACCCGCGCCGATTTGGTCTGCGAGCGAACCGATCTGGAGAGCTACGCCCACGCCGAGGGGAATCATCACCAGTGCCGAAGCGACCGAGGTGACGTGGGCGAGAAACCACATCTGGTCGAGCGCTTCACGCCAGGCGAGGCGCTTGTGTCGCAGAGTTGTGAAAGCGGCGACGCATACGCGAACGGTGAAGGTGAACAGCAGTCCGATCTCGGACAGCAGGTTCGAGAACATGTTCGTCTTGGCGGGGGAGGCAGGCGTTGCGTCCCCGGTTGTTCCAACTTCAGTGCTCACGCCATCCCCCTTTCCGGCCGAATCGTTCTGGTCGGGTTTCTTCGATCACACTCGGAAGGTCGAAGTGCTCCAGGTCACGTTCGGAGACGGTATCAGGAAACTGACTCTGAAGTAAGTTCCAATTCGGGCACGCCATCACAAGGCGTGAATGTGGACGCGGAGCTTCCGTTTGCGTCTACGCAACCTTCCCGGCGAGAGTCCGAAATGCGACGGGTGCACAATG
Organism: Rhodococcus sp. WS1; assembly: GCF_003797745.1. NCBI lineage: Bacteria > Bacillati > Actinomycetota > Actinomycetes > Mycobacteriales > Nocardiaceae > Rhodococcus > Rhodococcus sp. WS1. The sequence goes on along the minus strand of NZ_RKLZ01000001.1, from coordinate 2,558,156 downwards.
AGTGAATGCCACGATCAAGCCCCATTTCCGCTTGGAAGTCCCTTCGCGAAGGCAACGAGCGATTTGTCAACGACGCGTCCATTCACCCCAGCCAGGGAATCGCCGATCGCGCGAAGCTCGTCGATGGGCAGCACCCCACCGCGGTGCTGTTCGGTTGCGGTGATTCGCGCGTTGCCGCCGAGATCATCTTCGATCAGGGCCTCGGCGACATGTTCGTCGTGCGTACGGCAGGTCACGTGCTCGACGATTCGGTGCTCGGTTCGATCGAGTACGCCGTTCACGTGCTCAACGTGCCGCTCATCGTCGTCCTCGGTCACGACGGTTGCGGTGCGGTGAAGGCAACGCTCGACGCCCTGGACAAGGGTGCGGTTCCCGACGGCTTCATTCGCAGCGTGGTCGAGCGCGTTGCTCCCTCCATCCTGATGGGTCGCAACGAAGGCTTGTCCACCGTCGACGAACTCGAAGGTCGACACGTAGTGGAGACCGGCTCGTTGATCATGCAGAGGTCGCGGATCATCGCAGACAAGGTGGACAACGGTGCGTGCGCGATCGTCGGCGTCACGTACACATTGTCCGACGGTCACATGCGAGTTCAGGGCGCGGTCGGCGACATCGGCGAGAGCGTCGAGACCGTCGAGGGTTAGATCTTTCGGGGCAGTGATACCCGGTAGCAGACAATGGGTACCGACACGCCGCCTCAGCTGACGGTTAGTGGACCCTGCGCCAACTACCGTTGAGTCCGTGTTGGAACCGAATGGACCACTGCCCCCCGAGATCTACTGGCGTCGCCGGGCGCTGGCCATTGGTGCCGCCGTCATTGCACTGGCGTTGATCATCTGGGCGGCGTCCGCCCTCTTCGGCGGTGGAAGCGATACTCCTGAGGCCAATTCGGCCGCTGCGAGTTCCTCGCTGACGACGGACGTCTCCTTCACCCCCAACCCTTCCGGCTCCAACGCGCCGGACGGTAACGGTGGTTCGGGTGGCGGTGCTGCGGGTGGATCAGGTGGCTCGGGCACGCAGGCTTCGGGATCGTCGACGTCGGCATCGTCCTCGTCGACCACCGGCGCTCCGGTCCCGGCTGGTCAGTGCGCGGACTCGTCGCTGGCAGTCAAGGCGACCGCAGACAAGGCGACCTTCGCTCCTGGTGAAGAGCCGTCCTTCACGATCGTCATCACCAACATCGGTTCGGCACCCTGTGATCGAGATCTGGCGGGCGGCCTTCAGCAGGTGCTCGTCTACAGCATCGACGGCAAGACCCGTTTGTGGTCCAACGTCGACTGCTACCCGCAGCCCGCCGCTGACGTGCGCAATCTCGCTCCCGGCGAGCAAGCTGCGTTCAAGGTCGCCTGGTCGGCCACGACGTCGACCCCCGAGTGCGCGACCGCGCAGAACCCCGAGCGCAATCCGGTGGGCGCAGGCGCGTACACGGTTGTCGGTCAGCTCGGCGCACTGCGAAGCTCCCCGGAGCCGTTCAACATCGCGTGAGAGCGGGCAAGCCCGAACAGGCCCGCTAGTTGAACGATCCGGTGATCGACGTCTCCGCGAGCCGGGAAAGTCCCTCACGTATGTGACGGGCCCACAGCCCGCCGATGCCCTCGACCGACTGCAGATCGGCAGCCGTAGCGGCCAGCAGCGACTGGAGAGTGCCGAATGATCCGACCAACCGGTGGATCTGATGGAACTGCAATCGAGGTACACGCATCAGTACGCGATATCCGCGAGGAGTCATCGGAGTGTCGAGGGCTTCGATCGTGCCCGGATAACCGAGAACACGCGCAAGAGTCGTGAGATCGAGTAGGTCGGCGTCGGTGACGCGATCGAGTGCGACGAGGACGTTGTCCATCGCCGCGGTGCCGATGGGTTCGGGGCCGGCAAGGTAATCCCGAACGATCAGTTGACGTGCAATGTCGTTGTCGCCGACCAGTTCTTCGAGCTGCAATGCCAGCTGGCGACCGTCGGTGCCGAGCTCGAGGACATCCTGCTCGATTTCGATCGACACACGGCGAACCATTTCGAGTCGCTGTACGACGGTCAACGCGTCGCGCAGAGTCACGAAATCCTCGATCTCGACCACCGACAGTTGCCGTGTCACTTCGTCGAGTCGCGCTTTGTATCGTTCGAGCGTCGCGACGGCCTGGTTGGCGCGCGAAAGTATGGTGGCCGAGCCGTCGATGACGTGCCGGATACCACCGACGTACACACTGACGATCGACATCGACTGACTGACCGAGACCACGGGATAGCCGGTTTGAATTGCCGTGCGCTCGGCGGCACGGTGCCTGGTGCCGGATTCGACGGTGGGAATCTTGTGATCGGGAACCAGTTGGACATTGGCGCGCACGATGCGTGTGCCGTCCGTCGAGAGGACTACCGCGCCGTCCATCTTCGAGAGCTCGCGCAATCGGGTCGGTGCGAACTCCACGTCGAGGTTGAATCCGCCGTCACACAGCGCTTCCATCTCCTCGTCGTATCCGAGGACGATCAGCGCGCCGGTACGGCCGCGCAGAATTCGTTCGAGCCCGTCTCGCAAAGCGGTACCCGGCGCCAACCTGGCGATGGTCTCTCGCAATGCCGACGACGACTGTGTGTCCGCCATCGCACTGATCATTGAGAAACTCCCTGCTGAGGTCGATGTCACTTCGGTCGGGTCCGATGCCTGCGCCGGACTGATCCCCGTTTAGATTACCTATCCATGAGTAGTACCTGGACCCTGCCTGATGACCTGACTGTCCCGGAGCCGGTCGAATTCTTTCCGGCCGCCGGCGAGAAGTTGCCTCAGCACTGGTCGAAATGCTTCGGCTGCGGCGACGACCAGCCTGCGGGAATGGCGATGAGTTTCAGGGCTGGTGACGGGTTGGAAGTGACGGGCCGTCTGGAGGTCGCCAAGAAGTATCAGGGCGGTCCGGGGGTCATTCACGGCGGTATTTTGTCGACGGCTTTCGACGAGGCGCAAGGCATGGCATGCATGGCTCTCGGCTCGCCGGTGGTGACCGGGCACCTCGAGATCGACTTCGCCCGGCCCATCCCGTTGGGATCGGTGCTCGAATTTCGGGCTCGCATCGACGGCGTTGTGCGCCGCAAGGTCTACACCAGCGCGGAAGCGGTGATCGTCGAAGGTCCGACAGCGGATCCGGACACGGTGGTGGGAACGTCCCGCGGACTGTTCCTGACCATCACGTCGGAACACTTCGCCAAGACCAAGGAGTTCGTGGACGGCGAACCGACTTCCCCGTTCGGCACCTCGTCGGTCTGACGCGGCAGTCGGCCGCAGGCCGGTCACTTCACCGGAGTGAGCTTTGGGCGAGACGGGGCTTGTTTGCCGCCCATCAATCCGGCATAGGCGAGTGCCTCGGCCAGGTTCGCTACTTCGTTGACGCGCATGCCGGGAATGTTCGGGCCGGAATCGACCGGCACGATGGCGCTGGTGAATCCCAATCTGGCAGCTTCGATCAGCCGTCGGTTCACACCGGCAACTCGTCGAACCTCTCCGGCGAGTCCGACCTCGCCGAGGATGACGAGCCCCTTGGGGACAGGTTTGGCTTTCACAGCGGAAGCGACCGCTATGGCAAGAGCCAGATCGGCACCCGGCTCGGTCATCCGCATACCGCCGACGGTCGCGGCGTAGACGTCGGCCTTCGAGATCGACACCCCGACGCGGCGCTCCAACACGGCCAGAACCATGGCCACACGGGCGGTGTCGAGCCCACTGACGGCTCGACGAGGTGTCGGTAGAGGCGTGGCGGCGACGAGGGCCTGAACTTCACCGAGTAGCGGTCGCTTACCGTCCATCATCACGGTGACGGCCGTGCCTTCCACAGCTTCTTCGCGGTGATGCAGGAACAGGCCGGACGGATCGCTGATCTCGTTGATGCCCTGCTCGCTCAGCTCGAAGCATCCCACCTCGTCGGCCGCACCGAATCTGTTCTTGACGCCGCGGACCATGCGCAGCGTGGAGTGCTTGTCACCCTCGAAGTGCAGAACCACGTCCACGAGATGCTCGAGCGAGCGCGGTCCGGCGACGGCGCCGTCCTTGGTGACGTGGCCGATCAGAAGCACCGGGATTCCACTGGCCTTCGCCAGGGAGGTCAAGGCGCTGGTGACAGCCTTGACCTGAGTCACGCCGCCGACGACTCCGTCGACGTCGGCAGCAAGCATGGTCTGCACCGAGTCGACGATGACCAGGGTCGGCTTGACCTGCTCGATGTGGCCGAGGATGGTCGCGAGATCGGATTCGGCCGCCAGATACATCCGTTCGTGGACAGAGTTGGTGCGATCTGCCCGAAGTCGAACCTGACCGGCGGACTCCTCGCCCGTGACGTACAACGCTCGATCATCCGCGCTGCGCATCGCCCAGCGGTAGACGACCTCGAGAAGTAGCGTCGATTTTCCGACTCCGGGCTCGCCCGCGAGCAGCACCACCGAACCAGGTACGACGCCACCGCCGAGGACGCGGTCCAACTCGCCGATCCCGGTGGGCTTGGCCTGCGTCGAGGTGCTGTCGATCTGTGTCAGCGGCGTGGCCGGCGTCGTAGGGAGTACGGCGCTCGATCCTGCTTTGGCGAGTGAGGCGCCGGCGCGACTGGCGACGGGTGCCACTACCGCGACCTCGGTCATCGAGCCCCACGAATCGCAGTCCGGACATCTACCGACCCACTTGGGCACTACCGACTGGCATTCGGAGCATCGGTAGTTCGATTTCACTTTGGCCACCGGGACAGACTAGAGGCGGGGTCCGACATGGACCCCGCCTCTAGTGTGATTCTGAAGTTGTTCTGCGAAGCGCAGTGTGCGCCTTGGTGATTCGGGGCTCAGTGCCCGGCTTCTGCAACGTCGGGCGACTTGTCCGACTCGTTGCGCTCGAGCTGCGGGCCTGCGTCGACCGGCACGTCGACGGTGACCGAGCCGGCCTTCTCGAACTTGAAGGTGATCGGGACGGTCAAGCCGGGGCGAACGCCTGCCTTGATGTCCTGCAGAACGACGAGAGTGAGCGCAGCGGGTGCGTCGTCGTTCTCTTCGTTGTTCTTGATCTGGGTCTCTGCCTCGGTCGCGGCACCTTCGCCTGCGGGCAACTGGCCGGCCTGCAGCGACGTCTGCGGCTTGATCGTCAAGCCACCTACCTCTTCACCCGCGATGACGCGTGCTGCGTAATCGGTGGTGATGCTGACGAGCTTGTCCGTGGTCTCGGCGCTGTCGTTCACGACGGTGAACGCGAGCACGGCGTTGCCGCCCGGCTCGATGCTGTATTCCTCGGACGAGGGGTAGGCGATGTGCACGTTGCGCAGTGCGATCTCACCGAGGTTGGCGCTGTTGCCGTTCACGGCGGCCTGCTGGACGGCGGTCTGGCTCACCTGACCGGAACCGCAAGCGGACAGCGCGATGGCTGCGCCTGCAGCCAGTGCAATGGCGGTAGCGACTCGACGAGTCGGCTTACGGATAGCAGTCACGATTTGTCCTCCACGGCGTCAGGTTCGCACTCCACTAGGCAGAGTAGTAGATAAGGTCCCGCGGGCTGGCCGTCGGGTCGCCACAACGGTTGTCTGCGTGGGCTTTCAGTCGGTTATGCAGGGGTGCTCCAGACCAGTTGAATGCACGTACAACAAGCCCTGTCAACCCCTACGCTCGAGCAAGGATGCCCCTGACCTGCACAGTTGATGAGTGGTCGGTTCTTTCACGTGTTAAACTAGTGGAATCGAAAGGGGCACGGGACACATGATTTTCAAGGTCGGAGACACCGTCGTATACCCCCATCACGGTGCGGCGCTGATCGAAGCTATCGAAACCCGCACCATCAAGGGTGAGCAGAAGGAGTACCTGGTTCTGAAGGTCGCTCAAGGCGATCTCACAGTACGGGTTCCTGCAGACAACGCAGAGTACGTCGGAGTTCGTGACGTGGTCGGCCAAGAAGGCCTCGACAAGGTTTTCCAGGTTCTGCGAGCACCGCACACCGAGGAGCCCACCAACTGGTCTCGTCGGTACAAGGCAAATCTCGAGAAGCTTGCCTCAGGTGACGTGAACAAGGTTGCGGAAGTTGTTCGTGACCTGTGGCGTCGTGAGCAGGACCGCGGGCTTTCCGCTGGTGAGAAGCGCATGCTCGCCAAGGCTCGTCAGATTCTCGTCGGAGAACTCGCGCTCGCCGAGGGCACTGACACCGAGAAGGCAGAGACCATTCTCGACGAGGTCCTCGCGGCCGCGTCCTGACTGCAACACAACAAAGCTGACAGTGGCAGTAGTAGCCCTGGTACCTGCCGCAGGTCGGGGAGTGCGATTGGGCGAGAAATTGCCCAAGGCATTTGTCGAACTCGGTGGGTGCACCATGCTTGCACGCGCGGTCGATGGACTCCGGAAATCCGGAGCGATCGACCGCGTTGTTGTCATTGTGCCGCCTGAACTGGTCGAATCCGTCGTGGCCGACCTCGGTCGTGCATCGGACGTCGACGTCGTCGGTGGTGGTGCCGAAAGAACCGATTCGGTTCGAGCCGGTCTCAGTGCTGCCGGCGACGCAGATTTTGTACTCGTGCACGACGCCGCGCGGGCATTGACGCCGCCGGCGTTGATCGCGCGCGTCGTCGACGCTCTCCGAGCCGGCAGCTCCGCTGTCATCCCGGTACTCCCGGTTACCGACACGATCAAGTCGGTCGACGTACTCGGCGCAGTCACCGGAACGCCTCTGCGTTCGGAGTTGCGTGCGGTTCAAACTCCTCAAGGCTTCTCCACCGACGTCCTGCACAGTGCGTACGACGCCGGTGACGTCGCCGCGACCGACGACGCCGCTCTGGTGGAGCGTCTCGGTGTTTCGGTGCAGACGATTCCCGGCGACGCTCTCGCCTTCAAGATCACCACTCCGCTCGACCTCGTCCTTGCACGGGCGCTCCTGATCTCGGAGACAGAGTTGAGCGCGGACTCACAGGACGGAAAATAGATGCGCGTCGGTCTCGGCACGGATGTTCATCCCATCGAGGTCGGCCGACCTTGCTGGATGGCCGGGTTGCTGTTCGAGGAAGCAGACGGGTGCTCGGGGCATTCGGACGGCGACGTCGCCGTCCACGCGCTCTGTGACGCGTTGCTCTCCGCCGCAGGTCTTGGCGACCTCGGTTCGGTTTTCGGCACCGGCAGGCCCGAATGGGACGGCGTGAGCGGCGCTCGAATGCTTGCCGAGGTTCGTCGACTGCTCGAAGAGAACCAGTTCACCGTCGGCAACGCCGCGGTGCAGGTCATCGGCAACCGACCGAAGATCGGGCCGCGACGCGACGAGGCGCAGAAGGTGCTCTCGGACATTCTCGGCGCGCCTGTTTCGGTGTCCGCGACCACCACGGACGGCCTCGGCTTGACCGGCCGCGGCGAGGGGATCGCCGCCATGGCCACCGCGTTGGTCATGACAACCGAACACGACAGGTAAGATCGCTGGTCGTGACCCTGCGCCTATACGACACCGGTACGCGGGCCCTTCGGGATTTTGTTCCGTTGGCCCCCGGACATGCATCGGTGTACCTGTGTGGGGCGACAGTTCAGGGCGATCCTCACATCGGACACGTTCGTAGCGGCGTCGCTTTCGACGTGCTGCGACGCTGGCTGTTGGCGCACGGCAACGACGTTGCCTTCGTGCGCAACGTGACGGACATCGACGACAAGATTCTCAACAAGGCCGCCGGCGCCGGTCGACCTTGGTGGGAGTGGGCGGCGACGTTCGAGCGGTCGTTCACGTGGGCCTACGACCAACTGGGTGTGCTGCCGCCGTCCATCGAGCCGCGGGCCACCGGTCACGTGACGCAGATGGTCGAGATGATGGAACGCCTGATCGAGAACGGCCACGCGTACGCGGCGGGCGGCGACGTCTACTTCGACGTGCAGAGCTACCCCGAGTACGGCGCACTGTCCGGCCACAAACTCGACGACGTTCATCAGGGCGAGAGTGCGGCCGAGGGCAAGCGCGATCCTCGCGACTTCACCCTCTGGAAGGCCGTCAAGCCCGGCGAGCCCTCGTGGCCGACGCCGTGGGGACCTGGCCGTCCGGGCTGGCACCTCGAGTGCTCGGCCATGGCGGAGTTCTACCTCGGGGCCGCATTCGACATCCATTGTGGTGGACGCGATCTCGTCTTCCCACACCACGAGAACGAAATTGCGCAGGCCAAGTGCGCCGGCGACGATTTCGCTCAGTACTGGTTGCACAACGGCTGGGTCACGATGAGTGGCGAGAAGATGTCCAAGTCGTTGGGCAACGTTCTCTCGGTGCCGAACGTGCTCAAGAAGGTTCGTCCGCAAGAACTTCGGTACTACCTCGGTAGTGCGCACTACCGGTCCAATCTCGAGTACTCGGACGAGGCGTTGGACGAAAGCGCGAAGTCCTACCAGGGGCTCGAGTCGTTCGTCCTGCGCACACACAAGCGTGCGGGTGGCGTCGAACTCGGTACGTGGACCGAAGGTTTCGCGGCGGCTCTCGACAACGACTTGTCGGTGCCGATCGCGTTGGCCGAGATTCACGGCAAGGCGAGCGAGGGTAATTCCGCGCTCGCTGCCGGTGATCTCGACGCGGCTCGGGTGGCTGCCGGTCAGGTGCGGGCCATGCTCGCGATCCTGGGCGTCGACCCACTCGACGAGCATTGGACGCAGTCCGGTGGCGACACCGAGACGGCAATGGAAGCTTTGGACGTGTTGGTGCGGGCCGATCTCGATCGTCGGCAGCAGGCACGTACGGAAAAGAACTGGGCGGTGGCGGACGAGGTCCGCGATCGCCTCATCAAGGCGGGTATCGAAGTAACCGATACTCCCGACGGACCCGAATGGTCCCTTAAGGCAGGGCAGTAACAATGGCTGGAAACTCGAGCAGGCGCGGCGCAGTCCGTAAGGGCGGCACCAAGAAGGGCCAGGTTGCCGGTTCCGGTGGCCAGCACAAGCGTGGTCTCGCCGGCCGCGGTGCTACGCCTCCCGCCGAGGCACGCACCAAGCACCCAGCGGCAAAGCGTGCAGCGCGCGCCGCCCGGGCCGACGAGAAGCAGAACCAGGGCCGCGGTGGCCGTCCGGGGCCGGGCCGCAAGGTTCTCGACGGTCCCGAGACCGTGCTCGGTCGCAACCCGGTGGTGGAGTGTCTGCGCGCGGGTGTTCCGGCGACGGCGCTGTGGGTGGCTGTCGGTACCGAGAGCGACGACCGGTTGAAGGAATCCGTTCAGCGGGCTGCCGACGCCGGTATCTCCATCCTCGAGGTGCCGCGCTCGGATCTGGATCGCCTCAGCGCCAACGGCCTTCACCAGGGCATCGCCCTGCAGGTTCCGCCGTACCGCTACGCGCACCCGGACGATCTTCTGTCCGAGGCACGTAAGCACGCCGAGCCGCCACTGCTCGTCGCGCTGGACAACATCACCGATCCCCGCAACCTGGGTGCCGTTGTGCGCTCGGTCGCAGCTTTCGGTGGACACGGCGTCGTGATTCCGGAGCGTCGTAGCGCGAGCGTGAGTGCTGTCGCTTGGCGTACCAGCGCCGGTGCTGCCGCTCGTCTGCCGATTGCTCGGGCAACCAACCTCACCCGCACGCTCAAGGACTGGGCGTCGAAGGGTGTTCAGGTCGTCGGTCTCGACGCCGAAGGTGACACCACTCTCGACGATTTCGACGGCAGCGGTCCCGTGGTGATCGTGGTCGGTTCCGAGGGCAAGGGCCTTTCGCGCCTCGTCCGCGAGAACTGCGACGCGATCCTGTCGATTCCGATGGCGGGTCCGGTCGAGTCGCTCAACGCCTCGGTTGCCGCCGGAGTCGTCCTGGCGGACATCGCCCGCAGGCGTCGTAGCAGCTGAGTTGTAACGGCTTTCAGGTGAGCCTGGCGGGGTTCTAGCTCCGTACCGACCAGGCTTCCCACAGTGCAGCGTAGGAACCGTCCGCGCCGATCAGTTCGTCATGTGTCCCGCTCTCGACCACGCGGCCACCGCTCATGACGAGTATGCGATCGGCGCGGACTGCTTGGCTCAGGCGGTGTGCGATCACCACGGCAGTCCTGCCGGTGACTGCAAGCTCGGCTGCCTGATCGAGTAGACCTGCTGCAGTGGTTCCGGCTTCGGCAGTCGCCTCGTCGAGGATGACGACGGGCGGGTCGAGCAGAGCCAGCCGGACGAGGGCTATGTGCTGTGCCTGTGCCGCCGTCAACTGGTACCCGCCCGCCCCGACCCTGGTCTCGAGCCCGTCCGGAAGCTCATGGATCCATTGAGCTTTCATCGTTTCGACGGCTTCGGTGATCTTCGCATCGTCCGAATCTGGTGCGCACAACCGGAGATCGTCGGCGATCGTCCCGACGAACACGTGAACTTCCTGGCTGACCAGGACGACTTTGTGCCGAAGTTCGGCATCACTCAGGTCGTCAATCGGTGTGCCGTCGACGGTGATTCGCCCGTCCCCGACGGGAATGATGCCGGCAATCAGTTTGGCGAGTGTGGTCTTTCCGGCACCACTGCTGCCGACGACGGCGATTCGTTCCCCCGGTGCGATCGAGATCGAGATCGAATCGATCACCGGGGTGGAGTTGTCGTACGAGTAAGAAACCCGCTTCACGTCGACTCCGATGGGTGCGGACCGAGCCGAGGCAGGAATGCTCGCGGGACGCCCGGGCATCGCGGTGACACCGATCAGGCGAGCCAGGCTGGCACCCGCATCCTGCAATTCGTCGATGTTCGAGAGAAATACCGCGATGGGGCTGAACAGACTGTGGAAGTAGAGCGCAGCGGCGGTAGCGGCCCCGATGGACACCGATCCCGTGGTCACGAGCCAGTAGCCGACGCTCAGGACCGCGGCCAGTCCGAGCAGTTCGGCGCCGTTGAGTTGAGCGAAGAAGTTGGTGCGCAGTCGAACTGCCTGCATGTCGAAGCTGATGGCATGCTCGGAGGTCTCGGCGATTCGGCCGATGTGCTCGTCGGTTCGACGCAGGGCAGTGACAGTACCTGCACCACCCAGGGTTTCGATGAGCTGCTGTCCCCGCCTGGCCTGCGCAGCGCGAGAGCGTCGGTAGACGGGTCCGGAGCGTCGGAGGAAATGGCGAAGAGCGAAATAGTGAATTGGTGCAACGGCAACGATTGCCACGGTGAATCGCCAATCGATCACTCCCACACCGACAAGCGTCAGTGAAATCATGAACAGGGCGGACACCGTTGCGGGCAGCACCCGTGCGATAACGGTGTTGACCGCTTCGACGTCACCCGAGACCCGGGAAATCAGATCACCGGTTCCGGCATCCTCGACCAGTGACGACGGCTGCGCGAGCGTGGCGGCGAACACGTCCTCACGAAGATCGGCCAGCACGTTCTGCGCGACATTCGCGAGAAGCTGTGTGCTCCACCAGGTCAGCGCAACTCCTGCTGCCGCTGCACCGAGCATGAATGCGGTGATACGCAGAAGTGAGACAAACGGTTTGCCCTCCGTAACCGCATCGACCATGAGCCCGAGCAGCGCCGGGGTGGACAGGCCGCAGGCCGTAGCGGAGAGAAGTACGACGGTCGTGAGTGCGAGCGCTCGCCCCCGTGGCCGAAGCAGTGCGATCAATGCGTGGACCGTCTGTGTGGTCGACGCGATCGGCAAGGCAGATGCAGCCGGAACAGCAGATGTATCCGGAAGGGTGTCGGTCACAGCGAGTCTCCGTCCCGAGCGGCGTGGTCGATCGTGACGACACGGTCACACGAATGGAGCAAGGTCGGACTCGAGGTGATCACCACAATGGCCTTGTCGGGAAAGTTTCTCAGTGAGTGTGCAATTCGATGCTCGGTGACAGAGTCCACGGAAGTGGTGGGTTCGTGGAGGACCAGGATCGGCTGGGGTTGATGCAAAGCGCGGGCGAGCAGAAGTCGTTGGCGCTGACCTCCGGAGAGTTTCTTTCCTTGCTCACCTACCTCGGAGAGGTGGCCGTCGGGCAGATGCGTCAACACGTCGTCGAGCGCAGATGACGTCATTGCCGACGAGTCGACGTTCGGTGCAGCCAGATTGTCGAAGACGGTGCCGGTGAACACGGTCCCTTCATGAGTGGAGACGAACACCTGATCGCGAACTCCGTCCGGACCGAGTTCGGTTGCATCGGTGCCGAATACGAAGTAGCAGTCGGGGTCCAGCGGAGTCTGAAAGGCGAGTTGGCGTGCCAGTCGGTGAGCGGAATCGTCCGCGCGCACGCCCACCACCTCGCCGCGGCGAGCTGAGACGACAGTTCCGTTGTCCGTCGAAATCAGCAGGGCGTCTTCACTTCTGACAGCGCTGATCGGGGCGGTGGAAGGCGGCAGTTCGATCAGGTGCGGCTCGGCCAGGAGTTCGGACAGTCTGCGTGCGGAGCCTCGCTTGGCAGCGAGTTCTGCACCGAAGAACCCCAGAGTTTCCATCGGACCGGCAATGACCCTGCTCAAGCCGACAACGGTGACGAAGTTGCCCACGGTGATCGTGCCTTGATGCGCCATCCACGCGGCTCCAAGCGCGACCGAAGCCAGCACCAACGCGGAGACCCCGGAATTGAGCGCGGTCAGGCTGGACATTGCTCTGACCGTCCGGATCGCTGCCTTCATCGACTCCCGGCTCGCGTTGACGTATCGCGACAGGGCCGTGGGCTCAGCCCCGAAACCCTTCAGTACCCGCAGACCCAGCGTGAAATCAGTTGCAAGCATGCCTGCCTCGGCTGCCTTCTTCTGCTCTGCATACACACGCTCGTCCAGTGGACCGCTGATCTTGTGGATGAATACGAGCTGCGCAGCAGTGATGAGTACGACGATCAGTGCGAGCGGCCACGAGACGAAGGCAAGCGAAATCACTGCCGCGGCGAGCCCCGCAAAAGCTGAGCCCTGTTCGGCGACAACCCAGGAGAAGCCCGAGACGTGTGAGGCGTCCGAGGTGGAGATGGTGAGAACTTCACCCGTCGAGCGCTGAGCTTGCATGCCTCTGGCATCGAGGACCCGTCTGGCAGCGTTCAATCGTAGGTCGTGTTCGCCGTAGACGAAGACCTGCGTGTTCAGGCGAACCGCGATGCGCCACGACAGAGCAAGTCCCACGAACAGAGCACACAACACAGCAAGCCACACGAGAAGTGCTGTGCTGTCGGACTTTCCGATTGCACGGTCGACGACGGTACCGATCAGCACCGGAATGAGGGCTTGAGCTACCTGATACGACGCCTGGCCGGTGACGGCTGCAACCAGTCGCGGGCCGCGTCCGGAGGAGAACGATCCGACTCTGATCATCTCCATCGGACCGGAACGAGTTTCGGGCAGCGCTGACACTCGTGAAACTCCTCGCCCAGATCTGAACACTCGTTGTGCAGTTCTACGGTAGAGCCGGAGCGGGTGCGGAAAGTGCTCGCAGATGCCAAGGGCTACGCGGCAGCGGACAGATGGAGTATCGACACCCCATTACCGGGATCAGGTCTCGATATACCTGCCTGGTCGAAACAAGTACGTTTGCGAAGAGAGCTGACAGAAGATGAAAAGCACTACCCGAATAGTGGCTGCGTTGGCCGCGATTGCCCTGCTCGCAGGCTGCCAGAGCAGCACCGAGTCAACAGCGTCGGAGGACACGACGCAGTTGGCCGAGACCGGTGCGCTGCCGGTCACCGTAGATCACGCGTACGGCTCGACCACCATCGAGACCGAACCTCAGCGGATCGTGACCATCGGCTGGAACAGCCAGGATTCGGTCCTGGCACTGGGCAAGACGCCCGTCGCCATGGAGTCGTTCAGCGGGGCAGGCTTGGAGAACGGAATCCTGCCGTGGGACGAAGAATTGTTGGGCGACGTCGAACCCACGTTGCTCGACAGCACTTCCGGTGTGCCTTTCGAGCAGATCCTGGCGTTGGAGCCGGACGTGATCATCGCGGTGGTCTCGGGAATCACCGAAGACGACTATGCACGTCTTTCTCAGATCGCACCCACGATTCCGTTCAAGGAGACCGCATGGGCGACTACGTGGCAAGAGCAGATGTCGACCATCGGTTCAGTACTCGGACAACCGAAGCGGGCGGCTGAGCTGATCGAGGAAACTGACGATTCCATAGCCGACCTGGCTGCTGGGTCCCCGAATCTGAACGGGAAAACCTTGACCTTCCTCTCGGGAAACATCGACGGCCTCACCAATTACTGCGCCGACGACGGCAGAGTCATCCTGATGTCCCAGCTCGGACTGAAGCAGTCGGCCGGAAGCGCAGAGCTGTGCGGGGACACCCAGGGGTCGGTGACTGCATCGCGCGAACAGTACAACGAACTGGACGCGGACGTGATCGTGCTCAACGACGCGAGTGGTCAGGGGCTCCCCGGATTGATGGGGGACAAGTTGTTTGCCGACCTGCCTGCAGTCAAGGACGGCAGGCTGATTCAGCAGCTCGGTCTGGCCCGAGTCATGGCACTGGCTTCGCCCACGTCGCTGAGCGTCAAATATGCCTTCGCCGAACTGGTCTCGAAGATGAACGGCTTCTGACCAGCTAGGCTGACAATTCGCACGCGTCCGAGTAATAGTTCTTCGGTGTTCGTCCGGTGACCTTGCGGAACACGCTGGTGAAGGCGCTGGGGGTTTCGTATCCGACGCGACGGCTAACCGTCGAAACAGGAACGCCCGCAGCGAGATAGGACATCGCGGCGCGGACGCGAACTTGAATCCTCCACTCGGTGAAGGACATCCCCGTTCCCTGAGAGAACACGCGGCTCAGGGTACGGGGGCTTCCACCGACCACATAGGCCCAATCGGCAAGCCCGCGTTGATCGGCGGGGTCGGCGATCAAGCGGCGTGCAACGGCGAGGGCCCGGGGATCGGCGGGCATCGGCACTGCGACATCAGCCGCCTCGATGGGCGCGAGCGTGTCGAAGACTACGGATTCCGCCCGCAAGCGAGCCTCGGTAGGCATGTTTCGCTGGTGCAGATGGATGAGCATCGTCTTGACCACGTCGTCGATGCCGATGATCGCGGGTTTTGTCCACGGGTGGGGGAACGACTCGGGCCGGAAATAGGTGAAGCGAGCCTCGGTGGATGCGCCGAGCGTGATGCGCCGTGGAGTTCCAGCCGGAATCCACATGCCGACCGTCGGTGGGATCTGCCAACGAACGTCGTCGATGTACGCGCTCATCTCGCCGGAAGCGCCCCACAGGAGTTCGTGCTCGGGATGGCGGATCTCACGCCACGCGCGCTTCTGATCGCGCCCGATGGTGGACGTAGTCATGGCGAAGGGGAGCGGAACGTACCGGCCTGCCGGCACAGCCCAGTACGGAAATCCTGTGGAACTCATCGGTGGATCATACCGCGAATGACTTAGGTAATGCTTTCCTATTTGGTTCTTTGATCCAGGGCACGGGGGAGTGCGGTCGCGACAAAAGACCGAGGGTGGCACCGAGTCCGAAAACTCGATGCCACCCTCGATCACATTCCCCGACGGAGTGTTTACAGGTGGAGCAGGTGAATCAGCTGCCGTTGGCCAGGACACCGCTGATGATGTCGGAGATGAAGCCGGCCGGGTTGTCGAGGATGGACGAACCGGCCGAACCGGTTCCGCCCTCGCCGTCAGAAGAGCCGAAGCCCAGATCTGCCGAGCCCGATGCGGCAGCCTCACCGGGGTTCTTGGCGCGGATCTTGGCGTAGACATCGCCGATGTTCTGATCACTGCCCCACAGCGAGATGCCGATGGAACTGGGGAGCTCGACGTAAGTTCCCGGCTGTGCGTTGGTCGGAACCAAGTAGCTCACTTCGAAAGTGACTGTCTTGCTGCCGGTGATCGAGACATTCCAACCCGCATCGGGAATTGTGACGGTGCGCGCCGCATTGTCGACGGTGGGGGAGACCTTCTCGGTTTTCTGAGTCAGTCCGAGAAAGTGCCATGAATCGATCGAGGCGCTGTCCTTGATGTAGGTGTATCCGGCCGGGAAACGGTCGACGAACTTGTTGACGAAGAAGTCCGGATGGCCGTTGGCCGAAACCGTGGTGCGGACGGTCAATTTTCCGCCGGGCGCCACTTCTCCGTCGCCTACGACGCTCTTGGTGATCGTGACTTGGTTCGAAGTCACGGTGTTGGTCTTCGGGTGCGCGGCATCTGCGTGCGCAGCTCCGGTGCCGATGAGAAGTCCGCTGGTTGCAAGCGCAGCGATTGCTACTCCGGTGAGTGTTTTGCGCATTGAGAAACGTGACATGAAATTCTCCGTTCGAGGGGTTCACGCTGACGGCGATGGGGATGACTCTTCAAAGGTTGCGCCGTGGTAACCATTGAAACCTATCGGACGCTTGCCTATGTGTCAGTTCGGCAGAATTTACGGAAAAGTCCGAATTAAGAGGACTTTTTCGACCTCGATTGCCTGTTGTTAACTGATTGGCGACCAAGTCGGCGAAAAGCTGGGCGAATGTCCAGGTCGACTGTATCGTACTTCGAGAGTCGGGTTGCAACAAGTTTCAGTAATCAACGAATTCGGTTGTCCTGGAACCTCACAGAGTGGAGATTGTTCATGGCAAAGTTTGGATCCAGGAATCGAAGACTGTCCACCGTTGGAGCTGGTTTGGGGGCGATCGCTCTCGCTGTGGGTGCAAGCGCGCTGGGTGCGGGAGTCGCGACTGCCGAGACGGCAACTTCTGGTGCCTACACATTTACTCGCACCGTGGACAATGCGTCCCCGAAGATCGGTGACACGATCACCTACACGACAGTGTCGAAGAAGAGCGGAATCGACGGATATATCAGCAGGTTCACCGAGACGCATGCCGCCTGCTTGACCTTTGTCCCGGGCTCGGCGAAGGTCACGAAGTTTCACGTTGGCGGGACGATGACCGAAACCACTGAAACGCCGGAACTGACAGCCACGACGCTCGAGGTGACCAGTGCCGGCTGGATCAACAACGGCAGCAAACCGGTGACCATGAAGACCAGCTACACGGTCACTGCTTCGTGTGCGCCGGGAACCGTGTACGGAAGTGGATTGGCGGTTGGTGCCACGGTGATGGGCAACGGATTCCAGTCGAGTGCGAATTTCGCCAACTTGGGCCCGTCCATCACTGTCCGCGCCGCGGATGTGGTCGATCCCGTTGACCCGGTTGATCCCGTTGATCCGGTTGATCCCACTGGCCCCGGAACCGGTGGCGGAACCGGATCGCTCGGCTTGTTGAGTGGTGGCCTCGGTTCCCTCAGCGGCCTGTTCGGCTCCAGCTAGGCGAGAGTTGTGAAACGGCGGGCCGAGACTGTCGTAGTCTCGGCCCGCCGCGGTTGTTCGGTGATCAAGCGCTCAAATCATGAGGTGCTCAGCCGAATTCGATCGAGGTGTTGATTTCCTCCACCTGGTTGGAGGTCTGCATGTTCGTCGTGTCGGTGAACTGATTCGCAAAGCTGACCAGGTAGACCGGCGAGTTGTCGTCGGCTTGGTAAGCGACGACTGTCATGACGGCGTAGAGCGGAACGTCCAGGTTTGGGGCGGTCCAGGTTCCGGAGAGGCGGAACCCCTGTTGTCCGTCGACGTCGATCTCGGTGTACTTCACTTCTGTCCACCCGTCGAGGGTGGCGATCGTTTCACGCGCAGCGGCAAGAACCTCGTCTTTTGTTGCGGTGCCTTGGTTTTCGACCGTCACGGTGGTGTTCGGCATGAAACCGCTGGGTTCCTGGCTGTTGCTGGACAACGCATCCGTAACGCCGGCAGGGATGTTCTCGCCGTGAGTCCAGCTCGGCGGGAGGCTGACGCTGATGCTCGGCGCTTCGGGGTCGTCGCCGGTTTCGATCGTCGTCCGCTCACCGATGAACGGTGTTCCGTCCCTCAAGGTCGGCGTCGCGGCAGCGGCAGACGACGAGGATGCAGAACTTTCGGAAGCAGTGGTCTCACTGGTGCTGGTATCACTGGAGACAGCGTCGCCGCTTTCCGAACTGCTGCATCCGGACAGGACGAGTGCAGCAGTGATCAGTGACGCTATTCCGAGAGCAAGTGTGCTGCTCTTAGGGCTCATAGTGTGAAAGTCCTTCAGGTTCTGGCGACGGCCGAGCGCCGCCGGCAGCATTGCTGGCGCGGCTGAGACTATCAGCGCTAGGACGGCCTGGTAGTGGCCTTCAAGGTAATGGTGCTGCCGGGCCGCAGCTGTGCCAGCGATGCAATCCCTGCGTCGGAAACGACGGCGATGACCGGGTATCCGCCGGTCACGGGATGGTCTGCCAGAAACACGACGGGCTGGCCGCCTGGCGGCACTTGGATGGATCCCATCACGACGCCTTCGCTCGGCAATTCCTCGGTGCGTGAGCGATGTAAAGGCCCTTGGCCCTGTAACCGGACCCCGACTCGGTTGGTGTGTTCGGTGACTTTCCACGTGGCGTGAAGGAGCGCGTGAACGGATGCGGCGGTGAACCAGGAATTTCGGGGGCCGAGCGTGATCTCGATCGGAACCGCGCCGAGTGCAGGTGCGGGCGGTGGAATCAACTCTTCGGTGGGCCACGTCCCTTCCTCTGCCCCGAGGAGGAGTAGATCGCCGGCGGCGAGCGGCGGCGGCCCGAGCCCGGAGAGTGTGTCGGCGGATCTGCTGCCGAGTACCTGTGGGACGTCGACGCCACCGCGTGCAGAGATATACGTTCTCAACCCGGTTGTGCTGTAACCCAATTCGATAATGCTGCCACCGCCCAGGTGGATGCTCGCGTAGTCAGGTGCCGGCCGTCCGTCGATGGCCAGCGGCACCCGCGCGCCTGTCACTGCCACCGTCATCGAACCGACGGCCCGCATCGCAAAACCCCCAGTGGTGACTTCGATGGTTGCTGCTCGAAAAGTGTTGCCTACGAGTCTGTTCGCGCTGTCGTGCGAGATCATGTCGACGGCGCCGGATCTGCCGACCCCGAGAGCGCCGTAGCCTCTCCGCCCGCGGTCCTGAACTGTGGCGAGCGGGCCGGTACGCACTACCTCGAGCCAGGCCATGAATCCATTGTCCCGCAACAACGCGGTGAAGACACCAAAATCATCCTTGCACCGAAATCATGCACGGACAAAGGTGACTGTGGTGCCGGGTAGAAGCAGCGCCGGCGGGCGGCGCTCGGCATCCCACACCGACAGTTCCGTCGTTCCGATCAACTGCCAGCCGCCCGGGGAGATACGCGGGTAGACGCCCGAGAACGGTCCGGCCAACCCGACTGCACCGGCCGGGACCTGCCTGCGCGGGTCCGATCGACGTGGAACTTCGAGCTTTCTCTCGTTGCTGGTCAGATACGCGAAGCCGGGGGCGAAACCGATGAACGCGACGGTCCACGACGCAGACGTGTGAGCCTCGATGACACCGTCGACCCCGAGTCCGGTCAGCTTGCCCACTTCGACGAGATCGTCGCCGTCGTAGCGGACCGGAATCTCGACAGCAGGCCCGCTCTCATCTGCTGTGAGTTCGATGGGTACGGCCCCACGTACCCATTTCTCCACGAGTTTGCGTCCGGTAATCGTGTTGTCGTACTCGATCAGGATGGTTCGCGCCGCGGGAATCAGATCGATCACTCCGGGGATCCGACTGGCGTCGAGAGCCCTGAAGTTGCCCAGCACGCTCGGCAGTTCGTCGTATTCGACGAGGACTGCGGATTCACCGGCGGGCAGGATCGTGATCATGTGAACGGTGTGATCTCGACGTCGGAGGATTCGAGGAGATCGCGGATCGCTGCGGCCATGTCGACGGCTGCCGGACTGTCACCGTGTACGCACACCGACTCCGCGGTGATTTTGAGGGTGCTCCCGTCGACCGCATCCAACTCGCCGTCGACGACCATTCGCCGAACCCGTTCTGCAACAAGCGCCGGGTCGTGCAGAACGGCGCCCGACTCGGTGCGGGGGACCAGGGTGCCTTCTGCCGTGTACGCGCGATCGGCAAAAGCCTCGGCGACCACGTCGAGACCGGCTTCGCGCGCCTCTTCCAGAAACATCGAACCAGGTAGTCCGAGAACAGGTAGCGAACTGTCGTAGGCAACGACGGCGGCGACCACGGCCCGCGCCTGCCGTCGGTGATGGACTATTGCGTTGTAAAGCGCGCCGTGGGGTTTGACGTACGTGACCCGCGATCCGGCGACACGAGCCAAACCGTCGAGTGCCCCTATTTGATAAATGACGTCGGCGGTGAGGTCTTTCGGGGACATGTCGATGAAGCGTCGGCCGAAACCGGCGAGGTCTCGGTAACCCACCTGCGCGCCGATCCGCACGCCGCGGGTGGCTGCGGATTCGCAAGTCGCCAACAGCGTTGTCGGGTCACCGGCATGGAATCCGCAGGCGATGTTCGCACTGGTGACAAGTTCGAGCATGGCGTCGTCGTCGCCCAGGGTCCAGGCTCCGAAGCCCTCGCCGAGGTCGCTGTTCAGATCAACGCTGTAGCCCATCCCTCGATTCTAGGTAGGTATGGGCTCTCGGTGTTCAGGCGTGCGCCGGAATCCGTCCCGCATTCTTGCGGCGTGCGGATCCGAAGAGTCGGCATATCAGGTAGATCACGAACGAGACCGAGGTGACGAAACTCGAGACGGGAACGCCGGGGGCCAGCGAGAGAAGGATGCCGCCGACGGCTGCGAGTTCGGCGAAGACGACGGAGAGAATTGTCGCCTTGAGTGGGCTTGCCGTGACGTACGCGGCGGCCGCTGCGGGAGTGATCAGCAGCGACATCACCAGCAGCGCGCCGACGATCTGCACGCCGAGTGCTGCGGTGATGCCGACCAACACGGCGAACACGATCGACAGTGCCCGAACCGGAACACCGCGAGCTGCAGCAACTTCGGGGTCGGTGCTTGCGAACAGCAAAGGGCGGTAGATGAATCCGAGTGTGCCGATCACGATGACCGCGCACAGCAGCAGAAGTTCGAGACCGCTGTTTCCCGGCGCCACGATCTGTCCGACCAACAGTGAGAAGCTGGTTCCCGTGCGACCGTCGTACGCCCAGAGGAACAACACCGACAGGCCGAGACCGAAAGCCATGATCACGCCGATCACCGAATCTCGGTCGCGCGCTTTGGCTCCGAGCAGCCCGAACAGCACAGCTGCGACCACGGATCCGACGATGGCGCCGAAGCCGACGCCCACACCGACGAGAAGTGCGGCGGATGCACCCGTCAGTGACAGCTCGCTCGTTCCGTGCACCGAGAACGACATCTGACGACTCACGATCAGCGGCCCGATGATGCCTGCCAACAATCCGAGGATGGCACCGGCAATCAACGCCTGTTGGACGAAGTCGTACTGCAGTAGGTCGACGGTGGCGGACACGTCGAACATTCGCGACATCGCGTCGGTGAACTTGTTACTCACTGGTGGTGATCCTCATCAGAATGGTGAACGCCTTCTCCCGGGCGTAGTCCGCCTGCGCTGCCGAGTGCGTCGATGGCGTCTCCGGTGCCGATCACGACGAGGCGGCCACGAACCTGCAACACTTCGACGTCGGTGTTGTACAGATCCGAGAGAACCTCGGACGTCATCACTTCGGCCGGCGTCCCGATCCGGAATTTGCCGTCCACCAGATAGAGCACTCGATCGACCAACGGCAGGATCGGATTGATCTCGTGCGTCACGAACAGCACTGCGGTGTCATGGCTGCGCCGACGCTTGTCGATCAGCGTCGAGACCAGGTGCTGGTTGGCGAGGTCGAGGCTGAGCAGCGGCTCGTCGCACAGCAGGATCCGCGGGTCGCCGACCAAAGCCTGTGCGATCCGCAGTCGCTGCTGCTCACCGCCGGACATGGAACCGATGGGAGCGTCGGCAAACGACTGGGCGCTGACCTGTGCGATGGCGTCGTCGACGATCTTGCGGCGACGCCCCCGGCGCAGTAGGCCTGTACCCCACTGGTGACCGTCGACGCCGAGGCCTACCAGGTCGCGGCCGCGGAGCGGGAGGCCGTCGTCGATGGATTTCTGCTGCGGGATGTACCCGACGTGTGAGTTCCCGGCCCGTGCCGGCGTGCCGACGATCTGTGCACTACCACCGCTGAGTTGTAGTTGGCCCAGCAGAATCTTCAGGAGCGAGGTCTTGCCCGACCCGTTCGGTCCGAGTACGGCGATGAACTCACCTGGCTGTACCTCGAGATCGAGCCCGTCCCACAATGTGCGGGCGCCGAAGGACAATCGAGCGTCCTTCAGCGTCACAGCGGGCACGGAGGCCTTTGAAGGCACGGTGTTATCAGAAGGCACGGTGTTACCAGGGGGCACAGGAGTATTCGCGGAAGTTTCTGTCACAAGCCGATCGGTTCTTCTCGGAAATGGTGGGGCAAATAATTACTGGGCAGAGAGGGCGTTTGCGAGCGACTCCGCGGTCTGCGTCTGCCACTGAATGTAGTCCAGGCCCTCGGGGAGAGTCTCCGTAACCTCGACGACAGGCACTCCGGCGGTTTCGGCTGTGGTGCGCATGTCCTGGGTCACTTTGTCCTGCGTCTGGATGTTGTAGACCAGTGCGCGGGCCTGCTTCTCCGAGAGGAGCTGGCGCGTTGCGGCGATTGCGGCCGGTGAAGGATCGTTGCCGTCTTCGATGGCACTGGTGAACTCTTCGGGAGTTGCGTCCTTCAGTTCAGCTGCGACCAGGAGGTAGTGCGCGATCGGCTCGGTCTGCGCCACCGGTGCGCCCGCGTGGGCAGCGGCGATGGAATCGGTGATCGCTGTGACGCCGGCGAGCTTCTGGCTGTATGCCTTCGCGTTGTCCTCGTAGGTCGCCGCGTTGTCCGGATCGAGAGCGCTCAGCTGATCGGCAACCGAATGTGCGACGGCGTCGACGGTCGGAATGTCGAACCAGACGTGTTCGTTGACTGCGCCGTGGGTGTGACCGTCATGCGATTCGCCCGCGGTTTCGCCGGCGTGGATGCCACCGTCGAGCAGGTTGTAGGCGTTGACCGTCTTCTGCTCACCCTTGCCCGCGTCGAGGACGTCGGTGATGAACTGGTCGTAGCCGCCACCGTTGTAGACGACAAGCGATGCGTCGGTGATCTTGGCGGCATCGGCTGGAGTCGCCTCGAACGAGTGCGGGTCCGCGGACGGCTCGTTGATGATCGACGTCACGGTCAGCTTGTCGCCGGCGACGGCCTGCGCGACGTCGCCCCACACGTTCGTCGATGCGACGACGGTGATGCCTTCGTCTTTCGACGAGCTGGAGCTGCACGCGGTGAGCGCGAATGCTGCGGCGACCGAGACGGCCGCGAGGGCGGTGGCGGTGCGGAATTTCGACGACGAACGCACGTGCTTTTCTCCTGAACAAAGGCTGGGCTAAATGCTATTGGAAACCGTTACCGTTACACATTAGCGCATAGTCGCTGGTAGTTCACCTTCGGTTCAGCCCCAACGCGCCGTCTGCGGGCACTACGGCTAACGTCCGTTTATGCCCCGGTCCCGTCAGCCACGCCGTCAAGCCACTTTGGCGTCGCTTGCCGCCGAGCTCAATGTGTCGAGAACTACAGTCTCGAACGCGTACAACCGACCCGATCAGCTCTCCGTCGAGCTGCGGGATCGAGTGCTCCAAGCGGCCAAGCGACGCGGATATCCCGGACCCGATCCGGTCGCCCGCTCCTTGCGAACTCGCAAAGCCGGTGCCGTCGGTCTCCTGCTCACCGAAGCACTCAGTTATTCGTTCCGCGACCCGGCCGCCA
Source organism: Rhodococcus sp. WS1 (assembly GCF_003797745.1). NCBI lineage: Bacteria > Bacillati > Actinomycetota > Actinomycetes > Mycobacteriales > Nocardiaceae > Rhodococcus > Rhodococcus sp. WS1. The sequence goes on along the minus strand of NZ_RKLZ01000001.1, from coordinate 2,534,645 downwards.
TGAGCTTCCTCGCCGGTCTCTCGGAATCGTGTGAGGACGCCGGCCAGGGCTTGCTGCTCATCCCGGCCGGGCCCGGGCGCGACGAGGTGGATGCTGCAGCCGTGGTCCAGCAGGCGGGCGTCGACGGCTTTGTCGTCTACTCCGTGGCCGACGACGATCCGTATCTCGCTGCCGTGCTCGAGCGTCATATTCCGATCGTCGTGTGCGACCAGCCTCGCGAGATCCCCGGTGCGTCTCTCGTGGGCATCGACGACCGCGCTGCCATGCGCAAGGTCGCCGATTACCTCATCGGGCTGGGCCACCGCGACATCGGCGTGCTCTGCATGAGGCTGGGGCGCGACCGGATGGACGGCGTTGTCAGCCAGGAACGACTCAAGTCCCCGCACTTCCACGTCCAGCGTGAGCGCATCGAAGGAGTGCGCGACGCGATGGTGGCGTCCGACATGGACCCACTCTCACTCACGGTGATCGAGCGGTACGTCCACACATCGCAGTCCGGGCACTCGGCGGCGGCGGAAGCTCTCGCGACCAACCCGGAGATCACCGCACTGGTCTGCACCACCGACGTGCTGGCTCTCGGCGCCTTGGACTGGGCGCGCTGGCAGGGCATCGATGTACCTGGCCAACTGTCGATCACCGGATTCGACGGCGTCGACGAGGCGCTGCGCGAATCACTGACAACGGTGCGCCAGCCCCAGGAAGAGAAGGGCCGGCGCGCCGGTGCGCTCCTGATGTCGCCGTCTGGATCCGGCGTTCCGATAGTCGAGATGCTCGACACCGAACTACTGGCAGGGCGAACATCAGGTCGGATCAAGGGGTAGCGCTCACGCCAGGAGTTGCGCGCACCGCAACAATCCCAGATGGCTGTACGCCTGGGGATGGTTGCCCAGCGAGCGTTCCGCGATGGGGTCGTACTCCTCCGCGAGTAGTCCGGTGGGACCCGCTGCCGCGACCAACTGATCGAACAGTGCCTCTGCTTGCAGGCGTTGTCCGATCAGTAGGTAGGCCTCGACGAGCCAGGCGGCGCAGAGGTGGAACCCACCTTCGATGCCGGGCAAACCGTCGTCGTGATGGTATCGGTATACCGTTGAGCCGCTGCGTAGTTCAGCTTCGGTGGCTACGACGGTCGCTGCAAAGCGTGGATCCGTCGGATCGATCAGTCCCGACAGTCCGATGTGCAGAGTAGCGGCGTCGAGATCGGTACCGTCGTAGGCCGCGGTGTACGACTGGACGTCGTCCTTCCAGCCTTTGTGTCGCACTTCGTCGGCGATCTGGTCACGCAGTTCCGCCCACTCGGGCAGAGCCTCGCGAGAAAAGCGGGTAGCAAGATCGACGGCGCGGTCGACGGTGACCCAACCCATCACCTTGGAATAGACGTGGTGGCGCGGGTTGTCGCGAATTTCCCAGATTCCGTGGTCCGGTTCGAACCAGCGCCGCTGCACTGCTTCGACCATGGCGCACACCAGTTCCCAGTCGCGGTCACTCAAAGGATCGGGGGCACCGGCCTTTTCGCGTGCATTCGCCAGTTCGACGATCAGCTCGACGATCGGGCCGAACACGTCCAGTTGAACCTGCTGATTCGCGGCGTTTCCGACGCGGACCGGCCTGGAGCCGGCGTATCCGGGAAGTGAATCGATGACGGCCTCTGGCGGTAGCGAAGTCCCGTAGAGCGTGTAGAGGGGGTGCAGGCGCTCGGGTCCCGGCAGCGTTTCGAGCACGCGGTGGACCCAGTCGAGGTAGTTCTCGGCTTCATCGGTGGATCCGACGCTCACGAGAGCTGTTGCGGTGAGGGCGGCGTCGCGTAACCAGCAGTAGCGGTAGTCCCAGTTGCGGACTCCGCCGATCTCTTCCGGCAGGGATGTTGTGGCGGCGGCCATGATGGAACCGGAATCGGCATGAACCAGCCCGCGCAAGGTCAGCGCCGAGCGTTTCATCAAGTCCGGCTTCAGCTTCGGCAGTTCGAGCGTCTTGGCCCAATCGGACCAGTATGCCTCCGAGGTCGCTCGACGCTCGAGTTCCGGAACTTCGGAAGGGCCGAGTTCTTCTGTTCCACAGCGCAATTCGAGTACGACGTCACCCTTGGACGGCTCGACGATGGCGTGGGCAGTCTGCTGGTTTCCGTCGGTGGCGATGTTCCACATAACGCCGGGGGAGCGGAGCACGTACGGCTCGTTGGTGCCGAGGACCCGAATGCCCTCGTCGACGACCTCGAGCGTGACCTGACCCTGGCCGAACTCGGGACGGGGTGCAAACGAGACGATCGCGTCGGCCTGACCGGAAATGATGCGGGTCAGGTCGGTTCGTCCCTGCGGGACGTCGTGCGGGAGGTAGTCGGTGACGGACAGGCTCGCCCAGCGGGTCTGAACGGTCATCGTGCTGTCGATGTACTTCTGGCTCAGTGGCAACGCTGTGCGGCGAGGCCCGACCGAGAAGTGGCCGGCCCCGGTTCCGCCGAGAAGGTGCGCGAAGACCGCCGCGGAATCCGGTTCCGGGTGACACAACCAGGTCAGCGTCGCATCCGGGGTCACCAAAGCGACGGTCCGCGGACTGGCGAGCATCGAGAGTCGCTCGATGGGCGGAGCGTCGGCACCGGAAAGCCACGTACGGCGCTCGTCGAGCAGGAACGCCAGAGCAGCAGCGACATCCTCGGTGCTGTCGACGCGATGGTCGGCGACGGTGTCCCCGCTGCCGACCTTGATTCCGATGTCCGGCCCCTGCAGCCTGCTGAACGCCTTTTCGTCGGTCACGTCGTCCCCGATGAAGACGGCAGCGGTAGCGCCGTCCTGATGGCGGATCAAGTCGAGTGCGTGGCCCTTGTCGGTGGCGATGACCGCCAACTCGACCACCGACTTACCCTCGGTGACCTGAACACCCGGCCAGAGGGCCGATTCGGTGCGAACGGCGATGAGCGCCTTCTCGGCGTCGTCGGCGCTCGTGTTGCGTACGTGCAAGGCGACGCTGGCGGGCTTCTTCTCCACAGTTGCGCCGGGGGTATCGGCGGCAATTCGGCCTAACTCGGTGACGATCTCGTCGAGCAGTTTCCTGGCGTCGGCGTCGATCGCGTGAACGAATCCGATGTCGAACTCGGAGCCGTGGCTGCCGACCAATTGCACTTCGGCGGGAAGCCGGGACAGCGCCGCCAGATCCTTGAGGGCGCGGCCCGAGATCACGGCAGCAGTCGTCGACGCCAGGCTGGCGAGGGAGCGGAGCGCACGCACCGTTTCCGCGCGGGGATACGCCTTGTCCGGGTTGGCGACGATGGGTGCCATCGTCCCGTCGTAGTCGGAGGCTACGAGCAGACGCGGCGTGCGTGCCACGCCCGACAGCGCTCGGCGGAGTTCGATGGACAGATCTTGTGCGCTCACCTCTTCAAATCTAGGTGATGCAGCGACTCCTGGCTCGATACGTTTCTGCCAGATCAGTGCAAAAATGACAGATGCGACAAAGGATGTCTATTCGGGTTTCCGTGTTCCATCACCGAGCAGCAGTTCAACCGTCAATTCCAGTCGATTGGCGACATCGGTAGCCGAAGAACGTCGCGTGAGCCAGGCCACCAAATTGGACAGCCACACATCGGAGATCACGCGCGCGATTGCCAACTGCTCTTCGGTCGGCTCCTCTTCGGTCATCGCTCGTGCGAAGAGGCGGTCCATCAACTGGCCCACCTGATCGACCTCTGCCGCTGCGGAGGCATCGGCGAACATGAACGCGCGAGTCATGGCTTCGGTGAGGAGCGGATCGCGCTGCATCGCGCGGGTGATGAGGCTGAGGATCAGCTGCATCCGCTCGAGCGGGCTGGTTCCAGGTGGGATCTTGCCCTTGGAATCGATCTTCTCGAATTCGCGTGCCAGAGCGGACACCAACAGGTGAACCTTGGACGGGAAGTAGCGATAGAGCGTTCCGACTGCGACGTCGGCGCGCTCGGCCACGGCGCGCATTTGAACAGCCTCGTAGCCACCCTTGGACGCCAGGGCGAGGGTTGCGTCGAGAATCCGCTTGCGGCGTTCACGTTGCGCGTTGGAGCTGAGATCGTCGTCCCCGAGCGTTGCAGAAGCAACCGCGTTGGAGCGGGATCGGGATGTTGTGGTCATCGACAAATTCCTTCGCGCCTTGACTCTTGGCCAGGTGTCATATTAGAACACGTTCTAAACAATTGTGTCACTTATCGAGAGGCGGGAACCAGTTGTGACAATCGCCACGACCGATGAACAGCGGGCGGTCCAGGAATCGATAGAGGCCTGGGCTCGCTCGGCCACGCCGATGGACATGGTACGCCGTGGACCAGCAGTTTCGTGGCGGGAGAAATGGTCCGAGTTCGCGTCTCTCGGGATATTTTCGGTCGCCGTTCCTGAATCGGTAGGCGGAGCCGGAGCGGAAATCGTCGATCTCGCAGCAATGCTCGAGCAGGCGGCAATCGAACTCGTGCCGGGTCCTGTTCTCACGACTGCGCTTGCAGCTCTGGTGGTTGGGCGTAGTTCGTCGCCCGCTGCCAAACGCTGGTCCGAAATGCTCGCCGACGGTGCGTTGCCGTGTGCCGTCGTATTGGACGAAAGTCCAGTTGCGGCAACGGCGAATGCGTCCGGCGGCATCGAGCTTCATGGCGAAGGAGGTTACGCCTGGGGTGGAGACTCGGGCGTATCGGTCCTCGTGTCGGCGGGCGTGGTGTCGGAAGGTGAAGGCTCGCGTGTCGTCTGGGCTCTCGTCGACGGAGACAGCGAAGGTGTGACCTACGAAGCGGTCGACACGATCGACAAGTCGCGACCACTGGCGCGAGTCTCCTTCGGTCGAGTGACGGTCGACGCCGACCGAATCCTCGATGACATTGCGCCAGGATCGGTTTCCGACCTAGCGGCGGTACTTGGGGCTGCCGAAGCTGCCGGAATTGCGGCGTGGAGTCTGCGTACTGCGGTGGAGTACGCGAAGATTCGCGAACAATTCGGAAAACCCATCGGTTCGTTCCAGGCGATCAAACATATCTGTGCCGAAATGCTGTGCCGAGTGGAAAATGCCGGAGCTGTCGCCTGGGATGGTGCGGTCGCTGCAGAGTCGGGCGACGAACTTCCGATCGCGGCGGCGGTGGCGGCCGCGGTGTCTCTGGACGCCGCTGTCGACACGGCAAAAGATTGCATTCAAGTGCTCGGCGGCATCGGATTCACCTGGGAGCACGAGGCGCACTTCTACCTTCGTCGAGCACTGTCGCTCCGGCAGATTCTGGGCGGATCGTCTCACTGGCGCGCACGCGTCGCTGAATTGACGATCGGCGGTGCACGGCGTCACCTTCAGATCGACTTGAGTGAGCTGGAATCCGACCGGTCCGACATTCGCGAAGAGGTAGCGCAATTGGTGGCGCTGCCCGAATCCGAACAGCGCAACGCGTTGGCCGAATCGGGCTACCTTGCGCCGCACTGGCCTAAGCCGTACGGCCGGGGCGCCAAGGCCGCGCAACAGATTTTGATCGAAGAAGAGTTGGCGGCCGTCGGTATCGGCCGACCCGATCTCGTGATCGGGTGGTGGGCAGTTCCCACCATCCTCGAGCACGGCAGTGCGGAGCAGATCGAAAGATTTGCGACACCGACGCTCAAGGGTGAGATCACTTGGTGTCAGCTCTTCAGTGAACCTGGTGCAGGTTCCGATCTTGCCGCGCTGCGTACGACCGCGGAGAAGGTCGACGGCGGTTGGAAGCTGAACGGCCAGAAAGTCTGGACTTCGCTTGCGCGTGAAGCTGACTGGGCCATCTGCCTCGCCAGAACCGATCGCGAGGTTCCCAAGCACAAGGGCATCACGTACTTCCTTCTCGACATGAAGACGGCCGGGATTCGGATCTCGCCGCTGCGTGAGATCACCGGCGATGCTCTGTTCAACGAAGTCTTCCTCGACGACGTCTTCGTGCCGGACGACTGCGTCGTCGGCCAGCTCGGCGGAGGCTGGAAACTGGCCCGAACGACCCTCGCCAACGAGCGAGTCGCGATGAGCGGGGGCTCTTCGCTCGGCGGTGCGATGGAGGAATTGCTCGAGCTGGCGGGCGATCCCGATCCTGTGGTTGCAGACAAGCTCGGTGGGCTGATCGGAACCGCCATGGTGGGCTCGTTGCTGGAATTGCGCACGACACTGCGGCAATTGGATGGTCAGGATCCGGGCCCGGCGTCGAGCGTCCGCAAGCTGGTGGGCGTGCGCCAGCGTCAGAATGTCGCAGAGTTCGCCATGGAATTGGGTGGCCCAGCCGGATGGGTGGAGGGTCCGCTCTCGCGTGAGTTCCTCAACACGCGATGCCTGTCGATTGCCGGCGGGACCACGCAGATTCTGTTGACCGTCGCCGCGGAGAGAATTCTGGGCCTGCCCCGTGATTAGACGGCGTGAGTAGAGGCCTTTAGAAATGTCCACGTTGGTGATACAACTAGAACACGTTCTATATCAGAGACAGGATTGCCAGCGTGGACTTCACTCCCGATGAAACCCAGGAAGCGGTAGCCGAGGTGGCTACCGCGCTCCTTGCCCGCGAACTGGAGCCGGACGCGCTCTGGGCGGCATTCGCCGAAGCCGACCTGCTCACGTTGGCACTGCCCGAGCGTCTGGGCGGCGAGGGCCTCTCGGTCACCGACGTCGGTTCTCTTCTCGTCGAGGTCGGCCGGGCCGCCGCTCCTATTCCGGCTCTCGCAACCCTCGGCTTCGGCGTACTTCCCATCGTTGCTCTGGGGACCGACGCTCAGCAGGACGAATTGCTCACCGGAGTCAGCGCCGGACGGGTGTTCACCGCGGCGCTCGGTGAGCCGGGTCAGCAGTTCCCGGCGCAGCCGTCGACCACCGCCCATCAGTCGGGCGACTGGTATCGCGTCAGCGGGACGGTGCTTGCCGTGCCTTTCGCGGCGAGCGCACACAGAATTCTTGTGCCCACCGACGCCGGAGTCGTGCTCGTCGATCCGACCGCCGCCGGCGTCGCATTGACGCCGACACCCAGTGCGTCCGGCAGTCCGGAGTTCGCAGTCACGATGGACGAGGCAGTCGGTGAACTTCTCGGTGCCGGCGAGGAAGCCGTCCAGACGCTGTACCGGATCGCTACGGCGAGTATCGGAGCCGTTGCAGACGGTTTGGTGTCCGGCGCCGTCGATCTCACTGCGGCACATGTCGGCTCACGCGAGCAATTCGGCAAGCCGCTCGCAACGTTCCAGGCGGTCTCACAGCAGATCGCCGACGCCTATGTCACCTCGCGGACTCTTCACGTCGCGGCGTTGTCGGCGTCCTGGCGCGTGTCGGAGGGCCTGGATGCCCAGTCGGACCTCGACGTCATGGCGTACTGGATCGCCCAGGAAGTACCCGCCACAATGCAGGTGCTTCACCACCTGCACGGCGGTCTGGGCGTCGACGTCACGTATCCGCTTCATCGTTACTACTCGACTGCAAAAGACTTGGCGCGCCTGCTCGGCGGCGCTTCGCAGCGACTCGACCTCGTGGGGGCCCGGTGTTCATCGATCTGACCGACAGTCAGCGCGCATTGCAAGCTGAACTTCGACGCTACTTCTCGACGCTGATCTCGCCCGAGGAGGCCAAGATCATGCGTGTGGAGCGGCATGGCCCTACCTATCGTGAGGTCATCCGTCGTATGGGCAAGGACGGTTGGCTCGGCGTCGGCTGGCCGGTGGAGTACGGCGGACGTGGGTTCGGTGAAGTCGAGCAGCAGATTTTTGTCAACGAAGCTGTGCGGGCGGATGTCCCACTGCCTTCGGTGACGTTGCAGACCGTCGGTCCGACTCTGCAGAAGTACGGCAGCGAGGAGCAGAAGCAGAAATTCCTGCCCGCGATCCTCGCCGGTGAAGTGCACTTCGCGATCGGCTACACCGAACCGGAAGCCGGCACCGACCTTGCAGCCCTGCGTACTTCGGCGGCACGAAATGGTGACGAGTACGTCGTCAACGGCCAGAAGATTTTCACCACCGGCGGGCATGACGCCGATTACGTGTGGCTCGCCGTGCGAACCGGGTCTGCCGATTCGCGGCACCGCGGCATCTCCATCCTGATCATGGACACCAAAGATCCCGGCTACACCTGGACCCCGATCATCACTTGCGACGGTGCGCATCACGTCAATGCCACCTACTACGAGGACGTTCGCGTTCCGGCGAACATGCTTGTGGGTGAAGAGAATCAGGGTTGGCGCCTGATCACGACGCAGCTCAACCACGAACGCGTCATGCTCGGTCCGGCAGGTCGCGTCGCAGGGATTTACGACCACGTCTTCGATTGGGCCAAGCGTGAAAACCTGCTTGATCACGTTGACGTACGACGCGCGCTCGGCGAGATTCACGCGACGTATCGCCTCAACGAACTGCTCAACTGGCAAGTGGCATCGAGTGATTCGGAGTCGGTGGACATTGCTGACGCTTCGGCAACCAAAGTATTTGCGACCGAACGCATCCAGCGAGTCGGTCGACTCGCGGAAGAGATCGTCGGACGGTACGGAAATCCGATCGATCCCGAAACGGCTGATCTCATGGAGTGGCTGGACATGCAGATCAAGCGCAACCTGGTGATCACCTTCGGCGGTGGAGTCAACGAGGTGATGCGCGAATTGATCGCTACCGCCGGCCTGAAGCTTCCCCGCGTTCCGAGATAGGAAACAAATCGTGTCAGATCCCATTCTCACTGCTGCCGAGCGGGTTCGAGAGGACGGGCCAAGCGCTCCTCGCGCCGGCCGGGACCCCGTGAACTTGCCGATGATCCGCAACTGGGTCGAGGCGATCGGTGACGAGAACCCGATCTACGTCGACGAATCGGCCGCCCGCGCCGCCGGACACGACGGAATAGTCGCGCCGCCGGCGATGGCGCAGGTATGGACGATGCGCGGTCTGGGGGCAGTTCGAGAAGCCGACGATCCGTTGGGCCGGATGACGGATATTCTCGACGAGGCCGGATTCACGTCCGTCGTCGCGACCAACTGCGATCAGATCTACCACCGCTATTTGAAGCCGGGTGAAGAAGTCACCATCTCCTCGGTGTTGGAAGACGTAGTGGGACCGAAGAAGACAGGTCTTGGTGAAGGGTGGTTCTTCACTACCCGTAGCTTCTGGCGGGTCGGCGAAGAACTGGTCTCGGAGATGATGTTCCGGATCTTGAAGTTCGCGCCGCCGGTAAGTGAGCGCCCCTCCACTGACGTGCCTGCGGACCTGGACGCATCTCGGATGCTGCGCCCGACGGCGTCTCTAGACACACAGTTCTTCTGGGACGGTGTCGCCGCACACGAGTTGCGTATTCAACTGCGTGCGGATGGTTCGGTGCAGCACCCACCCGTGCCCGCGATCTGGAAGGACAAGTCGGAGCAGACCGACTACGTGGTCGCGTCAGGGCGGGGAACGGTCTTCAGTTTTGTCGTTCACCACGCGCCCAAGGTTCCTGGTCGGTCGTTGCCGTTCGTCGTTGCCCTGGTCGAACTGCCTGAGGGTGTGCGGATGCTCGGCGAATTGCGCGGCGTCGATCCCTCGAGTGTGTCGATCGGAATGGAGGTGGAGGCGATCTACCTCGACTTCCCCGGAGACGACGAGACCGGGGGAACTCCCTGGACTTTGTACGCCTGGCAGCCGGTTGGGGCTTCTGCGGTTTCGGCGGTTCCTGCGGTTTCTGCGGGGAAGGAGTGACGATGACTTTGACGACGGATATCACTGTGGGAGAAGTTCTTCCGCAGCTCTCGATTTACGGCGACCCGACGTTTGTGGTCTCGGCAGCACTAGCTACCCGCGACTTTCAGGATGTTCACCACGACCGTGATCTCGCACAGAAACGCGGCTCGAAAGACATTTTTGTCAACATCCTCACCGACACCGGCCTGGTGCAGCGATTCGTGACCGACTGGGCAGGACCGCGGGCAGTACTCACGTCGATCAAGCTGCGCCTCGGGGTCCCGTGGTACGCCTACGACACTTTGACGCTCTCCGGCACGGTGACCTCCTACGACGAGGATCTCGTTTCTCTCGCGGTGGTCGGCAAGAACAGTCTGGGAGATCACATCACTGCGCAGGTCACACTGGCATTTCCGGCGTCGGGCTCGAATGGAGACATTGAAAACGGAGACATTGAATGAGCGCATTGTCCGGCAAGGCCGCGATCGTCGGAATCGGAGCCACGGATTTCTCGAAGGACTCCGGTCGCAGTGAACTGCGACTGGCCGCCGAGGCTGTTCAAGCCGCGTTGGACGACGCCGGTCTGACACCCGCCGACGTCGACGGTCTTACCTCGTTCACCATGGACACCAACACCGAAGTGGCAGTGGCTCGTTCGGTGGGTATCCCGAACCTCAAATTCTTCAGTCGTATTCACTACGGTGGCGGTGCCGCTGCGGCGACGATTCAGCAGGCGGCCATGGCGGTTGCCACTGGCGTCGCGGACGTCGTCGTGGCCTATCGCGCATTCAACGAGCGATCGGGTGCGCGTTTCGGGCAGGTGAACTCCGGCCTTGTGGCGCAGGTCAATTCGTCGGGAACGGACAACGCCTTTTCCTATCCTCACGGATTGGGTACTCCCGCATCGTTTGTCGCGATGGTCGCGCAGCGATACATGCACGTATACGGAGCGTCCAGCGAGGACTTCGGTCGAATCGCCGTCGCGGACCGTAAGCATGCAGCCACCAATCCGAAGGCGTTCTTCTACGGAAAACCGATCACCCTCGAGGACCATCAGAACTCGCGATTCATCGCTGAACCTTTGCATCTCCTCGATTGCTGCCAGGAATCCGACGGCGGCATCGCCATCGTCGTCACCTCGCCAGAACGAGCCAAAGATCTGAAGAACACACCCGCCGTTATCGCTGCCGCCGCACAGGGCAGCGGGGCAGATCAATACATCATGACCAGCTATTACCGCGACGGTTTGACCGGCCTACCGGAGATGGGCCTTGTCGGCGATCAACTCTGGTCACAAAGTGGGCTGCGCCCGTCGGACATGCAGACGGCGATCTTCTACGACCACTTCACGCCCTATGTTCTGATGCAGCTCGAGGAACTCGGTTTCTGCGGAAGGGGAGAGGCCAAGGACTTCATCGCCGGTGGCGCAATCGAACTCGGAGGCAAGCTTCCGATCAACACCCATGGTGGACAGCTCGGCGAGGCATACATCCACGGGATGAACGGTATCGCCGAGGGAGTTCGGCAGATCCGCGGTACTTCGGTCAACCAGGTCGACTCCGTCGAGAATGTACTGGTGACTGCGGGAACGGGCGTTCCGACATCAGGGCTTGTTCTGACTCGCTGATCGTTGTGAGCACAGCTTCATCAAGCGCCACGGCCTGTTGGCACCGCACCGAGGTTTCCTTCGATGCGGTGCTGGGCCGTGTTCTGTTGTGCCCGAGGAGTACTACCTCAGGTTTTGAATGTGGTGTTCGCCGGCCGCGGATGCCGCTGCGGGTCGATCGAGGGTGGTGGGATGAACCACGGTTTGTTGTCGACCCCGATCCGGATCACCCACTTCCCGACGAACCCGGACTTGCGGTGCATCAGCCGGTGATGTGAACGGCACAGCAGGACAAGGTTGTTCATCACCGTCGGCCCGCCGTTCGCCCAGTGCCGAATATGGTGCGCATCCGTCCAGGCCGGTACACACGTGCAGCCGGGGAACGCGCAGCCTCTGTCGCGGGCGATCAACGCCACTCGCTGCTCCGCGGTGACCAACCGTTTCCCGGGTCTCGCATCCAAGGGCGCGCCGTGATCATCGAGCAGAACAGTCGACAGGAAACAATCACAACCGAGGAGTCTGGTCTGCGAGACGGACAGTGGTCCGAGCCAGGGCATATGCCCGACATCAAGATCCGACACAGCCGCTCCACCATCAGGAGCAGCGGGTGTTGCGGCGCAGTCCCGATGCTCCGCGAGATCGCGGGCGTTGATGTGCACGTTCACGTGCGGACGCTGGCCACCATCCGTACCGGTCTTCGCGCAGTCCAGGTAACGCCGGATCAGTTCGGTGAACCCGTCCGCGGTCCGCTTCGCTGCCGACCGGGCATCGGGGGTTCCATCGGGTGCCGGGGTGGGCATCGTCAGATTCGACAACGCCGACAACAACATTTCGCCGGTGAGGGCGTCGAAATCTCCGCGCACCACCACCCGGCCGTTCAACGTCGACGCGATGCGGAGCTCGTTGCGGTCGATGTCTTCGGCGGGCGGAATCTCATCGGATTCGAAAATGCGCTCCAAGGTCGCGATGACGTTGCGGACCTTCGTGGTCGTGGCCTCGACACCGGAAGCAGCAGCCAACAGTAGGTCGATACAGCGAGGGAGCGCTTCCTCCGGCATTCCCTTCGGTGGTGATTCGCAGAACGCCACGATCAGCACGGCGTGCTCGAAGGAGCAGTCCCCGACGTCGAACCGGGCCGTCACCGCGGGAAACGGTCGTAGCGCTGCACCGAGGGCGGCGATCTTCTTCCCGTCCCGAACCTGCAGCATCGTGTTCGCCGCCAACCAGGCACCGACACCGCGGCTGGCGATCAGCTGATCATCGGGCCGCATCGAGAGTTCGTCGACCACCGCCACCCGAACGGCCTCGAGCCGCAGAATCTCCGCGCTCGCCGACACCGCAGCCGCACGCAACTCAGAAGCAGACAACTGCCACAGGCGTCCGCGCAACCCCACCGCAGAACCCGACACCACATCCGACAACAAGACACTCATTGAATCCCCCGATCCCCTCCCCAAATCATACTCGAACATGCGTTCGAGTCAAGAGGTGCTTTCGGGCTCGCTCTAGGATCGCTGGATGTTCACGTTGACTACGGAACGCCTTGTTCTTCGAGATTTCACTGCCGCGGATGAAGATGCCGTCCATCGGTACGCGTCCGACCCTGCCGTCTGTAGATATGTTGATTGGGGGCCGAACACCCCAGCAGTGACCAGGGCATTCCTGGCTGACGCGGCACTCGAAGCTGCGCTCGTCGAACGTCGCACGTTCACCCTGGCCATCACGTCGAAGGCTGATGGAACGGTCATCGGTTCGGTAGCTGTGTGGGAAGTGTCCGTCGCGCACCGGCGGGCGGAACTCGGTTTTGTCGTGAACCCGAAGTTCCAAGGACGAGGTTATGCATCCGAGGCAGGGAGCGCGGTCCTGGGACTCGCCTTCGCTCGCCTTGGAGCACAGCGCGTGCAGGCAACGTGTCGTCCGGAGAACTCGGCGTCGGCGTCGGTGCTCACCAAAATCGGAATGGTGGAGGAGGGGCGGATGAGGGCACACATGGTGATCCGGGGGACCGCGGTGGATTCGCTGCTTTTTGCTGCAACACGACCTGCCGCCGTACAGCCATAGACCGCGTCGGCTCACTTTCGTGACCTTCCCGGGCCCTGGTGCGATACTCGAACCATGTTCGAGGATGCCTTGCTCATCGACGCGGCCGGCCGGCCCACCATGCAGCATCACCAGGCCTTTTCTCGGGACTGGGACCGCATCAAGGAATGGTCCGACAACATCTACATGCCGTATACGGTCACGCCGATAGGAAGTCGGTTGAAGCCGGCTTCGGACATGTACTCGGCAGCGGTGGGCAAGATCGACGTCACCCGATTCTGCTACGGCATTCCGGTCTCTGTCGGTGAATGTTCTCCTGAGGCCGGAAACATTCTGGTTCTGACGACGATCAGAGGCAACGGCCGACATGCCCTTGGCCGGGGAGCTGCGGCAAATACTGCCGTGGGGGAGACTTTTGTCGCCGACTGTAGTCGGACCGACTATTTCGTCGAATTCGACGAGGATCATCTGCAGCTGAATCTCACTGTGCCGCATCAGCTTGTCGCCGACCACGCCCGGCAGTGGTACGGGGCGGTTCCCGACGATCGTCTGTGGCGGCACAAGTGCACCATCGGCGGCCGTGGCTCGAGTTGGCTCGCATTGATGGACTATGTCGTTCGCGCAATTGCAGAGTCACCTGACGCGATGTCGGGTGAAAGGCTGGGCGCCAGAGTTCAAGAACTCATCACGGCTCAGCTTCTCGACGAGTGGGCGACGCAGGCCGGGTTGCAACTCGGTGTCGACGTCGCCTCCGCCGAACCGGCCTATGTGCGATCGGCGGAGGAGTACATCGATACCTTTGCGCGCTCGGTGCCGACGGCGTCCGAGATCGCCGCTGCGGTGGGTGTCAGTGTCCGGGCGCTCACTGCGGGATTTCGGCGGTACCGAGACACCACGCCGGGGCAACGATTGCGCGCGCGTCGACTGGAGGGGGTACGCAGCGAATTGTTGCGTTCCGAGGGGAGAACCGTCTCCGAAATCGCAAACGCCTGGGGCTACGTCAATCTGGGCATGTTTGCGGCCGCCTACCGGAAACGGTTCGGAGAGTTGCCTTCCGAGACTCGGAACCCACTCTGAGGACAGTTGTTTGAACGGTCATGACGATCGGTTTACGCACTCGATGAACTGCGATGATCCGTTGTTTCGTGTCGGAGCGTTCTGCAAGGATTGAAATCGAACGTGACAGCAATCCCACGAGCTAGGAGTACGTCATGGCAACTCGACTCAATCCGTACATCAGTTTCAACGGTAACGCGCGTGAAGCGTTGGAGTTCTACAAGGGCATTTTCGGTGGCACGCTGGCGCTGAGCACGTTCGGTGAATTCGGCAATCCCGGCGAAGGCGGGGACAAGATCATGCACGGAATGCTCGAGACCGATCAGGGATACACCCTGATGGGTGCTGACACTCCGCCAGGCATGCCGTACAACCCCGGCGACAACATCACGGTCAGCCTCAGCGGCGACGACGGCGATGTGCTGCGCGGGTACTGGGAGCAACTGTCGGGAACAGGTACGGTCAGCGTTCCGCTCGAGAAGCAGATGTGGGGCGACGAATTCGGCGCCTGTACAGACAAATTCGGTATTTCCTGGCTGGTGAATATCGGAGCGCCCCAGAGCTGACTCCAGACTCTGCCCGGTTCTGCCGAAACGAGACAGTTTTCCTGCCGTTTCGAGGCAGAGCCGGGTGTGTGATCGCCGTTACATTCTGTTCGACAAGACAAGTTGCAAGTCGGATGGAGAAATGCAGTGACGATCGAAGATATTGCGCGGAAGCCCCTTTCGAAGCAGCGCCTCGACGACGTGCTGGCGCGAGCAACTCAGGGGGCTGATCGCGTCCCGGGTGTGGTCGCGATGATCACGGATCGAGAAGGCAACATCTACGAGGGTGCTGCGGGCGAGCGGACTCTCGGTTCCGGCGTTCCGATGACCCTCGATACAACCTTTGCGCTCTTCTCCACCACCAAGGCGATCACCGGTACCGCTGTCCTGCAATGTGTGGAGGAGGGATTGCTCGATCTCGATGCACCTGCAGCGACCTATGTTCCCGACATCGGTGAGCTGAAGGTCCTGGACGGTTTCGACGCCGGCGGAAACCCCGTTCTTCGGGAACCCAAGCGCGACATCACCACTCGCATGCTGCTCCTTCACACTGCAGGGTTCGGCTACGACTTCTTCAACGAGTCGTACAACCGGCTCTCGCAGGAACATGGGCAGCCCAGCGTGATCACGTGTAGCAAAGCGGCGCTCACGACACCGCTGCTCTTCGACCCGGGTGAGAAGTGGGAGTACGGCACCAACATCGACTGGGCCGGACAGGTCGTCGAGTCGATTCGAGGTCAGCGACTCGGCGATGTCATGCGTCAGCGCATCTTCGAACCTCTCGAGATGGCCGATACGGCATTCACGATGAGCCCGTCGATGAAGGATCGACTTGCGCCGATCCATCAGCGTGAGAGCGACGGAAGCCTCACTCCGCTCATCGGATTCGAGCTTCCGGCCGAACCCGAGGTGCACATGGGTGGTCACGGTTTGCACGGCACTGTCGGCGACTACATGAAGTTCATCCGTATGTGGCTCAACGACGGCGCGGGCACTTCGGGTCGCGTGTTGTCGTCGGAGACGGTAGCTGCAGCCGTTCAGAACGGGCTCGAAGGCCAGCACGTGGGGTTGTTGCCCGGAGTTCTCCCGACGCTGTCCAACGATGCGGAATTCTTCCCCGGTGTACCCAAAGGATGGGCATACTCCTTCATGACAAATGAAGAGGTGGCACCCACCGGTAGGCCGGCCGGATCGCTGGCTTGGGCGGGTCTTGCCAACCTCTATTACTGGATCGACCGGCAGACCGGCGTCGGCGGGTTCTGGGCAACGCAGATTCTGCCGTTCGCGGACGCTGGATCCATCAACGGATACCTGGAATTCGAGACCGCCGTTTACCAGTGATCGGCTGGATTCCCGCTGTCCGGGATCGACTGTTTCTTTCGGGCGGGTTCGGAGTACGCATGCAGTACAGCGCACGCTTGCATACGACGAACTAGGAGACGGCATGAACAGCCTCGAAGGCAGCTTCGAAGGAAAAGTTGCACTGATCACCGGCGCCGCACGCGGTCAGGGGCGCGCCCACGCTGTCGCATTCGCGGAGCGTGGCGCGGACATCGTGATCTGCGACCGGTGCGAGAACAGTGATGTCGTCGCCTACCCCCTCGCAAACGAGGAGGATCTGAAGGAAACCGTTCGTTTGGTGGAAGCCACCGGTCGTCGGTGCATTGCCGTCAAGGCAGACACTGCTGATCGCGACGCAATGGACGCGCTCGTTGCCCGCGCTGAAGCCGAGTTCGGCCGTGTCGACATCGCCGTCGCGAATGCCGGTGTGTCCGTGCCCGCTCCGATCACGTCGATGACGTCGGCGCAGTGGAACGAAGTCATCTCGTCGAACCTGACCGGTGTGTTCAACACCGTTGCGGCCGTGTCAGGTGGAATGGCGGAACGTGGTTACGGTCGCATCATCACGATTTCCTCGATGATGGGTCGCTCCGGTGGCACCCAGATGGCTGCGTACGGCGCCTCCAAGTGGGGCGTCATCGGTTTGACGAAGAGTGTGTCGCTCGAACTGGCAAACTCGGGTGTGACCGTGAATGCTATTGCACCGGGGAACATCTCGACGCCGATGATTCACAACGACATGATGTACGCGATGATGCGGCCTGACCTCGAATCGCCGACGGCAGACGACGTCGAACCCGTGTACGCGACTCTGCATGCGCAGCCGGTCGGTTGGCTGGATCCCTTCGAGATCACGCGAGTAGTCCTGTTCCTCGCCGCCGACGCGAGTGCCCACATGAGTGGCATCGTGGTTCCTGTCGACGCCGGAGTAGCCGCTCGCTCGAACGCTTGACGGACAAGACTGTTCGCGCGAAAGCGCGGACCGGGTGGGTCGTCGGCGTCCTGAGTCTGAGCGGTGTGGTGGTCGCGCTGCAACAGACCTTGGTGGTGCCGGTCCTGCCTGCGTTCGCGACGGCATCGGGAGTATCGTCCTCCACCGCTTCCTGGCTGGTGACCTCGACGTTGCTGACCGGTGCCGTCGCAACCCCTCTCATCGGCAGACTCGCCGACATGTTCGGTAAGCGCGCGATGATGCTCGTCTGTCTTGCCGTGATGATCGTCGGCTGCATGGTTGCGGCGCTCAGCCAGAGTTTCTGGTTATTGATCCTCGGGCGCTCGTTGCAGGGGTTCGCGACGGCACTTCTGCCCGTCGGAATCAGCATCATGCGCGATGTCCTCCCTCCGGAAAAGCTCAGTGGTGCAGTAGCTCTCATGAGTGCGACGTTGGGGATCGGTGGCATGTTCGGTATGCCGATGGCTGGGGTGATCTCGGCGCACTGGGGACTACCCGCGCTTTTCTGGGTCACCGGTGGATTCGGGGTCGTACTGATAGTCGTCTTGCCGCTGGTGGTGCCGGAATCGGCTGTGAAGAGTCGCGGACGCTTCGACTTTCTGGGAGCCACAGTCCTCACGCTCGCTATGACTGCACTGCTGCTGGCCGTTTCGAAAGGAACCGAATGGGGCTGGGCAAGCTCCGAGGTTCTGGTTCTGATCGCGTCCGGCGTGGTCTTGCTCTGTGGATGGATTCCGTGGGAACTGCACACGCCGGCACCGCTGGTCGATCTGCGGACTTCCCTTCGCGCTCCGATTCTGGTTTCGAACGTCTGCGCAGTATTACTCGGTTTTGCCATGTTCATCAGCGCGTTGGCGGCAACGCAGGAACTTCAGTTGCCCCTGGCGTCGGCGGACGGTCTCGGACTCTCGGCTGCCGAAGCCGGACTGGCGATGATGCCGGGCGGAGTCCTGATGATCGGATTGGCGCCGGTGTCGTCGAAGGTGACGAGGCGATGGGGAGCGAAGGCCACGTTGGCCTCAGGAGCGATCGTCATCGCAATCGGATACGTCTTGCGTGTGCTGTTGACGCCGACGCTGGTCAATATCGTGATCGGCGCTGCCGTGGTATCGGCCGGTGTGGCATTTTCCCTGGCAGCCATGCCGACTCTGATCACCGAATCTGCGCCGATCCATCAGACTGCCTCGGCCAACGGATTCAACAGCCTGCTCCGTTCGGTCGGTACCTCCACCGGAAGCGCCGTTGCGGCAGCGGTATTGGCCAGTTCAACGGTGGTGATCGGTGCGAGCGCTGTGCCGACCCTGCATTCGTTCGCGGTTTTGTACTGGATCGGAGCGGGCGTATCAGCACTGGCCGCCGCTGTGACGTTGGCAGTGAAGGTGGAGCGGACGGGGGCGGTATCGCTGCCCGAGTTACCAATTGCAGCCGAAACCGATGGCGCAACGAAGATCGGGTGAGTCGACGGACGCACCCGATCTTCGTCGTCACCGTTATCTTCGACTGGAATCAACCAGGTACCCGAGACCGGGAGATCCTAGGTGACCCTGGGAGGTGATGTTTCTGGCAATCCGGGGGGTGGTGGTCTGTTCTGTGGTGCAGCGTTTCGGACTGTTGCGTGAAAAATCCTGGAATGTGTCGGCCTCCTGGGTCACACTGGGGAACGGACTACCGACGGATTACCGATGCGGGAGGGCTCATGACCGAAGCGATTGTGGCCGAGGGGCTGGTCAAGAAGTACGGCGACGTCACGGCATTGGACGGCATCGACCTGGAAGTGCGCGAGGGTTCGGTGATGGCTCTGTTGGGCCCCAACGGCGCCGGAAAAACCACTGCGGTAAGGATATTCACGACGCTGCTCATTCCGGACGGTGGACGCGCCAAGGTTGCCGGGCTGGACGTGGTCGAGGATGCGCGGGCGTTGCGATCCAAGATCGGTGCTTCGGGTCAGTACGCCGCGGTCGACGAGTACCTGACGGGCTACGAGAATCTGGACATGGTCGGGCGGCTGTATCATCTCGGCGCCCGAAGCAGTAAGGCCCGAGCGCGTGAATTGCTCGAGCAGTTCGATCTCGTCGAGGCTGGAGATCGGCCGGTCAAGGGCTATTCCGGCGGAATGCGGCGACGTCTCGATCTCGCCGGCGCATTGGTTGCTCGGCCACAGGTGTTGTTTCTCGACGAGCCGACCACGGGCCTCGATCCTCGGGCGCGACTCGGTCTCTGGGACGTCATCGAAGGGTTGGTGGCTCAGGGGACCACGCTGTTGCTCACGACGCAATACATGGAGGAAGCCGAGAGGTTGGCCGACCAGATCGCCGTCATCGACCGCGGCTCGGTCATCGCGCGCGGTACTGCAGACCAGTTGAAGGCGCGGGTCGGGGGTGAGCGCATCGAATTGAGCGTGCACGAGGTCGAACATCTCGACATCGTCCGAGAAGAATTGCGCTCGCTTGCCGTGGGGGACATTCAGGTTCAAGAGAATGTCCGTCGCGTCACCGTTCCTGTCGACGACGGTACCGATGCGTTGGTCGCAGCGCTGAATCTCCTGTCGGCACGAGGCATTCGGGTGTTCGACGTCGGTCTGCGCCGGCCCACTCTCGACGATGTCTTTCTCACACTGACCGGGCACCAGGCTGAACTGGAGGATCAGAAATGACCGTGCAGATGGCGCTCGAAGACGGTTTGACCATCGCCAGGCGAAACTTGATCAAGATCAAGCGCGTTCCGGATCTACTGGTGTTCACCACTTTGTCGCCGATCATGTTCGTGCTCTTGTTCGCATACGTGTTCGGCAGCGCGATCTCCGTCCCGGGCACGTCGTATCGAGAGTTCCTGATCGCCGGAATCTTCACGCAGACGGTCATATTCGGTGCTACCTGGACTGGTTTGGGGATGGTCGAAGATATTCAGAAAGGAATCATCGACAGATTTCGATCGCTGCCCATGGCTCCGTCTGCCGTGCTGACCGGCCGAACATCGAGTGACGTGTTGATCAACGTCATCAGCTTGGTGGTCATGTCGTTGACCGGTCTTCTGGTGGGGTGGCGCATCCATTCCAGCTTCCTCGAGGCGGTGGCCGGGTATGCGCTGCTTCTGTTCTTCGCGTACGCATTGTCATGGGTCATGGCTGTCGTCGGGCTTTGGATCCGCACGCCGGAAGTGTTCAACAACGCGAGTTTCATCGTCATCTTTCCGCTGTCGTTCATCGCGAACACTTTTGTCGAGACCACCAATCTTCCCGGCCCGCTCAAAGTGATCGCCGAATGGAATCCGGTGTCGGCGGTGACTCAGGCGGTGCGTGAACTGTTCGGCAATACCAATCCTGCGATGACGGTTCCGGATGCGTGGCCACTGCAGAATCCGGTCATCGCGTCGCTGTTGTGGACTTTCGGTTTGCTGATCGTCTTCGTGCCGTTCGCTATTCGTCGGTATCAGAAGGCAGTCAGCCGCTGACCTGGTGATTCCGGCCGGTAGGGTGGGTATGTGCCGGAGCCCGAACGCATCGACAAACGCAGCCTGAGATACGCCGGGCGACGTGAGGAGTTGCTCGACGCGCTGACCCGCTACGTCATCGACAACGGTGTCGGGGAACTGACGGTGAGGCAGCTCGCCAAGGCCGTAGGTGTGTCGCATGCGTCGTTGCTCAACCATTTCGAGAGCAAGGAGAACCTGCTCTCCGAGGTCATCGAGAACATGCGTGGTGAGTCCATTCCGATTGCGGTTCCGATGAAATCGGGGGTCGATCCGGCGACAGTGCTGACCGCGTGGTGGACCGAACGTACGACGCCGGAGGTACTGCCGCGGTTCCGAGTGATGGTCGAGATTTACGCCCTCGCGCTCGGCGACCGCGAACGCTACGGACGGTTCCTGGACCGTTTTGTAGGCGATTGGATCGAGGCACTGGAAGCCGGTCTACGACAAGCGGGTTGCCCCGAGGACGATGTTGCCTCTGTCGCTACTCTGTTGCTCTCGCAAATGCGGGGTCTGTCGATGGATCTTCTGGCCACTGGGGACCGGGCCCGCGTCGATCGTGCGTTCGGGCTTTTTGTCGACGGCTTTGCCGCCCGCGCTCGGGAATGGTCCACGCCAGGATCCGATCGCCTTCAACACTGACCGATCACCACGGTCGACGCCGTCTCACTGTAGGTTGCCACCCGAGTGAGAAACCCTCCCCGAGTGAATGTTTCAACAGTCATTTCGACCTGCTCCGTACTCGTCTCGACGAGAAGACAGCCACCCGGTCGTAGCCACGGCGCAGCGTCCGCGATGATGCGTCGCTGCAGGTCCAGTCCGTCGGTGCCGCCGTCCAACGAGACCAGCGGTTCGTGAAGACGGGCTTCGGGCGGCATCAGCCTGATCGAATCGGTGGGGACGTAAGGTGCATTGGCAACGACCACATCCACGCGACCGAGTAATTCCGTCGGCAGTGGTTCGAAGAGATCGCCTTCGAGTACGCGCTCGGGCGGTGTGATGTTTCGGCGAGCGCACCGCACCGCGGCTGGTTCCACATCTACCGCGTACAAATCGATGGCATCGAGCGTCGACTGCAGGACGGTACCGACAGCTCCTGAGCCACAACACATGTCGACGACGACGCTTCTCGAGACGACGAGTGAGCAGGCCTGCCGGGCGAGGAACTCGGTGCGCCGGCGTGGGACGAAGACTCCAGAGTCGATGTGAATGCGCAAGCCGCAGAACTCGACCCATCCGAGGACAGGTTCGAGTGGTTCGCCGGCAACTCGTCGGTCGACCATCGCGTCGAGTTCATCGAGAGAGCGTGCGGTGTGAAGAAGTAGGCGAGCCTCGTCATCGGCGAATACGCAACCTGCTGCTCGGAGAATCGCAGCCACCGACTTCTGCTGCGAAGCAGGGAAGGTCGGGAGATCAGGTGCTGACATGAGAGAGCCTTTCGGCCTCCTGATCTCGCTGGGACCTGCACGTATCGAACACCGCCACCCTACCCGAGCAGGCGTGTCACGACGGTAGATGCGGAGTGGGAATCTAGGTTGACCAATTGGTAAGGCTGTTCTATGGTCTGAACTCGATCGGCTGATGTGGGGCCGATCACCACAGATGCACCGTCACCGCAATCGTAGGAGAAGTACGTGAGTAAGCGACTGGGTAGGACGCTCGTCGGGCTGAGTGCGAGTGCTTTGGTGGCGTTGACAGTTGCGGCCCCGGCCGGAGCGGAACCGAACGATGCTCCGGGTGCTGTCGTGAGTCAGGAGTTACTCGGTCCCGATCGGGTGATCCCGGGCGCCGTGAGCGCAACAAAGGTGACGTACTGGTCGACGGGCCCGAAGGATGCGCCGATGACGAGTACCGGTGTGGTGTATCGCCCAGAGGGAGCTCCGCCCGAGGGTGGTTGGCCGGTCATCTCCTATGCGCACGGAACGGTGGGTGTCGCGGATCAGTGTGCGCCGAGCATCAGTGTTCCACTCGAACGGACCGCGACACATCTGGGTCACTGGCTGGAGCAGGGATACGCGGTGGTGACGACCGACTACGTGGGGCTCGGAACACCTGGTGTTCACCCGTATCTCGACGGTCGTTCCGCTGCACACAGCGTTGTGGACATGGTGCGTGCCGCTCGTGCGGTCGACGACGACCTGTCGAGCGAATGGGTTGCGATGGGACAGTCGCAGGGCGGGCAGGCGACTATGTTCACCGCTTCGCTTGCCACTGATTACGCGCCGGAGTTGGACTACCGCGGCGCTGTCGCCACTGGTGTCCCCTCGAACATCGAAAATCTTCTACCGCTCGGTGGTCCGGCTTTCCCGGCGCTTCCGCTCAAGGGTACGACGGTCTACATCGCGAACGTTCTTGACGGACTGCGTGCTTCGCGGCCGGACATCGACATCGACTCGTATCTGACCCCGCTCGGCAAGACCATCCTCGACGACGTCGAGAACAACATGTGCTACACCGAGGCGCGCACGAAGTACGGAACCGTCACACTCGGGCAGGTGCTGACGAAGTCGCTGGACAATCCAGTATTCATGGAGGCTGCGCGTGAACTGCTCACTGTGCCGACCGCAGGATACGACCGCCCGTTCTTCATCGGTCAGGGGTTGTCGGACATCGATGTTCCGGCACCGCTGACACTGAAGTTCGCGGCCGACCTCGCTGCCAACGGTGTGGAGTTTGCATTCCATACCTATCCCACTGATCATCTGGGAACCGTCCCGGCTTCGGTTCCAGACAGCACTCCCTTTGTCGCGGCGCTGTTCTCTGGTCGACAACCCTGTACCGGAAGCCTCTGCTGACCGAGGTCTTTCAGATGACCCCCACTCCGCGAAGGTAGATGTCGATCGGGATCCGAAGTTGCCGAACGGTCTCGCTGGAGTGAGGGTCCCGGCTACGTGATCCGAGACAATAGTCGAAGATCAAGCCCTCCAGCAGGCTCAGGAAATTTGCGGCGGAGACGTCAGGGTCGTCAACGCCAACGGTTTCGAAGACGGGTCTTGCCTTCTCGAACGAAAACACGCTGCCTTCGAGGAGTTGGTGCAATGCCGAATCTCGGGGAGTTTCCACGAGTAGTGCACAGCGCGCGATCAATTCGTGTCTGCGGTGCGAGAGAAGATCGTCGAGATACTCGGCCGTCAGGGCAGCAGGATCGCTGGGCCTCTCGTGGAGTTCGTCGAAAGTCGAACGTGACCGGTGCACGATGTGCAATGCGGTTGCTTCGAGAAGTGACTCGCGAGTGCGGAAATAGTACGACGTCGAACCGGCAGGAAGTTCCAGGGACTGATCAACCGCCCGGTGGGTGAGTGCACGCGGGCCCTGCTCGGCGATGATCGTGACGGCGGACGCCGCAATGAGGGCTCTGCGATCGGGCTTCATGTCGTTCCTTGCTGTCGATGTTGCATGCTCCCGGAGTTGCATGCTGCAGATGGTGCGTCGTGAGGGTCACATTGACTCGATTTGCCCTCGGTCACTAGCCTCGACTCTACAGATGTAGAGGAGCCTCATGTTACTGGACGAAGAGCAGTTGGCGGCACATGAAGCCCTCGATGCACTGCGGGCCCGAATCTCGGGCGGTGAGGTCGGCGGAGGGATCTACCTCTGGGGTAGCGTCGGCCGCGGTAAGACGATGCTCATGGACGAGTTCTACGAGAGCATCCGAGTCGGCAAGCAGCGCATTCACTTTCATCGGTTCTTTGCAGATCTGCACTCTCGGGCGCACGAACTCGGGTCGATGGGCGCGGCGCTGGACCACGTCGTCGACGGAATCCGCGTGCTCTGTTTCGACGAGTTCCACATCGACGACGTCGCCGACGCCATGTTCATGGCAAGGGTTCTCGACACAATCGTCGCGAAAGGTGTGACTGTTGTTGTCACGTCCAATGTCCCGCCGACCGATCTTCTTCCGAATCCGCTTTTTCACGAGCAGTTCGTTCCGTCGATCGAGTTGATCGAGCGGACTCTCGAGGTGATCGAATTGGGTGGCTCCGTCGACTATCGGACGGCGGGTCAGCCAGGTGCCGGGGACTACCGTTTTGCGACAGGGGCATTCCTCGTCGGCTCGGGAATTACGTGGCCTTCGGGCGAAAGTGTCGAATTGACGATAGGCACACGCACATTGGAGTGCTCGGCGATTCGAGACGGTGTTGTCTGGTTCGACTTCGAGGTGCTGTGCGCTGGTTCGACCTCGGCTGCCGACTATCTCGAGCTCGCCTCCCGCTTCGACGACTGGGTGATCTTCGGAGTACCGGTGCTCGCCGAAGCTTCGGAATTTGCCCTTCGCCGTTTCGGAAATGTCGTCGATGTTCTCTACGACGTCGATGCGCGACTGACGGTGTATGCCGCTGCCGGTGTGGAGGTAGTAGCAGGCAGCCTCCGGGACGTGCCCGGATTGGCGCGCCTCTACAGTCGTCTGTCGTTACTGGCGAGAACGGCGATGGACAGCGTCAACGGGGACGGACAGCGTCAGTTGAGGAGTAGCGTCAATTCCAGGTGAGGCCGCCGGTCGCGGCGCTGGGCGTGAGCCCGAACATACTGTGGCAGATACGGTTGAGATGGGCGCTGTCGGTGAAACCGGCCTCGTGTGCACTGGTTGTCAGGGTTGCGCCACTGCTCATCACTTCCATGGCACGTCGTAACCGTAACCAGCGGATGTAGGTCGAAAAGCTCATCTGCAGTTGATCGTTGAAGATTCTTCCCAGCCGTCCGGGCGAGATGGAGACCAGGGCGGCGATGTCCGTCAGTGTGACCTGCCCCGAGATTCTCTCGGGAAGTAGCGTCAGGGCATGCTCGAGGGCCGGGTGAAGAACGCCTAAGTTCGACGCCTTTTCGTATTCGGATAGTGAATCGATCAGCCTCGCTGCGTATTCCAGATCCGAATCAGCGCCGCGGTCCGTCATCGCTACTGCGGTCTGCCCACGGTCCGACCAGTCGGCCACACCACCGCGGCCCGGCTCCGGTGGCCTGATGCGCAGACCCATCCCGGTGGTGGAGTCAATGTAGATCGCCCGTCCCCGCGCACCCTCGGAGGCGGACAACGCGTGGACCGCCCCGGATGGAATGACCACGGACCGCACGACTTCACTGTGGCCGTCCCCGTCCGTGACCGTGACGTCCCCGTCGTCGATGATCATGATCTGAACAGCGGCGTGCGAATGCATGTGCGCGGATCCCACTGCGCCGGTGAACATGAGAATTCCGGGCTGCATGTGGACGGCGCCGGACCAGGTCATGTCGGAAATCATAGTGACGACCCTGACAGAGCTCGGGGTCCGGTCATCCTCCGGTAGGACCGAGCTCAGTCCGAAGATCGTGCGCTGGGCCGATGTGTTCGCGAGGGGTTCACGAGAAGGTGGAATCATGAACAACGCACAAGCACCCGCAGTCCTGTCGGTCCACGCGCTGGGCAAGTCGTACGGCGACGTTCCGGTGCTCCGAGGTGTATCGCTGGAAGTGCGCGCCGGTACTGCTACGGCCATCATGGGTCCTTCAGGATCGGGGAAGTCGACACTGCTGCATTGCATGTCAGGAATCGTCAAGCCCGACTCGGGAGCAATCTTGCTGAGCGGCCGGCATATCGAGAACCTCGGTGAGAACGACCGCAGCCGGCTCCGACGGGAGTCGTACGGGTTCGTTTTTCAATCGGGCCAACTGTTGCCGGAGCTTCCGGCGATCGAGAACGTCGCTTTGCCCTTGGTGCTCAACGGGTTGTCCATCGCAGAAGCCAAGCGGACGGCGCACGGCTTCTTCGCGCCGTTGGGGCTGGATGGGTTGCAGGATCGTCGCCCGGGTCAGATGTCGGGTGGGCAGTCGCAACGTGTGGCGATTGCGCGAGCGTTGGTGACCAAACCCGCCGTTCTCTTCGCGGACGAGCCGACCGGTGCCCTCGACGCGCAGACGAGTTGGGAAGTGATGAGGGTGTTGCGTGATTCGGCTCAACAGATCGGTTCTGCGTTGGTCGTCGTCACTCACGATGCCGAAGTCGCTCGGTGGTGTGATCGCACGATGATGATGCAGGCCGGTTCGCTCGTCGGGACACAGGTGGCGGCATGAAGGCCACAGCGCGCGTTGCATTGATGACGGTGCGAGGTGAAGGGCGAAAGGCCTTGAGTACCTTCGCGCTCCCAGTGTCCGCATTTGCCGCCTCGACGACGTTGTTGCTGACGGTGCTCGGCGGCTACGGTGCATTCGCGGGCAGATCGAGCGAACCCGAAGCCGAGGCGTACCTAGCGCTCGCAGGGGTTGCTTCGGTGTTGATGATCGTTCCAGCCGTCACTCTCGGTCTGGCGGCGGCCCGCTTGGGCGCGCGCCGTCGCGACGAACGACTTGCCTCGCTGCGACTCATCGGATCCACCCCTCGCCAGATCGTTGCGCTGTGCGCTGCGGAATCGGGTATCCAGGGCTTGGCCGGTGCGTTGATCGGTGTGGTGGGATACCTCCTCGCGTTGCCGCTCGTAGCTCTCTTGAGATTTCAAGGTCGGACATTCGAGTGGAGTGAGCTTTGGGTAGGCGCACTTCCGCTGGTGGGCATCGTATTCGGAATGACCATCCTGGCTGCTTTGACGTCGATGCTCGGGATGCGCCAGGTGTTCGTGAGCCCGTTGGGCGTCACGGCGGGCAATCCCAGCGCCGCACCGAAGATGATCTTCGCTGTGGCCGGGGTGGGGGTTCTTGTGGGATGGAGTGCATTCGGGGGCTCCGCGGCAAGCATCGCGGCAATCCTGGTGGGCCTTGGTCTCTGCTTCGGCGTTGTTGCGTTGGTCGGTCCGTTCGTCATTTCGCTGCTTGGACGGATCATGCTCAAATGCGCCAAAGACGGTGCTTCGCTGATTGCGGCGCGTCGGGTCTTGGACAATCCGAAGGCTGTGTGGCGCACGGTCAGCGGTGTGACGATGGCCAGCTTCGTTGCCGCAGGCACATCTCTCCTCGCCGCGATAGGCAACGGGGAGGGGCAGGATTTGCAGCCAGGGCAGGAGTTCCTGTTCGCGGACATGAGAACCGGGGTGTTGTTCACTCTCGGAGCAACATTCACGTTGGCTGCCATCTCGTCTGCGCTCACCCAGGTATCCGGGATCCTCGACAACCGTGAGCTGTATCGGAGTCTGACTTTGGCCGGCACACCTGTCGAGGTGATGGACAGCGCCCGCATGAGGCACGTTCGCACTCCCGTGGTGGTGATGGCACTGGCCGGCGCCGGCGCTGCACTGCTGTTCCTCTTCCCGCTGGCAGGGGCAGCCGTATTGACCACTCCGATGGCGCTGGTTCAGTTGGGTGTCACCCTGGCTGTGGGGATCGCGTTGGTGTTGGCCAGTGCGTTTGCAGCCAAGCCCGTCATGCGACGGGTACTCGCGGGCTGAATCTCCACCGATCGTCCGTCAGTTCTGTTTCCGGAACGGTTCGGCCAACTGGCCGATGTAGTCGTCCGGGTAGTCGGGTTTGGCCGCCATTCCGAGATCGTCACTGCTGAAGCGCTTTTCCGGATCGAAAGAATAAGTGCGGAAAAGGTGATCCCAGATCAGAGTGAACAAACCGAAATTGACGTCACCGATTCCCGCCCACTTCAGGTGATGGAATCGGTGGCCGGCGTTGAGGGCGAGTATCGGACGCAGGGGGCCGATGCGGTAATCGGCATTCGAATGCTGAAGCAGGAGTTGGACAGCGACACAAACCGCGAGCGCCGAGGCAACCGGGACGGGCATCCCGAGGAGGATCAGTGGCAGGACGCCACCGGCGGTTTCGAAAGTCTGATGCACGGGGTGCTTCATCAGTCCGTTCATACCGTAGAACCGTTCGAGGCTGTGATGAACCGCGTGGAAACGCCACAACCATCCAACCTTGTGGCTGATCAAATGCACCACGGTGATGCCGAAATCGGCAACCAACACTGCGAAGACGACCTGAAGGACAAACGGAAGACCGCTCGGCCACAGCCCGTCGAACGGAATCACCGCGGCCATCAACGGGATTACCGCGACGCTGACCAAGATGAGGGATTCGTTGACAAACGCATGGACAGCGTCGCGAAACCTGTCCGGTCCCGGGGCATTCCACGAAGATTCGTAGGGAAGCGCCCGTTCGGCCGCGAAAGAGCAGGCCACTGCGAAGAGAATCAATGCCACCAGTGACCATTTCGGCGCGCCGGATGCCGCCAGCGCGATTGCGGCTCCGTTGATTCCCAAGAGCATGAACGGGACGTACCCGTATCTGACGATGAAGGTGAGCATGTGATCGATGGTGCTTGATAGCGGTTGCTCTCGACTTGTACGAATCGGTCGACTTTCAGTCAGTCGAAACTGCCAGACGTACGTTTGACATGCACATCTGCCGCAGTGCGTTCTTCGCGGTGAGCGCACACGCACCGTGGTTCCGGTCGATCCGTACGAACGGCGTGCACTGACCGGGCTAGCAGGCGGAGTCGATCTTTGCCTGTTGCAAAGTGTTCGTTGGTGCAGCTGGTCGTCCAGAATTAGAAGCTTGTTGAGGGGAAGCGGTTCTGAGGCTGCCCCTCAACAGCAGTTAGTGGGCGAAAGCAGTCCTTTGGGGTCGATCGGCGTTGCTCTTACGAAGTTGCTCGACGACTTCGTTGAGGGCGGTGGCGAGTTTGTACGCGAGATCTTGGCTGAAACCTTCTCGTAGCACGATCCGCAGGACGGCGACATCTTCGGCGTCGGCGGGCATGGTGTACGCGGGCACTTGGAATCCGCGTGCCCGGAGTTCGTGGGAGATGTCGAAGACAGTGAAGCCTGGGTCGTCGACGACTTCGAAGGACAAGACCGGTATAGCGGTGCCGTCGGTGATGATCGCCATGTTGTCGATCTTGGAGATTGCGGCGGAAAGCATAAGCGCGGTGTCGCGCAGCGATTCCATGATCTGGGTGTATCCGGCGACGCCGAGGCGGATGAAGTTGTAGTACTGCCCGACGACCTGGTTGCCAGATCGAGAGAAGTTGAGGGTGAAGGTCGGCATGTCGCCGCCGAGATAGTTGACCCGGAACACCAAGTCTTCCGGTAGGTGTTCTTTCGAGCGCCAGACGACGAAACCGATGCCAGGATATGTCATGCCGTACTTGTGGCCACTGACGTTGATCGAGACCACACGCGGAACCTTGAAGTCCCACATCAGCTCGGGGTGCAGGAACGGGACGACGAAACCTCCACTGGCAGCGTCGACGTGGAGGGGGACGTCGGGACCACCGTTTGAGGCGATCTCGTCGAGGGCTTCGGCGATCTCGGCGACGGGTTCGAGCTCGCCGGTGAATGTAGTGCCCAGGATGGCGACCACGCCGATGGTGTTCTCGTCGACGGCGTCACGGACCTGTTCGGGAGTGATGACGTAGCGGCCCCTTTCCATGGGGAGGTATTTTGGTTCGACGTCGAAGTAGCGGCAGAACTTTTCCCAGACGACCTGGACGTTGCTGCCGAGGATGAGATTGGGCTTCGTGGTGTCTTTACCTTCTTGTTCGCGGCGCTGGCGCCAGCGCCATTTGAGTGCGAGGCCGCCGAGCATCACAGCTTCGGAGGACCCTACCGTTGAGACCCCCGTTGCGGACGCAGGGTCGGAGGTCAGCCCTTCTGCGTGGAAGAGGTCGGCAACCATGTTGACGCAACGAGTTTCGATCTCCGCTGTCGCGGGATACTCGTCTTTGTCGATCATGTTCTTGTCGAATGTCTCGGCCATCAGCTTGTCTGCCTGAGGATCCATCCAAGTGGTGACGAAGGTTGCCAGGTTCAGTCGGGAACTGCCGTCGAGCATCAGTTCGTCGTGGATGAATCGGTACGCAGCTTCGGGATCCGACTCGGCCTTGGGCATTTTCAGAGCTGGAATCGGATCGGTGCCGAGCCGTCCTGTGTACGCCGGTGCGAGGGTTTCGGTGGGAGCTGCGAAGCTGTCTGACATTTTTTTCTCCTCCAGTATGCGAGCGTGCGGGGTACGACTTGGACGGTGATTCAAATGTGGTCGACTGTGAAGATGTTGCTGTGCAGTGCTTTACACCTCGATGGACGGGTACAGGCGTTCCATGGTGTAACGCCGGTTGCGGCGCACGGAGAGTGCGCTGATAGTCATCGAGACGAGCAGAATGCCGGTCAGGACGGCGATTGCTGTCCAGAGTCGAGAGTCGACGTGTTCGGCGGTGATGAGTTGCCGGAGGCCATTGACGGTGTATGTCATCGGGTCGAACGGATGAATGTATTGGAAGGGCGTCGCTGTCGTGGGCACTGGGTAGATGCCGCCGGCGGAGACCAGTTGCAGCATCAGGAAGGCCAATGTCACCACTCGGCCGACTGCGACGCCGAAGAGAGCATTGAACATCTGGATCATCGCCAAATACGTCGCCGAGACCAGCATCAGGAACAGGATAGTTCCGGGAACGTGTTTGACGTCCAGGCCGACCCCGATGTGGACCACGGCGTACATCGTGATCACTTGGAGGATGCCGATGAGCAGTGCCGGCCAGTAGGAAGCCAGAACTGTGCGATAGAGGCCGAGGTTACTGACAGTTGCGCGGGATTGTAGCGGGGTCAGCAGCATCCAGGTGATGATGCAGCCGACGAACAGGGCCAAGGAGAGGAAGAACGGCGCGAATCCGGTACCGAATGTGGGTGCCTCGTTGGTGTAGTCCTGCTTGAGTGCGACTGGGGTGGACAGGGTGTCCGCGGTAGCGTTGCGTTGCGCGTCGGTCCAGCTGGGTACTTGCCCAGCGCCCTGTGCGAGTGCGTCTGCCAGTTCGCCTGAGCCTGATTGCAGCTCGACCATCCCCGAAGCTAACTGATCGGCTCCGCTCGCGAGCTGGGTGCTGCCGTCGGTCAACTGGATCAGTCCGGAGTTCAAAGTCGTGGCTCCGGAACTGAGCTGGTCGGCGCCGTCGCGTAGTTGCCGGACGTCGGAGGCGAGCCCGCCGTTTTGCAGCAGCGCGAGTCCGGATTGCAGGGGACTGGATGGATCCGTCAACTGGTATTCGAGCGCGCGCGCATCACCGCTGAGACGCGCTATCTCCGCTTGTAGTGCGGCAGTGTCACTTTGGGGTTGTGCTGCCACGAGAGGTGTGAGAGCTGCAACGGCCTGTTGTGCGAGCGGATCGGTGCTGGGTCCGAGAAGGTCGAGCACCCGCTGGATTGCCGGGGAGACGGTAACCTGTGGCGGCTTGGGGAGGCGATCCCCGAGGGTGGTGAGGGATTGCCGCAGTTGCGCAGCTTGCGCACCGACGTCGGAGACGGCAGTGGAGTCGAGGGCGTTGAGCAGTGGGTCGGCGACGCCGTCGATGGCTGTGGCGAGTTGCCCGGCGCCGGCTGCGAGCTGCGCGGAACCATCGCGTGCGGTGACCATGTTGGTGGCGAGTTCGCCTGCACCGGAGCTCAGTTGATCGGCCCCACCTTTGGCGGTGTCGATCCCGGCCGCGAGGGTCTTCGCTCCGTCGGCAGCCTGGCCCAGGCCCGAACCGGCGGTCTGTAGGCCCGTCAGGACTTGGCCGACGCCTTGGGCGCCGATGGTCGAGTTGACCTGATTGATGACCTGTTCGGACGCGTCCTGCCCGATGATGGTGGCTAGATAATTATTGGCGTCGTTGAAGGTGAAGGTGAGATCGGCCTTCTCGGGGTTGTCACCGTTGGGTGACTCGACAGCGTCGCTGAAGTTCTCCGGCAAGGTGATGGTGAAATAGTACTTGCCGCTCGAGAGTCCGGCTTGGGCTTCTTGATCCGAGACCTCCGCCAAATCAAGTTGCCCGGAGGCGATGAGCGACTTGACGACCTGATCGCCGGCATCGACTTGTTGGCCTGTCGATGTTCGCCCCGAGTCGTTATTGACAATCGCTGCGGGGATCTTGTTCACCTCGCCGAACGGGTTCCAGAAAGCCCACAAGTACATGGCGCCGTAGAGCAACGGCAACAAGATGATGGTGACGATCGCGATTCGTGGCAGGGTGCCGCGGGAGTAGCGTTTGATATCACTGCCCAGAGATATACCTGCGAGCATCGCTCACCGTCCTTCGGTCATGACGCCGATGTCACCGGCGCCCAGCAGGCCGTGCATGTTCACCACGGCATGGACGCCGCTGTCCGGCGGAAGGTCGTTGACATCGGCGGTGATCACCGACTGGTGCTCTCCCAATGCGACCAGTCGGCGTAACAACATTGTCCGCTCGTCGTCGTCGGCGATCTTGTCGACTCGACCCACCACCAGTAGCGGTGGTCTTTTGGCGTTCGCGACGGCGATCCGCAGCAACAGTTGTTGGATCTCCGGGAGATCGTCGACGAAGGCATTGAGCGGGGGGAGGTCTACGCCGCCAAATGTGTACGCACACATATCTGCTACTTGATCTTCGCTCACCCGGGGCACGAACTTGTACCACGGTGAATTCCATCGCAACTGTTCGGTCACCATGTCCCGCACCGTCACCGATGGGCGAACTTCGTCGAGTTCGTTCAGACATGCGATCGCCGAGACAGCCAGAATTCTCGAGGGTTTCTCGTAGCCCAGCACAGTCAATGACCCGGACGACAATCGCATCCGTCCGCATAGTGCCATCAGCAGGGCTGTGCGCGCGGCACCCGATTGCGCGGCCAGGACGGTCACACCGCCAGCCTCGATGTCGATGTCGAGTGGACCGAACACATGCCCCCACGGCCCGTGGAGCTCGATACCGCGGGCGGACACCAACGACCCTTCGACTCGGTCCTCAGGTAATTCCCAACGCTCGAAACGTGTTTCAACCAACTTGGACTCCCGACTCGGTGGAGCACGAGGACACATCGACCCGCTCAGGTGTTCAGCTTGAATTGGCTGCACGTCAGACGGATCAACGCGATGAAGACGTTGTCACAGTATGTTTTTGACGACCTGACCATTTTTGACAATGACGGAGAGATGTTTGGCCGGATCGGCGAGCAGGCTCAGATCCTCGAGTGGATTGCCGTCGACGAGAAGAACATCTGCCCACGCATCCTTGGCGATCACTCCGAGTGGTGCTTGCCGGTACGGATCGCGTTCGCCGGCAAGACGGAAGAGTTCGGCATTTCCCGACGTGAGCATCCGAAGTGCTTCGGCATTGCTGTAGTGATCACCGAGTCGCGCCGCCATTTCACTCTGCCGTGGCGCAAGCTGCGGCTCGAGCAAAAGATCCGTACCCCACGCTGTTTTGACACCGTGCTTGCGTGCCCAGCTGTACACATCGTCAGTGCCGGTGCAGATTTCGCGATCCTTTTCTGCGCGGCCCGGATCCGGATAGTGGTGATCGCCCAGCGCGAAGGGCTGCATCGAAAGCCAGATGTCCTTCTCAGCCATCAGAGCGATCGTCGCCTCGTCAGCGAGATGACCGTGCTCGATGGATTTCACGCCAGCTTCGATGGCGCGGCGAATGCCGGTGACGTTGTAAACGTGGGTGGCGACGTAGGTGCCGTAGTCGGTGGCCGCGTGCACTGCTGCACGAAGCTCGGGATCGGTGAACTGGACCGTGTAGAGCGGGTCGTACATCGACGCAGCGCCGCCGCCGACCATCATCTTGATCTGAGATGCGCCCTTCTTCAGCTGTTCGCGAACAGCTGCCAGTACCCGGTCAGGGCCATCTGCGACGCGCATGAAACCAATTTCTTCGGCGCGAGACTGCTTGCCTCCCAACGCGGTCGGGCATTCGTAGACAAACCCGAAGTCGCCGTGTCCGCTGGTTTGGGAGATGGCAGCCTGGGAAGGGTAGATGCGCGGCCCCTCGAACAGGCCTCGATCGATCACGGACTTGATGCTGCTTGTGTCACCCGCCATGTCCCGGACCGTGGTGAACCCGCGGTGCAGCATGTTCTTTGCTTCAGCGAGGCCGTTGAGTGCGATGTGCGCTTCACTGCCGGTCACCATGTCGACGTATGAATTCGCGTTACCGACCAGGTGAACGTGGGCATCGCTCATGCCGGGCATGAGTACTCGATTACCACCGTCCACGACAGTGGTCTCGCGGCTCGGATCATCCCCGACAGGCGACTCCGACACCGCGGCGATCGTGGTGCCGTCGATCAGAACGTCCCCGGCAACAAAGGTCGAGGAGGTGCCGTCGAAAACACGGACATTGCGAAACAGCAAACGATTTCCAGCTGGAGGAGTGGCTGTCATAAATCGGACATTAGCACCCAAAGTGGAGTCATGCTTCGGTAAAGTAAAAAACAAGCAGATGGTTTTAATTTGTTTCCGCGTACCCGCGGCGGGCGGATCGAAATCAGTGCCTGATGACCAAGGTCCCGAATGGAGGACTTTTCATATCGAGTCCAAGTACACTGCAGCGCATGCTGATTCACCCGACCATTCGAATGCAGTCGTGGGGATTCGTGATCGGATCCGCACTCTTCGCGCTCGGGTCGGCACCCTTCCTGTCGGTCTTCTTCGGTGCCGCACTCGCCAACAGCTTCTTCTTCGCGGGCTCCTGGTTCTTTACCTGCGCGGCTTTCGTTCAGTTGGTGCTGGCCGGGCCAGCAACCACAACCGACTCGGGGCGTCCCGCGATCCGGGCCGTCTGGCTGTCTGCTGCCGTGCAGTTACTCGGGACGATCTTGTTCAACGTCAGCACCGGGGCTGCGCTGCACGCGCTTACGCTACGAGGCGAGATGCACTTGGTCTGGAATCCGAACGCGGAGGGCTCGATAGCCTTCCTCGTCTCGAGCGGACTGGCTGTCCTCATCCTGCTGAGGGAAGGCGCTTACTGGGCACCGCAATCGAAGGAATGGCAAAGCGTGTGGCTGAATACCTTGGGATCCATCGCATTCGGAGTCTCCGCGATCGGATCGTTCGTCTTGCGAGACGGGAACACGTTGGACCCGAACATGGCCAATATCGGAACCTTTGTCGGCGCAATATTCTTCCTGCTGGCATCCGCAGTATTCCTCGGAAGGAGCAGCCGTCCGGCTACTTCTATGGCCGAAGCAGTCTGAACGCGCCACGTCGCGCCCGCAATATCGAGGAATTCGCTGAGGTGGGGGAGATCGCCGACCTGCGCTGCTACGCCCACTCGATCAAGTTCTCAAACTATTGCGGGATGGTTTCGTAAAAGTTCGGCAACGGTATGGGATGTGTTCACTCTGGGATCGATGTTTTGCTTCCATCCTTCTGTGAAGCGCGCGTAGCCGTCGTGAACAGTTCGTTTTCGAGAGGGAAGCAGGCCCGTATTTCAGGACAAGAGCCGAACCGTTCGATGATAGTTTCCCGGCGAGATTATCCTCTGATGAAAGGGTCAACGATCGGATACTAAATTGCTATTTTCACTTGCTTTATCGTATTTGACGAGGTGACAAGCGGTCATTCGCCGCTCTGGGGAGTCCGTGTTTCGAACATGCTGTCGATGCGTCAGGAATCTATTTCGGGCAAGCGTTCGCCGGGAGTCGATTTCACCGGTCGTACGCCGCTTCAACAGCGCGCGAACTGCACCTCATTGACACCACGATCCGAGAGTCAGGAGCAGGGCAACGATGAGCGCGGTAGCCGCCGGCAACTACCAGTCGATCCGCTTTCCATCGCTGACCAGCGCACGGATCTCCCGACCTTCCGTATGGCTCAGGCGATGAGAACGTCGAGTCCATATCCGGTGACGAGGCAGATGCCGGTGTCTACTCTAGGCAGGTTCCGCACGCACAGTAACGCATCTGGACTGAATAGAAAGCCTCAGGTTCAAGCGAAATGCCAGAGAGACAGTGTGTGAAGGCGAATTGCTTACGCAATCTAAAGCCGACATTTCGGCGCCACTCGTGTTATGTTTCGATTAGCCACGTAATCCCAGTTGGTTCCGCTCCAGATTTCAGCCATTACCGGGATCGCGGGTAGGAAACCTCGGCACGCCGAGACACAAAATCTCAGATCCTCGCCGCCAGACGTGAACAGAACTGGATCGGTACGGGAGAGTCCGGTATCTCCTTCGAAAAAGCATTCGATCGATATCACTCGACATAGAATGGGGTACCTCCCATGAGTTCGGAAACCCGGCAGGCATCCGCCCGATCAGTACTCGCATCACGTAACACCCTCGCCTTTGCTGTTGGTGGTGCAGGCGGTGACCTTTATCCTCCAGAACCGGGCCGCGACCACGATCCAACTGTTTTGGGTCTCAGTGCAGTCCCCACTCTGGCTCACCCTCGTCGTGATACTCGTCCTCGGATGGATCGCCGGCTTGCTGACCAACCGCCGTGCGAAAACTGCCGACTGAACCTCGAGGACGAAATAATGATCGCAATCCGGAAAACCAAAGTCCTCGGTACATGCGTTCGGGGATCACCGATCGCGTTCCAGACGGCCTTCAAGGGGTTCGACGTCACGGCGTACGGCATCAGCGAGACGCCATTCGCCGCATGTAGACGGGATTTCGAGTCATCGGAGACGTCCAAACGCGACGTCTCCGAGCGGCTGACAGCTCGGTCGCCGTCGTATCCGAAAGATTCTAGTTTACAGCAGATCTCGCTGTCGCTGTCGCGACGTTCTCCTGTCGTCGAGGCGGCCGCTGTATTCCCTACAACATCTTGGCTCCCGGTGTCGCTGTAATGCAAATACTTTCGGCGTGGCCGAAGGAAAACTACATCACCAAGAGAAAACTCGGCATCCATTCCGTGAAGGGTCCTGTCGCCAAACCTCTAAATGAGATGGGGAACAATGTATTACAGCAGTGGAAACTACGAAGCGTTCGCGCGGCCACGCAAGCCTGACGGGGTGGACGGCAAGACTGCATGGTTCGTCGGTTCGGGGCTTGCATCGCTTGCCGGTGCGGCATTCATGATCCGCGACGGCCAGATGGCAGGAAACAACATCACCGTCCTGGAGCGGTTGAAATTGCCCGGCGGTGCACTCGACGGAATCAAGGAACCGGAGAAGGGCTTCGTCATTCGCGGTGGCCGCGAGATGGAAGATCACTTCGAATGTCTCTGGGACCTGTTCCGCTCTGTCCCCTCGATCGAGGTCGAAGACGCCAGCGTGCTCGACGAATTCTACTGGCTCAACAAAGACGACCCGAACTATTCGCTGCAGCGCGTCACCGAACGTCAGGGTGAGGACGCGCACACAGACTTCAAGTTCAATCTGAACTCGAAGGCGCAGAAGGACATCATGAAGGTCTTTCTCACTCCGCGTAGCGAACTCGAGAACAAGCGCATCAACGAGGTGTTCGGCAAGGAATTCCTCGCAAGCAATTTCTGGCTGTACTGGCGCACAATGTTCGCGTTCGAGGAATGGCACAGTGCTCTCGAAATCAAGCTGTACCTGCATCGATTCATCCATCACATCAAAGGCCTGCCGGACCTGAGTACCCTCAAGTTCACCAAATACAACCAGTACGAGTCTCTCGTGCTGCCGCTGTACACGTGGCTGCTCGATCAGGGAGTGAATTTTCGGTTCGATACCGAAGTCACCGACATTGACTTCGATATCACGGGTGAAGCCAAGCGGGCCAAACGCATTCACTGGAAATCCGAGGGTGTTTTGGGTGGGGTCGACCTCGATGACGGCGACCTGGTGTTGACTACCATCGGCTCGCTCACCGAGAACTCGAACAACGGAGACCATCACACGCCGGCGAAACTCGACGAGGGCCCCGCTCCAGCGTGGGATTTGTGGCGTCGTATAGCAACAAAAGACCCCGCATTCGGACGACCAGACGTCTTCGGTGGGCACGTCGCAGAAACCAAGTGGGAATCAGCGACAGTGACCACGTTGGATGCCCGAATCCCAGAATACATCGAAAAGATATGCAAGCGTGACCCATTCAGTGGACGAGTAGTCACCGGCGGCATCGTGACAGCACGAGATTCGAAGTGGTTGATGAGCTGGACCGTAAACCGGCAACCGCACTTCAAACAACAACCCAAGGATCAGATCGTCGTCTGGGTCTACTCACTATTCGTCGACGTCCCCGGTGACTACGTCGACAAGCCGATGCAGGAATGCACCGGCGAGGAAATCACCCAAGAGTGGCTCTATCACATGGGCGTTCCAGTCGAGGACATTCCGGAACTCGCGGCCAATGCGGCGAAGACCGTTCCAGTGATGATGCCCTATGTCACTTCCTTTTTCATGCCCCGTCAGGCCGGTGACCGGCCTGCGGTTGTACCGGATGGTGCTGTCAACTTCGCCTTCCTCGGCCAGTTCGCGGAAACAACACGCGACTGCATCTTCACGACGGAGTACTCGGTCCGCACCGGGATGGAGGCCGCGTACAGCCTGCTCGGGATCGAACGCGGAGTGCCGGAAGTTTTCGGCTCCACCTACGACATCCGCAAACTTCTCCAAGCAACCTACTTCCTCAATGACAAGAAGGAGGAGAGCGTGCCGTTGCCGAAGCTACTTCGCCGCAGACTGGACAAGAAGCTCGACGAGAACGAGATCGGACAGCTGCTGCACGAATACCACATTCTCCCCCGAGAATGACGCTGGTTTCTGAATGTCTTTGTCAATGAGGGCTTCTGAGAGAAAATGCCCGTTCGGCTGTGGTCGAAGGGGCGTCTCGGAGCTGAATCTCGGTCTGGACCTCGGGGCTGAACATCGGGCAACTATGAAGTTCTCGAAGAACTACGGAAGGCAAAATCAATGTGTACCAGGGTGATGTGGCCTGATGCGGCCGGATCTGTTCTTGTCGGACGAAATATGGATTACCATCGGGACACCGGTACGAACCTGTGGTCGCTTCCGCGTGGGATCAAACGCGACGACGGCGTAGGCGGTTCTCTGAGTTGGACTGCCGAATACGGCAGTGTCGTGGCCGGCGCTTTCGACATGATGTCGGTCGACGGTATGAACGAAGCGGGATTAGCAGGTCATGTTCTGTGGCTAGCGGAATCGGATTACGGTACTCACGACACGTCGAGACCGGCTCTGAGCATGGCGGTCTGGCTGCAGTACTTCCTGGACAACTTCTCCACCGTTGCCGATGCCGCCGCGTGGATCCGCGACGTCGACGTTCAGGTTGTCCCACTGGGCGATCCGGCGACCGGCGAAGTGCCTGCAGTTCATCTCGCGTTGGACGATGCGACCGGTGATTCGGCGATCATCGAATACCTGGATGGCAAGGCCACCGTCTGGCACAGCCGCGAACACCTAGTGATGACCAATTCCCCGGCCTACGACAAGCAGATCGAACTTCTCAAAGAGGTCGACGGCTTCGGGGGCGCCAATCCTCTGCCCGGCACCACACTCGCAGCCGACCGGTTCGCCCGCGCCGCATACTACGTAGGCCGACTGCCTCAACCTAAGAGTGAAGTCGAGGCTGTCGCGGGAATGTTCAGTGTGATCCGCAATGCGGCGCAACCTTTCCGCATCCCCGACCCGGACAAACCCTATGCATCGCAGACGATCTGGCAGACGGTGGCAGACTTGACCAACAAGCGGTACGTCTTCGACTCGACCACGCGACCTAATGTCGTCTGGGTGGATCTGGACAAGTTGAACTTCAATGAAGGTGCGCCTGCGGGCAAACTCGATCTGATGGGCGATACATCCCTCGAAGGAGGGCTTGCCGGCAACGTCTCTCGCCGATTCGAGAAGACAGCCGCGATGAAATTCCTGACCCTGCCGACCTGATCGAAGCCAGCAGTTCGCAGGGAGGGGGGCCACCCAGTCAGGTGGCCGCCCTCGGCGTCGCTGCTCGTGACCGATATGCCACCGTCGAGACAACTCAGATCCTCCTAGGGGCGCATCATGGATACCGCGGACCCGTTGCCTTCCTCTCCCGTTACAAAAGCGCTTACGAGTGACGCCCACCCGAGGGTGAGTTGGCTACCGCTGGTACTAGTGTGTTTCACAGGGTTGGTATCTGTGTTCAACGTGACGGCGCTGCCGATGGCGATCAGCGGCATCGTCGACGGCCTGGACACCACCATCTCGAACGTGCAATTGGCGATCGTCGCTTACGGGGTATTCGTCGCAGCCTTCACGATCACGGGCGGCAAGATCAGCGGCGTGCTCGGTGCCAAGAATGCTCAGCTGCTCGGGCTGGGCATCTATGCGTTCGGTATGCTGTGTTGCTTTCTGGCACAGAATATTCCAATGCTGATTGCCGGCGAGGCGATCGCTGGACTCGGGGGCGCGCTTCTCGTGCCCAACGCGTTGGCGATTCTGGGGCAGGCGTATTCCGGTCCACAACGAACCGTTGCGGTATCGGTCCTGGCGGGTACGACCGGTATCGGTGCCGCGTTTGCTTTGTTGGTTGGTGGTCTGCTCGTCCAAGCCTGGGGATGGAGGGCGCCCTTCGCGCTCTTGCTCGCCATCACGGCAGGAACAATCGTCATCGCATCACGTGTGGCCCTTATCCGGATTCCATTCCGTGGGTCCGTCGACAAGACGAGTATCGCGCTGTCTGCCGTCGGGGTGCTGTTGTTGGTCGCCGCCATCAATCAGATCGGATCATGGGGGCTCGTTCTCGCCGCCGAGTCCGCACCGGTGAGTGTGCTCGGACTCTCGCCTGTGCTCGCATTGCTGGTGATCGGCGGCCTCGTCCTGCACACGTTCGCCGCCCGCCAGCACTTGTTGCTCCGGGGAGAAAGAACACCGCTACTCGAACCTTCGGTGTTCGAGTCTGGTCTCAACCGAGCGTGTTTGAGTGGGTTGGTTGCGATAAACCTGTTGATGGCCGGTGTGAGCTACCTGCTACCGCTGTACACCCAGATGGTATTGGGCAAGAGCCCTCTGGGCACGGCAATGATACTGATACCTATCTCTTTGGCCGCACTCGTCTCCGCGGCTGCAACACCTGCACTGATGCGACTGCTTGCGTGCCGATGGCTCCTGACAGGGGTGCATGTACTGGCCGCCGCGTCGGCGATTCTGTTGGCACTGACCATCTCGAACCAATGGTCCGGTGCATGGACATTGATCAGCGAAGTGTGCTTGGGTCTCGGCATCGGAGTCGGATTGAGTGCGGGCAGTGCGCTTCTCATGGAGACTAACCCTCCTGCTATCGCGGGTGAGATCGGCAGCGCTCGAGGAATGGCGAACTTTCTCGGCCTGTGCACCGGCACCGCCGTTGCCGGGGCGGTCCTGATGTCCGTGCTCGCGCAGTCTGCCTCGGTCCGTATCACGAACAGCCCAGATCTACTGTCCAGCGGCAGTATCGAGGTAACGGCCAGTTCGGTCAGTTTCGTCGCCAACGATGACCTCCGCGCCAGTCTCACTGGGCTGGAACTGACCTCGGCGCAACTCGATCAGGCGGTGGAGATCAACGTCGAATCCAGGCTGATTGCGCTGCGGGCGAGCCTCTCGGTGCTCGGGTTAGCGGCGCTCCTCCCGAT
This sequence comes from Rhodococcus sp. WS1, assembly GCF_003797745.1. NCBI lineage: Bacteria > Bacillati > Actinomycetota > Actinomycetes > Mycobacteriales > Nocardiaceae > Rhodococcus > Rhodococcus sp. WS1. Next base: position 2,492,802 of record NZ_RKLZ01000001.1, on the reverse strand, counting down.
CGTGACGTTCCGCCACCTGCCGACTCGCCGCCAGGAAGCGGACTGATGCGACTTCGGCCGCCTGCGGCGCCATGCCGGTGGAGAGCGACTGCGCGTCACGATCTTGAATAGTTTTGTAGAGCAATAGACGTAACGCGGAGTAGTGCATCCCGACCTGCGGCAGGATGCACTCAACTTCTCGACGTCTGCATCGTCGGCGTGTAGAGGGCGTTCCAGCCGGGTGGTTCCTGCGGAGGTGGTGGAGATGAAGCGATGGTGCCCTAGCCAGCCGTCCGGCTACTTCGTTAGTACGGTCGCGAGTGCAGCGCTCAGATACGGAGTGATGTTCTCGACGACCCGCGTCACGATCGCAGTGGCAACGTCAGCGGGTTGCAGTGGCACAGACGGCGTCTGCGGCAGTGCCGGGGGAGCAGGCGGAGCGGGCTCGGACATCATCGGCGTATAGGTGTTGTGCTTCGTGAAGTAGCCGAAGACCGAATCCACGAACACCTCGGGCGCATCACGCGGCTTGGGCATGTTGCAGATGCCGTCACCCTCGATGCAGACTTCCTGCACTGCAATGTCTCCGAATCCGCCGCGTGCTCCGGACATCGTCGCTCCCGGAACGACATTGGGCACTACGGTTTCGATGCCCCCGGCCGAGTTGCGAGGGTCGGCGTAGAGGACGCCTTCGACTTGCGACTGCGGAATGGATCCGTCGCGTGCGATGTCACCGAGAACGTCGCCGGCAATACGCGCTCCCTGTGAGTATCCGGTGACGACGATCTCGCTGCCCGGGCACTGAGCGTGGAAAGCGTTGACTTCAGTGCGAAGCGTCTGGGCGCCGGCGGCAACGCTCTGGTCGTACGTCTGATCGCCGAGCGGCCAGAAGCTGGCGGGGTAGGTCACCGGCTTGGAGGCGTAACCCTGGGCCACGTAGCGATCGGTGACGGGTTGCGTCGTTTGTCCCGTCGGATCCCACGTTCCGCCGACCGCGAATACCGCACCGGCAGGGCACGACCCACTGTCATTCGGGTCCGCTCCGGCAGGCACCGACATCACAAGAGTCACCCCCGCTGTGACTGCAACCGTGCATGCCACTGACATCGCGTATTTCCTCATCGGGCCTGTCCCCATCTATCTACGTTCTCGTTCACTGGCGAGACAACCCGCGGTCCGACGCGTTTCGTTCGGTACTGAAGAGAATGGTGATGGGGCGATAAGTCCTGGAGGTAATCCGTGCGTAAACAGGAAGTTGCCGACCGACGCTGTTTGCTACCAGCGTGTGTGGCGCGTCACGGCGTCGGGACCTGCGGTGGGTGATCCGGTTCGAGGAGGGTTCCGATCGCCTTGCCCATCGGCACGGCGTTGTTGAGGTCCGCGTTGGTTGTCGGCCCGAGCGTGGCGTAGACGACGATCGTCGTCTTCGAGTCGGGGTAATAGAGCGCAAGCCCGTTGTAGCCGCCGTACGACGGGTTCATCACCAGCCAACCGTCGAGGTGCCCGGTCCCGAAGGAAAAGAACTTGTCCGCCGTCATACTTCCCAAGCCCGCAGTCGTCGGCGACATCTGCTGCTCGAAAGCTTTGTCGGAGAGCAACTCTCCCGTTCCGAGTGCGCGCACCCACTTTCCGACGTCGGCGACTGGCGCGTTCATGTTTCCGCTGTGCAGGAAAGCCGTCGGATTCCAGAAAGTGGAGTCTTCGAATACTCCGCGTTCATTGGTGTAGCCGTGCAGGATCGGCTCGTCCATCTGCGACGTGAGCACAACGCTGCTGTGATCCATCCCGAGCGGATCGAAGACGCGCTGCTGAAGTAGGTCGCCCAGCGGTTTTCCAGTCGCTTTCTCCATGACGTCGCCGAGCAGCGTCAGGTCGCTGTGCGCGTACGCCCAACTGGTGCCGGGTTCGAACAGCGGTGGGCGGGAGTTGGCAAGATTCAGGATCTCCTGAGAAGTCCAGCCCTTCATCGGGTTGTCCGTGAAGAGTTTGAGGAACTGTGGATCGGTCACGTAGTCGGAGATGCCCGACGTGCTGTTTGCCAGCATTCGTGGAGTGATGGTGTCTGCGCGTGGAAAGTTCGGTTCCCACTTCGCGATCGGTTGATCGAGAGGAAGCGTTCCCTCTTCGTCGAGTTGCAGCAGGACTGTCGAGAGCATCGGTTCCATAGGCTGACCGACGCGCAACTGCATGTCGGTTGTCGCCGGAACTCCGATAGGGGACTCTCCGACGGCACCGAGAGCAATCTCGTCGTCGCCCCGCCACACTCCGAACACGGCGGCACTGAGGCCCAAGTCGGCCACTTGACGGCGGACGAGGTCCGCGATCTCGTTGGATTCCTGACTGCTCGCGGTGCTGGGAGATGCGCTGCTCGTGTTTGTTGCCGAGTCCTCGTCGGAACTGCACGCAGCGGTTGCAATGGCAACGGTCAAGGCGATCGACAGAGCAGCTAGCCGCACCCGAGTGCGGTGGTGGGAGGAATTCATGCCTGCGATCCCTTCGATGTGGAAATCGAGCAACCGACGCCTAGCAATGTCCCAATTGACTGAATTTAGCGCAGTTCGAAGGGGGAGGGAACAGATTGACGGTTAGGGGTGACTGCTACTCCCAGTGCCTGGTCACGTCAGTCCTCAGTCCGGCGTTGCGTCCGATTCCGCTCGTCGGTCCTGCGCTTGCTGGAGCTCGGCGTTGATGCGACGAGCCTCGGTGAGTTGGTCTTCGAGGATGATGATGCGGCAAGCCGCGTCGAGCGCCGTGCCGTTGGCTACGAGTTCGTGCGCGCGGGCCGCGATGCGCAGCTGGTACCGGGAGTAGCGGCGATGTCCGCCCTCAGAGCGTTGTGGGGTAAGCAGTTTCGCGGCATCGAGGCTACGAAGGAAAGCTTGCCTGACACCGAGGATCTCGGCCGCATGTCCCATGCTGTACGCAGGATAGTTCTCGTCGTCGAATCTGCCGGAGGGGTCCCCCGGTGGTGTATCTGCCGGAATGGCTCGCTTCTTTCGCTGAACGGACGGGGCCCCCGGCGCGAGGTGCGCCGGGGGCCGGATGGGGTTGAACTTACTTACATAACTGCATTCTTTCGAACTTCCGGACTCGCACAAAACATCCGGTAGCCGCTTTGAAGGGGGGTGCCGGGTCCGACTACACACTCACACACGAATTCGGCCCCGGCACGTCCCTGCCCTGCGGTACTGCTTGCGGGTAGTTCATCTCTCCCGCATCTCTTGACTCGTTCCTTGCTACGAGAAAAAAGATACAACAGCCTTGCAAGAATGTCTACCCTGACTGCTGTAGATATTTTGTTGCGAACTTTCTAGGTATCGATGTTCAGGAACGGCCTGGTCACCGGGGGTGAGAGCGCTCCATGTGAGTCATGGGAGATGAATCTGGGACAATGCTCCGATGCGAAATACCCCGAAGTCCGAGTCGTTGTTGCGCGCCCGCGCGGAGAGGGAAGAGCGCACCGGCTCCTCCGAGCATCCCGCTGGTGGCGCGTCGAACCCCGGAGAGGACTCGTCGTCGTCCGAGCCGGGGGCGCGCAGCGACAGCGCCACGATTCGGTCGGCTCGGTCCGAGCTCTCAACTCATGCCAGGGCCGTGGAAAGTATGCACGAGGCGATCCATCCTGATCGCGATTGATTCAGTTACCTGGTCGGGATGCGGGGGACTCCTTCATCCCGCTCACTGCAACGCACGACGGCCGCCGCACTCCCGAAAGTAGGGGAGTGGCGACGACCGTCGAGTTGGCAGAGTGCGTGCCTGGTGCTTGGACCTCAGGGCAGCAACTGGTCCAGGAAGGTGTTGCTGAAGACCTTGTGCGGATCCAACGCGTTGTATGCGGCGTTGGCGGTGTCCCAGTTGTCGCTCGATGGGACGCCGTCGCGGTAGGTCTGGGGGAGGCCCTGGGTGATGATCGGGGCGTCGGTGTACGGCTTGTCGGGGCCGAACGCCCAGCCTTTGGACCACTCGGGGCGGAAGGTGGCGTCGTTGTTGTTGTAGTGATTACGCATCCACTGTTCCATTTCGCGGTAGAACGCGAACATGCCGGGGGTTCCGGGGACGCCGAGGACGTTGAGCCAGATGGCGGTGTCCCACTCCGGATGGTCGGGGCGCGGGCGCATGGCCGAGATGGTGGGGGCGCCTGCCGAGTCGACCTCGACGTCCGAGGGTTGATCGAGGCCGCAGCAACGGATTTCGACGGGGCCGTTGAGGGGGAACTGTCCGATAGAGCGGTAGTACTCCATGCGACCGTTGAACCACTGGGTGAAGTCGTGGATGACCTGGCCGATGTTGGCGCGCGAGGTGATGACGGCTCCGCCGCCCTCGGTCAGACGAAGGGTGGTGGCCCGGATGTAGAACTGGACGTCCTTGGACCATCCCCACAGGTCGTTGGAGAAGGTCGCGGCGAGTCCGGCAACGGTGGTGGCGTACATGATCTGCCCGAATGCCGGTGCGATGCCCGGGTTTCCGGCGTTGATCTGCCCGATCATGTCGGTGACCGGCTCCGGGAGGTTGTCGGAGAAGATGTAGTTGTAGGGCCCGGTCACCTCACGCGAGAACGGCGGCTTGGTGGGGGCAAGTGACCACACCTTCATCCACGGGCGTTCGGTGAAGGGGTACCAGATTGCTTCTGCGCGACCGTTTTCGCGGACGAACTTCTCGAAGGTGCGTCCGGACGCTCCGCGGGCACCGAAGAGTTCCTGCCAACCGATGTCGGTGTGGCTGACGCAGCGCATGCGGTAGTTGGGAGCGGCCTGCAAGGTCACGGAGGTGAGGAAGGTGCGTCCGAGGTGAGTCAGCAGCGGCTTGATCGCTGCATCGCTACGCGCGTACGTCTCGAGCGCGTACTCACTGCCGTTCCAGACCACTGCGGTCAGGGAGGTGACGAGGTTGGAGAGTGAGCCGAAAGTCTGTCCGGGAACGTGTGCTTCGCCTTCGGCGGGGAGCGCTGCACCGTGAGCGTCGACGGCGAGGCAGCCGGCGATGGTCAACACACCGGGCGCCGGCAGGTTCGCGAACCCGAGGCCCTGTGCCTGCAGTGCGGTGGTGATGGCGTCGAGGGTCGCGCCGGGTCCTGCGGTGACGGTAGCCGGGCTGCCACCGGCGTTGACGGAGACGCCGGTGAGGTGGACCGTGGTGTCGGCGAGGATGACCTTGTCGACCGGCGCACCGTTGACGATGGTCAGCGGCGTCCAGCCGTGCATGGCACCGCGGGGACGAATGGTGTAGCCGTTGGCATGACCCCAGTTCGCGAGGCGGACTACGTCTTCGGGCGTCTTGGGTGAACAGGTCCAGATCGCGTCGAGCATGATCTCTTTGGACCAGTTCTGATACGCCTGCTGGTACAGCGCGATGCCTTCGGGGAAGGCAGGCGGCGGTGTGAGGGTGGAGACAGGACCACCCGCGGAGCCGGAGGAGCCGGCGGGGACGGCGTAGGCCGGCGTCCAGCCGGCGAATGCGGTCGCTGCCACGGCGCCGGCTCCAGCGGCCATGAAACCTCGTCGGGACAGTCGGAACTTTTCGTCTTGTGCCGTCATCTTCGGGCTACTCCATCGGGTTCGAGAACTACGGTGAGTTCTAACAGGTGGGTATCAGACAGGTTGGTATCAGACAAGAGTGAGAACTACGTCAGCCAGGGCAGGAGCTTCGCGCTCCAGTACGGAAGCTGAGATCAGGAGTCGCCCATTGTCTTTCCAGATCTGGATACTCAAGTTCTCGCCGGGAAATACGACCCCGGCAAAGCGGGCCCGAAATCCGGCTACCCGACTGCTGTCGCCGTCGAGCATGGTATCCACTGCGGTCTTGCAGACCATTCCGTAAGTACACAGTCCATGCAGGATAGGCGCTGGAAAGCCTGCCGCGGAGGCGAATTGCGGATCCGAGTGCAACGGATTCCGATCACCACACATCCGGTACAGCAAAGCCTGCTGTGGGAGCACAGGCGTCACCACTGTCTCATCTGCTTCGCGATCCGGAAGCGTAATCGACTCCGACGGACCACGTTCACCCCCGAAACCACCCTCGCCGCGGGCGAAAATGGACGAGCGAGCTGTCCACAGCGGGTTGCCTTCGGCGTCGACCGTGACGGATTCCTGCACGATCACCGCGGCCTTGCCCTTGTCCCAGACCTCGGCGATTCGAGTTGTGGTGCGGCCACTTCCACTTGCCGGGATCGGCTGATGGACAGTGACTTCCTGGCTCCCGTGGACTACCTTCGCCAGATCGATTTCGACGCCGGGAAACGAGACCTTCGGCGCTTCGGTGGCGTGGAAGTTGGCGGCGACGGTGGCAAAGGTGGGTAGTACCTGAGGCTTTTCGTCGTCGAGGTATCGAAGCTCGTTCGGATCGAGCGGACGAGCACCTGCCCCTAGCGCCAAGTGGTAGTGCTGCACGTCCGACGGGGTCCATGAGAACTCTTGTGGCGCAAGCTCGGCGCCGAGTGCGATCTTCGGATCAATTGGCATGGTCGACCGCCGTCTTTTCAGCTGCCGGTGCTCCGGTGGTCTCGGCCTTCTTCGCACGCTCGACGATGTCGAGTACGGCCAGGTAACCGAAAGTCATTGCGGGACCGATGGTCGCGCCTGGTCCGGCGTAGGTGTGGCCCATGACCGGAGCGCTCGCGTTGCCAGCGGCGTAGAGACCGTCGATGACGCTTCCGTCTTCGCGTAGTGCTCGGCCGTTGACGTCGGTGCAGATACCACCCTTGGTGCCGAGGTCACCCGGAACCATCTTGATGGCGTAGAACGGAGCCTTGCTGATTTCGGCGAGGCTGGGGTTCTTCAGTCGGGGATCGCCGTAGTACGCGTCGTAACCACTGTCACCGCGTCCGAAGTCCTCGTCCTTGCCGTTGCGTGCGAAGCCGTTGAACCGGTCGACGGTTTCGGTCAGCGATGCGACGGGAAGCCCTGTCTTCTCGGCCAATTCGGCGATGGTTCCCGCCTTGACCACGATGCCGGCCTTGAGCCAGCGGCCGGGGAAGGGGGAGCGGGGAGTGATACCGGCAAACGTGTAGCGGTTGCGGTAGCGCTGATCGAGAATCATCCACGTCGGGATGTTCTCGCCGACGCCTTCGCCCTGACCGTACTCGCCGCCGTACATCGCATGGGTTGCCTCGACGTACGGAGCCGCCTCGTTGCCGAAGCGCTTGCCCGACATGTTGACCATCATGCAGCCCGGGAGGGTGCGCTCGGAGAGAGCGAACCACGGTCCGCCGGTCAGCGGAATGGACGGGCCCCACCAGGCGTCGTCCATGAAATCGACTGCAGCGCCGACTTCTTGGCCTGCGCGGATGCCGTCGCCGGTGTTTGCCTTCGCGCCGACGGTCCATTCGGTGCCGATGGGTGCGCGCTGGTACTTCTCACGCATTTCCTTGTTGTGCTCGAATCCGCCGGAACCCAACACAACTCCGTGGCGAGCGCGGATGACCTGCTCCTCGCCGTCGACGATGACGTTGACGCCGCGAACTGCGCCGTCTTCGGTGTACAGGGAGGTCAGCGGGGTGTTCAGCAGGATGGGTACTCCGGCGGACTGAAGTCCGAGTCGAATACCGGCGACCAGTGCCTGGCCGCGAACCAGCAGATCCTTCTTTGTGGCCTTGGCTGCGAGGAATCGCATGCCGACCTTCATGGCGCGCAGGGGTCCGCGAGGATTGCGCATCAGCAGGTTGAGCCACTTGTAGTCGGCCTGGGTGATGACGAAGTTCTTGGGGGCCTTGACGTAGTCGGGCTCGAGGTTCTTGCGGTCGGCGCCCAACTTGTTGCCGTCGAACGGGGTGGGCTCGACACTGCGGCCACCGAGGCGTCCGCCGGGAGCTTCCGGGTAGTAGTCGGAGTAGCCGGGCACCCACTGCAGTTCGAGAGGGCTGTTCTTCAGCACGAACGAGAGCATCTCGGGACCGCGCTCGAGATAGGTGTCGATGCGTTCGGGAGCGACGACGTCGCCGATGATGCTGTGCAGGTAGGAACGTGCGGCCTCCGGGGTATCGGTGACACCGTCCGCCTGAAGTGCCTCGTTGTTGGGGATCCAGACCCCACCACCGGAACGGGCGGTCGATCCGCCGTAGTGGGCGGCTTTCTCCACGATGACCACACTCAAGCCCTGGTGGGCTGCGGTCAAGGCCGCTGTCATACCTGCGGCACCACTGCCGACGACGACGATGTCGTATTCCTGCTTGCTCATGTAGAACACGTTATAGAATGATGGGGGTGTCAGTCCATGCTTTCTGCCAGGAAGTATTTCCGGACGTTGTCATTGATAACGAAACACGTTGCAGTGAGATTGAGGATGGTGCGGTGTGACCTGGGATACTTCGGTTGACGTCCTTGTGGTCGGGTTCGGTGTGGCGGGCGCCAGTGCGGCGCTCGAAGCGGTAGCGGCCGGTTCGTCGGTTTTGGCAATCGACCGAGCACTCGGTGGTGGGGCCAGCACGATTTCCGGAGGAATCTACTACGCCGGCGGCGGCACCGTGATTCAAAAGGAAGCCGGTGTCGAGGACAGTCCCGAAGCCATGCTCGCCTACCTGAACCGCGAGGTCGGTGACGCGGTGACGCCGCAGACCCTGCGCCGGTTCGTCGACGAGAGCCCGGCGTCGATCGACTGGCTGCGCAGTCACGGTGTGCCGTTCGAGGCCTCACTCTGTCCGTACAAGACGTCGTACCCGAGCAACAAGCACTACCTCTACTTCTCGGGTAGCGAATCTGCCGGCGGGTTCCGTGACATCGCAAAACCTGCTCCTCGCGGCCATCGCGCCAAGGGGCGTGGCACGTCGGGAAAGATGCTCTACGGCCCGCTCGCGAAGTCCGCGGAGGCCAAGGGCGTCCAGTTGCTCGGCCAGACGAGAGCGGACCGGCTGATCATCGAGGACGGCCGGGTGATCGGCGTCGAAGTACTGACTCTTCGTGACGCACCTGCCGGAGTTCGTCGGCGTCACGCGACGCTCGGGTCCCTGTCCTCCAAGCCCGGCGTCTACGCACCGCAGTTGCGCACGATTCTCGACGCACTCATCGCGAAGATCGAGAAGAAGCACGCCAAGCGGATTCGCATCCAGGCGCGCGGCGGCGTGATCCTCAGCGCCGGCGGCTTCGTGTCCAATCGCGAGATGATGCGCACCCATGCCCCCGCCTACAAGGGCGGTATCCCGCTCGGCACCTCCGGGGACGACGGCAAAGGCATCAACCTCGGTATCGAAGCCGGGGGAGCCACCGACAAGCTCGGCAATGTTTCCGCCTGGCGATTCATCGTCCCGCCGAGTGCTTTTCTCGGTTCTATCCTGGTGGGTGAGTCCGGTGCGCGAATCGTCGACGAGTCACGTTACGGTGCCGCTCTCGGTCAGGCGATGGCAGAGAAGAGCAACGGAATCGGTTGGCTGCTGGCAGATTCCGAACTCGTTCGCGAAGCGAAATCGCAGATCGGTGACCAGTCGATGTGGTTCCAGCGGGTACAGACCACCGGCATGATGCGTACCGCAGTGCGTGGCAACACCATTGCCGAGGTCGCCCGTAAAGCGGGGATAGACGTCGCCGGCCTTCAAGTCACCGTCGACGCGCACAACTCCGCTGCCTCTGCCGGACAACCTGATCCGATGGGCAAACCGTCGGACTTCGTCAGGCCGATACTGTCTGCGCCGTTCACGATGTACGACGTCTCGATCAAGCCCAACATGATGAATCCGTGCCCGATGCTCACGCTCGGTGGATTGGTGGTCGACGAATCGTCCGGCATGGTGAAAAACGAGGCCGGGGAGGGTATCCCTGGCCTGTATGCCGCCGGCCGTACCGCCGTCGGTATCTGTTCCAACTCGTATGTGAGCGGCTTGTCGCTCGCCGACTGCGTGTTCTCCGGACGACGAGCCGGTCAGCATGCAGCCGCATTCTCCACAGTCGGAAAGGCCTGAACGATGCTCTCGACGCAGATCCGCGGCGAACTTGCCGACCATCTTGATTCGGCGGAACGGGATCGCGCTCCGATCAGCCCGCTGATCGCCACGTATCCGGACATCGACGTCGTCGACGCCTACGAGATCCAGCTCATCAACATCAGGCGTCGTGTTGCCGGTGGCGCAAAGGTGGTCGGACACAAGGTCGGGCTCTCGTCACTGGCGATGCAGCAGATGATGGGCGTCGACGAGCCAGATTACGGTCACCTGCTCGCCGAGATGGAAGAGTTCGAGGACCGTCCGGTCGACACGTCGCGCTTCTGCTTCCCACGCGTCGAGGTGGAGGTCGCCTTCATTCTGGGAGCAGATCTGCCGGGCGCCGGGTGCACCGAACAAGACGTCATCGACGCCACTGTCGCCTATGCGCCGTCCATCGAGTTGATCGACAGCCGGATCAAGGACTGGAAGATCGGCCTCTCGGACACTATCGCGGACAACGCGTCCTCCGCCGGGTTCATTCTCGGCAAAGAACGAGTTCGCCCGTCGGACGTCGACATCAAGGCGATCGATGCGGTGCTGACCTGCAACGGCGAGCGGATTGCGGAGGGGCGCAGCGATGCGGTTCTCGGTAACCCGGTCACCGCTGTCGCGTGGTTGGCGCAGAAGGTCGACACGTTCGGAGTTCGGCTCAAGGCCGGCGACATCGTTCTGCCGGGTTCGTGCACGCGAGCGATCGACGCTCATCCAGGCGACAACTTCCGAGCCGAGTTCAGCGGCCTCGGTTCCGTCTCTCTTCAGTTCACGTAGGAGTAGTCATGACCAAGGCAAGTGTGGCGATCGTCGGATCGGGAAACATCAGTACCGATCTGTTGTACAAACTGCAGCGTTCCGAGTGGCTCGAACCGCGATGGATGATCGGAATCGATCCCGAGAGTGAAGGATTGGCGCGCGCCCGCAAGATGGGACTCGAGACCTCCGCCGAGGGCGTCGACTGGTTGCTGAACCAGGCGGAGAAACCGGACCTGGTCTTCGAGGCGACGTCGGCATACGTGCACCGCGAGGCAGCACCACGCTACGAGGCCGCCGGTATCCGTGCCATCGACCTGACTCCGGCCGCGGTCGGCCCGGCTGTGGTTCCGCCCGCGAACCTGCGTGAACACCTGGACGCACCCAACGTCAACATGATCACCTGCGGTGGGCAGGCAACCATTCCGATCGTCTACGCGGTATCGCGTGTCGTCGACGTGGCGTACGCCGAGATCGTCGCCTCCGTTGCATCGTTGTCCGCCGGCCCGGGAACTCGCGCGAACATCGACGAGTTCACCAAGACCACCAGCCGCGGTATCGAGACCATCGGCGGCGCACAGCGCGGCAAGGCGATCATCATCCTCAACCCCGCGGACCCGCCGATGATCATGCGCGACACAATCTTCTGCGCTATCCCCGAAGACGCCGATCAGGCCGCGATCACCGACTCCATTCACCGCGTCGTCAAGGACATCCAGCAGTACGTGCCCGGCTACCGGTTGCTCAACGAACCGCAGTTCGACAAACCGAGCGTCGTTTCCGGTGGCTATGCAACGGTCACCACGTTCGTCGAGGTCGAAGGCGCAGGCGATTTCCTGCCGCCGTACGCGGGCAACCTCGACATCATGACGGCAGCAGCCACCAAGGTGGGCGAGGAAATCGCCCAGAAGCTTCTGAGTGTGAAGGCATGAGCGACATGATTCATTTCGATTCGAGCTGGGACATCCGCGTCACCGACACGTCACTGCGCGACGGCTCCCACCACAAGCGTCATCAGTTCACCGTCGAAGAAGTACGAGCCATCGTCGGTGCGCTCGACGGAGCCGGAGTGCCGGTCATCGAGGTCACTCACGGCGACGGCCTCGGCGGGTCCTCCTTCAACTACGGCTTCTCGAAGACTCCCGAGCAGGAACTGATCAAAGCTGCAGTCGAGACGGCGACCAACGCGAAGATCGCCTTCCTGATGCTGCCCGGGTTGGGCATCAAGGACGACATCGTCATCGCGCAGGACAACGGTGCGTCCATCTGCCGCATCGCAACTCACTGCACCGAGGCCGACGTATCCATCCAGCATTTCGGCCTCGCGCGTGAGCGCGGACTCGAAACAGTCGGATTCCTCATGATGGCTCACTCGATTCCGCCGGAGAAGCTGGCCAAGCAGGCTCGCATCATGGCCGACGCGGGTTGCCAGTGTGTGTACGTGGTCGACTCGGCCGGCGCGCTGGTACTCGAGCAGGTATCCGATCGCGTCGAGGCGCTGGTTCAGGAACTCGGCAATGACGCTCAGGTCGGCTTCCACGGCCACGAGAACCTGGGCCTGGGCGTCGCCAATTCCATTGCGGCAGTTCGTGCGGGAGCCAAGCAGATCGACGGTAGTACCCGTCGGTTCGGTGCCGGCGCCGGCAACGCCCCGGTCGAGGCCTTCGTCGGTGTTTGCGACAAGATCGGCGTCAAGACCGGTATCGACTTCTTCGCCATCGCCGATGCAGCCGAAGATGTTGTGCGCCCGGCAATGCCGCAGGAATGCCTGCTCGATCGTCAAGCGCTGATGATGGGCTACGCCGGCGTGTACTCGAGCTTCCTCAAGCATGCCGAGCGTCAGGCCGAGCGGTACGGAGTGTCGTCCGCGGAACTGTTGGTGCGCGCAGGCAAGCGCAAGTTGGTCGGCGGACAGGAAGATCAGTTGATCGACATCGCGCTGGAACTCCAGCGCGAAGCAGCGGCTTCCTAGCCCATGGCAGACGTACTGGCCGGAAAAGTGGCCTTGGTGACCGGCGCGTCCTCAGGGCTGGGGCGCGCCGTCACCGAGATACTCCACAGCAGGGGCGCACAGGTTTTCGGTATCGCCCGCGACAAGGAGAAGCTGCGGCAGTCGATGGTCGAGGTGGTCGGCGCGGACGGTGAGCGTCGTTACGCGGCGACGGACGTCTCGGATTCTGCTCAGTGTGATGTGGCCGTGCAAGCGTGTGTCGACGCGCTCGGTGGTATCGACATCCTCGTCAACGTGGCGGGATCGCACTCGCTTCGTCATACGGCGGATATTGCGGATTCCGAATGGGCACATGACCTTGCGGTCAATCTGAACGGACCGTTCTTCCTTTCCCGAGCAGCACTGCCGCACTTGCTGGAACGGGGCGGCAACATCGTCAACGTCTCCTCGATCGCGGGGCTGGAAGGGCAGGCGTACTCGGCTGGATACTGCGCTGCCAAGCACGGACTCATTGGACTGACCCGAGCGATGGCGATGGAGTTCACCGGAAAATCTCTGCGTGTCAACGCAATCTGCCCCGGCGGCATGATGACTCCTCAAGTCACCGGATTCACCTTCCCCGACGGAGTCGACTTCGATCTCGTCATGAAGGTTGCGTCGCCGCGTGGCTTGATGGAAGCCGAGGACGTTGCGAAGATGGTGGCTTTCGTGGCCTCCGACGACGCCTCGGCGATACACGGGGCCGTCTACTCGGTCGACAACGGAAAAATGGCATGAACCCGTTGGTTTCGGGACCGATCTTCCAGATCTGCTGGGTGGTCGAGGACATCGAGGCTGCCGAACAGGAGTTCACTCGGCAGTGGGGAGTGGAGCGGTGGCTGCGTATGCCAGGCATCGTCTTTGGCCCCGAGACCACAACGTATCGCGGGGAGCCCGCGGACTATGTCGTGCACGTGTCGATCGGATATGCGGGCAGCCAACAGCTCGAGCTGATCCAACCTGTATCCGGACGCAACCTGTACACGGAATTCCTGGAGACTCACGGCGTCGGAGTTCATCACATGGCTTGGGTTCCAGACGATTACGAGGCGACGTTGCTCGAGGCCGAGCGTCGCGGAATGTCGGTGGCGCAACAAGGTCGGGTAGAGGGCGCCGGCATGGAGTTCTCCTACCTCGATGCCGGGCCATTGGGTGGATACGTCGAGTTGATGAAGCTCTCACCCGAGATCCGGTTGATGTTCGCTTCGCTCATTCCTGATTGACGGCAAACACTTTTGCGAAGTAGTCGGAAACGTTCTCCGGGTGACCACGGAATCCGAGGTAGCCGTCGGGGCGAATGACCAGCGCCGCCGTACCTTCGACCCCATACGCGGCGCATAGCTGCGAGTCGTTGTCCTCGATGATCGGCACCAACGAATCGACGGTCACGGTTCCCGGTGGCACTATCGCGTAGACGTCCAACATGCCGTGCGCTGATCGAATGGCGGCGTCGGCGACCTTCTCGAGGCTGTTGATGCTCTCTGCGGATCCGTCCGAAGTCAGCAGTAACGTGTGGTCGACTCCGGACAGCAAGTCGAACAACCGAATTGGATACTGCACACCGTCTCGGCGCATTCCGCGTGCATCGGGTGCACGCTCGCCCGGTTGAACGTGTGGACTCGAAGAATCACGCCCGGTGTTCAGCGGACTCTCCGAGTAGTCGATCAACAATTGAGCCTGGCGCCGCATTGCCGTGTCGATGGAAGACTCTCCCGAACCGATTCCTTCTCGAGCATTTCGGACGGTCATCCCGACGACTTCTTCACCGACCGGACGTCTTTCGGCATCGTAGGTCCCGAGAAGATCTGTTGTTGCAACGCCTTTCACGGCGAGCGCTACCTTCCATGCGAGATTGTGGGCGTCCTGGATGCCGGTGTTCATGCCCTGCGCTCCAGTCGGGGGATGGATGTGCGCGGCGTCGCCGGCGACAAAAACCCGTCCGCGACCGTAAGCGTCGACGATGCGGTGGCTGATGCGGAAGACCGAGGACCATCGCAGCATCGAGGCGGTTGTCGGTTCTGGGGACAGTCTGTCGAGCACAGCCTGGATGTGATGGAGTTCAGGTGTCTTGCCGGTTGAAAAACCGTGTTGTACAGAGGCTTTGTTCGACGATTCGTCCGGCATCAAATCGTCCGGAACGAGCATCGACATGCGGTACCGCTTGTGTCCGGGAAGTGGGATGCAGACGAGTAGGTCGTCGGTGGTTCCGTCGTCGGTGGTGTGGTTGGCGCGGACGGAGTAGCCGCTGGGGATCGACCAGTCGACTTCGACGTCACCGAGCATGTAGCTTTCCGCAAACGCGCCGCCCTCGAAGCTCAGGCCAAGCCCTTTGCGGACCACGCTGTGAGCGCCGTCGGAACCCACCAGATACTGGACATTCACGGTGCTGCCGTCGCTGAGTGTGCAGGTGACGGCGCCGTCGGATTGTTCGAATGCGGTGAGACCGACTCCGCGTTCAACGGTTGTCCCCAGCTCGGCGAGGCGCTCGGTGAGGATGCGCTCCGTCGAGTATTGGGGGAGGCAGAGAAACCAGTAAGGAACATCCTCGGGGAGGGTGAGGTCGACGCGGCCGACCTCGACGCCGTTCGTGTACATGATCTGACCGCGCATCAGTGTCGAGGCGTCGAGTGCCTGGCGGAGCACCCCCATGTTCTCGAAAAGTTCGAGAGTGCGTGGCTGAATCCCGACGGCTTTCGCGTATTGCCGCGGTTCGTCGAGGGGGTCGACTATTCGACAGGAGATGCCGCGTCTGCGCAGCTCGATCGCGGTGGTCAAACCGATCGGGCCGGCGCCCGCTACCAATACGTCGGTATCCATGAGGACCCACTCACGTCGGGGACAGTCGGTCATTTCAGTATGGGTAAGCGAACTTTTGTTTTGGGGAAATTGACCCAAATCGGACATTTTGGGGGTTTCCTGCATGGATCGAAGATCGTGGGAAGATCGCGAGGTGAGGGCAGACGAGTTGCATCATGAGCCGCCGGGGTACCGCTGCCCGTTCTGTCGCTACGCGCTCGGTGAGTTCGACGTGTGCAACGCGTCGACCGACCTCGTCGCCCGAACCGACAATGTAATTGCTCGGATTTCCCCGAAGTGGTGGCCGGACAACCCCGGCCACGTACTTGTGTCACCGATCGAACACTTCGAGAATCTCTACACTTTGCCCACGAGCGTCGGGCACTCGGTGTTCGACCTGGTTCAGGCTGTGGCTGTTGCAATTCGTGAAGAATACGGCTGTGACGGTGTCTC
Organism: Rhodococcus sp. WS1; assembly: GCF_003797745.1. NCBI lineage: Bacteria > Bacillati > Actinomycetota > Actinomycetes > Mycobacteriales > Nocardiaceae > Rhodococcus > Rhodococcus sp. WS1. Next base: position 2,476,927 of record NZ_RKLZ01000001.1, on the reverse strand, counting down.
GACCAGGCAGCACAACGAACCGGCGGGCAACCAGGACGTCTGGCACCACCACGTCCACGTATTTCCGCGCTACGAGGACGACCACCTGTATTCCCGGCATGGCGAGGCGGCCTACGTTCCGCCTGAGGCGCGAGCGCCTTTCGGCGCACTTTTGCGCCCTCGATTCCTTGAACGCTGATCTGCCGCCATATCCTAGTGATGTACAAATCGGCATATTTGTAAAAGTTTTACCTTGAAATTCGTTGACAAAACACCATAATTTGTCCACTCTCTATACATAGATGTTGTTCGTGTCGCGGGTTGCCGCGCAGGACGCACTCACTGATCCGAACGAGAACTGGAGAATTCGATGGCGGCGTTGGTGTACACCGAGCCAGATGGTCGGCTCGCAACTTGGAGAGACCGGAAACGCTACTTGTGGCTGTTGGCGCTGATTCCGTCATCGGCAACTTTCATCGCAGTGGGGCTTGTTACCGCCACCGGATGGAATGTCTTCTGGTGGACCGGCCCATTGATTGCGTTTGCTCTCATTCCCGTCATCGACATTCTGGCGGGTGAGGACGGGAAGAATCCGCCCGACGAGGTGATCGACGAACTCGAGAACGACCGCTTCTACCGGTGGTGCACCTATGCCTATCTGCCGCTGCAGTACACGGCCTTCTTCCTGTCCTGCTACATCTGGGCGCGTTGGGATTTGAGTGTTCTCTCCAATATCGGACTCGCAGTGACGATCGGTGTGACGGCCGGAATCGGCATCAACACTGCCCATGAACTCGGGCACAAGAAGGAGAGCGTCGAGCGCTGGTTGTCCAAAATCGTTCTCGCGCAGAGCGCTTACGGCCACTTCTACCTCGAGCACAACCGTGGCCACCATGTTCGAGTGTCGACTCCGGATGATCCGGCGACCTCGCGCTTCGGTGAGACCCTCTACGGTTTCTGGCCGCGCAGCGTCGGCGGGGGATTGAAGTCGGCCTGGCATCTCGAGAAGACCCGTTTCGAGCGTCTGGGCACCACACACTGGAGCATCAAGAACGACGTGCTCAACGCCTGGCTCATGTCGGTAGTCCTGTTCGGTGTCGCGCTTGCAGTGTTCGGGATCGGCATTGCGCCGTACCTCGTGATCCAGGCCTTCATCGGGTTCTCGTTACTCGAAGCGATCAACTACCTCGAGCACTACGGACTCCTGCGTCAGAAAACCGCAAGCGGACGGTACGAGCGGTGCACGCCGGCGCACAGCTGGAACAGTGATCGCATCTGCACCAACGTCTTTCTCTATCACCTGCAGCGGCACAGCGATCATCATGCGAATCCGACACGTCGTTACCAGGCGCTTCGCAGCATGGAAGAGGCCCCTCAACTCCCGAGCGGCTACGCAAGCATGATCATGCTCGCCACCGTTCCACCCCTGTGGCGCAAGGTGATGGACCACCGCGTCCTCGAGCACTACCGAGGCGACATCACCCAGGTCAACATCGCGCCGAAGAAACGCGCCAAGATCCTCGCGGCCTACGGGGTGAACGCATGAACGCCTACATCTGCCCGATCTGCGACTACACGTACACCGACTCGACAGGTGCTGCGCGAGAAGGCTTTCCGCCCGGCACACCGTGGTCGAGCATTCCGGACGACTGGTGCTGCCCCGACTGCGGCGTCCGCGAGAAGGTCGACTTCACCCTCGTCGCGCAATCCTGATCGAAATACCCACCGGTGAAAGGAAAACCGATGTCCGAGACTGCCACTGCTTACAAATTGTTCCGCTGCCTCCAGTGCGGGTTCGAGTACGACGAAGCGATCGGCTGGCCCGACGACGGTATCGAGCCGGGTACTCGCTGGGACGAGATTCCCGAAGACTGGTCCTGCCCTGATTGTGGTGCTGCCAAAGTCGATTTCGAAATGGTGGAGGTGGACCGCTGATGACAGCGGTCAGTGAACCCGACACCCGGACCGTGGTGATCGTGGGCACGGGCATCGCCGGTTCCGGTGCTGCGCAGGCCCTACGCAAGGAAGGGTTCGGCGGCAGCATCATCCTGATCGGCTCCGAAGCGGAGGAGCCGTACCGACGTCCGGCGCTGTCGAAGGAACTACTGTCCGGGAAAGCGTCGATCGATCGGGTTCGGTTGCGACCGCCGACTTTCTGGACCGAGCAGGGTATCGACCTTCGGATCGGCGTGACTTCCACGAGTATCGACACAGATTCCCGCACAGTATGTTTAGTCGACGGGGACAGCATCGACTACGACGTTCTGATTCTTGCCACTGGTGGACGGCCCCGACGGTTGACCGCGGAAGATTCTGAGCGCGTTCACTATCTTCGGGATATCGCAGACATGCGACGCTTGCAATCCCAGCTGATCGAAGGATCCTCGCTATTGGTGGTCGGCGGTGGCTTGATCGGATCGGAGGTGGCGTCAACGGCACGCGACTTGGGTTGCAGTGTGCAGGTTCTCGAAGCGCAACCGCTGCCCCTGTCCAGACTGCTTCCACCGTCGATAGCGGAGAAGATCGCCGCGCTGCACAACTTGGCCGGCGTCGCCTTGCAGACGGGGGTCGACCTCGAGGCGCTGACGACAGGTGTCGACGGTGTCACCGCACGTGCGCGTGACGGGCGTGAGTGGACTGCGGACTTGGCCGTCGTCGCAATCGGATCCTTGCCCGATACCGATATGGCTGCTGCTGCGGGTATTGCGGTGGACAACGGGATTTCGGTAGACCGATACCTCCGGACCTCCGTCATTGATGTGTACGCGATCGGCGATGTGGCCAACGTGCCCAACGGTTTTCTCGGCGGCATGCACCGTGGTGAGCACTGGAACACTGCGCAGGACCACGCAGTTGCAGTTGCCAAGACCATCGTCGGGAAGGAAGAACCCTTCGAATCCGTCCCATGGAGTTGGTCGAACCAATTCGGCCGCAACATTCAAGTAGCGGGTTGGCCAGGCGCGGACGACACCGTGATTGTTCGAGGAGACTTGGACTCCTATGACTTCACTGCGATCTGCATGCGCGACGGAAATATCGTCGGTGCTGTGAGCGTGGGCCGGCCGAAGGACATTCGCGCCGTCCGAACCCTTATCGAACGCTCCCCGGACATCAGCGCCGACGTACTCGCCGATTCGAACAGGGATCTGACCGAACTTGCGGCGGGTCTTGTCGCCTCACCGGTGCTCTGAGTTCGTGACTTCTGTGGCTTGCGTGTCCACCGTTTTGACACCGAGCACGGGCGATGGAAATCTTCCCGATATGTCCACCGCTCGTGCCCGTGTCCCGTACCACGAGGCAGCTCGTCAACTCCTCCGTGCGTCAGCGCTCGACGCCACACGCGAACTCTTGACCGAGAAATCGTGGAACGACATCACCATGGCGCATATCGCGGAAGCTGCGGGTATGAGCCGGCAGACGTTGTACAAGGAGTTCACGTCCCGGCAGGGGTTGGCGTCCGGATACCTCATCCGTTTCGTCGACGAGTTCCTCGAAGAGGTGGAACGCGAAGTAGCGCTGCACCATTCGGACCCCCGAGGTGCGGTCTCGGCGGCCTTCCGTGCATTCTTCGACGCCGGTGCCCGGGATCCGATGGTGGTCAGTATTGTCGGTCCTCGTCCGCAACATGACCTGCTGAGCCTGGTCACCACCGACGGGACTCCACTGCTCGAACATGCGAGCGCGAGGTTGGCCGAGATCTTCATGACCAGTTGGGCGAACGTCGACCGCATCCATGCCGAGATGTTCGGCAGCACGATAGTGCGTCTGGCGATCAGTCACGTGACGTTGTCCTTCGGTACTCCAGATCAGATCGCCGAGAACCTGGGGGAGATGTTCGGGCCGTTCCTCGATCAGGTCATCGGTTCGGGCACAGTCGAACCGAACTGAGCCGACAGGATCGATACGGTTTCCGAGCTAGGACGGAAGTTCGATCGAGACTGATCGCCGTAGTTCTTTGGTGGGAAGTTTCGCCGATATGTGTGAATCCAAGTCCCGCTTCTCGGTAGCGTGCCGGACGTGCGTCGAGGTGCAGCCCGTGGGCGGCTCTCGTCAGATTCCGTCAACGGTGGAGGGTTTCGAAGATGAAGAGTCGCAATAAGTCTCGAGTGATGTCGACAGTTGCGCTAGTTGCAACATTTGTCATGGCCGGTGCAGGTGTGGCAATCGCCGACGAATCATCGTCAGGGTCTTCCGGCAGCGGATCGCTCGGTTCCTCCGGTGCGGCAGAGGTTGATCCGTTGACCTTCGACGGTTGGGGCACGTGCCCGATCGAGGATCTCGAGGTGACGACGTGCGCCAGCGTCGTAGTTCGCGGAGGGACCATGAAATTGGGCGCGCTTTCGGTGCCGATCCCGGACGGAAGTCTCAAGGTTGCGGGCGGCGTGAAATACGCGACCCAGCCGGACAACAGTTTCATCGAGACGTTCGTCGCCAAGCAGGACGGGTCCAACGGGGTCTATTCCAATCCGATTTCGGTACCCGGAGGTGCTCTCGGGATCGATACTCCGCTGGGACTGACTCAGATCAGCGCGACGGTGGAATCGGTGGGAGTCCCGGATCTGAAGGTTCTCGAGCAGGAACTCACCATGCCTGTTCGATTGAAACTGTCTAATCCGTTGCTCGGTGACGATTGCTACATCGGTTCGGTTTCGAATCCGATCAACCTTCACCTGACCACAACCGGAAACCCTCCGTCGGAACCTATCGGTGAGTTCCCCGGTGCAGTGTTCCCGGCAGTCCCACATTCGGATGCTGTGTTTGCGGCGCCGGGAGCCAGCGGATGTGGACCGCTCGGTGCGCTCAACTGGGCGGTGAATCTACGCGGGGGAGTGCCGGCGGCCAGCGGAAAGAACTCTCTCACCACGTCGAGCGACGTCTACGCGGTGGCCGCACGAAAGGTGCGACCGCCTGCCTGACGGACGCGCAGTCGCTGGAAAGTAAAACGAGGGCCGACCCGTGGTGGGTCGGCCCTCGTTCTACACAATCAGGTCAGCTGACCTCGGGATCACGCACCGTGATGGTGCCGTCCCTTACTGCGTCGGCGATGCTGTCGTGCAGTTTCGGGCAACCGTCCTTCAATGCCGTCGACTGCCCGGAAGCAATGGCCTCTTTGAAGGTGTGACAACGCAGCGCCGGGTCGGAAGTCCACTGAACACTGGTGTGCTTGTACGTGTTCTTGCGAACAAGTACGCAGGCACCGCATGCCTTGCAGTCGACTTCCTGCAGACCCGAGTCGAGGTATTCGTGCTTGTCCTCGATCGTCTGGGCAGCGATCGCCTCGAGTCGTTCCGTCTGCCCGGCAAAGTCCGGTGCCTTGGCCCAACGAGCCCACCGTGCGTCGGTTCCGATCGAGGCGCTCACGATTAGACCTCTGCTTCTTTCTTTGCCGCTTCTGCTGCAGCTTCCTTCTCGGCCTTCTGGCGTGCGAGGTTTTCCTCGACCTCGGCGTGCCAGGCCTCGTTTGCCTTGGTGGTGTCCACCTCGAACTCGAAGCGCTGCGTCATCTTCTCGGTGACGTCTGCCTTGTCCACGTAGAACTGCTCGTACCAGCGTCGTAGCTGGTAGACGGGGCCGTCTTCTTCGCAGAGGAGGGGATTCTCGATCTTGGTCTTGTTCTTCCAGATCGCGACGTCCTGTAGGAACCCCTCGCTGATGCCCTCGGTGAACTTGCCGGCCAACTTGTCGGCCATCTCGTCGGAGACACCCGTCGGCTTCTTGACTGTCACGCCCCACTGCAGCACGAACGAGTCCGGGCTGATCGGGTAGTGGCAGTTGATCAGAACACTCTCGACCTCGTATCCGCTGTAGCTGTTCCACAGGGGATTGACCATGTACGACGGTCCGTAATACGCAGCTTCGGAGCGAAGAAGCGTGTCGCCGCCGTACTGGGAGGCCATTCCGATGTCGGGACGGCCGGTGGTGTTGAGGTACTGAGTGGCGATCTCACCTTCGAAGACGTTCTTGAAGTACGTCGGGAAGGCGTAGTGGATGTAGTAGAAGTGCGCCATGTCGACCACGTTGTCGATGATCTCGCGGCAGTTGGACCCCTCGATGACCATGGAGTTCCAGGTCCAGTCGGTCCATTCGTCGCTGTACGCACCCTCGATACGAGGAATCACGATCTCCTCGGGCGGCGGATTGCCCTCGGGGTCGTTCCAGACGAAGAGCTGACCGTTCTGCTCGAGGGTCGTCCACGCGCGGGTACGTGCGAGCGGGGGCACGCGGCGGGCATAAGGAATGCCGGTGCACTTTCCGTTGCCGCCCCAGCGCCAGTCGTGGAAGGGGCAGGCGATGGAATCACCCTTGACCTCGCCTTGTGTGAGGTCACCGCCCATGTGACGGCAGTATCCGTCGAGAACTTTGATGTCGCCCTTGCTGTCGGCGAACACCACGAGCTTCGTACCGAAAGCCTCGATCGCGTGCGGTTTGCCGTCCTTGAAGGTCTTCAGTAGACCCAGGCAGTGCCAACCGCGGGCGAAACGCGTTTGCACCGTTCCGACGTCGATCTCGCGAATCTGCGCCATTGTGACCTCACATCCCTTCTAGCTGTTAGTAGAACACGTTATAGAACTCGATCCGGTTCCGCCAGATTTTGGGGGCACTTGTTACAGCATTGCGGCCACAAACGGGACCTTTGTCAGCGTCTCGACAGAAAAGAGAACGTGTTCTAGTCTCAAGTGTAAGTGAACCAACCGATCGAGGAAGACGGGAGCGTCGAAGTGGGTAACCATGACAGCCACGAGGTGATGCAGAGGCTCGACGCACTACTGCCGGCACTGCGCGAGCGCGCACAGGAGACCGAGGATCTGCGTCGTATCCCCGACGAGTCCATCAAGGGACTCCAGGAAACAGGCTTCTTCCGCTTGCTGCAGCCGAAGCAGTGGGGCGGATACGAAGCCGATCCGGTGCTGTTCTACTCCGCGGTCAAGAAGATCGCCAGCGCGTGCGGTTCCACAGGGTGGGTCTCCTCGATCATCGGGGTACACAACTGGCACCTCGCCCTCTTCTCTCAGCAGGCGCAGGAAGACGTGTGGGGCAACGACACTGACGTGCGCATCTCGTCCTCTTACGCTCCGATGGGTATGGGTGAAGTAGTCGAGGGCGGATACAAGGTCAACGGTGCGTGGGCGTGGTCCTCGGGTTGTGACCATGCCAGCTGGGCCGTTCTCGGTGGTCCGGTGTTCAAGGACGGCCGCGCAGTCGATTTCGTGAGCTACCTGATTCCTCGCGAGGACTACCAGATCGACGACGTGTGGAATGTGGTCGGCCTGCGTGGAACCGGCTCCAATACCGTTGTGGTCAAGGATGTTTTTGTTCCCACGCATCGCGTGCTGAGCTTCCGGGCGATGAGCGAACTGACCGCCCCCGGCCTCGAAAACAACACCGCGCCGGTCTACAAGATGCCGTGGGGAACCATTCACCCCACCACGATCTCGGCGCCGATCGTCGGAATGGCTTACGGCGCTTACGAAGCGCACGTCGAGCATCAAGGCAAGCGTGTTCGCGCTGCGTTCGCCGGCGAGAAGTCGAAGGACGATCCGTTCGCCAAGGTGCGTATCGCCGAGGCGTCCAGTGACATCGACGCCGCGTGGCGTCAGCTCTCCGGCAACGTCGCCGACGAGTACGCGTTGATCCTTGCAGGCGAAGAGGTTCCGATGGAACTGCGGCTGCGCGCTCGACGCGACCAGGTGCGCGCCACGGGCCGCGCGATCGCCTCGATCGACAAGCTTTTCGAGAACTCCGGTGCCACGGCGCTGCAGAACGGCACTCCGATTCAGCGTTTCTGGCGCGACGCCCACGCTGGTCGCGTCCACGCCGCGAACGATCCCGAACGCGCATACGTCATGTTCGGAACCGGCGAATTCGGTCTGCCGATCACCGACACGATGGTCTAGAGGAGGCTCAGTGACAACCACCGAAGAAGCTCTCACCTACGAGTCCACTTCGCGGTTCGCGCAAGTGCGCCCCGATCTGAAACTGCACTTCCACGAGGCAGGCGTCGGAAACGACAAGACCATCGTGCTGCTGCACGGCGGTGGCCCAGGCGCGTCGTCGTGGTCGAACTTCGCCCGCAACATTCCGGTGTTGGCGAAGAACTTTCACGTCATCGCCGTCGATCAGCCCGGTTACGGGCAGTCCGACAAGCCGACGGAGCATCCGCAGTACTTCGTGCACAGTGCGTCGGCGCTCAATGATCTTCTGGATACGCTCGAGATCACCGGTCGCGTTGATCTGCTGGGTAATTCGCTCGGTGGTGGCGCTGCTGTTCGTTTTGCACTCGACTACCCGGACCGTGCGGGTCGCCTCGTTCTGATGGGCCCCGGCGGTCTGAGTGTCAACCTGTTTGCGCCGGACCCCACCGAGGGCGTCAAGAACCTCGGGAAGTTCAGCTACCAGCCCACACGGGAGAACCTCGAAGCATTCTTGCGGATCATGGTCTTCGATCAGAAGCTGATCACGCCGGAACTCGTCGACGAACGCTTTGCTGCCGCCAGCACTCCCGAGTCGCTGGCTGCGGCCAAGGCGATGGGTAAGTCCTTCTCCAGCGGTGACTTCGAGCTTGGCATGCTCTGGCGCGAGGCGTACAAGCTTCGACAGCGTGTGTTGCTGATCTGGGGCCGTGAGGATCGGGTCAACCCCCTCGACGGCGCACTGGTTGCGCTCAAGATGATCCCGCGCGCGCAACTCCACGTCTTCGGCGGTTGCGGTCACTGGGCACAGCTCGAGAAGTTCGACGAATTCAACCGGCTCGCAACCGACTTCCTGCTCGACGGAGGTAAATGATGGGTATTCGATCTCTGGCGTACATGCGCATCGGGGCCACCGACATGGCTGCGTGGCGCGAATACGGACTCAAGATCCTCGGAATGATCGAGGGCAAGGGCGTCGACGCGGATTCACTGTATCTGCGTATGGACGACTTCCCGGCGCGTCTTGTCATCGTTCCGAACGACACGGACCGTCTGCTCGTCTCGGGCTGGGAAACCGCGAATGCGGCTGAGCTGCAGGATATCCGTGACAGGTTGTCGGCAGCCGGTGTTCCGTTCAAGGAAGGCACGGCGGAGCAGCTCAAGGACCGTCGCGTCGTCGAGATGATCGCGTTCGAGGACACCTCGGGCAACTCCCTCGAGGTGTTCCACGGAGCTGCTCTCGAACACCGCCGGATCGTGAGCCCGTACGGGCACAGGTTCGTGACGGGCGAGCAGGGCCTCGGCCACGTCGTGCTCACCACCGACGACGACGATGCTTCGCTGCGGTTCTACCGCGACGTACTCGGATTCAAGCTTCGCGACTCGATGCGTCTGCCTCCGCAGATGGTCGGCCGGCCCGCGGACGGCGACCCGGCGTGGCTGAGGTTCCTCGGCTGCAACCCGCGTCACCACAGCTTGGCGTTCCTGCCGTTGCCCAACCCGACGGGCATCGTGCACCTGATGCTCGAGGTGGAGAACTCCGACGACGTCGGACTGTGCCTCGACCGGGCACTGCGCAAGAAGGTCAAGATGTCGGCGACTCTCGGTCGCCACGTCAACGACGAGATGCTCTCGTTCTACATGAAGACTCCGGGCGGGTTCGACATCGAATTCGGTTGTGAGGGGCTAGAGGTCGAGGACGAAAACTGGATCGCGAGGGAAAGCACGGCCGTGAGCCTGTGGGGTCACGACTTCACGGTGGGAATGAAGCCGTGAGTTCGCCCGACGCGTCGGTGAGTGCGGAACAGGCCATCGATCCACGCCAGTTCCGCACGGTTCTCGGGCAATTCTGCACGGGTATCACCATCATCACGACAGTCGACGACGGTGAGCCGGTCGGGTTCGCGTGTCAGTCTTTCGCTGCCCTGTCACTCGACCCACCTTTGGTGTTGTTCTGCCCCACCAAGGGTTCTCGGTCGTGGGCGGCAATCGAGCGGACCGGGAAGTTCGCCGTCAACGTGTTGGCGGAGGAACAGCAGGCGGTGTGTGCTCGTTTCGGGTCGCGTGAGCCGGACAAGTTCGCGGGTATCGATTGGACGCCATCACCGTTGGGGTCACCGATCATCGACAAGTCGCTCGCCCACATCGACTGCACGGTGGAAACCGTCCACGACGGCGGTGATCACTACGTCGTCTTCGGACGTGTGTCGTCGATGAGTGAGATCAAGACCGAACGCCCGCTGCTCTTCTATCGCGGGCAGTACACGGGCATCGAGCCGGACAAGACTGTTCCGGCTACCTGGCGTGACGATCTGGAAGCGTTCCTGACGACCACGACAGAAGATACCTGGCTGTAGTGGCAACCCCGTGAGTGGTTAAGGAGTCCAGGGCCTCCTTGACCACTCACGGGGCCGGAGGCCCTACAGAGAAAAACAGGTATGACAGAAGTCGTCACCGAACGGCGTCAGCAGGATGCTACGACGCACTATCTTGTTGGATCGTCCGGCTCGCTTGACCGCCTCGATCACCGACGGCTGTACCTCGACCACCTGGTACCGGTCGGCCTCGACGGGTTCGCGTGAGAACGCCACCAAACCGAGCCGATGCAGGTTGTTCAGGTACGCGCTGATGCGGTCCAGATGACGACATCCCGCCAGTTCTCCGATCATCGACAGACCCTCGTCGATCATCTCCGAGCCGACGCCGAACGGCCGCGCCGTACGTACGTCCACGCTCGGTTGCGCACCTGAAGTGGCCAGCAACCGAAGAATTCGAGCTTCGTCCGGCGCGATCTCGTCAAGGATCCGGTCGTAGGCCGGGTGCAGATCGTCGCGATCGGTCACGTCCGCGGAACGGTCCAGCAACCTGTCGCCGCGTGCCCGCAGCGCCGCGAGAGTGGCTTCGACACTCTGTTTGCGATTGGTTCGAGTTGCCATTGCTGCCCGTAGGTTTTCGGTCCGCGAGCCGTCTCCGTTGGAGTTCTCGGCCCGACGTTCGGATTGAACATTGGCCGATTCAGCGGCCTCTGCCGCGGCTTCGGCGGCAGCCTGAACGATCTGCCGCGTCGCCTCCTTCGCCGTCCCGAAAGCCCAACCCGTCAGCTTGATCGACGTGAGCGTCGTCGTGGCAGTAAGCCCGACAAGGCTGCGGATCAGACGCTTTTCCACGGATTCGACCGGCGCGATGTCCGCAGCCCAGTCGTACGATTCCGCTTCGACGATCAGGCGATGGTCGTGCTCACTCATACTCATACTCCGACTCATACTCCGAATATTGCGAGGTGCAGGAAACCGGCAAACGAGCCCAGCACGGCCCCGTGTACGAACAACAGCCACTCGTCCTGTTTGACGGCTGAGCGTAGTAGTTCACTGAAATCTTCCGGTGAAAGGATGCTCATGCGTTCGGTGACGAAGACACGAATCTTCTCCGACTGGCTCTCGGCGAACTCCGCGTCCTCGAAGACCCTTGGGTACAGATCGAGCACTTCGGTGGTGGCCAGGCCGGGCAGACGCTTGTAGCTCTGCGAACCGACGGTCATCTTGACCACCGACTTTGCCCAGCCGGCGGCGTCGTCGACGGATTCGCGCAGTACCTGATCGAGCATCCGCCGCGTTCGGTCCGAGCGGGGACCTTCGAGGAGTTCGGTGCCGATGTTCTCGAGCGTCACGACGTGATCGGCCAGGGTTTTTGCGTACCCGGCGATGATCTCGGTGCGGCGTTTGAGGAAAAGTCCCTGCCGCCACGGCACCCAACGGCTGGGGGTGATCGGTTCGAAGATCATCGTGATTCCCAGGTAGTTCACGATGTACCCGATGATCACGCCACCGATGGGAAGCACCCACCACTGCGGAACCAGATGGAGGATTCCGACGAGCACGAAGCCCATCGGGAACCCGAAGTAGAAGCCGAAGTTCTGCATGAACCTGAGCTCTTTGTTGCCCATCGTGCGGAAGATGTCGTTGAGCAGTTTGGGATGCGAGGAGAGGTAGCGGATCACCATCAGCTTCGCGTCGATGAACTCGTCGATGTCCTCTTCGATGCGGTCGGTGATCATGCGCACGCTGGCCGGCAGATCGTCCTCCACCTTGCGGAAGACGGCTTCCTTCACCGACGTCGGAAGGTTGTGCCACAGCTGAGGATTCTCGGCCGTCATGATTCTGGTGACCACGCCGCGCACTTCACTGCGGGAGATGTTCACCAAGTGCTCGGCGATGCTGTCCGGGTCCAGGACGCGATAGAAATCGGCGATGCTTCCGACTTTCGCGAGGGATTTGTCGACGGCGATCGACGCCATCTTCTCCGCCCGCGAGGGGACGATGCCTTGCCAACCGAATCTGCCGTCGCTGGTGATCGCGGGGATCACCTGGACGCGCCGGGGGAGGAACGGGAAGAGCAGTTTGAGGCCGGGCACTTTGATCCCGTGGAAGTTGATCGGCGCAAACAGCATCAGGACGCCCGACCAATTGGTGATGTACCCGATGATTCCGGTGAACAAAGGAATGGTGATCAACTGTTCGAGCAAGTGGTCCGGCACCGTCGCACATCCTCCTCATATCCGAGAACCTCACGTTCGGACATGATTGCCGAAACTTCGCTCTTCGTGGGTGTTTCGTTGGCTACTGCTGCGCCTTCCCAGTTGCGTCAGCATAGAGGCCCGACAATTCGGGCTGTAGGTGGGTAGGAAGTTGATGTAACCTCACGTACATGGTCAGTATTGCGCACAACACGACGACGCCGGTTCTCTTCCGGCGCATCGTTTAGCAACTGCTGACCGAACCCTTTCAGCCCCGGGAGTTATCGCCCCGGGGCTTTCCTGTTTCGTCGCTCCGCGTGCGTCTCCCCTTGAACGATTTGGAGAGCTCTCATGAGCGTTGACCACCGCGAACTCGGGCGCGACCTGGAGTTTTTCGCCACCACCCCCATAGTCGGAGCCGGCCTTCCGCTCTGGTTACCGGACGGCGCCGTCATCAGGAACGAACTCGAAAAGTTCGCCGCCGAACAAGCAGCGCGCTCCGGTTGTCAGGGTGTCTATACCCCGGTTATGGCGAAGAAAGAGTTGTACGAGAGATCTGGTCATTGGTCCAAGTTCTCGGAAGACATGTTCCCCGAAATGAAGATAGGCGGAGAGTCATTTCTCCTTCGTCCGGCTAACTGTCCTCATCACGCTCAGGTATTCGCCGCTCGCGGTCGTAGTTATCGCGAGCTACCTTTCCGCGTTCGTGAACTCGGCTCGATGTTCCGTAGCGAACTCTCCGGAGTTCTCAGCGGATTGAGTCGAGTCCGACAGATCAATCTCGACGACGCACATGTCTTCTGTAGTCGTGAACAAGTGCAAGCGGAAGTGATCGTCGCGCTCGTCGCGATCGAGCGCTGCTACTCGACTCTGGGGATTGCCGAACGGGAGTACCGCCTCTCGATCAGAGGGGGAGAGGGGCAGTACCTCGGCACCGACGAGCAGTGGGCGGACGCCGAGGATCACCTTCGCGAGGCGCTGAATGCACGCTCGATCGAGTACGTGGAAGCGAAGGGGGAGGCAGCGTTCTACGGTCCCAAGATCGACGTCCAGGTGCGAGACGCGCACGGCCGCGAGGAAACACTCTCGACCGTGCAACTCGACTTCAATCAACCGGAGCGGTTCGACCTCGAGTACACCGCTGAGGACGGATCCAAGGCTCGCCCCGTCATGATCCATCGGGGCTTGCTCGGGTCGATGGAACGCATGACTGCGCTTTTGATCGAAAGGTTCGAAGGGCGGATGCCGCCGTGGCTGGCACCCAACCAAGTCTCGATTCTGCCCGTCGGCGACCGGCACCAGGTTGAGGCCGAGCGTTTGCGGGCCGATCTCGAGGCTCGCGATGTTCGAGTGGCGATCGCGCCTGACGGATCGTTGGGACGTCGCATCCGCGAGGCACGCACTCACCGTGACCCGTACATCGCGGTGATCGGGGACAACGAGGTGCACGGCGGCACCGTCGACGTTCTGGTCCCTGCGCGTGGTGGGCGGGCGGTCGTCGATGCGAGTGTGTTTGTCGCTCAGGTGGTCTCGGGCATCGAGGAGCGTGCCCTGCTTCCGGCAGACTTCTAGCCGACGGGTAGTTCGTGGAGCGCGCGCACCAGTGGCGCGAGTTCGGGCGTTTTGCACGCCTCGTCGAGTGCGGCCTCGAGGGTGGCGTCGTGCGTCGGCCGTGCGCTTTCGAGAAGCTCGCGGCCGGCCGGCGTCAGTTCGGTGTAGATGCCTCGACGGTCGTCGGCGCACAGGATGCGCGTCAGTAGTCCTCGATCTTCGAGTCGATTGACCAAGCGCGTCGTGGCGCTGCTGCTCAGTGCGGCAGCGCGAGCCAGCTGGGCCATCCGCATGTGCCAGCCGTCCTGGCGGCTCAGTGCGTCGAGCACGGTGTATTCGACGACGGACAGTTTGTGCTCACGCTGGAGCGCGCGTTCCAGTTCGGTGTCGAGGGCGCCGTGCAGTGCTGCGAGCGTGCGCCACCCTTGCGAACGGATTTCGACGGCGTCGTCGGCGATCCCCATGTGATTCTCCTTGTCCGTTTCCTGCGACTCCAGGTTACCAGCTTGCGCATGTAGCGCGCGCGTGCAACTATTTATAGCGCGCCTGCAACTACTGCACACGCCCGCTAACGGCTTACGCGTAAATCTGTGAAAGGAACATCGAGATGCCATTGGGTCTCATTGCCCTCGCTATGGGCGGGTTCGGGATCGGCCTCACCGAATTTGTCATCATGGGCCTCCTGCCCGAGGTCTCGGCTGATTTCGAGGTCACCGAGTCCGTCGCGGGCTACCTGATCTCGGGCTACGCACTGTCGGTGGCGATCGGCGCGATCCTCCTGACCGCTGCCGTCACCCGCTTCGAGCGCAAGAAGGTCCTTCTCTCGCTCATGGTGCTGTTCATCATCGGCAACCTGATGTCCGCGCTCGCGCCCTCCTACGAGGTCATGATGGGCGGACGCATCGTTGCGGCACTGTGCCACGGTGCGTTCTTCGGGATCGGTTCGGTGGTTGCCGCCGACATGGTCGCGCCCAACAAGCGTGCCGGCGCCATCGCGATGATGTTCGCGGGCCTGACCATCGCCAACGTTCTCGGCGTTCCGTTCGGCACTCTGCTGGGCCAGCAACTCGGATGGCGCTCGACCTTCTGGGCCATCACTGTCATCGGCGTCATCGCCCTGATCGGAATTGCAGCACTCGTCCCGACGACGCCTGCCAGCACGACCGGTGGCGGATTGCGCGGAGAGTTGGGGGCATTCCGCAACAAGCAGGTATGGCTCTCGATCGCCATCACCATCCTCGGCTACGGCGGAATGTTCGGAGCCTTCACCTACATCGCCTTCACCCTCACCGAGGTCACCGGCTTCGCGACGTCCAGCGTTCCGTGGCTGCTCATCCTCTTCGGCTCGGGCCTGTTCGTCGGTAACTTCCTCGGAGCCAAGGCGGCCGACCGCTCGCTGACGAAGTCGCTGGTCTGGATTCTCGCGATCCTGACCGTCGTTCTGATCGTGTTCGCCGCCACCGCCGAGAGCAAAGTCATGACCGTGATCTCGCTGTTCTTCATGGGCGCCTTCGGTTTTGCGACGGTTCCAGGTCTGCAGATGCGGATCATGAACTACGCGTCGGCCGCACCGACCATGGCATCGGGTGCAAATATTGCCGCCTTCAACGTCGGCAACGCGCTCGGGGCATGGCTGGGCGGAATCACCATCGCCGCGGGACTCGGCTTCACCTCCCCGATCTGGATGGGGGCGGCGGTCACCGTCGCCGGTCTGCTGGTCCTGATCGTCGCGGCGAAGATCGACCGCCCGGCAGCGTCAGAGCAGTCGACGTCGAGCATCTCGCTGCACCCGACCGCCGCCTGAACGTGGCCATTGCGCTCTGATCCCATCGCGTGAACGTATCGCTCCCCTTGTCCAACAAGGGGAGCGATACGTTCACGCGGGTCAGGTGAGGCGGAATTCGGACGTCACCCCGGAGAACGGCGAAATCGCGCCGCTACCCCGAGCCTTCGACGCACCGAAGTGTTGGACTCGATACGTACCCGCCGGAGTATCGACCGGAACATCCCACGTGATGCGCACGACGGAACCGTTGCTCCCGACCCGGCGCCAGTGCAGTTTGGTGGACCAGTCGTTGTCGTCGGCGACCCGTGTCCAGGATCCGCCGGTATTTCGCTGGATCTCGTAGAAGGTCCCGTTTCGGTGAGTGTCGTTCTTGGGGTGGCCGGTGACGAACTCGACGGCAACCTGCGCACCCGGTGAGCCGTCGCCGGGCTGGACGGTCGCATCGCCGAATTGTGTTCCCGGCAAGGGCTCGTCGAAGTCGACGCCAGGTCCGAAGCTGGGTTGGAACCCGGACAGGTCGGCCGGCGCGGGGCCGCGAGGAGGTTCGGTGCCGTCGCGCATCGCGGCTGCGAGAGCGGCGTACCCCTGTTGATAGGCCGGCAGTGTGTAACGGCCGAACATCGTCGAACCGCCCTCGTACTGCTGCGAATCGTATTCCTGTGGCGTGGTGCAGTAGCTCGAGTACGAGTTCGCGTAGCCCTGGAAGATGACGTTCTCGAGGGGAACCCCAAGCTCCTCGGCGACGGTTCGACGCACTCGTAATCCGGAGACGATGGTGAATTCCGCAGGGCCACCGACGATGTAGAACTGGCCGATCCGCAGGATCTGGATCTTCAGTACGTTCGGCACCCATCCGCCCGGTGGCAACAGGCCGACCGGAACGACTACGAGCTTGGGAGCCTGTGCATCCTGAAGCCATTGAGGCACAGGAGCATCCATGCCGCCCAAGGCGTCGATCATGGGGTTTCGGGTGCCCTCGGGGAAGATCGGAATTGCCGGCCCGTCCTCGACGCTTCCGGCGCTCATTGCCGCACCGATCGCTGCCGGTGCAGTGCGGTGCTCGCGCCCGTCCGGGGTGAATCTTCCGCTCACCACCTGATTTGCCATGTCCAGGTACATGATCCGACTGTCGACACCACCAGTGACGGTTTCGGAGGCCGAGCCGAAGGCAGTTCGAGCCGCCGCAACCTGGCGCAGCCCGATGATGCGTGCATTCTCGAATTCGTCCTCGGTCGGTCCGCGTCCGGGCTCGAGGAAGAGGTTCGGTGACATGTCGCCGCTGTTGGTCTGCGGAAAAGCGGCAATGAAACTGGTGTCGCCGTCGAGGTAACGCACACCCCGGTCGTCGTGCTCCCAGAAGTACGCCGCGGCGCCCTTGTTGTCCCCGGAGATGAGATGGTTCTCGTTCGTGAGCGAGGCGCAGTGGGTGGCGAACCAGTTGATCGCACCGATGTCCTTGCTGCCCCGGCTGATCCGCATGACACGCATGTGGTGATCGTTGCCACCGGGGTAGTAGGCCTTGTCCTCTTCGGGGTTGAGGTCGAACGCCACTCGTGATCGGTTGACGCTGGCATCGGTGAGATCGGACCGCCCGAAACGGACGGAGCCCGGCGCCAGGTTCTCGTGGGCAGCGCTGATCGCCTCGACCATGCCGTTGACCTCGGCTTCGAACACCTGCAGTTCGAAGCCGAGAACTGCGAGGTTGTACGCGTAGTTGTGCGAGGCCCCACCACATGCCGCGTGTGAATGGATGGCCGTCAACATGACGTTGCGTTCGGTGTAGATGTCGCCGAATTTCCCAGCCAGCCGGCGTAGGACCTCGTCGTGAACGGACTGGAAGATCATGCAGTTGTCGACGCACACGTAGGCGACCCGTGACCCGCCGGACTCGAAGATGAAGGCGCGTGCGCGCATTCGCTGGTGCAGGCCTTCGGCGCGTTGGTCGAAGCTCGAGTAGCCCATCATGCCGACCTCGGCGACCGGTCCGGTCACATCGGAGATCCCGACGCCCACCTGCAACGACGACGACTTGTCGGTACGTGCGGGTGAAACGGTGCGTGCCGGCGAAGCTGCGACGGCCTGGTTCGTCGACAGAGCGGCGAGCGCAGGTGCGGCGGCAGCGCCTGCCAGTACGGTGCGTCGGGTGATCTGCACGAGTGTCCTTTCGGGCGGTCTGACGCGAGTTGGTCAACCGTCCAGGAGTGTAGCCCGAGTCACACGTGACCGAAAGGGGTGCCGTCGGCCGACACTCAGATCGTTGTCGCCTCCCCGAACGTCATCGCCAGGTTTTTGATGGTCGTGGTCATCAGGGCCCGGCGGGGGAGTCCCAGTTTCCGAAGCTCCGCCGCCATCGGGTGACTACCCAGCTGAACCTCTGCTCCACCAGGGCGCGATTTGACGCCGGTCGGCGCCATGTCCCACGACGTGCACCTGGTTGCGCCGTCGAGATGCGAGTACGCGGCCAACGACATGTTGGCTCCGCCGCCAGGCACGCTGACGCCGGACTTCACACTCAACTGTGTGATGAGTTTGCCGTCGCGCGAGACGGATCCGCGCTTGACCGAGCCGACGTGCTCGGTGTCGAACTCGGCGAGCACCTTCGGGAATCCCCAGATTTCCCGGCCGGCGGCCTTGGTGAACTCTCCGTCCACCGGCAACTCGTGAATGAGTGCCCCTGCAGTTCCGGCAGCGAGCGAACGTAGATCTCCCAGCACCGAGGTTTCGGGAGGCGCAGTGTGGCTGCGCACCATGTACGTCACCCCGAATTCGTTGTACGGACCTAGATCCCCATCGATGTAGTCGACAAAAACCAGGCCGCACAGCGCCCGGCCGGGACGGTATTGGAGGACGGTCAAGCCGGTGTAATCGATGATCGACTGCGCCGTTGCGCTGGGTACCGAGTACAACGCCATGAAGGCCGACGCGGTGCGAACTTCGACGGGCATCTCGACCTTCTTGCCCAGAATCGTGTAGCTCATGGCGCGACCACCCCGCGGAGTCCGTCGGATCCGTAGACGGGTTCGAGCATCGAGCGGAAATCCGGTCCGCGGCGCAGCATTTGGCCTCCGTCGACGTTGATGATCTGCCCGGTGATCCAGGTGGACTGCGGTCCGAGGAGGAAGGAAGCGAGTCCGGCGACGTCCTCGACCTCGCCGACGCGTTCGAGCGGAGTGTTGGCCAGGTAATCGTCCAGGATGGGGCCACCGTCGGTGATGAGCGCGACCAGATCCGTTCGGGTGAGACCCGGCCGGATCGCATTGACACGAATGTTGCTGGCGCCCAGTTCGTCTGCCGCCAATTGCACCAGGTGGTCGACGCCGGACTTCGAGACGCCGTACGCGCCGAACCAGCGATGTGTGTTGCTGCTGGCGATCGACGAGATCGCGACGATGGATCCACCGCCTCCTGCCACCAGCGCCCGGGCGCCGTGCTTGATCGTCAGCATGGTCCCCGTGACGTTGAGGTCGACGGTGCGGCGCCACGCGTCGACGTCGAGTTGCGTGACCGGTGCGATGGTTTCGTTCCCGCCGGCGCAGGCCACGACTCCGTCGAGCTTTCCGGTGACGGAGACCGCCGCGGCAACAGCGGCGACGACGTCTGCCTCGATCGTGACGTCGGTAGGGGAGACGCTGACCGATCCTTCCGGACTCGACTGCCGGATCGATTCGGCGGCAGCTTCGAGTTTCTCCTTGTTGCGTCCGCAGATCGTGACGTGAGCGCCAGACGCAACCAGCGAACGAGCGATGCCCAGACCGATGCCACTACCGCCGCCGGTCACCAGTATCGATGTGCCGGTGAAAGTGGGTATGCCCGCTGAGGCGGTGTCGTCGTCCATGTGTGTCTCCTGGTCGTTGCTCCGGCGGGCTCGCGTGCTGATTCTGGAGGTTTTCCGGTTCGGCTTCGGTGAAAACGCCCCACGCTATATAGGAACAGGTTCTACTTATTGTGGCAAGGGTTGTGCGAGAGGTGGAGTGATGGCTACCAGACCGACCTTCGATTTGATCGACGGACGCTTCTACAGCGGAGACCTCGGGAATGTGCGCGACGCATACGCCTGGATGCGTGATCACGAGCCCGTGTACCGAGACGACGCCAACGGAATCACCGCGGCCGCGAGCTACGACGCCGTCGTCGCAGCCGAGCGGGATCCCGAACTGTTCTCCAACGCCGGCGGCATCCGCCCCGAAACGGGTCCGTTGCCGCAGATGATCGACATGGACGACCCGCAGCACCTCACGCGTCGACGCTTGGTCAACGCGGGTTTCACACGTAAGAAGGTCGAAGCCAAGGCCGGCCGTATCCGGGAGATCTGCGATCAACTGATCGACGCCGTCTGTGAGAAAGGAGAAGCCGACTTCGTCGCAGACCTGGCCGCACCACTTCCCATGGCCGTCATCGGCGACATGTTGGGTGTCCGTCCCGAGGAACGCGCGTTGTTTCTGCGGTGGTCGGATGATCTGGTGAAGGCATTGGGAAGCAACGCTTCCCAGGAGCAACTGCAGGCCATGATGGCTGCGTATGTCGACTTCACCGCGTACATGATGCGAACCATTGCCGAGCGGAGGAGCGAGCCGGCCGACGATTTGGTGAGCACATTGATTCACAGTGCGGTCGACGGCGAGGCCCTCTCCGATCAGGAAATCGTCAACGAGTCCCTACTGATACTCATCGGCGGTGACGAGACCACACGGCACGTCCTGAGCGGCGGCATGGAGCAGCTGCTGCGCCATCCGGACCAGCATCGAGCGCTGGCCGACGATCCCGATGCCATTCCCTTGGCAATGGAGGAGATGTTGCGGTGGTCCTCGCCGATCAAGAACATGGCTCGAACTCTGACCCGTGATACCGATTTCTTCGGTGCGCAACTGAAGGCGGGTGAGAAGATGCTGCTGCTCTTCGAATCGGCAAATTTCGACGAGTCCGTGTTCCTGAACGCCGAACGGTTCGATATCGGCCGCACACCGAATCCACACGTGGCCTTCGGCTTCGGAACGCATTTCTGTCTGGGTAATCAGCTGGCCAGGCTCGAGGGACGGATCATGTTCGAGCAACTCTTCGCCAGGCTGCCGGGAATGGCACTTGCCACCGACGCGCCGTTGCAGCGGCGTGCCGCCAACTTCGTGTCCGGTCTCGAATCGATGCCGGTGCGGTTTACCGCTTCGGCGCCGTCAGCCGGGTAGTTGGCAGTTGGGAGGCGCAGCATCTTCGGAGAGGGCGCTGCCCGCCGGATTGACGTAGACGACCTCGAGTACCAATGGTGTTGTCTGCGAGTTGTTTCCGATGTGCACATGATCTGAACCGCTCGGTTCGATCAAAGTATTTCCGGCGCTGTAGATCCCGTCGACGGAGCAATCGGATCGGTAGTGGCTCAACGTGCCCTGCGCGATCAGTGCGTAGAGCGTCCCGTCGTGGAAGTGCCAACCGGTGGAACCGCCGGGGTCGATGGTGATCTGACGCAGGATGTAGTCCTTGCCGTCGAAAGTCACCTGCCCGAGGATTTCACCGTGTACTCCCGTGCTCGGTGTTGCCGACGCATTGATCGGCGTCAGAGACAGCCCGATCGCTGCGGACACTGCAAGCAGAACCTGATGGCGTTTACGCATGAGCGGCCCTCCCAGACGGATGTGCTCCTGAGTGTCCTCCGACAGTGTCCGATTTATCCCGGTTTTCGTGGATCTTGCAGGGTGAAGGCAGAGGTATGCCCTTGAGAGGCGGTTACGCTCGTGTCATGCAGCAAGTCGCGACGAGGCGCCGGAGCCAGCCGCCGCCTGCGCGCTTCATGTTCGAGGCATTGATCGATCCGTACCGCCAGCCCGCCCGGCACTGGCTGGAACTTCTCGAGAGCGAGATCGCACCGGAGATCGTCAGGGCTGAAGAACCGGGGCTGGTGATCTGGTCGTCGATCTGGCCGGACCGCCCCGACGCCGTCATCCGATTCGACATCGAGGCGGTCGGAAACGGCACGATGCTGCGTTGGACGCTTTTCCTCGAAGATCCGATACCGTCCGAGGCGGAGGTCGTGCGGATGCGAAAGCGGCTCAACACCTTGATAAATGCGAATCTCAGGTTCAACTTCGGCCAATAGTTCGCCAAAAGCGGGAACTCTGTGGGCGCCCGTCCCGCCTACCTGCAATTGCGATACGGCATGGACAAAGCCGCCGGCACCGAAAAGGTGTCCAGCGGCTTCACAGCGTCGGTGCTCGTCTTGCGCCTCTCGGCAAGTGGCCGCTCGAATCGGCATTTCTTTCGGTGGTATCCGGGGCAAAGAACTTCAGCACCGATGGCCTGTCGAGATGCAGCGAAGATTGGCGGGACGTGCGCCGCCACTTTGGTGGGCTTCGGGCGAGTCTCCGAAGCCCGCCAAAGTAGTTGCTTCGGCTCCAATAGCTTCTGAAAACTCAGACCGCAGGATCGGAGCGGCGCCGGTGAGGATTCGCGGTGTGAGCAGAGTAAGTAACGATGCGCTGGCCGACCCGTGCGGCCATGAGAGTGGAGACGCCGCTGGGCAGTAGCGGGTCATAGCCGGTGAGTTCGGCGATGCGGGAGAGCCGGTAGGTAACTGTGTTGCGATGGATGAACAGTGCCTGGGCGGAGACGTTGTGGTTGAACTCGCTGTCGATGAACGCATCGAGCGTCTCCAGCAGCGCAGGATGATCGGCAAGGGGATCGAGTAACGCTGCCAGAGCCGTCAGCGTGGGTCCGCCCGCAGCCACGGAATACTCGAATATCATGCGATTTCGGGTGCAGACCGTTTCAGCCCGGCCGAGGGCGCGGGCGGTCTCGGCGACGGTCCGTGCTTCGGCATAGGCCCCGGGGATGTCCGCCCGCGTAAGTGCGGTCGCGACCCCAATCCAGAATTCAGACTGAATGGCACTGTTGGACAGTACGATTCGGCTGGCTAACGCCGACGCCGGATCGCGTTCGTCGCCCGGGCGCAGGGGGACGAGCGCGATCCAACCGCCGTTGTCGCGGTAGAGGAAGGTGCCCGGGAGCAGCCCGAGCCGGTCGCGGAGGGCGGTGAGGGTGCCGGGCGCCGGTTGACCGAGTCGTACCGCGGCAACGATGAACGATTCCGCGATGGGGATCTCGGGTGCGCCCGTCCATCCGCTGACCTCGCGTCCAGCGAGCAGGTCGGCGGCGATCTCGCCTTGGCGTTCCAGGATGTCCCAGCGTGGCTGCCGGCTGTCCTCGATCAGGGTGGTGGCGATGTGTGTGACCACCAGATTGAGGTAGTTGGTCAGGCACAGCCCGAGTTTGGGCAATAGCGGGTACTCATCTGGTTCGAGGGCCAGGATGGACTCGCTCCATAGGAATGCGGTGCCGACCCGGTAGTTGGTCAGAATCTCCTCGAGGGACATGCCGTCACGGATCAGTCGCAACGCTCGTTCGACGATCGGGCGGGTGTCTTCCCTGGTCAGTTCGTGTTCCATGACGAGTGACCGGAAGAACAATGCGATGTTGAGCTGCACGCTGGGCACGAAGTCTGCGTCCAGCATGGAGTGCGGCAGCAGGTCGTCGGTCTTTAGAGTGGTGGCCAAGCCGGCCGCCCGGGCGTGCGCCCGGGCGATCACGTGCTGCCATTGCTCGTCGTGCGCGGGCCCGGGTTCGGGGTAATGCGCCATATTGCCTCCTCAGTCACTGGTACCCACGACCAATTCGCTCAAGCTCCTGGGAAGCCTGCGGGCAGAGGGGCGGGGGACCCGAGATTGAACTTCGGACCTGGGGACAAGCCGCGCAGTACGGCGCTGGTCCACGCTACCGCCGGAGCCCAACCGGTGACGGCATTGAGTCCGTGCTCGGGCAACGGTACGGTGATGAACCGCATGTCGGCACCGCTGTCCCAGTACTTGTTCACTGTCGGCAGCACTGTCGAGGGTGGCACGATCTCGTCCCAGATGCCGTGCCACCACAGGATCGGGCTGTCCGGGATGTGCTTGCCGAGACTGTTTTCTTCGAGCACTTGCATGACCGCAGGTTCGGTGTCCAACGATTTACCTGGCTTGAAATATGCGCTGAGTGGGCGGTAAGCCCCTGAGGGCGCGATGGTGATGACACAGCGAGATTGGAAATCGCGCAGCAATTGCTGGCCTTCCTCGGTGAGCAATTCCTCAGGCCGGAACACGTCCGGGTATTCCCGTGCCAAGGCTACGAACCCGAGCCACATGGTGAAATTTCCGGCTCCCGCGAGTCCGGGGTGCGGCTGCACTGCATATCGTGCGATGCCGGTGAGGCTGCCTGGGGTGGCGCCCGCGGCCGTGCCCAGCAGCCGTACGTCGGGCGCGTAGGTCGCACGCAGTTCGGCAGCGCGCATCGATCCCGAGCCGCCACCGGAGTATCCGTACAACGCGATGCCGGGATCGGCCAGGCCCAGCCCCTCATCGTTCTTCACCGCGCGCAGGCTGTCCAGCACCATCTTGCCCTCGGCATAGGTGTTGAACGTGTTGAACTTGCCGTCGAAGTCGGGGACGTTGATGGCGAAGCCCTGCGCCAGCCAACCGGCCACGAGCGGGGACTCCTTCATCGTGCCGACCTGCAAGGTGTGCGACGGATTGCAGGACGAATCGGTGGAGTCGATGGCCTCCTGGAACGAGACCACCGGCCGGGTACTTCCCTGCCACGGAATGCCTGGCACGATGACCGTCGTGGCTGTCACGATCGGATTGTCGTGGACATCGTTGGATCGGAAGAGTAGTTGCTTGGTGTAGACGGGAACCGGAATACCGACCAACCGGGTCTGCACCTCCCGAGTGCGCACAATCTGACCAGGTGCATAGGACGCGAGGTCCTCCGGATCGTTGTACCAGGGGTCTTCCGAGGGGGTCGGAATCGGCAGCTGATCGTAGAGTTGCGGTTCGGACGGCAGTTGTGGGAGCTGGTTCTGGTCCGGAGGAAATACGATATCGGTGGGATCACCCGCCGCAGTATTCGCACCGACCAGCACAGCTACCGCGGATATCATTGCCACAGTCGAGTGTCGCAACCACGTCTTACTCATTTAGCCTCCAGCGTCATCGCCATGAGGTGAAAGCCTCCAGGCGTCTGGAACAAGAACACCGCATGACGCGGTGTGAAATCTTCGGCACGATCCCAGCGGTGATTGCAATTATTAGTGCATGTGCACAATCGAATCGGCTGCGCTTCATCTGACTGGACAGGAATTGCTGGCGGGACGCTCCAGGAAGGACGCGATGCGCGTAGGCCCCGGTATCGAGTAGGGCAATCTACGGTCCCCTGGGGGGAAATGCTGGGAACCGATGTTCTATTCGTAGCCACATCGTTTCCCTCTTCGCAGCGAATACTTTCGGTGAAAACGTATGCCGGTGGGAACTTTCCCGGCAGGGTAAACGTAGAGTAAAGAACAAGGCTTCTTTCGCATCGACAGAGAGACCCATGGACAGCCACAGACCCAGGCCGGACACACCCCACTACGTGAACGCATGTGATGGCGAGGTGTCCGGCTCATGATGATCGCCCTGACACTGCTGCTCGGTGTGCTGGTCGTTCTGCTGATCACCGCAGTGACCGGCTACTTCGTTGCCCAAGAGTTCGCCTACATGGCCGTGGACCGATCCCGGCTCAATTCACTCGCCCAGGCCGGCGATTTGGGGGCGCAGCGGGCTCTGGCGGTGACGCGACGCACCTCGTTCATGCTTTCCGGCGCCCAGCTGGGCATCACCGTCACCGGTCTGCTCGTCGGTTACGTCGCCGAACCTCTCATCGGTGAATCGCTGGGAACGATCTTCGGTGGCATCGGCATTCCCACCGCCGTCGGGCTCGCGATCGGTGCCGTGCTGGCTTTGCTGTTCTCCACTCTGGTCCAGATGCTCTTCGGTGAGCTCTTTCCGAAGAACCTGGCCATCGCCCGTCCCGAACCGGTGGCCCGGTGGCTAGCTCGCTCGACCACCCTCTATCTGAAACTGTTCGGCTGGCTGATCTGGATCTTCGACCAAGCGTCGAACCTGCTACTTCGTGCCCTGAAGATCGAGCCGGTGCACGACGTCGAACACTCCGCCTCCGCCCGCGACCTCGAGCACATCGTCGCCGAATCCCGCGAAACTGGGACTCTGCCGCCCGAGTTGTCGACGATGCTCGATCGTATTCTCGATTTCCCCACTCGTCCGGTGGAGCACGCGATGATCCCGCGCACCCATGTCGACACCGTCCGCGCTGACGACTCCCTCGACCACGTCATCACTCTCATGGGGCGAGGGCACTCCAGATATCCCGTCGTGGGAGCAGATTCCGAGGACATCGTCGGCGTCATCCACCTCCAGGATGTTCTCGGCCTGACACCGACCACTGATCTGACCGTGCGCGCACTCACCCGCTCCGCCCTGATCTTCCCGACCACACTTCCCCTGCCGAAGGCCCTGGCCGAACTCACCGACAGCAAGAACCAACTCGCTTGCGTCATCGACGAATACGGTGGATTCGCCGGAATTATCACCCTCGAGGACATCGCCGAAGAACTCGTCGGCGAAATCACCGACGAACACGACCCCGATCTGCCACTCGAACTACCCAGCGAGGACGGATCGTGGACCGTCGACGGTGGCGTGCACCTCGACGAGATCGAACGCACCATCGGACACGACCTCCCGAGCGGTGACTACGAGACGATCGCCGGCTTCACCATCGCTCATCATGGCGAACTTCCGGCCGAAGGGACCCGAATCCGCGTCGAATTGCCACCTGATCCCGCCGACCTGATTTCCGACGGCGAACAACCCCGACATTCACTGGTCATCGATGTCCTGTCCGTCGAGCGGCACGTCCCGGCATCACTACGACTACGCCTCGACCCCACCGAGATGGCCGGGACTGAAGCCGCGGAGGAGAACCGATGAGCAATCCCTGGATCGTCATTGCGATCACCGTCGGCCTCATCGCATTGAGCGCCTTCTTCGTCGCCGTCGAATTCGCCCTCATTTCCGCCAAACGGCACCGCCTCGAAGACGCCGCCCCCAACAGCCGCTCCGCCCGAGCCGCTCTGCGCAGCGCCTCCGAGCTGACCGTGCTCCTCGCCGGCTCCCAACTCGGCATCACCGTCTGCACCCTCGCACTCGGCGCGATCACCAAACCCGCCGTCCACCACTGGCTCACCCCTGCCTTCTCGAATTGGGGTATGCCGCTGTGGATCGCCGACGTCGCCGGTTTCGTTCTCGCGCTGATCATCGTGACTTTCCTGCATCTGGTCGTCGGTGAAATGGCACCGAAATCCTGGGCGATCGCCCACCCCGAGAAATCCGCCACACTGCTCGCCATCCCGATGCGCGGATTCATGTGGATCACCCGGCCTCTACTGCAATCGCTGAACTCGATGGCCAACTGGCTTCTGGTCAAAGTCGGTGTGCAACCGGTCGATCACGTCGGCAGCGGCCAGGACCCCGACGCCTTGCGGCACCTGGTCGAGCACTCCACCAACGTCGGAGCCCTCGACGCCGGATACTCCGCGCAACTCTCCGGCGCCCTCGACATGCAGACCCTGACCGTCCGCGATCTGCTTCCGAGCAACAAAGCTCCGACCTCCGTCACCACATCCGCGACCATGAACCACGTTCGATCGGTATCGAAACAATCAGGGCACCTACGAATCCTCGTTCGCGACAACGGTGTTCCTCTCGGGATCGTGCACGTTCGCGACACCCTGCTCCAACCCGACCACACCCGCGCCGAGGACATCATGCGACCGGCGTTCACCCTTGCGCCCGATACCCCCGTCCACCTCGCACTCGCCTCGATGAGGGAGAGCCGAAATCACCTCGCCGTAGTCACAGACGAACGAACAACGGTCGGCATCATCACTCTCTCCGATGTTCTCTCGCGATTGTTCCCGCGGTCCGAACCAGCAATCTGACCCGGGCTTGGGCACGACGATCAGATCTCAGGTTGCTCGAAGCGATGCTCGAAAGGAACGACCAGATCGTCGTGCCCAACGACCGGTGTTCAGATCAACTCCGGATTCTCGGCGTACACCTCTTCGAGGATCGACATGTCGAACAGTTGGTCCGCCGTAATCTCCAGCCCCGCTTTCGACAGTGCCGCGATGTTCTGTTCGATCAGTTGGGGTGTCATCGTGAACAACCCGTTGGCTTTGGTATCTGCCGACACCACAAGATCGTTCTGTGCGGTGGCTTCCTTGATCTGCTCTTCGAGTTCCAGGTTCTGGTCCTTGCCGTAGACCTCGACGGCAAGCCGCGCCGACTCTGCCGGATCAGCGACCGCGTCCTTCCAACCCTGGATCTCGGCCTTCAGGAATGCCTTGAGCTTGTCCCTCTCGTTGTCGATGGTGGACTGGAGAACCGTGAACGATTCGGCGACCAACGGCAGGTTGTAGTCCGCGAAGAGGAAGTGGGCGTTGGGGAAACCTTTGGCGGCCAGTGTGATCGGCTCGTTGGTCACGTAGGAGACCCAGCCGTCCACCTCGCCGTTTGCCAGGGGGCTCGGATCGAACTGCGCGGGCACGATCGTCATCTGGCTTTCGGTCAGGCCGTTGGCTGCCAGGAGAGCTCCGAAGACGAGCTGATTGGAATCCTGGACGCCGATCTTCTTGCCGATCATGTCCTGCGGTGAGTTGATCGGTGCCGCAGCGGAACTGACAATCGCAAACGGATTCTTCTGGAACGTCGCCCCGACGATCTTTGCCTCCAGTCCGTCGAGTACGGCGGGTGCTGTGAGCTGCGGTGCGGACATTCCGATCCACACCTTGCCGGTGTCCAAGCCGGCTTCGACGCCGGTACCGGCTGCGCCACCTGCCACCAGGTCTACATTCCCGAACCCGGCATCCTTGTAGTACCCCTTGTCGAGAGCGAAGTACTCACCGGCGAACTCGATGTTCTTGATCCAGGACAACTGCACTGCAACTGTTCCGAATTCGGAACCGTCGTCCGTGGTTCCGCCACTCGAACTGCTGGAGTCACTGCTACACGCGAGCAATGACGCACTACCGGCGACTGCGATGCCGGTCAGCGCGGAGTAGCGGAAGAAGGCCCTGCGGTCCAGCTGGCGGACGGGCTTGAATGGCGTCATGAATCGGAACACTAGGGCCAGTCGGTTTCGTTCAGTTTGCTTGGGAGAGAGAGTTTGTTGAGGTCGTGTTAACAGATGTCACGACTTGCCCGCCGAAGGACCGAAACGAGACAGAGCGATGCTTTCGAAGATCCCGACCACGGCGTAGAGGACGATCGACACCACGGTGATCACCACGATAGATGCCCACAATTCGTTGTACTGGTAGCGCGGAATGGCTTTGATCATGCTCGAACCCAAGCCTTGACCGCTACCGAGCCATTCGCCGATCAGTGCTCCGATCAAAGCGCCGGGCACTGACACCCTAGCGGCGGCGAACACCGCCGGAAGTGCGGACGGTACGGACACCATTCGCAATGCGGTCCAACGACTCCCGCCGTACGCAGCGATGAGGTCTTGTGCCTGAGCTGGAGCGGCGCGCAGACCGACCATGATCATGACCAGGGCAGGAAAGAACACCACTATCGCAACCATGACCGTCACACCCACGATTCCGCGGCCGAATATCAGGACGATGATCGGGGTCATCGCAACGAGAGGAACAGATCGTAGAAGCATTGCAACGGGCATGAAAGTCTGTTCGACAGTGCGGGAAACGACGAAGATCGATGCCACCACGAGCGCGGCAGTCATTCCGACGGCAAAGCCGACACCGGCGTCGCGCAGAGTGATGAACAGGTTGTCGATGATGCCCGAACGAGCGTCGGCGGACTTAGGACCGGAGAACAGGTACTCCCAGACGTCGGCCGGCGTCTTTCCCACACGCGGGCCGACCTGGGGGAAGGTGTTGAGGAAGACCACCCAGATGACAAGCAGCAGTGCCGAGGCGATGGCAATCGGAGCGAGGAATCTCAATGTTCCTCGTACCGCGGTCATTTCTGTGCTCCCGGAGCGCTCGTCCACGGGGTGACGAGCCGGGCGATCGCTGCGACGACGGCGTATCCCAGGCCGGCGAGCAAGGCGGCGGCGATGGCCATTCCCCACGTTCGCGGGACGTTGTACGACGTCTGAGCGGCCGTGAGTGCGACGCCGATCCCGCTGTCCACCCCGCCGAGATACTCTCCGAGGATGGCACCGAGTACAGCCGAGGGTGCAGCAATCTTGAGGGCGGCAAAGGTACTCGGAAGTGCGCTCACCAGTTGAACTTTGGTGAACTTCTGCCAACGCCCACCACCGTAGGCGGCAACGAGATCGAGACTCGTCTTGTCGGCCGATCTCAGGCCAGCGAGTGTGCCGACCATCGTGGTGAAGAAGCAGTACATCGCGGCGAGAAAGATCGTGGGGGTCCGGCCGCCGAAGACGACCAGGATGATTGGGCCAAGCGCCAACAGCGGTGTGCAGTAGCTCAGGATCGCCAATTGTGTGGCCAATCCCTCGATGGGCGGAATGAGGACGACAAGCACGGCAAGCGTGATCGCCAGCAGATTTCCCCAGAGAAAGCCCTGCAGCGCACCGGAAGCCGTGACGGTGAAATTGGGTCCGTACAGCGACCAACCGTCGTCGAACATCGTCGAAACAACCACCCACGGCGTCGGAATCGTACCTCCCGCAACACCGGCCGCCGCCAGAATCCACCAGAGAGCGATCAGTCCGCAGATGCCGACTGCACCGCCGAACCACGTTGGACGCTTCAATCGGATCCGGCGCGGTACAGATGGCTGCGCCGCCGCGGTCGCGACGTTCTCGATATCGGTAATTGTCATGCGACGCCTGCTTTTCCGAAGAGCAGTCCGGAGAGGTAGTCGTGGATCTCGTGGAACTCGGGTGTACGCATCATCTCGGGAGTACGCGGGCGCGGCAGGTCGATCGGCACGACTTCGAGGACGCGTCCGGGCCTCGGCGTCATGACGGCAACGACGTCGGAGAGGAACACGGCTTCGGCGATTCCGTGAGTCACCATCAACGTGGTCGCCGGTTTCTCGGTCCAGATCCTGAGCAATTCGATATTAAGTCGTTGTCGGGTCATGTCGTCCAGCGCGCCGAAGGGTTCGTCGAGTAGGAGGACACTCGGCTTGACCACGAGCGATCGTGCGATCGACACACGCTGACGCATACCGCCGGACAATTGAGCGGGCTTGGCCTTCTCGAATCCTTCGAGGCCGACGAGAGCGATCAGGTCGGCGATCTGGTCGGGGTCGGGATCGATGCCGGCAACCTGAAGCGGCAGTTTGATGTTGGAGGTCACCGTCCGCCACGGCAGCAAAGCCGAATCCTGGAAGGCGATTCCGAGTTCGCGGCGCTTGCGTAACTCGGCGGGCGACTGTCCGTTGACAAGTGCTGTTCCCGACGTCGGAGTATCGAGGCCCGCAAGGATGCGGAGAACGGTGGACTTCCCGCATCCGGACGGCCCGAGCAGAGACAGAAAGGATCCTTCGCTGGTTTGAAGGGACACGTCGGTCAGCGCGGTCACCGACCGACGACCCATCTCGAAGGTCTTGCCGAGGCCGGAGATGTCGAGACCGGTTCCAGCGGGGCGAGGTGTGGTGACGGGACTGGTCATTCCCGCACAGTACGAACGTCCGATTGCGGTCATGTTGCCTGCGCGTCACCGCTGCGTGAGGCTGGTTCGGCGTCTCCTGTCACAGCGCCGTGGTGAGATGGACGTCTGGACGGAGTGAGGGGAGCGAAGATTGCTGAAGTTGTACCGGGCCGAGCGTTCGGACACCTTGGTCTCGGCGTTGGCCACGCTCCTCCGTACACCGCTGTCGGATCCATTCGCCCAGGAAACTGTTGCGGTGCCGGCCAAGGGCGTCGAGCGTTGGCTCAATCAGCGGCTGTCCTCCCAGCTAGGTACGTCCGGACCGTCAGCAGTGGACGGAATTTCTGCGAACATCGCGTTTCCTTCACCCGCGCGCCTGGTCGCGGAATCCGTGGCTGCGGTCAGTGGAATCACGGCTGACGACGACCCATGGTCGCCGACGCGATTGGTGTGGACGGTTCTCGACGTGATCGACGAGTCCCTCGGCGAGCCCTGGTGCGGAGTCCTGGCGAAGCATCTCGAAGGCCATCGTGAAGGTCGACGGTTTGCCTCCGCCACACATGTCACCGAACTCTTCCGCAGTTATGCCGCGCAACGCCCACAGATGCTGATCGACTGGGCCGCCGGGCGGTTGACCGACGGACACGGATTGGCGCTGTCGGAGGATTTCGAATGGCAGGCACGTCTGTGGTGCATCGTCGCGGACAAGATCGACGTTCCGGGGCCCGCAGAGCGACTGGGGCAAGTGAGCCGCGCGCTGGTCGAGGACCCGGCCTTGGTCGACCTACCGGAACGTCTGTCGGTCTTCGGGCCGACCCGGCTGCCGGTCGATCAGCGAATGATCTTGAGCGCACTCAGTGCGAATCGGGACGTGCACATCTGGCTCCCGCATCCCAGCCCCGCGCTGTGGACCAAGATGAGCTCGCGCATGCAGCCTCGAAGTGAGAGCACGATCCGACGTTCGGAAGACGGGTCAGCGCTGATATCCGCCAATCCGTTGCTGTCGAGTCTTGCTCGCGACGTTCGTGAACTTCAGATCAGCCTCGGTGCCGCCGAGTTCGAGTCGGTGCATCTTCCCGAACCAGCCGGCCCGAAATCCCTCCTGGCGACGGTCAAGGCCGATGTCATCGCAGATCGTGCTCCCAGCGTTGCAGCGGAACCGGACGGGACAGTTCAGGTCCACGCTTGCCACGGGCCGGCACGGCAGGTCGAGGTGCTCCGCGAATGTCTGCTCCGATTGTTCGAGGACGACCCGACATTGCAGCCACGCGACGTACTCGTGATGTGCCCGGACGTCGAAACGTACGCACCCTTGGTTCGTGCTGCATTCGGGCAAGGTGTCCATGGACACCCGGGGCATCTTCTTCGAGTAAAGCTGGCAGACCGCGGATTACGTCAGACCAATCCTGTCCTGGCCGTTCTCGGCTCTCTCCTCGAATTGGCCGACGGCCGGGCCACAGCCAGTGAGGTTCTCGACCTTGTTGCGACCGAGCCTGTCCGCACACGTTTTTCGTGGGGCGACGACGAATTGGAAAGACTGCGGGAATGGACGACGGAAGCGGGTGCTCGCTGGGGAATCGGTAGTCGGCAGCGTGCCACGTTCGGTCTCGATGCATTTCCGCAGAACACCTTCAACACCGCCATGGACCGAATCTTGTTGGGGGTCAGCGCGGACGAATCGGAAAATGCCTGGTTGGATCTCGCGCTGCCACTCGATGACGTGGACGGCACAGACATCGATCTGAGTGGACGTTTCGCAGAGTTCGTCGATCGCCTGGCAGTCTCGCTTCGCGATCTTGCCGGCCCACATTCGCCGGCCGAATGGCTTCGTGTGCTGATGCGGGCCCTGGATCTACTGACCGACACTGCGCCCGCCGATTCCTGGCAGAGCGCGGGGGCCCACCGCGAACTTGTAGCTGCTGTCGAATTCGGCGGAGAGACGGTGTTACGTCTGGCCGATGTTCGCGCGATGCTCTCGCGCAGCCTCGCTGGCAGACCTACGCGTGCCAACTTCCGAACCGGCGAACTGACGGTGTGCACGATGGTTCCGATGCGTTCGGTGCCGCATCGCGTGGTCGTTCTGATCGGGCTCGACGACGAGGTGTTCCCTCGAACCGGTGGAGTCGACGGCGACGACATCTTGTCCCGTGATCCAGTTGTGGGGGAGCGTGATCTGCGCAGTGAAGACCGGCAACTGCTTCTCGATGCCGTGATGTCTGCGGGTGAGCATCTGATTCTGTTGTATACCGGTGCCGATCCGGTCACCGGTGTCGTCAGACCGCCGGCGATCCCCCTCAGTGGCCTCCTCGACGTACTCAGTGCGACGGTGGGCCCGGAAGCGATCAACGGGGTGCTGACTCGACACCCGTTGCAGTCGTTCGACAATCGAAACTTCTCGCCGGATCAGCCGTTCAGCTTCGACACGGCAGCGCTGGCCGGTGCCAGGGCTGCTGCCGGAACACCGATCGAATTGCCGACAGTCTTGTCGGCCAAGCTACTCGAGGTGCATCCGAAGGAAGTGAACCTTGCCGACCTGGTGAACTTCCTCGTACACCCCGCCCGTGGTTTTCTGCGCCAACGCCTCGGCGTCCGGGTACCGGAACTCGACGACGACATCGCGGATTCGCTGGCAACCGAGCTCGATCCACTGTCCACCTGGGCTCTGGGTGACCGAATGCTTCTCTCGCGCTTGGCTGGACGCAGCTCGGCGGATTTCCGTGCAGCCGAGTGGCGCCGCGGTACTTTGCCGCCCTACAACCTGGGCGCCTCGGTTCTGGGCAACGTCGAGTGGGTGGTAGACCA
This sequence comes from Rhodococcus sp. WS1, assembly GCF_003797745.1. Lineage (NCBI taxonomy): Bacteria > Bacillati > Actinomycetota > Actinomycetes > Mycobacteriales > Nocardiaceae > Rhodococcus > Rhodococcus sp. WS1. The sequence continues at coordinate 2,442,878 of NZ_RKLZ01000001.1, read as the reverse complement.
ACTTGCCGGTCTTGCATTGCCACACCTCGAGGGCGACTCCGAGGCTGTCGACGTCGACATCGACCTCGGTGACGGGCGTCGTCTCACCGGAACGGTAACCGGTGTGCACGGCAATTCAGTGGTGCGAGCGTCGTATTCCTCACTGGCGCCTAAACATCGAATGACGGCCTGGATAAACCTGCTCGCCTTGAAAGCGCACGGACGACCCGGTGCGCTCGATGCAGTCTCCATCGGACGGGGTCGGGGAAAGATAGCAGCGGCACGGTCGGTGCTCGATGCGCCAGGCAATGCGGTCGAGATCCTGCAGCAACTGGTGGACCTACGCGAGCGGGGGCTGCAGCGTCCGTTGCCGATGTGGGCCGCTACTTCAGCCGAATATGCGCGCCGACGCTTTGGTGGCGAGTCGGTCGACGATGCGACAAACGGTGCGGACACCCAGTGGACCGGGCAGTACGGCGAGATGATCGATCCGAGCAACGCTTACGTTTTCGGAGAAGCTCGAACACTGGCGGAGTTGGCTGCGGATCCGCCGTCGGACGACGAATTCGTCTGGGCCGAGGAACCGACTCGATTCGGAGTTCTCGCCCGACGACTGTGGGATCCGTTGCTGACCAACGAAAGAGCGGAGTAACCCGTGGACTTCGACCTTTTGGGGCCGCTACCGACCGGCACCACGGTGTTGGAAGCGAGCGCCGGAACTGGCAAGACCTACGCGATCGTCGGACTCGCGACCCGTTGTGTTGCCGAAGGTCTCGCTGACATTTCGCAAGTTCTGCTGGTGACATTCAGCCGGGCCGCCACTCAGGAACTTCGTGAGCGTGCCAGGGAGAGGTTCGCCGGAGTGTCCGCCGCTCTGGTCGACCCGGAGGCGGCGAGGCGGTCGGATGATGATCTGGTGTCGTACCTCGCCACAGCTGACGACGAGGAGATCGGCGTGCGGCGTCGTCGACTCCTGCGCGCTCTCGCGGAGTTCGACGCCGGCACCATCACGACCACCCACAGTTTCTGTCAGAGGATGCTCGACGGACTCGGCATCGCCGGGGAACGCGAACCCGACACAACTTTTGTGGAGTCGGTCGACGACCTGATCAGTGAGGTCGTCTCGGATTTGTACCTCAGCCGCTACAGCCGGACGGACTCGTCTCCACCGTTTTCCACGAAGGACGCGCTGGCCATTGCCCGAAGCGCAGTCGGCGATGGCCAGGCAATTCTCGAACCCGACGGCGAGGAGGAGACCGCTCCCGGTCAGCGAGTCCTGTTCGCGGCGGCTGCTCGTCTCGAGGTTGAACGACGTAAGCGGACCAAAGGAATTCGCGACTTCAACGATCTCCTGACGCTGCTGCACGGCGTGTTGACGGATCCGGAATACGGCCCCGTCGCGTGCCGTCGGGTGCGCGAGAAGTTCAAGGTCGTGCTGATCGACGAGTTCCAGGACACCGATCCGTTGCAGTGGGACATTCTGCGGTTGGCCTTCCACGGTCACACCACCCTGGTCCTGGTCGGTGATCCCAAACAAGCCATCTATGCGTTCCGCGGGGCAGAAGTCCTGAGTTATCTCGATGCGGTCAATCAGGCGGATGCGCACCAGGAGTTGACCACCAATTGGCGCAGCGATCCAGGGTTGTTGGCGGCACTCGAACACCTCTACGGCGGCGCCGCACTGGGTAACGAGGGCATCGTCGCGCATCCAGTAGAGGCTTCGCACAAGAAGTCTCGGTTGTCCGGCCCGATGCCGATGCGTGTACGCCATCTGCCGCGTACCGGAGCCGGACCGCTCAATCGTTCGGGATTTCCGGCCGTAGGCAGACTTCGCAGTCGCGTCGCCGACGACGTCGCAGCAGACGTGGTCGGACTGCTGGGCAGCGATGCCCGCTTGGCAGTCGACGGTGATCCGCGCCCGGTCGAGCCGGGAGACGTCGCGGTATTGGTGCGCACCCACAAGCAGGTGGCGATGATTCGCGATGCCCTCGATGCCGTAGGTGTACCGTCCGTGTTGACCGGCGGTTCCAGTGTTTTCGCGACACCCAGCGCAACACAGTGGCTATGGCTGCTGCAGGCGATCGAGCAGCCGCACCGGTCTGATCGCGTCCGGTTGACCGCCCTCTCTCCGATTTTCGGGCGCACCGCCGAAGAATTGGACCTCGACGGCGACAACGTCGTCGCGGAACTCGCGGGTCAACTGCGTTCATACTCCGGGTTGTTCGCACGCGTCGGGTTCGCGGCCGTGTTCGAAAGGATCTCCGCCGAAACGAATCTGGAGAAGCGTGTACTCGCGGCCCCGTCCGGCGAACGAGATTTCACCGATCTGCGGCACGTCGCACAACTTCTCGGCCGCGTCGCCACCGAGGAAGCGTTCGGGTTGAGCGCATTGGTTCGCTGGCTCTCCGATCGGATCAAGGATCCGACGTCCGGGAGTGCCACCGACAGAAGCCGTCGCCTCGACAGTGATGCTGCCGCTGTACAAATCGCAACCGTGCACGCCACCAAAGGGCTCGAATTCCCGATCGTCTACGTCCCGTTCAGTTGGGAGAGCGTAGGCGGCTTCAACTCTCCGACGCAGTTGTTGCACGATCCGGATGGGCGCCGCATCCTCGACGTCGGTGGGCAGGAAGGCCCGGGGTACAACGCCAGAAAGATTGTTGCGGAGGCTGAAGAAGCAGGCGAAGAACTGCGACTGCTGTACGTGGCGCTCACCCGGGCGCAGTGCCAACTCGTGCTCTGGTGGGCGCCAAGCTACGGGACCTCCCGCTCGCCACTGCACCGGTTGATGCTCGGACGTACACCCGGCATCGCCGAACCTGCTCGGGTAGTGAAGGTGCTCGACGACGGTACAACCGCAGCACGACTCGCGACGTGGCCGGCAGCAGCTTCCGATGTGATCTCGGTGGAACCTGTTGGTCCACATCCTCCGTCGCCCGTCCAGTGGTCCGGTGCAGCCGCGAACGTGACCGAACTGGCCGCGGCGCGTTTCGATCGAGACCTGGACACTCTCTGGCGTCGTACGTCGTACTCGGCACTGACCGCCGGAGCGCACCACGCGGTCACGAGCACCGACAGTGAGGTAGAGGATCCCGAAAAGGACGACGAGCCAGAGGATTCCGTAGACGTCGGGACCGTCACCCCCTCGCCGCTGGAGGCGTTGCCTTCACCGATGAACGGTCTTCCGGCGGGCGCCGCATTCGGCACGCTGGTGCATGAAGTGCTCGAGGTAGTGGACACGGCTGCTTCAGACCTGAGAGCGGAACTCGGTATACGCTGCGCCGAGGCGGTCTCGGTTCGGGCGGCCGAGGTCGACTCCGAAGCACTCGCGGATGCGTTGTTGCTGGTGATGCAGACTCCACTGGGATTCGGAACCTTGGCCACGATCGCGCCGAAAGATCGTCTTCCCGAACTCGATTTCGAACTCCCACTGGCCGGTGGCGACGATCCGGTGTCGATGAGTGTCACACTTCGCGGAGTGTCGGAACTGTTGAGGCGCCACCTTCCCCCGGACGACATTCTGGCGTCGTACGCCGACCATCTTGACCGTGTCGAGACGTCACCGATGCGCGGGTTCCTGACGGGCAGTATCGACGCCGTCTTGCGGATCCCGGGCCCGTCGTTCGTGATCGTCGACTACAAGACAAATCGGCTGGGCCGCGGCGATCTGACGGCTGCCAACTACACGCGCGAACTCATGGCGACGGAGATGATGCGCTCGCACTATCCCTTGCAGGCACTGCTGTATTCGGTTGCGCTGCATCGATATCTGCGGTGGCGACTGCCCGACTACGATCCGCATCACCATCTCGGAGGCGCGCAGTATCAATTCGTGCGGGGGATGCTCGGCCCGGACAGTCCGCCGGAATGTGGTGTATTCGAATGGAAACCGCCTGCTCAGCTGACGGTTGAACTATCGGATCTGCTGGCCGGTCTTGATGCGTCCCACACAGTAGGGGAGAAGATTCGATGACCGAGGCGCAATTGGCGCAGCGCGCCAAAGGGATCGTGCGAATCTTCAATGAAGCCGGGGTTCTGGTTGCCGCCGACGTTCATGTCGCGACGAGAGTGTGCAGCCTGGGCGGTGAAACTTCCGAAGAAGTGATGCTGGCCGCGGCGTTGGCAGTTCGGGCCGTGCGATCAGGTTCGGTGTGCCTCGATCTACGACGGATGCGCGATGTGAGCGTCGACAATGCGACGGAAGACGAACTTACGTCGTTGCCGTGGCCCGAACCGTCGGAGATCGTTGCCGCCCTTCGGCTGAGCCCTCTGGTGATCGGCGGCAACGCCGGACCGCTCAGGCCCCTCCGGTTGGTCGACACGGACGACGGTGAGCTTCTCTACCTCGATCGGTACTTTCTGCAGGAGCAGACGATTCGGCGAGTGCTCGACGAGCGTGCGTCCACGTGGCCGCCCGCCGACCTGGAAGCGGTCCGAACGCGCCTGGATTCGCTGTTCGTAGACGAGAACGGGCCGACCACCAGCCCTGATCGTCAACGGATAGCCGCTGCTCTCGCCGCGACACAGTGGACGACGGTCATCGCCGGTGGGCCCGGAACCGGCAAAACCCATACGGTCGCACGTATTCTCGCTCTCCTGTCGGAGGAACTGGGTTCGAATGCTCGCATCGGGCTGGCCGCACCAACGGGTAAGGCCGCAGCACGTTTGCAAGAGTCCGTACGTGAGCAGACCGCGAGCCTTGGCCTTCCCGAAGAACTCGCGGCCATGACCCTGCACCGGCTGCTCGGTTGGCAGCGGGGGAGTTCGAGCCGCTTCAAATACAATGCGACCAACAGACTTCCCTACGATGTTGTCGTCGTCGACGAGACGTCGATGGTCTCCCTCACCTTGATGGCGCGCCTGCTCGAGGCCGTTCGCCCCGATGCCCGTCTGCTGCTTGTCGGCGATCCCGATCAGTTGACCTCAGTCGACGCCGGCGCTGTTCTTGCTGACCTTGTCGCCCGCCCGGTAGAAGTCAGTGGAAATCCGGCGCTGACACAGTTGGTGGGTGACGATCTCACGGCCACCGGTTCCGAAGAGTCCCTGAGTGTGGACGAGCAGGATCGTCTGCGGGGCGGGATCATTCAACTCTCACGCGGGCGCCGCTTCGACGGAACCATCGCGTCGTTGGCCAGGGCAGTGCGAGCGGGAGATTCCGCTGAGGTTCTGCGTATCCTGCGTAGTGGCGATCCCGCCGTCTCCTTCCATTCTCCCGAGGATGTTGACGCATTGCGCGCCGATATCGTTGCGAGTTCAGAGGTGGTGACGAGGTCGGCCGAGGAGGGTGATGCGATCGGCGCCCTGAAAGGCCTGGAATCGCACCGCCTTCTGTGCGCGCACCGTGACGGACCGTACGGTGTCGGGCGGTGGGCGCAGCAGGCGATGGAGTGGGTCGGCACGGCATCAGGGCAATTCCTGGATCCGACGAGGTGGTATCCGGGCCAACCCCTGTTGGTGACGGCCAACGACTACGAGGCCAAGATCTACAACGGGGATGCCGGGGTGATCGTGCAGCGTGAGGATGGCGTTCCTATTGCTGCATTCCAGCGGGGGAGTGATGCGTTTCTGATTCACCCGAGCCAACTCTCGTCGGTGCAGACCGTTTACGCGATGACGATTCACCGGAGCCAGGGCAGCCAGTACGACACGGTATCGGTGATGCTGCCGGCCGAGGCTTCGTCACTGCTCACCCGGGAGTTGTTGTACACGGCGATCACTCGCGCCAGAAACCATGTGAGGGTAATCGGCACCGAGGATTCCGTGAGGGCGGGAGTTCAGCGACAGGTGCTCAGGGCAAGTGGGCTGCGTCGGGAGATCCGTCCGTACGACGGGCCGTGAAAGTCGGATGTTGCGGATTCTCTTGGTCATACGTTGTATACGACGAACACCTTGCGTACGGTCTCGGTGACCGTCCACGTACCCTTCCATCCGATTGGGAAGATTGCACTCGTACCGGCAACGAGATGTACGGGATCGCCGTCGTCCTCCTCGACGGTCATGGCGCCGGAGACGATAGTGATGATCTCGCCGCGGGTGAGGAACTCCCACCGCGACTTTCCCGGTTCGCTCTCCCAGACTCCGGATTGAATGCGGCCGTCGTCACTGGTGAACTCGACATCTGCACGAGTGATGATGTCTCCGCCGAGTGGCTCTGCACTGGGTTGGCCGAGCAGTGCTTGCTGGAAGATCCCACTTGCGCTGTTCAACTCTGCGGCACGGAAGGTAATGGTCACAATTCAATCCTGACTTTCGAAACTCATGTGAATCATCGGACTTGTCGATGATGTCGTGTGTCTGCTGGGTCGGGATAGGTTCACTTGTCGCATCTTTCGGCACTTCGCTCGTACAGATGTCGAAAGTGCGATCACCCACCACTTGGCCGGGTTGAGGGACCCAGCTGACGCCGAAACAGGCCCGAGCCAATGGCAAACGGCCCCGCGTCGGTGATTTCGAACGAGGGTGATCGGTTGTCGGGCCTTAGGTGATGGTCGTGGTCAACGAGGTGATGAAGCGCTCGGCTGCGGCGTCGACCTCGGCGTCGGGGGTGAGCAACCTCTGCAGCAACAGTCCTCGCAGACATGCGGTTGCGATGATGCTCTGCTGCTTTGCATCCACCACTGTGAATCCTTCGCGAAGGGCTGCCGCTTCAAGGAGATGAGCCAAGTCGTCGAGGTCGGCGGCGAAATCTTGAAATGCTTTGTGCTCGTAAACCGCAAGTCCGGCCAGGTGAAAAAAGGTGCGGCTTCGATCTTCATGGTCGGCGTTCGAGTAGAAACTCCAGATCGCCCTGCACAGGGCCGCGAACCCGAGATCCTTGCCCATCGCGGCGATGACGAGGTTGTCACGGCGGCGCGCTTCCGACAGTACGGCGCTGAGGAGACCTGGTCGTGATCCGAAGTGATAGGTCAGAAGCGTGTGGTGCACGCCGAGTCGCTCCGCTACTTGGCGCATCGACAGCTTCGGACTTGGGCCGGTTTCACCGAACTCGTCGAACAGTGCCTGTAACAGTCGCTCTCGACCCTCCCCAACCGGCGATCTCACGCTACCTCCATTGACGGGTTCACCACTGTTGAGTACGGTACCGCATATCGAATTCACCAGTGTTTAGGAGAGTGGTTTCTAATGCTCGGGAGGTCCCTTTGACTGACGTATGGTTTGCCGGCGGCATGGTCGCGGATGGATCGGGTACCGACCCGGTCGAAGTCGACGTGTGCGTGAGTGGCGGCATTGTCACAGCGATCGGACAGGCGCCGTCGGGTTCGACGACAGTTGACTTGGACGGCATGCTTCTGACTCCGGGGCTGATCGATGCTCATGTCCACCTGGGTATTTCGAGTCCGATCCGAAGACAATTCGGGTTTGAGCTCTCGGCAGCCGAACTGGCGGCGGGCATCTTCGCCACCGCGGGCGATGCCCTCGACGCGGGCTTCACCACGGTGCGAGACGTCGGTGGCATCGACGGCGGAGTCGTCGACGTTATTGCGAGCGGCAAGGTGCGTGGTCCGCGTGTCCTCTCGTGTGGTCCTGTGCAGTGCCAGACCGGCGGACACGGCTACTACGGGGCCGCATGGGAGCCGACAGAGCTGTGGAACATGCACCACATTCCAGGGCTCTGCGCCTTGTCCTTGATGTCGGGTAATGCCGACGAGCTACGACGCAACGTGCGCGAATCGTTCCGCCGAGGCGCAACATTTCTGAAACTGTGCGTCACCGGCGGTGTCGTCGGAGGCCATGACCGCCTCACCGACACACAGTTCACCGTCGAGGAAATCTCCGTGGCAGTGGAAGAAGCAGCGTCGCGCGGCACCTACGTCACGGTCCACGCGCACAACAATGCGGGCATTCGCAACGCAGTGCGGGCGGGAGTGCGGTGCGTGGAACACGGCACCGACATCGACGCGGAGACTGCCCAGTTGATGCGCGAGCATGACGTGGCTCTGGTCCCCACCTTCGCCGTGGTGGAGCAGTTGACGGACACCGAAAGCATGGACCTGGACCCTGCAATACGAGAGCGTGCAGCCGGAGTGCGTCAACGCATGGCCAGAGCGCTCGAGGCCTCTCGCGCAGCAGGCCTGAGGATCGGCCTGGGCTCGGACCTCATCGGGCCGCACCAAAAGCGCCGAGGTGAGGAGTTGCGCTTGCGCGCGGAGTTGGAGTCGCCGATGCATGCACTCGTTTCGGCCACCAGCGTCAATGCCGACATTCTCGGTATCGGGGAAACCGTCGGGACTATCCGCGTCGGTATGCAGGCGGACATGGTTGCCTGGCAGCAAGACCCACTCCGAGACGCAAAGGTGTTCGCCGATCCGGACATGGCTGCTCTCGTCGTGAAGTCCGGCAATATCGTCAAGGGAGACGTTCGATGAGCGCAATGCTGCACGGATGTTTTGCAGACACGGAGTACTTCGAAATAACGGCGAAGTCGGGGCACAGCTACGGCGTCTGGGTGACCACACCCCCCGGCTACGCGGACTCCACGGATCCCTTACCGCTGATCTACGTGATGGACGGCAACTGGGCTGTAGGTCTTACCGCCCCGCTCATCGTCACGCAGGCAGACCCGTACCTGACGGTCGCCCCGTACATCCAGGTCAGTGTCGGATATGCCGGTGAGGAAGCCGCCAACTGGGCACGGCTCCGCAACCGCGATCTCGTGCCGCCTGGGGAACCGGTAGGCGAAGAAATGATGGCTACTCTTGCCGCTGCTCGCGACTCGGGTGCAATGACCCAGGAGTACGTGGACGCCTACCTCGAGGAGCTGGCAGACACCCACGGGGACGTCTTCCTCGACTTCCTGACCAACGAACTCCACCCTCGCCTGTACTCGTCGGAGCTACGTGTCAGCGAGTCCGGGCACGGACTCTTCGGGTACTCGTACGGAGGCCTTTTCGCCCTCTACGCATGGCTGCGCGACGCGCCCCCATTCGCGACCTTCGGTGCGGGTAGTCCCGGAGTTGTGAACGCCGACAGCCAGATTCACACACTGGTCGAGGCACTGCCCGAGCGTGGCGTGGGCTCAGTTGTGCCGCAGCTGCACGTCACGCTGAACGAAGCCGAACTGACTGGACCCATTCCGATCTATCGCGGACTGTCACGCAATGTTCTCGCCGTCGTGGAGCAGTTGCATGGCAAGGGACGGTCGCAGGATGTTTCGACCGCGTTGTTGCACGAGACGCACGTCACCGGGCTGCAGGCATCGTTCCTGAGCTACTTGAAGACCTGCCATGCACGTTAGCTCTCCGTCCCGGAGACGATGTGCCGCTGACACGTTCTAGGGCGATTTTCCGTAGACGCCGTTGAAGGAGAAGTCGGCTGTGGGTGTCCACCACGTAGTGGACACCCACAGCCGTGTCTATTCAGTTGTCGCGGCTATCGATTCGCCAAGCCGGACAAGACTTCTAACCCATGACCGTCCCGGTCGACTCGGCATTGGGTGCCCGAAGGCGGGAGAATGCGCCGAGGTCGATTTCGAGCCCGGTGTGCATCCCGACATAGGTCAGGGGATCAGCGTCGTGATCGTATCCAGCTTCCACTTCGTCGATGATCCTGGACATGAGGCGCCCAGCGATGGGCGCATTTTTGAATTGGTTCCCGCTGGTGCCCATGGCGACGTAGAAACCTTGCCTGTCTGTCTTGTCATAGATCGGGGTCCAGTCAGATGCTGCGTCGTACACGCCGGCAATACCTTTCGGTTGTGAAGGGACCTCCAGGGTGGGGAAACGCCTGGCGGCGCGGAAAACCTGCGCTTCGAACCGGGCAACAGTGCGATTCGGGTTTGCGGTATCAGGATCGTCGATCCACTCGAGCGGATCGCAATCCGGTTCGGTTCCGCCGACGAGGAAACCGTTTCCAGGTTCGGCTCGCATGTAGGTTCCGAGATCCAAATCGGCGATCATCGGGCCGAGGATCTCGTTTTCGTTGTACCCAGTGGGCGCGGTGACGTGATGGACTTCCTGACGCAAGGGCCGAACCGAAACCTTGAAGTCGGACCCGACATTCGACAGCTTGTTGAACGCTCCTGACCAGGGGCCGGCGGCGTTGATGACAATCTTGGATTTCACACTTTCCCCGTCGTCGAGCCCTAGCTGCCAGATGCCGTCAGGCAACTGCTCGACTGCCACCACACGCGTGTTGTATGCGAAAACCGCACCGTGCGAACGTGCTGCCGCAGCAAGATTCGCGGCTGCCAGTTGCGGGTCGTCGACGAACCCCGCCTGCGGTGTGTACAACGCGCCGAGCGTGGTTTCCGCATCTGCGAAGAAGGACTCCGAGTCGACTGGCTTCGGTGGATAGTATTTACCTGCGTCGATACCGGGAATCTTTTCGACGAGTGTCGTTGCGTCCCACAGTTGGTAGTCGATTCCGATCTTCTCGAAGAGTCCAATCGTGCGCGCGTGGGGTGCGACGTCGACATCGAGCAGTGCCATCCCGCATCGCCGAAACTTCGCAAGCGCGCCGTCGACTGTCGCGTTGAGATGCTCGTTCCAGTTTTGCCAGCAATGCAGCGACTCCCAAGCCGCAGCCATACCGTCGAATGTGGAGTAGTTGAACCGGATGACCGCACTGGATGCACTGGTCGAGCCGTAGCCCGGACCACCAGACTTGTCGATGACCAGGACTTCGTAGCCTCGAGCGGCCAGTTCGTAGGCGATGGAGCTGCCGATCACTCCAGCTCCGACCACAACTGCATCGGTCTTGTCGGTAGGCACTTTCGGCCCCTCTTTCTACTGATGGCTTCGCCGGATCGAAAGCACAGCTATGCGATCCGGCGAGCTTGGGTTCTGGTAATTCCGACGCCGTCGACTTCCTCTGGAGACCCGCATCCCGACTTCTCGGATTCGGCTCTGCCTTAATGGATTTGGTACCTGAAAGTCCAGAGGTGTCCGTCGTCCTCAACTCTCTCGTGGCGGCCATCGGAACGCTATCGACAGCTGCTCAAAAAATCACGGCCGTGGCGCGTCCGTTGTCAGAAATGTTTCGTCGAGCTGCCCCGCGTGGCAGACCAGTTTTTCGATTCCGGAATCCCTCGCCACAGAATGGGAAGTGCGATCAAAGCGATGGCGGTCGCGTAGAAGGCAGGCGACAGATCGCTTCCAGTGGCGTTGACCAGTGCTGCGCACACCAGCGGCGCAGTTCCTGCAAAGAGTGCATATGCGATGTTGTAGGGGATCGCCGTGCCGGTGAATCGAGCATGCGTCGGCATCATTTCGAGGATTACGAGCAAAGCGGACGCGAGTAGGGAAAGCGCGATGACCAGAGCAGCCAGTGCAATGGCAATCGCGAAAATGTTTCCGGTGCCAATGAGCATGTAGCTGGGCACCGAAACGAAAACTGACATCACCATGCCGATTCTGACGAGAGGTCTCCGGCCGATTCGGTCGACCGTAGCGCCGAAGAAGATGAACAGCGGGACTGCGAGAACCAAAGCGCCGGTTGTCATCAGCAGTGCCACCGTGCTCGAAACGTCGGCTGAAAGAATCAGAAATGTCGGCATGTAGCCGAGCAGCATATGAGTAACGACACCGAGCGAGGCGAAATACACGAATGACGTGAGCAGAGTCCGCCAGTGATTGCGGAACAGATCTGTGAGAGGGCGGGTTGGAAGGGAATCGTTTTCTTTCATTTCCTTGAAAGCCGGAGTTTCCTCGACCGCAAGCCTCATGAACAGTCCCACCATGGCGACAACGCCTCCGATGATGAACGGCCAACGCCATCCCCCGTCGGCAAAGGACTCAGTGCCGACCAAGCTGAATGACAAGACTGTGACCGTGGCCAAGATGCTGCCGACGAACGACGAAGAGCTGATAATCCCTGCGTACAAGCCGCGCCGGTGAGACGGCGCATGCTCGACGACGAAGGTTGCCGCTCCGGTGTATTCGCCACCGGCCGAGAATCCTTGAACCAAGCGACAGAGCAGCAGCAACAGCGGTGCTGCGACACCGATCGAAGCATATGTCGGTAGGAGGCCGATAGCCGCTGTCGAGCAGCCCATGAGCGTAATTGCCAGGGACAGTGACCTCCGTCGGCCGAGGCGGTCACCCAGTCTTCCGAAGAATATGCCGCCGGCAGGTCTGGCCAAGAATGCGACTCCGTAAAGAGCGAAGGTGGCAAGCAGTGCGCCACTGCCGAACTCCGGAGGGAAGAACACTGTCGCGAGAACTGCGGCAGTGAAACCGTAGATCGTGAAATCGAACCATTCGACGATGTTGCCTGTCGCGCCGGCAATCAGGGCCCTACGGCGCGCCGATCGACGTCCGGGTGACGTCTCGGTTTGATGCTCTACAGGAGCATTTGCTGTGCCGGTCATGATGATTCCTCTCGGGATATGCTGAATAGCAACGGTTTTGCGACGTCACGGTGGCCGATGTCGTTCGGAGGCATGCGAAATTGAAAGAGGCCGACCGGACCCACGTTGATCTGGCGAACGGAGGTTGCGATCGATTCCGGATCAGGGACGACGCTTTCTCACGCGAGAGCGTGTCGGCTGGCTTCGGCCCACAATGCAAATCTCACGGCTGCAACGAATCTCGTCGCTGTCGTGCAACCTGTCGTTGCTGGGTATGCCTGGTCGCGGGCCGAGCGAACACGTTCCGGGTCTCATGTGCTTCGGCATGTAGCGAGCTTATGGCGCGAAAGTTAGTTGCATCACTGTCATTCGTTCAAATTGTCGCGGACGAATTTAGTCATATGTTGCAAAACGGCGAGCGCTGCTCGTACAGTTCGACCATGGCCGGAGAACTACAGCATTTGGTGGATACTACCGGGCGCCGACTGGACCGTTCCGTTGCGATCGATGATGCACAGATCCGTCTACTCGCGTACAACTCGCATGACAGTGCCGTCGATTCAGTCAGAATGAATTCCGTTCTACAGCGGAATGTTTCACGCGAGATTGTGGACTTCATCTACGCGAGTGGAGGCCGTGAAGCCCTCGATCTCTTCACTGTTCCCGTCAACGAAGAACTAGGGCTGACCCTTGGCCGGGTCGGGATGCCGATCCGGTACCGCAATGCGCTGCTGGGCTTCGTCTGGCTGTTGACTTCAGAGGGCGAAGTTGACGAGGATCAAGCCGAGGTCTTGAGGCGCACGGCTGATGCGGCGGCGATGATCCTCCACCGCGAACAGTTGCTGGACGAGTTGTCCCGAAGTCGGGAGCGGGAACTTACTCGAGACGTACTGTCTGGCGAGCGGTCGCTGCGCGAGGACGCGGCAAGCAGATTGGCTGATGAGGGCTTGATGGCTGCGGGTCCAGCAGTCGCGGTCACTATGTTGCTCCGTCCCGTGGACCGGTCGACATTGACCGAAAGAGATCGTCTGAGTGTTGCCGTCGGCGTCGATCAGCTTCGGCGGAGGCTCCCGCGGAACAGTGCAATCCAACTCGACCGCCCCGACCACAGTCTGTTGATCGTATCGGTGGCCGAACGCTCGACTCAAACCCATCTGGACTCGTTGATCGTGGCAGCCCGGGAGCGAGTCTTGTCTGAAAGTGGGCGCCAGAACATCGAATGTTGGGTTGGTATCGGTGAACCGCGAACCTCGGTTGCAGACGTGCGCGAATCCTACGAAGAGTCCAGACGCTCCGCAGATGTAGCCCAGGTCGTCAAGGTGCTCGGAAATGTTGTGCATTATCGGGATCTCGGCGTCTACGGACTTCTGGCCGAACTGTCGGAGGATCGACTCGAGAACAGTATTCACTCAGGTTTGCAGTCCTTGCTCAGCCATGAGGACTCAAAAAGTGAGGCTCTTCTCGCGACGCTGGAGAGCTTTTTGGACAATGCCGGTGACGTAAAGCGAACGTCCGAGGCGCTCTGTGTGCATCGAGGGAGCTTGTACTATCGTTTGCGGCGAATTCAGGAGATAACACGCGCAGACTTGGCAAACGGCGACGACCGGTTGGCATTGCATTTGAGTCTGAAAGTCGCGCGGTTGTTAGATCTCCGATGATCCCAACCGAGAAGAGCGGACTGTGGAAGAATCCAGCGGCTCAACGTAGTTCGGGGCTCGATCGTCAAGCGGGATGGTTCTGGGGTGGGAAAGGAAGCGCGTCGTACATCGGCCGGCGTGGGTTGGCTTGACCTGCTGAGACGTTCATACGTTTGATCGGGCACCTTCTATCCTCCTGTCGGCAGATGCGGCGGAGTGCAACTTTCTCGGGCATTGAAAGTGCAGAATCGTCCAGATGGGTGTCGAGCTGCGTGAAGAACGCGCGTTTTTGCAAACCGAAATGACGACGAATTTGGTCTGAGTTCGGTCCCCCGGTACGCAGATGTTTGCGCGCAAACTGGACTATTTGTTGCCGACTGCACACAGGGGATTTCGCGTCCATCCCGTTGGCTCCCTTTACGGTTGGATTGGATCAGATACCTGAGCCGGTGCGATTTTTACGCACCCCTTCACTGCAGGTCTGGTCTGATCTTTCCGAAATTGGAGTCGCGGAGATATATGCAGTTGTTCGAGATCGTTCCCCCGAAATTGAACAAACGCGCCAGACTGGATTGTGGCCATTGATGCTGCACGTCTAGCCATTTGCTTGCTGCTGAGCTGGCTGGTCAGCGCGACACAGTATCGGTGATGTTGCCGGCCTATCGCCAAACGGTGAAATGGTTCTGCCAGGAGAACGACACGTTTTTGCCGGCATTCGAGACGACGACTCCGCGCGGATCGACTTCTGGGGGAAGGGGAACCGACCACATCATCTTTCCGTCGCGAGCCCGGATCGCGTGCATGCCGGTGTAGTCGCTGAAGACGAAGTGGTCGCCATCGGTTACCCCGCTGCGAACCCAGTACGCGTCTTGCCAGGGCGTTTGCCACAACTGTCGGCCACTCTCGATGTCGAGACCCGAGATTGTGCGAGTCTCGGGAGACGTGACCAGGATTGTTTTTCCTACCACCGCGGCGATGGCGCTTCCCGTCCCGGCCATCGCGGTGTTGACGATTTGTGAACTGCGCCAAAGTTCGTCACCGGAATTCGGGTCGTAGGCGCCGTCGCCGAGAAACATCGGCAGGCCCGTCGAGGACTTACTTGGGTAGGACGACGATGAGTACGAGGGAATCGGTATCGCACGAATCGTGGATCCATTTGAAGCCAAGAGGTTTTGGGTTCCTACGTAGCCTGATCTGCCTCCGACACCGGTGAGGAACAATCCGTTCCCGGCCGGGGCAAGCGAATCACCCTCGAATCTGAATCGTTCTGCGCCGGAATCCAGATCGTAGATTCGATAGCGGTACTGTGGGTGCCCGCCATCGCCCTGTTCCATCGCAATGACAGTGTTGGTGCTCGGGATCGTGTAGACCGATCCGAACTTTTCACTTGGTTCGAAGGTACGAACGAAGTTGGCCGTCACATTGGTGGTGTTGCCGCTGGCAAGAATTCGTGTGCGAACGGTTCCGTCCATCCTTTCGCCGGACGTGTACACAGTGTCTCCGGTGATCGCGGCACCACTGAGATCGAAGTCGGTTCCGAGGTCGGACAACAGAGTTCCGGTCGCGGTATCGACAAAGATCATCCGTCGATCGCCCCAGCACGCGATGATCGTGGATTCGTTCTGTTGGCTGCACTGGCCGATGACTCCGCCGATTCGCGTTTTCCACAGCGGACTTCCGTCGTCGGGATTCACACCGACCAGTGTGACGGCACCGACTCCCTGACTCGACGAAGACTCGTCGGTCTTGGGCAGGGGATAAGCAGTCGCGGCCACCAGCACGTCACCGACTTGGTACGTGTTGCCGTAGCCGTAGTAGCTATCGAGCGTGGAAGGCATCGACAGCAGTACGTCGCCGGAGTTGTCCGTGAGCGTTCGAACATCGAGTTCCCAGGCTTGTTGCGGAGGATCGGAGAGGTCCACGTCGACAACCCCCTGCTCGACGATCGGACCGCCTATCTTCTGCTTCGGCGAGGCCGCCTCACTGGAGTCGGAGAGTGCCGATACGACGATGAACGCGATCGCCACGATCAACGCCAGTCCGAGGGCGACCAGTTTCCAGTGTTCCTTCAACCGAAGCTGCATCGAAAGACCGTAACCGATCGAGCAAACTGATCGGTTCGTTTCGCGGACGGCCGGTTCGATGTCGATCGCGAGATCGAGCCCACGTGCTCGGTGTGACGAAGTGTGGTGGCCTCGCACACACGAGACCACCACACCGACGGCGTCAGACGTAAGGCGAGTACGCCGGGAGATCCAACTGACCGTTGCCCGACAGTCCGATCACAATCACCTCGGGTTCGGTGACGGCGCGAGCGTGAGCGATGGCGCCGGCAACCGCGTGGGTTGATTCCGGAGCCGGGATGATCCCTTCGGCGCGGGCGAAAATCAGACCGGCCTGGAGCGCGTCGTCCTGATCGACGGCAATCGCATCCATGAGTCCGAGGTTGACCGCATGCGAGACCATCGGCGACATACCGTGGTAGCGAAGGCCACCGGCATGGATCGCCGGGGGAACGAAGTCCTTACCCAGAGTGTGCATCTTGAGCAGCGGAGTCAGCCCGGCGACGTCACCGAAGTCGTAACGGTACTCGCCCTGGGTGAGGGACGGGCATGCCGAAGGCTCGCAGGCGACCAGACGAGTCTTGGTGCCTTCGCGAAGGTTTCGTCCCAGGAACGGGAAGGTGAGTCCGGCGAGGTTGGAACCGCCACCGGCGCAACCGAACACGGTGTCGGGGACGGCGTCGCCGGCTTCTTCGAGCTGGACCATTGCTTCCTGACCGATCACGGTCTGGTGAAGCATGACGTGATTCAGCACGCTGCCGAGTGAGTAGTGCGTGTTCGGATCCTGCGCAGCGACCTCGACGGCCTCACTGATCGCCATACCAAGCGAGCCGGTGGTGTCGGGATGCGACTTCAACAGTGCGCGTCCGGCTTCCGTCAGGTCGGAAGGCGACGGGTGACAGATTCCGCCGTACGCCTCCATCTGGATGCGTCGGTACGGCTTCGAATCGAAGGAGGAGCGAACCTGCCACACCTCGACGTCGAGTCCGAGCAGTGCGCCCGCGAACGACAGCGACGCACCCCACTGGCCTGCACCGGTTTCGGTGGTGAGCTTGGTGGTTCCTTCGATCGCGTTGTAGTACGCCTGCGCGACAGCAGTATTCGGCTTGTGCGAACCGACCGGGCTCACGCCTTCGTACTTGTAGTAGATGCGAGCAGGTGTGCCCAGAGCGCGCTCGAGTCGGTGCGCACGGAACAGGGGAGAGGGCCTCCACATGCCGTATATCTCGCGAACCGTCTCCGGGATCTCGATGTAGCGCTCGGTTGCGACTTCCTGCGCGATGAGGTTCATCGGGAACAGCGGCGCCAAGTCCTCGGGGCCGAGCGGCTCACGAGTGCCCGGATGCAGGTGCGGGGGAACGGGCTCGGGGAGGTCAGCCGCCAGGTTGTACCAGTGCGTCGGCACTTTCGACGGGATGGAGACGCCCAAAGGCTCGAGCGAACGGTTGAGTGGGGTGGTGGTCAACTAACTCTCCTTCGTGGATTCGGTACCTGATCTTGGCGGTCGTAGCGACGACGCGTACGGCATTTGCCGGATCGGGGATCCTGGAGAGGAGCCTGCTGGACCACCCGATATCGGTCCGGGCAGCACGCAGTTGCGGCTGACCGTCAGCGGTCGGGCCACCAGAGGTGCGCAGTGAGCAGGGTCACGAGCCGATCGTACATCGGTACTCGCGCCCTGCTCACGTCGGGCGCGACTACATTCTCGCCATCCTTCGTCGGCTCAGCTACATTTTCGCCATCCTCCGTCGGCTCAGCGAAAAATCATGCACGTCGTAGTTCCATGCGCAACCAACTTGCCGTTCTTGTCCAAGACCTTGCCCTCTGCGGTCGCGGTACGCCCGCCCACGTGAATGACACTGCCGTGGGCTGTCAGTTCGTCACCGTCGAGAGGCACCGTGCGGATGTAGTTGAGCTTGAGTTCGAGGGTCGTGTAGCCGACGCCGGCCGGAAGCATCGTGTGTACCGCGCAGCCCATGACCGAGTCGAGCAGCGTTGCGCAGATTCCGCCGTGGACAGTGCCGAGCGGGTTGCTGAAATCGGCACGCGGGGTCAGGGCGAAGCTCACCGATCCCTCGTTGACCTCGCGCATCTCCATGCCGAGGAGGCGTCCGATGCTGGGGCGGTCGTTGACCTGCGTTCCCATCCAGCGGAGAAGTTCGAGGCCTGTCATCTGCGCCGGATCGACGGTTGCGGTTGTCTCGTCACTCATTGTTTCATCCCATCACTATGTAGGTCGTCATACATAACGTAGCGTATGAGTCGACAGGTGTACCGACGGCCGAAGGATCTGTGACATGGCAGAGCTGAGCTCACGTGATCGCATGATTCGTAGTGCGGTCGAACTGATCAGCCGCAACGGTGTCGATGCGACGTCCTTCAGCGACGTCATCAAGCACAGCGGCGCGCCCCGTGGGTCGATTTACCATCACTTCCCCGGCGGCAAGACCGAGCTGATGGTCGAAGCCGTGCGCGCGGCTGGTGCGATCATCACCAGACGAATCAGCTCGGCTGCGGCCACCGGTTCCACTGCCGACGTGATCGAAGCGGTCGGAGACATCTGGCGACTCAATCTCACGCGCTCGGACTTCGCGATCGGCTGCCCGGTGATTGCCGGCGGGTTGGCACGCGCCAGTGAGCCAGAAGTCGCGGAAGTGTCGGCTGAGGTCATGCTGGGATGGCAGAAGTTGATCGAATCGCAACTCGAAACTGCGGGTTATCCTGCAGTGCAAGCAAAGTCGATGGCAAACCTGACGATCACGTCGGTCGAAGGTGCAGTGGCGGTGTGCCAGACGACTCGAAGTATCGAGCCGCTCGAACAGGTCATCGCTTCACTGCAGGGGCTCTCTCGTTCTGAGGCTTGGTCCCGCTGAGCCTTCGGGGGTTGACTTCGGCCATCAAGTATCCGTAACTTCATGTAACGGCTAATTAGGCAGGAGTAGGCGATGACACATTGGTTCGACCTCGAACCGGTCGGTGTCGATTTCTTCGACACGGCACCGCATATCTTCACGTACTCGATCGACCTCGCCGCCGAACCCGATGCCGTCTGGGCCGGTCTGACCGCCGACGAGCCTTTGTCGTGGTGCCGACTGCTCACAAAAGTGCACTACACCTCGCCGCGCCCCTACGGCGTCGGCACGCGCCGAATCGCGGAGGTGGGCGGTGGCGCGATGCAGATGCGCGAAAAGTTCATCACCTGGGACGACGAAACACGTCGGCACTCGTTTTACGTCGAACAGTCCAATGTTCCGCTGTTCCAATCCTTCGCGGAGGACTACCGCGTCGACGAGCTCGCAGTGGGTTCGAGATTGCAGTGGGATTTTGCATTCTCGCCGCGTCCGAAGCTGTCGCTCGCGGTGCGCGGCGGGCTACCGGTCAACTCACTGATCTTCTCGAGCTTCGTGCGCGATACCAAGCGGCACTTCGGTTCTGCGCCACGCCATTGACTTTCTTCCCTTCATGCGAGAGGCATCCATGACCACGCTCGGAGAATCGTTGACTTTGCCCTGTGGGCAGATACTGCGGAATCGCACGATGAAAGCTGCGCTCAGCGAGGCTCTGGGTGACCGGACTCATGGACCGTCCACTCGCTTGGAAACGCTGTACGGTCGTTGGGGCAGTGGCGGGTTCGGATTGCTCGTCACCGGCAATGTCATGGTCGATCGATCGCAGATCGCCGAACCGGGCAACGTCGTCGTCGACGACGATCGTGATGCCGAAGCGCTGACTGCCTGGGCCAAGACTGCCAAGAACGGCGGCGCCGAGATCTGGATGCAGCTGAACCACCCAGGGCGGCAATCCAACCCGATCGCCAGCAGAGGTCGACCGGTCGCACCGAGCGCGATTGCGCTGAAGATTCCGGGAATGGCGACGCCGCGAGAACTCTCGACTGCTGAGATCGAAGGGATCGTCGACAAGTTCGCGGAAACCGCTCGCGTCGCCGAGTCCTCCGGATTCGGAGGCGTGCAGATACATGCCGCGCACGGTTATCTTGTTGCGCAGTTCCTTTCGCCGTTGTCCAATCAGCGGACGGACGAGTGGGGTGGAGATCCTGAGCGTCGACGACGCTTTCTGATCGAAATCGTTCGGCGCATACGCTCGACCGTTGCTCCGGGATTCGCGGTGTCGGTCAAACTCAACTCGGCTGATTTCCAGCGCGGCGGATTCTCGGAAGACGAGTCGCGAGAAGTAGTACGCGCGTTGACCGAAGAGTCGGTCGACCTCATCGAGATCAGCGGTGGCAGTTATGAATCGCCGGCCATGATGGGCAAAGCACAGAAGCAGAGCACTCGCGATCGAGAGGCATATTTCCTCGAGTATGCCGAGACGGTTCGAGCGATTGCCGGCGACATTCCGTTGGCGGTCACCGGCGGCTTCCGCTCGCGATCGGCGATGGTCGAGGCGCTCGCTTCCGGCGCGTGCGACGTGATCGGTCTCGGCCGGCCGACGATCACGATTCCCGACGCAGCAACCGTTCTCCTGGAATCGAATCGGGAACGATTGATCGTCCCGACTGTGGAGTTCGGAGCGCGGAAGTTGTTGGGGAAGGTTGCCGACATCTCGATGCTCGACGGTGCACTCGACCTGCAGTGGCACACCGATCAGTTGCATCGAATGGGTGACGGCAGCGAGCCGGATCCGGCTCGGCCGTGGTGGAAAACCCTCGGGACCATGGTGAGGCGAAACGGAATCGATGCGCTTCGCCCCACCAAACGAGCGGCTTGATCAGCTCGGCGCACCGATGTTGAGTTCATCGGGATGCGCGCCGACGCGGGTACCGTCGTCGAGAGTGTCGATTTCGCTCAGATCGAGATCAGTGAGTTCGAAGTCGAATACGTCGATGTTCTGAGCGATCCGGGCGTCATGCACTGATTTCGGGATGACGATCAGGCCGTTCTGCAGGTGCCAACGGATCAGGACCTGCGCCGCAGTCTTGCTGTGGCGGTCACCGATTCGAGTGATGATCGGATCGGTGAGCAGCGTGTTGGGCTTCGATGCCTTACCCCAACCCGCGTTGCTGGTACCGCCGAGTGGGCTCCACGATTCGACCTTGATCCCGTGCTCGGCGGCCTTGTCGCGGATCGCGTGCTGCGTGAGGTGCGGATGCAGTTCCACTTGATCGACTGCCGGCAACAATCCGCCGCGATCGACGAGAAGCTGCAGATGATGCGGCTCGAAGTTGCACACCCCGATTGCCTTGGCGCGGCCCGATTCCGCGATCTTTTCGAGCGCGTCCCAAGTGCGGAGGAGTCGGTCGTTGTCCTGCAGTGGCCAGTGGATCAGATACAGATCGACGTAATCGACGCCCAGCTTGTCGATGCTGCTGTCGAAAGCCTTCAACGCCTGCTCGTAGCCCTGATCTGCATTCCACAGCTTCGTGGTGAGGAATATGTCCTCTCGCGCGACGGACGAGTTGGCGATACCTCGTCCGACGCCCTCTTCGTTCCCATATGCGGCAGCGGTGTCGATGTGCCGGTAGCCGGCGTCGTCGAGAGCGAACCGCACTGCATGCTCAGTTTCGTCGTTGGTGGCCTGCCAGACTCCGAGGCCGAGTTGCGGGATCGTGGTTCCGGAATTCAGCGTGATGTCAGGATTGCTCATGGATCAAGGCTAGCGATCTCGAGCTTTCCTTGCCGGGGTCAGAGCCGCCTGGGTCAGAGAGTCGTAGCCGAGTACCCGTGTGCCGCTGCAACACTGTCGGACAGGAGCAGGCCGTCGTGTGTGCTCAGTCCTGACCCCAGGCCGGGAACTGCCGTGACCGCGTCCTTCCACCCCTTGTCTGCCAATGCGACGACGTACGGAAGCGTCGCGTTGGTGAGCGCGTACGTCGACGTACGGGGGACGGCTCCGGGCATGTTCGCAACGCAGTAGAAGACCGAACCGTGAACCTGGTACGTCGGATCGGCGTGCGTGGTCGCGTGTGAATCCTCGAAGCAGCCGCCCTGGTCGATGGCGATGTCGACCAGGACAGAACCCGGCTTCATACGCGCCACCAGGCTGTTGGAGACGAGAGTCGGCGCCTTCGCCCCGGGGACCAGCACTGCGCCGATGACGAGGTCGGCGTCGAGTACTGCCTGTTCCAGTTCGAGGCTGTTGGACGTGATGGTCTTGACCTGGCCGTGGTACAGCTCGTCGATTTCCCGCAGGCGAGCGATCGACAGATCGAGAACGGTGACGTCGGCCTGCATGCCGTAGGCCACGGCGATGGCGTTTTTGCCGGAGACTCCCGCACCGATCACCACGACCTTGGCGGGGCGCACTCCGGGGACGCCGCCCATCAGCACTCCGCGTCCGCCGCCGTGACGCATCAAGTGGTAGGCGCCGGCCTGCGGCGCAAGGCGTCCGGCTACTTCGCTCATCGGTGCGAGAAGGGGCAGTGAACCGTCGGAACCGACAACGGTTTCGTAGGCGATGGAAGTGGTCTTCGAAGCCAGGAGTGCGTCGGTGCATTCCTTCGAAGCCGCCAGGTGCAGGTAGGTGAAGAGCACCTGATCCTTACGGAGTCGCGAATACTCTTCTGCAATAGGTTCTTTGACCTTCAGGAGCAGATCTGCGTCTGTCCAGACCTGATCGGCGGACCCGAGGATCTGCGCGCCCGCGGCCTTGAAATCCTCGTCACTGAACGAGGAGCCGACGCCTGCGCCCGTTTCGATGACGACCTCGTGCCCTCGGCCGACCAGTTCGTGGACGCCTGCTGGGCTGATAGCCACGCGGTACTCGTGGTTTTTGATTTCGCGGGGGATTCCGACCTTCATGACACGGCTCCGAACTGAGTCTGTTGTTTCTTCGAATGGCAGGTGCCAAGCATGAAGTTTTGTCGTCAGATAGTGAAGAGAAGTGAAGATAATTCTCTAGGCTGTATTCATGGTGCGCGAAAGTTCAAAAATCGGTATTCAGACGGCCGCCTCGCCGAAGCATGTTCGGGCTGCCGTGAAGTTGGACGAGGTCGACCGGGTTCTGCTCGAAGAGCTGGCGAAAGACGCGAGGATTCCGAACAATGCGCTGGCCGCGATCGCGGGAATTGCGCCGTCGACATGCCTCGGCCGTGTGCGCGCCTTGGTGGACAACGGCGTGATCAGGGGATTTCACGCGGACATCGACCCCGCCGCTCTCGGAATGGATCTGCAGGCGATGATCGCAGTTCGACTGCAGGCCAACGCACGGTCGCACCTCAACCGGCTCGGCGACGATTTCGCCAAGCTGGACTCGGTGCTCAACGTGTACTTCGTTGCCGGTGTCGACGACTACATGCTGCACGTCGCAACGACGGATTCGGCGCAGTTGCGTGACTTCGTCGTCAACAATCTCTCGGCACATCCAGCGGTTGCTGCGACCGAGACGATTCTGATCTTCGAACACGTCAGGCCTCGAGGCGGTACTGCCTGATTAGTTCTCACCTGATGGCGGGTCGACGCCCGGACCAGGCGTTCTCGAGGAGTTCGCTCAGGCCCGGCGGGGTGATCTCACGCGGGTTCGGATACGCGGCGGAGGTGGCGAGTTCGACTGCATTTTCGATTTGATCGTGACTCATTCCCAGTTCTCGCAGAGTGGTCGGTCCGCCGCACGCGGTGACGAGGTCGAAAACGCCGGTAGCGGCATCGGATGCGCCCAGAGCAGTCGCTATTCGCGACATCACATCCGGGACAGCAGGCGCGTTGAATGCCATCGCGTGGGGGAGGACAACGGTGTGGGTGGGAGCATGCGGCAAACCGAAGCTGCCACCGAGGGTGTGGCACAACTTGTGATGAAGCCCCATACCGACTGTGCCCAAGCAAGTTCCGGCCAACCAGGCCGCTTGCAGTAGTTCGGCCCTACCTTCCAGATTTTTCGGATCATCGACAATGCTCGGCAGCGCACGGGCGATCCCGGAGATCGCCTCGATCGCCATCGAGTCCGTGATCGGGTTGGACTCGGTGGAGTACAACGCTTCAACCGCATGCGCCATCGCGTTGACGGCGCTGGTGACGGTGGTATCCAGCGGCAGATCGAGAGTGAGGTCGACGTCGTAGATGACGGTTTCGGGTCTGATGTGGGGAGAGGAGCGAGTTGTCTTGCGTCCGTTCTCTGTTTCACCCAACACCGGAGTGACTTCTGATCCCGCGTACGTTGTCGGAACGACGATCTGATCGAACCCCGCTCGTAGTGCCAGTGCCTTGGACAACCCGGTTGCCGAACCGCCGCCGATCGCGACGACCGTGTCGACGTGATGGTTCTCGGCAAGTCTCAGCGCGGCTGTCGTGACTTCGATCGGAGTATGCATCACAGCGCCGTCGAAGCGGACCACCGCCATGTCGCCGAGAGATTCGGTGACGGCGGCGGCAACCGCGTCGAGTCGACGACTTGCCAGCACCATCACTCGGCTACGGCCGAGCCGCCGCACTTCTTCGGCGATCGTATCGATCGTCCCTTGGCCGAAGACAATTCGAGACGGTGAAGCGTCGTACGAGAAGGGCTTCATGTCATCCCTGCGAAACGGTGGCGTGCATTTCCCAGACGATGACCTCTGCCCCGGTATCGGAGCTGAGCTGCTGACCTCCACCGCCGGATACTCGCACCGCGTCACCTTGTTCGAGCACTCCGACGCCTTCCATGGCGGCCTGACCGTCGGCGACAAAAACATGCAGGAACGGTGCGTCCGGCAGGGTCACAGGTTGTCCGGGTTGCAGACGCGCAACGTGCATCGCGGCGTACTTGTTCTTGATCCGGATTGCCGAGTGATCGGCGTACGCGTCCATACCCGAGGCGACCGGAACCAACCCACCGGCAAGCAATTCGGCGTCGATCTCCAACTGCTCGTAACCAGGTGTGATCCCGGCTTCGTCGGGGACGACCCACATCTGGATGAAGTGAACCGGATCGCTGTGCTTGTCGGAATGCGCACCCGCCACATCACCGAGTCGCCACGAATCGTTCTTCTCCGAATGCAGGATTCCCGTTCCAGCGCTCATCCGCTGGGCAAGACCGGGGTAGATGACGCCCGAATGCCCCATCGAATCCTGATGTACGAGAGAACCTCTCAGTACCCAGGTGACGATCTCCATGTCCTGGTGCGGGTGGGTGTCGAATCCCATTCCGGGCGTGACGATGTCGTCGTTGTTGACCAGGAGAAGACCGTGGTGAGTGTTCTTCGGGTCGTAGTGATTGCTGAACGAGAACGAGTGCTTCGAGTCCAGCCAGCCGGCATTGGACTTGAAGCGATCCCCGGATCGACGGATATCGAGGTTCGGCTGCGACAGAGTGGAGGTCATGGTGTGCCTTCCGAATGGTGTGGGGGAGAGCAAGTTTTCAGAGGACGTGATTGCCGTACATCTCGCCGAGCGGGTCGGCGATCAGCTCGAGTCGAGCGCCGTCGGGATCGCGGAAGTACAACGAAACCTCGCTGTGCTCGATCAGTTCGACGCCGGCCTCGGTCAGTTGGGTGCGCAGCTTCGCCCACTTGGCAGGTTCGACGCTGATCGCGATGTGGTGGAGACCGCCGAGCACCTCTTGATATGGGCCCACGTCGAGACCCGGGAAGTCGAAGAAGGCCAGAAGGTTGCCATTGCCGATGTCGAAGAAGAAGTGCGACGACCCGGGATAGTCACGGTTCTCGATCAACTCGGTGAGTGGGAATCCGAGGAGATCCTGGTAGAACTTCACGGTTCGTTCGACGTCACTGCTGATCAGGGCCGTATGGTGCAGGCCGCGGGCGGTCGATGCGGGTCGTTTGTCGGCGGGGAGCAGATGTCGATCCCTGATCTCGGCCCGGCGTTCCTCGAACTGCACTGCGTTGTCGAACTGCACTGCGTTGTTGTCGCTCATGGCGCCCGCCTCTCGGTTGAACCTTCTCTTCGAACAGGTAGTTGACTGATCAACTACATTGAGAATAGATCATTTGATTTCGTTGTCAACTACTTCGGATATGCTGCTGTCATGGAATCGACGCGGTGGTTGAGCGACTCGGAGCAAACGGCCTGGCGGGCTTACCTGGACTCGACCCGACTGCTCCAGCGTGTTCTCGATCAGCAGTTGGTGCGAGACTCCGACATTTCCTTCACCGATTTCGAACTGCTGGTCGCTCTCGCCGAAGCGCCCGGCCGGCAACTGCGCATGAGTGAGCTCGCCGACGCTGTGATGGCTACCCGAAGTGGTGTGACCAGGGCCGTTAATCGATTGGTCGGCGCAGGGTGGGTGCGCCGGGTTGAGTGTGTCGACGACAAGAGGGGCGCCAATGCGGAGCTGACCGACTCGGGTGCCGACAAACTGGCGTCGGCAAGCCCGGCGCACGTAGCCGCAGTGCGGGAGGGCATGTTCGATCTGCTGAGCCCGCGAGATGTCGAGCGGCTCGGTGTGGTCTTCGGCGAGATGCGTCGGCACCTTCTCGAGACCCAGTCAGGTAATTGACAGAGCAACGGTCCACGTCACGTAGTTGGTGAGGGCTGCGAACGGACTGCCATCATTGTCTGGTGACCCGCATTCGTATCTTCGCAACCGACCTCGACGGCACCCTGCTGCGCTCCGACCGAACGATTTCGGCGCGCACCGCGCAGGCCATGGAGAACGCGCGGCTCGCCGGAATCGAAGTTGTGTGGGCGACGGCCCGCGCCCGGCATTCGGTACACACATTGGCGAACTCGTGCGGATTTCGCGGTAAAGCTGTGTGTGCCAACGGAGCTGTGATTCTCGACCTCGCCGACGGGACGCCGGAGATCGTCGACACCGTCTCGATCGAAATATCCTTGGCTGCAACGGCTATGGAGCAAGTTCGGTCGCTGGTTCCGGGCGTCGTGTTCGCGAATGTCGGACCCACCCAATTCTTCGCTGAGCCGGAGTACGCCGCTATGTGCGAGTTCGCGGACCATCACCGGCACCTGCACGAGATGGTGCTGGCCGACACCTTGCCGCTCGATGTCGAGCCGATGGTCAAGATCGTGGCCCGGCATGCGGAGGTTTCCAGCGCCGACCTGTACCGAACAGCCGTCGCTGCGGGCATCGAGGGCGTGGAGTTGACCCACTCCGGCGCCCCGTACATGGAAATGGCTGCAGCGGGCGTCTCGAAGGCCAGCGCTCTCGCGCAGTTGTGCGCGATCGACGGCATCGACGCGTCGGAAGTGGCCGCAGCCGGTGACGCCTTCAACGATGTTGCCATGCTGACCTGGGCTGGAACGGCTCTGGCGCCGGCCAACGCGAGAACCGAGGTCATCGAGCTCGCCGACCGAATTTTGCCCACGAACGACGAGGACGGCGTGGCGAGCTACCTCGAAGAGTTGGTTGCGGGGCGCTAGTTCAGCTGCTGACGGCCTTGGGTCCGGTGCCGATACCGACTCCGCAGTCCGTCATGAATTCGGAGAAGACGCGGTCGAAGCGATCCGGGTAGTCAAGGTGCGGGAAATGTCCGGCGCGCTTGAAGATCTCCACCCGCCCCAGCGGTAGTTCGGCGCGAGCGTTCTCGGTGTGGGCGTTGGGGATGATGGTGTCTTCCTCACCCCACACCAGTAGTGCCTGCAGATTCTTGAAGTTGGCGAAATGCGGAGTGGCATTGACGGTTTGACCGTTGTAATTGATGACCGATCTTGCCGTCGCCAGAAATGCCTGACGTGTCGACGCGTCCGATACCGAAGCGAAGCTCTTACGGGCCTCGCTCGCGCTGGCACCGAGCTTGAACAGGCCGATCTTGTTGAAAAGTCCGAGCGCTTTGTCGGTCACGTCGGTCAGCGTCCTCGACGCGAGGACGGGAAGTACCAGTTCGCTGCCGGGCAGAGTCGCCGCGCGCAGGAGTGGACTCACCTCGGGGCCGAGTCCACCGCTGGCCACCAGGCACAGCCGCTCCACCCGGTCGGGGAACAGATACAGCGTCTGCATCGCGATCCCACCACCGAGGGAGTGTCCGACCAGGGTGGCCGACGGAATGTCGAGGGCTTCGAGGAGGTCACGCACAGTGGCGGCGTGAGCACTGAGTGAATAGTCGCCGGCAGGCTTGTCCGACGCACCGTGTCCGAAGAGATCAGGGGCGATCACGCGGTAATGACGCGAGAGCGTCTCGATCTGCGGTTCCCAGTTGGAGTGCGCGCCCAGCAGGCCGTGAATGAGCACCACGACGGGGCCACTGCCTTGGTCGACGTATTTGAGCTGGTCGCCGTGCAATACAACCGTCTGTAATTGGTCGGTTGCCATGATTGAACCTTTCGGAGCCGCCAGTGTCTGTGGCTGCTCGCGTGTTGTCGGACCGCACCCGCCCCGACGCGGATCCACGGGTATTTGTGACCGGGAGTAACCCCAGTTCCCTCAGTATGCCCATCGAGGGGGTCGATGTCGTGGCCATCGGGCGTGTTGTGACGAACCGTGAGCCGTCGGCTGAGGGGAGACGTACAACTCACCGCCGCGTGTCGGCGCCGTTGATCAGGCGAAATCGACCAGTTTGCCGAAGGTGAGGTTGATGTCCCACGGTGTGACGCCCCACGTCTCGATCGCTGAAACCGCGAAGATTCCGGCAGCCTCGATGGTGTCCTGGGAGGCTGGTGCCGACACCGATACGCCGGTTTGGTCGCTCGGAACCTCCGGCCAGACGCCTGTGCCCACCGGTGCGGGGGTTGCCTCCATGACTGCGTTGGCCAGGCCCGATTCGTCGACGGTCGTGAAGAGGCAGTTCGGCTCGTGCGGAGAATCCCACCCGCCGAGTTCCGCGAGCCAGAATTCGCCGCGTCCAGCAGCGGAGATCGCGATGGACGCGAGTACCGATTCGAGATCTTCCCAAGCGTCGCCGGTCGGGGCCGACGCCTCGGTGAGCGTGAACGGTGCGGCGAGGGCAGTGCTGTCCGGGGTAGCGAAGCGCGGCTGCACAGTGAGGGCCTGGGTCTGGGTATCCAGGAACGCAACTTCTCGGAACTTGTTGTCCGGCAGAGCAGTACGAGCTACGAGGCCGCGTCCAAGCAGTGCGCCGAGCGCGGCGGGATCGTCGACGCTCCACAAACGGGTCTCGTCCTCGGACCAGGTGCGAATCATTCCGCTGACGACAGGACTGATCAGCACGGGCTCGAGGTTTGTACTGCCTGTTGATTCGCTCACCGCTGGCTCCCCACCGCACGTCGTACCGTCGGACGGGTTCCGGGCGGCCAGACAAGTATGCCGCCTCGCTGCTGTGCGCCTTTATTAACCGCCGGGGGTTAATAAAGGCGCACAGCAGGGATCACATATGCGTGCCGCCGTCGATGCGGATTTCCGTTCCGGTGACAAACGAGCCGTCCTCGGAAGCGAGCATCGCGATCACACCGGCGACCGCCGACGGGGGCGCGAAACCCTCACCGATTGCCGGGGCCAGCTTGCCGAGCAGCGTGAAGTCGATGTCGGCCGGGAAACCGGGATCGGACGTCATGCCCGACGCGATGCTGCCGGGTGCGACGGCCACGGCGCGAAGACCCTGCTTGCTGTACTCGAGAGCAAGTGCGTGCGTGAAGGATTGGATTCCACCCTTCGACGCCGCATATGCCGTCATGTACGGGTGGGCGAAGGTCGCCGAGGTGGAACTGAAGTTGACCACGACACCTGCTCCGCTTTCGAGCAGTGCCGGGAGGGATTCCCTCGTCATGAGGAACGTTCCGGTGAGGTTGACCCCGATGACGGTGTTCCAGAAATCGAGTGTCATCTCGTGGGTGTGCGCGGAGCGCAGAATGCCCGCCGCATTGACCAGCACGTCGAGTCCGCCCAGAGCCTTGATCGCAGCGCCGACCTGTTCGCGAACAGACTCTTCGCTGGAGATGTCGACCTTCACCGTGGTGAGGCGATCGGAGTGGCCGGCGTCCTTCGCGGCGTTCAGCGTCTGTTCGAGGCCTTTCTCGGAAATGTCGGCGGCGACGACGGTGCCTCCTTCTGCCAGGATGCGGGCAACGGTGGCCTGGCCGATTCCGGACCCTGCGCCGCTGATGAGGACGCGCTTGTCGTCGAATCGATTCACGAGAAAACTCCGGTCTGTGAGATGGACAGCTGTCTGGTGACCGATTCTGCGTGATCCAGCCGCATAAATCTGCGGTTCATTCCACTGACTGGGCAGCATCGGTGCTTGTTCGCCCGGGATTGCGAGCGAACAAGCACCGATGTGTCTTAGAGGCCCGCTGCCTGCGCGAGGCTCGGCAGGTAGGTGCTCGGCTGTCCGAAGAGCTGAGCGCTGCCGTGTGCACGCTTGAAGTACAGCTGAGCGTCGTGCTCCCAGGTGATCGCGATTCCGCCGTGCAACTGAACCGCTTCGGAGGTGATCTGCTGCAACGCTTCCGAGCAGTACACCTTCGCTACCGCCGCGTCGTCCGCCGACTGCGTCGCCACGGCGGCGTACGTCATCGACCGCGCCGTCTCGACCAACGTGTACATGTCGGCCATCCGGTGCTTGAGGGCCTGGAAGGAACCGATCGCGCGGCCGAACTGCTTGCGCGACTTCGTGTATTCGACGGTCTGTTCGACGATCGCCGCGGCCGCTCCGACCTGTTCCGCGGACAACGCGATCAGAACGACGGTTCGGATGCGATCGACCAGATCTTCGGACCACTCCAGTGGCCGACCACGAACACCGGAGAACGTGACCTCCGCCAGCGTTCGCGTCGGATCCATGGTGGGGACGCGTCGGCGGGAGACGCCCTCGGCCGCGGGATCCACTTCGTAGAAGCCGTCGGCCGTGAGAACGAGCAGGGTGTCCGCAATGTGTCCGTCGAGGACGTACGACGCCGTGCCGGTCAACGCATCCTCGGTTGCCTCGACGCCGAAGGTGCTCCAACCCGCAGCCCCTGCCCAGCACAGGGCGAGCGTGCTCTCGCCGGACGCGACACCGGGCAGCAGTCGCGAGCATGCGTCGTTGTCACCGGAAAGCAGCAGTGCCTGTGCGGCAAGAATCGCCGAACCCAGCATCGGTGAGGGGGTCAGCGTGCGGCCCAGTTCCTCCTGGACCACATGTACCTCGCCCAAACCTGCTCCGACGCCGTCGAACTCCTCCGGAATCGCCAGCGCGGCGACGCCGATCTGCTCGCACAGCTTGCTCCACAACGCGGCGTCGTAGCCGATCTCGGTGGTGATGGCAGCGCGGACGGCAGCGGAGTCGGAATGCTTGCTCAGGAGATCGCGTACCGACGCACGTAGTGCTGCCTGGTCTTCGGTGTCGATGCTCATGATGCAACCAGCGCTTCGACGACGCGCGCACGATGCTCGGACGGTGTGCCCCAGGCGGTGAGCAATGCTCGTACCTTGGTGAGCCACAGTGAGAGATCGTGTTCCATCGTGTAGCCGATGGCGCCGTGAACCTGGAGTCCGACGCGGGCGGCCTTGTAAGCAGCATCCCCGCACGCGACCTTGGCGGCGGAAATGTCACGCGAGGCGTCGGCCGACTGATCGCGAACCGACAGAGCGGCACCGTGGAGCAGGGGGCGAGCCATTTCGAGCGAAACGGCAACTTCTGCCAGGTGGTGCTTCATTGCCTGGAACTGTCCGATGACCTTGCCGAACTGCTTGCGCTGCTTCGCGTATTCGGTGGTGACCTCGAGCAGTGTCTGGCCGAGACCTTGCAACTGCGCGGCAGTGGCAAGAGCGCCCATGTCGAAGGCTGCGGAGAAGTCGGCGGAGCCCAGCGATTCGCCGGCGGAAACCTCGTAGAGCTTGCGGGAGAGATCCACCGATGCCTTGGCTTCGCCAGGGACGCCGAGTGAGACGGTGCCGTCCTGCGCGAGTAGAACCAGATCGACCGCATTGGCGTCGAGCGCGAACGGTGTGCGCGGGGGAGCGGCGACGGTTGCCAGCGAACCCTCGGCGAGAGCAGAGAGACGTTCCGGTGCAACGGAAGCCAGGAGCGTCGGTGCTACTGCGATGGTCTCGACGACCGGTCCGGGTACTGCGTGCCGACCGAGCTGTTCGAGTGCAACGACCAGGTCCACGGCGTCGGCGCCGAGTCCGTCGTGTTCTTCGGATATGACGAGGCCGTTGACGCCGGTCTCGGCAAGGCGCTGCCAGAGCTTCTTGCCCGGCTCGGTGTCACCGTCGTTCCACGAACGGATGACGGAGGGCATGTCGGACTTGGTCAGCAGTGCATCGATGCTTGCAGCGAAGTCCTGGTGGGAGGAGTCGAGCGCGAATCTCATCGGTCCGCCTTCGGTAGGCCGAGCAGACGCTCAGCGATGACGTTTTTCTGAATCTCGTTGGTGCCTGCGTAGATCGGGCCGGACAGGGAGAACAGGTATCCGTCCATCCAGTTGTCGGCCAGCTCGGCTTCAGGGCCCTGCAGTTCGAGAGCAGTCTCGTGGGTGGCGATATCCCACTCGGACCAGAAGACCTTGTTGATCGAGGACTCGGCGCCGAGTTGTCCACCGTCGGCGAGACGGGTGACGGTACCGAATGTGTTGAGCTGGTAGGCGCGAGCGCCGATCCAGGCGTCGGCAACCTGGTTACGCAGAGCGCTGTCGTCGGTTCGTCCGCTGGACTTGTACAGCTCGAGCAGTCGGTCGACGGTGGCGAGGAAGCGGCCGGGGCTGCGCAGCGAGAGGCCACGCTCGTTGCTCGCGGTGCTCATCGCGACGCGCCAACCTTCGTTGACGTTGCCGATCACACCCGACTCACCGGGGTTGGCCGGGTCGTCCGGCACGAAGACGTCTTCGAGGAAGATCTCGGCGAAGCCGGGCTCGCCGTCGAGTTGATCGATCGGGCGAACGGTGACGCCCTTCGAGCGCAGGTCGAACATGAAATACGTGATGCCCTTGTGGCGCTGCGCATCCGGATCGGAGCGGAACAAGCCGAAGCCCCAGTCGGCGTAGCTTGCGCGTGAGCTCCACGTCTTCTGACCGTTGAGCAGCCAGCCCCCGTCGACCTTCTTCGCACTCGAACGCAGGCTAGCGAGGTCGGAACCGGATTCGGGCTCGGACCAGGCCTGGGCCCAGATGTCGTCGGCACGAGCCATGCGCGGCATGATCCGAGCCAACTGCTCGGCATTTGCATGCTCGAACAGTGTGGGAGCCAACAAGAAGATGCCGTTCTGGCTTACGCGCCCGGGCGCGCCCGAGCGGTAGTACTCCTCCTCGAAGATGACCCATTCGAGCAGGGACGCATCGCGTCCGCCGAGTTCCTTGGGCCAGGAGACGACGGCGTAGCCGGCGTCGGCGAGAGTGTGCTCCCACTGACGATGCTCTTCGAAGCCTTCGGCGGTATCCATCGACTTCAGGGGAGTGGCGGGCACATTCGCCTCCAGGAACGAGCGGACCTCGTCACGGAATGCGGTTGTGGCGTCGTCGAATACGAGATCCACTAGTTTGTTCCTTCCTGCGGTGCGCGAGCACTGGCAGCCATAGCTTTGGCGTCGAGACCACCAAGCGAGTCTTTGCCTACCTCGGCGTTGTGAGCGTGAGCGAAGTGATGCAGACCGAAGACGGAATCGATGCCGTTACGCATCCCCATCTGATCCTCACACTGGTTGACGGCCTTCTTGGTGAGTGCCAATCCGAAGCGCGGCATCTCGGAGATGCGTTCGGCAAGTGCAAACGTCTCCTTCTCGAGATCGTCGCGGGAAACAACGCGGTTGACCATGCCGATTTCGTAGGCACGTTGCGCGGTGAACCGATCGCCGGTGAAGAGCATTTCCTTTGCAAATCTCGAGCCAACCATCCACGGATGGGCAAAGTACTCCACGCCGGGGATACCCATGCGGACAACAGGATCGGAGAAGAACGCGTCGTCGGCGGCGACGATCATGTCGCAGACCCACGCGAGCATCAGGCCGCCCGCGATGCAGGCGCCCTGCACCATGGCGATGGTGGGTTTGGGGATCTCCCGCCACCGGCGGCACATTCCCAGGTACACCTCCATCTCGCGCGCGAAACGTTGGTCACCACCGGGCTTGTCGACGTGATCCCACCACATGGCGGCTTTGTTCTCGTACTCGACGTGATGGTCACGGCCCGGAGTTCCCAGGTCGTGTCCCGCACTGAAGTGCGGGCCGTTGCCTGCCAGGACGATGACTTTGACGTCGTCGTCGTCGACAGCGCGCTGGAAAGCGGCGTCGAGTGCGTACGTCACCACCGAGTTCTGGGCATTGCGGTAGTCGGGACGGTTCAGGGTCACGACGGCCACAGTGCCGCGGACCTCGTAGGTCACGACATCGGCTTCGAAAGGAACGGTCATGACTGTTCCTCGCGCAGAACTGTTTTGAGGACCTTGCCGGAGGGATTGCGAGGGAGGTGATCGACGAAGCGCACTTCGCGCGGCACCTTGAATCCGGCGATCTTCTCCTTGAGGAAAGCGATGACGGATTCTTCGGTCAGTCCGGCACCGTCGAGCTGAGCGATGTAGACACGGCCCACCTCACCCATCCGGTGATCGGGAATGCCGATGGCAGCCGATTCGTGGACACCGGGCAGTCGAGCCAGCATTCCTTCGATCTCGGCGGGGTAGACATTGAAGCCGCCGCTGACGTACATGTCTTTCAGACGGTCGGTGATGTCGAGATAGCCACGCTCGTCGAGGGTTCCGACGTCTCCGGTGTGCAGCCAGCCGTCGGCGTCGATTGCCTTGGCGGTGGATTCGGGGTCGTCGAGGTATCCGAGCATGACGTTCGGTCCACGAAGCAGGATCTCACCCTGGTCACCGATCTTGACCTCGAAATCGGCTGTCGCGCGGCCGGAACTGGTGGAGACGGTGACCGGGTCGTCGTCGGTGCGGCACATGGTCGCGACCACTGCCTCGGTCAGACCGTATGCCGTGAGGACGGCGTCGAAAAGCTCTGCCTGCATGCGCTCGACGAGAGCAACCGGAACGGGTGCTGCGCCGGTGATCGCGATGCGGAGCGAGGACAGGTCGTATTCGCTGCGGCGGGGATGATCGAGGATGGTCTGGTAGATCGTCGGGGCGCCGGGCAGGATGCTGATCTTTTCGCTGTTGACCAGGGCAAGAGTGTCGTCGATGTTGAAGACGGACACCGGCACGATCGTCGCGCCGTTCAGCAGGCAGACCAGGATTCCGGCCTTGTACCCGAAGGTGTGGAAGAACGGGCTGATGATGAGGAAGTTGTCGTCGGCGGTGACCTCGGCGCATTCACCCCACGACTTGGCGACAGCGATGGACTGACGATGCGCGGTGATCGCACCCTTGCTGCGTCCCGTGGTGCCGGAGGTGAAGAGGATGTCGCTGACGTCGTCTGGCTGCACCTTCGCAGCACGCGCATCGGCTTCGGTGCGGGCGGCTTCGGTGGCGAGCGCGAGGAAGTCCTCGAACTCGATGACGCCGTCACGGTCGTCGTCCCCGTCGATCGGTACCTGGATGACGGTCGGGATCGACAGGTCCGGGTTGGCGTCGAGCAACTGCTGATAGCGATCGGCCTTGAGGAACGTGCCGACGACCACCAAGGCCGCGGCGTCGACGCGCTCGATGATGTCGAGAGCTTCGGTGCCGGTGTATCGAGTGTTGATCGGGATGATGGCCGCGCCGGCATATTGAGCGCCGAGCAGGGCGATCACCCAGTGGTACGTGTTGGGCGACCAGATGACGACGCGATCGCCTGCCTTCACCCCACGGTTGATCAGCGCGCCGGCGAAATCGCGGACACGTTGATGTAGCTGTGCGAAGGTCAGTCGGGTGTCGCCATCGGCGATAGCCGCGCGCTCACCGAACTCCTCGGCGGCCCGGATGAGGGCTGATGGGATGGTTCTCGGTTGTTCGGTCACTGGACTCCTACCTGACACGCTACCTAGCAAGTGCTTGGTAGGTTATCTTACATATGTGGACCAGAGCGAGAGCCCGGACGGGCAGATGACGGACGACGAGTTTGCGGCCACGGTCGCGCAGTGGTTGGCCGAGAACTTGACGGGCAAATTTGCCCAGCTCAAGGGTAAGGGCGGCCCCGGCAGTGAGCACGAGTTCTTCGAGCAACGCCTCGAGTGGGACAAGCACCTCGCAGCCGCAGGGTGGACGTGCCTCGGGTGGCCGAAGGAGTTCGGCGGGCGGGGAGCAAGCATCTCTCAGCAGGTCATCTTCCATCAGGAGTACGCGAAGGCCGGTGCGCCCGCTCGCGTCAGCCACATCGGTGAAGAGCTGCTCGGCCCGACGCTGATCGCGTACGGAACCGACGAGCAGAAGCGCCGATTCCTTCCTGGCATCAACACGGTCAGCGAACTGTGGTCGCAGGGCTACTCCGAGCCCGGCGCCGGTTCAGACCTCGCGAACGTCTCCACGACCGCACGCCTCGAAGACGGCAAGTGGATCATCAACGGCCAGAAGGTGTGGACTTCACTGGCTCACGTCGCGCAGTGGTGCTTCGTGGTCTGCCGCACCGAGGTGGGCTCCAAGCGTCATCAGGGCTTGAGCTTCCTGCTGGTCCCGTTGGATCAGCCTGGTGTGACAGTTCGGCCCATCCAGCAGCTCACCGGTACGTCGGAGTTCAACGAGGTCTTCTTCGACGACGCCGTCACCGACGCCGATCTGGTGGTGGGGGAACCTGGCGAGGGCTGGAAGATCGCGATGGGGCTGCTCACCTTCGAGCGCGGGGTATCGACGCTCGGACAGCAGATCGGATTCGCTCGCGAGCTCCAGGGCGTCGTCGACCTGGCGAAGGCCAATGGCAGTGACCAGGATCCGCACATTCGCGAAAAGATCGCTCGCGCCTGGGTCGGACTGCGCGTGATGCGCGCCCACGCGATGCGTACTCTCGACGCGGTCGACGCCGGAACCGGTGGCGGCGAAGCGTCCGTCGCAAAACTGTTGTGGGCCAACTGGCATCGTGACCTGGGACAGCTGGCGATGGACGTGCAGGGTGCGTCGTCGTTGGTTGCACCGTGGGCGGATTCCGAAGGCAATGCCTCGGACATCACCGACCCCGAGCATCTTGAACTCGACGAGTGGCAGCGCCTCTTCCTCTTCACCCGCGCCGACACGATTTACGGCGGCTCCAACGAAATTCAGCGCAACATCATTTCCGAGCGCGTGCTCGGTCTTCCCCGAGAGGCTCGTTAATGTCTGACACCAAAGCCGCGTCCCCGCTTTCCGTTGCGCCCGAGGAAACCCCGGGCCACGGACTGCTCGCGGGCAAGAAGGCGATCATCACCGCCGCAGCCGGAACCGGCATCGGCTTCTCTACCGCGCGCCGGGTGCTTCTCGAGGGCGGCGACGTTCTCGTCTCCGACTTCCACGAGCGTCGGCTCGGCGAGACGGTGGAGAAGCTGAAGGCGGAGTTTCCCGGCCAGCAGGTCGAGTCCATCATCTGTGACGTCTCCAGCACCGAGCAGGTCGACGCGTTGTTCGTCGGCGCGGCCGAGAAGTTGGGACGTATCGACATCGTCGTCAACAACGCGGGCCTGGGCGGCGAGACTCCCGTCGTCGACATGACGGACGATCAGTGGGATCGCGTTCTCGACATCACCCTCAACAGCACCTTCCGTTCGACGCGTGCCGCGCTGCGGTACTTCAAGAGCGTTCCCCACGGCGGTGTTCTGGTGAACAACGCGTCCGTTCTCGGTTGGCGGGCGCAGCATTCCCAGGCTCACTACGCCGCAGCCAAGGCGGGCGTCATGGCACTGACTCGGTGCAGCGCTATCGAAGCCGCGGAGTACGGGGTCCGTATCAACGCGGTCTCGCCCTCCATCGCGCGTCACGCGTTTTTGGCGAAGGTCACCAGTGAGGAACTGCTCGACCAGTTGGCTTCCGGTGAGGCCTACGGCCGCGCCGCGGAGGTCTGGGAGATCGCAACGGTCATCGCGATGCTCGCCAGCGATTACTCCACCTACATGACCGGCGAGATCGTCTCCGTTTCTTCGCAGAGGGCCTAGCGTCCCCGTGCGCGGTTAAGGAGTCCCCGGACTCGCTGACCGCGCACAGGGGAAGGCCCTGGATAGGATTGAATACATGACGCCACCTCGAAATTCCGACGAATCAAACGGCAAGTCCGGGCGCCGCGACGAGCTGCTCGAGATCGCGGCGGGGCTGTTCGCCGATCGCGGAGTGCGCGCGACGACCGTCCGCGACATCGCCGACGCCGCCGGGATACTGTCCGGCAGCTTGTATCACCATTTCGATTCCAAAGAGTCGATGGTCGACGAGATCCTGCACCAGTTCCTCGACGAACTCTTCGGAAAATACCGCGAGATCGTCGCGGCGGGGTTGGACAGTCGCGCGACGCTCGAAGCGCTGGTGGTGACCTCCTACGAGGCCATCGACGCCTCACATTCGGCTGTGGCGATCTACCAGGACGAGGTCAAGCACCTCGTCGGGAACGAGCGCTTCGCTTACCTGGCCGAGCGCAACACCGAATTCCGGGACCTGTGGGTCGGCGTCCTCGAAGCCGGCGTCGCGGACGGGACCTTCCGTTCCGACATCGACGTCGAATTGGTCTTCCGATTCATGCGAGACACCGTGTGGGTCGCGGTTCGCTGGTACCGCCCGGGTGGATCCCTCTCGGCTCACGCCGTCGCGGCTCAATATCTCGCGATCGTGCTCGACGGGCTCTCCGATCCGGCCACAACTTCAGAAGCTATTGCTGAATCAACTTCAAGAACTATTGCTGCACAACGAAACTAGGAGCTAACGCTATGTCCGAGGTTTACATCGTCGACGCCATTCGCACACCGATCGGCAAGAGGGGTGGCGCGCTGTCCGGCGTGCACCCCATCGATCTCGGTGCGCACGTCGTCAAGGCACTGGTCGAGCGCACCGGTATCGACCCCAGTGACGTCGACGACGTGATCTTCGGTTGCGTCGACGCCATCGGCGGCCAGGCCGGCAACATCGCCCGTATGTCCTGGCTCGCAGCGGGATTCCCGGAGCACGTTCCCGGGGTGACCGTTGACCGTCAGTGCGGTTCGAGCCAGCAGGCAGTGCACTTCGGCGCTCAGGCCATCCTGTCGGGCACCGCGGATCTGATCGTTGCCGGCGGCGTTCAGAACATGAGCCAGATTCCGATCTCGGCAGCGATGATCGTCGGTCAGCAGTACGGATTCGACACGCCGACTTCGGGTTCGGTCGGTTGGACCGAGCGCTACGGTGACCAGGAAGTCTCGCAGTTCAAGGGCGCCGAAATGATCGCCGAGAAGTGGGACATCAGCCGCGAAGAGCTCGAGAAGTGGGCCCTGCAGAGCCATGAGCGCGCCAAAGCTGCAATCGCCGCGGGTCGCTTCGACAACGAGATCGTTGCCATGGGCGACGCGACCGTCGACGAAGGACCCCGCGAGACCAGCCTCGAAAAGATGGCGACGCTCAAGGTTCTCGTCGAAGACGGCCGCATGACCGCAGCGGTGGCCAGCCAGATCTCCGACGGTGCGAGTGCGCTGCTGCTGGCGTCGGCGGAAGCGGTGGAGAAGTACAACCTCAAGCCCCGCGCCCGGATTCATCACCTCAGCGCTCGCGGCGACGACCCGATCTTCATGCTCAGTGCGCCGATCCCGGCCACGAAGCATGCTCTCGCGAAGGCCGGTCTGAGCATCGAGGACATCGACATCGTCGAGATCAACGAAGCTTTTGCCCCGGTCGTCCTGGCCTGGATCAAGGAAATCGGCGCAGATCCGGCCAAGGTCAACGTCAACGGCGGCGCGATCGCACTCGGCCACCCGCTCGGCGCGACTGGCACCAAGCTGATGGCAACCCTGCTCAACGAACTCGAGCGCACCGGCGGTCGTTACGGCCTGCTGACCATCTGTGAAGGTGGCGGCACCGCAAACGCGACGATTATCGAGCGGCTCTGACGCCTTGCTGTGCGCCTTTATTAACCGCCGGCGGTTAATAAAGGCGCACAGCAGTTAGTTGTTCGGCGCATCCGCAACCTTGATGTCGAAGTTCGCACTTTCACCGTCAACGCTGGTCACGGTAGCTGTGACGTCGTATTCGGTGCCCTGCTCGGTCAGGATGCACGTGATCGATGCGCCGACTTCTGCGTCGAGGTTCTCCGGACACGTCACGTCGTCAGGTGGTTCGCCGATCTTCTCGGCGAGTTGAGTGGAGATCTGACTTGCGACTTCGGACTTGTCCACTTGCGGCGTCCCGACGCTTGCCGAGCAAGCTCCCGTGGCCAATGCCGCCGAGAGCAAGACGATTCCAACTGCAGGCCTCTTTGTCATGTGAACTCCCAGGGTGCGCCGGTGCTCGCTGCTGCCACCCCAGGGATTACCGCATTCGGGACTGTTCAACCGACTTACTCGACGCCGCTTGCCGAGCTCAGCGTCGGCGGACCGTCAAGTTGAAGCCTTCGGGCATCAGGGTGAGCCGTTCGGCCACCTTCAACTCGTAGTCCGGATCGGCTTCGATCGTATATTTCTGCAAGATGGTGCCCAACACGAGGACCGCTTCGTGAATGGCGAATTGTCTTCCGATGCAGGCGCGTTCACCTGTTCCGAACGGCTTGTACACGTGCGCCGGCCTGGCCTTGATGTTGGCAGGTAGGAAGCGATCCGGATCGAAAGCCTCGGGATCGTTGCCCCACACGGGATCGCGATGAAGTGACGGGATGAGCACGAGCATCCAATCGCCCTTTTTCATCGGATACTTGCCGACGAGCGTGGTGTCTTCGAGCGCCGCACGGCCGTAGGCGGGAGCGGTCGGCCACAGACGCAGCGATTCGTCGAGGACGCGTCGTACGTATCGAAGTTTCGCGATCTTCTCGAAGGCGGGCTCCTCGCCCTCCCAGACCTTGTCGACCTCGGCTTGGGCCTTGGCCAGCACGTCAGGGTTTCGTGACAGGTAGTACAGCGCGAACGACAACGCGCCGGAGGTGGTTTCGTGTCCCGCGACGAGGAAGGTCACGACCTGATGGCGGATGTTCAGTTCGTCGATACGGTTGGGATCGTTTTCGCGTGCCGCCCGTAGCATCAGTTCGAGAAGATCTTCCGGCCCCGGTTCGGTACTTGTCCGCCGGGCACGGATCACCTCGTCCACAACCTCGGCCATGTACGCCTTGCGGACCTCGTCACGTTGATCGGCCCGACGTGCGAGGACTCGCCCCAGGGCCGTCGACTTCAAGAACGTCGTGCGTTGTGAATGGGAGAGAGCGCCGACCATCGCCTTGACGAACGGGTGCTGCTCGTCCCGCTCGAAAGAGTCGAACGAGTAGCTGAATCCAGTGCGTCCGATGGTCTCCAACGTCAGCTTGGTCATGTCTGCCGAGACGTCGATGGGGGAGTCGCTGTCACGACTGTCCCAATGATCGACCAGCTCGCCGGCCACGTCGAGCATGGTGCGGTGGTACGAGCGCATCGCAGTCTGGCTGAACGCCGGGGCCAGGAGATTGTGCGCCTTGCCCCAGTTGGGTTCGTGGTTGTACGCAGTGAACAGTCCGTCGCCGCCGATTCCGCGGAGTGCTTTGACTCCAGGCGCAAGGTGCTTCGCGAACCGGGACTCGTCGGACAGTTCTGCCACCATGTCCGCGCCCGAGGCGAAGACGAAGCGATTTCCCAGGACGTTTCTCTCGAAGATCGGGCCGAGTTCGCGCCCGATGCTCACGGAGTTCTGCAGCGGCGTCCGGATATTGATCCCGAGGACGTCCCCGAGGACTGGCAGGCGCCATGCCGGATGCGGAATCCGAGTATCGGTCGTCGCCTCTGGAGTGGTGTCGACGCTCATGGTGTGTCCCCCCGGGTGAGATCGCTTACTGAATTGGTGTCTAGTACGCAAAGTACGCCTTACTGAATCGGTGTCAAGTAGTAATCTGACTTGTCTATGGTCGCACCACGAAAACGCCTGGACCGAGAGCAGCGGCGCACGCAGTTGCTCGACATCGGCGCGCAACTTTTTGCCGATCGTTCGTACGAGGACGTCTGGATCGAAGAGGTCGCCGAGATTGCGGGCGTCTCGCGTGGGTTGATGTACCACTACTTTCCGACCAAGCGAGACTTCTTCGCCGCAATCGTCGAGCGCGAATCGCAGCACCTGCTCGAGGTGACCGCACCGGACGCGACGCTACCGGTGCGCGAACAGGTGGCGGCCGGGTTGGACGCCTACTTCGCGTACGTGAAGTCGCACAGCAGGGGAGTGCGCGCCATCAACGTCGGGACGCTCTCGGCCGAGGCCGGTATTCGAGCGATTGTCGAACGCGAACTCGAACAGCAGCAGATTCGAATCCTCGACGCACTGGAATTCGAGGGCGAAAGAAGACAGCTCGCTGCCGTTGCAGTTCGGGGATGGATCGCATTCGTCCGGGCTGTCTGCCTCGACTGGCTCGATCAACCTTCGATACCGCAGGAAGAGTTGAGAGTGATTTGTCTGCGGACCCTCTCCGGAGCGTTGGGCATCGACCTCGAAACGTGAAATGCCGACCGCGCGGGAGCGGCCGGCATTTCACGGACAAGTCTGATCAGTCGAGCGTCGAATAGAGATCGTCCCAGCCCTTGGCTACGTACATGTTGGTGTAGATGGATCCGTAGTACGTACTGCCGTGCAGAACGGTGACGTTCCCGGCCTGCACAGCCGGAAGTCGTTGCCACAACTTGTTGTCCGAGAGCTGATCGAAGGTGGTGTCGCTGCTGTCGGTGACGGATACCATGAACGCGTCGCAATCGCGAAGGCGATCCATCTCCTCGGTGCTCAAGCGCCCCTGATTGTCGAAACCGGTTGTGTTCAATGTTC
Organism: Rhodococcus sp. WS1; assembly: GCF_003797745.1. Lineage (NCBI taxonomy): Bacteria > Bacillati > Actinomycetota > Actinomycetes > Mycobacteriales > Nocardiaceae > Rhodococcus > Rhodococcus sp. WS1. Next base: position 2,400,375 of record NZ_RKLZ01000001.1, on the reverse strand, counting down.
TTCCACCGATGTCGGCGAGCGTCATGTCGGTGGGCTGGCGATTCTTCTTACCGGTTTTCTCCGACACAGGCAGGCTGTCGATGTAGATCGTGGCCTTGTCCGGACTGTAGGACAAACTCGCGACGGTCTTTCCCGCGATCGCCGAAGCGTGTCGAGAGCGGATGTCGGTGATCAGGGCGTCATAGTCGGTGATCAGGCGATCCATGGTGGGTGTTCGGCCCAACCAATCGGAGAGTCGGGTGAGATTTTCTCGCCACGTCTGCCTCGATTCGGTCGTCAGGACAGGAGCGATGGCTTGGAGTTTTGCAGCGGGCCAGTACTCGTTGTCGGCGTTGACGCAGATGATGAGATCGGGTGCGAGTCCGAGGATCTGCTCCAGATTGGGCTTGTCGCTGAGGTATTCGGCCGAGCCGTCGACGGGAACCCACTCGGTGGCGGGCGAGATGTTGTATCCGAAGACCGGTAGTTCCAGGGCAATGGCGAGCTCGAGGTCGGTGCGGGCGTCGACGGCCAAGACCCGCTTGGGGTTGGTCGGTATGTCGTAAGTTCCCAACGGTGTGGTGACGGTGCGCATTTGAGTGTCGTCAGATGTACCCGAACCGTCACTGGAACTGCAGGACGACAGAATTGTTGCTACTGCTGCCATCCCGGCTCCGATGCCGAATTGGCGACGGGTCAGTGCGTCGACTAGCTCTTGCCAGGCGCGTTCGTCCAGCACGGTAGGTGTGGTGGTCAGCATTTTTCGATACCCTTCGGTCTAAGTCCGTATCGATCGTAGGGTCGGCGATACCAGATCACCTATATCGAAAACCGCCTGATATTAGTCGATTTCGGCCATTGTCCGTAACTTGCGGGTGATCGTTGCGCCGAAGGCGGCGGCGAGCGGGAACATGAGAACGCCGTACACCGCAGCCGGCACTGCCAATTGCACGTTGCCGAGGAGACTGACGGCGATGGTGATCGCCAACGTGCTGTTGTGGATGCCGATTTCCATGGAACTGGCGATGGCCTGACGATCCTCGATACCGAAGATGCGGGGAACGATGTAACCGATCGAGAGGCTCAGCAGGCAGAACAAGGCAGCGACGACGCCGATGTCGACGAGATAGTCCGCGATGTTCTCGCGCTCGGAAACAACCGTTCCGACGATCACCAGTGCCAGAACCACCGCAGATCCGATGCGGACGGGCTTGTCCATCCGCTCGGCAAAGGCGCTCGAGCGCAACCGAACCCACATTCCGAGGGCGACAGGAATCAATACGACGGCAAAGACCTGGAGCACCTTCGTGAACTGAAGCCCGAGAGTGCCGTCCGCGTCCTCGGGTTCGAAGTAACCCAAGGCGAAGTTGGTGATCAGGGGGAGAGTGACCACCGCTATCACCGAATTGACCGCAGTCAGTGTCACATTGAGAGCAACATCGCCGCGGAACAGATGGCTGAACAGGTTTGCCGTCGTGCCGCCTGGTGATGCGGCGAGGAGCATCATGCCGACCGCGAGCAGTGGGTCGAGGTCGAACAACGTGACCAATCCGAAGGCCGCGGCCGGGAGCAACAACAACTGACAGATCAGGGCGATCGAAACGGCCTTCGGCGCTTTTGCCACGCGGGCGAAATCTCCGACCGTCAGGGAAAGCCCGAGGCCGAACATGATGATGGCGAGTGCGGCGGGTAGGCCGACGGAGGTGAGTGCAGAGTCCATGAGTTAGTGGCTACTTCCAGTCACTGGGGGAATTTCACTGAAACTACCGTGATGCCCGGATCTGCGTGGCAGTTTGGATACATTGGTGTATCGAACCGTGACGGCGTCGGTGAGCAGGGTTATCGTCGAATTATGTGCCGAAACATCACTGAACTTCGTGGACTCGAGCCCGCTGCTACGCCTGAGGAGATCGAGGCCGCCTCTCGCCAATACGTACGTAAGGTGAGTGGAATAGCCAAGGTGTCCGACGCGAACCGAGACGCCTTCGAACAGGCGGTGCGTGAGGTGACCGAAACGACGACGCGCCTGCTCAGCGCATTGCCGCCTCGCAGACAGCCACCTCAGACCGTCCCGCCGTTGCGTCGTCCGGAAGTACAGGCGCGGATCGCTGCTCGTTCGTCCTGACCCGAGTGGATCTCACAGATATCGACGTATGGGACGTCGAACCGTTGGATCAGCTGTCAGCTGGGCTGGAGGGCGTTCTGGTCGCTCATCGTGTCCGCGACATCCGGCGACGGCTGGATACGCTGCGCAAAGAGGCCGTCGCCGACGACTTGCATATTCGTCAGGACGGAACGGTCTCTGCCGTTGCGCCCATCGCCGACGGCCACCCGCTCCACGTGCATGCCCAGTTGCTCGAGGTCGCGGTGCGAGAACTGATCGGTGAGGCACTGCTGGTCAGCGCGGATCTTCATCATGCGTTGTCTCTGCGGTCTCAGGTCGGCACCGACCTCCGTGACAAAGCTGTGCGTGTGGGGGAGGAGTGGCGAGCGTTCAGCCCTGATCGGCAGCGTCAGATGTTGCGTCATGCACCCGGCCTGATCGCCAACCTCGATGGAATTCCTTCTGCGGTTCGCAGTCCTGCCAATCTCGATCGAATTCAATCGGAACGAGCACGGCTGCAAGATGATTCAGTCCGAATCTCGCAAGAACTCCACCGTGAGTTCTTCGGCGGCAGGCTGAGTAACACAGGGGCGGGCCAGTGGTACGCCGAACGCAAACTCGAGGATCTGGACGCGCTCGACGAGTTGTTTCGCGCCGAACCTTGTCGACGGTTACTGCTCATGGACATGCGCTCGGGTGAACGCGGCTTCGCGGCAATCGCGATCGGTGATCCGGACACAGCGGATCACATCTCCGTGACGATTCCCGGATTGAACACCAACGTCAAGGACTCGATGCGCGGAATGGTCGGCGAGGCAACACGATTACGAGCCGAGGCGGTGCGCCAACTCGAACTGGCCGGCCGAAAGGAAAGCGTGGCCACCATCGCCTGGATCGGATACGACGCGCCACAGGTGATCGGGCCGGGAAAGTTCGACATCGGTCGGGCCAGCTTCGACGTAAGTCGATCGTCCAAGGCAGGCATAGCCGCCGACGCATTGGGTAGCTTCTTTCACGGTCTTCGTGCTGCGTCGGTCAACAACGGAGTCCATATCACCGCGTTGGGTCACTCCTACGGATCGCTCGCGACTTCTCTTGCGCTGCAACGCGGGGCAAGCGCAGCGGTCGACGACGTGGTGTTCTACGGTTCACCCGGCGTGCGGGCCAAGGTGGAGTCGGACCTCGGTATCGCCGACCGCCACGTCTACGTCATGAAAGCGGAAGGCGACAGTATCGCGGGGTTCGGCCGTTTCGGTGGCGATCCGACACGCACCGAGTTCCACCGATTGTCCACGGCCGAGGGGATCACCCCGGACGGTGTCAAGCACGAGCGGGCTTTCGGTCATGCGGAGTACGCGAGAACCGGGGACAACGGAGAACTGCGGATGTCGGGTTACAACCTCGCGGTTGTGGTTGCCGGACTGCCGGAGTTGGCCGTTGTGGCCTGACCTGCTGACTTACAGTGGCACTCATGCGTCTGAGGCACTCGGCCAGGGGATTGGTCGTTGACGACCAGTCCCGTCTTCTGCTCTACCGATTCATCGCACCCGGGGGCGGGCTGACGGTCTGGTGTCCTCCGGGCGGAGGCTTGGAAGGAGACGAAACCCCGTCCGAGGCGCTCGCGCGCGAATTGGACGAGGAGATCGGCTTGCGTGACTACGGCGCCGTCACCCATGTGTGGCATTAGGAGATCCGTGATCTGACGATCTTGCCGGGTTGGGACGGTGCGATCAACGACTACTTCCTCGTGCCGGTAGCGGCCGCATTCGAGCCCTGTGGGTCGTTGGGGCGCGAAGCGCTCGCCGCCGAGCTGGTCGAGCACTTCGAGTGGTGGAGCGTTGACCGCCTTCTGTCACACAGTGGTCGAGAAGTGTTCGGGCCACGCGATTTACCCGACCGGTTTGCACGACTGGTCAAGGATGGGCCATCGAGTGCGCCGGATCGATTTGTTCGGGCACCATGAGGGCCGCGAGGCATCGCCGTATTCGAGCATTTCGGCATCGAAACACGGCTAAGCTGGGGTTATGGAGCACTACGTGCGCAAGGAGCCCATCCCGTACGCGTCTACGGCTGCGCCGGTCAGTTCTCACAACCGGTTGGCAAGGACGGCCCAAAAACTGTGGATGGCTCTCCGAGGGCTGATGCGTGATCGGAAGGCGAGTCAGTACACCTCGCTCGCACCGCGTCATCCCGACGGATCACGTACCGCCGTAATGTCTTTCAACAGCAGCGGCGGAGGGGCTGGATCGGGCGGGGCATGAAGGTCGCTAGTACGACGCTGCCCGGGGTCCGTCGAATTCTCGACGAACACCGGGCAGCGACGCACTACTTGGGATGGGCTCAGCGGAGGTACTGTCCGCAAACCGGCCACGCGCCGGCACCCTGACCGGCAAGGACGTTTTCCGCGACGCGGACCTGTTCTGCCTGGCTGGCGTTGGCGGCACTGCCGGCTCCGCCGTAGGCTTCCCACGTGCTCTGGCTGAACTGGAGCCCGCCGTAGTAGCCGTTTCCGGTGTTCGCGGCCCAGTTGCCCGAAGATTCGCATTCTGCGACACCCGACCAGTCGTGGGTGGCTGCGGATGCGGTGCCGGCGCTCAGTCCGAGGGCTCCGGCTGCGAGGGCTCCGGCTGCGGCGACAGAGGCAAGGGCACGGGTAACGGTGGTCTTGGTCATTTTTGGTAAATCCTCTCGAGTCCCGCCGACGGAGGACGGTGACCGTCTCAGCTCCGCTCCCACCACTAGGAATGTTGTCGAGTCCGAACCGCGGGGTGGGACGGGCGGTGGCGATTCGGTAATGCCCGGTTGATCGGGCTGTCACCAACCATAAGAGATGATTACGGATTGGTCACGGGTCGGCGTGTCGACGCATGTTTGTGCAACAGAAATGCATCAAAGAGTGTTTTCCCAGGTGGCGTGGCGATATGCCACCTCTCTCGGCGTTACATAATCGAGATAAAGTGTGATGCAAGTCACTGGAAATGCGTCTTGATGGCGTCGGTATGTGGCGAATGTGGCGCTCGATCGGCCGGTTTTGTCGATTTTCCGGCCCCAGTTCTGGTCACACAGGAGGCTGTGTCGAACCGCGATCTATTGTCGACCGACCGTCCCGATTTACCTGTGGGGCAGCAGAATTGAAAACGAATTACGCGCTGCTGGCTCAGACGAGATTCTTGCTCGCCTTGATCCGACGACGGATGTCGCGCATCTGAATGGTGTTGCCGGCCTGACGAACGGAGCGGGGAATGAACCTGTTGACGAACGACACGAAAATGAAGAGGTGTTCGAACCGGCGGCGGTCGTCTTCGGTCCACTCGAGGTCGAGTTGGTCGCGGTAGATCGGTGGAAGGAATCCGACCGTCAGGAACCGCAACAAGTTTCGGAATACCAGGCGTATCGGCCAAGCGATCATCTGTAGATTGACCAGGTCGATCAGATACTGCTTGGTGCGTTCGTCGATCACGACGCGTTCGCAACCGAGGTTCCAGTAGCGCTCGAAGTCTGCGCGTGTGGCCGGCCACATCTCTTCGGTGACCTGCAGTGTCGTTCCCAAAGTCGATGCGGACTGATAGAACGACTCCGCCTGTTCTTCCGACATCTTGCCGTGCAGCAACTGATGACTGTCTTCGAAACCGATGAACAGGCAAGCAGCAACCCATAATTGGAGTTCGCGATTGAAGGCGTTGTACTTGACCGGGCTGTTCGCATCCGACTTCACATGTCGGTGTACCGAATTCACGGCCTCGCGGTAGGCCTTTCGCTCTTCCTCGTTGCCCAGGATCGCGACCGTCAGGTACTGCGTTGTGGTTCGTGCGCGCTTCCACGGATGCGCTGTCAGAGCACCAGATTCGACCTTGCTCTCCATGACGCCGTACGCCACCTCGGGCCAACCGAGTTGCAGGATGACGTTGGCAGCGGCTCCGGCGAACGACCAGAAATCGAGTGCGTCGGTGATGTGTGCGGGTTTACGTGCCCACCGCCTACGCTCCGCCGTGATGGTGATGCGTGTCTGATCGGTCCGAAGAGACGACTCGGACTTTTCCGAATCCAGGTAGTGAGTGGGCATGGATCTTCCTCCGCGCGTGGTGAGTTACTTGGTCTCGACGTTGCTCACGAGCCACCGGTCGTCCGAGCGGACCAGGGACACGACCATGCGGTACTTCTGTGTGTTTCCCTCTGGCGCTGCGACATTCTTCGCTTGTTGGTCGACGAACACGAGCACCTTGGCCGACGAATTGTCCAGCGATTCGATGCCGACGTCTGTCGCCGTTGCGCTCGCCTGGCCTTGCCCCCCGGCGACGACTTCGCGCAGTGAATCGACCATCGTTCGGTAGGTGCCGGCAAACTCGTCGGTCGACATCGAGGCGATGCTGTCTTTGTTGGCATCGAGGTTCTGATAGTCGAAGGAGGACATGATGGTCGAGTAATCCCGCGCGGTGTCCAAAGCCTCCTGCCGCAGCGTGTCTTCCTGATTCGCCGAGTACATCTGGAATCCGAGCACCACCAATGCTGCGACCAGCGCTACCGCTATGAGTGAGATCAGTGCGTTGCGTGGCTCCTTGAGGCGGCGAAGTAGCGACGGAGAAGTCGGATGTTCGGCCACCTCGGCTTCAGCCTCGTCGAGTAGTGCGTTGTCACCGTGTGCCATTTCCCAGTCCTTCCAACATCAATCTCCAGTAGTTCAGGGCTTCGACTCCGGTCGGGACGAGAATCGGATCTGCGACGACGGGCGGTCCGATCGGCGTACCGGGGACCGTCGAGTTCTGCAATCCGAGGTCGTTCGGGCGGGGAGCATTCTGTGCTCCGCGTTGGACGAGGTCGTCGGCGGGGGGACAGTACATCGCCAGACTTGGACTGGTGGGAGACAGATCGCCGACCTCACGCCGAGGGGTGTCGTAGTTACAGACCGGCCCCTGTGTGGCAACCAAGGCAAAGTCGGCGCGATCGCCTTTGACGATGGATGCCAGTTTGGCGAGACCTTCAGGAATCGTGACAAGTCCGGTTTCGAGGGCGTCTGTGCGGTCGGAGATGATCGGTGCGACAGTGACGAGATTGGCCAGGACCGCTCCGAAAGTGTTGTGGTACTTGTCGAACAACTGTTGAGCGCTGTTCAGGGCGGCGGGCGAATGATCGGTGAGGTAGATCAGTACCGGAGCGTTGGATTCGAGTTGTTCGGTGAAGTTCTTGGCAGCTGCCATTCCTCGGACGAACGAATCCGATTGTGTCGCCATGGAGTCCACCAACGTGGAGGTTCGCGACAGCAGCGCGGCGAGTTCGGCCGACTGGTCGTTCAACTGCGCGGACATGGTCCCACCGTTGTCGATCATCGTCGCCAAGCTCGGGCCGAGCCCGTTGAACGAATTTCCCAGTTCGGTCCCGATGTCGCTGATCGCTTGCGGATCAATCCCTTCCAGGACACCGGACGCCTGAAGCATCAACTGGCTCATCTGGACCGGTTGCTGATCCGCGGGCATGGCGATTTCGTCGCCGTCCCGAAGATACGGGCCGTGGTCTGTGTTGGGATAGATGTCGACATTCTGAATTCCGGCTGCGGTTCCCATCGTCACCTTGGCGACGCTGTCGGTAGGTATCTCGGTGTTGTCGTTGAGTGAGAGTTCCACCCGAGCCGAGCGGGTGCCTGCGTCGAGTTCGACTTCACTCACTTTCCCCACCTGTACGCCGCGATACGTGACGACCGTGCCCTTGGTCAGCCCGAAGGCGTCGGACATGTTGGCGTGCAGCCGGATTTGGCCACCGAAACCCTGAGGGCCGACCACGTAGACGATTCCGAAAGGGATTACCACAGCAGCGATCAGAGCGAACAGGACAAGTTGAACAAGCGCAAGGCGACTCAACGCAGACCTCCCTGAAGTAGATCGGTGAGAGTTCCCGCCGGTGCGATCGATTGACCGGCCATCCCGCCGCTCCAGAGCTTGTCGATCGTTCCCGGAATATCCAGGGCGCCGTCGAAAACGAGGTAGTCACCTTGGACTGCACTGGTGAAGTTCTCGAGCAATCCGTTCATATTCGCCAGTGTCTGACCGATCTCCGAGTTGAACGAATCCAGAGTCCCGACAACGGTCGACGCATCGTGCAGCATCGCGTCGAGGCCGTCGGGTGACGAGTCGAGGATGGTGTTTGCGTTGGTGGCGAGCTGAACGGTCGAGTTCAACAGGCTTGCAATCTGATCCTTCTGTCCCACGAGAATCGACACCACCTGTGGAACGGAATCGAGGTAGTTGTCGACGACGTCGCGTTGGCCGGCCAGTTGGGAGGAGACCCGGGCAGCGAGGTCGACGGCCTCGTCGAACTCGCTGCGGTGACTGCTTGCCTCTGCCATGAGCGAGGTCAGGGTGTCGGTCAGAGAACGAACTTCACCGGAGCGCCCGGAAAACGCGGTGTTCAGCTCGCGCACCACGGTGTCGAGTTGATCGATGCCGCTTCCGGTCAGAACCGTACCGAGCGTGGCAAGCGCACTTTCGACCTGCGGACCGATCTCGGTGCGAGACTCCGGAATTGTGTCGCCGTCGCTGAGCATCGAGCCGGACGGAACCTCCGGCACCAATAGTCTGATGAACGGGTTGCCCAGTGCGGACGGGAGTTCGACGGATGCTTCGACGTTCTCCGGCAACGGCGTCGCGGCGTCCAGACTCAGCGTCACATCGGCTCCGACGACGTCGGCGGACAGCGCGGATACTCGGCCGATGACTTTCTGGCCGCTGCGGACGTCTGCCCCCAACACCAGGCCGTCGGCGCCGGCCAGCTGCAGCGCCACGTTGTACGCATCACCGTCGGCCGAACGACCCAGGGGTAGGTCTTGAATGCCTGCGCTACAGCCGCCGAAGGCGAACACGGCCACAGAACCCACACCGATGATCACGATACCGGCGACTATTCGAACCGATTGCCGCGTCAATTGCCACCTCCGGGGACGGCTCCGCCGGAAATCGCGGAGGCGATTCCGAGCGGATCAGAAGTGCTGAGGGGGAAGGAAATCGGATTCGTGAACCCGGCTCCGGTACAGATCGGCAACTTGTAGGTGTCGCACAGCGGTTTCGCAACCGCGAACTGAGTCAATGCAGTCGAGACGTTGAGCCGAATGCGCCCGCGCTGATCAGGACCGATTGTCTGGGAGAGGTTCTGCATCATCAACGGCACCAGGTCCATGAACTCAGCGAGGCCGGGTTCTTTGGCAGCCAGAGTGTCACCGAGAACTCGCACGTTGTCGGCTATGGCACCGACATCATCGCCGTGAGTTGTCATGAAACTGTTCAACTGGTCGAAGACCACCTGCAGATCCTGCAGAGGCTGTGAGATGTCCATGTTCTGGTTCGCCCACTGATCGCCCAATGTGCCGACGTCACCGACAAGTTCGTCGAGGCTGACCTGCCGTGCGTCCAGAGCATTCATCAAGGTGTTGAGATTGTCGACAAGGGCACCGATGTCTTCCGACCGAGCGCCGACAACTCCGGTTGCCGTGCTGAGGTTGCGAATTGCGGTGTTGAATTGATCGCCCTGGCCCTGCCATCCGGCAGCGCCGCGGCTCACGAGATCGCCGAGATTGCCCCCATCCCCGGCAAATGCGTCGGCCAAAGTGCTGACGCTTCCCATCAAGCCGTCGAAATCTATGGGGGAGTGGGCACGTTCGATCGGAATCTGGTCGCCGTCTTTCAGCGTCTCTCCGCCGGTGTAAGCCGGGCCGAGTTCGATGTGGCGATCGCTGATCACCGATGGATTGAGTACATAGGCTGAGGCGTCGGCGGGCAGGTCCACGGAGTTGGGCATCGACATCGCCACTCGAACAGAAGTTCCGCGAGGTTCCACCGACGTGACCGTCCCGACGCCGACTCCGAGGACGGTGACCTTGCTTCCCTCGTAGATTCCGCCGACATAGCTGAAATCGGCGTAGACGGTCTTGGACTGATCCGTTCGTCCGAAGATGTACCAACCGGGGAGTGCAATCGCCAGGGTCACGACCAGCATGGCCGTGACGGCTCTTCGTGTATTCACTTGCAGCCCTCCATGATGCCGAGCGCGCAGAGCAGATTGTCCGGGATCACGGCGGCCGGCGCGTTGACGTCGGTCCAATTGCCGGTGCCGGTGGAATCGGTGACCGAACGCAGCGCGGAAGGAAGACGAGTCAACAGCAGGTCGATCTGATCTGCGTTGTTCTTCAGCGTGGTGGTGACCTCGACGAGGTTGTCGGTCATGGCTCCGAACTCGTCCTGACGATCGACGAAAGTGGTGGAGAGCTTCGAGATGATGATTGTCAGGTTGTCGACCAGCTGAGTCAGTGCGTCCTTGCGCATCGCAAGAGTACGAACGATCGTCTGAGCATTGGCCGCAGTACCGACTATCGAATCGGTTTGTGCCGCAGCCATGTCCGACAGCTCGCGGGACATGATGAGAATCTGGTCGATCTGTTCACTGTTCTGCGCGAAAGCCGCCGAGGCGCCGCTGATTCCGGCCAGAGCCCGGCCCACCTGATCGGAATCAGTTGGAATCACCTGCGAAAGGGTGTTCATCATGGACTCCATCGCCTGTAGGTCGACGCCGGTGGCCGCAGTGGTGGCATCACTGCTGACGTCGTCGAGGCTGTACGGCACGGTTGTGCGGGAGAGCGGGATGACCCGTGCATCGGAGTCGTCGACCACTCCGGCCGGCACGATCTCCAGGTAGCGCTTGCCAAGGACCGTCTTGAGCCTGACAGTCGCCGTGCTCTGGTTACCCAAAGGCTGGTCCTTGTCCAAGCGGAAGTTGACGACGACGTGGTCGCCGGCAAGGTCGATCGAATCCACTCGGCCCGCGGGAACCCCGGCCACGTAAACCGGATCGGTGTCGGAAAGCCCGCTGGCATTGGCCAACTCCGCTGTGTATGCCGACGTGCGTACGTTGTACCAGATCTTCGGAATGCCCAAGGCGGCGCCGAGTCCCACCACCAGAACGAAGATTCCGAGACTACCCAGGGCGAGAGCGGTGCCGCTACCGCTGCGACGGCGATCTCCTTTGAACAGGAAGAGCATGATGCCGACGAACACGTCGATCAGCTTGACCAGGAACATCATGAGCACACCGGCGAATGTGTCGGACCGAAGATGTTGGCTTCCATGTCGCCTGCCTTCAGAGTGAAATTGCACAGATACAGGCTGATGAAACTTCCGTAACTTCCGATCCGGTTGGCGGCGTCGGCGAACTGGGGAAGGTTGGCGAGAAGTCTGTTGAACTCGTCGGTGCTCGCAATCCAACTCCCGGTGACACTTTCGAGTTGTTGCACGGTCTGACCGAATGCGCCGTTCGACCCGGCCATGATCTGAGCCAACGACGAGACAGTTCGGTTTCCCTGATCCAAGAGCGAGACCAGTTGATCGTTCTGCCCGACGACGGAAGTACTCAGATCGTTCAAACCGTCCAGCAGACCGACCAATTCGGGTTGGCGTTCGTCGACGGAGGTGAGAAGAGTGTTCATGTTCGTGAGTAGTTGTGCGAAGACGTCCTGACGGTCGACAAGGCCGGAGCTCATGGTCGCGATCTGGTCGAGGAGGGTGGTCATCGCCTGGCCCTGGCCGTTGAAGGTTTCGACAAAACTTCGCGTGAGCGTGTTCACCTGCTCGGGCTGCAGCGCGGCGAACAACGGTTTGAACCCGTTCATCAGTGCCGTCAAGTTGATCGGCGGTGTTGTCTGCGCCAGCGGTATCGTGTCACCTGGTTCGAGCTGTCTTGCGGATACCGTTGTCGCGCTGTCGTCCTGCGTCAGTGCCAGATATCGAGCACCGAGCATGTCGCCGTAGCGCACGGCGGCACGGACATCCGACTCGAGGGAATATTGCGACTCGATTTCGACGTCGACGATCGCCTTGCTCGTGCCGCCGCCGTTGTCGGCAAACGCAACCGAGTCCACGCGGCCGATACGCACACCGGACATCGTGACCGGGTTACCCGGGTTGAGGCCTTCGACATCGGTGAACTCGAACGAATACGAATCGGTGCTTCCGCGAACCGGGACCGACAACGTGTTCGCCACGAACGACGCACAAGCGACGCCGGTGAGACAGAAGAGTGACAACCGAATTACCTGGCCAGGACGGACCTTCACGGGACGGTCACCTCATTGCCTCTGACCATCGGCCCCAACATCAGTGTTGTTGCCGGGTTTGGGGTGTCCGAGCGTTCCGGCGATCCGCCCAGTAGCTGATCTTCGAGGTATCGCAGCGTGGCCGCTTCGGCTTCGCCGCCCACGACCGGGGCACTGGCGGGTTGTGCAGGCGTCAGGTTGGAGCCGGAACACTGCGCGCCGCGCGAGTCCCCGTACTGCGGGCAATCATCGCCCGTGTATGGGAGCGGTTCGGCGAACGTGGCAACTGCTGTGATGTCGAACTTACCGGTGGCGAAGACCCGCGCGCCCGCGGCGCCGAACGTACTGGCATTGGCGAGGGTGGAACGCAGTCCTCCGGGATTGGCCGCGGTGGTTGCGAGTATCTTTCCGGCGGAATCGATCACAGTGATGATGTTTCGGTTGTTCTCCACGACAAAATCGTCGACGGTAGCGGCGAAGACTGCGGCCGCGCCGATCGAGGACTCGAGATTCGCTCTGTTGGCGACCATGTTGTTCGAGACGGTTGTGGCGGCTGCCAAGGTATCGAGAATGTCGGGGGTCGCGCGGTCCAACGCGTCGACGACCGACTTGAATTCGGGTGTCGATTCGAGGAATTGGTGTGCGGCGGGTGTCAGTACGCCGGACGCGGCACTGAGATTGTCTATCGTGGTACCGATCTCGGCTCCGTTTCCGTCGAGTGCCTGGCCCAGCGCAGTCAGGGCTGTCTGCAACTTCTCGGGCTGCATCGCCGTGAGGACTCCCACCAATTTGGTGTACACGTCGTAGAGCGCAACGGCTTCGGGACCGTCGTCCATGTGGATCTCGTCTCCGTCCGACAGAGTCGTCTGGCCCTGCTCATTCGGACTGTCCACGAGCTGCATGTAGATGTCGCCGAAGAACGTGCGCGGAACGACGCGGGCCACCACGTCGGCGGGAATCTTCGACGCGTCATCGGTCTGAATCTGCAACTGCACAACGGATTCGGCCGTGCCTGATTCGATTTCGCCGATTCGGCCGACGTTGACGCCGTGGTACCGAACCGGAGCTTCACCACTGATGAGACCGGCTGTGGCTGGAACAGCGACGAAGATGTCGGTGCTCTGCTCGAGGTTTCCCGAACCGCGTAGAACCATTGTCACAGCGGCGGCGACGGCTACCACTACGGCGATCGCGCCGCGAAGGGCGTACACGATCTTTGTGTGTGTAGTGAGTCTGTCCACGGCTCAGACCCCCATTCCCGGGATCTGGGGCACGAGGCCCCACAGCGCGAAAGTCATCAGTACGTCGAGGATTCCGATCGCGAGGATCGCAGTCCGAAGCGCGCGCCCGGCAGCCTGCCCGACGCCGGCCGGACCACCGGAGGCATAGTAGCCGTACGCGCAGTGAACCAGCGCGACAACAGCGGCGAACACCACGGCCTTGAGGCCCGAGTACAGGAGATCCTGCGGCGAGATCGCCAGATGGAAGAAGTAGTCGTAAGTACCTGCCGATGCACCGTTGAAGAACACGACGACCAGTCGGGTCGACAGGTAACTGGCGAGCAGCCCGATCATGTAGATCGGGATGACGCAGATCATGGCAGCGATCACCCGCGTACCCGCGAGGAAGGGGATGGATCTGATCGCCATCGAGTCGAGGGCGTCGATCTCGTCCGAGATGCGCATAGCCCCGATCTGGGCAGTGAAACCCGTTCCGACCTTGGCGGCCAACGCGATAGCGACGACAACAGGGGCAAGCTCACGGGTGTTCGCGACCGCAGACAGCATGCCCGAGAGCGAGGTCATCCCGACGAGTTCGAGGCCCCGGTGAGTCTCGACGCCCAACATCATTGCCGCGGCGAGCGACATCGCGAAGACGATCCCGATGGTGCCGCCGCCGGACAGCAAGGAGTTCGTGCCGAAGCTGACCTCGCTGATCTGACCGAGTACGTGCTTGCGGTACTTGGTGAGCGCAAAAGGGATCGATGCGATGGTGCGGACGTAGAAAGTGACGTGCTGACCGAGGGAGACGAGGCCGTCGCCGGCGGTTCGCAGGGGTCTGCTCGCTTGACGGGCTCGAACACGGAGATCGACGAGCGACATCAGAATTCACCGACTGCTGGGACGATTACGGTGTACAACGCGGACAACACTGTGTTCACGATGAAGACGAGCGCGAACGCGATGACGACGGCCTCGTTGACTGCGTCGGCAACGCCGCGGGGGCCGCCTTTTGCATGGAGACCTTTGAAAGTGGCCACCAAAGTCGAAGCGAGGCCGAAGATCGCGGCTTTCACCAAAGCCATGACGAAGTCGGACGATCGACCGTATTGGCTGAACGTTGCCATGAACGTTCCGGCCGGAAGATGCTGCACGTAGATGTGGTACAGATAGCACGCGATCACTCCGCCGAAGGTCACCATCGAGCACAGTGCGAGGGAGACGATCACTGCCGCAACCAATCTCGGAGCTACCAGGCGTTCGATCACATCGATGCCCATCACTTCCATGGCATCGATCTCTTCGCGAATCTTTCGCGAACCAAGATCGGTGCAGATCGCCGACCCGGCAACACCGGCCATCATCAACGCGCACACCAGTGCTGCGGCCTGTCCGACGATGATGAATGCCACGACGGCGCCCGAGTAGCCACCGGCACCGATGCGGCCGGCCAGTTCGCCGACCGACACCGCGATGAAGACACCGATCGGAATCATGAGGAGCAGCGACGGACCAGTGCTGACGCGACCGATGAAGAGCGTCTGAGTGACCGTCTCGTGCAACGAGAGTCGCCTGCGGAGGATTGCCGTGAACAGGCCGAACAGTGCCTGCACCGAGAATCCGATCAGATAGCCCCCCTGCAACGCTACGTCTCGTACCGGGCCTTTCGGGGCTGGTAGCTCGTACGTCATCTAATTGAATTCCTTTGCAGATCAACATGGTTCAGCACGAAAGTCGAACTGTTCGGACGCTGGCGGTCGAGCGAACTGCTTGTGAAGCATCTCACACATATATGTGACGTGGCAAGCATTATGTGAACGAAAATTCTCGGGGGAGTTTTCGGTGTAACAGCGACGGTCAGCGTGTTGACGTGCCAATATGAGTTCTGTCGGGTGGTGTCCTCGGCTTAAGTTCATCGAAATTCCGGAAGCCGTCGTCCGATGTCCCGGTCGGGGAGAGGGGGCCGCTTCGAGCGGTGACCCTACCCCTGGTTTCGACCACAGGGCAAGGCTTTGTTAACGATGATTCTCTCGAGTTTCAGTGTCGATGATCGGGGCGATGCAGTTGACGGCAACCTGGAGTTAGGGAAGCTAGCAGCGTATATAGAACGTGGATACAGTGGAAATCTCGAAAGTCTCCGATGGCGGGAACCGATTATGATTATGCTCATTCGCAAAAGGACCGGTTTGGTGACCGGTAGGGCTGAGCGAGGCTGAGAGAGGGGGTGCGCGAGTGAGCCCGAGACAGCAGTCTGTCGATGCGCAGACAGTTGACGAACAGACCTCGCGTGTAATCCTTCGAGCGGCGGGATCGGAGTCGGTCAAGCGACGTCCGAAGGACCGCAAGGCGAAGATCGCCGCTGCGGCTGCAATTGCGTTCAGCGAACGGGGATATCCTGCCGTAGGCGTCGAGGATATTGCGTCGTCCGTCGGTATTTCGGGTTCGGCACTCTATCGGCATTTTCCGAACAAGTATGCGATGTTCCGCCACGCGGCACTGGAATTGACCGACGCGCTCGAGAGTGCACTCGATGCGGTCTCCGTCGCCGCCGATGCAACTGACCGGGAGCGCCTACGCGAGGATTTGCTCGCTGTGATCCGAACGACGGTGCGTAATCGGCGCACAGCCGGGATCTACCGGTGGGAGAGTCGGTTTCTCGACGCTGCCGATCGGAAATCGGTCCGAGCTCAGGCAGCTGCTGTCAATCACCGAGTTGCACTGCATCTTTCACGCTCCGAACCGCCGGCGAGTACTCGTGCCGAAACCATCCTCACCTCAGCGATGTTCAGCGTGATCGGCAGCATCACCGCTCACAATCTGATACTGCCCCAACGTCGGATGGAGCAAGTTCTTCTCGATGCTTGTCTGTCGATCGAACACGGTGGGAGTGCAATTACATGGCGGCGGTCGGAAATAACTGTGTCGACGCGACCGGTGACGACGAACAAGCGTGAACGTCTGCTGCAGGAAGCCGTGCGGCTCTTCGATTCTCGCGGCTATCACGACGTCAGTATCGAAGAGATCGCAGCCGCTGCGGGTTTGAACGCTTCCGGGATGTACCGCTACTTTCCGAGCAAAGCGGAACTTCTCGGGGCGGTGTTCTATCGAGCGGCAGACCGTCTGGACCTCGCGACGGCAGCAGTGTTCGAGTCTGCGACGTCGCCGGAGGAAGCGCTGCGCGCACTGTCGGCGATGTACGTGGAGTTGTCGTTTGCACAACATGAATTGATGTCGGTCTATTTTTCCGAGATGAACAACCTTCTGCCGGGACATCGAAGCGATCTGAAGAATCGCCAGAAGCTGTACGTGGTCGAGTGGGCGCGGATACTTCGCGAAATTCGTCCGGACCTTTCGGCGATAGAGGCGAAGTTCCTGGTTCACGCTGCTTTGAACCTGGTCCCCGACATCGGACGCTTGATGAAGTTCGATGTTGCAGCAGAAAACGCCTCCACACTTCAGACGTTCATGTCAGCAGTTCTCTTCGGCCGCCCGGCTCCGCCGCCCTGAACTTGTCGCCGCCCTGAACTTCTCGCCGCCCTGAAACTTGTCGGACGGCGTGCGTAGTGTGGTCGGCTATGAGCGAAGTCGTGTCTCTGGCAGCTGCCCGCCGAATAGCGCTCGCCGCTCAAGGGTTCGGCAAATCACACCCGGCAACGGTGACGCGGCGCAATCTGGTCAGCGTGATGGACCGGCTGCAGGTCTTGCAGATCGACTCGGTCAACGTTTTCGAACGCAGTCACTACCTGCCCGTTTATGCGCGACTGGGCGCGTACGACAAGTCCAGGCTTGATCAGCTGACCTTCTCCCCGGAGTCGGGGTACCTCGAATACTGGGGACACGAAGCGACGTTCCTGCCGGTGGACATGTGGCCGCTCTTTCGTTGGCGCATGGACCAGTTTCGTGACAAAGCGTTGAGCGACAAGAACGGATGGGCGTCTGATCGGCGCGACTTCCTCGACTGGTTGCGCAACGAACTGCGTGAAAACGGTCCGATGGCGGCGAGCGAAGTCGAGCATGAAGCGAATACACGCCGCGGCCCGTGGTGGGGGTGGTCGGACGTGAAAGTCGGGCTGGAGACTCTGTTCCGTTGGGGCGAAGTGGTATCGGCGGGTCGCGCAGGATTCGAACGTCGATACGGCCTTGCCGAACACATGCTCGCGCCCGAGATCCTCGATGCGAGGATCGATCGATCGGACGCGATCCGTGAGCTGGTGCTGCGTGGTGTGAAGGCCCACGGACTCGGTACGCTCGACGATATCGCCGACTACTTTCGGCTGCCGAGCGCTGAGGCACGAATTGCCTTGCGTGAGCTCGAAGACGCCGGCAATGTACGCAGTGTTTCCGTCGAGGGCTGGGAGCGTCGTGGCAAGCCTCGCGAGGTATGGATTGATCCACAGGCAAAGCGTCCAAGGTCGATCCGAACCGAGGCTCTGTTGTCGCCCTTCGATCCGGTAGTGTGGGCGCGCGATCGAGCGTTGCGGCTCTTCGACTTTCACTACCGGATCGAGATCTATACTCCCGCACACAAGCGGGTTCACGGCTACTATGTGCTCCCCGTGTTGATCGACGACAATATCTGCGCGCGAGTCGATCTCAAGAACGACCGACAGAACCGTCGGCTACTCGTGCGCGCTGCTTGGGCCGAGCCCACCGCCGATGCCGACACTGCACCGCGTCTGGCTGAGCTCCTTCGTAGAACCGCAATGTGGCAAGGCTGCGACACCGTAGTCGTGGAGAACAATGGAACATTGGCATCAGAGCTGGCCGCTGTGATGGCCGGCGACGAGGTGGATGCGGTGGGCGCGCGCTAGGTCAATCTGGAACGGTGAGTCTCCCGTCTACTGCAGCTCGGTTGATGGAATCTCTTAATGCCGAACAAGTTCCGGTGCGAATTTTCGGCGACGCCTTGTCTTCGCGATACTCCGAACACACGTTGTGCGGATCCGATCGCCATTGAGTCGAGGTATGTTGCCAGCTGTTCTTCTCGACGAGGACATATGTTCCACACCGCTCGCAGTCCACTGGTTCCATGGTCACTGCGCTGCTCCTGCACGGCGTGCGAGGTTGTCTGCAACCTCCTGTTTCCACACCTCGATGGGTTTGCTTGTGTCCATCTCGAATTCGAAGCGATCGATCATCTCGGGCGTGACGTCGGCGACGTCGACGTAGAACTGTTCGTACCACCGCCTCAGTTGGTAGACCGGACCGTCCTCGGTGCAGAGTAGTGGGTTGTCGATGCGGGTCTTGTTCTTCCAGATCTCGATGTCCTGCTCGAATCCGACGCCGATGTAACCGATCATCGCGTCAACGGTTTGGTCCGCTATCCCGGCGGGAAGTTCCTCGGTCTTCTTGACGGTGATGCCGTACATCAGGACAAACTTGTTCGGGCTGACCGGATAGTGGCAGTTGATCAAAACCGAATCCACCTTGAACGTTTCGTACTGGTACACCAGATCGTCGATCATGAACGACGGTCCGTGATAGGCGGCCACCGAGAAGTTCGAGACCAACTTCGGCACGTCGGGATCCGTCCAGGTCACGATGTCGTCGCGGTTGATACCGCTCTGCTCCTGGATGGCGACATGCCCCTCGAAGACGTTCTTGAAGTAAGTGGGAAACGAAAAGTGCACGTAGAAGAAGTGCGCCATGTCCACGACGTTGTCGACGATTTCTCGACAGTTGGTGTCGATGACGATTGACTTCCATACCCAATCGGTCCATTCGTGGTCCGGAGTCTTGATTATCGGTATGGCGACTTCGGCCGGAGGCGGATTGCCTTCGGGGTCATGCCAGACGAAGAGCAGTCCGTCTTGTTCGAGGGTGGTCCAGGCGCGAGTTTTGGCAAGCGGTGGAACGCGGCGTGCATAGGGGATCGCGGTGCATTTGCCGTTGCCGCCCCAACGCCAGTCGTGGAAGGGGCAGGCGACTGAATCGCCCTTGACCGTGCCCTGACTGAGGTCGCCGCCCATGTGACGGCAGTAGGCATCGAGGACCTTTAATTCGCCCTGGCTGTCGGCAAATACGACAAGCTTGGTGCCGAAGGCCTCGATCGGATGTGGGTTCCCGTCGTGGAAATCCGTTGCAAGTCCGAGGCAGTGCCATCCGCGGGCGAAACGTTCGGGAGCAGCGCCCTCGTCGATCATGCGGATGTCGTCGACTTCGCCGAGGTCCGTTGTGGTCGTCACGTCTGTAGTCAACTCGTCGTCCTTTGTTCAGTGATCTGTGTTGGCCACTGTGGTGAGGAGTTGGTCCAGGTTCAACGGGGGTAACCGGTGATCGGTATAGCTGCAGGTGGAGTGGCCAGGCAGGTTTGTCTCCCGCACGGTGGGAAACGCCCTGGCGGTTCGTCCGGTGAAGGCCCAGATTTGCAGTCAGCAGAGCACGCCCAGCGCTGTCCTCTCGACGGGCGGATCACCGAAACGGAGACGCCATGTCGGTCGGACCGATCACAGAAGAGCCCATCCCTATATCAACCCTCGACAGGTTGGCGATGGTAGTGGATTGCTTTCGTGACACGCCGCGGTTGACGCTGGGCGAGGTGGCCCGTCGAACCGGGATTCCGCGATCGTCCGTGCACAGGATGCTTCTGAAGCTAGTGAGGATGGATTGGCTTCGCAGAGAAGGCCTCAAGTACGAAATCGGCGACAAACTCGGCGATCTTGGGGCAATCTCGTTGTATCGAAACAAGTTCGAGAGGGTGGTGGTGCCGTTGTTGTACAACCTGCACCTCGTCACCAATCAGGCCGTACATCTCGGGGTCCTCGAGGGAAGCAACGTGCGATACCTTCAGAAGATCGGCAGCCAGGCGATACCTGACCTCCAGACAGGCGTCGGCTCTCGCATCCCGGCGCGATCCTCGGCAATCGGCAAGGCACTCTTGGCAGCGGGCCGCCGTTCGACGGTCGCGCAACATTCCGCAATAGCCAACCATCGGTACGGCGTCGTATTCGGTACGTGTACTTCGGGTCTCGGCTGCATCGGTGTGAGGGTGGGTGCGCTGGGCGAAGCGGAAGTCGGTCTGTCGATCAGCGGCCCACTCGTTCGAGGCAAGATCGACGATCGACACGTTGCACCGGTACAGATGGCCGCGGTGGCAATCTCCCAGTATTTCGAGGTGCCGGGTGGTCGTCACCAGCAGACCGGTTAGCTCGGCAATGCGCAGAGTGCGCCTCCTCCGACTCCGCGTAAAGCGCAGTGGGGGAGACGCACTCGGATGAATCTGCGTCAGCGAAGAGCCGCAAGCGCGTCGATACGCTTGGCCGCGTCCTCCATGATGTTCTCGATCAGTTCCTTGCAGCTGGGCAGATCGTTGATCATTCCGACAACCTGACCCGAGGCAAGCACGCCGGCTTCCGTATTGCCCTCGACCAGACCGGCCTTGAGCAACATCGGGGTATTCGCCGCCATGATGATTTGCATCAGCGTGCGGTCACCCGAGCGCTTCATTGCGAGGCCGTCCTTGGCGAGCGTCGACCACTTCATACCTGTCATTGCCTTGAACTTGGTGGCGTTCTTGGCAGCAGCGATCAAACCGGTTGCATAGCTGGAACCTTCGAGGCTGTTGACCAGGTCGGTGTTGAGCACACGATGAGGCATGCCGTCGACCTTGCGTGAGACCGTCGTATCCGTCAGTCCTCGCTTGAGGTATTCCTGCTTGACGGAGTCCGGCACCGAAGAGTCACTGGTGAGCAAGAAACGCGTCCCCATGGCGACACCGGCAGCGCCGTACGCCAACGCTGCGGCCAGCCCGCGGCCGTCGAAGAATCCGCCACCGGCGATGACCGGAATATCGACCGCGTCGAGAACCGAGGGAAGAAGCAATGTCGTTGCCACACCGCCGGTGTGACCACCACCTTCGCCGCCCTGGACGATGACGGCGTCCGCGCCCCAAGATGCAACCTTGACCGCATGCTTCGCGGCACCGATCGACGGTACGACGACGATGCCGTGGTCCTTGAGCTTGGCGATCAGTTCCTTCTTGGGAGCCAAGGCAAACGACGCGACCTTGACGCCCTCACGGATCAGCAGGTCCGCGCGCTGCGGCGCGTCGGTGGCGTCGGCACGCATGTTGACGCCGAACGGCTTGTCCGTGAGCTGCTTCGTCTTCTTGATCGCGTGCTCGAGCTCGTCGTAGGTCATCGTGGCCGAAGCCAGGATGCCGAGACCGCCCGCGTTGGCCGTCGCCGACGTCAGCGCGGGCCCGGAAACCCAGCCCATGCCTGTCTGCACGATCGGGTACTCGACACCGACCAGTTCGGTCAGTGCTGTCTTCAGAGTGGGGGTCATGCCGAGACCTCACGGTCCCGGAGGTTGCGCGGATCGAGGGTCTCGCGAATGAGGTGGAGTTCTTCGGCGGTGGGGTCACGGGTGATACCGGCCTCGGCGAGTCCGGCTACCTCGAACGAGGTGTTCTCGGCTACCTCTTCGGCGGTGACGCCGGGATGGAGGCTCAACGCGCGGAAGGTGTTTCCCGGTCCACCGAAGTCGAAGACACCGAGGTTGGTGACAACGCGTGGGATGTTCAGGTACTTGTATGCCGGGTTCTCGGGATCGATCTGGTCGTAGCCGACACCGCACACCACGTCGACCTTGTCGACGAACACTCGCTTGGAGTGCTTGGGGACGAAGTAGCTCGTCGCGTGGTTGATGGTGTTGCCCGGGGCGCCGCGCACACCGAACATCTGACGCGTCGGCTGCTGAAGCGGGCCGAAGGCGGAGAGGTTCTGGTTGCCGTGGCGATCGAGCTGATTGGCGCCCATGACTACGTGGCGACGGCCCGAAGCGACGACGTCGAACACCTTGCGGAAAGGCATCCATCCTTCGATGGGGCCCTTCGTTCCGACAGCCGGGGTGTCCTCGAGAATGAGGGCTTCACCATCGGTGATCAGCAGGTCGGGTTCGGTGGTGAGCCGAGCCAGGCGAGCGCCGATGGTGGACGACGTCGACATCGGGCTGGCCATGATTTCGCCTGCACCGGAGAAGATTTCAGCGCACGCGAGAACAACGTACTCTGCGCGGGTGACGGTGGATTCGCTCATTTTGCCTGCTCCCCTGCCTTTGATGAATCGGCAAACTTCTTTACTGCGGCTTGGTAATCCTCTTCGCTGCCGGAGAGGAAGGTGTCGATGAACGTCTGCCACGACTCGGGGGTCTTGGCGGCCTCGGCGTAGTGACGCTGGAACTTCTCGTCGCGGCCGTAGCTTTCGCCGGCCAACGTGAAGTGGGCACCGTTCGGGGCCTCGACGACGGCGTCGACCATCATGCGGTTGAGCAGAAGATTCTGCAGTGGAACGGATTTGACCAGTTCCTCGGTCTCGACGATGCGTTCGACGGAGACGTAACGCTTTTCGGCGGCCATGCAGTACAGGTCGTCGAAGTACGGGTCGACACCGTTGTACGCGGCATTGCCGTGCTTGTCACCGAGATTGAGGTGAACGAACGACGCATCGAGGTTGAGTGCAGGCATCGCGATCAAGGTCTCGGAACGGCCGTCGGCCTCTGGGTACGGGGAGGTGACGGTCTTGAGTTCGTCGCCCCAGAAGTTGCGAACGTCCGAACCCAGGCCTGCGCGGATCGGGAGGAAAGGGAGGCGAGCGGCAGCGGCTTCGAGGCCGCACTTGACCATTCCCTCGTCCATCTCGCGGACTTCGATCTCACCGGCGGTGCGTGCCTTGGCAAACCACGGATCGTAGAACGGTGCGGAGTCCAGGGACACGAAACCGTAGTACGCCTTCTTGACCTTGCCGGCCGAGCACAGCAGCCCGAGATCCGGTCCGCCGTAAGTGACCACGGTCAGGTCCTTGATGTCCGAACGCAGAATCGCACGCACGAAGGCCATCGGCTTGCGGCGAGATCCCCAGCCGCCCAAGCCGATCGTCATTCCGCTGCGGAGCTCGCCGACTACCTCGTCGAGCGACTTCGTCTTGTCACGCTTGCTAGCCATGTTTGTCTCAGCCTTCCTTCTGGGTTGCGTTCTCGCGCGGCTTGCCGGTGGCGACGAACTCGTCGCGGTGTTCGTCGGACACACCGAGGAGGTTGAGTTCGAAGGTGTAGCCCTGCTCGAGGCGGTAGCTGCCCTTGACGTCGACCGGGTCGATGCCGTTGATGGCTTCCTTGGCGCACCGGATGATGCGGGTGTCCTTCGCGGCGATCTTTGCGGCGATCTCGCGAGCGCACTCGTCGAGCTTCTCGCGCGGAACCACGTCGTAGACGCTGCCGAACTGTTTGAGTGTGTGGGCGTCGACGCTCTGTGCGGTGTAGTAGAGCGTGCGCATCATGTGCTGCGGCACCAGTCGTGAGAGGTGTGTGGCAGCGCCGAGTGCGCCGCGGTCGACCTCGGGGAGGGAGAAGATCGCGTCGTCGGAAGCGACGATCACGTCCGCGTTGCCGACCAGTCCGATGCCACCGCCGACACAGAATCCGTTGACGGCCACGACGACGGGTACAGCGCAGTCGTAGACGGCTGCGAAGGCCGCGGCGCAACCGCGGTTGGCGGCGACCAGTGCGTCGAATCCCTCGGTCGCCTGCATCTCCTTGATGTCGACGCCGGCGTTGAATCCGCGTCCCTCGGCTCGCAGGATCACCACGTGAGTGTTGAGATCCTTGCCCGCGTCGAGGATGGCGTCGGCAAGCTCGAACCATCCCTTGGACGGGATTGCATTGACCGGCGCGTAGTCGATGGTGACCGTGGTGATGCCGGTTCCGTCGGAGGAGGTGCTGATGCCCATATCGGGATTCCTTACGTCTGTGTACCAAACCAAGCGATTGCTTGGTAAGTTAGCACACAAGCGGAGCCGACAAGCCCGAGCAGAGTGCATTAGGAGACAAATATGAGTGGATTGGTCGACGGACGCGTAGTCATCATCACCGGGGCTGGTCGCGGGATCGGACGTGCGCATGCCTTGGCGTTTGCTGCCGAGGGCGCCAAGGTCGTCGTCAACGACATCGGTGCGGGTGCCGACGGTTCCGAGACCGGTGAGAGTCCGGCCGAGCAGGTTGTCGCGGAGATCATCGCCGCCGGTGGCCAAGCAGTGGTCAACGGAGACGACGTCGCCGACTGGGCGGGCGCCGAGAATCTGATCAAGACCGCGATCGACACCTTCGGTGGCCTGGACGTACTCGTGAACAACGCGGGCTTCCTGCGGGACCGCATGCTGGTCGGCATGAGCGAAGGCGAGTGGGACGCGGTGATTCGCGTGCACCTCAAGGGGCACTTCGCGCCGCTGCGTCACGCTGCTGCCTACTGGCGCGCTGAGGCCAAGGCAGGCAAGACCGTCGACGCACGCATCATCAACACCAGTTCGGGTGCAGGACTGCAAGGTTCGATCGGCCAGGGTAACTACGCTGCGGCGAAGGCCGGTATCGCCGAGATGACCATCCAGGCCGCAGCCGAGCTCAAGAATTACGGCGTCAGTGTCAACGCGATCGCGCCTGCTGCGCGCACGCGCATGACCGTCGGCGCGGGTGGGGCGATGGCCGAGTCGATGGCAGCTCCCGAGGAGGGCTTCGATGCCATGGCGCCCGAGAACATCTCGCCGCTGGTCGTCTGGCTCGGTAGCGCCGAGTCCAAGGACGTCACGGGGCGGGTGTTCGAGGTCGAGGGCGGAAAGATCACCGTCGCGGAGGGCTGGCGTCACGGCCCGAGCGAGGACAAGGGTGACCGTTGGGACCCGAAGGAGATCGGGCCCGTCGTGGCAACGCTGTTGGAGAAGGCGGAGATTCCGACGCCGGTGTACGGAGCGTAGGGCCTCCGGCCCCGTGAGTGGTTAAGGAGTGCAGGGACTCCTTAACCACTCACAGGTGGTGTGCCGCCTACGCAGGCGCCCGAACCACCAACACGGTGCCGGGGAACTCTGCGGCGAGCTCGCGCCGAGAATGCTTCACGCAGGCTGTGCCGTAGCCCTTCTTGCGAGATTCCGGCGCGATCCAGATCGCCACGTTGACCTCTTGGCCGTCGAGTTCGCCGAATACCAGGCCGACGCTCTTCGAGCCGTCACCGGAGACGTCCTCGGCGACGAACCAGGCAGCGGTCTCGTCGTCGATCCGGCCGAGGCCACCGACGCGCTCAGCTTCGATCCGATCCTCGCTCCACGGCTTGCCGTCTTCGCCGAGCTGCTCGCCCGAACGAATCGTGAACAGCGACTTGTCTTCTGCGCTGTCGCTGAACGGACGCAGGGTGAAGTTCTGCCCGCTGCTCGCGGGACGATCGAGCGTCGTCCATTCGAGAGTGGCGTCGAGATTCTCCAGCTCGCCCTGGATGCGATCGCGCGCAGCCTTGGTGAGCGCACTGAACTTGAGGCTCAGAACTGCTTCGGCATTTGCTTCCGACGTGCCGAGGAGTTCCGCGACGGTGGTCAGTGCCTCCTGGTGGTCCTTGCTGTCGACCACTGCGTCCAGCACCTCGTGGCGACGCTCCAGCGCACGCACGAGGGCTGAGGTGATCTCGCGTCGGTCCAGGATTTGATCTTGAATATGCGTCGTCATATATGCGACTCCTTGCTGTGTTCGAGGCTCTGTCGAAACGCCGTGCGGACCGTACGAGTCAATAGTGCTCCAACTCGCTCGTTATGGCACGTGTTCAGCCTCCGGTGCGGCGAACGAGCCGTTCGTAGCGCTGGCGGGCAGCTTGAGTGCTGCCGAGCCCGAGTCCGAAGGCAATATCTTGCCAGGTCATGCCCCGTTCGCGGGCAATTCCGAGGAACAGTGCTTCCAGCTGTTCCATTTCGGCTCGGGCCTTGGGAATCAGAGTCAACGCAGCCATGACATCGGCGTCGTCGACCTCGGGTTCGTTCGGCTGCGGTGTGTCGGTGCCGCCGGCAAGACGAGCCACGACGCGCACCGCGCCGTAGGGCTCGAGCATCTCCGGATGAGATTGCCGCGCGCGCTGGCTTTGGGTCGCGCCGTGGCGCTCGCTGATCCGAAAGAGTCCGGCGTACTCGCGATGTGCGCGTTCGCGGCCGGAATCGATCGGTCTGAACTGGTCATCGGTCATGAACCCAGGCTGGCACGAACCCGGGCCGATGTAAACGTTTTGTTGTAAACAGTCCGTTTATTTCTTCAGCGGCTCGCACACGATGACGGGAATGACCCGGTCGGTCCAGGCCTGATAGTTGTCGAAATCCGGATACATCGCCGTCAACATCGGCCACAGCCGAGCGCGCTCGTCCTCGGTGGAGACGCGGGCTTTCATCGATCGGATCCGAGACTTGATCTGCACCGTCACCACCGGGTCCGCCTTGATGTTGAGGTACCACATCGGGTTCTTCGGAAGACCTCCTTGCGACGCCACCAGAATCACGTTCTCGCCGTCCTCGAGGAACAGCAACGGACTGATCCGCTCCTCGCCGGATTTGCGACCGGTGGTGGTGAGCAGGCAGATCGGCAGCCCGCGTGGGAACGCGCTGCCGACCCGCCACTTGCTACCCAGCCGCCCGTCGGTGGCGCGATACATGGCGACGTTTGCCTTCGACATCCACTTGATGATCTTGACCGTCGCCGGAGCGTCGAGTCCCTTGGGTTTAGCTGGGGGAGTAGTCATCTCAGATACGCTCGATGATGGTTCCGGTGGCCAGCGCGCCGCCGGCGCACATCGTGATCAGAGCCGTCGAGCCGTTGCGACGCTCGAGTTCGTGCAGTGCGGTGGTGATCAGTCGAGAGCCCGTGCTGCCGACCGGATGGCCGAGAGCGAGCGCGCCGCCGTTGACATTGACGTTGTCGAAGTCAGGTTCGTGAACCTGAGCCCAGGACAGTGCGACGGATGCGAATGCTTCGTTGATCTCGAACAGATCGAGGTCGCCGATCTTCATTCCGCTCTTCTCCAGGACACGGCTGGTTGCCTGCACCGGTCCGTCGAGGTGGAATTCCGGTTCCGAGCCGACCAGTGCCTGGGCGATGATGCGGGCTCGCGGCTTCAAGCCGAGTGCGCGGGCCTTGTCCTCGTCCATGAGCAGGACTGCGGCTGCGCCGTCGGAGATCTGGGAAGACGTTCCGGCCGTGTGAATCCCGCCTTCGAGGACTGGCTTCAAGCGCGCTAGGGACTCGGCCGTCGTATCGCGCAGGCCCTGATCGCGATTGACGAGCTTCGTCTCGCCCGTGAAGTTTCCTTCCTTGTCGACCTGGGGCGCCGAAAGTTCGAGAACCTCGCGGTCGAAACGCCCTTCCTCCCAGGCCTGCTTGGCCAGCGCCTGCGAGCGGACGCCGAGGGCTTCGATGTCGTCGCGGGTCAGTCCGCGTCGACGCGCGATGCGTTCCGCTGCTTCGAACTGGTTGGGCATGTCGATGTCCCACGTCGCAGGCCGACGCGGTCCGGCCTGATCGCCGACGTTGGCGCCGAGGGGAACCTGGCTCATGGCTTCGATGCCGCAGGCGATGCCGGCGTCGATGGCGCCGGTGGCAATCAGACCGGCGATCAGATGGTTCGCCTGCTGGGCCGAACCACACTGGCAGTCCACGGTGGTTGCGCCGGTCTGCCACGGAAGTCCGGCGTGCAGCCAAGCCGTGCGCGTGATGTTGTTGGACTGAGCGCCGGCCTGGGTGACGCAGCCGCCGATCACCTGCTCGATCAGCAACGGGTCGATTCCCGACCGGTCGAGAACGCCCTTTTGTGCCGCTCCGAGGATCTCGGCGGCGTGCAGACCGGCGAGCCAACCTCCGCGCTTGCCGATCGGTGTACGGACAGCCTCGACGATTACTGGTGTGCCCACAGCGGGCTCCTTTCCTTGTAATGAAAAAGTAGAACAGGTTCTCTGCGGGAAGCAAGACCTGTCGACGTTTCCTTTCCTAGTAAGCAGGCTTGTGTTTCAATGAGAGTAGAACGTGTTACACATCACGGATCCCCATCACCCCTGTGATGAAAAGGCTTAGGGCAGGAGACATCAGTGGCACAGCCCGCATTCCCCGAGGGAATCGACTTCACGGACCCCGACATCTACGCGGAACGCATGCCGTTCGAGGAGTTCGCCGAACTCCGGAAGACGGCCCCCGTGTGGTGGAATCCGCAGCCCCCGGAAATCGGTGGATTCCAGGACGAGGGCTTCTGGGTGGTCACCCGTCATGAAGAGGTCAAGGAGGTCTCGCAGCGAAGCGACATCTTCTCGACCCACGAGAACACTGCGATTCCTCGCTTCGCCGACGACATCCCGCGCGAGAACGTCGAGATGCAGCGATTCATCCTCATCAACAAGGACGCTCCGGAGCACACCAAGCTTCGCAAGCTGGTTTCGCGTGGATTCACCCCGCGAGCCATCAACAGCCTGCGCGAAGAACTGACCGAGCGCGCCGAAAAGATCGTCAAGACTGCGGCTGCCGGTGGTGCCGGAGACTTCGTGGTTCAGGTCGCGTCCGAACTTCCGCTGCAGGCAATCGCCGAGCTTCTCGGTGTGCCGCAGGAAGATCGAATGAAGCTCTTCGACTGGTCCAACCAGATGACGTCCTACGACGACCCCGAGTTCGACATCGATCCGCAGGCAGCGTCGATGGAGATTCTGGGATACGCGTACCAGATGGCGGATCAGCGCAAGAAGTGTCCCGCCGATGACATCGTCACCAAGCTCATCGAAGCTGACATCGACGGAAATGAGCTCTCCCCAGAGGAATTCGGCTTCTTCGTGATTCTGCTTGCGGTCGCGGGTAACGAGACCACTCGCAATGCCATCACACACGGCATGGTTGCCTTCCTCGACAATCCCGACCAGTGGGAGCTGTACAAGAAGGAACGCCCGAAGACTGCGGCCGACGAGATCGTTCGTTGGGCCACCCCGGTGACCTCTTTCCAGCGGACCGCGCTCGAAGACACCGAACTCGGGGGACAGAAGATCAAGAAGGGCGATCGCGTTGTGATGATGTACGCGTCGGCCAACTTCGACGAAGACGTCTTCGAGAACCCCACGAAGTTCGACATCATGCGTGACCCCAATCCGCACCTCGGATTCGGCGGCACGGGTGCGCACTTCTGCATCGGCGCCAACTTGGCTCGTCTCGAAATCGATCTGATCTTCAACGCGATCGCCGATCACCTACCCGACATCACCAGGCTCGGCGATCCCCGTCGCCTGCGCTCGGGCTGGCTCAACGGCATCAAAGAGTTTCAGGTTGATTACAAGACATCGGGCTGCCCGGTCAAACACTGATCCGGACATATACTGACCTGGTAACCGGCGAGTAGGTTCTGTGTAGGTTTTCGGGAGTTGCCTCTGCACTCTCGAACACGCAGAACTACAGTAGACGTTCCGGGGGGCCACTAGTTGGCAACCTGGAACTGCGGCGGCGTCTGCGGGATCCCTCATCTCCCGTAGGCGCCGCCGTTTGTAGTTCAATCTCTAATTCAGCCGCCGTATGGTTTGGTGATCGCTTCCAGGAAATGTCCCGACGGGTCGAGGAAGTAGACCCCACGCCCACCGTCGTTGGTGTTGAATCCGGTACTCGACTGGCGCGGATCGGCCCAGTGATCAAGTTTCAACGCCTGTATCCGCTGGTAGATGCCGTCGAAGTCATCTTCGGAGACGAGGAAAGCGTAGTGCTGAGACGCAACCTCGGCGCCCTCTTCCGCCTGTGCGAAGTCCAGTGTCACGCCGTGCTCGAGTTCGACGCCGAGAAAGTAGCCGGCTTCGACCGGGCCTGGCAGACCGAACATGTGAGTGAAGAACCACGCAGACTCTTGTCGGTCTTTTGCGGCGATGATGGTGTGGTTGAACGAAATGGTCATGAGTGACCCCTTGCAGTACGACGCCTCCATGCCTGACGCAGTCCGTCATCGACACGCGACGTTGGGAACCAGGAAACCATTTCGAGGTTCTTGGTGCAAGTACGACAGGCTGATTCGAATACGACGAGAGCGGCCCCGGTCGATGACCGGGGCCGCTCTCGTACTGTGGGTTCTCAGGCTTTGCGTGCCGTCTTCATCGCACGGTCCACTTCCCAGAATGCTCGAAGTGACGCGATCTTGCCTGCGTCGTTCACGCGATAGACGAACACGCCCTCGGCGTCGATGATCGAGCCGCCGATGGTGGTCCGGATCTTGCCGATGTTGACGTTCTCGTTGCCGCACACCAGTGAATCGTCGATCAGAAACTCGAGCTTGTCCGCGGTCGCGATCGTCATGTCGTAGAACTTGGAGATCGCTTCGCGTCCGTGATGGCCTTTGCCCTCGGGATCGAATCCCGACGGCCCGACCGGATCCTCCACCCAACCGTCCTCGGCGAAGAGGTCCAGCCAGGCTTCCTTGTTCTTGCCACTCGCTGCGGCGCGCGAAGCGTTACCCGCGACGCGGGCGGGGTGTTCGTCAGTCATCGCGACTCCTCAGTTGATGTACTGCTCGGCGAACTTACGCATCGAATCCTGCTTTGCCTCCAGCGGGGCATCGAAGCCGATTCCGTCGAAAACCCAAGGTACGGTGATGATGTCCGTGACGCCGGCATCTTCGAGTTCTGCGTAACCGTCCTTGCCGAAACGGTCGATGCACACCGTCTGGATTTCGAACGGCTCGTTCTCGCGGCCGTACTCGGCGCGCAGTTCGCGTAGTCGTGCGATCACACCCACCAGGTCGTCGAACTTGATCATCGCCGAGGTCCAACCGTCGCCGACTCGCGCAGCACGCTTGAGCGCCACCTCGGTGTGGCCGCCGACGTAGAACGGAACCGGCTTGGTGGGAGCCGGACTCATCTGCAGGCGATCGAAATCGAAGAACTCGCCGTGATACTCGACCATCCCGCCGCCGAGAATTAGTTTGAGAACGTCGATCATCTCGTCCACTCGGGCGCCGCGACGCTTGTACGGAGCGCCGCACCACTCGAACTCTTCAGGAGCCCAACCGATTCCGACACCGAAGCCGAAACGGTTGTTCGTCAATGCCGCTACAGATCCGACCTGCCGCGCGAGCAGGACCGGATTGCGGCTACCCAGCTTGAGCACCTGGGTGTAGAACTCGATCTTCTCGGTCACCGCGCCCATTGCAGCTGCGGCGATCAGCGGATCGACCCAGGGGGTCTCGGCATTCCACATCCGAGACCCGTCCGGGGTGTACGGGTAATCCGCCGCCTGCGTTTCCATGAAGAACAGTGAATCGGGGAGAGCGATCGACGAAAAGCCGCATTCCTCGGCCGTTTTGGCGATGCCGGCTAACTGGTCCAAGGGGTTCATGGCAACCCCGACGGTGTACTTCATCTTCGGCCTCTTCCTGATCGGCGTGTGTGCTGCTGTTACGTGGTGGGACGTTCGGAGCCGACGACCCACATCGAGAAGTACTGCGAGCCACCGCCGTAGGCATGGCCGAGAGCCTTGCGCGCGTCGGCCACCTGGTGATCGCCGGCGCGGTGCATGACCTGCATCGCCGACTCGGCGAAACGGATCATCCCCGAGGCACCGATCGGGTTGGAAGAGAGAACACCGCCCGAGGCATTGACCGGGAGCTTGCCACCGATCGCGGTTTCGCCGGCCTCGGTCAGCTTCCATCCCTGGCCTTCCTCCGCGAAACCGAGGTTCTCGAGCCACATCGGCTCGAACCACGAGAACGGGACATAGATTTCGGCGCAGTCGATTTCGTTGAGCGGATCGGTGATTCCCGCGGACTTCCACAGCGCGGCCGCGGCGTCACGGCCGGCCTGCGGATTGACCTGATCGCGTCCGGCATAGAAGGTCGGCTCGGTGCGCATGGACGTCGCGTGGATCCACGCGACCGAACGACCCTCGGCCTCGACCTGTGCGGCCGCTTCCTCGTTGCCGATCACCAGAGCGCACGCGCCGTCCGAGGACGGGCAGGTCTCGTCGTAGCGGATCGGATCCCAGAGCATCTGAGATGCCTGCACCGATTCGAAGGTGATGTCCGGCTGCCGCAGGTGCGCATACGGATTGAGGCTGCCGTTGAGCCGATCTTTCACCGCGACGAGGTAGCCGATGTGCTCCGGTGCGCCCGATCGACGAATGTACGAACGGACGTGCGGGGCGAAGTATCCACCGGCGCCGGCGCCAACAGGCATGTTGAACGGTACCGGTGTGGACAGCGCCCACATGGCGTTCGACTCGGACTGCTTCTCCCAGGAAACCGTCAGAACGCGCTTGTGGACACCGGATTTGACCAGGCTGGAGGCGACGATAGCCGTCGAACCACCCACCGAGCCGGCAGTGTGAACACGCAGCAACGGCTTTCCGTTGGCGCCAAGAGCATCCGACATGGCGAGTTCGGGCATCATCGAACCCTCGAACAGGTCGGGGGCCTTTCCGATGACGACGGCGTCGATGTCGTCCCAGCCGACGTTGGCGTCGAGCATCGCGGCGTCGATGGCTTCACGAACCAAGCCCGCCATCGAGACATCATGACGCTTTGCGACGTAGTGAGTTTGGCCGGTGCCGAGCACGGCCGCGAGTTGAGGCGTTCCGGCCATCAGTTCCGTCCCTCCAAGACTGCTACCAGGTTCTGCTGCAGCACAGGGCCGCTTGTTGCATGGGCCAGAGCGCGATTCGCCTGACCGTCGAAGATTGCCTTGGCGGCGTGGCCGATTCGTTCCAGACCACCGGCGAACAGTGGGTTGCCGCTGAGTGGACCGCCGGACGGGTTGATCGTGGTGGCGTCGGTCAGGCCGATCGCTTCCTTCAAGATCAATTCCTGGTGAGTGAACGGCGCGTGCAGCTCGGCGACGTCGATGTTGCCGACCTCGCCGCCTGTTGCCGCCTTGGCTGCCGACGTTGTGGACGGCGACGTGGTCAGGTCACGTGCACCCAGGTTGGGGGAGTCGATGCGATGCTCGAGTCCGGTGATCCACGCCGGCCGCTCGCAGAGATCGCGGGCGCGGTTACCCGAGGCCAGGACGATTGCTGCCGCACCATCGGTGATGGGCGCACAATCGTGTGCGCGCAACGGATCTGCGAGGAACGGGCTGGCGAGTAGTGCCTCGATGTCGACCTCGCCTGCGAGCTGAGCCTTCGGATTACTCAGCGCGTGACGACGGCTACGAGCGGCAACCTCCGCCATGTCCTCTTGCGTCCACTTACCCGCGTCGAGTCCGAGTCGGGCTTGAAGTCCGGCGATCGAGACGGAGTCCGGCCACAGCGGAGTGACGAGGTACGGATCGAGCTGCATGGACAGGATCTTGCGCAGGTGCCCGGCGGAGGATTTGCCGAAGCCGTACACCAGCGCGGTCTCGACCTCGCCGGTCAAGATCTTGATCCACGCTTCGTAGAAGGCCCACGCAGCATCCATCTCGACGTGAGATTCGTTGATCGGCGGGACCGCTCCGATGGAGTCGATGGCCGAGATGAAGGAGAACGCTCGTCCGGCCAGGTAATCGGAAGATCCGGAGCACCAGAAGCCGATGTCGGACTTGGTGATTCCCAGATCGCTGTAGAGCTGCTGGAAGCACGGGACGAGCATCTCGACGCCGTTGGTGGTGCCGTTGGTTTCGCGGACGTGGGGTGCCTGAGCAAAGCCCACGACTGCGATGTCTGCAGAAGTCATTTCAGGAGCCTCACAGGTGGTGTTGGAAGGTGGAGTACTCGGCGTCGGGTTCACCTGTCGGCCGGAAGTATTCGATGTTCTCGAGGGTGTAACCCCACTCTTCGCGAGGCTTCCACTTGGCTTCGACGCGCATGCCCATGCGTACGTCCGCGGCATCACATTCGAGGATCAAGTGCAGGAACGGAATGTCGGCTCCGTCGAGAAGCACGTAGGCGGCCACGTAGGGCGGTTTGATTCGCTGCCCGAGGAACGGGACGTTGACGATGCAGAAGGTGGTGACAATTCCCTTGTCGGGCAGTTCGATCTGCTCGCTCGTCGGCTTCCCGTTGGTGGGATTCGCGCCGCGCGGTGGGATGTAGATCTTGTCTTCGGGTCCGCTGCGACCACCGATCAGTTTGCCTTCTGCGAGACCACGGAGGTAGAAACTCTCCTCGGCCGAGGCGGAATGCATGAAGTGCAGGTCGACAGGCGTCGTGATCATGGTGACAGGATCGGCGCTGGAATCGACTGTCGCGATTCCATTTTCGCTCTCACCTGGTTCGAAGCACTCGATGTCCTTGATCTGCCCGATCCGCTCCGACGCCCAGCGAGCACGGACCCGCAGGCCGGTGCTGATGTCGTCGGGGGAGTCGACGTCGACCGCGTGGAGCATGGACGTGTCCGCGCCGTCGAGCTTGATCAGGGCCCACGCGAAAGGCTTCGTCAGGGGTTGACCCTCGATGGGTTCGGGCATCCACGTCCAACTCACGACCGTTCCGCCGTCGGAGACTCCGACGAAGTCGGTCAGTGGTTCGGCCGTATCCGGATCGAATTCCGGTGGCGGCACGAAGACACGACCGTTCGACCCACGTGCGCCGATCACCTTGCGATCACGCAGGGCAGTCACGAACGCGCCGATGGTCGGTCCCGTCGATCTGGTGTAGTCGAAATGGAGATTCAATGGTGCGCTCAGGGGCTTGTCGGCCACCCCGCTCTTTCCGATGGTCACAAGATCGAGTAGAACAGGTTCTAGAGATTGTGGCAAGAGTCACTTCTGATCACCGGCAATGTGGAGGCCTGCGATGAAGCTTGGGTTGCAACTCGGATACTGGGGCGCACAGCCGCCGGCAAACGCCCCGGAACTGATCGAGGCCGCGGAAGGCGCGGGATTCGACGCGGTCTTCGCGGCGGAGTCGTGGGGCTCGGACGCCTTCACCCCGCTCGCCTGGTGGGGATCTCGGACCGAGAACGTCCGTCTCGGCACGTCCGTCGTACAGATTTCGGCGCGAACACCGACCAGCTGTGCCATGCACGCGCTCACTCTCGATCACCTAAACGGTGGGCGAACGATCCTCGGGCTCGGCGTATCCGGACCGCAGGTCGTCGAAGGTTGGTACGGCCAGCCATTCGAGAAGCCGCTCGCGCGCACCCGCGAATACGTCTCGATCGTGCGCCAGGTCCTCGCCCGTGAAGCGCCCGTCACCAGCCCCGGCCCCCACTACCCTCTGCCGTATGCGGGACCGGGCAGTTCGGGACTTGGCAAGCCGCTCAAGCCCATTACGCACCCGCTGCGTGCGGACATCCCGATCTGGCTCGGCGCCGAAGGGCCGAAGAACGTCGCGCTCGCCGGTGAAATCGCCGACGGGTGGCTGGCGATCTACTACACCCCACGCCTGGCCCCGATGTACAACAAGTGGCTCGACGAAGGCTTCGCTCGCGCCGGGGCCCGTCGTAGTCGCGAAGACTTCGAGGTGGCCGCCACGTGCCAGGTCATCGTGACCGACGATCGCGCCGGCGCCATCGCCGCGCTCAAGCCGATGACCGCCCTCTACGTCGGCGGAATGGGCGCCCCGGAGTTGAACTTTCACGCGCAGGTCTACAAGCGGATGGGCTACGAGAAGGAGGTCGACGAGATCGGTCGCCTCTTCATGTCGGGCCGCAAGGATGAAGCTGCTGCCGTTGTCCCCGACGAGATGGTCACCGAGACCATGATCATCGGCAACGTCGACGAGGTGCGCGCAGACGTGAAGCGTTGGGAGGAAGCCGGAGTCACGATGCTGCTGGTGACCTGCCGCGACGCCGACCATGTGCGAGAGCTCGCGGCCGCGGTGGGTGGTTGAGCGGGGCACCCCCTTTTTTTCGAGCGGGACCCCCCTTTTTTTCCGAGCGAAAGGCACGTTCAGCGCATCTGAGGCGCTCAACGCGCCTTTCGCTCGCCGAAAGTTATCCACAGGGCCGCCAAAACCCCAGGTCGCCGCCGGGGCCCGCGCTGCTACTCGAGTCATGCTGCAACCATGCGACGTGGAATGTGGGGCGATGATCTGGACGCGATCTACCGCGTCAGTCGAAGTGGAGTGATCCGAACGGCCGAGTTGGCGCGATTGGGCGTCTCCAACTCCGCCGTGCACACCCGGTGTCGAGCGGGCGGACCCTGGCAGCGCATATTGCCAGGAGTGATCCTGCTCCGAAATGGTCAACCGACGCCACGTCAACGATCGATCGCTGCGCTCATGTTGAGCGGTGACGAGTCTCTGCTGACGGGGCGATCTGCCATGTCGGAGTACGGATATCGGACGCACGCCGGGGATGTGCAGGTGCTCATCCCCATCGACCGTCGAGTTCAATCAGTTGGATTTGTCACGGTAGAGCGCACTATTCGACTGCCTGAGCCGGAGATTCGCAACGGACTGCGCTGTGCGCCGCTGCCGCGGGCATTACTCGACGCTGCGAGGCGGTGCAAGGCCCTCGATCCCACACGGGCACTCATTGCCGAGGTCGTTCAGCGTGGCGACGTCTCGGTGCGCGAACTTGCGAAGGAACTCAAGGCGGGTAGCAGTCGGGGTTCCGCGCTACCTCGGGTCGTGTTGCGCGAAGTGAACGCGAACGTCCACTCGGTTCCGGAGGTTCACGCGCGAAAACTGTGGCAGCGGAGCGGGCTGCCGGAAATGTTGTTCAACCATGAGATCCGGGATGCCGACGGAGACTTCATCGCAATTCCGGACGGATGGATCGATTCGGTTGCCTTCGCGTGGGACATCGACTCCTTGGAATGGCATGCCGCGCCGACGGACTACAAGCGCACGGTGGAACGCCGGACGCGTATGCAGAATGCGGGAATCATCGTGTTGCCGACGGTGCCCAGTGCACTGCGAACGGACCCTGATCGTGTGATCGAGGACCTGCGTGCGCACTACAGATTGGCGCAGTCACGTCCCCGGCCACAGGTGTTCGCGAGGTCGAGGTGGGTCAAATTGGACGAAACCGGCTGAGCGAAAGTGCCTTTCGGCGCACTGAAGGCGCCGAAAGGTACGTTCGCTCGAAAAGGGGGTGGGTGGGACCGAGAGGGGACGGGAAGGGGGGTGGGTCAGACAGGGGTGGGTCAGACAACCCTGACTCATACACCCTTGAACTGGGGCGCCCGCTTCTCACCGAAAGCCCGCGGGCCCTCCTTGGCGTCCGCGCTCATGAACACCTTCATGCCCAGCTGCGCGTCGATCTGGAAGGCCTCTTCCTCGTGCATGCCCTCGGTGTCGCGGATGGTCTTGAGAATCGCCTGCACGGCGAGGGGGCCGTTTGCACTGATCAGGTCCGCGAGCTCCAGCGCCTTGTCGAGGGCCTGACCGTCCGGGACGAC
The DNA here is from genome assembly GCF_003797745.1 of Rhodococcus sp. WS1. Taxonomy (NCBI): domain Bacteria; kingdom Bacillati; phylum Actinomycetota; class Actinomycetes; order Mycobacteriales; family Nocardiaceae; genus Rhodococcus; species Rhodococcus sp. WS1. Next base: position 2,362,944 of record NZ_RKLZ01000001.1, on the reverse strand, counting down.
GTGGCCGATGAGCCCGATCTCCTTGGCCTCCGGAGCCTTGATGTGACGGCCGGTGAGCAGGATGTCGGCTGCGATCGTGTACGGAATCTGTCGAACGAGACGCACCGCGGAACCGCCGAGCGGGAAGAGCCCCCACTTGGCTTCGGAGACGCCGAACTTGGCGCTCTCGCCCGCGACGCGGATGTCGGTGCCCTGCAGGATTTCGGTTCCGCCGGCGATGGCTGCACCCTCGACCGCAGCGATCAGCGGCTTGGTCAACCGGCGACCCTTGAGTAGACCTTCGATCTTGGACATGTCGACGCCGCCGCCCGCGAAGGAATCTCCCGGAGGCTTGGCGGACATGTTCTTGAGGTCGGCGCCGGCGCAGAAGTCGCCGCCAGCTCCGGTGAGGATCGCGACGCGGATTTCGGGGTCGTTGTCGACCTGATCCCAGGCGTCGACCATGATCGCCATCATTTCGCCGGTGATGGCGTTCTTACGCTCGGGGCGATTCATGGTCACGATGAGAACGTGGCCACGCTTCTCCACGAGGCAATGCGGCGCGGTTTCCGAAATGTCTGATTTTTCGGTCGTCGAAGTGGACACTGATGGCTCCTGGCGGGTCTGTGAGCTGGCTCTCAAATTGGGTCTTGCCAGAAACGGTAACACGTTCTACTTTGAACTCGTGGCCCTTAACATCGCAGACTTCGTAGAGCACGCAATCGACCTCGTTCCGGACCGCGTTGCGCTGGTCTCGGACAACCGCGAGATGACTTATGCGCAGTTGGAGGACCGAGCAAACCGCCTCGGTCACTACCTGCGTGAACATGGCGTTCAACCGGGTGACAAGGTCGGCATCTACTGCCGGAACGTCATCGAGGCGATCGAGGCCATGGTCGCCGTTTTCAAAATCCGGGCCGTGATGGTCAACATCAACTACCGGTACGTCGAGAACGAGTTGCAGTACATCTTCGACAACTCCGACATGGTTGCGCTCATTCACGAGCGCCGCTACTCGGACAAGGTCGCGAACGTCTTGCCGAACACTCCCAAGGTCAAGTCCGTCATCGTGGTCGAGGACGGCACCGATCTGGACTTCAGTGCTTTCGGCATCGGCTACGAGGACGCACTCGCGCAGAGTTCGGCTGAGCGTGATTTCGAAGAACGCAGCAACGACGACATCTTCATGCTCTACACCGGCGGCACCACCGGAAGTCCCAAGGGCGTCATGTGGCGCCACGAGGACTGGTGGCGTGTTCTCGGCGGCGGCATCAACTTCGTCACCGGAGTTCCGGTCGAGGACGAGTACGAGATGGCGAAGGTCGGCGCAGCCAACCCGAGCATGATCCGCTACCCGATTCCCCCGATGATTCACGGTGGTTCGCAGTCTGCGGTGTTCCACAGCCTCTTCGGCGGCGGAACCTGTTTGATGCACCCGGAATTCGACGCCCACGAGGTGTGGCAGAACATCGACAAGCACAAGGTCAACCTGATCTTCATCACGGGTGACGCGATGGGCCGTCCGATGCTCGACGCACTGATCGCCGGCAATCCGAAGACGGGTGAGCCGTACGATCTTTCGACGCTCTACGTGATGGCCAGCAGTGCTGCGCTCTTCTCGCCGAGCATCCAGGAGCAGTTCCTCGAACTGTTGCCCAACCGCCTGCTGACCGACTCCATCGGAGCATCCGAGACCGGCTTCGGCGGACTGGCCGTGCTGAGCAAGGGGCAGAAGCATACTGGCGGTCCGACGGTCAAGATCGACGCCTCCACAACGGTTCTCGACGACGACGGCAACGAGGTCGAACCCGGATCGGGCAAGCGCGGCATGCTCGCGCGCAAGGGCAACATCCCGCTCGGCTACTACAAGGACGAGGTCAAGACGGCCGAAACCTTCCGCACCATCAATGGCGTTCGCTACTCGATCCCCGGCGACTACGCTCAGGTCGAAGCCGACGGCACGGTCACGATGCTCGGCCGCGGTTCGGTGTCCATCAACAGCGGCGGCGAGAAGGTTTACCCGGAAGAGGTCGAGGGCGCGTTGAAGGCGCACCCGGACATCTTCGACGTGCTGGTGGTCGGTATCCCCGACGAGCGCTTCGGTCAGCGGGTTGCCGCAGTGGTTCAGGTACGTAAAGGCACGTCGCCGACGTTGCACGACATCGCCACCGCAGCGCGCAAAGAGATTGCCGGATACAAGGTTCCGCGCAGTGTGTGGTTCGTCGACCAGATCAAGCGCAATCCGGCCGGCAAGCCCGACTACCGCTGGGCGAAGGCCGAAACGGAATCGCGCGAGGCCGATGATCACAACGGAAACGGCGCTCCTGTGTCGTCCGCAAACGAAAGCGTGGAAGCCTGATGCGTTCGGATCTCGCCGACAAGTTCGGCATCGAATACCCGATCTTCGGATTCACTCCTTCCGAGCACGTCGCGGCCGCCATCAGTCGCGCGGGTGGTCTCGGTGTGCTCGGTTGTGTCCGGTTCAACGACCCGGAAGAACTCGAAGCCGCACTGACGTGGATGGACGAGAACACAGACGGTAAGCCGTACGGCGTCGACATCGTCATGCCGGCCAAGGTGCCGACAGAGGGCGGCGCCGTCGATCTCGACAAGCTGATTCCGGAGGAGCACCGCGCCTTCGTCAACCGCACGCTCGACGAGCTCGGTGTGCCGCCGCTTTCCGACGACGTCGAGCATGCGACCGGCGTACTGGGATGGCTTCACTCGGTGGCGCGGTCTCACGTCGATGTTGCTCTGGGACACCGGATCGCGTTGATTGCGAATGCACTGGGATCGCCGCCGAAGGACGTCATCGATCAGGCGCACGAGAAAGGCGTTCCGGTAGCAGCACTGGCCGGCGCAGTCGAGCATGCACGTCGTCATGTCGAGAATGGTGTCGACATCGTGATCGCACAGGGCTACGAGGCCGGCGGTCACACCGGCGAAATTGCGTCGATGGTTCTCGTTCCGGAAATTGTTGATGCGCTGGGCGATTCAGCTGCCGTACTGGCCGCCGGCGGTATCGGCAGCGGCCGTCAGGTGGCTGCTGCACTTGCACTCGGTGCGTCCGGAGTGTGGATGGGCTCGTACTGGCTCACCACATCCGAATACAAACTCGGCAGTGCATCGGGCGAAGGCCCTTCCGCTATTCAGCGTGCACTGTTGGGCGCGACGTCGGCCGACACCGTACGTTCGCGCATCTACTCGGGTAAGCCCGCTCGGTTGCTCAAGACCAAGTGGACGGAAGCCTGGTCGAACCCGGGAGCACCGGCGCCCTTGCCGATGCCGCTGCAGAACCTACTGGTCAGCGACGCTCATCAGAGAATCGCTGCATCGGAGAACCCGGAAGTTGTGGCAATGCCCGTCGGTCAGATCGTGGGACGGATGAACGAGATCCGACCGGTCGCCGAGGTCATGGCAGAGCTGGTGTCGGGGTTCGAGGACGCGCGAACCCGACTGGATTCGATGAAGTAGTAGATGACACGTACGTATGCCCTCGGCCGAGTTTCGGCCGAGGGCATACGTCGTTTCAGCCGGCGAGGTCGTCCGGTCCGACGCTGTCCGACAACCATTCTCCGCGGCTGAGAGCGCCGTCGTCGCGGCGACGTGCGATCACGAAAATGACCAGGGCGGCAGCGAGGACAACTGCGAGAACGCGCGAAGGCGTCAGGTTCGGGTTCTTCATACCCGTAATTTTGCCGGAAGAACGGGCGCGATGGTGAGACAGCGGAGCAAAATCACGGTATTTCGGATTGGCTGAGTTTCGGAATGGCGTTGACATCGCACAGTGGTGTGATGTCGACGAGCGTCGCAAACCGCTTGCTTAGCACTACTGAGATATCGGACTAGACCGGCTCTCGCGTCTTCTCGAGGCCGAGTGCCATTTCGGGAGTGAGTAATTGGAAGTCGGATTCTCCGCGCCGGCGGATCCACACCGGATCGGATGTGTTCCATCGTTCGGCGCTCTGCGTTCGAGTGACCACCTTGAACGTCGCCGTTCTCGGGAACTCACTGCACACGCGGATCAAGGTCGGTTTCTGCTTCGGCCCGAGTTCCGGCCGGGAATCGATGTATTCGGCTACGGCTGCCGGGTCGAAGTTGTCGACGTCGCCGACCGGAATCACCGACGCCATGACGCGGTCGCCGACATCGCTGTCGGGTACTGCGTACACGGACACCTGCGCGAAGCCCGGGTAACCGACGAGCGATCGTTCGATGGGTGCGGCGCCGATGTTCTCGCCGTCCACTCGTAGCCAACCGGAACTGCGTCCCGCGAAGTAGACGTAGCCGTCGACGTCGGTGTACGCCAGATCGCCACTCCAGTACTGGCCGTTGCGCATTCGCTCGGCGTCGGCTTCCGGGTTCTTGTAGTACCCGGCGAATGTGCCTGGGCCGGTGACGTTGACCAGTTCACCGGTTGCCTCGTCGGCATTGGTGATCCGGCCGTCAGCGTCGAAGACTGCAGGCGGGCATGGGGCTCCGGTCTCGGGATCGAGGATCTTGACTCCGTCCGGGAGAAGTCCGAGGGCGCCGGTCCTCGGCACCGGCGCCGCGGAAATCGAAATGCCGCCCTCGGTGGAACCGAACCCGTCGATGACGCGGGCATCGAAGCGCCGGATGAAGGTGGCGACGGCGGGCGCCGAACCCTCGTTGCCGTACATGATCTTCAAGGTGTTCTCCCGCTCGTTCGGCACCTCGGGGGTGGAAGCGATGAAGGACAACGGCTTTCCGACGTAGTTGGAGTACGTGATTCCGTACTTGTGAACGTCGGGCAGAAAGCCCGAAGCGGAGAACTTGCGGCGCATGGCAATTCCCGCACGAGCGTGCAGCGCGACCGTCCACGCCGCCATCATGGCGTTGGAATGGAACATGGGCATCGCCATGTAGACGACGTCGTCGGCGCCGAGCCCGAAACGATCGGCAAGCATGACTCCGGGAGAGGCCAACTTGTGGTGCGTGCACCGAACCGCTTTGGGATCACCGCTTGTTCCGGAAGTGAAAATGAGCATCAACAGATCATCGGGCTGCGCCGTCGACGCGTAGGCCGGCGTATCGGCGAAGGGCGCCAACAATTGCGTCCAGGCCGGAGAATCCACGTTGATCACCCGGACGTCACCGAGATCGACGTCGTCGAGTAGATGTGCCTGGTTGTTCTCGGTGAAGATGACCTGGCAGTCGGAGAGTTGGATGTCTCGCGCCAATGCCGGGCCGCGCCTGGTCGTGTTCAGGCCGGCAGCAACCGAACCCGAGAACGATGCTGCGCCGAGCAATAGTGAGAATTCGGGGACGTTCTCCATCAGAAGACCGAAATGCCGGGGGCGCGTTCGATCGAGCAGCGTGTCCAGCAGCGCTGCTCGATCGAACGAGCCTTGAATGTGCTCGCGCCAGGTGATGACCTGGTCCTCGAAACGGATACCGCGGTCGTCGATCTCGCTGACTCCGAGGAGTAGATCGGAAACAGTGGGGCTCTGACTCATAGCTGCATCATCATCGATTCGTCTCGGACCAGGTCATGGATTTCCACTCGGTGGGACGCACTCAGGCAGGAACTGCGGCAAGTTCCTTGCCCAGTGCGCGAAGCTGATCTGTTGCGTTGCCGAGCAGGAACTCGTGATGCTTGGCCGCGAGGAAGTAGCGGTGAACCGGATGGTCCTCGTCCAGACCAACGCCGCCGTGAACGTGAACAGCGGTGTGCCCGACGCGGTGTCCCGCATCTGCAGCCCAGAACTTGGCCGTCTGCACGGCCCCGTCGGACGGAAGTCCTTCGCTCAGACGCCACGCTGCGGCCCAGAGAGTCAGGCGCACGCCCTTGACGTCGATGTATCCGTCGGCGAGGCGCTGGGCCACGGCCTGGAAACTACCGATCGGACGGCCGAACTGTACACGCTCGGTGGCGTATTCGGCGGTCAGCTTCAGCGCTTGATCGAGCACCCCGTACTGGTAGGCGCTGGAACCGAGCTGAATTCGTTCGACGATCCATGCCGCGATGTCGGATCCTTGGGCAACCGAGCCGAGAACACGATCGGCCGGGATCTGCACCGAATCGAACTCGACCAGGGCCGCACTCGAGAAATCCGTGGTCGATTGCCTGGTAATGCTCACGCCCGCGTCCGACGGTTCGACGAGGAAGACCGCGACACCGTCCTCGGTGATGGCAGGGACGAGGAACAGATCTGCGAGCGGAGCACTGTCGACGGTGATCTTGGCTCCGTCGATGCGCCAACCATCGGCGGTCTTCTCGGCACGCGTGATCGGGTGTGCCGGGTCGTCGTTGTATTCCTCGGCGAGGGCCGCGGTGAGTATCTTCTCACCGGCAGCGGCAGCGCTTGCCCAGTCGTCGCGCTGCTTGTCCGAGCCGAATTCGGCTATCGCTGCGGCGGACCCGACGATGGACGTCAGGAACGGAACAGCTGCGACGCCGCGGCCGAGTTCGGCCAGGATGCTGCACTGCTCGAGGACACCGAATCCGTCGCCGCCCACCGATTCCGGAAGGGCCGCGCCGAGAACGCCGGCCGAAGCCAGTGCATTCCACAAGAGGGCATCGAAACGGTCTTCGGCGGCGTCGAGTTCACGAAGGCGGTCGTTGGTGACCAGTTCGGTGACGACGGATCGTGTCAGTCCGGACAGGTCCTGCTGGGCCTCGGTAAGGGTGAATTCCATGATCGTTGGTCCTTATCGCTTCGATGCGGGAAGCCGCAGAGCTGTCATTCCGATGATGTCGCGTTGCACTTCGTTGGTACCGCCGCCGAACGTCAGGATCAGCGAAGAACGATGCATGCGTTCGATGCGTCCACGTAGAAGAGCGCCGGGGGAGTTCTGCCTGATCGTGGCGGAGGATCCGAGGATCTCCATCAGCAAGCGGTAAGCCTCGGTGGCGAATTCGGTACCGAACACCTTGTTGGCCGACGCCGCTTCGGGACCGGGAGCGTGATCGGTTGCGGAGGCGATTTCCCAGTTCATCAACTTCAGGTACTCGGCCTTGGCATGCACGCGAGCCAGATTGATCTGCACCCATTCCTGGTCGATCATGCGTCGGCCGTCGGGCAGCTTGGTGTTCTGTGCCCACTCGCGGACCTCACGCTGCGCGGTCAGAATCGGTCCGGCCGAGGTGAGGGCAACACGCTCGTGGTTGAGCTGATTGGTGATCAGTGCCCAGCCGCCGTGTTCCTGGCCGACTATCGACGACGCCGGGACCCGTACGTCCTGGTAGTAAGTGGCGCTGGTGTCGGGGCCGGCCATGGTGTGAACCGGGGTGTAGGAGAAGCCTTCTGCGGTGGTCGGGACGATCAGCATGCTGATTCCCTTGTGCTTCTTGGCTTCCGGATCGGTGCGGCACGCCAACCACACGTAGTCGGCGTACTGGATCAGGCTCGTCCACATCTTCTGCCCGTTGATGACGTAATCGTCACCGTCACGGACGGCCGACGTGCGCAGAGACGCCAGGTCGGTGCCGGCCTCGGGCTCGGAGTAACCGATCGCGAAGTGGAGCTCACCGCGGGAGATCTTGGGCAGGAAGAAGGCCTTCTGCTCGTCCGTCCCGAAATGCATGATTGTCGGCGCTACGGAATTGATCGTCAGGAACGGCACGGGCGCACCGGCAATGGCAGCTTCGTCGGTGAAGATCAGCTGGTCCATCGCGGAGCGTTCCTGTCCGCCGTACTCTTTCGGCCAACCCAGCGTGAGCCAGCCGTCCTGGCCCATCTGCGCGACGACTTCGCGGTACACATTGCCTTCGCCGTACTCACCCGTCGTGGCAGCGAGTGCTTCACGCCGCTCGGGAGTCATCAGTTGTGCGAAGTAGGCACGCAACTCCTCCTGGAGCTGTTGCTGCTCAGGGGTGTAGGTGATGTGCATGGTTACCTCTCCATAGAGATACGAATCAAAGCGCCAACCATTCGATTGACACAGGTTCTATCGATGCGTACATCGGCGACAAGGGACGCTCTCGCCGTCTCCGGCGGATCGTTCGACGTCCGTTCTCGGTACTTTTTCGAATCATTGCACACGACTGAAACAGGTTCTAGTGTTATCGCCAGGAACGGTGTGCGGCACAGCCCTGCGGCACTCGTTTCGTATCCGTGTTCGCGCCAGTAGTAGTGAGTAGAGAAGAGGAATCGCCATGGAGGTCAGGGTTGATCTGGACCGTTGCGAGGCAAACGGTGTGTGCGTAGGGATCGCACCCGATATTTTCGACCTCGACGACAACGAGGAGCTCGTGATCAGTTCCGTGCGTCCGCCGGAGGATCGCTGGGAAGATGTCCGTTCCGCGATCGCTCAGTGCCCGCGTGCGGCGCTGACCGAACATCCGTGACGATGGTTGCCCAAAACAAGAACACGTTCTAAAGTTGCGAACTCGTGGGTCACGGCAATCGAGCCGGGTAACTCGACACACGACCGCAGAGAACCGGGAGAGCGCTTCGATGAATGCTGTGAACAGCCCAGAAACCAGTCTCGAAGGCAAGGTCGCCATCGTGACCGGTGCCGGATCGGGGCTCGGAAAGTTCGAGGCCATCGGTCTGGCGAAGGCCGGTGCGTCGTTGGTCGTCAACGATCTGGCCCCGAACGAGGCCGTCGAAGCAACGCTCGAGGAGATCCGCGGTCTCGGCGCCAAAGTCGAATTCGTGGCAGGCAACGTCGGTGAGCGTTCTACCGCCGACGCACTGATGGAAGCAGCGCAGGGACAGTTCGGCAGCGTCGACATCGTCGTCAACAATGCCGGCGTCGTACGCGACCGGATGCTGTTCAACATGTCCGACGAAGACTGGGATCTGGTCCTCGAAGTTCATCTTCGCGGCCATTTCCTCCTGTGCCGCAACGCCGCTGCCTACTGGCGAGCGAAATCCAAGGAAGCCGGGGCGCCGGTGTACGGGCGCATCGTCAACACTTCTTCGGAGGCGGGTCTCCTCGGACCGGAAGGGCAGCCCAACTACGGCGCTGCAAAAGCCGGAATCACGGCGCTGACGTTGTCGGCCGCACGTGGGCTCTCGCGCTACGGCGTTCGGGCCAACGCGATCTGCCCGCGGGCACGGACGTCGATGACCGAAGGTGTGTTCGGTGACGCGCCGGCCGACGGCATCGATCCGCTCTCGCCCGAGCATGTGGCATCGCTCGTCTCGTACCTGGCGTCACCGGCGGCCGACGCCGTCAACGGTCAAGTATTCGTGGTGTACGGACCGATGGTTGCGCTGATGGCGGCGCCCGTCGTCGAGCAGCGGTTCGACGCCGAGGGAGATTCCTGGTCGCCGGAAACGCTGTCCGCGGTGATGGGTGACTACTTCGCTGACCGTGACCCGGCAAAGATGTTCTCGGCATCGGCGGCCCTGCGCGCGTTGGGCTGATCGACGGGTCTGATTCTCAGGTGCGCGACACGTAGAACCGTTGTTCACACTTAGACGGTCTACGTGTCCACTTCCTGGTAGAAATAGCGTGTTCACGAGTCGGTGGGCGCGGCACTCTGCCTGCGTTCTACAACGAGACCAACGGTCTCGAAAAAACTAGACTGTGTTCCAATTTTGCATTCCTGTGAACGATGCGATATTCGATCGACGTGCCCGGTCAAGGCTGGCGCGGTAGCAGGGTCTCGATCCGGCGCCGATAAGCGCTGATCATTCAAAAGTATTAATTTCCAGGATATTTCGGCGAAATTCGCACCGAAAAGGGATGCTTCCCATGGCTCGAACCTTCGGGTTTCGGATCGTCGCCGTGAGGCTACTTCTTAGAGTTGGACACTTGTTTTTGACAGGTGAACACGTTCTAGTTAATATGACCTGAGTCACAAGCTGTCGGGGGCTGGACTATGAGAACAGACAGTACTGCGGCAACCAAGGACGAGGAGGGCGAATGGTAGACCTCGTCGAGGTGCCATTACGAGCGGTCGGTGGCTTCTTTCAGATGTCCGCCCAAACCTTGAGGGCAGTCTTCTCCCGCCCCTTCCAGCGTCAAGAGTTCATCGATCAGGCCTGGTTCGTGGCCCGAGTCTCGATGGTGCCGACGGTGCTGGTCGCAATCCCGTTCACGGTGCTGGTCAGCTTCACCATCAACATTCTCTTGCGCGAGATCGGTGCAGCCGACCTCAGCGGTGCCGGAGCTGCGCTCGGTACCGTCACACAGGTCGGCCCCATCGTCACCGTGCTGATCGTCGCCGGCGCCGGCGCAACCGCCATCTGCGCGGACCTCTCGGCCAGAACCATTCGCGAAGAGATCGACGCCATGAAGGTGCTCGGTATCAATCCGATCCACCGGTTGGTCGTTCCCCGGGTGCTCGCGTCGACGGGAGTGGCGCTGCTCCTCAACGGACTGGTCTGCACCATCGGCATCCTCGGCGGTTTCGTCTTCTCCGTGTTCATCCAGGACGTGAATCCCGGCGCCTTCGTCAACGGCATCACACTGCTCACCGGATTCGGTGAGCTCATGCTCTCCATGGTCAAAGCAGGACTGTTCGGCATGATCGCCGGCCTGGTTGCGGCCTACCTCGGACTCAACGTCAAGGGCGGCGCCAAGAGCGTCGGTGACGCGGTCAACCAGACCGTCGTGTTCGCGTTCATGGCGCTCTTCGTCGTCAACGTGCTCATCACGACCATCGGTATCAAGTTGACGGCCGGATGAGGCACACGGCAGTCGGAGAGATCGAAGTGGACAGAACGACGAACGACGGACGGGAGGAGATCTGATGGCGTTGGCCGCAGCGGGACGCTTCCCGCGCACACGTCGACAGATCGGCTCGATCTCTCGCAGTATCGACAGCATCGGTGATCAAGCGCTGTTCTTCGCGAAGGCTCTCGGTCACGCTCCCAAGGCGCTGATGCGCTATCCGCGTGAAACTCTGCGACTGATCGCCGAGATCAGCATGGGCACCGGTGCTCTCGCCGTCATCGGTGGCACCGTCGTGATCGTCGGATTCCTGACGCTGTTCACCGGTGGCACCATCGCCGTTCAGGGCTACAGCTCGCTGGGCAACATCGGTGTCGAAGCACTCACGGGCTTCTTCGCCGCCTTCATCAACGTTCGCATCGCAGCGCCGGTCATCGCCGGAATCGGCCTCGCCGCGACCATCGGCGCCGGCTCCACCGCGCAGCTCGGTGCGATGCGCGTCTCCGAAGAGATCGACGCCCTGGAGACGATGGCGATCCCGTCGATTCCGTATCTGGTCAGCACCCGCGTCATGGCCGGCATGATCGCGATCATCCCGCTGTACTCACTGGCGGTGATCGCGTCGTTCGTCGCCAGCCGCTTTGCGACGGTGTTCCTCTACAACCAGTCCGGCGGCGTGTACGACCACTACTTCACGACCTTCCTGATACCCACGGACATACTGTGGTCGTTCGCCCAGGCGATAGTCATGGCGCTGGCCGTCATGCTCATCCACACCTACTACGGCTTCAACGCAACCGGTGGCCCGGTCGGCGTCGGTGTCGCGGTGGGTAACGCAGTGCGCGCCTCGTTGATCGCGGTCGTCACGGTCACCCTGCTCATCTCACTCGCCATCTACGGCGGGTCCGGCAACTTCAACCTGTCGGGATAGGCGGGCAAGCGATGACCGTACCCAGATGGCACAAGAAGTTGGCCGCAGCCGGCCTGGTCCTCGGACTCGTGGCGATCGTCGCCGTTGCTCTCACCATGTTCTCGGGTGGGTTCACCAAGAGCACGCCCATCACCGTGACGTCCACGCGTGCCGGCCTGGTCATGGAACCGAATGCCAAGGTGAAGCTGCGCGGAGTGCAGGTCGGCCGCGTCGAATCGATCTCCCTCGTCGGCGACCAGGCAAACCTGAAGTTGGCGATGGATCCGGGCCAGATGTCGAAGATTCCGTCGAACGCCCGGGTGGAAATCAAGACCACCACGGTGTTCGGTGCGAAGTACGTCAACATCGTGATTCCCGACGATCCGTCGACCCAGCCGATCCAGGAGGGTGCTGTCATCGCCTCGGACAGCGTCACCGTCGAGTTCAACAGTGTCTTCGAACATCTTTCGGACGTACTCGCGAAGATCGAACCGGAAAAGCTCAACGCCACACTCGGCGCGATCTCCACTGCACTCAACGGGCGCGGCGAGTCGCTGGGTGAGGTTCTCGAGCTCGGTGACACCTATCTGAAGAAGATGAATCCGGTTCTGCCGCAGCTCCAGGAAGACTTGGTCGGCGCCGCCGATGTCACCAACCTGTACGCCGACGTGGCACCGGATCTGATGCGCATCCTCGACAACGCCACCGCGACAAGCGGATCGATCGTGGCGGAGCAGGCAAACCTCGACCTGCTGTTGCTCAACGTCACCGGCCTCGCGGACACCGGCAACGCGTTGTTGACCGACAACGAGCAGAACCTGACCACCGCCCTCGACACTCTGACCGCGACGACGACCCTGCTCGACAAGTACTCGTCGGGTCTGACGTGCTTCATCGTCGGGTTGAACGACGGCCGGATCAAGTTCGAGCCACTGGCAGGCACCGGGGACAAAGCGGCACTGATGCTGAGCGCGAGCTTCATGTACGGCGCCGAGGCGTACCAGAACCCGCAATCTCTCCCCAAGGTCGCGGCCTCCGGTGGACCCAATTGTTATGGTCTGCCCGAATTCGATCCGAAGGTCGACGGGCATGCCCCGTTCGCAGTCACCAACACCGGCAACGTGCCTTTCGTTCCCAACACCGAACTGCGCGTCACCGTGCCGACCATTTTCCAGTATCTCTTCGGTGACTCCTACGAGCAGGAAGACGGGAAGTGATGAGACCGACCACGGTCAAGCTGCTGATTTTCACCGTCGTCATGGCGGTCATCTTCGCCGGACTGGCGATCGTCTTCAGTCAGGTGCGCTTCAGCAGCAGCAACGGATTTCACGCCACCTTCTCGGACGTCTCGGGACTCAAGTCCGGCGACAAGGTACGTATCGCCGGTGTTCCGGTCGGGTCGGTCACCGGAGTGTCCATCGGTGACTCCAACCAGGCCGAGGTCGAGTTCGACGTCGATACCAAGTACTCACTGATGAAGAGCACCAAAGCGACTGTGCGCTACGAGAACCTGGTGGGCGACCGCTACATGGAACTGCTCGAGGGCGCTGGTTCCACCGAGACGCTTTCGTCAGGTGGATCGATTCCAGTCGACCAGACGTCGCCCGCGCTCGATCTGGATCTGCTGCTCGGCGGATTCAAGCCGCTGCTTCGCTCTCTCGACCCCCAGCAGGTCAACGACCTCTCCGGGGCCCTGCTCCAGGTACTCCAAGGCCAGGGTGGAACATTGGTTTCGCTTCTGGGAAACACCAGTTCGTTCACCAGCACGTTGGCGGACCGAGATCAGCTGATCGGGGACGTCATCACCAACCTCAACGACGTACTCGGCACGATCAACGACAAGGGTGATCAGTTCTCCACCACGATCGATCAGCTCCAGCAGTTGGTCAGTGGATTGGCGAAGGACAGTGGCCCGATCGGTAATTCGATCACCGAGATCGCCGGCGCCACCGGAGATCTCGCATCGCTGCTGCAGGCGACACGTCCGGACATCCAGACCCTGATCGGGGAGACCAACCGAACGATGACGCAGCTGGACCTGGGCAAGGACGACATCAATACCGCTCTCGGTCGTCTGCCGTCCGACTACCGGAAGCTGATCCGAGTGGGCACGTACGGAGCGTTCTTCCAGTTCTATCTGTGCGCCAACACTTTCAAGTTCTCCGGACCTGACGGAACGACGATCATCTTGCCCACGGCAGTGCAGGACACGGGAAGGTGCGCAAAAGTCTCATGACCCCTACCCGTGAACGCAATCCGGTACAGATCGGTGTCATCGGTCTCGTCCTGGCGGTGGCAACAGTGGGTGCCGCGCTTCAATACGATCAACTCCAGTTCATCAACGGCGGCATTCGCTACTCGGCGTACTTCCAGGATGCCGGCGGCCTGGTCACAGGCGACGACGTCACCATGGCCGGCGTGAAGGTCGGCAAGGTCAGCGACGTCGAACTCGACGACCAGAAGGTGCTGGTCACCTTCACCGTTCAAGACGGTGTCGCCCTGGGCGAGCAGACCGCGGCCGACATCAAGACCAACACGGTTCTCGGCCGAAAGTCGTTGGCGGTGCGGCCGGAAGGATCCGGACTGCTGCGCACGGACACGCCGATTCCGGTGGAACGCACCAACTCCCCGTACTCGCTCAACGACGCTCTGGGTGACCTCGGTACCACGGTGTCCGAACTCGACACGGAACAGATCAACGATTCGCTCAACGCGATCTCGGACACCCTGGCCGATACTCCGCCAGAACTTCGCACCGCATTGGACGGAATGACGCGGCTTTCGCAGAGCATCAACTCACGCGACGAGAGCCTGCTCCAATTGCTCTCGCGGGCCGAAGATGTCACCAAGATCCTCTCCGACAGAAGCGGTCAGATCGATTCGTTGCTGGTTGACGGAAACAAGCTGTTTGCCGAACTCAGCTTGCGGCGTGACGCGATCAGCGAACTGATCGTCAACACCGGCGCAGTCTCACGTCAACTGTCAGCGCTTGTGCAGGAGAACGAGGCTCAGATGGGGCCGACCCTCGAGAAGCTGAATTCGGTCGCCGAGGTTCTTCAGCAGAACAAGGACAACATCGCCGGGGCGCTCGACGGCCTCGGACCGTACATCACCGCGCTCGGCGAGACCGTGGCCAGCGGCCCGTTCTTCGATGCCTTCATCATCAACATTCTGCCGAGTAACTGGTGGAAGACCTTGGTGGACACCAGCGTCGCGCCCGAGCAGGTTCCGGGCGACCTGGAAGACTTCTTCCCCGGCATTCCACCGACGATCAGGGGGCCGGGAGAATGACCGAGACCATGACTTCACAGGATTCACAGGGCTCCACCAACCCACGCAAGAAGTGGGTGCTGATCGGAGCGGGTGTGCTGGTCGCGCTGCTCGTGGCGGGTGCGGCTTACCTCTTCATCCCTGGCCTGGGCAAGACCAAGATCTCCGCGCACTTCGTCTCGACGACAGGTCTCTACGAGGGCGACGTCGTGCGAGTGCTCGGTGTCAACGTCGGCAAGGTGACGAAGATCGAACCGCGTGATCGGGACACGTACGTCGAGATGAAGATCGACTCGAGCGTCGACGTTCCGGCAGATGCCAAGGCGCTCATCGTTGCTCAAAGCCTCGTGTCCGCACGCTTCGTGCAATTGACCCCCGTGTACTCCGGCGGGGAACAGATGCCCAATGGCGGCGAGATCCCGATCGAGCGCACCGCCGTTCCGGTGGAGTGGGACGAGATCAAGACCGAACTGACCAAACTGTCGGACGCACTCGGACCGGAGGGTCTGGACGATCAGGGTTCCCTCGGCCGATTCATCGACACCGTGGGAACGAACCTCGACGGCAACGGCGAGTCCATTCGGTCGACGTTGCGCGAACTCTCGGCCACGATGCACACGCTGTCCGAAGGCCGGACCGATTTGTTCTCCACCATTCGGAACCTGCAGGCGTTTGTCACTGCGTTGTCCTCGAGTAACGAGCAGATCGTGCAGTTCAGCGGTCACCTCGCTTCGGTGACAAGCGTTCTCGCAAGCAGCTCCGACGAGTTGGGTACCGCCCTCAGCGATCTCGACCTGGCGGTGGGCGACGTTCAGCGGTTCGTCAAGGACAACAGCGAGGGACTGAGCGAATCGGTCGCGCGTCTGGCCGATGCCACCCAGGTACTGACGGACAAGCGCCCGGAGATCGAGCAGGTTCTGCACTCCGGACCGACGTCGCTTGCCAACTTCTATCAGATCTACAAACCGGCTCAGGGCAGCATGACCGGCGCAATCGCACTGAGTAACTTCAAGAATCCGATCCAGTGGATCTGTGGTTCCATCGAAGGCATCGACAGTGGTAACTCCCAGAACAGTGCCGACCTGTGTAAGCAATACCTCGGGCCGGTGCTCAGCACGATGATCGGCAACTACCCCGGATTCCTGTTCAACCCGGTCGCGGGCGTGCAGGCTTTCCCGGATCAGATCGTCTACACCGAACCGGGATTGGAAGCGGCAAGTCAGAATCAGCCGGAAACTGTCGCAGGACCGATGTCAGGTGCTCCCATGACGAGTGTTCCCAAGGATCTCGCCGAACTCTTCAACATGGGCGGAGGGAACTGATGCGGGTAGCTCGCAAGACCACGGTTGCCGTGTTGGCCACGGCAGTGGCACTCGGCGCCAGCGGTTGTGAATGGAACGGTCTCAACTCTGTGCCGATGCCAGGAACTCAGGGCCGGGGCGAAGGCGCATACGAGGTCCAGATCGAGATGCCGAACGTGACTACGCTGTCGCAGAATTCGCCCGTCCGGGTGGATGACGTTGCAGTGGGAAGCGTTTCGAACATCGAGGTTCAGGGCTGGCACGCTCTGGTGACGGTGTCGCTGAATCCCGAGGTTCAGTTGCCTGCCAACGCGACGGCGAAAATCGGCCAGACCAGCTTGCTCGGCTCTCAGCACATCGAGTTGGCGCCGCCGGTTGGAGAAGAGCCCGAGGGCCGACTCGAAGCCGGTGACCTGATTCCGATCGAGCGGGCGGGCGCTTACCCGACGACGGAACAGACGCTGTCGTCGCTGTCCGTTGTTCTCAACGGCGGCGGTCTCGCTCAGGTTCAGGACATCACGAAGGAACTCAACGCGGCTCTCGGTGGGCGTGAAGATTCCGTTCGAGACCTCCTGCCTCAGCTCGATCAGCTGGTCGGAAGTCTGGACAAGCAACGAGGCGACATCGTTTCGGCGATGGAAGGACTCGATCGACTGTCCTCGACCGTCCAGGCACAGCACGACACCTTGAACAAAGCGCTCGAAGGTATTCCGCCGGCACTCGAGGTTCTTGTCGCTCAGCGTCAGGACATCACCAACGCGTTGACCTCCCTCGGTGGTCTCAGCGAGGTGGCGAGCCGTGTCATCCAGGAGAGCGGCGACGATTTCGCGACCAACGTTCGGGCTCTTTCGCCGACTCTGAAGGCCTTGGCGGATTCGGGTAACGCTCTCACTCAAGTTCTCGGAGTCCTCTTGACGTTCCCGTTCCCACAGAACGGAATCGACAACGTCATCCGCGGTGACTACGCCAACCTGGCGATGACCATCGACATCTCGCTGCCCCGACTCGACGCGAACTTCCTGACGGGAACTCCGTTGGCCGGAACGCTCTCCGGACCAGAAGGTGTGTTGGGTAAGCAGGCGGGGCTCGCCGGACAGACAGGCAACCCGTTGAGCGACCCGCTCAAGCCTGCCGCACCGCCGGCACAAGCTCCCGCCGGACAGGCTCCCGCTGCGCAGGCCCCGGCAGCGGATCCGAATACCATTCAGATTCCGGGACTTCCGCCGATCAACATTCCAGGACTTCCTCAGGGGGCACCGGCACCATGATGCTCACAAAGTTCGTCCGTATCCAGCTCACCATCTTCGCCGTCTTGACGGTCGTCGGTTTGATCGTGATGGCCACTCAGTACGTGCGTGTTCCGGCGATGGTCGGTATCGGCCGTTACGACGTCACTGTCGAATTGCCCGCCACCGGCGGGCTGTACAAGAACTCGAACGTCACCTACCGCGGTCAGACCATCGGTGTCGTGAACGCGGTGGAGCTCTCGGAGACGGGTGTGAATGCGCGACTGTCTCTCGAGAGTGGCGTCAAGGTTCCGTCGGACGTCGATGCTGCGGTCAAGAGTGTGTCGGCGATCGGCGAGCAGTTCGTCGACCTGATTCCGCACACCGACAGCTCCGGAGCGATCGTGGTCGACGGGCATCTGGAAAACGGATCGGTGATTCCCGAAGACCGAACCAGCATTCCGCAGGATGTCGGCGCGATGCTCGATCAGGCAGATCTGTTGCTGCAGAGCATTTCCGACACCAAGCTCAAGACCGTCATCGACGAATCCTTCAAGGCGTTCAACGGTGCCGGCCCGGATCTGCAGAAGCTGATCGACTCGGCTCGGCTGTTCGTCGAGGAGGCGAACAACAACTCCGACGCGACCAAGACGCTGATCGAGCAGGCCGGTCCACTCCTGGACACTCAGGTGGTCAGCAGCGACGCCATCCGTTCCTGGACAAGCAATCTGGTGACGTTCACCGACCAGCTCCGAGCCAGCGACCCTGATCTGCGTGCCGTCATCCAGAAGGGTCCGGCCGCAGCGGCGGAGGCGAATGCTCTTCTGCAAGACATGCAGCCGACATTGCCGATTCTTCTGGCGAACCTCGTGTCCGTCGGACAGGTCGGCGTGATCTACAACAACGCGATCGAGCAGATTCTGGTCATCTACCCGCCGCTGGCCGCAGCGCTGGTCACGGTGGCAGGCTCCGGCCCGGCTGCGGATGGTGCACTGGTGGACTTCCACATGGAGGTCAACGACCCGCCGCCGTGCACTACAGGATTCCTGCCCGCAGAGCAGTGGCGCAGTCCGAAGGACGAATCACCGATCGAGACGCCGTCGGATCTCTTCTGCCAGGTTGCCCAGGATTCGCCGATCGCCGTGCGCGGCGCGAGAAACCTTCCCTGCGAGGAGTATCCGGGACGTCGTGCGCCGACGGTCGAACAGTGCCGTTCCGGCTACGTACCGATGGGCACGAACCCGCAATCCGGGCCTCCGGAACCGATTACCGCGACCCCGAGCTCGTACACGTCGACGCCTTCGGTCTCGGCTCGTCGGTACGATCCGATTACAGGCACGTACATCGGGCCGGACGGAAGGACGTACTCGCAACCGAACCTCGGTGGCGGCGACGTCAGTCTCGAACAGTTCATGAAGGGTCAGCAGGGTTGATGACAGACGAAGATCCACAGGCCGGGCAGCGGGTGCGCCGTCGCGCGTCCCGCAGCGCCGGACCCACGGGTGCGGATGCAGACGCTGCCGCGGTAGTAGTGCCCACCGAAAAGAAGTCGGCCGAACAGAAGTCGGCTGAGCAGAAGTCGGCTGAGCAGAAGGTGGCGGCGCCAGTTGCTTTGGGCAAGCCCGATACTCCACCTGAGAAGGTCGTCAGCGGCGATCAGGTCGCGACCAAGGCTGAGCCGACTGGCACCGCCGAAACCCCCGCAGAAACTGCTGTGGACACCCCTGTTCGTTCGAAGCCCAAGGCCGGGCTGGTAGTCGGGATCGCCGTTGCTTCGGTGATCGCTGTTGCTCTTGCGGCCTTGACGGTGTTTCTTCTCGTCGACCGGAACAAGGCGTCCAATGCCGACGAGGACCGAGCCCGCTACGTGGCCGGTGCCCGGACCACCGCACTGAATCTGACGACACTGCACGCGGATACAGCGGCTGCCGACCTCGACAAGTTCCTCGCCGGCACCACCGACGAGTTCAAGTCGCAGTTCGACGGACGCAAGGATTCGTTTGTCAACGTCCTCGGGCAGGCCGGAGTTCAGACCGACGGCGAGGTACTCGAAGCCGGGTTCGAGAAGTCCGACGGCGATTGCGGGACTTCATTGGTCGCCGTGCGTGCGATGCAGAAGAACGGCGACGAAGCGCCCGCTGAACGCAACTACCGACTCCGAATCACCATGTGCGACGTCGACGGGCAGTTGCTTGCCTCGAATGTGGAGTTTGTGCCATGACCCCAGAAGTAATCCCCGAGACGTCCAAGCCCAAGCGCGTCTCACCGCTCGCCATCGTTCTGTGCGTCATCAGTGCAGTGGCCATCGCGTTGGCGGCAGTGTCGGCCTATCTCTACTTCGGTCCGGGTGGAACGCGTGACATTGCGGCGATCGATCAGACCAGAGACGAAGTGGCACAGGCCTCTTCCGATCAGGCGGTTGCGATGTTCCAGTACGACTACAACAACGTCGACCAGCAGTTGCACGCGGCCACAGACGGTTTGACGGGCGATTTCCAGGGCACGTTCACCAACCTGATCGAATCGGTGATCATTCCGGGAGCCAAGGAAAAGTCGCTGACCGTTCAGGTAGTCGTCCAGGGCGCCGCGGTTCTCGACGCCGAGGCAGACAGTGCGACGACGATGCTGTTCCTCAATCAGATCACTACGTCTTCGGAATCACCCGAAGCCGTCGCCAGTGGTAGTCGCGTCAAGATGAGTCTGGAGAAGCAGGACGGGCGTTGGCTCGTGAACAACGTCCAACCCTTCTGATTATCTGAAACAGGCTGGGGCCGCGGAGATTCACTCTCCGCGGCCCCAGCCTTTGTGCACTGTCCTCAGTGGTCTTGTGCTTCGGCCGGGGCGATCAGCGCCGGACCTGCGGCACCGCCGTGCGCGAGCGCGTCGAGGAACGAGCGTGCCCAGCGGTCGACGTCGTGGGTCAGGACCTGACGACGTAGCGCACGCATGTGGCGTCGGCCGTCCTCTCGCGGTTGATTGAGGGCCTTCTCCATCGAATCCTTGACGTCGTCGAGGTCGTGGGGATTGCACAGGAAAGCCTGACGGAGTTCTGCTGCAGCGCCGGTGAATTCGCTGAGCAGCAATGCGCCGCCCAGATCACTGCGGCAGGCGACGTACTCCTTGGCGACCAGGTTCATACCGTCACGCAGCGGTGTGACCAGCATGAGGTCGGCAGCGACGAAGAACGCGACCAGTTCGTCGCGGGGGATCGGCCGATGGATGTAGTGGACGACGGGGCGACCGACTTCGCTGAACTCGCCGTTGATCCGGGAGACCTTCTGCTCGATGTCTCCGCGCATCTGTACGTAGCTTTCGACACGTTCGCGGCTCGGGGTCGCCAACTGCACCATGACCGTGTCGGCGGGATCGATGCGCTTCTCCATGAGAAGTTCGTGGAGTGCGGCGAGCCTGACGTCGATGCCCTTGGTGTAGTCGAGGCGGTCCACGCCCAGCATGATGTGCTTGGGGTTTCCGAGTTCTTTGCGAATCTGCTTGGCGCGGTCTCGAATTGCCTTGGTGCGTGATAGCTCGTCGAGCTTGCCGGAGTCGATGGAGATGGGGAATGCACCGACGCGGACGCTACGGAAACCTACTTGCACCACACCGAGTTTGGAGCGGACTCCGACGGTTCCGCGTGAAGTCTGCTGTCCGGCAAGGCGTCTGGCCAGGTAGAGGAAGTTCTGTGCGCCACCCGGAAGGTGGAAGCCGATGAGGTCGGCGCCGAGGAGGCCTTCGACGATCTCGGTGCGCCACGGCATCTGCATGAACAGCTCGACCGGGGGAAACGGAATGTGCAGGAAGAATCCGATGGTGAGGTCGGGGCGCAGCATCCGCAGCATCTTCGGTACCAACTGCAGCTGGTAGTCCTGGATCCAGACGGTTGCGCCCTGAGCCGCTGCCTTGGAAGTGGCTTCGGCGAACCGCCGATTCACCTCGACGTAGGCGTTCCACCATTCGCGGTGGTACTCGGGTTTGACGATGACGTCGTGATAGAGCGGCCAGAGGGTGGCGTTGGAGAACCCCTCGTAGTACTCGTTGATCTCCTCGGCGCTCAGCGGCACGGGGTAGAGCTCGAGTCCGTCTTCGACGATGGGGTCGAGATCGGCGTCCGGCACGCCCGCCCAGCCCACCCACGCGCCCTGATTGCTGCGCAGAATCGGCTCGAGAGCGGTGACCAGTCCACCGGGGCTCCGCTTCCAGCGGGTGGTGCCGTCGGGAAGCCGTTCCAAGTCGACGGGCAGGCGGTTCGCTACGACGACGAACTCAGCCTGCCCGGACACGGTGTCACCGGTCGAAGAAGCAAGTGCGCTGTCAGAAAGGGTTGAACTGGTCGAATCCGGACTGACAGGCACGTGGTTCCTTCTCGGTCGGTGAGGGAAAGATTCAGTCGAGCTTGGCGGCGGGAGAGATACCGAGCATCGAGAGCAGCATCCTGCACTCGTCGGCATCCTCCGCGTATGCAGCGACAACGTGCTGCGCCATGCGCGCTGTTTCCTCGGCGACGGTCTCGATTTCCTCGTCCGCGATCTCGGTTTCGACGGTCGTGTTCTCAGCCATCATGTTCCTCTCGTGCTTGCCTGCACGGCGCAAGCAATGTTTCTTACTCGCGACTCTATGAGAACTGGGCGTGTCGACGCTAGTTGCTCATGTATTAGGGTCGACTTACTTATCTCTGTACTCAACTTTATCGCTTCCATCGATGCTTGGAGTTCCATGAGTTCGACCCCCTCGAGTGTGACCGTCGACTCGGACGAGCCCGATAGTGGCAATCACAGCGGTGCTGCGATTTTGCGACGCGTCCTCGTCCGCAACCGTCGCCCGCTCGCTATCGGCACGGTTCTGGTCTGTCTGCACCAACTGACCGAGACGGCGGTGCCGATCTCCATCGGTGTGATCATCGACCGTGCCGTGGAGACTTCGGACACCACGGCCCTGATCGTCTCCATCGTCGGTCTCGCGGCTCTGTTTCTCGTTCTGACGGCCGCGTGGCGCTTCGGTGCACGCTTCATCGTCACCGCGATGCAGCAGGAGGCTCACCGCCTCCGGCTCGAGGTGGCGCACCGCGTCCTCGATCCGCGTGGGGTGCGAACCGATCTGCGTTCAGGTGAACTGCTGACTGTTTCGACATCGGACGCCGAGCAGACTTCGTGGATCGCGGACATCGTCCCGCGCGCGGCTGCGGCCCTGACGGCTGCGGTCGCGTCGGCCGCGGCTTTGGTGTGGATCGACCTCTGGCTGGGATTGGCCGTTCTGATCGGAACGCCGGTCATTCTCGGTCTGCTGCAATTGGCGGCGCCGCTCATCACGTCGAGGGCCACCGGTCAGCAGGCGTCGATCGCGCGGGCGTCGGCGATGGCTACGGATCTGGTCAGCGGATTGCGTCCACTGCGCGGTATCGGTGGTGAGAAGACCGCGTCGGCTCGCTATCGCACAGTCAGCCGTCAGGCGCTCGCGTCGACGATCGGCACGGCCAAGGCGACCGGTATCTACACCGGCGTTGCCGCGACCGTCAGTGCGTTGCTCGCGGTCGGTGTTGCGGGCTTCGCCGGGTACTTCGCGTTGCAGGGCCGGATCACGGTCGGTGAACTGATCACCGTGGTGGGGCTTGCGCAGTTCATCATCGAACCGCTCGGATTGCTTGCGTCCATTCCCGGATACTTCGCGGTGGCGCGGGCGTCGTCGGATCGACTCGCATTGGTCTTGGACGCAGAGCCACTGCGGGGCGCGGGGTCGCAGACCGAACTCGAAGGCACCGACCTGACCCTCGACGGCGTCGAGTACAAGTCGCTCAAGGGCATCGACCTGCACCTGCCTGCCGGAGAACTGCTGGGCGTCGTGGCTTACCAGCCGCAGGACGCCGACGCTCTTGTCGCGGTCCTGTCCGGTCAGCTGGCGCAGGACGCGTATCGCGGAGTGGTGAGGGTTGGCGGAATCAGCCTGTCCGACATGGACTTGCGATTGGCGCGTCGGACGGTGTTGGTGGAGCCGCACATCACCGATCTGTTCTCCGGGTCCCTCGCCTCGAACGTCACTGCGGGCGCCGGTGACGCCGCTGCTCTAGACATTCAGAGCGCTCTGGCAGCGTCGGCAGCGGCGGATGTCGTCGACGCACATCCGGACGGTCTCGACCTCGAAGTGACCGATCGAGGCGCCAGTTTGTCGGGAGGTCAGCGACAACGCGTCGCCCTCGCGCGCGCCTTGGTGGCACAGGCACCCGTGATGGTCCTGCACGATCCGACTACGGCAGTGGACGCGGTGACCGAGGCGTCGATCGCCGAAGGAATCGCAGAACTGCGGCACGAGGGTGCCGGTGGCATCCACACGACGGTATTGATCACCAGCAGCCCCGCCTTGTTGGCTGTGACGGATCGAGTGATCGTCTTGAACGACGGAGTGATTGCCTCGATCGGCACACATTCCGAACTCTCTCGCGGCGACGCGAACTACCGAGGAGCGGTGCTGCGGTGACGGCCACGGACATGACAACCGATATGCCGGCCGGGGAGAACGCCGAGAAGGTGACCGAGCGCGAACTGTTGCCGATCGCGAGTGGTCGCCAGACCTGGAAGTGGTTGCGAGCAGCGCTGGCCGAACACCGGATGCAGAGCCTGTTGGTCCTGATCGTCGCGGCTTCGGCGTCGGCGATGGCCTTGGTGCCGATTTACGTATTCGGTGTCCTGGTCGACCGGGTCCGGGACAACGCGCCCACGTCGACGATCGTCGGGGTGGTCGTGATCATCGCCGCCGCCGCAATCGTGGGCGGTGTGTTCACCGGTGTGGCCGCCTATCTGATCAAGCGACTCGGCGAGACGATTCTGGCGGACCTGCGCGAGCGAACCGTGGACCGGGCACTGCGCCTGCCGATCCAGACCGTCGAGAAGGTCGGCAAGGGCGATCTGCTCTCACGAGTCGGCGACGACGTGTCGGTGATCGCCAAGGCCGTGTCCGACGTGGTTCCCGGCATGATCGCAGCAGTTCTGCTCGTGGCTCTGAGCATGGTGACCATGCTGGGACTCGACTGGCGCCTCGGCCTCGCCGGAATGGTCGCGCTGCCGATGTACGCGCTGGCGCTCAAGTGGTACCTGCCACGATCGGCTCCCATTTACGCTGCCGAGCGGGTAGCGATGGGCGCTCGTTCACAAGCGCTCATCAGCAGCCTCCAGGGTGCCAAGACGGTCCGCGCGTACAGCCTCGAGAAGGAACACCTCGGTCAGATAGATACGGCGTCGGCAAAAGCGCGTGATCTGGCCGTCGGCGTGTTCGGCCTGTTCACGAGGTTCGCCGGTCGCGGTAACCGCGCCGAATTCGTGGGCTTGTCCATGATTCTCGTCGTCGGATTCCTGCTGGTCCGTGAGGACGTCGTGACAGTAGGCCAGACGACGACTGCTGCTCTGCTGTTCCATCGCCTGTTCAACCCGATCGGCTCGCTGCTCTACACCTTCGACGAAGTGCAGTCGGCCGGCGCCAGCCTCGCGCGACTGGTCGGCGTCGTCGAGATCGAGGAAACGGAGCCTTCGACGGATGCAGGTTCCGTTCCGGCCGACGGTTCGCTGCGTCTGGACGACATTCGGCACAGCTACGACGGCGGCCATGAGGTTCTCCACGGAGTGAGCCTCACCTTGCGAGCGGGGGAGCGCGTGGCGCTCGTCGGTTCGACCGGAGCCGGAAAAACGACGCTTGCGGCGATCGCTGCCGGTTCGATCACTCCGACGTCGGGGCGGGTGTCGATCGGTGGTGTCCCGCTTGCCGACCTCGACGACCTACGACGCCACATCGCGATCGTGAGTCAGGAGGTCCATGTTTTTGCCGGGCCCCTGATCGAGGATCTGAGGTTGGCCGCGCCTGAATCCTCGGACGAGGACGTAGCCGCGGCACTGCGGACGGTCGGCGCGTACGAGTGGGTGGAGGCTCTCGACGAGGGAATGCTGACCGTCGTCGGCGAAGGCGGGCACGAGATGACGGCGGCACAGGCGCAGCAGTTGGCTTTGGCGCGACTGGTGTTGGCCGACCCGGCCGTCGCGGTACTGGACGAAGCAACAGCGGAGGCGGGCAGCGCCGGAGCACGGGAACTGGAAGCGACTGCCGAAGCCGCTACGGAGGGCCGCACCACTCTGGTTGTTGCACACCGGCTTACACAGGCTGCGGGCGCCGACCGAGTGATCGTGCTCGAACACGGACAGATCGTAGAAGAAGGCCCGCACCGCGAACTGGTGTCCGCGGGCGGGCGTTACGCACAACTGTGGGCGGCCTGGGAAGGTCGCGACTGAGGGGTTTGTACTGGGGTTTGTACTGAGGGGGTCTGATCAGACGATCAGGTTAGGTACCCGCCGCCGTGGGGGAAGAACTCGGCGGCGGTGTACTCGCTGCCGTCGTCGAGTCGGACGCGCTCGATCCGCAGCCCCTTGTTCTTGCCCGACCATGCGTCGGGGCCCGCGACGATCACCATGCCGTCGTCTTCCTGGATGAACACGCGGCCGGGGGTTCCTCCGTAGTGCCCGCGTGAGACGGACGCCTTCAGGATGCGGATGCGCCGGCCCTTGAACTCCGCGAAAGCGTTGGGGTACGGATCGGACTGTGCCCGGACGAAACGCTCGATGACCTCGGCCGGCCAGGACCAGTCGACGTGGCTGTCCTGCGGTGCACGCTTGTGGAAGAACGTGGCCTGCGATCGGTCCTGCGGCGTCCAGTCGGTCCGCCCGGACGCGATCAGATCCAGGGCGTCGAGTGTGATGGGGCCGATCATGTCGATCGTGCGGTGGAACAGATCGGTGACGGTGTCGGTCGGGCCGACCGTCGTCGATCGCTGCAGCACGATGTCGCCCGCATCGAGTTCCTCGTCCATCAGGTGCGCCGTGAGGCCGACTTCTTCTTCGCCGTTGATCAGAGCCCAGATGAGCGGGGAGAATCCCGTGTACTTGGGCAGCAGCGAATCGTGGATGTTGAGGGTGCCGTACTTGGGTGCGTCGAAGACCTCCGCAGGCAGCCAGGTACGCCAGTTGTTGGCGACGATGATGTCGGGAGCTGCTTCGGCCAGCGCGGCTTTGAAGGCGTCGTCAGGCTTGTTCGCCACGTGAACGGGTACACCGTTCTCGGCCGCCAGATCTGCAACCGAGTCCGCCCACATCTGTTCGTAGACGTGCTCACTCTTCGGGTGTGTGATTGCCAGCACGACCTCGTGATCGGAGTCGATCAAGGCCTGCAGGGTACGGTGGCCCCAGGTTTGGTATCCGAGCGTAGCGACTCTCAACGGGGGTCCTCCTGGACGAGCATGGGCTGGGGTTGCGGTCACACGACCGCCCATCAGCTTAGGCTATCCAACCAAAATTGTTGATCACACGTACGAGGAGGAAGGCTGACATGACGGTCGCCACAATCAACGGAATCCCCATCAATTACCAGGTCAAGGGTGATGGAGATCTGGTGGTGCTCATCATGGGGACCGGCAGCCCCGGCCGCGTCTGGGATCTGCACCAGACCCCGGCGCTGGTGGCCGCCGGCTACCGAGTCTGCACCTTCGACAACCGCGGAATCGCACCGTCCGGCGAGAGCCTCGGCGGCATCACGATGCCCGACATGGTTGCGGACACCGCCGGACTGATCGAACACCTCGGTGGCGGCCCCGCCCATGTCATCGGAACCTCGATGGGCGCCCGGGTGGCGCAGGAACTGACGCTCGCCAGGCCCGATCTGGTTCGCAAAGCAGTGTTCCTCGCCGGCCACGCCCGGATGGATCATTTCCAGCAGGTCCTGACCGAGGGTGAGCGCCAGTTGTTCGACAGTGGCGTCGCTCTGCCGGCCAAATACCGTGCCGCAGTGACCGCGGTGATGAACCTTTCGCCGGCCACGCTGGCAGACGATCACTCCGCGCGCGACTGGATGGATATCTTCGAGTTCACCGGCGGCGCAACGTCACCGGGTGTTCGCGCACAGCTCGGTATGGACCGCGCCTTCGATCGACGGGGTGCGTACAAGTCGATCATGCGCCCCTGCCTGTCCGTCGCTTTCGCCGACGACCGCATGATCCCGCCCTACCTCTCCCGCGAGGTGGCGGACTGCATCGCGACGGCGTCGTTCGAAGAGATTCCCAACGCCGGACACTACGGGTACCTCGAGCGTCCGGAGGCCGTGAACAAGGTGCTGATCGACTTCCTGGCGAAGTAGTTTTCCGCATGCGAGAAAGGGCCTGACCTGCTGACTGCAGGTCAGGCCCTTCTCATATTTCAGGCCAGTGCCAGGAACAGCTTCTCGAGTTCGGCCTCGGTCATCGGTTCCTGACCTTCCGCGCTGTCACCGCTCAGGCATTCACGCAGCCCGGAAGCGACGATCTTGAACCCTGCTCGGTCCAGCGCCTTCGACACGGCTGCAAGCTGCGTGACGACGTCCTTGCAGTCGCGGCCGTTCTCGATCATCGAGATGACCCCGGCAAGTTGGCCGTGAGCACGCCGCAGTCTGTTCAGTACGAGCGCAATGCTCTCTTCGTCGCCGGTCATGGTGGCCCCTTCTCGAGTGTTCGTGCTGCGACCGAGGGTACCCCTGGGGGCATGTCACTGCTTGATCCAGTGTTTGATCCGGCTGCGGTGTCAGATCAACGAGTCGACGGCTGCCCGCAACTTGACGGCGGCGTCGGCCGCCACGGACTCCAGGCCTGGTTCGCCGGAAACCTGAACCATGAGAGCGGGATTCATCGCTTCGACGAAGAACGAATTCTCGGTAGTCGTATCTTCGCGGACGACAACGTTGCACGGCAGCAGGAGGCCGATCTGACGATCCACCGAAACTGCCCGATGGGCCAACGGCGGGTTACAGGCACCCAGGATCAGGTACTTTTCCATGTCCTCGTCCAGCTTCGCCTTGAGTGTTGCCTGCATGTCGATCTCGGTCAGGATGCCGAAGCCCTGCTCGGCGAGAGCAGCACGAGTTCGGGTGACGACGTCGTCGAAAGCTCCGGTGACCTTGGTTGCGATCGCTATCGGTTCTGTGGGTGTTGTCATTGCCCGCTCCTTGTCGTCGGCTTCGGTGCCATTGGCTTCGATGTCGTTGGCTTCGATTTCTCTTGTCTCCATTATACCCCTGGGGGTATCAAGAAGACAGTGATGTCGGGTACACGGTCAGTCATGCGAGAAGCTGATGTTCGGCAGGACGCGTCGTAACCATGCCGGCGCCCACCAGGCTGCCCGGCCGCTGAGGCGCAGGAGAACGGGCAGCAGCACCAAGCGGACGAGCACTGCGTCCAGGAGGACAGCTACACCGAGAATGATGCCCATTTCCTTGGGTGGCAAGGGATCTGCGAGCGCAAAAGTGAAGAAGACCGCAACCATCACCGCTGCTGCCGCCGCAATGACCCGACCCGAATGTGCGAGGCCGTCGATGTGTGCGGTCTCGGGGTCACCTGTGCGTTCGTAGTGCTCCTTGGCGCTCGAGAGCAGGAACACGGTGTAGTCCATCGCGATGGCAAAGATCATGGCGAAGAAGAAGACCGGACCCCACCCGTTGAGAAACCCCTGGGGATCGAAGCCGAGCAGGCCTGCTCCGTGGCCGTCCTGGAAAATCAACTTCGCGATTCCGAATGCGGCCCCAGTGGACAGCAGGCTGACCAGCGTGCCGATCAAGGCGATCAAAGGTGCCTGGAGGGCGATCAGCAGCAACAGGAATCCGAGCGTCAGAATCACGACCACCACGAAGGGAAGGTAGTCGTCGAGCGCCTTCTGAAGGTCGAGATTTTCAGCCGGAGCGCCGCCGACGAGCGCCGATTCCGGCAGTTGCGACCGAAGGTCGGCAAGGATGGTTTCCATCGCAGGATCTGACGGGTCGACGGTGGGAACTGCTTGCAGCATAACCAGATCGGATCCGTCGGCCGCTTGTTGCGTCGGGGTGATCATTGCGACGCCATCCACGCTCATGGCAAGACGCGAGGTGTCGGCTGCATCGTCGGCGGACGTGACGATCTGCAGCATTCCGGGTGCCCCGTCACCGAACTGCTGCTGCACCAATTCGTATCCCTGTCGAACCGGGGCGTCCTCGGGAACCACGGCGATGGAGGGCATTGCAACCTTCAGTCCGAAGACCGGAACGACGAGGGCGATAAGGACGATCACGGCGCCGATGCCGAAAGGCCACGGGTGCTTGTGCAGCAGTGATGCCCAAGCTGCGAACATCGGGGAGCGGTGCTGCTGGCGCTTTGCATACGGTAGTGAACCGCCGTTGACCTTGGCGCCGATCCGGCCGAGCACGGCAGGTAGCAGGGTGAGTGTTGCGGCGAGAACGAAGATCACAGCGAGCATGATTCCGACAGCCATCGTGCGTACGGCCGGGGCTGGAACGATGAGCACCGCAGACAAACTGACCAGAACTGTGAGGCCGGAGAGGACAACAGCTTTGCCGGCGGTGTCCATCGTTTGAGCCACGGCGGCCCGCGGATCCGGATCGGTTCGCAGTGCTTCCCGGAACCTGGCGACGAGGAAGAGTGCGTAGTCGATGCCGAGTGCGAGAGCGAACATCATCGCGAAGTTCATGGCCCACACGGAAATCGGCGTGATCTCGTTGAGGATCACAAGCCCGCCCGCCGAGGCGACCAGACCTGCGAGTGTCAGAAGCAGTGGGAGTCCTGCGGCAACCAGGGAGCCGAAGGCCAACACCATGATCGCGAGAGTGACGGGCCACGAAATCATTTCGGCCTTGATCATCGCTTCGTGATTGGCCTTGTTGAAATCGCTCCACAAAGCCGACGCGCCGGTGGGGTACACCTCGATGGTGTCCGTGGACAATGCAGTGAGTTCCTTGCCGAGTTCGTCTACCGCACTGACCATCTCGTCGGTACTTGCGTTGGCGCCCGCGATCATGATGCCGGTATGTCCGTCCGGGCTGATGGTCATGCCGGCCTGCGGGGCGACCACTTCGCCGAAACGAGGGTCCGCGGAGAAGATTTCCGTTGCCGCCGCCAGCGTTTGCTGCATCGACGGATCGGTGATGGGCACAGAATCCGAGTGAACGACCACCTGCACTGCAGCGGAGGAGTTTCCACCGAAATGCTGCTCGGCCAACTCGCGAACCTGCACTGATTCGGATCCGTTTGCCTGCCAACCTGCGCCGGCCAGGGAGGTGAAGACGCTGGGTGCTGCGGCGCCGAGTGCGACCAACGCGATCAACCAGACGCCGATGACGAGGCGGGTGTGCGCCCCCATCGATCGACCGAGGCGCGCGAGTATGCCGTCGGATTGGGCGGGTGGGTCCGCGGTGACTGTTCTGGTCGCTGACATCTTCGCTCCTGATACGGGTGGGGGTATTCCTGACCGTCACCTGTATACCCCCAGGGGTATGTATCTGTCACGTTTGAGGGTTCTCTATGCTGCTCGTTGCACCGTCTGATCGGAGACAGTGGAACGCACCGCGGTGAAACGAACCACGAGGAGCAGTGATCATGGACGCACACGACTGGGACGAGCGATACCGAGCGGTGACGGAGCCGTGGGGAATCGACCCGGCGGGAACCGTCGCAACACGAATTGCCGGCCTGAAGCCGGGCACTGCGATCGATCTGGCCTGCGGCGACGGCCGTCACGCGCGGTGGATGGCCGGGCAAGGGTGGTCGGTGACTGCCGTCGACTACTCGTCGGTGGCGATCGATCTGGCACGGGCGAGTGACTTGGACAAGGCTGTCGACTGGCAGATCGGCGACGCGACTACGTGGCAACCGGAAGGGGTAGTTGACCTGGTGTTGGTCAGCTTTCTTCACCTCGAGGTCGACGAGCTGGCCGACACGCTCAAACGCGTCGGGGAGTGGCTGACGCCAGGCGGGCGCGTCCTCTATTTGGGGCATTCGATCGAGAACTTCCACCGTGGTGTGGGCGGCCCACCCGAACCGACCATTCTGCCCGGTATTTCCGATCTCGCTCGCGCCGCGGAGGGATCGAGGGTCTACGCCCTCGAACATGTCGTTCGGCCGCAGGACGGTAAGACGGCAATCGACGTTTTGCTCGAATTCGGTCCGTGGGAACAGGTCTGACCAGGGCGGGAGCGCACCTTCACGTTCCTGGGTAGCCTACCCTAAACTTGCGAGGGTGTTCGTCGTTCGATGAGCATGAACGACGATGATCGGATTTCTCGATGTCTGACCACTCTCAGGTAGCTCACCCGTCTGTATCGGGCGGTGGCGATCTGGACGCAGCCCTCCCGGCGACGGCCGCTCAGCGTGAGGTGTGGGTTGCTCAGAACGTCGATCCGAGCAGTCCGGTGTACAACATCGGACTTGTCGTCGAGGTCGACGGCACGATCGACGTCGAGCGCGCGGCAGCGGCGATCAAGGCCACAGTCGGACGCGTCGAAGCGCTGTTCGTGCACTTTCGGGCGGATGCTGACAACCAGCTGATCCAGGTGCCGATTCCGGATGCGCGCTGGGACGTGGAGATTCTCGACCTTCGCGCCGAGGCGGATCCCGATTCGACTGCGCAGTCGTGGATGGACACCGATATGGCTCGGGTCTTCGGTGCGGACGATCTGCTGTTCCGCCAGGTGCTTCTGCGAACTGCTGACGACCGAGTCATCTGGTATCAGCGCTATCACCACAGCGTGGTCGACGGGTACGGCATCTCGCTCATCGTCGCCGACGTCGCCGAGCGGTACGACGATCCGAACCTCGAGACTGCGGCGCCGGTGTGGTCGCTCGATGCGGTGGTGGCGGCCGATCTGGAATACCGGAACTCTCCGCGGTTCCAGCTCGACCGTCAGTACTGGGTCGAACGAGTTGAATCAGGACCGGAAGCGACGCGGATTTTGCATGGGCAGGTGGATGATTCGCTGCCGCCGATCGCGGCGATGCTCACGCTCGACGTCGATCGTGCAGCGCAGCTCTATCGCTATGCCGCCGACGCCGGGATTCGGCGAACTCGCCTGCCCATGGCTGCGCTGATCGCGTACATTGCACGAACCACCGGACAACACGACGTTGTCGTCTCGGTGCCGATGGCCGCTCGGGTGGGTCGCGACATGCGGCGCACTCCCTCGATGGCGTCGACGATTCTGCCGCTCGGTATTCGGGTCGAACGCTCGGAAACCATCGGCCAGTTGGCAACTCGTCTCGATACCGCCTTGATCTCGATACTCAAGCACGGGCGGTACCGGGGAGAGGATCTCGCACGCGACGTGCGAGCAATCGATCCCGACCGCCAGGTCTTCGGTCCCGGCATCAACTCGATGATGTTCGAACACACACTCACCTTCGGCGGCTGCCCGGTGCGCGTGCGTAATTCGGTGACCGGTCGGGTCAGTGACCTGGATCTGAGCGTGCGCGGTGGTCAGGACGGGGAACCGATCGAGATCGACGTCCGCGCCCCGGCCGGATTCGACAGGGAGTTGGCCGATCACACCGCCAGAATCGAACAGTTCCTCGATCGATTCGTGGCCGAGCCGCAGCTTCCGATCTCGGCACTCGACCCCATGTCGCCCTCGGAGCGTGAACTCGTTCTCCATGGGTGGAACGACACCGCAGAACCGCAGCCCGTGACGACGGTGCCGGATTTGTTGCGCAGCAGCTTCTCGGCCGATCGGGGCGCTGTCGCCGTGGTCGACGGCAACGTTCGGCTGACCTACGGCGAGCTCGAAAGTCGGGTATCGCAGCTCGCCGCGCACTTGATCTCTCGCGGTATCGCACCCGAAACCGTTGTGGCGATCGGCCTTCCGAGATCCGCCGAGATGGTGGTGGGGTTGTTGGCCGTCATGTGCGCCGGCGGCGCCTTCGTGCCACTGGATCCGTCCTGGCCCGCAGAGCGCCGCGAATCGGTCCTCGCCGATGCCGGTGCCACATTGGTGCTCACCTCGGACGGTGCAGACGACTCCGTATTGGTCGATCTCTCCGCGTGGGCGTACGAGGACGGGCCTTCGGGCCTGTCCGAGATAATGACCTCCGGCATTCGTATTCATGGTGCCCAACTCGCATATGTCATTTTCACGTCCGGTTCGACCGGACGTCCGAAGGGCGCCATGATCCGCCACGAGGCAATCTGCGCAAGGTTGCTGTGGCAGCGGGAGCGGATTCTCGGGTTCGGGTCCGGTGATGCCTCTCTGTTCAAAGCCCCACTCTCGTTCGACATCTCGATCAACGAGATCCTGCTCCCGCTCGTCTCCGGCGGTCGATTGGTGATCGCGAAGCCAGAGGGGGAACGCGACCCGCAATACCTGCTCGACCTGATCGCCGGAGAATCGGTCACTTTCGTCTACCTGGTCTCGTCGATGCTCGACATCCTTCTGGATCTGGCGAACGGGACTGATCAGCT
The DNA here is from genome assembly GCF_003797745.1 of Rhodococcus sp. WS1. Lineage (NCBI taxonomy): Bacteria > Bacillati > Actinomycetota > Actinomycetes > Mycobacteriales > Nocardiaceae > Rhodococcus > Rhodococcus sp. WS1. The sequence continues at coordinate 2,329,400 of NZ_RKLZ01000001.1, read as the reverse complement.
CGATTCGTTGAAGCACGTGTGGTGCGGCGGTGAGGTTCTCACGCCTGAACTCTTCGATCGGTTCCGCGCTCAACTGTCCACGACGCTGTATCACGGCTACGGGCCGGCGGAAGCGACTATCGGTGTCTCCCATGTGATCTACCGCGAGGACGCGGAACGAATTGCCACATCCATCGGGCGCCCGAACCCCAACACTCGCCTGTACGTGTTGGACGGTGACCTGCAGCCGGTTCCGGTCGGCACCGGCGGCGAACTCTACGCAGCGGGCTTCTTACTGGGGCGCGGATATGTGGGCGCGTCGGCGTTGACCGCGTCTCGTTTTCTCGCGGATCCCTTTGTTTCCGGAGATTTGGCCGGATCCCGGATGTATCGCACCGGTGACTTGGCCCGATGGACCGCCGACGGCACCCTCGACTTCCTGGGGCGCACGGACAATCAGGTGAAGATTCGTGGCATGCGTCTCGAACTCGAAGACGTCGAAGCCGCCGTGATCTCACACCCCGGAGTGCGCCACGTGGCAGTTCTGGTGCGTCAAGCACCCACAGGTGCAAAGTATCTCGCCGCGTACGTGAGTGCAGCGTCGGGGACGAACCTTGCGGTCGACTCACAGGACATTCGCGAGTGGGCGGCGAGCAAGCTGCCCGACTACATGGTCCCGACCACCGTCACTGTCCTCGACGAGTTTCCGCTCACGGCCAATGGCAAACTCGACCGTCGAGCCCTTCCTGAGCCCGATCTCGCCGAACTGAGTGCACACGTCGCCGCGAGAAACGAAGTCGAACAACAATTCTGCACGTTGATCGCGTCGGCGGTAGGTCTCGAATCGGTTGGCGTGACCGACGATTTCTTTGCACTGGGCGGTGACAGCATCGTCGCGATCTCGCTCGTGACCGCGGCTCGTGCAGCCGGTTTGTCGATCAGTCCACGCGAGGTGTTTCAGCTGCGCACCGCCGAGGCGATGGCGCGCGCCCAATCCGGCCGAACGGCTGAGATCGTCGATCATTCGGACGAACCGATCGGCCACGTAGCCACGACGCCCATCGCTGCCAGGGCCCTCGGGACGCCGGACGTAGCACGAACCTTCCATCAGCGAGCGCTGATTCAGACTCCGTCAGCTTTGACGTCCGAGCATGTCGAGGCGGCGCTCGATGCCCTGGTGGCACGCCACGATGGACTTCGTGCGAAGTTGACTTCCGAAGGATCGCTGCTTGTTCCGGCCACCAACGAATTGGCTGTGGTCTTCGAGACCCGTGCACTACCGGTGCCGCTCGAAGAATGCGGACCGCTGATCGTCGCCGAGACCGAGCGAGCCGTCAGGCGTCTGAACCCGGCAGACGGCACGATGGTCAGTGCTGTTCTTTTCACCACTGCGACCGGTCCCGGAAGACTGTTGCTTGTCATCCACCACGCGGTCGTCGACGGTGTCTCCTGGCGCATCATCCTCGAAGACCTTGCGCGCGCGGGTATCGCAGCGATACAAGGCGACGAACCCTCACTCGCTTCGGTCGGCACGTCGGTGAGAAGGTACGCCGAACTCGTTTCGGAGGCGGTCGGAGCCGGGCGACTGGACTCGGAGATCGAGTTCTGGGACTCGGTGACTTCCGCACAACAGTCACCTCTCGGCCGTCGGGCACTCGACCCGGCAGTTGACCTCGCGCGCACCGCCGCGGCGCGATCGATCACCCTGCCTCCGGAATTCGCCGATCGATTGTTGGGCAGTGTCCCACGGGCATTCGGGGCCGACGTGAGCGAAGTGCTGATCACCGCATTGGCCGTTGCGCTGACCAAGTGGAGCGGTGCCGCATCGGTGACCATCGACTTGGAAGGGCACGGACGCGACGAAGACATCGTTCGCGGTGACGGCGCTGCGCACGTCGACCTGACACGTACTGTCGGATGGTTCACCACGGTATTCCCGGTTGCACTCGAGATCGGTACAGCCGCTCCGGATCTCGAAGCGAGCGGCGAGTTGGCGGCGGTTCTCAAGAGTGTCAAGGAGCAACTTCGACGCGTCCCGAACGCAGGCTTCGGGTACGGCGCATTGCGATACCTCGGCAGCTCGGATCAGTTGCGCAGCGTCGCAGCACCCGAGGTGGTGCTAAACTATCTGGGGCGCACTGCAGTTGCAGAGGGGGACTGGTTCCCGGTGTCGATGGACGGCGCTGCCGATCCGTCCATGCCGTTGGGTCACGCGTTGTCTGTCGACGTCGTAGCCGAGGAAGCGGCCGGTGGGCCACGACTGCGGGCCACTCTGACCTGGGCGTCGAATATCTTCCTGCGTAGCGACATCGACAGGTTTGCGCGGTTGTGGCTGGACTCGCTCAAGGCCGTGTCCGGGCTCGCAGCCTTCGGCGGCGCGACACCGTCCGACTACCCTCTGGTGGCGCTCACTCAGGCCGATGCGGACGGGTTGCCGAAGGCAGAAGAGATTCTCCCGCTCACTCCGTTGCAGGAAGGGATCTACTTCCATTCGGCTTTTGCCGATCCGGGGGCTGATCAGTATGTCGTGCAACAGGTCGTGGAGCTGACCGGCGCCGTGGACAGCGCGGCTCTGCGCCGTGCGCTGCAATCCGTCGTGGATCGACACGAGGCGCTGCGCACCGGATTCTCGGTCCTGGGCGACGGCCGGGTCGTGCAGGTGGTGCACCCGAGCGTCGTCGTGGAGATGGCAGTAGTCACGGATGCCGGCGCCGATGTGGATGAACTGCTTTCCGCCGAGCGTGCGCGTGGGTTCGACCTCGCGCAACCGCCGCTCGTCCGTTACACACTGCTCCGTGCTTCTTCGGAGAAGTACCTTCTGCTGCAGTCGATTCACCATGCGGTTGCAGACGGATGGTCGGTCCCGGTGATGCTGCGGGAGCTGATGGCGTCGTACAGCGTTGGCGATTCCGGCGTGGTGCTCCCGAGTCCGGCGCCGTACCGCAGCTACCTCGAATGGTTGGCCGGCCACGATCACGAGGCTTCGGCAGCGGTGTGGAGAAAAGCACTGAACTCTCCCGGGCCCGCGGTCGAACTTCCCGCGCCGAGCGCGAGCAGCAGCGGAATCCATGCTACCCGAGTCGAGCTGTCCGACAGTGATACTCGCGCGCTGTCGACCACCGGACGCTCCCACGGTTTGACGCTGAGCACGCTCGTGCACGGCGCCTGGGGACTGGTGTTCGGCCGAATGACCGGCCGATCAGACGTGCTGTTCGGATCAACCGTATCGGGACGCGGTGGAGACCTGCCCGGCATCGAGTCCATGGTGGGCTTGTTCATCAACACTGTGCCGGCTCGGTTGCGGTTCGATCCGGCAGAGACAGCTGCGCAAGCACTTTCTCGTTGGCAGAGGGAACAATCGGAACTACTCGACCATCAGTACCTGGGGCTACCGGAACTGCGGCGGACCGGCGGACTGGAGCAGAACTTCGAATCACTGGTCGTGTTCGAGAACTATCCACTCGGTGACACGGCAATCGCTGATCCGACGAACTCGGTGCGACTGACGGGAATTCGATTCGACGAGCGACCGGCCTACCCGCTGACCCTGATCGTCGTCCCCGGCGATCAATTGGCGTTGGAATTGAAGTACGACGCTGCTCAGGTGGACGGCGATGCCGCTGCGTCGCTGGCCGAAGCTCTCGCAGTCGTACTCACCGAGCTCTCTCGCGATCTCGACCAGGTCATCGGCCGGATCGCGCTGGCACCCGCACAGCCGGGTAGCATCGGCACGGCCTTGGATCGGCCGCGCGCAACGCTGACCGAGTTGCTGCAGGATCAAGCCGGGCGTACGCCCGAAGCCACCGCAGTGATCTTCCGTGAAGAGTCGTTGACCTACGCCGAACTTCACTCTCGCGCTGATCGTTTTGCGCATCTGCTGCACGAACGTGGCGTCGGACGTGAATCATTGGTGGCGGTTGCCTTGCCGCGCTCGGTCGATCTGATGGTTGCGATACTCGGCATCGGGAAGGCCGGGGGAGCATACGTTCCGCTCGACACCGGCTATCCGGCGGAGCGGCTGACGTACATGCTGGACGACGCCGATCCGGTGTGCGTCGTGGTGTCGGAAGATTCTTCACTCGATTCGGGTTCGGTTCCGCGGGTGACGGTATCGGAGTCCGCGCAGTTCCCAGCCGAACCGCTGAGTGTCCCAGGATCGCCCGCGGATGCCGCGTACATGATCTACACCTCGGGTTCGACCGGTCGTCCCAAAGGCGTTGTGGTCACCAACGAGGGTGTGGTCAACCGATTGCTCTGGGCGCAGCAGATACGTCCGCTGGACTTCTCCGACCGGATGCTGCAGAAGACCCCGTCGAGTTTCGACGTCTCCGTCCCCGAATTCTTCTGGCCGTTCCTGGTGGGGGCAACTCTGGTGATGGCCGAGCCGGACGGGCACAAGGATCCGGGCTATCTGGCCGACGTCATCGTCGAACATTCCGTAACCCGAGTGCATTTTGTTCCGTCGATGCTCGAAGTGTTTCTTGCGGAGCCGAAAGCAGCACTGTGCTCTTCCCTCGAGATCGTCAACTGCAGCGGTGAGGCACTGCCCGTTCACGTTGCGCGCAAGGTTGCCGAGATCCTGCCGAACGTTCTGGTGGACAACCTCTACGGCCCCACCGAGGCTGCCGTCGACGTCAGTTGGCAGCCATCGGTGCAGGACACTCCGGCAGAAGCGGTGAGTGTCCCGATCGGCGCACCCGCCGTCAATACCGGCCTGTTCGTTCTCGATCCGTATCTGCAGAACGTTCCGGCCGGTGCCACCGGTGAGCTGTATCTGGCTGGACCACAACTGGCGCGTGGTTACCATGGACGTGGGGGATTGACTTCCGAAAGATTTGTGGCGAATCCGTACAGCGACGGCGGCTCGCGGATGTACCGGACCGGTGACATCGTGCGGTGGAATGCCGACGGCGTTCTCGAGTACCTCGGCCGTGTCGACGAGCAGGTGAAGGTTCGTGGATTCCGCATCGAGCTCGGTGAAATCGAAGCGCAGTTGGCATTGTGCCCCGGAGTCTCGGCAAGTGCCGTGATCGTCCGAACCGACGGTCCGAGTAACCGCGCACAGGTGGTCGCCTATCTGGTCGGAGATGCTGATGACGCTGCGGTTCGAGGGCAGTTGTTGTCCGTGCTACCGGAGTTCATGGTGCCAAGCGCGTTCGTGCGGCTCGAGTCGCTGCCGCTGAGCCCGAGTGGCAAGCTCGACCGAAAAGCCCTACCGGCACCGGATTTCGCGGCACAGGTGGGCGAAACGACGGGAGTAGTTTCCTCGGGCGTTGCCGACCTCCTCGCCAGGCATTTCGCGACAGTTCTCGGCCTGCCACGCGTCGGGGCACGCGACGACTTCTTCACTCTCGGCGGCGACAGTATCCTGGCGATCCGACTGGTCAACCTGGCTCGTCGTGATTCGGTAGTACTGACCCCGCGTCAGATCTTCGAATTGCGCACTCCCGCTGCGATCGCCGCAGCGGTGGGTGATGTCGCCACGTCGGTTGCCACCGTCACGGCCGACATCGGCGTGGGTGAGCTGGTTCCGCTGCCGGTGGTGCACCGCTTGTCCGAATGGACGGGTGGTACCGATCGCTTCAACCAGGCAGTTCTGATCCACTCTCCGGCAACATCTCTCGATTCGATCACCGGCGCATTGCAGGCCGTGCTCGATCACCACGACGGACTTCGCCAAACCTTGATCCGACATGACCGCGGAATGTGGTCGGCGCGGATCGAGGAACCCGGCAGTATCCGGGCAGCGAACCTTGTCGTACGCGTTGATGCTCGGGGACTGGATGACGCCGAGTTGCGGACGCTCATCACCGAACGTTCCGAGTGGGCGACCAGTCGATTGGATCCGTCTGCAGGACGGATGGTCTCGGTGGTCTGGTTCGATTGCGGCGCTGAGAATCTGGGCCGACTCGCGATAGTCGCGCACCATCTGGTCGTGGACGGGGTTTCGTGGGGAACCCTGCTCGAGGATCTCGCGATGGCCTGGGTGGCCGTCGAGGCCGGAGAGCCCGCAGCATTGGACGCCGTCGGAACTTCGCTGCGTACCTTCTCCCGCACGGTGGCCGAACACGCAAGCAGTGCTCATCGATTTGCCGAACTCGATCACTGGTTGACCGTGACCGCTCCGGGCGCGGAGTTGATCCCCGGTACCGCGAGCTATGCCGTTGTATCCGGAGGCGCGAGGCGCACGGTCACGGTGGACGGAGCAATCTCCGAGGCGGCACTCGGAACGGTTGCGGCAATGCTGGGTGCCGAGGGAACGGATGTTCTGTTGGCTGCGTTGGTGATGTCGGTCGAGCGCTGGCGTCGTTCCACCGGTCGCAGTGAGCGCGAACTGCTGGTCGATCTCGAAAGGCACGGCCGCGAGGAATTGGTACCCGGGACCGATCTGTCGCGAACAGTCGGCTGGTTCACCACGATTGCCCCGATGCGACTGCTCGGCGGAACCGACCCGGTGGACACGCTGCGCGAGGTGAAGGAGAGCCTGCGGGCGGCTCCGGACGGCGGTATCGGCTACGGGATGTTGCGGTACGTGAATGCACGTACGGCATCGAGATTGGCGGGGCGCTCCGAATCTCAGATCCTGTTCAATTATCTCGGACGTACGACGACAGCTGGATCGACAGCATGGTCCCTGGCAGCGGAATCCGAAGCCATGTCCACCGATCCCGACGCAGACATGGGAGGTCCGTATCGGCTGATCGTGAATGTCGTCAGCGTGGATTCGGAACTCCGTGCCGACTTCGCTTGGGCAAGTGAAGATTTGTCCGAGGAGGATGCGCAGTCACTCTCCGACGGCTGGGTTTCGGCGCTCGGCGATCTGGCGGCTGCGGCCGCGGAGCATGACGGGCCTCCCATCCTGACCCCGTCCGATGTGCCGTTGCTCGACCTGAGTCAGGCCGAGATCGACGCGATAGCCGACGCGAGCCCGGCCGGTGTCAGCAGCATCCTCCCACTCTCACCGTTGCAGGAAGGCCTGTACTTCCAAGCCGGCTACGCAGGCAGCAGCGACAGCAGTAGTGGTGGAGACATCTACACGGCACAGTTCTCGATGGATTTCGGGCACACCCTCGATGTCGACAAGTTGGCTGCGGCCGCCCGGACACTTCAACGACGAAATCCCACGTTGCGAGCGGGATTCGTGAGCGAAGGACTGAACGAGCCCGTGCAGTTCTTCAGTGCGGGACTCGATGTTCCCGTCGCCGTCCACGATCTCCGTCAACTCGACGACTCGGCTGCTCGTGAGCGCGCCGAGGCCGTCGCCGCCCAAGACAGAGTGACTCCATTCGACCTGACCGCGCCGCCGCTGTGGCGTATGAGCGTGCTGCATCTGCCCGGCGGACATGATCGACTGGTGATCAACAGGCAGTTCCTGTTGTGGGACGGCTGGTCCAACGGCCTTGTCGTCAGCCAGCTTCTGGCGCTGTACGACACCGGCGGGGACGACAGCGCATTCGGCGAACCCGAGGGGTCGTTCGAGGCCTACCTCGCCTGGTTGGCCGACCGCGACGGTGCAGCCGCCGACGCGGGGTGGCGCGGAGCGCTCGCAGGACTCGAGGAGCCGACGCTTGTTGCCGAGCCTGCGCCCGGCGTCGAACCTCAGCTTCCGGATCGCCGCGATGCGGTTCTGTCGGAACCGCTTTCGCGTGCATTGCGTGAGCGCGCTGCCGCGTCCGGGGTCACGTTCAATACGGTACTGAACGCAGCGCTGGCTCTGGTGCTGGCGTCGGCCACCGGTCGACAGGACGTCGTCTTCGGCTCCACGGTTGCCGGAAGGCCACCGGAGGTACCGGGAATCGACACCGTGGTGGGCATGTTCCTCAACACCGTTCCCGTTCGGCTGCAACTGGATCCGAACGAGAGCGTCGAGGAACTTCTTCGCCGAACGCAGGCGGATCGTCTTTCGCTGATGCCATTCGACTACCTCGGATTGGCCTCGATCCAACGTGTTTCCGAGCATCGTCAACTGTTCGACGTGCTGATGGTCCTGCAGAACTTCGTGGACGAGAAGCAGGTCGACGCACTCAATGCCGCACACGACGTGAGCGGCAGCGACAGTATCGATCACACGCACTATCCGCTGACCGTGGTTGTCACCCCGGGTACCACCGTCAACATCAAGTTCGAGTTCCATCCGCATCTGGTGACCGCGCGCCGAGCCGAGGACCTGCTCGGTCACTTCGTCGACCTGCTCCAGAGTTGGTCGCAGGATATGACAGGTTCGGTCGTTGCGACGCCGATTCCCGCGGTAGCGCAGCAGACGCAGATCCGAGAGTTGCCGGAGCGCACCATTGCCGACCTGTTCGAAGAGGTGGCGTCGGCGCAACCGAACGACACGGCACTCGTGTTCGGGAAGCGTCGGATGACCTACGCCGATCTCGACGGCGAGATCAATCGGATGGCGCGGTTGCTGATCAACTACGGCGCCGGGCCGGAAAAGATCGTGGCTCTTGGTCTGCCTCGCTCGGTGGACATGGTCGTCGCGCTCTTCGCCGTATTGCGCACGGGTGCTGCCTATTTACCTCTCGAACTCGACCATCCGGCCGAACGGTTGGCCGTGATGATCGACGACGCAGATCCGGTCGTGTTGCTGACGACTGTCGCCGCCGCACCGAAATTCGAAGGCGCGGACGTCCGCACCGCGGACATTCGGACCATCGTGCTCGACGAGCCGGACACTGCGGCAAGGCGACTGACGATCTCGGCGCGGGCACTCTCCGCGGCGGAACTCGGAGCATTCGCCCCGGGAGCACCGCATCGGCTCGACCACCCCGCGTACGTCATCTACACCTCCGGTTCGACCGGCAAGCCCAAGGGCGTGGCCACCGGTTACCGCGGCCTGACGAACATGCAGTTCAACCACCGAGAGGCGATCTTCGAACCGGTGATCGCCGCGACGGGCCGGCGCCTGCGGATCGCGCACACCGTGTCCTTCGCCTTCGACATGTCGTGGGAGGAACTTCTGTGGCTCGTGGAAGGTCACGAGGTCCACATCTGTGACGAGGATCTGCGTCGTGATGCCGAGGCGCTCGTTGCATACTGCGACGCACAGGAAATCGACGTCGTCAACGTGACACCGACCTACGCGACGCACCTGATCGACAGCGGGCTGCTCGACGACGGTGTGGGACAACACCGTCCTCCGCTGGTCCTGCTCGGCGGTGAAGCCGTTCCGGATTCGGTGTGGAACAGGCTGCGCGAGACCGAAGGAACCGTGGGCTACAACCTCTACGGTCCGACGGAATACACGATCAACACTCTCGGCGGCGGAACGACCGACAGTGACACCCCGACGGTCGGCAAGCCGATCTGGAACACCGCCGCGCACATTCTCGACGGCTGGCTGCGACCGGTCCCCGATGGAGTTGCCGGCGAACTGTACATTGCCGGAGCCGGTTTGGCTCGCGGCTACCTCGGACGCTTTGCGCTCACGTCCGAGCGCTTCGTCGCAGATCCGGCCGGGACCGGAGAACGTATGTACCGCACCGGGGATCTGGTTCGGCGACGCGCTGACGGCAACCTGGACTTCCTGGGCCGCACCGACGACCAGGTGAAGATCAGAGGTCACCGCATCGAGCCGAGCGAAATCGTCTCCGTTCTCGAATCCGACGAGCACGTGCGGCAAGCAGCGGTCGTGGTCGACGTCGGGGCGGGCGGAGTCAAGAGGCTCGTCGGCTACGTGACACCCGTGCAACTCGGCGCCGTGCACGACTATCGCGCGCAGGCGCGAGTTCTCCTACCCGACTACATGGTTCCGGCCGTGGTGATCGAGGTGGAGTCACTACCGATGACCGTCAACGGCAAGCTCGACGTCAAGGCACTGCCCACGGCCGATTCGGTGCTGGGGGAGCGGAGTGGGGAGTCGATTGCACCGCGGAACCACACGGAAGAGGTTCTCTGTGAGCTCTTCTCCGACGTACTCGATGTGGACGACATCGGTGTCGACGACAACTTCTTCGACCTCGGTGGGCACTCGCTTCTGGCCACCAAACTGATCAGTCGAGCTCGGATCGCCATTCCGAACAGTCTGACCATGCGTGATCTCTTCGAAGCGCCGACCGTCGCGGAACTCGCGGAACGCATTGTGGTCGAGCAGGGATCGACGCGACCGATGCTGGTAGCGAAGCCGCGGCCGGACCACCTTCCACTTTCTGCCGCTCAACAGCGTTTGTGGCTGATCGGACAGATGGAAGAGAACTCCGCGGCCTACAACTTCCCGATCGTGCTCCGCTTGGACAGTGCATTGGACGCGGACGTCTTCGCCGCGGCGCTGGGTGACGTCGTTGGACGACACGAATCCTTGCGTACGGTGTTCCGGTTGGTGGACGGAACACCGCAACAGATAATTCTCGAATCGGCGAAGGTTCCGGTCGAGACAGTTCATTCACGGGAATCCGGTGTCGCCGGCGAAGTTGCAGTGGCAGTGGGCCGTCCGTTCGACCTTTCGAACGAGATTCCGATCCGCGCCCGTCTGATCCGAGTAGACGGTGCCGTAATCGTCGTGATCGTCCTGCATCACATCGCAACGGACGAATGGTCCGATCGGCCGTTCCTGCGCGATCTGATGTCTGCCTACTCCTCTCGGATTCAGGGCGAGGAGCCAGCGTTCGAACCGCTACCGGTTCAGTATGCGGACTACACCCTGTGGCAACGGGAATTACTCGGCAGCGCCGACGATCCGTCGAGTGTCCTGAGCACGCAGTTGGACTTCTGGGCGAAGAGTTTGGACGGAGCCCCCGAGGAACTGCTGCTTCCCACCGACCGGAGCCGACCGGCCAGACCGAGTTTCTCCGGTGGCGCAGTGGTAACACGGTTGGGTGTGGACACAACTGCCGCACTGCGAGATCTGGCGCGCGAGAGCCAGAGTTCGATGTTCATGGTCCTGCACGCGGCGTCGGCGGCGTTGCTGACTGCGCTCGGAGCGGGTGAGGACCTTCCCCTCGGCGCTCCCGTAGCCGGACGTAGTGAACAGGGGCTCGACGACTTGGTCGGCTTCTTCGTCAATACGATTGTGCTGCGCACGGATACGTCGGGTAACCCGACGTTCCGGGAGTTGGTGGATCGCATTCGCGAGGGAGACCTCGAGGCCTTCGCCAACGCCGATGTTCCCTTCGAAACTGTGGTGGAACGCCTCAATCCGTCGCGCACCTTGGCACGCAACCCGCTGTTCCAGGTCATGGTCGGCTATCACAGCCGCGAGGAGATGGGCGGGGATCCGTTCGAACTCGAGGAGTACACGGCCAAGTTCGATCTGGTGTTCAACTTCACCGAGTACCTCGGCGACGAAGGCTGCATCGACGTCCGACTCGAATACGGCAGCGACCTCTTCGATCGCGAAACAGCACAGCGAATTTCGAACCGATTGGAATCGGTGATCGCGGCAGTCGTGGAATCGGCCGACATTGAGATCGGCGACATCGACATCTTCTTGCCCGGCGAACTCGAACAGGTTGTCACCTCGTTCAATGACACCGCCGTCGACGTGCCGGAGGAAACGTTCTACGACGCCTTCGCGCGTGGGGTCGCTGCTACACCCGAGGCGATTGCGGTGCGCGACGAGGCGGGGCAGGCCACGTACCGCGAGCTCTCCGAGCAATGTGATCGGATAGCCGGCGTGCTGTATCGGCGCGGGGTCTCGGTCGAAGACGTGGTGGGACTTGCCGTCCCGCGTTCGGTGGAGATGGTCGCGTCGGTCCTCGCCGTGCTCAAGCTGGGGGCAGCGTATCTACCCCTGGATCTGAGCCACCCGAGCGAGCGCATCGCCTACATGCTCACCGATTCTCGCACGTCGGTACTACTGTCCACCTCGGAGGAAAGCTCGCGGATCGAGGATGTGGCCGGCGTCGAGCGAATCCTCTTGGACGATCCGCTAATCCTTGCGGAACTGGAAGAGGCAGCGATCGTCGAAACTCCCAGGCCACCAGTTGGCGTCAACCACGCGGCCTATGTCATCTACACTTCGGGATCGACCGGCAAGCCGAAGGGCGCCGTCCTTTCTCATGACGGTATTCCGAGTCTTGTTGCGACAGCCGAGGTTCGGATGCGACTGGTACCGGGTTCGGTGGTGATGCAGTTTGCTTCGGTCGGCTTCGACGTTGCGGTATTCGAATTGGCGATGGCTCTGTGCACGAGCAGCACCCTGGTGATCGTGCCGCAGAGCGCACGAGTGGCCGGCCCGGCGTTGACCGATTTCATGACGAGCAATCGCGTGACTCATGCAATCATCCCTCCCTCGTTGCTGGCCGCCCTGCCGGCGGGATGTGAAGTACCGCAGGGTTGCACGGTGTTGGTCGGAACCGAGACGGTTCCGCCCGAGCTGATCGGGCGATGGGCGGAGCGGCTGAATTTGCTTGCTGCGTACGGACTCACCGAAGCCACGGTGAACAACACTCTGTGGCAGGCGGAACCCGGTTGGAACGGTGCTGTGCCCATCGGAGTCCCAGACCCCAACGAACAGGCGTACGTGCTCGACGATCAACTGCGTCCGGTTCCGCCGGGAGTATCCGGCGAGCTGTACATCGCGGGACGCGGCCTGGCGAGAGGCTACCTGGGCCGGTTCGATCTGACGGCACAGAGATTCATCGCCGATCCCTTCACCGCGGGCGATCGCATGTATCGCACCGGCGACCGAGCGCGGTGGCGCTCGGACGGGAACATCGACTTCCTCGGCCGCGTGGACGATCAGGTCAAGATTCGCGGTTTCCGAATCGAATTGGGTGAAATCATCGGAGCTCTCAGTGCCCATCCTTCGGTGAAGCAGGCAACGGTCGTCGCGGATCGGCAGGGCGAAATCACGCGCCTGGTCGGTTACGTGTCACCCGAACCCGGTGCTGTGGTGGACACGACGGCAGTGCGAAATCTCGCTGCAATGTCGTTGCCCGATTACATGGTCCCGACCATGGTTGTCGCTCTCGATGGTCCGCTCCCGTTGACGCCCAACGGAAAGCTCGACCGCAAGGCGTTGCCCGCTCCGGACTGGTCGGAGTTGGCGGGTGATGTTGCTCCTCGCACTGCCGTGGAGTCCACGGTTGCAGCTGCCTTCGCGGAGATATTGCAACTCCCGAGCGTCGGAGTCCACGACAGTTTCTTCGAACTCGGTGGACATTCGATGGCTTCGATGAAACTCGTCGGTCGCATTCGTGAAGCGTTCGGCGTGGACGTCAGTATTCGAGACGTGTTCGACGCACCGAGCGTTGCGGAGTTGGCGGCAGTCGTTGCGCGTTCGGAGGGTGGACGCCCGGTCCTGGCGCCGGCGGCGAGGCGTCCGGAGACTATGGGTCTGTCTGCGCCGCAACGTCGTCAGTGGGAGTTGTTCCGCGCAGCCGGCGAGCACCCGCAAGCAAGCCACGCTCTGGCGCTGACCCTGAAATCGAAGATCGATCCGGAGATTCTCGGGCACGCCTTGGACGATGTGACGTCGCGGCACGAACCCCTGCGGACCACCTTTGTCGAGGTCGACGGCATCGTCGTGGCAAGAGAATCGGTGCGGCCGACTGTCGATGTGGTCGATGTCGGCGCCGGCGATGTAGGTCGAGTGGTGTTCGAACTGGCTCAACTTCCGATGGATCTGCGTGAGCAATCGCCGTTGCGGGTTCATCTGGTGCTCGGTGAAGACGGCTCTCGGACACTGCTTCTCGTCATGCACTACATCGCCGTCGACGAGTGGTCCGTAGTGCCGCTGCTGGGAGATCTGGTCTCTGCTTATGCAGCCAGGTCGCAGGGAGATCAACCGATCTGGGACGAGCTTGTGTTGACCTACGCCGACTACACCGTGTGGTCGGACGAGCTGTTGGGAGACCCCCTGGACGTCGACAGCCGTGCGTCGAAGCAACTTGCGTACTGGCAGGATGCGCTCGACGGAATACCGACCAGTGTGAATCTTCCGTTGCCGGAAGATGACTCGGAACCTCGGGGCGACGTGGTCTCTGTCGCCATCGACGCGGATCTGCACGCCAGAATCGACGCGCTGGCTGCGCGCACCGGGACGAGCATGTTCATGGTCCTTCAGGCTGCGCTGGCAGCCGTTCTCACGAAGGCTGGGGCGGGTACCGATCTTCCGATCGGTTCATTGGTTGCGGGCAGGTCGGATCCCCGTCTCGAACCGATGATCGGATCCTTCTTCAATGTTGTTCTCCTGCGCACGGATACGTCCGGTAGTCCGACGTTTGCAGAATTGCTCGGTCGGGTGAGGGAAGGCAACCTGGAAGCGCTGAGCAATCAGGACGTCTCGTATGTGTATGTCGAGCAGGCTCTGGGTAATCCGGCGTCCATGAGACCTCAGGTGATGGTGATCCATCACCAACAGGCGGATTTGGACGGGCTCGGCGACTTCGGTTCTCTCGTACCGATTCCGGTGGGAGTGCCCGATGCGGATTTGACGTTGAGTTTTTACGAGCCGGTGGGCGAAGGGCCTGTTTTTGCAACTCTCGGGTTCCGTGCCGACCGCGTCGATGCGGGCGCGGTCCGTGAATGGGCAGGTCAGCTGGTCGACGTGATCGAGGCTGCGGCCATCGCCGAAGGGGATGACGTGAGTGAAGGGGCGAAACTATGACATACGTCGCATCGCTCCGCGGGGTCGACCGCTATACGGGGGCTCACAGTATTGATACCCTCACCTCATTAAGGGTAGCCTTTGCTACTTACTTCGGGACATCGATTGGCGACCTTATCAGGTCGTCCCGTCGGGGATGGACTACCTGTAATGAGTGAATCACCGAGAGACTCCAGCGCCGAACCCGCCGTGGTCGACATCGTCGGCGTCGGGTTCGGTCCGGCCAACCTCGCGTTGGCCATCGCTGTCGAAGAACACAATGCAAATTGTGCAGCCGTTGATCGGGTGAATGCGCGGTTCTTCGAAAAGCAGTCTCAGTTCGCGTGGCATCCCGGGATGCTGCTCGACGGTGCCACGATGCAGATCGCGTTTCCGAAGGACCTGGTGACGTTCCGTAACCCACAGAGCGGATACAGCTTCTTCTCGTATCTGTTCGAGCAAGGGCGACTGGTCGACTTCGTCAACCACCAGACCTTCTTTCCCACGCGCCACGAGTTCAACGACTACCTGTGCTGGGCAGCTCGACGAGTCGACGCGGATGTGCAGTTCGGTACAACCGTCGACGGGGTCGAGGGCATCAAGAACTCCGACGGTGTTGTCGATCGCTTTGCGGTTCGCACAGCCGACGGTGAGACGGTGATCGCTCGCAACATCGTCGTCGGCGCCGGACTGAAAGAGCGGATCCCGGAGTGGGCAACGCCGTCGTCCCGGTGCTTCCACAACCACCAGTTCCTCTTCCACCTCGAAGCGATGCCTGAGCCCGTGCACAACAGGTTCGTTGTTCTCGGTGCCGGTCAGAGTGCCGCGGAGATCGTCGACTACCTGCACGCGAACTACCCGAACGCCGAAGTCCACAGTGTTTTTGCCCGCTACGGCTACAGCCCCGCAGACGACAGCCCGTACGCAAATCGCATCTTCGATCCCGAAGCCGTCGATCAACTGCACGGCGCCAACGCCGCGGAACGACGTCGACTTCTCGATCTGCACCGCAGTACCAATTACTCGGTCGTCGACATCGAACTGATCAACAAGCTCTATGCCACCGAGTATCAGGAGATGGTTCGTGGGCCGCGGCGACTGTTCATGCGTCGGGCCTCGGAGATCACGAGTGCCGTGGAGACCGAATCCGGCATCGAACTGGCCGTCCGCAGCAACCTCGACGGCTTGACCGACACGCTGTCGTGCGACGCACTCATTCTGGCCACGGGTTTCACCCCGGCGCCGCTGGACAATTTGTTGGGTGAACTCGTGCCGGATTCGTCCGTTCCGCGTAACGTCAGTCGGGATTATCGACTGGCTGTAACGGAGGACGTGACAGGCGGTATCTATCTGCAGGGTGGGACAGAACAGACTCACGGATTGACGTCGTCGCTGCTGTCGAACGTGGCAGTGCGGGCGGGGGAGATTCTGGCGTCGGTGCTGAGCCACCAGAACCGAACTGGTGCGCTTGCTAGTCTGGGCGCACAAGACACGTACGTAACGAGTGAGGCGAGATGAGCACTAACCCTTTCGATGACGAAGACGGCCGCTTCTACGTGCTGGTGAACGACGAGGACCAGCACTCGCTGTGGCCCACGTTTTCCGAGGTCCCCGCCGGCTGGCGCGTGGTGTTCGGTGAAGACAGCCGCAAGGCGTGCCTCGAATACGTCGAGGCGAACTGGACCGACATGCGTCCGAAGAGCCTGCGCGAGGCAATGGAAGCTGATCAGGCTGCCGGCGGAAAGCACGCAGTCGAGAGCTGATTCTCTCACTGCTCGGAAACCCCCGAGTGAACCGAAAGAGCTGGGCACCGTCAGGTGCCCAGCTCTTTCTGCTTGAATCTCTCTTACTTCTCGGTGACGGGAACGCGGCGTTTGCGCTTGCGGACCATCGGTCGGCGTAGCGAGTCCACGCGCATCAGGATTCGTGGACGACGCAGTGTTCGTGCTCCCCATTCGCCGAGCGTCACGCCAGCAGCCAGGGCGCAGCCGATACCGAATGCCGACAGCAAGGCAGTCAGACCGATCAGTACCTGGTCGTTGAGCAGCGCGTACAGGCCTCGGTACAGCGACAGACCGGGGAGCAGGGGAGTGATGCCTGCGACCGCGACGACCAGTGGAGGCGTCAGGGCGCGGCGAGCCATCAGACCACCGGCAAGACCGACGACCGTCGCCGCGATCGCTGCGGCGATCACGGGGCCGACGTCGAGTGTTTGCACGAAGATCGACACACCGCTGCCGGCCGCGCCGCCCAGGA
The DNA here is from genome assembly GCF_003797745.1 of Rhodococcus sp. WS1. Taxonomy (NCBI): domain Bacteria; kingdom Bacillati; phylum Actinomycetota; class Actinomycetes; order Mycobacteriales; family Nocardiaceae; genus Rhodococcus; species Rhodococcus sp. WS1. The sequence continues at coordinate 2,312,635 of NZ_RKLZ01000001.1, read as the reverse complement.
ATGCCGCGGTGAGTGCACGCCGCTCGGCGTAGCAGGCAAGAGCGTAGAAGACCGACGCACACGCGCCGGAGAGCATGAGGATCGGCAACTGCGTGATGGTCGATACTTCCACGTTGATCGGTGGAAGCGTCGAACCCAGCATCCCGGTCATTCGCAACGAGATCGCGACGCCCGCGATGATGCCGCCCGTCATCATCACCACTTCGAAGAATCGCGCGACGGCCGTGATGGGCGCACCCATGATCGCGTCCTGGACCGAGCCCACCAGCGACAGCCCCGACAGCAAGACGACCACTCCGGCCGCGATCACCAGCGACGGCCGGATACTGATCCCCAGCTGATCCTGAAAGGTATAGAGCGTCGCGGCGGGCGCAGCCGCGATGAGACCACCGACAACCTGCTGGAAGAAGAACGGCAACCCGAACCGGTTCAGTACGCGGTTGACCCGATCGATAACCATCGTCGTCAGAAACGCGACTGTGGCAACAAGGAACCCGCCGCCGAGCAGGACGGAGACCGAAGCCGCCATCGCTGCCCAGGCCATGGTTGCGGTCCATCGGTTGTACGGGTGCGGCGCCGTCGTGATGGCTGTGAGTGCGTCGTGTGCTTGGTCCGGTGTGATCGCCTCACGGCGGATACGACGCGTCAGACGGTCGACAGCCGCCAGTCGCGTGAAGTCCATCGAGCGGTAGTGGACGATGCGCATCGTGCTCGCCGGCGGTCGCGTCGGGCCGCGATAGGCAGAGAGCACAATCGAGTTGTAAGTGACGTCGACGTCACACTGGGCGAGGCCGTAGGTGGCGGCGATGAACTGCACCTGCTCCGCCGTGTCCATGGCCGCGGTCCCGGAGGCGAGGAGGACTTCGCCGACCCGAACCGCCAGGTCCAGAACTTCTGCGACGACGGCGTCGTCGGTGAGGTCGATCGGTTGTAGCGGCGCGGGAGCCGACGTGACCGTGTCGACGGTGGCTTGGCGGTTTCCCGTCAGGCGTGTGAGTGCTTCGGTGAATTTCGCCATCAGGGGGCGGAGTGGGAGTTGCGCATGGGGCCCACGCTATCTAACGTGACCCGGGCGCGGCCACCGTGACGGCTTGGATATGATGGCTCCGCAAAGTCAGTCGCGGCAACGCGTCGGTCTTCGCCTCCTTAGCTCAGTGGTAGAGCACTCGCCTTGTAAGCGAAAGGTCGTCGGTTCAATCCCGACAGGAGGCTCCGAAAGTAGAGGCACTCACCAAGATTCTGGTGGGTGCCTCTGTGTTTGCCGAAGCACTGTGGTTGCCGAGATGCAGTGTTTGCCGAAGCACTGTGTCTGCGGAGATGCTGTGTCTGCCGGGTTCAGTTGGTCTCAGGCTTGTTCGTGGCCTGGCGCGGATCGATCGCGCCGTCGATGTACTGCTGGGCGATCACTCGCAGTTTGACGTTGCTGCGCTGTGAGTCCTGGATGAGGATGCGGAAGGCGCGGTCGGCATCGACGCGGTGGGTACCCATGATGATGCCCTTGGCCTGTTCGATGACGCCTCTCGATTCGAGTGCACGCTCGAGGTCCATCGCGTGCTTTCTGGCGATGTCGAGGCGCTGCGAGCTGTGCAGCGCGTAGGACGAGGTGACGGCGAACAGTTGGAGCAATGCCACGTCGGCGCCGGTGAAGCCTCGGAGGTCATGGCTGTAGAGATTGAGGGTTCCCAGTGGGCGATCTCTACCGGGCAATGGCATCGACAGAAAGCTGACGGCGCCGACTGCTTTTGCCGCGCTTGCGAATTGAGGCCACCGGCTGTGGGCTTCGCTGGCATGCGCACGTACAACTGTGCCCGTGCGTGACGACGTCACACTCGGTCCGTAGTCCAGTCGGAATTGGATCGAGTCGACGGTGCGAACAAGTTGGTGGGTGGCGGCTACGGTTCGGAATGTCGAATCCGAACCGCCGATGGTAATTCCGGCCATGTCGGCGTCGGCGATGAGATCGACGGCGTGTTTGCAGACCTGTTCGAGAAATTGCTCGGCCTGGGCATGTGGATCGAGGTGCGCGTACAGCGATTGCAGGGCGTCCGAGGCGGCGTCCAGGCTGTCCTGCGACGCAGAATTTCGGCCCCCGGTAGGGCCGCGGTGTTCTCTGGCAATGCGCGGCGCCGTCATTGTCTCAACCACCCTTCCCCATCACGTCGCAGGCATGTCCGATTCGTCTTATTGTTGCACCGGACTAACTGTTGTGCACTCTGTTTGGGTGGACAAGTGTCTGGTGGGGCAGACGGTTATGCGGGTGGGATACGTATGCCTAATCGTGATGTTTGGTTCAGTCATTTGCGGGTAGTGCGCCGAGAATGGAATTGCGTTGTCCTGCAACAGTTAACGCGGAAACTGCGACCGCGGTACAAGTTTTCTCCGCAATGGCGCGCAGGTCGCGAACTTGGCCTATTGTCAGCGCCAGCGCACAATCTTGTACGCGTAACCCGCAGACAGTGAAGGGGATACGACGATGAACGGACTGATCGCGGCTCTGAACAGTGGAATGACCGTTGGCTTGGCCAACACGATTCTGACTTTCGGCGGAATCATCATCAATCTCAACATCGTGATCAACAACTGACCGCGTAATCGGCGAGTAACCGTTTGTTATGCCGATTCGATCGGAAGGTCCGGCCCTGGGCGCTCGCCCTTGCTCTTGAGCCAGCGATTGGGAAGCTTGCCGGCCAGTTCTCCGAGTGGACCGACTGCAGCACTGAGGATTCCGACTGTTTCCTGCAGTACCTCGATGCTGGCGCTCATTCTCTCGAGGTTGGGGGCGAGCGAAGTCAACGTATCGGACAGTGCAACGATCTGGTCAAGCGGGCCGCCTTCGGCGATGAGCCGTTCGAAGGCGCCGTTCTCCGCCAAGAGCGTTTCGAGGATGCCGTTCTCGGCCAGTGCGCGATCGATGACACCGTCCTTGGCAGTCAGGCGTTCGACGGCACCGTCCTGTGCGGTCAGTCGTTCCAGCGGACCGTCCTCCGCCATCATTCGGTCGAGGAGACCGTCCGGGGCGAGCAACCGTTCCAAGGCGCCGTTCTCGGCGAGCACCCGATCCAGCGGTCCGCCGGGAGCAAGAAGTCTTTCGAGTGGTCCGCCGGGAGCGAGAAGTCGTTCGAGAGTGCCGTCGGGTGCAGTCAGTTTGTCGACCGGGCCGCCGGGTGAGAGAAGGCGATCGAGCGGCCCACCGGGGGCCAAGGCCTGCCCGATGGGCCGATCGTCTGCAGTAAGCGATGACAACTGCTGGATCATCTGCATGGGTCCGCGAGGGCTGGCCAGGCCTGCAGCACCCGCCGTCACGGCACCGGTATTACCGACGGCGATACGGACGGTAGTCACCGTCAGCTCGGCGATACCCAAACTGATCTCTGCGGCTGCAATGCCCGCGCGTAGGGGAAGCGTGAGCATCTCCAGCAGTTTCATGCGTTAACTGTAACCGGTAACACACAAACACTCATCAGGATCGCCGGTCAGTGAAGGACCTTCAGACCGACCACACAACCGACGATGCCGAGGATCAGCAGAATCTTGACGACTGACGTGGACTCCGCGCCGGTGATCATCGCGTATCCGACGGTCAGGGCGGCGCCGATGCCGACCCAGACCGCGTACGCAGTTCCGATGGGAAGGGTGCGCATTGCATACGCGAGGCCGGCCATACTGACGATCAGGCCGAGGATGAAGACAACGGTGGGTGACATCTTGCTGAATCCGTCGGACTTACCCAGCGCGGTAGCCCAGACAGCTTCGAAAAGTCCGGAAATGACGAGCACGATCCATGCCATGGTGAACAACTCCCAAGGCACCGTCTTTTCGCTGGCCGGGTACGGTGCGCTCGTCCGGATGTCGTCGTTGACCACCCAACCATAGCAACAGAATTCTGTGTTCCGACCCGATCAGCTGGCGATTTAGGTCACCACAGCCGTTCGAACTCTCTTCAGATGGATGGTCGACATGGCCACCACGATCGTCGCCGTCGCAGCGAGAACAGTCAAAGGAATCGGCGTGGTCACGGCGGCCGGACCGTGTTCCTCGAGCGGAGCGGTCGGCCACCCGAATTCCTGCGAGACAGGGTCCAGGAAGGTCGCTGAAACCGAGAACAAGGTAAGAGTGAAGGGAAGTACCGACCCGCTCGCGACTGCTCCGACGGCAACAGGCATGCATGACGCGACGGCCAGTCCCAGCGCAAGCGGGAGGACGAAGACATAGGCGACCGTGGTCAGGGCGGCATCCAGCAATCCCGAGAGTGCGGTCACGGCAAGCAGTCCCAGCCCGAGTTGGGGCATTGGTCTTTTCCAGCCGACGGCGACGCCCAGCGCCAGCGCAGCACCCACCGCGGGCACCGCCCAAGTCCAGTCGGATGAAAAGGAAATCGAGCTGATCGAAACCGCGCCGATTGCGAGTCCGGCGAGTATGAAGCGGCCGTCGTGTTGCGGCAAACGCCAAGCCAGTGCGACGGTAACGGCAACTGCGATCACCACCGCCGTCACCCAGGACCCAGGCGATGTCGACGTCGAGCCCAACCACGCATACAGGGCCGTGAATGCCAGGGGCAGAACAACTCCCAAAGTCGCCAGGCGTGTGTCGACGTCGTCCGTCTCTTGACCTGATCGTGCGACCGAGGCGACTCCGGCTAACAGAAGGGTTGCAGCGAGCAGTATCCAGACGGGAACCGTGGACGGCACGGGGTAGGTATCGCCCGGAAGTGTGAGCGACCACCTTGCGACGCGATCGCGCCACAAGTCTGCGGCGCCGAAGTACAGGGTCGTCGCGGTCACCCCGAGTGCGAGAGCAATTTGTGCTGCGCGGTGACTCTTCGTCGGATATGCCGCCGCCGCGAGGAAAGTGCCGGCTCCCATTGCGTTCAGGGTCACCGATATCGAGGCGGAGACAGGGACGAATGCTGGTAACGCGATGACTAGGGCGCCAACTGCAGCGAAGACACTCGCGAGTCCGCCACGTCCCCAGCGATGTAGTAGCGCAACACCGACCGCCGCAACCACAGCGGCAGTTGCGCCCGCCCACTGCGGCGTGATCACCACCGAGGTGAGGCCGTCGTCGGAGAACGAGAAGTCGTCAACTCGGGACTCGGCCACTGCGTACGCGGCCACCACACCGCCGACCAGCGCGGACGCCACCGAACCGTAGAGCTGAGCGATTTGAACTGGGCTACGTTGCTGCATAATTCGTCGAATTTTTGCACAACTCGCCGATACGACTGATCGTCACATCGCCGTGCGGATCCATCCACACCGGTTCCCCGTCTCGAAGTCGAGGGACAAGCAGATGGCGCCCTCGGCTCGGCCACTGAACGAAGTCGTATCCGGCCAATTTGGTCTGAACGATATCGGCGACCCACACCGCAGCGTCCGCGAATGCAGTATCCATCGACAGTGCGTTGAAGTAGCTGAATCCGCCGATGTCACGTGCGCCTTGCCAGCCGATCGTGACGTTGTAGTCGCTGTTGATCGAAAATTCCCAGATCAGACGATCGACAACAACTTCAGCTCCGAATCGCAGGCAACGCAGATCTTGGGCTACAGCCGCGAGGGCTTGTGCCCAAGACTCCGGTGGCGCGAAGCCGGGATCCTCGCCGGGATCGGAGTTGTTGGTGAACAGAGGAATACGCCAGGTCAAGCATTCCATGTTCCACAGTCATTCCATGTTCCACAGTGGAGGTAGTGACATGCCGCATCCTTCCGGTTCGTGGGCCTGTACCCCAGCTTTTCGCCTGCACTCAGCTTTTCACCTGCACTCAGCCGTTCACAGGAAGCTCCCAGGGAACATACAGCGAGAATCCAGTGGCAGGGGAGAAGATGGTTCTCGTGACCGACAAGACCCCCGAAGCCCGCATCCTCGTCGTCGACGACGAACCCACCATCGTGGAGTTGCTCTCCGTGAGCCTCCGATTCCAGGGTTTCGAGGTGGCGACTGTTTCGAGCGGAGCCCAAGGCCTGGACGTCGCACGGACATTCCGTCCCGACGCGATTGTTCTCGACGTCATGATGCACGGGATGGACGGCTTCGGTCTGCTTCGACGCCTCCGTGCCGACGGTGTGGACGCACCGGTCCTGTTTCTGACGGCGAAGGATTCGCTCGACGACAAGATCAGCGGCCTGACCCTCGGCGCGGACGACTACGTGACCAAGCCGTTCAGCCTCGAAGAGGTCGTGACGAGGTTGCGGGTCATCCTGCGCCGCGCCGGCCGCGGGGTCGCACCGGAGCAGTCGCCGCGGGTGAAGTTCGCCGACATCGAACTCGACGACGACACCCGCGAGGTCTGGAAGAAGGGCGAGTTGGTTGCACTCTCACCCACCGAGTTCACACTGCTCCGATACTTCATGGTCAATGCCGGGACGGTTCTCAGTAAGCCTCGAATTCTCGACCACGTCTGGAACTACGACTTCGGCGGGGAGGTCGGAGTTGTCGAGTCCTACGTGTCCTACCTGCGGCGCAAGGTGGATACGGGGGAGACACCGCTGATTCACACATTGCGTGGGGTCGGCTACGTGATGCGTGAACCGCGGCAATGATCGCCGCCGCGGAAAACGATCAGCTTCCGAAGCGGGGTCGTTTCCGTCTCCATTCACTGCCGCTGCGCTTCACCCTGGTTGCGGCCTTGCTGGTGTTGGCGGCACTGGGTCTGTTGGCGTCTGGCGTCGCGGTCACTTCTGCTCTCGAGAATTCACTGACCCAGCGAACCGACAAAACGCTGTACGAGGCGGTCGACGGCTGGGCAAAGCCTCACACCAGAGATTTGCAGCCACCCAGCGATGTCGGTCCGCAAACTCGTCCGCCCAGTCCCTTCTTCGTTCGGACGGTGACCGCGGACGGGAAGGTGATCACTCTCAACGACAAGTCGACGACGACCGAACCAGACCTGTCGAAAGATTCCACCGACGGCCCGATCACCGTCGGATCGAGCGACGGTTCGGACGTGAACTGGCGCGTGCTCACGACGGTTCGCGAAAACACGACCACGACTATCGGTGTGCGACTGACGGATATCGAACAGACCGTCGACGACCTGGTCGGCCTGCAACTCGGCATCGGCCTGGTTGTCCTGCTGATCCTCGGCGGCGGAGCGTATTTCGTGGTTCGTCGGAGCCTTCGTCCGCTGGTCGAGGTTGAGGAAACTGCCGCTGCCATTGCCGCCGGCGACCTTCATCGACGGGTCCCGGAGCGTGACGACCGCACCGAGGTCGGCCGATTGTCGGTGGCGCTCAACGGAATGCTCGCGCAGATTCAACACGCATTTGCCGCGACCGAGGCTTCGGAGGAATCAGCACGGCGTTCCGAGGAGAAGATGCGTAGGTTTGTCGGCGACGCGAGCCACGAGTTGCGCACACCCTTGACGACTATTCGTGGGTTCGCCGAGTTGTATCGCCAAGGCGCCATGACTGATACGGAAACGCTGATGAACCGGATCGAGGGCGAGGCGTCGAGGATGGGACTTCTGGTCGAAGATCTGCTCATGCTGGCAAGACTCGACGAACAGCGTCCACTCGAGAACAAGCCTGTGGATCTGCTTGCAGTTGCGGCGGATTCGGTACAGGCGGCACGAGCGATCGCACCGGATCGAACTGTCGAACTTCAGATGACCGGCGGCCCAGGCCTGCCCGAAGTGCATGGTGACGAGGCCAGACTGCGTCAGGTAGTTGCCAATCTGGTGGGCAACGCGATCAAACACACGCCGCCGGATGCGCAGGTCACCGTTCGTGTCGGTACGACCGAGAACTCCGCGGTGGTCGAGGTTTCGGATACCGGTCAGGGTTTGAGTGACGAGGATGCCGCGCGGATCTTCGAGCGTTTCTACCGCGCCGACACCTCTCGCACCCGTGAGACCGGGGGCGCCGGTCTCGGCCTGTCCATCGTTTCGGCGTTGGTTGCAGCGCACGACGGAACCGTCAGCGTCGAGACCTCCCTCGGGCAGGGGACGACGTTCCGCGTCGAATTGCCGCGTGACCCGAAGGACGACTGACGCCGGATTACCGCAACCGGTCCCCTCAGAAGTAGGTGTGCACCGTACCGACGACGCGGTAATCCGAATCGACCTCGGGAATCAGTGACCACTTGTCGAATGTTGTGCAGGGATGCGAGATTCCGCAACCGAGCAGATCGCCGACCTTCACGTCGAAGTCAGCCGGAACGTCGACGTACGCGTGCTGGTCGTTGAGTGCGGTGATCGTCAGCTCTCGCGCTGATCGGTTGGATCCGTCGCGTCGGCGCCACAGGACTATGGGAAAGCCTGCGTCGGAACCGACATCGCGGCGGCCGAAGCCCAGGATCACCCGTCCGGGTTCAGGTATGGAGAGCACTACGCCCCAGACCTCTGCGGCTCCCTGCAGAGTTCGCGGACCGTCAGCCCACGGCGAAGTTTCGGCATAGAGACCGTGATCATGGGTGATATAGCAACCGCTGCGCAGCACGATGCGTACACCGTTGTCGAGTGCCCACCGTCCGGCCAGTTCGCGCACAACGAGATCGTGAAATGCGCTGCCGCCGAAAGTGACCAGTGGCCTGGGAGCCTTCGCGGAGTTGTTCTCGAAGAGGTTCTCGGCCACACAGATTTCCGTGAAAACCCGCGCGGATTTGAGATACGAATCGACGGAGATACGGCGGGCTGCTACCGAGGCTCCGGGCATCATGCCCTCGAACCCCTCGACTCCGGTGAGTATCAACGAAGGTGCCTGCGATGCTGCGCGTGCGACGTCGAGTGCTTGCTCGACAGTGCGAGCGCCCGCGCGTCCGCTGTCGTAGCCGAGTTCGACGAGAACCCGGATACGGCTGGCTGGTGAGACTTTCGCGATCAACTGTTCCATCAGGCGGACGCTCTCGACCGAGTCCACGAGGGTGGTGACGAAGAAATCGGGGTCGGTGGCCTGGGCGTCGCAGATCCACCGAATACCGGCGGGATCGAGAACCTGGCTGGCGATGATGATGGTGTCCACACCGAACTCACGCAGAATGCGTGCCTGCGCAACGGTTGCGGCTGTCATCGCCCAAGCCCCGGCGTCGAGCTGCCGTCGAACCAGTTCGGGGCTCATCGTGGTCTTCGCGTGAGGCGCCAGATCCACATCGTGGTCGGAGCAGAACTGCGCCATGAGGTCGACATTGTGCGCGATCGCTGCACGGTTGAGTGTCATCACGGGTAGCAGGAGGTTGCCGTCGAGTGCCGAGATCCCCAGCGGCTCGAGGTCGGAACCGTCGCGACCTTCGAGGTCGGTGCCGAAGGCCTTGTGCTGCCAACCGATCGGGGGGTTCGCGAAATCCGTCATGTCATCGATTGTGCCGTTGATTGCAGACGATGTGTTCATGTGTGGTGACTTTCTGTCAGAACTATGCAGGTCAGGATGAGATCCGGCTACGAGCGGCGTACCGGGCGACCAGGCAACGCGTCCTGGACCACGACACCGTCTTCGACGACGGGTACTCCGCCGACCAGCACGCGGCTGATACCGGTGGAGGGGCGGGTGCCGTCGATGTACGTGGCGTTGTCGGTGATTCGCTCGGGGTCGAAAACGAGGATGTCCGCGTCGCTACCGGGGCTGATCCGGCCTTTCGTCGCCATCGAGGGAACCGACTCCTCCAGAATCTGCGCAGGGATCAACGAGCAGCGCGCGATGATCTCCGACAGCGACAGCAGCCGACGCTCGCGGTACAGCGTACGAATCGCTCGCGCATAGGTGCCGGCGCCGCGTGGGTGGCCGAGTGCCTTCTCCGGCAATGGCCACTGCAACGCATCGGCAGCGGTACGGCCTGGCCAGGTCAGTGGCATCGCGTCGCTCGCGATGGCGGCACGGTCGAAAGTCATCGCGCGTTCGAGGAATTCGCGCTGCACGGTGTCGTTCTCGTCGAGGAACTCCACAAGTACCAGTCCGCCGGGGTCCGTTGCCCGAAGATGTTCCAGCTGCTTGCGGTCCGCGATACGTTCACCGGTGGGCACGAAAGTCAGCGATCGTGGTGTCAGATTCATCAGATGCAGCTTGTCTGGATCGAGAAACGCAGCTCCGACGGCCGTCGAGCCTGACCCGTACGGATACGCCTCTGTCGTGACGCGAGATCCGGCTGCCTGGACCTGAGCCACCACGGACAGTGCATGGTCGACGTGCATTCCCGAGGTGCTGTTGACGTGGCAGTAGTGCATGTGCGCGCCGGTTTCGGCTGCTGCACGGGCGATTTCGACGGCGCCGTCCACCGGGCTCGACGGATCGGCCGAGATGAGTGGGCGCGCATGGGTGTAAGTGGGAACTCCGGCTCGGGCCGCGAGATCCGCCACCTGCAGGTACTCGGCCGGATCGGATTTCGGGGCGTATCCGACCACCACGCCGATGCCGAGAGCGCCTGCAGCGAGATCGTTTTCGAGGAGTTCGAGAATGTGGGCGCGCTGGGAGGCAGTGGGTTCGCCCTGCCAACTCGGGGAACCGACATGGTGCAAGAGAGTCCTGATGTCGCCATCGGGATCGGCGCCCGAGAGTTCGATCATGCGTGCGTGCGCCCACGACGTCGCGTAGCCGTAGTTGATCGGGCGCCCCTCGGCACCGGCACGCGCATATGCCTTCGCAACAGGAATGACGCCTGCCTCCAGTTCGAGGGCCGTCGTCACTCCGTCCAACGCTTGAAGTCGCTGCTCGGCGATTTCCTGTCCGTGGCTGTGCAGGTCGATGAATCCGGGGCAGATCACCTGACCGGTCACGTCGATCGTCTGCCGAGCCTCGATCGCGTCGTGACCCCACGCCGAGACCTTGCCGTCGGTGATCGCGATGCCCCGAACCTCGTCGGTCCCCGATGCGGGATCGACGACGCGGCCGCCGGTGAACACGATGTCGTGGACCTGCATCAGCGCTGCACTCCTGTCGTTGGTCGAACCGCCTGGCCCGGCGAATGTCCCGATGGTTTCACGGCTCGGGTATCGGATTCTGGTGTGAACGTCCCAAATGGAGGCCGACTCACCGTTCGACCGGACAAGAAACGAATGCAGTCGAGTGTGAAGGTGAAAGCGAAGTTATCAATTCAGCCGATTGAGATCGATGGAGGACAGGAATGCACGTCTATATTTCGGTGGACATGGAGGGTATCGCGGGTATCGCGACGCTCGATCAGACGATCCGCGGCGGTGGCGGCTATCACCGTGCGCAGATGCTCATGACTGCCGAGACCAATGCTGCGATCGCCGGTGCGTTCGACGCCGGTGCGACGAGCGTCCTGGTCAACGACAGCCACGGAACGATGGACAACCTGCTTCACGCCGATCTGGATCCACGGGCGCGCCTGATCTTCGGATCACCCAAGATGCAGTGCATGGCCGAAGGAATGACGTCGGATCACGACGTCGCCCTGTTTGTCGGCTATCACGCACCAGCTGGTGGACCCGGCGTCTTGGCGCACACGTTCTCGAGTTTGTTCGCCGACGTCCGCCTCGACGGCAAGTCCGTCTCTGAGACCGACGTCAACACCCTCTACGCTGCCACCCAGGGCGTTCCCGTCGGTCTCGTGACCGGTGACGACATCATCTGTGGCTTGGTGGACGCGGCCTCGCCGACAACCGAGACCGTCGAGGTCAAGAAGGCACACGGATGGTCGGCAACCAATTCGCTGCCGCCGTCGCTGGCGTGCGAGCAGATCCGAGCAGGCGCCGAGCGCGCAGTGCGCAAGGCCGACACACTGAAGCCGGTCGAGCTGCGTGACGAATGGACCCTCGAGATCGTTCACCCCACCACTACGGGAGCTGAACTCGCCGAGGCTGTTCCCGGCTCACGACGGATTTCGGATCGTACGATTTCGCACACACTCGGCAGCGTCGACGACATTCTCGGCCTGATCACTGTCAATGCTCGGCTTGCAGCCGCAGGCGTCTCGACGATCGTGGCAGTCGCTAATCGCACGTGATGAAGTAGCGACTCTATCGCGAAATGCCGCCGACGCCGTGTGCGTCGGCGGCATTTGTCATCTACTGGGGCAGAACATGTTCCGACCGACCAAACGTTGCTTCAGGTATTGGTGAAACGGACCAATGCGGTAGACGTGTTCGCTGTCACACTTCATCAGTCTTTTCAATGTTCTAGTCCATGCGGCACAAGACAATTCGGGAGGCTTGATGAAGGCGGAACGCGTCACAGTGGAAGAACCATTGCGGGGGACCGGCGGTTCGGTTCGAAACATGTTGGACAACAAGTCGATTCGTCGCACAACCACCGTTACGGTGGGGCTGCTCAGTACTATCTGGTTGATCGACATGGTGGATCGCGTCATGATCGGGCTTGCGCTTCCGATGATCGGCGACGAATTCTCGCTCAGCAGTACGCAGTTGGGTGGTGTGGTTTCGGTCTTCGCGATCTTCTACATGCTCGGGCAGGTCCCCGGCGGAATGTTGGCCGACCGCTTCGGACCCAGGCCACTGTTGATCGTCGCCTTGATCCTGTGGTCGGTGTTCACCGCGTTGACAGGGTTCGCGTGGGGTCTCATCTCGCTGATGGTCATGCGTGCGATGTTCGGTATCAGCCAGGGGCTCTTTCCGGCGGCGTCGTTCAAGGCTTTGGCTGAGCGGACGCGTCCGAAAACCAGAGCGACCGCGATGGGTTTCATGCTCGGCGCCAACAACCTCGGCCCCGGCGTCGCACCGCTGATCATCGCGCCGGTCCTCATGGCCGTGGGGTGGCGTGACGCGTTCTGGCTGGTGGCCATCGTCGGCGCTGTGATCGGCACGGTGGTGTGGTTGGTGCTGCCGGCACCGTTGGACACGGACATCTCGGAAGATCCTGAGGCTGCGCTGCAACCTCTGGCGAGCGAGCACTCTCGCGCCGCGGTGTTCAAGTCCGCGTCGGTGTGGAAGTTCGCAATTCTGTTCTGCCTGGCCAACATGTCCGCGTACGGTCTGATGACCTGGGTGCCGAGTTATCTGCTCAACGACAAGGGACTCTCGCTGATCGACACGGGAATCTTTGCCGCGATCCCCTTCATCGTCACGGCGCTGGCCACGATTGTGGGCGGGCGGTTGGTGGACAAGTACTTCCACGACCGGGCTCGGATTCTTCTGGTTCCGTGTATGGCCACGTCGGCAGTCCTGTTGTTCCTGATGACCACCGCTGACACCGTCGCGATGTTCACGTTCTACGAGACGTTGGCTCTAGGCATCAGCGGTCTGTGTTCGATGTCGATCTTCGCGATGCCGTTGCGGGCACTTCCTTCCGAATTCCTCGGTTCCGGAATGGGTTTGATCAACGGTTGTGGTCAGTTCGCCGGTTTCATCACCCCGCTCATGATGGGATGGATGGTGGACCAGTTCTCGTACATGGCTGCATTCGGAGTCCTGGTCGGAGCGACGAGCGCTGCCGCATTGGTGGCCATGATCGTTCCGCAGACCCCGGCGAAATTCTGAGAAGGAGACTGAAGATGTCGGCAACGGACGGCACACGGAAGATCGAAGACGACGTCGTCACCGATTTTTCCGAGAAGATGAGTTACGGGGCCTACCTCGGACTCGATACCCTCCTGGATTCGCAGCATCCGGTGAGCGAGCCGGAACACCACGACGAACTCTTGTTCATCATTCAGCACCAGACCAGCGAGTTGTGGCTCAAGCTGTTTCTCCACGAGATACGGGCGGCCAGAGCAGCGATCGCTGCCGACGACATTCGGGTCGCATTCAAGCGGATCGCACGCGTCAAACACATCCAGGCCACTCTGACCGAACAGTGGTCCGTGTTGGCGACACTGACGCCGGCGGAGTATGCGGAGTTCAGGGGCGTTCTCGGCAACTCGTCGGGGTTCCAGTCGTACCAGTACCGCGCCGTGGAATTCGTGCTCGGAAACAAGAACGCCGGCATGCTGAAGGTGTTCGAATCGGATCCGTCCGCCCATCGATTGTTGGAGACCCTGCTCGGAGAGCCGACGCTGTACGACGAGTTCTGGCGGTACCTGTCCAGGCAGGGTTACGACGTTCCGGCGTCGGCTCTCGAACGAGACGTCAGCGCGCCCTACGTGCGAAACGACGAGCTGATTCCGCTGGTCAAGGCAATCTACGAGAACGTCGAACAGCACTGGACGGCGTACGAGGCATTCGAGGAGTTGGTCGACCTCGAGGAGAGCTTTCAGCTGTGGCGGTTCCGGCATCTTCGGACCGTGCTGCGGGTGATCGGCATGAAGAAGGGGACCGGCGGTTCGAGTGGTGGTGCCGGGTTCCTGCAACGTGCGCTGGAGTTGAGCTTCTTCCCCGAGCTGTTTGCCGCCCGAACAGAGATCGGTACCTGACACACCTGCTTGATGACACACAGTTGCTTGTCACACCCAGCTGTTCGTGACGCACGACGAATCCGAGCCCGAAGGACAGGAGTCTTGGACAAGATCCGACAGGGTCGCTTCGGCCAAGCTTGACTGCGAAGTTGCAAGTCGGTGACAGGAGAGCGTCGGAGTGGACAAGAAATCAATGGTGGCGGACCTGGCGGCGCTGGTAACCGCCGAGTCGCCCAGTTCCGACCTCGGCGCAGTCGATGCATGTGCGGACGTGGTGGCCGACATCGGCGAACGCCATCTCGGAAGCGCCCCCGAACGTATCCGTATCGACGGACGCCAGCACTTGCGTTGGTCGTTCGGCGCGGAGCCGAAGGTGATGCTCCTGGGCCATTTCGACACCGTCTGGCCGCTCGGAACGCTCGCGGAGTTGCCCTGGTCGGTCACCGACAACATCGCCACCGGACCCGGAGTCTTCGACATGAAGGCCGGCATCGTCCAGCTCTTCCATGCGCTCGCATCGCTTCCGTCGCTCGACGGGGTGGTCGTGCTCCTCAATTCCGACGAGGAAATCGGCTCCCCGACTTCGCGCGCACTGATCGAGGAGCAAGCCCGTCAGGTCGACGCTGTGCTGGTACTCGAGGCCGCCGCCGACGGCGCGGTGAAGACCGCGCGCAAGGGTATGTCGCTGTACTGCGTCGACATCGAGGGACGCGCTGCACACGCCGGACTGGAACCGGAGCGAGGTGTGAACGCCGTAGTTGAGCTCGCACATCAGATTCAGGCCGTGGTGGAGCTCGCGGACCCGGCGGCGGGAACGTCGGTGGTTCCGTCCGTGATCAGTGGCGGCACGACCACCAATACCGTTGCAGCGCAAGCGCAACTGTGGTGTGACGTTCGCATGTGGTCCGCGAAGGAGCAGGAACGCATCGACCGTTCGATCCGTGCACTGACACCGGCGTTGGCCGAAAGTCGAATTTCGGTGTCCGGAGGCCCCAACCGTGGACCACTGGAATCAGTGTCTTCGGAGAAGCTGTACTTTCTCGCTCACCAGGTCAGCAGTGAGAGCGGCTTGGGGATGCTTCGCGACTGCGCCGTCGGCGGTGCGTCGGACGGAAATTTCACTGCGGCAGTCGGAACTCCCACATTGGACGGCCTCGGTGCCGTCGGCGGTGGTGCCCACGCAGCGACAGAACACGTAGAGATAGATCAGATGATCCCGCGCGCCACCTTGTTGGCCGGTCTGGTGACGCGAATCCTGGAGGGAGGACTGTGACGATGACGTCGCCGAACAATGTCCAACGCAAGACCGTTCAACCATTCGGAGGTGTATCGCCTTCACGGATGCGGCAAGCAATCAGCCAGGCCGAGCAAGCCGCCCTGCTTGCATGTGTGACTATCGAAACCGTCACCGGGCATGCCGAGTTGGAACAGGTATTCGGTCTGTTCGAGAAGGTATGGCAGCCGGAGAGCGGCAACCCTCCCGTCCATCGGGACATGATGAAAGCGCTCGCGCACTCCGGTAACTACGTCGCCGGCGCTTTTCGTGGCGGAGATCTGATCGGCGGCTCGGTTGCATTCTTCGAGGAACCGCAACATCGTTCGTTGCATTCACACATCACGGGGATCCTGCCGAACGTGCAGAACGGGCACATCGGCCTCGCGTTGAAACTGTTCCAGCGAGCGTGGGCACTGGAACGAGGAATTCTCCACGTGCGGTGGACTTTCGACCCGCTCGTCGCTCGCAATGCCTACTTCAACGTCTCGAAACTCGGTGCGTTCCCGATCCAGTATCTGCCGCGTTTCTACGCGCCGATGAACGACAGTCTCAACGGCGGCGCAGACAGCGACCGATTGCTGATCGACTGGGAAATCGGTAGCAGCAAGGTTTCCGACGTCGTCGCCGGTTCGGGAGAGGTCCCGACTCCCGAGTCGTTGGGAGCGAGCGAACTGTTGTCGATCTCCGAAGCCGGTCTGCCCGTGTTGAAGTCGACCAAGAATCGTTTCGTCACGGTGGCTACACCGAATGACGTGTACACACTGCGTAAGTCGGACCCGGCGGCAGCGAACGACTGGCGCCTGGCAGTCCGCGAGACTCTGGGGGGTGTGCTCGCCGAGAACGGAGTGGTTCTCGCAGTCACCAGGACCGGAAAATATGTACTGGACCGTGCGCCGGGAACACCGGCAGGCAGGACAACAGCGGAGGTTACATCGTGAAGATCGACGGAGTTGAATTACGCCGGGCAGCAATGCCGTTGAAGGCGCCGTTCCGAACCTCGTTCGGCACGGAGACCACCAAGGACGTGTTGTTCGTCAAGGTCGTCACCTCGGAGTCGGCGGGCTGGGGCGAGTGCGTTGCGATGTCCGAGCCTCGCTACTGCTCCGAATACACGGACGGCGCCGCCGAAGTCCTTCGTAAGTTCCTGATTCCGTCTCTGGGTGAACTCACCGATCCCGACGTGCACGCACTGAGCGCGACGATGGAACAGTTCGCCGGACACCCCATGGCCAAAGCGGCACTGGAAACCGCATTTCTCGACGCCGAGTTACGGGCCGCCGGGACGAGCATGTCTTCGTACCTGGGTGCAGTAGTCGATCGCGTACCTGCGGGTGTTTCGGTGGGTATCAAGAATTCGATCGACGAACTGCTCGAAGAGGTAGGCGGGTTCCTCGAGGCCGGATACCTGCGCATCAAACTGAAGATCGAACCGGGCTGGGACATCGAGCCGGTTCGCGCAGTCCGCGAGAGGTTCGGCGACGACGTACTCCTCCAGGTCGACGCGAACACGGCGTACACCCTGGCTGACGCGCGCCATCTCCAGCGGCTCGACGACTTCGACCTCCTGCTGATCGAGCAGCCCCTTCCCGAAGAGGAACTGCGTGGCCACGCCAGGCTGGCCGAGATGATGCGGACGCCGGTCTGCCTCGACGAGTCGATCACCTCCGCGAAGGTCACCGCCGACGCGCTGGCAATCGGTGCGTGCAGCGTGGTGAACATCAAACCGGGACGTGTGGGCGGTTATCTGGAATCGCGTCGTATCCACGACGTCTGCAAGGCCAACGGAATTGCCGTGTGGTGCGGCGGAATGCTCGAGACCGGAATCGGCAGGGCTGCCAACGTCGCCCTTGCCGCGCTCCCCGGATTTGTCCTACCAGGCGATACGTCGGCTTCCGACCGGTACTTCGCCGAAGACATCACCGAGCCGTTCGTACTCGACAACGGTTACGTGAAGGTTCCGGAAGGGCCGGGCATCGGCGTCGAACCGATCCCTGACCTGCTCGAAGCAATCACCACGTCGGTCGAATGGATCGGCATGGATCGGCTTTGACGAATCACTATGACACACTTCGTTCACAGGACGAAGGAGTGATAGACGTGGGCACCGTACGACCTCGCATCAGTTTGGTGCGGCTTCTCGAAGACGTGGGAACTACGGTGCTGAACCCGGTTGTCGGCGACCCGGAGGCGGTCCAGGAGATCGCCTCGGTGGTCATTCACGACCCCGACGACGACTCACCCTCGACACCGGACTCCATGGTGCTGCTCGTCGGCATCACCGGAGGCGAACGTATCGCGGAGTCCGTGGCCGGCCTGGCCGAGCGCGGAGTACGCGTGGTGGTCGCGCGAGTGACCACCGAGGTCAGCGATGCCGACCGTGAATCCATCATCTCCTCCGGCGTTGTCGTATTGACCTTGGCGCGTGGAGTTTCGTGGGTTCAGCTCACAAGCCTGCTTCATTCGGTGCTCTCGGCACGGAACGAAGTCGGGCACATCCACTCGCGCGGAGGTGGACCGGCCGGCGATCTGTTCGCTTTCGCCAACGCCGTCAGCGCACTTCTGGATGCGCCGATCACGATCGAGGACCGAAGCTCACGGGTCATCGCCTTCTCCGGACGTCAGGAAGAAGGTGACGGTCCACGTATCGCGACCGTTCTGGAGCGCCAAGTTCCTGACCAGTACATTCGAGTGCTCGAAGAAGCGGGAGTCTTCGACCGGCTCTATCGCAGCGATGATCCGGTGTGGGTTTCGGCCGAGACCCTCGGTACGAAAATGGGTCGTATCGCCGTGTCCATCAGAGCCGGCGACGAGTTCCTCGGCTCCATGTGGGTGGCAACCGGTGAGCCGATGTCCGAGGACCGGATGCGTGCACTGCGCGATTCGGCCGGGTTGATTGCACTGCAGATGTTGCGGTTGCGCGGCGGCGCCGACGCCGAGCGTCGACTGCGCGCAGACCTGATCGCAACCCTTCTCGACGGTGGATCCGGTGCGGTCGACGCGATGAATCGCCTCGGCCTCGGGACCGGTCCCGCACTCGTGATGGCATTGGGCCGCAGGTCTTTCGAAGGATCGTCGAAGCCGGACGACGCAGCCCATGTGGTGCGGCTGACCGACGCTCTGGCCATGCACCTGGGCGCGGTCCATTCGCAGTCGGCTGCTGCTCTGGTCAACGGAACCGGCTACGCGGTGCTGTCAGTGCGAGGGCATTCCCCGGCAGAAGCCGAGCTACAGGCGTTCCGTGTGGCCTCGGACTTCCTGGACCGAACCGGAGCGTCCGGCGACACGATCATCGGGATCGGCCGGGTCGTGACCAGACCGGCGCAGCTGAGCCGATCGAAGCGCGACGCCGAACATGCCCTCGAAGTGTTGTTGGCGGGACGAGCGTCGGGCAGCGTCGCCACCTTCAGTAGCGTCCACGTCGATGCCATCCTGTTGGAGATCGCGTCGGAAGCTGCAGCCGAAGGGTTCTCGGACCTCGGACCCATCGAGGCGATCGCCAGCCACGACGCAGCTCACGCGACCTCGTTCGTCGACACCCTCGATGCGTGGCTCAACGCCTTCGGTGACGTCGGTGACGCCGCGGCGTCATTGCACGTACACCCCAACACCTTTCGGTATCGTCTCAGCAAGTTGAAGGGTATGGCCGCGTTGGATCTGGACGATCCCAACGTCCGCTTCCGGTTGATGGTGCATCTTCGTCTGCGCGGTCCACGCTAGCTCGAAAGCCGAAAAATGCGGGTCGCACTGATTTCTCAGCGCGACCCGCATTCTTCGTCAGTGGGTTCAGATCAGCTGTTGTTGCGAAGTGCTTCGACAGCGATGCGGCCGACGGTTCCGATGGAGGCGTCGATCTTCGGGGCGCGGTGGGTGAGCTCGTGGGACTTGGTGAAGACACCGACGGCGTAACGCTTGCCGTCCGGGTACGCCACGACGCCGGCTTCGTTTCGTACCAATCCCAGCGTTCCGGTCTTGGCGGCGACAGTGACCTCGTCGGGGAACCCGGACGAAAGGCGGTGCGGCCAGACCTGCTTGCTCATGATGGTTCGGACTTCTTCACAGGCTGATGCGGGGCCGGCTTCGTCCCTCCAGATTGCAGCCAGCAACATTGTGATCTCACGAGGAGTGCTGGAGTTGGAGCGGGCCGGATCCATGACGGAAATTGTCCGAAGAATTTCGATGGGCGGCATTTCCAGCAAGGTGCCCTTGTCGACACCGAGGTCGTCGTAGACCGATTTGAACAGACCACGGCAGTCACGGACCAAGTTGGTCTTCTCCAAACCGAGCCCGCGCAGCGTTGCGACGATGTTGTCGAGTCCGAGGCGTTCGTACAGGAAATCCGTGGCGGCGTTGTCGCTGAAGCTCATCATGAGCAGAGCGAGGTCTCGCCAGCTTGCGGTGACGTCGTCGGCGCAGCCGCCGATACCGATGCCGCCGGAGCGGAACTCGGCGGTCACCGTGGCGTGCTCGGTCGGATCGAGGGTTCCGGCCGCAACTTCACGGGCGTACTGCAGTACGACAGGAATCTTGAAAACGGAGGCGAGGATGACACCTTCGTCAGCGCCGTAGCCGAACTCTTCGCCGGAATCGATGTCGCGTGCGTGGACGAACGCATCGGTCTTCGCTTCGGCGAGTACAGCAGCGATCTCCTGCTGTGCGCTCTCAACGTACGTGGCGGTTTCGGTCATTCGAGAAGCCCTTTCGTCGGTATCCGTATATCTGGGTTATTCGTGGATCTGACGATAGTGAGTCGACGCCGGGGGGTCTTGTACGAATCGACGAAGGTTGGCGCACGGTTCGGTGCTGATACGCCGAATCAACCGATTGTCAGGGTGTTCCGGGGGCAGGGGTGTTCCGGGGGTCAGGACGCATAAGTTTCGAGGCGACGTCCGACCAGTTCGGCGACGTCGGTCCGACGCTTGTCCGAGACCACGCCTGCCAACAGGATGGTGAACAATTCGTCGATACGGTCGTTCAAATCGCTTCGTCTGGTGAGCACGTTCGAAACCAGTTGAACGCCGGTGAATGCCGAGATCGCCACGCGACCCACCGATTCCGGCTCCACGTCGTCGCGGATATCGCCTTCGAGCTTCGCGGCCTCGGCCAGTTTTCGAAGCTCGCGGATCCACACGACGTACGGGCCTTGCGAACCGTCGGCAGAGGCCAATTCGAGGGTAAGTCGGACTCCCGCACGAACAATCGGGTCCGCGACGAGTTGGCGGCCCATCTCGTGGCACACCATGACGAGCTGCTCCAGTGCCGGTGCGCCCGTGGCTGCAACTGCGGTGAAGGCAGTGATCGACATCTGGTGCTGTTCTTCGATGACCGCCTGAGCCAATTCGTCTTTGGACGAGAAGTGGAAATAGACCGCGCCCTTGGTCATCTGCGCCGCGGACACGATGTCATTCATGCTCGTGCTGCCGTACCCCGTGACTTCGAACCGATCAGCAGCGCCTTGAAGAATCTGTCGGCGACTGATCTTGGCACGTTCCTGCATTGCTCCCTTGTCCTCCGACTGTTAACACGTGAACCAGTTTTAGGGCCCTAGGTCCCGGACCAGCGCCCCACGGTAGCAGCGAATCTCGTGCTCGCGCGACAGCGCGAAACGGACTGTTCGGTGTGCAATCGCAGGTCACGGTCGGTAGGAGTGACAAATGCGACCGCCGCAACCTCCGTTGGAGGCTGCGGCGGGGAGTCCAGTTATCGGCCAGCGAAATTCGGTCGAAGGTACGCGATCAACGAGTCGAGACAGTTGACTCGAAGCCGAGGTCGCGTAGCGCCGACTTGAGTTTGGTCTGCGCCTCGTCGAGAGATTCGGGTGACGGCGAAGTATCGGCGCCACTGATGTCGAAGTTCCCCATGTCGTATGCGGGGAAGACGTGAACGTGAAGATGCGGAACTTCCAGACCTGCGACGAGGAGGCCCGCCCGAGGCGCGTCGAACGCCTTCCTCACAGCCTGACCCAGGGTGCGGGCAACCGCGGTGACCTTGGCAAAGAGTTCAGGATCCACGTCCTGCCACTGATCGACCTCGGCTCGCGGTACCACGAGTACGTGGCCCTGCGTTACCGGCGCGATGGTCAGGAACGCGACAACGTCGTCGTCCTCCCACACGAAACGTCCTGGTAGATCTCCGTTGATGATGGCGCTGAAGACTGAAGGCATACCCCGAGATTAGCCCGCGTCCGGTTGCCAGGAAACTCCCAGGCTGGACGCAGGTTCGTCGGAGCCGGCCCGACAAATCTAGGACGCATGACGACAGAAGCCATGCAGACCGCGGGCAGCACGGACGCAGGGGAGCTTTCCGCGACGACTGTAGTGCTGGACGTGGTCGTCCCGGTATACAACGAAGAGGCCGGCCTCGAGACGTGCGTGCGGCGCCTGCGCCGGCATTTACGCACACAGGTGCCATTCTCTGCACGAATTACCATCGCGGACAACGCCAGTGTCGACGGCACGTTGGCACTCGCGCGTTCCCTCGCCGAAGAATTCGACGACGTCCGGGTCGTCCACCTGGATGCGAAGGGCCGTGGTCGAGCACTGCGGCAGGTGTGGAGCGACTCCGATGCCGACGTGGTCGCGTACATGGACGTCGACCTCTCCACCGATCTCAATGCCCTGATGCCGTTGATTGCTCCGCTGCTCTCCGGCCACTCGGACATCGCCATCGGTTCCCGGTTGGCACGTTCGTCGCGCGTGGTACGCGGCCCCAAACGCGAGTTCATCTCACGTAGCTACAACCTCATCCTCCGAAGCGCACTGCATGCTCGCTTCTCCGACGCTCAGTGCGGATTCAAAGCCATGCGAGTCGATGTTGCGCGGCAACTACTTCCGCTGGTGGAGGACACCGGGTGGTTCTTCGACACCGAATTGCTTGTGCTGGCCGAGCGAGCGGGCATGCGGATTCACGAGGTCCCCGTCGACTGGGTGGACGATCCGGACAGTCGGGTGGACATCATTGCCACCGCAGTTGCCGACCTCAAAGGTGTGGTCCGCGTCGGGCGAGCACTGTCGACCGGTTCCCTTCCCTTGGCTGAGCTCAGGGCGAGTTTCGGACGTGAACCACTGGTTCCCGGAGTTCCTCGAGGAATGGTCGGGCAGCTCTCGCGCTTTGCCGTGGTGGGAGTCATTTCGACACTCGCGTACGCACTGCTCTACCTCGCACTGCACTCTGTGATGGGGGCGCAGTGGGCCAACGCCGTCGCATTGCTGGTGACCGCGGTATTCAACACCGCCGCCAATCGAGCCTTCACCTTCGGGATCCGCGGGTCGGAAGGATCCGCCCGTCACCAGATGCAGGGCCTGCTCGTGTTCGGGTTCGGTCTACTGCTCACCAGCGGATCGTTGTTCGTTCTCGACGTCATGGCGCCCGACGCGTCCAAGCACGTGGAGCTTGCCGTACTCGTCATTGCCAATCTTGTTGCCACAGTGAGCCGATTCGTCGCGCTGCGCTGGGTTTTTCGCACTGCACAATCCGTAGGAGCCAATCGATGACCGCCACTGCAGAGACACTCGCCGCGCCGCTGCCGGCGCCGGAACCGCAGCGTCAGGTGCGCCGGGAACCGTGGGCGCTCGGAGTGTTGTTGGTGGGCACCGGAGTCGCCTACATCTGGGGCCTGGGCGCGTCCGGATGGGCCAACTCGTTCTATGCTGCTGCGGTCCAGGCAGGTTCGGTGTCGTGGAAGGCCTTCTTCTTCGGTTCCTCGGATGCTGCCAACTCGATCACCGTCGACAAGCCACCGATGTCCCTGTGGTTGATGTCGCTGTCGGTTCGCATCTTCGGACTCAATTCCTGGGCGATGTTGGTGCCGCAGGCACTCCTCGGGGTCGGATCGGTTGCGCTGTTGTGGGGAACGGTTCGACGGTATTTCGGTGCGGCCGCCGGCCTCATCGCCGGCTTGGTACTTGCGCTCACACCCGTAGCGGCGCTGATGTTCCGGTTCAACAACCCGGATGCCCTGCTGGTGCTCCTGATGATCGCAGCAGTGTGGGCGATGATGCGCGCCGTGCAGGACGGTCGCACCCGCTGGCTGGTGTTGGTCGGTATCTTCTGCGGATTCGGTTTCCTGACAAAGCAATTACAGGTCATGTTGGTAGTTCCACCGCTGGCGCTCACCTATCTGATCGCCGGACCGCCGAAACTGGGTAAGCGCGTACTCCAACTGTTCGCGGCACTGGGCGGACTGATCGTCTCCGCCGGATGGTGGTTGGCAATCGTCGAACTGTGGCCGGCCGACTCACGTCCGTGGATCGGTGGTTCGCAGAACAATTCGATTCTCGAACTGACGCTCGGCTACAACGGGCTCGGACGCTTGAGCGGCAACGAGACCGGAAGCGTCGGCGGCGGCGGAATGCGCGGTGCTGGTGATGCTGCGGCCGGTGCTGCTGCGGGAGGCTTCCCCGGAATGGGCGAGGCCGCAGGCGGTATGGCAGCGGGAGGCATGGCACCAGGTGGTGGCGCCGGTGGCGGCATGTGGGGGAGTACCGGCATTACCCGACTGTTCGAATCTGCCCAGGGCGGACAGATTGCCTGGTTGATTCCTGCTGCACTGATACTTCTGGTGGCTGGAATCGTGCTGCGAGGCAGGGCTCCCCGCGCTGACACACAGCGCGCGTCATTCATCGTCTGGGGACTGTGGCTGTTGGTGACCGGACTGACCTTCAGTTTCATGGCGGGAATCTTCCACGCTTACTACACCGTTGCGCTGGCGCCGGCGATCGCCGCACTGATCGGTTCAGGATCCGTATTCGCTTGGCGTCATCGTGACGTCCTCTGGGTTCGCCTCGTTCTGGCGGTGTCGTTGGCGGCAACCGTCGCGATGGCGTGGGTACTGCTCGGACGCTCGCCTTCGTTCGTACCGTGGCTTCGCTGGGCGATTCTGGTCGTCGGCATCGTCACTGCCGTGGCAGTGCTGATTCCGGCAGCGACGCGAGGTCGATTGGCTAGGGCAGTGATCCTCGCGGCGATCTTCACCGGCCTGGCGGGTCCGACTGCGTACGCGATCGACACGATCAACACTCCGCATACCGGTTCCATAGTTTCGGCCGGACCGAGCGTCGAAGGTGGAATGGGCGGGCCGGGCGGTGGCCGCGGAGGATTCGGAGGATTTGGCGGCATGGCTGACGGCGGTAACCGTCGGACTGACGGGGCAGGGACCGGAACGCCGGGAACGCCCCCTGCCGGAATGGGTCAGATGCCCGGTGGTGCAACAGCTCCGAGTACCACCACATCGACCACCGACGGAACGCGGGGTGCAATGGGCGGCGGCGCAGCCGGTGGTTTGCTTCAGGGCAGCACACCGGGAGCCGCGGTCGTGTCCACACTCGAAGAGAACTCCGACCAGTTCACGTGGGTAGCCGCGGCAATCGGGTCCAACAGCGCATCGGGTTATCAGCTTGCGACGCAGTCACCGGTCATGGCTATCGGAGGGTTCAACGGGAGTGATCCGTCCCCGACACTCGCGCAGTTCCAGCAGTACGTGTCAGAGGGCAAGATTCACTTCTTCATCGCCGGCGGTGGGATGGGTGGCGGTATGAACGCCGAAGGCACCGCTACCGCCATCTCGACGTGGGTGACCGAAAACTTCACCGCCACAACGGTGGACGGAGTAACCCTCTACGACTTGACGGTTGGGGGCTGACCAACATGAACGCACGCCAGGTCCGCATCGGAGGTGCTCCCCCCGATGCGGACCTGGCGTGAAGTTGTATGTCTGAGGTTCGTCCTCAGGTTTTGAAGGTGGTGTTCGCCGGCCGCGGGTGCTGCTGCGGGTCGATCGAGGGTGGTGGGATGAACCAGGGTTTGTTGTCGACGCCGATGCGGATTACCCATTTTCCGACGAAACCCGATTTCCGGTGCATCAGCCGGTGATGTGAACGGCACAGTAGGACAAGGTTGTTCATCACGGTCGGGCCGCCGTTGGCCCAGTGCCGGATGTGGTGTGCGTCGGTCCAGGCCGGTACACATGTGCAGCCGGGGAACGCGCAGCCTCTGTCGCGGGCGATCAACGCCACTCGCTGCTCCGCGGTGACCAACCGTTTCCCGGGTCTCGCATCCAAGGGCGCGCCGTGATCATCGAGCAGAACAGTCGACAGGAAACAATCACAACCGAGGAGTCTGGTCTGCGAGACGGACAGTGGTCCGAGCCACGGCATATGCCCGACATCAAGATCCGACACAGCCGCTCCACCATCAGGAGCAGCGGGTGTTGCGGCGCAGTCCCGATGCTCCGCGAGATCGCGGGCGTTGATGTGCACGTTCACGTGCGGCCGCTGGCCACCATCGTTACCGGTCTTCGCGCAGTCCAGGTAACGCCGGATCAGTTCGGTGAACCCGTCCGCGGTCCGCTTCGCTGCCGACCGGGCATCGGGGGTTCCATCGGGTGCCGGGGTGGGCATCGTCAGATTCGACAACGCCGACAACAGCATTTCGCCGGTGAGGGCGTCGAAATCTCCGCGCACCACCACTCGACCGTTCAGTGTCGATGCGATCCGCAACTCGTTGCGGTCGATGTCTTCGGCGGGTGGAATCTCATCGGATTCGAAGATTCGCTCCAAGGTCGCGATAACACTCCGGACTTTCGTGGTCGTCGACTCCACGCCCGACGCAGCAGCCAACAACAAATCGATGCACTTCGGTAGCGCTTCCTCCGGCATCCCCTTCGGTGGTGATTCGCAGAACGCCACGATCAGCACGGCGTGCTCGAAGGAGCAGTCCCCGACGTCGAACCGGGCCGTCACCGCGGGAAACGGTCGTAGCGCTGCACCGAGGGCGGCGATCTTCTTTCCGTCCCGAACCTGCAGCATCGTGTTCGCCGCCAACCAGGCACCGACACCGCGGCTGGCGATCAGCTGATCATCGGGCCGCATCGAGAGTTCGTCGACCACCGCCACCCGAACGGCCTCGAGACGAAGAATCTCCGCACTCGCCTCGATAGCGGCAGCACGCAACTCAGAAGCAGACAGCTGCCACAGGCGTCCGCGCAACCCCACCGCAGAACCCGAAACCACGTCCGACAGATAGACACTCATTGAATCCCCCGATCCCCTCCCCAAATCATACTCGAACATCCGTTCGAGTCAAGGGTGGATTTCGCAGGGGCTAAGCGCTAATACTGTCGAGGTCGTGGACCGCGTCGCAGCAGGCGCCGAGCAATTCGCGATCATGGCTGATCAGTAATACGCCGACGCCGGTTTCGGTGGCGCGACTCTCGATCAACCGAATGAGCGCGGCCGTCGTGGCGGCGTCGAGCATCGCCGTCGCCTCGTCACAGATGAGGTATTTCGGTTGTTGCGCCAGCGATCTCGCTAGACAGGCGCGCTGCAGTTGGCCGTCGCTCACCTGGTGGGGTCTACGGGACAAGAGATCGGGAGTGAGGCCCACTTCTGCTGCCAGTGCGACCACATCGATTGTCCTACCGGCAATATCGCCGGGTTGACCGATGATCGAGGCGAGCGTCTGCCGAGGGTCGGTTGATGCGCGAGGTGACTGAAACAGCATGGACACCGTCCCGCGCAGTGCCGCGGATACCGAGAATTTGGTACCCACGACGGGTGATCCGTCGATTCGCACCTCGCCTGACCATGGTGCATCCAACGAGGCGAGAATCCTTGCAAGTGTTGATTTTCCGGTGCCCGAAGGCCCGGTCAGGCCGATCAGCCTTCCCGGCGGAATTTCGAGCGAGACGTTCTCGAGAACTGGCCGGTTGCGGTGGTAACCGCTGGTAATTCCCAGAGCTTGCAAACTCATGTCAGCCCACCTTCCGCAGCGTTCGGTACGTGCGGTCACCCAGTGTGACCAGTTCGGTCGGGCCACCGGATTGTTTCGACTCCGGGCGTCGTAAGTGGTAGACGCAGTCATCGGGGAGATCGGTGAGTTGCGGTGGTGATCCGGGCATAGGAGTCAAGCCTCGGGATGGCAAGGCGCCGAGCAGGTCTCGGGTGTAGTCGTGAAGCGGATCTTGGAACACCAGAGCCGCCGGACCGGTTTCCATGATGCGTGATGCGTACATGACGGCAAGTCGATCCGCGACATCGCTGCGGGTGAGTGATGCAAGGTCATGGGTGATGAGCAGGACAGCCGCCCCGGAGTCAGCGCACTCTCGAAGTAATCCCATGACGTGGTCGGTGAGTTCGCGGTCGAGGTTGGCGGTGGGTTCGTCTGCGACGATCACCGATGGATTCCCGGCCAGCGCACCGGCAATGGCAACGCGTTGCGCCATGCCGCCCGACAGTTCGTGCGGGTAACAGTCCAGGGCCGACGGTTCGAGTCCGACGCGAAGTGCCAAGGCGTCGCAAGTGTGATCGCTGCCGAGTGCGTCGATCGTCTCCTGTAGCTGCGATCGCGCAGTCCGGACGGGGGTGAGATGTGTTGCGGCGGATTGTGGAACGAGAGCCACGTGACGCCCACGGAACGCGGTGCCGGAGAAGACGTCGAACTCGAGGTCCGCTGTACCGACGGTGACCGTTCCGGTTCGAGAAGCATTCGGCGGCAACATGTTCATGACCGAGGTGGCGATGATCGACTTGCCACACCCGGATTCGCCGACAAGCGCGGTCACCGTGCCGGCTGGAACGTCGAGGTCGATGTCGCTCGCAGCGTGGACTACGGATCCTCCGGGCAAAGGGATCCTGACGGTGAGGGATTTGATGCGTAGGCCGCGTTTCACAGTCGTAGCTCCGAAGGTCGAGGGGGCGTGAGCATCGACCGCAGGGCCGAACCGGCAACTGCAACAGCGACGGTGGCGATCACAAGGACTGCGGCGGGGAATGCAAGTGTCCACCAACCGCCGAGGAGTAGAGAACTGCGTGCCTCTTCGAGAAGCGTCCCGAGACTGGGTTTGTGCGGGGGAAGACCGAACCCCAGGAAGGATAGTGTCGATTCGTGCCAGACGGCATGGGGCAGCAGGAGAACGACTGCGATCAAGGCCTGTGGCGCCGTCGCCGGCACGAGGTGGCGCATGATCACGTGACGTCGACTTGCTCCCGCGAGAATGGCGGCGTCGATGTAGGGACGCTCGCGCAGACTCAAGATCTCTGAGCGGATGATCCGGGCCACTTGGGTCCAGTGGGTCAGTGCGATCGAAAGCACGATGGCGGCAATGCTTCCACGGAACATCGCGACGATGACGATGCCGAGCAACAGGTGGGGGAGCGCGTTGACGGCATCGGTGCCGCGCATGACGAACCTGTCCACCCAGCCGCCGACCAGTCCGGCCGTAGTGCCGACGGCGACGCCGATCACCGTGGCGAGCAGCGCGCAGGCGAGTGCGATCAGAAGTGAGGTTCTGATGCCTGCAGCTATGCGCACGAATAGATCTCGGCCCGCCGAGTCAGTTCCGAACGGGTGATCGAACGACGGAGCCAGGCGAGCCGCCGAGAAGTCTGTGACTCGGTCGTCGACGTCGGCCAACCATGGGACCAACGCCGCGTACAGCGCAACGAGGATCAGCACGCCGAGGGCGATCTTGAAGCGTCGTTCAGCCATCGGTACTCACTCTCGGGTCGAGGACTGCAACGAGGACGTCGGCAAGCAGTGAGCCGAGCATGACCGTCAATGTCGTACCGACGGTGAGGAACGCGAGCAGTGCCATGTCGAGGTCACGGGCTGACGAGACGATGGCGCCGGCGATCCCCGGCCAACTGAACACCTCTTCCACCAGCACTGCCCCGACTATCAGCTCGGGCAACCGCACGCCGACGATGTTGACGAAAGGTGCCAGTGATGTGGGCAGTATGTGGCGCTTCGTGATGGTCGGCGTCGGGATACCGCGTGCTACCGCGCCGGCGACAAATCCCTCACTTTTCGAACCCACGACGGACTCTCGGACGGCGAGTAGGAGCCACGGCATTTGCGAAATGGCGAGCACCGTAACCGGTAGGACCAAGTGCCGGATCACCTGTCCCGGTGTGGGATCGGCGCCCCCGTCGGTCAGTCCGGCGACCGGGAGCCAGCCGAGAGTCAACGCGAAGAGCGCGATGGCACCCAGCGACAAGACAAACGGCGGAAGTCCTTGGACTACGACGCTCAGCCCGGACACGGTCTTGTCCAGGAATCCTCCACTGCGGATTCCGGCGAGAACACCGAGTGTCAGCGAGGCGAGAATCGCGATGAGGAGTGAGATCCCGACCAGCAGCAAGGTCCATGGCAGACGTTCGAAGATGACTTGGGAAACAGGCTGATTGAACGATCTGGAGATCCCGAGATCGCCGGTGAACACACCCTGGAGCCAATTCCAGTACGTGCTGTACCAGGGGTTGTCGAAACCCATCTGGTCGGCGATCAACGCTTTGTCCGCGTCGCTTGTCGTCATGTATCGCGTGCCGAGGTAGCCGACCAGTGGATCGAACGGTGAGATCGCGGCGGCGGCAAAGAGTCCCGCGGACACCACGGCGATGACCGGCACGATGAACAACACCCGCCGACCGACCATCGTGAGGATGGCCTTTCGGCGGGAGTTGTCACGGTGGCCCCGTGTCGGCCCCGCGTCTGGCCGAACGTCGACCGCTGTCATTGCCCTCGGGCCCACGTCTGCAGTGACCACCACGGACCCCAGGTCACACCGTGTGAGTGTGGCTCGAGTACCGTTCCGGACATCTGCCAGTCGGAATCCTTCGACACGTACGTATGGTCGAGGAACACGAGGATGACAAATCCGGGATCTTCGACGTACGCCTGCTGTACGTCGCGATACGCGGCATCACGCGTTGCCTGATCCAGGCTGCGGCGTCCTACTTCCAAGCCTGCGTCGACTGCTGGATTGGAGTAGTCACTGGCGTTGTCGTAGATGCTGCCGACCCCGGGCGCGATGTACTTCGAGTTCAGCGCGTCGTACGCCTGTGTGTCGGGGTCGAAAGGTTCGTCGCCGCCACCGAGAAGCGTCGAATCCTGGTTGATTCGAGGGTCTATGCGGTCCCAGGAGAGTGCTTCGAGGTCCACCTCGATGCCGACAGCGAGAGCGTCGGAGGCAAATGCCTGAGCGAGATCGCGTCGAACGGTGTCGACGGAGTTGTACATGATCGTGAACTGCGCCCGCTGACCGTCTTTCGAACGGATTCCGTCGGCACCTTCGATCCAGCCCGCTTCGGTGAGTATTCGCTCGGCCTGGGTCGGGTCGTAGGCGAAGGTTGCGTTCGGGTTGTACGAATCGCCGTAGACCTCGGGGATCGGAGTGGCGGCGACGCGGCCGTGTCCGCCCAGGACGTTGTCGATCATCGACTGGCGATTAGCGGCGAGGTTGAGCGCCATCCGCACGGCTTTGTCGCCTGCCACGGGATTGTTCGTCGGGAGTGAGAGTCCGCGCCAGTCTGCTGACTGATGGGCCGTCACGGACATGTTGTCCTTGCCCGAGAACGTATTGGCAAGCAGTGGAGGGAGATTGGTTCCGTCGATCTCGCCGGACACCATACGTTGGGCGCGGGTGTTGTCGTCAGGAACGTAGAGGAGAGTGAGCTTCTTGATCTCCGGCGCACCGTCCCAGTAGTTCTCGTTCGCCTCGAAGACCGCTCGATCCGGTGAGAGGTCGACGAGTGTGTACGGACCCGTACCGACCGGTGCGGTGTTCAACGGCGATTCGGCGGCAAGCCCGGGTGTCGCGAGGGACTCCGATGGAACCATGCCGATCAGCATCTTCGTCAGCAGTGGGGCATACGAGTAGGCGAGGCGGAACTCGACTGTGCTGTCGTCGACGGCCACGACGTCGCTGATCATGTCGTACGACGACCGCGCTTCGGAGGCGGAAGCGGGATCGAGGATCGCCTTGTACGTGGCAACCACGTCGGCGGCGTCGAAGGTCGATCCGTCGGAGAAGGAGACCCCGTCGCGGAGTTTGACCGTCCAGACTGTCGCGTCGGCGTTGGCCGTGGGCATCTCCGCGGCCAGAGACGGCTCGAATCCCGGCATACCGGTGCCTCCAGTGAGCCGGACGAGACCGTCGTACATCTTGGCCTCACCGGCAGCGCCGAACCCTGCGACCGGGTTGTAGCCGCCCAGTTCGTAGCCGTCGGCCAAGACCAGGCCGTCGTTGTTGCCCGAGGAGCCGGTGCCAGTCGGGCTACTGCACGACGTGATCAGAAGTGCGCCGATTGCGGCGGTTGCGGTGAGCGTCAGAACGCCTGGTTTGTGGAGTTTCACGGGTGTCCTTTCCTTGGTGGACAGGTGTCCGAAAACATCTGTTCACCTATTCAGGTATTCATATGATCTCATCTCGAAACGGATATTTCGCACAAAGGTCGAACGCTGGGACCTTGGCCCCGTCAGTGGCACTCCGAGAGCGCTGTTATCGCAGGCCGTAGTCTGTTCCCCGTGCGCGTACTAGTAATCGGCTCCGGAGCCCGTGAACATGCCCTCCTTCTCTCTCTTGCTCGCGATCCAGGTGTCACGGCCCTGATCTGCGCGCCTGGCAATGCCGGGATCGCAAAAATCGCCGAGCAGCACCCCGTCGACGTCGCCTCTGGTGACGCGGTTACCGCGCTGGCCCAGAAGGTCGAAGCCGACCTCGTCGTCATCGGACCCGAGGTTCCGCTGGTCCTCGGCGTCGCAGACGCGGTGCGCGCAGCAGGTATCGCCTGCTTCGGTCCTTCGGCCGACGCCGCCCGCATCGAGGGTTCGAAGGCTTTCGCCAAGGACGTGATGGCTGTCGCCGGCGTCAAGACCGCTCACAGCGAGATCGTCGACAATCCGGCCAAGCTCGACGAAGCACTCGACCGCTTCGGTCCCAACTGGGTGGTCAAGGATGACGGGCTGGCCGCGGGCAAGGGCGTAGTCGTCACGACGGATCGTCTCGCCGCGCGCGATCATGCCGCTGAACTGCTCGAGACCGGGCACCCGGTTCTTCTCGAATCCTTCCTCGACGGTCCCGAAGTTTCGCTCTTCTGCCTCGTCGACGGTGAAACTGTGATCCCACTGCTCCCGGCTCAGGACCACAAGCGCGTCGGCGACGGAGACTCCGGACCCAACACCGGCGGCATGGGCGCGTACACACCCTTGCCGTGGCTGCCCGACGAGATGGTCACGCAGATCGTCGACGACGTCGTCAAGCCCGTCGC
Source organism: Rhodococcus sp. WS1 (assembly GCF_003797745.1). Taxonomy (NCBI): domain Bacteria; kingdom Bacillati; phylum Actinomycetota; class Actinomycetes; order Mycobacteriales; family Nocardiaceae; genus Rhodococcus; species Rhodococcus sp. WS1. Next base: position 2,280,082 of record NZ_RKLZ01000001.1, on the reverse strand, counting down.
TGCCGAGTTGGTCGCACGCGGTAGCAGTTTCTCCGGCCTTCTCTACGCCGGTCTCGCGATCGGTGTCGACGGCCCGGCCGTCGTCGAATTCAACTGCCGATTCGGTGACCCCGAAACTCAGGCCGTGCTTGCTCTCCTCGAAACGCCGCTGGGCGGTCTACTCAATGCGGCATCGACCGGAACACTCGATTCGGTCGGTCCGTTGCAGTGGCGCGACGGTTCCGCTGTCACGGTCGTGATTGCTGCCGAGAACTACCCGGCGACCCCCCGCACCGGCGACGTGATCACCGGAGCCGACGCCGACGGAGTCCTGCATGCCGGTACCAAAAAGCGTGAAGACGGAGCCGTCGTCTCGGCCGGCGGGCGTGTGCTGAGTGTTGTCGGAGTGGGCAAGGATCTGACCGAAGCGCGTGACGACGCCTACGCAAAGATCGCCGACGTCAAGCTTCCCGGCGGTCATTTCCGCACGGACATCGGACTTGGCGCCGTCGAAGGGCGCATCTCTCTTCCCTGACTCGTTCTTTCGGAGGGCCGGTGAACTTTCTGTTCATCGGCCCTTTTCATGGAAAATCAACGGTTCCTCGAAGTTACCCACGAGTATGGACTTCTCGTTCGGTTTCTCCCGGTATATCTCAGCGCGGGGGTCACGGAAAGAGAAGGGCACACTTGAGCATTCGCGCTGGATCCAACGAACGGCACGCACGTACCAATTCCACGCTCTCGCGTAGAAACTTCTTGGCAGCAACAGGATTAGCTGTGGGCGCCGCTGCGCTCTCGTCCTCGTGGACTACGGCCGCCGCTGCGCCCAGGCGAGCATTGAGCGACGGAGACCGTGTCCCTGCGCTCGTGATCGGCAGCGGGTACGGCGGAGCCGTTGCGGCACTTCGGCTGACGCAGGCCGGCATCGACACACACATGGTCGAGATGGGGAAGTCGTGGACCACACCGGGGTCCGACGGCAAGGTCTTCTGCCCGATGCTCTCACCGGACGGACGTTCCTTCTGGCTCAGAGACCGTACAGTTCAACCGGTTTCACACTTCTCCGGCGGCTCGGTGGACAAGAACATCAGCCGCTACGTCGGCGTTCTCGACGCCGAGGACTTCGGCGGGATCAAGGTCTATCAAGGCCGAGGGGTCGGCGGCGGGTCGCTGGTCAACGGCGGCATGGCCGTCACACCCAAGCGCAACTACTTCGAAGAGATCCTGCCCGGGGTCGATTCCAACGAGATGTACTCGACGTACTTCCCGCGGGCCAACGCTGCGCTCGGAGTCAACAACATCGACCCGGCCTGGTTCGAGTCGACCGAGTACTACAAGTTTGCACGAACCGGGCGAAAGACCGCTGAGAGATCCGGTTACACAACAACATTCGTGCCGAATGTTTACGACTTCAACTACATGAAGCAGGAAGCTGCTGGTCAGGTCACCAAGTCTGCCCTGGTGAGTGAGGTCATCTACGGCAACAACGCGGGAAAGAAGTCTCTGGACAAGACGTACCTCGCTGCGGCATCCGCCACCGGCAAGCTCACGATCTCGGCGCTGCACGTCGTGACCTCGGTTGCGCCGGCCGCGACCGGTGGTGGATATCAAGTGGTGATGAACCAGATCAACGAGCAGGGCAACACCGTCGGCACCAAGACGGTGACCGCGGACAAGGTCTTCTTCGCGGCCGGCAGTATCGGTACCAGTAAGCTCCTGGTCGCGATGAAAGCACAAGGGCAGCTGGCGAATTTGCCGGGTGCGGTTGGGCAGGAATGGGGGCACAACGGCAACGTGATGGTGGGTCGCGCCAATCACATGTGGGACGCCACCGGCGCGAAGCAGTCGGCGATCCCCGTGATGGGTATCGACAACTGGGCCGACGCATCTGCTCCTGTGTTCGCGGAAATCGCGCCCTTCCCAGCCGGTACCGAACTGTGGGTCAGCCTGTACTTGGCGATTGCCAAGAATCCGCAACGTGCTCAGTTCCAATTCAACTCGGCAACAGGCAAAGTCGGTTTGAATTGGCAGCGCTCGCAGAACCAGCCGTCGATCGACATGGCGAAGAAACTCTTCGACAAGATCAACAAGAAGGAAGGCACGATCTACCGGACCGACCTCTTCGGTCCGGTGCAGACGTGGGGCGACCAGTTGACGTACCACCCCCTCGGCGGTTGTGTGCTTGGCAAGGCGACCGACGGCTACGGTCGTCTGCCGGAGTACCCGGGACTGTATGTCATGGACGGATCCCTCGTTCCGGGCAATGTCGGAGTCAATCCGTTTGTCACCATCACCGCTCTGGCCGAACGGAATATCGAGAACATCATTGCGAACGACATGAACTAGAGCGGCGACTCGGGGTCAGGTGCGGTGGGATCAACTTCCTGCCGCACCTGCTCTGCGTGGGTAGCGGTTACAGTCACCTGGACAGACGACGGTCGATCCAGGGATGTAGACGTGAGGCGGACAAAATCCGAGGTCGACGGTGATTGGCTCCGGTGGGGCGTGCCGTCGAGCGACGAGCTGGTGGTATCTGAACACGAATTAGACGACGAGCCCGAAGATTTGGTTCTGTGGGGTGGTGCGTCGAGTGCTGATCAACCGGTGACATGGGAAACCCACGCGCACCGATCGAACGAGATTCTGTTCCCTCGTTCCGGCATTGTGGTTGTTCGCTCGGGCGCCCAGATGTGGACATTGTTGCCGGGACGAGGGCTGTGGATACCGGCACTGCATCGACACTCGGTGCGCGTTGCCGCGGGTGCGCAGTTCCTGACGGTGTATTGCGCTGTAGGGCAGGGGCCTTCGCTCGGTGATCGCCCGGTTGCGGTACACGGCACGCCGCTACTCTACGAGTTGTTTCTGCATCTGAGTGCTCGCGAGATGTCGGACGACGCGAGGCGCCGCGCCGAGCGAGTGTTCTTCGACCTCGTTGTTCCCGGCGACGAGCGCGGAGCGATGAAGATCCCCGATTCGGGCCCGGTCGGGCGGATTGCGCGCGACCTGTTGTCCCATCCGGAGGACCCACGCAGTTTCGGAGACTGGGCGAACGAGATCGGCGTCAGCACCAGCACTTTGGCTCGTCGATTCAAGGTGGACACCGGCGTGAGTTTCGGTCAGTGGCGAGTACTGCTTCGGATGAACGTGGCGATGTCCCTACTCGGCCAAGGTGTTGCGGTCGCCGACGTGGCAGAGCAGATCGGATACTCGACGCCCAGTAGTTTCGTCGCCGCTTTCAAACAGTCCACCGGTGTCACGCCGATGGCATTTCGAAAGAACGCGGATCGTTGATCCGATTTCGACATTCTTTGACAAAACTCCGCGATTGCGTCATCCCCTGATCCGCTCTACCGTTAGCCATGTAGGCGAGGCTTACTTTACTTTCCGGGTTCGGGGTTCGCCCGAAACCCGCTCGACAGCATGGGGCAGAAGTGATCGATTTTGTTGCGTCGCGTTCGAAACGCGGTAGCAGGGCCATCTTCATGGCTGTGGCAGTGGCACTTTCGACGGTGCTGGCAGCATGTGGCACCTCGACGACCGACGCGAAGTCCGACGGTGATGCGTGGACGTATGTCGATGCGCGTGGTCAGCAGATTTCACTCGACAAGATCCCTGAACGCATTGTGGCGACGGCGGACACCGCGCCGGTGCTACTCGAATACGGGGTCGTTCCAGTCGGTATCATCGGCTTTTCCAGGCTCGACGAATCCACGTTGAATGCATTCGACTTCAGTGGAATTGCCCATGTCAGCGAGACCGACACAGATATCAGTGCCGAGAAACTCCTGGCAGTGGACCCGGATCTGGTCATCGACATCTGGAGTTCGTACAACGGCGGAAACTTCGGCAGCATCTGGGGCGACGATATCGCTCGCGTCGAAGAGGTTGCTCCCATTGCAGGTGTCAAGATCACCGACGGGGCGCAAGCGGCGTTGGACAACTTCAGTTCGTTGGTCCAGGGTATCGGCGGCACCGACACCTCGCCGGTCTACGCGGCAAAACGGGAAGAGTTGAGTGCGCTCGGTGACCGGGTGCGTGAATTGGCCACATCGCGAACGAATATCTCTGTTGCATACGTGATTCCGTTGGAGTCGAGCCTTGACTACGCGGTGCCGGGATGGACTCCGCTCGGAAGTATTCTCGAAACGAAGGGCGTCGAATTCGCGAAGCTGGACAGCGAGGACGGTTTCTGGGCATCAGCGAGTTGGGAAGAGCCGGGCGTCTTTCCGGCCGATCTCCTCCTGATTCCGCCGACGTGGTCTGACGCACCGGAGCTCAATTCGCCGACGTTCACCAGGCTTCCGGCTGTGGTTTCGGGCCAGGTTGCCTCGGTAGAACTGCGTACGGGGTACAGCCTGACGGGCATCACGGAGCAGATGAGGCGTTTTGCCGACGTTTACGAGAAGAGTGGGAAAGTCACCTGAGTGGCATCATCGCGGTGCGTGAACTCGCAGTGATCGATTGACTCGGTCGAGGATGCCGATGGCAGTGGTCAATGTGTCGAGGTCGCCTTCGTCGAGGGCTGTCAGTTCTTGGGCCAGGACGCCGATGCGTAGTTCGGACCGACGGTCCCGGCGCGCGCTTCGCTCGTCCTTCACGAAAAGCGTGCTCACCCGGCCGTCTGTGGGATCGGGTCGCCGCTCGATCAGGTCCTTGTCGGAGAGGATGCGCACCAGCGTGCTGACGGTGTTCGGGCGTCTGGAGAGGCGATCGGCCACGGCCCCGATGCGAGTGCCGGGATGGTGCGCGACATCGTGAAGTACCTCGGATTGTGCCTCTGGCAAAGTCGCGTCGGTACCCGACGTATCCATGTATTCACGCAGCGCTCGACGCAATTCGAACGCCGCAGCGATGAGTGATCTCGATGCTTCTTCCGCAGTGGGCACGCGATCAGAGTAGCGATCGACCTCGTGTGATCCACGCCCCAAAACTGTATCTGACACAGATATAGTTTACAGTTCCTCAAAGGGTAGGGTCACCTAACCATGACGGTAGATGAAACTGTCATGCTTCACGACGTACGGGACACGATCATGAATTTTGGACAGAAGTCACGCAGTGTAATGCTGATCGGCGCACTGACATTGGTGGCAGCTCTCAGTGGCTGCTCGAGCGACGCCTCGCCCACGGACACTGACATCAGTGCGTCGACTCCGGCGGACTCTGCGTTTGTCGCTCCGCGAGAAGTCCCGGCTGGAATGGGGAGCGGAAAGTCGGACGGCGAATTCCCTCGTACCGTTTCACACTTCAAAGGTGACACCACGATCGAATCGCAGCCCGAAAAGGTTGTCGTCATTTCGACCGGGCAAGCAGATGCGCTTTTATCTCTCGGCGTCGTTCCTGCGGCTTCGACTCGTGGTGACGGTGCGGACCTGGTGCCGCCGTACCTGTTGGCCGCATACCCCGAATTCCGCACCCAGCTAGGTGATGTCGCCGACGCAGGTGGGCGCTTCACACCGAACTTCGAAGCGATCGTCAAGCTCGATCCTGACCTGATCTTGATGAATGTTGCAGGGAAGGATGCTGATTCGCTGTACGACCAGCTTTCGGCAATTGCGCCCACCGTGGCAACGCAGGGGACCGGCGTCAACTGGAAGCAGGACTTCCTGCTGGTTGCCGACGGGGTAGGTAAGACGCAGCAGGCGACGGCACTGCTGGATACGTTCAACGCCGACGCCGCGGCCTTGGGTGCGTCCCTTTCGTCGCCGCCGACAGTGTCGTTCACCCGCCAGAACGGAAATCGCTTGCGCATCTTCGGCATTCCTTCGTTCACCGGCAGTATCGCCCAGGATGCCGGCCTGACGCGTCCGGAGTCGCAGCAATTCGACGACACCTCCCGAGACATCAGTGAGGAAGAGTTGAACGTCGCGGACGCTGATTGGATCTTCTACGGAGTGCAAGGCGGGGACCCGGCGACGTTGACCAACGCGCCGTTGTGGGCGCAGTTACGTGGGGTGATTGCCAACCATGCCGTTGCTGTCGACGACGACGTCTTCTACCTCAATACCGGGCCGACTGCGGCTCGTGAAGTGCTGAAGGTTCTGCAGAGCGCACTGCAGCAGTAGTTGATTCGGACTGGTTGTGCGTGCCGACGAACCGGAAGACTGCTCCACCCGCAGTGACGGCAAGCGTCGCGAGGACAGCTCCGGCAACGACGTCGGTGAGCCAGTGAGCTCCCAAGTAGAGGCGAGTGAGCGCGACGACAACGGTGACCGTCACGGCGAGCAGCATCAGAAGTCGTTTGACGGCCGGTGTTCGGTCGACGCTCACAACGAGAACCGCAATGCCGAACAGCGCTGCTGTGCCCGTGACGTGACCGGACGGGAACGAGTGGCCGGTCTCGAGAAGAACTTGGATGTTGGTCGGCGGACGTTCGCGACCGACGAGCGCTTTGATTACCGTGCTGGCGACTGCCGCACCGCCAACGGTTCCGATCACGATCAAACCTGGAACAACCGAACGCGCTCGCCACGATATGAGCACTCCGCAGGTGATCCCGAGCAGCGCGGTGGCGACCGGGCTACCGAGATCTGTGACGGCGACCGCGATCTGGTTGAGGGCGCCGCTCCGATGATCGACCATCCAGTCGGTCACCGGCCCGTCGAAGCTCGTCAACCACCCGTTTCGATATACCTGGATCGAGAGCGTCACCAGGGCGAGGGCGAGCCCGGACGCGCGTAGCGCTGTTGACCGAACGCTGGAGGCCCGGTAGATCGAACCGAATGCGAACAGCGCGGCTGCCACCACGATTGCGGCAACCGCAATTTCTGCGGTGGTGCTCTCGGTCAAGACTTCGGTGACCACGTTTCGCACGGTCGACACAGTTGCTGGCATGAATGCAGTGTGACGATCAGAAGCTGAAGAAACGCTGAACGTAACTCGGTCATGGGCCCACCGTCTGCTCTACTGGGTGCATCCGAACAACTGCGTGTCGACGAAACGGGGCCGGTGGTGCGAGTACTGGTTGTCGAAGACGAAGTACGCCTGGCCGAGACGATCCGGCGGGGATTGGTAGCCGAGGGATTCGTGACTGCCGTGGAACTCAACGGGGACGACGGATTCGCGATTGCCTGCAGCGACGAATTCGACGTGATCGTTCTCGACATCATGTTGCCGGGCAAACACGGTTACGACATCGTGCGGGACCTACGCGCCCGGGAGGTGTGGACGCCGATCCTCATGCTTTCGGCGAAGGACGGCGAATACGACCTCGCTGATGCTTTCGATCTCGGTGCCGACGACTACCTGGTCAAGCCCTTCTCGTTTGTTGTATTCCTGGCGCGGCTTCGTGCACTGGTGCGGCGTGGCGCTCCCCAGCGTCCATCGATACTCACCGTGGGAGACCTGTCCCTCGACCCCGCCAAACATCAGGTGCTCAGAGCGGGAATCGAATTGACGCTGACGCCACGTGAATACAGCGTTCTCGAGTTCCTGATGCGCAACAACGGAGTTGTGGTCACGAAGACCGAGATCGTTCGCTCGGTCTGGGACACCAACTACGAAGGTGACGAGAACATCGTCGAGGTCTACATCGGTTACCTACGTAAGAAGGTCGACCTCCCGTTCGGAACCCACAGCATCGAAACCATTCGAGGCATCGGGTACCGCTTTGTCGGCACTGCCTGATCTTCAGTCGGTCGGTAGCGGAATTGTCACCTCGAATCGACTTCCACCGCCTACCCTCTCGCTGACGGAAATGGTTCCGTGATGCGCCGCAACGATTTCCGACGCGATGGCGAGTCCGAGTCCGGAGCCACCTCCCTGCCTCGACCGCGGCTGGTCTAGGCGGACGAAGCGTCCGAAGATTCGTTCGCGTTCTGCTGCAGGGATTCCGGGCCCGTCGTCCTCGATCACGATATGGGCTTCGTGGCCGGCTTCGGAACACTCGAGATGCACGAGGGTCTCGGAGTGCCGCACTGCGTTGTCGACCAGGTTTCGCACCATGCGCGCCAACGCCCTCGGGTCTCCGGACACGCGAACCGGAGCAACGGTGGCGGTGACCGCGATCTCGGAGATACCGTCGATCCGCTTCTGCTCGGCGAACAGAATGTCGTCGAGGTCGACGTCGACGACGGTACCGATGGATTCGAGTTCGCTTTCGTCCGAGCGCGCGAGAATCAACAGATCCTCGATCAACTGCCGCATCCGTCGCGCCTCGGGAAGTAGCGCGTCTTCGATCAGTGCGTCGTCGAGGAGATCCGGGCGTCGGTGTGCCAGTTCGAGAGCCGTAGTGATCGTGGACAGTGGACTACGTAATTCGTGGGAGGCATCGCTGACGAATCGTTGTTGAGCAAGTGCGCCTTCGTCGAGGCGCGCCAGCATGTCGTTCATTGTTGTTGCCAGTCGGGCTATCTCGTCGTTCCCGGACGGGACGGGGACTCGTTCACCTTGACGGCCACTCGAAATCGAGGCAACCCGAGCGCGGATGCGTTCCACGGGAGCGAGAGCCGAACCCACCAGGCGGTAAGTGGCAAACGCGGCCAGTCCAAGAACCAGGGGCCCGGCGATGGCGAGCAGAACGGCAACGGTGGTCACCACGGTTTCAACCGGTTCACGGTCGGCGCCGACGAAAACGGTGACCGGTCCGGCCGGCGTCTGAGCGCCTTGTCCGATCAGCCAGTAGTCCTCGTTGTCGGACTTCTTGACCCTTCCATAGGTGTCCGATTCGTCAGGGCCGAGAATGCGTTCGGACAGTAGGTCGCTGTCAGTTCCAGGCGATTGGGCGACTATTCGGTGATCGGCGTCGACGATCTGCACGATTCCGATCTGGCTGTCGGTGGACAGAAGCGAAGGGTCGAGATCGGCTGGGCCCTTCCCGGTGAGTTGCTGGACCAACTGTGCGGCACGGGCCTCGGAGCTGTTCAGTGCGGACAGGTGCAGGGAGTTCGCCAGTACGAAAACCAGTGCAAGCCCGGCGATCACCAAGCAGAAGGCGATCACGAGGGTCGATGCCACGGTCGTCCGGGCGCGCACGCTCCACCGGGACGGGTGCAGAATCGACTCGCCGATGACGTTCATGGCGTCCAGTCTGTACCTTCGCGGCTGTGCATATATACAAAGGCTGTGCATATACAAAGACGGGTGACGCGGCCTCGTAATCGGACCGCGTCACCCGTCTAGAGGATCAAGCCACTCGCTTGGCGGTTCGGCCGCCGAATTCGAGCATCACGGCGCGTCCGGTGTCATCGGTGACGAAGCGCCCCAGCGTCCGCGTGGTGTCGGCGCGAGCAGCGAAGTCGAGATCGTTGACGAAGGCGATCGGGATCGCCGGTGGCCAGACGATGTCCTCGTATTCGCCGAGGTCCTGCGCGCTGCCCATGCGGACGCCGATTCCCTCGTCACCGGGGGCGACGGTCATGGTCAGGTTGCCGGCCTGGTACTTGCCCAGGACGGCGTCGACGGCAGAGGGTTCGGGCTCGACCACGTCGAGAGATGCCGGCGCGGGCAACTCTGCGAGGTTGGCCATGCACCAGTCGACGATCTTCTTGCCGATTCCGCCGCCGAGTGCGTTGGTCAGCACGGTGACGGCGAAGTTCTTCTCAGGCACGGTCAAGAACTCGGAGACCTGGAGGTTGCTGACGTTTCCGCCGTGCCGCACTACCTGGGTGGTTCCGTATCGAGTCAGCAGCCAGCCGATGCCGACTTCCTCGAACATCATCGCGGCGGGACGCTGCGGCTTCTGCATCAGCAACCGGGTGGACTCGTCGAGCGGCTGTCCCTCACCCGGGTGTTCGCCCGACAGTGCGTAGCGTGCCCAGACGAGCTGATCGCGCACCGAGGACCACATTCCACCGCAGGGCGTCATACCGCGGTCCAGTCCGGTCTCGTTGGACACGAACGGCTCACCCTCGCGGATGTAGTGGCCGAGTGCAAACCGGTGGGTCATCACGTCCCAGGGCAGGAACGCCGAGTTCTTCATCTCGAGTGGGTCCAGAACGCGCTGCTTGACCAGCTCTTCGAAGGTCAGTCCACTGATCTTGGCTACGACGTATCCGGCGAGGACGAATCCGGAGTTGCTGTAGGAGAAGACCTCTCCGACGGGAAATTCCTGTCGTAGTTCCTTCAGCCGTGAAATCGATCGACCCAGGGCGTCTTCACCCCAGCCGGCCGAGAGGCTGGCGTCGCCGGTGAACCCGCCGGTGTGCGTCAGAAGATGACGCATCGTGACTGTGCGGGTGGCTTCGTCGTCGGCGAGGATCAGTTCGGGGACGTACTCGACCAGTGGGGTGTCGAGATCGAGTAGGCCGTCCTCGACGAGTGCCATCGCGGCTGTTGCAGCAAAAACCTTTGTGGTGGAACCGATCATGAACATCGTCTTGTCGGTGACCGGGAGCTGGGTTTCGACGCTCTCGATGCCACTGGTGACGACGATGTCCTTGTCGCCGTGCACGATACCGACCGAGACGCCGGGGATGTTTGCCTCGACCCTCCACTGGTCGACGAGTTCCTGAAGCTGTTCTTGCATCTTTGATTCCTCGAGTTCGCTGGCGTTCTGTGTTTCGGCGTTCGGTGTTTCCGTCATCGTATGTGTATCGGTCGTCGTCACGCGTTAACCCGTGGTAGGAAGCGGAATCCGACGTACACGCCGTCGCGGTGCGGCCGTACCGTCGTCCAACCGGCAGCCCCGGGTTGACGGGTGGTCCAGGTCCCCGGGATCTGCGACGGTACGAGAGTGGCCACCGCTGCAGGCTTCTTCGGAGCTGTTTCGTCTTCCTCGGGATTCGGGATGACGTCACCGATGACGGTGATCACAGCCTCGTCAGCGGACTCTCCACGACGGAACTCGATTGCTATTCCGCCCGAGCTGTACTTACCCAGAACCGAATCCGGAATAGACTCCACGCTCGCGGGGTTCGGGGCGAGGGCTTGCGGAGGTTCGAGTCCGACCAATGCGGCCGCGGCTTCGGTGAAGAGATCACGATAGAGGCCGTCTGCTTTGCCGCCGCTGGTCAGCAGCGCGATCGCGACATTGTGGCGGGGGAAGATGCGCAGATATGCGTGCTGCCCGATGGTGCTGCCGTCGTGGCCGAAAATTTCTTCGCCCGACCAGGTTTCGTGGAACCAACCCAGACCCCAGCCCGACTTGTCCGGGAACAGTTCGCTGATATCGATTTCGGGTGTACGCATCGCTGCGGCTGATTTTTCCGACACGATCCGCACACCGTCGACGCTCTGACCTTCGAGAAGGCCGAGTTCCGCGAACGTGAGCAGATCTCCGATGCTGGCAGTGATGCAGCCGGCGGGCCCCATCGAGCGCGTGATCGGCCAGACGGGCATCACGACGGAGTTCCCTGTATGACCGGCTGCCACAGAGTATCTCGGAGTATCTCCGGTCAACGTGAGTGTGTGTGCGAGGCCGAGCGGATCGATGATTCGCTCCTTGAGGATGTCGTCCCAGATGCCGCCGCGAAGAACCTCGACGATACGAGCTGCAAGGACGTACGCGGAGTTCGAGTACGCGAAGCCGTCCTCGAGTGGATGAACCTGACGGAAGTCACGCAGGCCCTCGACGTAGCGTTCGACGACGTCGTCTCCGCGACCCTTGTCGATGAAGAGGTCACCGTCGATTCCGTTGCGATGGTTCAGAAGTGCGCGAACCGTGATGCGGGCGGCTGTTTCCTCGTCCTGCAGTGCGAAGTCGGGCAGGATCGACCGGACGGTCGCGTCCAGGTCGAGCAAGCCTTCGTCGACCAGCTGCATGACCAGCATCGCGGTCCATACCTTGGTGATGGATCCGATCTGGAACAGGGAGTCGGTGGATACCTCGACCCCGGTGTCTGCATTGATCACGCCGGAAGCCACCGTCGTACGGGTGATTTCCTTGCCGCTGGAATCGAGTGTGAGAATACCGAATTGAGCACCGGTGACGCCGTAACGCTCACACAGTACGTCCAGTGAGCGCTTCCATGCGTCGGCGCCGGCAGATGCGTTGGCCAGGCCGGTCTTGGGCAGCTTCGCGGAGGTGTATCGCTTGACCCACTCGATGAGCCGTGTGCTGTAGTCGATTCGGTGCGAGATCGAGCCGTTGACGAGGAACCCGTGGCTTGCACCGGGATACGCCACCAGTCGGGTGGGTACATGCTGCTGGCGAAGTGCGGCGAACCAGGCCTCGGCCTGACCCAGCGGGCACCGCTCGTCCGACTTTCCGTGCAGGATCAGCGTCGGGGTCACCACGTTCTTCACGGCGGCGAGCGGTGAGGCTGCCAGGAGCCCCGCGGAGTTCTCGGGAACAGTGGTGCCGGTGGCGAGCGACGCGAGGTGCGGACCGAAATCGCAGACTCCGGCCATGGCGTTGAAATCGCAGATCAGCCCACCGGCCACCGCCGCGGCAAAGCGATCGGTCTGCGAGGTGAGGTGGCAGGTGCTGTATCCGCCGTAGCTGTACCCGGTGATCGCCAGGCGGTCCCCGTCGACAAGTCCCTCGGCGACAAGTGCGTCGATCGGCTCGAGGAAGTCGGCTTGGTCCGAGGTACCCCAGGCGCCGTTGACGGCATACATGAAGTCTGCGCCGTACCCGTCCGATCCACGTGGATTGAGGGTCAGGATGCGCCAGCCCTGCGCTGCGAGAACCTGGTGGGCGGGGTGATAGGTATCGGCAACGCCGGTCCACGCGTTGTGCGGTCCGCCGTGAATGTCGAGCAGAAGAGGTGCAGCGCCATCAGTTTCGGGAGCGGACAGCAACCAACCATGCACGGTACGGCCGTCGGAGATGGTGAATTCGCGCTCCTCGGCGGCAAACAGGGTCACCTCGGGGAGTGCTTCTGCGGTGAATTTTGTCAGCGTGGTGACAGCGCCGCTGTCGAGATCGACGAGTGCGACCTCGCCGAAGGACTGCTGTGTGGTGACGATGACGGAGGCGACGCGGGCGTCACGGGCAACGGAGAGCGCCGAGACGACCTCGTTGGGATTGGCGACGAGGGAGCGAGAGGTGCCGGTTTCGATGTCGGCTGCATACAGATGCGTCCATCCGCGATCGCGGAGGCAGAACACGATTTCGTCGCGAGTATTCGACAGTGCCGGTGTGCCACCGGGGTAACCGGGCGCGCCGGGCATCACGTTGCGATCGAGATGAGCTGTGAGGGTGACGTCGACCGGTGTCTCAGTTGGGCCGGGGACGGACAGACGGATCAGGTCGGCAGTTCCGACACGGACCTCGGGGGTGCCGATGGCGACGACCGAATCTCCTTGCGGGTGCCACAGTGTGGAGCCCTGCACCCCGGTGGCGTGACCGAGTCGCTGCGGCGGAACTGACAGATCGTCGACGAGGATTCGGTAAGCGCTGAACGTGAGGTTCAGATCGCTGTCCGGTTCGAGATTCGCGGTGAAGGCAAGAGCCGTGCCGTCGGGCGACCAGGACGGTACGTCCGCATTCCAATCACCGTCGGTGAGGCGTCGTACTGCCTTCGTCTCCAGATCGACGGTGTGCAGGTGGCGACGGAAGGTGCCGAGCCAACCGGCGCCGTCCACCTTGTATCCGAGTCGGTCGGTGACGATGGGCGCATTCGGATCGGTGGAGTCCGAACGTGAGATCACAGCGGCGAATGCAATGGCATTTCCGTCCGGGCTCCAGACCGGTGCGCCGGCACCGAGGGGGAGTGATGCTGCTGTGGTGAGGGTTTCGGCCTCGCCGCCGGCGAGCGGGATCAGGTGCAGCTGCGCGGAGTCGCCGACCTTGCGGAGGAAGGCAATCGAAGTTCCGTCCGGAGAGAACCGAGGTGCCGAATCGGCGGGCCCCGCAGTGAGGCGGCGAGCCTGGGAATCGCGGGACACTGCCCAGAGAGATGTAGTTGCCTTTCCGGCAACAATTTCCGAGCGAACGAAGACGACCACGGTGCCGTCGGGCGAGATTGCGGTTTCAGTGGGTGTGACCACGCGGTGGAGGTCGTCGAGAACAAATGGACGGTCAGTCATGTAGATCCTTCGAATCGGAGAAATAGATGCAGACGTAAAGCTTTGTCTTCCGGCTTATTTCAGAACTCGGATGCCTGGGCCCGCCAGGGTTCCACCAATCGGCGCGTACAGGGACGTCGCACCGTTGAAGAACATGAAGTTCGGCGATGTGGATACCGGAACGACGTCAGAAGAGGTGAACAGCGCCTGTTCCGCTTCCTTCCACACCGAGCAGGATTCCTGCCCGGGCAGAACCGAGGCCTTCGCAGCCAGTTCGGTGTACTCGGGATTGTCGATCGATGCGAAGTTGACGCCCGCCGGAGGGGTCGGGCCGGAGAAGTACGGAACGAAGATGCTGGGAGTGTCACTCTGGACGGTCAGACCGATCGAGATCGACCAGGATGTCAGGTCCTTTGCCGCGAACGTATTGGAGATGATGAAATTGTTGTCACCACCGCGAAGCTCTACCTTCGCGCCGAGTTCCTGCCACTGCTTCATCGCGTATTCTGCTGCTGCAGAAGTGGTATCGCGGTAGTTGGCAAAGATGACCGTCAATTGCAGCGATTGACCGTCCTTGGTCAGAACGCCGTCGGATCCGGGCTTCCAGCCGGCGTCGGCGAGGGTCTTCTTCGCCGCGGCCATGTCGAACTTCGGAACTACACCGGTGACACTGTCGTAGTCACATGCCCGCGGATCGACAACGGCCAATGCCGTAGCGCGCGAACCCTTGCCACCGGTGTTGATGTCCGTGTAGTCGTCGAGATCGATTGCCTGCACGAGCGCGCTGCGCACCGCTTCGTCCTTGGTGGGAAGAGCAGCATTGTGGTTGAAGATGAACTGCCCGCTCAAGGTGTTCGACGTCATCGATTCCAGGCCGGACGCTTCCACACGTTCGATATCCGCACCGGCCACCGGTGCTGCGTTCACCGTTCCGGTGAGGACCAGGTTCGCCGTCGTCGCCGCGTCGGTCACGATCTTGATCGTGACGGCCTTGGGCACTCCGAGGGTGTCCGATGTGGTTTCGCCGTTCGGTCCCCAGTTGTATCCGTCGCGGCGTTCGAGCGTCACGTGATCGTTTGCCACTACTTCGGTGATCTTGAACAGGCCGGTTCCGTTGCTGCTGCTGCGAACACTGGCGGGGTCGTCGAGTGCTGCCTGGCATGCCAGTTTGAGAGCACCGATGCGCTCGAGCAGGAAGGGCGCAGGTTCCGCCGTCTTGATCGTGAGCTCGTCGCCATCGGCGGTTGCTACCGCAGTTTCGGGTACCGACGCTCCCAGCCACGGCGAGCCGTTCGTCTTGTCGACGACCCAGTTGATGTTGTTCGCGGCTGTCTGGGCAGTGAACGTCGTGCCGTCTTCACACGTGATCCCTTTTTTGAGGGTGAAGTTCAGCGAAGTTCCGTTCTCGCTCCATTTTTCGGCCAGATACGAGCCCGCTGCACGGGTTTTGGGGTCGATGGCCAACAACGAGTCGTTGGTATAGCTGTTGATTGCCTGCGTGGCAGTCAGGTTGGTGATCAGGGGATGAAGGTTGCCGGGGTCGGTGTTCACGATCGTCGTGAAACTCCCGTCCTTGGCGTAGTCCCCGGAGGTACCGCCGCCAGGATCAGAGGTGCTTCCGCACGAGGCAACCGTGAGAACGCCGATCGTGACCAGAGCCGCGGTGGGCACTGAGCGAGCTTTCATCTGATGCACCTTTTGATCGAAGGATGTCGTTGATCAATGCTGCGCGAGGGACGTGGCCCAGGTCTCGTTGAATCGACTCATGCTGAGCACCTGAATCTGTCGGATCGTCACAAAGGATGGTCGTCGTTTCTCACGGAAGTGTGGTTCGGCTACCGTCGGGGTGTGCGCTCAGAATCTCGTCGATCAGATATCCAGACCTTCCATGTCATGGATGTATGGAAGGCCGCGACCGAACGTCAGCGGACGCACGGTGACGTTCTGACGTTGGCTGCCGGTCAACCGTCGACCCCCGCGCCGGCACCGGTGCTACGTGCGACGCGCGAGATCCTCGGCACCGAACTACTCGGGTATACCGAGACTTTCGGGATCCTGCCGCTACGCGAAGCTATTGCGCGCTACCACAGCGAGCGATCGGGAATAGCCGTCGACGCCGAAGACGTGGTGGTGACGACAGGTTCGTCCGGGGCGTTCACCTTGCTTTTCCTGGCCGCGTTCGACGAGGGCGACACCGTGGTGGTCGCTCGCCCCGGATATCCCGCCTACCGCAACACCCTTGCCGCTCTCGGCTGCAACGTCGTCGAAGTCGACTGCGGGCCGGCAACCCGATACCAGCCGACGGTGGACATGCTCGAGGCCTTGCCGTCGCCGCCTGCCGGTCTGATCGTCGCCAGCCCGGCAAATCCGACGGGCACGGTGATCTCGCCCGAGGAGCTCGCTGCGTTGGCGACGTGGTGCGAGCAGCACGGCACCCTTCTGATCTCGGACGAGATCTACCACGGCATCGGATACGGCGATCAGCACACGTCGAGCGCCTGGGAGACCTCACGCGAATCCGTAGTGATCGGCTCGGTGTCCAAGTACTTCTCGATGACGGGTTGGCGGCTCGGGTGGATGTTGGTGCCGACGTACTTGCGGCGCCCGCTGCAGAGACTCGCGTCGAACATGACGGTGTGTCCACCCGCGATCTCTCAGTACGCCGCCATCGAGGCGTTCTCGGACGAGGCGAAGGTCGAGTTGGACGGGCACGTTCAGCGGTACGCCGTCAATCGTGAACTGCTGTTGACCGGGTTGCCGAAACTGGGCATCACCGAACTGGCTCCCGCCGACGGTGCGTTCTACGTCTACGCGGATATCGGCCATCTGTGTGGCGACGAGGGCGCCACCGCGTGGTGTGCCCGGTTGCTGACAGATACCGGGGTCGCGTTGGCACCCGGAATCGATTTCGACACCGTCCACGGAAACCGGATGGTCAGACTTTCGTTCGCGGGCGCGACAGCCGACATCCAGGAGGCGCTGACCCGCCTCGAGAAGTGGCTCGGGTAACAAACAGCAGGGTCTTCGAGCTGTTTCGCCATGCGGAGGTGCCCTCTGCTGGCACGATGTCGTGGTGTCTTCTGCAGCTACGCCCAAGGGTGAACGACGTCGCCAAGCTCTGGTGGCGTCCGCTGCTGAACTTTTGCTGGAGGGCGGGTTCGACGCCGTTCGTCACCGAGCGGTGGCAACCAGGGCCGACCTTCCTCTGGCTTCGACGACCTATTACTTCGACTCACTCGACGATCTGATCGCGTGTGCCGTCGAGCTCAACGGCAACGCCGACATGGAAGCGATGCGCGCCAGAGTGGCTGCGGTGACCCAACGTCGGCGGGGCGCGGAATCAACCGTCGAACTTTTGGTCGAGCTGCTGCTCGGAGACGAAGAGAAGCGGCCGGAGAGCCGCGAACGATTGATCTCGCGCTACGAACGATTTGTGGCGTGTGCCCGTCATCCCGCGCTTCGTGACGTGCAGTTGCGCCTACGCGCCCAGCTCGACGACCTGTTGACCGATGCGCTTCGACGCTCGGGCCGAACGGCTCCCGAGGGGCAATTGCGCCGTCTTGTCGCGATGGTCGACGGCGCGATGATCACGGCGCTCGGGGAGTACGACCCGGATCCACGCGGGTTGGCCAGAGGAATGCTCTTGGAATCGATCGACGTGATGGCGCCGCCGGTCGTCTAGCTCGGGGGTGACAGCTGCTCTAGCTCGGGGGTGACAGCTGCTCTAGCTCGGGGGTAACAGCACTGCTCGGCCACCGTTAGACTGAGGCCTCGTGAGCCGCATCCCGAATGTCCTTGCCAACCGATACGCCAGCCCTGAGCTTGTTGCTCTGTGGTCTCCCGAGTACAAGATCGTGCTCGAGCGTCAATTGTGGGTGGCGGTGTTGCGTGCGCAGGCAGAGCTGGGCATCGACATTCCGGCCGACGCCATCGACGACTACGAGCGCGTCATCGACAACGTCGACCTGGCGTCCATCGCGGACCGCGAGCGGGTCACCCGCCACGATGTGAAGGCACGCATCGAGGAATTCAATGCACTCGCCGGACACGAGCAGGTCCACAAGGGCATGACCAGCCGTGACCTCACCGAGAACGTCGAGCAGCTGCAGATCGTGCGTTCTCTCGAACACGTCTACAACCACGGCATCGCCGTCGCCGCCCGTCTGGGTGAGCGCGCTGCCGAGTACTCGTCCATCGTGATGGCCGGCCGCTCGCACAACGTCGCAGCTCAGGCCACCACCTTGGGCAAGCGTTTCGCTTCTGCGGCCGACGAGCTTCTCGTTGCACTGACGCGTCTGCGTCAGCTGATCGACCGCTACCCGCTGCGTGGGATCAAGGGCCCGATGGGTACCGCTCAGGACATGCTCGACCTCCTCGACGGCGATGCGGCCAAGCTCGAGCAGCTCGAAGCGAAGGTCGCGGAGCACCTCGGATTCGCTCACGTACTGACCAGCGTCGGCCAGGTGTACCCGCGTTCCCTCGACCACGACGTCATCTCCGCGCTCGTCCAGGTCGGCGCGGGCCCGTCGTCGTTTGCACACACGATCCGCCTGATGGCCGGCCATGAGCTGGTCACCGAAGGCTTCCAGCCCGGCCAGGTCGGCAGCTCGGCGATGCCGCACAAGATGAACACCCGCTCGTGCGAGCGAGTCAACGGACTTCAGGTGATCCTGCGCGGCTACGGCTCCATGGCAGCCGAGCTCGCGGGTGCACAGTGGAACGAAGGCGACGTCTTCTGCTCCGTCGTGCGCCGCGTCGCTCTCCCGGATGCGTTCTTCGCGATCGACGGCATGTTCGAGACCTTCCTGACCGTGCTGATCGAGATGGGCGCGTACCCGGCCGTCATCGAGAAGGAACTGACGCGCTACCTGCCGTTCCTCGCCACGACCCGCGTTCTCATGGCAGCGGTGCGCGCGGGCGTCGGACGCGAGACCGCGCACGAGGCGATCAAGGAGAACGCCGTCGCAGTTGCGCTGGCGATGCGTGAGGAAGGCAAGGAGCCCGACCTGCTCGATCGCCTTGCCGCCGACGACCGTTTGCCGCTCGACCGCGCCGCACTCGACGAGGCTCTGGCCGACAAGGCGGCCTTTGTCGGCGCCGCGTCTGCTCAGGTCGACGCCGTTGTCGCCGAGGTGCAGAAGCTTGTCGACGCCAACCCCGAAGCTGCGGCGTATGCGCCGTCGCCGATTCTGTAAGGGCTACGCCCCCGTGCGCCTTTTCGGTAGTCACCACTACCGAAAAGGCGCACAGGGTCGAAGAGCATGAACTGCATCTTCTGTTCCATCATCGCCGGTGAGGCCGAGGCCAGCGTCGTCTACGACGACGCGAATGTCCTTGCCTTCATGGATATTCGGCCGTTCACATCCGGCCATCTCCTGGTCGTGCCGAAGCGCCACGCCAGTGGATTGTCCACGCTCGATTCCGACGACGGTGCCAGGATCTTTGCCGTCGCACAGAAGATCGCCGCAGCGATGCGTACCGGACCTCTCCCGGTCGACGGAGTGAATCTGCATCTCTCCGACGGAGCTGTTGCGGGGCAGGAAGTCTTCCATGTTCATCTGCACGTCATTCCGCGAAATCGCGGCGACGGCTTCGGCCTGCGTGCACTACCTCGCACGCCCAATCGGGCAGTTCTCGACAGCACGGCTGCCGTCATTCGCGGTGCACTGAACTAGCGGCACCGGCCACTTTCAGGGACTGCCGATCAGTTCGACAACGGAGTCCAGAAGGACACTGCGCCAGCACAACCAGTCGTGGCCGCCGTCGAAGATCCGATACGACACTTGCGCTCCGGCAGCCTTCAACGCCTGTGCGACCGCTGCGCTGTGCCCGACCATGTCGGACTCGTGCCTACCTACTTCGAGGACAACGCGTAAACCGTCCGGCACGCCATCGCGCTCGATGCGTGCGGCGATGTCTCCACCCGGCGGACCGTCCTCGCCGCGCTTCAAGCCTGTCGGCCACCAGAATGAACCGGACCCGCTGGCGACCAGCGCGAAGTGTTCGGGGAATTCGAGTGCTGCGAACATCGAGGCCAGGCCGCCGAAACTCTGCCCTGACACCACCGTTCGCGTTCGATTAGACGAGAAGGGTGCGACGGCGCGCACCTGTGGAAGTAGTTCGTCGACGACTGCACTCCAGTAGTCCCGGTTGCACGGCAATTCCTTCGAACGACGTTGATTGTCAACGGAATCAATGGCCAGCAAAACGCAGGACTTCAGTTTGCCGGTCTGGACTGCACGATCGAAGGCGGCACCTGCTGGCATGACCTCGGCCCAGTGGCGCCCGTCGAGAAGTATCACGAGCGGCCGTTCTTCGAGCGGTGTCAATCCGTCGTCCACGGTCTCGTAGATCCACACCGGCCGCTCGACGTCCAACGTCGAACTGGCCCAGGTGAGCTGTATCGACTTCCTGAAAACTGGAGCATCCCAACCGAACTGGACCGGCGCCGAGGGCATCTCAGCGACGGAACGCCTTGTGTCCACGCCTGCGGAAAGCGGATTGAGTGGGTCGGCAATTCGGTGTTCGAGCAACCCCAACCAGCGGGTGCGGCGGGTCGTGTCTTCCTTGCCTGCTCCCGGATAATCGAATTCGTCGACTACAGACTTCGGCGCCGGGATGATGCTGTAACTGCTGCGCCAGGTGTTCGAGACTTCGGCGGCGTAGAACCACACCGGACTCTCACCGATCCGTTGCATCACGCTGAGTTGTTCCGTGTGATGGTCGGTCAACGAGTTTGCGTCGAGGTAGACGCGCTCGACTTCCGTCTCCTCGGGCTGTCGCCAGAGGAAAGTTACTCGAACTGTATGTGTGTCAACACTTTCGATGATCGGCGTGCCTTGTTGCACTATCCGGTTCCAGAAGGTGTCGATGTCGGGCGAGGCCGCGAGGGAAGCGGACAATTCTGTCACCGCCTGAGTTAGCATGAGCACAGCCTAACCTAATTTCATGGGCTTTTGAATTCGAGGAGTGGTCCGCCAGTGGGCGTCACAATGAAAAAATCGCGCGCCTTGAAGGTGCTCTCCGCAGTCTTGGTGGCAGGGTTCGCTCTCGCCGGATGTAGTTCTGCGGATGCCGATTCCGGTGCTGATTCGGCTGCATCGCAGGGTAATTGGCCCCGCACGGTGGAAACGCCGAAGGGGCCGGTGGAGATCACGTCGAAGCCGGAGAGGATCGTCTCGACCAGTGTGACGCTGACGGGCACGCTGTTGTCGATCGACGCTCCGGTGGTGGCTACCGCATCGACGGGACCGAACACCGACGTATCGGATGCGCAGGGGTTGTTCACACAGTGGGGCGACATAGCTCGAGAACGTGGACTCGCAGTGCTGCCGATGGGCGGAGCGAACGCAGAATCCGTTCTGGCCCAGAACCCGGACCTCATCGTCGTCTCGGCGACTGGAGGTGACTCCGTCGTCGATCTGTACGAACAGTTCACGGCCATCGCTCCGACAATAGTGGTGGACTACGGCGGAAGTAGTTGGCAGGAAGTGGCCGCCGTGCTGGGTGAAGCGACAGGTCTCGAAGACAACGCAGCGGCCACGGTCGCGAAATTCGACAGCGCAGTAGAGGCAGCGAAGGCCAAGATCACACTTCCCCCGCAGCCGACCACCGCGCTCGTCTACTACGAGGACGGCAGCGGCGCCAATATCTGGACGCACGAGTCCGGGCAGGCGAAGTTGCTCACGGCGATGGGTTTCACGGTCGCCGACATTCCCGAGTCTGCGAAGAGCAGTGAATCCATGGGTAAGCGCAAGGACATCATTCAGGTCTCGGCCGAGAACCTCTACGACGGTATCGCGGGCAACACCCTGATCTTGGTCAGCGCCGACGACGGTGCGGTGAAAGCGGTCGAGGCACTTCCCCTGTTGGCGCAGCATCCGGCAATTCGTGATCACCATGTCTATGCCGTGGGGCTCGATACCTTCCGTCTCGACTACTACAGCGCAACCAACATGGTGAACCGGTTGGTCGAGCAGTTCAGCTGATCCATAAGTACTAGTGCTTTCACCCCGAACTAGTCCTTTGGTTGTAGCCGAGAATCGAACATTCCCTTCACGTTCGTCGAATGTGGGACCAAGTGGTGCGCGCATGCCACCATGAACGTCAATCATCGGATGCGGAATGGGGAGTGGATGTTCGACTCGGCTGGTCAGAATGTCTCGGGGCAAGCCCTGGCATCGCGAGGGTGGGGACGTTTCAACCTGAACAACCCGGCCACGGCGGCCGTGATCGTCGGCCTGCTGAGTGTGCCGTGGGTGTTCGGTCTCGCCAGTCTCAAGACTGAACCCGAGACGAGCAATCGAGTGCTGAGCGATCCGGGAACCGTCGTCGGCATCATGGGTTTCCTGACGGTGTTGACCGTTGTGGCGTGTGCGCGCCGGCGGTACCCGATCGCGTACTACCTCCTGACGTTGGCAGGATCCGGCGGATTGATGCTCTTCCTCGGCAGTCGATCGCTGGGGGCCACGCCGCTTTTCTGGTTCGCGATCATGGCAGTGTCCATCCGGGTGAGCGGCATGCGCCTGGTCGGACTGCTGGTCCTCGGAATGGCGATGGACGTGATCTTGGCGTTGTATCTCACCGAGCGGGACGGGCTGACGGTCGCAGAGGTTCAGGTGGGGGAGTTGCCCCACCTGTTCCTCGAGCCGGCGGCAAACACCGTCACGAGTTTTCTGGTCGTCGCCGCCATGGGAAAGATCGTCGCGCGTCTGCGAAAGCAAGCAGTGGAGAACAGTCAGGCGGTAGCGGATCTGCACCGGGACCGCGAACGCAAGATCGCGAATGCCGTTGTCGCCGAACGGCAGGACATGGCACGTGAGTTGCACGACGTCGCGGCTCACCACATGACCGGCATGATCATCCAGGCCCGTGCCGCCGACAAGTTCTTCTCGAGCAATCCCGAACAAGCGCAAGCCCTCCTGGGCGGCGTCATCGAGCAGGGGCAGCGGGCCCTCAACAGCTTGCGGCAGATCGTGGGGATCCTCCGTCTGGGTGAGGAAGACCCCGATTTCCCGACGCCTATGGTCTCCGACATCGACGAGTTGGTGGACGACTGCAGGCGCACCATCTCGTCGATCTCGCTCGAGAAGGTCGGCCGCTTCGACGACCTGGACAGCGGAGTCCAGTTGACGTGCTACCGCATCGTCCAGGAGGCGTTGTCGAACGTCCTTCGCCATGCGCCGGGTAGCGAGTCCAAGGTATGTCTGAGCCGAGAAGCCGGTGCGGTGAGAGTCCGGGTGATCAATACGCTCGGGAATGCTCGTCCGTCCTCCGACGGGCAAAACCTCGGAATTGTGGGAATGCGCGAACGCGCGACACTCATGGGTGGTCAACTGGACGCCGGACCGAATTCGGAAGGTGAGTGGGCTGTGCAGGCACTGGTGCCGGTGAACGGGAGGATCAACGCATGATCGACGTCCTTATTGCAGACGACCAGCAGGTGGTACGGCAGGGGTTCGAACTGTTTCTCTCCGGCCACCCCGAGATTCGCGTCGTCGGGCATGCCAAGACGGGAGTCGAGGCGTACGAGCAGGTGCGTGCACTGCGTCCGGACGTCGTACTGATGGATATCCGAATGCCTCACGGTGACGGGTTGACCGCGACCAGAGAGGTCCTTGCCGAGTTTCCGGCGACCCGCGTCGTCGTGATCACCACGTTCGATCTCGACGAGTACGTTTTCGAGGCGCTCGACAGTGGCGCCGCAGGGTTCCTGCTCAAAGACGCCGATCCCGAGGAGCTCTCGTCGGCAGTGCTGACCGTGGCCGAGGGTGGCTCGGTGCTCTCTCCGAGATTGACGTCGAGACTGATCGTGGAGTTCGCGAGGCGCAAACCGGCACCGATGTCCACGGCGCGCTCCGGATCGGATCACGGTCTCAGCGCGCGTGAAATGGATGTGGTGCAGTTGCTGTCACAAGGCTTGGGAAACAACGACATCGCAGATTCCCTCAGCCTCGAGCAGAGCACGGTGAAGTCGCACATCAGCAACATCTGCAAGAAGCTGCAGGTGCGTACCCGTGTGCAGATCGTCATCTGGGCGTACCGAAACAACGTGATCGCCGTATCGCGCTGACGCACGGGACGCTGCGGCGCATCCGGCACGGCGCGGGCAGAGAAAGTCCACGTGCCCGGGTTCGACCCCTCGTCGAACCCGGGGCAGCTGGGTCGCTCAGCCCAGCAGTTTGGCTTTGAGCGTCATGACGGTCGCCGGACTCAGACCCAAGCCCTCGGTCAGGTAACGATCGACCGACCCGTAGGTCTGGTCCAACTGGGCGAGGCCGGCATCGAGATAGCTTGCCTCGACACCCAACAGGGGCTCCATGTTGACGGCCATCTGTTCGCCCAGGCTCGCCGCGATGCCCGCGCGCGTGGCCTTCATGCCTTCGGCTGTGTATTCGTTGGTCAGCAAGTAGTCGTTCATGATCACCGAGCGGTCGACACCGGCGATGCTCAGCAGCAGAAACGACGTCCAGCCGGTGCGGTCTTTACCTGCAGTGCAATGGAAGACCTGTGCGCCTTCGGTTTCCGCGAGGCCCGTGAGCAACTGTGCGAACCCGGCTCGCTCCGTCGCTCCGGTGACGAAGGCGCGGTTCATGTCCTGCATCATCGATCGTGAGTCATCGGGGGACTTGATCTTCGCGACCATCTCGGCGATGTTCCCGGACAGGATCGGAATGTTCTCGTACGCAACCCCGTCGGGCAGGACATCCGGCTTGCTGGCGATCTCGGGTTCCGTGCGCAGATCGTAAACCTTTGTCAGTCCCAGCTTTTCGAGAATGCTCATGTCATCGCCCTTGGGCGTGATCGCGTTCGCGCGGTAGAAGACTCCCTTGTTCACGGGCAGACCGAGAGTTCCCGAGTATCCGGCGCCGGTGCCTGCGACATCGCGGAAATTGTCGATCCCGTTCAGCCGCGGAGCATCTGGGGTTTGCTCGGCACTGCCGAAGTTGCTGGATCCGAAATCCAGTGAGCCGAACTGTGGAGCCGAGGGGGCAGGTTCGGCGTGCGCGATCGAGGCGCCGAAACCGGTGATGAGAAAGCTACTGGTCAACGCAATGGCCGCGGCAGACCGTAGCGAGCACGTGCGCGTGGATCGGGACATGTGTGAGCCCTTCGTCGAGCGGAGAGAGTGGCTGGTCGATGAGGTATCGCGAAGGCAAGGTAGCGAGTTCGCGTGTCCGATTCGAGAGGAATCTTGCTTTGCTCCCTCTCAGTGGGAGGCGTGCTGCTGTGAGCGTGAGTGACTCGGGAGGCGCAGTTCATTCCTCGAGACCTGTGTTTGTGTAAAGGTCCAGTGCCCTGATATTGGTTAGCCTCACCAAATCAATTCCGGAGCAGTCCGGTGCGTTCAGATGGAGTTCAACATGCGGGTTCAAGGTCTGTCGTGGTTTCGCCGCGCAGTGGTGATCGGCGCAGCAGCTGCGCTGGCGGTCGGCGTCGCCGGCTGCAGCAACTCCGAGGAGGCGTCGTCCGAATCGTCGACGACAGCCGCGAGCTCGCAGACCCGTGTCTTCGAGGCACAGAACGGATCCATCGAGATCCCGAGCGACCCGCAGCGGATCGTGGCCTGCGGATACGCAGTTCTGCCGCTGATTCAGGCGGGAGCGAACCTGGCAGCAGTATGTGAGTGGACCCGTGAACTCGGCAACATGGACGACAAGACCAAGGCCGCTTACGAAGCTCTGCCGAAGGTCGCGCCCGACGGCAACGTCTCCCAGCTCAACTACGAGGGAATCGTCGCTGCCGAGCCCGATCTGATCATCATGGGTGTTCCCGCTCGTGTCGAAAGCCAGCTGGACATGGCGCAGCTCAAGGCGGCCGCTCCCGTCGTCTTCCTGGGACCGACGGTTCCTGCTGATTGGCGAGTGCTGGGCGAGCAGTTCGCCGATGCCGCGAATGTCTCCGACACCTACGGCGAGTTCAAGGACGACTACGACGCCAAAACCGCCGAACTGGCCGCGAAGTACAAGGACAAGCTCGGCTCGTTGACCTTCGGCGGCGTGTGCAACGTCTGCAAGCCCGAGGCCGGCACCTTCTCACGCGAGTACGCGTCTTCGTACACGACCAATCTCTTCGACGGACTCGGACTGCAGTTCCCCGGCACCCCCGCCGACATCCACGTCGAACAGGTATCCATCGAGAAGATCGGCGAAAATCTCGGAAATGTCGACGTGATCGTCTACGGCCTCAACGCCGACGGCTCGATGTCTCCGCAGTTGCAGGAGCTGGTCAATTCCGAGCTGTGGAAGGAATTGCCCGCAGTGAAGGCCGGCAACGTCGTCCAGGTCCAGCATTCGCTGGCCGCGACCTATCAGACGGCTCTTCTGACGCTGGATTCGATCGACGAGGGCCTGTCGAAGCTGCCCGCAAACCAGTAGTTCATCGACTGTGACGGTGGCCTCTCGCCTGCTGGCGAGGGGCCACCTGCATATCCGGATGAGCAGGGCGGACAGCTCTCCGAACGGCGAGGACGCTCACCTGTCCCGGCTACCGGGGTTCTGTACGAACTGCGAACGCCCGATAGGGTGACCGGGTGCGTCCTACACTTGATTCCTACACTCATCTGGCCGGTGGCAAGGTCCGTGACCTTTACACGATCGACGACGAGCATCTGCTGCTTGTCGCGAGTGATCGGATCTCGGCCTACGACCACGTGCTCAGCACGCCGATCCCGGACAAGGGTCGCGTGCTCACCGCGATGAGCGTGTTCTTCTTCAACGTCCTCGGTGGCACCAACCACCTGGCCGGCGAGCCCGACGACGATCGCATCCCGGAAGAGGTTCTCGGCCGCGCTCTCGTGGTGCGCTCCCTCGACATGGTTCCCGTCGAATGCGTCGTTCGTGGCTTCCTCACCGGCTCCGGCCTGGTCGACTACAACAACACCGGCGCAGTGTGCGGCGTCGCGTTGCCCGAGGGCCTCGTCGAGGCGTCGCGGCTGCCCGACCCCATCTTCACCCCGGCGTCCAAGGCAGCTCTCGGGGATCACGACGAGAACATCAGCTTCGATCAGGTAGTGGAGAAGGTCGGCCAGAAGCTGGCAGTGCAGCTTCGCGAGGACACTCTCGACGTTTATGCCCGCGCCTCCAACTTCGCGGCCGATCGCGGAATCATCCTTGCGGACACCAAGCTCGAATTCGGTCTCGACTCCGGTGGAAACCTCGTGCTCGCCGACGAGGTGCTCACCCCCGACTCGTCGCGCTACTGGCCTCTCGAAGGCTACGAAGCGGGCAAGGTGCAGCCCAGTTTCGACAAGCAGTTCGTGCGCGACTGGCTCACGAGCCCCGAATCCGGCTGGGACCGTAGCTCGGACACGACACCGCCGCCGTTGCCGCAGGAGATCGTCGACGCGACTCGGGCACGCTACATCGAGGCGTACGAGCGCATTTCCGGTCTGTCCTTCGACGATTGGGTCGGTCCCAGCGCATGAGCCTGATCCCGCCGGTCGCAAAGAAGGTCCCCGCCGAACGTACCCATCACGGACACACGTTCGTCGATGACTACGAGTGGCTGCGGGACAAGGACAACGCCGAGGTAGTCGCATACCTCGAAGCCGAAAACGCGTACACCGACGAGCAGACGGCCGCGCTCGAGCCGTTGCGCGAGAAGATCTTCCAGGAGATCAAGTCGCGGACGCAGGAAACCGACATGTCGGTGCCCACTCGCATGGGCAAGTGGTGGTACTACTCGCGCAGCGTGGAAGGCAAGTCGTACACCGTCCAGTGCCGGTGCCCCATCGCCGGTGAAGACGACTGGACTCCGCCCAACCTGACGCCCGGCGTCGAGCTGGCGGGCGAGCAGATCCTCATGGACGGCAACGTCGAAGCCGAAGGGCACGAGTTCTTTTCGCTCGGCGCGTTCTCCATCAGCGAGGACGGCACGTTGCTCGCGTACTCGGTGGACATCGTCGGCGACGAGCGGTACACCTTGCGGTTCAAGAACCTCGAGACCGATGAGATGCTCGCCGACGAGATTCCCGATACCGCGCCTGGCGCCACCTGGGCGATCGACCACAGTCACGTCTTCTACATGACGGTCGACGATTCCTGGCGTCCGGACACCGTGTGGCGTCACAAGCTGGGAACGCCGCAGAGTCAAGATGTTTCGGTGTTCCACGAGCCCGACGAACGGTACTGGGTTTCGGTGGGGTCTACCCGCAGTGAGAAGTACCTGATGATCTGGGTCGGTTCCAAGGTGACCAGCGAAGGCTGGATGCTGGAATCGGCGAACCCGGAAGGCGACTTCCGCGTCATCATCCCGCGTCGCGAGGGCGTCGAGTACGGCGCTGAACACGCAGTGATCGGGGGAGAGGACCGCTTCCTGATCCTCCACAACGACGTCGTGGACGGAGTCAAGGCCGAGAACTTCGTGTTGGTGGAAGCTCCTGTGTCGGATCCGACGAACATGACGACGCTGATCGAGCACAGCGCAGACGTTCGTCTGGAAGAAGCCGAAGCCTTTGCCGGACACCTCGTCCTGAGCTACCGCCGCGAGGCGCTCACTCGGGTTGCCGTGTGGCCGTTGACGGATGACGGCTACGGTGAGCGTCACGAAATCGACTTCGACGAAGAACTCTTCAGCATCGGTATGGGGTCCAATCCGGAATGGGCGCAGCCCACCATCCGACTCGGCTTCACGTCGTTCATCACTCCCGGGCAGGTGTACGACTACTACGTCGCCAGTGGTGAACTGGCACTGCGTAAGTCGCAGCCTGTTCTCGGTGACTTCGATGCGAGTAATTACGAGCAGCGTCGCGACTGGGCAGTGGCCGACGACGGAACCCGCATTCCGCTCTCGATCGTGAGGCGCGTAGGTGCGCCGGAAGGTCCCGCGCCGCTGCTGTTGTACGGCTACGGTTCCTACGAGGCGAGCATCGACCCGTCGTTCTCGGTTGCCCGCTTGTCGTTGCTCGATCGCGGCGTCGTCTTCGTGGTCGCACACGTGCGCGGCGGCGGCGAGATGGGTCGTCACTGGTACGAAAACGGCAAGACGCTCACGAAGAAGAACACCTTCACCGATTTTGTCTCGTGCGCAAAGCATTTGATCGACACCGGTGTCACGGCGGCCGATCGGATGGTTGCCGACGGCGGTAGTGCGGGTGGATTGCTGATGGGGGCTGTCGCCAATCTCGCTCCGGAACTGTTTGCCGGCATTCTCGCCAATGTTCCGTTTGTCGACCCGCTGACGTCGATTCTCGATCCGTCGCTGCCGTTGACGGTCATCGAGTGGGACGAATGGGGAGATCCGCTGCACAACAAGGACGTCTACGACTACATGCGCTCGTACAGCCCGTACGAGAACGTGGAAGCCAAGGACTATCCCGCCATTCTTGCGATCACGAGCATCAACGACACCCGCGTTCTGTACGTGGAGCCGGCCAAGTGGGTCGCGAAACTGCGCGCCACGAAGACCGGTGATGCTCCGCTACTTCTCAAGACCGAGATGAGCGCCGGACACGGCGGTGTCAGCGGTCGGTACGAGAAGTGGAAAGAGGTCGCATTCGAGTTCGCCTGGGTTCTCGACACGGTCGGCGCAAACTAGCTTCTGTGTCAATCAGGTTCTGCGGTAACGAACCTGAGGGCGCCCAGCGCGCCCGTACTCGGTCTCCCGGGTGAGCATGCCGTCGTCTGCCAGCTTTTCCAGGTAGCGCCAGGCTGTCACCCGGGACACGCCGACCGATGCTGCCACCTCTGCAGCGGTCACGGGTCCCTCAGAATCCCGGACAGACGCTGCGACGAGCCCGAGTGTTTGAGACGCAAAGCCTTTCGGTGCCGCTGCTCGATCGTCGGACGTTCGTAGCGCGGACATCGCGCGGTCGATGTCGTGTTGACTGACCGCAGACTCTCCAGCGGGAAGTGCTGCACGATATTCGAGGTAGCGCTCGAGCTTGTCGCGGAATGCTGCGAAAGTGAACGGCTTGAGAAGATAGAGGACGATCCCGCGAGCCACGGCGCTTCGGACCACCTCCAGATCGCGCGCCGAGGTAACCGCGATGATGTCCGGACTGGGCCGCAACCCGCCCAGGGCGGAGGCCACGTCGAGACCGCTGGCGTCGGGCAACCCGATGTCGAGCAGGACCAGGTCGATGGGCTGGTCGGTGGCATTGGCCGCCGTAACTGCACGCACGGCGGCGTTCCCGGAATGAACCACGCCGTGGACCACGAATTCCGGCACACGCTCGACGTAGGAACGGTGTGCCTGCGCGATCAACGGTTCGTCGTCGACTATCAGTACACGGATCATCTCGGTGCTTCCGCCTCGCGCAGCGGGATACGGACAACCAGCATGGAGCCCATCGCCGGCTCGCTGGTGAGCGTGCCGCCATGCCGTTTCACGACTTGAGAGACCAGTGCGAGACCGAGTCCGCGAGAGCCGGATTTTGTGGAGTAGCCACGGCCCTTGGCCTTTTCGAGTGCTTCGGGTGTCATTCCCGGGCCGCTGTCGGCGACGGCAACAACCATCATCGAATCCTCTTCCATTACCGTCACTTCCACCCACGGAGACTCGCTCGCGCGCGATGCGTCAATAGCATTGTCCACGAGATTGCCGACCAGCGTGACCAACTCGCGTGCATTGAGCGAAGGAACCGGACCGAGCGCGGTGTCTTCCGTGATGGTCAGGTCGACCCCGCGTTCGGTCGCTTCGCTCATTTTCCCGAGCAGTAGTGCGGCCAGCGCCGGCTCGTGGACCGCATTCATCAGACGATCGATCAGCTGTTGGGACACCCGCAATTCGTTGGTGGCGAAGGCCACTGCGTCCTCGTTTCGCCCCAACTCGACCATCGTGATGATCGTGTGCAGACGATTTGCGCTCTCGTGGGCTTGCGATCGAAGCGACTCGGCAAAACTACGTACCGAATCCAATTCCCCGAGTACGTTCTGAAGTTCGGTGTGATCGCGAATTGTCAGCACGGTGCCAATTCTGTTGCCCTCCCACTCAACCGGGTGTTGGTTGACCACCAGCACACGCTTGTCGGTGAGGTGCACTTGATCCTTCGCGGGAGAGGCGTCGTCGACCCGCATGGTCTCGGGGATGGATGAAAGTGGCACGGGCCCGTCCGGTAGATCGAGGAGGCGACGTGCTTCGTCGTTGACGATGTCCACTCTCGCGTCTTTGCTTCGGCCTTGCCCGATCACCACCAAACCCTCACCGATGCTGTGCAGTACGGCGTCGTGGTGCTCGTACATGGTGCGCAGTTCGTCCGGAGCCATTCCCAGGGTCTGTCGCCTGATGCGTCGGCTCACCAGAAGTGAACT
Source organism: Rhodococcus sp. WS1 (assembly GCF_003797745.1). Classification (NCBI taxonomy): domain Bacteria; kingdom Bacillati; phylum Actinomycetota; class Actinomycetes; order Mycobacteriales; family Nocardiaceae; genus Rhodococcus; species Rhodococcus sp. WS1. Next base: position 2,248,961 of record NZ_RKLZ01000001.1, on the reverse strand, counting down.
CAGGAGGGCGGCAAGAAGACCGCCGCCGGCAACGAACAGGATGACCGGAACACTTTGGGCGAACTGCTTGCTGATCTGCTCGCGGGTGACACCGGCAGAAACCAGACCGACCAGGGTTCCGCCGGAATCGTAGACAGGAGTGACTGCGCGGATCGACGGCCCCAGTGACCCGGCGTACGTCTCCGTGAAGGTCACGCCGGCGAGTGCGCGGTCAATGTTTCCGTTGAACAGTTGACCGATCAGCTCCGGGCTCGTGTGGGTGAACCGAGTGCGATCCGGCGCCATCACCACGATGAAATCGACGCCGGTTGCCTGTCGGATCTTCTCGGTCTGTGGTTGCAGAATCGCGGTCGGGTCCGGACTCGTCAGGGCGGCCGCCGTCGAATCCGACAGGGCGAGAGTCTGCGCTATCGAGCTCACCTGCCTGCGGATCGCGTCGTCGCTGTCTCGGCGTTCGTCGACAACTGCGAGCGCGGCCCCCACGCCGATGACCAGCGCCAACAACGCCAATTGCAGGAGCAGGATCTGCCTGGCGACGCTCATACGTCGGCCGGTCTTTCGTTCGACCATCGAGCGCCTCCTGAACGTAATGAACACAAACTTCCGGGCCCACCTGTTTGCAACAAGAATTCTCCACGACTCGAAGTGATCCCGATCACTTCACAGATATCCGATCCAAAGGACACCCCATGAGCAGCACGGCAACAGGGACAGTAGACGGTTCCCCACAGCCCGAGGGCACCAAGGCAAAGCGCGACAAGACGCATTGGCTCTACATGAGCGTCATCGTCGCGGTTATCGGCGGCATCCTCGTCGGTTGGCTCGCACCCGAGTTCGGTAAGTCCGTCGGTGTACTCGGCACGTTGTTCGTCAGCCTGATCAAGATGATGATCAGCCCGGTCATCTTCTGCACCATCGTGCTCGGCATCGGCTCGGTTCGAGCTGCGGCCAAGGTCGGCAAGGTCGGCGGCCTCGCACTCGCCTACTTCATCGGGATGTCCACCATCGCACTCGCGATCGGCCTGGGCGTCGGCAACCTGCTCAACCCGGGCAGTGGCCTGAACATCACGCCCAACGCGGCCTCCGTGGCCAAGCTTGCAGATCAGGCCCACAGCGCGGGCGGTACCTGGGACTTCATCGCGTCCATCATTCCGACGTCGATGCTGTCCTCCCTCACCGCCGGCAGCGTGCTGCAGACTCTGTTCGTCGCCCTTCTGGTCGGCTTCGCGATCCAGTCGCTCGGCAAGTCGGGTGAGCCGATTCTCAAGGCCGTCGGATACATCCAGAAGCTCGTGTTCAAGATCCTGACGATGATTCTCTGGCTCGCCCCGATCGGTGCTTTCGGCGCCATCGCCAGCGTCGTCGGCCAGACCGGTTTGAACGCCGTCGTCCAGCTCGGAACCCTGATGATCGGCTTCTACCTGACCTGCCTGATCTTCGTCTTCGGTGTTCTCGGAACGCTGCTGCGCGCGGTCACCGGATTCAACATCTTCAAGCTGGTCAAGTACTTGGCCCGTGAGTACCTGCTCATCTTCGCCACGTCGTCCTCCGAATCGGCACTGCCGCGTCTGATCGCCAAGATGGAGCACGTCGGCGTCGAGCGCACCACGGTGGGCATCGTCGTTCCCACCGGCTACTCGTTCAACCTCGACGGCACCGCGATCTACCTGACGATGGCCTCGATCTTCATCGCCGACGCCATGGGACAGCCGCTCGCCTTCGGTGAACAGCTCTCGCTGCTGGTGTTCATGATCATCGCCTCCAAGGGCGCTGCGGGAGTCAGCGGCGCCGGTCTGGCCACGCTGGCCGGCGGACTTCAGAGCCATCGCCCCGAGCTTCTCGACGGCGTCGGACTCATCGTCGGAATCGACCGCTTCATGTCGGAAGCGCGAGCGATCACCAACTTCTCGGGCAATGCGGTCGCGACTCTCCTGGTCGGCGCGTGGACCAAGACGATCGACAAGGAACGCGTCATCGAGGTGCTCGACGGGAAGATTCCGTTCAACGAAGCCACGATGCTCGACGACGAGGACGAAGAAGAGCAGCACAAACTCGAAACGGCTCCGACCGGCACCAAGCAGTCATTTGTGAGCCATCACTAGATACTTCCGCTCTGCTGAACGTTTGACCGCACAGCAGGCGCGGAACCCGATCTACGATCAGTGATCCTGGTCGTAACGATGAAAGAGACCGCCGCACCAACCGTGCGACGGTCTCTTTCTGTTCGTGGGTGCTATGTGTACCAGGTGGGTTCGGGAATCTCGCCGGTCAGAAAACGACTACCGACTTCACGGCGCTTGTACGCGAGCGGATCGTGAAGGGTATGCGTCCGGATGTTGCGCCAGTAGATATCCAGGCCGACATCGTTGGACGTGGCTCTGGCACCGGTCAGTTCGAAGATCTTGTTGCTGATCTCCAAGGAGACGTCGGCGGCGCGAAGTTTTGCGGCCGCAATGCGTACGGCGAGGTCGCCGCGAGCCTGCTCGGTGAGGTTTTCGCGAGCGTCGTGGAGCACGGCGTCGGCCTCACGGCTGACCTGATCCACGAAGGCCTCCGCCGCCCACAGCTTCGATTGCAAGTCGCCGTAGCCCTCACGGAGGTACCACTCGTCGGTTGCGATTTCGCGGTTGTCACCGCCGTACGGCCATGGACGCGTACGGGTTCGGGTGTACTCGGCCGCAGTGTCCAGTGCGCCACGGGCGATCCCGAGGTAGAAGTTCGCGAACACGATCTCGATCGCGGGGAAGTTCAGGGTGTTGTAGACCAGAGGTTGGAATTCCTTGTCGACAAAGCCTGCCGCACTTGCCCAGTCGACCTCGACGTCGTTGATCTCGACACTGCCCGAATCGGTGAGGCGCTGCCCGAGGTTGTCCCAATCGCCGCGGAAGACTATGCCGTCCTGAGCAGTCGGCACGATAGCGAACACATGCGTCGCAGTTCCGTCGATGATTCCTTCGAGCACCGTGAGGTCGGTGACTCGTCCGCCGGTGGAAAACGACTTCACACCGTTGAACACCAGGGTGTCTCCGCGGTCCACGACGGTGAGGTCGGTATCTCGAGGATTCACTGCGCCGCCGAAGAAGAATCGGTTGCTCGTGTACAGCTCCTCGACCGCGGAGATCTGCGGATCGGTTCCGACCAATCTGGCTGCCCATGCCCACAGGTAGTGATACCCGAGCAGTTGCCCGATCGAGCCGTCGGCGCGCGCGATCTCCCGAACCACCTTGTAGGCGGTCTCCCATCGCTGCCCACCGCCGCCGAACTCGATCGGACCCAGCAGTGTCACCAGACCACTGTCCTTGAGCAGCTGGACTTCTCGGAACGGTGGTTCGCCGGCTCGGTCGCGGGCGAGCGCGTCGACGGCAAGGACGTTGCTCACCTCGCGAGCGCGGTCGATCCAGCCTTCGGATGTGTCGGGAACGCCGACGAAGACTTCGGTTTCACTGGTCACGGTCATGCCTGTACATCCTTTTCGGTCGGTGCAGTCCCGATGGCCCACACGTAAATCGGTTCGGTTCCGTTGATTTCGTAGTCGCCGACAACTTTGGATTTGAAGACGACCGGATTATGACTGGCCACGGTGCGCGCGTTGCGCCAGAACCGATCGAGATCGAGGTCGCGGCTCACTCCGGAAGCGCCGAGTGCGTCGAAGATCTTGGCCGTGGCTGGAACGACGAGTCCGATCGAGGCGACTTGCCCTCGCCCCGAATCGATTTCGGCTGCGATGTTGGCGGCTTTCTCTTCCTCCGGCGAGCCGGAGAATGCGGCTTCGTATGCCCATTGGGACGACTGTGCTGCGTGCAGCGCCACGGCCTCGGCTGCAAAGGCAGCCGAGGACACCTCGCCGACAACTTGCTGGATCTGCGAATCCTGCGCGTATCTCGGAGCGTTGCCGTGACTGAAGGTTCGAGTACGAGAGGCGACTCGACGAGAGATCTCGGTGGTCGCAGCCTTGGCGATGCCGGCGAGAGTGGCGAGATGGAACAGTTGGTAGAACGCGGTCTGGTATTTGAATCGCGTCGAGAAATCGAAGATGTTCTCCGGCTGGACTATTGCGTTCTCGTAGACGGACGAGCCGGAGCCAGTCGTCTGCTGGCCGAACCCGTTCCAGTCGTCACTGTGTGTGACACCGGGTTGTCTCGCTTCGACTGCGGCGATCACGAATGCGCCGGTGTCGGTGCGCTGCGAGTACAGGTCGATCCAGTCGGCGAAAATGGAACCCGTGCTGTAGAACTTTGCCCCGTTCGCCAGGAAATGGTCGGCATCGGGTGCGGGCGAGACCTTGGTGTTGGCTTCGCCCAATGCAACGTCGCCGATTTCGGTCCACGCGTTGCCGACCAACTGTCCCTCCGCGAAGCGTCGGAGCCAGGTGTCACGCTCAGGCCCGGGGTCGGCGACCAGTCGGTCTTCGACAAACGCGAAATGACCGCGCAGTGCCTGGGTGATGTTGGAATCGGCGCTCGACAACTCGACTAGTAACCGGATCAATTGCGGGATGCTCGCGCCGGATCCACCGTGTGTTGTCGGCACCCGAACGGCGCCGAAGCCTGCTTTCTTGAGTGCGTCGATCTGTTGGAAGGGAAGCACGTGATCGCGTTCGCGTTCGACGACGGCTTGTGCGATGTCCGCGAAGATCGGACGGAATTTTGCTGCCAGTGTTTCGTAGTCGACCTCACTCTTGATCGGATCTGCAGACCGGGAAACGGCATTCGGCGTCAGTGCGGTGGTCATGGGAAGAATGCAAGCTGTAATCACCAGGGGCGTCGATCCTTCATCGCGACCTGATTCGAAGTGTTGTCAGTCCGCGCAAATCTCGGTTCGATGGCCTGCCGGGCAGTTGGGCCGGAATCGAATGGTCAGTGCGATTGCTCGTGAAGGTGTTCTACGATCCATCCGTTCCATTCGACAGTTCCTCCGGAACCACAATCGTGTCGGAACGGCTGCCCTGGAGAGCCGGGTCGAACGACCACGCGAAAGTCTCTCGCCTCCAATCGAAGATCGACAGTCGTATGTTCTCCGTCGACGCTCTCGGCGACACTCTCGAGTGCGTCCGTCGCGACGATGCCGGTAACGCGTCGGACTGCGTGTTCGGCGGCCTGAGCGGCCTGTGACAGTGCCGCTCGGCCGCGCAGGTGCAGCAGCTCCAATTCTCCGGCTTGGTATTTTTCGGCTGCATCGATCGCGGAGTTGCCGTCCAGTCGGCTGAAATAGACTGCGGCGGGCCACGCAATCATGTTGGCCGCGAATCGATCTCCGCCGATGTGACTGCATTCCCACACATCTGCGATCTGTGCCGCGTTCAGCGCCGACACGACCGGGCGACCGAGTTCCGCGCAGCACGCATCCTTCTTTCCATGTGTGCAGACCGCGAAGAGCGGTTCCGTGCGGGAGCGGCCGAAGTCGGGTTCCACACCGGTGGCCATCGATTCGAACGGCAGTACCGACAGGTCCTCGTATCGGTCGACCGACCCTTCCCGCATCCACTGACGTGTGCCGTCCGTCCAGGCGAGTACGCACATCGGGGTGAGGACTCGGCGGTTGCGGGGCCGCCGGATCACCACGAGGCGGATACGACCCTGCGCTGCGTAGATTTTTTCGGTGAGTGCGACTGGGAGAACGTCGTCAGGAGCGGACGCCGGCCAGGGGCCGGGGTGCTCGATCAACACCCACAGATGTGTCATTCCGGCGCGACCGACCATCGGTTCGCCGGCGGTCGACGACTGCCGTGTACAGGCGTGAGGGCGTCGACTGGTTTGCGGATTGGCGACAAATTCCGGAAAGCACTGCATAGATGCCTTCCCCAGGACACCGTCGCTGCAGGTGTGGCAGGGAAGGGAAGACATGATGAGGCTCCAGTCTCGTAGGTTAGGCTCACCAGACTATTGGATGGTGAATCCTTTGCTCAGCCGTGGTGAATGCGCGTGGCTGTGACGGTCGAAAGCAGTCGGTAACAGGAGTGTTGGGAATGAAACGCAGTAACTCGCGGGCGAAGTACGTGCTGGGTGGTTTTGTCCTCGCCGCCATCGTGGCAACGACAACGGCGTGTGGCAGTGACGACAAGACGGATACCGACAGTCAGTCCGCCGACACCGTGCACGCGGTCACCCATGCCCGCGGAACCACGGACGTACCGATGGATCCGCAGAGAGTTGTCGTGCTCGAGCCGGTTCAGCTCGACACGTCGGTAGCGCTGGGCGTGATTCCCGTGGGCACCGCGGTCCTCAGCGAGACGACCGGTGTTCCGGCGTACCTCGGTGAGAAGGCCGCGGAGATCGAGATGGTCGGCACCGTCGCGGCGCCGAACCTCGAGAAGATCGTCGCACTGAGCCCGGACCTGATCATCGGAACGGAATCGCGGCACGGTGATCTGTACGAGCAACTCGCTGCCATCGCGCCGACCGTCTACATGGCGACCCAGACCGATCCGTGGCAGGACAACGTCCAGTTCGTCGCAGAGGCGTTGAACAAGACCGATCAGGCAGGCGAACTGCTCGGTGACTACACGGCACGCTGCGAGGAAGTGGCGAGCAAGCACAGCACCGAGGGCAAGACCGCTCAGCTCATCCGTCCACGCGACGACGTTCTGACGCTGTACGGACCCACGTCGTTTGCCGGAAGCACTCTCGAATGCGCGGGACTCACGATTCCCGCACGCGACTGGGAGAACTCGATCTCCGTCGACCTCTCCCCGGAATTCGTCTCCGGAGCCAACGCCGACCTCATCCTGGTCACCTCCGCGAAGCCGGCAGATGCCAGCACGATGCCGAAGGCCGTGGCGGACAACGCCGGATTCTTCCCGAACCCACATCTGGTCGACATGTCCTACTGGATCACGGGCGTCGGACCGCTCGGCGGCCTCACCGTTCTGGACGACCTCGATCGCATCCTCGGAGCATCGAAGTAGCAGTGGACGAGAAGTAGCAGTGGGCGAGAACTGGCAGTCGGCAAGAGTCGCTAAGTTGGACCTATGACAACTCCAGTACAGAACATCGCGATCAACACCCTCGGTGGCGTGCCCACCTCGTTGGGTGAATACGACGGCCGTGCCGTGCTCGTGGTCAACGTGGCATCCAAGTGTGGACTGACCCCGCAGTACTCGGCGCTCGAGAAGCTGGCCAGCGAGTACGCCGATCGCGGTCTGACCGTGATCGGCATCCCGTGCAACCAGTTCATGGGGCAGGAACCGGGTACCGCCGAAGAGATCGAGACGTTCTGCTCCACTACCTACGGCGTCACGTTCCCGCTCCTCGAGAAGATCGAGGTGAACGGCGAGAACCAGCATCCGCTGTACGCCGAACTCACCAAGGCTGCCGACGCCGAAGGCGCTGCGGGCGACATCCAGTGGAACTTCGAGAAGTTCTTGATCGGACCGGACGGCACCGTCGTCAACCGCTTCCGTCCGCGGACCGAACCTGACGCTCCCGAGGTTGTCGCCGCCATCGAAGCCGCGCTTCCCAAGAATTAGTAGCCGCGCTTCCCAAGAATTAGTAGCTGCGCTTCCGAAGAACTAGTAGCTGTGCTGAAAACTGCCGCCGGATGATCATCCGGCGGCAGTGTGCTGTTCACCCACAGCTGCCACTATCGGAGTATGTCCGCAGAACTGATCGTGTCGGTATCCGGAATCAGAGACGAGACATGTTATCTCGCTGCCGGATTCGCAGACGAGATGGACGCTCGAGGTGTCCGCCTGTCGCTCCTGGTGGCGCCGCGACTGAAGGACAAATACCGACTGGCCGACGACGCGGTGACGACGGCCTGGCTGCGTGAGCGTCGTGAGCACGGCGACGCCATCGTTCTGCACGGCTACGACCAGGCCGCGACCAAGCGTCGTCGAGCCGAGTTCGCCACTCTGTCGAAGCACGAGGCAAAACTGCGACTACTCGCTGCGGATCGGGTACTCGAGCATGCAGGTCTTAGGACCCGGGTGTTCGCACCGCCGCGCTGGGTGGCGTCGCCTGGTGCCATGTCGGTGTTGCCGGAGACCGGCTTTCGGACGATGGCAGGCCTCGGCGCAGTACACGATCTGACCCGTGGAACCTTGCAGCGGGGAAGGGTTTTCGGTATCGGCGAGGGCTTCAAGGCCGAGCCGTGGTGGTGTCGCGCATTGGTTCTCGGAGCCGGGCGCGCCGCCAAGCGTGGGGGACTGGTCAGATTGTCGATTACTGCCAAGCAGTTGGGAAACGAGGGCCCACGTCAGGCTGTTCTCGACGCTGTGGACCTCGCGCTTTTTCATGAGGCCACCTCGCAGGTATACCGATGGAACTCCCCGTCGCAGGAACTCGGCGCTGCCTGAATTCGGTCATTGGCAACCATTCGATAGCTGCGAGATGGTGCCGTGTGTCCGGGTTGCCCGAGCAGGCAGACTCTTCGCATTTATCCCGTTCCTTGCAGGCAGTAGGGCCGATTAGGTCAAAGTCGCATAAAGTGGACGTTGAATTCGAGTATGGCGTCGCCCAACCTTTTCGCTGCTACAGTGCGTGCAGTTAATCTGCCGCTAGTAGACGAAGTTGAGGTTCACCATGCGCGCACGAGGGTTCTCCAAGTCGGCCGAGGGTCTTGTCGCTCTCTCTGTGGGCGCAGTCGTCTGTGCTGCAATCGTCCCGGCAGTTGCGTCTGCCGCTCCGACCGGCGTGGTTCACACGCTGCCGACGGGCGGTGTCGACGGCGGTGCGAGCGAAGGCACCCGCACCGCAACTGTCGACGACGAAGGTGAGCAACTCGCACTGCGGCTTCACAAGATGAATCTGCGGGGATCCGACTTCTCGATGGCCGTACAGGAAAGCGGCGGCGAACTGACCGATGTGGTGATCCCGGCGCCCCGTTCGTACATCGGCAGTGTGGAAGGGCATCCGGACGCAATCGTCTCGGCCATCGTCGACTCCGCCGGAACACTGCGCGGGCAGGTGATTTTCGATCGTGGTGCTTCGATCGAGTTCGTGGGATCCGACGTGGTCGGTCGCAGCACGGCGCCGATCGACGCAAAACCCAAGTGGCCGAACACCTCTATTGCGTCGGCCTCGGCCGCAAGCGTCGGCAAGACGGTGAAGCAGTTCGTGGTGGGATTGGATCTCAGTGGCGAGTGGTACTCCGCGCACGGCGCAGGCAGTCCCGCCGTCGCTCTGGATCGGGCCGAGGAATCAATGGCCCGAACCGCTGCCATCTGGATCAGAGACGTCGGAATTCGACCGATCCTGGGTCGGGTTGTCCTTCGCGCCGATGCCGCGAGTGACCCGTATTCGAGCAGTTGTGAAAACCTCGACCAGTTGGAAGGTCTGTGGTTCGATCAGGTCGGCACGAGCGTCGACCAGGCGACTGTCGTCTGCGCTTCCGGTGGCGGAAATGCCTACTACTCGAGGTTCGAACTCGATCACAGCTACGCGCAGGTCGGGGCCGAGCCCGATGGCAACTTCAGCCGCGTTCTCCGCCACGAGTTGGGCCACAACTTCTACGCCGACGACTATCACGGCGGCGGCGCCGAGGGATCGACCATCATGAACGGCAACGACCTCTCGCGCTTCGACGGCACCGAATTCGCTGCCATCGTCGATGCCGCCGACGTGGCCTCGGATCGACTCGACGACGTCGGTCGGTACACGACAAGCCCGATCCCGCCGTACGCCGCACTCGACACCGCGCAGATCCGCTCAGGTGGCACAGTCACCGTCGACGCCGCCGCGAATGATCATGACAGCAACGGAGATTCGATCAAGGTAACCGGGGTCGAGGCGACGTCACTTCTCGGTGGCACCGTAAAGCTCGAAAACGGCGAAGTGGTGTTCGAGGCCGGAACGAAGACAGGCACCGACAGGATTCTCTACACACTCACCGACGCGGCCGGTGGGACGAGCACCGGCTGGATCGTCGTCGATGTGAGTGCGTGAGGACTGAATCAGGCGACTTCGACGCTCGACTCCTCGCCGAGAACTCGGAACTCGGTACCGTCGGCAGCCATTTCCGAGTAGCGACCGTAGAAGATGCCTGTGGCTTCGTCGCGGATGATCGCTTGATGGATGGGAACCGCGACGCGCGGCGCTACCGCACGGAGGTAGTCGATGGCCTCCGAGATCTTGAGCCACGGTGCGGCGGCGGGAAGGGCAAGAACGTCGACCTTCTGTTCGGGGACGTAGAGGGAATCGCCGGGATGCATGAACTGCGCCGGGTTGGTGGCGTCGCCGAGGAGGAACGCGGTGTTGTCGATCATCGGTAGGTCCGGATGGATGATCGCGTGCTCTCCGCCGGTCCCGGTCACCTCGACGTCGCCGATGCTGAACCGGTCGCCCGGCCGGACTCCCGTCCAGCGCCCACCGAGCTTCTCAGCCGTCTGCGGATCGCTGTACAGCACCGCGTCGGGGTTCGCTTCGGCCAGTTCGGGCAGCCGCGCCGGGTCGGCGTGATCGGGGTGTTGATGTGTCACGAGGATGGCGTCGAGGCCGGTGATGCCTTCGAATCCGTGCGAGAAGTTGCCGGGATCGAAGAGGATTTTCGATCCGTTCAACTCCACGAGCACACAGGAATGGCCAAAATGTGTCAGTCGCATGATTTCGAGTATGCGCCGCCCTGGAGTGACTCGCAGGCGGGTTTCGCGGGTGTTGGCCGTCACGCCCCGATCACTCGATGCGAACCATCTCGGGTGCGCCCGGTAAACTGGCCATCACCCGAGCGTTTCACTCCGGGTTCGCGCACTAGTACCGAGGAGCAGCACGTGGCCCGTGTCGTCGTCGAAGTCATGCCCAAGGCCGAGATTCTCGACCCCCAGGGACAGGCAATTGTCGGGGCACTGTCTCGCCTGGGCTTTGCAGGAGTATCCGATGTCCGTCAGGGCAAGCGGTTCGAGTTGGAGATCGACGGCAGTGTCGAAGACGCCGAACTCGAGAAGATCGCCGAAGGCCTGCTGGCCAACACGGTGATCGAGGATTGGACCGTCAGGCGAGTCGAGGCATGAGCGCACGTATCGGGGTTATCACGTTCCCGGGCACGCTCGACGACATCGATGCTGCTCGGGCCATCAACCTGGCCGGCGGTGAAGCTGTCGAACTCTGGCACGGCGACGCAGACCTCAAGGGTGTCGACGCGGTTGTCGTTCCCGGCGGATTCTCCTACGGCGACTACCTTCGTTGCGGCGCGATCGCACGTTTTGCTCCCGCGATGGGCAAGGTTGTCGAAGCAGCCAAGGGCGGCATGCCGGTCCTGGGCATCTGCAACGGTTTCCAGATCCTCTGCGAAGCAGGTTTGCTCCCCGGTGCCCTGACCCGTAACCAGGGTCTGCACTTCATCTGCCGCGACGAGTGGTTGACGGTCGAAGCCAACAACACGGCTTGGTCCTCACGCTATGAGGCCGGCGCCCAGATCCTCATCCCGCTCAAGTCGGGTGAAGGTCGCTTCCAGGCTTCCGAAAATGTTCTCGACGAACTCGAGGGTGAAGGCCGCGTCGTCTTCCGCTACTCGGAGGAGAACCCCAACGGCTCGCAGCGTCGTATCGCCGGTATCTCTTCGGCCAACGGCCGCGTCGTCGGTTTGATGCCGCACCCCGAGCACGCCACCGAGGCTCTCACCGGACCGAGCGACGACGGACTCGGCTTGTTCTACTCGGCACTCGACGCGATCGTCACTGCCTGATCGCCTGCTGATTTTCACCACTGAACGCCGACCGGAAATCCGGTCGGCGTTCAGTCGTTTGTGGGGGCGTCCCGGTTCTCGGGTTACTGGCTGTAGGAACTGAGGAAGTTGCCGAGACGCTCGAGGGCGATCGTGAGGTCGTCGGTGTTCGGCAGGGTCACCAACCGAAAGTGGTCGGGTTCGATCCAATTGAACGCGCGGCCGTGACTGACCAGAATCTTCTCCGATTCCAGTAGATCGAGAACGAACCTCTCGTCGTCGACGATGCCGAACTTGTCGACGTCGAGCTTCGGGAACAGATACAGCGCGCCGTCGGCCTGCTGACAGCTGATCCCGTCGATGCTGTTGAGCGTGCTGTGCGCGAGATCGCGCTGTGCTGTCAGTCGGCCCTGCGGGAGCAGGAGGTCCTCGATGGATTGGCGTCCGCCGAGTGCGGTCTGGATCGCGTGCTGCGCCGGCACATTGGCACACATTCGCATGTTGGCCAGCAGTTTGATGCCTTCGATGAAACTCGACGCCCGCTCGAGTGGTCCGGTGATGGCCAGCCATCCGGCTCGGAACCCGCAGACGCGGTAGGCCTTGGACAGCCCCGAGTACGTCAGACACAAGACGTCTCGCCCGGTCATCGACGCAAGGTTTGTCATGGATCGGCCGTCGTAGACGATCTTCTCGTAGATCTCGTCGGCGAAGAGCATCAGGTCATGCTTGCGGGCAATGTCGACGAAGCGTTGCAGCACCTCCGTCGAGTAGACGGCGCCCGTCGGATTGTTGGGATTGATGACGACAATCCCTCGGGTACGCGGAGAGATCCGGGCTTCCAGATCGTCGAAGTCCGGTGCCCAGCCCTGGCTTTCATCGGTGAGGTAGTGAACCGGCGTGCCGCCGGCAAGTGAAACCGAAGCCGTCCACAAGGGGTAGTCGGGAGCGGGAATCAGGATCTCGTCCTCGGGATTGCAGAGCGCCTGCATCGTCAGCGTGATCAGTTCGGAGACGCCGTTTCCGAGATAGATCTCGTCGACGGTGACGTCGGTGATACCCCGCGTCTGGTAGTACTGGACCACCGCGGTGCGCGCCGAATACAGTCCGCGAGAATCGCAATATCCCTGGGCGGTAGGGAGATTGCGGATCATGGCCATCATGATTTCGTCCGGTGCTTCGAATCCAAAGGGGGCCGGATTGCCGACGTTTAGTCGCAGGATCGTGTGTCCCTGATCCTCGAGTTCTTCGGTCTTGTCGAGAATTCGTCCTCTGATGTCGTACCTGACATTCTCGAGCTTGCGGGCCTGATCGATGGGTGTGTTCACGCGGTTACGTACCTCTCCGGTTCGGGTGGGCGATTTGTGTTTCAGATGAGAAGGGCGCCTCAGGGTTCGGTCTGGAAACGGACATTGATTCGCGATAGCGCTAGCGGCGAGAGGGGAGTAGCGCTACTATGATTCGACATGTCCAATGATAGCAGTTCGAGGATTGTCGCAGCCTTGCGCGAATGGATCGCGACGGCTCCTCCAGGCGCGAAGCTTCCGTCCACTCGGTCGCTCGTGAGCCTGCACGGGGCGAGCCCGGTCACCGTGCAGAAGGCGCTGCGAACGCTGGTATCTCAGGGGGTTGTGGAGGCTCGTCCCGGTGTGGGGACCTTCGTACGCGCCGCACGCGTCGTGCGACCCAACGACTACGGGTGGCAGACAGCGGCGCTCGGATCGCCGAACTATCGTCTGCAGCTGCCTATTGCGCTGCAGTCCACCTCCAACGACGTGATCGCGCTGCATTCCGGCTATCCGGCCCGAGAGCTGTTGCCCGAAGGTCTGGTTCGTGCAGCCTTCACCAGGGCGACGCGAACCGACGCCGTGTTCAATCGGCCCCTCGCCGCCGGGCTTCCGGAACTGCAGTCCTGGTTTGCCTCCGAATTGGGTTCCGCAACTCCCGCCGGGATCACTCCGCCGGGGCCGAACGACGTGGTTGTACTTCCCGGCAGTCAGGGTGGGCTTGCGACGTCCTTCCGCGCGTTGGTGGGGGAGGGGCGTCCGTTGCTCATGGAATCGCCGACCTACTGGGGTGCGATCCTGGCTGCCGCCCAGGCCGGAGTCACGGTCATTCCGATCTCCAGTGGTGCCAACGGTCCTGATCCCGACGAGCTTTCGCGTGCATTCGAACAGACCGGTGCCCGTGCGTTCTACGCACAACCGAGCTTCGCGAGCCCGACGGGAGCGCTGTGGTCGCCGTCGTTGGCTGACAAGGTTCTCGACACCGTCCGTCGGCACGGCGCCTTCCTCATCGAGGACAGTTCGGCGCTCGACTTCGGAATCACCGCAGATCCCAGCCCCATTTCTGCACGCGACGACAGCGGACACGTCGTCTACCTTCGTGCACTGACCAAGAGCGTGTCGCCATCGGTGCGAGTTGCCGGATTGATCGCCCGAGGCCCGGCCTACGAGCGGATTCTTGCTGATACACAGGCAGATTCGATGTATGTCAGTGGGATGCTGCAAGCGGTAGCGCTCGACGTCGTGACCCAGCCGGCCTGGCGCACGCACTTGCGCCGGCTTCGTCACCAACTCGAGGCCAGACGCGACCTCCTCGTGTCGAGTCTGCGCGAGCATGCGCCGGACGCTCACCTCGACGCTGTCCCGCAAGGCGGACTCAACCTCTGGCTTCGGCTCCCGGACACCACGAATCTCGAACGTGTCGTGCAGGACTGCCGGTCGGCCGGCGTCATCGTCGGGGCCGGTGACGATTGGTTCCCGGCAGAACCGACCGGAAAGTTCTTGCGGCTCAACTACGCCGGACCGAACCCGGGTGAGTTCCCCGACGCCGCCCGCATCATCGGCCGAGCAATCACACAACATATGTAGAACTTCACCTCGCTGGTGGTTGACCTGAACTTCCGTTGAGGTTTTATCGTCGTGTCCATGAACAAACAAGCGATGCAGCCACCGGCCAATCAGCCGATCGGATTCTGGACAGCGCGCGCCGGTGAAGCGATTCGCGCGCGCACGCGCGGAGCGCTCGAAGCAATCGGCGTGACCCAGCCGGGGTGGTGGGTCCTGCACCAACTTTCGCTGCACCCTGAAGGGGTGGAGCGAGCTGTCCTCCTGCGAACGATCGGTCCGAACGAATCAACCGACGTGATCGACGCGGCCGTCGACTCTGCTCTCGACCTGGGCTGGGCGCGTGAAGACGAGTCTGTCCTTCTCCCTACTGATGCGGGCACCCAGCAGTTCGATCGCGCCGCGCGGGTACAGCAGATGCTGCAGGAAGAGCGGATGCAGGGAATCAGCGAAGAAGAATTCGTCACCACCATCACGGTTCTGCAGCGAACCGTCAAGAACGTGGGCGGCGACGCCTGGCACTGGTAGCCACCACTACCGCCGCCCGCTGTCTGGCAGGGCGGCCTCGATCAACTCGACGGCACGAGATACACCGCCCGCCGCTGCGAGTTCTTTTGCCAACTCTGCACTGCGTCGGCGGAACTCGTCCGAGCTCACCCGAGTCAGCGCCTCTCGAAGCTCTACTGCCGTGACGGTAGCGCCGTCGACGCGTACTGCGACACCGGCGTCGACGAGTGAGTCGGCGTTGCCGAACTGATCGACGGCTTGCGGCACCGCGATCATGGGCGTGCCGGTCACGAGTCCCTCGCTGGATCCGCCCATACCCGCGTGGGTCACGAACGCGTCGGCCTGCTGCAGAATCGCGAACTGCGGTACCCAGCGGTGTATTTCGACGTTGTCGGGTAGTGGTCCGAGATCCGAGATCTGCACCTGCTTTCCGATCTGGAGGACGACGTGCCAGCCGTCCGTCGGGCCGAAAGCCTCGACGCAGGTGCGATAGAAATCCGGATGATCGGTGAAGGCTGAACCCAGCGAAATCAACACAAGCTTGCGTTCGGGATCCGGGTTCACCCAGGGTTGGTTGCTCGGTTCGAGTGCGGGGCCGACAAACGTGTAGACGTCGCGGTTCACTCGATCGGCGTTGGGCTGCATCGATTCTGCGATCAGCACGATTGCACGGGGTGGGCGTCCGGTGAACTCACGCGGATCGACCTCGACGCCTTCGGCGCGGAAGAACCGGGCCTCCCGATCGAGCAGGTCGACGCCTCTCGGATCGGAACGAATCTCGTCGTACATCGGTGCGGCGTCGTCTTCGTAGCCGTCCCAGGCAACATACGTCGGCGACAACTGGATGATGGGAACGTTCCACTGCTGAGCCAGTATTCGCGCGGGGATCCCGGCGATGTCGTAGAGAAAGAGGTCGGGACGGTCGTCGTCGTAGATTTGGCGCAGCTGCGGCAGCATCGCCTCGTAGTCGTCCTGGAAAATCGTCAACTGATCGATCAGATCCCCATCCCAACTCTTCTCCGGTTCGGCGCCGTCAGGGGAAGGAACGAGGCTGGGCAGCGTGGAGACGTACGGTGCGAATTCAGCCCCGGTCGCCTCGATGACCTCGCGCATCGACTCGTCGTTGGCGTAGGTGACGCGGTGACCGGCGGCGACGAGACGCGCGATGATCGCCAGGCTTGGATTGACGTGGCCAGGTGCCGGAATGCTCACCATGGCGATATGTCTGCGGGTCATCGATCACTCCTGCCGTCTGACTGTTGTCGAACAACAACTGTTCTGGAACAACTCCGGATACCGGACCGAGACTATCCACCAGGATGGGTAACGGCATCTGATTTTTGCCGGGGAAGTACCGTGCGCACTCGAGTAGGACTACGCATCCGAGTGCCGGGATGGGCGAGCAGACTTCGAAGCATGAGCACACCGACAACACCTTCGAAGACCACCGCAGCCTTCTATCTGCAGGCCGGAATAGCCTTTGCCGTCAGTTTTGTCGGCACCCTCCTCGGAATTGCGTATCTTCCGATCGATGCGTGGCAACGCGGATTTCTCGGAATGTCCTTGCTGTTCTTGGTCACCAGTACGTTCACGTTGGCCAAGGTGATTCGTGATCAGCAGGAGGCGTCTACCGTCAGGGTTCGAGTGGACGAGGCTCGACTCGAGAAGTTGATCGCCGAGCACGATCCGTTCAAGGCAGCTGCCTGAGTCCCATCGGCAAAGTGAGGACGAGGGTGCTGCCGAGCGGCTGCTCGTTGCGGCGGGCCGTCAGGTTGCCGCCATGCGCCAGCGCGAGGCTCCTCGCAATGGTGAGTCCCAAACCAGAGCCGTCGGATCGATCACCGCGATGGAAACGGTCGAAGACGGATTCGAGTTGGTCTGCGGGAATTCCGTCACCGGTATCGGTGACGGACACCGTGAGGTGATCACCTTCCCGTGCGAGTGTCACCTTCACCGAACCTCCGGTTGGAGTGTGCCGCAACGCGTTTTCGAGCAGGTTGGCGAGGATCTGTTCGATTCGTTGGCGATCGACCTCGGCCGTGACCGGTTGCGGAGGCAGGGCGGTTGTCAATTCGACTCCACGATCGGCAAAACGTGGCCCCGCTGCTGCCGTTGCGCTGCAGACGATGTCGTCGAGATTCTCGGTCCGGCGATCGAGTTCGAGAGCGTGTTCGTCGGCAGCGGAGACGTCCGCCAGATCGCACGACAGCCGACGCAGACGTTCGAGTTGATCGCGCATCACCGACCACGACGAAGGATCTGTCGGCACAACTCCGTCCTCGATACCGTCCACGTACGCAGCCAAAGTCGATACCGGAGTGCGCAATTCGTGGGCAAGGTCGGCAAGCAGTCGTTTGCGGACCCGATCCGAATGATCAAGGCGTGCAGCCATGTCGGCGAATGCCGTTTCGAGACGCGTGAAATCGGCATCTACGTCGGACCTGCCGATAGTCACGTCGAAGTTCCCGTCGGCGACGCTTTGCGCCGCCTCTGCCAGCATGGTGATCGGTGCCGTGACGCGTCGGACGATGTAGACCGCGGCGATGCCTGCGCCCACCAGCGCGACCGCGATCCCGCACAACAGAGCAATGGTCATGGTCTGAGCGAATGCTTCTTCGGTGTGGGTACGGACATTCGAGTCTTCGATGCCGGCCATCATGAGGTGGTTGTGAAAGAGCGGGGCAGCGACGGCGATGGCAACGGCGGCGATGACGAGGCAGGCGACGAACAGGACGGCGAGCTGCGCGAGCAGTAGTTTTCCGCGTAGCCCGAGTCTTTTCATGACGACCGCGTTCATGACGACCGTGTTCATGACGACCTCAGGGAGTATCCGACGCCCCTGACGGTTCTGATGAACCGCGGATCGGTCGCGTCGTCGCCGAGTTTGCGGCGTAATGCACGGACATGGACGTCGACGATGTGCTGGTCCCCGAACCAGGGCGACCCCCACACCGAGGCGATGATCTCGGCCCGACTCCAGGCTGCGTCGGGTCGGGATGCGAGCGCGGACAACAGGGTGAACTCGGTGGGGGTCAGATCGACCAGGTTGTCGTCGACACGGACCGTGCGGGCCAGGACGTCGATGTCGAGTCCGGGAGGCGTTGGCAGCACTTTCGGCAGCAAACTCGACGCGCGTGGCCGTCTGAGCAGAGCTTTCACTCGCGCAACCAACTCGCGGGGGCCGAAGGGCTTGACCACGTAGTCATCCGCGCCGGCCGCCAGACCCGTCACCTTGTCCGACTCTTCACCGCGGGCGGAGAGCATCAGGATGTACGCGTCCGAGAAGGTGCGGATTCGTCGGCAGACTTCCATGCCGTCGAAGCCCGGGAGCATCAGATCGAGCACGATCAGCGCGGGCTCGAATTCGCGCACCGAACGTACTGCGCTCGGCCCGTCGTGGGCGAGGCGAACGGTGAATCCTTCGCGTGTCAGATAGTTGGCGACAACCTTCGCGAGGGCAGTCTCGTCGTCGACGACAAGAACACGCCCCGATTCCTCACCAGGTCGTAGTTCGGCGCTCATCAAACCGAGGTTAGTCGACTGCGTGTCTGCATTGCTGTCGTGTGGTGGTTTCCGCTCGACTGTGAAGATTCGATGAAGGAAGCCTGTTTGGGCCGGTTATCGGGCTTCGAGGCGGATTTTCGCCGGTAACGTGGCAACTGTGCATGTGCAGCATTGTTGTCAAATCAATTGTGGTGCAGTGCATATCGAACAGAATCAATTCTCGGGAGTGAAACATGTCTTTGACGGTCAGGAAGAGCGCCGCACGGTTCGTACCGGTTGTGGCAGCGGCAGCACTGTTGATTGCCGGATGCTCGGACAACTCCGGGGAGAGCGTCAACCATTCTTCCGAAACAACCAGCGTCGCAGCACAGTCGGAGATTCCTGCGGGTGTCAATGCTGCCGACATCGAGTTTCTCGAAGGGATGTACCCGCATCACGCGCAGGCATTGGACATGGCCAGAATGGTCGACGGTCGAACCGACAATGCCGAACTTCTCTCTCTTGCAGCGCAGATAGAGGCAGCGCAAGGCCCGGAAATGGCTCAGATGACGGAATTGCTGACGAAGTGGGGACGCCCCGATCCTTCGTCGAGTTCGATGGAGGGCATGGATGATTCGGCGCATGCGGGACACGGCGTCGGGATGGCCGAGATGCCGGGCATGATGTCGGCCGACGACATGACCGCCCTCACCGACGCCAGTGGCGCGGAGTTCGACAAGTTGTGGCTGACGATGATGATCGAGCACCACAAGGGTGCCATCACCATGTCCCAGACCGAACTCGACAACGGGCTCGATCCATCGGCGGAAAAGATGGCAGAAGCGATCATTGCCGGTCAGCAGGCGGAAATCACTCAGATGGAAGCGATGTTGAAGGGGAAATGAACGGTTGACCTCGGCCGCGTGACCTTGCTCGGTGGCCGAGTCGGGCATACGTTCGAGGCTGATGGTTTGACCGCTGCAGTGCCGAAATCACACGCGAGGGGATGACCGCCACATGGATCACAGTCAGATGGACCATAGCGAGACGGACCATAGCGCGATGGACCATAGCCAGATGGAGCACGGTGCACACGGTGGTCACGCGGATCATGTCGCACAGTTCCGGACGTTGTTCGCAGTCATGCTGGTAATCGCAGTTCCGGTTGTTGCGGCAGATGCGATGTTCGCTGATCTGGTCGGGTACACATTGCCGGAAAACGCTCTGGTGGAATGGATCTCACCGGTACTCGGCACCGTGATGTACTTCTGGGGAGGCAAGCCGTTCCTCACCGGCGCTGTCGCCGAAATACGTTCTCGGCAACCCGGAATGATGCTTCTGATCGCACTTGCCATCACCGTTGCCTTCTTCGCTTCTTGGGCTGCAAGTCTGCACTGGGTGGATCACACTCTTGATTTCTGGTGGGAGCTCGCGCTTCTGATCGTGATCATGTTGTTGGGTCACTGGATCGAGATGCGTTCGCTCAGTCAGACATCGAGCGCCTTGGATTCGCTTGCCGCTTTGCTGCCCGACGAGGCCGAACGGGTGGTGGGGGAGTCGGTGGAAACCGTGCCCACCGCAGCTCTGGCCACCGGCGACCTGGTGATAGTTCGTCCCGGCGCCCGCGTTCCCTCGGACGGAACGGTCGTCGAGGGAAGCGCCGACATGGACGAATCCATGATCACGGGCGAGTCGAAGACCGTCCGCCGGACTGTCGGAGATCAGGTGGTGGCCGGCACCGTAGCCACCGACTCGGCACTTCGGCTTCGAGTCACCGCTGTGGGAGAAGACACCGCGCTCGCCGGTATCCGGCGCCTGGTCGAACAGGCCCAGAACTCGTCGAGTCGTGCTCAGGTGTTGGCGGACAAGGCCGCTGCTCTGCTGTTCTGGTACGCACTGGGCGCGGCAGTGCTGACCGCGATCGCCTGGAGTATCTGGGGCACACCCGAGAGCGCAGTCACCCGGACGATCACCGTTCTGGTGATCGCCTGCCCGCACGCGCTCGGGTTGGCGATTCCGCTGGTCGTCTCCATCGCGACGGAACGGGCAGCTCGGGCTGGGATTCTGATCACCGACCGCATGGCCCTCGAGGCGATGCGCAACGTAGACACCGTTCTCTTCGACAAGACCGGCACTCTCACCAAGGGGGAGCCCGCAGTGGTCGGTGTGCGCGGCGTCGACGGGTACTCCGACGACGAAGTTCTCAGCGCAGCCGCTGCCGTCGAATTCGACAGCGAACATCCACTCGGGCGCGCCGTCGTCGCAGCAGCGCGGGAGTTGTCGCTCGAATTCACTTCGGGTTCCGACTTTCAGGCGCACAACGGGATCGGGGTTGCTGCGGACGTCGGCGGCGTTCGCGTCGGTGTCGGCGGACCGGGGATGTTGAGATCGGTCGGGGCCACAGCGATCCCGGGGACCGAAGAGTGGCTCAGTGACGGGTCGACGGTCCTGCATGTAGTGCGTGACGAGAAGGTAATCGGCGCATTGGCATTGGCCGACGAGATTCGCCCGGAATCAGCATTGGCCGTCGACGCCCTCCACGCTCGCGGTGTTCGAGTGGCCATGGTCACCGGAGACGCGGAGGCCGTGGCTCATTCGGTCGCCCGCAGACTCGGAATTGACGAGGTCTTCGCCGAGGTGCTTCCTCAGGACAAGGGCGCGCAGGTATCTCGGCTTCAGGCTGCGGGCCACCGCGTTGCGATGGTCGGTGACGGGGTCAACGATGCGCCGGCACTCGCCCAGGCGGATGTGGGTATCGCGATCGGTGCCGGAACCGACGTGGCGATCGCATCGGCGGGAGTTGTTCTGGCCAGCGATGATCCGCGTTCGGTGAGCTCGGTCATCGAGCTGTCCCGCGCCACCTACCGCAAGATGGTTCAGAACCTCTGGTGGGCAGCGGGATACAACGCGATCTCGGTTCCCCTCGCTGCGGGAGTACTGGCGCCCGTCGGGTTTGTGCTGCCGATGGAGGTCGGAGCAATCCTGATGTCGGTATCCACTGTGGTCGTTGCCGCGAATGCCCAGTTGCTGCGACGCTTGGACTTGCGGCAACCACCGGTGACCGCGTTCGAGTCGAGAGTGCTCACACCGCAGTAGTGAGCGGATGAAGGCGGACTACTGTCGGCTGAGGAACGGAACGAGCGCACGCAGCACAGCTTCGGAGTCCGCGACTGCGCTCGCGTGATCAGCCCCCTCGATCACAGTCAAGGCACTGTCCGGGATCAGCGACGCGAGATGCTCGGTATCCGGCAGGCGCTCGCGATCTCTCGATCCGACGAACAACAACGCCGGTGTGGTGATCCGTTGAAGCACGGCGTCGTCGATGCCCTGCTCCTTCTCGGCCCGGCGCATGTAGGCCGCGAGTGCGAGGGCATCGTTGATTCGAAAGGCAGTCGCAGTCTGTGGATCCACCGGTTTGCCGCGCCTCGCGCCCCAACCGCTCAGAAACCCCTCGATACCGCCGCTTTCGAGTGCGTCGATGCAGCCTGGGAAGAACAATGCGTCGAACGCCCCCGTCATCGGCCGGCTACTACCGCCCCCGACGGTCAGCGATCGCACCCGTTCGGAGTGCTCGACAGTCAGCGACATCACCGAGCGCCCGCCGAACGAGTATCCGAGGACGTGCGCCGGTTCGAACGGAGACTCCGTGTCGAGGATCTCCAGGAGATCGCCGACCACCAGATCCATTGCATACGAATCGGAGTCGTGTGGTTTGTCACTGCGTCCGTGACCCCGCATGTCGACGAGGATCAGACGATACTGTTCCTGGAGCGCCTTGACGTACCCGAAGCCACGCCAGATGGAGCGCGACAACGCTGTGCCGTGCACCATCAACAGGGGTGGGCCATCGCCCACGATCTGATAGGCGATCCGCGCACCGTCCACCGGATTTCTCACGTCGTGCAACACCCGTCCAGTATGGGTGCCAGCTACTACGCACACGAACTCGAGTAGTCGTCCGGAGCCATTCCGACGGATGCCGTGAACTTTCACGACCAGTCGAGCAATCAACTCGGCCTCCCTCAGAGCTACCGGTCACTGCCCGGCCGGGCAGTACCCACCGTTCCAAGCAGTGCATCGGTGAAGGGGTCTGCCGTGCTGACGCCTGCGGCTATGCCCCGAAGCAGAGCCTCGAAATCAGTGGCAACTACGGTGACCTCCTCGAACTCAGGCTCTCCCCCACGGACAACCTGACCGTCCGGTGCGAGCGCCAGGTACTCGTACCCATTGCGTACCGACAGCAGAACCGGGAGGTGAGTGGACCAGAAGGCGTTGATCGCCGCGCGCTCAGCCGGCCCGGAAGCGACCGCCAGGCTCTCGTGCCGGAACGCATTCCAAGGAAACGCCTCATCACTGACGCCGACTCCACCGGCATAGTTCTCCGCCGAGAGAAACCACACCTGGTCGTCGGAACTGGCAAGTACGGAGAACGAACTCGCCCACACGATGAGTTGATCACAAACGCCGACCAGCGGTTGCGGAACTGGGGCAGAGGCCGATCGAGTAGGTTCTTCGCGAACCCAACCTGCGATCGACAGCGCGGCGGTTGCGTCGAGGTGAAGGCACATCGCCCCACAGTAAGGCCAGACCGTCTCGCACCGATAGCGTCAACCGTCGGCCTACTCGGGATCGATGTCCTGAATACCATTCTCGTCCATGCTGATCCATCGCGTTATGCCGATGTCGCGCAGGAACGGCAGATCGTGACTCACCACCACCATGGCACCGCGGAAATCGGAAAGTGCCTGCGTGAGGTGAGCGAGACTCGGTAGGTCCAGGTTGTTTGTCGGCTCGTCGAGAAGAAGCAGCTGGGGCGCGGGTTCGGCCAGAAGGATCGTCGCTAACGCCGCGCGCAATCGTTCACCGCCGGAGAGCGCAGAAGCCAACACATCGGAATCCGTTCCCCGGAAAAGGAACCGTGCCAACTGCCCACGAATTTCCTCGGCTGTCGCGTGTGGCGCGGCCAAAGCGACGTTGTCCGCCACCGAGAGATTCTCGTCGAACACGTCGAGACGTTGGGGGAGCGCACGAGAGGCTACGAACGGAGTCGACGCAGCGAGTGCATCGAGCAATGTTGTCTTGCCGATTCCGTTGCGTCCCAGTAGCGCAATCCGCTCCGGCCCGGTGATCTGGAGCGATACCCCTTGGCCGCTCCGCAACGTCACCTCGGCGAGCCGCGCAACCTGCTGCCCCGGATGAACCTCTGTAGCAGGAAGGTCCAGGCGAATCTCGCGATCGTCTCGAAGGAGTTCCTCTGCCTCCGACAGGGCGGACTTGGCCTCGTCCACCTTCCCGATATGGTTGAGGGCCAGCTTTCCGGCCGAAACTTGGGCTTGGCGTTTTCGTTCCTGCGCGATAATCAGTGGCACCCGCTTGTTCTCGAACATCTTCTGCCCATAGCGCTTACGTCGGTCCAGCTTTGTTCGAGCGTCGATCAGCTCGCGGCTCTGCTTCGCCAGATCGGCCTTGGCGTCGCGAACGGTGGCGAGTGCGTTTTCCTGCTCAGCGGTCACGACCTCCTGGTAGTGCGAGTAGTTGCCGCCGAACACGCGTAGATCGCCCCGACGTAGTTCGACCGTGTACTCCGCGGTGTCGAGCAGTTCCCGGTCGTGGCTGACGATCAGTACGGTTCCCGGAAACTGTTGGACTGCAGCATGAACTCGTGATCGAGCGTCGCGGTCCAGGTTGTTGGTCGGCTCGTCGAGGAGCAGCACCTGCGGATTCTTCAGCAGCGTTGCGGTCAGGCCGAGTAGGACGGTCTCTCCGCCTGAGAGGGTGCCGACGGTTCGGCTCAGTGCCGCCGTATCCGGAACTACCTTCGCGAGGCCGAGTCGATGCAAGGTGGAGAGAGCGCTCTCCTCGATATCCCAGTTGTTGTCCACGAGTGCAAAGTCGGACTCGGATCCGTCACCGGTTTCGATGCGGTGCAAAGCGTTTCGTAGTTCGTGGATACCGAGGATGCCGTCCACCCGAACACTCGGATCGAGTGTGATGTCCTGACGGAGGTAGCCGACCTCGCCGGAAGCGGTTACTGATCCGGATCCCGGTGAGAGCTCTCCCGCGATCAATCGCAGCAGAGTCGACTTTCCCGATCCGTTAAGTCCCACGAGACCGACACGGCCACTGGGGAATACGAAGTTGGTGCGGGAAAAGACTGATTCGCCGTCCGGCCAGATGAAGGTGAGATCCGAGAGCGACAGAGAAGGATGGGATTGGGTCATGAGTACTCCAGAGGGTGCTTGGACTGTGCGCCCGGCTCAGCAATTGCTGATGGGTGCGAGTGCCTTCGCGTGATGAACCTCTAGAGGAGCAACGGCCCGTTTCCTGTTCTGTCGGGAATGATTCGTGTTCCAGGCTAACGCGGTCGACCTGGCGGTGCAATGGGTTATTCGAGTCCGGCTCCTTGTGATCTTGACAATAGGCAAACGCATCGGCATTGTTACGCCTGCCAGATGATATGGCTGCCATACTAAATATGCGAGCAAGTATCAGGGAGGAAATCATGGCCGTAGAGGTACTCGAGTTGCATCACATCGGGTTGGGGATGGGGAATGACATCGCCGACCGAACCCGCGACTACTACCGGGACGTTCTCAATCTGACCCAGGATGCGGGACGCTGGCACATTCCCGGCATTCATGGTTACTTCCTCGATATTCCGAGTGACGTGCAGATTCATCTTCTCGGTAGCGACGGACCTTCGCCCTACAGCAAGGGGCCGGGCAAGGATCCGGTGGAAAATCACATAGCGCTCGCGGTCGCTGACATCGGGGCCGCCGAACGTGAACTGGACAAGCTCGGTGTTGAGTACTTTGCTCTGGACAACGTCGCCTCGCCCGACCTCAAGCAGTTGTTCGTGCGTGACCCGGCCGGCAACCTCGTCGAACTCCACCAGGTCGGATTGTGCAGATGCCGTAAGAGCCTGCGCGCCCAGCCTGCGGCCGGTGCGAACGAATGATTTTCGACGTGGGGGAGATGGCACCGAAGTCTCGCTACAACCTCCTCGCCTCCCTCATCGTTCCGAGACCGATAGCCTGGATCACGACGGTGGACGTCAGGGGCTCGGTGAACGCCGCCCCGTTCTCGTTCTTCAATCTGATGTCGGGAACGCCACCGCTCGTGTGCATCGGGATCGGCGCTCGTGAGGGAATTCCGAAGGATACTGCTCGAAATATCGGCTACACAGGTGAGTTCGTGATCAATCTTGTAGATCTCGAGTCTGTCGAGAGTATGAATATCACCGCCGGAGACTATCCAGCCGCAGTCGACGAAACGGCTGTCGCGGGTCTGGAACTGGTTGCTTCACAGAGCATTGCGCCCCCTCGGTTGGCAAGAGCACCAGTTTCGTTGGAATGCGTGGAACAACAGACGTTGTCGATCGGCTACGGGCGATCGATCGTGGTCGGCGAGATCACGACCGCACATGTCGACGACGAGCACGTGTTGGATCCGAGCCGAGGCCACATCGACGGTGCTTCGCTCGATCTCGTGGGGCGAATGCACGGTGGCGGTTGGTACACAACCACTTCCGACCCGTTCAGACTCGCTCGGGTCGATCAGCCTTCAGTCGAGTCCGGATCTTTGAAATGAGTCCACCACTTGCCGAGGATTCGGCCGAGGTCTTTTCGGTCTCGATCGGACAGAGGGGCGAGGAGGTCACGGCAAGCCTCTTCGAAGGCAGGAACCGTCTCCGCGACAGTGCCTTTCCCGATTTCCGTGATCTGGATGGGAGTGGACCGGCGGTCGGTCCCGGTCCGAGTGCGCTCGACGAATTCGCGCTTCTCGAGCCAGTCGAGGACGCCGGTTGCACTGGCACGGGAGATCCCGAAGTAATCCGAGATGCCGCTCGGTGTCTGCCGCATGTATGGCTCGTCTGTGTCGCTGATCGCCTGAGCGGCAAAGATGAGCAGAACGTCGAGCTTTCGTTCGGAAATCTCGAACGGTTCGAGGCTTCGGTTCACCGAACCGATGATGTCGTCGGCCAGCCACAGCGCGAGCAGCCCCAGTCGAGCAGCGGCAGGGTCGTCGGCAGATCCGTACTGGTCGAACATTGCCAGGACGGGTTCCATAGCTTCATCAGCGGTCCGTTTGCTGCGCTCGGCATTTGTTCCCGCCGCGCCGCGCCGATCGGCATTTGTTCCCGTCGCTTCCACGAATCGAGCTTACAAGTCTGCAGGCCGACCGCGGCAATGCGGCGGAAGCGTCTCGCGCGCGGATCGCTGCACTCACCTCCCCCAGAAATCTCGACAGCAGGAGCGTCATGCTGACTGAACGTCAAATACGGACCGCCGCCGAAGAACTCGACCAAGCAGAGCTGTCCGGTGTGCAGGTCGGACAGCTCTCCCTCGGATATCCGAAGATGGACCTCGACGACGCCTATGCAATTCAGACCGCATGGGTCGCGAGAAAGCTTGCCAGGGGCAGGACGATCATCGGTCACAAGATCGGGTTGACTTCGAAGGTGATGCAGCGTGCGTCGAACATCACCGAACCTGACCACGGGGTACTGCTCGACGACATGCTCTTTGCCGACGGTTCCGAGATACCCAATGGGCGCTTCATTGTTCCGCGGGTGGAGGTGGAGCTGGCGTTTGTCCTCGATCGGGACCTCAGTGGCCCCGGCGTCACACTGTACGACGTACTCGACGCGACGCGGTATGTCGTTCCGGCGGTGGAGATCATCGACGCGCGGATCGTGCAGGTCGACCCGGGATCAGGTCGAACACGAACAGTGTTCGACACCATCTCGGACAATGCAGCGAACGCCGGAATCATTCTCGGTGGGCGTCCGGTGGTACCGAACGAGACCGATCTGCGCTGGGTGTCAGCGCTCTGCTATCGAAACGCAGTTGTCGAGGAAAGCGGAGTAGCTGCCGCGGTCCTGAATCATCCGGCAATCGGTGTTGCGTGGCTCGCGAACAAACTCGGACGTCTCGGTGTCGGACTGAAAGCCGGCCACGTGATTCTTGCCGGCTCGTTCACCCGTCCGATCCAGGCGCAGCCGGGGGACACCTTTCACATCGACTACGGCTCGCTCGGCACCGTCTCGTGTCGGTTCGCCGAGACCGGACAAGGGGAACAATGACAACCAAGCCGTTCAAGGTCGCGCTTCGGTCCGATACTGCTCCCGCCCTCGGTTTGTGGCTCGGGCTCGGTGAAGCGGTCACTGCCGAGATATGCGCCGGGGCCGGGTTCGACTGGGTGTTGATCGACTCCGAGCACGGTCCGAACGACCTCCGGTCGGTGGCGGATCAGTTGCGAGCTGTTGCAGCTGATGCGGTCGAACCGATCGTGCGCCCGCCAAGCACCGACGCCGTTGATATCAAGAGACTTCTGGACATCGGCGTGAGAACGCTACTGCTGCCGATGGTCGAATCCGGTTCAGCGGCGAGGGATGCCGTTGCCGCAACACGATATCCGCCGTTCGGGAACCGCGGCGTCGGTAGCGCCCTCGCTCGCGCCTCACGATGGAACAGAGATGTCGACTACCTCGAAAATTCCGCGGACGGAATAACTCTCATCGCGCAGATCGAAACCCCCGGCGCTGTGGCGAACATCGGCGATATTGCGGGCACAGCCGGTATCGACGCTGTCTTTGTGGGCTTGTCGGACCTCGCTGCGACGTCGGGTCATCTCGGACAGCCGCTGCATCCGCAGGTGCAGGAGGCATTTCGATTCGTGGTGGACGAGTGCACACGAATCGGAGTTCCGGTGGGAACTTTGGCGGGGTCGGACGCCGTGGCCGACTTTGCGATCGGTCTCGGTTGTCGATTCGTGGCAATCGGGACCGACGTCGCGGTGCTGGTTCGAGGCTGTGAGACCTTGTTGGAAAGGTATCGTGCTCCGAAAGCTACTCGTGGAGTTGAAGTCTCGGTCTACTGAAAATCGCACGGTCCTCAGATTTTCGGGCCTTCGGACCGAAGATCGTCGACCTTCGACATTGCTTCGCGGAGTTCCGTGAGCCATTGTTCGCTGTGCTTGCCCGCCAACCGGACTGTCCACATGAGAGCGTCCGCTCGCGAGCGAGCAACTCCCGCGTCCACCAAGGTGTCGAGAACCTTGCGTTCGGGCTGACGTAGTCGTGTCATCACCGGAACTGCGAGATGTGTGAACAGGACGGTCTTTTCGTCCAGGCGTACACCCCAGGCGACCTTGCGTCCGTAGCGAGCCTCGGCCTCGTCGGCGATGCGCATCCGGTCGGCGCGCGTGGTTTCACGAAAGCGCGAGATCCTTCCGTCCGCGGCGGCCTCGCCACCGTCGACTGACGGGAGTTCACCGATCACGACGATTTCTTCGCGGTCGACCTGGACGTCGGCGGTCCCGGTGAACCAGTCATCTGGAAGTCGACCGGCAAACCAGTCGGACGCATCACTCGCGTCGGGAACCGATGCTTGTTGCCAACCTCCGGGACGGCCGAACCTGCGGTCGCCGGAGCTTTGTGAGTTCTTCATGGCGTTCTCCTCGGAAAGCTGGTGGAGCATGACGTGCGTTTATTGCACTGATTACATGATTACACCGATAGTCGAACCGGCGCCACAAATTCGGGCATGATCGGAGTCGTGCGCCTTTCACACGCTCGTCAGAGCTTCCGAACTTTCCGTCGTCCCGTGGCTGCCGTGGCTCTGGGGGTATTGGCCGCAGGATCGGTAGTTGCCTGCAGTTCTGGCCCTGATCAGCCGAAATCAGTGGCAGAGGAGTTCGCCTCCGCGCTCACGTCGGATGACGTACAAGCGGCGGCAGCCCTGACCACCGATCCGGCGGCGGCCTCGACTGCGATTTCGGCTCTGATCGACGGGCTGGGCAAGGACGAGGGAACATTCACCGTCTCCGACGCCACCGAGTCCGGTGATTCTGCGGGGACGTTCACACTCGATGCGGCGTGGAAGTTCGGTGAAGGTCAGGACTGGAACTACTCGACGCAGGGAAGCGCGTCGAAAAGCGGGGACAACTGGCTGATCCAGTGGGACCCGGCGCTGCTGGCCCCGGACCTGACCTCCTCGACCACTCTGCGCTACACGCCCACGACCGGTGCGCCGCCGTCCGTGCTGGACGCGGCGGGTCAGCCGATCATGGAGCAACAGGTGGTGACGCTGGTCAATCTGGATTCCGCTGCGGTTCCTCCGGTGGACACGGCAGCCGTGGCCGCCCTGCTCTCGCCCGTCGCACCGACGATCACGGCGGCATCGCTCAGCGGCGACCTTGCGTCGGCGAACGGGAAGCCGGTCACCGCAATCACTTTGCGTGCCGAGGATCTTGCACCGATCGAAGAGCGGTTGGCGGCGATTCCCGGAGTGAGCTTGGCGCCGCAAGCGCGGTTGCTCTCGGTGGACAAAACTTTGGCGTCGCCGACGTTCAGTGGGCTGTCCGATCTGTGGCAGGAGGGGCAGGACAAATCCGCAGGCTGGGCGGTGCAGCAGGTGAAGCAGAACGGAACCGTCACCACCGTCGCCGGCCAAGACGGGCCGGTTGCTCCGAACATCGCGACCACCATCGACCGACCACTGCAGCTCGCCGCCGAGAACGCGCTCGCCGGGGTGACGCAACAGGCGGCGATCGTAGCGCTACAGCCGTCGACCGGAGCGGTGTTGGCGGTGGCCCAGAATGCCCCCGCCGACGCACAGGGCCCCATTGCGTTGACCGGCCTGTACCCGCCGGGGTCCACGTTCAAGACCGTGACGACCTCCGCGGCGCTGCAAGCCGGCGTCGCTACACCGGACACCGTTCTGGCGTGCCCGGGTACCGAGAACATCGAGGGCCGTCAGATCCCCAACGACGACGAGTTCGACCTCGGATCGGTTCCGCTGCACACCGCGTTCGCGAAGTCGTGCAACACCACCATGGCCAGGATGGCCGTCGGTCTGCCTGCCGATGCTCTACACAACGCGGCTCTGCAGTTCGGGCTTGGCGTCGACTACGTCACTCCGGGCCTCACGACGGTGACGGGCAACGTCCCCGATGCGAACACACCCGCCGAACGCGTCGAGTCCGCGATCGGACAGGGCACGGTGACCGCCACGCCTTTCGGGATGGCTCTCGTGGCGGCCTCGATCGCCAACGGGACGACACCCGCGCCGATGTTGGTCAAGGGACAGCCCGGCGTGGCAGATCAGACCGTGGCACCCGCGCCCACCGAGGTGACCGAACAGTTGCGGGTGATGATGCGCGAGACCGTCACAGGCGGTACGGCAACGTCGTTGCAGGACATTCCGGGGCTTCTGGGCAAGACCGGTACGGCCGAAACCGAAGGTGGTCCAGCACACGGGTGGTTTGTCGGAATCAAGGGAGATCTCGCATTTGCGGTGTTCATTGCCGGCGCGGACAGCTCTTCGCCTGCGGTGCAGGTAGCGGGCACTTTTCTGCGCTGAAACCTGTTTTCCGTTGCAGTTGGATCACGCCGTCGTAGCTCAACCGTGACACGTTCGTAGGCATCCCGTGCTTGTTACTCGTGTGACAGAAGTAAAGAGTTACATGCATGGGGCCCGGAGGACAGCACAACCGTCGTGGAAAATATGTCGTTGCTTCGATAACTGCTGTCGTTCTGACAGTGGCGCTCGCGTCATGTGTCATCGGTGGGGAGAAGAAAACCGACGCCGCTTCGGTGGTGGAAGACTTCGTCACCGCCCTCAACAACCACGACGCCGAAGCTGCTGCGGCGCTCACGTCGTACCCCAACGCAGCCCGGCCCTCGATCCAGCAGATGTTCGACGGACTGGCCGCCAAGTCCACCGACTTCGACGTCGCTCAGGTCATGGATCTGGGTAGCGACTCCGGACTCTTCACACTCGACGCGTCCTGGAACTTCGGCGAAGGCAAGGACTGGAGCTACCAGTCGCAGGGCGAGGTTCGCGATCTTTCCGTCGGTTGGCGGGTGTCCTGGGACCCGTCAGTCCTGGTTCCCGACCTCGGAAACGGGCGCACCGTCTCGTACACCCGCACCGACGCTGCGCCGCCGAAGGTCGTCGACAGCACGGGCACCCTGCTCATGAACGAGCAGACCATCAACGCGATCACTCTCGACCCGGCGACCATGCCGGACCCCGTCGACACCACTCGTCGCCTCGCCGCAGTTCTCGAACCCGTCGCACCGTTGGTGACCTCGGAGTCGATGCTGGCCGACCTCGCGGCCAACCCGGGCAAGCCCGTCACCGCCGTACTGCTCCGCGATCCCGACTACGCGTACCTGGAAAGCGATTTTGCAATCCCCGGCGTCGTCGTGGTCAAGACACCCAAGCTGATCGCCTCCGATCGTCGTATCAACTCGCCGCTCCTGGACCCGCTTCGGACCGTGTGGCAGGCCAATCGCGACGCCACCGCCGGTTGGGCGGTCAACCTGGTGGAGTCCAACGGATTCCCGATCAAACAAGCCGGCTTCCAAGGACCTCCCGGCCCCGACGTCGCCGCAACCCTCGACTCGCACGCTCAACTCGCTGCGATCGAAGCCGTCGTCAGTGCAGGTACTCCCGCCGCCATCGTCGCGATCCGCCCGTCGGACGGCGCCATTCTGGCTGCAGCACAGAACAATCAGGCCATCGAACAGGGCCCGATCGCATTCACCGGGTTGCGCCCGGCCGGCGGCGCCCTCGATTTGGTCCGCCTCGCATCGTCGATGCAGAACGGCGTCGACCCCGGATCTGTGTCACCCGAACAGTTGGCCGACACCGGGCAGCAACTCGGACTCGGCAACGGCTTCCACATTCAGGGACTCGATCAGCAGACGGCAGTACTTGCCGCGAACCGCCCCGGCGTGGACCAGGCGATGAACAACGTCATGGCCAACAAGACGTCCAACGACGCGGACGCGCCGACAGTGACTCCGTTCGGAATGGCGATGCTTGCGGCATCGATCGCCCGCGGCAGTGCCCCGCTGCCGATGATGGTCTTCGGACAACCGGCTACCGCCGACGTCACGCCGACGGCATTGCCCGGCGACGTCAACAATCGTCTGCGCGACGCCATGCGAGGGGCCGGCGGACTGGCCGGGTACCCGGACATGATGGCGGCCGGTGCAGCGAGCGGTGACGATCGTTGGTTCTACGGATCGCGCGGAGACTTCGCGTTTGCAGTGTTCGTCGCAGACGCCGACGGCGGCGATCGAGCAATGCAGATGACGGACAAGCTCTTCCAGGAACTCGGCAAGCCTGCCGACAAGTAGTACCAGGCACCGCGGGTAGATTCCTGGTTCGTGAACCTGCTCGATTTCCTTTTCCTCGTCGTAGCGGGATTCTTCAGCGGTCTAGTCGGTTTTGTCACCGGTCTCGCATCGATTGTTTCGTATCCGGCGCTGCTGAGCGTCGGGCTTTCGCCGGTCAGCGCGAACATGACCAATACCGTCGCGTTGGTGGCCGTCGGCGTCGGCGCATTGGCGAACTCGTCCCGTGAAGTTGCCGACACCGGTCCGAAACTTGTTCGCTGGTCTCTCTATTCGGCTGCCGGTGGCATCATCGGTGCCCTGATTCTGTGGCTGGCACCGGAAGGTTCGTTCGAATCCGTTGTGCCGGCGATGGTTGTGTTCGCCTCGCTCGCGCTGCTACTGCAACCGAAGATTCGTGAGTTGTCCGGCGGCGGTGACCGTCCCGGAATCTACTCGGCCGCACTGTTTGCCGTCGCGGTCTACGGCGGCTATTTCGGTGCCGGTGCCGGCGTCATCTTCCTGGCCGCGACGCTCATCCTCACTTCCGAAACGGTGTGGCGTGCAACGATCCTGAAGAGCTTCTTTCTCGGCATTGCCAATCTTGTGGCTGCACTCATCTTCGCCTTCTCCGGACAGGTGCATTGGGTGGCCGCGTTGGCGATGGCGCTCGGAGCGTTGGCCGGAGGTTGGTGTGGCCCGCCCGTAGTCAAGAAAATCCCGCCATCGGTACTGCGTGTGGCAGTAGCGATAGCGGGATTCGTGTTGGCTCTGTGGTTGTGGGTGAAGTGAGACCGCCTACTTCACGCCCTGCATCAGCTTCTTGATCCAGGGTGAGGCAAGAGCAAGAAGTACTCCGATTCCGATTGACGAGAAACCGATGATCAGGAAGAACGGGCGACTGTCGTCGATGTCGAAGTAACCGGCCAAGGTTCCCGCCATCGAAGAACCCAACGCAACGGACAAGAAGAACAACGCCACCATCTGGGTGTGGAAATGCTCGGGCGCGAGTTTGGTTGCAAGGGAAAGGCCGACGGGGGACAGGAAGAGTTCCGCGAAGGTGAAGAGCAGAAGCACTCCGGCAAGGCCGAGGAGCGGTGCACTGTTCGGTCCGCCACCGGTGATCGGGATGAACGCCAGGAACGCCAGACCCATCGTGCCGGTACCGAGCGCGAACTTGATCGGCGACGACGGCTGACGGTCACCGAGTTTTGTCCACATCGCTGCAAACACACCGGCAAAGATGATGATGAACACCGGATTGATCGACTGCACCCACGTCGGCGGGAAGTCCCAACCGAAGAGATTGCGGTCCAGGAGTTTGTCGGAGATCACCGGCACGGTGGTGAACTGCTGCTGAAACAGCGACCAGAAGGCCGCGCTCGCAATGAACATCGGGATGAACGCAAAGACTCGACTGCGTTCGACCTTGGTCACCTTCTTGCTGGTGAGCATGAGGAGGAAGTAACCGACCGACGCGACGATCGTGAGTCCGACAACGACGTCGGACATGTTGTCCGCGGTGATCAAACCGGTGATCGAGGCGACCGCGACGACGACGATCGCAGCAATGCCGATCCCGATGTAGAGCGCGCGCTTGTCCGCGGGCAACGGGTTGCCGGGCTCGGCTCCGATTCCGTGAAGATGCTTCCGACCCAGCGTGTACTGGATCAGGCCGAGAGCCATGCCGACGGCGGCGAGAGCAAAACCGGCATGGAATCCCCAGGCGTCCTGGACGGCTCCGGTGAGCAGTGGACCGACAAGACCGCCGATGTTGATGCCCATGTAGAAGATGGAGAATCCGGCGTCGCGGCGATTGTCCTGTTCGGAATAGAGGTCTCCGACCAGAGAGGTCGCATTGGCCTTCAAACCGCCGCTGCCGAAGGCGACCATGACCAGGCCGACGCCCACACCCCACATGCCAGGAAGAACAGACAAGGCGATGTGGCCGGCCATCACCAGCGAAGCGCTGTAGAAGAGCGTGCGCTCGGAGCCGAGAAGTCGGTCCGCCACCCACGCGCCGAGAATCGTCGACAGATAGACGGTGCCGCCGTATGCGCCGACGATGCTGGTCGCTGCCGCCTGACTGATGCCGAGGCCGCCGTCGCTGACGCTGTAGTACAGGTAGTAGATGAGGATGCCTTGCATCCCGTAGAAGGAGAATCTCTCCCACATCTCGACGCCGAACAGGTTCGCCAGCGCAAAGGGTTGGCCGAAGAACCCCCGGTCTTCTTTCTCGCTACGTTCGACGGGCTCCGTAGTGTTGCTCATTCGAAAAGTGTCCTACGTGCTCGGGCATTTCGGGTGGTTCCGAGCCGTGGAGTTTGGTTACGACTTGGTGCGGATTTTCACTACCAGCGGAGCGAGTGCGCGCCAACCGAGAAGGAACGCGCCGAGGACCAGCGTCGCGACGACGATGAAGCTGAATTGGGTGCCCTGGCCACTCAACACTCGCAGGATCATGCCGATGACGACGGCGCCGAGCCAAACGACAATGCCGGTGGGAAGAAGGAGAACGGCGTTGAACTTGTCGCGGTACAGCGCGAACGTGGCAGCCCATCCGATCACCAGGCCGGTCAGGAAGGGCCACGATGTCTTCGCCAGACCGGCGAGCGCATTGGCTTCTTCGTGGGTACGGCGCCCTATCGCGCAGAAGATTATGACAAGAATGGCGTCGATCAGCAGGAATGGTGCGTACTTCTTCACGCTCACACCATACGACTGTGCGCCTTTATTAACCGCGGGCGGTTAATAAAGGCGCACAGTGCTGTTAGGCCTGGAGGCCGGCTTCGATCTCGAGGGTGATCGTGATCTTGTCGCCGACAACTGCTCCGCCGCCTTCGAGGGGCATCTCGATGGAGATGTCGAAGTCCTTGCGGTTGATGACGGTGGTGGCTTCGAATCCGGCGACGGGGCCCTGGCCCATGCCCGGGTTGACGCCGTTGAACTCGAGGTTCAGCTCGACCTCGCGGGTGACGCCGTGGAGCGTGAAGTCGCCGGCGAGGACGAAGTCGCTGCCCTTGGAGCGCACTGCGGTGGACTTGAAGGTGGCCTTCGGGAACTTCTCGACGTCGAAGAAGTCAGCGGACTTGATGTGGCCGTCGCGCTGCTCGTTCTTGGTGTTGATGGAGTCCACGGAGATCTCGGCCTCGACGGCGGGGGTTCCGTCTTCGGCAACGGTGATCGTTCCCGAGAACTCGTCGAACGTTCCACGAACCTTGGAAACCATGAGGTGGCGAACCGAGAATCCGACAGTGGAGTGGACGGTGTCGATGACCCAGGTTCCGGCGGTCAATGTGGGCAAGGTTGCGGTGGTCATGGAAGCTCCTGAATAAGTAGTTGAATGTTCAAGTTCTTGTAGCTTCAACTATGGACCCCTGGAAATCCTTCCGCAAGATCATGTGAGCTGCATCACAGTTTGTGTACTGGCGGCATAGACCGCGTGAAGCGCCGACGCTGTCACTGACTGATGCACCGCAATGCCCCAGCGCCCTTCGCCGTTCACCACGCATTCTGCGATGGTGACTGCCGAATTCGCACTACCGGAAGACTCCGGGTTGCGGGGCAGTGAATGCTGGGTGAGCGAGACGACCTCGACGTCCGAGCCCTGTTCCGTCAGGATCTTGCTCAATGCCTCGACCGGCCCGGACGCACTCGCGGCGGCGGTGACCTCGCGTCCGTCGCGATCAATGGCGATGAACAACTGATCACCGTCGGCGGTGTGTTCCAGTGAGTACCGACGCACTCCTCCGTTGTACCCGTACTCGCGCAGCAGCAGTTTCCACAGCTGGTCGGCGGTCATTTCGGTGCCCGAGTCGTCGGTCTCGAGCTGCACCCGCGAGGCGAAGTCGATTTGCAGGCGCCGCGGGAGTTCGACCCCGTACTCGGTCTGCAACAGATAAGCGATTCCGCCTTTGCCCGACTGGCTGTTCACACGAATCACCGCCTGGTAATCGCGGCCGACGTCGGCGGGGTCGATCGGCAGATAGGGGACTGCCCACGGCGCCGATCCCGGATCGACGCCGGCAGCCTCCGCACTCTCGTAGTGATGGGCGAAGCCCTTCTTGATCGCATCCTGGTGGGTTCCGGAAAATGCCGTGTACACGAGATCGCCGCCGTACGGGTGGCGCTCGTGGACGGGAATTCTGTTGCAGTACTCCACCGTTCGACGGATCTTGTCGATGTCGGAGAAGTCGATTTCCGGATCGACGCCCTGTGCATGCAGATTCAGCCCCAGCGTGACCAGGTCGACGTTGCCCGTGCGCTCGCCGTTGCCGAACAGGCATCCCTCGACGCGCTGCGCGCCGGCCAGTACTGCCAGTTCGGCACATGCAACCCCGGTGCCGCGGTCGTTGTGCGGGTGGACCGAGAGAATCACCGAATCGCGTCGGGCCAGGTTCTGGTGCATGTATTCGATCTGGTCGGCATAGATGTTGGGGGTGGCGATTTCGACTGTGGCAGGCAGGTTGTGGATGACCGGGCGGTCGGGACTGGCGTCCCAGAGTTCGGTGAGGCTGTTGCAGACCTGCAGGATGTAATCGGGTTCGGTGAGGTTGAAGACCTCGGGGGAGAACTCGAATCGCCACCCGTCGTGGCCTTCGCCGCCACGGGCCACGTCCTGCGCCGCGCGGAAAATCATGTCGTGCAACTCTTCTCGCTCTTTGCCGAGAACCACGTTTCGCCACGTCGGCGCAGTCGCGGTGTACATGTGGACGACCGCGTTTGGCAGTCCCTCGATCGACTGGTACGTCCGATCGATCAAATCCGTACGCGCGGCGGTGAATACGACGATGGTGACGTCGTCGGGAACGAGATCGAACCGCACCAGGTCGCGAACGAAATCGAAATCGGTCTGGCTCGCAGAGGGATAGCCGACCTCGATTTCCTTGTAGCCGATCGCCACCATCAGTTCGAACATTCGGCGCTTGCGTTCGGGGTCCATCGGTTCTGCGAGGGCTTGATTACCGTCACGCAGATCGACGGGCACCCACAGGGGCGCCGCGGTGGTGCGATTGGACGGCCACGTTCGGTCGAAGGTCGGAATGTCGACGCGATCCCACGCGGCGCGATAGCGCTCGGACGGCATGGGTGACGGCTTCTGGTTGTTCCAGCGGTTGGCGCGGGTAGTACTCATCTTCGGTTTCTCCTGCGGTCGAGTCGAGAGACCAGCATGGCGAAACCCCGCGGAGGGGTGCCGGTCTGTCAGGCCCCGCCGCGGCAGTCGAGAAGGAGTGCTCCTGTAGCCATGCGGGCTACACTAGAACGAAATCACTTATCAGACAACCTGAGGAGTTAACGTGTCACCGATCGTCGAGCGTCGGCTGCTCACCGACCAGGCTGCGGAGTTGCTGCGAGCGCGGATCGTGAGCGGTGAATGGGAAGTCGGCGCCAAACTTCCAGGTGAAACCACTTTGGCTGCGCAGTTGGGTATCGGTCGGTCCACCATCAGGGAAGCGGTGCGGACCCTCGCGGGCCTCGGCATGCTCGAATCGAGACAGGGTGCCGGCGTCTTCCTGCGGAGTACGACGCCTCCGGATCAGTGGCCGCGCGTGCTCGAAGCCGAGGCGATTCTTCATGTCGTCGAGGTGCGAAATGCGGTCGAGATCGAAGCGGCTCGGCTGGCGGCACAGCGCCGCGATGCCGTTGACGTCGCGGCTCTGCGGCAGGCGTTGGACGGTAGAACTGCCGCCGCGCACTCTGGGGACGCAGCGTTTGTCGACGCCGACATTGCGGTCCACCGGGCAGTGGTGGATGCGGCACACAATCCCGTGCTGTCGGAACTCTTCGAGACTTTTGTGCCGCGTCTGCGGGCCGCGTTGATCGAGTTGATCGCGGTTCTGGACCTGCATCCACACAGTCAGCCGGATGCGGACGAGCATCGAATGTTGGTGGACGCCATCGAAGCCGGCGACGCGGAGGCAGCGGTACGGATCAGCCGGGCACACCTCGACGACATGGCGGCAGCGTTGCGACGTTAAACGCCCGGCTGTTCGCGGCGTTCGAACTCGAGATCCATCTCGAGGTCTTCGTGGTGGGTTGCACGGAATGACACGAGGAAGATGAGCCATCCCACCAGAGCGACAAGTACGAAACTGATTATCCGATAAACGAATACCGCTGCTGCGGCTTGCGCCCAGGTAGAGCCCGCCATGGTCAGTGCTGTGATGAGCACGGGCTCGACATAGCCGAGACCGCCCGGCATGAGGGGAATACTGCCCACCGCTTTCGCCGCTGTGAACGCGATCAGCAGGCCGGCGAAGGACGGATCGGCTCCTACTGCCCAACAAGCGAAACCGAGACAGAGGACGTCGGCAACTCGGTGAACTGCCGACCATCCGAAGGCAACCGCAGTGTCGGTCCGACTGAGTTCAACCGAGTCCAGTTGCTTGAGGATTTCGGACCAACGGTGCATACCGCGCCCGGTCGGGTTTTTGCGGGAACGGTTGTACAGCGCCAGAACTCGGTGCCCGATGCGTTCGATGCTGCCGGGATTCTGGGCTACGTATCGCAACGCCAGAAACAGTGCTGCCATGCCGACGAGCGAAATCGTCAGCGTCACCGGGCTGACCTTGGTGCCGAACGCCACTGCGCCAGTGGCACCGAGTAGTGCCAGAGTCGCGGCGGCGATGACACCGCACATTGCCAACTGCCAGGACGCGACAACCGGCGTCGCCCCCCACTTTCGAGTCTGCTTGTACGTGAACGCTGTCGAGAAGACCTGGCCGGCAGGCAACGTCAACGCCATCGCCGTGCTGGCGTAGATGACCGAGAGGTTCTTGAGGTGACCGGCGACAACACCTGCCGCGTTGAGAAGGCGCTGCTGAACGGACGCGTAACCACTGAGGGACACCGCCTGGGCGGCTACACAGGCAGCCACCCAACCCCAATGGATTTCGGTGAGAGCTTGCCAGTACTCGTTGAGACGAGGCCACAGGATGATTCCCTCGACGATCAGAAGGGCGATCAGAGCCACCCCGAGCAGCCACTTCAACCACCAGAAGCGCCCTCTGGCCCGACTGGTCTCGGCCACGGGCGAGCGTGGTCGTCTCAGTCGCCGTGGGGTATTTCCAGGCTGAGCCATCGACTCACCCTAACCAATTTGATCCGGATCGACCTCTGGATACTTTTCGGGCCACGCCAGATGCGTCAGTCGTCGGCGCCCACGCAGTTGGACTTGCTCGCCGAGTTCCCACTCGGCCTGTTCCTCTTCGTCGGCGAAATACAGCGCGCTCGTCGACGCCAGCACTCGGCTGGGCCGAAGTTTCGCGAGCTCGGTGAGCCGTGATGCTTCGTTGACCGGATCGCCGATCACGGTGTACTCGAAACGTTCGGCAGCACCGATGTTGCCGGCGACCGCGAGTCCCGCGCTCACGCCGATACCGACGTCCAAGCCGGTGATGTCGTTGAGCTTGAACCGCAGCTCGCGAGCCGCCGCGAGGGCTGCCGTCGGAGCGTCGGGTCGATCGAGTGGTGCACCGAAGATGGCGAGCGCCGCATCACCCATGAACTTGTTGACAAAACCGTGGTGGCGATCGATGACGTCGACGACCACACGGAAGAACTCGTTGAGCAGTTCGACCACTTCGCCCGGCGGGCGCTCGGCCGCGGCACCGGTTGATCCGACCATGTCGACGAACAGAACTGCCACGAATCGAGTTTCGCCGCCCAGTTCGGTACCGAACTTCAGCGCGCGCCGGGCCACGTCCTCGCCGACGTGCTGGCCGAACAGCTCACGCAGCAGGCGACGCTCGTCGGACTCTTTCATCATGCGGTTGAATCCGACCTGTAGCCGGCCGATCTCACTGCCGTCGAACACCTCGACGCGTACGTCCGTGGCGCCGCGCTGCACTCGCTCGATGGCGCGTCGCAGTTGTCGGATCGGATCGGAGATCTGAGTAGCCGTCAGCATCGACAGTGCAAAGGCCTGCACGATCGCCATGATCGAGATGAGCAGGATCGCCCACGCGAGCGAGTCGGGGGAGAACTCGAGATCGGTCGTGAGCTGCGTCGAGCACAGCAAGATGATGCCTGCGACGGGCATCAGCGTGCCGAGTCCCCAGGTCATCGCCAGCCGGGTTCCGACGCCCGGCGCCATGGTCCGATCGAATTCGCCCTCGCTCAACGCCTGGGCGGCGACCGGACGCAAGATGCGCTCGCCGAGCATGTAGGTGAACCCGAAGGTCGTGGTCGCGGCCATGCAGACCGTCACGATCACGGCGATCGCGAGTCCGGGCATCTCGGTGATGGTCAGGAACACGAAGATGATGCCGCCCAGAATCCACAGCACCAGGTGGACGATGGCCTGGCGAAGCGGCGCGTGCAGTGCCGCCATCTGCTCGGACCTCGTCGGCGGACCCCCGCGCAGCCGCCAACGGATGACCGACTTCAACATCATTGCCGCCGCGGTGAGGCTGACGGCACCGGCGAATGCCAGGTAAACGCCGAAGATCGCGAAGTTGCGGACCCGGTCGGCAACTATCGCGTCGGACTCTTGGATCGGAACGCCGTACCGCACGAAAGCGAAGACCAGCACCGCGCCGATCAGATTGGCCGCGAGCATGGAGAGCATATAGAGGGGCCACCGGCTGCGGATGGTCACCGCTATTGCTCTGTATGAGGCCCGCACAGGGTTCAATTTAGCTGGCAGAGCTCGAAGTGTTGGTACGCGCGTCCGATTATTGGTCCGCTCACCTGTGTCGGCCGGTCCGGTTAGGCTCGCGAGGTGAACGCAAACAGGGGGCGTGCGGAGCGAGCTTCGAGGATGAACAAACCCATCTCCGCCGACGCTCGGGCGGTGCACCCGGGCGTGCGCATCGCGGCGGAATGGTCGTGGCGCCTCATCGTGATCTTTGCCGGGCTACTGGTTCTCGGATATGTGGTTCTGCGCCTCGAGACCGTGCTCATCCCGGTGGGGCTGGCTCTACTGGCATCGGCTCTGTTGATTCCGGTTGTCGATCGGCTACAGGTGTGGGGTGTTCCTCGCTCGGCAGCCGTGATCGTCGTTCTGCTTGCCTCGATCGGACTGGTCGCGGGAATCATGACGTTTGTCGTCGAGCAGTTCATCGACGGGTTGCCCCAGCTCACCGACCAGTTCACGGCCAGTGTCACGCAGATTCAGAACTGGCTCACCAGCGGACCGCTGCATTTCAGTGAGGACCAGATCCGCCAGGCTGGTGATTCGGTCGTCAAGTCGGTGCAATCCAATCGTGAGTCCCTGACCAGCGGCGCCTTGACCACAGCGACGGTCATCGGCGAGATCTTCACCGGGGCATTGCTGACGCTGTTCACTCTCATCTTCTTCCTCTACGGCGGCGACCAGATCTGGCAGTTCGTCACCCGGATCGTTCCCACCGACGCTCGTCGTCGCGTGCGGATCGCCGGTTCTGCAGGTTTCGGGTCGCTGATCGGTTACGTGCGGGCCACGGTCGCGGTTGCCGCCGCCGACGCGATCGGTATCGGTGCCGGCCTGGCGATTCTCGGGGTGCCGCTCGCCCTGCCGCTGGCGTCGTTGGTGTTCATCGGCGCGTTCATCCCGATCGTCGGTGCATTTCTGACCGGTTTTCTCGCGGTGCTTGTCGCTCTGGTCACGAAGGGTTTCCTGACGGCACTGATCGTCCTCGGCATCATCATCGGCGTCATGCAGCTCGAAGCGCACGTGATGCAACCGCTGTTGTTGGGTCGCGCTGTTCGCCTGCATCCGCTGGCAGTCGTTCTCGCCATTACAACGGGCATCGTCCTCGCCGGAATCGTCGGCGGGCTCTTGGCTGTTCCGATCGTCGCGGTCCTGAATACCGCCATTCGTTCCCTCCTCGCCGACGACCCGGATATCGCGTATGCCGAACTGCACGTCGAAGATCCGGAGACCCCACTGTTCCCCGCCGAACCCGACGAGCCGCGCGCCGAGCCTCGCATCGTGAACCCCACTCCTCCCGATGACTGAGCCCACCCGCCGTCGTCGGCTGCACTATCAGCCGACCGTTCGCGAGGCGTCGGGCGTCGACACCGACCCTGATGCCCCGCTGTGGCGGGCGGCGCAGGCATTTCGCCTTGTCACGCTGGTGTACGCGATCAGCTACCAGTTCGCTTCGGCCTCCGACTACACCAACTCCCGGCTCAGCTGGTTCTTCGTCGCTCTGATGGCCGTGTGGACCGGGGTGTCGGCACTGTTGCTCGGGACCTCCGGTGCGTTGTTCGGGAAGAAGCTGCCGAGGTACCAGGTGGTGATCGCCGATCAGGTGGTCGTCATCTTGCTGATGGCGTCGACGAGGCTGGTCTCCGACCACGAGTGGTATCAGAATCACCAGACGCTCCCCACCACGCTGTGGGCCACCAACGCGGTCATCTCCGCGGCAATTCTCGGCGGGCCGTGGCTCGGTATGGCGTCCGGAGTTGTCATTTCGGCGGCCAGCGCGATCATCCGCGATCAGGTCAACCTGGATCTCTGGCGCGATGCGACGGCTCCCGTTCTCGTATCGGTTGGTCTGGCGTTGGGCTTGGCCACCACCACCGCTCGGCGCTCGCATCGGCAACTCGAACAAGCCGTACGTCTGGCGGCGGCTACCGAAGAGCGCGAACGTTTGGCACGCGAAGTGCACGACGGCGTTCTGCAGGTGCTGGCGATGGTGCGCCGGCGAGGAGCCGCACTCGGCGGCGAGGCAGCTGAGCTGGCCGCGCTGGCCGGCGAGCAGGAGGTCGCGTTGAGAATGCTGATTTCCGAGCAGGTTTCGGGTGCCGCGGCAGATGTCGGCGGACAGACAGTGGATCTGTGTCCGCTGCTGACCACGCAGGCCAGCACGTCGGTGTCGGTGTCGACGCCCGCGCACCCGGTCGCGATCGAGCGCGATCGAGCCATCGAACTGGCAGCCATCGTCGACAATGCCCTGTCCAATGTCGGGCTGCACGCCGGTCCTGCGGCGAAGGCGTACGTATTGCTCGAAGATCTGCCGGACGAGGTGATCGTCAGTGTCCGCGACGACGGCGTCGGAATCCCCGAAGGTCGCTTGGCGCAGGCCGAGGCCGAAGGCCGCATGGGAGTATCGAAGTCCATTCTCGGTCGAGTACAGGTGCTCGGCGGAACTGCAGTCCTGCAAACGGGGCCGGGGGAGGGCACCGAATGGGAGATCAACGTTCCGAAGGGGAAGAGTGAGCGTGGCTGACGAAAAGGGCGAGAATCCGGTGACGGTGATGGTCGTCGACGATCACCCGATGTGGCGCGACGGTGTCTCCCGGGACCTCGAAGCCGCGGGCTTCACCGTGAGCGCCACGGCGGAGGGTGTCGAGAGTGCGCGCCGCCGAGCCGCCGCCGTGCAACCGGCCGTGGTTCTGATGGACATGAACCTGCCGGACGGAAACGGTGCCGACGCCACCACCGCGGTGCTCGAGGTTTCGCCGAAGAGCAAGGTACTGGTGCTTTCGGCCTCCGCCGAGCGTGACGACGTCCTCGACGCGGTCAAAGCCGGAGCGTCGGGTTACCTGGTCAAGAGTGCTTCGGTGGCGGAACTTCTCGAGGCCGTGCGAGCGACTTTCGACGGACAAGCCGTCTTCACACCCGGCCTCGCCGGATTGGTGCTCGGCGAGTACCGCCGGATGTCGACGGCACCGGCCGACGATCGCGCACCCGAGCTGCCTCGGCTCACCGACCGTGAGACCGAAGTGCTCCGTCTTGTCGCCAAGGGGCTGAGCGCAAAACAGATCGCCACGAGGCTCTCGCTCAGCCACCGGACCGTCGAAAACCATGTGCAGGCAACGCTTCGGAAGCTTCAGTTGGCCAATCGCGTCGAGCTCACGCGATACGCAATAGAACAAGGTCTCGAATAACGTTTATCCTGGAAATCATGGAGGCCAGGAATCTACGCGTATCCGATGCCGAACGAGAGCACGTCGGCGAGCTGCTGCAGAAAGCTGTCGGTCAAGGGATGCTCTCGCTCGGTGAGTTCACCGAGCGCATGGACACTGCCTTGGCTGCAAAGACGCGAGGTGAGCTCAACTCGGTTCTCGCCGATCTTCCGGGCATCACGCTGATCTCCGACTACGACCCACCCGCGTATCCCAATGCAGGTCAGCCGATGTACCAAGGCCAGCCGTATCCTGCGCCGACGTACCAACCCCAACCGCCGCCGGTTCACCCGAGCCCGCCTTACCGCGCTCCCGTCGGCGCTCCGGTTGTCGGTAACTACGGAACGGCAAATGCTGCCGTGATTCGTGGACGAATGGCGACGGTGACGCGGAACGGCGCATGGATCGTTCCTCCCGCTGTCGTGGTCGATACCAGAATGTCCAGTGTGACTATCGATTTCACGCGCGCTGTGATGCAGACGCAGGTCGTGAAC
Organism: Rhodococcus sp. WS1; assembly: GCF_003797745.1. Lineage (NCBI taxonomy): Bacteria > Bacillati > Actinomycetota > Actinomycetes > Mycobacteriales > Nocardiaceae > Rhodococcus > Rhodococcus sp. WS1. The sequence continues at coordinate 2,204,073 of NZ_RKLZ01000001.1, read as the reverse complement.
ATCTCGATCGACGACTACGCCAGTTCGATCTCACTGATCGTTCCTGAAGAGGCGACGGTGGACATGAACGGTGTCGAGGCAGTCGGGGGAAGCGCGTCGAACAAGGTTCGTTCCGGCCCGCAGATGGGTCCCCTGCACCTGGTGGTGCACGGCAAGGTGCGATTCGGCAGTGTCACCGCGAAGCATCCCTTCGGTACCACGATCCGAAAGATGTTCGGCTCCTGACCTTTCAGTGATACGCGCGGGTCAACATCTCGGCGACGCACACGGGTTTGTCACCGTGTTCTCGTTCGAATGTCTGGGTCACCGTGATCTGGACGCCGCCATTGATCGGTTCGACTTTGCTCAACGTCGCACGCATGCGAACGCGAGAGCCAACCGGAAGCGGAGCAGGCAACCTGACCTTGTCGAATCCGCAGTTGAGAGCAAACGCAAAACCCTCGAGCGAGAACATCGCATACGAGAACATGGGGCCGAGTGAGAGCGTGTAGTTGCCGTGCGCGATCGTTCCACCGAACGGTGACTCCTTCGCGCGATCCACATCGACGTGAATCCACTGATCGTCGCCGGTGACCCGGGCGAACTCGTCGATGGACTCCTGCGTGACATCGTGCCAGTCGCTGACGCCCAACTCTTGGTTCAGGTTGGCGCTGAGGTCTTCTGCTCCGGTGAGTACAAGCATGAATCTTCCTTTGATCGGTAGGTGCTGGCAGTCGGTCAGTGACTTTCGATGCCGAATCCCACACCGTGCGTCTGTGCGATCTCGGCGGTGGCAACGAGATCGAATTCGATCCCGAAATCTGCTTCTACCCGCGCTGCAACCGATTCCGCGGCGGAACCTGCTTCGGCCAGTAGTTTCGGCATCAGTTCGAACAGGTCTTCCATCCCTCCGGGCGTGATGATTTCGAGAATCCGTGCTGGAGCGTCGTCGGGATTCCACACGGCGTGCCACTGGCCACGCGGTTTGAAGATCATGGCGCCAGTCTCCGCGTAGACGACCTCGTCTCCGACCATCGCTGCGACGCGGCCACTTTGAACCACCGTGTACTCGTCTTCGCGGCTGTGGCGATGGACCGGTGAGGTCATCGAATGCGGAGCGATGCGGTGTTGTACAAGAGAGAATCCTCCCTCGGTTTGTTTGCTTCGAACCATCATCCGGACGCCGGTGGCCGCGAGAGTCCCGGTGAGATCTACGTCCGGTCCGAGGACGGTCGTCGTGGTGTGGTTTGCGGAAGTCGGTGACATCGATTTGGTCCTTTGCCGTCGTGAGCGTCGTTGGCTGCGCTCCGGTTTCGATTCTCGAATCATGTACCAATCGGTCTAGTGATGCAAGGCTTTGGCTATTTATGCACTTCAAGTGTTGTCGATATGTGTACTGATCGGTATGTTGAACTTATGTCTACGAGGGATTTGTTGGTCGATGCCGCTGCCGACTTGTTGCAGCGGAAGGGGTACGCGGGAACGGGTGTGTCGGAAGTGCTCTCGGCGAGCGCGACCACCAAGGGGTCCTTGTACTTTCACTTTCCCGGTGGCAAGGAAGAACTCGCAGGCGAGGCTCTGAGGCGACGCGGTGAGGCAATGGCCGATTTCATCCGGCATCTCCTGGAGAGCTCACCCGATGCCGCCACCGCGATCTCGGCATTTGCTGCCGCACTGGCTGCGCGTTTGTCGGATTCGGACTACGAACGTGGATGCGCCCTGGCTACGGCAACACTGGATGCCGCAACCGAATCAGAGGTCATCCGTGGTGCTTGTGCGGACGGGTACAACTCGTGGCTGGGGCTGCTGGCTCAGCGCCTCGAATCCGACGGTTGGTCCCGCGAAGACGCAGAGTCCGAGGCAATTCTCGCTCTGTCCGCACTCGAGGGCGCGCTTGTCCTCGCTCGGGCGCGTCAGGATCCCGCTCCGCTTCACACTTCGGGTCGGTTGCTCTCCGAACGATTGCGGAATGCAGCGCCTCGGCGATAGTTCCCTGTCGGTCGATGGTGCTGTCAGTCGAAGGTGTCCTCAGTTGAATACGAGAAGTCCCCAGGCTGATCGAGTAGTACTACTCATCTGATCGGTTCGGCCACGCAGCAAGCTCGTAGCCATGACCACACCGAGTTCTTCCGCCGTCGATCCGCGACTGGTGACCGCCCTCTCGGCCGAGTGCGACAGCATCGGCCGGCAGTTGCGCCACATGGGTCAGAACCTGTCGATCCTGCAGACTCAGCTGGCCTCGGCTACTGTTCCCCCGCCCATGCCGGTAGTTCCGGCACCCGCAGCTCCGGCGCCACAGATGCCGCCAATGCGTCCTCAGCAGAACGTGCCCACCTGGCAGCCGCCGACGTATCCGGTTGCCGCACCTCGCCAGCCCTGGTGGCAACGCGACGGTGTCATCAGTCGACTCCTGGCCGCCGCCGGTGTAGCCGTCACACTGATCGGCGTCGTGATGCTGCTGGTACTTGCAGCGCAGGCCGGATTCTTCGGACCGCCGCTGCGGGTGCTCGGTGGCGCACTCCTTTCCGGCGCCTTGGTGTTTGCCGGAGTGCGGGTCCACGGACGACCAGGTGGCAAAGTGGGAGCGATTGCTCTGGCTGCCACCGGTTTTGCGGGAATGTACCTCGACGTCGTCGCTGCCTCTGTTCTCTACGGTTGGGTGACGACGCCGCTCGCGGTGGTGATTGCCTTCGGGATTGCCGCGGCCGGGGTTGCTTTGGCGGTGAAATGGGATTCCGAATCACTGGCACTCATGATCGTTCTGGGCGCAGCGGTGCTGGCTCCCGTGTTGACGTCGGGAATATCGTTGACCCTCATCGGTTTCCTCTTCGCGATCCAGTCGGCGACATTCTCCGCCCAGCTCGGTCGTGACTGGAAGTACCTGGGTATGGCGCGCACCGTACCCGTGGTTCTCGCGCTGCTCGTAGCGGTAGCGTCGAATGCAATCTTCAGCGAATCCGGTAACAGTGCAGTGCAATTGGTGATCAGTGCCAGCGTGGTTGCAATCGTGGGGGCCGGCTGCGCGATGGCCGTGCAGTGGAGGGGTTCGCCCTCGCGTGACGGCATTGCAGGGGCGTGGTCCACCGCTACCTTTGTTGTCTCGTCTCTTCCGCTGATGAGCGTCGGAGCCGTGCTCGGGCGCACCGAATCCGCAGTGCTGTACGGAATTGCAGCGCTACTACTACTTTCCGCTGCAGCGGCGGCCAAGCCTTTGCCGACGCAACTACGATTCGGACTGGGCGCAACCGGCGCTCTCGCATTGTTGCTGTGCTGCTTGTCCGGGGCGACGGAATCTCTGGCCGTACCGCTGGTCCTCACCGTCGGCATGATCTTCCTCGGAGTCTCGCTGTATGCGGGTTCGCGCTTCGTCTTCGCCCTCGGAACCGCCTTTGCGGCAATCGGATCGATCGGATACCTCACGACGGTTCCGCCGGAAGCGTTGACGACTGCCCGTGCCGCATCCATGCAACTCGGTGCGATCACGGCACTCTCGAGCCTGACGGCGATAGGTGCACTGGTGACGCTGGTGTGGGCGATTCACCGACTGAAGTTGATCGCCGATTCGAATGCGGCGGTTCTATGGGCGGCCGCAGGGTTTGGTGTCCTCTACGCGGTGACGTGTGCGCTCGTCTCGTCCGGCGTCGAAATCTTCGACAGTGCAACCGGATTTGTTGCCGGGCACAGCGTTGCAACCATCGTCTGGATGCTTGCCGCCACGTCAGCGCTGGTGCTCGGCCTGAACAACCGTCAGCATGCTCGCGTTTTGCTCGGAGCTGGTCTTGCTCTCACCAGCGCGGCAGTGGCCAAGCTGTTCCTCTTCGACCTGGCCACGCTCAGTGGGCTGGTGCGCAGCGCTGCCTTCCTGGTGGTCGGCTTGCTGCTCCTGCTGGTCGGGACTCGTTATGCACGAGCCTTCGCCAAGCAGGAGCAGGTCAGCTCCGCTTCTGGCGAGCGATGAGCTCGCTGACACTGATGGCGCCTGCGTCGTCAGGTCGGTGCCTGCCGGTGGCGTTGTCGTCGCCGTCAGAGGCATCCGAGACTCGGGGCTCGGTGGGACGACGCTCCGGAGCGATCGGTGGAGGCGGCGACTGGGGGGTCGCCTCCACCGAGGTCGGGGCCGAGCCGTTTGTTGCAGCGCCATTTGTTGCAGAACCGTTGGTAGCACCGTTTGCAGAGCCATTCCGGCTCGAGCCGTTGGTACCTGAACCGCTGCTTGCCGAACCGTTAGTACGCGAAGGCGTCCGCACCACCGGCAGCGGCCGTGAGGCCGGGGGAGTCTGTTCCCGAGCCCGCAGGTCCGACAACCAACTCTCGATGGGACGCTCGGCCGGCGCAGCGGGCGTCGGGTTTCTCCGCTTGTCGGTGGTGTTCGGTTGCGGTCGGTACGAAGGATTGGGGACCGGTGCCTCGATCAAGTTCTGGGGCGCGCTGGCTGCACTCCCGATATCGAGACGACGTCGCGGTGCCGGCTTCTCCGCGGCAGGTGTATCCGTGTTCGGTGCCTTGATCGTCATTTCGCTGAGCGGAATGGGCTCGGTGAGAGGATCGGGAACACGAGGTCCGCTTTCCGGCTGTGCAGCCGGGGCAGGCGGCGGCATGACCCGCGAGGCCGCTTCGATCTTGCGCGGCTGACCCGGTCCGGCGATCGCACCGACAGGCGCGATCTGCGGGACGTTTGCGAGCACAAGTTCGTTGTCGAGGATCGGCTCACCCAGCCCGATCTTCTGCTGGATCCGCTTCATCCAGGCCGGGGCCCACCAGCAGTCGTCGCCGAGCAGTTTCATGGTCGCGGGGACCAGGAACATTCGGATCAGTGTGGCGTCGATGATCAGCGCGGAGATCATGCCGTACGAGATGTACTTCATCATCACCAGATCGGACAGGCCGAATGCACCGGTGACCACGATCAGAATCAGTGCGGCAGCGGTGATGATCCGGCCGGTATGTGCCGTGCCGATTCGGATGGATTCGGTAGTACTTGCGCCCTGCGCTCGCGCTTCGACCATGCGGGAGAGCAGGAACACTTCGTAGTCGGTCGACAGGCCGTAGACGATCGCGATGATCAACACCAGGACGGGAGACATGATCGGTCCCGGCGTGAAGTTCAACAGACCGGAACCGTGCCCGTCGATGAAGATCCAGGTCAAGATTCCGAGCGTCGAACCCAGGCCGAGCGCGCTCATCAACGCAGCCTTGATGGGCAGGACGAGCGAACCGAACGTCAAGAACATCAGCAGCGTCGTCAGCAGGATGACGGATACGACCATCAGCGGCAGACGGTCGAGCAACGCATCGACGCTGTCCTGCTCGATGGCCGGAGTACCGCCGACGAGCACAGTTGTGCCCTCGGGCCAATCCGCGGATCGCAGATAGTCGATGGTGGGACGTGCCTCGTTGCGCTCGGTCAGACCGGCTTTGAGGACGTTGACACCGTCCTTGGTCGCAACCTCCGGGGTGAACTTCTCGACCAGACCCGGCGCAGCGTTTGCGGTCTTGGAAATCTGACCGAGAGTGGTGTTGTCCGCTCCCTCGATGACGAGTCGAACGGGCTCGGTGCGATTGCCCGGGAAGAGTTCGTCGAACTGCGCCTGCGCGACACGCGTGGGGCTGTCCGGGGGCAGGTACGTCTCGTTGATACCGCCGAACTTGATGCCCGTCAGCGGAATGATCATCAGCAGTAGAGCCGCGACGATCGGGACCGCGACCTTGAGCGGATGCTGCATGACCCAGCGGGTGAGCTTGCCCCAGAAACCGTTCTCGATTTCCTCGTTGGTCTTGGTCTGGCGCAGCTTCTTGAAGGTCAGCGCGTCGATCCGTTTGCCGAGAATGCCGAGAATCGCGGGAAGAATCGTGATGGACGAGATCGCGGCAAGCATGACGGCCGCAATGGCGCCGTAGGCCACCGATTTGAGGAAGCCCTGCGGGAACAACAGCAGACCGCCGAGGCTGACGGCAACCATGGTCGCCGAGAACATGACCGTTCTACCCGCCGTCATGACCGTTCGGCGTACTGCGGTCGGGGTGTCGTACCCCTCGGCTATCTCTTCTCGGAAACGGCTGACGATGAACAGTCCGTAGTCGATCGCGAGACCCAGGCCGACCAGAGAGACCACGGGCGCAACAAACGCGTTGACCTCGGTGAAGTTGGTGATCAGTCGAATGATGCCGTTGGCGCCGATGACGGTCAGACCGCCGACGATCAACGGGAGGGCTGCAGCGACGACGCCACCGAAGACGAAGAACAGCAGGACACCGACGGCGGGAATCGCGAGCATTTCCATGCGCTTGATGTCGTTGGCCATCGTGTCGTTGAGCGAATTCGCGACAGGTTGCAGGCCGGCGAGTTGCACGTCGACGCCGTCGATGTAGAACTGCGACTCGACGTCGCGGAAGTTGTTGGACACCGCGGTGTCGTTGTCGCCGGCGATCGCGATGCTGGTGACCGCGTGTTGCTTGGTCTTGTCCGCCAGGGCCGCCACCGAGAGACCGTTGTCGACCTTGAAGTACGAGCCGTTGATCTTCATGATCTGGTCGGGGTTGTCGGCGACGAGCCGCTGCAGATTGTCGATGACCTTCGCTTGGAACTCGGGGTCGTCGACGGTCTTGCCCTCCGGCGCCGTGTACAGCGCCAGAACGTCACCCGTCGTGCTGCGTCCGAACGTGCCGTCAGCGAGTTTTGCAGCCTCTACCGATTCCGACCCCGGATCGTCCCAGCCGCTCTGGCTGAGATGATCCTGCAGGCTCAGGCCGTACGCAGCGAGCCCGAGGAGCCCCGCCACCATGACAGCGATGACGGTGAAGCGGGCTCGATAGACGATGCTTCCCCAGCTGGCGAACACTGATCAACTCCTACTCGGCAACACTTTTTCGCCCGATGAGCAGGGCAGAAAGCGGTCGGAACGGCTGCAACCAGGCGCCCTCGTCGGGCAGGGTGTCCAGGCTTACCCGTGGCAGAGGCTCACGGAAGACACCTGGGATGTCCTCGAGATCGACGAAGTCCAAGATATCGGACGACACAGCCCAGCTGGCGTGTTCACGGAACCCGAGAACCTGGACCGGGATACCGGTTGCTGCGATGTCCTCGAGAGGTTCGCGGAACGCTTGGCCGTCGGCGGACGCGACCATGATTCCGGCGAGGCCCTCGCCGTACCGGAGCGCGATGTGCTCGAGCATGTCCGAATCGACATCGCTGTCTTCATCGACCTTCGGCTTGGCGAACACCGCGAAACCCACGTTACGCAAGGCTTCGACCCAAGGACGAACGACGTCGGCGCTGCCGGACGCGATGTTGGTGAAGACGGTCGCTTCAGGCTCGAGCGTGCCGCTGTTCTGTGCGGACAGTTCGGCGGTGCGAGAGAGCAGCCAACGACCCAAAGCGTCGAATCGTGGCCGGTAGGCGGCGGTAGGCCGGCCACCGAGGATGGCGCCGAGGCCCATGTCGAGGTTGGGGGCGTCCCAGACCAGAAGCACCCGCTTGGGGTGGCGGGAGTCACGACCGAAGTCGAGAGGAGATTCCGACGACGTCACGTCGTCGGATAGCTGTTCGCTGACGCTCATGCTCTGATCTTCCCCCATATAAGCTCGGTGATTGCACTACCGACCTTATGGGCTTTGTCCTCGAACTTGGTGACCGGACGCTCGTGGGTCATCGGAGACTCCCAGTCGAGTGCGGTCAGCAGTGGCTCGGCATTGCCGGCTTCTTCGATCCATTCGGCGTACTCGGCGTGATCGGTTGCCACGTGCAGGACTCCGCCGGGCTTGAGGCGGTTGGCGATCAGCGCGAACGTCGGCCCCTGCAGGAGGCGACGCTTGTGATGGCGGGCCTTGGGCCACGGGTCCGGGAAGAACACCCGGACGCCCGTCAGGGACTCGGGGGCGACCATGTTCTCGAGTACGTCCATCGCGTCACCGCGTAGTACGCGGACGTTGGGAATCTCTTCACGCTCGACCTGCTGGAGAAGCTGCGCGAGCCCCGGGCGGTACACCTCGATCGCGATCAGGTTCACGTGCGGTTCCGCCTTGGCCATAGCGGCCGTCGCGGTGCCGGTACCCGAACCGATCTCGATGATCAGGGGTGCCTCGCGTCCGAACCAGGCGTTCGCGTCGAGCGGTGTGTCCGAGACGTCGGCGCCGATGAGCGGCCACTGACGGTCCCAAGCCTGCTGCTGCGCGTCGGTCAGCGCACCCCGGCGAGAGCGAAAGCTGGTCACTCTCGGATGGAGACGGGACCCCTTGGCGTGGTCCGTCTGCCCCGTGTCAGGGGTCTGCGGTGCATGCTGATCGGCTTCGTTCACGAACCCATTGTCACGCATGACCCCCGTTTAGCGCAGACGGGTCTGAAGTTTGAGTTGAGACTTTCTGCGGAAAGTCCTGAAACAGCCGACTTCGGACAGCCAGCGAAAGAGTGGTGTCACCTGCCGTCCTTGCCGAGAACCTGACAGAATCTCACCGACACGATGGGGACGTGGGGTGGGGATGAACACAGGATTTGCATGCAGTAATTGGTCACGAATGTTGCCCGCAGAATCGATCGACGACGCCTGCGCGGAGCCGATCGACCACTTGCGCGCTCTGGCATATCGGCTGACGTCGATCGATTCGGGAGCCGCAGAGGCGGTTCACTCGGTGCTCGGATCGCTGAGCGCGCCGCTCGAATTGGTGGTCGCCGGGCGAGCCGGGGTGGGGCGGTCGTCGTTGGCGCGGATCCTGGGGCGCGACGACCGGTTCTCGCGCAGAGTCGTCGGCGCACCGGTTGTGGTGACCGAGTCGCGCGCGTTCGACGTCCCTGGAACGTCGAACCCCGATCTGGGTCGTCGTTGCGTTGTCTACGTGGTGGTCGACGCGGTCCGCGACGTCGACGGCCGAGCCATTGCCCGAGTTTCCGATCGTGTGGTCGTCGCTGCGAACAAGGCTGACTTGTTCGGGCCGCGCTGGGACGAGGCGCTGGGACGGGCCGCGGAGATCTCGGAGACCGTCGGCGTGCCCACCGTTCCGGTGGAGACGCTGACCGGGCGCGGCGTCGAAGAATTGTTCGCGGCTCTCGGCCCTGTTCTGGAGGCGCAGTGGTGGGGCCGGGTCGAGCAGATCGGCCCGGCGCTGAGGCGATCTGCCTCGCACAGCGCTGCGGGCAGGGACGAGATCGAGTTGTATCTGAGTTCGGACTCCGCGGTGTTGTTCGGCGCCGCGGCGGCGATGATGAGCCCCGAAATTCGAGCCCTGCGTCAAGGCGAGCCTCCCGATCCTCGTACCGCCGACGACGCGGGCACATGCAGCCGGTGGTGGGGCGAGCTCGTGGACGAGTCGGAACAGGCTCCGCAACAAAGGGTCTCACTGATTCGCCGCGGGTATGTGCGTCGGTGGGCGCAGCTCGGGGGCGATCGCTCCGCTCCGGCGGTGACCGATGGATAGCGTTTCGGTACTTCCGGATTCGGTGCTGCGCGTGGTGCAGCGATGGAATCCGGCATCCGATCCGGGTCGCCAGGTCGCCGCCGAAACATCCAGTGGCACTGGAATTTACGTTGTCGGCCCACCGAGGTGTGGACGGGAAGACGTCGCCCGGATGTTCGATGCTTCGGATGACTGTTCGACAGTGACACGCGAGGTGGACGCCGACGTCGTACTTCTGGTCGTCGACGCCGCCAGTGTGATCGGACGCGAGGATCTTCTTCTTCTCGACGACGCTGCAGAGAGCGGAATCCCGGTGGTGGTCGCGCTGACCCGCATCGACGTCTACCGAGACTGGCAGGCTGTGCGCCGGCGTGATGCCGAGATTCTCGCGTCGCACTGCACCGCTTTTGCTCAGGCCCCGGTGGTCCCGATTGCGCCTGGTCAAGAGCAGTCGCTCGTTGCCGTCGTGAGCCGGGCGGCACGGGAGAGGGAAGCAGGCGGTTCGGATTCCGGTGTCATCGCGCAGACGCGCCGGATAATCGAGATAGAGATCCGGAATCTGCGTGACAGCGTTTCTGGTGCCGAACTGCGGGCCGAGCGATCACAGTTGCTCGCAGACCGTGACGGCCGGCGAGGCGAACGCCTGGTGCAGGTGCGAAGCCGACTGCAACGAGCGCGCGGGGATCTGTCACAACAAATCGCCGAGGCAACCCGGGCGACGGTCGCCGGGGCACGTGCCTGGGTCGATGCGGCCTCGCGAGCCGAATTGGGCAGCTTGCCGACGCGACTGCAGCACGAGGTCGACCATCACACCCGGGTGTTCGATGCCGCGATGGCGGCAGCGGTGGAAGTGGCGGGCACGACCGGATACATGCCTTCCCCACGGATTCCGGAGGGCCCGCCGCGCCGTCAGCGCGGAAACGAGGACCGGGTGACAATTCTTGTCGGCGCGTCCGCGGGTCTCGGCCTCGGCCGTATCGCGGTGACTCCGCTGGAGATGATTCCGGCCCTGGAGTTCGCGAGTATCCCCGTGACGTTGGTTCTGGGTGGCGCCGCGGCGTGGTGGTTGGCGCGAACTCGCGGGCTGACGGCGGATCGTGCCTACTCGAGGTCGTGGATCGTCGAATCGATGTCGACGGTTCGCGCACAGTGGGAGCAGCGAGTCCAGAGCGTTCTGCTCGAGGCCGAGGCGGATCTGGGAGCGGCGATCATGGCGGAGAGCCGCGAGCAGGTGGCGTCGGCGCAGGCCCGAATCGTGGAGATCGACGGTGAACTTCGTGAGCTTGCCGCGGCCAGATCAGGGCAACTGGCGTCGTGCGAGCGCGACCTCGCCGTTTTGAACGCCGCCTACTGACATTCCGCGAGTGCAGAGTTCTCCACAGCGCCGCAATTTCGGCCACGACTGATCGTCGGGGTCTGGTAATACTGAGCGGACGGTTTCGGTAGGGGTTGCCGAAGCAGTAGGTCACCATCCAGTAGGGGGAGTAATGGACGCATTTCTGATCACGGCCGGACACATCGACGGGCACGAAGCCGAAGCGCTCGATCCTGGGCGTATCGAGCCCGAGACCTTCGGGCCCTCGTCGGGACCGGTCGATGCCGGCGACCTGAACTTCGACGCCTTCGACTTGGACGGTGACGGAACGGTCGACAGCCGTGTCGTCCACTCCGACGACGACGTCGTGATCGTGTCCGATTTCGATCGCGACGGTAGCGCCGATCGCCTCACGATGATCGAGTCGGACGGCGACTACTCGGCCTGGGAATGCAGTCGAGACGACGAAGGCGCCCTCGTGTGGCAGAAAATCGATGCCGGAGCGCTCTGAAAAGGTTCCGTTTATGTGCTCTGAGCGCCGGGTAGGCACCTGAACACACCAACTGAATCGTTTCTGTGACATTTCTGACCGCACCCGATTACCTGCAGGTGAACAGCCAGCGTTAACCTCAATACATAGGACACCCGGCGTCCGTGAAATCCACGTGAGTGGATGACGCGGCTGGACCCCGTCGAGAGGGGGACACCGGGATCGACTGGTATCGGGGCGCTGCAGTTTGCATCCGGTGTCACGAGAACCCGGTTCCGGCTCACCCCAGGAGAGTTTGATGACCTCAGCGACCATTCCCGGTCTCAATGGAACTGACGGCACGCCCCCCACGCAGCACAAGGAACTGCTTGCATGGGTGCAAGAGGTTGCCGAACTCACCCAGCCTGATCGCGTCGTCTTCGCAGACGGCTCGGACGAAGAATGGGACCGACTGACAACGAAGTTGGTCGAGGCAGGAACCTTCACCCGCCTCAACGACGAGAAGAAGCCGAACTCTTTCCTCGGCAACTCCGATCCGTCCGATGTCGCGCGAGTCGAATCGCGTACGTACATCTGCTCGAAGGAAGAAATCGACGCAGGTCCCACCAACAACTGGATGGACCCGGCGGAGATGCGCACCCTCATGGGTGACCTGTACCGCGGTTGCATGCGTGGACGCACCATGTACGTCGTGCCGTTCTGCATGGGCCCCCTCGACGCCGAGGATCCGAAGCTGGGCGTCGAGCTCACCGATTCCGAGTACGTCGTCGTCTCCATGCGCGTCATGACCCGCATGGGCAGCAAGGTTCTCGACAAGCTCGGCACCGACGGATTCTTCGTCAAGGCGCTGCACTCCCTCGGCGCTCCGCTGGCCGATGGCCAGGAAGATGTCGCGTGGCCGTGCAACGACACCAAGTACATCACTCACTTCCCCGAGGATCGTGAGATCTGGAGCTTCGGTTCCGGCTACGGCGGAAACGCTCTCCTGGGCAAGAAGTGCTACTCGCTGCGTATCGCTTCGGCAATGGCGCACGACGAGGGTTGGCTGGCCGAGCACATGCTCATCCTCAAGCTCATCTCGCCCGAGGACAAGGCCTACTACATCGCGGCGGCATTCCCCTCCGCTTGTGGCAAGACCAACCTCGCGATGATCCAGCCGACCATCCCCGGATGGCGCGCCGAGACCCTCGGTGACGACATCGCCTGGATGCGTTTCGGTGAGGACGGACAGCTCTACGCCGTCAACCCGGAATTCGGTTTCTTCGGCGTGGCTCCCGGCACCAACTGGTCGTCGAACCCCAACGCCATGCGCACCATCGACCAGGGCAACACGGTCTTCACCAACGTCGCTCTGACCGACGACGGTGACGTCTGGTGGGAAGGCCTCGAAGGCGACCCGCAGCACCTGATCGACTGGAAGGGCAACGAGTGGACGCCCGAGTCGGGCACCCATGCGGCTCATCCCAACTCGCGTTACTGCACCCCGATGTCGCAGTGCCCGATCATGGCTCCCGAGTGGGACGACCCGAAGGGCGTGCCGATCTCGGCAATCCTGTTCGGTGGACGCCGCAAGACGACGGTTCCGCTGGTCACCGAGGCTCGCGACTGGCAGCACGGCGTCTTCATGGGTGCAACGGTCGGCTCCGAGCAGACCGCAGCAGCCGAAGGCCAGGTCGGTACGGTTCGCCGCGATCCGATGGCAATGCTGCCGTTCCTCGGCTACAACGTCGGTGACTACTTCCAGCACTGGATCGACCTCGGCAAGTCCGCGGACGCGTCCAAGCTCCCCAAGGTCTTCTACGTCAACTGGTTCCGCCGTGGCGACGACGGACGCTTCCTGTGGCCAGGCTTCGGCGAGAACTCTCGCGTCCTGAAGTGGATCGTCGAGCGCATCGAGCACAAGGCTGCCGGCATCGACACCCCGATCGGCGTCGTTCCCACCGGATCGGCACTCGACATCGACGGCCTGGACGTGTCGGACGCCGACATCACCGAGGCCCTCGCGGTCAACATCGACGAGTGGAAGGCCGAGATCCCGCTCATCGAAGAGTGGTTCGACTTCGTCGGCGAGAAGCTGCCGACCGGCATTCGTGACGAGTTCGAAGCCCTGAAGCAGCGGTTGGCCTGATAAACCGCCCCCGTATGTAGTGGCCTGATGCCGCATTGGTTCAATTTGATGAACCGATGCGGCATCGGTCGTCTGTATGCCCTTGCCTGTAGCCGTTAAGCAGTTCAGCCGTTATGCAGTTCAGCCGTAAAGCAGTGATCAGCGAGCGGGTCGACACACTCGATCCTCAGGAGGACCAGATATGAGCGGGATCTACAACAACGTGACCGAATTGGTCGGGCGCACCCCGATCGTGCGGCTCAACCGTCTGACCGAGGGCCTGGACGCACAGGTCGCCGTCAAGCTCGAGTTCTACAACCCGGCCAACAGCGTCAAGGACCGGATCGGCGTGGCAATCATCGACGCCGCCGAGAAGTCCGGTGCACTCAAGCCCGGTGGCACCATCGTCGAGGGCACCAGTGGTAACACCGGTATCGCACTCGCCATGGTCGGTGCTGCTCGCGGCTACAAGGTCATCCTGACCATGCCGGAGACCATGTCCACCGAGCGTCGCGTGATGCTGCGTGCTTACGGCGCCGAGATCGTCCTTACCCCGGGCTCCGAGGGCATGGCCGGTGCAGTCGCCAAGGCCAAGGAAATCGTCGAGCAGACCGAGAATGCTGTCTCGGCCAGCCAGTTCGCCAACCCGGCCAACCCGGCCATCCACGAGGCAACGACGGGCGAAGAGGTCTGGGCCGACACCGACGGCGCCGTCGACATCTTCGTGTCCGGCATCGGCACCGGCGGCACCATCACCGGCGTCGGACGCACCCTTCGCAAGTACAAGCCCGAGGTCAAGATCGTGGGCGTCGAGCCCATCGACTCGCCGATCCTCAACGGTGGCCAGCCCGGTCCCCACAAGATCCAGGGAATCGGCGCGAACTTCGTGCCCGACGTCCTCGATCGCGAGATCTACGACGAGATCATCGACGTCTCGTTCCCCGATTCCATCGAGGTCGCTCGCGCACTCGGAACCCAGGAAGGCATCCTGGGCGGCATCTCGTCCGGTGCCATCGTCTGGGCCGCACTCGAGTTGGCGAAGCGTCCGGAAAACGCCGGCAAGCTGATCGTGGCTGTCGTGTGTGACTTCGGCGAGCGTTACATCTCCACCCCGCTGTTCGAACACATCCGGGACTGAGACTTGTGAGTATCCTCGGGACAATTCGCGAGGACCTGCAGGCTGCGCGCGGTCAGGATCCTGCCGCGCGCAGCAATGTGGAGAACGCGCTCGTTTATTCAGGGCTGCATGCCATTTGGGCGCATCGGGTTGCGCATCGCATGTGGGTCGTCCCTGCGCTACGCGGCCCGGCGCGAGTGCTCTCGCAGCTGACACGCTTCGTTACCGGCATCGAGATTCACCCCGGTGCCACCATCGGTCGACGGTTCTTCATCGACCACGGCATGGGCGTCGTGATCGGGGAGACGGCCGAGGTCGGTAACGACGTGATGCTCTATCACGGCGTCACCCTGGGTGGTCGCTCGCTCGAGCAGGTCAAGCGTCACCCGACGCTGGGAGACCGGGTCACCGTCGGCGCTGGTGCCAAGATCCTCGGACCTGTCGTCATCGGTGAAGGTAGCGCTATCGGCGCCAATGCCGTTGTCACCAGAGATGTTCCGGCCGAATCCATCGCGACGGGTATCCCGGCGGTGGCGCGGCCACGGACCACCAAGGAAAAGCTGGTGGACCCGAACAGTTACATCGATCCTGCGATGTACATCTGAAGCATTCCTTCTTCGATGGCCACCCTCGTGTAGACGGCGGGTGGCCATCGGCGTCTGTTCAGGCTCGCGTCAGGTGCCACCCGCGACGTCCCAGTACGACGGCCGTCGCTGCGCCCAGTGCCGCCCCGATCAGGGGATAGCAGGCCAGGACGAGCCAGCGCGGTCCGTCTAAGGGTTCGTAGGCGGTGGCTATCGTCGATTCGGTGTCCCGAGCCATCTGCATGTCCCGAAATGGTACGTAGGAACCCTGATAGACGATGGTCTTGTCTTGACTGGTCATCACGTCGATCAGACTGCCCACCAGGGGAATTCCCCCGACGACAAATCCCAGAACCGCCAGAATCACGATCAGTGCGCGCATCGAACGAGCCTATCGCCCGGCCGGAAGTTCAGACTGCGATCGACGGTTCTTCGGGCGTCGAGAGGGTCAGGATCGCCCGCACGACGCGTGGACTCTGCTCGAGTGAGCGTTCGAGTTCGCGCAACGTGTGGGCCACTCGGGATTCCGCGTAGTCGCCGACCAGGTCGACGCTGGCCACCAGGTACACCTGCCGCGGACCGAGGTATTCCATGCGCAGGAACGTGATTCGGTTGATCTCGGGCAGTTGGGTGAGAGCTTCGACGGCTGCTGCCCGCAGCGTCGGTGAGGCCTCTTCGCCGACCAGGAATCGGCGGTTGCGATCGATCAGGATGATCGCGATGACTCCGAGAAGTATGCCGACGAAGATGGAGCCGAGGGCGTCGGGGATCGGTGAACCGGTGATCTGGTGCAGTAGGACGCCGACGAATGCGATGACCAAACCGATCAGTGCCGCAGCATCTTCGGCGAACACGGCCCGGGTCGTCGGGTCGGACGTGTTGAGCGCCTGGGCCATGACGTCGCGGTTCACGGCGGATGCTTCGGTTCGGAGTTGCTTGTACGCCTGCCGGAACGAGATGCCTTCGAGGATGAACGAGACGCCGAGGACTGCGTAGGCGACACCGAAGTCGGTGGCCGGTTCGGAATGGAACAGTTCCTGGATGCCGTGGGTGATCGACACACCTGCGCCGAGCGCGAAGAGTCCGAGGGCGGCGAACATCGACCAGATGTAGGCCTCCCGGCCGTACCCGAGTGGCTGGTCTCGGTCGGGAACCCTTTTCGAGCGGCGGTTCGCGATCAGCAGCAGCACTTCGTTGCCGGTATCGGCCCAGGAGTGGGTGGCCTCGGCGACCATCGATGCAGATCCGGTGACGATGGCGGCCGCCGTCTTGGCCCCGGCGATCAGCGCGTTAGCCGCAAACGCCAGTACGACTGTCGTGGTGCTCTCGTCGCCGTTTCCCGTCGGCTCGGCCTTGGGTTCGATGCTCACGAACTTCAGGCTAGGCGGGTGGCGACGGTTTCGTGCGGTGACGCTCGGCGACGGAGCGCAGCAGTGTGTCGACGGCGTCGTGGAACTGCGTCAGGCCCGGCTCTTCGACGGGAAAGTGCCCGCACCCGTCCAGCATCACGAATTCGGTGGGTGCGTTGATGCGGCGGAGGAACTGCAAGCTCAGTTCGGGTGGCGTCCATCGGTCGTCGGCCGGGTGGGTGAGCAAGACGGGCGTCGTCCGAAATGCTTCGGGTGCGGTGTGCTCGAACGAGAAGTAGCTGCTGAGGAATCCGAGTGGCACCCGAACACCGCCACCGCGCGGATCGGTTGCGCACAGCGTCGCGAGTTCACGGTTGCTGCTCATGTTCGCGACGTCGGCGACCCAACGGATGGGCACGCGGATACGGCCCACCAGTCGTTCGGTGCGGCGCATCAGGGGAGCGCCGTAGACACCCATCGGGCCGAAGCGCGCCGCGGCAGCTCTGGCCGACGGATTCGAGGGATCGAGCAGACAGGTGGCGACGACGGCGTCGGCCAGACCGGTCCGCGCGGCTACCTCGTAGGCCAGCAGACCGCCGATGCTGGCGCCCAACAACACCAGCGGCCGATCGTCGGCTGCCTTCTCGTCCCGGACGAGATCGCAGAGGAGAGCGACCCACTGCTCGTACCGGACGCCGGCGGGATCGGCTACGACGGTGTCGCCGTACAGCGGAAGATCGGGGAAGAGGACTTCGGCTCCGAGTTTCACGCCGATCCCGGCGAACGGCCACAATGCGCCCGAGTAGCCGCCGGCGCCGTGGATGCCGAGAACACGAACCGGCGCGTCTGGAACCACTGCCCGTGCGACGTGGACGGTGTTGCCGTTCCACTCCCACCACGTCGGGGTCGGCGCCGGCATGTGGTCGGTGTACCGGTCGGGCATAAACTTCGAGTAATCGGCGCTGGTCACCTACACAATTCTCGGTATCGGCGTCGCGGCTGACAACTCGCATCGGAGGACCGTGTCGACTCGGCGGAAAAGGCCCTCCCAGCAGCGCTCGAGGGCTACCTACGACGCGATCCTGGAGGCAGCTACTCGCGTTTTCGCGTCGGAGGGCATGGCAGCGACCACCAACCGGATCGCTGACGAAGCAGGGGTGTCGGTGGGCTCGCTCTACCAGTATTTCGGCGACAAGTACGAGATCCTTGCGGAGTTGGCGAACCGTCACGTGAGTGCTGCGCGGGAGAGTTTTGCGCTCTGCCTTGCCGACATCGTCGAGCGTGAACTCGCCCCGGACGAGGCCGTCCGGATGTTGGTGGAGTGCGCGGTCGAAGTGAACAGTAAGCCGCGAGAGTTCTTTCACCTGCTCTACGATCAGGTTCCGCGTACGCGTGAGCTCATCGCGCAGGTCGAAGGAATGAATCGGCAACTGGTACTGGGTTTTTCGGAGTACTTGCAGAGCCGCGGTTTCAGTGCGGACGATGCGTTGTTAACGTCGCGGCTGACTGTGACTGCCGTGGACAGCCAGGTGCATCGGGTTGTGCTGGAATCGGATTCACCCGAAGAACTTCGAGTGCGAACGGAAGCCGTCGTGCGGCAGGCGAGATCGATGATCGCGTCGGAATCCTGATCCGGTGTGCAGAATGGTGACCACAGTCCGTTATGGTTCTGACGTCATCATCGAGGTAATGGGAAGTCGGTGCAATTCCGGCGCGGTCCCGCCACTGTGAGGTCGTCCATGCGTCGACCGTAGCCAGATACCACCCTCGTTGACGTTGTGTCATGCCACGAGGATGGATCGGTCACACCATGAATGCTGTTGGCGGAGCTCTGTCTCCACCTACCCACCTGCCTTCGCCGAAGGCTGGTGCGCCTCGCGGACGGCTCAGTCCGGGTATCGTGCTGCCCGCTCTGCTGGTCGTCACCGTGCTCTCTGCTGTGTGCGCGTTGGCATTCGGATCCGAGATGCTCCCCGTGTCCACTGTGGTGGACGTGGTGCACTCGCGCTTCGGAGGCCCACCCGTCACGCGTTCCGAACTTGCGATCGTGTGGGGGATCAGAGCACCGCGGGTACTGCTCGGTCTGGCCGTCGGCGCTGGTCTTGCCGTCGCCGGCGCGGTGGTGCAAACCCTCGTCCGTAACGCTCTTGCCGATCCCCACCTGCTGGGAGTGTCGTCCGGCGCGAGTGTCGGTGCCACCGCCGTCATCACCACCGGACTGTTCGCCGGCGCGGGAGTGTGGGCGCTCAGTTTCGGCGCGATGATCGGGGCGTTGGGAGCTGCGATTCTCGTCTTCACCATCGCGACGCTGCAAGGCGGTATCACTCCACTGCGATTGGTTCTGACCGGCACCGTTACCGCATCCGCCCTGTCGGCGATCGCGAGTTTTCTGGTGCTGCGTACCAATGATTCCCAGGCCGCGCAGTCCGTATTGTTCTGGCTCCTGGGAAGTTTGGCCGGGGCATCCTGGGACAAGTTGTGGGCGCCGGTCATCGTTGTGTTCCTGCTGACGGCAGCGGTGTTCGCCCTGCACGGTTGGCTGGATGCGCTGGCGGCCGGACCGGACGTCGCGGCTTCGCTCGGTATTCCCATCCGAACCCTGCGAAACGTGCTGTTCGGCGTGCTGGCAGCGTTGGTCGGCACGATGGTTGCAGTGTCCGGCGCGATTGCCTTCGTAGGCTTGGTCATACCGCACGTCACACGCATGCTCGTCGGAGCCAGACATCGAGTGGTGTTGCCGGCGGCAGCGCTGATCGGCGCGTCGTTCCTGGTGTGGGTCGACGTCGTGGCGCGGACCTCGTTGCGGCCGACCGAGATCCCGCTGAGCGTGGTGACCGGGGTGATCGGTGCCCCGCTGTTTCTCCTGCTTCTCGGCCGTCGGCGCTACCGATTCGGTGGCAGTTCGTGAGCGCCCGCGCCCTGGCGGTGACCGCGTCCGGAGTCGTTGTCCGCATCGACCGCCGAACCGTCGTCAAGGGCGTCGACATCGCGGCGGACGCCGGTGCAGTAGTCGGCGTCGTCGGTCCGAACGGATCGGGCAAGTCGACTTTGTTGCGTGCGCTTGCCGGTCTCGGACCGATCGTGGACGGTGACGTACGCGTCGGCGGCGAGTCCGTGCACGCGATGTCCGCGCGTTCGCGGGCCAAAGCCATTTCTTTTGTGGCGCAGGAAGAGCAGAGTCCCGCCGATTTGTTGGTTCACGAGTACGTGACTCTGGGGCGCACGCCACATACAAAGCCCTGGAGTGTCGGCGGAAAGCACGAGAATGCCGTCGTTGATCGTGCTCTGGGCGAGGTCGGAATGATCGAGCACCGATTCTCTTCGATGGACACGCTTTCCGGCGGCGAGCGTCGGCGGGTATTTCTCGCCCGAGGTCTCGCGCAGGACGCCGGCGTGCTCATCCTCGACGAGCCGACCAATCATCTCGACATCCGGCATCAACTCGAACTGCTCGATCTGGTCCGGTCGTTGGACCGGACGGTGATCATGGCACTGCACGACCTCGATTTGGCTGCGGCAGTGTGCGATCGGGTGCTCGTGCTCGCGGATGGAGTTGCCAGGGCGTTCGGACATCCATCCGACGTACTCACCACCTCGGTGGTGGCAACTGTCTTCGGCGTCGAGACTTTCGAGCTCGTGAACCCCGCGACAGGCCGTTCACACCTCGTATTCGAATCACGAAATTCTCAACTACAACAATCATTTTCGGAGAGTGCACTTTGATACATGTCAAGACTCGAGCGTCGTTCGGTGCGGTTGTAGCCGCGACAGCGTTGTTGACAGTTGCCGGCTGCTCGGCAACTGCACCGGTGGACGAAGCTGCAGACAAGACTTCGGTGACAGTGGAGAACTGCGGGACCGAAAGCACTTTCCAGCTTCCGATCGGGAACGTCGTTGCGACAAGCAATGCGGCCAATATCGGCACCATTCTCCGAGTCGGCGGTTTGGATCGTCTCGCGGCCGTCGTGTTGAACACGAACAACGACGCGATCATGGAGTCGATGTTCGGCCCTGGAATTGCGGACGTCCCACACCTGGACGGAACGATCACGATGGAGACGATTCTGGGTAAGCAGGCGGACCTGGTGGTCGGCTCCTACAGTGGCTTGTTCAAGGGAGCCTCCGGTGTGACGCCGGAATCGCTGCAGAGCAACAACATCGATGCATATGTGATCTCCGATAGTTGTAGGCAGAGTGCCGCAGCGGATTCCGCGCTCGGCACGATGGGTCCGTGGGATGCCCTTCGTGCGGACGTGACCAATTACGGAAAGCTGTTCGGAACCGAGGACACTGCCGCCGAGGCATTGACCGAATTGGATTCACGTTTGGCACGTCTGGAGTCCGCGCCAGATGCCGCCGACAAGCCGAAGGTTTTGATCTACGACAGCGGTGAAGAAGATCTGTACACCAGCGGAGGCAACGGAGCCCCCAACGGAATCATCGACGTCGCCGGGGGAACCAACGTGTTCGCCGACGTCGACAACACCTGGTTCAAAGCGAGCTGGGAGACCGTCGCGAAGTCAGAACCCGATGTCATCGTGATCATGGACTACAAGAAGAGCGCTGACGAAGTACAGGGCAAGATCGACGCGATCAAGAGCCGAGAAGGCCTACGCGATCTCGACGCCGTCAAGCAGAACCGCTTCGTCGTACTCCCGCTCGCGATGTTCACCAGCGGATTCCCCAACGTCTACGGCGCGGAAGAGCTGCGCGCGAAGATCGAAGAGTTCGGACTTGCTCCGTCGAGCGGGATCGACTGGACAACCGCGCCGTCGGCATGAGTGTCGACAGTGGTTCGCATCGGGTGATCGTCGTACTGCGACCGACCGTCAGCGGCCTCGACGAGTCGGCCGCGCGACGGATGTTCGACGCTGTTCGGGCCGGCACCGACGCCGACGTTCGTGTTGCGTACCTCGATGTCGCGTCGCCGAGCCTTCACGAGGAACTCGATCGAGCGCATACCGATGACGTGGGCAAGGTCGTGTTGATTCCAGTTGCGGTGCCGAGGGATCGGTACCTGCTCACGTGGACCAGCAAGGCTGTTGCGAACTGGCGCGAAACCCGGATCGGTGCCGAACTGGAAGTCTCGCTCCACGAATCGGAAACGCTCGAAGGTGCTGTGGCCGCGCAGGTGATCGATGAACTCGGCGCGGCCGGAAAGCCGATCACTGCCAGTCCGGCGTCGTATCGCAGTCCGGCTTGGTCGGTGATCGAGCAGCACGATACACATCTGTTGGTGTGCAAGGGGCCCCGCTGCATGGCGTACGGAGCAGGGCCTCTCCACCGGGCCATGAGTGCGGCGGCCAAAGGCACTTCGGCAAAGGTGACGGGAACCGGTTGTCTGAGCCCGTGCAACCTGGGCCCGTTGGTGATCGCGAACCCCGGTGGCACCTGGTTCGGTCATGTGGACGCCGGTGATGCCGAGGCCTTGGTGTCCGGTCGCGAGGATCGATTGGCGGATAACGTTCTGGACCGGTAGATACCGGGTCGGTGAAAGCAAAGAACCCGCTGGGCGCGAAGTGCGCTCAGCGGGTTCTGTCCATCAGTGAGACGGTCAATTCGATTCAATTGGTCGAATATTTCTTGCGGACCCGGTCAGCCTGAATTGATTTCTCTTGAATGCAACCAGGACCCTGTGGCGATTGTCCGTCAATCAGACGACTGCCATGAGTATCGAGATTGGGTAGAAATATTCAGACCAATGCGAATTCGAGGAGTGAACCATGGGATACGACAATAGGTGCCGGGATTGCCAGCACGGCAAATGTTCGGTCTGCAACGGGGAGGGGAAGGTGTGGGGAACCTTTGGAAATTGCACGAGGTGCCACGGGCAAGGCGGTAGCCCATGCGCGCAGCACCGATGAGTCAATGCTGCTCAGGCTAGCGCAGTAGGTTCGGTGAACGTCGATGTCAACGCTATGAGAGTTGGCTGCCGAGTGCCTGAATCCGGCGAAAAATATTCGTTATCAATCGGTCGAGAGGATATTCAATGGACATGGTAGTAGTCGGATTCATTGCATTCATCTCCTATGCTGTAATCGGTCGGGCAATAGGGACGTCTTACTGGAGAAGGAAACACGGAGTGTATCGCTCCTTTTTCTCGACAGAGGCGATATTTACAGGAATGTTCGGATTTCTAGCAGTTGGTCTCACGTGGCCCGTTTCCATATTCATCCCTGCAGTTCGAGCGCCCGAGCTTTGCACGCACGGCAGTCATATCCTGGAACGGGATTCTGCGCGTCGCGAGTATGAGCAGATGGAGGATGCGCTTCGTCGGGAGCGTGGACTGGCCTGAATGGTGCCTCGATTACGTTTGAAGCCCGCCGATTGACCAATCGGCGGGCTTCAAACATTCATGTCTCAGGAACCGAAGGGAAGGGTTCCCGGCGGGATCTGGTATCCACTGCTGCCGACGGAGGCGCTGCCCCAGAGTGCGAGGAAAGCGTTGATGGCGTTGGTGAGCATATGAATGTCCTTTGTGAGATGACTGATTCGTTTTCGACGGTACCGGGTGGATCTGTGGATTCGCTGGGAGTTGGCACCCATTTCATGGGGCTGGCACCCGTTCCGGCAGGTCGGAACGGGTGCCAACTGTCAGCAAAGGGTGCCAACTCCCGGGTGGGTCAGCCCACGTAGCCGGGCGGCATGAGTACGGACTTGGTCTCGCAGAAGGCTTCGAGGCCCTCAGGTCCGTTCTCGCGCCCGATACCGGAGTTCTTGTAACCACCGAACGGTGATCCGGGATCGAAGGCGTACCAGTTGATCGCGTAGGTACCAGTGCGGATCTGCGCGGCAACTTCGAGTCCGTGATCGATGTCGGTGGTCCACACCGATCCGGCGAGGCCGTAATCCGAATCGTTGGCGATCTTGATGGCCTCGTCCTCGGAGTCGTACGGGATCACCGAGAGGACGGGTCCGAAGATCTCCTCGCGTGCGATGGTCATCGAGTTGTCCACGTCGGCGAAGATCGTCGGCTCGACGTACCAGCCCTTGTCCAGGCCGGCGGGACGTCCACCACCGAGTACGACGCGCGCGCCTTCTTCCTTGCCCTTGGCGATATAGCCCTCGACGCGCTCGCGCTGCTTCTCGGAGATCAGCGGGCCGAGTTGTGCTGCGGGATCGGACGGATCGCCGACGGTCATGAAGCCTGCCGCGGTCTTCATTCCCTCGATGACCTCGTCGTAACGCGAACGGGGAGCGAGGATTCGGGTCTGAGCGACACAGGCCTGGCCGGTGTTCATCAGGCCGGACATGACGAGCATCGGCATTCCGGCGGCGATGTCGGCGTCCTCGAGGATGATCGCGGCGGACTTGCCACCCAGTTCGAGGGAGCAGCGCTTGAGGTTCTGCGCGGCGATGGCACCGATCTTGCGGCCGACGGCACTGGATCCGGTGAACGTGATCTTGTCGATGCCCGCATGAGAGACCAGGTATTCGCCGGTCTCGGCTCCGCCGGGGAGCACGGAGATGACGCCTTCGGGAACGCCTGCCTCGGTGAAGATCTCGGCGATCACGTGGACGGAGAGAGGGGATTCGGGTGCGGGCTTGAGCAGTACGGTGCAGCCGGCGAGCAGCGCGGGGGCCAGCTTGTTGATCGCCAGGAACAGCGGGACGTTCCAGGCCAGCACGGCGGCGACGACGCCGACGGGCTCACGGGTCACCTTGGTCTGCCCGAACGCACCGGTGCGCTTCTCTTCCCACGCGAACTTGTCGGCCAGCTCGGCGTAGTAGCCCAGCGTCGCCATCGATGGGGTCTGCTGCATCATGCCGACCATGGCGGGCGGCTGGCCCATCTCGTTGGAGATGAGCTGGTTGATTTCCGCGCTGCGCTCTTCGATCAGCTTGGCGGCCTTGGCGAGGATCGCGCCGCGCTCGGCGGGGGTGGTGCGTGACCACAGTCCCTCGAACGCCGCGCGGGCTGCGGACACAGCCGCGTCGATGTCTGCCGGTGCTGCGATGGGACAGCTGCCGACGCGCTCCTCCGTTGCGGGAGAGAACACTTCGAGTACCTGGTCGGTGGCCGGGGCCACCCATGCTCCACCGATGTAGAGCTTGTCGTAGTCAGTCATCAATTCATTCCTCGGTGTTGTCGGTCGCCGCGAGGGCATACGCGTCGTCTGCCTGTGCGGTGTCGGTGAAACTGGTGAATCCGTATTTCTCGTGCGGTCCGATGGCGGCTACCTCGAAAAGACCGGTGCCGGTGTTGGTGTTCGTGCCTTCGGTGAGCGTGAAGGACGCGAGGTTGTCGACGGGGGAGAACATGCGTTGGAACGGTTCGATCTCGTGGACCTTGTGGCGGAGCCCTTGTACGACGAGTTCGCCCTGCCACATTCCGTGACGCCAGTCCTGTTCGAGCCCGTAGCCGGTGCCGATTCCGATGTAGTTGGCCAGCAGCAGTTCGCAGGCGACGGTGAGGACTTCACCGCCTGGCCGGTGGAAGGTGATGGTCGCTCCGGTGACGTCGCGGGTGTCGGGGCAGAACGTCAGTTCGTGTTCGGGTCGGCCGAGCCATTCGTTGTCCCTGGCTTCGTCCGGCCACACTCGCATGGCTTCTTCGACGATGCGCCTGCCCTGCTCGTCTTCCTGCATGATCACCGAGATCGTGAACTCGTCGAACTGCATGACCGCGTAGATCCAGAAGAAGTTCTGGATTCCGTCGACGGCGCGTCTGCCTTGCGGTTCGGCTTCACCGACCGGACGCACACCCCACGAGCGGTCGCGGTTACCTCGCCACGTCTTCGGGTCGATCGCGAAGTCCTCCCCGTCGACGGTGAGCGATCCGGTCCACGTGCCGGTCTGCAGGAAGCGTGAGGTGTCGAACGTGACTCGTTCGAGTTGACGGCGAAAGTGCTTGGGCTCGAGCGCCGCGGGGATGGTGGCATCGAAGGTGATGTCGAAGGAGAGATCGTATTCGCTGCCCGGTTCGAGTACGACGCGGAGCTTCTGCAGTCCCTCGAGCACTTCGACGCGCAAAGGTCCGACGGTGGTGTCGGTACGGTCGGCACCCAGCGCCTTCGACATGCGAGCAACGATGTGGTCGTCACCGCGGCGAAGGACAGCGAATGCGTCCATGACGCCGAGGTTGGGGTACTGGCCGAGTCCGACGATGAGGAACACGTCGGGGGATTCGGTGGGGTAGCAATTGAAGTAGTAGCGGTCGTAGAAGTTTCGATCCGAGGTGGCTACGTGACGGATCGGTTCGGCGATCTGGTGAACGGGATAGTCGTCCATCGGTGAGAGCATGTCAGGCCAACCTCTCCCAGTAGGTGCCGTCGAGCATCGCGGCGAGCGAAGCGCGGTGCATGATCATGTCGTCGGGGTCTTCGGGTCGCTGCGACTGGCCGAAAGCTATGGCGCGGGCCTGGATTCGCCACATGATGACCGCCTGACGCAGTGCGGCATAGGTAACGTAGAACTCCAGATCGTGTGGGGTGTGGCCGGTGATCTCGGCGTAGGTGTGCGCGAGATCCGGCAGTCGAAGGAAGTCGGGAAGGCCGGGTAGGTTCGCCAACCCGGCGATGTCCTCGAAGAACCTGTGCAGGAATGCCATCCAGCCCAGATCCATCTCTCGCGGGCCGAGAGTTGCCATTTCCCAGTCGAGTACGGCTACCGGCGCGAAGTCCTGGTACATGACGTTGCCGATGCGCGAGTCGCCCCAACAGAGCACCGCCGGAGAATCGTCCGCGGGATTGTTCTCCTCGATCCAGTCGAGGGCACGTTCGATGAGCGGTGATCTGATGCCGTCGGAGACCACCCACTCGTAGTACGCGCGCTGCTCGGCGATGTGCGCCGTGAATGCGTCTCGTGCAGTCGTTCCCGAATTCGGGAGTCGGAGGAAGTCGAAACGCTCGCACGGCTTGTCGATGGCGTGCAATTGAGCCAGGACGTCGACCGAGCTGCGCTGGAGGGTTTTTCGCTGCTCGGGGGACGCTTCGGTGACCCACGATCCGAAGTTGTACGGCATGACGTCTGGCGGCACGTCGCCGGAGATTCGTTCCATCACGAAGAACGGCGCACCCAACGCGTCCGGGTCGGATTCCGACCAGTACACCGCGGGTACGGGCACCGCCGAGTGCTCGCGCACCTGAGCCATGGTGCGGAACTGGGATTCGAGGTCGTAGGTCGGAAACACCGGCATGGTCGATTCCGTCGGTGCCACCCGAGCGACCAAGGGATGATGATCGCCGTCCCAGGTGGCGTCGAAGAGGATGGTTTCGCTGGACATGCCGTTGGCTGCGGGCAAGGTGACGTCGGCGACGGTCACAGTGGATCCGCTCGGCACCTTGCCGGCCATCCACCGTTCCAGGCGCTCACGGAGGTCTTCGGTGTCGCGGAGGGAATCGCTCGGTCGGGCGACCTGGGCGTGATGCTCGGTTTCATCGGTCGAAGAAGCAGTCGAGGCAACGTCAGATGAGGAAGCGTCTGGGCTCACGGTCACCTCCTTCCCGTAGGCGTCACGTGCAATGCCCGTAACGGTGTGAGTCAGAACACTAAAACACGTTACAGAAATTGGGAACAGGTGGCACCCGTTTAGTGGGACTCCCTGCGGATTTATCGGGGAAGAACGCGTGTCAGATAACGGCGGTGAGCGCGAGCAAACCCGCACCGGTCAGAGTTCCGGCGCCACCCAGCTCGGCGGGAACGATCCGGAGCCCGGCGATGAACGACAAACGGGCATGTCGGGCAGCCGCGTCGAGCATCGGTTCCCACAGCGGTGCACCCGACTGGGCGAAACCGCCGCCGATCACCGCGAGGTCCACGTCCAGGAGGGCAGCCGCCGAGGCGATGGCACCACCGAGCGCCGTCCCTGCGCGGTGAAGCGCGTCCACGGCGATCGCGTCGCCGCTGCGTGCACCCTCGGCTAGTTCACGGCCGGTGTTTCCCGACCAGCCCTGGCTACGAGCCCATCGCACCGCGGACGGTCCACTGGCCACCGTCTCGAGGCAGCCGACGCCCCCGCAGCTGCACGGTTCGGAAGATCCTGGAGCGACGAGGTGGCCGATGTGACCGGCGTTCCCCGTGCGACCCCGAGCAATCTCACCGCCGAGGACGATTCCTCCGCCGATTCCCGTCGAGACGACCAGGCTCAGGAGGTTCGGGGTTCCGCGTCCGGCGCCGTGGTGGAACTCCGCCAATGCCGCTGCGGCTCCGTCCATGGCGAGGGCGGTTCCGGCATCGGGAAAGACGCTGCGGACGCCCGCTACCAGCTCGAATCCCTGTGCCCACTCGGTGACGTTGATGGGAGCTACGACGCCGGCGACGGTGTCCACCGGCCCGGCGCACGCGATGCCCACACCGTCGACGTCGCGGCCGTCTGCGACTCGTTCGAGCAGCGCCGCACACTCTCTCCACGGGTCGGTCTGCGGCGTCGGCACACTGTCGAACACGGGAACGCGGCCGTCCTCGGACACGACGCCGGCCGCCATCTTGGTGCCACCGATGTCGAGTGCGAGGCGCATGTCGCTATCGCTTCTCGAGAACCACGACGAGGTTGCTCACCAGGAACTCCCGAAGACCGGGGACTCGGACCATCCACCACGCCCACGACGGGTGGTAGCGCGGGATCGCGGCGAGCAACGTGCCCTGGCTGGTTCCACGGGCCCAGCGTAGGCCGTCGGTGGCGCCGACTTTGAACAACGACACCCCGAATCTGTTCTTCGGTTCGCGTCCGGTCTTGCGGAGGTACCGCTTGGCTGCGTACTCGCCTCCCAGCGCGTGCCACGGTCCGGTTTCGTGGCCGCCGAACGGACCCCACCACAGGGTGTACGAGAGAACCATCAAGCCGCCGGGCTTGGTCACGCGCAGCATTTCCTCGGCCATCAGCCAGGGCTCGCTGACGTGTTCGGCCACGTTGGAGGAGAAGCAGATGTCCACGGACGAGTCCAGGAACGGCAGTGCCAAACCGGATCCACGCACCGCGCCGCCCACGGTCAGACCCGCGGCGTGCATCTCCGACGGATCGGGTTCGACGGGAATGTAGCGGGCACCTGCGGCTTGAAAGACCTCCGCGAAATAGCCCGGACCACCGCCGACGTCGAGGACAGTGAGACCGTCGAGGGATCGTCCGGTGTGACCTTCGTGCAGGTCCGAGATCAACTCGACGGAGTCGCGCGCAAGCGCGCCGTAGAAGATGTCGGGCGCGGACTGCTCGTGGCGGAAGTCGCTGAGCAGGCCGAACGAGCGTTTCAGGGTTGCCCGTCGGCCGAAAATGCGGGTCACTGCGGGCTTGGTCACGGGTAGCAACTTTAGCCACTGGGTCGCACGGTCCACGAACACCGTCAGGAGCGCGGCAATACGGACGCTCGAACAGTTAGGGTGTTCGGCAGGGTTACCGGCCGGTCAGGCGGGGCATCCCGCAGGATCGCCCGAACCGGGGTGGCCACCGACCAACTCAGGGAGTAACGCACGTGCGCGAGGTTCTGTTGCTCTGCTGGCGCGATACCGGGCATCCCCAGGGCGGTGGAAGCGAGCGTTACCTCGAGCAGGTCGGATCCCAGTTGGCCGAGCGCGGTATCAAGGTGACGCTGCGGACGGCGTCGTACCCCGGGGCGCCCGCGTCGGAGGTTCGAGACGGCATCACGATCAGCCGGGCCGGTGGACGTTTCAGCGTGTACCCCCGCGCTCTGGCCGCCATTGCCGCCGGACGTCTGGGTTTCGGATCGCTCAAGGGCATTCGCCCCGACGCGGTGATCGACACCCAGAACGGCATCCCCTTCTTCTCGAAGACCGTGGCGGGTGCGCCGGTCACGCTTCTGGTCCATCACTGCCATCGTGAACAATGGCCGGTGGCAGGCAAGCTCGTCGGCCGGATCGGCTGGTGGGTCGAATCGCGATTGTCACCGCGCACCCATCGACGTAGTCAGTATCTGACGGTGTCGCTTCCTTCGGCCGAAGAATTGGTGGACCTCGGTGTCGAGCGCGAACGAATTGCCGTGGTGCGCAACGGTGCCGATCGGCTCCCCGTCGGCGTCGACGCGGGTGGATCGATCACCAGGGCCGAGCGTCCCACCATCTCGGTTCTCTCACGGCTGGTGCCGCACAAGCAGATCGAGGACGCACTCGAGGCCGTCGCAGCCCTGCGTCCGACGCTTCCGGACATCCATCTCGACGTCATCGGTGGTGGTTGGTGGGAGCAGAACCTGCGAGATCGCGCCGCCGAGTTGGGAATCGGTGACGCCGTCTCGTTCTACGGTCACGTCGACGAGGCTCGTAAACATGAACTCCTTGCGCAGTCGTGGATTCACCTCATGCCTTCGCGGAAGGAAGGGTGGGGCCTGGCGGTCATCGAGGCTGCGCAGCACGGTGTTCCGACGATCGGTTACCGCAGTTCCAAGGGCTTGACCGATTCGATCGTCGACGGAGTGACCGGGCTGTTGGTCGGCGGTGAGCACGCCGGCGACGGCGACATCGCTGATCTGACGCAGGCGGCAGGCACCCTGCTCCGCGACCACGAACTCCGCACGGTGCTCGGTGAGAAAGCTCGGGTGTGGTCGGGCGAGTTCTCCTGGGAGCAGACCGGCACCGGAGTGCTCGAGGTGCTGACCGCGCACAAGGACGGTCGGTGGGTCTCAGGACTGGCCGCGCCTCGCGAGTCGAATTCGGTTCTGGTTCAGTCCGACTGAGATCAGCGCGATCACGCCCATCAGTATCCAGGCGAGATGCGCAGCGATGACGGCAGTTCGGGCACCGGTCGACGCTTCCTGCGCGGCAACATCTCCCGGTACCCGGTAGAGCTCGAGATCGTTGTCGGCAAAGACCTGTTCCAACCCGTCGAGTGTCGCTGCCGCCTTGCCGAGCTGGCCTGGTGTCTCACGCTCGATCAGTACCCATCCGACTCCGAGATCGGCCAACTGCGTAGGACTCCCGCCGGCAAGCAGCACATCCTCGACCTGGGTGGCCCGGGTTCCTTCACCGCCGACAGCACCACCGGCAACCACCAGTTGGCCGGTCTGCAGCACGTCGAGGGGTAGGAAGCGTGGTGCTGGATCGAGTACCGGCGCATCACCGCTGTAGGGGAAGGCGCGGAACATCCCGGCGGGAAGCACTGCAACGTCACCGGTTTCGTCTCGTAGTTGCTCGGCCACCACGGTCCAGGACCCGGGATAGTGCACGGGCTTCAACGCGCCGCCGACACCCCACACCAGATCCGGTAGCGCCACGATCGTCACCACGACGGCGGCGATCGAGAATGTCGGGCGGGGAAGGGAGAACCGATTGCCCGCCCACATCACCGCGGCGGCGGCAGCGAGTGCGTAGAACGGTACGGCCAGCGCGACCCACTTCTGGGCGTCACGCAGTAGACCGGCGCCGGTGAACACCTCGACCGACCATCGGCCGACGTCGAGCCCCCACGGGGTAGCGCCCAGGGTCGGAGCGAGCACCGCGAACAGGGCCAGCGCGCCGAGTCCACTGACAACGGGGTTACGGCGTCGGCGCCATAGAGCGGGCACACCGGCAAACACCACGACAAGCAGAAGAACTGTTCCGACCAACGCGAAGAGTGTTGTGCGCGTGGACGGTACCGCTGCCGAGTTCCAGATACCGCCGAGCCCGGCGAGGCTGCCGAGCGTCGCGAGTCCGGGTTCTGCTCGGGCGGCAAAGGCGGCGACTCCCGCTGGATCGGAACCGTCGCCTGCTGCTCCGGATACGAAGGTGGCGACCAACCACGGCGAGGCGGCGACGAGGAACAGCCCGATAGCGCCGCAGACACGCCGCATGGCCGAGGTTCGGCCTCCGGGGGTGGCTACCACCACCAGCGCGGCCGTCAGAGCGAGCAGAGCGCCGGTAGGTGTCAGGCCCGCGAATGCCAGTGACGCGGCCAACGCCCACCAGAACCCGGGCGTGGCTCGGCGAACTCCGATTCCGGCACACACGATCCACGGCAGTGCGGCATAACCGGTCAGCAGGCTCCAATGTCCTTGTAACAGGCGCTCGGCCACGTAGGGGTTCCAGAGCATCACCGTCGACGCGACCAGTTGTGGACCGAGACCGGCCGTCGGCAGCAGGACGGCGACCATGCGCGCCGCACCCCAACCGGCGAGCCAGAGCGCCACGAGCAGGATGAACTTGACCACCAGTCCGCCGTCGATCACGGTGCTCAACGCTGCGATCAGCGCGTCCTGGGGAACGGCGCGGGCCGCGGCGTCGGTGAGTCCGAGGGCGGAGTCGGTCAGGTACGAGCGCGGCGTGCTGACGGCGTCGCGCAGCAGGAGGTAGCCGGGGCCGAGCAGCGGTCCGAGGATCAACAGTGCCAGCGCCAGGCTGTACGCCGCAGGCAGGTAACGGCGGTATCCGGCTTGCACTGTCATGACGCGCACGATACGTGGTGCATCATTACTGCCATGCCTCGCCAACCACTCGATCGCGCCGCCGCGGCCGGGGTCGGCATGGTTTTGGTGGGATCGATGACGGCCAATGTCGCGTCGTACCTGTTGGCATGGTTGGCCAGCCGATGGTTGGGTCCGGTCGGCTACGGCGAGTTCGCGAGTCTGCTTGCCGCCCAGTTGGTACTTGCGGTTCCGGCTTTGGCGTTGCAGACGGTGGTCGCCCGCGAGGCGGTGCGTGGCAAGAGCACAGATGCGTTGCGGTCGTTGGGGTATCGATGCACCGCGATCGTCGCCGTCCTCGCGGTTGCGCTCGCTCCGGCGATGGCGTGGCTGCTCGACACCGGAATCGTGGCGTCGTTCTCGGCATTGGTGACCGCGCCCATGTTGGTTCTACTGGCAACGGAGCAGGGGTTGTTGCAGGGTCACGGTCGATTCGGCACTCTCAGCGCCGTGCTGGCCGGAGCCGGGGTGATGAAAGTCCTTCCGGCAGTGATCGTTCTGGCTTTCGGTGGCGGGGCAGGCGCGGCATTGGTCGCGGGCGCGGCCGGAACTGCGTTGCTGGTGGCGATAGTTCGAGTGGTCGACCGAACCGTCTCGGTGAGCGAGGACCGTGCGGTGCGTATCGGCGTCGTCTCCGTGCTCGCGGCGTCGCAGGTTCAGCTCGCGCTGATCGCGTTGTCTTCGCTGGACCTGCTGATCGTCCGCGTCGTCCTCAGCGAGTACGACGCCGGTGTCTACGCACTCGGAGCCGTCGCGACGAAGGTGGCGTTCTGGCTGCCACAGGCAGTGGGCGTAGTGCTGTACCCGAAGATGGCGAATCCGGCGCACTCGGCGCAAGCGGTTCGCTCGGCGTTGGCGGTGCTCGTCGGTATCGGCGCCGTGTTGGTTCTGGGGGCGGCGGTTGCCGGCCCGCTGGTGCCGATGCTCGTGGGCGACGCGTACGCCGCCGTGGCTCCGATGCTGTGGGCCTTCGCCCTGCACGGTGCAGCGCTGGCGGTACTCCAGGGTGCTTTGCTGTCCGCAATCGCGTCAGAACGCACGCGAGTGGCCCTTCTGGCGTGGGCAGGACTGGTTGTGGAGGCGACGGTCATGCTGGTGTGGGCGAAGACGCCGGGAGAGTTGATCGGCGTCGCCGTGGTGGTGGCGTCGACGACGGCCTTGGCGGTGTCCGTCGCCGCAGTGCGAAGTGCCGACCGCGCCCGGCCGGCACCTCACAGCGACGTCAGTTCTCCAGACGCGTGAACAAATCGTCGAAGTAGTCGAGCGTACGCATCGCGGTGTAGACGGATCCGTAGTTGATGTTCCCGCCCGTGTAGACGACGTTGTCGCCTTGTACTGCGCGGATACGGTTCCACATCGCGCGGTCGTCGGTGACGGGATCCACGCCGGGCGCGGTGGTGACGATCATTCCGTCGGCCGAGTCGAGGGAAGTCACCAGATTTTCGGTGGAGATCTCCTTCTGTCCCTCGACCGGCCACTGGAGCTGGACGCCGAGGTCTTCGGCCACCTGCGTGGAGATGCCCTTTCGGTTGACGCCGTTGACCTTCTGATTCACGTAGTTCAGCAGCACGATCTGCTTGCTCGCCAAACTCCGGGCGTGGCGTTCCTTCAATCCGGCTGCCTTGTCCTCGTACGCTCCGATGACCTGACGGACTTCGGGGTTCTCGGTGCGATCCAGCCAACTCGCCAACTGATCGATGTTCTCGCGCCACGGACGGGTGAAGTCCATCGGAAGCACAGGAGCCGTCTGGCTCAACTGCTGCAGCGGCCACATGTCGGAGGCCTCACCGATGTCGGTGCAGATGATCAGGTCCGGTTCCAGCGCGAGAATTGCCTCGACGTTGACCGGTGCCTCGAACACCTGCGCCGTGGGATCGGCTGGAACCCACGGCTCGGCGGCGTCGAAGCTGTACGCGATGACCGGCAGGCCCATCGCAACGGCTGGTTCGAGGTCGAGTCGGGAGTCGATGGCGACGACGCGCTTCGGTGTCACCGGAATGTCGTAGGTTCCGAGCGAGGTCGTGACCGTGCGCATCCCGGACGCATCGCCCTCGGTACCGGCGGACCTTGCGCAACCGGCGGCGAACAGCCCGGAGAATGCAGCACTGCCGACAACAAATCTCCGACGTGTCAGATCGCTGACACAGATGTGCGAACCCAGAACTGTTGATGCGGGCATGTGGCTCCTCGTGTTCGGCGTGGTCTGGACTTCCAGAAAACGCTAAGCCCGCGACCACCCGGAGGGAACGACCCGTTGCGCCAATCCGTACGCCGATCCGGCAACAAAGTCCCGAAATGCAGCAGAGCGCCCCTTCCGTGTGGAAGGGGCGCTCTGCTTACTGCCTGAATCAGTCCTTGCGCAGATCCGGACGCGGGATCACCTGAGTGTCGTCCG
This sequence comes from Rhodococcus sp. WS1, assembly GCF_003797745.1. NCBI lineage: Bacteria > Bacillati > Actinomycetota > Actinomycetes > Mycobacteriales > Nocardiaceae > Rhodococcus > Rhodococcus sp. WS1. The sequence continues at coordinate 2,170,024 of NZ_RKLZ01000001.1, read as the reverse complement.
AGGTCCAGTCGTGCTCACCCGGAGCCGGCTCGGGCGAACCCTGGCCGCTGGGATTTTGGTTCGTTCCGCCGTGTGCAGCGCGGGCCGGAGTTCCGCCCTTGCCGCCGCGAAGGCCGAGGAAGATACCGGCGATCAGCGCGATGACTCCGAGGACACCTGCCACGATCGGGACGGTGCGGCCGAACAGCGAGAGCTTGTCCATGCCGTCACGCGCCTGCTGGACCTGGTACTCGATGGTCGCCTCATCGAAGGGCAGCGTGACCTTGAGAACCTCGACGTCGACGGCATCCTTGTTGCGGCCGTAGTACTGGTGCAACTGCTCCTGGCCCTTGACGACGACACCGGTCTTGGGCTCGACCCACAGGTCACGGACGTTGGTGTACCAACGCGTCATCGTGATCGGGGTTGCGCCGCCGGGAACGCCCCAGGTGTCAGCGGGAAGGCTCAGCTTGTTGGTGGGGGAGTTGACGACCTTCGACAGGTCGACGGGATCGATCGTCTGCTGGAAGTGGTACACCTTCAGACCGTTGATCTCGGTCTCTTCGACGAAGTCGATGTCCTTCGTGGCGCGAGCGTTCAGGTCGAAGTAGGGGTAGCTCTTCTGTTCCGTGTTGAACGGGAACTTGTACTGCAGACCGTCGCGGGAAACTTCTTCGGCGGGCTGGTCGCTGGACGTCTGGACGGTTCCGACCGGATCGTTGGTCGGCATCGAGCTGACGCGATCGAGCGTGACGCGGTCCAGGGTTGCGGTCAGCAGTCCGGTATCGCCCTGCTTGTCGGTACGACGGACCGTCTGGCCGGCTTCGACGGTGATGATGTCGGCGTCGGACGGGTCCTGCGTGGTGACGTAGCGCTGAGCGACGATCGGCACGTTGGTGTCGACCTGTGCCTTTCCGCCGAGGAGGGCCGCCGAGTTGAGGACGCTACCGGTGCCTGTGGCGACGGTGGTCACCTCGAGGTCGAGTGGCGTCTTCTCCAGCTTGCCTACCGTGTAGGTAGGAATGAGGATGGCGATGGCCAAAAGGAAGGCACCGAGGCCCACCAGAATGCAAGGAAGTATCCGGCTCGGCCCTGAGCGTTCCGCCATGCTGTGACTCCTAACCCGTTAAGTCTTTCGAGGTTCCCCAACCGGCACAATATGAGCTGCGCAGATCGCATGGGGCCCCCGATGGACACCATGTGTGGCAGAACACTAACAGTCCACCGGCCCGGTTTGTCGCATGAGGGCATGAATTGGCCAGGCATTTTGTTGTGAGTCCCTGGTGGTTTCCCTCAATCGGCCTGGGGTGCACACTTATCCGTGATGATCAGTTCCACGAATTCCTCTCAGACGGTCCCGCCACAGGCTCGGGGCTTCGTTCCGGCTTTGGACGGTATGCGTGGATTGGCCGCGCTCGGCGTCCTCGTCACCCATGTCGCGTTCCAGACCGGTGAAGCGCAGTCCGGTGCGATCGGGCGCGCGTTCGGTCGACTCGATCTCGCCGTAGCGGTGTTCTTTGCCTTGTCCGGATTTCTCCTGTGGCGCCCCCACGCGGCAAAGGCTCGCGGAATCGGGCAGCCGCAGTCGACCGTCCGGTACTGGATCTCCCGCGCGACGCGCATTCTGCCGGCGTACTGGGTGGCAGTGGTCCTGATCCTGCTGTTCCTGCCCGGTGCCGGCGGGGGCTACCAAGTGTGGTTGGCGAATCTCGGGTTGGCGCAGGTCTTCGTGCCGTTGACACTCACCGAGGGCCTCACGCAGATGTGGAGCCTGTCGGTCGAGGTGGCGTTCTATGTTCTGCTGCCGCTTTTCGCGTATCTGATGGTCCGACTACGAGGAAACTCGGTCCGGTTCCGGCTGCCGCTTCTGCTCGGGGTGTCGGTCTTGGCCTTGACGTGGGCATTCATTCCGATTCCGACGCCGGACGCTATCCACCACGACAACTGGTTGCCGGGCTACCTGCCGTGGTTCGGCGCCGGCATGGTGCTGGCCGAGCTGGCAGTGGGCCCGTCGACATGGGTGCATCGCCTCGCGCACCGTCGGGTACTCCTGACCCTGATTGCCTTTATCGCCTTCGTTCTCTCGTGCACTGATCTGGCCGGGCCCGAAGGTCTGGTGCGGCCTGAGCCGTGGCAGTACGCGATCAAGATTGCACTCGGTGCGATCATCAGCTTCTCGCTGATCGCGCCACTGGTTCTGCGCGATCAATCGCAGCATCGGTTCCTGGCCAGTCCTTTGGCGCTGGCAATCGGACGCTGGTCCTACGGCCTGTTCATCTGGCACCTGGCCGTACTGAACGCTGTGTTCCCCGTATTCGGCATAGTTCCGTTCTCGGGCAGCTTCTTCTACGTCCTGGCCCTCACGGTCGTCCTGAGCGTCGCTGTGGCCTCGGCCGGTTACGCCTTGGTGGAGGAACCGGCGCGCGTCGCGGTCACGCGGTGGGAGAAGCGCCGCCACATCGGTGAACCGGCGAAGGGCAACGCGGCCAACCCGGTCACGACCAAGGCCACCAACATCGAGAACTGAATCGCGAACGAGTCGCCCACATAGCCGCCCGGCGCCCGCCACGGTCCGGTCGAGAGCAGCGTGATGCCGATCATCGCGGCCACGCCGGCGGTGCCGACGAGAATGCGTGCGGTCCGAGCCGGGCCGAAGATTCGCAGCGCGGCAAGTCCGAGGATCGAGCACACAACTGCGATCGCCGCTCCCACTCCGCCGCCGATGACGGTGGCCGCCGCGAGCATGCCCACCCATCCTGCCGCGACGCTGCGCCACGGTCGGGGTGGTGTGAGGGGCTTGGGCTCTCGGCGCGTGGGGACAAGAGCCGCGAACAACAGCGGGATCAGCAACACGAGCCCGCCGAAGATGCCGAGGCGGTACCAACGGTCGCTGGGGAAGTCGATGGTGACGGTTCCCGCGGTGCCTGCCGGCACGATCCAGCCCTGCTGCCAACCGTTCACGACCACCGGCGTCAGCTCGGAACCGTCCGGCCCCGTGGCGATCCAACCGACGCTGGTGCTCTCGGGATTGACGATCAGCTGATCGGCGGACGAGCTCGTGACGGTGAGTTCGCGGTGATTCGCCGTCCACGCGGTCGATTCGAGCGGTGTATTCCGTTGCGCGGCTGAAGGACCGACCGCCGTCAGATCGAGATTGTCGACCGAGAACGCGGGGCCTGGTTCGACGACCACTTCAGGCTGTCCCGCCGGCAAAGTCGCCGAAGCGTCCAAACCGCACACACGTGCCTCGACGGGTGCGCCGGTCCGAAGTTGCGTCGCCGTCGCCGTGATCGAGGTGGGGAATTGCTGTCCGGCAACCGAAATGGTCGGGCCGTCGCCACAGGTGACGGTGACGGTGCGGTTGTCGAATGATTCTGCGCCCTGCACTCCGGAACCGGCGATCGGGGTTCCGTCGGCACCGACGACGCCGACCTCGGCGAGGCCGGTGGGCTGCGCCTGGGCGAAGCCGAGCGCCGTCTGATCGAGGACCGGTTCCCAATCGGTGATGCTCAGGACGATCTTGTCGGTGACGAAGGGGGCGAGGGTAACTCGACTGGTTCGAGGCGTGTCGTCCGAGGGTTCGGGCAGCTCTCGCACCTGCGGCCCGTTGCCGAGATTCACCGCGACACTGGTCGGCAGCGACGGCAGAGTGCCAAGTCCCCGGGTGATGTCCAGGCCGGTGACCAGGGTGGGCTCGGGAAGATTGAGAGTCAGCGTCGGTTTCGGGCCGCCCGGTTCTGTGGTGCTCTGCGGCGCCGACCACGTGGTGCGTGCGTCGCCGTCGGTGGCAGCGAAGGCAGATCCGCGTGTGTCGCCGATGTCGCTCGAACCCGAAGCCGTGATTCGGCCGGGGACGGAAAGCAGGTCTTCGAGAGCGTTGCCCTGACGCGCTCGGACAGTCAGTGTCGGTGCAACGACTGTGTTTTCGGCCACCGTGAGCGTGCGCTGGAAGCGGCTCGGCTCTTCCGGTATCGCCATGAATGCATTGCTGCACCGCACGCGGTCCGTCGAGTCGGCGCAGGCGTTGCGGCCGGGGAACTCCTGGCTCAGGTTCCACGCGTTCACAGATGTGCCCGTCGGCGTGCTCGGCAGGACTGTGTCGAAACGGATCGGTACGGTCTTCGGCGCGCTGCGATCGGAGAAGTCTTCGACGGAGAGTTCGCTGATGCCGAACTGTGTTCCAGGAGATCCGTTTTCGGTGTGAGTCGCTGTGACGCGTACCCACGGCGTGTTGCCGCCCGGGATCGAGACGGTGATGGGCTCACCGGGACGCTCCACCTTCACCGCCGTGCTGCCGTTCGGTGTCGAGACCTCGAGCCATTTGACGGGAGCTCCGATTGCCGCGGCACTGGTGGTCAGATGAAGCAACCCACTGGAAATCGGTGTGTCGAAGTCGATCTGCAACCACTGGCCCAGTGCGCGCTCGATGCCGTTGCTGAACCAGCCGGTGGCCGGATCGCCGTCGACCGTCGACGCGGGACTGCTCGACGGTGAAGTGCCGCCCAGCTGGGTGGCGTCGGAGGCGGCGCTGGAAACGGTGATCGAAGCTCCGCTCCAACGGCCTTCCACGAGAGGCGTGTTCGCAACCGGGTAGTCGGGCACCAGATTGTAGGTACGACGAGCGTCGTCAGGGGTGCGAAGGGCGGAACTGTGGTTGTCGACCTGACCGAAATCGGTTTCTCGATCGCGCGGTGTGTCGGTGACGGTGACAGAATCGACGGGCAGTCCCGCAGCTTCGGCGTCGGCGGCGAGAATCATCGGCCCGGTCCCCGGAACCAGCCCGCTTTCGTGAAGTCGTACAGACGATTCCGGCCCACCTTGTACACGCGGAACCTGGTTCAGGTCGACGGAGTACGGGCCACTGACCGCCGGGGTGCCGTCGGGCGGGGTGACCTCGAAGATTTCGATGGCCGGGTAACCGGGACGCAGATCGCTGTCCGCGACCAGCCCTTCGATCTGTTCGGGGCTGTCGTCTTCACCGAAGTGGGCGACTCGCTCGATCCCCGGCGAGCCTTCGACCGCCTGGTGCACGAGTATCGGCCTGGCCGATCGCGACGTTTCGCCGTCGAGGTCGTTGCGCATCACCAGGTAGTGGATGCCCTGCCCAAGCAAGGTCTGCGCGAGGCCGTCCGACGGCCGTCCGTCGGCGATGAGACGTTGCACCGAATCGAGCGCTCGGATGGCGCCGGGAGGGGTCAGCGGGACCGAGTCACGCACCGCCCACGGCGTACTCGCCAAAGCCTGAAGCGGTTCGTCACGCGTCAGACCCCAGACCTGGCTGCCGAAGGGCGCTCCCGGGACGACCAGGGCACGTTCGGCTTCCGATCCGGGGGAGGTGTTGTCCTCGAGCCACTGCGCTGCTTCGTTCCAGTACGAGGGAACGTCCGGATAAGCACCGCGGGGAGCGAGCTTTCCCGTCCAGGCCAAGGCAGTCGAGAGGGTGAGGGCAACGAGGATCAGGCTGGTCAGTGCGACCATCGGTTCGCGCTCGGGATGGGCGAACGCGCGGCGCCATCGGGCGAGTGGAACCGATCCCGGTAGTGGCACTTTGGCCAGCAGGTGTGCGAGTCCGAGCACCAGCGGCAGACGGACCAACGGCTCGAGCTTGTGGACGTTGCGCAGCGGAGCGCCCGCCGAGTCGAGGAACAGGCGTACCGACTCCGACACCGGTGAGCTGAGTTCACCAACGTATCCCGCGGCCAGGCCGGTGATACCGACGAACAGGATGAGCGTCAGCCGGCCGCGAGCAGGCATGGACCGCATGCAGAGCCCGGCGAGGCCGGCGGCGGCAACCAGACCGGTGGCGACAACTGCTGCGGGCTGGGTGACCAGGACGGCGCCGGCAATGCGTTCGGGGGAGACGAACGGGGTCCAACTGTCCGTGCCGCGAAGTATCTCGGCCAGCGACGCCCATTGCGTGGTGACACCGGCGGACTCGATGTAGTCGAGGAACGGTGGGCTGATCTTGCCGAGCAGAAGCAGCGGCACGATCCACCAGAGCGTGCCGAGAGCGACGAACAGCGCCCACCACGCGGTGAACGTCAGCCATGTTCGGTTGGGTTTGTGCGAGAGCCACCAGATGATCGCGACCAGGCAGGCCGCGGCGGTGGCGACGGCATTGATCGAACCCATGAGCGCGACGGCAAGCGCGGATTGTGCGGCTAACCGCCTCAACCCCCGTGAGTGGTTAGGGAGTCCAGGGACTCCTTTTCCACGCACAGGGCCGAAGGCCAAAATCACCGGCAACAACACCCACGGCGCCAACATCATCGGCAGGGTTTCCGAGGAAATCGAACCGAGCGTGGTCAGCACGCGGGGAGAAAGAACAAAGGCAACCGCTGCGATGACGCGCGAACTACGGCTGCCGATACCGAGAGCCTCGGCAACTCGGATGATGCCCCAGAATCCTGCGATCAGAAGCAGCGCCCACCAGATGCGCTGGGTGATCCACGGCGGAACGTTCGCCAACTCGCCGAGCGCGAAGAACGGCCCGTGCGGAAAGAAATATCCGTAGGCCTGGTTCTGAACCTGGCCGAGCGGGGCCTGACTACTCCACTGATGCGACGCGCGTTCGAGAAAACCGAACGGATTCTGCGTCAGGTCGTACTTGGTGTCAGCGGTGATCAGACCCGGCGATTGCAGAAAAGTGAGAAGAAACGCTACGACGGAGGCGCCGAACAGCCACCGCTTCGACAGGGGCTCTGCCGACGGGGCGGTGTCTACCGAAGACACCGCTGCGTCGGCGGAAGAACGGGAACTCGCGAGGCCTGCGCTCTCAGCGGCTGCCGTACTCAACCTGGTTCAGCACGGAAGAATCTGCGTTTCCGCTGCGGTCGATCTCGGGACGAGTGTTGTCCGACGCGGCGGCCGTGACACCGAAGATGACGCCGGCACCCAGAACGGCACCGATGACAGCGCTGGCCACACCGGGGACAAGGAACTTCGTCATCGCGGATCTCCCAATTGGTCGTTAGTCGGTCGTTCGCGGTCGGACGGACTTACCGGCCCGTACGAACTGCTCGGGTCAAGGTATCACCCGCACTCGAGAATCCGGACGATTACCCTCGTGACGTGCTGGTCAGTCGAGGGTTTCGGCACCGAGCGCGGTCAACAGAGTGCGCAGTTTCGTAGATGTCTCGTCGAGTTCGTCCTGCGGATCCGATTCGGCGACAATTCCACCACCCGCGCTGGCCCAGGCGTTGCGGCCGTCTGCACTGATCTCGGCGCAGCGGATGGCAACCACCCAATCGCCGTCACCGGCCTCGTCGCACCATCCCACGGCGCCGCCGTAGAAACGCCGAGGCTCCTCGGTCTCGCGGATGACTTTCAGTGCCGCGTCGGTGGGTGTTCCGCACAGCGCGGGCGTCGGATGCAGCGCGATGGCGAGGTCGAGCGCAGTGGTGTCGTTTCGCAGCGTGCCGCGGATCGGGCTGGCCAAGTGCCAGACCTCGTGAGTATTGGTCAGTTCGGGAGTTGCCGGTACCGACAGATCACTGCACATCGGTTGCAGGACCTCGCGGATCCACGCCGTCACGAAGGCGTGCTCGGCCAGATTCTTCGTCGAATGCAGAAGGCTTTCGCCTGCCTCGCGGTCTTGATCGGCGTGGGCGGATCGCTTGGTGGTGCCGGCCAACGGGCGACATGTCACGACGCGCCCGCGTCGACTGACCAATACTTCGGGCGTCGCGCCGACCAGGCTGTGGCCCTCGAATTCGGCTCCCGCAGCAGAGAGGTCGACGGCAAAGGTGTTGGCGACGGGATTGAGCGCCGCCATGCGTGCGGCGAGCGCGGTCGGGGAGATCGGGGTCTGCGTCCGAAGTTCCACAGTGCGAGCCGCGACAACCTTGTCGATCTCGCCGCTGCGGAGGCGTCCGATCAACTTTTCCACCCGACGAAGATGCTCCGACGACGACGGGATCTCCCGGTCAACCCGGGTCGTGGGCAGGGCCTGGGGATCGCGCGGTTGCCACGGCCGCGACTTGATCGTCGCCTCGGCAGGTTCGTACAACGCCGTTGCGGCAGCCGGGTCGAAGGGGAGCGCTCCGACGATCAGCTTTGTCGTACCTGCCGACAGAGCGTGGGTGGCCGCGTCGGAGCTGTCGAAGCTGCGTCGTACGCCGCGGGTGACCACGCTGTGATCGGGGCGCGAGAGAACAAAACCGTCCATGGTGGCTTCGACACTAGTCGGCCACGGATCAGGAATGCGCGAAGGTCACTTCCCTGGAGGGACGATCAACACCGGCCGATGACTGTGACGCAGAACATGATCCGCGACGCTGCTCTGCAGTAGCGACCGCAAACCCGTAGTGCCACGGGTGCCGGTCACGATGATGTCGACGTCCAATTCGTCTGCGGTTTCGCAGATTGCAGACCAGATCGCGGATCGGCACTCGGCGCTTCTGCCTTCGACGGTCAGGCCTGCGGCCTCGGCCAGTGCGACGCCCTCGGCGAGGGTGACTTTGGCGTCGGTGTACGCGATGTCCTCGACGTCGTCGTCGGGAACCCACTCCGGTTGCATCACCCCGGACAGGCCGGACATGCGAGCGGCCTGGCGAACCATCGGCTCCCAGGCAGTGACGAGAACAGCACGATTGGCGGAGAGGAAACGCCCCGCATAGTCGACTGCACGCTTGGCGTTGTCGGAACCGTCGTACGCGATGAGCATCAGACCTTGTGGCATCACGACCTCCTCGTCAGCGGGGGAATCGGTTCTCTTCCAGGCTACCGTCCCGATGTGCCCGTGAGGGAGTGTATGGGTACCGGGTCCGTTACGGTCGAGGTATGCGGATCAAGTTTCTGAAGGCTGCGACGACCATTGCTTTATGCGGAGGGTTGGTTGCGGGATGCTCGGGCGAGAACGGGACCGCCGATCCGGTTTCGAGCGCCCCGACCAGCACCACCTCCGAGATCACGTCGACGCCTGCGGCATCCAGCTCCGCGCCCGTCGCCGCGTCGTGCGGTAGTGACCTTCTGGCTTCACTGTCCCTGCGTCAGAAACTTGCCCAGCTGCTCAACGTCGGCGTCACCGGGACCGACGACGCGTTGTCGATAGTGCAGAACGAGGAGATCGGCGGCATCTTCGTCGGAAGTTGGACCGATCAGTCGATGCTCACCAATCGCGAAGTGCCGCAGGTTGCTTCGGCGTCGAAGTTGCCGTTGATGGTGACGATCGACGAAGAAGGTGGACGAGTTTCCCGCGTCGCGGACATCCTCGGGCCCGATCCGTCGGCCAGGGAAACAGCGCAGACCATGACAGTGGAACAGACGTACCAGATGGCGCTCGAGCGTGGACGTGGGTTGAAGGATCTCGGGATCACCGTCAACTACGCCCCCGACGTCGACGTCAGCAGCCAACCCGACGACTCCGTGATCGGGGACCGCTCGTACTCCGACGACCCCCAGACCGTGGTTGCCTACGCCGGTGCGTACGCGCAGGGTATGCGCGATGCCGGAATCTTCCCGGTGATCAAGCACTTTCCCGGACATGGCAGCGCGTCGGGTGACTCGCACCGGGGTGAGGTGACAACGCCGCCCTTGCAGGATCTGATCGCGTCGGACCTGATTCCCTTCCGGGAGCTGTCGGGAACCGGAGTCGGCGTCATGATGGGTCACCTCGAGGTTCCCGGTCTGACCGAGCCCGGTACCCCTGCCAGCATCAGCCCCGCAGCCGTTGCGTTGCTTCGCGACGGAGTGGGTTACGGCGCAGCGCCGTTCACCGGCCCGGTATTCACCGACGACCTCAGCGGAATGCAGGCGATCACCGACCGATACGATATTGCCGACGCGGTTCAGGCTGCGCTGGTGGCTGGAGTCGATCAGGCATTGTGGCTGACAACCGACGACGTTCCGCGGGTGCTCGACCATCTCGAGCAGGCCGTCGCGTCCGGTGAGCTTCCGCAGGCGCGGGTCGATCAGGCCGTGGTCACAGTTGCCACTGCCAAAGGTGCCGTGACCTGCTGAGTCGAAGTCAGGATTCGACGCACAATCTTACCGTAGAGTAAGATCGACATTTACCCTGTGGTTGGAGGAAGCATGGCCGGCGGTACCAAGCGACTGCCACGCGCAGTGCGTGAGCAGCAGATGCTCGACGCGGCTGTGGACGTGTTCTCCGACAGGGGGTTTCACGAAACTTCGATGGACACCATCGCAGCCAAAGCCGAGATCTCGAAGCCGATGCTGTACCTGTACTACGGCTCGAAGGAAGAGCTGTTCGCGGCGTGCATTCATCGTGAAGGGCTCCGCTTCCTCGAAGCGCTCGCCCCGGCCGGCGCGCCGAACCTGACTCCGCGTGAACAATTGCGCGCCGCTCTCGAGGGCTTCCTCGGGTTCGTGGGCGCAAACCGCAAGTCGTGGATGGTGCTCTACCGTCAGGCCGTCGGGCAGCAGGCTTTTGCGGGAACCGTGCAGTCCAGCCGCGATCGGTTGATCGAGTTGACTGCTCATCTGCTCGAGTCCAGCACCAAGGATCCTGATGCCGCGCACGACTACGGGATCATCGCCATCGCGCTCGTCGGCGCCGGTGAGGCGGTAGCCGACCGGGTCGCGGGTGGGGAAATCGAAGTGGATGCCGCAGCGGATCTACTCGAATCCCTCGCGTGGCGCGGTCTGTCGGGCAAGAAGAAGTCCGAATAGCCCCCCAAACCAATCTGAGCGAACGTACCTTTCAGCGCATCCAAGGCGCTGAAAGGTACGTTCGCTCAATTGGGGTGGGTCGAAACCCGACAAAACTCAGGTCAGCGCAGCGTCGCAGTGACGTGCGGGTAACCCTTCTTCGGGTGACGCAGCGACAGATCCCAGCCGTCGTTGGTGCGGTCGGCGTAGGCATTCAGCGTCGCCGGTAGCAGAATCGGCTTGCCGAAACGCACGCTGTAGGTGACCTTGTCCGCGACGGATCCCTCGACGGTCCGCAGAACTGCCGCGGCACTCCACATTCCGTGAGCAATGGTCTTCGGGAAACCGAAAGCCTTGGCGCCCAGAGACGAGACGTGAATCGGATTGCGGTCGCCGGAGACGGCGGCGTACTTGCTGATCGCGGTCTGGTCGACGCGGATGGTGCTCATCGGCATCGGCGGGACCTCGTCGACCTTGGGCTCCGGACCTGGCTGGCCGGACAGGGAGGTCTTCTGCTGGTTCAGGAAGCTCGAGGTCTGTCGCCAGACCAGTTCCCGTCCCACCCGAATTTCGGTGATCACGTCGATCAGCAGGCCCTTGCGGTGCTCACGCAGGTTCTCGGCATGCACCGAGAGGTCAAGCGGTTCGCTGACGGAGATGGGCCGCAGCGATTCGATGACGTTCTCGGCGTGAACGGAGCCGACGGCGGCGAAGGGGAAGTCCTTCGACACCATCAGCTTCATCACGGTCGGGAAGGCCAAGGTGAAGGGATACGTGATCGGCAGAGTGTCGCCGAATCGCAGTCCGGTCACGCGGCAGTACGCCGCCAGATTGTCGGTGTCGACCTTCAGTCCGGTGAGGGTGAAGGTCTGCTGTGGCACCGAGCGCGAGTTGGACTTGTTCCACGGCAACAATCCCAGTACCGCCCGGGAGTAGATGTCGATGGTCTTCGGCTGCTCGGTGAGCGCGACGGTCTTTGTTGCCATCATGCGCCCAGGAGGCTCTGGCCGCAGACGCGAACGACCTGTCCCGTAACGGCATTGGAGGCCGGGCTGGCGAAGTATGCGACGGTCTCGGCGACGTCGACGGTCTCGCCGCCCTGCAGGAGCGAGCTCATGCGGCGGCCGGCTTCGCGGGTGGCGAAGGGGATGGCTGCGGTCATGGCGGTCTCGATGAAGCCCGGTGCGACGGCGTTGATGGTGATGTTCTTCTTCGCCAGGACGGGAGCTTCGGCGTGTACGAGGCCGATGACGCCGGCCTTGGAGGTGCCGTAGTTGGTCTGGCCGCGGTTGCCCGCGATGCCGGCGATGGAGGAGACGTCGACGACGCGGCCGCCTTCCTTGAGGGCGCCCTTCTCGACGAGGTGCTCGGTGATCTTCTGCGGTGCAAGAAGATTGACGTTCATGACCATGTTCCAGCGGCCCTCGTCCATGTTGGCGAGGGTCTTGTCGCGGGTGATGCCGGCGTTGTGGACGATGATGTCGGCTCCGCCGTGACGCTCGAGGAGGTGAGCTGCGAGGACCTCGGCTGCGTCGGCCGCCGTGACATCGAGGGCGAGGGACGTGCCGCCGACCTTGTTCGCGGTCTCGGACAGTGCTTCGCCGGCGGCCGGGATGTCAGCGCAGACCACGTGTGCGCCGTCGCGGGCCAGGACCTCGGCGATGGTGGCACCGATGCCGCGGGCTGCGCCGGTGACGACGGCAACCTTGCCTTCGAGCGGCTTGTCCCAGCTTGCGGGCGCGACGGAATCTTCAGCACCGACGACGATGACCTGGCCGTCGACGAAGGCGGACTTCGCCGAAAGGAGAAAGCGCAGAGTCGATTCCACGCCGGACAGTCCGGTGGACGCCTTGGGGGAGACGTAGACCAGCTGAGCGGTGGAGCCGCGCTTGATCTCCTTGCCGACGCTGCGGGTGAAGCCTTCGAGCGCGCGCTGCGCGACATGCTCGTCGACGCTCGACGTTTCTTCCGGCGTCGTGCCGAGAACGACGACGCGAGCCGACGGTGCGAGGTTGCGGATCACGGGCTGGAAGAACTCGAACAGCTGCTCGAGCTCGCTGACCTGAGTGATTCCGGTGGCGTCGAACACGAGTCCGCCGAAGCTGCTGTCGTGTGCCTGAGCCGCGGGGTAGTCGGAGAGCAGTACGCGAAGTGGTTCTGCGAGCCGACCCTTGCCGCCGATGAGGACAGGTCCGGCGAGTGCGGGTTCCCCTGCTTTGTAGCGACGCAGGTTCTCGGGCCTGGGCAGGCCGGCCTTCGACGCGATGAATGCGCCGGGGGCGGACGAGAGGAACTGTGAATAGAGGTCGGGAGCTCCCTTGCTGGCTGCCACGGTCCTACCTTCTGTTGTGTTTCGGGTTGTCTCTCACCGGGCAATCGGAAGAATGCGGCGATAGACAAGTAACTTACTACTGAGTAAGAATAGTCTTCAACAGGTAATCGCACCATCCTTGGAGACGCAAGTGACAAGCAAAGCCCGTTCAAACGCAAAGCCCGCCGCACCGCGCACCGCACCGGCCGCAGCCGCTGCGAAGTCCGCAGGTCAGCGCCGTCCGGTTGCGATCGTCGGCGGAAATCGCATTCCGTTCGCACGCTCGGACAAGGCGTACGCACAGGCGTCCAACCAGGACATGTTCACCGCGACGCTCGACGGTCTGGTGAGCCGATTCAATCTGCAGGGCGAGAAGCTCGGCATGGTCGTCGGCGGTGCGGTGCTCAAGCACAGCCGTGATTTCAATCTCATTCGCGAGTCCGTTCTCGGCAGCGCGCTGAGCCCGTACACGTCGGCGTACGACCTTCAGCAGGCGTGTGGCACGGGACTGCAGTCGATCATCGCCGTCGGCGACGCCATTTCGGCCGGCCGCATCGATTCCGGCATCGGCGGCGGCACGGACACCACGTCCGACGCCCCGATCGGCGTCAACGATCAGGCGCGCGAGTTCCTGCTCTCCCTCAATCGCGCGAAGTCCACGGGCGACCGCATCAAGCTGCTCGGCAACGTCCGTGCGGGCATGCTCGGCCTCGAAATTCCGCGCAACGGCGAGCCTCGCACCGGCAAGTCGATGGGTGACCACGCTGCGATCACCGCCAAGGAATTCGGCATCAAGCGCGAGGATCAGGACGAACTTGCCGCTGCCAGCCACAAGAACATGGCAGCTGCCTACGACCGCGGCTTCTTCGACGACCTCGTCACCCCGTTCCTCGGCCTGACCCGCGACGACAACCTCCGTCCCGGTTCGACCGTCGAGAAGCTGTCGACGCTCAAGCCCGTCTTCGGTACCAAGCTCGGCGACGCGACGATGACGGCAGGCAACTCGACGCCGCTCACCGACGGCGCTTCTGCAGTGCTCCTCTCCACCGACGAGTGGGCAGCCGAGCGCAACCTTCCGGTTCTGGCGCACCTCGTCGATTCCGAAACCGCTGCCGTCGACTACGTCCACGGCAAAGACGGGTTGCTCATGGCTCCCACGTACGCGATTCCGCGTTTGCTGGCCCGCAACGGTCTGACCTTGCAGGACTTCGATTACTACGAGATCCACGAAGCCTTCGCTTCGGTGGTTCTGGCAACCCTGCAGGCCTTCGAGTCCGACGAGTACTGCAAGGAACGCCTCGGCCTCGACGGCGCGTTGGGATCGATCGACCGAAGCAAGCTCAATGTCAACGGATCGTCCTTGGCTGCAGGTCACCCGTTCGCGGCAACCGGCGGACGTATTGTGGCTTCCCTCGCAAAGATGCTCGCGGAGAAGGGTTCGGGCCGCGGCCTGATCTCGATCTGTGCGGCCGGCGGCCAGGGTGTCACGGCGATCATCGAGCGGTAACCGCTCCACAATCTCCCCACGTGCGTGAAAACTGCGCTCACCTGCAGTGATCGTCGCGAGGGGATGCGTAATCGGGGATCCGGCCACGAGGGGTGGCCGGATCCCCGAACTCTTTGCAAACTTTTTCGCGCAGGCGTGTAACGCTGCAGAATAGCTACCGATATTCATGACAGCCCCGTGTTGCTGCCTGACCCCCGACCTGGCAGCAGCGCGGGGCTCTCGTATGTCCGGATATCCTGTATTGAGTTGTCGGTGAGCGCCGCAGCGACGGTTGATGCAGCGAGGAGCCAACAGGTGAGTGACGAAGAGGGTCCGTCCGTCGAGAAGACGAACAGCGAGGACTCGTCCCTCCCGGAACAGGAACTCGAGTCGGTCGGGGAACCTCAGGCGGTCGAGGAACCTCAGGCGGTCGAAGAGACCGAGTCGGTCGAGGAACCCAAGACCCCTGAGGACACCGAGGCAGTTGTCGAGGCTGAATCAGTAGGACCTGAACCAGCCGAAGCACCAAGGCCAGTCGACGAAGACGCAATCGATTCCACAGAAGCGACAGTCGACGAAGCAGTAATCGAGCCGACCGACGTCGAGACAACATTCGACGAGCCGACAATCGACGAGCCGACAATCGTCGAGCCCACAATCGACGAACCGGCCATCGACGAATCGGCAAACGAGGTCACCACCGTCATCCCCGTCGTCCCAGCGGAGGATGCGCCGCCGACGGAAGTAGTCGACTCGGCTCCGGCGACAGAAACCATCGACGAGCAGACAGAGCAGTTCGAGCCCCCGGCAGTGGTGGTTCCCCCGAAGCCGCCGCGTCCCGAGTTCGTGCAGCAGTACGACACCCAGCAATTCGAACCCATCCAGCAGCAGTACGAGCCTGTTGTCCGCGAACCAGAGGCAGTTGCACCACCAGCACCGCAACAACAGCCAGAAGCGCCCGCTCCGGAGTCTTCCCGTAAGTGGGTCAAACCGGCGATAGCAGTCGGCGCCATCTTTGCGGTCGCAGTGATTGCCTACGGAGTGGACATCTTCACGTCGTCGGGGAAGACACCACGCGGCACCCAGGTCGCCGGGGTGGACATCGGTGATCTCACGCCTGCCGACGCAGAGGCCACGCTGCGCGCCGAACTCGGCCCAAGGCTCGTCGAACCGGTAGCGGTACATGCCGGCGGCGTCGATTCCGAGATCGTTCCCGCATCTGCGGGTGTGGACGTCGACTGGTCGGCGACGCTCTCGGGCGTGAACGCTCAGCCGATCAACCCGATCACCCGCATCACGTCGTTCTTCGGCTCCCGCGAGGTGCCCGTGGTATCGACGGTCGACCAGGGTGCGTTGGATGCCTCGATGTCGCAACTTGCGGCGAACAGCGATCGTGCGCCCGTCGAAGGCGCAGTCGTGTTCGAGAGTGGGAAGGCGACGGGTGTTTCACCTGCCGCCGGCCAGGCTCTCGAAACGCAGCAGGCGGGCGCAACGTTCGCCGCGGAGTGGTCTGACGGTGGCGTCGTCGATCTTCCGGTCGACGAGGTGCCGGTGACGGTCACTCAGGCCGGTGTCGATCGCGCACTGCAGGAGATTGCCATTCCGGCTGCCTCGGGTGATGTCGTGGTCAACGGCCGTGACGGCAAGGTTGCGACGCTCGGCGTCGACCAGATCGGTGAGGTTCTGACCTTCACACCTGACGGCTCGGGTGGGCTGACTCCGCAGTACAACACGGATGCTGCGATCAAGATTCTGACTCCGCAGTTGGTATCGACTGAAGTACAACCCAAGGACGCGTCGTTCACCTTCGCCGGTGGTAAGCCGTCGGTTGTGCCGGGTGTTGTCGGTGATCTGATCAACTGGCCGGACACGGTCAAGGAACTTCCGGTTCTGCTGGGCAGCACGGCTTCTCGGGCAACGCCCGCCGTGTACGGACCGGTCCCGCCGGCGTTGACCACCGAAGCCGCGGATGCCCTCGGCATCAACGAGGTGATCGGCGAATTCACCACCGGTGGTTTCGAATACGCGTCTGGTGTGAATATCGGCCTGGCCGCATCGGAGATCGACGGGGCCGTGATCAAGCCAGGGGATACGTTCTCGCTCAACGAGTACACGGGTCCGCGCGGTGCGGCTCAGGGATACGTCGAGTCGGGGATCATCAACAATGGTCGCCCGGACAAGGCTGTCGGCGGCGGTATCAGCCAGCTCGCGACGACGCTCTACAACGCGACGTATTTCGCAGGCATGGACGACGTCGCGCACACCGAGCACAGTTACTACATCTCGCGGTATCCCGAAGCGCGTGAGGCGACCATCTTCGATGGTGCGATCGACTTGCAGTTCCGTAATCCGGCGAAGACCGGCGTGATGATCGAGACGATTGCGACGTCGTCGAACATCACCGTTCGGATCTGGGGAACCAAAACCGTCGATGTCGCTTCGACGACCGGCCCGCGTACGTCGCCGACGTCGCCGAACACCGTGACGTTGCCGGAGGGGCCTGGTTGTGTGGCTTCGAGCGGTGCGCCCGGATTCACGGTCAGCGACACCCGCGTCATCACCGACCACGCGAGTGGCGCCGAGATTTCCTCGAACACCCGGACCGTCAAGTACGACCCGGTGCCGATCGTGAAGTGCGAGTAGGGAACTACTTGCCGACGAGTGGGCCGAGGGTGCGGCCCGCGAGGTCGACGATGCCTGGCTCTTCGCCGTTGGTGATCAGGTTGATCACGACGCCGTCGATGCCGTGGTCGAGGATGCGCGTCTGAACCTGCTCGGCGACGTCGTCCGGGCTGCCGACGAAATGGCGTTCGGTGGCCTTGGCGACCACGTCTTGCGGCGCCGTGGTGATGTCGAGGCCACGCTCCGCGAGAAATGTTCGCTGATGCGCGCGAGCCTTGTCGCCGTCCTCGTCGATCATCATGAACGTGAGGAAGCTGGTCTCGAGGGTTGCGGGATCGCGACCGGCTTCGTCGCAGCGTGCCGCAAGTGCTTCCATCTTGCGCGGCAGTTCCGAGGGGTCGCAGATGATGTTGAGGTGATCCGCGAAGCGAGCGGCGAGGCCGAACGTCTTCTTCTCACCGCCACCGCCGAGCAGGATCGGTAGGTCGTCGCGGACTCGAGGCTCGTTGATGGCGTCCTTGACGTGGTACCACTTGCCGTCGAAGGTGGGGCGCTCACCGCGGAGCATCGGCGCGATGATCTGCAGTGCTTCGTCGAGCTTCTGGAAGCGCTCGGTGAACGTTCCGAACTCGTATCCGAACGAATTGTGTTCGAGCTCGAACCAACCGGCGCCGATGCCCAGGATGGCCCGACCGCCGCTCACCACGTCGAGGGTGGTGACGGTCTTGGCGAGCATGGGCGGATTGCGGTAGGTGTTTCCCGTGACCAGTGCAGACAACTGGATGGTCTCGGTGGCCGTCGCCAGCGCGGAGAGCGCCGAGTAGGCCTCGAGCATCGGGGCGTCCGGCGCTCCGATTCCGGGGAGTTGGTAGAAGTGATCCATCACGAATGCAGTGTCGAAGCCTGCGGCTTCGGCTTCGCGGGCCTGCGCTATGACGGTGGGGAAGAGGTCCTTGACCGGACCGCCGTAGCTGAAGTTGGGCATCTGGTATCCGAGGCGAGTGCTCACCGTTTCGACGTTACTCGCGATCGGTTGACCTGGCACGATTTTACCAACTCTATGGATTCCGTTGTGCTGGGCAGACTTCCGGAATTCAGAGAAGTTCTTCGGCCGCTTCGCGTCGCTTGGCGCGCTGCTGGTGGCGCTTTACGCCCAGGACGGCGGCTGTGACGCCGACGAGTGCACCGACTCCAGCGCCGGCCCAAGTCGAGATTCCGTCGCCCGGTCGAGCTACGAGTTGGGCGACGACGCCGATCAATGCGATCAGATAGACGGACCCAGCCATGAGTACTCGGGGCGGCAGACCCTTCATGCTTGTGTAGGCGTCGACGTCGTGAGCCTGCGCATACCGCAGTACCACCATCGAGCAGATAAACCATCCGATGATCAGTCCCACTGAAATCCATGCGCCGGTTCGTCCGGCAACCCACGGCAAAATTGCCGCTGCGATCAACGTGATCCAATAGGCGAATTGGAATCCCACCGCCGAGGCTTCGTTCCAGACGTCGCGCTGACGCTCGTCCTTGTAGAAGTCGTCGTCCAGATCTCCGACGAACCGCATTGCCTTCATCATGGTGCTCATGCCGTCTCCTCTGGAATTTCTGCGGTGAGTGCCGATTCGGGTAAGGGAAAGAGCGCTTCGACGGTGGTCCCCAGTGCCAGTGCCAGGCGGAGTGCCAGGTAGACACTCGGTGCGTAGTCGCCGCGTTCGACGGAGACGATGCTCTGTCTGCTCACCTGACCTGCCGTGGCCAGTTGCGCCTGGGTGAGGCCGGCGAGGCGTCGGTGCTCCCGCACGTTGTTGTCGCCGGCCTTTCCAGTCATAGGAAAAGTAAAGAATACTTGTCACATGATGTCAAGTTTACTTGTCATATGAGAGGCTGAAGAGCATGCGTGAACGATTTCTCGAGATCGCCCTGGCCAATCCAGTGGTCGCAACGATCGTGGATCGGGCGCCGAAGCTGGGATTGTCGGAGTGGTACCTGACGGCGGGTGGGCTCTTCCAAACCGTCTGGAATCACATCGACGGCCGTGACCTCGGCGCCGGAATCAAGGACTACGACCTCTTCTATTTCGACGCCGGCGATCTGAGCTACGACGCGGAGGACCGTGTGATTCGTTCGGCGGCAGAACTGTTCGCCGATGTGGATGCCGATGTCGAAGTACGCAACGAAGCCCGCGTGCACCTGTGGTACGAGCAGCATTTCGGGATTCCCGGCGTTCCGTTCACCAGTTGCCGCGACGCTATCGACCACTTCGCTTCCACAACTTGCTGTTTCGGGATCACCAAGGCCGCGGGCGGCACTGTGGACGTGTATGCCCCGCATGGATACGACGATCTTTTCGACATGATCGTCCGCCCCAACCCGGTGCTGGCGCCGAGAGAGGTTTACGAGGCCAAGGCGGCACGGTGGCGCAGGGAATGGCCTGCGCTGACCGTGGAGCCTTGGCCGGAGACCCTGACCTAGACTTCGATCGGCGGATGCAGCCTGTCCATGGTCCATTGCCGATTTCGGCGTGCAGCAAGTGAACTGGCCCCGAGTGAGGCGACGAGAAGGCCGCCGAGGACGGCGATCGAGACCCACAGTCTCGAGTCGATACCGCCGACGGTGAGTTGTCGTAGCCCGTTCACCGCGTAGGTCATCGGGTCGAAGGGGTGGATGATCTGGAACGGTTTCGCGGTGGTTTCGACGGGATAGATGCCGCCGGCCGAAACCAGTTGCAGCATCAGGAACGCCAGGGTGATGACGCGTCCGACGGATACTCCGAAGATGGCGTTGAATGCCTGGATCAACGCCATATACGTGGCAGTGATGAGCATCAGGAATCCGACGGTGCCGAGGGCGTGTGTGGGATGCAGGCCGACGGCGAAGTGCACGACCAGGTACATCACGATCACCTGGCAGATGCCGATGAGCAATGCCGGCCAGTACGAGGCGAGGACCACTCGCAGCGCGCCGAGTCCGTTTGCGATGGGCCGGTTCTGGAGCGGCTTGAGCAGCATCCAGGTGATGATGCCGCCCACGAACAGCGCGAGGGGCAGGAAGAACGGAGCAAAACCGGTACCGAAGGTACTTGCCCGGTTTTCGTAGGTCTCCTGTAGTTCGACCGGGCTGGAGAGGGTTTGAGCGGTTGCGGTTCGCTGCTGATCGGTCCAACTGGGAACCTGACCGGCGCCCTCGGTGAGTTTGGTCGCGAGTTCGGCAGACCCGGCACGGAGTTGCTCGGTGCCGTCGGCGAGTTTGGCTGCACCATCGGAGAGTTGGACGCTGCCGTCGGTGAGTTGAACCAGTCCACTGCTGAGGGTTTGAGCGCCGTCGTTGACTTGCTGACCGCCGTCACGCAGCTGCACCAGGCCGTTGCGGAGTTCACCGCCGCCGTTGGCCGCGGCATTCAGCCCGGCTCGGAAGGTGCTCGACGGATCGTCGAGTTGGTAAGCGAGTTGTTGTGCACCGCTCTTGAGTTCGCCTAGTTGGCCCATGGTCGCTTCACCGAAACCCTGAGTGCGCAGCATGTCCTGGGCAGGCGCGAGGGCATTGGCGATCTGTTGGCTGACAGGATCCGGGTTCAGCCGAAGGCTGGCCACTGCCTGCCCGACCAGCTGTGCGACGTCTGCTTGTGTGTTCCCGAGGACGCTCAGTTGGTCGACGACCTGAGTGACGCCACCGCTGAGTTGGCTTGCGCCGTCGCCCAGTTGGACGGCTCCGAGATCGAGTTGCCCCAAACCGTCGGTCAGTGCGAGGACACCGTCCGTGGCGGTGTTGATTCCGGTCGAGAGTTGCGCTGTACCGCCGGCAAGAGTGGCTGCACCGTCACGTGCGGTAACCATGTTGTCTGCCAGAGTTTTCGAGCCCGACGCCAATTCGCCGGCTCCGGCGTTGGCAGTGTTCACTCCGGCCGAGAGCTGGAGTGCTCCGTCGGCGGCCTGCTTCAAACCTGCACCCGCGTCGGTCAATCCGACCAGGACCGTCTCGACGGACTGCGCGCCGATCTTGTCGCTGACTTGACTGAGAACCTGCTGGGCGGCATTTTGGCCGATGATGGTGCCGAGGTAGTTGTTGACGTCGTTGAAGGTGAACTGCAACTGAGCTTTGTGGGGGTCCTTGGACGTCGGGGAGGCAACGGCCTCGCTGAAATTCTCGGGCAGAGTGAGAGAGAAGTAGTACGTCCCGTCCGAGACTCCCTGTTCGGCTTCCTGCTGTGAGACCAGGTGGAGATCGAGCTCACCGGAATCGAGAAGTGCTTGGCTTACTTCGTCGCCAGCCTTGAGCTCTTGACCCTGCACCATTGCACCGCGGTCGGTGTTGACCAGTGCGACGGGGACCTTGTTGACCTCACCGAACGGATTCCAGAAGGCCCACAGGTACATTGCGCCGTACAGCAGTGGCATCAAGATGATGGTGACGAGTGCGATCCTGGGCATCGCGCCGCGGGAGAACCGCTTGAGTTCGGTTCCGAGAGACATTCCAGCGAGCATCGCGGTTACCTCGCCCCTTCTTGGTCGGGATTGGTGACTTCTTGGAGCAGGGCGACGGCATCGATGGGTGATCCGTCGGGCAGCGGGTTGACGGTCGACGCGATGATGGTCTGGTAGCTCCCCATCTCGACGAGTCGCTCGACGAGGTACGCGCGTTCGGAGTCGCGCCGCACCTGTTCGAGATCGTCGACGACGAGCAGGGCCGGCTTCTTCGTGTTCGCGACGGCGATACGCAGCAGGGTCGCCTCGAGTTCCCCGAGATCGCTGACGTACCGGCCGAGCGCAGGTAACGGATGATCGCCGAAGACGGGAGCGCACACCGCTTCGAGTTCGCGGTCTCCGGCACGTCCGATGAGCTTGTACCAGGGCGCATCCCAGCGAATTTGTTCGGTGATCAGATCTCGGACGGTGACGGACTCGGCAAGCTCGTCGATGTCCTCGAACCCGGCGACCCCGGCGATCTCGAAGATCTCTCGGGGACGCGTTCGACCGAAGACGGACAGTGATCCGGAACTGGCTTTCATTCGTCCGCTGAGTGTCAGAAGTAAGGACGTACGTCCTGAACCGGCGGAGCCTTCGAGGATGGTCACACCGCCCGCACGAATCTCGAGATTGACGGGTCCGAACACCGGCCCCCATGGGCCGTCGAGCGCCAAGTCCGTGGCGGTCAATGCCAGTTCAGGGGCGTAATCGAGTTGTGCGTGCTCTGGTGCGACCACGATGATCACCTGTCTGTTGATCTACTCGGCCTCGAAAGAACCGAGTGCTGGTTCAGTGGACGTTCGTGCTCACCCAATCACATCGGTAGCGGGCGAGCTGTCCCATGAATGGGATGTGTCGGACACGTCCGGCAACTTGGAGACCGAACGGTATGTATTCTGTTGGAAACGGAACGGGGGAGTCGAGGTGCCGGTTCGTAGACGCGGTATGTGCGCGGTACTGGTCATGGCCACCCTGTCGGTTGTCTCCTGTGCCGGCGAGCGCGAGTCGCCCCCGTTCGTGTCGAGCGAAAGGCTTTTCGAGTTCACCGGTCGCAATGTCGGACCCTTGACGGTTCCGCCCTTACCCTCCGATCGGCACGAGTCCGAAGCAGCGCCATACGGTGCCATCACCCTGTCCGGTGGGTGGAGCGGCGCAGCCAGTGTCTCGCTGCCTGGATCCGTCACGTGTTTCGAGCACAACTGGGCGGATTCGCTGCCCGCCGGTCACCGTCAGTGGGCCTACGAGGTGCACACCAGTTCCTTCTACGAGTACGACGGCGGCGGCGAATATCCGGGACGTGATTTCCAGTTGCAGGTCTACGTGAACGAGAAACCCGAACCAGGTCAGCACGGGTCCGCGATCATGAAGTTCTCGGATCAGAGTGGACAGTTCGTGTCCTTCGGCGGCGGCGACGACAAGTCCGTCGAAATAGTCAGTTCTCCCGACCGCAGGCGCGTGGCGCTTTCCCTGGCGGGTACGGCGGCACGACCGGGCGAGCAACCGACGACGTCCGTACTGTCCGCACAGATCAGTTGCCCGACCGTCGAGCGCAGATGACCACAGATTGCATTGACTGCCGAGCATGAAAATGCCGGTCCCGAAACATTCTCGGGACCGGCACTTTTCATGAATCAGGAACGAATCAGAATGCTGCTTCGTCGATCTCCATGATGTCGTTCTCGGTGTTCGCGATGATCTCGCGTGAAGCGGTGAGCTCGGGCAGGACGTTCTTGGTGAAGAAGGACGCGATGGCGACCTTGCCCTCGTAGAAGCCCTTGTCCTTGTCGGAAGCGCCGTTGTCGAGTGCTGCGAGAGCGATCTCGGACTGGCGGAGGAGCTGCCAGCCGATGAGCAGGTCGCCGACGGACATCAGGAAGCGGACGGAGCCGAGGCCGACCTTGTACAGCTCGGTGGGCTGCTCCTGAGCTCCCATGAGGAAGCCGGTGAGCGTGGCAGCCATGGCCTGGACGTCTTCGAGTGCGGTGGCGAGCAGTGCGCGCTCCGCCTTCAGGCGACCGTTGCCGGCTTCGCTGTCGATGAAGGTCTTGATCTGTCCGGCAACGTGAGCGAGCGCGACGCCGCGGTCACGAGCGATCTTGCGGAAGAAGAAGTCCTGAGCCTGGATGGCCGTGGTGCCTTCGTACAGCGAGTCGATCTTGGAGTCGCGGATGTACTGCTCGATCGGGTAGTCCTGCAGGAAGCCGGAGCCACCGAGGGTCTGCAGGCTGTCCGTCAGGTACTGGTACGCACGCTCGGAGCCGACGCCCTTGACGATCGGGAGCAGCAGGTCGTTGACGCGGAACGCGGTGTCCTTGTCTGCGCCCGAGACGAGCTGGGCGACAACCTCGTCCTGGTGTGCTGCGGTGTAGAGGTACACCGCGCGCAGGCCTTCGGCGTATGCCTTCTGCATTGCCAGGCTGCGACGCACGTCGGGGTGGTGCGTGATGGTCACGCGCGGTGCTGCCTTGTTGGTCATCTGGGTCAGGTCAGCACCCTGAACGCGCTGCTTGGCGTAATCGAGAGCGTTGAGGTAACCGGTGGAGAGGGTGGCGATTGCCTTGGTGCCGACCATCATTCGAGCGTGCTCGATGACGTCGAACATCTGGGCGATGCCGTTGTGGACCTCGCCGACCAGCCAGCCCTGTGCGGGGATGCCGTGGCCACCGAAGGTGACCTCACATGTGGCGGAGACCTTCAGGCCCATCTTGTGTTCGACGTTGGTGACGAAGACGCCGTTACGCTCGCCGAACTCTTCGGTCTCGAAGTTGAAGTGTGTCTTCGGGACGAAGAACAGGCTCAGGCCCTTGGTGCCGGGTCCGGCGCCTTCGGGGCGAGCGAGAACGAGGTGGAAGATGTTCTCGAACAGGTCGTCCGAGTCGGCCGAGGTGATGAAGCGCTTGACGCCCTCGATGTGCCAGGAGCCGTCGTCCTGCTTGATCGCCTTGGTGCGTCCGGCACCGACGTCGGAGCCGGCGTCGGGCTCGGTGAGGACCATCGTGGCGCCCCATCCGCGTTCGACGATGGTGGCTGCCCACTTCTTCTGCTCTTCGGTGCCGTTGTTGAACAGCACGTCCGCGAAGGCGGGTCCGGCCTGGTACATGTGCGCTGCAGGCTGTGCGCCCAGGATCAGCTCACCGATGGCCCACACGACGGAGCGGGGAACCGGCACGCCGCCGACCTCTTCGCTCAGTCCCATGCGGTACCACTCGGCATCCCACAGAGCCTTGAACGACTTCTTGAAGGATTCCGGAAGTGCAACGGTGTGCGTCTCGGGATCGAAGACAGGGGGGTTGCGGTCCGCGTCGGCGAAAGATTCGCCAAGCGGTCCCTCGGCCAGGCGTGCGACCTCTGCCAGCATGTTGCGGACAGTGTCGGCATCCAGGTCGCCCCAAGCGCCTTCGCTCAGTGGCTTCTCCAGTCCGAGAACCTCGAAGAGGTTGAACTCCAGGTCCCGAACGTTGCTCTTGTAATGGCCCATGTCTTCTGCTTCTCCCAGTGAGGTGGTGCGGTCCAGCACTCCTAGTACCGCCCGAAGTTTATTACTCGTCGGTAACTTAATACATGTTACTAGCCGTTCTTTGCATTGCCAACACCGGATTTGCGTCCGATGACAAGCGCGTCGACCGCGATTCCCGTTTCGGTGTGTCTGTGCGGATTTCCGGCGATCTCGAACTCGAGCCTTCCTTCGAACTCCTGCATCAATTCTTCTGGTGTGTAAAGGATTTCGGGATCTTTCGGTCCGCCGACGCCGTAGTCGATGTTGCTTCGGTCGTGACCCAAAATCATGAGGATTCCATCAGGTTTCAGAGAATTTATGGCACGGTTCACAACCAGGGTGCGTTGTGGTGCGGGCAGATGAAGGTAAAGAAGCAGGGCCAAGTCGTATCCCTGCCCGTTCCTTGAGGCGAAATCCGCGACGGTGACGTCGCCGCATCGGTAGTCGAGCCGGTCGAGAACCGATCGGGGTGAGCGGGCCGCGATCGTGCGGGCTTTCTCGATCGCGACGGCCGAGTAGTCGATGCCGGTGACCTCCCAACCGCGGGTCGCGAGCCACAACGCGTTACGGCCCTCGCCGCACGCCAGGTCGAGTGCCTGGCCGTGGGGGAGGGCCGTCGCGTATTCCACCAGCAGTTCGTTGGGAGGAGCGCCCCAGACGAGCTCGGTTTCTTCGTACTTCTTGTCCCAGGCCGCCGCATCCATAGATGACGACGGTAGTGCCACTCAGTGGTTACGCACTCCGTCCATCGGGTTCTTGCGTAGGGCGGCGCGCGTCGGGATCGCGATGGAGACAAATCCCAGAACAGCGGTCACCGCGACGATGGAACCGTAGATCGCCGGTGAAATCGCCGGGATCGGCTGCCCGGACACCGCTACGGCGATACCCATCAGAGGCGGCAGGGCGATCAGCGATCCGACCACGACGGCGATTCCCACCACCATCAACGACTCGATGCGCATCATCGCTCGGACCTGCCTCGTCCGCGAGCCCACCAGTTGAAGGAGCGCGAACTCGCGGGAACGCTCGGCAGTGGCGGCGACCAGGGTGTTCACGACGGCGACTGCGAGATAGCCGAGCAGGACGAGGACGGCGAGGATGCTGACCCAGGACTGCATACGACGCTGATCTTCGCCCGCGGCCCCGAACTGGTCCTGGTTCATCGCGGCGATCGAGGGGAACGAGCGCAACGACTGCTGGACTTCGGCCGACCGTCCGGGTTCGGCAGCAACCAGAACGGTGTCGATCAGAGCGTCGGTGGAGTGCTGACGCAAAGTCTCGATCGGCATGGTCACGTCCCCGAATCCGAGGCCGCGACCATATTTTGCGACGACCATCGGATGCACCAGTGTGCCGTCCCCTAGATAGAGGTCGACGCGCTGACCTACCTTGGCTCCGAGTGTGAAGGCGCCGTCTTCGCTCACGGCAACGGTATCGCCGGTTAGAGCGCTCAGGTCGCCCTCGGTCACCGCGAGATCGAGGGTCGCGTCGGCGCCGGCGGCGTCGATGCCCTGGGCAGCGATCGCGCTGTCGGCTGAGCCGCCTTCCTCACCGCTGGGTACCGGCAGGACTTGACTGCGGACCACCGGGTTTGCCGCACTCACTCCGGGCACCGATGCGATCGAGTCGAGGAGCGAGGGAGCGATACCGGCCGGCGCGCCGACGATCAGGTCGGCGGTGACGCCCTTGATCGACTGGTTGGTCGCCTCGGCGGCGACGGTGCTCTGGCTGAAGAACTGCACCGAGCCCAGTGCGATTGCGAGAGCCAAGGGAACAACCGCCGACGAGAGCCGTCTCGAATTGGATTCGGCGTTGGCGGCAGCGAGAACTTTGGACGCCGACCCACTACGGCGCAGTGGACCGCCGATCACCTTGATGATGCCGCGCACCAACAAGGGGCCGAGTAGCGCGACCGAGAAGATCAACAACAGTGCACTCGAACCGGCTCCAGCGGCTGCCACGCTGCCGGGCAGGAAAGCGGGGAGGATGCACGCGCTGAGACCGGCGGCACCGAAGATCAGCCCGGTGACGATGCGTCCGCGGCTCAGTTTCGCCGGGCCGCTTTCGGATTCGCGAAGCGCTTCGACGGGGTCGAGCTTCGCCGGTCGTCGTGCCGCGATCGCCGCTGCCGCGCGGGCAGTGAGTACGCAGATCAGGAAAGCCGCGATCGCCGGAAGCGGGCTGTACGCCAACGCGAAATCGGTGGGCATGACCCCGGCGTCGGCAAACTGTGCACCCAGGAATCGGGCGAGCAGGTATCCGGGCACCGCGCCGAGAGCCGCCGCAGCCGCCGCGACGAGCAGCACTTCACGTCCGATCATGACGTGGACTTGTCGCGTGGTGGCCCCGATTGCCCGCAACAGAGCGAACTCTCGGCGTCTTGCGTTGATCGAGAGCGACAGCGTGCTGGAAACGACGAACATACTGACCATCAACGCGAGACCGGCAAACGACGCGCAGAGCACGATCAACTGGGTCCGCGCAGCACCGGCGTCGAGGAATTCGATGCCTCCGCGCGCAGTGCCGGTCGAGACCTCCGCGCCGGTTCCGGCGAGTGCATCGCGGGCGAGAGCGGCAGCATCCACGCCTGCGGGAGTGATCAATCCGACTGCGGTGACAGCGTTCTGGTGCGGCCACAACCGTTCGGCCTCTGCGTCGTCGAGGAAGACGAGTGCCGGACGGTCGGGTGACGGCACCGAAGCCGAATCAGCTGTGCCGACGACGGTGTACTCGTCGGCTATCGCGCCGTGAGCCAGCGTGATTTGCTCGCCGAGAGCGGCGCCCGTGGTCGAGACCACCTCGTCTCGGCTCTGCGGAGCGCGACCTTCGGTGAGCGAGTACGGCGCCAATTGTGCTGTGTTCCAAGGATGTGCGTCGAGTACGACGCCCTCGGCGGTGCTGACGGGGACGGAGATGTCGGGAACCACGGTGACATCGAGTGCGTCGAGCTTGCGGACCGTATCGCTGTCGAGGAGAACTCGCTCGGCAAAAGGCTGATCGGCGTCTTCCTTGACCTCGAGCGCCTGTGGTGCACTCACGACGGCGTCGGCACCGGCGTAGAGATGTGGTGAGACGCCGCCTCGCACTCCCGATTCCAGCAGCACACCCAGACCGCAGGTGAGGAGCGCTGCGCAGAATACGGAGACGAACACGGCGACGAAACCGGAGCGATGCGCTTTCAGGTGCGCAAAGGTGTGCGCTTTCATCATCACCAGTCCCCGAGGTGTGTCATGCGCTCGGCGATCTGCTGCGGCGTCGGGCGGTCGATGTGCCCGACAAGTTTCCCGTCGGCGAGGAACAGCACACGATCGGCGTACGACGCGGCCACCGGGTCGTGCGTGACCATGACGATGGTCTGATCGAACTCGGCGGCTGTCCGGCGCAACAACTCCAGAACCTGCTTGGCGCTGCGGGAGTCGAGGGCGCCGGTCGGCTCGTCGGCAAAGAGTGCGTCGGGGTGAGTGACGAGGGCGCGCGCGATGGCGACGCGTTGCTGCTGACCGCCGGACAGTTCGGAGGGTTTGCGCTTGCGGTGCGATCCGAGTCCGACGGATTCGAGGACGAAGGTCAGGTACTGCTTGTCGGCTCGTCGTCCGGCGAGGAGTAGGGGGAGCGTGACGTTCTGCTCGACGTCGAGAGCGCCGAGCAGGTTGTAGGCCTGGAAGACGAAACCGATGTGATCGCGACGGAAGATGCTGCGGGCCTTCGGCTTCAGCTGTGAGATCTCGGTGTCGCCCAGCCACACCGATCCGCTGCTCGGTCGATCGAGCCCTGCGGCGCAGTGCAGGAAAGTGCTCTTGCCCGATCCGGACGGGCCCATCACGGCGGTGAAGGTGCTGCGCGGCAAGGTGAGGCTGATGTTGTCGAGGGCGGTCACGGCGCCGCGGCCGTTGCCGTAGATCTTGCTGACGCCTTCGAGTCGCACGGCGGATGTTCGGGCGGCCGTGGCACCAGGGGCCGGCGGGGCGAGGACCGAGTGTCGATTCTTCATGGGATGAACGCTATGGAGATTCGGCATTCGTCGACATCCAGCAGGGTCCCGAATCAATGGTGTAGCCAGCTGTAGTGGATCGCGGCATCAGGTGCGGCATGCTGGGGCAGTGAAGAAGAGAACCAGGGCTGCGGTGTACGTGCTCGTCGAGGGTGCGGCAGCCGTGGTCTCCCTGTTCTTGCTGATGGTCGGTCTCATTCTGCTGTCGCTCTCGATTCTGATCGTCGGATGGTTGCTGTTGCCGTCGTACGTGCGGGTGCTCCGGTGGTGGGCGGGTCTGGCCCGCAAGAGAACGGCTGCGTACACCGGACGCCCTGTTCTGCAGCGATACCCACCGATGCCAAGCAATCCGACCTTCGGGGATTGGCGCCGGTTCCTCACCGATCAGTCGACCAGGCGCGACGCGGCCTGGCTGTCGATTCATGGTCTGGGGGCTTTCGTCGCGGCGATGCTGACCATTGCTCTGCCACTCGGTGCACTCAATTCGATTGCCGTCCCGCTGTACTGGCAGCAGATGCCCGCCGGTGAACCCGTCAACAATCCGTACCCCGTGACGTCGTGGTTGGGCGCTGCCGGAATGCCGTTGATCGGCATCCTGTACCTCCTGATCGCGTGGTGGTTGGTCCCCGCGATGGCGAAGTGGATCAGCTGGTCGACCACGACTTTGCTTGCGCCGGACACGCGTTCGGACCTCTCGAAGCGCGTCACCGCCCTGACGGCCAGCCGCGCTGCGGCGCTCGACGCACATTCGGCCGAACTCAAGCGCATCGAGCGGGATCTGCACGACGGCGCGCAGAACCGTCTGGTCGCGGTGGTGATGATGTTGGGGATGGCCGAGCGGTCGTTGCAGAACAATCCGGACCAGGCTCTGCCACAACTGCATC
Organism: Rhodococcus sp. WS1; assembly: GCF_003797745.1. Taxonomy (NCBI): domain Bacteria; kingdom Bacillati; phylum Actinomycetota; class Actinomycetes; order Mycobacteriales; family Nocardiaceae; genus Rhodococcus; species Rhodococcus sp. WS1. The sequence goes on along the minus strand of NZ_RKLZ01000001.1, from coordinate 2,140,184 downwards.
GGGCCCAGGATGCGGCCACCGAGGCGTTGAGCGAACTCCGGACGTTGGTGCACGACATCTACCCGCCGATCCTCGACGAGTTGGGTCTGGAGGGCGCGATCTCCGCGCTCGCCGGGCGCTCCGCCGTGCCCTGCGTACTCGAGATCGACGAACTCCGCCGTGCCCCGGCTGCCGTCGAGGCTGCTGCGTACTTCGTCGTCGCCGAGGCCTTGACCAACGTCGCAAAACACAGCGGAGCGCGCAGTGTCACCGTCACGGCACGGACGGAGGCGTCGGACGACTCGTTGGGTGAGACGATGCTCATCGACGTGATCGACGATGGTCAGGGCGGCGCGAACGAACGCCCGGGCGGCGGCGTGGCGGGTATCCGACGCCGGGTCGAGGCTTTCGAAGGAACCGCAGTATTGGAGAGCCCGGAGGGTGGACCGACAACGATGAGGGTGGAACTACCATGCGGATTCTGATTGCCGAGGACGACGCTCTCCTGCGAGAGGGGCTGGCACTGCTGCTCCGCGGAGAGGGCTTCGAGGTGTCTGCCGTCTCCGACGCCGCACAGTTCCTCACGGTGTTCGAGGAGACCGCCCCCGACGCCGCGGTGCTCGACGTCCGGATGCCTCCTACTTTCACCAACGAGGGGCTTCGAGCGGCGATCGAGGTGCGCAAGCTTCGCCCGGGCTTTCCCGTCCTGGTCCTTTCCGCGTACGTCGAGGATCGCTACGCCGGTGAATTGTTGGCAGGAGGCGCCGGCGGGGTCGGGTACCTGCTCAAGGAACGGGTCGGCAAGGTAGCCGAGTTCGTCGACGCATTGAACCGGGTCGTCGACGGCGGAACCGTGATGGATCCCGAGGTCGTATCCCAACTGATGAGCCGTCGACGCGCCGACGATCCGATCAGATCACTGACCCCACGCGAGTCCGAGGTTCTCGGACTGATGGCGGAGGGGCTGGGAAATCAGGAAATCGCCAGGAAACTGGTCGTCAGCGACACTGCTGTGAGCAAGCACATAGGAAATATCTTCGCAAAACTCGGCCTGTCGGCTTCCGAAAGCGGGCATCGTCGTGTTTTGGCAGTTCTAGCTCATTTACGCGCCTGATCGTGGATCTGGACTACATACCTGACCGAAGCGTAATGTGAGCCAGCCTCATGTTGTTGCCGTGATCGAACGGTGACCTGAGAGGCAGGGGCTTATGTCCTGTACGTAACGTGTGATGTCGAATGCGCGTCATCACCAGAAACCAACGAGGAGATCGATCAATGGGTAAGCCGATTGCCAGTGTGGCCGGAGGTCGGCAGTCCGTCCTTCTCGGGCTCGGCGTTCACCGCCCGGAGCGAGTCGTGACCAACGACGAGATCTGCGAGCTGATCGATTCCACCGACGAGTGGATCCAGACGCGATCGGGTATCAAGTCGCGCCGGTTCTCCGGCGAAGGTGAAGGCATCCTCGCGATGTCGATCAGCGCGGCCCGTAAAGCACTGGACGTCAGCGGCATTGCCCCTGAGCAGATCGGCGCCGTGATCATCGCGACGTCGACGTGGGACCTGCAGACTCCTCAGGCTGCGTCCATCGTCGCCCACGAGCTCGGCATCAAGGGTCCGGCTGCATTCGACGTCGCGGCAGGCTGCGCCGGTTTCTGTACCGCCCTTGCAGTGGCCAGCGACCTCGTTCGCGGCGGCACGGTTGATCACGTACTCGTGGTCGGCGTCGAGTTGATGAGCGAGGCCACCGAGCCCACCGATCGCAGCGTTCGCTTCATCTTCGGTGACGGCGCAGGCGCAGTTGTCGTCGGCCCGAGCGATACCGTCGGAATCGGCCCGGTCGAGTGGGGTTCGGACGGCAGCCAGTCCGACGCCATCGTTCAGGAGCCGAGCTGGCTCGACTACACCAAGAACCCGACCGGACCTCGTCCGTGGATCAAGATGGCCGGTACCGCGGTGTTCCGCTGGGCTGCCTTCGAGATGGGCAAGGTCGCCACCCGCACCCTGGAGAAGTCGGGGCTGGGTATCGAGGACATCGACGCTTTTGTGCCGCACCAGGCAAACCAGCGCATCAACGAGGTCATCGCTCGCAGCATGAAGCTGCCCGAGGGCTTCCCCGTCTCCAACGACATCGCCGAGACGGGCAACACGTCCGCGGCCTCGATCCCGCTCGCCATGGAGCAGATGCTGCGCGACGGCCAGTGCAAGCCGGGCGACAAGGCATTGCTTCTCGCCTTCGGTGCGGGTCTGTCCTTCGCCGGCCAGGTTGTCGTCATGCCGCCGTTGGCTGGAGCGGAATCAGCCTGATCTTCTCTCGTGACGAGCGCCTCGAACCCCACGGTTCGGGGCGCTCTTCCGTTTCCGTCCAGACCGTCGTACCTCTGCGATGTGGCACTCTGGCGAGATGGTCGAGAGTATGGGGGAGTCCGAACGTACGGGTGTGACGGGCGGCAGCTTGGCGAAGATGGGCGGGCAAGTGGCGCTCGCCAGCACGGTCAGTCGGATCACCGGCTTCGTCCGCACCCTTGCCCTTGCCGCGGTCCTCGGCATCGCCCTGGTCAGTGATGCGTACAACGCGGCCAACAGCTTCCCGAACATGGTCTATCAGCTCCTCCTCGGCGGAATTCTCGCCAGCGTTCTGCTTCCGTATCTGACACGGCAGCGAAGTCGTGGGCGGACGCTCGAACGAGAGCAGACGCAGCGCGTTCTCACCGTCGGAGCGCTTGCTCTTGCGCTCGTGACGGTAGTGGCGGTGGTGTGCGCGCCGCCTCTGGTCTCGGCTGTGATCGATGATCCGGCTCAACGAGAGTTGACGACGCTCTTCGCGTACTTGCTTCTGCCGGAGATCTTCTTCTACGGCGTCACGGCGATGATGACGGCAGTACTCAGTGTTCGATCAGTGTTCGGCGCGCCGGCCTGGGCGCCGGTGATCAACAACGTCGTCCTTCTGGTGACGGTCGCGGTCTTCCTGTGCATCCCGGGGCCGGTTACTCTGACTCCCGAGTCGATGACCACCGCGCAGGTTCTGGTGATCGGTATCGGCACTCTGCTCGGGATCGTGGCGCAAACCGCCGTCGTTGCTCGAGCGCTGCACCGCAACGGGTTTCGGTGGCGCCTTCGCGTGCGGGTCGTACCGCACACCTGGCGCCCGGTGCGCGTCGGGGCGCCGTTGCTCGGTTGGGTACTTGTGTACGTCGTTGCCGGTCAGATCGGTGTGTGGGTGACGATGAAGGTCACTCTCTCCCGTCACGTCTACTCGATGTACACGCACGCGGATCTGCTGTTTCAAGTGGCGTACGGCATTCTCGGTGTGTCGTTGTTGACGGTGCTGATGCCGCGGATCGCCAGGTCGGTTGCTGCGGGTGACGACGTCGGCGTCGTATCCGATCTCGGCCGGGGAGCCCGGTATTCAGTGGTGGCGCTGATTCCGGTCACGGTGGCGCTCATGGTCTTCGGCCCCTCGTTGACCACCCTGATCTTCTTCGGCCGGGTCGACGGCAGCAGTGCCCGGTTGATCGGGACGGCCGTTGCGGTCAGTGCATTCGGGCTGGTGCCCTTTGCGATGGTCATGCTTCAGCTTCGAGTGTTCTACGCCGACAACAACACCCGAACTCCCGCGGTGATCGCGCTGGTGATGGTGGTAGCCAAGACGGCGCTCGTTCTTCTTGCGTCTCTGTCGGCGAGTGACGAAACGCTGGTCCTGGCCGTCTGTGCGGCGGGCTCGTTCTCCTACGTGTGCGGAGCGGCGCTCGGCCACATCCTGCTTCGAAAGCGATACGGGCTGTTGGGATTCCGTCGCGTGCAGGCTACCGTCGGAAGGATTTCGGCGGCGGCAATTCTGGCAGGTGGTTGTGCGCTCGCTTTGGTGGTGGCGGTTCAGAACCGAGTTCCCGAGCCCAGGCTTGCTGCTGTTATTTCATTGTCGGCGGGTGCGGCCGTCGGAGCAGTCGTCCTGTTGGGCGCATGCAAGGTCGTCGGTGTTCCCGAGATTCGCCGGGCTCGGGCCCTACTGTTGTCCTGAGGACAAGAGCGGTACCAGCAGTTCGTCCGGAGTGAGGGCGCCGTGCTGTCCACGGAGGCCGGACAGTCCCGATTCGACAGATCGACGTACGACGGCCACGTCCCCGGACGCAATGGCGATGACATCACCGATCCGGCCGTGATACTCGGAATGCACTGCAGGCCCGAACAATCCTGCGACTATGCCCTCGGGTCTCGTCCCGATCCACATGCGGTCACCCAGTTCGGCGCGCCAGCGGTCCGCAACATCTTGTGCAGCGCCTTCTCGGGTGTGGATGTGACGACATCTAGGTTCACCGGCAAGAGCGAGTACATCTTTGGACAGAATCGGAGTGTTGTCGAAGTCGATCTTGTTCTCGTCCAACACGTCGACCATTCCGTGGTCTGCCGTCACCAGCAATCTCACGTCCGGACCGAGAGCGGCGGCGAGTTGCTCGACCAGTCGATCGACAAGCATCAGTTGGAAAATCCACGGCTCGGACTCGGGGCCGTAGACGTGGCCGAGTGCATCGATCTCGCTGATGTAGCAGTACGTGAACGTACGGTCGGCAGATTTCGACGCGGCCACGGTGCGAGCGAGGAGGTCTCCGTATGCCTGGATTCCGGCGAATTGGGCGCCGCGCATTCCCGCCCGGGTGAGGCCGCTGCCGTCGAATTTGGACGGAACGACGGTAGTGACGGTGATGCCGGCGGCCGCGGCACGATCGAAGGTCGTGGCCTGCGGCTGCAGGGTCTCCGGGACGATGGAGTCGGTCTGAGATTCCTTCTTGCCCGCGCTGTGCCAACCCAGCCAGTTGAACACCGAATCGGCTTCTTCGACGTAAGACTGGTAACCGGTGATTCCGTGCGCCCCCGAGGGCAGCCCGGTCCCCAACGAGACGATGCTGGTGGCCGTCGTCGTGGGGAATCCTGCCCGTATGGGCGTTCCGATCAGTGAGTTCAGGAATGGTGCGTGTTCGGCGTTGCGGGCGAGCAAGTTCGCGCCCATCCCGTCTACCAGCAGAATTACAGTCTTCTGGCTGGGCTGTAGATCGAGTCGGTTCGCTTCGCCGCTCACTCCGAGAGAAGCGAGTACCGACGGCGCAAGCGTCGACAGAGTCGGCTGCGAGTACACATCGAGGAGAGGGGCGGGGGCGGGCATCCCATGAGATTAGGCGTTGGACGCAGAAAACTGCATACCTTCTGGGCGAGTGTTCAAATCCGTGCGGTCAAATCGGGACTTTCCAGATGATCAGCGCGCAGAGACCGCGGGCCGGTGCGGCCTCTGCGCGGAGATTCACTCCATGATCGTGGAGATCTGGAACTTGGCGCCGAGTGGATCGGCCACCGACGCGAGACGGCCGAAGGGCGTGTCCTCGGGATCGCGCAAGACGCTGCCGCCGAATTCGACGACCTTGGCGACGGCCGCGTCGGTGTCGTCCGCCCCGAAGTACACCTGCCAGAACGACGGCACCTCTGCAGGGAGGAACGAGCTGGCATCCATCAAACCGGCGACGACGGTGTCGCCCTGCTTGGCCTGTGAGTACCGGAACTCGTCGCTGTCGCCGATGGACTCGTAAGTCCAGCCGAACACGTCGGTGTAGAACGGCAGGACCGCGGCGTAGTTCTTGGACAAAGTCTCGTGCCACACCGGCGCTCCGGCCTCGCCGACCAGACCGAAGCCGTGGTGCTGATCTGCCTGCCAGATACCGACGACTGCACCGGCAGGATCGCCCACGATCGCCATGCTGCCCTGGGGACCGACCTGCATCGACGGCATCATGATCATTCCGCCCGCGGCTTCGGCCTTGGACGCCGACGTTGCCGCATCAGTCGAGGAGATGTAGGTGGTCCAGACGTTGCCGTACGGGTTTCCCTCCTGCTGAGGTCCGAGCCCGGCGATGGGCTGCCCGTCTTTGCTGAAGATCGCGTAGCCGCCGTACTGCGGGTCGTCGTTTGTGTCAGTCTGCCAACCGAACACGTTGGTGTAGAAGGATTTGGCGACCTCGGTATCGGAGCTGGTGAGGTCGATCCAACAGGGTGTTCCGTCGAGCGCTGTGCGTGCGGGCATCTGAAACTCTCCTTTACCGAAACGGATACACAAGTACGGGTCGCGCAAATGCTTGGCCGAGGAAGGCGCGAATCTCACGCTACGCGCGTACCCCGACACATTCCCAGGGCTCGAGAGCTTTGGAGTATTTGACCGTTCGCGCTTACCGGTGGGCCGGACCTGCCGACGTAGTCGATCGCCGAATCGTCCTTGATACGCCGAAGTTGATGGGGCACTTGCTCGATCGGCGAGGCCGTTCCGCGGGTGTAGTGCCGGTACGTGTCAGCTCGTGATCAGCCCCGTGCGATCGAGCCATGCGAGCGCGTGACGTGAAAACTCGTCCGGAATCTCCAACTGAGGGGTGTGACCGGTGTCGCCGAGAATGATGGTGGTCCAGTGTGGATGTGCGGCGGCGGCTGCCCGGGCGGCCTCGACCGGGACAAGCCGATCGCGATCGCCATGTATCAGGAGCGTCGGAGTCGTGATCTCTCGCAGTGTCTTTCGATAAGAGGCCGGACGGGCGAGGGTCATCAACAGTGACCGTGCTGCCTGCAGGAACTCGGCATCCTGAGTGGGTTCGTTGCGACGAATCGCCGTCAAGGCAGCGCCCGCGTCGAGGACGGCGGGGTCTGCTCGCGTCGGATCGGCAAAACACAATCTGGTCATCTGAGCGGCCAACTGCCGGTCTGACATCTTTCGGCGTCCGAAGCCGAGAACCTGCTCACCGACGTACGGCATCGAGTAGAGCGCGAATTGGGCGGCTACGGTCAGGTCGGGAAGTTGGACGGGGAGGGGGAGCGCCGGATCCACCAGGACCAGGCCGGCGACTGATTCGGGACTGGCATGGGTCGACATTGCCGAGACCATTCCGCCCATGGAATTGCCGAACAGGACGGCAGGTTCACCAACTACTGTCTCGAGAAAGCGATTCAGGAGTGCTGCGTTGGCGTCGACGCCGGTGTGTCGCCCACGGGCAGAGGTGAGTCCGAATCCGGCGAGGTCAAGTGCGTACACGCGCGTGCGCTCCGCCAGCGTCGGTGCCACCCGCACCCAGTTCAGGTGCGAGCCGCCCAGACCGTGAACGAGCACGATGGGCGGCGCTCCGCTGGGACCGCCGAAGTCGATCCAGTGAACATCACCGCCGAGGTCGGTGATGTTGCTTGTCCCGCCCCACGGGTGTGTGAGGGTGCTTCCGTCGGCGGGTTCGGCCGAAACAGCGGATTCCATACCTGACAGGATGCACCGAGGCGCGGTTCCAGTCACGCTCTCGCCCCGGTTCGGTATCCGAAACTGTGTCCTCGATCACGGATTATCGGGAAGCTCGGGAAACGGGCAAAACGGAATTTGACTGGTGTCAAGCACTTTTCGCGGTTGTCGCCGCTTTCCGACAGCCGTGGCGCGCGTCCGGCGGAGGTCGGTTCGGGCATACTGAAAACCATGTGGTGGATGGTCGGGCTCATTGTTCTGGCCGCGCTGGTTTTGGCATCCGTTCTGGTCGGTTTCGTTTTCCGCCGCCCGATCGCCGAAGCCAAGTCGGCGGTGCTTGCCTTCGACGACGCCAGCTCTCAGCCCCAGCGCGACTGACCACCGTCGAGCGGAATTGTTGCTCCAGTCAGATACGCGGCATCCGGGCCGACCAGGAAAGCCACCGCGGTGCCGATGTCCGTTTCGCAGTCCCCGATCCTCCGTAGCGGAATCCCGGCAACAAAAGCGGCAGCCTCTTCCGGACGCGCATCTGCCCAACGCTGTAGCCCGGGCGAGGATGCATGAGGAGCAACCGCGTTGACTCGGATCCCGTCGACGCCCCATTCGCACGCTGCTGCGCGACTGAGGGCTCGGACGGATTCCTTCACGGCCGCGTATCCGCCGTAGCCGGCGGCGTCCCAACGGACGGCCACGGAACTGACCATGTTGATGATCGCCCCGCCGCCGCGCTCCTTCATGAACGGGTAGCAGGCTTGCATTGTTCGCAGCGTCGCGACGGGACCGGAAGTCAATCCGTCGGCAAGGCGCTCCGGAGTGAGGTCGAGGACGTTGCCGAGCGGGTTGAGGCTGGCGTTGTTGATCAGGATGTCGACGCCGCCGAACAGTTCCACGGTTCGCGCCACGGCAGCGGTGATGGAACCCGCGTCGGCGATATCCACGAGCACCGGTTCGGCACGGCCTCCGCGTTCGGTGATCTCGTTACATGTGACGACGAGTTTCGACTCAGTGCGGCCCGCCACCGCGACGGAAGCACCTTCCTTGGCAAGCGCAAACGCAACACCCTGGCCGACGCCTTGCCCTGCGCCAGTGATCAGGGCCACTTTTCCATCCAACTTGCCCACTGCTGTTCTCCTGCTCGTCATTTAGCGGTTGTCGAATAGTTGTCCGCTCCGTGCAATATTTGTCTCGGCGTCCTGCTGGGCGAGATGTGATCTACATCCCACTTAGTGGTACGACTTTTAAAATCGGGCGTCTTACAGATAATGTGAGCGCCGTTACACACCTGGCGCGAGGCACGCGCACACATTCCATGATGAGGAGATAGACATGGGTTCCACAGCAGACGACCTCAAGGCTTGGGAAGCAATCGGCAAGGGCATCGGCGGAGTTGCCGGTCTCTTCGCTGGTGTTATCGCAATCATTTCTGCAGTCACCGCTGCACAGTCGCTTTCCTGATCCGTTTTTCGGATAGGTAGCACTCCGGCCCGCGACCTGAAGGCATTGCCTTCGTGGACGCGGGCCGGAGGTTTATCTGTACCTGAATACCTGTGTCTTGCAGGCACATTCAATTCTGTGATACGTCAATTGCCGCCGGAACATCCACACCTTCTTCGTGGACTTGGGGTCCGAAGTTCGGCAGCGGAGTGAAGTCGAGTGCCGCCTCCGAACCGCGGTAATGGCGGAAGTAGAAGAGGGATCGGTCGGGCCGCACCAGGCTGTCCGGTTCGCTTGTCTTCCATCCCCAGTGGACGTCCGCTCGCAGAATCTCCGACAGCCTCACGATGTTCTTGCAGCCGTGGCTCTGTAGCCCAAGGCATTTCAATTCCTCGACGTCTCGCAGTTGCCCGTCGCGCGTCCACCTGGATTCGTAAACCAGAGCATCGAGAACGACGCGGTGCGAACCCGCTTGAGTAACTCCGGCAAGTAGAACCTCCCAGTCCAATCCTGGTGCGTGCTCGAGGTATTCGTCGGCGTCGACGAATGCTGCCCATGCGACGGTGTCGCGGTATCGACTCACGTAATCGACGTACGCCTCTACCTGACCGTGCACGATCCGACCGTCCGCGTCGCGCGGTTGCCAGTCGACGATCGTCACCGGAAGGTCGTGCAGTTCTTTGCGGAATGCGACCTGAACTTCACTGTCCGACATCGATCGGGTGAAGGCGCCGTAAGAGTTGCCTCTCTTGTCCTCGCTGCGGCCGTGCCAACGGTTGAGGCTGAATGCGCTTGTCTTGCGGGTGGACCCGACGGAACCGGTGTTGTCGTAGAGAACAACCTCCCAGCCTTGCTCGATGTGGTGCAGGCACCAGTCTCTGATGAAGGGGAGATGTTCGCGGGGGAGCAGGACCGCAACCACGGCGCGGCGTCCGGTGTCAGAGCTGTTCGGGTGGTTCTTCGGATCCGTGATCACCCGACACACGATAGTGCTCTGCGTGGAAGCGGGTTACTCGATATTGATCGCAGAAATATTGGTCGTCAAACATTGACACATCTATCAATTTGTCTCATAGTCGAGTCATGACAACATCTGTGTCACATTCGCCACGGTTTGTTCCTTCCACCGGGGAGTCCTGGCGTTCGCCCTGGGCCATGTACGACGCATTGCGAGAGAACGACCCGGTGCACAACGTGGTGCCGGAAGCCTCGCCGCAGGACGACTACTGGGTGCTCACCCGTCACGAAGACGTCTACAACGCCGCTCGTGATTACGAGACGTACTCGTCGGCAAAGGGATTGACCACCGTCGATGGTGAGCTCGAGCAGATCGGGATGCAGGACAATCCGCCGTTCGTGATGCAGGACCCGCCCGTGCAGTCGGAGTTCCGGCGCATGGTGTCGAAGGGATTCACTCCGCGTCAGGTATCGGCGGTCGAGCCGATGGTCCGCGAATTCGTCGTCGAGCGTATCGAAGCGTTGAAAGCGCGTGGCAGTGGCGATATCGTCGTCGAGCTCTTCAAACCGTTGCCGTCGATGGTTGTCGCACACTATCTGGGTGTGCCGGAATCGGACCGTGACCAGTTCGACGGCTGGACCGAAGCCATTGTCGCTGCCAATTCGGCAGGTGGTGTGGCCGCGGCAGCGACGACGGCACAGGCCGCCACCGGTGAGCTGATGATGTACTTCGCGTCGCTGATCGACCGCCGCAAGGTCGAACCGGGTGACGACACGATTTCGCACCTACTCGCCGCTGGACTCGGTGAAGACGGCGACATGTCCGGCCTGCTGTCGATTCTGGGCTTCGCCTTCACCATGGTGGCCGGTGGAAACGACACCACGACAGGAATGCTGGGTGGTTCGGTGGCGATGCTGACCGAACGCCTCGACCAGCGTCAGATCCTGCTGGACGATCCCGCATTGATCACCGACGCGGTCGACGAGTTGCTTCGACTCACCTCGCCGGTCCAAGGACTGGCACGCACCACGACGCGAGATGTGGCCTTGGGTGGCAAAGTGATTCCGGCAGGACGTAAGGTTCTGCTGATGTACGGTGCGGCCAATCGTGATCCCGAAAAGTACGGACCCGACGCGGCGGAGTTGGACGTCTTGCGTCGACCGCAGAAGATTCTCACCTTCAGTCATGGCGCCCACCACTGTCTGGGGGCGTCGGCAGCTCGGATGCAGGCTCGAGTTGCGTTGGAAGAGTTACTCTCCCGGATTCCAGATTTCCATATCGACATCGACGCGATGCAATACGCGCCGGGCAACTACGTGCGCCGTCCACTCACAGCGCCGATGTCGGTGACCCGGCCGTGAGCAACGACTGGCTCGGTGAGGGGCGCGCCTTGGCGGCAGCCGAGAAGATCCTCGACAGTGCGGCGCAACTGTTCGTCGAGAAAGGTGTCAACGCCGTCGGTATGGCGGAGATAGCCTCTGCTGCAGGATGTTCCCGGGCCACCCTGTATCGGTACTTCGAGAATCGGCAGGCCCTTCACATTGCATTCGTTCACCGCGAAGCGCGCAGGCTGGGAACTGCGATCGCGGAATCGGTAGCGACCATCGATGATCCGAGCGAGCGTCTCGAAACGGCGATGCTCACCGCAGTCTCCGCGGTGCGCAGCACTCCGACGTTGGCTGCATGGTTCACTCCGGGTGATGCGAGTCTTGCAGGTGAACTTGCCAATTCATCCGACGTCATCAACGGACTGGGCGTCGCGATGCTCGGTGAAAACGGAGCAGGCACAGCGTCACGAGCCCGCTGGATCGTGCGAGTGATCCTCTCGCTGCTCATGGTGCCGGGTGCGGACGAGAACGACGAGCGGACGTTGGTGCGTGAGTTCGTTGCTGCGCTGTTGAACGCTGGACGAACCACGTGATCATCCCTTCCGGGTGATGCGCGAGGACTACGTGGCGATCGAGGATGAACCGGTATCCAGACACAGGACACCGCGAGTTCCCGAGGAGCGTAAGAGAAGATGACTACACCATCCGAACTCGACCCCAAGCCCGCTACCGAAGCGACTCGCCTTGCGAACGCCCAGGTCCTCCGTGATCTTCCGTTCGATGACACATTCGACTTCGAACTGATTTCTCGCGGTCTGGTGGCGCCGCTCATCGACGGCGGGTTGGTCAAGGGTGACAAAGGACAGTTCATCTTCTCCTACGACGCCTATGGGTTCGCCGACGGCGAAGCGCCGGACACCGTCAACCCGAGTCTCTGGCGCCAAGCCACTTTGATGGGAAAGGGCGGCGGGCTCTTCAAGCTTGCCGATCGCCTCTACCAGGTGATCGGCCAGGACTTGTCGAACACGACGATCATCGAGGGCGATACCGGGTTGATCATCGGTGACACCCTGATGTCCGCGGAAACAGCCGCTCTTGCGCTGGAGTTGTACTACCAGCACCGCCCCAAGGTCCCGGTCAAGGCGATCATCTTCACACACTCCCACGGCGATCACTTCGGCGGAGTCAAAGGATTTGTCACCGACGAAGAGATCGAGTCCGGTGCCGTAAAAGTCTATGCACCAGACAGTTTCACGGAGGAGGCGATCTCCGAGAACGTGCTCGCCGGAACGGCGATGACGCGTCGCGGAATGTACATGTACGGATCATTCCTGCGTCCAGGCCCGCAGGGGCAGGTTTCCGGTGGTCTCGGACTGTCCACGTCGCACGGCACGTCGACGTTCGCGGTGCCGACCGACGTCATCACCGAACCGGTACACGAAGAAGTCATCGACGGTGTGCGCGTGACGTTCATGCTCGCGCCGGGCACCGAAGCGCCGTCCGAAATGTTGTTCTATCTACCCGATTTCAAGGCGTTCGGGTCAGCGGAGGACGTCACGCACACGATGCACAACCTGTACACGTTGCGCGGCGCCAAAACTCGCGACGCCAAGGCCTGGTCGCACTACGTTCGTCTGGCGATGGAACTTTTCCCCGACGTCGAAATCATTTTTGCGCAGCATCATTGGCCCACGTGGGGCAACGACAAGATCTTGAAGCTGATGTCGGATCAGGCAGACCTGTACAAGTATCTGCACGATCAGACGTTGCGTCTTGCCAACAAGGGACTGACACCGGTGGAGATTGCCGACCAGATCGAGGTACCCGACGCCATCGGAAAGCAGTGGTACAACCGCGGGTACTACGGCTCGCTCAGTCACAACGTCAAAGCGATCTACACCTTCTATCTCGGTTGGTTCGACGGCGTTCCCGCTCACCTCAATCCTCATCCGCCGGTGGAGAACGGCAAGCGCTACGTCGAAGCCGTCGGCGGACCCGATGCGCTTCTGACCAAGGGCAAGCAGGCGTTCGACGACGGCGACTATCGCTGGGCAGCGGAGCTGGTGAACCATCTGGTGTTCGCCGATCCGAGTAACCAGAAAGCGCGAGAGTTGTTGGCGGACACGTACGAACAACTCGGCTACCAAGCCGAGAACGGTACGTGGCGCAACTTCTACCTGGTCGGAGCGATGGAATTGCGGCATCCGCTGGCACCGATGCCGTCCAACAACCCCACCGGCCCGGCCGTTGTCGCCGTGATGCCTCTCGAGCAGATGCTGGACTTCTGGGCAGTTCGCCTCGACGGTCCCAAAGCTGCCGACGTCGACCTGTCGTTGCGATTCGTGTTGTCGGACACTGCGGACAACGTCCTGGTCACAGTGCGCAACGGCGTGCTGAATTACGACACGGACAAGGCAGATGCTTCGGCGGCGCTGACTCTGACCTTGACCCGTGCCGTGTTCAACGAGGTGTATCTGGGAACGACTTCGCTCACCGAATCCATCAAGGCCGGAACGGCAAAAGCTGTGGGAGATCAGTCTGAACTGGAGACGTTCATCTCGCTGCTGGAGGACTTCGATCTGTGGTTCGACATCGTGACGCCGTGACACGTTGCCATCCGTGATGTGGCACGGGCGGGGGGATCATTCGAAACGGGAAGGATCTCCCGCGCCGATGCGCACGATCTCGGGGGCACCGGACGAATAGTCGACCACCGTGGTGGGCTCGGTTCCGCAGTCACCCGAGTCGATGACGGCGTCGAGTTGGTGGTCGAGTTCTTCCTTGATCTGCCAGCCGTCCGTCATCGGCTCCTCGGCGCCGGGCAGGAGAAGGGTGCTGGAGAGGATCGGTTCACCCAACTCTTGCAAGAGCGCCCGCACTACCGGGTGGCTGGGGATACGCACTCCGACGGTCTTCTTCTTGGCGTGTGCCAGTCGACGCGGAACTTCCTTCGTGGCGGGAAGGATGAACGTGTACTGCCCAGGCGTAGCGGCTTTCACCGCGCGGAACGCCGAGTTGGTGACGTGGACGAAGTGCCCGAGCTGCGCGAAGTCGGCACAGACCAGCGTGAAGTGGTGATCCGACCGCAGGTGACGGATCTCGCGGATCCGATCGGTGCCCGAGTGATTGTCCATTCGGGCACCCAGGGCGTAGCAGGAGTCGGTGGGGTAGGCGATGACCGCGTCGTTGCGCAGCATTTCGACGATCTGGCTGATCGCGCGCGGCTGCGGGTTTTCCGGGTGAACGTCGAAATATCGGGCCATCAACCCAGCTTAGTTCAGCTTGCAGATCACGAATGCCGTTCACCGTTCAGACTGTGGTCGGCGAGCAATCCCGTCAGCTCTTCGGCGTAGGCGAGTTGCTTACGTAAGTGTGTGCAGCTTTCTTCCGCCCGGGTATGGCAGGCGGTGACGAATTCGGTTGCGGCGGTTCGTGTTGACGCGTCCGAAGCTTCGTCGCCGAGCACTGCCAGGGAATTGAGGAGTTGTTTCATTTCTTCGAGACTGAATCCGAGCGGCTTCATTCGTCGGATTACCAGTAGCCGTTGGACGTCCGCCTCGGTGTACAAGCGGAATCCTCCGGCGGTCCGCTCCGATGGAGTGACCAGACCGACCTCGTCGTAATGACGGATCGTCTTGATCGACAGTTCGGTGCGTTCGGCAACCTGCCCGATCTGCATGTTCTGTCCCTGGACCGCATGTTCCGGCTCAGACATCACTCCTACTTTCGTCGCGCTGGGCTTCCATACTCTCAGTGACCGTCACCCAGGCGTCCGGACAGGCGCAGATGGCGCTCGGCCGATGCGTCGTCGAGCCCCACGATCTCGACATTCTTGCCTCTGGCCGCGTACTTGGTGGTGATCGCGTCCAGTGTCGCCACGGTCGACGCATCCCAGACATGCGACTCGGACAGATCGATGACAATGTTCTTCGGGTCGTCGGCATAGTCGAACTGGTAGATCAGATCGTTGCTGGATGCGAAGAACAGCTCGCCTCGAACCGCATAGACACGGATGTCCTCGTCCGGATGAGCGACGTCGATCACTTCGGTGAGATGCGCGACGCGGCGGGCGAAGATGACCATCGCGGTGATCACTCCGACGATCACGCCGTAGGCAAGATTGTGGGTCGCGACGGTGACCGCCACGGTGACCAGCATGACCACTGTCTCGCCGATCGGCATGCGGCGCAGGGTCTTCGGATTGATGCTGTGCCAGTCGAAAGTGCCGACCGAGACCATGATCATGACGGCTACCAATGCGGCCATGGGAATCAACGCCACGACATCGCCGAGGCCGACCACGAGTATCAGCAAGAACACGCCCGCCAGGAAGGTCGAGATTCGAGTGCGAGCGCCGGAGACCTTGACGTTGATCATGGTCTGGCCGATCATCGCGCACCCTCCCATGCCTCCGAAGAAGCCGGTGACGATGTTCGCGACGCCTTGGCCCCACCCTTCTCGGGTCTTGTTCGAGTGAGTATCCGTGACGTCGTCGACGAGCTTGGCCGTCATCAACGATTCGAGGAGGCCGACGAGCGCCATGGCCAATGCATACGGAGCAATGATCGACAGTGTGTGCATGTCCAGAGGGACGTCGGGGAACAGTAGCGTCGGCAGGCTCGACGGAAGCTCGCCCTCGTCGCCGACATTGGGGACGTTGAACGCGAAAACGACTGTGGCGGTGGTCAGTAGCACGATCGCCACCAGTGGAGCCGGGACCGCGCTGGTCAGTTTCGGCAGGAATACGAGTATCAGGAGGGCGACGGCCAGAAGTGGGTAGACGAGCCACGGAACATCGATCAGGTGGGGGAGTTGGGCAATGAAGATCAAGATGGCCAGTGCATTGACGAATCCCACCATGACGCTGCGCGGGATGAAGCGCATCAGCTTGGCGACGCCGAGGAGGCTCAACACGATCTGGAGCAGGCCGGCCAGAAGGACTGTCGCAATCAGGTAGTCGATTCCGTACTCGCGCGTCAGTGGAGCGACGACCAGTGCGACGGCGCCGGTAGCTGCGGAGATCATTGCGGGTCGTCCGCCGACGACGGCGATGGTCACTGCCATCGTGAACGACGCGAACAGTCCTACCCGCGGATCGACGCCGGCGATGATCGAGAACGAGATCGCCTCGGGAATCAGTGCCAACGCCACGACCAGTCCGGCCAAAACTTCCGTTTTGAGACGGCGAGGTGACCGGAGCGCGGCCCGAACCGAATTGTCGTTGGTGGATGAAGCGATGGTTACTGCCATGAGATTCCGTCCTGACGAGGTTCTCATACTCTACCCTCCCGTAAGGGTAGAGTATGAACGGAGTTCTCACTACGGCGCGAATTCCTGTCGAATTATGTTTCCCCGCAGTGAATCTCGAACCGCGAGATTGATCGAGAGAGGCAAGGCTCGCGGTGGCGGTCAGATGTGACGACCAGTAACCCTTACCAATTATTTACCTACTGTGTGGTTTTTGTTTATTGAAAACGGGTCAACTCGGGCGTTGGCTCCGTTACAGTTCGGCGGCAAACGTCAATCAGGTTGTTCCGAGAGGACATCATGTCAAAACGCCTACTGAATGCTGCGCTCCTTACCGGTCTCCTTGCCGGTGGAACCGCTGTGGCCGTGATTCCGGCGACCGCGGCGCCCGTTGCAGAAACCACGTCGACAACGTTTCAGGTCACGTGCCGCGCAGTTCCGAGTGCGTTCTCCGGTCCTTCGTCAGACGGAAAGCCTGCTACGGTGCGAGTTTCGGCTCCTTCGGTCGTGGCGCCAGGTCAAGTCTTCGACATCGAGGTGGATCCGGGTAGCGTCCAGATCCCGAACGATGTGAGCGGCGCAAGTGTCAAGAAGATTTCGCGTCTGAAGATCGATCTGCCGATTCCGACCAACGCGGAGTTCGTTTCGGCGACGGTCACCGATCCGGGCAATGTTGTTGCCGGGAAACCTGCTTCGGTGATTCGTGTCAACGAAGACGGCACTCCCGCAGCGGACGGTCCGATACTCCGGTTGTCCGGCGCAAACGAAGCGATCGGCAACAGTCCGTCATCGTCGTCGGGTGCGCACGGCGGGCTTGCGATCAACGCCCAGTCCGGAGCCGAGACCAACATCGTCTTTCCGAAGATCAGAATCACCGTAAAGGCCGGGCCGTCCGGCGCAGTCGAGACCAATGTCCGGACTTCGGGTGCTGCAGGTACTTTCGGCGGGCCGGAGTCATTTTTGACCTTCCTCCCTCAGGTAAGTCACTGGCTCGCGGGAACCATCTGGGCGCCCACATCCTGTTCTCCTCGCGACGGTGAGACGGGTCCCCTCAACGCCGGTGCCGGCGCATTGGCCTCCACGAAAATCGACGGAGACCTCGGACCTGTTGATCCCGAGCCTGGAGCAGACATCGTGACGACGCTCGAAGGGCCGACGACAGCCGCTACCGGCACCAAAGTGTCTTTTGCTTCTCACGTCGATCCGGAAAACGCAACGGGAACAGTACAGTTCATGGTCGACGGCAAGCCCGTCGGTGACCCGCGGCCGGTGGTTCGCGGTATTGCCCGCCTGGATCTGACCTTCGGTAAGGCGGGTACCAAGTCCGTGACCGCAGTCTTCACAGCTACCGACGACGAGGCGAAGTACACGTCGGCGGCACACATGCTCACGGTGACCGGGGATTCAACAGGCCCGGTCGATCCCGACCCGACCGATCCGGGCACTCCGGGTGGTCTCGGCAGCCTCGAGTCCGTTCTGCCGCAGCTGCCCACGGGTTCGCTCGGTGGCAAGTGATCACGGTCCTAATTCACCGAACACTCGATGACCGAGTCTTTTTGAAAGGCAACATATGAACTCCCGTTCTCTGGCTGTTTGCGCAGTCGTACCAGCTGTTGCGGCCGGACTCCTCGCTGTGTCCGCTCCGGCAGCAGCGGCTTCCGATACCGTGACTCGAACAGTTTCCTTCGAACACAAGTGCCGGGTCGACGGCGCCACCGATTGGGATTCGTCGTTCTCCGACAACCTGGAGGTCACGGCGCCCACGTCCGTGCGTCCCGGCGAACAGTTCACAGTGAAACTGCATCCGGGCACCATGCGTAGTTCGGATTCGGACACCGGTCGTATCAAGTACGACATCGCACTACCGCAAGGGGCAACCCTGGTTTCGTACTCCCTCGTCGGTGATTCGTCGTCCAACTTGACCGGCGAGACTGCGGTGCTGCTCCGGGTGGGCGCAGACGGAAACGCGAACCCGGCGGGTGAGTACCTGCGAATTACCGGTACCGGCAACAAGACAGTCAACGACGGTCCGAGCGCGAACGACAACAAGCCAAAGGAAGGGCTGCAAGTCAAGGCCAACACGGACTTTCGTTTACCGGCAGTCGAATTGAAACTCGAAGCTCGGTCCGACGAGGGAAATGCGACGACGCACCTGCGCGCCGGGGCGACGAGCCCGAGTATCAAGATCAAAGACACGAGCATGAGTTTCGGTGAGTCCCGGTGGGTCAATGCCGCTGGGTATTGTGTTGCTTCGGGCGAGGGACGCAGCGCCCTCTCGACTACCGAGGTATTCGCGACCAACCAGACCGAGACGACGGTCGCTGTCGCACTGGAGGCACTGACGGGCGAAGACGTCAAGATTGCGGCGAGTATCGACCCGAACCCGGGTGAGGGCACGGTCGAGTTCTTCGACGGCGATACGAAGATCGGTAGCGCCACAGTCGATTCCAATGGCCATGCAGAACTGGTCTGGCCGTTCCGCGACCAGGGCGAGCATCGCATCACCGCAAAGTTCTTGGGTACCAAGAAGTTCAGTTCTTCGGAATCTGCGGACAAGACCGTGACCGTCACCGTGCCCGGCGTCATCGTCGTCGAGCCGGTGGATCCGACGGAACCGGAAACTCCTGGTGGAACCGGAAGCCTCGGGGACATCTTCTCGAAGCTGCCGACGGGCTCACTCGGAGGCTGAGTCACCCAAACGGCAGGGGAGCGTCGACGTTTCGGCTCGAATACGGTTGTGTGATCGAATACTGGAATGACAGGTTCGAATCATGCCGAGAGCCGCAACGCCGGCGTTCCCTATTTTTCTCAATGGGAGTCTCCGTCACGGAAATCGGGCCAGAACCACAAAAGGTAGCTCACCAAAACTCGTGCCCTTTTACTACCGTTAGTTGAAGAACTGCGCGAACCGCGGGTTCTTACATCAACAAGCCTTCGAACTCGCCGCTGCGGTTCAGGTATGAACAAGGTAGGGAAAATGCGCAAGGTTAGTTTGCTCGCGTCCGCTGCAGCAGTAGCTGTCGGTGTGGCAATGATCGGGACGTCTGCGGCCTCAGCAGCGCCGGGAACGATTCCCGGTCATGGGCTGTTCGACGTGCCGTGGGAGGTGTTGCCGGGAACCTACACGACGTCTGGGCCCGTATCAGCTGATATGCCGTGCATATACGGTCGGGCAAAAGTCGACGGCGACGGTGAATTGAATGTCCTCGAGTTCGAAAGCACCCTCGAACCGGCGACAGTCACCATTCTCTTGACGGATTCTCGCTTCACCACCGCGTATTGCGCTGATTGGAAGAGAGTGTCGTCAGTCGGATCGTTGGATCTCGGATCGCTTTTCGGGTCCTAGACGTCTCCACTCTATGTCGAGATGGACCTCTGGAGGTGACCACGGCCCTCTGCCATCTCGATTGAACGCTCGGCTCGCGGATGCGCTCGTTCGTCTCGAGTTTTCGACCACTCGTCGCATGAGTCCATGACCAGGGACTTTAGCCCTCAGTAATTACCTACCAATCGGTATATTCTGCGAAGGTACGGACTTCGTGAACCGATGTGAGTTGGCTCCGGGGGACGTGCCGGCCTCGCAGGACCGCCCGCAAAGTCAGCCCGGTGAGGCCACCAGAGTTCGCGCATTTCGACAGATTGCCGCTGGGTCCGTCCGCTACGAGGGGAGCGGACGGACCTGACAGCACGAGAGAGTGCCATGCCTGAACGTGGTCAAAGCAGAGTGGACGCGGGGATCATTGCCGTCGTCGCAGTCATAACCGGTGTGTTCGTCGCACTGACCGGCCACGGTCTGGTTGCAGCGCTGGCCACCGTGTTGGGCCTCGCGCTCGGGATGGCGATTGTGCGGTATCTGATCAAAGGTCGCTGATCAGAGTCCTCTGATCAAAGGTCGCTGATCAGAGTCCTCTGATCAAATGTCGCTGATCAGAGCCCTCTGATCAAATGTCGCTGATCACCGCAAGAGTTCAGCAGGTCGCGAGAATGTCTGCGATGGTGTCGTGTTCGGCTTGGGTAACCCACAAACCGTATGCCGCTTTCACTTCCACTTGAGCAGTCACGTACTGGCAGCGGTATGCCTTGTTGGGCGGCAGCCACGACGCCGCGTCGGAATCCGACTTCTTCTGGTTGGTGGGCCCGTCGACAGCGCGTAGGTTTCGAGGGTCGTTGGCGAGATTGGTTCGCGTTTGCGTGTCGAGCTGCTGCGCGCCCTTCTGCCAGGCGTCCGAGAGTGCGACAACATGGTCGATCTGGACTGCAGAAGACGTGTCCTGGCCGCGGGTGAAGGCGATGGTCTTGTTCGTGTACGGGTCACGGAGCGTACCGGTTTGGACCGAGCAGCTTTTGGAGCCGTCTTTGAATGTCAGGTCGGTGAGGTCACGCCGCAGGATGTCGTTTCGGGTATCGCAGCCGTTGTGGCCGAACTCGACGGTGACGTCGTCGGTCCAGGCGGTACCGAACAGTGCACGGTCGTATCCGGTCTTGGGTGCGCGTCCCTTGATGGGGATCTGTGCCAGCAGTTCAATTGCGGCGGACGAGGGAGCCGAAGTTCCGGCCGTAACCGTCGTCGTGACGCCGGATCCGATTCCCGAACCGAGAGAAGATGTTTCGGGTGCGTCGGCGTTGGAACTGGCGCAACCTCCCAGCACGATCACGGCAGCAATGCCGATGGTGACGCCGGTGATGCCGCGCCTGTGATGTGCCGTGCGTGCCATGTGTGAGAGTCCATTTCTGCGAGAGATGAACTACAAGTATGTCATTCACGACATTTCGGGCTGAACCGGCACTGTCTGTCAGTCCGGTCGAAGTAGCCATCGCGTCACCGGAACCGACACGAGAACTCGCGGACCTTCACGAGTTTCGTCTGCGGCATCCCAGCCGTCGTACTTCTCGCCGAAAAGTTTCAGGAGATAGCCGAACTCGCCGACGTTGTGATGAATTGTCCCGAACCCCTGTGCGACCCACGGGTCGTGAGAGGATCCGTCGACTGCCAACGAGACCCGCGGATCGTCCAGCAGGTTCCGGACCTTCCGATTCTGCTCGGCGCTCGGTATCCAGAATGTGTTCTGACGCAGTAAGAACCAGACCGGAGTCGTGTGCGGCGAGCCGTCGCTTCGAAGGGTGGTCAACCACACGCAAGGAGTATCCGCGATAGTCACTGTCTCAGTATCGGTGCCGGCGCGACGTTCACCAATCGACGATGCGGAACGAACAATGCCCGGTCCTCGCCGTTGGCGAGGACCGGGCATTGTCGGGAAGGGAGTGGAAGCGTCAGATCTCGATCTTGGGTGTCTGTTCGCCCAGCTTGTGGCGGGCCAGTGCCAGGTTCGCACGCGCGCGGTCCAAAACCAGGTACACGAACAGCGTTGACAGTCCGGGCGTCTCGAGGACGCGAATGAGGTGGTACTGGTTACTCAGGGTGATCAGAATGTCTTCGAGGGTGTCGGTAATTCCCAAGTTACTCATCGTGCGGAGCTTTGCTCGCACAACCTCGGAGTTGCCGGCGCCGGCGTACTCGAGGCTGAATGACGGGTTGCCGCTCATACCGAGAACCATCCCGCTGTCGGCGTCGACTACGGCTGCACCGCTGGCACCGTCGATGCGCATCAGTTCGCCGAGGATCTTGTCGATGTTGCTCATTGCTTCTCCTTGGTAGGGCAGAGTCGCGCGGGGCGACTCCAGGTGATGCTTCGGTGATGAAGTCATCGGTACATTTCGAGGTGGAATCGTTGGTTGCGGTGTCGGGAGTGGGCTGGGCGGCAACTGTTCAGCTTGTGAGATTTGTGGGCTCGTTCCGTTCGGTGCAGATGAGCGGCCATTCGACGACTCGAATTCGTCGATGCGGTCTGCGGGCAGCCAGCCGTCCCCGGGGGGTGCGCTGAGCGGCCATCTCGTATCCGTCTCGAAGTCCGGCACCGGCGTCTGAAGTTGCGGATACACCGGCGCGGTAAGCGGCCGCTTGTACGGAACCGGCTGACCGCCCGCGTCGGAGACGTTCGCGAACCAGGCGGCATACCCGGGGTCGCTGCGATCGAGGTTTTGCCCGCGATCGTCGTCTTCCTCCCGGGAGCCTCGTCGACGAAAAAGTCCCACTCGTTCCAGCCCCTTAAAGACGAACTATTTCCGATCAGAGCGTTCCGGATGAACGCGGCAGACCGGACAATCCCACCCATAGTTACTTTGCAGTTAAGTCACCGTAGCATGGGTTCGCAGACGGGGCATATGGTCCAATCCTGTAGGCGGGCCGACGAGGCAGTCGGATTCGACAGGCTGCCCGGACGATTCTCGCCGGTCGACGATGCCGGTCCGTTCGAGCGCCAGACGCCCTCTGGCATCCTTGAAGGATGAAGAAAACGATCACCGGGTTCATCGGTGCCTGCTCGCTGGTGGCGCTGGTTGCCTGCGGTTCTGACGGAGACAAGCCGACCGAGGTCGGAACACTCACTTCCTCCGTTTCGGCGACCACCACTGCGTCACCGACGACGTCATCCGAGGCTCCGGCGACATCGTCGGAATCGACTACCGAGGCACCGTCGGTCGACGCGAGCGTCCCGGCTGAGGTCCCGTCGGACCCGAATGTGAGTTCGGCACTGCCACGGACCTACGCGCAGGCGTGCTCCGATGTTCTCCGGTACCTCGACGCATACCAGCCGGCAATTGACGAGTCGGGCGAGGAAATGGGCATGACGCGTGAATCATTGGCAAACGACATGCTGACCTCCATCCAGGCTTATCCCGAATGGTCGAGCTTGTCTGCCGACGAGCAGGCTGAGGTCACTCGCGGATTCGCCGCAGCGACCGCGGGAAGTTGCTGACCTACTTTCAGAACAACGATTCCTGAATCGCCACGCCAGGGGACTCGAACTCGCCGACGGTGATGGTTCGACCGACCAGTCCGGACACATCCGCGACGAAGCGTGGCGATTCAGGATCGGGGTCGATCCGCAGCGAGGCGATCGAACCGGCAAGGCCCTCCAAGTACAAGGAATGTTCCCCGGACTCGAAAGTGTGCGGATACGCGATCAACGGTGCCGCATCGAAGACAACGTCGGCGCACGCCGGCGCCGTCCATTCTTCGGGAGCCTCCAGGATCTCGATTCCGTCGATGTCCGATCCGATGTCATTCAGCTCGTCTTTGATCGACGATACGAAGTGGTGCAACGACTTTCGCAGTTTCTCGCGATCCAAGGGTCCTGTCAGCGCTTCGATCTTTCGAGACGTACGTATGGCCTGGCTCAAGTGGAAGTGCTCCGAAACTCGGGCTTCGAGGGAACGAATGCTGTAACCGTCCGTCGACCGCGCTACGAACAATGCGCAGACCGCACCCTGTTCGGCGACTCGCGGATGCTTGCGGAACTCGGCCGCCGTCCCCACCTTCATCTGACCGCCGGCGAAGATGTCGATGTAGAGCCATTGTGGTTGCGTGAGATAGGTGCGCACGTTCGGATGAATGTGCGCGCCGCTGACATGTGCCTGATGAACGGTGGTGAATCCCTCACGATTTCGGCACCGATCGCACTGGCGCCCGGTAACGACCGTGGCCCCGCGGTCACACGGCGAGTGTCCTCGACCTTCTGCGGTGAGATCTCGCCAGCCGAGGCAGCGGCGGCCCTTCTTCTCGTCGACGGAGAATCGCAGAACCGAGTCGTGAGTGTAGAAGGTCGTAGCGGAAGTGGTGTCGTCGACGCATCGGATCCGCGGTGCTGTCGGGTTCGACCATTCGATTCCGCGAACGAGCAGGGTCATTGAAGTGTCGATTCCTTCTGTAGTTCACAGGTCGACACCCATGCTAGTCAGTGCAGATGCGGTTCAGTGCAGTGGTTGCGCCCCACGTTGTCCGAGCATCAGTGTCATCAGCCCGGATTCCTGACTCTGGGAATTGATCATGTCGCGGGCCGACTGTTTCACCGGTTCGCGCTCGAGCAGAGCATCGGCGGCCTGCGCCATAGCGATCCCGCCACGGTGGTGGCGTTCCATCAGTTGAAGGAACACAACCTCGGCGTCGAACCCGCGAGCGCTACTCAGTTTCTCGAGTTCTTCGGTCGTAGCCATACCCGGCATGGAGGCGGCCTCGGTGTCCAGCGTTGCCGGGTGATGATGAGAGTCGCCAGCGCCGCTCGGTGACGCCTCCATCCACGCCATCGGCGTTCTACTGTTCGGCGGGACACCGGCCAACCTCAGCCAACCGAGCGTGACACCGATTTCCGTTCTCTGAACATCGTCGATCTGCTGGGCCAGTCTCGTAACCGCCGGGTCCACATCGGGACTCAGACGCGCGAGAATGAAGAGGGCCTGTTGATGGTGGGCCGCCATGTCATGCACGAATCCGATTTCGGTTTCGCTCAGAACAGCTGTCTGCGTGTGGTTCTCGGGTGCGAACAGCGGACGTAATGCTGCGCCGAGTACGAGCAGCATCAGTGCCGCAGCCACGAGTGCGACGGCTTTGACCGATCGCGGCGCCGTCATGATCCCACGGTCGTCTTCTGGTCAGCGGGTGGTGTGTAGACACCGTTTTCGAGTTGCATGGCAACAAAGCCGTTGTCGGCGCACGTCGCCCACAACGTGGTACCGCGCCATTCGGGTGGGGAGAAGCACCAATCGGTCGAGATGTCGCCGAGAGCGAGCATGCCCGATCGCGAACTCAGCGCTTGGCCGGGGTCGAACTGGCCCTGCGCGATCGACTGCGCGATTGCCGGCGTGCTGAGAATGGGTACCCCGATGAGCGAGGCGAGAGCGTGCGGCGAGTTGGCGAGTTCGACATTGTCGCCGGTCCGAGCGGGTGGGTTGAAGTACGCAATTTCGTGGACGTCGAAGGGATCTCGAACATCGAAGACCCGAATCCCGCTCGAGATCCATCCGCATGCCAGCGCCGTCGGGTCGACCGGGCGATCGGCCGAACAGTAGTGAGATTCGTACGCGAACAGCGATCCGCCGGCAGCAGACGCCAGCGCAGCATCTTGATTCTCCGGCAGATTGATCTCGAGCTTCACCGAATTGACGACCGCCGGTTCGTCGTCATTGGAGACGTCGATCAATTTCACTCCGCCGGAACCACCTTCGTCGACGGTGAACAGGTACGGCGAACCGTCGTAGGTGACCGGAATGCTGTGTTGGGTGGCCCAACCGTCGGTCCACGAGAGCTGGGACAGTTGGCGCACCCGAGGATTCGGGACGCGGCGCTGAACCTCACTGATGTCGAGAACATGTATTCCGCCGAGATTATTCGACAAGTACATGCGATTTCCGTCTGGAGTGATTCCGAAGCCGTGGGTCGACAACCCGATGAGGTCCTGCCAGACGACACGCGGGTTGGCGGGATCGGTGAGATCGACGGCGCTCACCACGCCGGGAGCGGTGCCGGAAGACCAGTAGGTGTTCCCGTCCGGTGAAAATCCACCCTCGTGATTGGTGATGGGCAGCAGCATCCCCAGATCGGTTCCTGGTCCGGGGTTGAGCAGTTTCGGGTGCGCGCAATCGGAGATGTCGTAGACCGACATCAGGCCGACGCCGGTCAAGAGCGGAACGCCCGTGCCCACCAGCAGCTTTCGCGCGGTGTTGACCTTGAGACTCTCCCACGTTCCGGCCAGCATCGCAGGTTCGGTCAGCGTGGCGGTGAGAGCAGGATTGGCAGGATCCGACACGTCGAGAACTTGCACGCCCTGCGCGGGGCCCAGGAGGTTCCCGGGGAAGAAGCTGCCGACGTACGAGCAGTGTTCGAAGTTGGTGGACGTGATCCCGCCGCCGCGACCCGAGTAACCGCCGATCTGAGACATGTTGCAGCTGTACCCGTCTCGGCTGCGTCCGCTGTTTCGGTCCTCGGCCGGAACATCGCCCTGCAACCCGGTCTCGGGCATCGAGCCCGGGCCGCATTCGGCGCGGCTTGCAGCGTTGGAAGCGACACCCGGGTTCTCGTGGATCGAGCCCGGGGCAGTGGCGGGCTCAGCAGAAGCGACGCACACCGGAAGGACGGTGATCAAGGTGACGAGCGCGATGGCAGATCTGGTTCTGATGGTCGTGAACGATTTCATCGAGTCCAACTCCCGGTGCGGGATTGCCTTTCGTATCTCACGGGCAGACGTACCTCAAGGACAGGCAGCACGGAGGGCAGGCGCGTGTTCGAGCGCTCACGACGATCGGGTCGGGGTGTGAACCGGTGTCGGGCCGCAACCAACCGGACAATGCTGTCCGGTTGGTATCGTAGTGTGCGTGACATCGTCTGGCCGCGTCAATAGCGGATCTCTCAACAGAGGGCCGAGAGATGCGGCGCGCAATCGTGCTGCACTCATTGCAGCAGCTCGCGAGGTGTTCGCCACCCAGGGATTTGCTGCTCCGCTCAGCCTGATCGCCCGCACGGCCGGCGTCGGCCAGGGCAGCCTCTACCGGCACTTTCCCACTCGTGAAAGTCTCGCACTCGCGGTGTTCGACGAGAACATCGTCGAGCTGCACGATCTGGCGGCTGATCCGGATTCGACTCTCGACGATCTTTTTCGTTTGTTGGTCGACCAGATCACTACCTCCATCGTGTTCGTGGAGGTCATCAAGCCGGTCTCCTTCGGCGACTCGCGACTGAATTCGGCTGGCGCCCGTTTGACCGATCTCCTCGAAGGGCGCCTCGACGAGGCGCGTCGAACTGGGAAGATACGAGAGTCCGTGACTGCTGAGGACGTGATCCTGGCGATCGCCATGTTCGCCGCGATCATGGAACGGACTGCCGAGAGCTCGCGGAAAGAAGTCGCGCACTCGGCCTGGAACCTTCTTGTGCAGGGACTGGCCGGGCCGGCAGCGGCGGGCTGAGTCGCGTTCGCCTCGCGTCTCGAGGTGATCGCCTAGGCTCGTGGCATGGCTATTGTCTGGACAGTTCCTCGCGCTATCGGCTCCACCCTGCTCGTTGCTCCGTTGATCAAGGAGTTCCTTGTCGAGGGTGACGGCACCCTCGATGCAAAACTGACTGCGGTCGGTACGGTCTCTGCATCTCTCGAGAAGCAAGTCGGCCGCACGTTCACCTCGATCAGCGCTGCTTCGGCGGCAATCTTTTCCGGTGCTGCCGGTTCCACCAGCGTGCCCGACGCACTCCGTCTGGCCGTGATGCGCACTCTGTCCACCGAGGTCGTCGTCAGGAAGCCGGCTCCGCAGCCGTTCACCGAAAAGGTTGGGAAGAGATTGGGGCAGTACGTCTTTGCCCTGCGTGACCCGCGCAACGATCAGGTGTTCCATGTCGGGCACGGCACGGGAAATCAAGTGTTCGCGCCGGTATTCGAAGCGCTCGGTGAACTTGCGAATCTCGAAGGAGCGGACGGCCCAGCCGAGTCGAATGCTGCTGTGACAGCAGCCAAGATCGCCCGCATCCGTGAAATCTACGACGCGGGTTCGGCGGTGGAGCACTTCGTTCTTCTCCGCTCGGTCGCTGCCGCCACGGATTCGGCCGCCACTACCGACGAGGTCGTCCGCGGCATCGTGGAAGCCTTGCGAATCACCGACGCGGGCGAGGGCCTGACCAACCTCGCGGGCGATACATCGGACAAGGAAGCCCGTGCGACCCGCGTCGAGGAACTCGCGTTGCGCTACTCGGCCGATCCCGCGCCGGAACTCCCGACGCCGAGCATCGTCCTCCACGTGCCGGCCTCCGCTCGTCCGGGAGCAACGCCGGAAGAGATCTACGAACTCGCGCGCGCCGAGTGGTCTGCCGGTGCAGCTGTTCGTGCCGAGATCGGAATCCCCGTTCTGGTGTTTGCCGACAGCATCATTCGTGGTGCATTCCGCGCTCAGTCATGGGAGGTGTCCACTCGCAATGCCGACGGAAGCCAACTGTGGCGGTTCAACGGAACCGTCGACGACGAGCTCGCTACCAAGTACGTCGGAACCGAGGTGACCCCGCACAACGTCGGCCTGAAGAAGTGGCCCGTCAGCGGTTGGGTCACGAGGTTGACTACCGCTCGTCCGGGGGCGGTTTTGCCGGGACCTCGTAAGTCCAAGTAACGCAACAACTTCAGGTAGAAGACATTGTGGGGGCGGGATCCGAACGGATCCCGCCCCCACAATGTCGTTACCCGGGGTTGTCAGCCGAGCAATCCGCTTCCCACATAGTCGTTCTCGGTGCATCCCGGCGGAATGAGATACACCGCAGAACCGATCGGCGTCGTCCACTCGTTGAGTGCGTCGAAGTCACTCAATCGCTGTTGGACCGGTAGATATTGCTCGGCGATGTCCCGTTGGAATGCTGCGAAGATCAATCCCGAGTTCGAGGTCTGCCCGCCCTCGGGTGCGTCGTCGTAGTTGTATGCCCGACGGAAGAACTGCTCCTTCTCATGCGTCTGGTGGGCTCGCGCGATGTGTGATCCTGGCGGGATCACCGGAATGCCGAACTTGTCCGTGAGTGTGAAATCCGCTTCGTCGAATTCGTTGGTTCCGTTGAGCGGAGCGCCATTGGACAACGTGCGCCCCATGGTGAGTTCACGCCCCGAGCGATCGAGTTCGTCCCAGGTATCCATTTCCATGCGAATGCGTCTTAGTACCAACGAGGTTCCGCCCGCCAGCCACGGTTGACCGGCGCCGTCGTGCCAGATCAGTGAATCGAAATCCACTGTTCCCGGAGCCGGATTGACCGTCCCGTCCACTTGGCCCATGAGATTGCGCATCGTGGTTCCCTCGGGCGTGGTGCCGCGAGCGTTGCGGAATCCCTTTTGTGTCCACCGGATTGTCGTCAGTGATCGGACGTTCTTGGTCAGAACTCGCACAGCATGAGCAATGGTCACCGGATCGTCGCCGCAGATCTGCAGCAACAGGTCCGATCCGCCCCATCGATCGTCAAGTCGGTCGATCTCGTAGCTCGGCAACGGCTCGAACCAGTCCGGTTGACGTGCTTGCAATCCCAGCTTGGTGAACAGGCCAGGGCCGTAGCCGACGGTCACCGTCAAGCGGGCCGGATCCACGGCCAGTTCCCGTTCGGTATCGGCCAACGCCGGGTTACCGGCGGTCAGCCGTGACGCATCCTCGGACCACATCTTCATGATCCCGACCACGATTGCTCGATCGGCTCCAGGCAAGAGGTCGAACCCGATGAACGTGCCGTGCGCTTGCGGAGTGGTGGCGATCCCAGCTTGGTGGACGCCGTAGAACGGTTCCACCAGCTTGCCTGCTTGCTGCTCGTGTTCGCTGCGCTCGACCACTGTGGTTGCGCCCCAGGTTATTCCCGCGACGCCGAGCGCGGCGGCACCTCCTCCGAGAAGGCGCCGCCGGCTGAGTGCTCGGCTGGGCGGGTTCGTGTTCTCAGCCACCGTGATTCGGGTCGTAGTTCTCCTGATTACCGGAGAAGTCGCGAATCTGGGCTGTGAACGTGGTGCTGGAACCGTCGTCGTAGATCAATGTGAGGTCGGTTTCGGCGCCAGGGAGCAGCGGCGCGGACAGGTCCATGAACATCAGGTGGTCACCGCCCGGGGTGAGGCTGGCTGACCCGTTGGCAGGGACCAGGAACCCACCGTCCTTGGGGCGCATCGTCATCGTGCCGCCGTCCCCGGTCACGACCTCGTGCAGTTCCAGTCGCGATGACGCGGGACTGGTTGCCGAGACCACCCGTACGTCCTTGTCGCTGGAGTTGACGAGTTCGGCGAACGCCGCACTCATTCCCTCGGGTGCTGCCTTGACCCATTGATCCTGAACTGTGATGGATTGTGCGGCTTCGGTTTCCTTGTCGGAGTTTGAAGAACAGCCGGTCAAGGCGAGAGCTGCGGTCAGTGCAACAGCTGCGAATATCTTTGTTCGAACAGTCATGTGTGTCTCCGTGATTCGTGAGGTGTCAGGTGGTGGTGCGGCGTTTGAACGCCGCAATGCAAACGTCGATCAGCAGGAATGCGAGAAGACTGATGCCGAGTAGCGGAACAAACCAGCCCACCAGTGCGGTTACCGCAACCAGCGCAACAATGCTGAGCGGGGAGAGGTTGCGAATTCCGCCGCGGGCAGGGGCCCGGCCGACTGCCCAGTCAGAGCCACGGGTGGGGCGTCGGCGCCACCACATGATGTAGCCACGAATGACCACGCTGACCAACGCGAGTGCCAGTGCGGTGAGTGCGATCTGGTTGGCAAGGCCGAACATCAGGCCCATGTGGAGCTGGATTCCCCAAGCCGAAAGTTTGGCTGCGAGTGGCCAATCCGAGAACCACAACTCGTCGGTGACCTTCTGCGTCGCTCCGTCGATTGCGATGGTGTTGTTGCTGTACACCCAGGGCTGACGCGTCTGGGCGACGGTGAAGGCTGTCTCGGCGTTGGCGGGTATCGATACTTCGACCGGACCGGTGATCCCGTTGTACCTGGCGATACCGAGGACGGTGTCGACACGTCCGACGTTGGTGTCTGTCAGCGTGCCGGCGGCGGCGGGGGCCATGTCGTGACCCTCGTGCCCGCCCGTTGCCGGTGGTGGAGCGTCGCCGAGAGTTTTCACGACCGAGGGCGTCGTCCAACTCAATGCGGTTCTCAGATTGCTGACGTTCTCTCCGGCGTACGTCGACCACGTGAGTCCGGTCGCCGAGAGAAACACCAACGCAACTGCTATCCAGATGCCGACGACACCGTGCCAGTTCAGGGTCCGGCTTCGTCCGGTGGACGCTCGGTCGATCGTAAGTAGACGAGCGTTCCGAGCGGTGCGGTATCGACGGAACCACAGGTAGACGCCACCGAGTGCGACCACCCACATCCACGACGCGGCCAATTCGCTGTAGAGGCGGCCAGGTTCACCGAGATGAAGGTGGCGATGCAGCTGAGAGATCCAGGTGCGCAGTGGCAACGAACCACTGCTTCCGTAGACCGCCAGCTCGCCGACCGGCTGTGCAAGCACCGGATCGACGAAGACTGCGAGCCTCTCCGATTCGCCCAACGACGGATCGGTGAACAGGACCCGCGTGGTTTCTCCGGCCGCAGGGGACGGACGTACTGCCGAGACGGTCAGGTCAGGGCGGTACTGCTGGGCGGAACGGATCTGGTCGTTCAGCGACGCGATTTGTCCGGTGGTGTCGGTCTGGAGGTAGTCGCTGTAGACGAATTTCTCGATGGTGGGCGCCATCGCGTAGAGACCACCGCTCAGGGCGGCGATGAGGATGAACGGCCCGATGAGGATTCCGGCATAGAAGTGCAGGCGCAGAATCAGCGGCCTGGCGCCGCCGACCTGCTTCTTCGGGGGAGAGCTGTCGTTAGAAGCGCGTGTCTGTGCGCGCTCCAATTCGGGTGCGGACATGCGTGTACTCGATCCCGCCGTGCGCCTTTGTTAACCGCCCGCGGTTAATAAAGGCGCACAGCAAAGTGGCGCACGTATTCACGTGCGTGAGAGGAAAGGGAAGGTGAGTTACACGAATGCCGGTGGGCCGCGAGTGCCCAAGCCTGAGGTGAGAAGTTGACGCAGAACAACTTTGGCGCGGTATCGAGTGCGCGCAGTGAACGGCGAGGGTTCAGGTGCCCACGGGCGCAATAGGACGGCGACGATTGCCGCCACCGTCGATGCCGCCACGACGTACCCGTGTTCTGCGCCGCGGATCAGAACTGCGCACACTCCGACGGCAGCGATGTGCGCTGCGAGCATCGGAAGCGACAGGAGTAGGCCGTGTTGATGATCCGAAGCGATGGTCAATGTCGCGTGACCGATGGCCTGACCCGCAGCGAGCATAAGGGCGAGCAAGAGGGCAGGGGATCGGCGAGTGTCGATGGACGTGACCACCGCGCCGACGCTCGCGCACGCGAGGATCAACAACACCACCGCGCTCTCGGACGGGGCCATGCCGCCGCCACCGAGTGCGTGGGCTGCGACGGAAACCGCGCCGGAGGTACCGCCCACGAAAGCGCCGCGCAGCTGCGCGACATCTTTCGGACCCGGCGTCATACGCGAAAGGATACAGGCAGCTACTACGAGGGCTAGTAGTCGAGCCCGGCCGAGTCGGTTTGACGCCGTCGACGGCAGTCAGGTCGCGCCACTCACATTCTTGCAATCCCTGTATACGAATGGTGCACGGTCATCGTTCAACGCTGTCGGTCATCATCCGTACTCGTATCCGGCGCTGCCTACAGATGAACATGATTGGAACTCGTGGTCTCAGATGAGTGTCGAGTCGTTCGCGGGCGGCGGGATCGTTCGGCCGAGCCTTCGCGGAATCATGACTGCCAACGGAGATTCTGCAAAAAAGATTTGGATTACCGAGTTCGGGGCGCCTACAAGTGGGACTCCGGACAGCGTCAGCGAAGCGCGTCAACTCGAGATCTATCAGGCAGCGATGGCAGACAAGCAATCCAAGCCTTGGTTGGGGCCGCTCATCTTTTACCGTCTCAACGACTACGCACCTTACGGAGCGACGACGGATCGAGAGTCGTATTTCGGCGCAGTGAGGTCGGACGGCACCGTCAAGCCGAGTGCTGCATACGTGAAGAGTGTGCTCTGCCCGTGATGACGGTCGAATGGTACGAGTGATCGGTAGGGCTGGGAGGCACTTCGTTCGAGAGTGCGGAATTCTGCAGCAGCTGAACACTTGTCCATGAAGGGAGGGTGATCACCCAGGTGATCACCCTCCCTTTTTTCGTTTGTTACCAAGGGATTTGCCCTGACATTGCGGAAGGCTGTTTTCAGCGGCAGATGAAGATATCTGTGCCGCATATCGTTACGACGTTCGTATTTGCTGAGACCGGCACAGGCGTGGGGACCAAAGTCATCGAAGTGCGGGTGTAACGGTCTGTTGTGCCGTGACGGTATTGAGCAGAGAACGGCAAGCCCGCCAGAGTGATAGCGTCCGAGAGGCTATGTCCGAAATGATTCCGAACTCGACCTAGGAAAACGGTGCGCAGCGATAACAACGGTTCGAATAACGGAGTCCTGGGGAACAACTCCGGAACGACTCAGGGCGACGGCCTTTTCGACGCGTCCGACGACGGTTACGCAACGTCGATTCGAACCGTCACCTTCACGCCGCAATTCGACGAACCCGCGGCAAAACCGTTGCCCAGTCAGCGGATGCGCCAGCAACGTCGTGAAGAGCCGACCGATTTTCGAACCTCGACGCCCAGAGCTATGACGTCCGTCGACGATCTGGACATCATCAAGCGGGCGAAGCGTCCACCCGAACGCGGTTTGGGCAGTGTGTTGTTCAAACTCACCGGGGGTCGGATCAACACCGGGCAGTCGGCCGCCGAACTCGAACATCAAGCTCTGGTGCGCCGTGCCAACCGAACAGTGCGCGGCGTGTACAAGATTGCTTTCATCTCACTCAAGGGTGGTGTGGGAAAAACCACGGCGGCCAAGACCGTCGGTTCGACGTTCGCGTCGATCCGTGGGGATCGAATCGTAGCCATCGACGCCAATCCCGACCTGGGGACTCTGGCTGATCGTGAACGACGTGAACATCACCTGACCGTTCGTGATCTGTTGGCCGACGGTGACATTCGTACGTACAGCGATGTTCGCTACTACACGTCGCAAGGCGACAGCCGACTCGAAATCCTTGCGAGTGAGGCAGATCCGGAAACTTCGGAGTCTTTCAACGAGCAGGACTATCTCGATACTCTGCGAATTCTCGAGGTGCATTACAACATCGTCATCACCGACTGTGGCACCGGAATCATGCACTCGGCCATGTACGGAATTCTCGACGAAGCAGACGCTTTGGTTGTCGTCAGCCCGACGGCGCAGGACGGTGCCCGTAGTGCTGCAGCAACGCTCAGTTGGCTGACCAAGCACGGATACGCAGATCTGGTGAGCAGGTCGGTCGTGGCGATCAATGCGACGCGCCCGGGTTCGTCTTCGCTCGACCTCGACCAACTCGAGGACGTTTTCGCTCAGCGTGGAGTGCGAGCGGTCAAGACGTTGCCATATGACGATCACCTCGGTGAGGGTGGTCCGATCGACTTGAAATTGTTGAACAAGCGCACTGCACGGGCATATCTGGAACTCGTCGCAGCGATTGCCGATGGTTTCCCGGACTCGGTGGGCAAGCACGCTTCTCGCTGAACGTGCTCGCCCCCGAATCTGGTCATCGGGCCGGTGTTCAGGGGTGCCGAAGTATCGCGCCGTATCCGTCGGCGAGAACGAGGCGTTCGTCGATCTGTACCAGCTCGGTGCCGGTCCCGATTGCGATGTAGGGGAGTACGCGATCGGCGGGCCCGATCAGCTTTCCACTGGTGACTTCCTTGTCGTCGGGATCGGTGAGCAGCAGTGTCTCGACCTTGCCCTGCTCGAGGGCGTCGAGGACGCGTGCGGTCCCGTCGATGGAGAGGCCGGAGTCCCGGCCCTGCTCTGCGACGTAGCGTTCGGTTTCCGCATCCATTCTGCGTAGTCGCTGCGTGTCGATCAGTTCACGAATCGACTTCGACACCTCGGCGGGTGTCGAACCGACTGAACGCGAACCCTTTTCGACGTCCACCACTCGTAGCGTCGACGGTAGGAGCTGTGCAAAAGCTTTGCGGGACTGTATTTCTCCGATTACGACCACCAGTGCGACCTTGTGTTCGCGGGCGAGCGCCGCCGCGCGCTCCACGGCCTGTGTTAGGTTCTTTCGGATGTTCTCCTCCACGAGGCTTTGGCTGTCGGTGTACCGCTCCTGGCCGCCCACGTGTGCCTTGTGGACCGGGAAGCCGTCGCCGTCTACCGTTTCGCCGTACACGTCACGCCCGCGAGCATCGCGCACGCACAGGTCCGCGCCGGTGTGGTCGACCTTTGCGATGAGGAACGGTTCGGTGTCGTATCCGTGTGCGATCAGTGGAATCAAGTAGGGCAGTTCGCCCAAGGTCGCGATGGTGGAGCCGGCAGGTTCGAGCAGAATATCGTCGATCAGCACTGCCTCGGATGTGGCGACGATCGCGCGTCCGGCGCGACCTGAGATGCCGTGATGGTTGTCCTTCACCTCGTCCAGTCGCGCGATCAGCGATTCCGATGCTCCCTGTTTCGTGAGTTGATTGCGCATCGAGCGCCATTCGAGTTCGAAGCGCTCGCGTGCATCTTCCCGGTTGCGGACGTCTTCGAAGTACACGGAGGCAAACGGGCCGTCACTCGAACCGACCTTCTTCAGCCGCCCAGCATGCATGTCGGCTCCCTTCTGTAGTGGTCCTATGCCGCGTACCCGACAACTGGTGATTCGACACGACCGCTTTCAGTTCGCACGTTTGTTCGACTGCTGGTACTGTCTGTGAACGTGAGGGTGGTGCAGAGGGAAGCCTGCATCACCTTCACGCCAAGAACCCGGGACCTGCCGCCGACTGCCTTCGGTGGCAGGTCCCGATTCTGCTTAATCGGCGTCGTCAGTGCCCTTCGACCTGTCGGAACTCTTGCGCCAGTGAGTGAATCGTTCCTTGATGTCCGTCGCTACGTCGCCGACGCCGTTCCCGACGGCGCCCACGGCACCGCCCAATCCGCTACCGATGTCGCGCACCATCCGGACCAAGGGGTCTTCCGACTCGTCGAAGTTCTGCTTGTAGGTCTTGGCTGCATTCTTGAACTCGTCGCTGATCTTCGCTCCGTCGTCATCTCCGCGGCGGGGGTAGTTTCCGCGCAGAATCGCGGCGTAGTCTCCGCTGTCCACCCACTTTTTGAGTTCGGCGGCGCGAAGCACCGAGAACGGGTGAGAGAGCAGTTCGATGTTGAGGAGCTTGAGTACACCGTCGCGGAGGTCGCCGCTGGCGTCGTACTCGGCGGCCTGGGCAAGAAACGCGTCGATGTTGATTTCACTGACTCGGGATCCGCCGGCCAATTTCATCTGCACGCGAATCGCTGTGTGTACGTCCTGGCCGCACAGTAGTCCTGCACGATCGCCGGACAGTTCGGACTTGCGTTGCCATTCCATCAGGGCGGCGATGATCGCGCGCAGTGCCCATCCGCCGACCGGCAGCCATCCGATGGTTCCGGCCAGTCGCATCAAATGCATCAAGATGGTGCGATACACGGCATGGCCGGACAGTGCGTGGCCTAGTTCGTGGCCGATGATGAACCGTTGCTCCTCGTAGTTCATCACGTCCAGCAGACCAGTAGTGACCACCATGAACGGCTTGTCCATGCCGATGGTGAAGGCGTTGACCATCGGGGTCTGGAGTACGAACAGCTCTGGTGTCTCGTCGGCCTGCAGGATCTCGACGCAGTCACGGCGCAGATCGTTCAGGTCACTGAACTGGCGTTCGTCGACTCGCACTGACGTGGCGAGGTACATGAGGCGGTGCTGACGTTCTTGGAGCAGTCCGGACAGCGTCCGCAGAACAGTGTCGAACCCCCGAAGCGTCCGGAGCGTCACCAATGCGGCCCGATCGGCTGGGTGTTCCCACGCACGCGAGCTGATGTCCGGGAACTCGATTCGGGTGCGATCTGGTGCAGTGGTCATGGTGGCCCCTCACTTCGATGTGTGTCGACTCACCTCCAGGGTAACGACTAGTCGGTTTAGCGCGGATGTCCGGCAGCTCACTCGGTGGGCTGGGGGAGCGTGCAATCGGTGACTTTGGGGTTGACGCCGAAGTAGTTCAGCGGGCCGGCGATGACCGTGAGTGCGATGGTCCCGACGCCGGCGCAGTTGGTCGGCGAACTGCTGTAGTAGCCGCGTTGGCCGGCCGCGACGGCCCCGACTATCAGCCAGATCAGAACGATCAGAGTCACAATTCTCATCATGGCGGGCTCGATTCTTCAAATATTATGGTGCCCAGCGAAATACCCGGTCAGAGTGGGTATGAAACGCTCAGCCGACGGGTATCCCTGATGTGTGCGGCTCGAGGCGGGCGTATCCGCCCGAGTGAACGCACTGAAGGAGCTTGTGATGATCATCCTCGGCGTAATCCTGCTGATTATCGGTTTCGTGGTGAACATTCCGATCCTCTGGACGATCGGTGTCGTCTTGTTGGTGATCGGAATCATCCTGTACGCGCTGGGCGCGGCCGGGCACGCTATCGGTGGTCGGAGGCATTACTACTGATCAGGGGTCGACCCGTCATGCGTATCCGTGCCAGTCGGGACGGTGCGCTCAACCGCACGTGCGATCAGTTTCCGCAGGCAGACCTGGCGAAGCGTTCGCTGTTGCCAGTCGCTGCCGCCGCCGGTCACGCATTTGTCGCGCAGTGCTGATTCCACGCTCGTGTACTCGCCTGTCTCGTCGAGGGAGTCACGGACATGGATCAGGAGTCGGTGCAACTGTTCCGCGGCCGAAATTCTTTGTGTGGTAACCGGATCGATCGACGCGCCCAGGACGCCCTCCTTCGCGGACACCCAGGTTGCGAGGCGGAGGTTCTCGAGGGAAGTGCGCGGAGCGACGACTCCTCGTTCGACGGCGCGCAGTGCAGTGGCGACCAGCGCGCGCACAAGTGCTGCAAGCAATACGGTGTCGTCGACCGTCGGCTGAACGTCGCAGACCCGGATCTCGACGGTCGGTAGGTGGCAGGAAGGCCGGATATCCCAGTAGGCCATCCGCTTGTCGAGCATCACGCCGCAATCCACCATCTTCGCGACCGCGGTGTCGAAGTCCCCGGCGGTCTCGAAGTACGGCGGCGGCCCGGCGACGGGCCACCGGGACCATTGGATCGCCCGCCAACTCGCGAAGTCGGTGTCGACTCCTTGGTGGATACGGGAGTTGGCGCTCAGTGCCAGCAGGGCAGGCAACCAGATGCGCACGTGATTGCAGACCTGCACGGCCTCGACTTGATCAGCGACGCCCACATGGATGTGGCAACCGCAGATACTTTGTTCGGCGGCGAGGGCGCCGAAGTGTTCGCCCATCTGGCGGTAGCGAGGGGAGTCGCTAATCTCGAAACGTGAAGGCCCCGAAAGCGGTGCGCCGACGGCCAACAGCCTGCAGCCGTTCAACTCGGCCGCTTTCGCCGCGAGCCGACGCATGTCGATCAAGTGGGTTCGGAGTTCGTCGATGCTCTGGCACACGGGAGAGTTGGTCTCGACTTGGCAGCGGGACAACTCGAGCTGAAGATCCAAACCGAGTGTCGACGCGGTTTCCGCAACCGCGGCATTGTCGGTGGACGGCAGCCAGGATGTCGGGTCGACGAGGATGAATTCTTCTTCGACGCCGACGGTCGGGGTCGTCGATTCATAGCGGCCAGCGGTGGATCCGGTCGAGCAGGTGGCGGCGCCCATGCTCGCGTCTACCCGGTCGGTCGAAGGCGGAAACCGACCCGAGGAAGCCCCGTTCTCGTCGGGAGAACGGGGCCTGTGGTCGGTCTTGCCAACATCTCGGAAGCGTCAACGAGCCCTTGCACACCGTATGAATCTGGGGACTGGCGTGCCTGGGAAAACGTACTGTGTCGGGCTCGACAAGACGAGACCTCCAGGCATGTTTCACCCCCGATTTCACCCTCGTGCGAGGGTGCCTGCGCGCCCTTCGTCGAGGCGCGGATCGTGACCTGGCGGCCTGCGGCGGTGCAGTCGCGGTTTATCCGTGGGGCCGCCTTTATCGGGAAGATTGCGAGAAATGCGAACCCATCTAAACTAACGTCCAGCATTCGGATGTGAAGTTCTGGCGAAGTGTGGGGACTCGGTGAGTCAACAGACATTTGATCAGTTAATCGCGTGCACAGTATCCACTGAAGATATGAAATTTTCGAACTGGTATTGCGTTTCATCTGCGAGAATATCCAGTGGTCATGGGTGAAAGTCAGAAGGCGGGAGAATGCGCCTGGGATTGTGTTGCTAATGGTTCGTTATCGCCGCCGAATGTCCACCATGTATGTGGATGGCGCTTCTTGGAACCGGGAAAAACTGCGTCTCATCCGTGTCGAAGCTTCCTCTGCCTTGTGGTCTTGGATTGGAAGTTTCACTAGGAGGATCTTTCGTAATCGACGCGTCCGGAAATTTTTCTCAAGATTTACCCACTTGCGAATTGGGGAATTTAGTGGGTTGTGGAAAGTGGAAATATTGCGGGTGGGAGCTGTTATTTGCGGTGATTTGCTCATATCTTGCTGAGTGAGGTATTTACAACCGAAGTGCCGCGTGGTCGAGAAATAATGCTTTTCATGCTTTACATTGGAAATTGCAAGATGCACGTTTCATCCTCCAGTGTTAAACGAAAGGACGAACGCAATGGGTAGCTTGGAAGATTTCGACATCGCGACACTTCTTCAGAAGGTCATCGCATTCTTCGACGGATTCTCGTCGGACGAGACCGAGCCCCCCACGGGCTAAGACTTGGCGAAGCCGCTGTGCATCCGGATGACACTGGAAGCACAGCGGCTTCTCTGTATCCGGACCTCATCTGTCAACCCAGTCGGAGACTGTCGCGAAATCTCAACCTTCTATCGTTCTAGCTGGTCGCATCCTTCTGGATCAGGAGCATCGCGTCGTCGACCGGATCGAAGTACAGAGCCGGATCGGCAACCAGCGCAGCGTCGTCACCGTGAGTTTGCATGGTGACGACCCAGGCGCGATCGTCGTGTTCCACGTAGTAGGCACCCGCAAGGACCCCGATGGAGCTGCCGCCCTTGAATCCGCCGTAGGTGAACCATTTCGCGGAATCGTCACCGAGCGCCGGATCTTCGGCCAGTATGTCTCGAACCGGTGCACCGCTCTCGGTCTTCGCCATCTCTTGCAACGAAACCAACGCGGCACGCAGGTCGGCGGGCGAGGCGAACCAGTCGATGTCGAAAGGCCATGCGGGGGTGGTGAATGCTGACGCCGGGATGTCCACCAGGCGGCCAGGTAGTGCCGCCAGTATTGCTCGACGCTCGTCCGGGGTTCCGTCGCGCCAGGCGATACGTTGTGCGCCATCGTTGCCCCAGCCGAGTTGGAACAGTGCGCGGGTCGGCTTCAGTGGAATGTTGAGCGAAGGATCCGCCATGCCCATCGGGGCGAACTCGGCCTCGACCTGCTCGCGCCCGACAGCAGCGATCAGAATGTCGGTGGCGGTGTTGTCGCTGATCGAGATCATCTTGCCGGCGGTCTCTCGGACCGTGACTTCGGTTCCCGACGGCAGGTCCTGCATTGTCCCGCCGGGCATCGACTTGAGGTCGTCGGTGATGGTGAGCTTCTGATCCCACGAGAGTGTCCCGTTCTGGACAGCCGTCGCGACCGCGCCGAGAACGTACAGCTTGATCGTTGACCCTGTGGGCTGTGGTGAGGTGTCGCCGACACCGAAGACTTCGGCGTTCTTTCCGCCGGTGACCTCGGTGACGGTCAAGTTCGTCGGCGCGGGAAGTGCTTTGACAGCTGCCTCGAGCTCTTGCCACGATGCGGCAGGCACATGATCGTCTTTGGTCGGTGTTATCGCCATTCCAAGGACCAACCCGTCGCCGTCGCCGTCGACGACGACGTTCATGTCGAACGCGCCGCCGGTGGTACTGGTGATGGAAACGGTGCCGTCGGTATCGCCTCCCTTGTAATTCACTGTTGCCCACGGCTGTCCGGCTCGGATGGAGTCGAAGTCCGGAGGCGTCAGGACAACTGGTGCGGTGGGTCCGAAGTGCTCGGCGATTTCTTCCTGGGGCAATGGCGCGCTCGTGTTGAACGCACTGAGAAGCCAGCTGATCTGCTTGCCGACGGGGCTGTCGGGGATCGTGACTGTCGTGGGTGTCTCGGTGGCGGAGACCTTTGTGCTGTTGTCCGAGGTCTGTGCAGAATCCGGCCCGGAAGTACATGCGGCGAGGGCGAATACCGCTGCGGAGGCAAGTGCCACCAGCGTGAGCGGGCGACTCTTCCTGCGTGCGTGTTCGAGTTTCATGGACTCATTTCATCAGCGTTCTCTTCGGCGCGCGTCCGTCTGAGGTGTAGACGTACTCAGCCTGAAGTACTGAATCGGTTCATCCTCGAGTACCGTCAACTACTTGTCGTGGTGACACGCATAGTGAAGCTGGACAAAACGGAGAAATGCTGCACCCGAGTAACTTTCGTGAGGACTGCCCGAGTTAGTTCTTGGTCGCGGCCAGGAAAGAAGGCTGCGTCGACAGTGCGGCGATCTCTTCGGGGAGATCAGGAATCCGGCGATCGTACAGATCTGCCAACCCCACCGAGCTGAAGCGTCGGACGGTCCAATTGTGTTCAGTGAGCCACCGGCCGGGATCGGATCGTTTGTCGCTGTAGAACAGTTGCGAAATGTCCAGGTCTCCGAACGGGTTCTCGGCAAAGTACTTGGATCTGATGGTCGCCAGCTTCTTCGGGTCCGTGCCGGCCGGAAAGTCGTTCACTGCCAACCGACTACCAGTGGCCGAGAGTTCGTCGATCCGCTCGAACAGGGCGTCGTGGGCCGGGCCGGGGAGATAAGCGAGCAGGCCTTCTGCGGACCATGCAGTAGGTTCCTTCGGATCGAAACCCGCCTCCGCGAGCGCAGCCGGCCAGTCGTTGCGCAGATCCGTAGGCACAGTGCGTCGATCAGTTTTCGGCTGGGCGTCGCGCGCCGCGAGCACTTCGGCTTTGAACTCCAGTACCTTTGGTTGATCTACTTCGAACACTGTGGATTCTGAGTTCCAATCCAGCCGGTACGCACGCGAATCCAACCCCGCCGCAACGATTACCGCCTGCTTTACTCCGGATTCGGTTGACGACAAGAAGAATTCGTCGAAGAACCTGGTTCGCAATCCCATGAAACCGCCGAAGGGTGTGTCGTCGAGGAGTGCCGGATCGTTCAGAAGAGCTGTGAAATGCGGCTCCGCTGCAGCTTCTACGAACCACGATGCGAACTTGTCTTCGATGATCGCGTCCGAGCGGGCGCTTTCCAATGCGCGGAAGGTCGCCACTGCAAGCGCGGTGAGTCCGACGCTACTGACGATGTCCCACGTATCTCCATCGCTCCGCATTTTCTGGGTGTCCTTCCGCTCTGGACGACTGAGCCGAACCCTCTCGACTTTACGCCCGAGCGACCCCTTGCCGCCTGGAACGGAACGGTCGGAACGGGGCGCGAACAACAACGAGCCGGCATCGGAACATTGTGTAGTGCAAGGCGTTCGGTTTGAATTCAGCCCTGCCAGGAATCTGCCAGGGTTGTGCCAGTGGACGGCCAGGATGCAGGACTTCACTGGTGTGTGCCCCGTTCGGGACAGCCAGAGAGTCTGGAGAAATCTTCGGAGAAGGGATCGATCATGACACGACTATCCGCACCGGAACAACGTAGGAAGTGCTTCTGGACCAAGCTCGCGGTGACGGGTGCGGTATTGACCGTACCCATTGCCGTGCTCGCCGCACCGGCCTCGGCAGATACTGTGAATCATGATGTAACACAGGCCGATAACAGTTGGTATGGAGATCAGGGGGGCGATCACTCGCACGATTGGGACCGTGGTGGAAACGGCGGCTGGAACCAGGGTGGTAACTGGAATCAGGGCAACGACTGGGGCAATCAGAACCAATGGCAAGGCGGGCAAGATCAGGCACCCGCGCCGACAGTGAACCCCTTCGCCGGACTGTTCGGATCCAGCTGATCCCCCGGCTACACGACGAATTTCGGGTCGAGAGAGATTGTAAGCCCATGTTGCAGGAAGGCTCGCTCGAGATGTTGGCCGCCGCGGCACGGAGCGGTAGCCATGAAGCCATGACCGATTTGTACGCAGTGTTTCGCCCGATGGTTGTGCTGCGGTGCCGCGCCGAGCTTGATCGGGCCGTCTCCGACTCCGCCGCGGATGCTGCATGCATCTCTGTTCTCACGGCAGTTTGTGACGGATCGGCGGCGAATCAGCCTTTCCTGCGCCTGCTGTACGCGAGTACAAGTGTCGCGATTGCTCGGGCGGCATCCGACCGGTTCAGCAGTGGGCCGCTCCCGCCTCCAGCAGCGCTCCCGGTTGTCGAACGCGATGTCCTGGTGTTGCGGTTGATCGTCGGCCTCGACAGTGAGGCGACGGCAACATCGCTCGCCCGTACGACCGACCAGGTGTCACTCGACCTGCATCGCGCGCTGCAGCGCCTGCGAAAGTTGAGTTCTCCGAATGCAATCAGGGAGACGTTGGTATCTACCTGAGGACGTTCGGAATGCGCAGGTTCAGGCAGGAACGGATCCCTGCCTTACTGGCCGGCGATGTATTCGATCGACGGTCCGGCGGTCCAACCACCGTCGACGGCGATCTCGGAACCTGTTGTGTACGAGGCATCGTCGGAAAGAAGGTAGGTGACCGCACCGACCAACTCCTCCGGGCGACCGACACGGCGATACGGATTGTTGGGGAATGCGCCCTCTTCGAGGCTGATGCCCGTCGGC
Organism: Rhodococcus sp. WS1; assembly: GCF_003797745.1. NCBI lineage: Bacteria > Bacillati > Actinomycetota > Actinomycetes > Mycobacteriales > Nocardiaceae > Rhodococcus > Rhodococcus sp. WS1. The sequence goes on along the minus strand of NZ_RKLZ01000001.1, from coordinate 2,096,870 downwards.
GCAGTCATGGGGGTGAGGACCATGCCGGGGTGCACGGAGTTGACCCGAATCTTGTCGCGACCGAGTTCGACGGCGGCGATCTTGCTCAGCCCACGCACGCCCCACTTGGCTGCGCCGTAACCGCTGGTCAGGGCCATGCCCATCAGGCCGGCGGCCGAGGAGATGTTCACGATGGATCCGCCGCCTGCTGCCTTCATGAACGGCACCACCGTGTGGATACCGGTGTGTACGGACACCAGGTTGATCTGGATGATGCGTTGGAACGTCTCGAGCGGTTCTTCGGCGACCGTCTGGCCAGACGCCGAGATTCCGGCATTGTTGACCAAACCGTTGATCGCGCCGAATTCGGATACCGCGTACTCGGCGGCGGACTTCCAAGACGCCGGATCCGTGACGTCGAGGTGAACGTAACGTGCTGCGTCGCCCAGAGATTCGGCCACTGCTCGACCGTCGTCGTCGAGTAGATCGCCGATGACGACGCGGCCGTTACCCGCGACGATGCCGCGCGCAAACGCTTCGCCCAGGCCGCGTGCGCCGCCAGTGACGAGAACGATTTTTCCGGAGAGATCCTGAGTCATGATTGTTCCTAACCTGTTGGTGTTGCGAGATATGGCTTCGAGAACGCGCCGAGCGCGCGGGTGATGGCCTTGGGTGCGGGGGTCCGGAGGTCTGCCATCTCGCGCAGTGCGGCCACTACCGCCAGTGTTGCCTGGCCCGAAGCCGCTGTCGTGTCGAGCAAGCCTTCTGGCCGATCGATCAGACGTGCAACTTCTGGGCGGATCAGTTCCATCGTCTCGAAAGTTGCTGATTCCCACACTCTCCGGAGCGCCGCGTCGCCGAAGATGATGGGCATCAGTGACCGAGTCATCGGCTCGAAGGACTCGCCGACCGATGCGATAAAGGCCGTCTTCACTGCCGCTGAGAGTCCGTATTCGCGGGATTGCGCGCTGAGGGCGGTGGCAAGACTGCGGTTTCCCTCGTCGAGCATCGGCCAGATGCTCTCTTCCTTGGTGGCAAAGCAACGATAGAAGGTGCGCTCGGAGATTTCTGCCCGTTCGGCGAGCTCCGCGATGGTCGTCGAAGTGTCGCCGCGTTCGACGAAAGCGGCAGCGCAACTCTGCGAGACGCGGAGAAGTAGTGCAGTGCGGCGGGCTGTTGCCATATCCGCACTGTACCAAAAGTGGCAGAAACTGCCACAAGCTGTGCCGGTCGGTCAGCCGGTGCTGCCTTCGATGCCGGATACCTCCTGCTCAACGGCGCTCTTGATGTTCAGCAGCGTCTTGCGGATGTTGCCGCGCTGAAAGTCGGCGAACGTCATTCCGCCGGTGGCAACCTTGTCGAATATGTCGGCCGCAAAATCCGGCCAGCCCCGTCTGTCGTCGATCCACGTTTCGGTAACTCGGGTTCCACCGGGGACGGGCTGAAATCGGTACCGCCAGGTTGCAATAGCGGCAGAGATTCGTGGCGTGGCAAGGCCGATCTTGTGAACACGGAATTCGAACAGTTTCCCGGTGTCGGCAGCGGTGACGGTGCATCTTGTGGTCCACTGCGCGCGCCCACGTTTGTTGTGCCCGTCGAACTCCATACCCAGGAAAGCGCTTTCGCGGTCTCCCCGCAAGGTAGCTCCCAGGTTTTCGGGACTCCAGTCGCCCATGCGAGTGGGATCGCTGATGAGCTCATAGAGAGAAAGCGCGTCGACATTGACGACGACGCTGTCGGAGACGGTGAGTTCGCGAGCCATTTCGGTTTCAGTTTCTTTTCTGTCGAACGTGGATGGAATCGGTGCTGATTATTACCCGTGCGGTTTCAGTTGGATCTTGACCGCGCCTTCCTGCTTTTTCTGAAAGATCTCGTAGGCGTGTGGCGCCTGATCGAGCGGCAGCTGATGAGTGGAAAAGGTGTCGACGCCGAGTGGGTCGTCATCAGTGAGCAAAGGCATGATGTCGTCTACCCACTTCTTGACGTTCGCCTGACCCATCCTGAGCTGAATCTGCTTGTCGAACATAGTCATCAGCGGCAGTGGATCAACCATGCCGCCGTATACACCGATCAGAGAAATCGTCCCCCCGCGCCGAACGATGTCGATGGCCGAATAGACCGCACCGAGTCGATCGATTCCTGCGTTACGCATCGCAGGCGCGGCAAGAGCATCGGGAAGGAGTCCGACGAACTGCTGCGCGAGCTTTCCGATCGGAGACCCGTGCGCTTCCATACCGACAGCATCGATCACCGAATCGGTTCCACGGCCGTTCGTCGCATCTCGGACTGCGTCACCGATCTTGCTGCCGTAGTCGTCGAGATTGAGGGTTTCGATCCCGCGTTCGGCAAGGCGTGCAAGGCGTTCGGGTACACGGTCCACGCCGATTACTCGAAATCCCTTGTGGTGAGCGATGCGGGCCGCCATGTCACCGATCGGTCCGAGACCGAGGATGGTCACGGACCCACCCGGCGGGATGTCGGCGTATTCAACCGACTGCCAGGCTGTGGGAAGCACGTCGGAGAGGTAGACGAATCGCGAATCCGCGGGACCTTCGGGAACTTTGATGTGTGTGAAATGTGCTTGCGGTACTCGAAGGTACTCGGCCTGCCCGCCTGGCACCGAGCCGTACAGCTCGGAGAAGCCGAACAACGCTGCGCCCGTTCCCTGATCGCGGACCTGAGTCGTCTCGCACTGTGTGTAGAGGCTCGAATCACACATGAAACAGTTGCCACACGAGATCTGGAACGGGATCACGACGCGGTCGCCTATCTCGAGATTCGTGACTTCCGAGCCGACTTCTTCGACGATGCCCATCGGTTCATGACCGAGAATGTCGCCGGCATTCATGAACGCACCCAGAGTCTCGTACAGGTGCAGATCGGATCCGCAGATATTCGTCGTGGTGACCTTGATGATCGCGTCACTGGGTTCGACGATCTTCGGGTCCGGAACCGTATCGACGCTTACTTTTCGTTTGCCTTGCCAAGTCACTGCGCGCACTGGGATCGACCTCTCATCGTGGAAATGCTGTTCGCAGTCACCTGCCCGAAAGCGCTGAAATGCAAACAAAACCGGTGAGGGTTGCGGGAAGTGCTGAGAGCGTTAGATTGAGAGGGAGGCGGGCCGAGGCTCCTGAAAGGCGGCACGCCGTATGACTGACAGGACCAAATGACGGGGATGACCGCATGACCGAGAAAGACAACAACGACCAGTCGCCCAAGGGTGGGCACCCAGGGCCCGTGGACAAGGGCGGCGACGGCGGAATGGCAACTCGAGAACAGGCGCCTGAACTGGTCGAGGAGACCTCCGAGAAGAAGTCCGACGACAAGTAGTTTCCTTTTACTCCGCGTTGGGTAACAACGGGGATAGGCCGCATCGGACCGTCCCGGAATCAATGCGGGCGAGGTTCCTCGAGGTTGAGCAGCCAGCCACGGGAACCGCCTTAAGCATCTCCCAGTTCGTGGTTCAGCCGGGTGAGAAGTTCAACCCTGTAACAGCAAGTGATCGAACCGGGTCCGCAGAAGTGTCGGGACCCGGAAATCGTCCAGCGTGCGAACTATCAACTGCTCGGCAACATCCCTGAGTTTCACGTTGGTCTCCTGCGAACGCCACACGAGGATGTCGAAAGCTCGATCGGCAGAGATTCCGTAGATCACCATGAGCATGCCTTTGGCTTGCTCGATCACCCCGCGAGAAGCAGTGATTTCGTTGACCAGCACGTCGACAGATGCTTTCACCGTGCTGTCCAGGGTTTCGGTGACGTCGATGTAGAAGCCTGAGCTGCCGACCACAGCACCCGACTCGTCCACGACGCTGTCGCCGACGACGATTACCGAGTGAGTGTCCCCTGCGGTGTCGATGATGCGGTGGCGGCTGCTGAACGGACCGCCTGAAGTGCGGATGGCGTGCAGTGTCTGGGCAACGTGTCTTCGGTCGTCGGGATGCTTGTGGGCGAGCATCAATTCCGTCGTCGGAGCTACTTGGTCGGGTTCGTATCCGTGAATCCGTGCGACTTCGTCCGACCACTCCCACCGGTCGCCGTTGCGGTGATAAAGAAAGCCGCCCACCCGGTGTGGAGCCCCCGATCCCGACGTTCGCCCCAACCCGTCCTCGTTCACCACACACGCCCCCTCGTTCTCGACCTCGTCCCAACCGGCGTACTCGCCAGTTAGTTATATCGGACAAATCCGGCGGAGGTGGTGTCGGTCCCATATTTCGGAGCACCGTCTGGATCGCTACCGCATGGGTCGGGGAAACCGGCGCTCAGAGAACGTGGCGACGGTCCCACTTCAGTCGCGGCTGAAGCAGTGTTGCCGCTGTGTCCATTCGGTGATCGCCGCCGCGATGGCCGCAGGCTGATCCTCGGGGGCGAGATGTCCTGCGGGACCGCACTGTTTCACCTCGAGGTTTGCGATATTCGATCGGCTCCACGCGACTTCGTCAGGTCCGATCATGAGAAGTTCGGCGGGGCCGCTGAAGGTGAGAAGGAGTTTGGGTACCTCGCTGCTTTCTGCGAGCCAATCGCTGTACGCCGCCACTCGTGCATTCACGTCGCCGGGACTTCCTTCGACGGGGAAGGACCGTGGCCACTCGAGAAGGGGCCGGCGACTCTCCGGCGAGGGGTAAGGGGCGCGATAGGTTTCAGCATCGGTCTCGGACAGCTCTCCGAGAACTGTTCTGTGAAGCGCAATTTCGAGGAAGAAGTTTTCGTCGAGTACCTTGGTCTCGCCGATACCGGGAGCTCTCAGGGCCTCGACCCGCGCTCGTGCGTCTCCCGGGAAGTGCTCGTCCCAGGTCATCGGACGGAGGATCGTTTCGAAGAAGGCAACACCTCGAACGCGTTCGGGATGGCGGGCAGCCCAGTCCAGTGCAAGTGCCCCGCCCCAGTCGTGTCCGACGAGTACGACGTCGTCGAGCTCCATCTGGTCGAACCATGCGTCGAGGTAACGGGCGGTGTCGAGAAAACCGTAGTCGATTGGCGGTTTGCCCGACGCGCCCATTCCGATGAGGTCAGGGGCAAGCGCTTGGCCGAGATTTCCTATCTGCGGGAGGATGTTTCGCCACAGGTAGGAGGATGTGGGGTTCCCGTGGATAAGTACGAAGGGTATTCCGTCTCCGCACGAGCGGTAGGCCACAGTCGAGTCGAGCACGGGAATTGTGGGCATTGCGACTCCTCAAATAGTTTCCATGTACCCTAATTTAGATAGTAGCCATGTATTCTATTTGAATGCAAGATCGAGAAATATGGACGACGGGGTCGCTGGTGTGGCACCTTGGCTTGCGCTGGCGGGCGGGGGTTGACCGAGCGATCGCGCACCTCGGGTTGACCCACGCCCAGTATTCGGTGCTCGCGTCTCTCCATGGTCTGGTGAGTGCGGGGGAGAGGCCTAGTCAGCGAGAACTCGCCGCGCACACGGGGTTGCAGCGAATTTACATATCCAAGCTCGTGCGAGCGTTGGAGAAGAGCGGGTTTGTTGTCAGCGAACGAGACAGTCGCGATGCGCGAGCCGTTTGCCTCGATCTCAGTGACGAGGGGAAACGAGTCATAGAACTCGCTAAAGACATTGTCCGCCAATTGGATGCAAAGAATACGGAAGTGCTGACGAAAACCGGTGGGCGGGAACTGGCCGAGCTCCACCGCGCCCTCGGTGCGTTACTCGACGCCACCGAAGCCGGCGATGAATGAAGTCCGACCTACTTACTTGGCGCTACGTTCGGCGGCGACGGCAGCAGGTTCGGGTGAGCCGGCCGGCTGGGGCCTGAGGCTGTCGGCACCGATGTTGTAGACGTCGCTCGTCGTGGTGAGGGAGTTGGACGTGGTGGACGAGGGAAGCCCGGCGCGCCAGTTGACGATTGGATTCAGAACGCCGAACGGGCCACATCCGGAAGCTGTCGGGACGGCGAAGGGCTGTCCGGTGTGTCCGGTGTTTCGAACGACGGCAGTATCCGGGAAACCTGGAACCTCTTCGAGGACGCCGTATTCGGTCACATCCAAGTTGAGTTGAACGGGGTTGCTGTCCGAGCCCAGGTAGCATTTGCCGCCGAGGAGAGGGTTCGCGATCTTCAATTTGACGGGTAGCTTCACGCCAAGCTGAAATGCATCCACGGTGGGGAGTGCAGACGTCGACTCGACGGTGGCCGAGGCCTTGTTCAGTCCGAAGAGATTGTTGAATGGTAGGTCGATTCCGAGTGCGCCCCCGGGGATGTCGATAGGTTCGGCGTAGATCCCCCGACTGTTGTCGTTCGGTGGGATGAAGACTTGGTCGAATCCGAATTCAGCCTCTGGATTCTCGCGGTAGGCAACTCCGCCTGCGATGCGCATCGCTCCGGCGGGAATTCCGACGGAAAGCTTGCCGATCTTCATGTTTCCGCCGGTAACCGTGACGTCCATACAGGTGCTGGTCTCGGGATTGTCGATCGGACATGAATCCCAACCTCCGAAGGGGATCTCCGCTGCCGGGGCGGCTCCTGCAATACCTGCTGACAAGCTTCCCACCGCTGTGACGGTGGCGAACACAGTTGCGGTGGCGAGTGCGCCGAAAAGCCCACGCGACGTCGAACGTCGGGACATGTATTTCTCCTTTGGTTACAACCGACCAGTCGGGATTGTGATGATGAGTGACGGTAGTCACGTGTGACTTGGATGTACAGACAATTTGAAACAATTCCGACAAAAGTATTACTGCGATCGCCTTCGCTACTACTTGTGGCTGTGAGGATTGAAATTTGTTGCAGTGCTCTGTGTCTCGTCATTCACCCACGAATCTCTGTGAGGTGCTACGACCCGAAAAGGCGTTCGTCGACGGGAATGTCGGACTCCTGTCGAAATCGAGGGGGCAATGTTTTGTCGGAGTCGCCAATGAGGGAAGTCAGGGCGAGTAACTTTGTCGAACAGCGGCTGATCGGTACTCCGGGCAGCTGCCCGAGAGAACGGATCGCCATGACGCTGATGCTGCCGCTCGACTCGATGTTCCTGCTGATGGAGTCACGAGAGCATCCCATGCACGTCGGTGGACTGTCGCTTTTCGTTCCGCCGGAAGGAGACGACGGCGAATTCGCCAGGTCGCTCTACCGTTCGCTCACCGACGTCGACTCGATTCGCCCCCTCTTCCGCCGCAAGCCGGTGCAGTTCTTGTCGAACTTCGCGCCGGTGCGTTGGACGGAGGACACGGATGTCGATCTCGAGTATCACGTCCGGTTGCTCGCGCTGCCCAAGCCGGGACGAGTCCGCGAATTGCTCGAGCTGACCTCCATGCTCCACGGCACGCTGCTCGATCGGCATCGGCCGCTGTGGGAGGCGTATGTGATCGAAGGTCTCGCCGACGGCCGAGTTGCCGTGTACATGAAGACGCACCATGCACTCATGGATGGTGTGTCTGCTGTTCAGGCGTGGTACCGCAGCCTCTCGTCGGACCCGCTCGATCGAGAATCGATGCCTCCGTGGGCGCAGCGACCTTCTTCGGGGCGGGTTCGAGCCAGTCGCGGGCTGGACCTGCAGAGGCGGGTGGGCTCCGTGATCGAGACCGTGCAAGATGTGGTCGGGGTGGGCCCTGCGATTGTGAACGCCGCTGCCTCGGCGGTGAAGGACCACGTCGCACCGTTACCGTTTGCTGCTCCGAAATCGATCTTCAACGTCCCGATCACCGGCGCGAGGCGTGTCGCCGCGCAGTCGTGGCCGATCGAGCGCCTGCGCAAGGTCAGTTGCGTCGCAGACGTGACGCTCAACGATGCGGTGTTGGCTATGTGCGCGGGCGCGCTGCGGCGTTACCTGATCGAACTGGACGAGTTGCCGGACAAACCGTTGATCGCGATGGTGCCGGTATCACTTCGTAAAGGCGATGAGGGTGAGGCTTCCGGCAATGCTGTTGGTGCGGTGTTGTGTGATCTGGCAACCGAATTGGCGGATCCGGCGGCCAGACTTCAGAGAGTTCACGACTCGATGAGTAGCGCCAAGTCCCTGATGTCGGGCCTGACGCCCCTTCAGATCACGGCGCTCAGTGCATTGAATGTTGCCGGCCTCGGGTTGCCGCTGATCCCTGGTTCATCCCGACTGATCACCGGGCGCCCAGTCTTCAATCTGGTGATTTCCAACGTCCCCGGCCCGACGACGACGCGATACTGGAACGGCGCGAAGCTCGAGAGCTGCTATCCGGCATCGATTCCGTTGGACGGGCAGGCAATGAACATCACCGTCATCGGCTATGCGGACACCATGCAGTTCGGTCTCGTCGGTTGCCGCCGCAATGTTCCGCACCTGCAGCGGCTTCTCGGTCACCTCGAGGAATCACTGAGTGAACTAGAAGCCGCCGCAGGCTGATCAATTCGATTTGGGCATTCAGACGTCACGTCCGTTCACGACCAACTGGTGGACGTCCAGTTCTTTGTCGTCGAGGCCGAAGCTGATGATGCGTTCGGGGTGGATACGGATGATCGGTGCGTCGAGACCATGCGCACCAACACCCGCAACATCCAAAGCCTCTGCCCGTCCACGGATTTCGACCCACCTGACCCGCCATGGATCTACAGATGCGATGTCGTCCACGACAAACGCGACCCGCCCGTTCTCCGCGACATTGTGAAACTTACGGCTGCCCGTCATGTTGTAACCGCTGATGTCGATCGTGGCTGTATCCGGGGGAACTGCTGTAGAGGTCAAGATCTCCGAACGTGCAACTCATTCCGTCTCGTCAAGGCCCTCTTCTGCTTCGTCGACCCGGCGCTCGGCTTCGCGAAGCTCATCCTCGGACTCTCGAACCGCGACGCCGGCAGCCTTCTCGGTGTTCTTGGCGAACTGTCGTTCCTGTTCTGCGTGTTCGAGATCGGCGCGGAGTTCTTCGATGCGGCGGTCGAGGTCGGACAGCTTTGACCTGGCATCCTCGAACTGGGCGGTCTCGGCCTTGACCCGTCGTCGGATTTTCTCGAGGTCTGCCCTGGCTTCCGTCAATTCTGCTTTCGCCTTGGCTTGTTCGGCCTTGTGATCCGGAGCAGTGGATTTGGCCGGAGCGCTGTCTTCGGTGTGGATCGCAGGGGCATCGTGTACGGAATCCTCCTCCACTACAGCAAGTCCCGCCGGCCCGAAACCGCTGTAACTGGCAGCGGTCACAACTCGTCCGAGTCGGACCTGCGCGGCAGTCTCCTCGTCGGACAGGGCGGCATTGAGGGTCTGCGCGACATCACGTAACGCATCCTCACCGGCATTCTTTCCACGCGAAGCCGCGATCTCACCGGATTTGTGGGCGAGACTTCGCACCACCTGCTGCCTCTGTGTCGTCAGCCGTCGCAAGTCCTGACCTGAGAGATGGCGTTGGGCGTCGCGTAGCGATTCGCCAAGCGCGAGAAGTGCATCCAGATCTTCGGATAGATTGCGCGAAATGAGATTGACCAACCATCCCACGGTGGTTGGCTTCCGAAGTTTTCCGATCTCCGCGGCCAGTGTGCGGTCGTTGTCCTCCCGGGCAGCCTTCACATGCTTTGTACGCGCCTCGACGAACTCGCCGGGGTCGAGGCCGTAGAGTTCGTCGGCGACATCATCGAGGGTCACACGTCCATACTGTCATTCGGCGAGTGGTTCGAAGACTGTCTTCCAGTCGTTTTTGATGCTCACCACTGTCCACCCGTTTGCGCGCGAGGCGTCGAGTGCGTGCTCGGCTCCGTCCACGTAGTCGAACTCGCGTTCCGGATCGTCATGGAGCACCAGAAGACGAAGTGCCGGAATGTTCGGGTGTTCGGCGAACTGCAACATCGGTAGGTCACCGTTGCTGTTTCCGGCCGCGATGACAGGTCGTCGGCCGATTCGGTTCCATATCTGTACGGGCTTGGCCGGCCCGTCGTCGACGACATCGGTTTGGGGCTGACGAAGGATCGTGCCGCTGTGGCCGTCGTCCTTCCACGTCAATGCCACGCCGCTGCCGATGACGCGATCTCGGGGGATACCGTAGACCTCCTGACTGATCGGCCGCATGAAATCACGTCCGCCGCCAGAGACTATGTAGTTGGAGAAGCCTTTGGCCGCAAGGTAATCGAGCAACTCCACCATGGGTGAATAACTGCAGTGCAAATATTTGCGATCGAGAGTGGGATGCGAAGCAGTGCGCAGGTAGGTATCGGCGTGGGTTTCGAATTCGTCGACTGTGACTTCGGCGAATGCCGCCAGGACACCGGCCGCGAGCACCTTCAGTGCGCTGTCGTCGCCGCGATAGTGCTTCGAGATCACATCGTTCAACCAGGCGTAGTCCTGCTCGAAGGCCGCCTGCCACGGTTGACGGTTGCGAAGAGTCGGATCCTGGTTGGTCATCTCGACGAGGCGGCGCAAGATGAAGTCGAGTTGGATCGGCATCGGCTTCTCACACCACAGAGTTCCGTCGTTGTCGAAGACTGCGATCCGGTCTTCCGGTGCGATTTCGTCCGGACTTCCCTCAGTCGTCGCGCGTTCGACGAATTGCCTGATGGCCTGTTTCGGCGTGCCGTCCTGCCAGCTCGGAAGCGGGTCAGGGTTATCGGAGGTGGAGGCTTCAACGAATTGACTGCTCATGTGGTCCCTGGCTTCCAGTGAGGCGATGACAGACCCGGCACTTTCATACTCGGACCTCCTGCCGAAGATGGCATCGCCCATTTCGGGCGACAGCGCTTCGGTGAGCACAATCGGGGTATGCGATTGACCATGCAGCCGTAGAGGCTGGCATTCAGATCACCTACAAGGAGCCAGGTCATGGCCAACGCATTCAAAGGCGTCGTCAACCTCGATATTCGCGATTCGATTCCCGACTGGAGCCCGTACGAGCAGCCGAAGGCTGCCGCCGGCACGCCTAACATTCTCTACATCGTTCTCGACGACGTCGGATTCGGCGCCTTGGGTTGCTACGGGGGACCGATCGAGACGCCGAACATCGACCGCATCGCGGGCAACGGATTGCGGTACGGGCAGTGGCACACCACAGCGCTGTGCTCACCGACGCGATCGTGTCTGCTCACCGGCCGGAACCACACGACCAACGGAATGGCTTGCATCAGTGAGTGCGCGGTCGGGTTTCCCGGCGGGAACGGTCACATCCCTCCCGAATGTGCCACGCTCGCCGAGGTTCTGGTCGAGCAGGGGTTCAGTACCGCGATGGTCGGGAAATGGCACCTCTGCGCCGAAGACGAGATGAATCTTGCTTCCACGAAACGGAATTGGCCGGTCGGTCGCGGATTCGAGCGGTTCTACGGCTTTCTCGGTGCCGAGACCAATCAGTGGTATCCCGACCTCGTCCACGACAACCACCCCGTCGAACAGCCGTCGACGCCGGAAGAGGGGTATCACTTCAGCGTCGACATCACCGACAGAGCGCTCGAATACATCGGCGACGTGAAGTCGATAGCTCCGGACCGGCCTGTATTTCTCTACTACGCACCCGGGTGCGCACACGCTCCACATCACGCGCCCCGCGAATGGGCCGACCGCTACGCGGGCAGGTTCGACGCAGGGTACGAAGCCATGCGGGATGAGATTCTGGCGAGGCAGAAGGACATGGGACTTGTCCCGAACGACACGACTCTGCCCTCACTCAACCCGATAGGCACTCCTGACACCCGCACCGGACCTGACGGCGAACCGTTCCCGCCGCTGGATTTCACCCGCCCCTGGGACACCCTGTCCGCTGACGAGCAGCGACTGTTCTCACGGATGGCGGAGGTGTACGCGGGCTTCCTCTCGCACTGCGACGATCAGATCGGACGCCTGCTCGAATACCTCGAAGAAATCGAGCAGCTGGACAACACGATCATCGTGGTGGTTTCCGACAACGGTGCCAGCGGTGAGGGCGGACCCGACGGTTCAGTCAACGAGAACAAAATCGCGAACGGGGTACCCGACGACCTCGCCGAGAACCTGGCAAAGCTGGACGAGTTGGGCAGCACCGAGACGTACAACCACTATCCCAACGGGTGGGCGATGGCGTTCAACACGCCCTTCAAGATGTGGAAGCGGTACTCGTTCAACGGCGGAACCTGCGACCCCTGCATCATCTCGTGGCCGGAGGGCATCGACGCCCGAGGCGAGATTCGAGATCAGTACCACCATGCCATCGACGTCGTCCCGACTCTGCTCGACTGCGTCGGTGTCGACTTGCCCGACACGGTGAAGGGATACACCCAGCACCCGATCCAAGGCGTGAGCATGCGGTACAGCTTCGACGCCGGCAACATCCCCACCGCCAAGCACACCCAGTTCTATTCGATGCTCGGAGGACGAGGGATTTGGCATGACGGGTGGAAGGCCGTCACCACGCACCCGACTCTGAGCGGGTGGGGTCATTTCTCCGAAGACACCTGGGAGCTCTACCACACGGAGGTGGACCGAGCCGAGCTCCGGAACCTTTCCGGCGAAGAACCCGGCAGGCTCGCCGAGCTCGTGGGGTTGTGGTTCCACGAGGCCGGCGCCAATCAAGCTCTGCCACTGGATGATCGGTCAGGTGTCGAACTCCTCACCACACCTCGCCCCCAGCTGGCTCCGCCGCGCAACCGGTACGTCTACCGTCCAGGGGGAGCCGAGGTACCGGAAGCCGTCGCTGTCAACCTTCGTAATCGTTCATACTCGATCGGGGCAGTTGTCGACTTGGCCGAACCGGGTGCGGCCGGCGTGCTCTTCTCTCATGGTGGCAGGTTCGGTGGTCATTCGCTGTACGTCAAGGACAACCGACTGCATTACGTGTACAACTTCCTCGGCAGTGAACAGCAGAAGATCGATGCCACCGAAGACCTTCCCATCGGCGAAAATGTAATCTTGGCAGCAACTTTCGACAAGGAAGGTGAGGATCCGCCGGGCACTGCGCACGGGGTGCTCGGCCTCTACTACGGCGATCGTAAAGTCGGTGAGGGCAGAATCCGCACTCAGCCAGGCAAGTTCAGCATCGGCGGCGGCGAAGGGCTCAATGCTGGCCGTGACAGCGGGGAGCCTGTGACCGACGACTACCCGGGTACCTCACCATGGGCGTTTACCGGTGGAACGCTCAGCCGGGTGGCGATCGACGTCAGTGGGGAACCGTACGTCGACCTCGAACGCGAAGCAGTGGCGATGCTCTCGCGTGAATGACAGATCTGCGTGCGTCTAATCCGAGCTGGGTGGAAGGTATCTCACGGTGGGTACTCCGCCGGGACCGTCCAGGCGGACTTCGGCATCGACCTGGTAGACCTCGGCTATCAGGTCGGCGGTGAGGACCTCGGTCGGGCTTCCGTGGGCAACGATGGAGCCACGGTTCAGCATCACTATCGAATCGCAGAACATGGCGGCCAGATTCAGATCGTGCAATGCCATGATCGTGGTGGTGGGCAGGCGACGCACGAGCGCGAGCAATTCGAGTTGATGGTTGATGTCCAGGTGATTGGTCGGTTCGTCGAGCAGCAACTCGTGAGGTTCCTGAGCGAGGGCGCGCGCGATCTGCACGCGTTGGCGCTCCCCGCCGGACAGGGTGTGCCACGACCGGTCGAGCATCCCGGAGAGGTTGGTGTGTTCGATCGCCGCGCGGACGGCGTCGCGGTCGGAACCTGAATGCCCGCCCCACAATCCGCGGTGCGGGGTGCGTCCCAATTCGACGACCTCGGCTACCGTCAGGTCGATCTCCGTGTTGCTGTGCTGATCGACGGTGGCAATCCGACGCGCGACATCTCGGCGTTTCCAATCAGGCAACGGAGTTCGGTCCAGAGTCACCTCCCCGATTGTCGGACGGTTCTGCCCGGCAAGCAGTTTCAGCAGTGTCGATTTTCCCGAACCGTTGGGGCCGAGAAGCCCCACCGTACTTCCGACGGTGGGGGACACGTCGAGGGCGTCGACTATGAGCGCCCCGCCGACCCGCCAGCTGACGCCGGCCGCTTCGAGTGTCATGGCCTGGCCTTTCGTCTCCAGAGGATGACGGCAAACGCAGGCACGCCGACCAACGCGGTTACCACACCGGCCGGGAGTTCCTGCGGCGCAATGGCTGTACGTGCCACAGCGTCGACCCAGACCAGGAAGATCGAGCCGATCAGTGCGGACGCGGGCAGCAGTCGCCGATGGCTCGGACCGACGAGAGCCCGTGCCGCATGCGGGAGGACGAGGCCCACAAAGCCAATGGCGCCTGCGACGCTCACGATCACCGCCGTCATCAAAGCTGTTGCCAACAACAGGGTCACGCGCACTCGCCACACGTTCACCCCCAGCGACGACGCCGCGTCCTCGCCGAAGGCAAAGGCGTCGAGTGCGCGGGAGTGAGTCAGACAGACCACGAGGCCGACGGCGACCACCGCAGCGCAGAGCGCGACGTCGAGCCAGTCGGCGCCGCCGAGTGAGCCCAGGAGCCAGAACATCACGCCGCGAGTCTGCTCGGGATCGGCCGAGGTGATCACGATGAACGAGGTGAGCGCCGAGAACAGTTGGGTCGCGGCGACTCCGGCCAGGATCACCCGATCCGGCGTGCCGCCGGCCGCATGGGCGAGCAGCAACACAAGGGCGAAGGAGATCACCGCGCCGATGAAGGCGCCGCTCGACAAGCCGATCACCCCCGACCCGACTCCGAGGATCACGATCAGTACGGCACCGGTCGAGGCGCCGGACGAGATACCGAGGACAAATGGATCAGCCAGTGGATTGCGAAGCAGAGACTGCATGATCGCCCCGCACAGCCCGAGGCCCGCACCGCAGAGCGCGGCGAGCAGAGTACGGGGCAGACGAAGATCCCACACGATGCCGTCGCGGATAGGGGTGACGTCCGCCGCGGTACCGCCGAGATGGCCGACGACGATCGAGGCCACCTCACCGACCGACAGACCGGCCGGCCCCAACGTGATCGCCACGGCGGCCGACCCGGCCAGCGTGACAACACCGATCACCCACAGCAGGGTGACGGTCGTCGGGTTGTCACGCAGGCGAACTCTTGTCGTCATCTCACGCCGTAGACCACGTAGTCGTCGAACAGTTGCCAGACCGTTCCCGACTCTCGAAAACCTGCTTGCGCGAGCGCCGCCAACTGGAAGTCGACGGCAGTGGGCGCGGTAGCGTCGCGTCCGGCGAATCTGCGCTCACGCTCGTCGGTCAGTGGTCCGATGCCGGGAGTTGCCCGCAACTCCTCCCACCAGCTGTCCCACGCGGGAGCGCCGGCAGCAAAGGCGGAGCGTTGCGTCTGCTCGTCGTGAGCCTTCGCCCATCGACCGATGACGGGGGAGCGGCTGTCGAAGCGGAAGTGATCACCGTTGAGCAGGACTCCGTCAGGGCTCAGCAGTTCGCGGCACTGCCGGTACACCTCGACGAGCTGTTGCGGTTGTAACCAGTGCAGCGCGGTTGTCGACACTATCGCCTGCACCGGTGCAGTCACCGAAGTCGGCCAATCGGTGCTCAGCAGGTCTGCGTCGACCAGCTGCAGTCGGTCACCGAAACGAGTCGACGACTGACGGGCGACTTCCAGCAGCATCGGGTCGTAATCGATCCCCACAACGCTCGCGTGCTTGAACTTCTCGAGGATCCGGGCGCTCAGTGAGCCCGGTCCGCAGGCCAGGTCGACAACCGTGAACGGGGTGTGCGCGTACTGCAATTCGAGAACGTCGAGAATCGCGTCGAATCGCTTTTCGCGGTCGGCGATGTATGCCGCCTGCTGGTCGTCCCACTGACGCACCAGTTCACTGATCTCCGCGGACATCTAGACCACACCCAACTGGCGCAGCCCGTCGGAGAGCTGTTCGATGCCACCGACATTGCGGATCGAGGGATCCATCGTCGTTCCCTCGAGGATGATGTAACGCTTGTTCTTCACTGCGGTGAGCTTGCTGGCGACCGGGTCCGATTCGAGGAACGCGATCTTGTCTGCGGCACTGTCGCCGTCTCCGCCGCGGTCGAGATCTGCGAGCACCAGCACGGTCGGGTCTCGATCGAGCACACTCTCCCAACCGATTTCGGGCCAGTACTGTTTGTTGTCGTCGAAGGCGTTCTTCGCGCCCACCGCGTCGGTCATGATTCCCGGTGCACCGCAGCACCCGGCGAAGTACGGAGTCTTCGTGGCTGCGTACCACCACGCCAGCGTCACGTTTTCGGCTCCCAGCGACGCCGTGGCGGTGGCCGCGCGATCCTTCAAACTCTCGGTCAGCTCGACACCTTTGTCCTTGACGTCGAACAGTGTTGCCACGTCGCCGATTTCGGCGTACAAGTCGTCGAGTGTGAGGGCCTTGCTCTGCTCGGCATCCTGACCGGTGCACTCGCTGGGCGACTGGTACGTCGCGACCCCGAGGTCGGTGAACTTGGTCCGGTCGGCGATGCCTTCCGAGGTGAACGTGTAATTGAAGGTCGTGTAGACCATGTCCGGTTCGCGTTCGAGGACACTCTCGAAGGACGGGAACTCGGTGTCGAAAGCTTGAACCTGACTGCGTGCCTCACGTAATTCGGGGAGTACGTCGTCGTCGCTCATGGCGTAGCCGGCCATCCGGTCCTGCACTCCCAGTGCGAACAGCATTTCGGCCGCAGGCTGATTTACCGCGATCGCCCGTTCGATCGGTCGCTCCACCGTGACGTCTCGGCCACAGTTCTGGACTGTCACGCGCGATTGTTCGGAAGAGTTGGATTGTCGGGCAGCACTGTCGTCGGAGGAGCAGGCAACCAACGACGCGCTCAACAAGGCCGCGACGGCAGCGGCGGGTAGGCGAAGTCTGGACAGACGCATGGAATCTCGTTCTCGCAGGGGCTCGTTCGCGGAGCCCGTTACCGTGTGAACAGGCGCCTGTTGACCCCTGCTGCCAGCCGGTATTCGGACTCGAGATCGCCCCACCCGAGCGCCTTCCCAGATTTTCATCCAGTGGCGTAAGCCCGGGCGGTCACCCTCACCGCTGCGCGTCAGTTCCGGATTCACACCGGATTCCCTGACCCCCTGTGTGGAGGTCCGCTGGCACAGAGGAACTTATCACCGCAGTGCACGGCCGGTCAGGTCGGCCGGTGTACGCGATCAGATCTCGATGGCCAGGTCGTCGATGTCGGTGAGGGTTCCACCGCCGGCGAGGATGCGCTCGTAGTTCTCGCGCCGACGGAGGTCGATTTCGGTGTTGCTGATGCCGCGCTTCCAGTATCCGAATATCGCGACGTCGTCTTTGTCGAGTCCGACGGTCGACCGAAAGTGCTTACGGATTGCGCGCATCTCGTTGCGTTCACCGGCTCCCCACACGACGTAGCTCGCGGGATCGGCGAGCTCGCGTGCTCGTACCGCCAGTGGGCCGTCGGGCTCGGCGAGATCTGCGCTCACGCGGTGAAGCTCCAGGCCGGGGGGGCGGGCAGTTCGGCGAAAGCGACCTCGTCATCTGTTGTGAACCAGCCGATTCCGGCCACGCCGGTGGGTAGCTGCTCGATGATCGAGTACAGCGCAGGTATTGCGGTGCCGTCCAGAAAAAGTGCGATCCGTCGACCGGGAACGTCGGGGACCAAGAAGTGTGGTCGCGGACCGGTGAGACCGAAGGTGTCACCGATGGCCAACGCCGCTGCCCACCTCATCATCGGGCTGGTCTGTCCGTGCAGGACCACGTCGATGACGATCGATCCGGTGGCGGAATCGTAGGAACGCACCGTGTACACACGCGAAGCGTCGTCGAAATTGGGCCCGAGATTCATACGTACGGTGACGTTCGGGCGTGACCAGGTCGGATCGTCGGTCGACTCCGTCAAACGAGCCGTGATCCGCAGCAGGTGGTCGCTCGGTCGCTCCATTGCTTCGACGACGGCGAGAACGTCGATGAGTCCGCGATTGTGGTCAGCGGTTCGTAGGACGCTCGCCCGGGGAGTTGTTGTGCTCGTGGCGTCTGCATGTGTCATCGACTGTGCTCCTGGATCGGGTTTTCGAGATGCCATCAGGTTAGTGCTGCCTAAGTCGGCACAGTTGTCCAGAAGTGACATCTGATTACCTGAATCAAACCTGCGTCGCGAACAACGCGTTTGAGCGACTTGTACTCGCGCTGCTACGGTGCCTGTGATGTCCATACGCCGCTGTACTCTCGATTCCGGCCGTGCACTGCGCACGGCCCGATTCGGCGTAGCGACATTCCGCCGGGGGCGTAAGGCGATCGACCGCCGCCCCTCTGGTCTTGTCTGGATCGAAAGAGCCTTGGCCGCACCGGCCGGATCCGTCTGACATTCGCCACTTCGGCGAGCATTACCTCGCTGAGATTTCGCAGTGCCACACCTGTTGCAGTGCTGCGTATTTCCCGTACCTGAAGTTTCTCGCGGGTGAGTTGTGAGTGTCGGCGCAGCCGAGCCCGGATTACCAGCCAACTCGTTTTCGTGAAAGGTACACAGCAATGAATCGTTTCGAAGGTCGTCGTATTCTCGTCACCGGCGCAGGATCTGGAATCGGGCAGGCCACCGCGCTGCGGTTGCTCGCCGAAGGTGGCCGCGTGGTCGCTGCCGACATCTCCGAGAAGGGTCTGGCAGACACCCGGAAGTCGGCTGAACATGCCTCGACGGAGGGTCGTCTCGACACCGTCGTCGTCGATATCGGTGACGAGAGTTCCGTCATCACGGTTGTGGGTCAGGCAATTTCGGCTCTCGGGGGATTGGACGTACTGGTCAACGCCGCCGGGATATTGCGAGGCGGGCACACCCACGAGACCTCACTGGACTTGTGGAATCAGGTGATCTCCGTGAACTTGACCGGCACCTTCCTCGTCACTCGTCAGGCACTGCCAGCTCTCCTGTCCACCGGCAACGCAGTGGTGGTGAATTTCAGCTCCACCTCCGCAGCCTTCGCCCACCCGTACATGGCCGCATATGCGGCGAGTAAGGGAGGAATCCAGTCCTTCACTCACGCACTGGCTCTCGAATACGGCAAGCAGGGTCTGCGCGCCGTCGCGGTAGCTCCGGGCAGTGTGAAGAGCGGGATCACCGACACCACGGCGTCGTACCTGCCGGAAGACACCGACTGGTCGCTCTTCGGCAAGCTGTCGCCAATTCTGAGCACTGATCTGGAGTCCGGTGGTGCTCCCATGGCCGGGCCGGAAAGTGTTGCGGGAGTTATCGCGATGCTGGCATCCGACGATGGTGCCTTCATCACCGGCACGGAGATCCGTGTCGACGGCGGCACGCACGCCTGATTCTGTGTCCGTCTGACGGCCTGGCCTGGGGCAGGCCGTCGGACGTGAGCCGTCATTCTCGCGAGCGAGTGATAGCGGGGACGACGTAGGACTGATCGAGTACGGCGGGCGAAGGTTCGTACATTCTCAGGACCGGTCGGAAGTCTCCGCGCGGGCAGGGGAGCCAGTTCGCCTTCGCCGTGGCATCTTTCGGCTCCTCGTGACTGATTGTGATCGTCAACGCACCGTCGGCGTCGTGGACGATGCCGGGAGTGCGGTCGCCGATCGAGTATCGGTCGATGGGGTTCGCCACGAGGAAGAAGTCCGGCACCGAGTACATCGTCAGCGACCAGAAGGCGCTCACCGGCGGAGTGGGGTCGAGTCTGATCGTGTAGGTGCGGTTTCCGTTCAATTGCGTTCCCTGATCGTCGACGTAGGTCATGATGTACGCCGCTTCGTAGGGGTGGTTGCCCCACAGCCCGCCCTTGGCCGCCGCCGCTCGTTCGATGATTCGCAACCTGGGATCGGCGATCTTGAATTGTGGATCGTCGATTGCGCCGACCTCGAAGTAGTCGAGGTTGTAGTCGAAGGCGTGGAAAGTCAGCTTCCAGCCGTTGGCCTCGGGGCTGGAGCCGTGCGTGAGTGCTTCGTGCAGATTCTTCTCTCCGGCGGTCAACCCGTCTGCGAGCGCCGCAGCGTCGTCGGCAGACAGCGATACATAGGGAGAGGCCCCGTGCTCGGTGACTCCGATCGGTGAGAACGAATCCTGGAGTTCTCGATCGCGCGGGGCCGGCGGAAAGGCCTGCGACCAGATGCGGAGTTTCTCGAGGAAGAGGAGGTCCTGGCTGACCTCGGAGTCGGGGACCGGTAGACCGGCCGGAGCCCGGGCGGAGTCGACGACGGTCAGGGTGGTGGCGTCCTGCAAGGCGTGCACGGCGGGGAGGTCGTCGTCGCCGCCGCACGCCCACCGACCGACGATCGATGCAACGGTCGTGGGAAATCTGATCACTGTGGTCTGGGTGGTCGGGGTTCCGGTCCAGGTGGGTGGGACGAGAAGGAAGTCTCCGCTCTTGGTGCCGGTGGCACGGTGCCCGACGTAAGCGAAATTGTTTGTCCAGGCGTCGACGAACTGGAGGACGTAGTAACGGCCATCGGTATCGGGGACGTGCAGCGCAACGGGGCCGACAGAAAGGTCGATCTGCGCCATGGAATACACGGTGTCGTTGTTGATCGTGACAAAAGTATCTGCCGGGCCGGCGAGTGTGCGGGCGTGACTGAAGGTGTTGAAAGGTGCGGCGGGGTTCGCTCCGACACCGTCGTGAACGTACCGATGGACCTGGTCGAGATTGAAAACGAGGGGAAATCCGTAGATGTACGCCTGAGCTGCAAGCTCGGTGCGACTGGTGTCTGTCATCTCTGCCCTCTCGTAGTTCGTCGGTTCGACGTCCACCTTGCGGGAACCCTGCCGTCGAGACATCACCCGCCGAGGGTGACGACGGTAGAGGGAGAGGCCATGTCGGATCAGGAAACAGCGGTGCTGACTGCAACTGCAGACGAGTGGAACGTCGCGATGTGCTCGAACGACGCCGAACGGATCGGCGACTTCATGGCCGACGACTGGGTGATCGTCTCGGAATCCGGGATATCCACCAAGGCGGAGTTTCTGGGTTTCGTGGCCTCTGGCGACCTGACTCATTCGGCGATGGATCGCGTCGGGCGCGCTCGCGTGCGTTTCTTCGGTGACGTTGCGCTTTTCACCACGCGGATCACCAATACTGCGCACTACGACGGAAGGCAGTACGACGCCGAGGAGTGGACCACCGACGTGTTCGCCCGGCGAGACGGTCGTTGGCGCTGCGTGTTGAGCCACATCACGCCGGCCGTCGAGGCCAAGATCGAAGGCATCGAACCGTGAGGGATAAGAAAAAGAAAGGCCAATGTTTTAACGCCGACATTATTGGGTATTAATACGAGTTTCGTATTGATGATGTCGATTATCGGATTTCTTGATTGTGAAGTTTTTGTAGTAGCGTCAGTTGAGTAGATCATTTCTATACGCATACCGGATGAGGTTCTCACATGATTGTTCTCGGCATTATTCTGGCGTTGATCGGCTTTTTCACGGGGTTGAGCATTCTGACCACCGTCGGCATCATTTTGGTCGTCGTAGGTGCAGTTTTGTCCATCCTCGGTGCTACCGGGCGTGCAGTGGGCGGACGAAAAGTCTGGTATTGATCGATACTGCGCGAGTAGCTGAGAAGGCGGTACCTGATCTCTTCGGAGATCGAGTACCGCTTTTTCGTTCTCCAATTGATTTTCGGTGTCTCTACCCGAAATTATCGCTCTGAGCTGCGTCGGGTAAACATGAAGGATGCTTTCTCGAGATCATGCGGAAGAGAAACCTGTGGAGAGATTCAGGTTTCCTCGCAGATGGAATCAAGTTGACGAGTCACGCCGCGGTTTGGTGTTGGCGTGGGTGGCCTTCACACTGACGTTCGGTGGAGCACGTCTGGTGACCTGGTTGATCCAGATCGACACCAGGGACGTCGGCGACATCAGTGCCGGTGGGACGCACCTTCACCATTACCTGTGGGGAATTCTCCTGTTGGCCGGGGTGGCGATCTTCGGCCTCGTAGACCGAAGCCCTCGCGCACGAACATGGATGGGCATCGCGTTGGGTATTGCACTCGGGCTCATCGTCGACGAGGCCGCGTTGCTGATCACTCTCGACGACGTCTACTGGCAGAGCGACGGTTGGCCCAGTATCGCCATCGCAGTGTCGATCATCGGAGTTGTGGGAACCGGGCTGGCACTGACCCGAAGCGGAGCGGAGAGGCCTCGAGGTTGATCCGACTACGGCACGGGTACTCACTCCCGTGCCGGGAAGTCGCGCGGATCGTGAGGTGGCTTGAATGGATCCCAGTTCCGCAGACCGTTCACCGGACTCCGAAAGTGAAGTCCAAGCCGTAGATCCGATGGTGGAAGCGGAACGCGAAGCCGCAGCATTGGCGACGCCTGTCCGGCCGCTGGGTGAGCCCGGACCGAGATTCGACCGTCGGTCACCGTTCTTCATCGGTCTGAGCGCCGCGGCCGGAGTTGCCGTGACTTATGCGGTGATCGAAGTGCTGCTTGCGGCGCGAGGCATGCTGATCCTGATCGTGGTCGCGCTGTTTCTCGCGGTGGGCATCGAACCGATGATCGTCTGGCTGGAGCGGAGACATTTCCGGCGCTGGGTCGCAGTCACCGTGGTACTCCTCGGAATTGCAGTGATGTTGGCGCTGTTTCTCGTTGCTGCGATCACCCCGCTGGTCGAGCAGGGACGTCAGTTTGCATCACACGCTCCCGAACTCCTGACACACATTCGTGACCGGTACCCGATCGTCAACGACCTCGACGAGAAGTATCACCTCGAGCAGCACCTCACCACGCAACTGGATGGTTCGGGTTCTGCGCTCGCGACGGGTTTGCTCGGTGCGGGGCGGGCGGTGTTCAGCGCAGTCGCCGACGCCGGAATCGTTGCTGTACTGACGACGTACTTCTTGATCGACTATCCACGAATCCGCACGAATCTGTATCGGCTGGTGCCACATTCGCGGCGGCCCCGAGCAATCGCCATCGGTGATCAGATACTGGCAGGTGTGGGTGGGTACGTCCTCGGCAATGTTCTGATCTCCGTGATCACCGCAGTGTGCACCTTCGCGTGGTTGTTGATCTTCGACGTGCCGTACCCGTTGATCCTGGCGCTGCTGGTCGCTCTGCTCGATCTGATCCCGATAGTCGGTTCCACGATCGCAGGGGTTATCGTCGCCCTGGTCTCCCTGACAGTCTCTGTCCCAACGGCATTGGCGACAGTTGCATTCTTCATCGCGTTACGTCTGCTCGAGGACTACCTGCTCGTTCCGAAGATCATCGGGAAGACGGTAGCGGTCCCGGCGTTGGTGACCGTGGTCGCGGTCCTGTTGGGCGGAGCGTTGCTCGGTATTGTCGGTGCGTTGCTGGCGATTCCGGTCGCTGCGGCCTTGCTGTTGCTCGCAAGAGAAACGCTCTTCCCTCGCCTCGACGCTTCTTGACCGGTTTCTATCGGACGCTTCGCGCGCGACGCCGCGAACCAGGATTCGGCTTGGGGCACATCCGAGTCGGGATGGTTTCCCCTTCGTCGGTGATACGGAATACCGATACTTTCTCGCTACACCCGTGATTCAGATCGACCGCGTATGCGATGGCGGCGCGATCCGAGACGAAATCTTCCATCACCGTAGTACCGTCCGGTAGTTCGATTCTGTAGTTTTCCATGACTTACACAACCTTCTTTCGCTAAGACGATCCTACCCGGCCCGCGAAATGGCAAACCGTGGAACATAACGTGCGACAGTCAACTTCGCGCCGCGCCGGTGCAATGTTTCGACAGTTCGCCTGTGGGGTAGTGAGAGTCGGTCAGCCCGCTCAGGCGGTACGAATCGAACCATGGAGGATCCGCGCAATGAGCGCAGTATCGAAAGCGATGTACAAGCCACTCTCACTGGCGACGAGCGTCCTCGGCGGCATTTTGGCCGGTGCCGTCTTCCAGCAGGTGTGGAAGCGCATCGGTGACGACAAGAATGCGCCCGAGCCAAAAGATTTGAGCAGGTCGAGTAAGGAAGTCCTGATCGCCGCCGCCCTGCAGGGAGCCATCTTTGCTGTTGTGCGAGCCGCTGTGGATCGTGCGGGGGCAAAGGGCTACCAGGCCCTTGCTCACGAAGATCCCCGGTAGGAACGCCCGGTTCGGTTCGAGTTCAGTCGACGACGGCCGCGATTGCCTCGATCTCGACCAGTTGATCGTCGTAACCGAGAACGGTCACACCCATCAGAGTGCTTGGGGCGTCGTGATCACCGAACGCGTCGCGGACTACCTCCCACGCCGCAACGAGGTCGGCTTGATTGCTCGACGCCACCAGGACGCGGGTGTTGATCACGTCGGTGATGGACGCGCCCGCGTCCGAGAGAGCTGTTCTCAGGTTGTCGACGGCCTTGGCTGCCTGTCCTGCGTAGTCGCCGATGGCGGCAGTGGAGCCGTCCTCGTTCAACGGGCAGGATCCGGCCAGGAAGATCAGTCGAGCCTCGGCGGGAGCCGTTGCTGCATAGGCGTATTCAGCGACCGATGAGAGTGATGTGGAACGGATCAGAGTTACCGACTTCGACATATTTTCCCCAAGGAATAGTAAAGTTTTGCAGCGAGTCTTTCACAGCGCGCCAGGGGTTGCCAATTCATTGTCGGACCCATCCATCCACGCTACGGCTACGAATCACTGTCAATGAGCCGAGAAGAAGAGCACGCAGCATCTGTCGACGAATGGCTGACAACCAAACAGGTTGCCGCACTGTTCCATGTCGACAGGACCACGGTGTCCAGGTGGGCGAGGGAGGGCAAGGTCGGCACTCTGAGAACGCTTGGCGGACATCGGAGATACCGAAGATCGGAGATCGAGAAGTTGTTGCGCAACCGTTTGACGACGCTTGATCCGAACTAGCCTCCGACATGAAACAGACAGGTCGCCGAGCACGATGAGGGCTCGGCGACCTGTCTGGTCAGGATGAAGTAATTACGCCTTGGGGACGCGGATGATGAGTGCGTCGCCTTGTCCGCCGCCGCCGCAGAGTGCGGCTGCGCCGATACCGCCGCCGCGGCGTTGCAGTTCGAGGGCGAGGTGCAGGGCGATGCGGGCGCCGGACATGCCGAGGGGGTGTCCGACGGCGATGGCGCCGCCGTTGACGTTGACCTTGGCGGGGTCGAGGCCGAGTTCGCGGGTGGAGGCGATCCCGACGGCGGCGAACGCTTCGTTGATTTCGACGAGGTCGAGGTCGGTGGGGTCGATGCCTTCCTTCGCGCAGGCCTTGGCGATGGCGCGGGCGGGTTGGGACTGGAGGGTGGAGTCGGGTCCGGCGACGACGCCGTGGGCGCCGATTTCCGCGATCCAGGTCAGGCCGAGTTCTTCGGCTTTGGTTTTGCTCATCACGATCACGGCGGCGGCGCCGTCGGAGATCGGGGAGGCGGAGCCGGCGGTGATGGTGCCGTCCTTGCTGAACGCGGGACGCAGTTTGCCGAGGGATTCGGTGGTGGTGTCGGCGCGGATGCCTTCGTCCTGCGCGAAGACGATCGGGTCGCCCTTGCGTTGGGGGATGGAGACGGGGACTACTTCGTTGTCGAAGTAGCCGTCTTTCCAGGCGCGGGCCGCGTTCTGGTGTGAGGCGGCGGCGAAGGCGTCCTGCTCGGCGCGGGTGATGTGGGCGGTTTCTTGTTGGTTGACTTGTTCGGTGAGCAGGCCCATGGCCTGGTCGGTGAAGATGTCGTGGAGGCCGTCGTAGGCCATGTGGTCGCGGAGGGTGACGTCGCCGTATTTGAAGCCTTCGCGGCTTTTTTCGAGCATGTGGGGTGCGCGGGACATCGATTCCTGCCCGCCGGCGACGACGATGTCGAATTCGCCGGCGCGGATGAGTTGGTCGGCGAGGGCGATGGCGTCGATGCCGGAGAGGCACACTTTGTTGATGCTCAGGGCGGGGACGTTCATGGGGAGGCCGGCGGCGACGGCGGCTTGGCGGGCGGGCATCTGGCCGGCGCCGGCGGTGAGGACCTGTCCCATGATGACGTAGTCGACTTGTTCGGGGGCGACTCCGGACTTGTCGAGGGCGCCTTTGATGGCGATGCCGCCGAGGTCGGACCCGGAGAGGTCTTTCAACGATCCGAGGAGTCGACCCATCGGGGTACGAGCTCCCGCAACAATCACAGTGGTCGTGTCGGTCATGCCAGTTCAACTTTCAGTTCGGTGCCGGTCGCGGCGACAACGTCTTCGACGCTGACATCGGGGGCGAGTTCACGCAGGACGAGTGGGCCTTCGTCGCTCACATCGATGACGGCGAGGTTGGTGATGATCCGATTCACCACGCCCTGGCCGGTCAGGGGCAGGGTGCATGCGTCGACGATCTTGGGGTTGCCGTCGCGGTCGTTGTGCTCCATGACGACGATGACACGCCGGGCACCGTGGACGAGGTCCATTGCGCCGCCCATGCCCTTGACCATCTTGCCGGGGACCATCCAGTTTGCGAGGTCACCCGTCTTCGACACCTGCATGCCGCCGAGAACGGCGGTGTCGATGTGGCCGCCGCGGATCATCCCGAACGAGAGGGCCGAATCAAAATATGCCGCACCGGGATTGACGGTCACGGTCTCCTTGCCGGCGTTGATGAGGTCAGGATCGACGTTGTCCTCGGTGGGATACGGTCCGGTACCGAGAATTCCGTTCTCCGAGTGCAGGACCACACGAACGTCCGACCCCAGGTATCCGGGAATCAGTGTGGGAAGACCGATTCCGAGATTGACGTACTCGCCGTCGATCATCTCTGCAGCCGCCCGCGCTGCCATCTGCTGGCGCGTCCAACCCGTCACTGTCACTGGTGCGGTCATCGTGAGGTTCCTTCCGAAGCGCTGACGGTTCGCTTTTCGATTCGCTTGTTCTGAGGGCCGGTGTGCACAATTCTCTGTACGAAGACTCCGGGCAGGTGTACCGATGCCGGGTCGATTTCACCGGGCTCGACCAGACGTTCCACCTGAGCAATGGTGACCCGTCCCGCCATCGCGGCGAGCGGGTTGAAGTTCATCGCGGTCTTGTCGAACACGAGGTTGCCGTCGGTGTCACCGAGAACAGCGTGCACGAGTGCGTAGTCGGCGTTGATCGCCTCTTCCATCACGTAACGCTTGGTTCCGAAGACGCGAGTCTCCTTCGGAGGCGATGCAATAGCGATCGAGCCGTCGGCGTCGTAGCGCCAGGGCATTCCGCCGTCGGAGATGGGGCTACCCACTCCGGCCGGTGTGAAGAATGCGGGGATTCCGGTTCCGCCGGCGCGCAGACGCTCGGCGAGCGTGCCCTGCGGCGTCAGTTCCACTTCGAGTTCGCCGGCCAGATACTGCCGGGCGAACTCCTTGTTCTCACCGACGTACGACGCTGTCACCCGTCGGATACGTCCGGCGCTCAGCAAGATTCCGAGACCGTGATCGTCGACGCCGCAGTTGTTGGAGAACACCTCGAGGTCGGTTGCACTCGTTGCTGCGATCGCGTCGATCAATACGTCGGGGATGCCGCACAAACCGAATCCGCCGACGGCCAGCGTTGCTCCGTCGACGATGTCGGCGACCGCGTCCGCCGCGGACTCGTACACCTTTGCTGTCATGTTTTCTCCCTGCCAAGCGTTCATTGAGTAGACACTCACTCACTTCGCTATCCAGTGAACTATCTCCAGTTCACAGGTTCAAGGGATCTTGAATATCAACACAGAACTGATCGACTGCTGACCATCTGAAGAAAATTCGTTCACTGAATGGACGCTAGGATGAACTCATGCCTACTCACGAGCAGTCACCGGCCATGGTCGCGCGGGTGGCGGCACTTCTGCGAGCCCTCGGCGCCTCTGAGCCAACGGGCATTTCCACCACGGAATTGGGCAAGGTCACCGGCCTCGCTCGGCCCACCGCGCACCGACTGCTCACGTCTTTGGCTGCCGAAGGACTGGTCGACCGTGACGCACGAACCGGTCGGTGGTCTCTCGGCCCGGAGTTGTACCTCCTGGGCGCCGCGGCCGGAAATCGGTACGACATCACCGACCGCGCTCGCGACATCGTCGACGACCTCGCCCGGGTCACGGGGGAGAGTGCATTCCTCTCGGCACGTCGCGGCGACGAGACCGTCTGCATCTTGAGTCAGGAAGGCAGTTTTCCGCTGCGATCTCACGTGCTGCACGAGGGGAAGCGATTCCCGTTGGGGGTCGCGTCGGCGGGGCTTGCCATCTTGAGCCACCTGCCGACGCGGGACGTCGACGACTATTTCGCCCGAGTGAATCTGGAGTCGGAGTGGGGTGAGATCCACAGTGAGGTATCAATCCGCGAGCGAATCGAGTCGACGCGTGTCACCGGCTATGCCGTCAATCCAGCCCTCATCGTCGAGGGAAGCTGGGGGATGGGTGCCGCGGTGTTCGATCGCAACGGGCGCCCGGACTGGGCGCTGAGCCTGACCGGAGTGGAAACCCGCTTTCGGCCCACACGTCATGCCGAGTTGGGAACGCTACTTCTCCAGTACGCTCATACGCTGTCGAACCGACTGAAAACGCATGCAGTGATCTAACTTTCGGGTACCGGTTCGTGCGCAGTAGTAGTTTTTGCCTTCGTGCGTACGTGCGCCTTTTCGCCCTGCGGGCCGAACAGATGCAAGATCTCCACGACCTGTTCATCGGCGGGCCCGAACCAATGGGGCTCGGCGGTGTCGAATTCCGCGACTTCACCGGGGTGCAGGACAACCTCGTTCGTACCCAGAATGAGACGCAGATCCCCAGCGAGCACGTAGAGCCATTCGTAGCCGGCGTGGGTGACGAGCTTCGGTGGACGTGGACCGATCACCTGTTTGAACACCTGCACCCGGCCCGGATAGCGCGTCAACGGAACGACGGCACTGCCGTTCTTGCGTCGGCTCGGGGTGAGATGGACCCGAGGATCGCCCGTGGCGGGAGCGCCGACGAGTTGGTCCAGCGCGACCCGGTGAGCACGCGCGAGCGGTAACAGCAGATCGAGGGTGGGACGACGCTTACCCGATTCGAGTCGCGACAGTGCGCTGACGGAGATGCCGGTGGCGTCGGACAGGGCCTCGAGGGTCAAATCGCGATCCCGACGAAGCGTTCGCAGTCTCGGCCCGATATCGGTAAGCAACTGCTCGAGTTCGGCGTCCATGCGCTCATCTTTGCAGTTTCTGCAAATTTCTTACCGGCTTCGCGGGCCGGGTTGCGACGATCCTTTCGACTGGCGAGCACGGCAGAACACTTCGAGAGATGGAGTCCGACATGAAACCTTCGAGCGGGATCGACGAACCGCAAGTGATCGGACTTGACGCACGCCGCCGGTGGGGCATTCTGGCCATCTGCTGCACGAGCTTGTTCGTTGTCGGGTTGGACACGACCATCGTCAACGTCGCTCTCCCCGCGATCGGGGAGGGATTCGGCGTCGGAACCGTTGGTCTCGAATGGATCGTCAACGCGTACACACTCGTCTTGGCGAGCTTGCTGATCTCGTCCGGCGCCCTGGCCGACAGGTTCGGTAGAAGGCGGATCTTCCAGATCGGACTGGTCGTTTTCGGGGTGGCGTCGATCGTCTGCGCGCTGGCCCCGTCGGTGGGAGTTCTGATTGCGGCGAGGATCGCGCAGGGAGTCGGTGGGTCGATGCTCAGTCCGGTGGCCCTGGCGATCGTCGTCAACGTGATGACCGACCCGAAGGAGCGAGCCAAGGCGATCGGCGTGTGGGCTGCGGTCTTCGGTCTGAGCATGGCAGCAGGACCGATAGTCGGCGGAGTCCTCATCGAGAGCTTCGGCTGGCGATCCGTTTTCTGGATCAACGTGCCCGTCATCGCAGTCGTTCTCGTGCTGACCGCGGTGTTCGTGCCGCAGTCCCGGGCTGAACAACCTCGACGTCTCGACTTACCGGGGCAGGTGCTTCTGATGGTCGTCGTGGGCGGATCCGTGGCTCTGCTCATCGAAGGCCCACGAATCGGGTGGCTGGCCTCCGGTGCAATCGCGGGTTACGTCGCCGTCGCTGCCGCGCTGGCAGCGTTCGTCCGGGTCGAATCGCGAAAGAGCGAGCCGCTCATGGACCCTTCGCTGTTTCGGCACCGACCGTTCACCGGGGCCGTACTCGGCGCGATCGTGGTGTTCGTGGCACTCAACGCGACGCTGCTTCTGGGCACCTTCTACCTTCAACAGGCGCGTGAAATGACTCCCGCTGCCGCGGGCGCGATGACCCTTCCGATGGCTGTCGCCGCAACCATCTGTGCGCCGTTGTCGGGGATTCTCGTCGGACGCTTCGGTGCACGACTGCCGTTGCTGATCGCCGGAAGCTTCACCGCGCTCGGCGGACTGTGCCTGGTCTCTCTCGACAACAGCACAGGCGCTGCGACGTTGCTCGTCGCGTACCTGTTCCTCGGTATCGGCTTCGGCTTCTCGAATGCTCCGATCACCAACACCGCCGTCAACGGACTACCGAGATCGCAGGCAGGACTTGCCGGCGGGATCACCTCGAGTGCAAGGCAGTTCGGCGCTGCTCTCGGTGTGGCGCTGGCCGGCGGCATGATCGCCGGCAGCGCACAATCAGACATCGCCGAGGCATCGAGAGCGGGTTGGATCCTTGTCGTCGCGTGCGGGCTCGTGGTTCTTGTCATCGCCCTGGCGTCGGGAGGTTCCGAGAAGACGAAGGGGTGAGGAGTGTGAGTTCACCCTGCGCGGGTGATTCCAACGCCGCTGCCGCCGGATAGAGATTATGGGGTATCTGATCGTCGTATCCGAGCGGGGAGAGCCATGTGCCAGACACCTAAGGACGCAACACCGGCCACCGTGGCGGTGAACCGCGAATCAGTCGCGCGGTACGCCATGGATGACCGGCAAGATTTTGTCGACGCGGATCGTGGCTTGATCGCACCGTTGCCTGGCAATGTTCTCGGCGACGACGGGCATGTGGTCTTCGACCCCGAGGCATTGGCGTACATCGGTGACGACGTTGCGGCGCCGGACACCGTCAATCCCAGTTTGTGGCGCCAGAGTCAGGTAATTCGCCGGGGTGGGCTCTACCAGGTGACGGATCGCCTCTACCAGGTGAGAAACAACGACATCGCAAACCTGACGGTCGTCGAGGGTGACGAAGGCCTGATCATCATCGACTGCATGGCGGGAGTCGAATCAGCGCGCCAGGGCATGAAGATGATTCGCGAGCACGTCAGCGACAAGCCGGTTGCAGCGATCATCTACACGCACACCCATATCGACCACTACGGCGGAGTCAAAGGCATCATCGACGTCGAGGACGTTGCGTCTGGAAAGGTGCCGATCATCGCGCCGGGGACGATCGCATCGTTCGACAAGTTCGCAATCGGCGAGAATGTTGTCGCCGGCAATGCCATGGCGAGGCGGTCGTTCTATGCCTTCGGCGGATTGCTCGACCTCGGTCCGAAAGGGGCGGTCTCGTGCGGGATCGGCGTGCTCAGCACCAAAGGCCCTCAGATCTCGTATATTTCCCCCACCGACGGCATCACCGAAACCGGAACGAAGCGAGAAATTGCGGGTCTGGAGTTCGAATTCCTCTATGCACCCGATACCGAGGCTCCGGAGGAGATGCACATCTGGATCCCCGAACTCGCCGCACTGACGTGTGCGGAGAACGCCAATCATTCACTCCACAACATCCAGACCCTGCGCGGTGCGCGTACCCGCGATGCCCGCAATTTCGCGCGATACCTGGACGAGACTTTGGAACGGTGGGGCGACGACGCGGCGGTTCACTACGGACCGCACACCTGGCCGGTGTGGGGCAACGAGAATCTGGTTCCCTTCCTCGAATCGCAGAGGGACACATACAAGTACATTCACGACCAGGCGCTGCGCCTGGCCAACAAGGGATACACACCGCTCGAAGCCGCCGAGGTGATCGAGCTACCCGAGGAACTCGGCCGCAAGTGGCACAACCGCGGGTACCACGGAACTCTGCATCATGACGTGCGTGCCGTGTACACCAAGGAACTGGGAATGTGGGACGGCGATCCGGTGACGCTTCATCCACATCCACCGGTCGAGTCGGCGAAGAGGTTCGTCGACCTCCTTGGGGCGCAGAAGATTCTGGACGAAGGCAAGCGGGCTTTCGATGCCGCTGACTATCGTTGGGCTGCCGAAATCCTGCACAAGCTGGTGTTCGCGCAACCGGAGAACACCGAGGCGAAGAACCTTCAGGCTGACGTCTACGAGCAGATGGGATATCAAGCCGAGGGGCCTCAGTGGCGAGGAATCTACCTGACGGCGGCCCTGGAATTGCGAGAAGGATCGCAACCCCCGCCGTACATCACTGCGAGCGAAGACAGCGTCCTCGCAATGCCCATCGATATCTTGTTCGACTTCGTTGCAATACATCTCATCGGAGACAAGGCAACTGACGTCGACCTCCACATCGATTTCGTGTTCACCGATCACGACGACGAGACATGGACGGCGTGGGTCAAGCGCGGTGTCCTCAATGCCCGACGGGGAGCGGCGTCGAACACGCAACTGACGGTGTCCGGGCCGAAAGCTGCACTGATCGGCGCGCTTCTGCAACCGGGCGCAGCGTCCCAACTGGCTGGTGCGGGGAAGATTTCGCTCACCGGAGACGAATCGGCGCTGGAGACACTGGGAGGGTTGCTGGATACCTTCGATCCCAGTTTCAATATCGTCACGCCGTGAGGAAGGGATAGTTTTCGATGTGTACAAGGTTGGTCTACCTGGGGCCCAACGACACTGTGATCACTGCTCGATCGATGGATTGGAAGGTCGATCTCGGAACCAATCTCTGGGCATTTCCGCGGGGTATGACGCGAGAGGGTTGCGCGGGTCCGAACTCGATTCAGTGGACGTCGAAATACGGAAGTGTTGTCGCAACGGCCTACGACATGTGCACAACCGATGGGGTCAACGAGGCAGGACTGTCTGCAAATCTCTTGTGGTTGGTCGAGTCGGAGTACCCGGCATACGACGGCTCGACGCCGGGTCTGTCCATCGCAGCGTGGGCGCAGTATGTTCTGGATTGTTTTGCGACAGTTCAGGAAGCAGTCGAGGTGTTGGCAGCGGAACCGTTCACCGTCGTGACTGCCGCTGTTCCCGGTGAAGACCGTCTCGCTACCCTTCACATGTCACTCTCGGACGCCAGGGGAGACAGTGCGATCATCGAATACGTCGGTGGACGCGCGACTATTCATCACAGTCGTGAGTACCAGGTGATGACAAATTCCCCGATCTTCGATCAGCAACTCGCGGTCAACGAGTACTGGAAGCAGATCAACGGGACTATGATGCTGCCCGGAACGAACCGTGCCGCTGACAGATTCGCCCGCGCGTCATTTTACGTGGATGCGATACCGCAGACTGACGATCCGCGGTCCGCGTTGGCGTCGACGTTCAGTGTTATTCGCAATGTCTCCGTGCCGCTGGGTATTTCGACTCCAGACGAGCCCAACATCTCGTCGACCCGCTGGCGTACGGTGGTCGATCACAAACGCACGCTCTATTTCTTCGAGTCCGCGATGACCCCGAATACGTTCTGGGTGGATGTGGCGTCGATGGATCTCGGGGAGGGGACGCCCGTCCGCAAGCTCGGGCTGGGCCCGAACGAGAGCACGGTCTACTCCGGAGACTCCACCGACCAGTTCGAACGGGCGGAGGCGTTCACGTTCGCAGGAGCGTAGGGATTCGGGGACCCACGAAAACCCAATTGTGAAACTTCTTGACATTTCTACTCCGTTCAGATGAAACTTTGTTGCATATTCGGGTTTCGTCAACGGAGGACGGCATGGGCATCACAGTGCAGACACGGAACGATGGTGCGCAGCTCAAACGGCGCAGGGCGCTCGTCGCCGGCTCCGTCGGAAATTTCATCGAGTGGTACGAGTTCGGTGTGTACGGGTTCTTCGCGACGATCATCGCGTCGAACTTCTTCAGCGCCGACGGCTCCGGCGACCTCGAAAGCCTGATCAAGACCTACGCGTCGTTTGCGCTGGCCTTCTTCTTCCGGCCAGTGGGGGCCGCACTCTTCGGTCGACTCGGTGACCGCATCGGCCGACGCCCCACCTTGGTGATCGTTCTTCTGCTGATGTCGGGTGCGACGACCCTGATCGGTGTGCTCCCCACCTACGAGAGTGTCGGAATTCTGGCACCGCTGCTCTTGACGGTCCTTCGGATCCTCCAGGGATTGTCGGCCGGAGGCGAGTTCGGCGGCGCGGTGTCGGTGATGACCGAGTTTGCGCCCCCGGGACGACGCGGACTGTACGGGTCGTGGCAATCGTTCACGGTCGCGCTCGGATTGCTCGCCGGTGCCGGAATCGCGGCGCTCCTCGCGACAGTTCTCGACTCCGGTCAGCTCAACGACTGGGGCTGGCGCATCCCGTTCCTCCTTGCACTTCCGATGGGCCTGGTCGCCCTGTGGCTCAGGCTCCGACTCGAAGAAACGCCGTCGTTCGAGCGTGCCCGCGCAGTCCAGTCCGAACCGACAGTTGATGCAGCGACGCCGGTAGTGCAGCCGACTGTCGGCGAGACCGCCAGGGCGATCCTGCTCGGCATCGGTCGGTTGATGGGTTGGTCTGCGGCGGGTTACACGTTCCTCGTCGTGATGCCGACTTATCTTCAGAGTTCACTGAACGCGACATTCCATCAGGCACTGGTTGCTTCGGTACTTGCCAATGCCGGCTTCGCAGTGACGATTCCGCTTGCGGGCGGGCTCAGTGATCGCATCGGGAGACGCGCGGTCATGCTCACCGGCACCGTTTTGATCTTGGTCCTTGCGTTGCCGCTGCTCAACGTCCTGCAGAACGAGCAGACGTCTCTGACAGCCAAGGGATTTGCAGTGTTTGCCGCCGGCGCCGCAGTAGGACTTGTTGCCGGACCCGGACCCGCCATGCTCTCCGAGATGTTCCCCACCTCGGTCCGGTACACCGGATTGGGACTCGCATACTCCCTGTCCAACGCGGTCTTTTCGGGCTGCGCCGGTCTGATAATCACATGGCTGATCAAGGAAACTTCCAATCTCGATATTCCGGCCTACTTCGTGATGGCAACGTGCGCCGTCAGCGCGATCGCTTTGAGTACCTTGCGAGGAAATGCCCACAAGCGGGCACTCGTCGACTGACCGCAGCTTGCCCGAATGCCGAAACGATCCGAGTAAGGGAAATTTCATGAGAGTCATCGGCCTGATGTCCGGTACTTCGTACGACGCTATCGATGCTGCCGCAGCAGATATCCGGATCGACGGGGACACTCTTGTGCTGACCCCACTGGGAATGGTCAGCGAACCATATTCCGGTGAGTTGCGGGCAGCGGTGGCCGCTGCGGTACCGCCTGCGTCCACCACTGTCGGTCAGATCTGCCAACTCGACACCGAGATCGGGCAGGCATTCGCGGCCGTGGCTGCGCGGGCGAACGCGGAACTGTGCGGCGGCAGTGCGGAATTGATCTCCTCACATGGGCAGACGATGTTCCACTGGGTCGAAGGAGCGCAAGTAAAGGGCACTCTCCAACTCGGGCAGCCGGCCTGGA
This sequence comes from Rhodococcus sp. WS1, assembly GCF_003797745.1. Lineage (NCBI taxonomy): Bacteria > Bacillati > Actinomycetota > Actinomycetes > Mycobacteriales > Nocardiaceae > Rhodococcus > Rhodococcus sp. WS1. The sequence goes on along the minus strand of NZ_RKLZ01000001.1, from coordinate 2,061,733 downwards.
TAGCCGAGAAGACCGGATGCACCGTCGTGTCAGACCTGCGCTCTCGCGACGTGGCGACGGGTGGTCAGGGTGCACCATTGGTCAGCGCGTTCGACGTATTGTGGCTCAACGGAAGAACTTCGGGTTCCGTCGCGCTCAATCTCGGTGGCATCGCGAACGTCACTGCTCCGGGTGGCGGCGGTACGACGGCAGATGGTCCCGCAGTACCGATTGCCTTCGACACCGGCCCGGCAAATGCGCTGATCGACGCGGCGGTAAGCGAATTCACTGCGGGGGAGCAGTGGTTCGACCTCGGTGGCGCTCTGGGTGCAGCCGGCACGCCGAACGTCGATCTGCTCGCACATCTACTGAGCGAACCGTATTACACGCAGCCCGCTCCCAAGAGCACGGGCAAAGAATTGTTTCATCGGGACTATCTGCTCGCCGCTCTGCGGGGCTACGAGTCGTTGTCTCTGGCAGACATCGTCGCGACTCTGACTGCACTTACGGCCCGGACCGTCGCCGATTCCGTCAAAGCACTCGCGGCCACCGAAGTGGTGGTGTCAGGTGGTGGCACCAAGAATCCGACATTGATGGCGATGCTCCGTGACGAACTGGGCGACATCGCGCTTGTCTCTTCGGACGAACTCGGAGTCACCTCCGACATCAAGGAAGCATTGGCTTTCGCGGTTCTCGGCTTCCTCACCGCACACGGATTGCCCGGCAGTATTGCGTCGTGCACCGGTGCGCGTCACGCCAGTGTGCTCGGATCTTTGACGCCAGGAAGCCGTGGGCTGCCTAGAATCACATCGGTGCCGTCAGCTCCGAAAACGATGCGAATCGAGGCGTTATGACTTTGGACCGGAGTGCTCCGGCGTCCGTCGACCTGCTTGCTCGTATTCGCGCATCACTGAGCAGCCTCTCACCTGCCGAGCTGCGGATCGCCGAAATCATCGAAGCCGACCCCAGCCTGGCGTCCACACTGACGGTCAACGATCTTGCCGAACGAGCGTCGACAAGCACGGCGACAGTGGTCCGCACAGCCAAAAGGCTCGGATTCGAGGGGTATCCCCAGCTTCGTCTGGCATTGGCGGCCATCAGCGGTTCCGCGTCAAGTGATTCGATTCCACTCGGTGTGGACATCGTTGCCGCCGACTCTGCCAGTGAAGTCATGGCCAAACTCGCCGAGTTCGAATCCGAACAACTCAAGGGCACAGCACAATTGACTGACCCTGTTGCACTCGAAGCAGTGGTGTCGCGGATTCGATCCGCCCGCCGGGTCGAGGTGTACGGCATCGGCGCGTCAGGCATCGTCGCGCAAGACCTCACGTTGAAGCTCTCGCGTATCGACGTCAACTGCCGGGTTCATCTCGACCGAGACGCGGCGATGGTCAGCGCCAGTTTGCTCGGACCGGACGACATAGCAGTGGGAATCTCGCATTCCGGCGAGACTTCTGATGTGGTCGAACCGCTTGCCCTTGCCCGTCGTACCGGGGCGTCGACGGCCGCGATCACCGGCGGGGCGCGGTCGACGCTCGCTGTGCAGTCACACCACGTTCTACTCACTGCCGGTAGAGAATTCGGTTTCCGGTCGGCAGCAATGGCAAGCCGCACCGGCCAGCTGTTGGTAGTCGACACAATTTTTGCGATGGTCGCGCACTCGCTGCCGAGCGCCCTGTCTGCGCTGCAACGAAGTCATGATGCCATTGCTTCGAAGCGTCACTGACGAGGAGTCGTCGCTGTGATTACTGACGAGGAGTCGTCGTAGTGAAATTTGATCGAGGAGGACTCGCCACAATGCAATTGGACATGCTGTCTACCGAGAGACCGAACCCTCTCACCCGCGATCTCGACGTCATGTCGGTGTCGGATCTGCTGACGGTGATGAACCAGCAGGACGCAATCGTGGCCGACGCGGTCGCGGCGGTGTTACCGGCCATCGAAGCCGCAGTCGATTCGATCGTCAACGCTCGGGCACAAGGTGGTCGGCTGATCTACCTGGGAGCTGGGACCAGTGGGCGTCTGGGAGTGCTCGACGCGGTGGAATGCCCTCCGACTTTCGGGACCGATCCAGGCGAGGTGATCGGAATCATCGCCGGTGGCCCGGGAGCGTTTCTCAACGCCGTCGAGGGAGCAGAGGACGATCCGCGAGCGGCTGGGGCCGACCTCGACGCAATCTCGTTGAACGCCACGGACGTCGTGGTGGGTCTGGCGGCGAGTGGTCGTACTCCCTATGTCATCGGGGGACTCGACCATGCCCGCGCACTCGGCGCCGCAACAGTGGCAGTCTCGTGCAACCGAAATGCGGCAATGAGTTCGCACGCCGGAGTGGCCATCGAAGTGGAGACCGGCCCCGAGATCCTCACCGGATCGACGAGGCTCAAGGCCGGGACTGCACAGAAGATGGTGTGCAACATGCTTTCGACGGCAAGCATGGTCCGTTCCGGCAAGGCGTTTCACAACCTGATGGTCGACCTTCGGCCTACCAACGCCAAACTGGTCGATCGTGCAAACCGGATCGTCGCGGCAGCCACCGGAGTGGATACCGAGATCGCTTCGGAGACCATCGAGAATGCCGACGGTCATGTGAAGGCAGCGGTCGTCATGTTGTTGGCCGAATGCGACTTCGCCGAAGCAACCGAATTGTTGGATCGCGCTTCGGGTTCCGTACGCGAGGCCATCGTCGGAGCCGGCAAGAGCAGAGAGGAAGCCTGAATGGAAATCGTCATAGTTCCCAGCCCGAAAGACGGCGGGCGAATCGCTGCCGACATCGTTTGCGGCGCAATCGAAAAAGGAGCCCGGACGCTCGGCCTCGCGACGGGATCGTCACCGCTGCACACGTATCGGGAGCTGATCAAGCGGCATCGAGAATCGGGAGTGTCGTTCGCGGCGATGAGCGCGTATCTTCTCGACGAGTACGTAGGTCTCACGCCCGATCAGCCGCAGTCCTACGCGCACACCATCCGCACGGAACTCGTCGATCACCTCGACATCGACAATGCGCGAGTGTTCAGCCCCGATGGGGGAGCCGCGGATCCCAGTGAAGCTGCACGGCGTTACGACGCTGCCATCGTCGACAACGGTCCCATCGACGTGCAGATTCTCGGCATCGGTCTCAACGGGCACATCGGCTTCAACGAGCCGTCCTCCTCACTCACATCGCGTACCCGAGTGAAGACCTTGACCGAGAGGACCCGCGCCGACAACGCGCGGTTCTTCGCAGATCCAGCCGATGTGCCGCATCACGTGATCACGCAGGGTCTCGGAACCATCAGTGATGCAAAGCATCTTGTGCTGATTGCGGAGGGGGCGCGCAAAGCCCCCGCGGTCCGGGCTGCGATTGAAGGTCCGGTGTCGGCGTTCTGCCCGGCATCGGTACTTCAGTTGCATCCGCACGTGACGGTCGTCGTCGACGAGGCAGCGGCCGGTGAACTCCAACTAGCGGACTTCTACCGCTACACAACCGAGCACAAGCCGGCCGAGCAGGGCTACTGAAAAGCGGGTTACTGAAAAGCGGGCTACTGAAAAGCGGACTTGATCTCCAGCGCAGTTGAGGTCCTAGCCTCGGGGCATGATCAACGCTAGAGGTTCAGCGGTATCCCCGCCGGCGGCGCCCCGGATTTTCTCACCACCGCTCAGGGTCGCGATCGTCGGAGCAGGGCCGGCGGGAATCCACGCTGCCGGCGCTCTCGCTGAACTGGCTCCTGGCACCAACATAGACATGTTCGAGCGTCTACCGACGCCGTACGGACTCGTGCGCTACGGTCTCGCCCCAGGGCACGCCGAGTCCGAAAAGTTCGTCGATTCTCTGCACACCGTGCTGGTCGCCAGTGACTTCCGGCTGTTCTGCAACGTAGAGATCGGAAAGGACCTTTCCGTCGAGGACCTACGTTCTTCCTACGACGCGGTGATCATTGCAACCGGTGCGCCGCGGGATGCACTACTCGAAATTCCAGGCGTCGAGCTTCCCGGTTCATTCGGGGCCGCCGATTTTGTCGGTTGGTACAACGATCACCCCGACGCCCCGCAACATTGGCCCCTGCACGCCGAGTCGGTGGCAGTGATCGGCGGCGGCAATGTCGCGCTCGATGTCACGCGGATGCTCCTCGTAGAGGCGCAATCGCTGCAGGCCACGGACGTCTCCGACGAAGTTCGGGAAGGGATCGCAGGCAGTCGCGTTCGTGAAGTACACATCTTTGTCCGGCGCGGACCCGCCGACGCTCGATTCTCCCCGAACGAGTTGCGCGCTCTCGGTGAACTACCCGGCGTAGATGTTGTCGTCGATGCTGCCGATGTCGCGCCGGACCGGCATATCGAGCGGATGACAAAACAGTTGGTGCACGCCCGACTGGCAGTCGAGACACTCCGTGGTTTCGCGGACACTGCACCTGCCGACCGAACTGCCCAGCGTCGAGTTCACCTGCACTTCTACCGACAGCCCGTGGAGATTCTCGGTAACGGGAAAGTCGAGGCACTCCGCGTCGAGCGGACTGACCCCGACGGCTACGGTCACGTCACCGCTTCGGGTGTCTGTACCGACTATCCGGTTCAAGCTGTGTACCGGGCAATCGGATTCCTCGGCACGCCACTTGCCGGGGTGCCCTTCGATCACGGGCGCGGCATAGTTTCGCACCGGAGCGGCGCGGTGGTCGACGAGAGCGGTCTACCGATCGCGGGCTTGTTCGTGACCGGTTGGATGAAGCGCGGTGCCGCGGGGCTGATCGGTGCGGCGCGGCCAGACGCCCGCCAAACAGTCGAAACGATGCTGCGCCAACTTGATTCGTTCGGCGGGCGCCGAGCAGATCGCAGCCGGATCGAGGAGGTCCTCGCGGCCGGCGATCTGTTTCCCGTCGATTGGGAAGGATGGCTTCGTATCGATGCCGCCGAAAAGGACCTCGGTGTCGAGCACGGACGTCCACGCGTCAAGATCGGTGACCGCGAAGAACTCATTCGTATCGGCACGAAGTCGGCAGTTCACGCCGAATAGATTCGCTGGGGTCAGAGGTACCGCCGGGGTTACGCTGAAATGAGTCGCCTCGATTCATCGTGCTCGAGGTGCGGAGCAGAACTCATGAATGAACGTGGTGCGCAGGCCAGTGACGCGACAGTCGCGAGCGGGCCCCTGACCGAACGGGGCACCGTCACCGAGTTGCGCCTGTCCGCACTGCCAGTAGTACGCGGCGAATCGAACGATGCCGACGGTCTCGGGCGCCTGGTCGGGGACTGGGAGGCGGGACGAACGCCGTCCGACCTGAGTGAATATCTGCCCGATCCAGCCAAGATTCGTCGGGGCGCGCTGATCGAACTGGTCGGAATCGACATGGAGTACCGCTGGCTGAAGAATGACGGTCCGAAACGACTCACGGAGTATTGCGCCGAGTACCCGGAATTGCTCGAAGAGCCACTACCGGCCGAGCTTCTGTACGAGGAGTTCCGGCTGCGGAAGCAGGGCGGGGAGGACGTCGTAGCGGCCGAGTACCTCAGCGAGTTCCCTTTGCAGGCAGAGGGTTTCGAGCGGTTGTTCGACCGTGATTCGATGGCCGGCCGCGAAGACGTGATGATGTTGGGGCTCTCGGGTTTCGACGAGTTCGAGATCGGGCAGCGCCTCGATGATTTCGAACTGGTGTTGGAACTCGGGCACGGTGCATTCGCCCGAGTGTTCCTGGCACGGCAACTGTCGATGCAGCGGTGGGTTGCGTTGAAAATCTCGCGCAACGTCGGGGTCGAGCCGCAGACTCTCGCCCAACTCGACCATCCCAACATCGTTCGTGTCTTCGATCAACGGCTGCTCGAGGAACGCGCACTGCGAGTTCTGTTCATGGAATACGTGCCAGGCGGGACCTTGCTCGACGTGGTCAAACTTGTCCGCGTGACACCGCAGGCTCAGCGGTCCGGACAACTACTTCTCGACGCCATCGATCAGACCCTGGCGAAGAAGGGGGAGATGAAACCGAGCGAGACGAGTTTACGGAGCGAGATCGCAGCGATGTCGTGGCCGGAGACCGTGGCCTGGATGGGAATGAGACTGGCCGACGCCCTCGAGTACGCGCGTGAGCACGGCGTACTACATCGGGACATCAAGCCGGCGAACGTACTTCTCAGTGTCGAAGGCATTCCCAAACTCGCCGATTTCAACGTCAGTTCGAGCGAGGAGGTTTCGACCGAGGATGCTGCCTGCTTTGTCGGAGGCTCGCTTGCCTACATGTCTCCAGAGCAGTTGGAGGCCTGTGCCGTGGGGGCTCCCGGCACACTCGACACCCGTAGCGACATCTATGCACTCGGCGTGATGCTGTGGGAACTCCTAACCGGGAGTAGGCCTTTCACGGACGACGGCACGGGGGAGAACCCACCGTCGCCCAAGAAGGCGCTCGAGGCACGTCGGCGTGGGGTGGATCCCGCGGCCGAGGCCCGGTTACCGGACGACTGTCCGCCGGCGCTGCGCCGAGTGCTGGTGAAGTCTCTTTCGCCCGAGAGGGACGGAAGGTGGTCTGGCGGACGAAAGCTTGCCCGTCAGTTCGCACTGTGTCTGGACCGGTCTGCCCGGAACCTGGTGGACCCGCCGGAAGGGAGCCCGCGTTCGACGTTGTGGAAATGGGCACTGCCGATTCTTCTGGCCGCGATCGGAATTCCGAATCTCCTGGCGGCAGGCTACAACTACTACTACAACAAGATGCTGATCATCTCGGGACTCTCGCCCCAGGCTCAGCAGCACCTCGAGCAGGTTCATCTGGTCATCGGGGTGGCCGCGTTCTCGCTCGGTGCCGCGGCGATCCTGTATTGGTGCCGGCTTGCGCTCACTGTGCCTCACGGACTGCGTCACGGTCAGACGTACAGCGCGGAGGTCTTGAACAAAGCGCGTACCGCGACGCTGAACGTCGGACACCGCGCGGTGGTGATCGCATTCGGTCTGTGGGTCCTGGCCGGTATCGCATATCCAGTTGCGTTGCAGATTGCCGCCGGAGGTATTCCGCAACGAGCATACGTGCACCTGATGTCGTCGCTGGCGGTGTGCGGCGCCGTCGCAGTCGCGTATCCGTTCTTCATTCTGACGTACTACTCGGTTCGATGTCTGTATCCGATCTTGTTGTCACACGGCGAGTTACGAAGCGACGACGGACGCGATATTCGCTCGTTGGGTCGGAGCAGCACGCGTTACCTCGCAGTCGCGGCGTCGGTTCCGCTGGTGGGAATCGCGGGACTCAGTTTTGTCGGTTCCGGGGCCGGGGAGGAACTCAACGCAACCGTCCGTGCGCTGTGTCTGGGCGGGATCGCGGGCTTCATCGTTGTGTATCAACTGTTTCGACGGATCGAAAGTGATCTTCGAGCACTGCTGCGCGTTGTGTCTCTCGAGGTGTCGGCGTCTCCGTAATTGCCTGACAACCGCATCCGGGTTGGCCTATTTGGCAGTGCTCTTGCGCGGTCGGCTGCGACGCACTGCTTTGGTGGGCGGCGGGGACTTCTCTTCTGATTCTTCCTGAGGGTCGTCGCGCCAGTGAATCTCGATTTCTACCTCGACCTCGTTGCCGTCGACTTCGATCTCGAGTTCCCACCGAACCTGTTCCGGAACACTGATTTCGATCGAGTCCCCACCCGACCCCAGTTCCACTTCCGATCCACTGGCGAGGGCCTGGCCGAGGGCGATGAGTCGGTCGGCGACTTCCTGCCGTGAGAGTTGTGACTTCCTCTTGATCTCCAATTTGGGCACGATCACTCCTGACCTCGGCGGATTCTCCCCTTCACCGTAGTTGGAACAAACGGAAGATTGTTACCTTTGGACGATGTCGACCTGCTACCACGTCACCTCCGCCTTGAACCGTGCGTCGATCCAGCGGTATGGATTGGACTGGCGCCGAATGGGCTCAGCTCGCGGAATCGCAGGAAGTCTACGAGCAGAGCAGGAGGGATGCTTCCTCGCCAGCGACGGGGGCGAACGGGACTGGTTTGTCAGAATGAACAACACCGGCGGCGCGGTTGACGTATGGGAAGTCGACGGTATCGACGCTGCATCTCTTGTTCAGTCGCCGGAGGGGCACTACTACTTCCCCGGCGTCATCGCCGCCGCTGAACTGCGACTGGCGCAACAAGACCTACCCCCAGTTCATCTCCCATGATTCCCGGGCCCGTTCGTCCTGTTCGGAGCGCTGACGAATCGGTCGGCAAATCCGCGTAGGCGAGGATTTTCGCGAAAGTCTGGGTTCAGTCCAGAAGATTGCGCAATAGTGGAAAGGTGCCTTCGACGCCGGATTATGCAGCCCAACTGCGTAACGCTGAGCTTCGCGTGACTCGTCCCAGAGTCACGGTGCTCGAGGTTGTGCATGCACGCCCACACGCAGCCACCGAGACTGTCTTCGATGCTGTGCGGGCTGTTCTGCCAGGGGTGTCGCGGCAGGCGGTCTACGACGTGTTGCACGCTCTCACCGACGCCGGGCTGATCAGGCGGATCCAACCGTCCGGATCGGTGGCGCTGTACGAGTCTCGCGTCGGTGACAACCACCATCACGTCGTCTGCCGGTCCTGCGGGGTCGTTGCAGATGTCGACTGTGCAGTCGGAGAGGCACCGTGCTTGACGCCGTCGGCGCACAACGGCTTCGTCCTCGATGAAGCTGAGGTCATCTACTGGGGCCTGTGTGCCGACTGTTCGACAACTCAGAGTTTGCGATCACACCCGTGATCGAAGTCCGTTCTACTCGCTCATGGAGGGATTACCGTGTCCGATAGTTGCCCGGTTGCTCACGATGGAAACACCGCGAGCACCAGCGAAAGTGAAAACCCCGCGATCCCGTCTCCGACACCGTCCGGGAATCGTCCGAGAACCAACCGGGACTGGTGGCCGAATCAGCCGGATCTCTCTGTCTTGCATTCACATTCGTCGAAGTCGAATCCCATGGGTGCCGACTTCGACTACGCCCAGGAATTCGCCAAACTCGATGTCGAGGCGCTCAAGCGCGACGTCATCGCGCTGATGACGGCGTCGCAGGATTGGTGGCCGGCCGACTACGGACACTACGGCGGACTCTTCGTGCGTATGAGCTGGCATGCTGCCGGCACCTATCGCATCGCAGACGGCCGTGGCGGTGGCGGTCAGGGCGCTCAGCGTTTCGCCCCGCTCAACAGTTGGCCGGACAACGCCAGCCTCGACAAGGCACGTCGCCTGCTCTGGCCGGTCAAGCAGAAGTATGGAAAGCAGGTTTCCTGGGCCGACCTGCTGGTGTTCGCAGGCAACTGCGCTCTGGAGTCGATGGGGTTCACGACCTTCGGCTTCGGCTTCGGCCGAGAAGACATCTGGGAGCCCGAGGAGATCTACTGGGGTCCTGAGGACACCTGGCTCGGCGACGAGCGCTACAGCGGAGACCGTGAGCTGTCCGGACCGCTCGGCGCAGTTCAGATGGGCCTGATCTACGTCAATCCCGAAGGACCCAACGGACAACCGGACCCGGTAGCGGCCGCCCGCGACATCCGAGAAACCTTCGCTCGCATGGCGATGAACGACGTGGAAACGGCCGCGCTGATCGCCGGCGGCCACACCTTCGGCAAGACACACGGTGCCGGTCCGGCCGACCTCGTCGGACCCGAACCGGAAGGCGCACCCGTCGAGCAACAGGGACTGGGCTGGAAGAGCGCCTTCGGTACGGGCGTGGGTAAGGACGCGATCACCAGTGGTCTCGAGGTCGTGTGGACTCCCACTCCGACGAAGTGGGACAACACTTTCCTGGAGATTCTGTACGGATACGACTGGGAGCTGACCAAGAGCCCGGCGGGTGCGTGGCAGTGGATCCCGAAGGATGGCGCGGGGGCCGGCACGATCCCGGATCCGTTCGATTCGTCGGCCGGACGTACTCCGACGATGCTGACCACCGACCTCTCCCTACGCCTGGATCCGACGTACGAGAAAATCACACGGCGTTGGCTCGATCATCCTGAAGAATTCGCTGAAGAGTTCGCCAAGGCTTGGTACAAGCTCCTGCATCGCGACATGGGACCGGTCACGCGCTACCTGGGACCGTGGGTTCCCGAACCGCAGTTGTGGCAGGACCCGGTTCCCTCGGCCGATGATCACCTGATCGGGGACGCGGACATCGCGATCCTCAAGAGTCGACTTCTCGATTCCGGGCTGTCCGTCTCACAGTTGGTGTCGACCGCGTGGGCGTCGGCCGCGAGCTTCCGCAGCACTGACATGCGCGGCGGCGCCAACGGTGCTCGAATTCGCCTGGAGCCGCAGAAGAACTGGGAAGTCAACGAGCCCGCAGCCCTCTCCGCGGTGCTTCAGACCCTCGAGCGAGTTCAGCAGGAATTCAACCAGGCTGGTGGAGCCAAGGTTTCACTTGCCGACCTGATCGTTCTGGGTGGTACAGCGGCAGTCGAGCAGGCCGCGAAGAACGCCGGACAAGACATCACGGTCTCGTTCACGCCGGGACGTACGGATGCGACTCAGGAGCAGACAGACGTCGATTCGTTCGAGGTACTCGAACCCCGGGCCGACGGATTCCGGAACTACCTCAAGGGAGGGGAGAAGATTCCGGCAGAGATTCTGTTGGTCGACCGCGCGTACATGCTGTCGCTGACCCCGCCCGAGGTGACAGTTCTGGTCGGCGGACTTCGCGCGCTGAACGCGAACTTCGGCAAGACCGGCCACGGGGTGTTCACCGACCGTCCCGAGACGTTGACCAACGATTTCTTCGTCAACCTTCTCGACATGGGTACCGAGTGGAAGCCGTCGAAGACGGAAGAGAACGTCTACGACGGGGTTGATCGGGCGACTGGAGATCCGAAGTACACGGCAACTGCGGTCGACCTTGCTTTCGGATCGAATTCGCAACTGCGCGCACTCTCCGAGGTGTACGCCAGCGAAGACGCGAAGCAGAAGTTCGCCGAGGACTTCGCTGCCGCCTGGACCAAGGTGATGGACCTCGACAGGTTCGACGTCAACTGATTCAGCAGATTAGCCGACGGCGCCCCGCGAGCTTTGTTCTCGCGGGGCGCCGCCGTTTCCCGCACGATAGCGTGGTCATGTGGCCGATCAATTTGCGCTGGTACCAGCGGTGTACGTGATGTTTCGTCGAAGCAACCCGGCGCAACGGCCGGAGGTGCTGTTGCAGTTGCGTGAGGGCACCGGTTTCATGGACGGATACTGGGCTCACGCTGCTGCGGGACACGTCGAACTGGGGGAGTCGGCACTCGATGCGGCTGTCAGGGAGGCCGCGGAAGAACTTGGCGTGGAGCTGCTTTCCTCGGAACTGAAGCCACTCACCGTGTTGCATCGCCGACATGCGGAAGGGGTCGACCCGGTGGATCATCGAGTGGACTTCTTCTACGAATGCCGCACGTGGTCGGGTGAACCACGCCGGATGGAGCCGTTGAAATCTGCAGATCTGCGGTGGTGGCCGGTTGACGAACTCCCGGAGAAGTTGGTCGACCACGAGCGTTTCGTGATCGAAGCCCACCACGCCGGTCAGCTCGCACCCATCCACAGTTACGGGTTCTGACCGAGCGAGGATCCAATTCAGGCTTCGCTCGCAACGATGACCGGGCAGTGAGCTTTTCGAATCATTGCACTGCTCGTGGTGCCGAGAGCGGTGTCGTCGAACGAACCTCGGCCGCGCCGGCCCACGACGAGAAGCCGTGCCTCGGTGGAGAGTTGTTCCAGAATGGCAACCGAAGGGCCGTCGTACTCGATCTGTCGGATGGTGACGCCTGGGTAGAGCGTGGCCCAACCTGACAGTTGCCACGTCAGCGGCGTCGAATGCTGGGGCGCGTGCCCGGCTGCGAAGTTTCGACTCAGCTCGGCCTCCGGCGGGGCAGCGTGCACGACGACCAGTTCGGTGCTCGCCGCCTCGGCTTCCTTGAATGCAATGGCCAAAGCGCTTTCGCTGTAGGCGCTTCCGTCCAAACCGACGACAACGGGAAGATCAGCCGTAGCCTGGCTTTCACACGAAGTTCCGACTGTTGCGAATGAACATGCCGGGGCGGGTGCAGTGAGATCGTCCTGTGGTGTGACGATCAGCGGGTTGACGATCAAGGCAGCCTCGGACGTCAACGCGGTGAGAATTGCGGTGTTCTCCCCGGAGATCAGATCGGTCCGGATCCGAAGATCTGGCGACACCGACTCTGCGATCTGAATGGCTTCCATGAACAGGCCGGTCGGTGATGCCGAGGTATTCGGATCGCCGGTGTTCGGATCTGCGGAGTTCGGAGCTACGAAAACTATTCGCATCCAGAGACTGTGGCGATGCGCGAACTCGGCCGCCCACGTGATCACGTCGGTGCGCAGCGGGGATCCATCGATGCACACGACGACCGCTCCGTCTGCGGACCACTCCGAGGTGAAGACGTCAGTCGAAAGTTGGGAGGTCATTCCGAGCTCCTCGCGTTATGTCTGTCGAAGGTTCTGTTGAATGCGAACTGGCTTGCAGGACAGTGCCGAACAGCAATCCTGCAACCACCATCGAGCAAGCGGCAGTTGTCAGAGGCAACCACACGAGCGTCGTGACTGCGAACATGAGGACGAGCAACGGCATCAGGAGATGGCCGGGTTTCGCTCGGCGTTCAACTTGCTGACTTTCTGCCCAAGCTCGATACTTCGTGCCGTCATTCATGTCGTTTCACCTCTGTGCTTACCGTGGAAACCGGCTTGTGGCCAAGCAGTCCGACGTGCGCCTCGTCGCGCATCCTCTCGACCATGTGGGGGTAGTGCAGTTCGAATGCCGGCCGTTCACTGCGGATTCGGGGGAGTTCGGTGAAGTTGTGTCGTGGTGGAGGGCAGGACGTCGCCCATTCGAGTGAGTTTCCGAATCCCCAGGGATCGTCGACCGTCACGATCCGTCCGTACCGATAGCTCTTGAAAACGTTCCAGATGAACGGAATCGTCGAGGCTCCGAGCACAAACGCGCCGACGGTCGAGATCGTGTTGAGAAGAGTGAAATTGTCCGACGGCAGGTAATCCGCGTACCGCCGAGGCATACCCTGAGCGCCGAGCCAATGCTGGACGAGAAATGTCGCGTGAAAGCCGATCAGAGTCAACCAGAAATGGATCTTGGCGAGCTTCTCGTCCAACATCCGGCCGGTCATTTTCGGGAACCAGAAATAAATTCCGGCGTATGTCGCGAACGCGATTGTTCCGAAGAGGACGTAGTGGAAATGCGCGACAACAAAGTACGAGTCGGTGACATGAAAGTCCAGGGGCGGGCTTGCGAGAATTACGCCGGAGAGTCCGCCGAACAGGAATGTGACCAGGAAGCCGACGGAGAACAGCATCGGCGATTCGAAAGTCAACTGCCCCTTCCACATCGTGCCGATCCAGTTGAAGAACTTGACTCCGGTGGGAACTGCGATCAAGAAGGTCATGAACGAGAAGTAGGGGAGGAGAACGGCGCCGGTTGCGTACATGTGGTGCGCCCACACAGCGATCGACAGAGCTGCAATTCCCAGTGTTGCGTAGACCAATCCGGTGTATCCGAAGATCGGCTTGCGGCTGAAGACAGGGAAGATCTCGGAGACTATGCCAAAGAACGGAAGCGCCAGAATGTAGACCTCGGGATGGCCGAAGAACCAGAACAGGTGCTGCCACAACATGACTCCACCTGTCGCGGGGTCGAACAAATGCGCTCCCAGGTGCCGGTCCACCCACAGCCCGATCAAGGCAGCAGCGAGCAGCGGAAAAACGAGGAGGATCAGCATGCTGGCGACCAGCGCATTCCACGTGAAGATCGGCATGCGGAACATCGTCATCCCGGGGGCCCGTAGGCAGACGATCGTCGAAACGATGTTGACTGCGCCGAGGATGGTGCCGACGCCGCCGAGAGTAAGCCCGATGATCCACAGGTCGGCACCCATACCGGGGGAGTGGAGTTCGCTGGTGAGTGGCACGTAAGCGGTCCAGCCGAAATCTGCTGCACCACCGGGTGTTACGAACCCGGCGGAGGCGATCAGGCCGCCGAAGAGATACAACCAGTAGCTGAACGCATTGAGCCGCGGGAAACACACGTCCGGCGAGCCGATCTGCAGCGGCATGAGGTAGTTGGCGAATCCGAAGAAGACCGGGGTCGCGTACAGCAAGAGCATGATCGTGCCGTGCATGGTGAACAACTGGTTGTACTGCTCGTTTGACAGGAATTGCATTCCCGGGACAGTCAATTCCATGCGCATGAGCAGCGCCATCAGTCCGCCGATCAGGAAGAAGGCAAACGATGTCACGATGTACATCAGCCCGATCATCTTGTGATCGGTGGTCCTCAGGATCTCGACCAGTTTCGAACCCTTCGGAGCGGTCCGGGGAGTTGCGCCGACGTGGATATCGACCTCGTCGACCGGCCGGGGCGCGAGATCAACCACGACGGCCGCCTGTGCGCATCGACGTGACGAAATACCGAGAATTCTTGGGACTGTGGAACATAAACGCAATGATCGCGGCGGCCACGACCTCGGACGAGGGGAAAAGGTCCCGAGGATCGGACAGGGCGGCATGGCGTAGATCACGTGGTCCGGTACGGTCGAAAGACAATTGTCCTTGCGGATGGAAAGCGAGTTGTCATGGCATGTCGTATCAGTGAATTGGTGCTCGGTTGCCGGGATCCTGAGGTTCTGGGGCGGTTCTGGTGCGAGGTCCTGGACTTCGTCGTGCTCGATCGAATGCACGACGGTTCTCTGGAGATCGGCCCGCGCGAAGGGTTCGGCGGTCCGCAGCCGACGATCATCCTCAGTCGCAGAGACGAACCGGAGAAGGGTAAGCCCCGCCTGCATATCGACGTCAACGCCACCGACCGCGATCAGGAAGCCGAACTGGAACGCCTATTGGGTCTTGGTGCGCGGCCGGCCGACATCGGCCAGACGGGGCAGGAACAATGGCATGTCCTGGCCGATCCAGAAGGTAACGAGTTCTGCCTGCTCAAGGCCCAACTGGATCCGCTCTGACGCTCAACCGTGCTGGATTGACAACGGACTTCGCCTGGGGCTCAGCGGAACTCGCCACACCAATTCGGTGACGCCGTTCTCGCTGGTGATGTTGCTCGAGCCGCCGCACTGACGAGCGCGGGTCGCCAGGTTGTCGAGACCGTGGATTCTGGTTGCCTGGTCGATTCCCACACCGTCGTCGACGATGCTGATGACAAGATCTTCCGTTGCCCGGATGGTGACGTCGATGGCGTTGGCATGGGCGTGCCGCAGAGCATTGCTCAACCCTTCTCGCACAACGGCTTCGGCGTGCGGGGCGAGTCGAGCCGGGACGGAACTGTCGATGGTCCCCTCGAAAGTGACGCTGGGAGTGATCGACGAGTGACCGGACAGACCGTTGACGGCGTCGAGTAATCGGCGTCGCAGGCTTGTGGGAGTCGACATCTCACTCGTGTGGAGGTCGAAGACTGCGGTGCGGATTTCGCGGACCGTTCGATCGAGTTGATCAACGGAGTTGTCCAACACCGTGCGAATGGTTTCCTCGTCGCCGGGACGTTGCAATGCCCCCTGCAAACTCAATCCGGTGGCGAACAACTGCTGAATGACGTGGTCGTGAAGATCACGCGCGATTCGGTCTCGATCTTCGAGGACGTCGACCAGTCGCTCTTTTCGTTGCTGTTCGGCGAATTCGACAGTGACAGCGGCGATGTCGGCCATTGCCGTCAGCTGCTCGATCTCGTCGACGCCCCACGGACGATCGCTGCGGCGTGACGCGAAGAGGACGCCGCCGCCGAACGAGGTTCCCGACAATGGGAGTGCGACGACGGATTCCTCGCTGGAAACATGCAGTGCCGGAACAGCACTGGCGCTGGGGGCGGAAATCGTTCGCCGGCTGCGGGCAGCTTCGTCGATCACGGTTCCGGAAAGATCGAGAACTGTGCCGTCCGAGACGGTCATCCCGCGAGTCCGGGATTCTGCGACGTGAACACCCGGCCCTTCGCCGAGGTCGTAGCGAACTATGCACACCAGATTGCCGTCGGTGAGACGGCGCGTCGTGCGAACCAGTTCGGCCAGTGTCTCGTCGCGAGATCCTCCACTGAGCAGGCGTGCGTTTACGGCGGCGACGGCCTTGAGCCACGCTTCCCGCGTTTGGGATTCCTCGAACAGACGCGCATTGTCGATGGCGATGCTCGCAGCGTTTGCCAGAATCTGGAGTACGGCCTCGTCACGGTCGTCGAATGCAGTCCGTTCCGAGCTGTCCGCGAGGTAGATGCTGCCGAACACCTCGCCCCTGACGAAGATCGGAACACCGAGAAACGTGTCCATCGGTGGGTGATTGGTTGGAAACCCCGCCGAGGACGGGTGTGAGGCGATTCGGTCGGTTCGAACCGGACAAGGTTCTTGAACGACCAGGCCCAGCAGTCCGTGACCTTCGGGAAGATGCCCGATCTTGGCAACCTGCCCCTGATTCAAACCGGAATGGATGAAGCGGGACAAGCGGCCGTCGGGAGACTTCACGCCGAGCGCACCGTAGTCCGCTTCGAGCACATGTCTTGCGACGTCGACTATCTGTTGCAGCGTTTCGTCGAGTTGGAGGGTGGACCCGACAGTCAATACGGCACTGAGCAGCTTGGGAATTGCAGTCGGGTTTAGGGCAGTCAGCTCTGCGCTTCCGGCGATGTCGCCGAAAAGGCTGAGCATGAGCGCGTCGCGGCTACCTGGCATGGTGTGTGCCTGTAGTGGCGGAGAATGGTGAACCGGACGGCGTCAGTAGGTGTGTGGTCGCCTGTCCTGACGGATCCGGGTAAGCAGTGCCCGCACGAAGCTTTGTCGCCAGTACTGCAGCCTGCGTTCGACGTTCGAGACCTAATTTTTCGAGGATGCGTGAGACGTAGTTCTTGACTGTTTTCTCCGAGAGTTCCGCGTGCGTGCTGATCTCTCGATTGCTCAGCCCCTTGCCGATCAACTCGAAGATCAACAGTTCCTGATCGGTCAACAGTGCTGCCGCAGTGCCCGACTCCTGCTCGGATCGGATGCGCCGGACCAAACCGACCACCGCCTGAGTGTTCAACAGCGATTTGCCGGTGGCGACCGTATGGATCGCGGATACCAGGTCGTGGCCGCGGATGTTCTTGAGGACGAATCCGCGTGCGCCGGCGATCAGGGCGTCGAGTAGGGCGTCGTCGTCGGAGTACGACGTGAGCATCAACGTGGCCGCTTCCGGACAGGTCGACGCCAGTTCCCGGCACAGTTCCACACCGTTGCCGTCGGGAAGTCTGACGTCCATGACGACCACGTCGGGTCGGCATTCGGGTATTCCGTCCGAAGCTTCGCGAACACACGACGCCTCGCCCACAACGTTGAATCCCGATACCTGATTCAACAGGTCTGCCAATCCACGACGGACGATCTCGTGGTCGTCGACCAGATAGATGCCGATCGTCACGGTGGTCACCTCTTCCAGCTCGCGCCTGCCATCGATGTTACCGGACGGTAATGTACTGGCAAGGACGGGTTGTTCGTCAAACGGTCGACAAAAAACCCGCGTCGAACGGTGCGAGACCGAGTGTCGATTGCACAGAGTCAAAGGTCCCGATCGCGACGAGATATGGATCACCGAGGTACGGCTCGGCGATCAGCGAGGAGTGAATGTGATTGCGCCGGTGCCGTTTCGATCGTTTCAGTCTGTAGGCGCGAGTTCGACCGAAACGTAAACTCCCTTGCCTTTTCGATGTGCGAGGGCTTCGCCAGGACGATCGATACCGTCCAGTTGGAGAACGATGGGGCCTTGTTCCGGATAGAAATTGCGCCACCAGCTTTTCTTGTCCGGCATGGCAACTCCGATCGTCACATGGTCGCCTTTTCTTTTGTAGGACACGGGCGCGCTGAAGGTACGTCCCGATTTGCGGCCGACGTAGGTGATGACGGTCATTGAACGGCCGAGTAATTTGCCCACGATCGGAGCGCCGATCAGTGGTTGGACCACTACGTTGACGGCGGCGGATACACGTTGGAAAGTGTTCACAAGAAGCCCTTTCGCTTCGGATGCTGCACGGATTCGAACGCTGCACGGAAATGGTGCGTGCTGTAGTTCTATCCTGCTCGACGGTGATTGTCGCGTGGCAGAAATTGGTACAAACCGGTGCGCCGAAGCGAGTAGCGTGGGGGTACGTCGAGGGTCATTCGTATATGCGCGGTCAAGCCATGTCGTCCTCGACGCCAACCCGGTCTGTGGTCGAACGGCCGAGAACTGGAGCGCCTGTATGGCGTCGAACCCGTCCGATGTGTCGAATGCACCAGGGCAAGCCGAGTCGACAGACGCGGATCAGAAAACGCCGTCCATCTGCCCTGCGTGTCAGCACAGTATGGAATCCCACGATCCGCTCGGCGTTCGGTTCTGCGCAGTGACAGCCGACCGCGGTCTCGATCGAAAGTGCATCTGCGCTGCCGATCGTGAGGAGATGCAGCACTATTCGCGATACTGAGCTTTCGGGCTGAACAGCGCCCGAGATCCTTCAATTCGCAACGCCTGAACCGCTATTGACGGCGGTACAAACGCGGTCTAGATTAATCGAATCAAATTCGATTAATTGCGGAGGTGCTGGAAGTGGAGGCCGAACTTCTGTTCGTCGGAGGCACGATTCGTACGGGGGATTCGGCCCGCGGTGTCAGTGACGCATTGGCCGTTGCAGGCGGCAGAGTTGTTGCTTTGAGGGATGCGGCCAGGGCGTTGGAGTCGGCCCGTACGGAAGTTGTCGACTTGGCAGGGGGAGTGCTTCTACCGTCGTTCGGCGACGGCCATGTTCACCCGTTGATGGCTGGCCTGGAAATGCGCGGCGCCAAGATTCGTGATTGCGACAGCATCGACGAGGTAGTGCGGGAAGTGCGTCGCTGGGCGGACGCGAATCCGGACGCCGAGTGCATCTTCGGAGAGGGCGTCTCTCCCACTCTGGCGCCGGGCGGACTGTTCGACGCCCACTGGCTCGACGATGTAGTGCAGGACAGGCCCGTCGTCTTGCGCACGATGGACTATCACACCGCGTGGGTCAACAGCGCCGCGCTTCGGAGCGCCGGTCTGACGCGCGATACCCCGGATCCGGTCGGCGGGGAAATTGTGCGAACAGCTGACGGCGAGTTGCTGGGGACGCTGCGTGAATGGGGAGCGATCAACCCGGTACTGGCTCTTCTTCCCGAAGTAACACTTCACGACGGAGTCGATTCGCTTGCTGCGGCATCGAAAATGCTTGCGGCAGCGGGTATCACTTGGGTTCAGGATGCATGGACCGAGTTGGACGATGTCGAGATCTGGCTGGCCACCGCTGAAAGCGGGCGCCTGTCGACGCGAGTGAATCTGGCCTTCCGAGCAACACCCGAGAGCTGGAAAGCCGACCTACCGGCGTTTGTCGAGGCTCGGCAGAAAGTTGCAGAACGGGGCGGCGACACAGTCAGAGCCGAAACGGTGAAATTCTTCGCCGACGGTGTCATCGAGGCCGGCACGGCAGCGCTCCTTGCGCCGTACTCGGACTGCCCGCATTCGCACGGAATCAGTAACTGGACGACGGATGAACTCGGTCGGGTTGCAGCTGAAGTGGACCGGTTGGGCTTTCAGATCCATATCCATGCCATCGGTGATGCAGGTGTACGCATGGCGCTCGACGCGATCGAATACGTCGATCGATGTAATGGCCCGCGTGATCGGCGCGCCACGATCGCGCATCTGCAATTGGTTGACGGCGACGACCTTGACCGGTTCGAATCATTGGGCGTGATTGCCAATTTCCAGCCGCTCTGGGCTCAGCTCGATCCTCTGATGACGGAACTGACCATTCCGCGTATCGGCGTCGACCGCGGTGAGCTGCAATATCGCATCGGAAGTCTCGCCGAGCGAGGCGCGCGAGTGGCATTCGGCAGCGATTGGCCCATCACGGCCCACGAACCGATCAAGGGAATTGCCACCGCAATTCACCGCCAGACGTCTACAGGAGTTCCGAGCGAAGGATGGCTGCCTCGTGAACGCGTCGGCCTCGACTGGGCCCTCGCGACATATTCGGCCGGTATCGCCTATCAAGGGTTCGAAGAGAACTCGTGGGGTCGCCTCCTTCCGGGCATGCGAGCCGACATGATCCAGCTGCCCGTCGATCCCCGCCACCTTGCTTCGTCCAAGGAGCTCAGTGACCTGGTCGTGTCCCGAACCTGGTTGGCGGGTAAGCGCGTTCATTGACCTCCCGGCCGGATTCGCGACGGCTACTCGTGCACCTCATGCAAGAGGCGTCGAAAACCTGAAAGCAATGCCGTCCAGCCGAGTTCGAAGGCTTGCTCGGCCCTGGCCGGTCCCCTCGGTGCCGCGGCAAGTGCCCGAGTCAGGGCGTCGTCGGGTGTTGTCGCGTCCGCTTCGATCATGACCTCCGGTGCGGCCGCATCCAGTGCCGCTCCGAGCAGAAAATTCTCCGATGCAGTGATGACGGCCAAGATGTGGTCGTCCGGGAATCCCGCCTCGCACAGACCCGCAGCGGGAGCGCGGTACACCGACAGTGACGTGGGGTCGCGCACCGTCTCCGTGGCGAGGAGGCGGATGGAAGTGGGGTGGCGACTGAACGCGGCTCGATACGACCTCGCCCACTCGGAGAACGCTTCGTCCCATGGCAAGCGCTCAAACGACGACCCGTCGATTTCACGTACGACGCGATCACGAACCAGGTCTACGACCGCGGCGCGGCCCTTGGCGTGGTGATAGATCGACGAGACTTGAACATTCAGGTGTTTCGCCAGGTCAGGCATCGTGAAGTCGCCGTCGCGGTCGACTAGTTCCAGTGCAGCCTTTGCGATCCGTTCGCGGTCCAGGCGTGCGATACGAGGTCTACCCACGGTCCCACCTCTCTAATCGAAGTTGATTCGATTATGCCCTTGTGGCGCCGGTCACAAGGATCTATCATAATCGAAACTGATTCGATTAATCCGGTCGGTGATTCCCGTTCCTGTTTTCTCCTCGTCATGCCCCTTCCTTCACTGGAGAAGTGCCTCATGAAGAAATCTGAAACCTCGCCCACCGTGCAGCTGCAAGGAGGCGTCCTGGGCACTGCCGGGATCGTCTTCTTCGTCGTGGCCGCCGCGGCTCCATTGCTGGTGATGGCAGGGGTCGCGCCGCTGGCCTTGAACATTGCAGGCATCGGGGCTCCGGGCGGATACATCTTGGCGGGGCTCGCGTTGGGAGTGTTCGCAATCGGTTTCACTGCGATGAGCAAGTACATCCACAATGCAGGCGCCTTCTACGCCTACATTTCAGTTGGACTCGGGCCTCGCTGGGGGCTCGACGCAGCAGTACTCGCGTTGGTGTCCTACAACGCTCTCGAGATCGGAATCTTCGGGGCTCTAGGATATTTCGCCCAAACCACTATGGCGGACCTGGTCGGGGTAGATCTGCCGTGGGGATTGTGGTCGCTGTTGGGTGTTGGAGTGGTGTGGTTCCTCGGATCTCGATCGGTACACCTCGGGGCGCGATTTTTGATCCTTTTGCTGACCGCGGAGACAGGGATTCTGGTTCTGCTCGCAGGAGCGGTCCTCTTTCAAGGCGGAGCCGTCGGAATCGATGTCGAATCCTTTGCTCCTTCCAATGTTTTCAGTCCAGGCCTCGGCGGGGTGTTGACTCTGGCCTTCGCTGCGTTCATCGGATTCGAAGCCACCGCCCTGTATCGGGAGGAAGCTAAAGATCCCGCTCGGACGGTTCCGCGGGCAACGTACATTGCCGTCGCGTTCCTCGGACTCTTCTACGCATTCATGGTGTGGATCATCATTCAGGCGTACGGCCCGGATCAGGCTCTCGCGCTTGCTGCTTCCGATCCCGCCGGCATGTACTTCAACGCGATCGAGCAGTACGTCGGCGGTTGGGCGAGCACCTTGATGGAACTGTTGATCATCACGAGCATTCTCGCCAGTCTGCTCGCGTTCCACAACGCGATCACCCGCTACGTCTTTGCGCTCTCGCGTGAACGCGTGCTGCCCCGAGCGTTGGGCAAACTACATCCGGTCTACAAGTCGCCCTACGTTGCCAGCGCAGTCCAGAGTTTCCTCGCGATGGTGGTGATCGTCGTGTTCGTGATCATCGGCGCAGACCCGTACCTCGAACTCCTGCTGTGGGTGAACTCGCCAGGCATTGTCGGCATCGTCGTGCTTCAGGTCATGGCGGCCGCGGCTGTCATCGCTTTCTTCTGGAAAGATCGCCGTGGGCATTCGGTGTGGAGAGTCTTGATCGCGCCCGCATCCGCTCTCCTGATGTTGGTCTACGCAACGTATTTGATCGTTGATCAGATGGAGCTGATCACTGCCGCCGGCACGGCAGTGAACGTGGTGCTCGTTGCCGTCACACCGGTCAGCTTGGCTGTCGGCTGGCTACTCGGCTCCCGACTCGAACGACGTGACCCGGCGCAGTTCGCCCGGCTGGGAACTACCGACGTCGACGCCGGTCCTTCGGCCTGACTCGGCTTTTACTCCACCAGTGGTGTTCTCCTATTTGTTCGTCTTCGGGAGGCCAGGGGGATTGACCAGCGACTTGTCGACTGCCTCGTTGGTGATCTTCCATCGCTCGAGAACTTGCTCGTATGTGCCGTTTTCGATGAGATGATCTATCGCTTCGCTGATCGGTTGTACCAAGCCGTTGTCTTTCTTGACCAGTACACCGATCTGGCCCAACGCGGCCTCACCGGCCCCGGAGAACTGGCCGATCACTTCGCTCTCGCCAGTCTGTGCAGCGTGAAACTGCGATGACGGGTTGGGGCCGAAGTAAGCATCGATTCGACCGGAAGACAGCGGCAGGTAGTAGTCAGTGGTCTTCTGGTACACGGTGATTTCAGCGGGAGCACGCCCGGCCGCGACGTTGTCCTCGTTCCACTTCACAAGCAATGCCTCCTGATTGGTGGCAGCGCCGACTCCGATCTTCAGTCCGGCGATGTCTTCCGGCTTCTCGAGTGAGAGATTCTTGTCCCTTCTGACTTCGAATGCGAGAGTGTCGAGGCGGTACGTCGCGAAGTCGTACTTCTCTTTACGCTCTTCGGTGACCGTCACGTTGGAGATGAACGCATCTGCATCTCCCGAATCGATCCGCACTGAATTCTGCGCCCAATCCGCGACCTGAAGGTCGATTTTCAACCCGAGCACCTCTGCAATCAAATACGCGAAGTCGGTCTCGGAACCGATGACCGTCTTGTCGTCGTCGGCATAGAAGCGCAACGGCGGCGCGGTTCCAGCGTTGCCGGTGATTCGGATCGTGCCCCGGTCGCGGAACTCCTGAGGGACCTTCGCTGCGATCGAATCAACCTTGTCGGTACTGATGCGGTTCTGCTCGGCCGACAAGTTGATACCGGATGTTGTTGCACCGGAGTGTTGCTCGGTCGATTCTTCATCTGGGCTTCCGCAAGCGGTACCAAGGAGGGCAACTGTGGCCAGGGCAGAGATCAGAAGCGTCGCGGTGCGAGGACGGGTGAACATCGGGTTCCTTCCGAGAAAAGGGTTTGTCGAAGCAGGTTGTCGAGTTGAGGAAGTGTGAACTAGCTCTTCCACGCATCCACGAAGTCCACCGAGTAGAGATCGGCTTGGATGCGCAGGTCGTGAACCGCGGGAGTCGTCGCGTAGATCAACGAAGAGGCGTGCAACGGGATCGCCAGTGCCTGATCGGCAATCAGCTCCTGAATCTCCTTCAACACTTCGTTTCTCGCATCGATGTCAACGGTCTGAGATTGTTTGACCAGCAACGCATTCAGCTCGGGAGTCGAGGCGATGCCTTTGGTCGAGCCGAGAGTGGGACTGAACACCAGCAGTACGTCACCGTCGGCGCGCAAGCTCTGGAAGTAGATCGATTCCCACGTGCCGTCGGTTCTCGCGGCGTTGTCCTCGGCAGTCGAGCGAGGTTGCAAGTTCACCGCGACTCCGATGTCGCGCAGCTGAGATTGGATCAGTTCGAACTGCGATTGTGGGAGGTGGTTGCGGTAGGCCAATTCAACGGTCAGTTTCTCACCATCCTTGGTTCGGAATCCGTCACCGCCGACTGTCCATCCACTGGCGTCCAGCAGTGACTTCGCACCCGACGGATCATAGGTGTACTCGGACGAGAGATCGGTGTAGCCGGGCGCTTTCACAGACAGGATGCTGCGTGCTTTCTCGTCACTCGGTGTGTAGGTGGTATCGATGATCTGTTGGGTATCGATGCCCTTCACCAAGGCACGCCGCACGTTCAGGTCCGCAAGTACCGGCGCGAACGTGGGGTTGAGCAAGAGCGAGTCGTTGATGCCGGCAGCAATGGACGGGATGACAGTGAGTCCGGCGCTTTGTGCGCGGTCGACGTCTGTGCTCGGAATGTCGATCGCGGCGTCCAGTTGTCCTGACGTCAAACCGCCGATTCGCACCGAGGATTCGGGGACCACCAAAAAGGTGATCGAATCCAGATATGCCTCTCCCTTGTTCTTGTTGAGTGAGGATCCCCAGTGGTACCCGTCCCGACGGGCGAGTACGACCTTCGCGTTGGTCTCCAGTTCTTTCTGTACGAATGGACCTGAAGCGATAACGCCCTGGGCGCAGCGTTCTTCGGGCGTCTTCTTCAAGGATTCCGGTGCGATGATGGCGAGCGTGTCGGAGCGGGCGGCTTGAAGGAATCCTGCCGATGGTTCCGAGAAATCGAGTGCGACGGTCGAGGGGTCGAGTACCTCGGCCCCGATGAAGGTCGCGAGATGAGATTTCGCAGTGGTTGCGAAACCGCTGTCTCCCAGTCTTTTCTGGCTCTCGAAGTTATCTGCCACGACCTGTGCATCCAGACGTTCGCCGTTGCTGAAGGTAACTCCGTCCTGGAGAGTGAAGACGAATCGTCGACCGTCGTTCTGGACCTCCCAGGACGTCGCCAACCAAGGAACGATCTCCCCGGTGTCGAGATTCTGGTCGACGAGTTTGTCGTAGAGGGGATGGAACGCCGTAGCGGTTTGACCGTTCAGGGTCTTGTCGATGCACGGTGGAAACGTATTGATGGCAAAGGTCAGATCGCCCCCGGACGCGGGCTCGGAGTCCGCGCTGGCAGATGGTGTTGCAGTGCTGCAACCAGCCGCAACTGCAAGCGTCGACGCCAGGATGGCGACTCGGATCGGTGTGGATGAAAGCCGCGACGTCGTCATGGACTGAGTTCCGTTCATCGTGTGGAAGTGCGAGTGGAATCGAAGATGTTGGACCGCAAGGTCGTTCCGGTGTATTCGCGCCGGAACACGCCCCGATCTTGCAGAAGTGGCACAACGGAACTGGCGAAGTCGTCGAGCCCCCTGGGGAAGTGGGTAGCCGTCAGGATGAAACCGTCAGTTGCTCCCGATTCGAAGAGATGTGTCAACTCGTCCGCTACCTCTTGCGGCGAGCCGACAATCTCGGGAGTGAGATCGTTACGCGCGAACAACTGTGCGGCTTCGGCGATAGTGAGATCCTGGGCGTCGATCAGCCGCGCCAGACGACGCGACGGACCTTTTCCCTGATCGACGACGTCGTTGATCGGAGTTGTCGGGTCGAACTGCGACAGATCGAGTCCGGCGGAGTGGGAGACCCACTCGATTGCTGCATCCGGATGGATCAGGGATCGCAGATACTCCTGCCGTTCCTTCGCGATGCTCGTCGTCTCGCCGACTATCGGTTGCACGGCGGCGACGAGGCGCACCGAATCAGGGTCGCGTCCAGCCTCTTCCGCGTAGCCGCGAATTGCCTGGCGCTTCGCTCGAAGATCTTCCTCCAACGGGTCGATCGCAAAGACCAGATCTGCCCACCGCCCACCGAACTCGCGCCCTCGCGCCGATTCACCTGCCTGGATGAAGACCGGGCGGCCCTGAGGTGATTGTGGCAAGGTGAGTGGACCCTGCACCGACAAGTATTTGCCCTTGTAGTCGGCCGCGTGAATCTTGCTTGTGTCTGCGTATATTCCGCTGTCGCGATCGGCCAATACGGCGTCGCCGTCCCACGATGACCAGAGTGCGGTGGTCGCTTCGAGAACCTCGTCGCCGCGCTCGTACAGTTCTTCTCTCGGAAGCCGATCGACTTCGGGAAAGTTGTCGTTTGCCGGACCGGGCGCCGTCATCACGATGTTCCAGGCCGCGCGCCCACCGCTGAGTATGTCGAGGCTGCCCAGAGTTCGCGCCAGGTTGTACGGGCTGTTGAAGCTTGCCGAAAGGGTTACGCCGAGACCGATACGATTTGTTACGCCGGCCACCACTGCAGCCAACTGCGTCGGATCATGTTGAAAGCCGGTCAGCAGACCGTATTTGGTGTGGCCGTCGACGTAGTGCACACGCTCAGGTATCAGTATCAGGTCGAATTTCGCTCGTTCCGCGGCTTGCGCGTATCGCTCGTAGAGCACTCTGTCCTCGAAGGCATTCTCCGAGTACGAATGTCGCCACATTCCCGCACTGTGCATACTCGGAAACACCATGTAGGCGCCGAGGATCATCTGTCGTGTCATCGCTGGTCCGGATTCCTTGGTGTGTGATGGATGTCAGTGGAGACGGGTCGTTCGGGGTCGGCGCTCCACCCCGACCACGACGCGACGTAGACCGCGGAGCTGATGCCGACCGCTGCAAGCGCCAGTGCGTTGTGCGACGCGGCAACTCCGCCGCCGCAATAGGACACGACGGTGCCACCACGCTCTATTCCGAACTGGTGGAAGTATTCTCGTAACTCGCGGTCGGGAAGTAGGAAGCCGTTGTCGTCGAGTAGGTCAGTTGCCGGCGCTGAGATAGATCCGGGGATGTGGCCGGCGCGGAAACTGCTCGATCCTCGGGCGTCGAGCAATCTGCCGGCCGATGCCGCGCGCAGGGCGCCTTCTGCGTCGGCGAGAGTCGTGCTAGCGGTGGAAGGTGGTACGGGCATCGAATCGTTTGTCGATATGGGTTTTCGGGATGAAGCCCATGCGGACGATCCGCCGTCCAAGTACCGCACTGAACGTCCCGCCCAGCGAAGCGTGAACCACGCGCGGGCCGCAAGCAGGGGGCTGTCCGAACTGTAGACCACGATGTGAGCATCGGCGGATACTTTCAGATCGTTCAGTGTTCTTCCGAATGCGTCGAGATCGGGCAGTGGTCGATTCCCTTCAGTCCCGCCACCACTGCTTTGAAAGTCGTTGATCGACAATGTGATGGACTGCGGCGCAGTAATGATTCCGGCTCCGCCCTCGCTGTTGTCTCGTACCACGTTGACGACGACGAGCGTCCGATCGAAACGAATGAGTTCGCGGAGTTCGGTTGCGGAAACAATGACTGCGCGACGCTCGATTCCCCCTGCTTCTGGCATGAAAGATATTGTGTAACAATTGCTTCAGTCAAGAAAGAGATAAGATCGAGGCAATCTTTACTCATGGCGCCACGGCTGCCAGCACTTGTCCGGCATCGATGACATCTCCCACCGTTACTGTCACCGCCGAGACGATTCCGGGTGAGGAAGCACGAAGGGCAGTCTCCATCTTCATGGCTTCTACGACCGCGACGACATCACCTTCCGACACCCGCGTTCCAGTCTGCAGCACTGCCAGCACGGTTCCCGGCATCTTCGATGTGATCTCTCCGTCGCTGAGATCGGAATCCTTTGCTGTATAGACTTTCTCGATCACCTTCACGGTCCAGCCACCAACGCACACCCATGTACCGGTGCCGACTCCGAGGCGTCCAGCGGTGGTTGTCAAACCATCGGCGACCAGGCTGAGTGTCACTTCGTCGGTTCCGCCCCTGACGACCACCGAAATGTTCCGGCCGTCGGCGGCGACAATCCAGTGGTTGCTTCGTTGTGAGATGACCGTTGTCGGCACGACGCGGCCGTCGGCAATGAGTTCGCGTCCGATCGGGTCGGATCCCACCTTGCGCAATGTCTCTCGATGTAGTCCGTGGGGGCCGGTCCATGACGACCCGGTGACCGGCGATTGTTCCTCGACGGAAGTCCACACCATCGCAACAGCAGCGGCGGTGGCCTGGAGCTCTGCAGAATCCGGGATCAACCGAGTGAGGTGCTCGTCGACAAAGGAAGTGTGAATGTCATCCGCGCGCACAGCCGGTGTCGCCAAGAGCAGTCGGAGGAAACCGATATTCGAGGTTCCACCGAAGTAACTGGAGTCGGCCAAAGCTCGGTCCAATGATTCCAGTGCGGTTGACCGCGTCGGACCGCTTGCTATGACCTTTGCGATCATCGGATCGTAGAACGGCGCAATGCTGCCGGCACCCTCGAAAGCACTGTCGATGCGAACCGTCGACGGCCAGGCTACGTCCACGGAATGTGAAGGTGCGGGCCGAAATCCGTTCGACGGATCCTCGGCGTAGATTCTGGCTTGCACCGCGAAACCCCGCAGCGCGATATCGCGCTGCTGTAACGGCAAACGGGCGCCGAGGGCGATGTCGAGTTGCAGTTCGACGAGATCGACGCCGGTCACTTCCTCGGTGACCGTGTGTTCGACTTGCAGGCGCGTGTTGACTTCGAGGAAGTAGTAGCGGTTTTCGGCGTCAACCAGAAATTCGACGGTTGCCGCATTCACGTAGCCGACGCCTCCGAGTAGTCGCAGAGCGTCGTGCTGCATGGCTCCCAGGACCGATTCGGGGACAGAACTTGCCGGTGCCTGCTCGATGATCTTCTGGTGCCGACGCTGTAGGGAGCATTCACGGGTGAAGAAGTGAACTCCTGTACCGAAGGAATCGAAGAGGACCTGAACTTCGATGTGACGCGGACGCTCCACCAGCGTTTCGATCATCAGGTCGCCGCGGCCGAAGTTCCTTTCGTTCAAACCGATTGCAGAGGTGATGACCTCTCGTGCGTCATCACCCGGATGTAGTCGAACCATCCCCTTGCCGCCGCCCCCGAACACCGGTTTCAGCAGCACCGGCACGTCGAGAGATCGAACGTGACCGAGGACGGTATCGGGATCGGCGCTTGCCTCGCCCCACGCGGTGAGAGTCGGGATGCCGGCGTCAGCGGCGGCCTTCTTCGCTCTTGCCTTGTCTCCGAGTAGAGCGATGGATTCAGCGGCCGGACCGACGAATGTCAGACCTGCAGCGACGACGGCTTCAGCGAAATCGGAGTCTTCGGAGAGGAATCCGTAACCCGGGTGCACGGCATCGCAATCCGCGGCCAGCGCGGCCGCAATGATTTGATCCGAATTGGTGTAGGACTCCGAGGGGATGTCTCCGTCCAGAACCACGGTGTGATCGGCGAGGCGATGCCACTGTGCGTGTGAATCGACGGGGGAGGAGATCGTCACTACCGACATGCCGAGACGACGGGCCGTGCGCGCGATGCGCGTGACGATTTCACCCCGATTGGCGATGAGAAGTCGAGTCATGTTCTCACATCCTGAAGACGCCGAAGCGCGTTGTTCCGTGATTGCGGGGAAGCATGGACAGCGCGAGTGAAACCCAGGATCGCGTGTCGACCGGGTCGACGATCGCGTCCACCCACAGCCTGGATGCGACGTACACCGACTCGCCCTGCCGGTCGTAACCTTCGCGTATCGGCCGTTTGATTTCCTCGATTTCCTCTTCCGTGAGCGGAGTTCCGCGTGTGCGCGCAGATTCGATCTTCATCAATGCCATCACCGACGCTGCTTGCTCGGAGCCGACCACGGTGGTCTTCGCGTTCGGCCACACGGCCATGAAGTCAGGACCTATCGAGCGTCCGCACATCGCGAGGTTTCCCGCCCCATAGCTTCCGCCGATGACGATGCTGAGCTTGGGAACCCTGGCGCAGGCAACGGCATTGACCAGTTTCGCTCCGTGTTTGGCGATACCTTCCGCTTCGTACTGCTTCCCGACCATGAATCCGTTGACGTTGTGCAGGAACAACAATGGGATGTCTCGTTGTGAGCACAGTTCGACGAAGTTCGCGGCCTTGAGGGAGTCCTCCGAAAAGAGCACACCGTCGTTCATGATGACCCCGACGGTGTACCCCTCGATGTGGCCGGTCCCGCAGACGATGGTTCGGCCGTAATTCGCTCGGTACTCGACTAATTCGCTGGCATCGAGCAGGTGGGCCAGAACGTCGCGCGCGACGATCGGGGTTTTCGAGGAAGCCGGGATCACCGTGTCGAGCGATTCGGGGGAGTGAAGAGGTGGTCGCGGAGATCGTGACGGCGCCCGTACCTCTCGTCGA
The DNA here is from genome assembly GCF_003797745.1 of Rhodococcus sp. WS1. Classification (NCBI taxonomy): domain Bacteria; kingdom Bacillati; phylum Actinomycetota; class Actinomycetes; order Mycobacteriales; family Nocardiaceae; genus Rhodococcus; species Rhodococcus sp. WS1. The sequence goes on along the minus strand of NZ_RKLZ01000001.1, from coordinate 2,031,736 downwards.
TCACCGCGGGCGACGATGTCGGCGATCATGCTCAGAGCCTCGATGTCGTCGTTGGCGATGTGATCGACGACGCCGCTGATCACCCCGTGCACGTCGGCGCCGCCGAGCTCTTGCGGTTCGACGTCGACACCGGTTGCAGCCTTGACCAACTGAGGGCCGCCCAGATAGACGGTGCCGGTACCGCGGACGATGACGGTCTCGTCGCACATCGCTGGGATGTATGCACCTCCAGCCGTGCAGGAACCCATGACCGCTGCGATCTGAACGATGCCGTCCGCCGACATTTCGGCGATGTTCTTGAACATCTCGCCGAAATGGTGCTCGTCGGGGAAGATCTCGTCCTGCATCGGAAGGAAAACACCTCCGGAATCGACGAGATAGACACACGGCAGCCTCAGCCGACGAGCGACGGATTGCAATCGCAGTTGCTTCTTGACGGTCAGCGGGTAGTAGGTGCCGCCCTTGACGGTGGCGTCGTTCGCGAAGATGGCGCAGAGTGAGCCGCGGATGAGCCCTACGCCCGTGACCAGACCAGCCGACGGGAGTTGCTCCTCGTACACCTCGAATCCGGCCAGTTGTCCGATCTCGAAGAACGGGGACTGCACGTCGAGAAGAGCATCGATGCGTTCGCGAGCGGGCAATTTGCCGCGAGCCCGGTGCTTGGCGACCGACCGCTCGGGTGCCCCGTGAACGGACAAGTGTTGCGCGTCCGCAACTCGATCGCGAATTTGCTTGTATGCCAGTAAGTTCTGCTCGCGGGTACCGGGGTCGAGTTGTGCGGTGCGTTCAATGACGGGCATGGGACGTACCTACTGTCGGTTCGGAGGAAGCTGTGCGGAGGGAGAATACGAGCGCAGTCGCTGCTGCAGTGATCAGTGCGACGATTGCCGACCACACGCGTTCATCGGATGCGAGAGGTCCGACTACAGAGGCGATGCCGGCAATCCCCTGCTGTACGAGTCCGCAGTACGCGACGGCGATGGCTCCGCCTTCAGCAAAATGCGTCACTGCTGATGCTGCCGAGTTCGGGAAGAGAAGTGATTGCCCAAATGTCAGTGCGATGTATCCGAGCAGGAAGACCGCGAGCAACGGCGTGGAACCGAGTGGGGGATACCAGCAGAGCATGAGGACGAGGCCGGCAAGCAGCATGCACAGCGCACCTCGACGCATCAACTTCTCTGAACCGACGGTTGTGGCCCTTCGATTGACGTAAAGCGCGCCGCTGAAGTAGGCGGTTCCGTAGAGGATTCCGAAGGCTCCGAATGCCCACGGTTGCAGGTCGAATCGATCGCTGAACAGGAAGGGACTCGATTGCTGCACCAGCACTATCGCGCCGAAACCCAGGCCCCCCGCAATGGCTGGTTTGTAGAACTGGGGTGTCAGGACTATGGCATTCCACCGAACAACGCGTTCGTTGTTGTCGCGGACTGTGGTGTTCTCGGTCCTCAGTGCCACCGCAGCGAGTGCTGCTCCGAGTACTCCGAGCACGCCGAAGCCGGTTCGCCACGAGGTGAACGACGCGAGAGCGCCGCCGATCAGTTGGCCACCGCCCAGTGCCACCACAAATGCCATCGACAACAGCGACAATCGACTAGCCAACTCCGAACCGGTGAACTTGTCCTTCACCATCATTCGCACGATGATGGCCGCACCCCCTGCTCCGATGCCTTGAACGATCCGGCCGATCAGTAGTACGGCGGCGCTCTGGACCAAAGCCAATGCAACGCAGGCGATCACGAACAATACCAAGCTGGACAACAGTGCCGTCCTGCGTCCGAGTCGATCTGCCAACCGCCCCCACACGACCACTGGAAGTGCGGCACTGATCACGAAGAGTGTCACAGACCACTTCACCACGGAATCTTCGATGCCCAGATCCGTCGCGATCTTCGGCAGTGAAGGGAGGTAGATGGTCGTGGCCATTTGTGCTGTCAACACGACGGCACAAGCCAGAGGTGTCACTGCGACAGTGCGGTCGTCGCTCATTCCGTGACTCTTCGTAGGACGTCGGCGAAGCGCTCGATCGTTGCATGTGGAAGGTCCGCCCGAAGCATCAGTCTCAGCCCGGCTTTGCCCCGGCCGATGACAGGGAAGAAGACCGCCGATGTGTAGAAACCGCTAGCCAGCAGTTTCTGTGCTGCGGTGATGGTTTGTTCTTCCTCGTGGAGCGTGACGAAGCGGATCGGGAGTCCATCGCCCGATGCCGGCGTGTCGACGAGCGAATCGAACAGTTCGACAACCGTGCGGAGTTGCCGCTGCCGCTTGTCGACCTCTCCGCTGCGGTGGAGCTCCACGGACGCCGCAATAGCACCCAGCCCGGCTACGTTCACACGCTGCGACCACGTCAACGGGCCGCCGTAGCGAAGTGCGAGATCACGATTTCGACTGCCCCCGTTCCGACCGAGTGCGATCGCGCCGCCGGAAGCACCGAATCCCTTGTTCAGTGATGTCAGCAAGAATGTTCGATCATTGAGGCTGCCGATGAGATCCAGGACCGCGCCACGCCCGTTGTGTCCGATGGCCGAGGTGCTGTGCGCCTCGTCGAGAACGAGAATCAGTCCGTATTTGGCCTGTAATGCAAACAGTTCGTTCAGCGGCGCCTTCCCGCCTGTGCTGTAGACGGTGTCCGCCACGTATGCCACCTGAGAATTTGTTCGGCAAAGACTTTCGAGTTCATCGACGTCGTCGTGCCGAATGGTCACGATCGTCGTTTCGTCGGCGACGCTCGCCTTCATGGCATTGAGGCAGAAGTGTGCGTTCTTGTCGAACACCATGAGGGGAGGTTCACCGCCGGTGAGCAACCCGGACGCGACGAGGGGGAGCAAACTCCACGCAGCGTTTGCGGCGGATCCGAGGGTGAGCACATGTGCGTCAAGCAGTTCGCTCAACGCGGCCTCTGTGTCGTCGAGAAGGCTGGAGTGGACTCTCATCCGCGAGATGGAACTGTTCAACGTTCGTTCGCGCTCGAGAGCGGCGATCGCACCCGAACGAATTCGGTCGTCGGTGTCGAGCCCCAGATACGAGTACGTGGAGAAGTTCTCGAATTCGTATCCTTGGATCGTCCGGTGTTCGAAACCTGCGACGCGATCGGCGGTGATATCGGCCAGACCCTCACTGACTGCGCGATCCCAGAATGGGTTGCTCAAATCAGCAGCACGCCTGAGGTTGGAGTACAGATTCCTATCTTTCAAGCTCTCGGCAACCGTCATTTCGCGGCTGGTCCCTTCACTGGATTCGATAGCGGAATTACTGCGTTGATGCACTGAGATGCATCATCGTCAGTTGACATCGCTCATTGAGAACGAAAGACAATTCGATGTCAAGCATTACGGAATCGAGACGCCGAGAAAAAGGAAGAAACCCCATGGTTTGGAACTAGTTGAATCTGTAACTTAAGGCGTTGTTGCAGTTCAGTGACGGTGATGATTTATCACGATTTCCCGTGATAAATCGGATAATGCCGTGAGTCACAGACTTGTGTGCGCTTCCGCGTGATGTTCGAAGAATATTATGATCCGCATGCGTCAAAGGGTTGGCACGGAAGCGATAAGGCTTCTGTCTCATATTTTTCGAGGATCTCGTGGAGGTTCGGCAATCAGGCGATCCTGTTTCTGGAATCGATTTTCTTCTTAGTGAATTTCAAAACGTGTTAGGCCCGCTTATCGAATTCTTTACTCGTTGTATGGATGATCCGGCAATGATTCATCCTCGTCGTGACCACTTGCCGCGCAGAAGCATCAGTGCGGTAAGGGTGAGGCCCCATCCGATCGTGGACAGTGCGACGCCCACGCCTGCCTGTCCGGTGACATCAGTACTGGCGTCGATACTGAATGCTGTGGTGAATCCCGCAGCCGTGCCGGCAGCTGCAGTCAGGCCGCCTGCCTTCATCCATCGCGACCGATGTGCGGAAACGAAACACGCGAGGATCACCGTTAATCCGCAGGCAAACACCTGCCAGGGAGGAAACTGCGTCGGGGCAGGCAGGCCGGGGCCGCGGAATCCGCCTTTGTAGTCGGCTGACCAGCTGAGCCAGCCCACACAAGACAGAAAGCCCAGCGCAAAGGCCAACAGACCGGTGCGCCACAGTCCGAGTGGGCCCGATCCCGTGCGCCCGGCGTCGAGGGCGGTCGTGGAGTGCTCCACGCCAGTTCGTTCCGAACGCCAGATTGTCCAGATGATGCTTGCGCCGATAGTTGTGGGTACGCCGACGAAGATGAATGCAATCCAGAGAAACTGCGGCCAGGAAAACTCGAGATCGACAGTCATGATCGGAGTATGCGCGAACTTCGAATCCTGTGCGCCCATCTACCGATCTGGCGAGTTGCGGGTCAACCTTCCTCGACCTTCTCCACATGTGTACTTGCCGGGTCCAGGTCGATATTCCGTGCGTTGATCAGTCGAAGCCTGGGCACCGGATCGCCCGTGGTGTCGTCGATCAAGATCGAGTGTGGCTCACCGTCATCGAAGGCGTGGCGCTCTCCCCATTGCCGCAGGCTCGTGATCACGATGAACAGATCCATACCGCGTCCGGTCAAGACGTACTCGTTGCGGGTCCCTTGTTCGTTCGGTCGGACTTCGAAAATTCCTTGCTCGACAAGGGTTTTCAGCCTGTCCGTCAAGATATTCTTTGCGATGCCCAGGTTTCGCTGAAACTGACTGAACCTCGACGACCCGTCGAAGGCGTCTCGCACGATCAACAGCGACCATCTGTCGCCGATGATGTCGGCCGCTCGGGCCGTCGGGCAGTGTGGGTCCGTCCATTGCGTGCGATCAGGCATCGGGTTCCTCATTGGTTGCGTTTTGAAACTGTATTGACATAGTCTTCAAATGGTATCAAAACGCAACCAAATTGAGGTGGAAGTGACTGCACGTCAATCTGTCGAGAACGCACGGGACAAGTTCAAAATGCCGCGTGGACTTCGCCTGTTGCTCGCGGTGCTCTGCGGTGTCTCGGTAGCCAATATCTACTACGCACAGCCGCTCCTCGGGCAAATCGGTTCAGATCTTTCCATCCCTCCGGCCGGCCTCGGCTTCGTAGTCGCGCTCGCCCAAATGGGTTACGTGGTGGGGTTGATCGTGTTGGTGCCACTGAGCGATCTCGTGAATCGCAAAAAATTGATCGCAATCCAGATCGTCTCTGCTGCAACAGGAACGATGCTTGTTGCTGTGGCCGCCACGAATCTGCAACTGCTGATCGGGATGGCCGTCGCAGGCACCTTCTCGGTCGTCGTTCAAGTCGTAGTCGCCTACGCTGCGGCAATCAGCGACCCAGATGAGCGCGGCGCAAACATCGGTGTGATCACCAGCGGCGTTGTCGTCGGCATCATCCTCGCTCGAACTGTCGCCGGCGCAGTTGCGGATCTGGCAGGCTGGCGGGCGGTCTACGCCGGATCCACCTTGATTTCGGTCCTCATCGCGGCTCTCGCGTTGACGATGCTGCCGAAAGACCTTCGTTCGCAATCGGATCGGGGTTCGTATGCGCGTGCCATGGGATCGGTCGTGACATTGACTCTTACGAACCGACTATTTCGCACGAGGGCTCTGATCACCCTGTTCCTGTTCGCGTCCTTCGGTGCGCTCTGGAGCGGTATGGCATTACCACTGAGCGAGGAGCCATGGCGATTGTCGACCACACAGATCGGGCTCTTCGGAATCGCCGGATTGGTCGGAGCATTGGGCGCGGTCGGTGCCGGACGTTGGGCCGATCAAGGCAAAGCCCAACGCGTCACCGGGGCGTCGTTGGTCGTTCTCTTGCTGTCGTGGGTTTTCAACGCGCAGGCGACGCACTCGCTGGTGTTACTCGTAGTCGGTGTTGTTGCTTTGGACTTCGCCGTGCAGGCTGTTCATGTCTCGAGCCAGAACCTGATCGTCGCGGATGAACCGGAATCGGCCGGGCGGACCATCGGTAGTTACATGGTGTTCTATTCGTTGGGCAGCGCGGCTGGGGCGGTTTCCACCACTATGGTTTTCGACGCGGCAGGGTGGGGCGCTGCAAGTATTCTCGGCGGCGCCTACGCGTTTGCAGCCTTGATCGTGTGGACGGTCGATCGATTGCGGACCCGCAACACCCTAGGGAGCTGGGAGCCACGTCCTGGCCGCGACGACCAAGGCGTTCACACCGATGGTCAGGGTCGGCTCGATCACGGGAGCGTAGTGCGGGGAGTGGTTCGACGGCACGGTTCGCAAAGCCGGATCGGTCATGTCACCTGTCGTGAACAGTGAAGGGTCGGTACCGCCCAACAACCAGTATGAGAGTGGCGCACCGGCACTGGTCGCGAGAATGCCGACGTCTTCACTACCTGCTCCCGCACCGGGATCGAGAATCTTGTTCGTCCCCAACCATTCGGCGAAGGCATCGAGTGTCTTGTCCAGCGCCGCCGGGTCATTGACGACGATCGGAAAGTGCTCCGTCTCGGTGATGGTCGGTGGGGTGGGAGCGCCGGCGGTGGCCGCTTCGCCCTGGACGATGCGGTCGACGCTATCCAGGATGCGCTGACGCACAACTGCGTCGTAGCTGCGGATGTTGAGTTGCAGTTCTGCTTCGCCGGGAATGACGTTGGCGGCATCTCCAGCATGGATGGAGCCGACGGTGAGGACAGCTGTTGCAGTACTCGGGACCTCGCGTGAGATGACAGTTTGCAAACGCAACACGGTTTCGGCCGCCATGACCACGGGATCGACCGAGTTCTCCGGCATAGATCCGTGGGCGCCCTTTCCGACCAGTCTCACACGAAGTGAGTCCGATCCCGCATACGAGGGGCCGGCGTGCCCGGCGATCGTGCCTGCCGGTAGCGGCGATACGTGTTGGCCGAGAACGATGTCGGGCTTCGGGAATCGCTCGAACAGTCCGTCGTCGACCATGGCTTGCGCACCCGCGCCAAGTTCCTCCGCCGGTTGGAAGACGAGGACAAGAGTGCCGGACCAGGTCGTCGTGTCCTGCGAGAGGATCCGGGCTGCACCGAGTAAGCAGGTCGTATGCAGGTCATGGCCGCACGCGTGGCTGACCGAGACGGTCTTCCCCTGGTCGTCGGTCGTTGTCACGGTGCTGGCGTAGTCCAATCCGGTTTCTTCCCGAACCGGGAGGGCGTCCATGTCCGCACGCAGCAGCGCTGTGGGGCCCGCTCCGTTCTTCAGGACTCCGACGACTCCGGTTGTCCCGACGCCGGTAGTCGTGTCGAATCCCAGTGCTGTCAAATGTCCTTCCACCAGACTGGATGTTCGATGCTCGTGAAATCCAAGTTCCGGGTTGCCGTGGAGGTCTTTGTACAGGTCGATCAAATCCAGATCCACTGCGATCGTTTCGTGCACTGACGAGGTCATGAGAGTCCTCTCGGTAGCGTCTTTTCAGGCTAACCGGGATGACGGGTCGGTAAACAGGACCTTAGGCCCCACCACGTCCGCGATGCGGAGTTCTGGTGCTACGGCACGTAGAACGATGCGACACCTGGGGTGATGATGGATCCGGCCACAGACGTCACGGCGACAGCGACTTGACCGGTCCCGGTCTGCACGATCGCCCCTGCCGGGACTCCGTTCAGACCGTCCGAGAGACGAGCGGAGCCGGAGACCCCGGTCGAAAGGTTCAGCCAGCGCACTTCGGACGAGAGCAGGCATCCCCAGCGGTCTTCCTTGCCCCCGGTGATCGTCACCGTGCCGGGTAGTTCGCCGACTACAGCTACGCAGCGGACCGCCGGCGCATCGAAGCTGCCGTTCGGGTTGCCGTACGGCGCAGGGTTGATCTGGAATGGAATGGTCACCGCAGCGGATGCGAGCGCTACCGACGTCAGAGCCGACGTGATCACGACGGATGTGCAGACGCTCAGTCGGCGAACGAGATTCATCACGGAGGCCTCCAGCCATATCCAGGCGATTTGCTTATTCCCCGACATAACGTCTTGGTCGTAACTTCCCTTCTTGCACCGCCGCATTGAAGACGACAGCCTCACCATATCCGGTTGCACAGGAGAATTCAGGTACTCGTCGCTATTCGATACCTGTAGCGGCCTCAGATGCCGTCCGTCGAACCGCTCGAGGGGATCAGAACGCGCGGATTCAAGATGTTGTTGGGGTCGACAGCGTTCTTGATGGTCCTGTTCAGTTTGCTGACGACGGGATCGAGCGAGTTCGACAAGCGATCTCGTTTATCTTGTCCTACACCATATTCTGTTGCTGCGAATCCGCCCAGAGTGCTCACGAGTTGATAGATTTCTTGTCGTGCCGCGGAGGCGGATTCAGCGGCGGCCACGTCTCCGATGGGGTAGTTGAGGACTGGGTGCGTGAGCTCGTCGGCTGCGTGGGTGTAGCTGACGATGGTGGTGCTGTAGCGCTTCGCGATGTCGGCTATACCGTCGGTGAGCTCGGGCAGTCTGTCGATGGGTACCGCGACGTCGTCGCCGATGACCACCCCTTTCTGCTCGAAGGCTTCGTAAACGGCATAGCGGGGGCGGATGAACAGTTCGCCTTCGTGAGGGTCGTCGGTAGCGTATGTAGCTGTGGCTCGATGCTTTTCGCAGAGAGTGCTCATCAAATTCATCTCTGTCTCTGCGCCGTTACCGGCGTCGGATCGCCCGATCAGGAGTGCTCCGGCATCGGTGTCCAGTTCCATGTTGAGGAATTCTTCCGCCACCTTGATGGCTGCGTTGTCGAGGATTTCGAGTTCTGAAGGGCGTATAGAACTTGTGATATCTCGGGCAGCGGCAACTGCGTCGGCCATGAGTGGAAAGAAGGCCACCAATGTGTGGGGAGTCGGAGGCTGAGGGATGAGTCGCAGCGACAGTTCGGTTATCACACCGAGCGTTCCTTCACTGCCGACGAATAGCTTGGTCAACGCAAGCCCTGGGGTGTCTTTGATCCGTTTTCCGCCCAGTTCGGCGACGGATCCATCAGGCAGCACAACCGTCATACCCAGGATGTAATCACTGGTGACGCCGTATTTTATGCAGCACGGTCCGCCTGCGTTGGTGGCGGCATTACCGCCGATGGAACAGATTTCATAAGACGACGGGTCTGGTGGATAGTACAAACCTTCGCGCGCGGCAACAGCCTTGACGTCATTGGTGATTGCCCCTGATTCGACGATCGCGGTTCGTGACGAGACGTCCACTCGAATAGATTTCATTCGCTCGAGGCTGAGGGTGATAGCGCCGTCGACGGCGGTGGATCCGCCGACGACGCTCGTGCCGGCGCCCCGTGGAATGACCGGGACATTGTGACTGTTGGCGAAGCGCAAGGTCTCCTGGACATCTGCCGTCGTCGAAGCACGTACGACGGCGATCGGAGTGCCGGCTGCGGGATCAAAACTCCAGTCCTGCCGATAGGACTGGAGTAGATCTGGATCTGTGATCATCGCACCCGGCGACAATCGTCGGGCGAGCGTGTTCAAAGCGTCGACATTGACCATGATCTGGCTTCAGCCTTCCGATCCGAGATGTGAAACTCATTGTGTCCAGGGCATGTCCGTGGACCTAAGAGTTGAAAGTTAGTATCTCGAGTGCGGTTGAGATCCACCGAATGTGGCGTACGTCATATGTTGCTGAGGTCGGTCAGTACCTGATCGAAGGCACCGGTACGTCCAGGTGTCACTACCTTCTGAAACAGTGTCAGGACACATTCGTCAAGGGCGTCGGTTGCCGTGAGGGTTCTTCTGGTGACGATACTTCTACCGGACCATCGCCCACGTTCCATGTGTGCCAATACGATTCCGTCACGCCGGGCTGTTGCCTTTCGGCCCGAGGAATGAACGAAGAGGTATCTTCTGCCCGCGATATCGACTTCGCACAGCTTGTTCTTGCGGCGCATGGCCTTGGGTCTCTGGTCGATCAGAGTCCCGATCGTTCCGTCGGACAACCGAAGTGATGCAGGTCGGCCTTTGCGGAATGTGAGCCTTGGTCGATCCTGCTCGGCTGTTGACGATTTCCTCTTCCGCCCGCCGGAAACGCTTACTAATTCGTCGTCTGGTGCGGGAATCAGTTCGCCTTGGACGCTCCCCGACGGATCGAATATCGATACGGCCGAACCACCTTCGGCAAGGTTCACGAACCAGCCGGTCTCTGTAGGGGTGTTCCATTTCATGTAGATGATTATTCTTCATCGGTGCCGAGGAACGTCAGCAGATAGTCCGAGACGAGGATCGCAGTTGTCGGGAAAGACCTCGACGGACTCGAGCACCAAATCGCGCAGTGCATCGATCACTTCGCCTCGTGACGGAGCTTCTTCGCTGAATTCGTTGACAATCGCTTCGACGGCCAGACGATGAAGAGCCTGGTGCTGGTCGACGACGTGGCGTAGGCGGGGAAGCATGCCGCGTACGGTGTCAGGCTCGAGTGAGTGGGCGATAAATCCGACGGCTCGCCCGTCGAGGTTGCAGGTCAGGCTGTAGTAGTCGTCGTCCAATCGCTCACCGTCGGACAAGATGTAGTGCCCGCGGACAAGGGTGCCGAGCGCTTCGTCAGTGATGCCGAAGCCGGAGTCTGTCGTCACGAGAGCAGCCTAAAGGTCGACGAGGGCAAGGCGTAGTTCTGCTGAGACGGCCACAACGTCCGAACCGTGGCAGGAGCTGTTTTTCGCCAATCCACTCGCAATGTCCCGCTGACTGGGCATCCGGAACCTTCTGCGCCGCGACTGCCTTAGCGTTCTACGTCGATAACCACGTGAAGGGATTTGTTCAATGGCTAAGAATCAGGCACCCCCCGCGACACAAGCCAAGGACATCGTTGTCGATCTATTGGTGATCGGGTCCGGTACCGGCATGGCTGCCGCCCTCACCGCGAACGAACTCGGCTTGTCCACGCTGATCGTGGAGAAGACGCAGTACGTCGGCGGTTCGACGGCGCGGTCCGGTGGGGCGTTCTGGATGCCTGCCAACCCGATCTTGGCGAAAGCCGGTGCGGGCGACACCGTTGAGCGAGCGAAGACATACGTGCGTTCGGTGGTCGGTGATACTGCCCCTGCCCAACGAGGAGAAGCATTCGTCGACAACGGTGCGGCCACTGTCGACATGCTCTACCGCACGACGCCCATGAAGTTCTTCTGGGCCAAGGAATACTCCGATTACCACCCCGAACTGCCGGGCGGTAGCGCCGCCGGACGTACCTGCGAGTGCCTGCCGTTCGACGCGTCGGTACTGGGAGCGGAACGCGGTCGCCTGCGCCCCGGTTTGATGGAAGCCGGACTGCCGATGCCGGTGACGGGTGCGGATTACAAGTGGATGAACCTGATGGTGAAGAAGCCGAGCAAGGCTTTTCCCCGCATCATCCGCCGCCTGGCGCAAGGCGTTTACGGCAAGTACGTCCTCAAGCGTGAATACATCGCGGGCGGTCAGGCGCTCGCCGCCGGACTGTTCGCCGGTGTGGTCCAGGCCGGTATCCCGGTGTGGACGGAAACGTCGTTGGTTCGGCTCATCACCGAAGATGGCCGCGTAACGGGTGCAGTTGTGGTGCAAGACGGACGTGAAGTGACGGTGACCGCTCGGCGCGGTGTCGTCCTGGCAGCCGGCGGGTTCGACCACAACATGGAGTGGCGCCACAAGTACCAGTCGGAGAGCCTCGGTGAGCATGAGAGCCTGGGCGCAGAGGGCAACACCGGCGAAGCGATCGAGGCAGCACAAGAGCTCGGTGCAGGTATCGGATCGATGGATCAGTCCTGGTGGTTCCCCGCGGTGGCAAGCATCAAGGGCCGCCCGCCGATGGTGATGCTCGCAGAGCGTGCGCTGCCCGGCTCTTTCATCGTCGACCAGACCGGTCGTCGATTCGTGAACGAGGCGACGGACTACATGTCGTTCGGCCAGCGCGTGCTCGAACGGGAAAAGGCTGGCGATCCGGCCGAGTCGATGTGGTTTGTTTTCGACCAGGAGTACCGCAACAGCTACGTGTTCGCAGGCGGTATCTTCCCCCGCCAGCCGCTTCCGCAGGCGTTCTTCGAGTCGGGCATCGCGCACCAGGCGAGCAGTCCGGCCGAACTCGCCCGAAAGGTCGGTCTCCCCGAGGATGCGTTTGCCGAGTCCTTCCAGAAGTTCAACGAGGCCGCTGCTGCAGGTAGCGATGCGGAGTTCGGTCGCGGCGGCAGTGCATACGATCGGTACTACGGCGACCCGACAGTGTCTCCGAACCCGAATCTGCGCCAGCTCGACAAGAGCGCCCTCTATGCGGTGAAGATGACGCTCAGCGACCTGGGCACCTGCGGCGGTGTGCAGGCGGACGAGCATGCACGCGTGCTTCGTGAGGACGGCAGCGTCATCGACGGCCTGTACGCGATCGGCAATACCGCGGCCAACGCATTCGGTCACACCTACCCAGGCGCCGGCGCGACGATCGGCCAGGGGCTGGTTTACGGATACATCGCGGCCCATCACGCAGCAGAGAAGTAGCTCAAACCGTAGATGCACTAGCTAGTAGATCGACCTGACGGGAGATCAGCGCGCGTTTCCGATGCCGGACGTGCACTGGTCTCCCGTTCGGCGTGTAGCAGCAATGCCAGCTGTATGTCCCATCTCGGTAACGCTGACGTGCCGGGTGACCGAGGCGCGGTATCGTCTCCAGAAGTGATGTGAGGCACTGATTTTTTCACCAGATGCCGTGGAATGAAGTGGCGCCTGATATCGACCGGTCGGGTCGAAAGCGCAAAAACAGGTACGTACCCAGGTAATTCAACCGTGGCGTGGAGCGTCGTGAAGCGACAGCGTATGAGGTGATTCCTCATCCGCAACGCAAGGATCTCCATGTTCCACCCCATTTCCGACCATCCGGGTAGACACCCACCCTGTCGATCTTCGAACGAAATGCCCTCAGTTCGGTCCGGCATTCGTAGTCCTCGATCAACGATCGATTCAGGCACTGCCTCGATGTAAAACCCGTATCTCCTGTGCTGTCACCAGGAGATACAGACCTGCGGGTCTATGCGCGCGATCGCGTTCGAGAGTGGTCACCGTACTTCTCTCCATGGCGCAATCCGAAAATTTCACTCCAACGGAGTCTCGGTGCGATGCACCGCGTAGCTCAGCACGTACTGAGTGCTGTCTGGCGGTAGAGCCTGCGCCGGCTCCGAGCACATCAGTCAAGGAAAATATGAGTAAGCACAGAAAACACAAGCCTTCCAGCACAAAACGATTCATCGCCGTAACTGCAGGACTGGGCGCCCTTGTGGGGGCCGGAGCAGTTGTCAATGCAGGTACCGCCGGTGCGCAGGGCTGGTCGGCGAGTTGCAGTTGGGAGTGGCCGGTAAGCGGATCACTTTCGCAGGGGTACCACGCGGGACATGACGGAGTCGACTTCGCTGTCAACGTCGGCACCGCGCTTCACGCGCCGACATCGGGCACGATTTCTGTTGCCGGACCCAATGATCCGGGTGGATACGGAACGTACATCCAGTTGGAAGCGGACAGTGGCGAGCAGATTCAGATGGGCCACCTCTCCGAAACCTGGGTCGGTGTGGGGCAGCACGTCGAGGTAGGCGACCAGATCGGGGCAACGGGTAACACCGGTAGCTCCACCGGTCCACATCTGCACCTCCGCATTCACAGTGGTGGCGCCGTCGATCCCATGTCCTTCCTGAGTTCGATCGGGGCGTGCGATACCGGGTCGAGTATCGTGCCCGCACCCGCACCCGCACCCGCACCCGTGCCGGCACCGGAAGTAGCACCCGAATCCGCACCGGAACCGGCGCCAGTTCCCGTTGTCTACTCTGAGGCAGCCGAATCTGCACCGGTAGAGAGCATTCCGGAGTCGAAGGCTCCAGTGTCTGGCGAAGAGGTAGTCGTTGCGGCCGGTGATACGTTGTTCGACCTCGCTGCAGAGCGAGGTCTCACCTGGCAGCAGCTGTGGGACATCAATCCACAGATCGCCGATCCCGACCAGATCTTTGTGGGCGACGTAATCAATCTGTGAGAGTGGATAATTCGATACTGATCCTGGGATGAGTCAACGATTCGTATACGACCGGTTCCAGTACCCGAGTTAACTCCGAGTTCCAGTTGGTGCGCGTGAGCGCTGCAGCCGGGCCGTGCATTTCACGGTCCGGCTGTTTGCGCGCTCCGAGAAGTGATTCCTACCGAAGTGCTGATGCGTGGCGGTTCGCTTCTTGGGCAGCCACGGCCAATCGCGGGGGATCTTGCCGATACTATTGAGCCCGTGAACCGGTCCGCGATCACCTCCCTACGTCGACGTTGGTCAGATGAGGGCGTCGACAATTTACGGGCGCAGCTGCTCGATCAGTCGCGGATCGTCAAGCCGCCCCACACTCTCGTCTCCCCATGGGCGGAGACCGATGACGGGCTGATCGACGTGCGTGGCCTGACAGCGGGTAGCGGTGGATTGGACATCCGGTATCTCACGTTGGAACGGATTGATCTGAGTTTCGCTCGGGGTGCGATCTCCGTCTTCGAATCCGAACTATTCGACTGCCGTTTCGATTTCGTTGCACTGACCGGACAACCCCGTTTCAATCGCCGATTCGAACGGTGCAGTTTCCGGGGTGCCACGCTCTCGCGTCTGGCGCTCGGACCGAGGGTGGTCGATTGCGATTTCACTGGAGCCAAAGCACGCGGGCTCCGCTCCGTGCCCAATACTGTGTTCGAACGATGTGCATTCGACGACACAGACCTGCCTGGTGCGCAGTTCGCCGATACCTCTTTCGTGGAGTGCACTTTCGGCGGCGCACGATTCTCGGCGGCCACGAGTTTTGTGCGGTGTTCCTTCACCCGGACCGCTGTCGAGTTCTCCGAGGCGCGAGTGTCGCGAACAACATGTGACGGCACCGCGATTCCGGATCAATGGGCAGGTGAGGCTGATTCAGCAGTCGCACTGGAGCGGTATGCCGGTCGATATGCCCGAGCACTCGGCGTGGGGGACACAGAGGGTATGGCCCTCGATCCTGAAATGGATGATTCGTAAAGGGGGCAGATCGATGACTCGCGGGGTCACGTTCAGAACAGTATTCGGTGGACCGTCGGTGCCGCTCGACTTCATTGAGGAGTTGACTCGGCTCAGACACCGGCTGAGGGGCATCGCGATGCAGTACGACTTCGATCTGTTTGTTGTCGTTGGTGGCGACATCACCGTGGTGACCGATCCGACCGGGATCCGGCTTCCACGTGTGTTTCTGGGCAGGCGTACCGCTACGGCGCAGGTTCAGATGAACACTGACGACGTGATGGGGGTGTCCGATCCCCGCACATTTCTGTACACGACGATCCATGCGGCACTGACGGAACTGATCGCGCGTGTCTCAGACCGCGACAACGTCTTCGATGCGGACGGGGAGCGGGCGAAGATCGAGTTCTTGATCCTCGATGACAGTGGCGAGTGCGAATCAAAGCTGTGAAGGCAATGACAAATGCTGCGCTCCCAAATTCGTCAGGCTGTTGTCACTTTCTGGCATCAAACACTGCGGTGACCACTTCACAGAAAATCGCCGGGTGCCGGTAATGGACGAACCTCACTATGAGTTCTGCGGTGCGCGGTAGCGGTGACAAGTAGGTAGCGTTCAGCTGCGGCGTAGTCGGTGATCCGTGTGCCGTCGGGCCCGGAGGTCTGGGTGATCAGATCGAGGTATCGGCGGCGATAGAGGTATGCGTCGGGCTGGGTCAAAAGGTACTCCGCGGCGGCGACGACGTCCGGGCTCGGTGCAGCTCGCATGAGTCGGGTATGCGCCGGCTGGTACTCGGTTCTGGTGTGCTGGGCCGGTCCGATGGCTGTGTAGCGCCCGTCGTTGCGATCGTCATTTCGGGCAGTGCTATTCATATGATGGCCTTGGTGTGAATGAGCTCGACGTTGCCGTTGTAGTAGCCGAGGACACGGTGATCCATGATCCGCCGCCACAGTGGTGGTACGGCAGCGCAGACGATCATCACCGCGTATCCGGCAGGGAGTTGCGGAGCGGTTGGAGCGCTGCGCAGAGATTGGTAGCGCAGACGCGGATTCGCGTGATGGTCACTGTGTCGTTGTAATTGGTACAGGAACAAATTGGACACGAGATGATCACTGTTCCAACTGTCTTCGGGCCGGGCTTTGACAAAGCTGCCGTCTTGTCTTCGCACACGGAGCAATCCGTAGTGTTCGAGGTAGTTTGCGGCCTCGAGGAACGTGATCCCGGCCAAGGTTTGCAGGAGCAGCCAGGGCAGTATCTGCCACCCGAATAGGGTGATCAACGTCCCGAACAGTGCGGCGCTCAGCGACCATGCCTGCACGATGTTGTTTCGAGGCGACAGTGCGGGTGAACCCTGTCGGCGCAGGCGTGCTGATTCGATCCGCCAGCCCGATTTCAGACCTCCGAATACGCTGCGGGGCAAGAATATCCAGAACGATTCCCCGAAACGAGCACTGGCGGGATCACGCGGTGTCGCAACGTTGACGTGGTGCCCGTAATTGTGCTCGATGTAGAAGTGCCCGTAGAACGATTGAGCGAGCACAATTTTTGCCAACCGCCGCTCGAGGCGGCTGCTCTTGTGGCCTAGTTCGTGTGCGGCATTGATACCGACTCCCGCAACGACGCCGACGGTCATCGCCAGTGCGATCTTCTCTCCGGTTGCCATCGGGGCGTACACCCAACACCATGCGGCGAAGACGAGGCCAGCGTATTGAAGTGGCACGAACAGGTAGGTACACCATCGGTAGTAGCGGTCGTCCTGCAATGCCGCGATCACGTTGTCGGGTGGGCTGCGGCCGTCTGCGCCGACTGCGACGTCGACGATCGGGATGACGAGAATCAGGATCCAGGCACCGGTCGCCCAGAACAGGCCGAGGTGCAAATATTCGACCAGCAGCCAGGACAGGAAGGGACTCAGCGGGATCAGCAATCCCAACGGCCACCAGTAACGCTTCCGATCCCGCCATGCAGGAGCGTCGACACCTGCTTCGGCGCTCGCTCGAATGTCGTCGGTGTCTGTCATCGAAACTTCTCGAGCACGGGAAAGTGGAATACGGTCATTGCTCTCCAACGGTTCGTGCGGACTTTCGAAGTGGTGTGCTGCGGCGTCTCAGGCGGTTAGGCCAGGTCGGCGAATGCGATGATGTTGTCGTTGTAACTGCGTGCGGTTTCGTCGAAGGATCCACCGCACGTGATGATCCGGAGTCCAGGGTGGTCGATGTCGCCATATACGACCTCGGTGGGAAAGTCCTCTTTGGGGAAGTGTTCGACACTGGTAGCGGTGAACACTGCGCGACTTCCGTCTTCGCGGGTGACGATGATGTCGGCTCCTGTTTCGAGATTCCGCAGATCGAAGAAGACCCCGTCGGTGCCTTGCCAGTCGACGTGGCCGGCGATGATTGCCGGTCCGACCTCACCGGGGGCGGGAGCGCCGGTGTACCACCCTGCGTCCTTCCCATCCGGTGGGACCTCGAGTGCTCCATCGGTATCGAGTCCGAGATCGATGATGTCGGTATCGACGCCGATGGACGGGATTTCGAGTCGAGCGGGGCGGTGGTCAGCAGTTACCGGTGCCCTTTCGGGCAGTGCAGAGTCAGTGGCGCGCGGCGCGGATGTGGTGTCTTGTCGAAGCGACGAGTGTGGTTGTGAATTTCCGCTGTCGGATTGTCCACCGGCGCATCCGACCACCGTTACGAGTACTGAAACAGTGAGGGCGAGAGCCGTGATGGCTCGGCGAGATCGCGGAGCCATCACGGAGTTCTTGTCTTTCATCTATCGACTTGTCCGACGGATGACGAGGGCCGATATAGCCACGACGCCGAAGGTGGCGACCAGCAAGGCTGTCCACGCTCCACCCGACTGGCCGGAACGTTGGGATTGTGTGCTTCCGTCACCGGTGTCGACCGACCCTCGTGGTACCTGCTGCACCTGAGGGGCTCGAACATTCGGGGATTCCGGGACTGTCGGTTGAGTGGTCGGGGCACCCGTTCGAGAAGCCGACGTCGTCGGCACCTGAGACGGGACGGTTACCGTCCCGGGCACGGTGGGAGGTATTACCGGCAGTGTTGGGAGACCGGGAATCTCGGGTATGGACGGAATGTTTCGGCTGGTCGTGATGATCGGCGGTACGCCCGCAGTGGTTGTAGTCGTGCCGTTCGGCCCTGGTGTGGTGGTCGTCGCTTCCACCGGTGTACCAGTCGTGGTTGTAGTCACCTCCGGCGGGACGACCGTCGTGGTTGTAGTCACCACCGGCGGGACCACAGTCGTGGTGGTAGTTATCGCGGTGTCAGGCGGGACGGTCGTCGTCGTAGTGGTCGGGGTCGTAGTCGTGACAGGAGGCGCACAGGTCGGGATCGTAACGGTGTTCGTATCCAGAGTGACTGCGCCATTGATCGCCAACAGTCGACCCTCGACGGTTGCCTCGGTTGTGGCAGTAATGTCTGTCAGCGCCAAGAGGTTTCCTCGGAAGACGGAGTTGGTGCCGAGGGTGGCGGAACTTCCAACCTGCCAGAAAACATTGCATGCCTGCGTTCCGTTGATCAGTGCGACGGTGCTCGAAGACGATGTGATCAGCGTTGATCCCGCTTGGAAGACGAAGACTGCATCGGGGTCACCTTGCGCGTCGAGGGTGACGGTTCCCGACAGCGCGATCGACGAACCGGAGTTGTAGACACCCGAAACCAGTGTCCGACCGGTCAAGTCGGCTCCGGTCGGTTGTGTGGGTCCCTGACCGGCGAGAGTGTTGTACGCAGTCAACACATCGGGCTTCGCTCCCTGCGATACCGCGTCGCCGCCATGGTTGGTGCCGGTAATCGTCAGATCCGATACACCGGTGATGGTAGGCGTCGGATATGTGCCGATGTCGCCGCCGAGCGTCGTCGGCCCAGTGTTGGTGATTCCTGCTCCGGCAAGGACTGCAAAGGGCTCAGCGGTACCGAGTCCGACGGCAGTCGCTTCGGCGCCCGCAGTGCCGGCCGGCAGGACGAGAATGCCGACTGAGAATACGGAAATCGTTGCAATGCCGGAAAATTGAAAGAACCGCGAGCGTCGTGTTGCGGTGGGTGCTGTCATGTTCTGTTCATCTTCGATCCTTTGAAGAAGGGACTCATGCGACGAAAGTGAGTCCGTACGTTCCGCGCCGGCTTCGGCGCCAGGGACGTATCGATGAGCGCCCAATGAATCCGGACATTCCGGCTATACGATGTGTGTATACGTTGTATAGGTAGGGCGTCCCCGAACAGTAAACCAGCCGTGCGGTTCTGTCAATGCGTAGGCATACGATGTATGTTCTGTGAATGACCGGACACTCGCGAGATCGCAATGATGGTTTGGTTCCAGTCGCGGACCGCGAGGAACCTCTCACCAGGGCGCTCGTGCTTTCGACGGCATTGGCGATCATCGACGAGGAAGGCGCCGAAGGCCTTTCCATGCGGCGGCTGGGGAAAGCGCTCGATAGAAATCCGATGACCCTCTACAGATATGCGGCAAACAAGGCGGCGCTGTTGGACGGGGTCGTAGAGACCGTGCTCGAACAACTGGCCGTCGATCCGTCCGATCGCGACTGGAGAGGGCAACTGCACGCGGTTGCCTACGGGTATCGCCGACTCGCACTCGAGCACCCTAACGTGGTTCCTTTGCTGGTCACTCGGCCGTTGTCGACGCCGCTCGGATTGCGTCCCCCGGGAACGCTGCGCTACCTCGAGGCGATACTCGAACTGCTGATACGCGCCGGTTTCACCTCTGAAGACGCATTGCACATCTACCGGGCGGTGTTCGGTTTCCTCAATGGGCACATTCTCAACGAGCTTCAGGAAATAGTCGAAAATCCGGAGGAGACCGACGATCTCCTGCGACTCGGCCTGCATCGGCTTCCGCTTGCCGAGTTCCCCAGACTGCGATCGATGGCTACGATCATGGCTCACTACGACGGGCAGGACGAACTCGAGCGCGGTCTGGCAATTCTTCTGGAGGGCCTGGCGACAGCTTCCCCGCCCTCGAGTGCAGAAGGCTGACCACTTTCAGGTTGGGCATCGAGATGAGACGACCTCGACGGCCACACAATTCAGGGGACCGACGAGGCCGGTAAACATCAGTGGGGTCACTGATCGTTTACATTTTAACCGTACGTGTCACGGGTGGCCGGTGTCGGCGCGCTTCGTCCTTGTTGTGTGAGTGTTTCGTCCCGCTCCGCCCATTTCGGGCGATTCTTCATCTAGCTGAGGTTGGTGAATCTTCGGCTTGCGTCGTGGAACGATCCTCAGGCTTCGCCCGGGCTTGACGACTGAATACGGCCTTCCGTCCGCCCGAATAGGCGGACGGAAGACCTCAATTCAGTTGCGGGTGAACGCACTCGGCGATCGCGATCGGGTCTTGTCAGGGTTGAAATTCGTCGTTGGATGAATTCTCCGGCGAGCCGGCCGCGAGTATGCGCGTCCACCACCTTTGTCGCTGCGGATCTTCGTTCCAGACGACCGGTTCAGCCAGAGCTGCGGTGGGGGCCATGATTGGCGCGGGCATAGTGGACCTCCTGGATGAAAGGTTCTTGTACAGTCGATTTCGTGCCAAGCCGTTCAGGTCAGGCTTCGATCTGTCCATGAGTTTCTGCCTCGGAGTTGGCAGTGCTGGACGGCGGCCCCGACGAGATTTCGATCCGCCGCGGTTTCGCCTTCTCTGCGATCGGCAAGCTCACGGTCAACACGCCGTTGTCGTACGAGGCGACGATCCGCTCGGAGTCGATGTCCTCACTGATGGACAGCTGCCTTCTATACGTTCCCGTGAAACGCTCACTGGCCAGCCACGTCACTCCATCTTCGGAGAGAGCACTGCGGTGCGCGGTCAAGGTCAGGGTCGAGCCATCTACCTGTACGTCCACCGATCCCGGGTCGACGCCGGGAAGATCGGCGTGAAGGACGTAGTGATCATCGATCTTGTAGAGGTCCATCGGCATGAAACGTGGACTTCGGTTGCTGCCGGTTCCGGTAGCAAGCAAGGACTTGGTGATCGCGTCGATGTCGGTGAAGGGATCGAAACGAAGCACAGCAACACACCTCCCGTATCGTCTAAGAAAGGCCACCGTCACCTCGACGGCGACCGAACTCACTGTGCGAGAACATGATAACCAACCGATCTGGCACTCTGCAACCTTGAGTGCCAGATTCTTCGACTGAACTTCGGCTAGATTTTCGGGAGCATCTGGGGGGCGTGGCTGTTCGGTGATCACGCGATCACTCGAGTCCTGCTGGATCAGGACACCTGGGTTCAAGAATCCGCAGATGCCTCGGTTCGATCCGCCTCGAACGAGTGTGATGAAGTACCAGTCAGCTTGTGGTGCTAGCTATTTCGTCGAGAGCTCGTTCTACGGCTTGTGCGATCTTGCTTGCCGGAGGGAGATGCTCGGCATCGGTCTGGATTCCGATCCAGAATTTGTCGTTGTAGGACGCTGCTGTGAAGCCGATTCGAACATTGCCCGCCAACGGGCCGAGCGGCCAGAGTTGGACGAGCGCTGCCCCGTCGAGCGTGAGCGGACCGCGTGGTCCGTGAACATTGGACACCACTGCACCGATCATGTGCTGTCGCTTCGCGAATTTGTCGAAGATGCCGGCTACACGCGGCGACCGAAATGTTGTTCCTGCCGCACGTGCGGACGGTTTTGCGGCCGCAGTTTGCTTCGCGACGATTGCGACGGCACGTTCCAGGTCTGTTTCTTGAAGTGGGAGGTCGATGATCATGAATCCGACGGCGTTGCGTGCGTCTCCGATTGCTGTGACTGCGACGGGGACCGATACGGCGATCGTTTTCGGAATGGACTCGCCACGATCTTCGAGGATGAATCGCAGTCCGGTGCTCGCTGCAACGAGGTAGGCATCGTTCAATGTGCCTCCCACACTTTGCGCACCGCGCACGACCGGAGCGGTCCGGGTGCTGACGGAAGCGATGGATCTCGTGGTGCCGATTGTGCCGAGCAGTACCCGTGATCGGATCGGCCGATGTAGGAACGTCCCGATTCGAAATCGGAGGAGGTCCAGGGAACTGGCCTTCTGGGGGATGTGTGGCTCGGGGGAGTGGCCGGTTTTCGCCGTTGGTGGCGCCCCTGGGTCGGGTTTTTTCGAATCAGGCGAGGCGAACAAGCGCTCGAAAAGGTCGCTGGCACCGGCGCCGTCGAGAACCGCATGATGCACTCGAATGACGATGCCGCACTGACCAGTTCGAGCTACAGGAATCAATGCGATGTGCCACAACGGTCGGGTGGTGTCAAGGGGTTGCATCACAAGTCGACCACAAACCGCTTCGAAGTCGGGTTCGGTGGGACCGCGTTCCTCCAGTGAGACATGGAGGTCGACCTCTATGTTGCTTTCCGTCCACCACCATGACCCATGCCGCACAATCGGTCGTTGCCGCAACAACGGTTCCTGCGCGATCTGCGCGGCGAGTGTTCGGTGAAGATGCGCTAGATCCGGTCGACCGTCGCTGTCGACAAAGCCGCCCGGAGAGAGCAGACCGGCAATAGTGACCAGGTACGGCTGGACATCCACACCGAGCTGGAAGCTCGCAGCGTCGACGGGTGATATCGGCACGTCGGGTGTGGTGTCGACCATCTGCTGAGCCTAATCGAGGCGACACGGTGGACGGCGCTGGTTTCGGCTAGCGGATCACCAAGTCGTGGTCGGTGGCGCTGAGCGTGATCGCGGCAATGTGGTTTCCGCGCATCCAGTCCTGCACGAACGCGTTCAGAGCGGGGTTCGATGCCCGATCCGCGTACGCGTCCGACGGGATCTCGATTGCCCCGACGAGGTGGCGCGGATCGGCATCGAGGCCGGATGCGCGGGGAGTCATCCGTAGTCCGTCGGCGGTGTGCAGGACGACCGGAAGAACCGTGCCATCCGGTGCAGTCACGGTCGCGGTCCGGGTGGTGGCGACCGGGTCGAAATGGTCCACGTCCAGTCGGTATCCGGACGGTTGTGCGTACTGGCCGATCGCGTCGAGCATGCGCGGATCCACCACAGAGTACGGAAACCCGATGTCGATCAGAGTCTGGCCGTCGATGGCGCCGTCGCGGGCGGGCAAGGTCGTGGACAAGTGCCAGGGGGCAGCGGGGGACAGGGTATCCGTCGACCGGTCTGTCGGCGCGTTTTCGATCAGTGTGCCGAGGAGGGACGCGCCAGTCGGCGTGAACTCCCAAGCATCCCCGACGAGATCCTTGTGCCAGAAACCGGATTCGGCGCCGCGGCGGCCCTCGACACGCAACTCCCGCCGGTTCGGGCCGGGGCCGAGTGAGTGCACACTGATCGCGGATGTGACTTCACCGGGAATCTTGGGCTGGTGCACCCAGTCCGGTGCCGGAAGTTGGATCGCGGCGGTGCTGCGGTCCAGCGTTTCGGCCACGAGGTTGGGTGCCGACGGCTTGTCCGACTGATCTTCCCAGCTGTAGCGGAAGAAGATCGAGTCCGATCCCGAAGAATCGAAATCAAATGTGCGGGTGTACATGTCGCCGTACTTGTTCATCACGAAAGTGGTTGATCCGGCCGCCGACAGCGAGTCCGCCTGGAATCGCCCGCCGAGCGGGCCGCCGATCTCGTAGCTGTCGTCGTTGGGCAGCCACGGGTCTGCGTAAGTTATTCGGCTGCCGTCCGCGGTCAGCGTGGGGATCATCGTCATCTTGGCGAGTCCGACGAAGTGAATCCGTCCTGCGATGTCGGTGAAAGTTTGATTGTCCCAAGGCGACGAGACGCTCAGCGCCCACCCGTTCGGCCGGTCTCCCGGAAGTTGTCGGCCTGGACCACTCCAGAGGGGCGCGCCCCACGCGGAAGTCCAGTTCCACACGAGCGGGTCCTGGGAGGCGTTGTCCATCGTGTAAACCCAGCCGTTGTCGTCGACTGCGACGAGTTCGTCGTCGTCCAGTGATATCCCGACCAGTCGTCCACGTAGGCATTCGGGCATCGGCACGAAACGCCATGGCTCGGTCGTTGGTTCGCCGGGTGCCCGCGGACGAGCGAGTAAGTCGTGGTCGACCAGTGCAAAGTCCCAGAATCGATTGAATTGGGTTGTTGGCGTGCGCATCTCGATGGAAGACGGGGTGGCCGTGCCGTTGAACAACGGAAGGTTTTCCAACCCGACTCGTCCGCCTCCCGAGGGTGCGCCGGGTGGCAGTTGGGCGGTTCCGAATGGTACGCAACTGGCCGGCCCGGTTTCGGTGGGCGTGGCTGCGGAGAGGGGAGTGGACCACAGCAGGCCGGCGGCGAAGAGGATGCCGACGGTCGACAGTCGCGATCGGTACGGGTGCGAAACTCCACTCGCGGTCTCGTTCACCGTCCGATTGTCGCATGATCGGCACGTTGAATCTGCGGATTGTGAGGTTTGTCCATCTGTGTCGGTTGCGGCGAGAGTGCCGATCGCTGCGTTGGTTGTTGTGAGTGGAACGAGAGTGCTTGTACTGCAAAAGTATTCGCCGTGTATCTGAGTTTGCCATGACCTGCAGATACGGTGGGGTGATGAGAAGGCCGAAGTCGCTGGGTGAATGGTTGGTAGCTGACCCTCCGGAGTCGTCCAAGCCACCGGGGCCGATTCTTTTGGCGTTCACCGTTGTTCCGCTTATTGCGTTGGTCTGCCGGCATTACGGATGGTGGCCTTCGCCATTCGGTGACTTCAGGTGGTTCGATCCTCTCCTCGTCAGCGCTGCGGCTCTGCTCACCTTGATCGTTGTTGGTCTGGTGTGGGCGGTTCGTACGCTCTACGTTCTCGGCCAGGACCGACGGTGGTCGTGGTGGATCCTGCCCTCTCCGGTTGCCGTTATCGCCGCGGTCGCTGCGGTGTTGTTGATGCCGCCGGCAACTTTCCTCGACAAGAGCGGAGAGTTCGAGACCATCGCGATTGCTCTCCTGGAGCAGCCTGGATCGACTGTGGAAGAGCTCGAGATCGGCCAGTTCGAGATCAGCAGTGCCCATGTCGTACGTCCCGATGAGGTCTACTTCATCGACAACGACAGCATGTTCACCACCACGAGTGGATGGGTGTACTCGCCCAGCGGCGCACCTACGGGGTTCGACGATTTCTCCGCAAAGCACCTCGGCGGACCTTGGTACGAGTTCACGGCGGTCTGGCGTGACTGATTCGCGCCATTTCACGCATGAAGTGCGTCGATAAATCGAGTGGCCCGTGTCGAGGACCTGTGGCTACCATCGGGGTGTGGACATCGTGATGCCCCATGGGCGTGAGGGGGTTGTCGGCGTCGTCTTCGCCGGCAGCAGATAGCGCATTTCGGACCCGACAGCACTAGGTGCTGGTCGGGCCATGAGCTGTACCCACCTTCACCGATCCACGATTGGCATACACCCATGATCATTTTGACCGATACATCTACCCGTTCCAGCCTCGTCAACGCGAGCCGTAAGGAGAAGACTGATCTCACGTTGCCGGATGGCTTCGACACCATCGACTTCGACGCTCTCGACTATCTGGGCTGGCGAGATCCCAAAATGGGCCGACGCGCCTACGCGATCGTCCCGACACTCGACGGGGAGATCATCGGAGTCTTGCTCGTTCAAGCGCAAGCCACTCCACGGTCGCGCGCCCAGTGTTCCTGGTGCCGTGACACGCGCCTTCCCAACGAGGTCGTCTTCTACGGCGCCAAGTTGGCCGGCCCGGCCGGTCGACGCGGCAGCACAGTCGGAACACTGATCTGCCGAGATTTCCAGTGCTCGGCCAATGTTCGTAACGACCCCCCGCTCCCATACGCCGGCTACGATGCCGCCGCTGCGCGCCAGGACCGGAAAGATGAACTGGTGCTGCGTGCTTCGAGTTTTGTCGAGCGAGTGGCTCGGCAGTAGAGGGGACCCCGGGGACGCGATATCCCTGTTGTGAAGTTCGGCCCCTCCCTGGGCTGAGGAAGGGGCCGAACTGCCTGGACGGTGTCGATCCGAGGGGCACTCGGACACGGTGCGACATCTGGCGTCGCACATGATTACTCGGTCAGGGCGTTGCTCGACGTAAAGTGACCCAGGCTCCGGCTATGCAGGCGATGGCCAGGGCCAATGGAAGTAGTGCCATCGGCACCACTCGGGAAGTATCGGCAAACCACGAACCGATCGCCGGCCACCAGCTGGCCCAGGTGATTACGATCGCTGACAGGCCGAGCACACCGAAGAGACCGGTGAGAGAGGCGAGCAGACCGGTGGTCCTCCATCGCTGGTAGATCGCACCTGTCAGCATTGCGATCGAACTGGTCAGCAGCAGCGTCGCGAACAGCGCGAGCAACTGAACGGCTGCGCTGTCGGTGAAATAGCGTGCGATGCCGAACATGCGCATGTGCACACCCCAGCCGTTGGTGGCGGACTCCACCACTGACAGCAGTTGTAGCGCGATTGCGAAGATTGCGGACTGTGTCAACGCCATTATCGTGGTGGCAGTGAAGAACTCGCGGCGAGTCACGCTCAGCCCGAGCGCGAACGGGAACGTCTGGGTCATCGACTGGAGGTAGAACGCCAGCACGAAACCGTAAACGGAGAACACACTGCCGGTGAATCCCTCACCCTGCTCGTTTCCGACGATCGCGTAGATGGTGAAGCTG
This sequence comes from Rhodococcus sp. WS1, assembly GCF_003797745.1. Lineage (NCBI taxonomy): Bacteria > Bacillati > Actinomycetota > Actinomycetes > Mycobacteriales > Nocardiaceae > Rhodococcus > Rhodococcus sp. WS1. The sequence continues at coordinate 2,005,314 of NZ_RKLZ01000001.1, read as the reverse complement.
ATGAGGAAAGAGATCCAAAGGATGCCCACCGGCCAGGCGATCAGCAACGGCCACGCGACCGTGTGCAGTTGGAGGACGGAACCGATCCTGGACCGGGTGGGCGCCTTCGGGACCGTCCGGGGCGCTGTCGTTGCGATGCTCATGCGGTGATCTCCTTGCGCTGCGTCGAAGTCGCGATGACAAGTTCCTGCAAAGATGCCGGTTCCACTTGGACTCCCGCCTCCCGCAGTCGGATTCGCTCGGTCTCGGTCACATCGGCCTGCAACATGATTCGGCTGTGGGAGCCTAGTGTCTCCCGGCGCAGGACCCTGCCGGACGCGGCAACAGCATCCACCGCATCAAGGGGGCCGGATACCACTACGGCGCGACCTCGCAGTGCGTCTGCGTCCTCGTCGACGACAATCCGGCCGCTGTCTACGACGATCACGTGCTCGAGCAGATTGGCTACCTCGTCGATAAGGTGAGTCGAAAGCACTACAGTGCGAGGATGTTCGGCATAATCGGCAAGCAGACGATCGTAGAAGAGTTGGCGTGCAACGGCATCGAGGCCGAGATACGGCTCGTCGAAGAGCGTGAGCGGTGCACGGGAGGCAAGTCCGATGATCACTCCCAACGCTGACCGCATGCCGCGCGAGAGCTTCTTCACCTTGCGGCACAGTGGAAGTTGGAAATCGTCGAGCAGTGTCTCGGCGAACGCGTGGTCCCAATTCGGGAGCAGATGGCCGGCGGCGACGAGTACATGCTTGACCTTGAGGTCCTCGGGGTACGTCTGGCTTTCCTTGACGAAGCACACGTTCGCCAAGACGTCGGCATTTTCGAAAGGGGCAGCGCCGAATACCTCGACGTCGCCGCTGGTGTGCAGGTCCTGTCCGGTCAGTATCTGCATGATCGTGGTCTTGCCTGCGCCGTTACGTCCGAGCAGGCCGTAGATTTTGTTCTGGCCGATCTCGAACGAGACGTCCGAGAGCGCATCGACGTCCCCGTAGCTTCTGTTCACTGCTCGCATCGAGGCGACGAGTTCAGTTTCGTCGAAACGCCTGACGTGCGACATGGTCGTTGTCGTGCTTGAGTTCATCGGTCCGCCTTCCTGTCGTCCAGCATGGATTTGAGTTCGTCGAGGGAAATCTGAAGGCGGTCGGCCTCCATGACCAACGGCTCGATGTATTGGCGCGCGAACGCTTCTCGTCGTCTGAACCTGAGTGCGTCGCGGGCGCCGACGGTGACGAACATTCCGATTCCCCGTTTCTTGTAGAGGAGCCCCTCGCCTACGAGTTGATTGAGGCCCTTGGCTGCCGTCGCCGGATTGATTCGGTGGAACGCCGCCAGTTCGTTGGTTGAGGGCACCTGCCCGTCTTCCGGCAGTGAGCCGTCGATGATCGAGCCTTCGATCTGCTCGGCGATCTGCTGGAACAGTGGTCGTCCGTCGTCGATCACGATGATCGACGCCCGGTGTTCACTGGTTCATTACTCATGTAATGAACCATAGAACGTCGTGGGGCATGTTGGCAATGAGATCGCGGAATCTGGCACCGATGCCTTGGGTCTCCGAGCGCTACCCATCGGGATATTCATCGCAGAGGCTGATGGAACAGCTTGGATGCAGACCAGCTACGACTCCCAGATCCCCGGGGCGCTGCGCACAGGCATTGAGCTTCTGCGGAACCGTGGAACCGCCGATCTAGGTGGTCGACCACGGGACGGGGTTGACCGAAACACCCGTCAGCATCGGCAATTCGCCACCCAACGTGAACAGACGAAACCGCGGCCTCGGCTTCGGGGCGTAACCCGGAGTCGTAGAACAGAAGCCGGACCGCACGCCGCGGTCGGGCTGTTTTTCGTCAACCCAAAGACGGAATCGCATCCACCGCAAGTAGGGACTTAGCGCCTCGTTTTGGTGTTTCTGTACTGATTCGCGATCCCGATACGTACGCTTCCGGCCAGGGAATCGGACACTCGACCAACAGGGGTATCAATGCCGAATGTGACAGTGAAGTTCGGGGGTTCAGACCCGGAAACAGCAGACCTCGCACGCCGGGCACTGCAACCAGTACTCGACAGCATCTACCGCACATACCGCAGGAAACCGCTCCCATTCGTCGAAGCCGCACTGAAACGCGCAGGCCGAGGGAGCTTCTCACAAGCAGGAATTGAGCGATTCGCCAATTACATTTCAAGAGGCGACCGACCGATTCTCACCAAATAGTGCGGCCGCCCGTGATCAGGCCGAAGACCGAAGCGCTTCCACCGGCTACCTGGTCGACGACTTAAAGTGGTCTGTGCCAACTAGGTTCTGTGCCAACTAGGTACAGGTCCATCGTGGTCAACATCGGAGACAGCTCCCGCTCGCGTCCGAGATCGGTAGCTGCCTCACCGTGGCATGGGACCTGTCAAACACAATCTCCCCTTCCTGGACAGGTAGGGGAGATTGTGTTTGTGACCACCGCACGATCCACGCATCTGCTGATATGCAGGTTTCAGGCAGAGCTGAAACTGTCATTCACATGCGGTCGGCCGATCTTCTCTACAAGTCGGGTGCGGTTAGTGGCCCTGCGCCTTCTAATGAGAAGGGGATCGTGGAACCGTTCGCCATCGCCACGATCACGTTGACGATAGCAAAGAGGACGTTATTCATTTCAAATTCACCTCCTCTCTCCGTCTAGAGCCCGGCAGCATTCGCTATTGCATACAGGGCAGAGGCCCTGCTATCGAAATTGGGACTGCAATGTAAGCGGGCGAGCCTGGACCGAATGAGGTGACTGTCCTGATATATCCGAGGCCATTCGAGGAGTTGTAGTCCACCAACCAAGGTCCACCAGAATCGCCTCCGCCAAAGTTGCCCGGTTTGGGAGTTGCGTGAGAAGCCGTAGCTCCGAACGTCATAACCAGGGAAGGCGCCGCAATGCTTGCGAGGAATAAGGTTTCGACTCTGGACACCTACGGCCCTCTATCGAATTGGGGCCAACCTGCCGGTTTTTTAAGATCTTCGGGAAGGTAGCGCGACGCTAAGGTGACAGTCCTCCAAACTGGGGTATTTCTTCGAGATTTATCCGGCTCTTCCGGATCCGGAGTGTATGAGTCGAACCACGGATGATCCGAGCAGGCACAAGATGTAGGTCGGTGAGGGTTTTTAATGTGCAGACCGATGGTCGTGCATTGGGACTTACGGTTAGGGCTGTCCGATACTGAGGAAGAATACGTACTTGATGCTTTTCGAAGGTGATTTTTGACGGACTTGGGTATTTTCACAGTTGTGATTGTGAGAAGACCTGCATTCTTGCGTGAGTTGTGGTCCCCGGTGTCCGGGTGCGCTACGGCAGATCGGTTTTAAAAACTGATAAGCGCGCGGTGCCCGAGCAGAGACAGTTTCCAACCCCATCGGTTGGTAGTCGCGCTCGAATCACTGATGGACGGCAAACGAACCGAGGTACCGGCGACCATCGGCTTCGAGGTCGACAGCACTCTCCTGACAGTGCGCGCAATGGACACCGATTTAGGCCGGGGCACGACCAGTCGGACGGCATCGATGAACTGCAGAATTCCGAGATCCGGTCCTCTAGCACCCCCATTTGCGTTGGATACACGTTAACTGATCACTGAATGGAGGAGGTTGTGTACCTGCCGTGTACCTGTCACAGGATTTGGGACCCAAACAAGCGAAGTTCGTCTGCCCCAAAAAGGACTCTGAACTGCGGAGAATCTGTGGAGCCGATGACGGGAATCGAACCCGCGTATTCAGCTTGGGAAGCTGATGTTCTACCATTGAACTACATCGGCGTCGCAGCCGACCGGACGTGTTTTCACCGCCGATCAACGTGCTTTCCGAACATTATCAGACGAGCATTCGAGCAGACGTATCACTGGCCGTCGTTGAAGAGAAGGCGCGTGTCGAAGTCGGCACAATTGGTGGATCTTCGTCTAAAAGTTATGCGCGGGAAAGCCTGTCGGGATGGAGAACTCGCGACATGTGGGGCTGGGCTCTGCCGTGGGAGTCCAGAACCCGCGCATCGTGTTCGGTAGCCACAGTGTGATCGCACCCATCGATGGGTCGGTACTGCCCGCAGAACCGGTAACCTCTACCTGTGCTGCTCTCCGATCGTGACATCCGTGCCGAAATCTCCGTTGGACGTCTGGGTATCGACCCTTTCGACGATTCCATGGTGCAACCGTCGAGCGTCGACGTGCGCCTGGATGGTCTGTTTCGGGTGTTCAACAACACGCGGTACACGCACATCGACCCGGCACTGCGCCAGGACGAGCTGACCAGCCTGGTCGAACCAGCAGAGGGCGAGCCGTTTGTGCTTCATCCCGGCGAGTTCGTTCTCGGTTCGACTCTCGAAGTGTGCTCACTGCCGAACGACCTGGCCGGCCGCCTCGAAGGTAAGTCGAGCCTCGGGCGCCTGGGCCTTTTGACGCACTCCACTGCCGGCTTCATCGACCCGGGTTTCAGTGGCCACATCACACTGGAGCTGTCCAACGTCGCAAACCTGCCGATCACGCTGTGGCCGGGAATGAAGATCGGGCAGCTCTGCCTGCTCAAGCTGTCGAGCGCTGCAGAGTTCCCCTACGGAAGCTCCGAGGCCGGATCCAAGTACCAGGGTCAGCGCGGCCCGACTCCGTCGAAGGCGTACCTGAACTTCAACCGCAGCTGAACGAACCAACTTCGGGGGGAGTCGCATGATCGGAATTTTCTACGGTCTGGTGTTCATGAACTTGTTGTTCGTGACCAGCACCGTGTGCTTGATGAAGCCGTCGAAGGCCAGTGTTGTTGCGACCGTCTGCGCAGGAGTGGCGTGGCTCTTCTTCAACGGCCCGCTGGAAGGTCAGGTCTTGTGGTCGTTGAATCGAGAACACGGTCTGACGGTCTCGGATCTGATGTCGCTTGTTGCCTTCGGCATCGCCGCTCGTGGTTGGAATCAGGTCCGTAAGGTCCGCGAAACCGTCGACGCCGATCGTTACTGACCTGCGAGCTCACCTCAATTGAACGCCACGATTCGGGCAGAAGTTTCGACCTGGAGCACAACGGTCGGCGAATCGGGCACAATTACTGAGTATGTGGTGGATTGTCGGAGGCGTACTACTCGTATGGGTCGTGTGTTCCATTCCGATTGCCATCCTGGTCGGACGCGGTATCGCGCGCCGGGACCGCGCAGAATTCGACGGCCGAAATCAACAGTGGGCCGACGAGGTTGTCAGGTCGATAGAGAAGCAATCGGATCAGGACAATGCCGATCGGCGTAAGCCACCACTGATCAGCTGACCAGCTGAACTTTTCCGGAGGTGAGTGGGCGTGGAACTTCCATCCGATACTCCCGACGACGTCGTGGCCGCAGCCGCCGGAGGACCCAGGATTCCGCAGTTCGATCCCACAGTCGGGATTCCGGTAGTTCCGCCTGCGGGAGATGCTCCACACCGGTTGGTGGTCATCGGCGACTCGCTGTCGCAGGGATTTCAGAGCGGGGCGGTCTTCAATACCGATCTGTCGTATCCGTCGATCATTGCTCACCAGTTGGGCTGGCTCGAGCGGTTCCGCTTTCCCCGATACGGCGGTCCGGGCGGGCTCCCACTCAACATCGAACTGCTGCTCCGCACCCTCGAAGAGCGCTTCGGCCCACGGCTCGACCTCTGGGAGGTTCCGCTCGCACTCTTTGCTGCACGCGGGTTCATGGATCAGGTGGAGGACTACTGGGAGCGTGGGCCGGGCAGCGTGGCGCCGACGTTCTCGGCGATCAATCACAACCTTTCGGTCTACGGGTGGGATCTTCGTGACGCTCTGACCAAGACCGCGCATGGGTGTGAGGCAGCCCTGCACGAACCGCACGACGACCTGATCAGCCAGATCGTCGAGAACAACGGCGAACGCGCCGCACTGAGAGTTCTGCCGCGAGGCTCCGAGGCAGAGAAGCGCATGACGGCGTTCGACGCGGCAGCGGAACTGGGCAAGGAAGGCATCGAAACTCTGATCGTCTTTCTCGGGGCCAACAATGCGCTCCGCACCGTCACCGAACTCCGAGTCGAGTGGAGCGGCAACAACTTCCGTGACCCGGACGGCAAGCGCGAATACACGGTGTGGCAGCCCGAGCACTTCGCGTCGGAGTACGCCGAGGTGCTGGCCGCGATCCGCAAGATCAACGCCCAGCACGTCATCCTCTGCACCGTCCCACACGTGACCATCGCACCGATCGCCCACGGGCTCGGCGGCAAGATCGAAATCGGATCCCGCTATTTCCCGTACTACGCGCGACCGTGGGTGCGCGACACAGACTTCGACCCACAGCGCGATCAACACATCACCGGCGCGCAGGCGTGGGCCGTCGATACCGCAATCGATGTGTACAACGACGGAATCGAGCAAGCCGTCGCGAATGCCCGTCGGGTGGGGAAGGACTGGTACCTCTGCGATATTGCCGGGTTGCTCGAGCGCGTGGCCTCACGGCGCTACGTCACCGACGTCAATGCGCGGCCGTCATGGTGGACGCCGTACCCCCTCCCCAAAGCACTGACCGACTTGCAACCCGTGCCGGACTCGCTGTTCCTCTCCGCCGACGGTCGCGGCGGCCGCGCATCGGGCGGCCTCTTCTCGCTCGACGGCGTTCATCCCACGACAGTCGCGTACGGGGTGATGGCGCAAGAACTGGCGAACATCATGGTCACGGCCGGGGTCCAGTTCGACCGCGCCCAGGTCGATTTCGACCGACTCGTCCGACGCGACACCTTGGTGCGCACTCCGCCGCAGAATCTCGATTCCACGCTCGGCGTCATCGGCTGGGCCGACGAGCATCTCGGCTTTGCCAAACGTGTGTTCGGCCTCTGATTTTCAGCTTGCCTTCGACATCGTCGGTGCAACGATGCGTTCCGCGTACTCCCGCAACAGCACGACCAGGTCTACGTCGTCGACGGAAAGTCTGCCGGTCGGACCTATCGCAGCCAAGGCACCGACGACACACCTTTCCGCGTCGTGGATCGGGACGGCGACGGCGGAGCGTCCGACACGAATCTCGTCGACCTCACGGGCGGGCTCGCCGCGCCGGATCCGAGAGAGTTCGAGTTCCAACTGGTCGCCGTCGGTGATGGTGTGTGCAGTGACCTTTCGCAATGGGGCCTCGGCCAATTCGGGTCGGCTGGCGAGGAGCAGCTTCCCGATAGCCGACGCGTGAACGGCTGTGACCAGCGTCCGTTCGCCGCTGAGCTCGTGGTCTGGATCGCGATCGACCAGTCGAATTCTGTTTTCTGCAAACGACGCGAGGTAGACGCCGAACCGTAGCTGTTCGCGAAGTTCTTCGAGGAGCACCGAATTGTCGACGGGGGTGGGTTCGGCGGCAGCCCCGGCCAATTCACGGGTGCGTCGGCCCAGCGCGAAGCCGGAGAGGTCGGCGATCCGAACCAGGTAACCGTCGGCGACAAGGATGTTGAGCAACCGATACGCAGTGGCAGGTGGGATGTCGGCCAGGGCTGCAATGTCTTTGGCGGTGGCTCCCGATCCGAGCCTGGCCGCCGACTCGAGGAGGGCAAGGGCGCGCTGAACCGCTCGGGGTTCGTGCCCACCGAGGTCGCGTGGTCGGCCCACCATCAGCGGGCGCCGGCAGTCGGCTCGCCCACCAGCACGATGTTTCCGGCTGCGTCGGTGGCGAACACCCCAGCTCCTGGTAGTACGTCCTCGGTTTCGGGACTGTCGAACGCGCCGACGTGCAGCAGGCTCTTGGGGCTTCGGCGTCGCAGGTAGAACTGCCAGAGCGTGCCCGAGGTCAGGATCACGAGCACAGCGATCGGTGCAACGTACGCATGGTCGATCGTGTTGGCGTAAACGAGGTAACCGAGAACTATCGCACCGGCACCACTTCCACACGACGCGGCTGCGAGAACGCCGGGAGTGTGCTCTCCGATACGCGTCAGGAAGACAACCGATGCGATCGCCACCAGTGCATAGGCAACGATGACGGCACCGCGAACCGTCAGTCGAACGTCGTCGAAAATCTCTCCGCGCCCGAGAACGGCAAAGGTTCCGCCGCCCAGCAGGACGGTGCAGACCACGGTAGTCAATGCGAAGTAGGGCGTACGGAAGGCACTGTGAACCGAGGCGAACCGGCGGGGGAGTAGGCGTTCGACGCCGAACGAGTAGACCAGTCGCGACGCAGCATTGGACGACGCCATCGACGACGCCAGCCACGAGCACCCCAGACCGACGTTGAGCGCGATGACGACACCTGGACTCACACCCGTCGCTGTTCCGTGGAGATAGGCGTTGACGAGGGTGTCGCTACGTCCCGACCAAGCGGCCCAGCCCGCAAAGATGAAGAGCGATCCACAGATGATCGGGGTGAGAAGGACTGTGCGGGTGACGGTTACCAGCGGACGACGAGCTTCGGGGCCGAAGAAGGCCGCGCTCTCGAATCCGGCGAGAGCGAACACGGCAGCCAGGGCGGTGAGTAACAGCCCGTGGCCGGAGGTGGGCGGAACGATCTGTGCTTGTTGGCTTCCGGAACCGCCTAGAATCATGAGCCCGACGATGAACAGAAGTGAACAGCTTTCGACGACGAGGATCGCGAGAGCAGCAAATCTGACACTTCGAACGAGGGCACCGAGAATCAGCAGGGCTATCCCCAGATAGAGCGCGATGACGTGAAAAGTCCTGTCCACGTGCACACCCGCGAAGCCGAGCAAAGCGATTGCGGCCTGTCCTCCGTGATAGAGCGTCATCACCGCGCTGCCGACGTACTTGACCAGCATGGCGATGCCGGTGGTCAATGCTGCCCGGGTGCCCAGGCCACGAAAGACGAAGCTGTGCAGCCCGCCCGATGCTGCCATTCGGCGCGTGAACTGCGAAACGCAGAAAGCGATGAGCGTCACCAGCACGGTGGCCGCGATGATGGTGATCATCCCGCTCAACAATCGGCCGTGTGTCAGCATGGTGACGGGCAGAACGACCATCGACACAGCAGGGGCGGTGGTTGCCACCGACTGGGCCAGCACTTCGGCGCCCGAGAGTTGCCGACGGCCCAACGCGCGCAGCGGTGATCGCGCCGGGGGCTGCTTCTCGCGCGTGGTGAAGGACCGCGCGATAGCTTCGGTGAGAGCGGACATGTCGCGTCACGCTAGTCCGGTTCTGTAACGCGGATATTGCGGACATGCTTCCGCTGATCGCACTCGGGTGAGAGAGCCCGATGCTGATGCTCGCAGGTTTCTCACTCGGTCCCCACTGACTGTTTCCTGCGCGTCAAGTTCCGGACCCAACGCTCCTGAAGTCTGTGTTCAACACCAACCACCCGGGTCACCGGGAGCACACTGGGGAGCTCGAATGCCATACACACGTAGATCTTTCATGCGCAGTCTGGGAATCACCGGCGGCGCCGGCCTGGCACTCGGTGCTATGTCGTCCATCGGCCTGGCGCCGGCGGTGGCGTCGACGCCGAGGCGATTTCAGGCACCTGCCGCGGGTGACCTGATCGGAAAGGTCAAGGGAAATCACTCCGTCGTGATCCTCGGCGGTGGACCGTCCGGTCTGTGCTCCGCCTACGAACTGCAGAAGGCCGGATACAAGGTCACTGTCCTCGAAGCGCGCAACCGGCCGGGTGGTCGGGTGTGGTCGATCCGCAACGGCACCGAAGAAACCGACCTGAACGGTGAGACACAGACCTGTACGTTCTCCGAGGGGCACTTCTACAACCTCGGTGCGACGCGTATTCCGCAAAATCACAACACCATCGACTACTGCCGCGAACTGGGCGTCGAACTGCAGATGTTCGGAAACCAGAATGCGAACACCTTCGTCAACTACACCGGCAACAAGCCGCTGGCGAATCAGTCGATCACCTACCGAGCAGCCAAAGCCGACACCTACGGATACATGTCCGAGCTGCTGCAGAAGGCCACCAATCAGGGCGCTCTCGACCAGGTCTTGAGCAAGGAAGACAAAGAAGCACTCTCGTCCTTCCTCACCGACTTCGGTGATCTCTCCAGCGACGGCCGCTACGTCGGATCCTCGCGTCGAGGACACTCCGCCGAGCCGGGCGCCGGCCTCAACTTCGGAACCGAGATCGAACCATTCGGGATGAGCGATGTCATCCAGGGCGGCATCGGACGTGCATTCTCCTTCGAGTTCGGTTACGACCAGGCCATGACGATGATGACCCCCGTCGGCGGCATGGACCGGATCTACTACAAGTTCCAGGACGCGATCGGGATGGACAACATCGAGTTCGGCGCCGAGGTCAGCGGCATGAAGAACGTGCCGGAAGGCGTCACCGTCGACTACGTCGTCGATGGCAAAACCAAGTCGATCACCGCCGACTACGCAATCTGCACGATCCCACCGCACCTGATCAAGCGGCTGAACAACAACCTGCCCTCCGACATCCTGCTCGCGTTGGATGCAGCCAAGCCGTCGTCGTCGGGCAAGCTCGGTATCGAATACTCGCGTCGGTGGTGGGAGACGGAGGACCGCATCTACGGAGGCGCGTCGAACACCGACCGCGACATCTCCCAGATCATGTTCCCCTACGACCACTACAACTCCGACCGCGGCGTCGTGGTCGCGTACTACAGCTCGGGTAAGCGTCAACAGGCTTTCGAATCGCTCACCCACCGTCAGCGGCTGGCAAAGGCCATCGCCGAAGGCGCAGAAATCCACGGCGACAAATACACTCGCGACATCTCGTCGTCCTTCTCCGGAAGCTGGCGTCGCACCAAGTATTCGGAATCCGCCTGGGCATCATGGGCCGGCGCGGGAGATTCCCACGGCGGCATGGCAACTCCCGAGTACACCAAGCTGCTCGAACCCGTCGACCGGATCTACTTCGCCGGCGATCACCTCTCCAACGCCATCGCCTGGCAGCACGGGGCCTTCACGTCCGCGCAGGACGTCGTCACCCATCTGCATCAGCGTGTTGCGCAAACTGCCTGACGTGCTTCGTTTTCCATCACTTTCTCTGGAGGTCACATCATGAAATCTCGCAGCACCAAGGTCCTTGCAGCGGCATTCGCCGCCACCGCGCTACTGGGCTTCGCCACGGCCTGCTCGTCCGATGAGGCGGACGCCGAGACCACATCGAGTTCGTTCGTCTCCAAATCGATTCTCGAAGCGGGGCAGGCAAACCCGATGATCGCTCAGGGTGTCGCGATCGGCGGCGACACCGCGATCTACAAGACCAGCGGCATCGGCCCGTCGGCAGGAAACAAGGCGGCGCCGGAAGGTTCGCCGGAGTCGTACATCGACGGCCAGTTCTCCGGCGGAGTTCTGCCTGCCGGGGTCACCGTCACCGAGGCGCAGGGCATCAACGTACTCAAGAAGATCCGCGACAACCTCGAAGCCCAGGGATTGAGTCTCGAAGACGTCGTGACGATGCGCGTCTTCCTGGACAACGCGCCGGGGTCGGACAAGGCCGACTACACAGGATGGAATCGCGCGTACCGTCAGTTCTTCGCCAATACCAATCTCGACACCGGTGATACGGAGCTGGTGCCGATGGGCACTGCCGAGCCGATCGCTCCGATCGAGCGCAACAGCGCTCGGCCCACCCGCTTCGCCCTCGAGGTTGCCGGACTGCCCGTTGCCGGTTGGCTCGTCGAGGTAGAGGTCGACGCGGTGTACCCCGATGGCAAGGAACCCGCCTGATGGGCGCGCTCAGCCCGACCCACTGGGCAATCGTCGCAGTAGTGCTCGTGGTGCTGTTCGGTTCGAAGAAGCTGCCCGACGCGGCCCGCGGCCTTGGCAGGTCGATGCGGATCCTCAAGACCGAAGTCGGTGAACTGCACTCGGATACGGACCTCGCGTTGGAGAAGCGAGACTGACCCCTGTGCGCGGTTGAGGAGTCCCCACACTCCTCAACCGCGCACAGGTCTTCTAGATCAGACCTTCGGAACGCGCTACCGATGGTGGTGACGGCGGACCCTTCACGAAGACATCGATCAGCACGTCCTCGTCCTGGTACGACGCGAACTGCGCCAACCCCGGTGTCTGGCGCACAGCCGAATGAACGGCGTCACCGTTCTGCGGATACTCCGGTACGACGTGACGCCAATGGGCGCACAGCAGCGTTCCACCAGTCTCGAGATGCTCGACGACGTGCAGCATTGCCTCGATCAGCTTTTCGAAGGTCAGGTAGTAGCCGACCTCGCTGATGACGACGAGGTCGAAAGTCTCGTCGGGCCAGTCGTCACCCAACGCCCACAGACGAAATTCGGCATCACGTCCGGTAAGCCGCGCACGGGCGCTCTCGAGTGCGGCCGGGACGATGTCGGTGGCGAGAACGCTGTCGCAGCGCTCTGCCAACTTCTCGGTGAGAACCCCGATCGAGCATCCTGGTTCGAATGCGCGACGGTATCGAGGTTTGGGGAGCATCGCGGCGCTGAGCGCGTACTTTCGCTGCTCGTACCACCGGGATTCGAAGTCCCACGGATCGGATTGCGCCGCATACATCTTGGCGAAGTAGTCCGCGGGAAGCTCACGATCGGTCATACGAACACCGTTTCGTACGGTCGCAGTAGTCGTTCCATCGCATGTCGGGGGAGGATGGGTGCATCCGCGGGATGGTCGGAAAGCGGGGCGATCTGTGAAGTGAACTCATTGGCAGCAGCGGATTTTGCAGCCTGAACGTCGGAGGGCAAGGCCACTCTTCTGGCCCTTTCCCACGGGACTGCTGCATGATCCGGCTCAGCCCAATGCCACGCCCAGATGGGGTACTCGATCAATCGTGATCCAGTGTCCGCGCAGGCCTTCGCCGCTGCCTCCCCGGTGGCTTCATGGTCGGGGTGGCCGTCCCCGCGCCATGTCGAGGCGCACCAGGTACCCGTCGAGGAATCACCGAGAATCGAGCTGAGACGGTCGGTCAACTCCTGTCGGTTCTCCCTGATCTTCCCGTCGGGAAGGCTCAATCGAACCGGTGCGGGAATTCCGAGTACACGCGCTGCTCGATCCGACTCGGACCGCCTGAGATGTTCCATCTCAGGCTGAGTCACTGTTGGTGAATCGGGATGTGAGGCTCCACCGTCGGTGACAGACACCACGTGAACGTCGATGCCGGAAAGCGTTGCGAGAAGAGCAGTTCCACCCAGTCCGAGTATTTCGTCGTCGGGATGGGGAGCGACGACGATCAATCGCGAGCACCCGGTGAGATCCAGTTCCGGAAAGCTGCGTCCCCACTCCTGCCATGTCGATTCGGGAGTGCCGCCATCGTCGACAGGCTTCTGCGCGAACAGTTTCGAGTTCACCACGGCCGTTTCCCCTTGGCCGCAATCCGGCCCAGTTCGGCGAGATCCTTCTCGGCGTGGCTCTGCCGCAAGTAGACGGTGAGGTCGGCTACCCGCGCGGCATGCTCGGCGTCCATGCAGAGCGGTGCGGCGCCGAGAGCGCGTCCCACCCGATCCAGGGTCTCGGTGGCGGCGCGCTCGACAATTGCCCGCACACGGAGTGCCCGCTGCATGGCCTCGGCATTTTCGTCGAAAGGATCGGCGTCGATCTCCGCCGCCGCGACTGCGAGCGCGTTGCGCGCTGCGGCCAGCGCCGCATCGACCGCGCCGAGGTGGGCGAGTAGGTAGGGATCGTCGCTGCTTGCAGCCTTGTCGTACAACGGATCTGCAACGCCGCAGGCACCGCCGTACCAACATGCAGCCACGCCTATCGCGCCGTGCCAGAACCCCGGCCTACTCAGGTAGTCGCCTGCCGTCCCGACCGGTATCGCCGGAACCATGTCGAAGTCGACCGCGCTGGAGTCGCTTTCGGCCATACCGACGGCCTTCCACGAATCGGGAACGGGATGCACCCCAGGTAGTCCGAGCTCAACTGCGAAGAGTGAGGGTACTCCGTCGACCAAGGCGGTGATCAGTGCATGCGTGCAGGTGTTGGCACCGGAACACCACAATTTGCGGCCGGTGAGCGTCCAGATCCCTACGTGCTCAGACGCATTCACCACAGGTTCGGGTGGCTCGGCCGCCCACACTCCCCACAGCTGCCCGGGTTCGGGATCCGGCCCGTCGAGTTCGGTGAGTATCGCGACGGCATCGGTGTGAGCCTCAGCCATCCGCCCGAGAACCACATTCTCGCGCGTGAGCTCTGCCAGGGAGGTCCACCGCGCGGCTGTCGCGCCGCCGCCGGGAAGCGGCAAGTACAGTCCACCTGCGTCCAGGAGTGTGTGTAGTCGTTTCATCGTGCCAGCTCCGCTTCTTCGTTATCGGCGGTCGTACAACCCAGGTTACGGATATGACCGGCAAAGCCGCCCGGAGTTCGGCCGTCGAGACGCGCAGACGTGGTGACCGCAATGTCCTCTGCCCACGCGATACAGGCGCCAGCCTCGCTCAACCGCCGGACGAGATCGACGTCCTCGTCTTCTTCGAGATCGGAGAATCCTCCGACGCTCCAGTACATATCCGCGCGGACACCGAGGTTGGCCCCGTGGACGTGACCGTGTCGACCATATGGATGTGCGTGGTACATACGTTCGTATCGTTCACGAACGGAGTGTGGATGGCCTTCCCAATCCGCGATGCGTACGGTTCCCGCGACGACGTCCGCAGTACGCGCATACTCCAATTGGCGCGCAATCCAGGTGGGGCCGACCACCGAATCTGCATCGGTGGTGGTGAACCACGCCGAAGCTCCCAACTCTCGGCCGAACTCGGAAAAGCCCGTCGCTCGCGAACGTCCGACGTTCTGGTGCTCGACGCGGAGTACTTCGACCCCGTCGGGGATGACACCGGCGGTTCCGTCCGAACAGTTGTCGAGGACGGCAACCAGTCGGACGGGGACAACGCAAGCCGACGCCGCTGTTGCGAGTGCGCGAAGGCAATTGGGGAGGTCTTCGGCTTCGTTGTGGGCGGGAACTACGACAAGAACCTGGTCGATTGGCACAGTGACGATCCTTTCCTCACCCTGGTACGGTCGGGTCTTCTTTCGTCCCGGTTCTCAACAGATAACCACATTTCGGACGAGTGCCGCCGCTCGACCGCCAGCAGTCACGCAGGTCGAAAACTGTTTCGGTGAAACATCTCTGGATGCGTTTGGGAACTGTGACTTCGGGGTACAAGACGAGGTTTTGCGACTGTGCTTTAAGGTGCAAAACGGGGTTTTGCACCGAAGAATCTTCAGAGCCGGCGGTGGCGCACCGAATCGATGAGCATCCGGGCAACCTCGTGCAGTTTCACGTTGGTGTTCTGCGATTGCTGCACAAGACGGCTGAATGCTTCCTCGGCGTCGATGCCGTGGACGGCGATCAGGACACCTTTGGCTTGTTCGATCTCGGCCCGAGATTCCATGGCGCAGTGCAACTGTTCGATGTGCTCGTGTGCTTGACGCCAGCGTCGTGAATCTGCGATCGCCGCGCCCGCACCGGCGGTGAACAATTTCATCAACTCTTCGTCGAAGGCCTTGAACTCTGTCGAGGCGAATCCGTAGACGTTGAAAGCACCGAGCAGTTCGGTGTTCCCTTCGCCCATGGTGATCGGCACGGACAAGTAGGACCGGACGCCTTGTTTGCGGGCTTCGTCGGTGAATTCCGGCCATTCGTCGACGTGATCACCCACCTTTGCCCGAACCGAGGACACCGTGCGCGCGGCGTCAACGCACGGACCACGATCAGCGGAGTGCTGGGCGTCATCTATCTCGGAAAGGTAGTCCGCGGTGGACGCAGCAGTTCGTGGGCCATCGGTGGACAACACAGTCACGCTGACAGCATCGGCGTCAGGCAGTGCTTTGACCGCGGTCTCGGCCAGACGTTGGAGCATGGAGTCGAGATGCTCGTCCGTGTTCAGATTGGACCGGAGTCCGGCAATCGCTTCGGCGAGTGTGTCGAGCGAATCTGCCGCGGAAGCAAACGCCGCGGCTACCTGAGGAGCGTCCGCATTGCCTGTCATGACTCAGGTCTACTCCGCAATCTGCGACGATGTAACCGTTCCGGGCAGTCGATGCTGCGATGTTCGCATGAAATCCGAGGTTCCTGGGTAGCCGCACGCAGCGATGTGCGATGTCGCCTGAAAAAGAGGAGCCGATGATGATCCTGCGTCTACCTGGTGTGTATCGACCGCAACACGACACGTCGTTACTGGCGGATGCGTTGCTGTTCGAGCACCTCACCGCTCGCAGCCGGGTCCTGGATCTGTGCACGGGGACCGGCGCCCTCGCCGTCGCGGCATCGGCGGCTGGTGCAGGCCACGTCGTCGCGGTCGACATATCTCGCCGAGCGTGCGCCAATGCTCGTCTCAACGGAATCCTCAACGGAACCCTTATCGATTCCCGTCGCGGCGACCTCACCGAGGCGGTACACGGCGAACTCTTCGATCTGGTGATCTCCAACCCGCCGTACGTCCCTGCACTGGCAGACGATCTACCTACCACTGGAATCGAACGGGCTTGGGACGCAGGCAAGGACGGACGCGCCCTCATCGACAGGATCGCGGCCACCGTTCACGAAGTACTCGTCCCCGGCGGCACACTACTTCTTCTGCAGTCGGTACTGTGTGGGGTCGACAAGACCGAGGCGATACTCGAGGAACACGGTATGGCCGTGGAGATCTCGGCCCGGAAGTACATTCCCTTCGGGCCCGTGATGCGCGAGAGGCGCACCATGCTCGAGGCACGAGGGTTGATCACCACCGGTCAGGAAATCGAACAACTCGTGATCATTCGCGCAACGAAGTCTCGCCCTTCTCCCAACTCGATGTGAGGTGATCGCCGAGAAGGTCGTCGAACGCGAGGCATGTTGCAGCGCCGAACAAGATGTCATCGGTGCGGTGCGGCTGCGAAGAAGCAAGACCGCCGGCAAGTTCCCGAACGGCGATCTGTTCGTGAACGGAATCCGCTTCCACGTGCTCGTCGTAGAACAGTGTCGCGTCCGAACCGAATCCGAGTCGGCGCAAGCCGGCACTGTACCGTTTGCTCGGCAGCGCCGACGTGGTCTCGACGGCGCACAGGTGCCCGACCAGCGCTCCGAGATGTCGGCGATGAAAACCGAAGAGCGAGAGAGCATTCAACGACGCCAAGGTTACCGCGGGAACTGCGTCGATGTAGTGGCCGTAGCGGTCCGAAAGGCCGACAGCCCGCATGGTGTCGGCAAAAAGACGCGAATGCATTCGCTCTGCGCTGCCCCCTCCGTACTCGTCGCTCTGCACTTCGACGAGGGCTGCTTTGACGGCACCGGAGAGGCGCGAAATTCCAAGGGTGTGCACATCCGCTTCGCGCAGCTGATTGAGCGAACGGTGAATCAGCACCTCCGCGAACTGATCGATTGTGGCGTCCTTCGCCATAAAGGACGCCAGCCCGGGGCCTGCACTGGGAGCCGTCATCGCCCACAAATCGGCTACGACGTCACCGGACGACGGAACCTTTCCCACGAGTTCCACGATGGCGGCCTCGAAATGCGTCTCGAGACGCGACCTCGCCGCGAGCAGGTCCAGATTCCACTCCCACGCGTCCGAGACGTTCTCGATTCCCTGCAAATGAAGCTCGTAGAGGAGCGTCAGAGTCAACTGAGCGTCGTCGTCTCGAAGAATGTCGTAGGTGGGGTCGATGGACTGTGCAACCTCGTACGCGTCAGCGGCAGCCGTAAGCTCCCTCGGATCGGCCGAGGAGCGCAGAATGGAAACGAGAGTGGCGCTCAGTGGGCCGCGAGCCTGTGGAACAGGCATGGAAGTGGGCACGCCAGTGGCCGAATCGAGAAGTGAAGAGGACATATGACCGCGTTTCCCGAATCGTCATCTGCCGAAACACCGAGTGTTGCCGGTAACAACACCACCATAACCGCCTGCTCGGACGGCCCGCTGCTGGTGCGTGGTGACTTCGAGTTGCTCCGTGACGACGGCACTCCGATAGAGAACAAGCGCTCTACGGTTGCTTTGTGTCGATGCGGGCGGACCGGCATTGCGCCGTTCTGCGACAGCTCCCACAAGAAGAAGCGGGCGCGAGCGACGTAACCGGGGCCAACTCGGAACGAGCCGGACCCGTAAACCAAGACGGCCCTGAAACCAAGAAAAGGCTGGATGCCGGCACCGTGCGGTGCAGCGTCCAGCCTTTTCAGTCTGAAGTCAGACTGGGATCGAACTCAGATGGCGCGAACGTTCTGAGCCTGGGGGCCCTTCTGGCCCTGTCCGATCTCGAACTCGACCTTCTGGCCCTCGTCGAGGGACTTGTAGCCGCTGCCCTGGATCTCCGAGTAGTGAACGAACACATCCGGTCCGCCACCTTCCTGCTCGATGAATCCGAAGCCCTTTTCACCGTTGAACCACTTGACACTGCCCTGAGCCATAACCAAATTCTCCTGGATCCATCGAGCCGAGCCCTCCCATCGAGAGTCCGGTCTCACACCTGATCCTGCCATGCTCTTCTTTTTCTGTCTCCAATTACATGCATGGCGAGTTGCAGTATTTGACGGGTTTGTCCCGTTCCGGGACCACGTCGGAAGCAGGTGATTGTTCAACTATGCGCGTTTACCTGCTGTGATGTATTCGTCGCTTCGATGTAGCGCGAAATGACAACACCTGTGTTAAATCTGGATTCGCGGCGCAGAATGCCACCCCGATACCCAGGAGGGGACCAAATACCCAACTCGATCGGGGTCGAGATCAGTCCGAATCGTCGGGTTTGGTGTGCCCGTCGAACGTCACATGGATGTTCTCGTGGGGAACCGCGCGTTGGGCTTTTGCTTGATCGGCGAAGGTACGCCGATCGCCTTCGATGAGTTCGGTGTTGTCGGTGAACGGAGCCAACAACGCCCGCGGATGGAGTTTGTCGACTCGCACGACGTTGATTTCCGCGCACATGACGATCGCGGCGGCAGCGAGGAACAAGAAGGCCAACAAACCCAGAACGATGGCAAAGACGCCATTGGTGGTCGAGGCACCCCGCACCACGGAGGTCACGTAGAGGGCACCGAAGGACTGAAGTGCTTGCCAGAGAACAGCAGCGGCGATCGCTCCAGGCGCCACATCGGCTACCGAGAGCGGGCGGGCGCAGGTGAGCCGGAAAGCGACGATGAAGATGCCTGCATTCAAGACGACTACCGCAAGGGTCAACAGGAAGCTGAACGAACCGCCCAGATGAAGCGCACCGCCGATGTTGGAGACAGCGGTGGTCCCCAAGATCGCGAGACCGATGGTGCCCAGGAGCAGTAACCCTTGAAGACGCCCGCGGATGGGATCCGGTCGCATGTTTCGGGGCACCGACCACACCGTGTTCATCGCATTCTGGCAAGCCAGAGCGACACCGAGGCCACCGTAGAGACCACCGACGATTCCGATCACCAGCCCTGTGACACCGCCGCCGATCTGTTGCGCATTGCCCAGATCGTCACCGATCACCGGAAACTGATGCAGAGCGGAGTCCAAGATCTGTTGCTGAAGCTCGGGGTTGCCAGAGAGCACGAAGCCGAGAATGGTCGAGAGCAACAGAAGAAGAGGGAAGAGCGAGACGAAGCCGTAGTACGCGATCAGCGCGGCGAGATAAACACCTTGATCGTCGAGGAACTTGTAGAGGACCGCTATCGGGAACCCCAGGGCCGGATGCTTCTGTTGCAAGGCATCGAGGCGCTTGGCGATTGTCATTCTCGGTCTCTCTCAGCTCGTCGGACAGCCCGACGAACCTTAGTCGCTGCGAGCGCGCGGCGCTCGACGCCGGTGCAGGCTTGGCGTCAGGAGGCTTCGAGTGACTTTTCTGCTTCGGCGAGCGCGCGCATTGCTCCCTCGACAGAGTTGGCGACCGGAAATTCCTCTTCCGCCCGTGCGGCCCGAAGCAAGCGTCGAAGCGGGTGTGACCCGATGACGGACCACTGGAAGTCGTGCGCTCGTGAACGGGAGTTCAGTTCGGCGAACAGTTCGAGACAGACCGCACCGACGAACAGTGAGTTGGACAGGTCGAGAATGACGCGGGACCACTCCGCAGCGTACGAGTTGAGAAGTTCTCTCAGTTCTGGGGCGGACAGTTTATCGAGGTCGACGTCGACCTGGATCAGGACTGTCGAGGGTGCTATCCGCCAGGCCGCGAAGCCTTGTGTGTCCACGATCGGACCCAATTGTGTTGAGGGATCGACGAAATCGATCGCTGTGTGGTCGAGTTCATTCAGATTCATGGCAGATCCGGTCTGTGTGCTTTTCGTCGAAAGGCTGACGACCGACCTGGCGGCACGGAAAGTGGAAGAGTCCAGGTGTGGAAAGCATTGAGCCCAATGGATGTACGCAGGAAGTTGTGACCTGAATCCAGAGTCCTGATGCGAACCGAGCGCCAGCGGCTTCAGCCCCGGCTGTATTCTCAACCTCGGTATCGCTCAGTGTAGCTCGAGGGCTTGGATCGGTCCAGGCTTGTAGTCGAACATTAAGCGGTGCAATGTTTTTGGCTCGACACTTCGGTATGGTTGGGGATCAGCGCCACCTGACGAAGGGATTTCAGATGAACGACCGCGATGCACTCACGGCCATCTCGACCAAGCTCGACACACTGATCGGCGCGGAGACCAACGGTCTGCAGGACGAGGTTCCGCCCGGTTCCAGTGTTCAGCGCACCGAGCAGGACGGCGAGCACGGCCGGTGGGGGCACGATTACCGCCTCGCCAACAAGTATCTCGAGGCTCTCGACATCGGCCAGCCCGGGCTCATTGACCGAGACGAGATGGAACGTCTTGCGCAGGAATACATCTGATCCTGGGGACCTACTTCAGAAGATTTCACCCATCTCGGTGCGCAGCTGCTTCAGTGTCTGAGTGAGGATTCTGGATACATGCATCTGAGAGATGCCGATCTTTTCGGCAATCTGGGACTGGGTGAGATGACCGAAGAATCTGAGAACCACGATCGTGCGCTCGCGCTCCGGTAGTGCAAGGAGCGCGGGTCGCAGGGTTTCGTGATTGTCGATCCGACTGATCGCTTCGTCGTACTGTCCCAAAGTATCGATCAGAGTCAGTCCGCTCCCGTCGCCGGCTGACGCGGTGTCGAGCGGTGTGGTTCGATATGAATTTCCGGCGGTCAACCCCTGTTCGACCTCGTCCGGCTCGATGTCGAGCTCCGTCGCAAGTTCCGCTACCGTCGGTGCACGGCCGAGCGTCTGCGACAACGACGTGAGCGCCCGGTTGAGGGCGAGATGCCGTTCCTGAAGGCTGCGAGGTACGCGTACGGACCAGCCGTGATCGCGAAAATGCTTGCGCACCTCACCCATTACGGTGGGGACTGCGAACGACAGGAAATCCGATCCTTTGTCTACGTCGAATCGCTGCACAGCCTGTACCAACCCCACGCGCGCAACTTGTTCCAAGTCCTCGAAAGGCTGGCCGCGCCCCTGGTAGCGACGTGCAACGTGGGTGGCGAGCGGTAGGCACAGTTCGATGATCGAGTTGGTGATCTTTTCTCGGGTCGGGTCATCCGGCGGAAGCGAGGCCATCGAGACGAACAATTCGACAGCTAGTTCGTACTGGTCCTTCTTGTCCGGTGGTACAGCCTTGTCCGGTGGGACAGTATCGTCCGGTGGGACAGCGGTCACGCACGCTCCTGGAGCAAGCCCTTTTCAAGCGTCATCGTCAGGGTGATGTGACCGTCCGCGTCGATTTCCGATTGCTCCAAACGGACCGAGTCGACCAGTGCTTCGAGAACGAACCATCCGAAGCTGTGGAACTTGTCGGGTATTTCGGAGTGCGCGATCACCGACACGACGATCCGAAGAGTGCGACCGTAGGTCTCGAATCGGCAGGTCAAGTCGCTGGACGGTATCGCATGGCCGATGAGGATGCTCGCGACTTCGTCCATCGCCAGAGCAAGGTCGGCTGTCCCGTCGACGTCCAATCCGGTGTTGTTGGCAACCGTGCGGGTGATTCCGCGCAGAGTCGGCAGTTGGGAGTACGACGCTCGGACGCGGAGCGAGGCAATGGAGTCGTGAGTAAGTTCGGCTTCGGTCGGACTCGACAGAGGAATCAAGGGGCTTCCTGTAGGTAGATGTGGCGTAATTCCGGCGGACCGAGGCAAGGAACGGTACCGGCCATGCGTGCCAGCCATCTCTACCCCGGAAGTATTCATGGCCTTCGATTACCCTTCGCCCGGCGAAGTAATCCTCTTTACCCGAACTAGAGGATGAATTGTGAGACACATCACCTGTGGTGCGCTCGTACCGAATCCCATCTTTCATTTGTGACCCGTTCGGGTACGTCCGTTTCATGGGCACTCAGGCGGACAGGCAAATCCCCGTACACGCACGACCGGAAGGCGTCACGGACGACGAGGTGAAGGCAGCGGGGGTGTTGTCGAACGCCCTCGAAACGGTGGAGCGGGCGCGAGGCGCTCTGTACGACTTCCATCAGCTGATCGGACATGCAGATCTGATGCTCGACGAGGTCGTAGAGCTACTGCGAACCAGCGGTAACGACGAGCTGGCCGATCAGGTCGAGAAAGAGTTGATGGGCCGGAACGTGGTCGAAGGGCGCTGGACCTTCCAGCTGGTCGAGGAGTTCGACGAAAACTACTGGTCCTTCTTTCGCGAATGCGAACAGGTGGTGCGTGACAAGCTGGCCGGTGGAGTGCCGCACCTCTTCGAAGCCGAGATGAAGGAGCGACGCCGCACGCACGGTTTACGACATCACGAGGCCAGGCCCTGAGGTTGCCACCTACTCCGGTGAGTTCGCAGCGGCACTGATCAGTGGTTCAGTTCGACCTTTACGCAACGATTCTCGTTCGGTCGCGGTCATGCCGCCCCAGATACCGTGGGGTTCCCCGGTCTGGATGGCGTGCACGAGGCATCTCTGAACGACAGGACACCTGGCGCACACCAGCTTCGCCGAACTCTCGCGTTTCGCTCGCCTGGAGCCGCGCTCGTTCGTGTCGTCGTAGAACAGGGCGGGGTCGGTGTCGCGGCAGGTGCCGGACAGCTGCCAATCCCACTCGTCGGCAAGGGGCCTGGGAGATGTGTAGGAGCGCATGAACATGGACGTTCCCTTCGCTGCGTGACGAACTCGACTCGGATCGGGGATCCAGGTCGGGTACTAAGGCAAAGCTCGGTCCCGCCGGCCTGAACCGGCGGGACCTTCGAGGCTCCTCCCTCGAGGGGGAAGATTTCGGGGGTACCTCTGGTCGGTCATTACCCAGCCGTACAACCTTTGAATCCCGGTCGTCAGGAATTCTTTTGATCGACGGCACGTCTCTCTGCTGCGGCGACAAGACCACCGGCGATGTCGCGCACCTTGACGTTCCATTCCTGCGACATCTCGACCAGAAGGTCGAAGGCTTGGTCGGCCGAGCACTCGCGCTCGGCCATCAGTAATCCCTTGGCCTGCTCGATCACGGGCCGAGAATCCAAAGCTCTTCTCAGTTCGTCGTTTTCCGCGCGAAGGCGGGTGAGGACGTCTGACGCTGAACTGGACTGCTGAGCCTGGGGTCGTTGAACCTCGTACACACGATGAAGCACTCCGATCACCCTGCCGTCATCATCGGTGACGGCGGAATTGACCGTATTCCAATAGCGCGTGACAAACAGCCCACTACCTCGCTCATCGCGCACGTCGTAACGCTGAGTCGGCAGTGCGTCCCGAGTTCTGGAGTGCATCGTGCGCTCGAATGACGCTGTCAACGAGAAGATTCCGTCGGCAAACGAGTCGTCGGGATTGTCGGGGAAGGCTTCGAACACTTCCACTCCGTGCAACTGATCGAGGCTGCGGCCGGACACGGCAAGGTATTCGTCGTTTGCGCCCTGGATACGGAAATCGCTGTCCACGAGCAGAAGAGAAGAAGTGCTTGCCGCAAATCGATCGCTTCGAACGATCGAGCGGAGAGTGCTCGAACTCATGATTGTGTCGTTTCTGTCCTGTCTTCGACGGCTGCGGCCCCTGATATTTCAGAAGTAATTGATCGCGAGAACTCCAAGGGCGGTGCCTGCCACGATCGATCCGAACAACAAACGCTGTTGCAACACGAACATCTGATACTCGCGACGCGTTTGTGCCGACGTGCCGCGCGAGTCCGCAGACATGCTCTTGCCCTTTCCTGTTGTGGGGATCGCGATTTCGGCCGACCCCCGATCGGCCGAAATCGCGGACGGAGCGTCAGTTCTGACGCGCCTCGTTTGCGGCATCCTGCTCGGTGGACGCGCCTTCGTGTACGAGGCTGCCGCCGGAGTTCTCGAGGTGCGCACGAACGAACCACTGGAACTTCTCCAACTGTGCCGTTTGGCCGATCAGCATGTCTTCTGTGATCGGATCGATCTTGCCGACGTTGTCGATTGCAGTGCGGCTGTCGGTGATGACCCCGGTGTAGACGAGGTCGAGCGCAGCCAGATGGGCGCGAGCGTCGTCGCGGCCGACGGAGTAGTCGTCCCAAGTCCGATCGCGCTCGATCGCTCCCGCTGTGCCCTTGGGGGAGTTGCCCAGTGCCGCGATACGTTCCGCCACATCATCGGCGTAGCCGCGAACCAGCTCTACCTGTGGGTCGATCATCTCGTGCACGCCGATGAAGTTGGGTCCGACGACGTTCCAGTGGACGTGCTTGAGCGTCAGATGAAGGTCGTTGTAGGCGCTGAGGCGTTCCTGCAGAATATCGGCGACGGACGAACCGTCTGCGCTGCTCAGTCCCGGTACGGTGAACTCGGACATATGTTTTCCTCTCGTCTTGATGGGGATCGCCCGCGAACGGGGCGGTCTCGCGCCATCGTCAATCGGATCGCGTGTCGGTCAGGTTCAGTGCGCGAGTGCTACTGGCTCCTCTGTCACCGGGTCGCCGTACATCATCGCGATTCGGCGCTTGACCTCTTCGGTTGTCAAAGTCGCGCTTGCAACAGTGATTCCGATGCCGGTGGTGCTCTCGCCCTGTGTGGGCGGGATGTCGATCGTCGTCATCTTGCTCCCGGTGAAGAGTGTGCCGTGAGGGAGTCGGCTGAACCACCGACTCCGACGTCTGGGTGTTCTACACCTTCGAGTGCCGGTTATGGCGCTTTCAAGTGCTACAAAATCTATATCAGCCGATGTAGATAATTGGCAAGGCTACTTCGATTCGACAGCTAAAGGAAGCTCGCTGTGCGATCTTGTCGAAATCGGCTTTGATCTGCCATTACATGCCTTCTCGGCTCGACGATTTTTGTCATGAGTGGCCCTGGACACGCTTGAATCTATGTCCTGGGCGTCAGATTCACTGCGTGATGATGCTAAGGTCGGATGACGCCGATTGAGACAGCCGACACCGAACTAGGAGGTTCCAGTGACGTCGGAATCCCAGACCCGGGCGCTGCGCGGCGTATACGGGATCTCAGTGATGTCAGAACTGTCCGGGGTAGGACCTCAGACGCTGCGCCTTTACGAGCGAAGGGGCCTGCTCACACCAACCCGCACGGATGGCGGTACACGCCGGTACAGCGAGGCCGACCTGGATACGCTCGGACGAATCACCGCGCTGATCGACGACGGAGTCAATCTTGTCGGTATCCGTCTGATTCTGTCCCTGGAGGCCGAGAATGCAGTCTTAGCGGCTCGAATCAGCCAGTTGACCGACGAGGGTGACTAGTAGCGTTGCTCCATACGATGCCGTTCAGGATGGAGTTTCGGTACGGGTAGGGTCGCCGAAGTCCGCGTCGGCGGAGATCTTGTTGCCTGCCGCTTCGATCTGTTCGAGCACGGCGTCCAAAGCATCGACCAACCATTGATGCGACGCTTCCGCGAGGAGGCGATCCGGTGTGTCGGTGTTTTCGGATTGGAAGAACCGCACCAGCCACGATTCTCCGTTGTCGGGTCGATCGGAGAGTCCGGCCGCGGT
Organism: Rhodococcus sp. WS1; assembly: GCF_003797745.1. Taxonomy (NCBI): domain Bacteria; kingdom Bacillati; phylum Actinomycetota; class Actinomycetes; order Mycobacteriales; family Nocardiaceae; genus Rhodococcus; species Rhodococcus sp. WS1. The sequence goes on along the minus strand of NZ_RKLZ01000001.1, from coordinate 1,979,625 downwards.
ATTGGTCGCCAGAAGATAACGGTTGTATTCGAGATCGACACGAATGGCGTACTCGCCGAACAGGTTCACCACATTGGCCGGCCGATGAGTAGCAGCAGCGAGCGCGATGAGAGCGTCGTTGTAGGTTTCGGAGTACTTCACCGTGAGGGGCATGGTCGGCCTGTCTTTCTGGGCCGATGCAGCATTGCACGGCTATGTTGAGGAGATCAGTTCGCAGCCGCTGCTTGACGATGAACTGAAACCAATCCTAGCTCGAGTCTCCGCTCACCCTTGACGCAAGCCCACGGGGTCAGTTGTTGCGTGCAAAGTCAGACTCGCGCTCCGTGACGAACTGATTGTCCGGGCGCGGTTCGGGCGGCGAAAGTGCAGTCAGGAACGACTCGGCCCACTGATGCACATCATGCGTCATGACCTGGCGATGCAGCGCAGCCATACGGCGACGGCCCTCTTTCGGATCCTGATGAACTGCGGTCAGGATTGTATTCTTCACGCCGTCCAAATCGTGCGGGTTGACCAGGTATGACTGTCGTAATTCCATTGCAGCACCGGTGAACTCGCTGAGAACGAGAGCGCCTCCGAGGTCGCCTCGGCAGGCCACGTACTCCTTGGCCACCAGATTCATCCCGTCACGCATCGGCGTCACGAGCATGACGTCGGCAGCGACGAACAGTGCGATCAGTTCTTCGCGGTCGACCGGCTGATACAGGTAGTGAACTACGGGGCGGCCGATCTGACTGTGGTCGCCGTTGATGCGGCCCACCTGTTCCTCGATGACACTGCGAAGGTCGATATAGTGTTGCACGCGTTCACGACTGGGCGTGGCGAGCTGCACCATCGTGTACTTCTCCGGATCCAAGCGGCCCTCGTCGAGGAGTTCCTTGAGGGCTTGCAGTCGCAGGTCGATGCCCTTGGTGTAGTCCAGGCGGTCGACTCCCAGCAGGATTTTTTCGGGATTTCCGAGCTCTTCCTTCAATTCGCGTGCGCGGCGCAGGACCGATTCGCTCTTCGACTGGCGCTCCAGCTCGGCCGAATCGACGGAGATGGGAAATGCCCCCACCTTGACGACGCGAGAGTCGAAATCCACATGCCCGAGCGCACTTCGAACACCGACGCCCGCGGTCGTTGTCTTGAGTCCGAGTAGTTTTCGGGCCAAAAACAGGAAATTGTTTGCGCCACCAGGCAAGTGGAAGCCGATCAGATCGGCGCCCAGCATTCCCTTGACGATCTCCTTGCGCCACGGAAGCTGCATGAAGAGCTCGACCGGAGGAAACGGAATGTGAAGGAAGAACCCGATCGTCAGGTCCGGGCGCAGTTCGCGCAGCATTGCCGGCACGAGTTGCAATTGATAGTCCTGCACCCAGACGGTGGCTCCGTCCGCGGCGCAACGGGCGGTTTCCTCGGCGAACCGCTGGTTGACCGCGACGTACGTGTGCCACCACGACCGTTCGAACGTCGGTGCCACCAGGACGTCGTGGTAGAGCGGCCACAGCGTGTCGTTGGAGAACCCCTCGTAGTACTCGGCGAGGTCCTGAGAGGTCAGCTCGACGGGAAACAGACGAAGGCCGTCAACCACTATGGGATCTACCTTCTCGTCCGCGACGCCCGGCCAGCCGACCCAAGCGCCGTCTCGCTGTCGCAGGATGGGTTCGAGAGCAGTGACGAGTCCACCCGGACTTCGCTTCCAGTTCTTGCCACCGTCCTCGTCGGTTTCGAGATCGACGGGTAGTCGGTTTGCGACGACGACGAATTCGGAGAGCTTTTCGAGATCGGTACTCACGCCGACATCGGCTCCGCCAGGGTCTCGTCCAGCACGGTGGTCGAGGACAGGTATGTGACCGCCTCGGCTGTCGAGTCGGTGAACACGATGTCTGCGTCCATCTTCAGAAGAGACAGCGGGCGCCTGACGGGGTGCGCTGCGACGAGCGTCCAAGGAACGCCGAGCCTTCGTGCCTTGGCCGACAGAGTCTCGATGATGGAAAGACCTCCGACGGAGATGAACTGGACGTCCGAGCAGTCGAGTACGAACGGGTGACGCTCACCGATCAGGTCGTCGACGCAGGCAGCGAAATCAGCTCGGGACCGGACGTCGATCTCGCCGCTGACCACGAGTGATTGAATGTTTTCCGCACACGTCGTGGTGAATGTGGGGGGACTGTCCGTACGCTCATCTGTAGTTCTCGAAAACTCGTTCATCGAAACTCCTGACGGATTGCTCGAAACGGTTCGTTCGAACGGTCTGGTTCGAAACGGTTTCGTTCGAAACCGGGAAACGGCACGGGAAGCAACGCACGAACCGTGCTCGTCTTCAACGGCTGGGTACTCAACCGTGCTGAGTGCCTACCTTACCGCATCGCGAAAACCCAGGTGAAAAGCGTTAGATCCGTAAGGATTTCAAGGACCCGTGAGCGTCGGCCCACGGGACCTTGGTCCCGATGACTGAGCTCTTGCGCGATCAGTCGGTGTCGGTTGCCGGGCCGGTACTCGAGGCTCCACCCTCGTCGGCCCACGTACGCTCGCCCGACGGATCGGTCTGAACGTCCTTGTGTGCGGCATCGGCCCCGGTTCCGGGACCGTGGTCGGTGCCGGTGGTCTGCGGCTCGTCCGTCTGATCAGTGCGGTCGGTGGAATTTCGTTCAGTCATGGTGGCTGCGTCTCTCTGAAGGTTGGTGTTCATGTACTTGTCGTTTCTTGCTCACCCGCGAGGGGTACTCAATAGGGGTAGTACGTCACGTCGAGTCAGTACGTCACGTCGAGCCATACCGGCAAAGTCAGCTGTCACCGAAGCAGGAGATTTCACGTGAACCATATGACCGTGACGACCGAACACCTGCGTGCACTGCTGGGCAGCGGGCCCCATTCGGAATTGGTAGCGGTTGGGGGTGAGATCGAGATCTACGTCCCCGATGAAGAAGGGTTCGGCCTCGATGGTATCTCGCTTGTCACTCGCGAGCAGTTGGCCGAGCGCCTACCGTCCTCGCCCGACAACCCCGACGAAGGTGAACTACGTATCGCCGCAGAATCGTTGAGCGAGATGATCGCCGAACTCGGCGGCTGAAGTCTGAAGTTCGGGGCAGCTGACTTCAGATCTGCGGGATCGGATCCGGGGGATACGGGTTCGGTGGCGTCGGAGTCGGTGGCACGGGCGGGGGATTCAGCGGATCGGGTGGTGCCGGCGCGGGTGGTGTCGGCGACCCCGGGTCGGGGACGGGGCCCGGATCCGGTGGTGGGGGCGTGGTCATGAGTGCCGGGTTCCCAAACACTTGCCGAACAAACACCTAGTGCTCGGAGTGGCTTTTGGTGTTCTCCTCGGCAGGTAGATCATCCACGATGTCGACTACGGCGATGTGGACGCTCTCTGCAGAGACGGGTGGGTCCATGTCACCGAGGATCAGGTGAACGACATCGACGACGGTGAATCGAACCCGGTCCGACAGTTCGGCCAGATCCACTCCGTATGGCGCTGCCAGTTCGATACGTAGTGAACGTATTTCGTGGCCGTCGACGAAGAACTCGATACTGCTCGGCGAGCAGTGGTGTCGAGAACGTATCTCGGCGGCCAAATGGGTGCGGAGTACGTGATCGCTCACCGACACCGTGCCTAGACGTGGACCTTCGGACGCGTGTGCGTCGAGCGGCCAACCGGACGCCGAGGTCGACCGTAGCGCCCGGATCACCTTGTCGCTGATTCGATCCCAGCCTGGCTCGGGAGCGTTCCGCAGGACGTCGGATGCGTGCGCCATCAATGCGTCGGTTCGTGATTCAGTCATCGCCACCTCGTCATTCGTTCACTCAGGTTAGCCCGTGCACGATGGTGATGCCCTCGCACTGCATCCGGAGTGAGTCTCAGAATCTTGCCGATTTGAACGAACGTGAGCATCTCCACCTCTCGCAGCGTCCAGGCCGCACGCTGGCGATAAGGCAATTCACCCAACGCTTCTTCCAGTGCCTCCAGGAACGCGGCGTTCGAGGTCGTGTCGAACGGGCCGGCCTCGGGAGACGGCACGAGAGGATCCAGCAGCTTGTCGTCGATCGGTTGCGCTCTCTTGATTCGATAGCTGTCCACGATCTTTCGGGAACAGATCGCGAAAAGCCATGTTCGCATCGACGATTCGCCACGAAATGAATCGAGTCGGCGCCACGCGGCCACGAAGGTGTCCTGGACTACCTCGAGAATGTCGCCTTCATCTGCGAGCATTCGACGCGAATAGCGGTGAAGTGCAGGTCCGTAGTAGTGCACCAGTGACTCGAATGCTTCTCGGTCGCCGAGTATCGCAGCGTCCACCGTTGCGGTGTCCAAGCCGTCAGGTGCTTCGGTGAGCCCCTGTGTGTGCGGTAACGCCACAGTCGCTCCTCTCGCGGAAATGCGGAAAACTCGGCTGCGTTCGAAGATTGTTCGCCCGGCCGGGGCGTTGAATGTTACGGACAGTAACTAACAAGTGTCAGTGATGCACGTCACCTGACTGGGGCATTCGGTTTTGCCTTCGAGTGACGACTACACAGGTAGATCGATCAACAGGAGGAGATGACAATGGTCAGCACACAGGTTGCGACAGCATCTACGAAGGATGTTGCATCATCGAACGACTCGGCTCTCGTGAGCTCTCAAGGAAAGACGTCGATCGCCGACACCGTTGTCTCGAAGATTGCCGGCATCGCCACGCGAGAGGTGAGCGGTGTGTACGACGTCGGCGGCGGAGCGTCCCGGGTTGTCGGGGCACTGCGCGAGCGGATCCCCGGCGCGAGTGTCAACCACTCCCAGGGAGTATCGGTCGAGGTCGGCGAAAAGCAGGCAGCGGTCGACATCGACATCGTGGCCGAGTACGGCGTATCGCTCGCCGATCTGGCCACCGGCATTCGCCGCAACGTCATTGCGGCGCTCGAACGGATGACGGGTCTCGAAGTGACCGAGGTGAACATCACAGTTCACGACGTCCACCTCGACGAGGGCAGCGACGACGAAACCGGCGAGCCCAAGACTGCACGGGTGCAGTGAGTTCCGAAATCGCTGACACCATCGCGGCGGCTGTGACGGGGGTACCTGGGGTCGCCTCGCTTCATGCCGGAATGTTCGGCGAGGTTGGCACGTACCTCCCCGGTCGCCGCGTCGTCGGCGTGCGGATGACGGAGTCGTCGACAGACATCCATGTGTGCATCTTCGCCGACGCCGCCGTTCGAGACACGGCTTTACGTATCCGCCAAGCGGTTTCAGGACTCGTTACAGGCCCCGTGAACGTGACAGTGGAAGACGTAGTCGGTCGTGGACGCGATGCCTGAGCACTCTCGGGGTTCAGTTCCCGATCGACGATCCGCACGCCGAGAGGCGATCAGGAACTACCACCCCGACGTGGGCGGATCTGCCGACGCGCTCAATCGAGCACTCGAACGCGTCGACCGGGACTTCGCATCCCCGATCGGTGTGGTTGTGCGCACGTCGCTGCGCGGCACGATGCGACAGATAGCCAAACCCGTTCGGGCCCAGTACACGCGGGTGCGCGCTCGGTTTCCGGGTGCAAAGACCTACACCGAGATCTGACAGGCACCATCGAACATCATCCACAACGGAGGATTCACATGACCACCTCGACTGTCGGCCTACTGGCAGGACTACTTCTCGGAGTCGCAGCTGCTGCAGGCGGTTTCACCGGATTCCTCATCGCTCTGGTTCTCGGTGTGATCGGATACCTCGTCGGTGGTCAGCGTGACGGCGAGTTCGATCTCGGTGTGATGCTGAAGGGTCGCGGACGTGGCTGAGACAGCTCGACCGGAGTCGTCTGTGCTTGGTGAGCCGGGCGATCGCGGAACCCTGACGATTCGAGACAGAGTCGCGCAGAAGTTGGTTCTCGAGGCGACGCGCGGAACCCCGGGGGTGCGCCATCACGCCGCCGGCATGGACAAACTGACCGGGCGCGAATTGCCGAGGGCGCGAGTGCTGGTATCCGGCAAGCGGGTACGGGCCAAGGTGGACATCGCGATCGAGTGGCCCGGATCCTTGTCGGTCATCGGTACCGCGGTGCGAGAGAACGTGACAACCCAGTTGCAGTCTGTATCGGGCCTGGACGTAGACGGCGTGGACGTGGCGATCGTGAGCGTTCTCCCGGCATCGACCAAGCGTGACGCGGGAAGGAAAGTGCGATGACCGCCGACAAGGTCGCACCACCCACTGCCTCGAGGGCTGCTGCTCCTGTTCCCCTTGCGGCGCCCGGATCGGCCGTCACGGGATTCCTCATCGCCGCGGCGCTACTTGCGCTCGGCGTGGTCGGCGTCCGCGACGCACTGGTGGACACCGGCGTGATCACCGGGTCGCAGTGGATACCAAGTGCTGCCGCATATGTGGACGGGCTCGCGTACCAGGGTTGGATGTTGCCGGCGGGGATCGCAGCCGTCGTTCTCGGCCTGTGGTTCGTCATCCTCGGACTCAAACCGCGCCGAAAGACTGCCAATGCCTTGGTCGGAGTCGCGAATACATGGATCGATCCCGCCGATGTAGCGGCGATAGCGTCTGTTCGCGTCGAGTCACTGGCCCAGGTTCGATCCGCTTCGTCACACGCGACCCGGCGCAAGCTGGAAGTGAAGGCCTCGGTCACGCCCGATGGAGCCGCGACCGCTGAATCGGAGATCCGTGCGGTGCTGGGGGACTTGGCCGGGTCGCTGTCACCATCGCCGCGAATCAAGGTTCGTATCCAGACGGGATCGATGTCATGACTCGGACGGCGACGGCGATGGATCGCGTGGCGACATGCGTGGTGGGGATGCTCGCGGTAGCGCTGGGAGTTGCAGCGATCCTGTGGAATCTCGACGCGATCAAGGATTTCCCGGCGCGTATCGAGATCCCGTGGGCTGAAGATCTTGTCGATCACTCGTGGTGGCCATGGGCTGTCGGAGCTGGGGGAGTATTGCTAGTCCTCCTCGCGTTGCGGTGGTTGATCGCGCATGTGCCGCTGCGTCGGGTGAAGGAGATCACGGTCCCTGGGTCGAACTCACACAATTCCATCACCGCGGATCTGGGTGCGGTGGCGGAAGGGGCGAGCGCATCACTGGAGGACTTCGACGAAGTGTCGCGTGTCCGAGGAAAAGCGTTGCTCGATCGTGGAGTTCGCACGATCGATTTGCGAGTGACATTGAGACGTAGCGTCGTATCCGGATCGGAAACGTTGTCCGAGTTGATTTCTCGCGTCACTGACACGGGGGATCAAGTCGAGTCGATGTTCGGTGATCCATCCGTCGCGACCAGAACTCATATCGCCGTGGAAAGCGCGAAACGCGATGAGCCGAGAACTCTCTGATCAATCGAGGTTTGAGCCTCCCGGTGACCGGGTATTGGTAGACCTCCCGATCGTGCACAGAGTCATGGATGTTGCTGTGGCACTGTGTGTCACGGTGCTCCTTGCGACCGTCACTTCGATGGCGATCGCGATCGTAGTGACGCTGATCATGTGCGCGTCGGTGAGTGTCGTTTCTCGTATGTGGTGAATCGCCAGTCATTTTGGTTCTGTCGTGAACACCTGATAGAAAGGTAAGCAGACAATGTGGCTGCTACTGAGTGCACGATCCCCCGCGTCGTGCGGCGGAGAGTCCGGTTGTGTGCAAACACAACCCGCGATCACGGTCTAGTTGCGCGGGCCGATCGCTCGGAACTCTCCCTTCACCGGCAGTCTCTCATTGCGCCGTCCCTTACCTCAAGGAGTCACAATGCTCTCACTCGGAATCATCGCCTGGATCATCATCGGTGGACTAGCGGGTTGGATCGGCAGCAAGATCATGAAAACCGATGCGCAGCAGGGGATCTTCCTCAACATCGTTGTCGGTGTGATCGGCGGCCTGATCGGTGGTTTCCTGCTTCGAGTTTTCGGCGTCGATGTCGAGGGTGCAGGCTGGATCTTCAGCTTCCTCACTTGCCTCCTCGGCGCCGTCATCTTGCTGTTCCTGGTCAAGGCAGTCACCGGAAAACGCTGACACATTTGTCCACGCAGTTCGAGTTCGACTGAATCCCACGGCCGAATCCCACGGCCGAATCCCACGGCCGAACGCACGACCGAATCCACACCGAATTCAAGAAGGAGAAACACATGTCTGACTTCATCGACAAGGCAAAGCACCGCGCTGAGGATCTCATCGGCGAAGCCAAGGAAAAGATCGGAAATGCCACGGGCAATGACGATCTGGCTGCCGAAGGTGTTGCCGATCAGGGTGAGGCAAAGGTCAAGAAGGCCGGAGACACTGTCAGTGACAAGGTCTCGGATATCAAGGACAAGTTCACAAGCTGAATGAGTTTCGGCGCGGTTGACCGGCATGTCCGGTCAACCGCGCTTTTGTGTGTCTCCTCGGCCGTTGCGGCTACCGCGATACGCGAACTTGCGCGTTTCCGCGAGCCACTCCGGAAGCATGCGCATGTGGGCCGGCCTGTTCAGAACCGGATCGAAGGACGGCTGGAGGCAATCCGGGTGGTCCTCGACCTCGTCGAGACAGAGATGCCCGATCGGTATCAACTGAAGTTGAATTCTCGCGAGGTACACGGAGAAGTGCAGAGGGGAATGATCGACCGCCGTTTTCAATGCCGACAAAGAAGTGCCGGTCGGGTGGACGCCGCGCGGTGTCACGATCAGCCACGCCGCGGCCCCGCCCGCGCGTGAGTAAGGGACCAGTGTGCTGTATCTCGCGCCGTTCCACGAGAAAGCCGGAGCTGGAAACATTTTCGAGAAGGTAGAAAGTCCTGATGTTGCGAGAAGAATGTCCCACGGGTTTTCATCTGCGCCGACATCGTGCAACCGAAGCGCCAGGCCAAGTATGTCGGGTAGGTCTCCCGGAATTCCGAGTGCTTTCGACATTCGAGCGGTGACGGTAATCGTCGACGACTCCGTTACCGGCCACCATGGGGTGGCCGGCTTCAATGTTCCCTTCAGTTCGATCCCGTGCGGGTGAAAAACCCTGGCCATGCGCAGCGATGATGCGAAGTGGAATGGTGCGCCGACCAGCTTTCCGATCGCGCTCTTGCCGGCGGGGATGATCGAATTGAGCGTCACAGCTTCCTTATCTGAGAATTCTCCGCCCCCCGAAGCGCCCAGACTGGACGGACGTTCAGGCGTGTTGACGGGCTTGCGGACGGTTTCTTTCGGCTTCCCAGCGGCAGCGATTGCTAATCATGTGACGCGCCGTAACAAAAGTCTCGCCGGTCGGGATAATTAGCCAAACGCACAAATTGGTCGTTATGGTTCGTTTGTCCGTAACGGTGCGATCGGACCTGCGACCGTCGCGAACTGGCGAGATTGCTACTCGTGATTTGTGTTTGGTGATTGCGCGGAAACAAGAAATGTCGAGGAGACACGCTGATGGGCCACTCTCGAACCTGGCTGACGCGCGCGCTGGCAATGCCGGTGGCTGTCGCGGTGACTTTGTTGCTTCCTCTCGGCAGTGTCGCGTCGGCCCAGGATTTCGAGGACGACGCAGATACTTCGGTGGTCGCCGCAGCCACAACTCCGATCTCCTTCACCGAACTCGGCCGAGGAACGGACATCGTGTTCTCTTCCGATGACGCACCAGTGTTGGTGACCGTGCCGGTGCCGGACGGACTCACCGCAACAGCCGTGACCGGAATCCTGACCGCCCCGACCGACTTCAGTAGGGGCTGGCTCGAAGTGACTTCGGACGGCAGATTGGTGAGCCGCGTCGACTTCGACGCCGGGCAGGCCGGGACCGGGTTACCGATTTCGGTTCCCTTGCAAGGTCTCGAAGTGGTCGACCGTAGCGTGACCGTGTCGATGATCGCTCACCTCGTTCCCGTCGACGACCGCTGCTACGACCGAACGAGATACCAGCCCCTCGCGCTCCGGGATGCCTTTGTCGCCTACGACGGTGCAGAGCGGCAGCCCACAACTGTTGCAACCTTCTTCCCGCCGATTTTGAGGAAGGCAACCATCTACGTCACGGATGGTTCGTCAGGGGCGCAGCAGAGTGCGGCTTTGCAACTGAGTGCAGCGATTGTCAACAAGTACGGAAGTCAGCCTGATGTCGTGGTGGTGGAGCAGCTGCCGAACGGTCAGAGTCTGCCCTCCGCTGAGCCGGGACTGTTCGAGAGAGCTGTAGTGCTCGGTAACAGTGGGGACGCCGGCATCGATCTCGCGACGGCGCCGAATGGTTCACCCGTGCTGCGGATTTCAGGGGATGACAAGACTCTCGTTCCTCAGGTCAGTCTCTTGGCGGCGAACTTCGACGGCTACTGGGCGGCGAGCAGAGCGCTGGCGTCACCGGACAACACGGTTGCCCAGATTTCCCAGGACGCCATCACCGTCGGTGAGCTCAAGCTCGGAACGCTGACGACTTCCGGTCTCAATCACATCGAGGTCGACGTCCCGTTCAGTCAGTCGCAACTGGGGCGCCCGATGAAGGATGTCTCGGTGCGAATGATTGGTTCCTATGTCCCGCTACCGAATTCGCGTAACGGAGAACTGTCGATCTCACTCGGGGATAGACGACTCGCCTCGCAGACGGTTAACGAGACAGGGCGCTTCGACATCGGCGTCGATGTTCCGAACGAACTCCTGCGTCGCGACTTGACGTTCGAGGTCTCGATGGATGTGACCGGCGACTTCCAGTGCGGCACCAGTAGCCCTTCTTCGCTCACTGTCGATCCGGCCAGCACCATCACGTCCACTACCGGATTCCCGCCGACGCCTGGAGGATTCCAGTCATTGCCTCAGTCGATGCTGCCCACACTCGATGTCGGTTTGAGTCACGGTGATTTCGCAGATCTCGTTCGAGCCCAGCGCCTCGTTGTCGCGATGCAGCGGTTGAGCTATCTGCCGCTGCAACCGCGCGTGCTCCCGTTCGGCGACGCGGCGACCAGTTCGCTGCCGGCGTTGTTGATCGCAGCGGACGGGACGCTGCCCACTCCGGTGGCTCTACCCATGGACACGGCAGATCAAGGACTCCTGCGCTTGCAGGGTCTGGAATTCGGTGGACAATACGGTGCCTTGCAGGTGGTTTCGGGTTCGCACAACGAAGTAGTGGCGCTGACGTCTGAGGGTGATGCGGCCGATGCCGACGGTCTGCTCAACTGGTTGGAAGGTGGGAAAGACCGGTTCGCAGAACTGACCGGCGATCTACTGGTCGCACCTCGCGGAGGTGAGCCGTTCGACGTCGGAGTCGACGTCGCCCCGTTGGGCACTGCGACCTCGGCCGAAGAAGAGACCGGACTGAGCGCGGTCACGATCGGCTGGATCGGATTCGGGACCGTGGTTCTGATCGCTGTTGCCGTCGGTGGTGTGCTCGTGGCTCGGCGTCGCGGACAGTGACCGTCACCGATCGCCCGGCCCTGTCCGTCGCGGTCCACGATCTACCGGGCCGGAAGCCATGGCGGATGTTCGTCGTGCTCTTCGCGATCTACACCGCGTTGGGCGTGTGGATGAACGCGGGTATCGGGTTCATCTTCACCGATTCGCTCAGTCGTGTCGCCGCGGTGTCGGCGATGCTGCTCAGCCGTGATCCGCACTTCGCGGCGATCGGATTCGTGTTCACCCCGTTGACGGCGGCAGTCCAGATTCCGATGGGCCTGATGGGTCACTGGTGGCCGGATCTGCTGCGGTGGAACATCACTGCGGTCGTGATGTCCGCGGCCTTCATGGCTGGCGCGGTGATTCAGATACGCGGGATCAGCCGCGACCGTGGGTGTCCGCGATGGGTCACCGTCGTCCTTACCGTGCTGTTCGCTGTCAATCCGATGATCGTCATGTACGCGGCGAGCGGAATGAGCGAAGCTCCGTTCCTCTTCTTCGTTCTGTGGGCGACACGTCGACTGATTCGGTGGATGCGCAGCGACGACGTACACGACCTCATCGGTGCGGGCCTCGCGTTCGCTCTGGCGTACCTCACTCGATACGACGCATTGGCACCTCTGTCTGTCGCGGTGGTGCTGGTGACCGTGGTGAGTTGGCTTCGTTTTCAACCGACAGCGGAGGAGCGGGGCGAGGGCGCGGGACCTGGCTTGCGGCTCTGGGCAGCGGCGCTCGACGGCGCCGTCGTGCTGATGCCGGGTTTCCTTGCCTTCGCCTTGTGGTCGTTTGCCAGTTGGCTCATCACGGGTCAAGCGTTCCAACAGTTCTCGTCGGTGTACGGGAACAGTTCCATCCTGGAACAGGCTGGTGCCGGAACCGACTCACCGGTTGCCCGCCTTGCGTTCTCGATTACCGAAATGGCCGTACTCGGGCCGGCGCTCCCGGTGTTCGTGGTTCTGGCAGTCATCTACGCACTTCGGCGGCGCGACACCGAAGTGGTGGTGCCTCTTGTGCTGTTCGGCGCCATCCTTGGAGCGCAGACGTTGCTCTACCTGATGGGATCGACGTTTCCTCTTCTGCGCTTCTACATTTCGATCATTCCGCTGTGTTTCGTATTGGTCGTCCTGATCGCTCCTCGCGGAGCGCCGGTCATCACGCGTCGACCAGGGGCTGCTGCGTCGCGCTCGGTGTCGACGTACCCCGAGCAGGCGGGACCGTCTCTACCTCTTGTGATCTCCCTGTGCTTGCTGGTCGGGTCGACGCTGGTCACGTTTGTCGCGATGGGTAGTGCGCGGATCGCAGTGCTCGAGCATTCCATTGCCAGCGCGATCATTCCGGGCCGCCAGAACCTGGAGGAGCAGACGAATCTACGCACGTTTGCGGCCGAGCGTCGCATCGCCAGGTACCTGGACGACTTGGCTCTGCCGGAGGGGTCGGTTCTGCTCGACACCGTGCAGAGCTATGCCGTCGTGGCGTCGTCGAACAACCCTCGGCAATTCGTCGTGCCTTCCGATGCGGACTTCGTGCGCGTACTGAACAACCCGGCCGAACATCACGTCGAGTACATCCTGTCGGTTCCGAACACCGGTCGCGGTGTGTCGGACGCGGTCAATCGGCGTTATCCGACGATGTACGACACCGGTGCCGGCGGTGTGGGAGCACTGGTGCTCGAGGTGCCCAACGACGGCGGCATGGACCCTTCGGCCTGGCGTTTGTATCGCGTGACCGGTGAACGTCAAACGGGTCGATGAGGGAATTCGTGTGGGAGGATTGTCCGTATGACGTGGATGGTTGTAGATGTCTTCTGAAGAAGCGCGTCCGCGTGTGCGTGGCACAGTGCGTCGCCGTATCGCTGCCGCTGTAGTCAGCTTTGCAACCGTCGCGGTCGTGACAGGAATGTTCACGACGCCGGTGGTTGCCGATTCGCCCAAGACGGTTCGGGTCGGAGCGTCGTCGAGCGGACTGACACTCGACGGACAGCCGTGGTGGCCCACCGGGCTCAATGCTTATCAACTGGCCACTGATTGGTCGGTGAACTTCGGCTGTGGCGCGATGGTCGATCTCGATGCCTACTTCGGTTCTCTGCCACCGAATTCCGTCACGCGTTTCAACGCCTTCCAAGCGCTCGCGGTGAACAAGGTGTCCGGGCAGATGGATTTCGGACCGATGGACGCGGTGTTCGACGCTGCGGCGCGACACAACCAGTTCACGATTCCGGTGCTCTCACCACAGGACAGCGGGTGTGATGACGGGCTGTTCAAATCCAGGGACTGGTACACCGACGACTGGAAGGTTGCGAACCTGATCCCAGGTCGAGCCACCATGAGCTTTCAGGACTGGATGCACACCGCCGTCGGCCGTTGGAAGAACGAGCCTTCCGTCGCGGCGTGGGAATTGGTGGGGGAGCCGGAACCGAGCCTGTGTACCGACGCCGCCTGCAATTGGTGGACAAGAACGTGCCCGTCTGATTCCGCGCAGGTGTTGCGGGAGTTCTTCGACACGGCAGGCGCCGAACTTCGGGCGATCGATCCGAACACCCCGATCACGGCCGGATACGTCGGGGGCGGTCAGTGCGGCACTGCTGGTGACGACTACCAATACGTGAGCGAGTCCGACTTCGTCGACATTCTGCAGTATCACGACTACGGAGCAGACGGGGTTCCGCTTCCGGGCGACCAGTGGAACGGACTGGCGCGTCGCATCGAACAGGCCACGAACGTCTCGAAGCCGTTGTTGGTCGCTGAGACAGGCGAATTGGCGGGCAGTTGTGAATCATTGGCAACCCGAGCCACGAATATCGAGACGAAGCTGACGGGGCAGAAGGCGGCCGGCACGGCCGGAGCTCTCCTGTGGGCCTTCGTACCGGATCCGCGGCCGAACGAGTGCACAATGGACATCGGGCCCGACGATCCACTCTTCGACGTGATCGCTTCACTGGCAAGTTAGGACACTGCTGGTAGTCCACTAGGAGTTCCGCCCAGTGGGAGTATGGTCACGATCTGATAACAACCTGAACCTGGCGTTGTGACGTGATGACCGTATTTCGTTTGCATCCAATGGTATTCAGTGGCATTCACCTGCGGATAACCGAACTTGAAGGCTTGTGGAGTCGCACGGGACCATCGATGCGACGCCTCCAGGACCTACGTCCGGGTCGGCTGGGGACGGTCCGGTTGAGGTCCTGAGTTCGGAAGTTGTGTCGTACCTGTCTCTTTGGCCAGTTGCTACGTCCCGCCGTGGTCAACGTCGAAAAAGGATCTCAACCGTTCGCTGCGGTAACGGGTAGTGCGCGGAGTGCCGTGTGCCCTTCGTGGAAGTGACATCGAGGGGTGCTGTGTAGCTCTCGCGCGCAACGAATTCCGAGTTCGGGTCAACTTGCGACGGCGTCGGTCGCCCGGTAGACCTTGTGCGCAGGCTGTACATGCGGTGTGAGCTTCGGTCGTCGGAATGAGGGGACGATCGCTGCATGCGCGTAACGGTAATTGTGTAAAACATCGCGTGAGCGGAGAGGTGAACGATGACTGGGTGCGCTGAACGGGCTTTCAAGACTGCTGTGGTGCCGGCTGCCGGGATGGGGACTCGCTTCCTCCCGGCCACCAAGACGGTTCCGAAAGAGTTGCTCCCCGTGGTCGATACACCCGGGATCGAGCTGGTCGCAAGCGAAGCGGCGCAAGCAGGCGCGGAACGTCTGGTGATCGTCACTGCGCCGGGCAAGGCATCGGTCGTCGGGCATTTCGTCGAGGATCTGGTGCTCGAGGGCAAGCTCGCCGCCAGCGGGAAGCATCATCTACTCGAGCGTGTGCGTCGGGCTCCAGGCCTGATCTCGGTGGAGCCGGTTGTGCAGGAGTCTCCGCTGGGATTGGGACACGCTGTCGGTCTTGTCGAATCGGTGCTGGATGCGGACGAGGACTCGTTCGCGGTGCTGCTTCCGGACGATCTGGTCCACCCCTGCGGTGTTCTCGACGCGATGGCGAAGGTGCGTGCCGAGCGAGGCGGTTCCGTGTTGTGCGCGTTCGACGTCGCGCCGGATCGTGTTGGTGCTTACGGAGTATTCGACGTCCAAGCGCCTGTGGAGGGCGGTGATCCCGATGTGCTTGCCGTCGTCGGCATGGTCGAGAAGCCCGCACCAGCGGATGCTCCATCCACTCTCGCTGCGGCCGGACGCTACCTTCTCGATCGCGCCGTGTTCGACGCGCTCAGACGAATCTCGCCAGGGCAGGGTGGCGAGCTGCAACTGACGGATGCGATAGCGCTGCTGATTGCAGAGGGGCATCCGGTTCATGTCGTCGTCCATCACGGAACGCGTCACGATCTGGGAAACCCGGGCGGATTTTTGCGGGCCTCTCTCGATCATGCGCTCAGTCGCACCGAGTACGGACCGGAATTGAGAGTCTGGCTCAAGGAACGACTGGATCAGCCGGATCCGCAGCTGACCTACTGACTTGCGAGGCTATGCGACGCGGAGCGTCTCGCCAGTTCATCGAGGAGATCTCGGGTGCTGAGTGACGACAGTGAAATCGGCTTGTCGTCCAGACCCGACTCGTCGGGTGTCATGTAGCCCGCCGCGACAAGAATTTCCTGTACGTGGACGTCGAAGACGCGGCAAGCAGTTCTGATCGTGTCCTGCGTGGGAGGGCGTTTCGCGGACAGCCACCGACCGAGCTCGGAGGGGCGTATTCCCAGCGCACGCGCAGCATCGGCTACGTCTGTTTCTTGGCGAAGTTCCAGTTGATGCTTCACCCATTCCGAAAAACCGCTCATACCGGTCATAGTGCCTGAGTGCTGCCCGGTAAGCCAGTGCCGTCTCGGCACTTAAGGCGCTCGACGGCCGATCTGTGATCATTCGGCAACCAATCACCGCGGTTCTCGCGTACCGGTAGTTAAGTTTTGTGACTGGATTGTGTGTTTACCGCGACCATCTAGCTGTGTGTTTTCCGTTGAAACCCGAAATCGGGTGAAATTGTGGGTGAGGCGGACCAGTAGACATAACTCACACCTGTGTAGAACGTGAAGGATCGCGTTGTCACGTGTTCAGACCGTGGAAGGTTTTTTCCCAGTAGGACGGGTTGCGAATCAATTGGTAGGTCCCCTTGATCGCCGCGATGCTCATCAGCACCCAGTACAACGGAGCAGTCAGGCAGGCGAGGAGGAGCATCGCGTTTCGCGTTTCTCGGCACGCCACGAGGTTCATGTAGAGAACAGCGGCGTTACCGAATGCCAGAGAGATCAACGCGGGGAAATAGACGTAGTTGGGGAAGACCTGGTGGATCACTTCAGGTTGTCCGAGAATCCAGTCCAGACTGATGAGCCAGAACACCATGTTCAAAGTGGCGACCAAAGGTGTGCCGGCCATGAGAATCGTGAAGCGGAGAAATCCGATCGGGCCCAATCTTCGCCATAATTTCACGGGTTGGCGCATATGGACGAGCCACGTCTGCAAATAGCCCTTGTACCAACGCGAGCGCTGTCTGATCCAGTTGATCGTGTCACTGTTGGCTTCTTCGAGCGTGGTGGAATTCAACACCGCGGTGCGGTAGCCGCTCTCGGCAATCCGTACCCCGAGGTCCGCATCCTCCGTGACATTGAAGGGATCCCACGCACCGATCTCGTCGAGGACGCTACGTCGTAGGTGATTCGAGGTACCGCCGAGAGGAATCGGTGAATTGCTCCGCATCAATCCAGGGAGGATGAAGTTGAACCACAGCGCGTAATCGGCGGTGAACCACGCGGTCAACAGGTTCTGAGTTCCGTTGTGGAATGCAAGTTTGGCCTGAACACAAGCAGTGTTCTCGGGAAGTTTCGCGAAAGTTGCAACTACTCGCCGTAATTGGAGTGGGTCGGGGGAATCCTCGGCGTCGTAGATCGTGACGATCTCGCCCGTCGAGAAATGCAGACCGTAGTTGCATGCTTTCGGTTTGGTTCGTGGATCGGCCGCGGGCACCTTCAGAATGCTGACGACCTCGTCCACGCCGGCGGCAAGAGCGGCTTCGATAGTGACGGCGTCATCTTCCTCCAATAGGAGAAGGACTTGCATCTTGTCTTCCGGATAATCGATCGCTCGCATGGCTGCGATGAGGTCGCCGACGACTTCAGGCTCGTTGTATGCGGGGACCAGAATGGTGTACGTGGGAAGGTCGTCGTATGAAAGAGCCAGTGCCTCTTCGTCACTGATCGTCATGATCGAGGACGCATCGAGACCCCTCGTGAACAAGATCAGACGGTCGACCATCGCCCAGATGTATCCAATGGTGCAGATCAGTGTCAGCGCGATGAGAGTTGGGACGAGGAAGAACACGAGGCTGACGACGACTAGTGCGAAGCCTGCCAACAACGTATTTCGCTGCCACGGATAGAAGGCCACGGAGGCGGACGAGATCGGATGGCGCTCGCGTAGACCGTTCACTGCATCGTGCAGGGCGGCCTCGCGGTACTCCGCTGTATCCGGGTCGCCGCTGACCACAACACTGTTGGACTGGCTTCGGTTTTCGTTCACCACGTCTGAGCCTCCACGAGTAGTCGAGCGAGTGCTTCGAGCATGTCCAGGTCCTTGTACTCGGATTCGGTGTCTTCGGTCGAGGTTTCACCACGCAGTAGAACGGCGAGGGTATTGCTACCGTTGGACGCCATCGACGGCTTCGGTTCGGGGAAGTAGGCGTCGGGGTCGTGATTGTCGACGCTGATCAGGCTGACTCGCTGCGCGGCTCCGTCGCCCCGCGTCCAGACGAAATTGAGATTGCTCCATGTGAGAAGGAGAGCGTCGTCGACGATCGTGTACATCTCGGCGACGATCCCGTGCGGCAACTCCACCGTGACCGTCGGGCTGACTCTCGCGTTCTCCAGGTCGTAGGTGGTCTTGCTGGGGTACACGGCGAGCGTGGAGGGCCGCCGGGCCTGGACGACGTCAAGCTGTACCGTGCGAGGCCGCATCTGCGCGTCCCAAGCGGGATTCGGAGTGTCGGCCCGAATTGTCTGACGGCTCAGTTCGGAGGTGCTGCCGAAGTACCGACGGGGCCAGTCGTATTCGGATGCTGCAATCTGATGCCAGCCCAGTGGAACGACAAGTCGAGGATCGGCCGTAGCCGGAGGCGGACCGACGTTGACGGTCAAACTTGTCGGTGGCAGCGGTGTGAAGAACATCAGCACTGCGGCGGCAAACACCGCAAGGATGGTCCAGTTGCTCGTGGCTGTCGAAGGCTTTCGGAGTGGTCGATCGAACGGTTTGAGCGACTTTCCCCGGCGTTCGTACAGATAGAAGGCGCCACCGACGACGATTGCGGTTCCGAGCGCCGGAAACAACTGCACGGCGAAAAGCGGAGCAGTGGGATACTTCTGAATCGTGACGTAGAGAACCACCACACCGAGCACCGTTGCGGCGACAAAGGCGATCGCCCCTCGCCTCCACGTTCTACTGACGGCGATCGTGGTCGCGGCAGACGCGACCAGCACCATGAGGACGCTGTAGTCGAAACGGGTCCCGCCCATTTCGGTCGCGATGGCGCGGTAATGTAGCGGCGCCAAGATGACCGGGACCACCCAGATTGCCCAATACCGGTTGACCGGACGGAGGCCGAACATCAGAACCGCTGCGCTCCAGACGAATACCCACGCTGCGATCACGTCGATATGCATCAATTCGTAGGTCTCGGCAAAACGCGGCAGCAGGAGCGCTTGGAGTCCCAATGCGACGAAGAGGCCGATGCAGCCGACTATCTTGTCGGTCTCGCGATCGTGAATAGGAAGCTCCGGGCCGCGCCTCAAGTCTGTTCCGACGGCGGCAACCAAACACAAGAGCGGTAGAGCGAAGACGTAGCCGATGGCAGTTCCGCTGGCCGTGCTCTGCCAAAGCTTGGTCCAGGTGGGCCAGAATGCAAAGATCGTGGCGAGCGCGATCATCAACCACCGCACTGCGAGTCGAGGAATGATCCCGGACTCGGAGCGGATCTCACGAATCTTCAACATTTCCAGTTCCATTCGCTTGCTACCCGACATCTGCGTGCGATTCGAGGCTGCGCACCGCTAGGGACTGCCGACCATCGCCGTCGGTCCGGCGCCACATGCAGACATTACTTGATCAAGACATATCGCCCTCGCCACGTCGAGGCGCCGGTCTCTGAGCAGTCCGGCCGGAGGTCTCACGCGCTCGAATCTCACATAGTGGGAAGTTTGAAATCTTTTTTTCGCTTCCCAGTGCGGGCCTTGGCCGGCCGGATGGCATGACAAGATTTTCGGTCTGCCGAATTACTCCGTATCGAAGGGTAATTCACTTTCGGATTGCAGAAAGTTCAATCAAGTTCCGCGGATTCGACCTACGGGGACATAGGTCCCCAGCGTGCAGGGACGGTTCTCGGTTGCGTGGATGTGGGTCCAGTTACCCATGCGAAAGAACTGTGGTCAGCAGTGAGAGGCAATGTCCGCTTTGTGAGCTATTGCGGTCGTCGGGACCTAAGCCCTGGAGGTTTCCGTGCATTCGCTGAATAGCTGAATTATAGCTACCAATTGGTAACTACATCGCAAATGGCACCGTGGCTTTACGGCGATCGAACGTGAACGATCGTCCAACATTCTTCGGGTGTCTGCTGGGAAGAAGAATTGCCGGTTAGAGTCTTGACCTGCAACATTATTCGAATTGAACTCCGGCCTTCGAGATGTTCTCATAGTACTCACGCGGCACGTGCAATGCCTCCGGATTATCGAGTTGCAACGTTGCCGACACCTAAGCGGAACATTTGCTCTTCTCCATCTTTTTAGTTGCGCCTGGGGCTTTCGGGTGCAAACCGGAATTCCGAAGAACGGTCGGGGCCTGGCGGCTCGCAAACGGGAAGGTTGGTCAGATGTCGGCATTGGACATGTCCATGGCGCCGTCGCTCGGGTATCGGCGTCCGCGCATCGTGCCGGACTCCCGTGCGGAGTTTTCCTCGCGTGCAGCGTGGCAGCATCGATACATACGTGCTCTGACAGTGACGGATTCGCTGATTGTCGTTGGTGCGGTTTCGGCCGCTCAGTGGCTTCGATTCGGCGCAGCGCCGACCGCCGTCGACGCTCGTGAGCTCGGGCAGTTCAGCTACACCGGTTTGTCCATCGGTGTGGTGGTCGCGTGGCTGGCGACGTTGCAGATATTCAGGACGAGATCTGCGAGTGTGATCGGAAGCGGTCCGGAGGAGTATCGACGAATCCTGGTGTCCGCGATGAGATTGTTCGGCGTCATTGCGATCGTAAGCCTTCTGCTCCGTCTCGATATCGCCCGGCTTTACCTTGCATTCGCGTTTCCTGTCGGCCTTCTCGCGCTGCTATTGAGCCGTTGGCTCTGGCGCGGGGTGATCGTGCGGAGGCGTACTCGTGGTGAGTGCCTCACATCTGTACTGGTGGTGGGCAGCAAGGATGCCGGCGCTGAACTCGCACGAAACTTCGAGCGAGGTAGCGCAGACGGTTTCCGTGTGGTCGGAGTGTGTGTGCCGGGGTTCCTTCGGCGCGCGGACGAGTCCATCGCGGTCGACGGGCGTGACATACCGCTCCTCGGCGGTGAGACATCGGTAGTCGAAGCGCTGGAACTTGTCGGCGCAGACACCGTTGCCGTGACGGCAACCGAGCATCTCGGCTCGGATGGCATCCGTGCGCTCGCCTGGGATCTGGAATCGCGGGACGTAGATCTGGTCGTTGCGCCCAGCATCGTCGATGTGTCGGGGCCGCGCCTGTCGATGCGGCCGGTGGCTGGTCAGCCTCTGATACGCGTCGAGCGTCCGAAATATCATGGTGCGCAACGCTTTGCGAAATCATCGTTCGATGTGATTTTTGCTTCGCTTATCTTGGTCGCCATCGCACCTGTTCTCCTGGTGGCAGCTGTGGCGGTCAAGATCTCGAGCCCGGGCCCGGTGTTGTATCGAGCGGAACGAATGGGGCTGGACGGGAAACCGTTCCCGATGCTCAAGTTCCGTTCGATGGTCCAGAACGCAGACTCGCAGGTGGCATCGTTGATGGCCCAGAACGACGGCGCGGGTGTGCTCTTCAAGATGCGCGACGACCCGCGCGTTACACCGGTCGGGCGCTTCTTGCGCCGTTACTCGATTGACGAGCTGCCCCAGTTCGTCAATGTTCTTCGGCGCGAGATGAGCGTTGTCGGCCCCAGGCCGCCGCTGCGTCGCGAGGTCGAGGCCTACGACGGAACTGTCAGTCGCCGACTTCTTGTCAAGCCGGGGATCACAGGGCTGTGGCAGGTCAGTGGGCGCTCGGACCTTTCTTGGGAAGAGACTGTACGACTGGATCTTTCGTACGTCGACAACTGGTCGCTCATGGGTGATGTCTTGATCGTCGGCAAAACGTTGAAAGCGGTATTGGCCAGTGACGGCGCCTACTAGTTTCCCGCTTACCGATGCCCGCAACGAAATGACTGGCGCGTCGGCGCTTCGCGCTCCGAGCGAATCGACGAACGATCACAGCCGGAAGATGTCGAGCGCCTCCTGGGTAGGCATCGTTGCCGGTGCTGCCGCGGCTCTTACCGGAGTTTCTCTGCCTGGCCTGCCCTCGACGGTCAATGCATCACTGCCAGTCGCAGCGCTGGCTCTGGTCATTGCATGCCTGGCATCGCCGCGGGGAAGCATGGTTCGGTTTCGCTTGCGGGCGTTGGATGCATTCCTCCTGCTGTACGTGACGGCCATCGCGTTGGTCGAGTATTTCGACGTAACCTATTCGGACGCCGCCTTTTCGCTGTCGACGATCCTGAACCTGGTCGGTGTGCTTGCTGTGTACTTCGCGTGCCGACTGGTCGTGACGAGCGCAAACGACGGTCTCCGTGTGCTCCAGGGCGTGTTCATTGCAGCGATTCCGGTTGCAGTGCTGGGAATCTCCCAGATGCTCGGCGGCCGTCAGGTCAGCGAACTTCTGGTGAGATTCACCATTGCACCGGGATTGCAGGGCAGGCTTGATCTCGGATGGCCATTGCGCGCCACGAGCACCCTTGGCCACTGGACGGCGCTGGGTGGATACCTGGCCATCGCAATCGCCATCGGCTGTTATCTGATTGTAGAGAAATCGGGTTCGCAGCTGATCCCCAAGCCTTTGGTTCTCGGCGTTGGCATCCTCTTCGTCGCTCAAGTGTCGACATTCACGTTTGCGCCGATCTTGGTCGCGATCGTGACGATGCTCTACACGGCAGTGCAGGTCAAGATTCGATTCATCGGCCTTCTCTCTCTGGTCAGTATCGGGGGCGCGGCATATTTGCTGTTCGACGAGCAAGTTGGCGATCGACTGACCTCGCAACTGAGCAGCCCGTCCAAAGATGGTCTCCCTCCCTGGATTCCAGAGACCATCAGATACCGCGTCGGGATCTGGAATAACGAGACCGTCCCGGCCATCCTGGACAGTCCGCTGTTCGGGCACGGGGCGAATGTCTACAACCGCATTTCCACAGGGACGGCACCTTCGACGTTGCGATGGCCGTCTCCTGAATCCGAGTGGATGAGAACGGCTGTTGCCAGTGGTGTTGTGTTGGCTGTGCTGGAGGTGGCACTTCTCGTCTACGCCGTCCGTAAGGTATGGACGGCCTCGGACCTACTGGGCGTCACCAGTTTTCGCACAATCGGAATCGCACTCGTCGGGATTCTCGTCATTTCTTCCTTTCATTCGCATTTCAGTAGCGGGTCGGTGGCGATGATGTTCTGGATGGTCGTCGCCGTTGTTCTGAGTACGCAGGATTCTTTGACTATGTCGGGCAAGAACAACTATGGGCGGGTCAGTTGAATGGATACCATCGATCTGTGGGGAATACGCGTGAAACCCTGTGCGCCCGATGATGTCATCGAATGGATCAGGAACAATCAGGGTGAAAAGAAGGTCTTGCTGAACCATAATCTGCACAGCACGTATCTCCACCTCACGAATGAAAAGTTTCGCAGTCTCTATTCCAGTTCGGATCTGACTCTGATCGACGGGATGCCGATACTGGCGGCCTTGGCAATTCGCAGATTTCGGAGACAACAACCGTCGCTGAGCGTGTCGCAACGCTGTGGTTCGACGGACTGGATTCCGCTGGTCGGTGACATCGACGATGGGATTCGTATCGCGGTCATCGGTGCCAGCCCGAGTTCCAATTCATCTGCTGTGGATGCGATTTCAAGAATGGCGGAGCATGGCGAAGTTCGAGGGTGGAGCGGATACGCGGGCAAGGAAGCGCTGATTTCCGAAGGCTTCGAGTCCCTGCGCACATTTCGACCAGATCTCGTATTGATCGGATTGGGTATGCCGATCCAAGAAGAGTTCTTGCTCGATCACTGGGATGCATTGCCCACCGCCGTTTTTGCAACTGTAGGCGGGGCCATAGATCAACTGTCCGGACAGCAGCGCCTGGCTCCTCGGTGGACAGGCAAGTTGGGTATCGAATGGCTGTGGAGGCTGGCTTCGGACCCGAAGAGGCTTGCGTCGAGGTATCTGGTGGAGCCTTTCAAGCTGATGCGTGTGACTGTCGAGTTTCAGTTCGAGAGACGAGGAATTCTGTGACCGATGGAGTAAACGACCAACTGGTCACCGTCGTAATTCCGTCGCTGGGGCGGAGTGAACTGGTTCGCACGATCGAGAGTGTTCGGAACCAGACGCACCGCGATATCGAAATCATCGTCGTGCTGGATACCGCCATGGACGAGGGTGGCACTGCAACCGGTGCGGACATCGTGCTGACCACCGGGGGCGGTCGAGGTGCAGCAGTGGGAAGAAACATGGGAGTCGCAGCGGCTTCCGGACGCTTCGTCGCGTTTCTCGACGACGACGACTGGTGGGAAGCAACCAAGATCGAGAAGCAGATCGCCAGTATGACTCGACAATCAACCGAGTTCTCCTACACCGCAACCTACTTCCACTCAGGAAACACAGTGCGTACTCTTCCGATCACTCGGTACGGTGCGGGCTCGTCGATGGGCGACTACCTGGTCTTGCGGCCTGGGTTGCGGCACGGGCACGGATACGTGCAGTCGAGTTCGATCATGCTGACTCGTCGACTCGCCCAGCACGTCGCCTGGGACGAATCACTTTCCAAGCATCAGGATTGGGACCTGGTGGTTCGGCTCGAGGAAGAAGTAGGCGAGAAGGTGTCGTATGTGGACGAGCCTCTCGTTCACGTCCAGCAGGCCAGCAAGAGTTCAATTTCGACTGTGCGGAATTGGAGGCGAAGCGTCCCGTTCTACGACAAGCACGCATCGTCGTTGGGGAAGACGGCGAGGGGCGACTTCATCGCCACGCAAATACTGAGATCTGCACTGGCTGCCGGCGACGGACAGGGAATCGTGTACGCAGCATCCGGGCTTTCGAAGGCCCGTGTTCATCCGGCGGCACTGATCGTCTCGCTCTACGGTGCGGTCGAGTTCGGGAAGCGACTTCGTCAGCGGGTGGCGTCGTGAGTCGGAAAATCGTGGTGTGGGATCCCAATCCCTTCAATCCCTACGGGGTGGAAGTCGCCCGAGTGATTGCGGATACGCATGAGTCGGTGCTTCGCTTCGGCCGGCGCGGTCAGGGGATCACTCACGATCTGGTCAGATCCGTCGGTCTGCTCCCTCCGCCTGCAGCAGGCTCTCGCAACATCTGGGTGCTGGTGCAGTACCTGGCGGGGCTTGCGGCATTTGTCGTATACGGAATCGTTCGACGGCCACTCGTTGTGGTCTGTTGGATGAATTCCGAATTGGAACGACGAATCATTCGTGGGCTTCAGTTTTCGGGATGCCGGACGCTCGTAGTAGTGCACAATCCCGTCAAGAGTCGGGACGATGCGGACGATCACCCGATCATCCGTTCCATTCGTTCGGGCGCGAGCGGCTTGTTGGTTCACGACTCTTCGCTCCGTGCGGGAGTCGGAGAGTATGCGAACGTCCTGGTCGCCGCGCACCCCGCCTACCTTGCGTGGTCGGAGTCCACGGAAGGAGCGATGCGCCTTCCTCGAGATAGTTCGTCGGCAGCCCTCTATCTCGGAAGTGCTCGCGCAGACAAGGGATTCGACGTGTTGCCGAAGCTGGCGGAGGATCTGGCGCATCTGAACATCAGGCTGCAGTGTGCAATCGGAAGGCTGACATCTGGGGAGAACGACCTTCTCCGTCGATCCGAGAACATCGATGTTCTGGCCGAACCGTCTACACATATGTCGGATGTGGACGTACGCCGATACATGGAGTCCTCATCCGTGTTGGTGGCGCCATACCGGGATGTCACTGCATCCGGAACCATCTTGATGGCACTCACAGTGGGATTGCCCGTGGCCGCCTTCACATCGGACGTTCTCCTGGAAACTCTTTCCACCGACAGCCTCGCAGATACCGGAGACACGAAGATGCTCGCTGATTGTGCTGTCCGCGCAAGCGAGGCGGACCGCGCTGTTGTTGCAGAAAGCGCTCGCAATCATGACATCCGCGCGACGAGGGAGTGGGCGCTTGCCGTCCGCGCGGTGCTCGACGAGACGATTCCTCATGTTCCCTCGACTAGGGTCGCGAATGTCTGAGGTCGAGGTTGTCAACTGGAATCCCAGGAACCAAGTCGTGATCCCAGGTATTTCGCGAAAGCTGCGAATCGGGCGACGAATCAACAACTTCGGCGACCTTCTAGGTCCGGTCGTGGTCGCATGGATGTCGAAGCAGAGTGCCAGACGGGCGCGCAGCAAACGCGACCAGCGGCTGCTGGCGGTCGGGTCCATCATGCACATGGCGAGAACTGGAGACTGCATCTGGGGAACGGGGGTCAACGGCAAGATAACTCCGGACGAGTATCGCTTCGATGCGCTCGACGTCCGGGCAGTTCGTGGACCGCTTTCGCGTGAGTTCCTGGAAATGCGGGGAATTCACACTCCGCCTACGTACGGCGACCCGGGATTGCTCATTCCTTCCGTCTTTCCTGATCTTGTCGAACTCACGAAGAACCCTTCGCGCGACGTCGTAGTCGTTCCGAATCTGAACGACCTGCCGCGGTGGTTCGACACACCGTCGGTTCTCGACCCAACCGAGGATTTGCAGACTTGCCTCCGAACTATTGCGAGCAGTCGACTCGTCGTCGGCAGTTCGCTTCACGCCGTGATCGTTGCCGACGCGCTGGGCGTTCCAGCGCGATTGATTCCCTCAGGTTCGGAAGCGGAATTCAAGTATGCGGACTACTACCTCGGCACCGGCCGCGAATTGTCCACCGCACCAACTGTGAAAGCTGCTATTTCAATGGGTGGCGCGCCGGGCCTGGCGTGGAATGACGGACCGCTTCGCGAAGCGTTTCCCCACGATCTCTTCGGAAAGTAGGCGCACGCGGTGGGATTGGGTACAACCGCTGCACGCGGCTCCGCAATCACGTTGGGGGGACAATGGGTCAAGTTTCTCATTCAGTTCACCTCGATCGCCGTACTTGCGAGGGTCCTGAGCCCGGACGACTTCGGCAAGATGGCGATGGTCATGGCGGTGGTCGGAGCTGCAACGGTGATCGGCGATTTCGGGCTTTCCCTTGCCTCCGTACAAGCGTCGGAGATATCGGAGAGTCAGCGTTCGAATCTCTTCTGGATCAACACGGCAATAGGATTGCTGCTGACGCTCCTGGTCTTCGCCGCAGCGCCATTGTTCGACCGGTTCTACGACGTCGACGGGCTTTCCGACATTGTCAGGGCGGTATCGGTGATCTTCGTGCTGAACGGGCTCACCGTACAGTTGCGAGCGGATCTGACCCGGAATTTGAAGTTCGTGAAACTGACGGTGACCGAAATTGCCGCGCAGGGGATCGCGTTGGCCGTAACGATTCCGCTTGCCCTGTTGCACTACGGAGTTTGGTCACTCGTTGCTCAGCAAATCATCGTTTCGACGGTACTCCTGGGCAGTTCCGCGTTGCTGCTGCGCTGGATTCCGAATCGCCCGACACGCAATGCAGACATGCGGTCCTTGCTGTCGTTCGGGACCAACACCATGCTGACGCAATTGGTCACCTACTCGAGTGCGAACGCGGATTCCGTTGCACTCGGAAAACTGCACGGCAGCACCGAAGTCGGTGTTTACGATCGGGCATATCAGCTCTTCAAGATACCGATTGCGCAATTGGCCACGCCGATGACACGTGTTGCGTTGCCGGTGCTTTCGCGAATTACCGATCCTGCTGTCTATATGGCATATCTGGTCCGAGCTCAGACCGTACTGTGTTACGTCATGCTCGGTGCGTTTGCCTACGCGGCAGCCGTGGCGAACCCGTTGATGGATCTCGTGCTCGGAAGTGGTTGGGATGCTGCGGCACCGATCTTCCGGATCCTCGCTGTAGGTGGTGCATTTCAAGCTTTGTCATACATCTATTACTGGGTGTTCCTTTCCACTGGCCGAGTCGATGTGCACCTTCGGTACAGCCTTGTGGGGCGCGGATTGATGATCGTTGCAGTCTGTGTCGGTGCGATCTTCGGAAGCTTGGGCACGGCGATCGGGAGCAGCGTCGGCTTTGTTGCAGTCTGGCTGATCTACTCGTTTGTCGCCATTCCACGGATCGGAATCGGGACAGGGCCCTTGGTCCGAAGCGCTGTGCGGCCGATGATGCTCTTCGGTGCGATGTTCGGCGTCGCCTCACTTTCTCTCACCCTTTTTCAACAGGTTCCGAGTTTCGTAGCGCTCGCACTTGCGGGAATGGTCTGTGTCGTCTTCGTGGGAGTTGTTGCCCTGACTTCCAAGTCGGTGCGTTCGGACTTGAATGCACTGGTGGACACGTGCAGAAAGGTGGTCGGTTGACAGTGCCGTTCAACGACCTCCGAAAACGGAGTACTCGGCCACACGGGAGTGGATGCCCCGACGACCTCGTCCACATGAACTTCGACCGAAAGGTTTTCAATGACTGAGCTCCGCCCGACTGAATCGATTTCGCGCCGGATGACTGTATTCGGTACCGGTTATCTCGGGGCGACCCATGCGGCGTGCATGGCCGAGTTGGGCCACGAAGTCCTTGGCGTCGACGTCGACCCGAGCAAGCTTGCCATGCTCGAAGCCGGAGAAGTTCCCTTCTACGAACCAGGCCTCGAGGAGGTGCTGCGGCGCAATATCGCGGCAGGTCGTCTCCGATTCACATCGTCGTACGAAGAGGCCGCAGAATTTGCCGACATTCACTTTCTCGGTGTGGGTACTCCTCAGAAGAAGGGGGAATTCGCGGCGGACATGCGGTTCGTCGATTCTGTCGTCGACAGTCTCGCACCGCTACTGACGCGGCCTGCCGTGATTTTCGGAAAATCCACCGTACCGGTCGGCACCGCGGAGAGGCTTGGTGTCCGAGCACGAGAATTGTCACCGGCTGGTCAGGACGTCGAGGTGGCTTGGAACCCGGAATTTCTCCGAGAAGGATTTGCAGTCAAGGACACCCTGCACCCGGACCGATTGGTACTGGGCGTGGACCGCAACCGCCCGGGGCGTGCCGAATCCGTCGCTCGCGAGGTCTACGGGAAGATCCTGGACGAGGGTACGCCCTTTGTCGTCACGGATCTTGCAACGTCGGAGTTGGTGAAAGCGTCAGCCAATGCATTTCTGGCAACCAAGATCTCGTTCATCAATGCGATTTCGGAAGTATGCGAAGCATCGGGTGCCGACGTGACGGTACTGGCGGACGCAATCGGGCACGACGAGAGAATCGGTCGAAAATTCCTCAACGCCGGAATCGGTTTCGGCGGCGGTTGCCTACCCAAGGACATTCGCGCATTCATGGCGCGTGCAGGCGAATTGGGTGCAGATCAAGCTCTCACATTCTTGCGCGAGGTAGACAACATCAACATGCGTCGTCGGACACGGATGGTCGAGTTGGCGCGCGAGGCTTGTGGATCGTTGTTGGGAGCCCGAGTAGCTGTGCTGGGAGCTGCGTTCAAGCCGGACTCCGACGATGTTCGAGACTCACCGGCCTTGAATGTCGCCGGCCAGATTCAACTTCAAGGTGCGGCTGTCAGCGTGTACGACCCGAAGGCGATGGGAAATTCTCGATCGTTATTTCCGACGTTGACCTATTCGGCGAACACGGAGGAAGCCTGCGCGGGTGCAGATGTCGTCCTGATCTTGACGGAATGGGCGGAGTTTCGTAAGTTGCTGCCATCGGATCTCGACGACATTGTTCGAAAGAAGGTTGTCATCGACGGGCGGAATTGTCTCGAACCGGCAATCTGGCGAGATGCCGGGTGGACCTACCGAGGGCTCGGACGACCCTAGGGCTCAGTTCAATCGGCTCGAACCTCAACTCTGTTTGGAAAGTCGGGACCAAGGTCTGTTGGTTGATTGTCCAGTCGTCACCGGAGATTCCGATCGGATATCCAGTAACGCATCGGCATTCGTGTGGTGTCGAACGGCAACTGCCGGCGAGTGCACCGTTTGCAACCCACCGCACCGCGGTGGTCGACGATTCCCTCGCTGATTGTCGATTCGACGCACTGATCGGATGAGATAAGCGTCATGTCTCGGACGTTCCCTTCGGGTGTTGTGGATTCATCGTTGACATTCGTTGTCGGACTTAGGTCCCGAGCGCAGCGCGTGATGAGTGGCCTACGTTGATCATCGGTGCGACGAGATGCGAAGCCGCGGGGTGTATACGGTGGTTGGAGTGGTGAAAAGTGTGATGAGACAGTAAGGTTCAGTTCGGCCCTTCGTGGTGTTCGCTCCCTTGGATTCACGGGATCAGCCGCAGTTCAAGACCTGACAGACCGGGCCGGTGAGGGCGAGGAGTGAGTTGTTCTCACCCTGCATTGTCTTCCGTTCAATGGGATCGTCGTGTCTTTACTCCGCCAGCTTGTTGCCGCGATACGTGGAAGAACGTCAATACGGATGGCTGTCCTGTTCAGACAAGAGCGGGGGTAGTGGCTCGACCGACGGCCGGTGATTACTGCTCGGATGCGCGATACGTATTCGAGCCGAAGGAGATTCGACGATGGATGTACGGGACTACCTGAAGACTTTGCAGGCACGGTGGAAGATAGTCGCTGTCGTTACTGTGGTCGTGATCTTGGGTGCATTAGGTGCCTCGTTGATTGCCACGCCGGTGTACAAGGCGTCTACTCGCCTGTTCGTGTCTACTTCGACCGGAACGACTGTGAACGAGGCATTCCAAGGCAATCAGCTCTCGCAACAGTTGGTCACTTCGTACGCGAGACTCCTCACCGGGGAGACGCTCGCCCAGCGAACAATCGATTCAGTGGGACCAGATCGCCTCGGAGGCCTTTCTGCCGCGGAGCTTTCATCGAAGGTGACGGCCACATCGGCACCGGATACGGTACTTCTCGACCTGAGCGTGCAAGATACGTCGCCAGAGTTGGCCCGCGATATCGCCAATGCGCTCTCGGACGAATTTGTCTTCATGGTCAAGGATCTGAGCACGCCCGTTAACGGCGGCACTGCGCCTGCGCGCGTAGTTGTCGAGCAGCGAGCCCAAACCCCGGTAGAACCGGTATCTCCGAAAACCACGAGGAACGTCGCTCTCGGAGCAGTGATCGGTCTACTGCTGGGGATCGGTCTGGCCGTGTTGCGTGACCGCTTGGACAACACTGTCAAAGAACGCAAGACAGTCGAAGACATCGTTGGTGCTGCGATGGTGGGAACCATTCCGTTCGACAAGGAACGTGAAGTTCATCAAGCGATCAACTTCCACGAGGGCAACTCCGCCAGTGCCGAGGCATACCGTGAACTACGAACCAATCTGCAGTTCTTGGCCGTGGATCGCCCCCCGAGCGTCATCGTCGTCACGAGTTCTCTTCCCTCGGAGGGCAAGACTACGACCGCCGTCAACATTGCACTCGTGCTGGCCGAGGCGGGCAAGAAGGTATGTCTCGTTGAAGGCGACCTTCGCAAGCCGCGTGTTTCGAAGTACCTCGGACTAATCGGAAGTGTCGGCCTGAGTTCGGTCCTGGCCGGGCAAGCAGACCTGGACGATGTGCTTCAAGTGACGAGCAATGCGGACCTGACGGTTCTTGCCTCGGGCCCGATTCCTCCGAACCCGAGCGAATTGCTGGGGACCGACACGGCTCATGCGGTCTTTGCCGATCTGCGCCGAAGGTTCGACTACGTCATCATCGACGCCTCGCCGCTGCTTCCGGTTACGGATGCTGCAGTTCTGTCTGCTCTGGCTGACGGCGCTCTCGTTATTGCTCGTCATGGTTCGACGAAGAGGGAACAGTTGAGCAGGGCGGTGGGCAACCTCCACAGCGTAGGTGCAACGATTCTCGGCACTGTCATCACGATGACTCCGCTGAACGGTCGCGGCGTTTACGAGTACAAGTACTACTACGACTCCGATCCTGTTGTGGCTGATGTAGCTGCGGAAAGTTCAGTCGGTGCCAGGGCACTCAGCGAAGTGCGGGCGCCGTCGACAGTCAACTGAACGGGTCAAGTACTGACCTTTGTTACACCAGCGTCCGCGCTGACGGGCCCCCGAGCAATGCTCGGGGGCCCGTTCTCGTTACAGCGCATCCGCTGGTCTCGGCGGAATTGAGCCGAGCCGAGTTACATCCAACCGATTCGATGTTTCGGAACCTGCCCATGGATGCGGTGAGTGCCCGGCCTGTCAACGTCTGATTCGGTCTGGGTGAGCTGGATCGATTGGGATTCAGCAGTTTACGAACTCAGTCGACGTGCTCTCCTTCCCATAAGTGCCGATGATCATCGGGCCAGTGACATGCGGCAGCAGTCTCCGCGCACTACAGCTTCGGGCCGGCGCTCGGCTCAATTTACGATTAATCCGGTACTGCAATCATTTTCAACTTGCAGATCAACCTATGGTGGGTCTGGCCCAATTCGCTGAATAGTTCGTCTTCAACTATCGCATGACGCTCTCATCGGCGAAGCATCGGACGATTGTCCAGAATTGCCAATCGGCCGGAATGGTGTTGGTTCTATTTGCAGAGCGTTCACCAACTGCGTGCTGGTTTCCGTCCAAACGCGGAGTCCAATTGGCCAAGTCAATGAAAACTATAGGTACGCAATAGTAATGACGATGAATGATCTTACCTTCCTGATTGGAGGGTTAATAACTGACCTCAATGCTGGCGACCGGAAGAAGTTCGGAAAACGCTATTGCCACACTGTCCGGAATGTGGCAAACTCCTCACTGGTACTGACCAGCTAGCCGAAAAATTGCCAAGACGTGAGTCCTGACAATATCGAGGCTGGCGACGTCAGCGGGCGAGGAGAAATCGCCGATCGTCCTGTGTTTGGGTCGTTAATGGACTCTGCTTCAATCATGGGGTGTGAGCTGCGGCAATGCCGCAATAATCGACAGTTGGGCCGAGGCCTGACAACAGTCGCCGGGTTAACTGCAAGGCGCACGTAATGCGACCATTCGCACTGAACGCAGCAATGCGGAGCAGTTGCTTCGCTGTCGAAGTTTCGGGATTCGGCAAGGCGGTCCGATGGACCTCGGCCGGCGAACACCTTCAGGCCGAATTTTGTGCATGGGGAAAGGTTTCTGAACACATGACGGTTCTCGAGATGGCCGCGCCCACGAAAGAACGGCCACAACAACACCGACGAGTAGCGCCGGAGAGGGCTGGTGGAGTTTCCGCACGCAGGAAATGGCAATCTGCGTATCTTCGTCGTCTGGCGATCACCGACACGATCATTGTTGCGGCAGTTGTGTTTCTGGCTCAATGGTGGCGATTCGGTAGCGACGCGGATGTCGTCGACGGTGAAGCATTCGGCCATTTCAGCTACACCGCACTGTCCTTCGCCTTGATTATCGGCTGGTTCGCCGTATTGAGAGTATTTCGCACCAGATCTCCTCGCGTGATCGGAAGCGGCCCTGAAGAGTACCGATTGATCGCTGTCGGAACGCTCCGCCTGTTCGGACTGATTGCGATTGCCAGCCTTCTCCTTCACCTGGAGATCGCGCGCCTGTACCTGGCCGTGGCGTTTCCGATGGGATTGACCGCCTTGATCGCGAGTCGTTGGATCTGGCGACGGGTGATTGCTCGTGAGCGAGCCCGAGGTGAATTTCGAACTGCCGTACTTGTGGTCGGTGTGCGAGGGGCGGTTGTCGATCTTGCACGCAACCTCGAGCGCGACGATGCCCATGGATACCGAGTCGTCGGAGTCTGCGTACCTGGCTACGGAGGAGACGTGGGCGAAGTTGTCACAGTGAACGGTCGGGACATCCCGGTGCTCGGAGATGAGCACAGTGTCACGAACGCAATCGAACAGGTCGGTGCCGACACGGTGGCAGTGACGGCGTCGGAGCGATTCGGACCGGAAAGGCTGCGCACGTTGGCCTGGGATCTCGAGCGCGATCATGTGGACCTTGTTGTTGCACCAGGGATTCTGGATGTGTCCGGACCGAGGCTGTCGATGCGCCCGGTCGCTGGATTTCCGCTGATCCATGTCGAGCGTCCGCGCTATCACGGCGCGCAGAAGTTCACGAAGACGACCTTCGACATCGTCTTCTCGACCGTGGTACTCGCCGTGATCAGTCCGGTGCTTCTGGCGGCTGCGATCGCAGTCAAGCTCACGAGCAAGGGGCCGGTTCTGTACAAGTCCGAGCGGATGGGGTTGGACGGGCAGCCGTTCCCCATGCTCAAGTTCCGCTCGATGGTCCAGAATGCGGATTCTCAAGTCACGGCACTGATGAAGGAGAACGAAGGCGCCGGAGTGCTTTTCAAGATGCGAGATGATCCGCGTGTGACGACGGTCGGTCGCTTCATGCGTCGGTACTCGATCGACGAGTTGCCCCAGTTCGTCAATGTTCTTCGGCGCGAGATGAGCGTCGTCGGACCTCGGCCACCGCTTCGGCGCGAGGTGGAGATGTACGACGGTGCGGTCAGTCGCCGGCTACTGGTCAAGCCCGGTGTCACCGGCCTGTGGCAAGTCAGCGGACGTTCTGATCTTTCGTGGGAAGACACTGTCCGCCTTGATCTTTCCTACGTCGACAACTGGTCGATGATGGGTGACGTCATGATCGTCGCGAAGACGCTCAAGGCGGTGGTGGGAAGTGATGGCGCCTACTGACAAGAATGCGGCACCGGCGCCTTGCGAAAATGAGGCACCGAACAATCCGCTGATCTTGCGAACGGCATTGGTGATCGCGGTCATCGGCGCGAGCGGAGCCTTTCAGGCCTACACGCAGAAGACAGCGCTCGGATCGTTGCTCGTACACGGTTCGGCCGTTCTCTCGGCGACACTCGCGTTGGTCTACTTCCTCGACCGGCGATACTCACGCAACGCGTCCTGGCCTGTCTTCACGCTTCTGATCGCGGCCGGCGTTCCGGCAACCAGCTGGTACTGGTCGACGTTGCCCCGGAACTCCGCCGTCGCCGGCATCGTCATCGTGTGCCTGGCGATCACGGGAATCATGGTCGCCCGCGAGTTGACCTTCCCGGTGCGAGTGCGGACTGTGGCCGTCACCTTGCTGGTACTACTGGTGCTGTCGCTGATGGTCGTGGTCCTCGATCCTTCGACCGGCATCGATGTGGATACCCGCGCTGTTGCCTACCGCGGAATCTTCACGCACAAGAATACTTTGGGCCGAATGGCTGCGATCGAAGTTGTCCTTGTTGCTGTCATGCTCATGCTTCCCGACGTCAAGCGTATTCCGTGGGTGGCGGCACTGGCTGTCGCCGGCATCGTGTTGTTCGAAGCCCGGAGCCAGACCAGTCTCGTCGCTGCAGGGATTGCGCTGGCGACAGTGCTTGCTCTGAAGTGCCTTCGACGGACACCTAACGCTCGCCTTGCCTCGACGGTGATCATCGGGCTGTACATCGGGGTATCCGGCGCGATGAAGGTGCTCGGACCCGATGTCGCAGCGCTACTCTCGCGAGATGTCACGTTGACCGGCCGGCTACATCTCTGGACGGTATCCGAGTACTACGCCGAACAGCGGCCCCTGCTCGGTTGGGGCTTCGGCTCGGTCTGGGCACCTGACAGCGTTGTCGGACAGATGATCCGGTCCAAGCTGTCCTTTCCGGCGACCAGCGCGCACAACGGAATGCTCGACATTCGTCTCCAGATCGGTTGGATCGGATTCCTGCTGCTGTTGGCCGGCTATTACCTGCTTCTGAACACGGCGCTCGGGCGAGCTCGCAGCAGAACGGAGTACATCGCCGTC
Organism: Rhodococcus sp. WS1; assembly: GCF_003797745.1. NCBI lineage: Bacteria > Bacillati > Actinomycetota > Actinomycetes > Mycobacteriales > Nocardiaceae > Rhodococcus > Rhodococcus sp. WS1. The sequence continues at coordinate 1,944,334 of NZ_RKLZ01000001.1, read as the reverse complement.
GTCGCGATCATGGTTCTCGTCTTCTCGATGGACTTGACGGAGTCGACGCTCTTCTTCGGCGCCATGTGGCTGATCGCATGGGTCTTCCTGGCGCCGTACGGACCCTCGACGCACCGCTCTCACAGTGCAGGCAACGCCGAATTGTCGATCCGTAGGGGTCGTGCGTACGGGTTCGCTCCGGAGCGAAGAGGAGGTCAGTGAGATGTACAAGTCGTTCGATGTAGCGCGTTCGAAGCCTGAAGTGAACCCGACGTCCGCCGGTGGATCCACGCCGCCGAAAGCCTTGATGTTCCATGCGATCTATCGGAATCCGGGTGGTGAGGAGCAGAGCTTCGCGAACGAATCCAAGCTCCTCGAATCGATCGGATACGAGACGGTTCAGTGCACTTCCGAGAATTCCAAGATCTCCCGGGGACCGTGGGCGGCAGTCACCGCAGTGTTCAGTCCTCGAGTACTCGTCGATGCATTGCGCATCATTCGTTCGGAGCGACCGGACATCGTCTACGTGAACAATCTCTGGCCGGCGTTCTCGGCTTCGTTGCTCGTGGCCGCACGAGCCGCCGCAATTCCTACGTTGCAGGCGGTTCGGAACTATCGCCTCGCCACACCGTCAGCAAAGTTGCGCGCAGATGGCACGTGCACCGAATGCGGTTCCACCAACTACTTCACGAGTTGTGTCCGCAACGGATGCTACGGAAACAGCCGACTGCAGAGCCTTGTCTGCTACCTGAGCGCTGCGGCGGTCAAGATCAGCGTCTTGGGGTGGAAGCAGCACAGGTTTGTCGCAACGAGCGCGATGACAGCACGTCTGGTCGAGGGACGACTGATCGATTCTGGCCGCGTCGTGGTTCGTCCGAACTTCGGATTCGAAGAAAATGAACCCGAGTTCCGGAGCACTGATTCGGTCGTGTGCGTCAGCCGACTGACACCGGAGAAGGGCGTCCTGGACTTGGTGCGCAACTGGCCGCAGGGCGCTGGAAGTCCCTCGCTCACAGTTCTCGGTGACGGACCGCAGTACGGCGAGATCTCCAGCATAAGCGCAGCTCTCGACAACGTCACGCTGGCCGGATTCACTTCACACGAAGATGTGATCGAGATACTCCGCGACAGTGCGGCGTCCGTGGTGCCGTCTCAGTGGGCAGAACCGTTCGGACGCGTTGCGATCGAGTCGATGTCGGTTGGCACCCCGGTCATCTACGCAACCAGCGGTGCACTCGCGGACATCGTCGGACCGGGCGGAACGCCTCTCCATACCTTGGAAGAGTCGTCGATACGCGAGGCCCTCGACCGAATCTTCGGAGCGGACGACCGATCGGCGATACGCAGATCCGCTTATCGTCACTACTCGAATCGCTTCACATCGCGCAAGGCGGCGACGTCGATGCGTGAGCTCATCAACGAGGTGAGATCGTGAACGATCGCACTCGGTATGTGACATTCATGGCCGATCAAGGGCTTTCGAGCGTCCTCACTTTTGTCGTTCTCACCTCGGTGGCACGACTCGGTGGTCCGATCGAAGTCGGCCAGGTTGCCGTGATTCAATCGGCGGGTCTGTTGGCACTGGCACTGGGGAGAGCGATCGGCGTCGACGTCTGGCTGTCGCGAGGGGCGGTGTCCGACGAGCGTGGACCGGCGTTGGCACCCACGATCGTGCTGGCGGCGGTATCGGTGACATCGGTGTGGGCACTGTTCCTGATCGCCGGCTCGGACTCGATGAATCTCACGGTATACGCCTTGGCTGCAGCTGGTTTCGTGGTGTTGGACGTGATACGCACGATGCTGATGCACGACGGAGCGAGTTGGATCTCTGCGTCGATACAGATCGTGACACTCTCGTTCGTCCTAATTGCAGCTTTCCTGGTCGAGAATCTGACACTTGCACTCGTGACCTATACGGTCGGTGTCTTCGTCGCGCTCGCGCTCGGTCACGCATCCATGCGTCTGGTACCGCCGGTGCCGTCGGTCAGGTACTCGCGCACTCACCGATATAGATCCGTGCCGTTTGCGATCGAGATATTGATGGGATCAGCTGCGCAGCAGGCGATGTTCTTGATACTCACGGTGGTGGCGTCGATCTCGATGATCGGTGAGATCAGAACTGCCCAGACACTGCTCGGTCCACTGTCCTTGATGTTCGCGGGCATCTCGCCAATTCTGATGCGTAAGTTCGGCAGTGGTGTCGAAGCGATGAGCGCGAGCGAGTGCATGGCACTCGGCCGCCGAGTGGGCTTGCAGATCTTCTGGATTTCGATCATCTGCGTTTCGCTGATCTGTCTCACACTCGAGATTCGACTCTCGGGAGTGCGATTGATGGATCATCTGGTCGGACCGCACTTTCCGAACTTGATACCGGTCATTCTGCTCTGCGGGTTGGCGGTGGCGTTCAACGGGATTCTGCTGGGAGTCGGCACGTCGATCCGCGTCATGGACAAGACGGGAAACCTCAACAGATTTCGCGCCTTGCTGTTGCCTCTGCAGTTTCTGATCGTTCTCGGGGCAGGACTGACCGACAGCGCCGTACACGTCGCAGGAGCATTGGCCGCGTCGGCGTGCGTCAGCGCGAGCGTCGCACTCCTGGTCTCGATGAACCGTGGCGCCCGACCGAAAGTTGACCTCTCATGAAGAATCCCAGCGGCGTCATAGTGGCGATTCTGACCTTCCGTCGCGAATCGGAACTGGCTGTATGCATCGACAGCGCCCGGGCATCGATCCAGGCTTCCGGTGTCTCCGCCCAGGTCGTAGTAGGCGACAATGATCCGGAATCCACCACACCGACGTATGTTGCCGACGGGATCGAACGACTGCATCTCGGATTTGGCGGGGTATCTCCGGCGCGACGTGCGCTGGTCGATCTCGCCCGTGCACGAGATCGTCGTTACATCGTCTTCGTCGACGACGACGAGTACGTCGATGTCGACTGGCTGTCGAATCTCCTCACCTGCGCCGCAGATTTCGACGCAGGTGCTGTGGCCGGTCCTGTGATTCCGGTGGGTCTGCCTGCCTCAGAACTTCCATTGCACACTCGCGTTCGCCATTCGACCGGCACCCCGGTTGCGTCTGCAGGCGCCGGAAATCTGTTGTTGGACCTGAAGACTTTGAACGGCTTGAACTTCAGTGACGACTGGGATCTACCTGGCGGCGAGGACACCGAGTTCACGCTCAGGATGAGCGCCGGCGGTGTCCGGTTGTTGTGGTGCGACGAGGCGCTTGCGTACGAACCCGTCGACGAGGATCGGCGTCGGGACTCCTGGCTCTTCGCCCGGTATGTCAACAACGGACGAATCCTCGCGGTCTGTCAAGGACAGCTCGACCTGCCACTGTTGACGGCTCAGAGTGCCAAACGCGCTCTGCTCGTACTCGCGTCGGCGACGTTGATCCCCGTTGCCCTGATCAGTCCACGGATCAAACGCGTGGTTCTCGACCACGGTGCACGCAACATCGGTTGGTTCTCAGAGCGATTCAGCCGCCGCGATTCTCGGAAGCCGCGCGCACAGAGGCTGGTGGTAGCGCGATGACACGGTTGTTGATGACGGCATACGCCTGCGATCCGAATCAGGGGAGTGAATCCGGTGCGGGTTGGGCGCTTCTCTCGGCGGCTTCCGAACTGTGTGAGTCGATCACGGTGGTGACTCGCTCCGGTGAGGCTCCTGCTTTGGAATCGGAGTGTGAAAAGCTCGGTTGCGAAGTTCGTGTCGTGCGAATAGCGACTTTGACCGCGGAAGAAGCCGGATCGTACGGTCGATACCTCCGATGGCTCTGGCACACTTCACTGTTCGTTCGGCGTGAAGCGGCAAACTTCGACGTCCTGCACCATGCAACTTTCGCCTCCGACTGGCTGCCACCACCGGTGCTGTTCGGTGGAGCCGGCGGCGCACGACTCGTATGGGGGCCTGCCGGGGGCAACACCTACCCGCCGATGCCGCTCGCCAAGCGCATCGGTATGCGGTATCTGGCAACCACGGCAGTTCGAACCTGCTCGACGAAAGCCGTTCGGTCACTGACACATGTCTTCATGGCCGGACGAGTCGACACTTTCATCGCGATGAACTCCGACAGCGGGCGTGGCGCACCGCGGGCACGCAACGTCGTCATCCAACCCAATTGTGTTCTGGACTACGACGGAATCGAGAAGCAAGCGGTACCCAGGCCGAAACGAAGGCTCTTGTTCGTAGGAAGACTGTTGCAGTACAAAGGAATCGACCTGATTCTGGACGCGCTCGAGCATTTGGGCGCCGAGTGGTCCATGACCTTTGTCGGGGAGGGACCCGCCCGCGGGCGGATCGAGAAGTCGCTTCCGTATCGGCGCGGTCAGGTCACGCTTCGCGGGTGGCTCGACAGATCGGAAGTGGTGGGCGAGATGGGGGCCTCCTCCGTTCTGCTCTTCCCGAGCATGCACGATTCGGGCGGCTGGGTGGCGGCCGAAGCGGCTGCGGTGGGCCTCCCGGTGGTCTGTTTGGATCTCGGCGGTGTGCCGACACTGGCCGGTAGTAACGCCGTGGCGATCCCGGTTGCTCCGGCCTCGACTCTCGCCTCTCGTATCGCTCGATCGGTTGTCGAGACAGAACTTTCTTTCTTTGAACCACAGCGTGATTGGACTCGATCTCGGTTGACATCGGTCTTGTCGCGCAGTTACGGCCAGTGCAATGAACGTCAACAAACGAACTCGAAGAAGTGGTGAGACAGATGAGCAGTCCGTTCGAGGTCATCGAGGTGGGTGGCATTCCGTTTGCCGCGACCAATCTCGAGGGAGCTACCGATTGGGTAGTCAACGACAGACGAGAGGGAGCGGGAACCGGAGTCTCCGTGAGGTTGTCGAATTCCTACTGCGTGTCGGCGGCGCACAGCGATCGCGACTACTCCGCGGTTTTGAAGGGTCCCGGTGTGAACTTCGCAGACGGAACCCCGGTCAACTGGGTGATGCGCCTGATCGGCGGCACCGCTTCCGATCACGTCGGTGTTCGACCAGTCCGGGGTCCGTCGTTCTTCGAGGCCACCCTGGACAAGGGGCGCCGCTACGGCCTCCGTCACCACTTTGTCGGCACGACAGAAGAGACGTTGAGCCTCTTGACGGATCGAGTCGAGGAGTTATACCCGGGCATCGAGGTGGCTGGCACTTATGCCCCGCCGTTTGCCGCGTTCAGCAAGGAGTTCGTCGATGACATCATCACGAAGGTCGGTCCGTCGGCCCCGGACATCGTGTGGGTCGGCTTGGGAGCTCCGAAGCAGGATTTTGTCACGAAGGCGATAGCGGATCGAACCGACTACGTGGCCGTCGGTGTCGGCGCGGCCTTCGACTTCTTGGCCGGAACTGTCTCGGAGGCACCATCTTTCGTCCAGAACTCGGGTTTCGAGTGGCTGTATCGACTTGCATCGGAACCCAAACGTCTGTGGCGGCGCTACCTGTTCGGTAACTCGACATTCGTTCGGTTGGCATCGCGTGACATTCGAAAGTTCCTCGGCCGTTCGGGGGGACGCACATGAGCGAGATCAAGACTCCCGGGCGATTCGGAGGAATACGGACCACAACCGTGGTTTCGCAACTATCAGGCGGGCTGTCCCGCAACGGAAGGAACGCAGGATGAAACGCGCACTGATTACCGGAATCACGGGACAGGACGGCTCTTACCTCGCCGAGTTGCTGCTCTCCAAAGGCTACGAGGTTCACGGACTGATCCGTCGATCGTCGACGTTCAATACTTCGAGGATCAACCACATTTATGTGGACCCCCACCATGCGGATGCACGGCTTTTCCTTCACTACGGTGACCTCAGTGACGGAGCGCGCCTGGTGACGCTGCTCGCGCAGATCAAACCGGACGAGGTATACAACCTCGCTGCGCAGTCTCACGTCAGAGTCAGCTTCGACGAACCCGAACACACGGGGAACACGACAGGTGTGGGGTCGATCCGACTACTGGAGGCGGTTCGGATGGCCGGACTCGACTGCCGGTTCTACCAGGCGTCGAGCTCTGAGATGTTCGGTGCCACACCACCACCGCAGAACGAGGAGACACCGTTCTATCCACGCTCGCCCTACGGTGCGGCGAAGGTGTACTCGTACTGGATCACCAAGAACTACCGTGAGGCGTACGGAATCTTCGCGGTGAACGGAATTCTGTTCAATCACGAGTCCCCCAGGCGCGGCGAGACGTTCGTGACGCGCAAGATCACGCGGGCAGTCGCACGTATCAAGGCCGGGATCGAGGATCATCTGTACATGGGTAATCTCGATGCGATACGCGATTGGGGGTACGCGCCGGAGTATGTCGAGGGAATGTGGCGCATGCTGCAGGTCGACGAGCCTGAGGATTTTGTGCTGGCCACCGGTGGCAACTACTCGGTGCGTGACTTCCTCACAGTCGCTTTCGAACACGCAGGTCTGAACTGGGAGAACCACGTTCGATTCGACGAACGGTATCTTCGGCCGACCGAGGTGGACGCACTGATCGGGGATCCGAGCCATGCCGAGCGCAAACTCGGTTGGAAGGCCGGCGTGCACACACCCGAACTGGCTCGGATCATGGTCGAGGCAGACATCGAAGCGCTCGAACATGAAGGGCGCCCGTGGATCGACACTCCGGCACTTCCCGACTGGTTGGCGACGCGATGAGTGATTCATTCGCAGCGCGACCACTCGATCGAGGCGCACCGTTCTACGTGGCTGGACACCGAGGTTTGGTCGGCTCTTCGGTGTGGCGAAAACTGGAATCTGCCGGCTTCTCACGGTTGCTCGGACAGACCTCCGCCGAACTCGATCTGCGTGAGCGGGAAGCTGTTTTCGATTTTTTCGCCCGCGAAAAGCCGACCAACGTGATCCTTGCAGCAGCAAAAGTTGGTGGGATTGCGGCGAACAGCACGTTCCTCGTCGACTTCCTGTCGGAGAATCTTCGTATCCAGGTGAACGTGCTCGACGCTGCCCTTGCATACGGCGTCGAGCGTCTCCTGTTCCTCGGATCATCGTGCATCTACCCGAAATTGGCGCCGCAGCCGATCAAGGAGGAATACCTGCTCACCGGGCATCTCGAGCCGACCAACGACGCCTATGCAATAGCAAAGATTGCGGGAATACTCCATGTTCAAGCTGCCAGGCGGCAGCATGGTCGATCGTGGATCTCGGCGATGCCCACCAACCTGTACGGCCCGGGAGACAATTTCTCGCCGCGTGGATCGCATGTACTTCCCGCCCTCGTTCGGCGCTACGACGAGGCGCAGTCATCCGCAGTGCCGTTGGTTGTCAACTGGGGGAGTGGCAATCCTCGACGTGAATTTCTGCATGTCGACGATCTGGCGTCGGCGTGTCTGCATCTGCTCGACAACTACGACGGTGCATCGCACGTCAACGTGGGAACCGGCGAGGACCACACAATTCGTGAGATCGCTTCGATGGTCGCCGACGAGGTCGGATACACCGGCGAGACGCGGTGGGACACCTCGAAGCCTGACGGAACAATGCAGAAACTTCTGGACGTGAGCATGATTCGTGAACTCGGATGGCGGCCGACAATCGGATTGCGCGAAGGAATCGCGTCGACGGTCTCGTGGTACCGAGACAACATCGGTGCCGTGGGCACCTGAATTACCCATCCCATCAACACTTCACACACTGTCGAGAAAGCAGATCGAGCAACATGAGCACTCGCATAGCAGTTTTCGGCACGGGATACCTGGGCGCGACACACGCGGCGTGTATGGCCGAACTCGGTCACGAGGTCCTCGGAGTGGATGTCGACGCGGCCAAGCTGGAGAAACTGGCAGCAGGGGAAGTTCCTTTCTACGAGCCAGGTTTGGGCGAGGTCCTACGACGAAACATCGATCGAGGAAGGCTGAAGTTCACGTCGTCTTACGAGGAAGCCGCTGAATTTGCGGACGTGTTCTTCCTCGGGGTCGGTACGCCGCAGAAGAAGGGTGAGTTCGCCGCTGACATGGTCTACGTGGATGCCGTGATCGAAACTTTGGCACCGCTGCTCACCAAACCCGCGGTCATCTTCGGGAAGTCCACGGTGCCGGTGGGAACCGCGGAACGGCTCGGTAAGCGCGCGCGGGAACTGGCACCGGTTGGTGACGGCGTCGAAGTCGCGTGGAATCCCGAGTTTCTGCGCGAGGGGTTTGCCGTCCAGGACACATTGCATCCAGATCGTCTGGTGCTCGGGGTCGACCGCGGTCGACACGGTCGCGCGGAATCTGCTGCGCGCGAGGTTTATGCAGACCTCCTCGATGAGGGAATTCCCTTTCTCGTCACGGACCTCGCTACGGCCGAGTTGGTCAAAGCGTCAGCGAATGCATTCCTGGCCACGAAGATCTCGTTCATCAACGCCATTTCCGAAGTGTGCGAGGCTGCTGGCGCCGACGTCACAGTGCTCGCCGACGCGATCGGGTACGACGTTCGGATCGGACGTCGATTCCTCAACGCGGGAATTGGTTTCGGCGGCGGTTGCCTACCCAAGGACATCCGTGCCTTCATGGCTCGCGCCGGTGAACTCGGTGCCGACCAAGCACTGACGTTCCTGCGCGAAGTCGACAACATCAACATGCGCAGACGGACACGCATGGTCGAACTGGCGCGGGAGGCATGCGGATCGCTTCTCGGTGCGAGAGTCGCAGTTCTGGGTGCCGCGTTCAAACCGGACTCGGACGACGTTCGTGATTCGCCGGCGCTCAACGTCGCGGGTCAGATTCAGCTTCAAGGCGCAGCAGTGAACGTGTACGACCCGAAGGCCATGGACAATTCGCGTGCGCTGTTCCCGACGTTGACCTATTCGGCAAATGCGTTGGAGGCGTGCGAAGGCGCCGATGTCGTCCTGGTGTTGACCGAGTGGCCCGAATTTTTGAAGTTGCAGCCGTCCGATCTCGATGCAGTCGTTCGCAAGAAAGTGATCGTCGACGGGCGCAATTGCCTTTCCCCCGACGAGTGGCGAGGCGCAGGTTGGAACTACCGCGGACTGGGACGCCCGTGAGCACAGGACGTTTCGTCCGTCGCAGCTGATCGATATCGAAATTGAGAAAGCCCGGTTCGCCCTCGCGGTCTGACCGGCAAAGACCGCTCAGACCCGCAGTGGACATGCGTGAGCCGAAGGAGACATCAAGATGGAAATTGTCGACTACCTGAAGATATTGCAAGCCAGATGGCGAATAGTCGCTGCTGTAACCGTGCTCGGAATCCTGGGAGCCCTTTGCGCTTCTCTTCTTTCGACGCCCGTTTACCAGGCCTCGACGAGGCTGTTCGTTTCGACGTCGGCGGGTACCTCGGTCAACGAGGCACTGCAGGGCAGTCAACTTTCACAGCAGCGAGTTCTGTCCTATACAAAACTCCTGACCGGCCGGACACTTGCGCAGCGGACGATCGACGAACTGGGACCGAGGGTGGTCGGCGGGATGTCGGCTGAAGAGTTGGCCTCCAAGGTCACTGCGACGTCGGCGCCCGACACTGTGTTGATCGACCTCGGAGTCAAGGATCCTTCACCGGAGCTCGCGCGAGAGATCGCAAATACTCTGTCGTCCGAATTCGTCGCACTGGCAAAGGAACTGGAGACACCCGAGAACGGCGGAACGCCGCCTGCACGTGTGGTCGTCGAGCAACAGGCCCAAGAGCCGTCTGTTCCCGTTTCGCCCAAGACTTCGCGCAATCTCGCTCTCGGAGCAGTGGCGGGACTGGTGTCGGGAATCGCGCTTGCGTTGATTCGCGATCGACTCGACAACACGGTGAAGGATCGTCGAACGGTGGAAGAGATTGCGGGTGCGGCGATGGTGGGCACGATCCCGTTCGACAAAGTCGTCGAAGTCAACCATGCGATCACTTTCAGTGACGGAAATTCCGTGAGTGCCGAAGCCTTCCGTGAATTGCGCACCAACCTTCAGTTCCTCGAGGTGGATCATCCACCGCGTGTCATTGTCGTCACGAGTTCGCTTCCCTCCGAGGGTAAGACGACGACCGCCGTGAACATCGCTCTTGTCTTGGCGGAGGCCGGTAAGTCAGTGTGCCTGATGGAAGGCGACCTCCGGAAGCCGCGAGTGTCGAAGTATCTGGGGTTGATCGGAAGCGTCGGCGTCAGTTCGGTGCTCTCCGGTCAAGCGACGCTGGACGATGTGCTTCAGCCGACCGAATTCGACGGGCTGACAGTGCTCGCCTCCGGACCGATCCCGCCGAACCCGAGCGAACTACTCGGCACGGACACGGCCAAACATGTTCTCGATGAACTGCGGGCGCGATACGACTACGTCATCATCGACGCCTCGCCGTTGCTACCCGTCACGGATGCCGCGGTCCTGGCCGCGATGTCGGACGGTGCCCTGGTGATCGCCCGACACGGCTCCACGAAGCGCGATCAACTGGCGCGCGCGGTCGGAAACCTACAGAGTGTGGGTGCACACGTCCTGGGCACTGTCATCACGATGACGCCGTCTCGCGGACGCAATGCGTACGAGTACAGCTACTACTACGAGTCGGACAAGTCGCTACCGCAGTTGACCGCGGTGCCCGCGCTCAGCGCTCACCGAAGCGAAGTCGGCTGAGCAGCGGGCCGAGGAGATCGGCGATCTCAAGTCCGATCTCGTGAAACACGTTCTCTTCCTTACCCATCGGATCCATGACATTCTCGGGTTCGGCGGCACGAAATCGGGGCCTGGCGGCGGCGAGGTCCTCGACAGTTCGTGCATCTGCGAGCGAGCTCAACCGTGCGGCTTCTCGAAGTGTGAACGTGCGCTTGAGCCGCGCCGGAGCCATCGCCAGGACTTTGTCTCGCTGACTTTCGGTCATCGTGAGAATGAGGTCGGCGTCCGAGGCCAGCGCTGTTGTCATGCGTCGGGCTTGAAACTCCGTGGGGTCGCCGCCGAGCCCCGCGAGAACCCTCGCAGCAGTCGGCTCGATCGGGTGTCCGACCATCGCCCGGGTTCCGGCACTCGACGCGGTGAATCCGGAAACTCCGGCTTCGGCGGCATAAGCACGTGCAAGGCGTTCGCCAGTGGGTGATCGGCAGATGTTTCCCGTACAAACGAAGAGAACGTGCATGCCAGAAGCATAGGTTGCACGCGCGACGCACTCGTCGTACGCCCGATGTTGGTTTCGCGCCCACCTGGCGTACGCGTTTCGGAAAGTTCGGACGCATACCAACAACACATGAAGATGACCGTGTTCGGAACGGGATACCTGGGGGCGACCCACGCAGTGTGTATGGCCGAACTTGGTCACGACGTGCTGGGAGTCGACATCGACCAGTCCAAGGTCGACAAGTTGTCTCGTGGGGAGGTCCCGTTCTTCGAGCCGGGTCTGACCGACATGCTCGAGAAGAATCTGGCGTCGGGTCGGCTGCAGTTCACGACTTCCTACGCCGATGCCGCGGATTTTGCCGACATCCATTTTGTCGGTGTGGGGACGCCCCAGAAGAAGGGGGAGTACGCCGCAGATCTCAGTCATGTTCATTCGGTGATCGACATGTTGGCGCCGTTGTTGCGAAAGCCTTCGCTGATAGTCGGGAAGTCGACGGTGCCGGTAGGCACGGCAGCGGCTCTCGGCGAGCGACTCCGAGCGACTGCGCCGGCGGGTGGCTCGGTAGAGGTGGCCTGGAATCCGGAGTTCCTGCGTGAAGGACACGCGATCGCGGATACCTTGAGCCCTGACCGGTTGGTTCTGGGGATCGATCGTGACCGGCCGGGAAACGCCGAAGGCGTTCTTCGCGAGGTTTATGCCGAGATACTGGGCGCGGGGGTGCCGTTCCTCGTGACCGATCTGGCGACGTCCGAGTTGGTCAAGGGATCTGCGAACGCGTTTCTCGCGACCAAGGTGTCCTTCATCAATGCGATTGCGGAGGTGTGCGAGGCGACCGGCGCCGACGTCACGATGTTGGCCGACGCTCTCGGGTACGACGCTCGGATCGGTAGACGGTTCCTCAATGCGGGCTTGGGGTTCGGCGGTGGGTGCCTGCCGAAGGACATTCGGGCGTTCATGGCACGCGCCGGGGAATTGGGTGTCGACCAGGCTCTGTACTTCCTCCGCGAGGTAGACAGCATCAACATGCGACGACGCACAAAAGCTGTGGAACTGGTGACGGCAGCCTGCGATGGCAGTTTGCTGGGAGCTAACGTCTCGGTTCTGGGGGCCGCGTTCAAGCCCGAATCCGACGATGTGCGTGATTCGCCTGCGCTCAACGTTGCAGGAATGATGCAGTTGCACGGGGCAGCGGTCACCGTTTTCGATCCGAAGGCCATGGACAATTCTCGCCGACTGTTTCCCACCCTTCACTATGCAACCTCCACGTCAGAAGCTTGCAGAAATGCTGATGTGGTCTTGATCGCCACGGAATGGGACGAGTTCGCCTCACTCGTGCCCGGCGATTTGGAACCACTCGTTCGGCGACGGGTGATCGTTGACGCCAGAAATTGCCTCGATCCGGACCTGTGGCGCGGCGCCGGTTGGAACTACCGCGGATTGGGGCGGTAGGTCGACCGTCCAGGTTGCGAAAAAATAGCTGCGAGAAGGCCTTAGGTGAGATGCGCGAACCTCGCAGACCATGCCCAGTGGGTAGACTTCCGGCCGGGGAATGACGGGGTCTGCTGACGGAACCCGTCGCCGGTCGACGAAGGTGGATCATGAACTTGGTTTTGGGTGTGACGGTGGGAGCCAGCGCTGTGCGTTTGGCGCGCCCGGGGACGCCCGACCACAGTGGTCCGGTGTTCCGATCCAGAGCCGTCGATCGCGGTCGTGAGATTCCGGAGGAAGTCGCAGCGGAGGCAACCGGCGTGGCCTTGACCGAGAATGCCGATCTCGGCAGCAATACGGTCGTCGCCTACCGGGATCAAGCGCAGGCCGGAGCACTCCAAACAGCGTTCGAACAGAAAGGCATCGACAACTTCGAGCTGGTTCCCGAAGTAGTCGCGACGCTTCGAATGCTCGAGGAGTCCGGTGCGCTGACCGACCAGAGCACACTCGTCGTCGTCGACATCGGTAGTTCTGGATCGACGATCAGCATTGTGGACAGGCAGATGCGGTCTACCGTCGTCACCGCCCGGTCGACGCGGGTCAGCGGAGATCACTTCGACGAGCTCGTTTACTCGGATCAGACCGTGCGTCGCCGTATAGCTACGCCGGCCGACCCGGGTGGCGATGCCGAACTGCAGGCGCGATGCCGACTCGCGAAGGAACAGCTGTCCTCACGAAGTGCGGTGTGCCTGCCCGGGCCCGGCGGGCTTCTCCTGCTGTCGCGGGAAGTTTTCGATTCGTTGGTCGTCACGTCGGTGGAGGCCTTCGCACGCGAGATACGAGAGGTCATCGCAACGTCCGGCCGTAACCCCGACGCGATTCTCCTGATCGGTGGCGGTGCACGCATTCCGATCGTGCGGGCGACCCTCGCCGCGTGGCTGGAGTGCCCCCTCATCGCGCCCGAGCAGCCGGAACTCGTGACTGCGCAAGGCGCTGCGCTGATCGCGGAGTCGTCGATGACGCCATCGGCGCGCGCGGTATCTGCCCCGGTTCAGGTTCCGGCTGTAGCGCCGATCTTTGCGCCGTATCCGATCCACACCCCGGCGGAGGTACCCGTTCCGGTTCAGGCGTTCAGCCACGGAGGGGTGGCAACGCTCGCGGAATCGGAGCGGCCGAATGCCTTGTCCGAAGCCGCTTCCGGCACGAAGTCCGTTCCGCAGGAACAGGTGCCGAGCCCTTACGCGGCGGAACTGCCTCAGCCGCGACCGAACCGACACGAGCAACGATTCGATCCGGCCGCAGATCTCGCGGTCGCCGACAGCGACCAGACCACGGACGGATTCGGCACAGAACATGACGCCGACACCGAGGCTGTGATGGTTGACGCCCAGGCGTACTCGGCGATGTACGAAGGCGAGGCACCCGGGGCAGGAACCGCACACCCGTCCTGGCTCGCCGGGACACAACCCGTCGAATCGACATCCAAAGAGCCGAGAAACCCGCTACGGTTCGCTGGCCTCGGCGCCGGTGTGATCGCGGCGATCGTGATCGTGGGGTTGGGATTGGGCTACGGAGGAAAGGTCTTCGATTCCGAGGATGCCGGACCCGTGGCAACCGAGGTGACTACGCCGCCGTCGACGACCACGACTACCCCGCCGCCTACGACCACAACGACCCCGCCCCCGACGACGACGGAGGAAGCCCCTCCGGTCGTCGAGGCTCCGCCAGTCGTGCAGGACACTTACGTGCCGCCAGCGCCCGCTCCCGCGCCGCCACCGCCCGCGATCTACATCCCGGGGCTTCCGCCGATTCTGTTACCGGTTCTCCCACCGATTCCCGGACTCTGAGGCTCGTTTTCAGCGTTTGGAGTGTCGGCCACCTGACGTGGGGCCGGCCTTGACCGCACTACCGGGTGGCCGAGCCAGAATCACAGCGATAGCAGTAGTGAGCGGAACAGATAGAGCCAGAGCAATCCCGCCGACCGCGGACCGTACGATTTCGATCGCTACAGCGTCACCGACCAGGACGTCCTGAAGAGGGCGCCCGCTGACGCTGAAAAGCAGAAGCAGTGGCAACGCCCCGCCGGCGTACGCGAGAACCAAGGTGTAGACCGTGCTGGCGATGTGATCGCGTCCGACCCGCATCGCCCCGCTGAACACCTTTCGGCGGGGTGCGTGCTTGTCGAGTTCGGCCAACTCGAATGCCGAAGATGCCTGGGTGATGGTGACGTCGTTGAGAACACCGAGCGATCCGATGATGAAGCCCGCCAGCAGCAGGCCCGTGATGTCGATGTGCTCGATGTAGGTCTGCACATTGGTGTTCTGCTCTTCGGACAGTCCGGTGAGGTGCGTCAGTTCGATACAGAGGTAGGAGAGAACGGCAGCGAGCACCATCGCGGCAAGGGTGCCGAGCAAAGCCGAACTGGTCTTGAGTGAGACACCGTGCGCCAGATAGAGAACCGCGTACAAGATCACCGCGCCGGCGACCAGTGCAACCGGTATCGCAGGCTTACCGTCGAGCAATGCGGGCAGGAGAAACCCGACGACGACGCCGAAGGCGATCACCAGACCGACGAGTGCGCGCAGTCCGCGCCACCGCGCAACGGCGATGATGACGACGGCAAACGCGATGACGATCAGCGCCAGTGGGAGTCCACGCGAATAGTCTTCGAAGGAGTACTGCGTGTTTCCGTTCGGGTCGGTCTGACGCACCAGGCGAATGTGGTCACCGACCCGTAGATCCGGTTGTCCGGCACCCGGGATGATCTCGAGGAGTGTCTTCGTTCCGGCATTCGGCCCGGACTCGATATCGACGATACTGCGCTGGCACTGATAGGCGGAGGTGGGTGGCGGTTGCGGTGCACCGACGAATACCCTTCCAGCGGAGGAACTTCCGCAGTCGCCGAGATCCTGCATCGTGACGGTGCCCGCCTCGGTCTCCACCGAACTGCCGTCGGCATTCTGAAAGGGGAGCGGGACGGGAATGGTGTTCTTGTCCGGCCACAGCGCGATAGCTGCCGCGACGACAACCATGCCGATGACGACGAGCAAGCCGATGACGACGCGTGATGCGGTGGGGCCGATCTGGATGGGGCCACCGTGGCCGTGGCCGTGACTCATCGGAAACTGAGTGTCGGACTGGGGATTTGCACCGGTGCAATGTTATCGGCTCAGATGCGAATGGTCAGCTTCTGCGGATAGTGTCGATCGACGACAGCGTCGGCACAGGTGATTTCCGGGAAAGAGGCGAAACTGGGATTGGTCGAGCTGGGTGGCGGGGAACAGGGGGGGTTGTCCCCGCCACCAACCTGGTATCCACAGGGGGGGGAGGGATACCAGGTGCTCGCGGCACCGAAGTGCTGATAACCAATGTACCCAATTTCAATCGGGTTTGGCGCGTTGTCCAACTACCAATTTCACGACGAATCACGTACCGGTTGGACCGTTTTCGCATCAGGGCAGGTCACTAAATAGTTAAAGTGTCAATCAAACCGCCTGGTATGCGAATGTTATGACGAAGGTCTCACAAATACCTCGCACTTTTACGTTTACGGGGTATTTGTACAACGAATTGTTTACCTGATTTTGCCCGATTCGACGGGCCGAAATCACTGCTTGTAACTGGTGAGGAAGTTGCCGAATCGCTCGATGGCCACGGCGAGATCCCGGGCCCACGGAAGGGTGACGATCCGAAGGTGATCGTGGTTCGGCCAGTTGAACCCGGTGCCTTGAACCATCAGGATCTTCTCCTGGAGAAGCAGGTCCTGAACCAACTTCTCGTCGTCGTGGATCTCGTAGACGTTCGGATCCAGACGAGGGAACGCGTAGAGCGCGCCGCGGGGTTTCACACACGAAACACCCGGAATCATGTTCAATCGCTCCCACGCGACGTCGCGCTGCTCGAGCAGGCGGCCGCCGGGCAGGATCAGGTCTTCGATGCTCTGGTGTCCGCCGAGGGCGACCTGAATGGCGTGCTGTCCGGGGACGTTGGGGCACAGGCGGGTCGACGCCAAGAGGTCGAGTCCCTCGAGGAAGCCGGCGGCGTGATCCTTCGGGCCCGTGATCGCCACCCAGCCGGAGCGGTAGCCGGCGACGCGGTAGGCCTTCGAGAGGCCGTTGAACGTCAGGCACAGCAGATCAGGGGCAAGCGTTGCCAGCGAGATGTGCTTTGCGTCGTCGTAGAGGATCTTGTCGTAGATCTCGTCGGCGAGCAGCAGAAGCTGATGCTTGCGTGCCAGATCGACCAACTGCTGCAGAACCTCCATGGAGTACACCGCACCCGTGGGGTTGTTCGGGTTGATGACGAGGAGAGCCTTGGTCTTGTCGGTGATCTTGGATTCGATATCGGCGATATCGGGATTCCAGTCGTTGGCCTCGTCGCAGAGATAGTGGACGGGCGTGCCTCCGGACAAGCTCGTCATCGCAGTCCACAGCGGGTAGTCGGGCGCTGGGATCAGAACCTCGTCGCCGTTGTTGAGGAGGGCCTGCATGGTCATCGTGATCAGCTCGGAAACACCGTTACCGAGGTAGATGTTGTCGACGTCGAGCTCGGGGAAGCCGGGAACCAGCTCGTAACGCGTCACGATTGCGCGCCGCGCCGACAGAATGCCCTTCGACTCCGAATAGCCCTGCGCATAGGGCAGGGCGGCGATCATGTCGCGCATGATCACATCGGGAGCATCGAATCCGAACGGTGCCGGGTTGCCGATGTTGAGCTTGAGGATCCGGTGTCCTTCCGCCTCCAACCGGGCGGCATGCGCGTGCACCGGCCCACGGATTTCGTACAGGACGTTCTGGAGCTTCGACGACTGCTCCAGCTCGCGCTGCGGCTGACGATGGCGGACGGGTTCTGGTGTGCTCACGAGTTACATGATTCCACCACTGTGCAAGTGCATTGTCGGGGACCGTGTCGCGCGACCAGTTGGCTATTGTCGAGCGATGACCCCCAGCGAGCAGATTGCAGCCCCGTACGGATCGTGGACTTCTCCGATCGGAGCAGCGGATCTGGCTGCAGGTGGCCACCCTGTCGAGGGTGGACGATACGTCGGTGACGAGATCTGGTGGGCTGAACTTCGTCCGACCGAGGGTGGTCGGACATCGATCCGTCGATCCGGTCTCGACAACCAACCCGTCGACATCCTCCCTGCGCCGTGGAACGCCCGGACCAGGGTTCACGAGTACGGCGGTGGCGCCTGGACCGTCACCGAGTCCGGAAAACTGGTCTTCAGTGAATTCTCCGATCAACGGGTGTACATCCTCGAAGGAGTCACTCCGCGGGCTCTGACGCCTGAACCCGCGTCGCCGGCCGCGTTGCGATACGCAGACCTGCAGATCGTGAACGGTGAGGTGTGGGCGGTTCGGGAAGCGCACGCGGAGGACGGGGCGATCACTCGCGATATCTGCGCGATTCCGCTGGACGGTTCCGGCAAGATTCGCTCGATCGTCGGCGGCTCGGACTTCCTCTCGTCACCGAGGCTTTCGCCGAGTGGAACCAAAATAGCCTGGATCGCGTGGAACCATCCGCAAATGCCCTGGGACGGTACCGAACTGCGGGTAGCTCCACTCGTCGACGGCGTCGCTCAGAACTACTCCGTGCTGATCGGCGGACTTGAAGAGTCCGTCCTGCAACCGGAGTGGATCACCGACGACGAACTCTACGCAATCAGTGATCGCAGCGGCTGGTGGAACATCTATCGCGTCGGCGGCAAGATCACCCCGATCTGCCCGGTGGATGCGGATTTCGGTGGCCCACAGTGGCGCTTCGGTGCGCGCTGGTTCGTCGAACTCGACAACGGGCACCTTCTCACCGCACGCACGGTGGGAACCGACACGCTGGCGGTACTCGATCCGGCGTCGGGGGAACTGCGCGACATCGCGATCCCGGGTGTCACCAGCATCGGCCTCATGCAGGTTCGCGGCGATCGGTTGCTGCTCACCTCGGGAGGCGCGAAACTGGCGGGCGCGCTACGCGAGTTCGACCTCGGTACCGGCGAACTCACCGAAATCCGTTCGTCGGTAGAAGAATTGCCCGAGTCTGCATACCTTCCGGAAGCGCGAGCTGTCGTGGCTCACGGACACGGGCGAGAAGTTCACGCCGTTGCGTATCCGCCGCGCAGTCCGCGATACAAAGGACTCGACGGCGAACTGCCGCCATACGTTGCGTTTGTTCACGGTGGGCCGACGGCGCACGTCGCCCCGGCCCTCAACCTCGTCTACGCCTTCTTCACCAGCCGCGGAATCGGCGTCGTCGATGTGAATTACGGCGGGTCGACCGGCTACGGACGTGAGTACCGCAACCGGCTGCGCGGACAGTGGGGTGTCGTCGACGTGCAGGACGTCGTCACCGCCGTCACCGGGTTGGCTGAGCAAGGGCTTGCCGATCCGGCCCGCCTTGCCATCGAAGGCGGATCTGCCGGTGGATGGACCGTTCTGGCCGCACTGACGACGTCCGACGTGTTCGCTTGTGGTGCTTCCTATTTCGGCGTGGCCGAACTGGACCTGTTCGTGCAGGAAACTCACGATTTCGAATCGCGCTATGTCGACGGTTTGATCGGCCCGCTGCCGGAATCTGCCGACCTGTACGCGGAACGTGCTCCGCTCAACAACGTCGACGGGTTGAACTGCCCGGTGTTGCTGCTCCAGGGTCTCGACGATCCGATCGTGCCACCTTCGCAGGCGGAGCGATTCCGGGATGCTCTGGTGACCAAGGGTATTCCGCATGCCTACCTGGCCTACGAGGGTGAATCTCACGGATTCCGCAAGCAGTCGACCATCATCAGCTCACGCAACGCCGAGCTGTCCTTCTACGGGCAGGTGCTCGGATTCACCCCACCCGGCATTGCGACGCTCGAGCTGTGGAAGCCTGCGATCAGTAGCTGACGGCCCCGCGGCTGCGCGCAAAGGCCGCGAGGACCCGACCTGCCACCAGTGACGGGGTCGACAGGTCGGCCCACGTCCACCTCGCGACTTCCCACCCCGCGTCACGGAGTCGGTCTTCGCGGAGCTTCTCGTTCCAGAGCACGTCCTCGGCGCTGCGCCCGGCGGGCACCAGTCGGCCGTATTTGATGCGGCCGTCGAACTCTCCGATGGTGCGCTGCTCACGCCACAGGAAGTCGACGCGGCCGGCCAACCCTCGAGCGTCGTGGATTTCGACCTGGGGTTCGGGGAGTGGTAAGTGCTCCTGCAGGAATAATGCGAGGCTCCGTGATTCACCGACGCTTTCGATGCGCGAGTCCATCGCGGTGAGCGCGTGGAGCGCATGTCGATGGCGCGGATGGTTCGGGCTGAGTGCAAGCGAGGCCGCAACTGCATCTTTGGTCAACGCTGAACGGTGCAATGCTGAATTGCCCACCACGAGAGCCGGTTCGAAAGGGAGGGTCCTCGCGAGATCCGCAACAGTTCGTGCCGGAGTCGTGACGCGCAGGCCGTCGACGTGGGTGACCTCGTCGTCGGTGAACGATACCGAGTGCACGTGTCGTCGAGCGGATTTACGGCCGCCGCCTCGTCGGTCCCGAGAGAGGTGCACAACTTCGAGCGGAGTGTTCCAGAGTTCGAAGCCGTGCACCACCGCTGCCGAGATGTGGCTGACCGCTGCATGTGCCGAAGCGGTACCGGCCACAGCCTCGACGCGCAATCGATGTAGCCCGTAGGCGTCGAGGCGAGACAGGTGGTCGCTGGGTACGTAGGCACCGCGATGGATTCTGGACCAGTTTCCACTCGCGCAGGCCTGCCGGATCTCGGAATCGGTACGACCTGTCGACAGTTGCTCTGGCCGACGGATGATGTGTATTTGATCCCCCATACCGATCGATCTTGCTGCGCCCGGCGCTGGAAAGGAAGCCGTGAACCCGGGGCTGTGGATAGCCGGGAGTGAACACCACTTGTCCACAGTTCGAACCGGTTTCGCGTCGCTGGAGAGGGTGTTGGGTGTG
The DNA here is from genome assembly GCF_003797745.1 of Rhodococcus sp. WS1. NCBI lineage: Bacteria > Bacillati > Actinomycetota > Actinomycetes > Mycobacteriales > Nocardiaceae > Rhodococcus > Rhodococcus sp. WS1. The sequence continues at coordinate 1,923,992 of NZ_RKLZ01000001.1, read as the reverse complement.
GGGAAACGGTGGCAGGTTCTCGGTGTCGCACTCTAGGCAACCCTTGCGTCCGGAGCGTTTGCGTGCCAGGCTGTTGAACTATGACTACAGGAAAGGCGGACACCGCCACCGTCGCGTGAGCGCCGCACCGTTTCGCTCGTCGACGTCACGTCGAGCGACATCGACCGAGAACATCGATATCTTCGATGAAGACAATCAGGCCTTGGAAGCAGTCCGCGACGTATGGCTCGAACGCGGTCTGTGTACACGTCCGGCCGATCGATCCACGGCAGAATCTGCTGTCGCGCAACTATACCGACGATCCAGGCTCCCGAAACCGGAGTTCGTCTGGGTTCAGTCGCCCTCTGCTGGATCGGATCTGATCGCCGCCGAAGGTCTGTCGAACAAGATGTCCTTCGACGGCACTGGACTCGACTGCGCTTGCGGGCACATCGCGAGCATGTTTTCGGCGTCGCGCCGACGTATGAACGCGCGTATCGAACGTCGGAGCATTGACTGGCAGATAGAACGCTGGGAGATGGAACGTCGCGCGTTCGGGGGCGTTGGTGCCAGCGTGTCCGAGGGGTCGGACCAGCGGGGGTCGACTCAGCGGGGGTCGACTCAGCGGGGTTCGACTCAGCGCCGCGTCAATCCAGCGCGGATCATCAGATCCGCAATCTGGGAATCGTTGCACACCACACTGTTCGACGGCGTCGCAGCTGCGATACGAACGATGTCGACCCCGGTGGCGGGTGGAGTGACCTGGTACGGGCAGCAGGACGCCCATCGAATCGCGTACTACGACACATGCCATCGATACGGTCTTGCGACCTTCCGCTCGGAAGACCGTGAACTTCTCGATGTGCAGACCGCACTGGCTGACTCGACCGGGTGGTGGTGGGCGTTCGACGACGTGTGCATCATGGCGGAACGACCCAGGGTCTTGCACTCGGAGTGGATACCGGGTAGTGCGCGGGGAGAACGCCGACTCCACCACTCTGATTCCCCGGCACTCGAATTCGCAGACGGAACAAAGGCGTTCGTTCTGCACGGAGCGATCGTTCCTGACTGGGTAGTGCTCGACCCGACCGCCGAACGCATCGCACACGAGCGCAATGTAGAGATCCGTCGATGTGCAATCGAGCGGATCGGGTGGGATTCCTACATCGAGCTGGCCGGCCTGACACTGGTCGACCAAGCCGACGATCCAGGTAATGCCGGTTGCCTGCTGCAGCTCTACGCGTCACCGGAGGGCTGGGGCCGAAGTGGACGCATTCTCCTCGCGGTCAACGGTTCTTTCGAACGCGACGGGCATCGGCGTCGATACGGCCTTCACGTACCCGGATGGTTTACCTCCGCGTTGGATGCCGCCGGTTGGACTTACGGCATCACCGGCGCCGATTACTCCCGTCTCGTTCGTCGAACCTGAATCTCGACCTCTCAAGCCCCAATCCTCAAACCCTCAATCCTCAAACCCTTGGTGATACTTATGAACTCGAACATGACCTTGTCCGCTCTCACCACCCTCACCGGCCTCGATGTCTTCGACTACCTGGACCAGGAAGTGTCCATTCCTGTGATCGACGGACTTCAGGCGCAGGGCGATCTCATCGTGATCCCGTTTTCGCTGCTCGCAAATATCGTGGCGCCTCTGCCGTGGGCACGCTCTGTGAGAGTGCCGCTCTCGGGAGTGGAGTTGCTGCGAAGCGCGGCGGGCGGTAACCCCCACAGTCTGGTTGCAGACGAAGGGGAGTGCACGTGGTCGACGCCGGTGAAAGATGCTCGGGGCCTTGCGCTCGGCATGCTCGACACCCGAGTGACCGCGTACCTGATCCATCCGGAGCACGGCGCGACCGGAATCGCTCCGGGGCGATACGTCATCGGACGGCAGCAGGAAAGGGGCGTCGGGCGTGCGCGCGGTGCGGTGATGCTTGTCGCAGATTGACAGGGCGACCTCGATTTGGCAGCGGGGGAGTGAGCACCACTTGTCCACGGCGAGCACCGCTTTCCGCGTAGAGCAAGGTGTGTTGAGTCGAGGGAAAGGGTGCTCGGTCGGGAGTGGCTCCCCATACAAACACGAATGCCCTCACCGTGACGGTGAGGGCATTCGCGTGTGGAGCGGTTACTTCTTGCGGCCGGGAGCCTTTGCGCCGGCCTTGAATCCGAGCCCACCTGCCTTGGGGGCGGGCGGCGCGGCAGCAGGCGTCGGAGCTTCCGCGGGTGCGGACGCTTCAGCAGGTGCTTCGGCGGCGGGTTCTGCCTTCACAGGTTCGGCGGCGGGTTCTGCCTTCACAGGTTCGGCCTCGGGAGCCGGTGCCGCAGCTGGCGCCGGGGCTGCAGCAGGAGCAGCCTTCCGAGCGCCGGGAGCCTTTGCGCCCGACTTGAATCCGAGTCCGCCGGCCTTGGCGACCGGTGGAGCCTTCGGGGCTTCCGCCTCGGCGGCGGGGGCCTCTGCGGGAGCCTCGGCGGGTGCAGCCGGAGCAGCGGCAGGTGCTTCAGCAGCAGGTGCAGCCTTCGCACCAGGAGCCTTGGCCCCGCCCTTCATCTGCAGTCCCTTGCCGCCGGGAGCCTTGGCGCCGGACGCCAGGCCCAGACCCTTCGGCTTGGCGACGGGTGCAGCAGCTTCGGGTGCAGCAGCCTCAGCTGCCGGTGCTTCCGCTGCCGGTGCGGCAGCGGCCTTTGCTCCGGGTGCCTTGGCGGCGCCCTTCATCTGCAGTCCCTTGCCGCCGGGAGCCTTGGCTCCGCCCGCAAGACCGAGACCCTTGGGCTTTGCCACAGGTGTGGCCGGTGCAGCAGCTTCGGCGGCGGGAGCTTCCGCGCTTGCAGCGGGAGCTGCCTTCTTGGCGCCGGGAGCCTTTGCCCCGCCGGCCATTCCGAGGCCCTTGCCTGGTGCCTTGGCGCCGGGAGCTTTTGCGCCTGGTGCTTTGGCGAGGCCCTTCATGGCCAGACCCTTGCCTGCCGGTGCAGCCTTGGCTTCCGGAGTCGCGGCGGCTTCCTCGACTTCGGCGACCCGATCCTGCTCGACGGTCTCAGCCTTTGCCTCAGCAGCGACCGGGGCCTTCTCACGCGGGATCACCTTGATGTTCTCGCCGAGCTGGGCGGGATCGAGGCGGGTGACGGAGTTCAGCATCAACTGCGCGACGTCGACGACCTCGACGCCTTCGCCCTGGCCTTGCTCCTGGCGGGCAGTGACGCCGTCGGTGAGCATGACGCGGCAGAACGGGCAACCCGTGGCGATCTTCTTGGGGTTGGTGGAGAGCGCTTCGTCGACGCGGTCGACGTTGATGCGCTTACCGATGTTCTCTTCCATCCACATGCGAGCACCACCGGCACCACAGCACATGGAACGTTCGCCGTGACGCGGCATTTCGACCAGCTTGGAGCCTGAGGCTTCCATGAGTTCACGGGGAGCGTCGTAAACCTTGTTGTGGCGTCCGAGGAAGCACGGGTCGTGGTAGGTGACGTCTTCGCTCACGGACGCAACCGGGATCAGCTTCTTCTGGCGCACCAGACGGTTGAGCAGCTGAGTGTGGTGCACGACCTCGTAGTCGCCGCCCACCTCCGGGTACTCGTTGCCGAGGGCGTTGAAGCAGTGCGCACAGGTGACGACGATCTTGCGCTTCTTCTGCTCGATACCGTCGAAGACCGAGTTGAGCATCTCGATGTTCTGCATTGCGAGCTGCTGGAACAAGAACTCGTTGCCGGCACGACGTGCGGAGTCGCCGGTGCAGGTTTCGTCGGCGCCGAGGACCATGAACTTCACTCCCGCGGTGGCAAGGAGTTCGGCGACGGCCTTGGTGGTCTTCTTGGCACGGTCTTCGTAGGCGCCGGCGCAGCCGACCCAGAAGAGGTACTCGTAGTCCTCGAAGCTGTCGGCGTCCTTGCCGAAGACGGGGATCTCGAAGTCCATCTCGTTGATCCAGTTGAGACGGTCCTTGGAGTTCTGGCCCCAGGGGTTGCCCTTGTTCTCGAGGTTCTTGAACAGGCCGGCGAGCTCGGAGGGGAACTCCGATTCGATCAGGACCTGGTAGCGACGCATGTCGATGATGTGGTCGACGTGTTCGATGTCGACGGGGCACTGTTCGACGCAGGCACCGCAGTTGGTGCAGCTCCACAAGGTTTCGGCGTCGATGACCGGGGCCATCTCACCTTCGACGGTTTCACCGACGAGCTTGCGGTCGGCCTCGAGGCGTGCGGCCTCGGGGATTGCTGCGAGTGCGGCTTCCTTGACGTTGCCTTCGCTGTCGACGAGTCCGATCTCGTCGCCGCCCATGTCCTTGCGTCCACCAGCGAGCAGGTACGGGGCCTTGGCGTAGCCGTGGTCACGCAGCGACATGATGAGCAGCTTGGGGGAGAGCGGCTTTCCGGTGTTCCAAGCAGGGCACTGGGACTGGCAACGCCCGCACTCGGTGCAGGTGGTGAAGTCCAGCCAGCCCTTCCAGGAGAAGTCTTCGATGTTTCCGGCGCCGAGAGTGTCGGTGTCGGGGTCGACGTTCTCCATCGTCAGGACTTTGCCCTTGGACATCATGGGCTTTGCCGCGCCGAGCGCGACGGTGCCGTCGTCTTCACGCTTGAAATAGATGTTGAAGAACGCGGAGAAGCGGTGCCAGGCGACGCCCCAGGTGATGTTGCGGCCCACGATCGCGAGCCAGATCATGCCGGTCATCAGCTTGACGAACGCGAACACCGAGATCATGACGGGGCTGGCGGGAAGCAGTTTGGCGACCTGCATGGTGAAGAAGTCGGTCCACGGGTTGGCGTGACCGTAGGTCGCGATCTTGCCGGCCTTGACCATGATCATGCCCAGGCCCTCGAGCAGGACGATGCCCTCGATGACGTAGGCGGCCTTGAAGTTGGAGCCGCCGAACCGGGACAGGCGTGCAGGCAGACGCGGGTGGTTGAGCTGACGGATCACGATCAGCGTGGTGATACCGATGACGGTGCCGAGGCCCAGGATCTCGTCCCACAGGTGCCACGCCCACGTGTTACCGAAGATGGGCCAGTGGAACTCGGGGTTGAACGTCTGGCCGTAAGCCTCGAACCAGAGCAGGAATCCGCCGAGGAAGCCGACCATGACGAGCCAGTGGGCCCAGCCGACGCTGCGGAACTTGTTCATGCGCGTGTGCGCGATGAACTCGATGATCATCTGCTTGAAGCGAGGGAAGAACGGGCGCCATCGATCGGGTGCCGACTGGCCGATGCGCACGGTGTTGAACATCCTCAGCGCGCCTGAGAGGAAGATGTACCAACACACCAAGCTCAGCAGAGCACCAATCGTGCCCAACGTAATCGTCAGGGCATTCATGTCGCGGCCTTTCGTTTCAGGGCGACGCGTCGGCCACCTCGGGACAGCCCACTGATACTAACCTGCGTTATGTTACCCGCCAGTAACTAGCATTACCAGCCTGTAGATACCGACTGGTAACCGCTCGTGGCCTGGAGAGATCAATCTTCTGCGTCGGACGGGCTTGGTCAAACGCAGACATGTCTGGTCGTCACGTTAGGCGGTGGCCGTCGGGCTCCTTTCTGTCAGGCAGCCCTAACTCGGTTTCCGGGCAGGTGAGGACAACCGACCGGCTGTTATCGTTACGCCCGTCACGCACAGGGGAAACGGGTGGTGTGAGTCATCGACTTGCGCCCGCTCGCTCCCGGGGAGGATCAAAAATGTTCATTCGTAAAGCTGCGGCCATCGCAGCGATGACCATTGCCGCTACGGGCATCGCTGCAGGTACTTCTTACGCAGCTCCGGAGACGTCACCCGACGTTTCGTACACCGCCGAGGTCGTCGACCAGGCTGTTGTCACCACCATCGATGCCGGGGCATTCCGGGTATCGGGTGACGGCACACACGTCGACTTGCAGAACAGCCAGGGCGCAACTCTCGTGAGCCTGCCGCTCGCGTTCAACCTCGGGGACGTTCAGTTCCCGTTCGACGAGACCGTCAGTGAGGACGGCAAGACCCTCACCCTCAAGCCGAACTTGGACCCGGCCAGCTCCAAGCCGAAGCCGGTCGCTGCCGAGTTCACCCCGGTTGCTTCGCCTGACGAGGATCAGAAGGCAATCGAGAAGTTCCAGTCACAGCTCGGGCTTGCCACGCAGATCGGTAGCCTCACCGGCACGATCGTCGGAGCAGTCATCGGTTGCATCGTGGGTCTGCCCGGCCTGGTTATCGGCTGCCTCCCCGGCATGGTCACCGGTGCCGGTATCGGTGGAGTCGCCGGTACGATCCTCGCCGGCGGCGGAACCGCAATCGTCGCGGGCATGGACCTGATCAAGGTCCTGAACGCTCCGGCCGGAACAACTCTCTTCCAGTAAGCAGCTCTACCGGTTAGACGTCACGAACGCCGAAACGGGCGCCACACCTTCGAAAGGTGTGGCGCCCGTTTTGCTGTCTCGGGGAATGCGTGCGATCAGTAGTCGCGAACCTTCAGGCCTGGATTGGCGGCGAGGATGTCGTTGATCGGCGTCGCGTACTGCGTCGGTGCTTCTTGTCCGAACAACGTCTCGGCCTGAGCGATCTCGCACAGGGGAGAGGTGGCGACGTTGGACGCACTCGTGATGCCCACTGCCAACGTTCCGGAGACGATGGGGCCACCGCTGTCACCCTGCAGGACGCAGATGTTGGTGGTGAAGCCGTTGTCGAGGGTGTGATCCAAGACCTTGGCGACGCGGTTGACGCCGGTGACGACGCCGCAGCTGAAGCCGGTGGTCGATCCCGCCTTGCAGACCGGGGCGCCCACAATGGGATCGGCGGTACCGGTGATATTGACCGAACGGTTGAACGGGACCCGCACGCTGTTGTTCTCGAAGCGGTACTTCGCGTTGTCGTCGATGTTGATGATCGAGTAGTCACGCCCGTCGAAGCTGCTCTTGGCGAAGTATCCGACGCGGGGCCCGGTCTGGTTGTTCACCATCGGGAAGACCTGGCTGGAGTTCGAGGTGCCGGCAGCGGCACGGTTGGGATCGCAGTGACCGGCGCTGATGTTGACCGTGCGTCCTGAACCGTCGGTGCCGTTGAAGCCGAATGAACAACGCAGTCCGGTGTTACCGGAGGTTGCGCCGAAGGCGTCTCCGCCCAGTGCAGCGTCGCCGGTTGCGGATCCGGTTGCGGGAATGAGGTCCGCGACGATCGGGGGAACCAGTAGCGGCGCAGCGGTGTGGACGACGGTCCGCTTCAGGAACTCAGGCAATTCGATGCCGGCGGCAGGATCGGCGGTGAGGGCGACTCCGTTGCCGACCACGTCGACGGCGATGCCACGCACGAGGTCTGCGACCTCGGCAGGCTGCGAATCGAGCCAGGTGTTGAGTGCCGAGAGTTGACCTTGCAGAGCCTGCTCGCTCTGCGCGACGTCCTTGACCTCGAAGCCGGCCTTCTCGGCGGCCTCGCGGGCAGCATCCTTGTCGCGACCGTCAGCGAGAGCGACGATGCCCTTGCCGAGGTCGTCGAGCCACACGCCGGCAAAAGAGTCGGGAAACTGGACGCGCGCGATGGCGGCGAACTCTGCGAGCTTCTGCGCGAGTTCGGAACGCGAGACGAACTGGTCGGGCGTCAGCGCCAAGTCGTGCTGTAGGGCTTCGGCGAGTTCGACGGGCAGATGGGCTGCCTGATCGGATACACCGGGTTCATTCGGTTCTGCGTTCGCGACCGCGGTAATCGGTCCGAGGAGCAGCAGCGCGGCCGAACCGAACACTGCGGCGCGACGTGCGATGGAGCTTCGCATGTGGGCCTTTCCACTTCGTTGACCGCGTACCACCCCCCTGGGAGCACACGGATACGGCTCACGGACTTGTGGTGAGCCGATCACAGTCGACCATGACTATATGGGTTCGAACGCGCTATTCCCACCCGTTACATGAGCAAACAGCGCTGACCCCGACCGACAACAGCACTGTGCCCGCCGATCAGAACAGATCGGCGGGCACAGTGCGTGAATCAGGCGTTGGTCAACCCGCAGTGCGAACGCGGATTCCGGAACCGACACCGCCGCCGGATGCGCGATCTACAGCGTCGAGGATGTCTCCGACCGGGATACCCAGATTCGAGGTTCCACCGGAGGTCGCGAGTACCAGGTTCGCTTCGTTGCAACTGGGTGCGCCGCTGCTGTTGGAACCGCTGGTGATGCCCAGCGCCAGGGTTCCGGAGACGATGGCGCCGCCACTGTCCCCGGCGAGGGTGCACGCGGTACCGGCGAACCCGCGGACGGTTCGTGAATCGCCGTCAGCCATGACCAGTTGTGTTTCGACGCGATCGGCTGCCACGACGCCACAGGTGAAGGACGACGTCTGACCCGACTTGCAGATGGGAGCGCCGATCACGGGACGTGCTGTTCCGGTGATCGCGAGGGTGGTCCCGTTGGCACCGCGGACGGCAGCGTGGTCGAGGCCCGCGTCGATGCCCGACTGGTCGAACTTGATGACCGAGTAATCGAGATCACCGGCGTTGTTGCCGACGGAAGACTGTGAGAAGGCGCCGATCAACTGACTGTCGTCGACGTTCGCGTGATTCGGCAGGTAGACCGGCGACTTCGAGCCCTCGGCCGGATTGCAGTGTCCGGCACTGATATTGAGTGCATTGTTCTGATCGTCGACGGCGTTGAACCCGAACGAGCAGACCGAGATGTTCTCGGTCGGCGTCTCGCGAATGGGACCTGTCGACGTGATGTAGGTGTCGCCGCCGAGCGCTCCGGGATCAACCGATCCGCCGCCGTCCGGGCTGAGAACGATCTTGGTGTTCTCGAGCAGGGTCGGAAGATTGAGTGCCTGCCCGACGGGGCTGTTCGCAACGTCGATGACGACCTGGTTGTTCAAGACGTCGATAGTCGCCGAATTGACTGCGCGTGATATTTCCTTGGGAAGCCCGGCGATCCATCCGTTGACGTCGGCCAGCGTCTTCTCGAGGGTGTCGGCGGAGACGGGGGCGACGTGGGTGCGGTATCCGTCGTCGGCAGCGATTCGAGCAGCTTCGGTGGTGGTGACGGCTACGACGGGTTGACCGTCGAGTCCCATCCACGATCCGGCGTAGTCGCCGGGGCGCTCGGACTTGAATTCCTGGGCGTACGCGCCGAGTTCCTGAGCTTTGGCAGCGCGGTCGAGATACTCCTGTGGGGAGATCTTCAGATCGCGTGTGATCGCCTCGACCAGCTCAGCCGGAAGCTGGTCGGCTTCGAGCTGTTCGACATGCGTGTCGGAGGCGGGCTCTGCCGATGCCGTCGTGGTGAATGGAGCTGCGAGCAGTAGTGCCGAGGCGCCGACCACAGCGGTGCGGATCGCCAACGAGTTACGCATGAAATCCCTTCAAGTCCCCGGCACCGAGCCGGTAGGTACCGCACCCACCATAGGGGAAAAGTTTCGACGAGGAATATGCGCCTCCTGTCTGGCTGTTCAATCTTTCTGTCTAACTTGGCATTCCGGGTCTCGGGGCCAATGGCATGACGGGCATGTCGAGATTCGGCACCACCGGATCGGTTGTGTCGGTCGGGTTGGAGGGCTGCGTCGGCGTTGTCTGTGTATCAGTGGGGTCGGTCACGGCGGGAGTGTCCGGGGTACCCGGATCGACCGGATTCAGCGGTCCGACGACCGGCGGCAGGTTCTCGATCCGAAGGGGGTCGAGCTGGATGGTGATCGGCGATCCCTGTTGCGCGGGGACGTTCGCCGTAGTGGATTTCTCGGTACCGGTGCCCGGACTCGCCGGGATGGGCTGGGATTCGGGTGAGGTCGATTCCGCTTCGGATGACCACGACTGCGCCGTCGGCTGCGCGCCGAGAGCGGGTACTTCCGACGGGAGCGAGGTCGCTGAGTGCGAAACCGTGCCGGACGGACTCGCCGCAGTGGCGGGCGTGGTGCCGGTGGGCAGGGGAGATTGTGCGTCGAGAATCCCGGGCGCTGAAATGGTCGGAGTGTGTCCGATGATGACCGCGGCCGCACACCCCGACACCGTCAGAAAGACTGCGGCGGCGGCTGCGGCGATGATCGGTCGGCGCTCCGATCGCCACTGACGATTCAGCCAACCGTCGACGCTCGGTGCTTTCGTGCCCGGTACTTCCACGCCGGATTCCGGCTCCGGTTCGATCAGGACGAACGGCGGAAACTCCTCGATGGTGTCCTCTGGCTCGGCAAGATCGGTTGGCTCGGGTTCGGAACAGGTAGAGGTGATCGAGTAAGGCGCGGCCAACGCTGCGGCTCCGCGGGCTGCACTGTCGTCGGCATCCGGATCCGCGAGCCAGGCCGCAGAGGCTTTCTCTTCCGGAATCAGTTCGACGCCGTCGAGATCCATGCTGTCGAGTGCGCCGCGCAGTGCGTCGACGGAATCGCTCGACCAACCTGCCGGGATCACCGCAGAGATGTTCAGGTTCTGATCAGTGAGTGTTCGGACCTCCTTGACCAGGCAATACATTGCTGTCGCTACGAGTTCCTCTCCTCGCGTCATGTGCTCGGAGAAGTTGTCGGTATCGTCAGTTCCGACCCTGTCGAGGAACCCGCGCAAGCCGGTTGACCCCAACGCGGTTTCACCTAGCTGCACGGTGCCGTCAGGAGCGTGGTGCAGCACCGATTCGCGTTCGAGGATCACTGGTTCCGAGTCGGGTTTCGCGATCGCAGCAATGCTTCGTTTATTGCCGACGGCGAGTTCGACTCCCCACTTCATAGCGATCCCCGTTTCACAGTTACCGAACTTTGCTCGGCATGCATGTCCTGATTCCTGTGAAAACTATCACTTAAACGGATATACGCAACCCTCCGGACAATATGCAGCTAACTATTTGTTCGGCGGTGTCATGCTGCGAAGGATGGTGAGTAGTTCCGAACGAGACTGCGCCCCGACGCGCCGCTTGATGCGTGCGACATGGTGCTCGACGGTTTTTGCGGAGATGTAGAGGCGTTCGCCGATTTCCCGATAGGTCAGGCCGACGACGACGAGTTCGGCAACTTCTTGTTCGCGCTCGGTCAGTACCGACGGTGGTGCCGCGCTGTCGGTCGAATCGGTTGCATTCGTCTCGGCCGTCGACGTTGTGCGTAGCGAGCGCGCAACGTGGAGCAATGCGGTGGCCGATTTGGTGTCCGGTGTGCGCAATGCTGCTTCGCCCGCCAAGCGGGCCGCGTCCCAGGGCAGCCCGATGCGGTTGAGTGTTCGCGCTGCAGCTTCCACGTCGTCTGCGTCGACGCTGCCCTGCATGAGTAGGAGCCATTGGCGTCCGGCGGTCGCCAAACCGGCTGCGTAAGTGTGGGTTTTGGCTGATTCCGCGAGTGTATGGGCGTGTGGAAGGAGATCGGCCGGTGACTGCGAGAGGATCGACGCCTGGACGCCGTACCAATGCAGCGGCGAAGACCACAGCGGAGGCTCGCCGAGTGCTCGGAGGAGCGTGCGTGCGTCGTCGACCAGATGCTCGACCTGCTCGGCCTCGTCGAGTCGTACTGCCGCAAGCCACAGTTCGCCGATGGGAAGCAAATTGAAGAGATCCACGCTGCAGGACGAGAGGGTGCCGGCTGCGCCCGACCAGGCTCGCCGCAGCTGGGCGAGATCGCCGGAGCGTCGAGCGAGACCCACGATCATGGCATGCAGAAACAGTGCGTCACGCTCACGGAGGGGGCCGCGGACTACCTCCTCCGGTAGATCTTCGACAGCAGTGTCGTGCCCACGGGTCATCGCGATCCACGCGTCGAGAAGGTGAAGCCGCGCCCACGTGTGACTGCTTGCGTCGTCGGCGGCGATCGCGGCCGCGACGACAGCGGCGGCCCGTTCATGGGCGCCGTTGTGCAGGAGTGCAAGAGCTACCAGCGCCGGGGCGGAATCAGGCTGGAATTCAGATGTGCCGGAGCCGCCGGGGAGCGAAAGTGCGCGCGACATCGTGTTGAGCGCACTCGGTGCACTCCCCGTGACCGATTGCATCAGTCCATTGGCCAGTGTGGCAGCGCCGACCGTGGAGCTCGACGGTGATCCAGTATGCCCGGCGAGCGCCGCGTTCGCGTCATCGACGTTGCCGATGCCGAGGAAGGTGATTGCGGCGAAGGGGGATTCGGTTTCGGTGCGCCCTGGCCCGAGCCAGGTGTAGAGATCTGCGGCGGCGCGGAGTTGGCCGCATGCTGCGGACGAAGCTGCGCGGATTCGCACCGCCGCAGCCAGTCTCGCGTTGTCGAGATCGGGTTCGGCGATGACGGAATCGGCCAGGCGGCAGGCAGTGTCGAGGTCACCACTCCGAGCCGAGACCTGGGCGTACAGCAGCGTGTCCGCCACGCCGAGAGGCTCGATCGAATTCACACGACGAAAAAGATCTGCCGCGACCGCCGGCGTGCTCGCGTCGACTGCGTCTCGTAGTACAGCCGTGAGATCGCGGTGTCGGATGCCGGAGTCGAAAAGTCTTCGTGCTGTACCGATATCGAGGGTTCTCGCGTGCGCGCGTGATTCGACGATTCTGATCAGCTCGCTGCGAATACGTCCTGTGCTGGTCGACTCTGCCACAACGCTCGCGACGAGAGGTGATCGCGAACCGAACAGTCCGGTGGCCAGTGCTCGGTCGAATGCCGCTGTGAGGCTGAACTTCTCCTGTCCCAGATCGAGCTCGAAAGCGTCGATGTCCGGGACGGCGAATGAAACCTCGAGGATCTCACGCTCGATCGGATGCAGAGCGGTGACCTGATGGAGGATGTGTGTGCGTACGGCTGTCGCCATTTCCGGGCGGCCCGCCGAGGCGGCGGCGAAATACGCTTCGACGGCCCCGAAGGAACCACCGGCCAGATGCTCGAGCGTCAGCACGGCACGATCGTCGAGCGGAACTCTTCGCTCCGCGGCGATCTTCCGAATATCTGACCGGTTCAACGGGTTCAGATGTAGGACGGTACCGAAACTCGAGATGTTCGAGTAGATCGGTGCGAGTGGAGGATCGATCCGATCGGAGGCGATGACTACTCCGAGGTCGTCACGTTGAACCAGCTCGTTCAGAGCACGGATTTCGTCGGAGGTCAGAGCCTGCGCGTCCGCGATCACCACAATCGCATCGGCCGGGGCGTCATGCGTGACGACGGTGACCACGGGTCTGTCACCAGATTCGATCCTCTTGCGCACCGCCCTCGTCACTTGGGGCCGAGCGCTGGCGTCGGTCCCGGTGACGAACAGGCGCAGTGGCGATGCAGTCAGGTCGATGCCGCGCAAAAGTCCTGCAATGTAAGACGATTCGGTGCCGCTGTCACGGTTCATCGAAAGCCCGCCGGTCAGCGGATCGGCGCGGTGACGCCGCCGACGACACCACCGACCACGTTTCCGACACCACCGACGACGTTACCGAGACCTCCGACCACGCCGCCGACACCGTCCCCGACGCCGTTGACCAAACCGCCGACACCGTTGCCGATGCCGGTCGCAGCATCACCGATACCGGTTCCGACGCCTGCTCCGGGCGCGGGCGCTGGTGCCGGTGCCGGGGCGGGAGCCGGTGCGGGCGCCGGGGCGCCGGGTGCGGCAGGTGCAGGCGCCGACTGGGCGGTCTCACCTGGTGCGGGAGCAGATCCAGCTGGTGCGCCGGCAACCGGAACTGCCCCTGGTACCGTCGTCGAACCGCCTGCGGCAGCAGGAGAGCCGGGCTGATTGTTCTGAGTAACGTTGTTCGCAGTCGTGGATCCGTTACCTGCTGCTTCGGCTGCCGTGGTGCTGCCGGGGGTAGAGCCCGGCGTGGTCGAAGCGGTGGACGAGGTGGACTCACTGGTGGTGTCCGCCGAACTGGACGGAACGTTGATCTTGTCCATGGCCGTTCCGATTCCGAGTCCGCCTGCGGCGAGCACGATGAACGCTCCTACCACCGCAGCAACGACGCCCACCCTCGACGAGCGTCGAGTCGCCGTGTTCTCTTCCTCTGTCGGCTCGGCAAGCAACGGAGTGGAGAAGGCAGGAACCGGTGCGGGCTTGCGCGACGGCTCGGCGGGAATCACCGCAGTGGCGGCGGCCGGCACTTGCGAGTCTCGGGCGTCGAGGGCGAGTGCCGCGGCGCCGGACGCCGCGCACGACGCGGGATCGGCGTCGGCGATCACCGGAACACGAAGCTCCGCGGACAGTAGTTCGGCGACAAGGGGAATGGACGAGCTTCCGCCGGCCAGAACAACCTGATTGACATCACTGGACTCGACGCCGGCAGATCGCAGGCTTTCACGCACCAAGGCCACCGATTCGGTGAGGGCGGGCCTGATCAGATCCTCGAGCTCGGAACGAACCAGTCGAATGTCGCTGACGGCGCCGGGAAGCGTCACGCGAGCAACGGTTTCCGTCTCGGTGGAAAGTTCCTCCTTGGCTGCGCGGGCTTGCTCGCGCAGAGTTTCCAGCGCTGCAATCGTCTCGGGAGCAAAGGGATCAAGGGTTGCGAAGTGGTCGGAAACCGCATCGAGCAGGTGCACGGTGACGAGGTGATCGAATTCGTCGCCGCCGATGTCCTCGCTGCGCAGTGGCTTTCCGAAGATCTCGCTTCGTCCGCCGGTCGTGGACATCATCGTGACGTCGAGCGAGCGAGCGCCGAGGTCGTAGACGACGGTCAGACCGTCGTTGGCAGCGTTTCCGGAAGCGGCGAGCCACGCCATGACGGCCACGGGTTCGGCGACGAGAGTAGCCCCGTGAACCCCGGCGTCGTCCAGCGCGGACTCCATGGTGCGTGCTGTGTGACGATTCCACCCCACCGGGTGAGCCAGGACAACAGCTGGACCTTCTTCGCCGCCAGCCTGGCCGACGAGCGCGCCTACCGCTGTCGCTGCGAGAGACTCGCCGCGGTACTCGGTACCGTCGGCGGCAAGTATCGGGATCGGGTCTCCGACGCGCTCGACAAATCCGGTGATGACGGTTCCGTCGTCCAATTGCAGCGCACTGGGTAAGCGGACCTGTTGCGTTTCACCGGTCGAGCCGTCGGTGACAGCTACGAGAGTGGCCGAACCGATGCTGATGCCGAGCCCTGCCGCCATGAACGAACTCCCCTGGTCGTGGGCGACAGAAGGACTGTCGCGGTTGTCTGCGATGTCGGTTTCAGGACCTAGATCGTTACCGGATCGGAGGCGTCGCGGCGAAGTAGGGGACCGATCCCCTAATCGGAGCAAATCCCCCTATTCCGAGCGGGCGTACCCCGTAGGGGGCTTCCCCGTCTGTCCACGCAGAAGAGGGGGGTGCTCCCCGTTGGCCCCAGTCGCAAAAGTTCTTAGCGTTGATTCCACTCGCTACCTCTGGCAGCGCACCAGTTTCCGGATCACCGGCAACAACCCACCGGCAACAACCCGGTCAACGAACTTCAGGAGAACCCGCCATGGCAACGAACGCCGTACTCGAATTCATCCTCGGGCTACTTCGTGACGACGAGGCAGCTGCCAACTACTGCGCCAACCCGACCGCGGCACTCAATGCTGCCGGTCTGTGCGACGTCAGCCCCGCCGACATCGTCGCCGTCGCTCCGCTGGTTGCCGAGTCCGGACTGTTTGCCGGTGGCGGCGCCGACCTGTCCGCGATCGTCAACGCCGGCGCGTCCGCTGCGGGTGCCATCGGCGGCGGTCTCGGAATCGGTGGTGGTCTCACCGGTGGACTGGGTGGCGGCCTCGGCGGCAGCCTGGGTCTCGGTGCCGGTGCAGGCCTCGGAGTCGGAGGCGCCCTCGGCGGCCAGTTCGACCTGGTCGGCGACTTCGCAGCAGCCCTCAGCGCTGCGCTTGCCATCGGCGGCGAGATCAGTGCCGACCTCGGCGCAGCCTTCGGCGCCGTCATCGAAGCCGGCCTGGGCCTCGGCGGTGCACTCGATCTCGAAGGAGCTCTCGATCTGGGCGCACAGCTCAGCGCGGCTCTGGGCGGCGCCCTCGGAGTGACCGGCGGTCTGACCGCGGAACTGGGCGCAGCCCTCGACGCCGCCATCGGCGCGGTCGGCGGACTCGACCTGACGGCGGGGCTCAGCGGAGCCCTCGCACCCGTCTTTGCCATCGGTGGCGACCTCGGAGCCGACCTCGGACTGGCTCTCGGTGGACTCCTCGGCGGCGCAGCAGACCTCAGCGGTCTCCTCGACATCGGCGGCGAACTGGGCGCGAGCCTGACCGGCGCACTGGAATCCGCCCTTGCACTGGGCGGCGGCCTCGATCTGGCCGGCGCTCTGACGGGCGACCTCAGCACGGCGTTGTCCGGCGCGCTCTCCGGTGTCCTGGGAGCCGGCGGCACGATCGGCGCCGATCTGGGTGCATCACTCGGCGGCGTCCTCGGAGCGATCACGGATGTCAGCGTTCTCACCGATATCGCGGGCGGCCTCGATCTCGGTGCTGCACTGAGCGGCGCACTCGGCGGAGCTCTCGGAGTCGGCGGCGGCTTGGAAACTGCACTCGGCGGCGCACTCGACGCAGCACTGGGCCTCGGCGGAGGACTCGACCTCGACGCCGTACTCGGCGGGGGTGCAGACCTGGGCGCGCAGCTCAGCGCGGCACTCTCCGGCGCCCTCGGTGCCGGCGGAACGGTCGGAGCCGACCTGGGCGGCGCACTCGGTGGACTGCTCGGGGGAGCACTCGACCTCGAAGGCGGTCTCGGCGCAGACCTCGCAGCGGCTCTGGGCGGCGGTGCGAATCTGTCGACGGCCCTCGAAGGTGTCCTCGGTTCGGCACTCGGCATCGATGCCGGGCTGGCGGGCGGTCTCGGCGGCGCACTCGACGCAGCGCTGGGCGCAGGCGGACTTACCGGAATCGACCTCGGTGGTGCACTCGGGCTGGGCGGCGAAGCAGGCTTGGCAGCCGGTGTGGCTGCGGCTCTCGACACCGCTCTCGCAGGTGCAGGCGGCTTGGGTGCTGTCGGTTCCGTGGGCACGGACCTCACCGGCGCGCTGGACGGTGCGCTGGGAGCCGGCCTCGGGCTGGGGGGCTCTCTCGACAGCGTTCTCGGTGCCGAAGGCGCACTCGGTGGAGCGCTGGACACGGCACTGAACCTCGGCGGAATCGACACCGGTTCGATCGGTGCCGACTTGCCCTCCGTCGACCTCGGCGCAGTGAACCTTGGCCCGATCTCCGCTGAACTGCCTTCCGTCGACCTCGGAAGCATCGCGGCAGACGGCCTGAACCTCGGCGGTGTGACCGGCGACCTCGGAGCAACTGTGGGCGGTGCTCTGGACGCAACAGCAGGTCTCGACGCCGCCACGAACGCTGCGGCTGGTTTGGGTGGGTCGCTCGGCGGAGCACTGAACGGCGTCACCGATCTCGGTGGATCGCTCGGCGGGGCTGTCGGAGCAGTCACCGACGGGACAGGTTCGATCGGTGCCGACGCAGCCGCGGCTGCCGGTGGCACCGTCGACGGTAGCGTTGGCGGCGGCGGAGTCGCTGACCTGGGTGGATCCCTCGGTGGAGCAGTCAGCGGCGTGTCCGACCTGACAAGTTCCTTGACCGGTGCGCTGAACCCGTGGTCGTCGATCGATGCGACCGACGCTTTCGGTGCGGGCTCCGATTCGGGACTGAGCGCCGATACCGGACACTCGCTCTTCGCCGAGGATTCGGTTGCAGCACCGGTCGATCACATCGACCCGGTTGCGGTTGTCGACCACCTGCATCCCTGATCTGCTGACGCAGGAACTGAAATCGGTCAAAATGACCTGATGTAACAAATCCGGCCCTGCGTGCGCTATGCGTTCGCAGGGCCGGATATTCGAGTCGGGAAGAATTGCGGGTCAACGTAGCTCATGAGTGATTCAGCGAGTCAGGTAAGCAGTCGGAAGGCGCGCGTCGCGTCGTCGACGGCGTCGTTGCTCGAACGAACAGCCGTCGTGGCGAAGGATTTCGGGCGCACGGATCTGGTGCGCCGACTCGAGAATGCTCAGGTCAGAGTCAATGATCCACGTATTCGTATCGTGGTGGTCGGTCCCCTCAAACAGGGCAAGAGCCAGTTCGTCAATTCTCTGCTCGGCATCGACGTGTGTTCGGTCGGTGACGACGAGACCACTGCCGTGGCGACGGTCGTGCAGTACGCGGAGACCTCGGTCGCCGAATTGATTCTCGCCGATCCGGGTGCGGCGCCCATCCGGGTGCCCCTCCCGCTCGAGGAACTGATGGGGATCACCCCGGCCACGCCTCGCGCCGAAGGGCGTGAAGTTCTGCGTGTGGAAGTGGGTGTTCCCAGTCCGCTGTTGGCCGACGGTTTGGTTCTGATCGACACCCCCGGTGTCGGTGGTCATGGAAATCCGCATGCTGCAGGAACATTGGGATTGATCACTGCGGCCGATGCCGTGTTGGTTCTGTCGGACTCCAGTCAGGAGTTCACCGAACCCGAGCTGGGATTCATCCGCCAGGTCGTCAATCTGTGTCCTGCGGTGGCCGGTCTGATCAGCAAGACCGATCTGTACCCGCACTGGCGACAGATCCTCGACGCCGATCGCGGACATCTCCAGCGCGCCGGGTTGGACCTGCCGCTCATTCCGATCTCCTCGGTACTGCGGTCGCACGCACTGAGGCTGGGGGACAAGGAACTCGAGGCGGAATCCGGATTTCTGGACCTCTATCAGTTCCTGCGGGACAACGTGGTTGCGCGTGCCGAGTCGAACACGCGACGCGCAGTTGCGATGGACGTGCGTTCCTCGGCAGCACATCTGACGTTGGAGATGGGCAGTGAGCTTGCGGCGCTGAAGGATCCGTCCACCGCTCAAGCGGCGGTCGCCGGCCTGCGGCGTGCCCGGGCAGCGGCCGAGGAACTGCACAAGAAGACCTCGCTCTGGCAACAGAGCCTCGGCGACGGCATTGCAGACCTCGCCGCCGACATCGATCACGACCTCCGGGACCGGTTGCGCCGGGTCACCCGCCAGGCCGAAGAGACGGTCGACGAAGGCGATCCAGGTAAGGACTGGGACGTAGTGGGGGAGTGGCTCGAACAGGAGATCGCCACCGCTATCGGTGACAACTTCGTGTGGGCTCACGATCGAGCTCAATGGTTGGCAGAAGTTGTGGCGCAGCACTTCGCGGAGACCGGCGACGTCGCGCTCCCGCATCTCGACGTCGCCGACACCGACGGTTTCCTGGAACCGGTTGGCGCGTTGTCGGACCTCGAATCCGGCCGTATCGGCATCACTCAGAAGGTCCTGGTCGGCATGCGCGGCTCGTACGGCGGCGTCCTGATGTTCGGCTTGATCACCACGATGATGGGCATGGCACTGGTCAACCCGATCTCCATCGGAGCCGGGGTTCTGCTGGGTACCAAGGCTTATCGCGAAGACAAACAAGCACAGGTGCTCAAGCGTCGGGCCGAGGCGAAAGCGGCTATCCGACGGTTTGCCGACGACGTCAGCTTCCAGGTGGGCAAGGAGTCGAAGGACCGCCTCCGCCTGGTGCAGCGGCTTCTGCGGGATCATTTCACCGACATCGCCGAGCAGGCGCTGCGCTCGATCAACGAATCCCTCCGCGCCACGCAGGAAGCTGCGCAGTTGGAGTCGAGCGAACACGCCGCTCGTATCAAGCGTCTGGAGACCGACATGCGCGTCGTCGCAGAGCTTGACACCGTTGCCGGAACGCTGATCGGCGAAACTCCGGCTCCTGCTTCGGCAAAGGTGACCAACGCATGAGTGCCACGACCGCCGTGACCGCTGTGGAGTCGGCACATGCTCTGATCGACCAGGCCAGACGGGTCTACGCGGACCAGCCGCAGACGCGAGCCCAGTTGGACGAATGCGCTGCCCGACTCGGCGAGCCACTCCGGGTGGCGCTCGCCGGCTCCCTCAAGGCGGGGAAGTCGACGCTGCTCAATTCGCTTGTCGGACAGGATATAGCGCCTACCGACGCGACGGAGTGCACGCGCGTCGTCACCTGGTATCGGAACGGGACAACGCCCCAGGTGACTGCGACGGCCGAGAACGGTGCCGAGTTCAACGTGCCGGTGACGCGCCGCGACGGCAGGCTCACGTTCGATCTGGGGGAGTACACCGCAGACTCGGTGGACCGCATCGACGTCGACTGGCCGTCTTCGGCATTGGCTCGTACGACGATCATCGACACCCCAGGTACGTCGTCGCTCTCGACCGAGGTTTCGGCCCGAACCTGGGACATGCTGGTTCCCGATGGTGGTGCGCCCGGCGCGGACGCGGTGGTCTACCTGCTGCGCGCCCTGAACGCCAGTGACATGCAGTTCCTCGGGAAGATCGCTGATCATGTCGGCGGAGAATCCGGCCCGCTCGGAGTGATCGGTGTTCTCTCGCGTGCCGACGAGGTCGGCGCAGGCAGGCTCGACGCGTTGTCTTCGGCGAAGGACGTCGCGGCACGATTTGCCGAGGAATTGGAGCGAACCGGCCTGTGCCAGTCGGTGGTTCCCGTGGCAGGTCTGCTGGCACTCGCCGCACGGACGATGCGGCAGAGCGAGTTCGCTGCCTTCTCGGCGCTCGCGCAGGTTCCATCCGAGGATCTGAGCCTGGCCTTGCTCTCCGCGGATCGTTTTGCCAGGCAGGACAGTCCGCTCCCGGTCGACGCGGCGATGCGGGCGCAATTGGCCGATCGGTTCGGGCTCTTCGGAATTCGCCTCGCCGTGACGTCGATCAAGCTGGGGGCCACTGATTCACCGTCTCTGGCCGCGGAATTGCTGGAGCGAAGCGGACTGGACGAACTTCGTCAGGTGATCGACGTTCAGTTCGGGCAGCGCGCGGATCAACTGAAATCGCACACCGCGCTGGTGACGTTGGGCCGAATCCTCGAAGCCGATCCGAGTGAGGAAGGCGATCAGATCGCGGCGGAGGCACAACGGTTGCTCGCCGACGTTCACGGTTTCCACGAACTTCGCCTGCTCGGGCGACTTCGTTCGGTACACACAGATCTGCCACCCGACGACCTGGCACAACTGCAAAGGCTGATCGGTGGCTACGGAATCCGGGCCAGTGACCGGTTGGGCTGCGAACCGGAAGAATCGCCGGAGGTGCAGCGTGCGCGGGCTACCGCGGCTGTCCGGCGATGGCGCGAGTTGTCCAGGCATCCGCTCTTCGACAGGTTCACCTCCCGCGCCTGCCTGGTTGCTGCCCGCAGCGCCGAGGGCGTCTTGGCTGAAATTGTGCCCGAATAGGGACCCGTTCACTGTGCGAGCGCTTGGAGAGGGTTCTATCTTGAGTTCGGGATGACCCGGACATAACTCCCAGGTTCGGGTCCCACCTCGATGGGAGCACGCGCATGGCGAGTGACATCAAGTCCGCTTCACCGGATCGAGCCACCCTCGTCCTGGGGACGCTCATCCTGGTCGCTGCGGTCGCGAATCTCAATCTCTCGGTCGCGAATGTCGCGCTGCCGGACATCGGGCGGGCCTTCGACGCCAGCCAGACGCAACTGAACCTGATCGCGGTCGGGTACTCGTTGGGCCTGGCCGGAACGGTGCTCTACCTTGGGGCGTTGGGAGACCGATACGGCCGCAAGATGCTGCTGGTCACCGGCATGGCGCTGTCTATTCCGGCGTCGATCGTGGCTGGATTCGCCGGGAACTTCGAAGTGCTGTTCCTTGCTCGGATAGTCGGAGGCGTCTCGGCAGGTCTTGCATTCCCGACCACGCTGGCGATCATCACGGCGCTGTGGGCCGGACCGGCACGGACCAAGGCGATTGCCATGTGGTCCGCAATCGGTGGCGCGATTTCAGCACTCGGTCCGATCGTCTCGGGGGCGCTGCTCGAGCAGTTTCACTGGGGTTCGGTCTTCTTCGTCACCCTTCCGTTGGCTCTCGTGGCACTGATCTGTTCGCTGGTGTTGGTGCCCGCGCACGTCAACGAGACGACCGAGCGAGTTGATCACCTCGGCGGCATAGTGTCGATCGTCTTCATCGGGGCGCTGGTGCTGTCCATCAACTTTGCGCCGGTAAAGGGTTCGGGCACGTTGGCTCTGGTGCTCGGGGCGATAGCGGTCGTCGCGGGTATCGGGTTCTTCCTGCAACAGCGACGCGCGGTCAATCCGCTGTTCGATCTTCACGTAGCTGCGCGCCCGACCTTCTGGGTCGCGGCGGTGGGCGGGTTGGTCGTGTTCGGTTCGCTCATGGGCGCGATGTTCATCGGCCAGCAGTTCCTGCAGAACGTCCTCGGCTACTCGACGCTGGCAGCCGGTGCGGCCATCATTCCGGCTGCGCTGGCGATGGTGATCGTTGCGCCGCGCTCGGCGACCATGATCGAAAGGTACGGCGCCCGCGTCACGCTGCTCTCCGGCTACCTGTTCGTGGTTCTCGGGTTGTTTGTCGCGCTTTTCCTGTGGAACGAAAGCACACAGTATTGGCAGGTCGCGCTGGCCTATGCGCTTGTCGGGATCGGGGTCGGCCTGGCAGGCACACCGGCATCGCGTTCGCTGACCGGATCCGTTCCCGTGCACCGCGCTGGTATGGCGTCGGGAACCTCGGACCTGCAACGCGACCTGGGCGGCGCCATCATGCAGTCGATTCTCGGCGGAATACTCACGGCCGGGTACGCAAAATCGTTGGGGAATGCGATCTCGTCCTCGCCGAACGCATCCGAGGTGACTCCCGAAACTCAGGCCGCGCTCACCAAATCTTTCTCCAGCGCCGAAGTTCTCGCGGAACGCTACCCGCAATACGCGGACCAAATCATGACCGCCGCCAAAAGCGCCTTCCTGGAAGGGGATACAAACGCCTACATCGCGGCGATCATCATCGTGTGTGCCGGTGCCGCGGTGGTGACGTTCTTCTATCCGCGCCGCGAGCGCGAACGTGTCCTGCTGGCGCAGTACGCGGCAGAATCCGATCTCGCCGCGGAGAAGAGTTGAGCGCGCTCTGGTACTGATGAAGGATGCCACAGCTACTTCACATCGATTCGTCTGCCGAACTCCACAACTCGACCTCTCGTGATCTCACCGCCCTGTTCGCTCAGCAGTGGTCGAACAACAGTCCGGATCACACGACGGTGACGGTGGACCTGCACCGGGATCCCTTGCCGCACCTCGCGGACGCGGCCTTGCACTATGCACCACGCTTGCGGGTCGAGGGAGAGATTCCGGATCCCGCCGCGGAAGCACTACAGGCTCGGGTTATCGAGCAACTTACCGCTGCAGACGTAGTCGTGATCGGCGCGCCGATGTACAACTGGTCGATCCCGTCCACGTTGAAGGCGTGGATAGATTACGTGCACGTCCTGGGGACTACGGTGCCTTTCGACACGCGCACTCAGCCGCTCGCAGGTAAGCCCGTGGTGATCGTGTCCAGCCGTGGGAACACCTATGCGCCGGGCTCGGGGAACGAGGCCAACGATCACACCGTCCCGCCACTCGTTCAGGTGCTCGGGGTGTCGATGGGAATGGATGTCTCCGTCATCACCGCGGAACTGACTTTGGCGCAGCGTATTCCGGCGATGGCACCGCTGATCGAGCAGGGTGACGCGAGCCTGCGTGCTGCCCGGGAGTCGTTGACCGAGCTGGCCCGTACCTTGGGGGCCTGATCAGGAAGTTCGACCAGGTTCAGGTGAGAAGCGAGATCATCGACGCCACGTCTGACGGTTCTACGTCGTAACCCGGGAAGTAGCAGCACACTTCGTCGGCATGCTCGCCGAACCGGCGCCGAATCTCGGCGGCACACTCTTCGGGGGTGCCGACGACGGCGAGTGTGGTCAGCATCGGATCGGTGATCAGTGATGCCATGTCGGCGTAACCACCTCGCTTCGACAGGGCATTGAGTTCCGGTTGGACCTCGCCCCACCCTTCGACGTCGAGCACCGGACGGTATGCGGGCGTCGAACCGTAGAACGAGAGCAGGGCTCGGACGCCTCGGGCGGCCGCGGCAAGTTGATCGTCGCCGCGGCCGACGCCGACGATGACCTGCGGGATGATCGTGAATTCGTCTCGGGTGCGGCCGGATTCACGGAGGCCGGCATCGACGGCCGGAAGTGTTCGTTCGAGGAAATGGCGTTGCGTGTGGAACGGCATGACCAGGAGTCCGTCGGCCACCTCCGCCGCCGTCCGGGTCATCACCGGTCCGAGCGCACCCATCAGGATGGGCGGCGGTCCATAGGGATTGGGGCCTGGATCGAACGTCGGGGGCATCAGAGTGTGGGTGAAGAACTCGCCGCGGAAGTTCAGCGTCGAGGTGTTCTCCCACGCCGTGAAGATCGCCTTGACCGCTGCGACCGTCTCCTTCATGCGGGCCGCTGGACGCGACCACGTTGCGCTGTAGCGTTTTTCGATGTGTGGTTTGATCTGCGATCCGAGACCGAGGCGAAAGTGGCCGCGACTGAGCAACTGTAGGTCGTTGGCCGAATGCGCCAGATGCATGGGACTGCGGGGGAATGCGATGGCGACGTTGGTCATCAGGTCGAGGTCGACGGCCGATGCCGCTTCGACGAGCGGGAAGAACACGTCGTGTGGTCCCTCGAAGGTGAACAGGCCACCGGCGCCGGTCTCCGCGAGTTCGCGGCTGCGAGCAGCGCCTGCGCCCGGCGCGGAGTCGAGTTGTACGTGAACCTTCATCGGCGTACTCGCAGCCAGGTGCTGACACCGGGAGCAAACGGAGCGATCGCCGCCACTGCTACAAGGACGCAGTAGAGAATCGGACCCCATCTCAGAACTCCGGCGCCGATATCCGCGGCGCCGTCGACCAGAGACATGAAGCCGAGTCCGGCCGCGATGCTGAGGGCTCCGACGATCGCCGTCATCACCCGCCCGGCGTTCTTGCGGGCACGGAGGAGTTGAAGGCTCATGAGTGCGAGCAGGATCAGGACGAGAGCGCCGCCGCCACTGCCGGCCAGGACGACCGTCACGGCATCGGAGATGTCGGTGGACGAGTATCCGGGATTGTCGCGCGCAGTCGATTCTTCGAGGGCTGACCGGACGTCGTCGAGGCTGGTGACTACCACTCCGGCGATACCGGCCAGGACGACGAACGAGCCGAACCAGGCAGAGGTGGACAAGGTCACGGCCTTGGGTATCTCGTCGTTCGCTGCAGGTCGGAGCGGCCGAACCGAGACGTCGGGTCGCTCGGGTGCTGGGCGCGCCGGCGCCGGCGCCGGTCGAGCAGGTCGAACGGGAGAATTGTCGGGATCGGTCACCGGCCGATCGTAGCCATTCGGAGAGATTCGGAAGTGATGTGGCGCACTTTTTCGGCTTTTCGGGGAAGGTGGGAACAAATCTACGTGGGCTGTAGTTGACCATTTCGACAAGCTTGAGCGCCCTCGGCTCAACTTCAAGTTGACTCCCGGCCACGGTCGGAGGCAAACTTGAGCGGAGGACGCTCACCAAGCGCAAAACTCGCGGTCATGTTCGAGATCAACCACTCGGGCAGAGAACCGCAGAACGAAAGGTAGGAACACTATGGCTCGTGCAGTCGGTATCGATCTCGGTACGACCAACTCGGTAGTTGCAGTGCTGGAGGGCGGCGAGCCCGTAGTGGTCGCCAACGCCGAAGGCTCACGTACCACCCCCTCGGTGGTCGCATTTGCCAAGAACGGCGAGGTTCTCGTCGGTCAGCCCGCGAAGAACCAGGCAGTCACGAACGTCGACCGCACCCTCCGCTCCGTCAAGCGCCACATCGGCACTGACTGGAACGTGGAAATCGACGGCAAGAAGTACACGCCGCAGGAAATCAGCGCCCGCACGCTCATGAAGCTCAAGCGTGACGCGGAGGCTTACCTCGGCGAAGACATCACCGACGCCGTCATCACCGTCCCCGCATACTTCGAGGACGCACAGCGTCAGGCAACCAAGGAAGCCGGCCAGATCGCCGGCCTCAACGTCCTTCGTATCGTCAACGAGCCCACCGCGGCTGCACTGGCATACGGACTGGACAAGGGTGACACCGAGCAGACCATTCTGGTCTTCGACCTCGGTGGCGGCACCTTCGACGTCTCCCTGCTCGAAATCGGCGACGGCGTCGTCGAGGTTCGCGCAACCTCCGGTGACAACCACCTCGGTGGCGACGACTGGGACGAGCGCGTCGTCGCTTGGCTGGTCGACAAGTTCAAGGCTCAGAACGGCATCGATCTGACCAAGGACAAGATGGCCCTGCAGCGTCTGCGTGAGGCTGCGGAGAAGGCGAAGATCGAGCTCTCCAGCTCGCAGAGCACCTCCATCAACCTCCCGTACATCACGGTCGACGCGGACAAGAACCCGCTCTTCCTGGACGAGCAGCTCTCCCGCAGCGAGTTCCAGAAGATCACCTCGGACCTGCTCGATCGCACCCGTGCGCCGTTCCAGGCAGTGATCAAGGACAGCGGAATCGCCGTCAAGGACATCGACCATGTCGTGCTCGTCGGTGGCTCCACCCGTATGCCGGCAGTCTCCGATCTGGTTCGTGAACTGACCGGTGGCCGTGAGCCCAACAAGGGTGTCAACCCGGACGAGGTCGTCGCAGTCGGCGCCGCACTCCAGGCCGGCGTGCTCAAAGGCGAGGTCAAGGACGTTCTGCTCCTCGACGTCACGCCGCTTTCCCTCGGTATCGAAACCAAGGGTGGCGTGATGACCAAGCTCATCGAGCGCAACACCACCATCCCCACGAAGCGTTCCGAGACCTTCACCACCGCTGACGACAATCAGCCTTCGGTGCAGATCCAGGTCTTCCAGGGTGAGCGCGAAATCGCTTCGCACAACAAGCTGCTCGGCTCCTTCGAGCTCACCGATCTGCCGCCCGCCCCGCGTGGCGTTCCGCAGATCGAGGTCACCTTCGACATCGACGCCAACGGCATCGTGCACGTGACGGCGAAGGACAAGGGCACCGGCAAGGAAAACACGATCAAGATCCAGGACGGCTCCGGTCTGTCCAAGGAAGAGATCGAGCGCATGGTCAAGGACGCCGAGGCTCACGCCGAGGAAGACAAGGCACGTCGCGAAGAGGCAGAGGTCCGCAACCAGGCCGAGTCGCTGGTCCACCAGACGGAGAAGTTCGTCAAGGAGCAGCGTGAAGGTGAGAACGCGGGCAAGGTCTCCGAGGAGATCCTGACCAAGGTCGAGGCAGCGGTCAAGGACGTCAACGACGCCCTGACAGGCACCGACATCGCTGCAGTGAAGACCGCAGTGGAGAAGCTGGGCACCGAGTCGCAGGCTCTGGGCCAGGCCATCTACGAGGCTTCCGCTGCAAACGAGGCCGGAAACACCGACGGCGCAGGCAATGACGACGACGTCGTCGACGCCGAGGTTGTCGACGAGCCCACCGACTCGGACAAGAAGTGACCTCGGACAACTCCGAGAACAACCCGGTCGACCCCGAGACCGGTGCACAGGGAGAGGCGGCGGGGGAATCCCTGCCGCCGCTCGACTCGGAAGACACAGGGGTAGTTCAGGAAGCAGAGTCGATCGTGGAGGAAGCATCCGCCACCGATCAGCTCGCCGAACGAACTGCGGATCTGCAGCGACTTCAGGCGGAGTTCACCAACTACCGTCGTCGCGTCGAGCGTGACAAGCAGGTCATCAAGGAAACCGCGCGCGCTTCGGTCATCACCGAACTCATCGGAATCCTCGACGACCTGGATCGCGCTCGGGCACACGGTGACCTCGAATCAGGTCCACTGCGTGCACTCGCGGACAAGCTCAACACGACCCTGACGGGTCTGGGTTTGACCGACTTCGGTAACGAGGGCGACGATTTCGATCCCGCACTCCACGAAGCGGTGCAGCATGAAGGCGAAGGCCACGACCCCGTACTCGGGACGGTCATGCGCAAGGGTTACAAGCTCGGCGACCGGGTCCTTCGGACCGCAATGGTGGCCGTGACGGACCGGGTAGGCGACAAGCCTGCAGACGGTTCAGAACAAGAAGCGAAGTAAGAGTGAGAGGAGGAGACGCCCAGTGAGTCAACGGGAGTGGATCGAGAAGGACTTCTACAAGGAGCTGGGCGTCTCGTCCACCGCGACGGCCGACGAAATCAAGAAGGCGTATCGCAAGCTGGCCCGGGATCTTCATCCCGACGCCAACCCTGACGATGCGAAGGCCGAAGAGCGTTTTAAGTCCGTCAGTGAAGCTCATGCCGTTCTGTCTGATCCGGACAAGCGCAAGGAGTACGACGAGGCCAGGCGTCTCTTTGCCAGCGGAGGCTTCGGTCCCCGTGCGCAAGGTGGCGGTGGATTCAACCCCGGCGCTGGTGGTTTCGACATGAACGACCTGTTCGGCGGCGGTGCCGGCGGGCAGGACTCGGGTCTCGGAGACATCTTCGGCGGATTGTTCAATCGCGGGGGAGCGGGCCAGCGCACCGCTGCGCCCAACCGCCCGCGTCGAGGCAAGGACCTCGAGACCGAGACGACGCTCGCCTTCCGCGAAGCGGCGCTCGGTGTCACCGTCCCACTTCGTCTGACCAGCCCGACGTCGTGCACCACGTGTCACGGCAGCGGCGCAAAGCCGGGCACCAGCCCGCGAGTGTGCCCGCATTGCAACGGAACCGGCGTGGTCAGCCGCAACCAGGGCGCATTCGGATTCAGTGAGCCGTGTGACGACTGCCGGGGAACCGGCTCGATCATCGACTCGCCTTGCGAGGACTGCCACGGTAGCGGCGTCACCAACCGGACACGGACCATCACGGTTCGCGTGCCGGCAGGCGTGAGCGACGGTCAGAAAATCAGACTCAAGGGCAAGGGCGAAGCGGGTCTCCGCGGAGCTCCGGCGGGTGACCTGTTCGTCAACATCCGCGTCAAGCCGGACAATGTCTTCGGCCGTAACGGCGACGATCTGACGCTGACGGTTCCGGTGAGCTACGGCGAACTGGTGCTCGGGACGACACTGTCCGTGCCGACCCTGGACGGCCGTGTCGGAGTGAAGGTTCCGGCCGGAACGGTGGACGGACGCATTCTGCGAGTTCGCGGACGCGGCATCCCCAAGCGTCCCGAGGGGGCAGGCGACCTTCTGGTCACCGTCAAGGTATCCGTCCCGCAGAAGTTGGACGACCCGGCGATCGAAGCGCTGAAGACCTATCTCGAAGCCGAGAAGGCGAGCGGGTTCGATCCACGGGCCGGGTGGGCCGGTGCATGATGACCGAACGACCGCAGAATCAATGGGATGCGACGGTCGATCCTGACGCCCAGATCTTCGTGATCTCGGTGGCAGCCGAGTTGGCCGGAATGCATGCGCAGACCTTGCGTAACTACGATCGACTCGGTTTGGTCACCCCTCACCGAACCACTGGTGGCGGACGACGCTACTCCCCGCGTGATGTTGCGCTTCTGCGTGAAGTGCAACGGCTTTCGCAGGACGAGGGCGTCAACCTCGCCGGAATCAAACGGATCATCGAACTGACCAACCAGGTCGAGGCTCTGCAGCATCGCGTCCGCGAACTGGCCGAGGAAATCGCGAAAGTCCATGCGGGCTATCGCCGGGACCTCGTTCCGATTCCACGCAACAATGCGTTGGTGGTTTGGAAGCCACGAAACCAGCGATAGTTCAGACCTTTACGCAAACGGCTCCACGCCCTGCTCGGATTCACCTCATCGAATCCCGCAGGGCGTGGGGCCGTTTTGGCGTTTCCACCCAGCGGGAATCGGTCTGTCGAGGCCGCCCGAATATGCATAGCGTCCGCTTCCATGACTCCTCTTTTGTGCGTTTGACGTTATCCAGATCACATTCTATGCTCCAACCCAAGCAACTGCTTGCTAGATCATCAAGCGGGTGCTTGGTTGGCTGGTGCTCGAAATCAGGCGTTCCCACCGGCCGATCCTTCTTTCGTCAGGTATTCGCCTGACGTTCGGTGCATACATGTGTTCTAGGAGTGCAGACATGAATCGTCGGCCCATTCTTGTTGCGGCAGTTGCCGTGACGGCTCTGGCTCTCGCGGGGTGTAGTGGTTCTTCGGAGTCCGAAGGTGGCGCGGATTCGCCGTACCGCGTCCTGCTGACCGGCGGGATCAGTGCGCAGGGTGTTCTCGCGGCGAACTCGCAGACTTCCCTGCTGGCCACGAAGGCCGGCGTTCAGGTCCAGAACGAGGCCGGGGGCATCGGCGGCCGTCAGATCGAGCTCACCACTGTCGATGACGCGGGTGATGCAACCATCGCCGTCACCAAGCTGCGCGAAGCCATCAACTCGGGGAACAAGCCTGACCTCTACCTCAACTCGGGTCCTTCGTCGATCGCGGCTGCGGTTCTCCCGATCCTCAAGCAGAACAACATCCTCTCGCTGAGCATGGCGCCTTCTCCCGATTCCACGGACCCCTCGAAGTTCCCGCTGAACTTCGACCTGGCTCCGGGCGCGACCGACACCGCTCGCGGCATCTCCGAGTATGCAAAGACCAAGGGCTACAGCAGCGTCGGAGTCCTGCACGGTAGTACCGCTTACGGTGAACTCTTCGGCGAGGAGATGACCGGTGCGCTCGAGAAGGTCGGTCTGAAGGCTGCCGGCAACGAAGAGTACGACGCCGCTGCTCTGGACATGACGGCGCAGTTGCAGTCCCTCAAGAATGCCGGTGCAACGGCAATCGCGTTGGACGCGTACGGCGCCCCGCTCGGATACGTGTTGCAGAGCCTGGAGCGACTCGGCTGGGACGTGCCGTTGATCGGCAACACGTCGGTCTCTGCCACTAACCTCATCGCCAATGATCCGCCCGCCGGTGTGCTCGGCACCCCGCAGGTGAAGAACCTGGTGACGCAGGTGTTCACCAGCACGGTGTTCGATCCGAACAACGCGCTCGTCAACACGATGGTGGACACGATGGCGTCGCTGGGCTCGATCCCGTCGACGCTGATCCTCGCGGACAACTACGACGCATTCCCCCTCGTCGCGGCAGCAGCGGAGAAGGTCGGCAGTTCGACCGATCCGAAGAAACTCGCCGAAGCACTGGAAACCGCAGAGGTTCAGGAGAATGCCAAGACCGCATTCCTCTCGCGCTACAACTTCAGCTCTGACAACCACGGCCCGAACCCGGATACCAGTGAGCTGAAGTTCATCAGCCCGACGAAGATCCTCAACGGTCAGTTCGGAAACCCGGCTGCGTCATGACCATTCTGTGGTCCGGATTGGCGCTCGGCGCGGTCTACGTGCTGGTTGCCATCGGGTACAACATCGTTTTCGTTTCCTCCAACACGTTCAACTTCGCTCAAGCTCAGCTGATGATGGTGGGCACTTTCGTCGCCTACACGGGTCTCGTGACCCTGAAACTTCCCGTTCTCGTGGTGGCCGTCATGGCAACCGTGACCGTGATGCTCCTCGCCTCGGTCGAGGAGATCGTCGCGATCAGACCGGTGGCCGATCACCAGAACCAGCTGGTCACCACGCTTGGCGTTGCCACTCTGCTCAATGGTGCAACTCAATTGATTTGGGGTAGTGAACCTCTCACGGTTCCGTTCTTCGGATCGAACGAACCGATCACCCTACTCGGCGGCCGTACCTACCCGGTAGAGATCGCTCTGCTTGTTGCGGCTATTGCACTGGTCATCGGGTTGAGTTACGTCTCGAAGAAGACCATGACGGGTCTGGCTCTGATCGGCATCTCCGAGGATCGTGAAGCGGCGATGCTGCGAGGAGTCAATGTACGACGGTTGGCGCTGGGTGCGTTTGCCTTCTCGGGTGCATTGGCCGGTGTCCTCGGACTCCTTGTCGGCCCCAAGACGTTTGCAGTTGCGACGTTGGGTGCCGCGCTGGCCCTCAAGGGATTCGTGGCGTTGGCGATCGGCGGGTTCGGCTCTCTGCCAGGCGCTTTGATCGGCGGCCTGACCGTCGGCCTGGTGGAATCGTTCACCGCCCTGTGGGCGGGAAGTCAGTACAGCAATATCGCCGTCTTCACGGTGCTGATCATCATCTTGATGGTCAAACCTGCCGGCTTGTTCGGCAACGTCCGAGAACGGGTGGTGTGAAATGGTAAGCGCGTGGCGGACTTTCCGTTCCCTTCCGAGTTGGATCATCCCGCTGGTCCTGGCGGTAGTGATCTTGCTGCTGCCCGTGATGGGGCTCGACCTGTCGACATCACGGCAGATTCAATTGGCCTGCATCCTGGCACTTGTGGTCAGCGGCCTGAACCTGAGCCTCGGCTTTGCCGGTGAACTGGCGCTCGGCCAGGCCGCGATGTACGCGGCGGGTGCATACACCGCGGGTCTGATGTCCCAGGCCGGTCACACCGACATCCTGGTCCAGCTCGCTGCGGCCGGTGCCGTGGCATTGGGCGTCGGCATCTTGACCGGCGTTCCCGGTCTGCGACTGGGCAACTGGTCCCTGGCGATGACGTCGTTCTTCCTGGTGCTGCTCGTGCCGGACGTACTGGCGATCTTCGGCGGCAAGACCGGCGGCCGAAACGGCCTCACCGGTATGGAGCCGCCGACGCTCTTCGGCTCCGAACTCGACACCCAGCAGTACTACATGGTGGTTGTCGTGGTGACCGTCCTCTGGTTCGCGGTGATGCGCAACCTGGTGGTCTCGCGCCACGGCATCGCGTTCCGCACGCTCAAGCAGTCGCCGGTGCTGGCGTCGTCGCAGGGTGTGTCGGTGTTCCGGATGAAACTGCTCGGCTATGCGATCGGTGCCTTCCCGGCCGGTCTGGCGGGTGCGTTGTTCGCCAATACCGACCTGTTCATCTCGCCGGAAGCCTTCGGGTTCACCTTTGCGACAGCGGTTCTGGCGGCATCCATCCTGGGCGGTGCGGCAAGTGTGTACGGCGCCGTAGTCGGTGCCGCGATCATGCAGCTCGGTCCCAACCAGTCGACGGCATTTCAGGAATACTCGCTGATCTTCTACGGAGGCTTCCTGATCATCGGCGGTGTGCTGCTCTCCGGTGGGCTGACCAAGGTCGGGCGAGCGATCGTCTCGAAACTCGATCGCAGGGCCGGCCTGGGCGTAGTCACCGCAAAGGAGAACAGCGGCGGAACACCGGAACTGGCGCCGATCAACGGCGCACGGTTGGTGGTCGACGGAGTGTCCAAGGCATTCGGTGGCAACCAGGCTCTCAATGCGGCAACCCTGACCGCAGAGGCAGGTAAGGTCACCGCGTTGATCGGGCCAAACGGTTCGGGTAAGACGACCATGCTCAACATGATCTGCGGGTTCTACACCGCGGACGCCGGCGTGATCACAATCGGTGACACGGTGGTCTCGCAGTCGTCGCCGCACAAGGTGGCGCGCGTGGGTGTGGCGCGCACGTTCCAAACTCCGACGATTCCGGAGAACATCACGGTTCTGGAAGCTGTTGCATCCGGACGTTATTCGGTGCACCGCGCGTCGATGGCGTCGGCTGTGCTTCGCCTGCCCAGCTTCCGCAGGATCGCGAAGGCCGACATCGTCGAGGCCGAGCGTGTTCTCGAGCTCGTGGGGATGTCGCACCTGCGCAACGAGATCGCGACGTCGCTGCCCCTGGGGATGCGTCGCATGCTCGAAGTTGCTCGCGCCGTCATCGCCGAGCCGAGGGTCGTACTCTTCGACGAGGTTGCGTCCGGACTCGACGAGGACGAACTCGAACGCCTGGCGGACCTGATCCGGGTACTGCGTGATGCCGGGGCCACAGTGGTGTTGGTGGAGCACAACTTCCGCCTCGTGCTCTCGCTGGCCGACGAGATCGTGGTGCTGGCGCAGGGGCAGGTGATCGCCACCGGCGATGCGGCGACGATCGAACATCACCCGCGCGTGTTGAGCGAATACCTCGGAGTCAAGTCCGGTGATGAGGATGCGCTGCTCGAAGAAATCGGCGCGGTAGACCATCAGACCAGCGAGGTGAAGTGATGGAACCGATTCTGAAGGTCCGTAACCTGCAGACCGGGTACGGCGATCTGCGCGTCGTCTGGGATGTCTCGTTCGACGTCTATCCCGGTCAGGTGACAGCCCTGCTCGGGCGCAACGGTGCAGGCAAGACGAGCACGCTCCGTGCTCTGTCCGGCCTCAACAAGGTGGCCTCTGGAACCGTCGAAATGGACGGTGCCGACATCACCGGAGTTCCCGCGCACAAGCGGGTGCGGCAGGGTATGGCGTACGTGCAGGAGGGTAAGCGGGTCTTTCACAAGCAGACCGTCGAGCAGAACCTTCTGCTGGGCGGGTACACCCGCAAGGCAAAGCGCGGCGAGCTGATGGAATCCGTCGAGTCCATGTACGAGATGTTCCCGATCCTGGGGGAGAAGCGTGCGCTTCCCGCCGGTTCCATGTCGGGCGGTCAGCAGCAGATGCTCGCGATCGGCGCAGCGCTGATGGCGCAGCCGCGGTTGCTCCTTCTCGACGAACCGTCGGGCGGGCTGGCTCCGGTGATCGTCGGTGAGGTGATGGACCGCGTCCAGCAGCTCAAGGAAACCGGCCTGGCTGTTCTGCTGGTGGAGCAGGCAGTGGAGGCCGCGATGAGCGTCGCCGATCACGTGACGGTCCTCGACATCGGCAAGGTGGTCCTCGATGCCGACGCCAAGGACATCGACGACCTGGCAGTGCTCAAGGACGCGTACTTCGGACGCATCTGATCTGCACCGATGTCACTTCAGCCCGGCCACCTCGGCCGGGCTGAAGTTGTTTTCCCGCTCCGTGGCACGGGGGCTGGCCAGCTCTGGACCATCGATCTACCGTCCAGCAAACAACCCCTGTGAGAGGCAAACTTGATGACTGCTCCCGACGTGCTCGCCCCGGCAAAGCTGGGCCCGGTGACCTTGCGAAATCGAATCATCAAGTCCGCGACATTCGAAGGCAAAACTCCCGACGCCCTGGTCACCGACGAGCTGATCGAGTTCCATCGCCGCCCGGCAGCCGGCGGAGTCGGGATGTCCACCGTCGCGTATTGCGCCGTCGCACCGGAAGGGCGCACCGAATACGGCCAGCTGTGGATGCGGCCCGATGCCCTCCCCGGACTGCGACGACTCACCGATGCCATTCACGCCGAAGGGGCAGCAGCATCGGCGCAGCTCGGGCACGCCGGCCCCGTCGCGAATCAGAAGTCGACCGGACTGCCTGCGCTGGCACCGTCGAGTTCGTTCAATCCGTTGAGCATGAGGATGATTCGCACTGCCACCACAGCGGACATCACCAGAATTGCGGCGGCGCACGGGAGCGCTGCGCGACTTGCCGTCGAAGCAGGATTCGACGCCGTCGAGATCCACTTCGGTCACAACTATTTCGCGAGCTCGTTCCTGAGTCCGAAACTCAACCGTCGTAAGGACTCCTACGGCGGATCGCTCGAGAACCGGGCTCGCGTCGTACTCGAAACTGCGCGCAGTGTGCGCGACGCCGTCGGTGACAAGATCGCGATCTTGGCCAAGCTGAACATGGATGACGGTGTGCCAGGTGGATTCTGGGTGGACGAAGCAATCCAGGTGGCGCAGTGGCTCGAGGCATCCGGAAGTGTCGATGCGCTCGAGTTGACGATGGGTAGCTCACTGCTCAACCCGATGTACCTGTTCAAGGGCGATGCGCCGATCCGCGAGTTTGCCGCCGCGATGCCGCAACCTGTTCGACTCGGCGTGCAGTTGGTGGGCAAGAGCATGTTGCATGCCTATCCGTACAAGCCGCTGTTCATGCTGGAAGAGGCTCGGCAGATCCGTGCTGCGGTGAAGTTGCCGCTCGTGCTGCTCGGCGGTGTCACGGACAAAGCGGGCATGGATACCGCAATGGCGGAAGGGTTCGAGTTCGTCGCCATGGCACGGGCACTGCTCAGAGAACCGGATCTGATCAATCGGATCGCAGCCGAATCCGATACCCAATCACTGTGCATCCACTGCAACAAGTGCATGCCTACGATCTTCAGTGGTGCCCGCTGCGTGTTGGTCGAACGCGTCTGAGTTGGTCAGCGCACACCACGTCCCGACATCCATGCGGATACCGGGTCGTGGGCCGTAGCGGATCAAGTTCGTGGTTGCTTCAACGCTCGGTTCAGTTCTGCGTGAAGACGTCGTAGGAGGCGTTCATCGTGGGGTAGCCGGTGGCCATGTAGTCGGTGAGGATGACGTGCGTCGGGTCACCGATGATGCGGGTCCCGTCGAGGGTGGGGTTGCCGGCGTAGTTGTTGGCCGCCATGACGGTCTGGACTCCGTCGGCCACGTTGTAGGTGACGTCGACACCGATGCCGCGCGGATCGCTGCTGTAGGCGGTGACGATTTCGGTCGTGTGCGGAGCCAGGTAGGAGCGGGGGCCGTTGATCCACTGTCCGTAGGGGTTGGACGCGCTGTCCAGCAGCATCGGGTTGTCGGTGTTGTTGGTGATGGTCATGGCAACCGTCGGGCCGTCGGTCGGCATGGTGCCGGCGTTGGCGACCGCCGCGGTTCCCAGTGCGGTTCCGCCGAGAGCGAGGGCGATCGCGGTGACTGCTACGAAGCGAGTGGTGTTGGTACGCATGATGTCTGCTCCTGGGCTGGTGTGTGGTTGCCGTTCTCGGCGATGAATCAATCTTGTCGCGAATCAGGGCTGCTGTATGTCCGCCGACGGGGCCGTGGCGGGGTTGAATCGCGTGTCCCCCGATCGGGGGAGGCGCAAGTGCTCGCATTGCTGGTACGGGCGTGAGAAAGTGAGCAATGCGAGAAGGCACGAAGCCGGTGGTCGGCAAGGTTTCCGTGGTGGTCGGCGACGATCACCCGTTGTTTCGTGAGGGCGTGGTTCGGGCCCTGACCGGCAGTGACCGCATCGACGTTCTGGGCGAGGCCGACGACGGCGCAGCTGCGCTCGCAATGATTCGGGAATTACGCCCGAAGGTGGCGCTGATCGATTTCCGGATGCCGCACCTGGACGGGACCCAGGTGGCAGCAGCAGTGGTTCGAGACGAGTTGCCGACCAGGGTGCTCCTGCTCAGTGCTCACGACGAATCGTCCGTCGTGTATCAGGCTCTGCAGGCGGGTGCTGCCGGATTCCTGCCGAAGGAATCCACCCGGGCCGAGATCGTGAGCGCCGTGCTCGACTGCGCCGCGGGCCGAGATGTGTTGCCGCCCAGCATCGCTGCCGGACTGGTGGGGGAGGTGCGTCGCCGTAGCGAGCCGTCCGGCCCGACTCTCAGCGCCCGTGAGCGTGAAGTTCTCGGATTGATCGCACAGGGCGCCAGTATCCCCACCATCGCCTCCCAGCTCTTTCTTGCGCCTTCGACCGTCAAAACCCACGTGCAGCGCCTCTACGAGAAACTCGGAGTCAACGATCGAGGTGC
Organism: Rhodococcus sp. WS1; assembly: GCF_003797745.1. Lineage (NCBI taxonomy): Bacteria > Bacillati > Actinomycetota > Actinomycetes > Mycobacteriales > Nocardiaceae > Rhodococcus > Rhodococcus sp. WS1. The sequence continues at coordinate 1,887,112 of NZ_RKLZ01000001.1, read as the reverse complement.
CGCCGTCGCCGCCGCGATGCGGCAGGGTCTGTTGGAGTGAACGGGAGTCACCGCAGTACGTACGTGACGTTCATGGCCGGGTAACCCGAGGTCATCGTCACCGTGACGTCGTGGCCGTCGGGGGCGTACGTTCCGCCGGCATCTGCCCTGGTCTTCGAGTTGGTGGCGCTGAAGACAAACACTCCACCGTCGTCGGAGCGGTACGTCAGCACGACGGGAAAGTCGTTCTGATTCTTGCTCGTGGCGACCACGTTGACGTTCATGTTCGGCAGGATGTAGTCGGCCGGCGGGACGATCCAGTCACCGTTCGGATTGGATGCGTCGACCAGATACAGGGCCCCGAAGCCCGAATTGCTGATCATCGCCGTCGTGACGGAAGTGTCGGTTATCGACTTCACCGCGTTCGCCCCGGCGGCGCGGGCGACCAGAGCTGCCATGCTGAGGCCGGAGAAGGAAATTGCTTCGGGTCGAATTGTGTTGGTAGCCATGATGTTTCTCCTCGATTTGTCGGTCTCGGTGACCGTGTGTTTCGGTGATGAGACAACTATGGCCCCGAAATCCCTTCGGGTCTGTCCACCTACGGGTCCGAGTGCTGGATGACATCGGTGTCCCCCGATCGGCGGACAAACCCGTCCGGGCCCGCCCACCCAGCGGGAGAACCCGTTCCTCTACCAACCAGTCCACTCGTAGCGTGACCACCATGACCGATCCTGACTTCTCCACCGCACCACTCGACGTCGTAGTCATCGGCGCCGGCGTCGCTGGCATGTACGCCATGCACCGACTTCGCGAGCAGGGGCTGCGTGTCCACGGCTTCGAGGCGGGCTCCGGAGTGGGCGGCACGTGGTATTTCAACCGCTACCCCGGCGCACGCTGTGACGTCGAGAGTTTCGACTACTCCTACTCGTTCTCCGAAGAGCTGCAACAGGATTGGGACTGGAGCGAGAAGTACGCCGCGCAACCGGAGATCCTCTCGTACCTCGATCACGTGGCTGATCGCTTCGACCTACGCACTGGCTTCACCTTCGACACACGCGTTCTGAGCGCACAGTTCGACGAGGGTACTGCCACGTGGCGAGTACAGACCGACGGCGGTCACGACGTCACCTCACGCTTCGTCGTGTGCGCTACCGGTAGCCTCTCGACCGCAAACGTTCCGAACATTGCGGGCCGTGAGACCTTCGGTGGCGAGGTGTTCCACACCGGTTTCTGGCCGCACGAGGGCGTCGACTTCACCGGCAAACGAGTCGGCGTGATCGGCACCGGATCCTCGGGCATCCAATCCATTCCGCTGATCGCCGAGCAGGCCGATCATCTCTACGTTTTCCAGCGGTCCGCGAATTACAGTGTGCCGGCAGGAAACACGCCTCTCGATGACAAGCGCCGCGCCGAGATCAAGGCCGGCTACGCAGAGCGTCGAGCGCTGTCCAAGCGCAGTGGCGGTGGATCGCCGTTCGTTTCAGATCCTCGCAGCGCCCTCGAGGTCTCGGAGGCCGAGAGAATCGCGGCATACGAGGAGCGGTGGAAGCTCGGCGGTGTCCTGTTCGCCAAGACCTTCGCAGACCAGACGAGCAACATCGAGGCCAACGGGACAGCGGCAGCGTTTGCCGAACGCAAGATTCGCTCGGAAGTCCAGGATCAGGCGATCGCCGACCTGCTCATTCCGAACGACCACCCCATCGGAACCAAGCGGATTGTCACGGACACGAACTACTACCAGAGCTACAACCGTGACAACGTCAGCCTGGTAGATCTCAAGTCCGCACCGATCGAGGCGATCGACGAGGCTGGAATCAAGACGGCCGATGCGCACTACGAACTGGATGCGCTGGTGTTTGCCACCGGGTTCGACGCGATGACGGGAGCGCTCGATCGCATCGACATCCGCGGCCGCAATGGCGAGACGTTGCGCGAGAACTGGCATGCGGGTCCAAGGACGTATCTAGGCCTCGGAGTACACGGGTTCCCCAACCTGTTCATCGTCACCGGGCCGGGTAGCCCGAGTGTGCTGTCCAACATGATTCTCGCTGCCGAGCAGCACGTGGACTGGATCGCGGGCGCGATCAACCACCTCGATTCGGCGGGCATCGACACCATCGAACCGAGTGCCGAAGCCGTGGACAACTGGCTCGACGAATGCTCACGCCGGGCGTCGGCGACGCTGTTTCCATCCGCGAACTCCTGGTACATGGGAGCCAACATTCCGGGAAAGCCGAGGATATTCATGCCATTCATCGGAGGATTCGGTGTCTACTCCGACATCTGTGCAGACGTGGCAGCAGCGGGATACCGAGGCTTCGAACTGAACAGTGCGGTGCACGCATGAGTCGCCTCGAGGGTCTTCGTGTACTGGTGACAGGTGCGGCCGGCGGGATGGGCCGCTCACACTGCGAGCGTCTCGCCGACGAAGGCGCGTCCGTGATCGCGTTGGATGTCGTGCAGGCAAAGTCCGAGCTGGAGGAGACCGCCCAGGCGGTACGCGAGCGTGGAGGCGTGGCGGTCACCGGCGTCGCGGACATTCGTGACTTCGAAGATCTCGCCGCAGTAGTCGCCGATTGTGTCGCCGGACTCGGCGGGTTGGACGTCGTGGTCGCGAATGCAGGCGTGTACGACACGCCGGGACCGTCGTGGACCGTCGATCCTGCAGTGTGGAACCGCTCGCTCGACGTCAATCTGACCGGGGCGTGGCACACCGTCAAGGCCTGTGTTCCGCACTTCGGCGACGGTGGATCCGTCGTTCTGGTCAGCTCGACAGCGGGAATCAAAGGTATTGCCGGAGCGAGTCATTACAGCGCCGCCAAGCACGCCGTGGTGGGCCTGGCCAGAACGCTGGCCAACGAGTTGGGCGCGGAGGGTATTCGCGTCAACTCCGTGCATCCGGGTTCGGTACGTACCCCGATGATCATCAACGAGCGAGTGTTCGCGAACCTGTGCCCGGACATCGAGAATCCCACGGAAGCAGACGCCGCTGCAGTACTGAGCGCACGCAACCTGCTGCCTGTTCCCTGGGTCGATCCGGTGGATGTCAGCAATGCCGTCCTGTTTCTCGCATCCGCGGAGTCCCGCTACATGACCGGCTGTCAGTTGGTGGTCGACGCCGGCCTGACCCAGAAAGTGTGAATTGATGACTTCTCGATTGGAAGGCAAGATCGCGCTGATCACGGGTGCGGCACGAGGAATCGGCAGGGCTCAGGCCGTGCGATTCGCCGAAGAGGGTGCGGACATCATCGCGATCGACGTGTGCGCGTCGGTGGAAACGACAGTCACCCCGCCCGCGTCGGAATCCGATCTCGCCGAGACGGTAGCCCAGATCGAGGCACTGGGGCGAAAGGTCGAATCTGCGGTAGTGGACGTTCGGGATCTCGAGGCACTACGCAGCGCGGTGGACTCGGGGGTCGAAGCGCTCGGCGGACTCGACATCGTGTGCGCTACAGCTGGTATCACGTCTTCCGACGGGGCTCTGACGATGTCGGAAACGATGTGGCAGACCATGCTGGACGTGAACCTGACCGGGGTGTGGCACACCACGACGGTTGCGGCGCCGCACTTGATCGCGCGAGGTGGGGGATCGATGACACTCACCAGTTCCATCGCCGGACTGCGGGGGCTGGTCGGAGTTGCGCACTACACCGCAGCCAAGCATGGAGTCGTTGGTCTGATGCGTTCGCTGGCAAAGGAATTGGCGCCGCACAACGTGCGGGTCAACACCGTTCATCCCACCAACGTCGACACTCCGATGATTCAGAACCCGTTGGTGCGCGGCAAGTTCCGCCCCGATCTCGAGAACCCGACGCGGGAGGAATTCGCTGCGGCGGCGATGACGATGAACATGCTTGCCATTCCGTGGATCGAACCGGTGGACGTAGCGAATGCGGCACTGTTCCTGTCCTCCGACGAGGCCCGTTACATCACGTCGGTCGCCCTGCCGGTGGATGCGGGGAGTTCGTCCCGCTGAAGTTTGGAATAGCTGAGGTTTGTCGCGCTGGGTTCCGCCACGGTGTGTAGCGTCGGTTTCACCTAACCGAAAGGCGCACACCGTGGCGGAACGACGCTATCTGGAAGTCACCGTCGGGACCAACGTCGTCATGGTCCTCGACCACCGCACGGTGGAGGTCTTCGACCGCACCGCCGCGAGCACGAGCGAAGTGGCTCGCTGGCATGTCGAACACATTGCAGTGAAGGCGAAACCGTCGAAATCGGGATTGAAGCTCACCATTGGAAACCGGCTCGCCGACGACTCCATCGCGGTAGCGGGTCCACGGGCATCGCTCACCGTTCCGCCGGAGAATGAAGCCGCCGTCGTCGCGTTCTTCGACGAGGTCAAGGCCGCTCGGATGTGACTCAGTCGCCCGCTGTCGCGCGCGCGGCAGCATGGGCGCCGGCAACACGACCGAACGCGAAGGCGTCGGCAATATGGAATCCACCGTCCTTCGCCGCGCTGTAGGTGGAACTCACTGCGCCCGCCGCATACAGCCCCGGAATCGGGCTACCGGCGGTGTCGAGGACGCGGGAATGACCGTCGCGGCGCGGCCCACCGCTACTCCATCCCAGCAGTGGCGGCCCGGAGACGGCGTAGAACGGAGCGGTTGCCACCGGGGCCAAAGTTTCCGGGTTGCGGCCGAAGGAATGGTCTACGCCGTCCGCGCACGCCTCGTTGTAGCGGTGCACGCTCGTTTCCACGACGGTGGGGTCCAAGCCGAGCTTCCCGGCGAGTTCGGCAAGCGTGTCCGCTTTGACGATCCAACCCTTGTCGATCTCGGCTTGATTGTCCGAACTCCACTCGTACCCTTCGTCGAGGACCATGTGTCCGACGGGCAGTACGTCGCGACCGGGGCTCAGCTGCCCGGCCAACCTCATCGTCTCGTCGAACACAATGTTCATCGGTTGCACCGGAAAGTGTTGGTAGGAACCCTCTCTGAACACATGACCGTGCCGCATTTCGGCTGACTCGTCGGTGAAGCGTCGACCTTCCCGGCTGAGGAACACATAGTTGTGCGCGTTCCACAGTGCGAGGAAGAATCCAGTCGGATTTTCGAGGTCGCCGGGGATTCCCGTAATGGTCATCATGTTGTTCATGTGCCACAGATCCGCGCCCACTGCCTGTGCCATCCGGTGGCCGTCGCCTGTTGCCGAAGGTGAGCCCCAGATCTTCGGATTCTCCAGGCGTAGGTAATCGCGCACCATGGCCGGATTTGCTTCGAAACCTCCGGTGGCAAGGATGACACCTCGGCGCGCATGGATCTGCGAAGTTTGTTCACCCGAACGGATCTCGACTCCGGTCACCGCTCCGGATTCATCCGTCAAGAGTCTGGTGGCCTCGGTGTCGAAAAGGGTTGTGATGTCGCGTTCAGCGAGGGCGGAAACGAGGAAGCGGTAGAGAAGTTCATTGCCCATCTTCCCTTCGATGGTATCCATCCCCGCGTAACAAGAACTTCCGTCGAGTTCGCCGTACTCCGCCGTGGAATGGAAATCGCCGGTCATCGCTACAGTTGCACCCAGACTGCGGAGCCAGTCGGACAGTCCTTGCGTATTCTCTGCCCAGGCGTCGATGACGTCGTCGGCAACGGTGAACGATCCGTTCAACGAACGCAGGAAGGTGCGGGCGGCAGCAGGGTCCTGGTTGACGAACCATCCACTGCCGGACAGTCGAGTGTTGCCACCCGCGGCATCGCGTCCACTCTTCTCCAGAATCACCACCGACGCGCCGTCAGCGTGTGCTTGGAGTGCTGCGGCGGATCCGGCAGCGCCCGATCCGATGACAATGACATCGACGTTGTTGTCCATGTCACAAAGCTATGGTCGGACGGTGGCGCCTCATACGTGCCTTCCCGGTGAGCGAGAGAAGGCCTGTTCCGGACAGTCGCCTGAGGATCAGTGGGTGCACATCAAGTACTCAGCTGTTGGACCTCGACTTGAATAGCTGGACCGCACTGAGTGTTGCGACAATCGGCCAACACACAACGGCGATCCATACACTGGTTGAACGCTCGCCTTGAACGAGATCGTAAATTGCGAGGGCAGTCAGCAGAATCCCGATCCCGAATGCGATCCAGTTCAGAGTTCTGATGCGGGAGGCAGTTGGTGACGTCATTGAGAAAACCTACTCGACTTCTCGCGACCGTTCGGGAGAATTCCCAGGCCGGGAGGGATGGCGGAATACGAGTATCGCTCGCGATCTCGACGCGATATCAGGAGTGGATGCGCGGCATGCCCGGGTCGGAGTTGTCGATGACGCAGTCGGCTCGGGTCCAGGGTTTTGCAGCGGCGAAGTAAAGCCGTTGCCCGCCCACATATCTGTTCATCGAAGGATGATCCGGATCCGCGTTCGTTCCGTCGCGAAGGTTCATGCGCCGCGCGGTCTCCTCGAAGGGCGCATCGAGGAAGATCGAATAGTCCCATCGTTCGGCGAGTTCGTCTCGATGCAGGAAGAGTCCTTCGACAAGGACTATCGCTCCATCGGCTGCATGCAGGTACGGGTCGCTGTCCCGCCGTTGTCGGTACCTTCTGCTCCCGCCCCGTCCCAACGGATCGAGAACATGTCGTTCGAGCGCGTCGTAGTCGTAGCTGTCGAGCCAGAAGCCTTCCGGCGATTGCCGACCTCTGCGATGACGAATCTCCGGCGGATTGAGGAAGTCGTCGACGTGAATGACGATGACGGGGCGTGCATTCAGCTGCGCTGTAAGGCTTTTAGCGAAGGTTGTCTTGCCGCTCCCATCGACACCGTCGATCGAGACGAGAGGCGAGCCGCGCAACGCGGATATTTCGGCGGCTAAGGTTTCGAAGACCGACGCGGTGCTCATCGATCAATTCCTACAGCACTCGCAGCGACACGAAGAGGCCCAGTGTCGTACAGGATTCGGTGACCGTCTTCGAGAACACGTCGAGTACCCGCGTCGAGCGGAACGTCCGCCCAGCTCTCGCTCGCGAAATTCAGCTCGACGAGGAGGCCGGACCGTAGGCGGAAGCGTCGTTCTCGAACTGGCCCCCAGTTTGCGACTCCGATGAATCGCGCGTCGGGGCGGAGCCGCACGAACCAGTCTTCATTTGCGAGCGCGTTCGCGTCGTCGGCCAGGATCATCAGATCAAGATCACTCGCCATACGCTCCGCGCCGCGCGCGTAGGACCCGACCAGCGCTAGAGCCTTGACTCCGTCGTGTTCATCGGCCCATTGTTCGACGTCGACGAGCAAAGCGTTGACCGCGCGCCTACGTCCTTTCAATCGTGCTGACATACCGGCATCATTCCCCACCGTCACGGCTGTCCGTAGCTTCGCTGGTACCTCTATCCTGGAACTGTCAGTGATGAACCAGGGGAGGGATGCGTATGTCCAAGGAAGTATCGGCAGGTCTGGCTGTTGGTGCGATGGTCCTTGTTGCAGGCTTGATCTGGACTGGGCTTCCGCTCGACGCATATTCGGTTGTCGCCGTGATTTTTGCAATCTGCGGGGGATTCATCACCTGGATCTACCTGCGCGAGAACGTAGATGGCGTCCCACACACAGCGACGAAAGAAGGCAGTCGATGAAGGCAATCATCGTGTGTACCTCTGTCTCCCATGGCAATACGAAGCGTATCGCCGACGTCATCGGAGAAGTTCTCGATGCTCGCGTGGTCGAGCCCGGTGACATCGACGCCGCGCAGCTCGCCGACTACGACCTCGTGGGCTTCGGCTCCGGCATCTACCTACGCTCGTACCACGAAGACCTACGCTCGTTCATCGAGGCACTCCCCGAAGAACGGCGATCCAAGGCTTTTGTCTTCGCCACCAGTGGTTTTCCCGACAAGGGGATTCATCGCTTCTCGCGTCCACTGGTTCAGCTGCTCGAGCAGAAGGGCTTCGATGTGGTCGCAGCCTTCTCGTCCCGCGCGTGGGATACGTATTTTCCGTTCAAGCCGTTCGGAGGTATCCGGAAGGGGCGGCCGAACGCCGACGACTTGGAATCGGCGCGCACGTTCGCCGAAGTCCTACGCGGTAGCGTTCAGGACAGCTTGCCCGGCACCGGGTAGCTGCGCAGGCTCATCTCCAGCTCACCGGCATCGGCAAGGTCGTTGATCGTCTGACGCAGAGCGCCACACGTCCGCTGAGCGTTGGCTCGACCGTTCTCACGCCCCAGTTCCGGGCACACCACTTGCGACTCTTCGAGCCATTGAACGCTGGTGTGCGCTTCGCTGTATTTCTCGACCAGAACGCGGTTTCCGCAGTTCCGACAGCTGACCTGACGCATCAGCGTGCAATCAGATCGGCCGGTGACCAGAACGCGCGCATGCTCGTGATCTTGGCGTCCGCGTCGAAAGTCATGACGTCGATCGGTTCGACCTCGTAGACCTGATCGCCCACCGGTGTGACGACGCGGAAGTGGAAGGCCGCGCTGGATCCGCTCACCCGCAAGGTGAGAAGCTCCGTCTCTTGCGAACCGCCCTCGAGAGCGCCGTAGAACTCGGTGATCGCCGCTTTGCCGACACGGGGTTCGCTGCCGACCGGGTCTTCGAGTGTCGCGTTCTCGGCGTAGAGGGCGGCGATGTCCGCTGACGATCCGCGAGCCACGGCGTCGAGGTAGGTGGTAACCGTCGCCGTGATCGCGGCCGTGGTGTCTGGTTCGAGAGTGGTCATCGAGTTAGTCCGATCAGTCGAGAAGTTCAGGGTCTGACAACTACTTCGGACGCTATCGGTGCCGTCTCGATTCGGCGTCGCAATCTCCCACGCAGCGGGACGGCCCGCAAGAAATTCAGGCGTCGAAGCGTCCGAAGCCGCCGCGGTAGAACAGAAGCGGACCATCGTGGCGCAGCACGTTCAGATCGGTGATTCGTGCGACGACGATGGTGTGATCACCGGCGTCGTGCTCCTGCTCGACGGTGGCCTCGATGCGAGCGAGTGCGCCGCTGAGCGCCGGAGCACCGTTGCCGGCCGCGTCCCACTCGACGCCGAGGAACTTGTCGGTCCCGCCGCGAGCGAACGCCGAACACATGTCCTGCTGATCGTGGGCGAGAACATTGATGCAGAGAGTTCCGGATTCGCGAAGCTTCGGCCAACTTGTCGACGTCTTCGCCGGGCAGAACGAAAGCAAGGGGGGATCGAGCGATACCGAGACCAGAGACTGGCAGGTGAAGCCGAGGGGTGAGTCTCCATCGTGAGCGGTGATGACGGTGACGCCAGTGCAGAAATTGCTCATCACGTTGCGAAGTGTGCGTCCGTCCAGAACTGGCGGCTCGGCGTTTTCCACGGTCATGTCGTCTCCTTGTTCAAATCTCTGTTCAAAACTCTGCAAACAGCTTCAGAAGCAACGATGTGTGGCGCCGCGGTCGTAATCCAGCGGCAGTCCCACTCAATGGCAGCAATGGCTTCTCGCCACGTGTTCGGACCGACCGAGTGTCAGGTGGAGGGGTCTCGGGCAAATTTGATCCCGCTCAGCGGTCCGTTCGGATTCTACGAAACCAGCAAATCACCAGTGATTGTTAGACTTCGGGCATGTCCGAACCTGATGACGTGTCCCGAGGACTTCCCGCTACCAGCTGGGCAGTGCTCGGGATGCTGACGTTCGGGGAGGAACTGACCGGAAACGATTTGAAGAAGTGGGCCGACTGGAGTGTCGGCTTCTTCTACTGGAGCCCGTCCATCAGCCAGGTCTACGCAGAGCTGAAGAAGCTCGAAAGCATCGGATTCGTGGAGTCCCGGGTCGTCTCCGAGCCCGGGGTGCGGGGCAAGCGCCTCTACTCGATCACCCAATCAGGAACCGACGCAGTCCGGACGTGGTCACGGGAGGCGCCGGTGGAAGTCCCGGTGCTCAAGCACGGCGTCATGTTGCGTCTGTGGATGGGACACCTCAACGAACCCGAGCGACTGAAGGCACTGGTCGAAGCCCATATCGCCAACGTCGAAGAGCAAATTCGACGCGCGAAACTTCACGCAGATCATGCCGAGAACGAGCCGGCCTGGTCGTTCCCGGTCATGACACTGCGCTGGTCGGAACGGTACTTCCGAGCCGAGATCGACCTTGCTCGCGAACTACTCGAAGACATCGATCGTGCATCCGCCGAGTTCGCGAACGTCGCCGAGCACGACCGACTGGGATCGCCGTTGCCCTCGACGCCCGGCAGATGGAAGAACGTCGAGGAATACGTGTTGGCACTCGAGCAAGCCGGGCTCACCGGCAACGGCTCGAATATCTGAGTCAGGCCCCGGCTGCGGTCGGCATGTTGCGCAACAGGTGACGACGCTGCAACGTCGGAGTGACGCTCAGCGATCCGCCGTCGATGCCGCGCCAAATGGCAGCGGCCGCCATCCGAACCGGCGCTGCGCTGACGTGGTCGAGTCGGAGAGCCTTCGACGGCGCGCAGATGGATACCGCGGCAACAGCGCGGCCGATGGGGCCGATCGGTGCCGCGAGACAGCTGAATCCCGGTAGGCCGTTTCCGGTTTCGAATGCCACCCCTGATTCGCGAATCCTGGCGAGGTGGGGCAGTGCGTAGCCCGAGGACTTCGGCGAACCGAATGCAAGCAGTGCCTGACCGATCGCGGTGGTCTCGGCCCGGCGTCGACCACCCACACGCGTCGGCACCGCGGCAGCGAGGCGTCCGCCGATCTTCTCCATGTAGACCACATCGGGCCCGTCGAGGATGCCGAGGTGAACCACGAAGCCGGTAACGCGGTAGAGCTCGTGGAGGAGCGGCATGGCTGCAGCGTGGAGGCGGTCTTGATGAACCGCGAGCGATCCCAGTTCGACGAGGCGCATACCGAGTTCGTAGTCGCGGCCGTCGCGGCGCAGCCAACGCATCGAGACGAGACGTTCGAGCATGCGGTGGGCAGACGAGCGTGGCAGGCCCGTGCTCCGAACGACCTGAGCGAGCGTCAACCTGCCGGGACCGTCGAAGGCGTCGAGAACCAGCGAGACGCGATCGAGAATTGCTGTCGGGGCCGAATCGGCGCCTAAAGCATCCACAGCCTGCAGTGTCATCGTGTACCTCACTTCTCTTAGAGCTCCACAACCAGTGAACTGGCTATTTCAATTAGAAATAGTGTCATAGAGTTCCGGATTTGTGAAGTGGATCACCGGTCTGTTTTCGGGCGCGTCACGGTGGAAACGACGAAGGGGCTTGCGCGAATGCTCGCGCAAGCCCCTTCGTCTGTTTACTACCGGCGGGTACTACATCGTCACCGGCAGGTACTACATAGCTGCCAGCGGTTCGCTTCCGGACCAGTCGTGGCCCCAGTAGCTGTCAGCGGTGATCTCCTCGGAGGAGTACGAGTCCTGATCCACCTTCGCGCCCTCGGTGCCGAACTCGATGTCCCAGCCGCCGGGTGCGCGGACGTAGAAGGAGATCATCTTGTCGTTGGTGTGGCGACCCAAGGTCGACGACACGGAGAATCCGTCCTTCATCACTCGGTCGAGAGCCTGGCCGACAGCGTCGAGGGTGTCGACCTCGACCATGATGTGAATCAGGCCGGGTGCGCCGCCGTGCGGTGCCGGGCACAGGGCCAAGCTGTGGTGACGCTCGTTGACGCCCATGAAACGGATTCGCAGCGGCCCGAATTCGGGCGGGGCCGGCAGGCGGAAGGCGCCGCGCGGGTAGAAGCCGAGCACCTCGGTGTAGAAGTCGAAGCTCGCAGCACTGTCCATCACCGGGAGCACGACGTGGCCGAGACCCTGTGCGCCGGTGACGAATCGAGCGCCGAAGGGCGTCACCACGGGGCTGTGGTCGAGGATCGCGCCGTGGAAGACCTCGATGGCTGCTCCACCGGGATCGGTGAAGGCGATGACCTCTTCGACCCGTCGAGCATCCGCTTCGGCGAGCGAAAGCTGCTCCACCTCGGTGCCGTTCTTTTCGAGGGACTCCTGAACGCGGCGCAGTGCGGCGTGATCGGCGACCTCCCAACCGATGTTGACGATCTCGTCGCGCTCACCCTCGACGACGACGATGCGAGCAGCACGCTCGTCGAGTCGTAGGTAGAGAGCGTTCTCGTCCGGCCCACTGCCCTTGGCGAATCCGAGAACATCGAAAGCGAAAGTGCGCCAACGTGCCATGTCGTTGGTCGAGATCTTGACGTAGCCAAGTCCCTTGATGTCAGTGTGTGTCATCGTGTTCTGTTCCTGTCGATTTCTTGTGTCGAAGTCTGATCAGATCATCGCCCGCAGCGGACCCTGCGGATCTGCGCCGAGACGGCTCAGCGAGGCGGCGTGGAATACGGTGCCCGGCACGTGAATTGCATGGTGCTGTCCCGCGTGAGCGTCGCGCCAGAATCGCTGAAGTGGCTTGTCCATCCGCAGTGCGTTGCCGCCGCAGCGCGGGTAGACCTGATCGATTGCATTGATTGCGCGCCAGGCGGCCTGCACCTGAGTCTGGCGTCCCTCGGCGCGCTGCTCGAAGGTCACTTCCTTGCCAGCGTCCACTCGATCCCACATGCGGTCGACGTTGGCCAGCAGGGTGTCGCGGGCCGCCCGGATGTCGGCAGTTGCCTGACCGATGGCGAACAAGGTGTAGGGGTCGTCCTTGACCGCCGTGCCCTGTGCGTTGATGCGATCGGCCTGGTACTCGTTGGCGTGGAAGAGCATTCCCTCGCAGATGCCGATGGTGGCGGCGGTGATACCGAGGGGGAACATGTTCGACCACGGCATCAGGTACAGCGTCTCGGTGCGACCGTACTTGCGCACCGCCGTTCCGTCGATGACCTCGTCGCAGTCCATGACGCGGTAATCGGGGACGTACGCATCCTTGACCACGAGGTCCTTGGAGCCGGTGCCGCGAAGTCCCATGACATCCCACGAGTCTTCGATGATCTCGTAGTCGGTGCGCGGAATGATCACATGGAGCATGCGCGGCGGCATCTCCATGTTGCCGTCCTTGTCGCACGCCATCGCACCGAGGAATGCCCAGTCGCAATGGTCGGTGCCGGAAGAGAACTGCCAGCGGCCGGAGAACTTGTAGCCGCCGTCGGTGGGGATACACATTCCGCCGGGCATGTACGGCGATGCCATCCAGGTGTCGGGATCCGATCCCCAGATCTCCTGCTGCACCTTGGGATCGGCGAACGCGAGCTGCCACGGGTGAACTCCGACGATCCCGTGTACCCAGCCGGCCGAGGGATTGAGCGAAGCCATGCGCATCACGGTCTCGGCGAACTCGCGAGGATGCGCCTCCATTCCGCCGTGTTCCTTGGGTTGGAGCATGCGGATGGAACCGATTGCCTTCATCTTCTTGGCGGTGTCGTCGGCCACCCGGCCGATCCGCTCGGCCTCGATGCCTTCGGCGAAGATGTCGTCGGCCATCGCGTTGATCTGTTCGAGCACTTCGTACGTCATGTTGTTCCTTGCGTTCAGTCAGGTTGTCTCAGCAGTATTTTCGACTGCGAATCAGGAGGTTGTCTCGAGCGCCTGGGCGTCACGTGCGGCAACGTTTTCGGCGACTTCCCGCTTCCAGCTCTCCACTGCGCGGGTAGTGTCGATCTCGAATTCGAAGCGCTTCGTCATGTCTTCCGTGACGTTCTCGACATCGGTGTAGAACTGGTTGTACCAGCGCCGCAACTGGTAAACCGGGCCGTCCTCCTCCGAGAGCAGCGGGTTGTCGATCGGGGCCTTGTTCTTCCAGATCTCCACGTCCTGAAGGAATCCCATCTCGACGCCCTCGGTGAACTGCGCGGCCATCGCGGCAGTGGACTCGTCGTCCATACCGGGAAGCTTCTTGACCATCGCGCCGTACTGCAACACGAAGGCATTGTTCGAAATGGGGTAGTGGCAGTTGATCAATACAGTTTCGATGATCTGCCCGTTGGCTTCGCTCTTGATCCAGTCGATCATGTACGACGGACCGAAATACGAAGCATCCGAACGAAGAACAGCGTTGGGATCGCCGTAGTTGGTGCCGCTGATGATGTCCTCACGTCCCACCGATTCCATGTACTGGCTCGCTACGTGACCTTCGAAGATGTTCTTGAAGTACTTGGGGAACGAGTAGTGAACGTAGAAGAAGTGGGCCATGTCCACGACGTTGTCCACGATCTCGCGGCAATGAGAGCCTTCGATGGTGAGCGTGTTCCAGCTCCAGTCGCTCCACTCATCGCTTCCGAAGCCCTCGATGTCGGGAATCGTGACCTCGGCGGGCGGGGGATTTCCCTGGGGATCGTGCCAGACGAACAGCTGACCGTTCTTCTCGAGTGTGGTCCACGCCCGCGTCTTGGCCAGCGGCGGAACGCGTCGTGCGTAGGGGATCGCCGTACATTTTCCGTTACCGCCCCAACGCCAGTCGTGGAACGGGCAGGCGATCGAATCGCCCTTGACGGTTCCGTGAGCGAGGTTGCCACCCATGTGGCGGCAGTAGGCGTCGAGAATCTTGATGTCGCCCTTGCTGTCGGCGAAGACGACAAGGCTGGTGCCGAATGCCTCGATCTGGTGGGGCTGACCGTCGCGATAGGTATTGCTCAGTCCGAGGCAGTGCCATCCACGTGCGAACCGCGCGGGAGGCGCTGCCGCTTCGATTTCTCGAATTTCCTCGCCGGCGCCCGACTGCGTCGGGGCGTCCGTAGTGGTGAGTGGGCCGGTTCCGAGTGCCATGTCTTCCTCCGAGCCGCGTCTTGCGACGCTCCAGTGATGTGATCCGTCTCATACAACGACGAAGCGTCCGCTGGAGATACGGCAGTTCCCGCTGGATGGAACACCCGCTCGGTGACCTGCAGAGATTCAGCTCGCGAGTGTCGCCACATCGTCGATCGCGTAAGTCGCCCAGGCCCGAGCGGTGACGACCCCGGTGGGATCGGTGGCGACCAGAGCTACGTCGGCGACGCTCTCGTGGTCCTTCTCGTACGTAGCGAGCACCGTCACGGAGCAGTTCAGATCTGCTCCCGCGGAAGTTGCGGTGCAACGTCCGCGGAACCGTCGTAGCGACGCCGAGCCGTAACGACGAGCGGCGAAATCGGCAAGGGCAGCAACGGAATCGGTTCCGGTGCCCGCTGTCGGGGCTTCCCGGACGAAGACCTCGGCAACCAGATGCCCGGTCTGGTCGTGGTATTCGGTGATCCGCTCGAGAGTCGAGCCCAGCGGCCTCACGGATCCGGTGAGCAGTGCGCCCGGGTCAGGGCGCCCGAAGAACACGACGTCCTGTTCGACGACGGACCCGTCGGGTGCCGAGCGCACGGTGCGGTACAGCGAGTCGAAATCCGAGAGGAGCGTGGTGGACGTACGGGGAGCAGATGCCGTGAAGTGGGCGGTACCGAGGTTGGTAGTCATGACACTCTCCGTTGGACGCGACCGAGACGCTGTCGTCTCGGTGGGTACATCGACGCTAACCACCGCTCTCGTGGGTGACGACAGGCTTCCCGCTGATCGGGAGCATTCTCGGATTCGATCGAAGAGGTGGAACCTGTTCCAGTTTTGTGCAATTCTGGATATCGTATCCGTGACCGGGAGCACATCTCGATGACTGCACGCGCCGAGCAGAAGGAAGACCAGATGACAGACGAGTTCGCTGACCTGCACCGACCGGTATACGGTCCGGACCTGCTCATCACCGCTCTGGAACGCAATCACGACAAGCCTGCGCTGTACCTCGGAGACGTGATCCTTACCGGAGGGCAGATGCGCGATCAGATCAGCTGCTTCGCCCAGGCTCTCGTGTCGCTGGGAATCACTCAGGGCACCAGCACCGCGATGCTGTCGAAGAACCGCCCCGAGGTGCTGATCAGCATGGGCGCGACCATGATCACCGGCTGCCGGGCGAGTGCCCTGAACCCGATGGGATCGCTCGACGACCACAAGTACATCGTCGACGACGCCGAGATCGAGACCCTCATCTTCGATCCCAACGCCTTCGAAGAGCGTGCCGCCGAGTTGAAGGCGTCGTCGCCTTCGCTGACCAACGTGCTCTCGATGGGCCCGTCCGAAGTGGGGATCGACATCCTCGCGCTGGCTGCCACATTCGAGCCTGCGCCGCTGAAGGCAGCGCACGTCGATGCCGAAGACGCCAGCAGCATGGTCTACACCGGTGGAACGACCGGAAAGCCCAAAGGTGTTGTGGGATCGTTCCGTTCGGGTGCAGCGCTCAATCAGATCCAGATGTCGGAGTGGCAGTGGCCCGAGGACAACCGCTTTCTCATCTGCACGCCACTCTCACATGCAGGCGCGGCGTTCTTCATCCCGACTTTGCTGCGCGGCGGCGCTCTGATCGTCCTGCCCGCCTTCGAACCGGGGGCCGTGCTCGAGGCGATCGAGAAGCACAAGATCACGGCAACCATGTTGGTGCCCACCATGATCTACATGCTCATGGACCACCCCGATCTGCCCAAGCGTGACGTATCGAGTTTGCAGACGCTGTTCTACGGAGCGTCCGCGATGTCCCCGGCCAGATTGCAAGAGGGCATCAAGAAGTTCGGGCAGATCTTCTTCCAGTTCTACGGTCAGACCGAGTGCGGCATGACAATCTCGGTGCTGCGCAAGGAAGAACACGTCGCCGACGATCCGGCCCGCCTCGCTACCTGTGGGCGGCCCGTGCCATGGCTCGACGTCCGGTTGCTCGACGACGACCTCAACGAGGTGCCGCAGGGAGAACTCGGTGAGATCTGCGTGCGCGGCCCGCTGATCATGAAGGGCTACTGGAAGAAGCCGGCCGAAACCGCCGAGGCGTTCCGTGGGGGTTGGCTGCACACCGGCGACATCGCACGTAAGGACAAGGACGGGTTCATGTCCATCGTCGATCGCAAGAAGGACATGATCGTGACCGGTGGTTTCAACGTGTTCCCGCGCGAGATCGAAGACGTGATCTCGGCGCACCCGTCCGTCGCATCGGTGGCGGTAGTCGGTGTGCCGGACGACAAGTGGGGCGAAGCCGTCAAGGCCTGCGTGGTGCTTCGTGCCGGACTGACCGTGGACACCGAGGAACTGGTCGACAAGGTGAAGGCAGCCAAGGGTTCGGTTCACGCTCCCAAGAGCATCGACTTCGTGGATTCACTCCCGTTGACGCCGTTGGGCAAGCTGGACAAGAAGGCACTGCGCGCGCGGTACTGGGAGACCAGCGCCCGCGCAGTCTAGGAACCAGCGTCGTGTAGCGAAGGGTCAGCGTTTCCAGACGTAACGACGCTCCGGGCGGCCCACCACTCCGTATTTCAGTGAGGTGGTGGACCGCCCGGACTCGTAGAGGTACTCGAGGTAACGCCTCGCGCTCGCGCGTGAGATACCGACCCTCTCGGAAATGTCTGTTGCCGAGGCGGGTTCGGTGTCGTCTCGCAGAGCTGTCTCGACCAACTGAAGGGTCTCGGGACTGAGTCCCTTGGGCAAACCTTTGTGGGACGACGCCCCGGGCGCGCCACCTGCCACACCGAAGGCCTCGTCCACTGCTGTCTGTTCTGCTTCGCCGGAGCTGTCGAGATTCGCGTATGTCGATCGGTAACGCTCGAGACGCTCACGGAGAACCTCGAACGTGAATGGCTTCATCAGGTAATGCACGACGCCGCTGCGCAGCGCCTTCTTGACCGAGCCGGCCTCGCGCTCACTCGTGATGACAAGAACATCCAGCTCCGGTGCCAGCTCGCGAAACGGGGCGATCAGATCGAGTCCGGTGGTGCCCGGCAGGTGGACGTCGAGAAGCACCAGGTCGGGTTGGAACTCACCGACTGCGGCCAGCGCGGCCTCGGCCGAATGGGCGACGCCACACACTTCGAAACCGTCTATCCGCGAGACGAATCCGCTGTGCACCTTCGCCACCATGAAGTCGTCGTCGACCACCAGTACCCGGATCATGCGCCCTCTCCGTCGTGTAGGACTGCGGTGAAGACAGTCCATTCGATGCCCTCTGTCGAACGACTACTCACGGTGACGTCGCCACCGCGTCGACGACACGTCAGGCGTACCAGTGCCAAGCCGAAACCGTGTCCGTCGCTCGATTGTCCCTTGGTGCTCCAGCCCTGGCCGAAAACCCTGTCGCGATTCTCCGGCGCGATACCGGGGCCGGCGTCCTCGACCCGCACTTCGACGGCGGTGCCACGGCCCCGAATCGACAATCGAACCTTGCGGCGCGACGCTTCCGGCATCTCACCGACAGCGTCGACGGCATTGTCGACGAGGTTTCCGACCACCGTCACGAGGTCTCGGCCGAGTCGGCGATCAACCGAGTCAAGGTGCGTGTCCGAGGTCAGTTCCACGGTGACCAATCCCTTTGCAGCGGCACCTATCTTGGCGATCACGAGTGCGGCGGTGCCGACGTCGGCGATCTTGTCGGTCACGGCCGCACTGACCTGTGCGCGCTCCATGGTCAGGCCCTCGACGTAGCCGACCACCTCGTCGTACTCGCCGAGCTGGATGAGGCCGGAAATGGTGTGCAACTGATTGTCGAACTCGTGGATGTGGGCGCGTAGCGCGTCCGTGCTGGTTTTGGTCACGTCGAGTTCTTCTTCCACGGAGCGCAATTCGGTGCGGTCGCGGAAGGTGGTGACCGACCCGATGGTGCGGCCTTTCGATTCGATCAAGACGGTGTTGAGGACGAGTAGTCGATCTCCGACAAGAACCAACTGATCGGATTCGGTTGTGCCGGAGGTCAGTACACTCTGGAGTCGGTCGTCGAGACCGAGGTCCCGCACAGATCTACCGGCACTCCCGCGTGGGATGTCGAGGAGTTGGTGGGCACTGTCGCTCATCAGCACCACTTTTCCCTGCGCGTCGAATGCGATGACACCTTCCTTGAGGCCACGCAGCATCGCCTCACGTTGGCGAACCAGGTCCAGGATCTCGCGGGCCTCCATGCCGAGGGTCTGCCGTTTGACCCTGCGGGCCAACAGGATCGAACCGACGCCCCCGAGAAGCGAGGCCACGGCGAGGTATACCAGGAGGTTCGGTGCAGATTGCAGCAGTCGCGTCCAGATCGAGGGGTACTCGATGCCGACGATCGCGGTTCCGGTGATCCCTCCTTCACTGCCGAGAATCGGAACGTGCGCTTCCACTGCCTTGCCGGAGGAGGTGTCGACCAAACCCGTCCATGACCGATCCTGTGTCTGACGTGCGTCGACGCCGACATCGCCGGGACGCGTCGAAATGACGACACTGCCGTCGGCGTCGGCAAGCGAGACGTAGGTGACGCCCGAGATGGCGCGCACCGAGTCGACCGAACCTTGTAGTCCGGAGCGGAGACGAGTCTGCGCCTGGGGGAGTAGTTCACGTACCGCTGGATTGGCTGCGAGTGATTCCGCTGCCGAGAGTGCGCGACGTCCCTCCTCGCGTTGGAAACTCGCAGACGACTGAGCGAGGGAGAGGGCGGTGACACACACGAGAACTGCGACGACGATCAGAAGTTGCAGTTCGAGAAGTTGGGTCGCCAGAGTGTGCCGGCGCCGAAACAGGCGCGCACGCAGAGGCGACTTGCGCTCTCGCTCGGCCTGCTCGTTTCCTGAGGACACCAGCCAGACCCTAGCCTTCAGTTCGATGCCGGGAAAGCAGCTGTTCGTGAGCACAATGAGCACAAATCAATTTGCTTTCCCAATGGTGACCCCAGTCACAAAGTGCGTCAGTATGAAACCTGTTCACACAGCGGTACCAGCAGACAGCCAGTAGACAGCCAGTAGACAGCCAGCAGACAAGGACAAGGCCATGAGGACATCGAAGCTACTGAGCAGGCATATCGCCCTGCTCGGTGCTTGCGTGATGGCTCTTGTGCTCTCGACCGGATGCACTCCGGTCGAGTCCTTCTTCGCCGGTGGTCGAGCGGGTGAGAGTTCCGAAGAACTGCGTGTACTGGTGCCCTCGGTGGCCGGTGGTGGTTACGACCTGACCGCCCGGACCATGGTGCAGGCACTGGCCGACGAAGGGACCGTCGACGCCGACGTCGTTGTTCTGCCCGGATCGGGTGGCATCGTCGGACTCAACCGGTTGGCTCTCGAACGCGGAAATCCCGATCTACTCATGGTCATGGGACTCGGCGTTCTCGGTTCGCTCGAGATACTGCCGTCCGAGCACACCCTTTCCGACGTGACACCGATCGCGAGACTGGTCGAAGAACCGGAAGCTGTACTGGTCCCGGCAGATTCGCCGTACAAAACTCTGGCAGATCTGACGCAGGCCTGGGTGGCGGATCCGTCGTCGATCTCGATCGGTGGTGGTTCGAGTGAAGGCGGACCGGACGGGCTGTTCCGCCTTCTGTTCGCACGGGCGGTCGGCGTCGATCCGTCGCTGTCCCCTTACCGAATCTACGACGGCGGCGGAGAACTACTTCCGGCGCTGCTGACCAGGCAGGTCGACGTCGCCGCCACCGGTATCGGGGAGTACCTGGATCAGATTGCGGCAGGCACGGTTCGGGTCCTTGCGGTCAGTTCGCCGGAGCGCACTCCGGCGGTGGATGCACCGACCATGGCGGAGTCGGGCGTCGACGTCACGTTCACCAACTGGCGGGGTCTCATGGCGCCCCCCGGATTGAGTGACGACCAGCGTCAGCATTTACAGAATTTAGTGCGGGATCTGGCGGCAAGTCCACGGTGGAACGAGCTGTCCGACCGAAATGGTTGGAACAGCGCAGTTCTCACCGAACCCGAGTTCTCTGCCTTCCTCGCCGAACAATCCCGGTTCGTCGACGCGACACTCGTTCCGCCCGGCACCAACTGAGCACAACCGAAGTTTCGTTTCATCTCCACGAAGGCCACCGGCTCGATTTGCCGTGCCGTTTTTCTCGGCAACTCAGCACAAAAGGAGTTCATCATGCTCGTCACACTCGGCTTCCTCATGGTTGCGGTGTTCATGTTCCTGATCCTCACCAAACGCGCGACCCCGGTGGTGGGACTGACCCTGGTGCCGGTGGCCTTCGGGCTACTCGCCGGAGCGGGCCTCGGCATCGGCGACATGATCACCGACGGCATCAAGTCGCTCGCACCCACCGCGGCGCTGTTGTTCTTCGCGATCATCTTCTTCGGAATCATGATCGACGTCGGCCTCTTCGATCCGCTGGTCAAACTCATCTTGCGGATGGTGCGAGACGATCCGATGCGGCTCGTGGTCGGCACCGCGGTGCTCGCGATGGTGGTTTCGCTGGACGGAGACGGTTCGACGACCTTCATCATCGTGACCTCCGCGCTGCTGCCGCTCTACCTCAAACTCGGTGTCAGTCCCGTTGTACTGACGGTGATCGCCGGCTTGTCCAACGCGACGATGAACATCATTCCGTGGGGTGGCCCGACCGTGCGGGCGGCTAGCGCGCTGGGACTCTCGCCCTCCGACGTGTTCGTCCCGATGGTGCCGTCGTTGATCGTCGGCCTGATCATGGTGCTCGGATTCGCGATTCACCTCGGGATCATGGAGCGTCGCAGGATCGGGACTTTGGTCCTGACTTCTGAGCGCATCCTCGAAAAGGTCGGAAACGGTGGAAGTTCCAGCACCGGTAGCGCCGGCACCGGCGGCTCGAACGACTCCGAAGACGACGGCGGCGACACCGGACGATTCATCGACGGCCTCGACCCCAAGCGGGACACCTTGCGACCGAAGCTGCTCTGGTTCAACGCCGCGCTGACGACGATCCTTCTCGTCGTGCTCGTGATGGACATCCTGCCCATCCCGGTGCTGTTCATGATTGCGTCGTCGATCGCTCTCGCGGTCAACTTCCCGGCGGTCAAGGATCAGGGCGAAGCAATCGCACGCCATTCGTCGAGCATCGTCTCCGTTGTCGCGATGGTCCTGGCAGCAGCGGTGCTGACCGGCGTTTTCCAGGGAACCGGCATGGTCGAGGCGATGGCAGAGTGGCTGCTCCAGGTCATTCCCGACGCGATGGGCCCGCATCTGGCCGTCATCACGGGCGTCCTGAGCATTCCGCTCACGTTCTTCATGACCAACGACGCGTTCTACTTCGGTGTGCTGCCGGTGCTGTCCGAGACGGCAGCCCAGTACGGCATCGAACCGGTGGAGATGGCGCGCGCTTCGATCACCGGGCAGGCCGTGCACATGCAGAGTCCGCTGGTCCCGGCGATCCTGCTGCTGGTCACGCTCGCCGGTGTTTCTCTGGCGGATCACCACAAGAAGGTCCTGTGGCGAGCAGGCCTGATCTCGATCACGATGCTCGTGGTCGGTGTCGGATTGGGGCAGATCCCCTTCTGAGTGCGATCAGTTGTGGAAGGGGCACCGGCCTTGGTCGGTGCCCTTCTTCTTTTTTGTCACGAAGTTGGGCCGGATGTCGAGATCGGGCTCGTCGTACAGGCGGTGGAACGTCGGCGTGAGCGAGCTGGACATGGGCGGGTTCACCCATGACCAGTCGGTCGGGCACTTGCGCCCGGCCTTGTCCTCACGCGCGATGTGATCGATGAATTGCTTTGCGACAGTGTGATGGTCGACCATGATGACGCCGGCCTTGCGGTAGCTGTGGATAACTGCACGGTTCAGTTCGACCAGTGCACGGTCCTTCCAGAGCGTGCGGTCGTGGCTCATGTCGAGCTCCATCATCGCCCCGATGGTCGGCAACATGTTGTAGCGATCGGTGTCGCTGAAGTTGCGTGCACCGACCTCGGTGCTGACGTACCAACCGCTGAACGGTGTGCAGGGATAAACGATTCCGCCGATGTCGAGGTTCATGTCCGAGACCGCAGGAACGGCATGCCATTTAAGCCCCAGATCAGCGAACCAGCTGTATTCGGGATGCTCGATCTCGACCTCGAGAACGAGGTCGGTCGGGACGTCGAAGTACTGCAGGGGTTCGTCGGGAACCGAAATCAGCACGGGGAGAACGTCGAACGCCGTGCCGGCGCCCTTCCATCCCATCGCGGTGACCTGAGCGGTGAGATCGACGTGCCACGGGTCGCCCAGGATGGTGCCGTCCGGTTGCCGGTAGCCGGCGTAGCGGATCAGTTGCGGGCTGAGGATGCGGTACTCCTGGCCGTCCTCGCGGGGAAGCGGCCCGACCGTCACGACGGACTGCAGAGCGCCGCCGTTGGTCGACAGTCGCAGGTGCTCCCAGCACGCTTCTGCGAGAGCGGAAGCCGTGACGGCATCGCGCGCGTCGATGAGTTTGAGGGTCCGCCAATGCGCGCGACCGACGCACCTGGCGTGGTTTCGCCAGGCGAGTTTGGCGCCGACGAGCAATTCCTCCGCTGTGTGCGTGTAGGTACCGGTCCGGTGGAGCTCACGCAAGGCCTCGCGCCGGCGAGACGTCGGGAGGTGGCCCAGTTCCGGAGAGTCGAAAAATTCGACGCACTCGAGTTCCCGACGTTGAAGCTCGGTCAGCGTCGGGGTGGTGGAGGCGATCTGGGACGTAAGCCCGCTATCGGTGGGCAATTCGTCCTGTCGAACAAAATCCACGGCACGACTCCTGTTTGGCTGGTTGAGATTTCGCTGAACGTTAGCTCGGCGATTGAGAGTGTCGAAGCTCTTGTTTATCTTGCACGCAAGAATAAGAAAGGGACGGTCACACCGCGAAATGGGGTCGCATTGTGACACTTGTCCAGAATGATTTACGAGTCAGACATTTGTGACATAAGCTGCAGACGAAATTCCGCGGCGGGTCTTGCCGCGTCTAGTCGGGACGAGGATGAGCGTGGATTCGCAAGCAATCTCTCTGGTCCGGTCGAGCTTCAAATCCGTCGCTGCGGTAGAAGATGGTCCGGAACGGCTCGCCCGTACCTTCTATTCGATCCTGTTCGCTCGATCGCCCGAAACCCGGGAGTTCTTTCCGGCAGCGATGGATGTGCAGCGGGACCGGCTTGTCGGCGCTATCGCTCACGTCGTCGAACGCCTCGACGAGTCCGACGCGATACTCGAGTACCTCGCGCAACTCGGCCGCGATCACCGCAAGTACGGCGTCACCGACGAGCACTACACGGCAGTCGGCAATGCCCTGATCGAAGCACTCGAGACTTTCGGTGGCGCCGAAATGTGGACCGACGAGGTCGACAGCGCATGGCGCAACGCGCTCGCGATCATCTCGGCAGCGATGATGGACGCCGCCAACGCGGAGGACGGCCCGCCCGCCTGGAGTGCCACCGTCATCGAATGCCGCCCGGTCATCAAGGGCGTCGCCGTCGTCAGGCTGCAACTCGACCAGACTATGCAATACCGCGCCGGTCAGTACGTCAGCGTGCAGGTCGCCGCGAGGCCGCGGATGTGGCGCTACCTCTCACCGGCCACGCCGTACGACGGGACTGGAGTCCTCGAGTTCCACGTTCGTCAGGTCACCGGCGGGTGGGTCAGCCCGGTCATGGTGAACCAAACCGCTGTCGGTGACACCTGGGTGGTCGGTTCGCCCATCGGCGCCCTGGGGATTCCGGAGAACTCCAAGGACCTTTTGATGATCGCGTCGGGAACAGGTGTCGCGCCTCTTCGTGCTCAGATCCTCGAACTGATCCGACGCGGCAACACTCGCAAGGTCCAACTGTTCTACTCCGGACAGCATCCGTGCGATCTCTACGACCTTCCGCATCTGTGGAAGCTGGCCGAGAAGCACCCGTGGCTCACGATCATCCCGGTCTCGGAAGAAGACGAGAATCCGTGGTGGCACACCGAGCCGGAACCGCTGCCGCCGATCGGCATGGCAAGGCGCATCGTCGGCAAGGTCGGAAAGGTCGTGACCTCGTTCGGGGACTGGGCGGGCTACGACATCCAGGTCGTCGGCAGCGAATCCATGGTCAACAGCACCAAATTCAGGCTTCGCGCGGTGGGCATCGACGTCGACACCGTTCGCAATGATCCGACGTACTGACCGTCAGTACGGATCGAACTGAATGACTTCGGCCGGCGTTCCGGCCTCGATCAATCGATCACGCGTCGATCGAACCATGGCCGCTGATCCGCACACCAAGACCTGATGTTCGGTGAACGCACCGTACGACGCGACGACGTCGGCGAGCGTGCCTTCGATGAGATGGTCGTCGCCGAATCCGATGTCGACGTTCAAACGGTCGAACCACCCGTCGGGCGGGCCGCCGTCGGAGAGATCTTCGACGACGGGAATGGGCTGCAACCACGGAAACTGATCGGCGAGCAGCCACAACATGTCCGCTGCGTAAAGATCGCGAAGCGTTCGGCCACCGAAGAAGAGGTACACCTGCGGCGGGTTCGGGGTCTGAGCCAGATCGAGAATGATCGACCGGAGTGGGGCCAAGCCGGTTCCGCCCGCGACCATGATGACGGTGGGGCCGTTCTCGTCGACGGACAGGTTGCCGCGCGGGTCGAGGATCTGCCAGACGTCACCGGGCTGGGTGTCCTTGACTATCGAACCGCTGACCCAACCGCCGGGAACCGTCTTGACGTGAAACTCCAACTTCCCGTCGTGTGAGGGAGGCAGTGCGGGGGAGAGTCGACGGAGCAACCGCGAATTCTGCGGGACGCTGACGTCGACGTACTGGCCGGGTCGGAACGGGACGACGTCGCCGACAAGACGAACAACCGCCAGATCCTCACGGAGACGGTGATGTTCGACGACTGTGCTCGACCAGGTTCGCTGGGCCATGAAAGTTCTCCTGTAGTCAGTAGAGCGGGTCGTGCCGGATCTGGTCGAGCGGAGTTCCGCCGGCACGCAAGGCGTAGACGGTGGTCTTGATCATCGACGGTGACCCCGAGATCTGCACCTGACGGTCGGCCCACGAGCCGAACTGCGAGACCACTTTTCCGATCGGTCCGATCAGTCGGCTGTGCATTCCGAAGGGTGGCTCCAGCACCGGTCCGTTGTGCCACCAAGGGTTTTCGGGTTCTTCGGAAACCGGTACGACGGTCAACCACGGATTACTGAGTGAGATGTGCCAGAGCGTTTCGAGGTCGTAGAGGTCGCACGGATACCGGCCGCCGACGAACAGGTGCACGCGCGGATTGTGCGCACGTTGGGACATTTCCATCACCTGTGCCCGCAGTGGGGCGATGCCGGTGCCGGATCCGATCATGAGAACGTCACGGTCGCTGGTGAAGTCGACCTCGAGACCGCCGAGGGGAGTGGACATGACCCAGCGGTCACCGACGTTGGTCTCGCTGACGATCGCGGGGCTGACCCATCCTCCCGACACCTTGCGGATGTGGAACTCGAGCTGACCGAAAGGGTTGGTCGGAATCGCCGGTGAGTAGTACCGCCACATTTTCGGACGCTGCGGAATCTGAACGCCGACGTACTGTCCCGCCCCGTACGGAATGGGTGGGTCGGCTTCGAGGCGCACTATCGCCAGATCGTCGAGGACTCGTTCGTGGCTGACCACGGTTGCGCCCCAGAGTGCCGGGGTCGTATCGGACTCGGCGCCGTCGGCCATCGTGCTCACGACGAGGTCGGTGAACTGAGACCAGGCGTCCTCCAGTTCCGGCGTCCACTTGTAGCGACTGTGCGCGCTGGTTCCGTACATCGACCGAACCGCGCGCTCGAGTGCAACACCGGCAGCCTCGTAGTGCTCACGCTCGACGCCGTAGCGGCGATGATCGCGGCCGAGTTGGGTGAGGAACTTCCGGATCCGACGATGCTGGGGAAGGTTCTTGACGACGAACTCGATCGCTCTGAAGAAACGGTGCCCCTGCGATTCCATCCCGGCCGGGAACAATGAGCGGTACAGAGGATGTTCCGCAAAGAGGCCGGTGTAGAACACTGCCGAGAAGTGCGCACGGCTCTCTTCGTCGTCGGTCAGAGAATCGAGGCTGGATTGCAGACGGGCGATCACTGTCGGATCCAATCCATCCCCCTTTCGCACCAGCTGCAACTCTCGCCACAATTCTAGTACGGCTGAAAATGTGACCTACGAAACCAACTCGGCCTGGCGAAAACAAACTTGAGCGGAATAGACTCAAGTTTGTCCGCGTTGAGCATATTGACACAGTCGCAATACCAACCGGTCGCGGCTCTTCCCGTTCGACTTCGCCAGAAAGGTGACAAGTGGACTCGTTCACACCAACAACCAAGACCCAGGCTGCGATGACGGCTGCACTGCAGTCGGCGTCGTCGGCGGGTAATCCCGATATCCGGCCTGCCCATCTGCTGGTCGCATTGCTCGACCAGACCGACGGCATCGCTGCCCCACTACTCAAAGCTGTAGGCGTCGACCCCACGGTCGTACACCGTGAAGCACAGGCAATCGTCGATCGCCTGCCCAAGACAACCGGCGCAAGCTCCACCCCGCAACTCGGGCGTGAGGCACTCGCGGCACTCACTGCTGCTCAGCACCTCGCCACCGAGATGGACGACGAATACGTCTCCACCGAGCACGTCCTCTACGGACTGGCCGGCGGCGACTCCGACGTCGCGCAGTTGCTCGTACGTCATGGCGCTACCCAGGACGCATTGCGTGAAGCCTTCACCACCGTCCGCGGCAGCGCTCGCGTCACCAGCCCGGAGCCCGAAGGCACCTACCAAGCGCTGGAAAAGTACTCCACCGACCTCACCGAAGCTGCACGTAGCGGCAAGCTCGACCCGGTGATCGGTCGCGACACCGAGATTCGCCGTGTCGTGCAGGTGCTCTCGCGTCGTACCAAGAACAACCCGGTACTCATCGGTGAGCCCGGCGTCGGCAAGACCGCGATCGTGGAGGGCCTTGCCCAACGCATCGTCGCGGGTGACGTCCCGGAATCGCTTCGAGGCAAGACCGTCGTGTCCCTGGACCTCGGGTCCATGGTCGCCGGTGCCAAGTTCCGCGGTGAATTCGAGGAACGCCTCAAGGCAGTTCTCGACGACATCAAGAACAGTGCCGGACAGGTCATCACCTTCATCGACGAGTTGCACACCATCGTCGGCGCCGGAGCCACCGGTGAATCCGCGATGGACGCAGGCAACATGATCAAGCCGATGCTCGCCCGCGGTGAGCTGCGACTGGTCGGTGCCACCACGCTCGAGGAGTACCGCAAGTACATCGAGAAGGACGCAGCACTCGAGCGTCGTTTCCAGCAGGTGCTCGTCGGTGAGCCCTCGGTCGAGGACACCATCGGCATCCTGCGCGGTCTCAAGGAGCGCTACGAGGTGCACCACGGCGTACGCATCACCGACTCCGCGTTGGTGGCTGCTGCCGCGCTGTCGGACCGGTACATCACCTCGCGGTTCCTGCCGGACAAGGCCATCGACCTCGTGGACGAAGCCGCATCGCGACTTCGTATGGAGATCGACTCGCGACCCGTCGAGATCGACGAGGTGGAACGCACTGTTCGCCGACTCGAAATCGAAGAAGTGGCACTCGAGAAGGAAACCGACGACGCGTCCAAGGCTCGGCTCGAGAAGCTGCGTCAGGAACTCGCCGACGATCGCGAAAAGCTCAATCAGCTCAGCACCCGCTGGCAGAACGAAAAGCAGGCCATCGACTCGGTGCGCGTGCTGAAGGAACAGCTCGAAACCCTGCGAGGAGAGTCCGAACGCGCTGAGCGTGACGGCGATCTGGGCAAGGCAGCCGAGTTGCGCTACGGCCGCATCCCGGCGCTGGAGAAGGAACTGGAAGAGGCAGCAGTCGCTTCCGGAGCCGCCTCCGACGGTGACGTGATGCTCAAGGAAGAGGTCGGGCCGGACGACGTCGCAGACGTGGTCGCAGCCTGGACCGGCATTCCGGCGGGCCGGATGATGGAAGGCGAGACCGAGAAACTGCTCCGCATGGAGTCCGAACTCGGCAAGCGCGTCGTCGGCCAGACCGACGCCGTCGTCGCCGTCTCGGATGCGGTTCGCCGCGCCCGAGCAGGTGTCGCCGACCCCAATCGGCCCACCGGTTCCTTCCTGTTCCTCGGCCCGACCGGCGTCGGTAAGACGGAGCTCGCCAAAGCCTTGGCGGACTTCCTCTTCGACGACGAGCGCGCGATGATCCGTATCGACATGAGCGAATACGGTGAGAAGCACTCGGTGGCCCGACTCGTCGGTGCCCCTCCGGGCTACGTCGGCTACGAAGCCGGTGGCCAGCTCACCGAAGCAGTTCGGCGACGCCCGTACTCGGTGGTCCTCTTCGACGAGGTCGAGAAGGCACACCCCGACGTGTTCGACGTCCTGCTCGCAGTGCTCGACGAAGGCCGACTCACCGACGGTCAAGGCCGCACGGTGGACTTCCGCAACACCATCCTGATCCTGACCTCCAACCTGGGATCCGGTGGCACGCGGGAGCAGGTCATGGACGCGGTACGCCACGCGTTCAAGCCCGAGTTCATCAACCGTCTCGACGACGTGGTCGTCTTCGACTCGCTCTCCGAAGAGCAGTTGGAGCACATCGTGGACATCCAGCTCGAGCAGCTGCAGAAGCGTCTGGCTGCGCGTCGTCTCACCCTCGAGGTGAACGGTGCTGCCCGGATGTGGCTCGCGGTGCGCGGCTACGACCCGCTGTACGGCGCTCGGCCATTGCGTCGACTCGTTCAGCAGTCGATCGGCGACCAGCTCGCCAAGCTGCTCCTGGCCGGCAAGGTCCAGGACGGCGACACCGTGCACGTCGGTGTCAGCGAGGACGCGGATCAGTTGGTTCTCTCCTGATTCGGTAAGCGGAATGCCCCGTCGATCCACTTGGATCGGCGGGGCATTCGCATTTTGTTCTACCCTGGATGGCTGGATGCTCGAACCGGGGATGTCTGCACCCGCGCCTCTCCGAACGACTTCGACGCTCTTTCGTCCCAACCGAAGGTGAGCCAGGCATGACCGATCAGAACGATCCGCGTAACTCGGGTGGGCCGCGCCGTGAGGATCCCGAGGCCACCGAGGTCTGGGGGCGTACACCCGACCAGCCGACAGAGCAGTACGGGACGGTGTCCGGCCAGAATCCGAACCAGCCGACGGAGTACTTCGGTCAGCAGCCGGGGGCGGGGCAGTTTCCGGGGGCGCAGCAGTATCCCTACGGTGGCCCGGATCAGAACACGGAGTACTTGGGGCAGCAGGGGCAGCAGCCGAATCCCACGCAGGCCTTCCCCGCCTACAACCCGCAGTTCGATCCGCAGGCCCCGCCGCCGGGTGCGACGCAGGCCTATCCGCCGTACACGGCCCAGCAGTACGGGAACCCGGATCAGTACGGGAATACACAGCAGTACGGAAATACACAGCAGTATCCGGTTGCCGGTGGTGGCGGGGGAGTTCCGCCGGAACAGCCGTTCATCGAAGACGGGTCGTCGGGCGGCGGCAAGAAGCGCAAGCTCGCGACGTGGGTGGCTGCCGGTGTGGTCGGGATCCTGGTCGCCGTGATCGCGATCGTCGCGTTCTCGGCGTTCGGTTCGAACGACAAGGGAACCCAGACCGCTTTCGTTCCGCCGACCACTACGACGCAGGCGCCGACCACCACACCGCCGAAGGCCAGCACCACGGCGCCGACTCCGACGACGGATTCCCCGCTCAGCCAGCTCCCGGGCGGGCTCGGCGAAGTCATCGGCGACGCCGGAGGAGCCGTCGGCACCGTCAAGTCGAACGACGGCGGCACGTTGGTCATCGATTCGATCGGTGGATCGCAGGTGACGGTTCTGACCACAGCCGACACCACCCTCATCGCGCTCAACCGCGCCACGATCGCCGATCTGCAACCGGGAGACAACATCGTCGTCGACGGAACTCCGGTGGAGAACGGCACGATGACCGCCAACACGATTCTGAGTACGTCGTTGCCGAAGTTCGGCAACTGAGTCGTTCACGACACATCAGGCGAGTCCACCAGGGTGTCGCGGGAGGTTGAGGCCGCGAGTCGCTACCCTGGAGGGTGATGACTGGAATGTGGTTCGGACTGGCAGCAATTGCACTCGCAGGCGCGGGTGCGCTCCTGTACGTCGACAGGACGAGGCGAGATCAATCCGGGCGAGTGCGTCAGATCTGGGCCAAGGCGCAGGGATACACGTACACGGCCACTGACGATCAGCTGGCGGGCGAATGGCATCGCGCGGTCATGGCGAAGCAGGACTACCTGACTGCCACCGACGTCGTCCGAGGCCGTCGTCGCGGAGAGCAGTTCGTGCTGTTCGACCTGGAAGAGACCGCAACCATCGTCGCCGTTCGCCGCGAGATCGGGTCGGACGTCGACATCGATCTTCGGTTGAAATCGACGGCTCCGCCCAAGGACGGCGACCTGAACCTGCTGGGTGCGATCGGTTCACGAGTCGTCTTCGCGACCGATCTCGAGATCGCACGTCGTGTCTGTGATCAGCGCATGGTGGCGTTCACCGAATCGGTTCCGCCGTCGATCAGCATGCTGTGGAGCGAAGGCCAGTGGACTCTCGGCTCGCTCCCCGTAACCAGCAACGGTCGGGATTGGGACGCTGCAATCGAGTCGGTTGCGCGCCTGTCCGGCATTCTGCATGTCCTGCCTCCCGTCACCGATCCCAACGAACTCGAGGTCGATCACGATCCGAGCCGCCCGCGGCCGGGCGCCGAGAAGTCTCGCCCAACTCCGGATCCGGTAGAACAGCCCCGTTCGCGTCAAGAGCAGCCGCCCCGTGAAGCTCCGCCGCGTGAATTTGCCCCGCGTGAGTCCGCACCGCGTGAGCCTGCACCGCGGGAATCTGCGCCACGTCCGGATCAATCGCTGCGCAAGCCCGAGGCGGCTGACAAGCCGGCTCAGCGTCCGGCGTCGCAGCGCTCGGGCACAATTCGCCCGGTCGACTGACCTTTAAGGTTCCCGTCCAGCCGCGATAACCACTAGCGTGGCCGGTATGTCGACTTCCCACTCGGATCGCCCTGTGCGTCCCGTTGCCCTGGTGACCGGACCTACCTCTGGTCTCGGCGCCGGTTTCGCCAAGAAATACGCCTCCCTCGGATACGACCTGGTTCTCGTCGCACGTGACGAGGTCAGATTGCACGACCTCGCGTCCGAGTTGAAGACGATGTTCGGCACCGAGTCGGAGATTCTGGTTGCCGATCTCGCATCGGAGGCTGGACGCGACACCGTCGCGCTTCGTCTGGAGAAGGGCGTCGAGGTGTTGGTGAACAACGCCGGATTCGGTACCTCCGGCGAGTTCTGGACTGCAGATCCGGCGCTTCTTCAGTCTCAACTCGACGTCAACGTCACCGCCGTGATGCGGCTGACCCGTGCGGCGCTGCCCAGCATGATCGCGTCGGCGCACGGAACGATTGTCAACGTGGCGAGCGTCGCGGGCCTGCTGTCCGGACGGGGTTCGACGTATTCGGCAAGCAAGGCCTATGTCATCTCGTTCACCGAAGGGCTTTCCGGCGGGTTGGCCGGGACGGGAGTGCGCGTTCAGGCGCTGTGCCCGGGCTTCATCCGCACCGAGTTCCACGAGCGTGCGGGCATCGAGATGTCCACGATCCCCAAGCCGATGTGGTTGAGCGTCGACCAGGTGGTTGCGGCGTCGATGAAGGATCTCGGTGACGACAAGGTCATCAGCATTCCGGGAATTCAGTACAAGGTCCTCACGACGGCTGGGCGTCTGGTTCCCAAGGGGCTGGTTCGCCGGTTGACCAACATCGTTGGACGAGGCCGCGGGCGAACGTAGTCCAGAGGCAGTAGCCGAACGTAGCCCAGAGGCAGAAGCCGAGCATAAGCCGGTGGTCGGTAGGCTGAGCACTCATGAGCGATCGTGAGGATTTGGCTGCGCTGGTGCGCGAATTGGCTGTTGTACACGGAAAGGTGACGCTGTCTTCGGGCAAGGAAGCCGACTACTACGTCGACCTTCGCCGCGCGACACTTCACCACAAGGCGGCGCCGCTGATCGGCTCGCTGCTGCGTGAACTGGTCGCGGACTGGGATTTCGACGCCGTCGGAGGTTTGACGATGGGCGCCGATCCGGTTGCGATGGCGGTGATGCACGCTCCCGGACGCCCGATCGACGCGTTTGTCGTTCGCAAGGCTGCGAAGGCTCACGGGATGCAGCGTCAGATCGAGGGCCCGGACATCGTGGGCAAGCGTGTCCTGGTTGTCGAGGACACGACCACGACGGGCAATTCTCCGTTGACAGCAGTGAAGGCTCTGCGCGAGGCAGGGGCCACAGTGGTCGGAGTCGCTACCGTCGTCGATCGCGCGACGGGTGCGGACGCGATTATCGGTGCCGAGGGCGTCGAGTACCGATCGCTGCTGGGCCTGGAAGATCTGAACCTGAGCTGACGCCCCGTGAGTGGTTAAGGAGTCCCTGCACTCCTCAACCACTCACAGGGGTCAGTCGCCTACGGTGACGGCGAGTGCTTCGTCGACGCTGTGCGGCGCGGGATCGTGGTCGTCGACGTGTGCGAGGACCTTGCGTCCGCTCGACAGGACGAACACGGCGGCGAGGGTGAGCACCGCGCCGACCCAGAACGGCATGTGGACGTTGGACTCGCCGAGCTTGCCGGCTACCCACGGAGCTGCGGCGCCGCCGACGAATCGAACGAAGCTGTAAGCAGCCGAGGCGGTCGACCGTTCCACGGGAGCCGAGATCATGACGGTTTCGGTGATGAGTGTGTTGTTCACGCCGAGGAACAACCCGGCGAGGACGACACCCACGATCAAGACGATCTTGTTCTCGGTGAAGAGCGCCATCATGCCGAGGTCGAGTGCGAACAGTGTCAGCGCCAGCATCATCATCGGTAGTGTGCCGAAGCGTCGTTGCAGTCGAGGGGCGAGGAAGACCGACGAGATCGCCAGCATCAGGCCCCATCCGAAGAAGATGAAACCGATCGGGTACGCCCCCATGTCGAGGGGGAACGGTGTGTACGCGAGCAGTGTGAAGAATCCGTAGTTGTAGAGCAGCGCGGTGATGGCAACGGTGAGTAGCCCGCGGTGTCGCAGCGCCTGGAAGGGCGCAGCGATGGATGTGTGGTGTTCGGGCTTGGGTGCGCTCGGAAGCATCACGACGATGAGAATGAAGGCAACCGCCATCAGGGCTGCGACGCCGAAGAACGGTGCGCGCCAGCTGATGTCACCGAGAACGCCGCCGACCAACGGTCCGACTGCGATACCGATGCCCAGTGCAGCCTCGTACAGGATGATCGCCCGTGCGACGCCGCCGCTGGCCGCGCCGACGATGGCCGCCAATGCCGTTGCGATGAAGAGTGCATTGCCCAGTCCCCAGCCGGCACGGAATCCGACGATCTGGCCGATGGTGCTGGAAGCGCCTGCCAGAGAGGCGAACACGATGATGATGGCAAGGCCTACAAGAAGTGTTTTCTTGGCGCCGATGCGGCTGGACACCACACCGGTGATGAGCATGGCCACGCCGGTGACGAGCATGTAGCTGGTGAACAGGAGCGAAACCTGCGACGGTGTGGCGTCGAGTTGTTCGCCGATCGGCTTGAGGATCGGATCGACCAATCCGATGCCCATGAAGGCGATGACGCTGGCAAAGGCTACCGCCCACACCGCTTTCGGTTGTTTCAGGAGGCTCGGCGGAGCCTCGTTCTGGTGCGTTGATGTCGCGGTCGTGTTGCTCACGGCCACCTCCTTTTTCAGTGGTGGGTATTTCAGCTGGGGTCGGAAGTCTTGATGATGGACCGCAATTCGGCCAATCCGTCGGCCAGTTTCTTGATCTGCTCGGGCCCGAGTTCGACGAAGTGGGGGACTAGAGCGTCGGCGATCTCGTTTCGGCCGTCGTTCAGGATCTTTCGACCCTTCTCGGTCATGGCGACGCGCACTGCGCGGGCGTCCTCCGGGTCGGCGCGGCGTTCGACGTAACCGTTCTCGCCGAGTTTGCGCAGTAGGGCAGTGGCAGAGGGCTGCGAGCTTCTGTCGAGTCGAGCGAAATCGCTGATCCGCATTTCGCCGTATTCCTCGAGGAGTGAGAGCGCGCGCAGCCAGGCGCGTGGGTACTGATCGGACGCGAAAGAACCTGCCAGCTTCGCGAAGCGGTGCGTGTTGCTCACGAGGTCGACGAGTAGTTCGTGCAGTTGCTGCTCTTCATCTGTCACGAAAAATATTATTGCATAGGGTAACTATGTAAATCAACGAGTCCGTAAAAGGTGGTCCGTCACACTTGTGGTGACCAGTGCCGCGATGTCGAGGCCGGGTGCAACGAGCGCGAGGCTTCGATTTGCCGCCAGCACTGCGATGCCGTGGGTTCCGGTCCAGATGTTCACCGCAGAAGTGGTGGGATCGGACGCGTCGGCCTCTTCGGTCACGGCTTGCAGGGCGGCGAAGAGCGGGAGTGACGACTCTCGGAGGTTGCTGCCGGCGGCTTCGAGGAGGTCGTGGCGAAATATCAACTCGAACATCGCCGGCCGCTCCTGGGCGAATGACACGTATTCGATTGCTGCCGAGATCAATCGGCTACGAGCGGGTTGTTTGCCGACAAGTGCCGGTTGGAGTCTTTCGGTGAGATCGCGCAGGCCGTGTGAGGCAATTGCGGCAAGCAGGCTGTTGTGGGTCGGAAAGTATCTCCGCGGGGCGCCGTGCGACACGCCCGCCCGGCGCGCGATCTCCCGTAGCGTCAGTTCTGTGGCGCCGTCGGCATCGAGAATCTCGACGCCGGTGGCGACGAGTGTTTCGCGAAGGCTGCTGACAGTCATGGAAGACAGTGTCTATTATTCTGGACGTAGACACTGTCTACTAGACGGAAAAGGTGATGCCCTGTGCTCTATTGGCTGTTCAAATACGTTCTGATCGGCCCGGTCCTCTGGCTGTTCGGGCGGCCGACGATCGAGGGGCAGCACCACATCCCCAAGAAAGGGCCGGTGATTCTCGCCGGAAACCATCGGGCAGTCGTCGACTCGTTCTTCCTGGTTCTCATGGTGCGCCGGCGCATCACCTTCGTCGCGAAGAGTGAATATTTCACCGGGACCGGTGTGAAGGGCGCGATGCAGCGCTGGTTCTTCGGTGGGGCGGGTCAGGTGCCGATCGACCGTAGTGGCGCCGATGCCTCCCGTGCGGCATTGGACACGGCCATCGGAATTCTCGACAAAGGCGGAGTCTGGGGGATCTATCCCGAGGGAACGCGATCGCCCGACGGATGCCTGTACAAGGGAAAGACCGGAGCGATTCGTGTCGCCTTGGAAACCGGGGCGCCGGTCATTCCCGTCGTCGTGCACGGCGGCGACGCAGTCAACCCGCCGGGTACGCGGATGTGGCGCTTCAGCAAGGTCCGGATCACGGTAGGGGAGCCGATCGACTTCTCTCGGTACCGCGAACTTCGTGGCTACCAGGCCGTCGTGCGCGCGGCGACGGACGAATTGATGTCAGTGCTCTGTGACCAGTCGGGGCAGGAATACGTCGATGTCTACGGCGCGGACGTCAAATCCGGCGATGCTGCCTGAGTGACCCAGTACGGTCGCTGTTGGACGTGTAACCAACAGGAGGATTGTGATGGCGGGCAAGTGGGGCATCGAGCACGCAGTTTTTGCGGCGGCGACGGCAGCGACGGTGGTCGGGGCAGTGGTCGGTAACGAGCGGGTTCAGCAGATCGCGAAGCCGCTGATTGCACCTGCCTTGGCGGCCCGAGTGCTGCGCAAGCGCTCGGAGACGGAAACAGCCGATACCGCACTGCTTCTCGCCGGCCTCGCCGCTGCGACCGTCGGCGACGTGTTCATGATCGACCCGGACAACGATGCTCGTCTGATCAAGGGCGCGTCCTCGTTCGCGGTGATGCAGGCCAGTTACTCGGCTCTTCTCCTGCGCCGCGGGGCACGGCCGACCCGTGCTGCCCTCAAACCCCGCATGAGCGGTTGGTCGACGGCGTCCGGTCTGCTCCGTGCCAAGGCACCGAGCGTGTCGACGCCGCTCACCGGATACGGATTGATGTTGGGAACCACCTCGACGTTGTCGGCGGACCCCGCTCTGGCACCGCAGTCCAAGGCCGTGCTCGACGTTGTCGTCCCGAACAAGGATCGACGCTCCTGGCTCGGATTGGGCGGAGTGCTCTTCACCGCGTCCGACGGGCTGATCGTGGTGCGTCGACTGTTCATCCGCGGGACCGCCGGCCGTGCCGCTGCCGAGGGTGTGATCCTGGCGTCGTACGCGGGAGCGCAACTGATGCTGGTGGAGGGCATGTTGGCGCTGGGACGCAAGAAGAGCGTCTAGTTTTTCACGGGCACAGCATGATTCGGTCTCGGTTCTTCGGGTCCACCATGACGGTGACCGTGGATCCGGGAGTGATCTTGTCTTTGAACTCGGGTCGGATCTCGTACTCGATCCGGCCCGAGTACGAATCGGAACCTGGAACCGTGAGGCGGAGTGCGAGCTTGGCCAACTCGCCGTCGACGGTTCGACGCAGGGGTGTGACCTTGTCGATTCGTGCCCACCCTTCGAGGCCGTGCTTTTCGAGCTTGCGCTCGGCGCGGGTCGGTCGATTGGCCCAGGCCATTCCGAATCCGAGTACCGAGCCGAAAGCGGCGAGTAGCCCGCCGATCTGATAGGGCAGAGTGCCAGGTGGGGTGTGCTCGACCAGCCATCCGAGCCACACCGCGAGCACGATCAGATATCCCACCGCGATGAAACATACGGTGTGTACGACGCGACGGTGATTCATCAGATTTCCTCCACATCCAGGATAGCCTGACCGGATGAGCGAACCGAACGTCTTCATCACCGGTGCTGCGGCTGGAATCGGGCGGGAGACGTCGCTGTTGTTCGCGCGCAACGGATACCGCGTCGGCGCGTTCGACATCGACGACGCCGGCCTTGCCTCGTTGAAGGCCGAGATCGACGGTTTCGGTGGGAGCGTCGTGACGGGTGTCCTGGACGTCACCGATCCGGTGGGATGGGCGCAGTGTCTGGCCGATTTTGCCGGGGAGTCCGGGCGTCTGGACATCCTGATCAACAATGCGGGCGTGCTCTCCTCGGGACGGTTCGAGGATATTTCTCTTGCGGCGCATCGCCGAATGGTCGACATCAACATCACCGGCACCCTCAACGGCACGCACACGGCTTTCCCGTACCTCCGCGATACCGTCGGCGCTCAGGTGGTCAATCTGTGCTCCGCTTCGGCGATCTACGGCCAGCCCGAACTGGCGACGTACGGTGCAACCAAGTTCGCGATCCGCGGCCTGACCGAGGCGCTCGATCTGGAATGGGCACAGCACGACATCCGTGTTCTCGCGCTCTGGCCGTTGTTCGTCCAGACCGCGATGGTCACTGGAATGGACACCGGAGCCACCAGATCGTTGGGTATCAAGCTGACTGCCACCGACGTCGCGAAGGAGCTGTGGGCGGCCACACGCGGCGCCGGACGCGTACACAAGGTTCACTACCCGGTCGGAACTCAGGCAAAGCTCTTTCTCAGTGCGTCGCGGTTCTCGCCCGCGTGGCTCTCACGGCTGATGAACAAGCGCGTCACCAGCACTTAGTCGACCACACGATAGAGTGCACTGTCGGCTGTTGCTGGGCCAAGATGACGTGTGTGGAGGTAGTCGGGTGGTTCGTGTTCGGGTGGGGTTCGTCTTGTTGGGCGTCGGGTCGGCGCTCGTGCTCGCAGGGTGCGGCGGGGAGGCGGATTCAGCGCCGACCGTAGCGGCGCAGCCAAGTTCGACCACCACTACCGCAGTGCCGACGACAACCACCACCGTCGCGCCCGTCGTCCCCACGACCACCGAACCACCGACCACGACGCTGCCACCGACGACGACGCTCACGGACGTGCAGTTCGAGCGCAACGAGTCGTACTACTTCACCACTCCCGACGGGAACTTCCAGTGCGGCATCATCAAGTTGCCCACCAGAATCGAAGCCGGGTGCGAGGGAACGACCACCCCGGTTCCGCCGCGGCCGGAGAGCTGCATGGTCAACTGGGGCAACGGCATTCGCGTCACCGACGAGGGTGACGGTGCTTTCATGTGTTCGGGCGGAGAGGTGTACACCTCGGGCGGCCCCGACGCCGATCCGGTGTTGGCGGCCGGTCAACCGCTGAGCAAACTGGGTTTCACCTGTACGACCACCGCGACAGACGTCTCGTGTGTCAACGATCAGACCACGCACGGCTTCACGGTGGCTGCAGATTCCAACGAGGTGTACTGATGACCGAAGTCGCAGCCGACGACGTCTCCGGTGGGGCCGGTGAACCGGGACCCACCGAGTGGGGCGAGAACCCCAACGGCGTCGGGCCGTGGGCCGAGGAGCACGACACGGAACCGCCGACAGACGAGCGCTACGACCCCGTACTCCTCGCCGAGGGTGATCGTCGAAACGTCTTGGACGAGTACCGGTACTGGACGCGGGAAGCGATAGTCGAGGACATCGACTCGCGCCGTCACACGATGCATGTCGCCATCGAAAACTTCGCGCACGACGCCAATATCGGCACGGTGGTCCGCACGGCAAACGCGTTTGCTGCGGCCGCGGTCCACATCGTGGGGCGTCGGCGCTGGAATCGGCGGGGCGCCATGGTGACCGATCGATACCAACACATCGTTCACCACGCCGATATCAGCGAGCTCGTCGAGTACGCCCGTGAGAATTCACTCACGATCGTTGCCGTCGACAACACCCCGGGGTCGGTGCCGCTGGAAACGGCAAGCCTGCCGCGAGAGTGCATCCTGCTGTTCGGTCAAGAAGGGCCCGGAGTGACCGAACATGCGAAAGAGGTTGCGTCCATGACGGTCTCGATCGCGCAATTCGGGTCGACTCGCAGCATCAACGCCGGCGTCGCGGCCGGCATTGCGATGCACGCGTGGGTACGTGAGCATGCCGATCTCGCCGATTCCCGCTGATCTCGCTCGCGAATTCCGGCTAGCGCGTAGCGCCTCGACCAGACAGGATAGGTAGTTATGCAGGAAGTGTGGGCAGAGCGAGCCGATGCGGCTGAGGGCGCGATAGTCAGTCGTCACCTTCGGCGCCTGTGGGGAATGCCCCGGACAGCACTCGGCGTGGTTGCCTGGCCCGCTGTTCGGCGCGAGCGGATGTTCAAGCCGTGGCACTACTGGTGGCAAGCACACCTGCTCGACACTGCAATCGACGCGCTCGAACGTGACCCGACGCCCAAGCGTCGTCGCCGGGTGGCGAAGGTTGCCCGCAGTGTGCGGGTCCGCAACGTCTCGGCGTGGACCAACAACTATTACGACGACATGGCGTGGCTGGGCCTCTCGCTCGAACGTGCTCAACGTATGTTCTCGGTCGATCACCGGACCGCGGTCCAGGCGCTCGAATCGCAACTCTTCGATTCGTGGTCCCCGGCCGACGGCGGCGGTATTCCGTGGTGCAAAGGTTCCGATTTCTACAACACCCCGGCAAACGGACCCGCCGGAATCATGCTGGCGCGCACCGGAAAACTCTGGCGCGCGCAGGCAACGGCCGACTGGATCGACGAGACGCTGCGGGATCCGGACTCCGGACTGATCTTCGACGGTATCCGCCGCGACGGCACCCTCGAGCGCGCGATCTATTCGTACTGTCAGGGCGTCACGCTGGGGTTGGAAACCGAGTTGTCGACGCGATTGGGCGAACCGCGCCACCGCGAGCGAGTCCACAAACTCGTCGACGCGGTGTACGACGGAATGACCGAGTACGGAGTCATCACGGGCGGTGGCGGAGGCGACGGCGGACTGTTCAACGCAATCCTGGCTCGCTACCTCGCGTTCGTGGTGGTGAACTTGTCCTGGGAGACTCACGAGGACCTGCGAGCGCGCGAACTCGCAGCGCAGATCGTTCTGTCCTCCGCGGAAGCGGCCTGGAACAACAGACTGCAGATCGAAGGTCTGCCGCTGTTCGGGCATGACTGGACCAAGGATGCTCAGTTGCCGAGTCTGTCCGGCGACATCGCCACCTTCGCCGCCGGAACGGTGCGCTCGTCGAGCGTGCCCGAGCGAGACCTCTCGGTGCAGGTAGGTGGGTGGATGCTCATGGAGGCGGCATTTGTCGTCTCGGCGGCTGGATACCCGCGTAAGCGTTAGGCTTTTCCCTCATGGAATCCCGGCACGTGGTCGACACGGACGGCGTACGTCTTCACATCGATGTCGGTGGGGCAGGGGCGGACGTTCTGGTTCTCTCCGGCGGCCCGGGATGCGTTCACTATCTTGCTCACGACGAGCTGGTTCCGGAAGGAATGCGCGCGTGGTGCCCTGAGCCACGCGGAGTCGGCCGGTCCGGTGGCGGCGCTCATACGATGGCGCAGGCGGTTGCGGACCTCGAACTCGTCCGACGCACGTTCGAGATCGACAGCTGGGTCGTGCTGGGGCACTCGTGGGGATCCGACTTGGCGGTGCGGTACGCACTCGACTGTCCGGAATCGGTGTCCGGCGTCGTCGGCATCGCGGGGCACGGCCTCC
The DNA here is from genome assembly GCF_003797745.1 of Rhodococcus sp. WS1. Taxonomy (NCBI): domain Bacteria; kingdom Bacillati; phylum Actinomycetota; class Actinomycetes; order Mycobacteriales; family Nocardiaceae; genus Rhodococcus; species Rhodococcus sp. WS1. The sequence goes on along the minus strand of NZ_RKLZ01000001.1, from coordinate 1,846,163 downwards.
ACAAGGACCGGACCTGGTCGAAGCAGTACGAAGCGGGAATCGAGCCGGACCCGCAGATACCTTGGGAACCTGTTGTCTGGCAATCGCTTCAAGAATCGTTCATCGAATGGATCCATGAACCACAGCTGTTTCGGCAGTTGGCCGACTCACCCGTGCCCATGACATTTCTCGCGGCGGCCGACGATATTCGCCCGTCGTGGCCGTTGCAGCAACTGGCCGAGCTCGTGCCTAACGGTAGTTTCGAGGTCGTCGACGGTGTCGCGCACAACTTCTGGCAGTCTCACCCGCTCCTGTGGAGGAAGATCGTCACCGAGGCTTGTGCGACGCACTCTCGACTCTCCTGATCTCCACCAGGATCCGCTCCGCAACGGTCTGGTATCCCAGGCTCCGATTGACGGTCAGCATCGGGTGGTTTTCCGCGTTCACCGTTGTGTAAATCTTTTGCAGCGAGGGAAATTCAGCTGCCAACACAGACGCTTGTTGCTCCTTGACCCACCGAGCGAGACCGTGTCCGCGGTGCTGGGGAAGTACCACGGTGTCGTGCTGTGATGCGTGGGTGCTGTCATGTTCGTCCACCGTCACCACTGTCGCTGCGGCTACTTCGCCGACGCTGTCGTCGACCGCGCAGCACACCAGGAGTACTTGAGAGCCACCCGTCATCTTCTGTTCCCACGATCTGACCTCGTCGGCTCCCCAATTACGTTCGGGCATCTGCAGTTCGGCGCCCGGCGCGTCGAGGAGTCGGTTCAATGCCTCCGAGAAGGAGTGGACCAGCTCGTCCGGGGTTCGGTTGCGCCAACTGACGATTCGATAGCCGGGGCGGGCACTGTGTGCGGTGGGAGGGCTGAGGTGCTGAACCTGGTTGGCCAACCGAAGCAACACGCGGTGGCCGTCGAACGATCCCAGGAAATGCTCGGCTGAGCTTCCGACGAGCGCCGTCACTCTGATTCTTCGCACGCCGAACCCGGCGATGTCGACTTCGGCGAGTTCGGCAAGCGCTCGTCCTACCCCTCGTCGCTGCGCGTGGGGTGTCACGTACATCCGAAACTCTGCGAGATCAGGTTCCGCCGAGTTGCGTCGCGCCTGGGCGATACCGAGGACCTCGTCCGTTCCGCCGTCGCGTGCGATCCAACGCCATACATCGGCCGAATTGTCCTCGGCCTCGATCATTTCCATCAGCGCCGTCGCTGTCGGCGCAGTTCCGGACAGGTGACGCTGGCCTTCGGCGAAGACCTCACACCACTGGTGAAGAACCGATGCTGTCGATCCGGACGGTACGAACTCGGCTACAACTACGCGGCTCACCCATGTGACGATACCGAGCTGCCAACCCCGAGTTGGAATCACGCGAACCCTAACCCTGTCGGACTGCGGCGGCAGTTGCCAGCATTCAGGCATGTCTGATTCTCCGCGCCAACTGAGCCTCAACGCGTTCATCCACCCCGCCGGTCATCACGAAGCGGCGTGGCGTCATCCGTGGACAACACCGGAACGTCTGTTCGACGTCACGTATTTCCAGGAGATCGCTCGCACTGCTGAGGCGGCGAAGTTCGACGGAATCTTCTTCGCCGACGGTCCCGCGTTGCGCAGCGACGTCGAGCACGGTCCCGCAGGGACGTTGGAGCCGATCACCTTGTTGACGGCCATTGCAGTGGCAACCGAGCGGATCGGATTGATCGCGACGGCGTCGACCACGTACTACGAGCCGTACAACCTGGCTCGGCTGTTCGCCTCACTCGACCACATCTCGAACGGACGCGCTGGGTGGAACATCGTCACCACGGGTACGGATCTGGCTGCCGCCAACTTCGGGCTGGCCAAGCATCCGGACCACGGCGACCGGTATTCGCGTGCAAGGGAATTCGTCGACGCGGTGGTGCGGTTGTGGGACAGCTGGGAGGACGACGCGATCAGTCTGGACCGGGAGAACGGAATCTACGCGGACAGAAACAAGATTCACGAGATCAACTACGTCGGCCGGCATCTTCGGGTGCGGGGACCGTTCAACGCACCGCGAACGCCGCAGGGATACCCGGTGCTGGTGCAGGCCGGGGCGTCCAACGACGGTCGCGCGTTTGCCGGTCAGTATGCGGAGGCGATTTTCACAGCGCACCAGAGACTTTCCGATGCGCAGGCGTTCTACACCGACATCAAGTCGAGGGCTGCTCAGTTCGGGCGCAACCCCGATCATGTCAAGATCCTGCCCGGAATCAGCCCGTTCATCGGTGACACCGAGGAACAAGCCAAGGCGCTCGAGCGAGAATTCAACGAGTTGACTTCGCCGGAGTACGGGCTCGCGCAGCTCGGTGCACTCACCGGGACCGATGTTCGGAATCTGGAACTGGATGCACCGGTTCCTGTCGAATTGTTCGCGGCGGCAGGTGATGTCACCGACAACAAGCAAAGCAGATTGCAGGTGATCGCCGGCATAGTCGAGCGTGAGCGTCCGACGGTTCGGGGCCTGCTTCATCGTTTGGCGGGTGCGCGCGGACACCGGGTGTTTGCCGGAACCGCCGAGCAGGTGGCCGACACGATCGAGGAATGGTTCACCAGCGGTGCTGCTGACGGATTCAACGTCATGCCGCCGTACTACCCGGGTGGACTCGAAATCTTCACCGAGCGTGTGGTCCCGATCCTGCAGGATCGCGGTCTGTTCCGCACCGAATACACGGGTACGACGCTTCGTGATCATTTCGGGTTGCCGAGGCCCGAGAGCCAGTTCTCGGGTAGTACGTCTGCAGTGCAGTAGGCCCGCCTCCCGTTGTCGATAATGACAATGGTTACCATTAAGGAATGAAGCAGCTACCGGTAACCGTGCTGTCCGGATTTCTGGGCGCAGGCAAGACCACACTCCTCAACCACATCCTCGCCAATCGAGACGGCCGTCGGGTCGCCGTCATCGTCAACGACATGAGCGAGATCAACATCGACGCGGCCCTCGTCACGGGCCAGGGCCACCTCGATCGCACGGAGGAGAAGTTGGTCGAGCTGACCAACGGATGCATCTGCTGCACGCTGCGCGAGGATCTGATCGACGCCGTCGGCGCGCTGGCCCGCGAGGGGCGGTTCGATCAGTTGGTGATCGAATCCACCGGCATCTCCGAACCGATGCCGGTGGCGGCCACCTTCGACTGGGAATTCGAGGACGGCTTCAGCCTCGGCTCGCTCGCGAAGCTCGACACCATGGTGACCGTGGTGGACGCGTCGACTTTTCTCGGCGAACTGGCAAAAGGCGAACGACTGGACGAGCGCAACCTCGAAGCCGGGGAGGGGGACGGACGCAGCATCTCCGATCTCCTGGTTGATCAGGTGGAGTTCGCCGACGTCATCTTGCTGAACAAAACCGACCTGGTGAGCCCGCGGGCGGCGGGAACCGTCGAGGCGACGCTTCGTAGGCTCAACCCCACTGCTCAACTGATTCGGACCGACCACGGAAAAGTCACCCTCGATCGCGTCCTCGAAACCGGTCTCTACAACCCGGAACTGGCTGCGCAAGTACCCGGTTGGGACGAGGAGCTGGCCGGCGGGCACACCCCGGAAACCGAGGAATACGGAATACGCAGCGTCACGTATCGAGCCTCGCGACCCTTCCATCCGGCGCGACTCGAGGCTGCGCTCGGTCAGTTCGCGGGACTCTTGCGAAGCAAAGGCTTCTGCTGGATCGCCAGTAGGCCCGAGTTCGCCGCTATCTGGTCGCAGGCAGGCCCCAACCTCGTCATCGAACCGGCGCAACTGTGGGCGTCGGCAGCGGAGGTGCCAGGGCAGGAGATCGTGTTCATCGGAGTGAAACTCGACCCGGCGACGCCGTCGCGAATCCTCGATCCGGCTCTGCTGACCGATGACGAACTACGCGAAGGACCGCGGGCCTGGACTCGCTACGAGGACCCGCTTCCGGCGTGGGACCAGAGCCACCTGCACTGAGCAGACAGCTTCTAGTCGAGAACTTCTTCGACCTCGACGTCTTCGGCCGGTCGGGCCATTTCCTTGCGGTACTGCCAGATTCCCAAAGCGGTGCCGATGACCAAGCTGACCATCATCACGATCAGCACGGCGGGCAGCAACCACGGAACGCGATCGAGGAACGAGCCACCGTAGAAACCGAGCAGCAGGAGCACCGGTGCCCAGATGATCGCGCCGATGGTGCTCGCGATGGTGTAGCGCGTGTGGTTCATCTTGGCTGCGCCTGCGACCATCGGGCACAAGGTGCGAACCCACGGAACCCAGCGGGCGATCAGGACGGCCCAGAACCCGTGTCTCTCCAACAGGATGTTGACGCGGTGCAGATTTTTCTCGGTGAAGTACTTGCCGCCCTTACGGGCTTTGATGTGGTTGCCCGTCCGGTGGCCGATGACGTACCCGACCTGGTTGCCGGCAATGGCAGCGATCATCGCGCCCACCGACAGCGCCCACACGTGGCCTGCACCGGATTCGTGACCGGCAAGCACGATTCCGGCTGTGATCAGCAGTGAGTCGCCGGGGAGAAACAACCCGAGGATGATCGCGCACTCGATGAAGACGAACGTGACGACGATAATCCAGACCAACAGGGGCCCGGCAGTCTCGAGTGGGGAGAAACTGCCGGATGCGAGCGTCATCGTGGTCAGTTCTTCGCCTCGTTCTGCAATCAGGGGGTGGGGTCTTCGGGGACTGTCACCGTCGAATTGTCCGTAGTGGAAGTATTCGCCGATTCACCACGTCTCGACGCCAGAATTCGCTTTCCGATTTCGAAGACGATCGGCAGAACCGACACCAGGACGATCAAGATGAAGATGTAGTCGACATTGTCGCGGATGAATTCGATCTGCCCCAGGAGGTAGCCGAGCAAAGTCACACCGGCACCCCACAGGATGCCGCCGACGATGTTGTAGGTCAGGAACAGTGAGTACTTCATCTTCGAGGCGCCCGCGACAACCGGTGCAAAAGTACGCACGATCGGCACGAACCTCGCCAGGATAATGGTGATCGGGCCGTGCTTTTCGAAGAAGGCATGCGACTCGTCGATGTACTTCTTCTTGAAGAACCGCGCGTCGTCCGTCTTGAACAGGGCAGTTCCGCCCTTGGCGCCGATGTAGAACCCGACTTGGTCACCCAGAATCGCGGCGATCGGAATCGTCACCAGGAGCACCCACAGCGGCGCGAACGGTTCGATCTCGGTGGACTTGGAAGCCGCGATCAGCCCTGCGGTGAAGAGCAGAGAATCGCCGGGCAAGAGCGGAAACAGCAGCCCTGATTCGATGAAGACCACCAGAAGCAGTCCCACCAGAACCCACGTTCCGAAGGAATTCAAGAGGTTCACGGGATCGAGGAAGCCGGGCAGCAAGGCCAGGTTCGTCACGGATTCAGTTGCTGCCTGCACATTCACGGGGGCCAGAGTACCGGCCGAATCTGAGTGTTTCCCACCACCGCAGGTCATCGCGTCGGTGGCGGCGGCCGAGACCGCAAAGAGACGTGACGAGTCGGACTTGCCATACTGCTAGGACCACACGAAGCGCTTTCACATCGCCGAGCGCTCCGAACGACACGTATATGGAGGACTCCCGCCGTGCCTATCGCAACTCCCGAGGTCTATGCCGAGATGCTTGGTCGGGCCAAGGAGCATTCCTTTGCCTTCCCCGCCATCAACTGTGTCGGCTCCGAATCCATCAACGCAGCCATCAAGGGCTTCGCGGACGCCGGCAGTGACGGCATCATCCAGTTCTCGACGGGCGGCGCCGAGTTCGGTTCCGGTTTGGGCGTCAAGGACATGGTCACCGGCGCTGTTGCGCTCGCCGAGTTCGCACACGTGATCGCGGCAAAGTACGACGTCACCATCGCGCTGCACACCGACCACTGCCCGAAGGACAAGCTGGACACCTACGTGCGTCCGCTGCTCGCGATCTCGCAGGAGCGCGTCGACGCCGGTCGTAACCCGCTGTTCCAGTCGCACATGTGGGACGGCTCGGCTATCCCGATCGACGAGAACCTGGCAATCGCCAAGGAACTGCTCGCCCTCTCCAAGGCTGCACGCATCATCCTCGAGGTCGAGATCGGTGTCGTCGGCGGCGAAGAAGACGGCGTCGAGGCCGAGATCAACGACAAGCTCTACACTTCGAGTGAAGACTTCGAGAAGACGGTCGATGCTCTGGGCATCGGCGAACAGGGCAAGTACCTGCTCGCAGCCACCTTCGGCAACGTCCACGGCGTCTACAAGCCGGGCAACGTCAAGCTCAAGCCCGAGGTTCTCGAAGAGGGCCAGAAGGTCGCCGCTGCCAAGCTCGGCCTGGCCGCAGGCTCGCAGCCCTTCGATTTCGTCTTCCACGGTGGATCGGGATCGCTGAAGTCCGAGATCGAGGATTCGCTGAACTTCGGCGTCGTCAAGATGAACGTCGACACCGACACCCAGTACGCGTTCTCCCGTCCGATCGCCGGACACTTCTTCTCCAACTACGACGGCGTCCTCAAGATCGACGGCGAGGTCGGAAACAAGAAGGCATACGACCCGCGCAGCTACCTCAAGAAGGCCGAAGCAGGCATGACGGCTCGCGTCGTCGAGGCGTGCAACGACCTGAAGTCGGCCGGACGCTCGGTGTCCGCAGGCTGATCGGCTTCACAACTGCGCTTCACAGAACAAAATGCGCGCCGACGAATTTCTCGTCGGCGCGCATTTTCTGTTCAGGTGCTTACTTGCTGGGATCGCAGACCTTCCACGTGCCGTCCTGGCGCTCGAGGTCGAACGTGCGCCACGACTGTTCGCCGGTGCTCGGCAAACTTGCCTGGACCTGAGCGATCGCGGTGTCGTCGGTGATGCGCACCGCATCGACGGCTCCGACCTGCGGGATCGTCTTCTGAGCGACGGCATTGTCGTGGACCTGAGCGAACGCCGCGTCCGGAATGGTGCGGTAGTACTCACCCAACGCCCCACAGGTCGACGTTCGTAGAGTCGCCAGATCACCGGTCTGAAGAGCATCGACGTACGTCGAGATGGCGGTCTGAACCTGGGCTTCAGGTGAGCTTTCGCCGCTACCGCTGGTGGACGAGACGAAGACTGCGATGCCGATTGCCGCGAGGACGGCGACGCCGGCCGCTGCTGCCGCGATGTACCAGCCCTTGCCGCTGCGCTTGGTTTTTTCCGGCGCGGCAGGCTCGATGCGAGTCGGCATCGGCTGGGCCGGCGGTGGGGTCGCTGCGACACCCACACGTTGAGGTGCGGCGCGCTGCTGCGGTTGAGGCGCGGAGCGCTGTGGCGGTTGAGGCGCGGAGCGTTGTGGCGGTGGCGGCGGGGTTGGAGCTTGCCGGGGTGGCGGTGTCGGCTGCGCGGCTTTCGGAATCGCGACGGTGGCGGGCTCCGGCTTGGGCTGGGGTGTCGGTGCTGCTGCCGGTGTTTCTGCTGGTGTTGCTGTGGGTGCCTGAGTTGCCTTGGGGATCGCGACGGTTGGCGCGCTGGCGGCTTTGGCGTCGCCGTCCGCCTTCGAGTTCTTGTCTGCCTTCTGGATCGCCACAGTCGCAGGTTCGGTCGGGGCCGACTTCTCGGGCGCACCGTTCGGGGCTGCGCTCTTTTTCGAGTTGTCGTCTTTCGAGTCCGGCACGGGTAACCCTTCGGTCTTATGCGGCAATGACCATGTCAGGGTAACGACCGGTATGTACCGGGCATAACTCCGACCGTCGGCGAGGCGGTCCTGTGGCAGAAAGGCGTAGCGGGCACAATGAGCGCATGACCCAATTCGGTGACCTGCTCGGACCCAAGCCCACTCTGCTTCCCGGCGACGACGAGGCGGAATCGGCACTGCTCAACCACGCTGACCCGGCCCAGGTCGCGGCCGACCATCCCACTGCCTCCATCGCGTGGGCCTACCTCGCCGAGGCTGCCCTGGACAAGGGCGAAACCATCACTGCCTACGCCTACGCGCGTACCGGCTACCACCGCGGACTCGACCAACTGCGTCGTAACGGTTGGAAGGGTTTCGGTCCTGTGCCCTACAGCCATGAACCGAACCGCGGATTCCTCCGTTGCGTCGCTGTCTTGGCCAAGGCCGCGAAGACGATCGGTGAGGCCGACGAGTACGCGCGTTGCCTAGATCTGCTCGAAGACTGCGATCCCAACGCCGCCGAAGCGCTTGGCCTCGGTTAGCAGTTTCCGTCCGAGCCGGGCCGGTATCAAGGACCGGGCTCGCAAATCGGTGCGTCGGCTTCAGACGTCGGCGCTACCGATCATTCAATGTGCCTTGGCGGCCGGATTGGCGTGGTGGGTTGCCACCACGGTGATCGGGCACCATGCGCCGTTCTTCGCGCCGATTGCCGCCGTGGTCTCGCTCGGTCTGTCGTTGGGCGCCCGACTACGACGTTCGTTCGAGTTGGTTGCGGGTGTCACGGTCGGTATCGGAATCGGTGACCTGATCATCTCCGGCATCGGGAGCGGACCCTGGCAGATCAGTTTGGTTGTCGTGCTGGCGATGTCCGTCGCGGTGCTACTGAACAGTGGGCCGATCTTCTCCATGCAGGCCGGAAACTCGGCCGTGCTGGTGGCGACGCTGATCCCACCGGGCGGCAGTGGCGGGCCCGATCGCATGATCGACGCCCTTGTCGGTGGTTTGGTGGGCATCGCGGTGGTCGCGATCATCCCCACGCACCCGGTACGACGCGCACGCAAGGACGCTGCATCGATTCTCGGAACAGCGTCAGAGGTACTGCAATTGGTGGCAGACGGCCTCGTCGCGAACGACCCGGACCCGATCGTGAAGGCGCTGCAGAAGGCGCGCGCAACTCAGGGTGCCATCGACGGATTGCGCAGCAACCTCCTCGGCGGGCGCGAGATCAGCCGAATCTCCCCGCTGTACTGGAACAGTCGACCGCGCCTCGAAAGGCTCATGGCGACAGCCGATCCCATCGACAACGCGATGCGCAACATTCGAGTGCTCGCGCGTCGTTCGTTGACGTTGGTCAGGGACGACGAGATCCTCGATCCTCGTCTGGTGGCTCAGGTCGAGCGCTTGTCGAAAGCCGTCGAAGTTCTCAAGGACATGATCCTGGCGGAGCCGGGGGAGCAGCCTGATCAGGCCGAGGCAGCGCGCGTCCTGCGCTCGGTGGCGAAGGAACTGAAACCGGCGATAGTCGAGAACGCAGGCCTGTCCTCGACGGTGGTGTTTGCCCAGATTCGATCGCTGGTGGTCGACCTCTTGCAGGTAGCAGGCATGAAGCGCATCTCGTCGATCGCCACTCTGCCGCCCACTGTGCCGCACCCGGCGTACGAGCCGGATCACTGACCTCTGCCTTTTCCCGCTCACTGAGCAACTCATTGTATGTATGCGAATGTATGCATATGCTCTGAGAAGGACTTGGGAGGGAACAGGACAAATGGGAGCAGGGCACGGCCATTCACACGGCCACTCGGCAGCAGATTCGGTCGGAGTAGGGCCGTCACCGCAACGCATCAAGAAAATGGCGATCGCGCTTGCGATCCTCGTTGCATTTCTCGTACTCGAAGCCACGGTCGGCATTCTGATCAACTCGCTGGCGCTGCTTGCCGACGCCGGCCACATGCTCACCGACGTGGTGGGCATGGCCATGGGATTGACGGCTTTGCTGCTCGCGAAGAAGGGCAGCACCACCGCGGCCAGGACCTTCGGTTGGCACCGCGCCGAAGTGCTGACCGCCATGGCCAATGCCGTGATGCTGCTGGCCGTCGCCGCCTGGGTCTTCTACGAGGCAATCGGCCGCATCGGTAACGAACCCGAGATCCCGGGCGGCGCCCTGATCATCACTGCGGCCGCCGGTCTGGCCGCGAACATCGTCGTGATGCTGATGCTGCGCGGCGATTCCAAGGACAGCCTCGCGGTGCGTGGCGCCTACCTCGAAGTGCTTGCAGACGCCGTCGGTAGCGTGGGTGTTCTGATTGCCGGTGGCCTTGTCCTGCTGTTCAACTGGACGTGGGCGGACGTCGTCGTCGGTGTTCTCATCTCGCTCTGGGTGGTGCCGCGTGCGATCAAACTGGCCGCAGCATCGCTGCGCATTCTGACGCAGGCGTCGCCGGCCGACGTCGACGTCGAAGCGGTCGAGGCCGACCTGGCGGCGCTGCCGAGCGTGATGGGTGTTCACGACCTACACGTCTGGACGCTCACCACCGGCATGGATGTCGCGACGGTCCACCTGACCAGTGACGCGAATTCGTCGAACGTTCTGGAATCCGCGCGCACCGTCCTCGAGAGTCACGGTCTTTCCCACGCCACCGTTCAGGTGGAATCGTGTGCCAACGGCGAGCATTGCGAGAAGAACGTCACTTGGTGAAGCGGGTGATCTCCTTGCCCGGCTTCCAGAGATCGACGTACATGTGCTCGTCGTCGACCGTCGTGTGCACCACCTCGTCGATGTCGAGGACAAAGAGGTGCAGAGGTTTCGGAACCTCGTAGGTGTAGCTTGCGAGCACGGCTTCGAACTCGTCGCCGGTCACCTCGCGTGCGATTCCGGCGATCTTCGCATCGCCGCCCTCCATGGTGTGCTCACCGGGATTGCTGTGTAGGGCGTAGCGCCCGTCACGGATGAGATCCTTCGCCTTGAGTGCGCCGAACATCGAACCGAGCACCAGACGCCCGTCGAGGATTTCGACTTCGGTGCCGCTGACCCGCGGTGAACCGTCCTTGCGCAGCGTTGCGAGGACGTGATGCTTGTGGGCTTTGAATCGTGCTTGGACCGCGACGGCAAGAGCGGGTACTTCTTCGGAGAACTGCTTCCAAGTGACCATGACGGTCATTGTGCACCCCTATTCCTGACAACTTCTGTCAGTGATTCTCGGTAATGTTCGGTCCATGAGATCCGCGCGGTTGCTCCAACTCATGCTGCGTTTGCAGGGGAGTCGCGGCGTTATCGCCGATCAGTTGGCCGAAGAGTTCGGCGTTTCGGTGCGGACGATCTACCGCGACGTGGCCTCGTTGTCGGCTGCCGGCGTGCCGATCTGGACCGAGAGCGGCCCCGGTGGTGGCATCCGTCTGCTCGACGGTTGGCAGTCCAAGCTGTCCGGCATGACGGACGACGAGACGTCCGCACTCATGCTGTTGGGGGTGCCGTCCATCGCTGCAGATCTCGGGCGATCCGACGCCGTCGGTTCGGCGGGGGCAAAACTGCTCCGCTCCCTGCCCGGTCCCCTGCGCGAGAGTGCACGACTGTGGCAGGACCGCATTCTCGTGGACGTTCCGGGTTGGTTCGGCGGCGTCGACGACATCTCTGCGCTTCCGATCGTCACATCCGCTGTGCTGGACTCGCGTCGACTGCGCTTCGTCTATCGCGATCGCGAGCGGACGGTCGATCCGCTGGGTCTGGTCATCAAAGCCGGTGTTTGGTATCTGGTGGCGGGGATGAACGGTCGAACGCTGTCGTTTCGAGTCGGGCGCATCAAAAATGCCGTGGTAGAAGATGATTCGTTCACTCGGCCGGTGGATTTCGATCTGCCGTCGTGGTGGACGGCGTCGATGGCCGAGTTCGACCGTTCGCTGCTTCGCTTCGAGTGTCGCGTGCGGTTGTCACCAGAGGGCAGGCGCCGGCTCCCCGATGTGGTGGGCGAGCTTGCCGCTGCCGTCGAAGTGGGGCCAGAGGACAACGACGGATGGGTGAGTGCCGAGCTGAAACTCGAGAGCGAAGCTGTCGCGCTCTCGCAGTTGATCGGTCTGGGAGCGGACGTCGAAGCGCTCGAGCCACGGTCGTTGCGTGAAGGACTGCGCGCTATGGCGGAGCAGATGGTGCTCCGCCACAACTCGCAGTGACTAGGCCGTTGCAGAACGCTTTGCGAGCAGGCGAGTGATACCCAGTTGAGCTGCGACGATGATGGCGCCGACCACCAGTCCCAGTGCCGCCGACGCAAGGGTGTTGACGATCCACGCCAGTACCCCGCCGACTCCGGCGATGTCACTGACTGCTTCTTCGCCGTGATGAACGGCGTCGTACAGCGGGTGGAAGCCCAGTTCGTCGATGCCGACCAACAGGATGTGGCCACCGACCCACAGCATCGCGGCGGTACCCACCACCGAGAGCACCGACATCACGTGAGGCATGCCGCGAACGAGGCCTCGGCCGACCTTGTGGGTGAAGCCAGACGACGTCTCGGCGATCTTCAATCCGATGTCGTCCATCTTCACGATCAGTCCGACGACGCCGTAGACGACCACGGTGATGACGACCGCCACGACGGCAAGGATCACCAACCGGCTCCAGAAACCTTCGCCCGCGATGGTGTTGAGTGCGATCACCATGATCTCGGCGGACAGGATCAGGTCGGTGCGGACGGCGCCGGAAACCACTGCTTCTTCGTCGCGAGGATGCTCGTCAGCGGCCTCGTGGTGGTCACCGTGGCCGAAAATTGCACCCCAGATCTTGTGAACCGCTTCGTAGCTGAGGTAACAGCCGCCGACCATCAACAGTGGCGTCAGCAGCCAGGGGAGGAACTGACTCAGCAGCAGAGCGATCGGAAGAATGATCAGCAGCTTGTTGCGCAGCGACCCGATGGCGATGCGCTTGATGATGGGCAACTCGCGTTCGGCCGCGAGCCCACGGACGTACTGCGGCGTGACGGCTGCGTCGTCGATAACGACGCCTGCAGCTTTGGCGGTCGCCTTACCGGTTGCGGCGGCGACGTCGTCGATCGAGGCGGCAGCCATACGAGCCAGGGCTGCGACGTCGTCGAGCAGGGCGAAGAGTCCTCCGGCCATCACAGACCTCCAGTGGAATCAGTGGAAAAAGGTGGCCGGACCGATCCGGTGACGCAGTTACTTGATCGCACGAGGTCTCTATCCATGATGGTCGTTGGTGAGGTCAGGTCACCTGGAACGATACCGGGGGCATCCGTCAGGGACGACCTCGCTCGGCCGGTCGCTCTTCGTCACGAAAGGTCTTCCCGACCCGGTGCTCGCGTGTAAGACTGCACAGAAGATCGATCGAAACGGGGCACTATGCGTGAACCAGACACTGCACAGGTCGCCAAGACTTTCGACGCAATGGCGGCGCACTACGACCGACAGATCGGGCGCTTCGAGCGCTTTGTGCTCGGTGACGCCCGGAAATGGGCTGTAGATCAGGCGCATGGGCGCGTGGTCGAAATTGCCGTGGGCACCGGGCTGAACCTGCCTCTCTACGGGGACGACGTCGACTACGTCATCGGCGTGGACATCTCGACTGCGATGCTCGATCAGGCCAGGGTCAAGGTCTCCGAGGGAGTGAAGACCGAAGTCGACCTACGACTCGGAGACGTGCAAGCACTCGATGTTCCTGACGAATGCGTGGACACATTGGTCTCCACCTACGCGTTCTGCACGATCCCCGATCCGGACCGAGTTGCCAGCGAAGCATTTCGAGTGCTGGTGCCTGGTGGTCGATTCGTGCTCGCTGAGCACGGGCCGAGCACCAACACGGTTGTACGGGCGCTGATGAAGGCCGTCGAACCGCTTTCTGTACGGTTCGGTGCCGATCACCTCACCCGCGAACCGGTCGGATACCTCGAAAACGCAGGCTTCCTGATCGACGAGGTGCAGCGCAGTGGACGGGGTGGAATCGTGTTCCGGGTCGTTGCGCGCAAGCCGGATCCCGAATGGACGGCACTCGGTCACTAGTGTCCGAGTGCCGTCCAGCGGTGACCGCTCAGCCCAAGCGCTCCAGGATGGTTGCGTTGGCCAGCCCACCTGCCTCACACATGGTTTGGAGTCCGTAGCGCGCGCCGCGCTGCTCCATCGCGTTGACCAGGGTGGTCATGATCCGCGTTCCGCTGCCACCTAGTGGGTGGCCGAGCGCGATGGCGCCGCCGTGGACGTTCACCTTGGACAGGTCGACGCCGGTGTCCGCTGCCCACGAGAGGACGACGGGAGCAAAGGCCTCGTTGACCTCGAACAGATCGATGTCCGAGATCGTCAACCCCGCACGGGCCAAGACCTTCTCGGTGGCCGGGATGACCGCCGTGAGCATGTACAGCGGATCGTCGCCGGCGACAGCGAAGCTGTGCAGCCGTGCCTTCGGGGTGAGGCCGAGTTTCGCGGCGATCTCACTGGTCGTGATCATCACCGCCGAACTGCCGTCCGAAAGCGGGCTGCTGTTGCCCGCGGTGATGGACCAGTCGATCTGTGGGAATCGCTGGGCGTAGTAGTCGGATTCGAAGGCGGTCCGTAGGCCGGCAAGGGTCTCGACCGTGGTGCCGGGGCGGACGGCCTCGTCGACCGACAGTTGCGGGAGCGTGGCGAGTTCCTTGGTGAAGTAACCACTCTCGGTTGCCAGCGCGGCTTTCCGATGACTCGACGCCGAGAATTCGTCGAGTTGGGTGCGGCTCAGTCCCCACTTGGCAGCGATCAATTCGGCGCTGATGCCCTGCGGTACCAGACCGTCCGGATAGCGCTCTTCGAAACCTACACCGAGTGACTCGCGCCCGACGCTACTCGAGCCCATCGGCACTCGGCTCATCGACTCGACTCCGGCAGCAACAACGATGTCGTACGCACCGGCAATAACGCCCTGAGCAGCAAAATGAACTGCTTGTTGGCTACTTCCACACTGTCGGTCGACGGTGGTTCCCGGTACCGACTCAGGGTAGCCGGCGGCGAGAAGGGCAGTGCGAGTGACATTCTGGCTCTGTTCGCCGATTTGACTGACCGCGCCGCCGATGACGTCGTCGATCAGCGCGGCATCGATCCCGGTGCGCTCGACTACCGCTTTGAGGCTGTGGGCGAGGAGGTCGACGGCGTTGATGCCGTGCAGGGCGCCGTTCGCCTTTCCCTTGCCGATCGGAGTGCGAACGGCTTCGACGATAACTGCGTCTCTCATGACAAATTCCTTTCAGGGATGGCGGATTCAGCAGGGACAACTGGGGTGGGTGTGGTCGCAGGCGTCATTCCCAGCGATGCCAGGGCAGACACAAGCGCGACGGCAAAGATCACCCACCAGGCCTGGCGGAAGGTGTCGGGGTCGACGGAGGAGCCGAGAACCGCGATCAGAACACTCACGCCGAGAACGGTTCCGATCTGTCGGCTCATGCTGACGATAGCGCTACCGGTGGCCGATCGGGCCGGTGCAAGATCCGCCGTGGCCTGCGACAGAATGGTCGGCAGGGCAAGGCCGACACCAATTCCGGCGATGATCCAGCCCGGCAGGAGTCCGGTCGCGTAGTTGGGCGTCGAATCAACCGAGACGAGAACGAGTACGGTTCCGACTGCCCACAGAAGGCTGCCGAGTGCGGCGACGCGTCCCGCCGAGTACTTGCGCGAAAGCGATCCACCGGCGATCGCGAACAGCGGAACCAGAAGCGGACCCGGCGAGACGGCGAAGCCGGTGCGCAATGCCGAGTATCCCCAAACTTCTTGCAGCCAGAGGATATTCGAGAGCAGTCCGGCAGCAAATGCCGCGCTGAACAAGATGGCGGTGACGTTGGACCAGGCAAAGGAGCGGATCTTCAGAAGATCGGGAGCAATCAACGGAGTGCGATGGCGAGAGTTGCTCCACCAGAACGAAAGTAGGGTCGCGACGGCGACGGCGAAGGCGATCAGAACGCGGTTGTCGGTCCATCCCCAATCAGGTCCCTGGACGAGTGCCAGCGCGAGAGAGCCGATTCCGACGGTGAGGAGGGCGGCGCCGACGAAGTCGATCCCGGCATCGGAGTCCTTGTGTGTTGTATCCGGGACGAGTCGGACTGCGAAGTAGAGCAATACGATCCCGACTGGAACATTGATCAGGAAGACCCAGCGCCACGACGCCTCGACGAGAATGCCGCCCACGACGGGGCCGAATGCCGCAGCGGCCGCGCCGGCTGCCGCCCAGATGCGTACGCCGGATTGACGTTTCGCAGCCGGGAGTGCACTGATCAGGAGGCCGAGGCTGGCCGGGGTGAGTGCTGCGGCGCCGACTGCCTGAACGATGCGGAATGCCACCAGTGCCCACAATGACGGACTGAAAGCGCAGGCGGCGCTGGCGAGGGTGAACAGTGCGAGGCCGGCGATGAAGGCGCGCTTGTGCCCGATCCGGTCCGCCCAGCGTCCGAGGGGGATCAAAAGCGCGGCGTAGACGATCGCGTAGCTGTTGAGGATCCAACTGAACTCGCCGAGTGAGTGGCCCGGGTAGCTCTTGGCGATGTCGCCGAAGGCCACGTTGACCACAAAAAGATCGAGGCTGGCGACAAACGGCGCTCCCGACAGAATTGCGAGGAGCGGCCCAGTCCGCACTGGCTGGCTATGAAGTTCCATAGTCAGAAATCTAGACTCTGGCTATGGTTATGGCAAGCCAGGGGGTATGGTGAATTGCATGGACGCTGTACGACTGACCGGAGTGCTCGAAGATCGCGACGCCTGGCGGGCCACGCACTGTTCGATCGGGCGGGCGATGGAAGTGGTCGGCACCCGGTCCGCGATGCTCATTCTGCGAGAGGCCTATTACGGCACAACGCGTTTCGACGACTTCGCGTCGCGAGTCGGCATTACCGAGGCGGTTGCGTCGTCAAGGCTGAAAGAACTCACGGAGGCGGGACTGTTCGAGCGTGTGCCGTACAAGGAGCCTGGAAAGCGGACGCGGCACGAGTACGTGCTCACCGAGAAGGGTCGTGACCTGCTGCCGGCGGTTCTTGCGCTGATGCAGTGGGGAGACAAGTATCTGCACGGCGGAAAAGGCGGACCGTTGGAGGTGGCTGACGACGCTACTGGTGAGCGTGTTCGTGTCGAGGTGCGCAGTGAGTCGGGTCGTGAAGTGCCTTTGGGGGAGTTGCGAGTCTCTGTCAACGAATCGCGTCGGCGGTTGCGCGAATAGCAATGCATCTCAACAGCTCTCGAGTGTAGGTCTTCTTGAAGTTGTCCGTTATGTCCCTGGTTATCGAAAGTATGTTCGATTAAGATTTCGGTATGGACAGTCGGGAAGCGTGGCAGCTGGATGGCGAGGGCCTTAAGAGTGAGGTTCTGGATCTGGTGCGTGTCCGGCACGAGTTGCAGTCGCGGATGGTGTTGCTGATCGTGGAGATGTTTTCCCGTGAGGTTCTCGGCGGGAAGGGTTTTCGGGCGATCGCGCAGTGGTTGCACGGTTCGACGAATTTGGAGATCGGTGAGTGCAGCTTGCTGGTCGGGTTGGCGCGGTTGTTGATGCTCGAACCTGTTGTGGCGGATGCGTTTCACCGGGGTGATGTGGATGCGTTGAAAGCCCGTCAGGTGGCGTCGTTTTGTCAGCATCCGCCCAAGAACATGACCCTGGCGGATGTGGACAAGGCTCGCGGGATTCTGCTTGGTCTGGCGTCGAAGAACATCGCGGATTGTGATGCGGTGCGGGCAGCGATTCGGCGGATCGAGAAGCAGTACGGAAAACGCGAGGATGGCGTCCCGGTCGGCGAGGATTCCGAACGTAACGGGTTCTACGCCTCGAAAGGCTTGTACGGGCGGGTCACGGTGAAGGGCGATCTGGATGCTGTGAACGGGGCCCGTCTGATCACCTTGTTGTCGAGGCTGTCGGCGCCGACGCCGGAGAAGGACGGTGTCAAGGACACCCGCACGCCGGCATTACGACGGGCGGACGGGTTTTGCGAGTTGTTGCGCCGGTACGAGCGGGCGGGGTTGGGTCCGATCGAAGGCGGCGTGAAACCACACATCACGGTCACCGCCAGCGCGAAAGACATGACGGACCTTAAAGTTCTGAAAGACCTCCTGCCGTCCACCGATGAACTCGGATTCGCGTGGACCGATTGGGTAGGCCCCATCAGTATCGACACCGCCCGGATGCTCGCCTGCGACTGCACCGTCACCCGGATCCTCCTGGATGAGAATGGTGTTCCGCTCGAGTGCGGTAAGGAAGCGAGAACGGCGACGGTGCCGCAGCGGCGGGCGTTGGCGGTTCGTGATGGTGGGTGTGCGTTTCCGGGGTGCGGGACTCCGTCGGGGTGGTGCGATGCTCATCATATTGTTCACTGGAACGATGGTGGCCCAACAGATCTCGACAACCTGATCTTGTTGTGCGGTCATCACCATCGGACGATGCACCACACGGAGTGGCGTGTCGAGATCGGCCCGGATCGGAAGACGGTGTTCTATCCGCCGATGTCGATCGATCCGTATCAGCAGCCGATCGGCGGGAACAGCCCACCGACAGCAGCCTGAAGTGAAACAACTCGAGACTCGAGCACCGGGGCACAACCATGCCCCGGTGCTCGAGCCCGCGTTTGGGAGTCTGGGTGGTTGGCTGGGTGGCTGTGTGTCAGCTCAGCGACTTCTTGAACCCGACGTGGGAGGCGACAAATCCGAGTCGCTCGTAGAAGTCGTGGGCTTCCTTGCGAGTTTGATCCGAGGTGAGCTGCGCCAGGAACGCGCCGCGCCGGGCACCTTCTTCGCAGGCCCAACGGATCATCGAACTGCCGATGCCCTTGCTCCGGTAATCCTCGTGGACGCGAACAGCTTCGATCTGCAGTCGTGTCGCCCCCATTCGGCTCATACCCGGAATGAAGGTCAATTGCATGGTGCCGATTACCGCGTCACCGACCAGAACGGTGACGAGGAGTTGCGCCGGATCCTCGTCGATTCGCTTGAATGCGTCCTCGTAGATCGTTCGGGCCTCGGGGTTGGTCGTCTCCCGGGTGCTCCCGATCGGGTCGTCGGCGAGCAAGTCGATCAGTGCTTCCACGTGTCGAATCTCGGCCCGCGTGAGGGTGTACTCCACTCCGCCGGACTGAAATGACGTCGCAATCATCGATGCTCTCCTGAAGAAGAATGAATGTCTGAAATGTCAGACTCTCACGAGTCTCCTCCAGTGCACTCGATCACGTCC
Organism: Rhodococcus sp. WS1; assembly: GCF_003797745.1. Taxonomy (NCBI): domain Bacteria; kingdom Bacillati; phylum Actinomycetota; class Actinomycetes; order Mycobacteriales; family Nocardiaceae; genus Rhodococcus; species Rhodococcus sp. WS1. The sequence goes on along the minus strand of NZ_RKLZ01000001.1, from coordinate 1,827,434 downwards.
AAAAACGCATGAGGGCGTTACCGAGCATGGCGTAGTAGTCGGACACACCGCTCAGTTCGAAGATCCAGTAGATCGCATCGAAGAAGACGACATTGATCTGCGGGACGAACAGGAGCGCAACCAGCAAGAGCAGTCCGTACGGCTTGAACTGGTCGAGCTGGTGTCGTGTGTTGGGCGCGAGGTAGGGCTCCAGCGCGTTGTAACCGTCCAGACCGGGGACTGGAAGTAGGTTCAAAACTGTTGCCATGACCTGCAAGAAGGCCAGGAAACTGAGGCCGGCCCAGAACGTCAGATGCTCGGCCGATGAGCCGTACGTACGTATGACGACGAGGAGGATCACGGCGGCGACGGCGTTCGTGAACGGACCGGCGAGCGATATTCGCGCCTGCACCTTGGGCGGGAACATCCCGGTGCGCAGGTACACGGCGCCGCCGGGAAGCCCGATGCCGCCCAAGGCGATGAACAGCACCGGCAGCCCGATCGAGAGCATCGGATGGCTGTACTTGAGCGGGTTGAGCGTCAGATAACCACGAGCCTCGACGTCGGTGTCTCCGTGACGCCACGCCAGATATGCATGGGCGAACTCGTGCAAGCACAGCGTGACCACCCAGCCGGCGACCACGAGGACAAAAACACCCGCACGGCCCGCGATGGAACCCCACGTCGAGTTCCAGGCGACAACTCCGGCGACGACGGTGATCGCAACGACGCCCAGGAAGACAGGGCTCGGACGAACCGCCGACCGTGCTGCTCCGGTTCTCACCTGACCAACAACCAAGTCTTGTCGTGCCGGTAGAAGGTCGAACGCTTGAGATCGCGTGGGTTGGCCACCCCGTCGCGAACCAGATGCGCTGCCGGCGAGCCCAGCTGAATGGCTCGGCCTTCCAGCCAGCGTCGCCCGCTCCAGCGGCTCTTGCGGTCGACCGATGCCTTGATCCCGGGGAGCTTGGGGCTCGGCACAATCCGGATACCGGGGACTGTGCCGGAGAACAGCTTGTTGTCGTCGACGTACGCCTCGCCGATCAATTCGGCGGCATCGGCCGGACCCGTGACAGTTGCCGCACCGACCAGCGCGATTCCGGCGTCGTCGCGAATGAGCGGCACGGTGTGGACTGTGCCTTTCAACGCCGTGCGCGCCGCCCGGGCACCGGTTGCGAGTTTGTACGCGTCGGTTGCGTCGGACCTGTTCTCGGTGACGTAGGCGAGTTCGACGTTGAGTCGCTCCAGTCGCATCAACCGTGTCAATGCCGCGGCAAACGCGCCGTCGTTACCCACGACGATCAAGCGAGGCTCCGTGACGACCTGCAGTTGGGACAGGGCCTCGTCGAAGTCCTGCTTCTCCGGAAGTTCAGGGACAGTGAACGACGTGAGTTCACCCAGGGGGAGTGGAACCGGCGAATCGCCACATTTGAGCACCACAGGGGTCAAAGCCACTCCTAGCTCGATCAAGACTTCTTCTCGGGTAGTGGGACCTCGCCACCCTTCCCCGAAATGGCCGTCCGAATCACTGCCGACGATCTTAGTGCGAGTCTCTGTGTCGACTCGCAATCGTGATGGTCACCGGCCAAATTCTGGACCGTCAGGTCTGGTCTGGTGCTCTGGGCTAGACTGCTCCTTCGGTCACTGCAACAGTTCGGCGCTGCATCATGTGCGCGGAAGCCAGGCAGTACCAATGCGGCGGGACAACTGCTGCACGTCGACCGTAGGAGACAACGTCATGCCGGCAATCGTCCTGATCGGCGCCCAGTGGGGCGACGAAGGTAAGGGCAAAGCTACAGATCTACTGGGCGAGCAGCTTCAGTGGGTCGTGCGATACCAGGGCGGTAACAACGCCGGACACACCGTGGTTCTGCCGAACGGTGACAAGTTCGCACTGCACCTCATCCCGTCCGGAATCCTCACCCCCGCCGTCAACAACGTCATCGGTAACGGTGTCGTCGTCGACCCGGGTGTGTTGCTGACTGAATTGGCAGGCTTGGAAGAGCGCGGTGTGGACACGTCCCGCCTGCTGCTTTCTGCTGATGCGCACCTGATCATGCCGTACCACGTGGCCATCGACAAGGTCACCGAACGCTTCCTGGGAGCGAAGAAGATCGGCACGACCGGCCGCGGTATCGGCCCGTGCTACCAGGACAAGATCGCCCGTGTCGGTGTCCGTGCTGCGGACGTCCTGGACGAGAAGATCCTGACCCAGAAGGTCGAAGCAGCACTCGAATTCAAGAACCAGGTGCTGGTCAAGATCTACAACCGCAAGGCACTCGACCCGCAGCAGGTCGTCGAAGAGGTACTGACGCAGGCCGAGGGTTTCAAGCACCGCATCTCGGACACGCGCCTGGAGCTCAACCTCGCCCTCGAGCGCGGCGAGACCGTCTTGCTCGAAGGTTCGCAGGGCACTCTGCTGGACGTCGACCACGGCACGTACCCGTACGTGACCTCGTCCAACCCCACCTCAGGTGGTGCGGCGGTCGGTTCGGGCATCGGTCCCACCAAGATCACCACGGTGCTCGGAATCCTCAAGGCGTACACGACGCGTGTCGGTTCCGGTCCGTTCCCGACGGAGCTGTTCGACGATCACGGCGCATACCTGGCGAAGCAGGGCGGCGAGGTCGGTGTCACCACCGGACGCGCTCGTCGTACGGGATGGTTCGACGCTGTCATCGCGCGTTACGCGACGCGCGTCAACGGCATCACCGACTACTTCCTCACCAAGCTGGACGTGTTGAGCAGCCTCGACACCGTGCCGATCTGTGTCGCGTACGAGGTGGACGGTGTCCGCCACGACGAAATGCCGATGTCGCAGAGCGACATTCACCACGCCAAGCCCATCTACGAAGAGATGCCTGGCTGGTGGGAAGACATCTCGGAGGCTCGCACCTTCGAGGAACTGCCGCAGAATGCGCAGAACTACGTGCTTCGGCTCGAAGAGCTTTCGGGTGCGTTCATCTCCTGCATCGGTGTCGGTCCCGGCCGCGACGAGACGATCGTCCGGCGCGAGATCGTCCGATAGTTCGTTCCCTCGAAATCCCCGCTCCTGCAAGCAGGAGCGGGGATTCGTGTTTCAAGCCAGCTTCGACAAGTGTGCGGTGACGGTCTTCCAGTCGGGAAACTCGGTGCTGCCGAACTTGATCCACTCGCCCTCGAAACGATCTGCGCCGTTTGCTCCGCGGTCGTCGACGAGGTAATCGCCTCGATTGAGGTGCTTGTGGTGCGAGAGGATCAGACGTTTGTACGCGACGCTGCCCTCCTCCATGCCGAGGTGCTCTTGGACCCACAGAACCTTGTCGTGCCAGGCTGTGGCGTTCTTCCACGGCGCTGTCGAGAGGATGTAGGTGTCGAACTGCTGCGCCAGTTGGTGGTAGGCGTCGATAGCACCGTCGAGAGGATCCATGCGAGAGAAGATGTGTGGCGCTTCGTCGAGGTCGTTCTTGTACTTCTCCCGGACGCCGTCGGTCAGGCGATCGATGCCCGACTGGAAGTTGACCAAGGTGTTGTCGAGATCGATGTAGAGGATCTTTTTGGAAGCCGGCATGCAATCCCTCTCTGGAGACTTTCTGAGTGCGAAAAGAGTCCAGTTTTACGCAACTGGACTGAGATCAGTGAATTCTTCCCCCTGATCACAATCGCACGGGGGTCTGACAGCGTCGTTTTCGCGGTCTGAAGTCTTGTCGTGGAAGATGCCGCCGAGGGGTGCTGCCAGGCGAAACTGCTCCAAACGAATGTATGTACCTTCACCTTCAGCGGGCGCGAAGAAGTAGACGAGTGCCACGAAGAGTCCGATGCCGATCAGGGTTGCGAAGGTAGTCATGGACATATGATCAACTCGACTGGTATTGAGTTACATAGCCAAGTTGTCGATACTGGACTGCATGATGACTCGAGTTCTCGGTGCCCGTTCGCTTGCGCGCGATCTGGGGTCCTGGCAGGAAGAGTCTGGGCGCAGGCCCGCGTACCGTGCGCTTGCCGACGGTATCCGCCTGCTCGTGCACGACGGTCGCGTTCCGCTGGGGGTCGCACTGCCGAGTGAGCGTGAACTCGCGGCGGTGCTCGAACTCAGTCGGACCACGATCACGTCGTCGTACTCGGTGCTGCGAGACGAGGGGTATCTGATCAGCCGGCAGGGTTCGCGAAGCACCGTGGCTTTGCCCGCCGGCGCGCGGCCGAACGGGTTGATGTTCCGCTCCCATCAACCGGGGCCGAGTGGGCCCGTCGTCGACCTCAGTTACGCGGCGATGGCAGCTCCCGCCGCTCAGGTCGAACTGGCGTATGCTTCTGCGCTGCAGGAACTTCCGAGCTTCCTGCCCACGCACGGGATGGAACCGGTCGGGATCGCCGACTTGCGTGACGTGATCGCGCAGCGCTACACGGCGCGGGGTCTTCCCACCACCGCCGAACAGATCATGGTGACCTCGGGTGCGCAGCACGCGCTTCGGTTGTTGCTGTCGGTGCTCACCTCACCCGGCGAGCGAGTGCTGGTCGATCATCCGACGTACCCCAATGCGCTGGAAGCGATTCGGCGAAACGGTGCTCGGCCCGTGCCGGTTCCGGTCCGACCGGAGTTCGCGGCGGCCGGAGCCTGGGATCTCGACGGGATTCGAAGTGCAGCAAGGCAAACCGCTGCCAGAATGGCATACCTGATTCCCGACTTTCACAACCCGACCGGCCTCTGCATGGACTCTTCCGGCCGCGCCGAGCTTGCGAAGATTGCGCACGAAACGCGAATGACTCTGGTCGTCGACGAGACGATGGTGGACCTGTGGCTCGACGCACCGCCGCCGGCGCCGGTCGCCTCACATGGGCGAGGCGCGGCGAAAACCGAAGTGGTGACGCTCGGTTCGACCGCGAAGTCGTTGTGGGGCGGGCTACGTGTCGGTTGGATTCGCGCCGATGCCGCGCTCATCACCCAGTTGGTGGGGGCGCGTGCCGCGGTCGACCTCGGTACTCCCGTCATGGATCAGTTGGCAGCCGCTTACTTGCTCGCCGACGACCGCTCGTTGCTCGAACAGCGTCGCGAAGTTCTGCGAGAACAGCGTGCGGTACTCCTCGGCGCAGTGGCAGAGCATCTGCCGGACTGGCGTCCCACCATCGGCTCCGGCGGAATGTCGGTCTGGATGCGAATGTCCGCGCCAGTCTCGACGGCGTTGGCGGCGGTGGCACCCAACTTCGGTGTACTCCTTGCCGCCGGCCCCCGTTTCGGCGTCGAAGGTGCGTTCGAACGATTCATCCGCGTGCCGTACGCACGTTCTCCCGAGGACCTCATTCGCGGCGTCGCGTCCATCGCCGCTGCGTACGACACCCTCGCGACGGATCGCGACACGGCAGACCAACGAATGGTCGTCGTCTGAGAACTGGGTACACACCCTGAAAGTGGTGTGAAACCAGGAGGTAGGGCATGACGGAGGTAGACGGTACAGGCGCAGCGGGAACAAGTGCGGCGGACGCGCTCGCAGAACGATTGTTCGCGGCCACGCTCGGGGCGTCGGAGCTGCAGGCTGTGTATCTGGGCGACCGGTTGGGCTGGTACCGCGCGCTGAGCGATCACGGCCCGCTCACGTCGACGGAGCTGGCGGACCGGACAGGGACCGTCGAAAGGTATGCGCGGGAGTGGCTCGAGCAGCAGGCCGTCGCCGGTTATGTGGACGTCAATTCGGATGCCGATCGCCGGTACAGCCTGCCGCAGGCCCACGCCGATGTTCTGGTCGACGGCGAGAACCTGCTTTTCCTGGCGCCGTTGGCGAGGCTGTTCGTCGCGACGACGTCGTCGATGCCGCGTCTACTCGACGCTTATCGTCACGGCGGGGGAGTCACGTGGGAATCGATGGGCCCCGATGCTCGCGAGGGCCAGGCGCTGCTGAACCGGCCGATGTATCTCCAGCAGCTCTGTCAGCAGTTCCTGCCGGTAGTCACCGACCTGCACGCCATACTTGTCGGCGGCGGGCAGGTCGCTGATCTCGGGATGGGGGAGGGCTGGTCGTCGATCGCGCTCGCCCTCGGATACCCGAAGATCGAAGTGCACGGCTTCGACGTCGACGCGGCATCGGTGAACGCTGCCCGTCGTAACGCCCACGATCGTGGGGTGGACGACCGAGTACATTTCTCGTTGGTCGACGTCGCCGGACAGGCTCCTGAGGCCGGGCGAGTCGATGCCGGGACCTACGATGCCGTCTTCGCTTTCGAATGCCTTCACGACGTTCCGGATCCGGTGGGATTTCTGTCCACGGCTCGGGCGATTGCCCAGCCGGGCGCTCCGGTGATCGTCATGGACGAACGAACGGCAGATGTGTTCGATCCCGAGGCGGGTCCGATCGAGCAATTGCTGTACGGATTTTCGCTGACCTGCTGCTTACCGGACAGCCTGTCGCATCCGGGGAGCGTTGCCACCGGGACGGTGATGAGGCACTCGACACTCGAAAGCTATGCCAAGGCCGCCGGTTTCGAGCGGGTTGACGTGCTCCCGATCGAGCACGAGATGTTCAGGTTCTACAGGTTGGGCTGACGCCCCGTGCGTGGTTAGAGAGTCCTGAGGCTCCTTAACCGCGCACGGGGCCGAAGGCCCTAGGTCCAGACCGTGTCGATATCCGTCGCCTCACGCGCCGGCGCAGCAGGCGTCGTGGTGGGCGTGCGCGAGAAGCGCGGTGCGGGAGCATGCTGAGTGACGCCGTCGAGTTCGATGAGCGAACCGCGGGCCGCGATGTGTTCGTTGGACGGAGCCTCGGCGAAAGTCAGGACAGGGGAGACGCAGGCGTCGGTGCCGAGGAAGATCTTGGCCCACTCGTCGCGAGTCTTGGACAAGAACTTTTCGGTGAAGAGCGTCTTCATGTCGTCCCACTTGGACGTGTCCATCTGGTGAGGGAGCGTCGCGGGATCGAGTTCGAGGCCCTCGAGCAACAATGCGTAGAACTGCGGTTCGATGGATCCGACGGCCATGTACTTGCCGTCGGAGGTCTCGTAGGTGTCGTAGAACGGAGCGCCGGTGTCGAGGAGGTTGACGCCGCGCTCGTCGGACCAGACGCCGCGACCGCGGAATGCCCACATCATGTGCGAGAGCGCGAGGGTTCCGTCGACCATCGCCGCGTCGACGACCTGGCCCTTACCGGACGTCGAGCGCTCGACGAGAGCCGACAGAATGCCGAAGATCAGGAACATGGAACCGCCGCCGAAATCGCCGACCATGTTGAGCGGCGGGACGGGGCGTTCACCCTTGCGTCCGATGGCGTTGAGGACACCGGTCAGTGAGATGTAGTTGATGTCGTGACCGGCGGCGTTGGCGAGCGGTCCTTCCTGTCCCCAGCCCGTCATACGGGCGTAAACGAGGCGCGGATTGCGCTCCGACACCACGTCGGGTCCGAGTCCCATGCGTTCCATGACGCCGGGGCGGAAGCCCTCGATGAGGACGTCGGCGCGGCCCAGGAGATCGAGAACCTTGGCGACGTCGGCCGGATCCTTCAGGTTGGCCTCGACGATGCGGCGGCCGCGCTTGATCTGGTCGGTTGCGTTCGAGTCCTGCGGAATCTGCCCTGCGCGCTGCACGATGACGATGTCGGCGCCCATGTCCGCCAAAAGCGTCGCGGCGTGCGGGCCCGGTCCCAATCCAGCGAATTCCACGATCCGAATGCCCGCGAGCGGGCCCTTCTTCTCCACAGCTTCTGCAGACACACGCACTCCCAATTCAGACGGTGACAACACTCCTGACTCGACGGTAACGTGTCGAATCGGTCAGGTGTGCTCCGGGGCACTGTGTCCGCCGAGGGAGGCGCCGATCACTAGACGGCGGCACCCTCGAACTGAGCGTTGTAGAGACGGAAGTACGCGCCCGCAGCTGCGATGAGTTCGTCGTGTGTGCCCTGCTCGACGATCTTGCCCGCCTCCATCACGACGATCAGATCGGCGTTACGGATGGTGGAGAGCCGGTGCGCGATGATGAAGCTGGTGCGCCCGACGCGCAACGCGGACATTGCTTGCTGCACAAGCTGTTCCGTACGTGTGTCGACCGAGCTGGTCGCCTCGTCGAGAATCAGCAGCGACGGCTCCGACAGGAATGCTCGGGCAATCGTGATGAGCTGCTTCTCGCCGGAGCTGATGTTCGATGCCTCCTCGTCCAGCACGGTGTCGTACCCGTCCGGGAGCGTGTGGATGAAGCGGTCGACGAAGGCAGCGCGTGCGGCTTCGTGGATCTCGTATTCACTGGCGTCGAGCCGGCCGTACGCGATGTTGTCGCGGATCGTTCCGCCGAAGAGCCAGGTGTCCTGCAGGACCATGCCGACGTGCTTGCGCAAGTCGGAGCGGCGCATCTGCGAGATGTCGACGTCGTCAAGAGTGATTCGGCCCGAGTCGACTTCGTAGAAGCGCATGAGCAGGTTGACCAAGGTGGTCTTGCCGGCACCGGTGGGTCCGACGATGGCGACCATCTGCCCGGGCCGAGCCGTCAGGTACACGTTCTCGATCAACGGCTTGTCCGGCTCGTAGCGGAACGAGACGTTCTCGAACTCGATGTGTCCGACGTTGCGATGGCGTCCGGCAGGCTCGGGCATTAGTGGCACGTCGATGTCGGGCGACTGCTCGGGTTCGTCGAGAAGCTCGAAGACCCGCTCGGCCGACGCTGCTCCGGACTGCAGGCTCGTCGACATGGACGCGATCTGCGTGAGTGGTTGGCTGAACTGGCGCGAATAGACGATGAACGCCTGAACGTCACCGAGTGACATGTTGCCGCTGGCGACCTTGAGTGCGCCGACCACAGCGAGCAGCACGTAGGTGATGTTTCCGACGAAGTTCATGACCGGCATGATCAGGCTGGAGAGGAACTGTGCGCCGAAGGACGCGTCGAGGAGTTTCTTGTTCTGCTCGGCGAATTCACGCTCGGCTTCGGCCTGATGCCCGTACACGCGTACCAGGTCGCGACCGCTGTAGTTCTCCTCGATCTGTGCGTTGATCTTGCCCGTCTCGGTCCACTGAGCCTTGTACAACACCTGTGCACGCTTGGCGACCCTGGCAACGAGGAGCACCGATACCGGCACCGCGATCAGTGCGATCAGGGCGAGCATCGGAGAGATGACGAACATCATCGTCAGGACGCCGAGGACGGTGAGCACCGACGTCAGGAGCGAGGTCAACGTCGACGACAACGTCGACGAGATGTTGTCGATGTCGTTGGTGACGCGGCTGAGGATCTCGCCGCGCGGCGTCTTGTCGAAGTATGGAAGGGGTAGACGGTGAAGCTTCGCCTCGACCGATGCACGCAGGTTGTAGATGGTCTTCTGGACGATGATGTTGAGGAGGAATGCTTCCAACCAGGCAAGTAGCGACGAGAGCAAGTACACGACGATCGCGAGCATGACGACTTTGCCGATGGCGTCGAAGTTCAGACCTACACCGGGAACGACGTCGGTCGAGTTGGCGACGAGGTCGGCGAACGTCGAATTTCCTGATGCGCGGATCGCCTCTGCTGCCTGATCGCGGGTCAGTCCGGCGGGCAGGCTCTTGCCGATGAACCCGGCGAAGATGAGGTCTGTCGCGTGACCGAGGATCTTCGGCACCGCGACGGAGAGCGCGATGCTGGCGATCGTCGCAACGACGACACAGACGACCGCAAACTTGTGTGGCTGCAGAAGCGAGAGAAGCCGCTTCATCGTCGCCTTGAAGTGGCGAGGTTTGGTGTCCGTCGCGGTCAGCGCGGGCTTCGGCTCTTTGTCGGGGTTCTCGGGGTTACTCGACTTCGCATCCCCGTCCGCGGATTCAGGTTCGCTCGGGATCTTGGCGAACACCACCGTCGGGGCATCGTCGAAGTACTGGCTGTTGGGGCTGCCCCACGTCGGGTCCTGCGGGCTGGTCATGCGCTCATCTCCGCGGGAATCTGGGAAGCCACGATCTCTTGGTACGTAGGACAGTTGGCCAGGAGGAACTGATGGTCGCCGAGACCGACCGGAGCGCCGTCTTCGAGGACCATGATCTGGTCGGCATCGATGATGGACGCGACGCGCTGCGCGACGATGATGACCGTCGAATGAGTCGAGACCGTGCTGAGTTCGCGTCGGACCGCGGCGTCGGTGTGCATGTCGAGTGCGGAGAACGAATCGTCGAAGACGAAGATCCGGGGTCTGCGGACCACAGCTCTGGCGATGGCGAGACGTTGTTTCTGTCCGCCCGAGAGATTGCCGCCGCCCTGCGCGATCGGAGACTCGAGACCGTCGGACAGTTCCCGGACGAAGTCGTCTGCCTGGGCGATGGTGAGGGCTGCCCAGATGTCGTCGTCGGTGGCGGTCGGGTTTCCGTAGCGGATGTTGCTCGCGATCGTGCCGGCGAACAGGTACGCCTTCTGGGGCACGTATCCGAAGTTGGCGAAGAGTTCGTCTTGATCCCAGCCACGCACGTCCAAGCCGTCGACCAGGACGGCGCCGGCCGTGACGTCGAACAGTCGGGGGATGAGTGAGACGAGGGTCGATTTGCCACTACCGGTACTGCCAACGATCGCGGTGACCGTTCCTGGCATGCATCGCATTGAGACATTCGACAGGACCGGCGTTTCGGCTCCCGGATACGTGAATCCGGCTCCACCGAACTCGACAACGCCGTAGGGGCTGGTCGGGCGAAGGGGCTGGGCCGGTGCGGGCACGGTCGGCTCGGTGTCGAGTACCTCGGTGATGCGGTCGGCACACACGGCCGCGCGGGGGATCACGACGGCCAACATGGTCGCCATGACCACGGACATCAGGATCTGCATGACGTAGGCGAGGAAGGCGCTGATCTGGCCGATCTGCATGTCTCCGGTATCGACCAGATGCGCGCCGAACCACAGCACCGCGACGCTCGACAGGTTGGCGATCAACATGACGGTGGGCAGCAGAACCGCCTGGTAGCGACCGATGAGGAGCGAGGTGTCGGTCAGTTCCTTGTTGGCTTTGTCGAAGCGGATCGTCTCGTCGGGTTCTCGAACGAAGGCGCGAATGACACGCATACCGGTGAGCTGTTCGCGCAGTGATCGATTGATGTTGTCGATCCGCGTCTGCATCGTCCGGAAATGCGGGATCAGCTTGGCCACCACGACCGAGACGGTGATGCCGAGCAGTGGTACCGAAATCGTCAGGAGCCAGGACATCTGCAGGTTCTCGCGCAGCGCCATGATGATGCCGCCGATACACATCAGTGGGGCGCTGACGAGCATCGAGGACGTCAGCATGACCAGGGCCTGGATCTGCAGGACGTCGTTGGTGTTCCGTGTGATCAGCGTCGGCGCACCGAAACTGTTGAATTCGCGATCAGAGAAGCTGCCGACGGCCTTGTAAAAGGCGCCTCGAACGTCGTGGCCGAAGCCCATCGACGATTTTGCCGCCAGATAGGTCGACGCGACCGACGCGATGATCGACGCAAGCGAGACCAGCAGCATGATCCCGCCGGTGGACATGATGAATCCGGTGTCGCCTCGGGCGACACCGTCGTCGATGATCCGAGCGTTGAGCGTGGGGAGGACTAACGACGCGATGGCCCCGAAGAGTTGAAGTGCGAGGACCCCGGCAAGCAACCAGCGGTACGGCGGCAGGTACGCCTTGAGGAGTTTTGCTAGCACGACGGTTCCCGGTGAGTTGCTTCGGTTGCCGCTCGTTCGCGATTGATCACAAGCACACGGTATGACAGATCGTGGTCGAGGTTGGCACCGACTCTGACGATTGCGACCATTTGTCCAAATCGAATGTGATGTCCAACACACTTGAATTCGATATTGGTTTCAGGTCACAGGGCCTGAACTGCCGGTTTACACATTGCTCCAATATGTCACGGTTTTACTTGCATCGAAACAAACTGGACGTACGTATTTAGCTTGGCTACAAAGGGGCGGAGCGAACAAAACGTGCGCCGCGTCATAGATATTCATGCAAGGAGTCACACATGGGATCCCTCGGAAACCTTCTCAAGGCCAACGGCATGGGCTGGGGCATTCTCCAGCTTCTTCCCCTGGTCAACATGCTCAAGACCCTTCAGGGGCTGGACACCGCGAGCTCGAACTCCTGACGTTCGACCACAACAATTCTTCCGAAACAACACAGGAGTAGTCGCATGACCTCGATTCAGAATCTCGACGCCTTCCTCAAGAGCGTTCTCGCGTTCGTGACCAAGTTGAACGCGGGATCGGCAGACGGCTCGGGTTCGGCCGGTTCCACTGCCGAGTAGTTCTCGGTCCCCACTTCATTTCAACTGCATCCCGACATAAGGAGACCCGACATGGGTTCGTTCGAAGACTTCAGCGGCGTCGTCAAGACGTTCATTCCGGTACTCAAGGACCTGTTCACGGCACTCGATGGTGGCTCGCTCACCCCGGGTACCGGATCGGCGGCTGACAAGTAAGTCCCGTTTGTCCGAAAGTGTGGCTCGCGGTTGTCTGCGGGCCACACTTTCTGCATTTCAATTGTGAGCTAAATCACATTATCGGATATTTCGAACTGTCTATTTGGGCTCTGAACTGCAATTATGCCAGAAGGTGTTACCGACAGTTCACGTTGGTAGCTATTCGGTAGCTAGACAAGTGTGAGCAGTCGGTCTATAAATGCAGGCAGCGCCAAGGTAGTGCGCTACATCACAGCTCGGGATGTTGTTCGGGGGGCGGTTCAGCCATCCGCGCGGCAGAAGTTCCCGAACCATCTCGGCCACCGCCTGCGGCCGGAATGGCGCTGGAACATCACACCACCTCACAAACAGGAGAACCTCCTATGTTCGGATCACTCAGCACCCTCGGACCCCTGCTCACCGCGCTCGGAGCTTTCCTCAAGTCCGTTCCCACCGAATCGCTGTCCGGTGAGGGCGAGGGCTCGTCCACCGGTTCACTCTCGGGTCTGTCCAGCGGATCCGCCGAGTAGTCATCCCTTCCGGCAGGTCCATTCGGCTCTGCCAATCGGATTGCATGCAGGTGCCCTCTGTCCACTGTCGTGGCCGGAGGGCACCCGCGTTTGCGGAGATTTTCGTAGTTGCCGTTTTGGCAAGTGAACACAGAACTGTGAGTGGCAGCACCTGCGTACGATGGTTCGACGACATCGGCATACGGTCACCGCGACGTCCGGTGCTCCCGAATTCAGTGGTAGCCGACCGCGAGGTGACGCATGGTAGGGACGAGTCGCTTTCTGCGCCTTCTCCTAGTGCTGGCCGTTGTACTTGCGGCTTCGTTGATCGGCATCCTCACGCGCCCACCAGGGTTGCTCGCGACATTCTGGTGCGCCAACGCCATTCTGCTGGGAATGATGGTCAGATGGCCGGTCCTGATCGAGTGGCCGACGTGGATCGCTGCGGCTGTCGGATACGTCTGCGCTGACCTGATCACCGGCAACTCGCTCTCGCTTGCGGTGCAGTTGAACGGGGCGAACCTCGCCGGAGTCACAGTCGGTGTTCTTGTTCTGTACTACTTGAAGCGCACACCGTTCCGATTGGTCGATTCGCAGTCGCTGGTGTGGATGGTCTTCGTCTCGTTCGTCGCGGCGACTGGTACCGCGGCCACTGCCGGCGCCTTGGACCGGCTCTTACGCGGTCAGTCATTTACCGACACGTTTTTCCACTGGGGCGCCACCGAGGTCATGGCGTACCTGCTGGTCCTTCCTCTCATTCTCACTCTCACCATCCCGTCGAGCCTTGCCGAGTTCCGCAGCAAACTGACTGCCAAAACTGTCGCCGCTATGAGCGTTCCGCTACTCGCCACTGCAGCCTGCGTGCCGATCGCCCTGAGTATCGAAGGGCCGATCGCGCTGGTCCTTCCGATTCCGGCTCTCCTGTGGTGCGCCACTCGCATCTCGGTTCCGAGCACTGCCTTCGTTTCCGTGGTCTGGTCGGTGTGGTCGCTCATGATGGCGGGTAGCGGTCGACTCGATATCGGAGATCAAGCCGCCTCGACGTGGAACGAGGACGTCATCACGTCCATTGCCGTCACGCTGATCGCGTTGGGGCCGATCGCGGTTGCCTGTGCGACCGAGGAACGTCGCGCTGCCGAGCGTGAGCTCTTCCTTGCTGTCGAATTCGACCATCTGACCGGGGTCCTCTCGCGTGGTGCGTTTCTCGGGCATGCGGAATCGGAGCTTGCCGCCGCGGCCCGCACACAATCCCCGGTCGGCCTGCTGATGCTCGACCTGGACCACTTCAAGAGCATCAACGACACGCATGGACATATGACCGGTGACAGCGTTCTCGCGAACTTCGCCGAACGGGCCGCTGACCGATTGTCGGACGGCGATTTGATCGGAAGGCTCGGCGGCGAGGAGTTCGCCATTCTGCTTCCGGACTGCAGCTACGCGCGAGCAGTCGATGTGGCCGAGGCGGTCCGCGGCGCGCAAGTCGAGTACTCGGCCGAATCAGAAGTGACGAGCACCGTCAGTGTCGGCGTCGCGTGGGTCGATCATGCGACGCCGACGTTGACCACCCTTATGAGCGTCGCGGACGAGGCTCTGTACGAAGCCAAGCGCGCCGGGCGCAACCTCGTGAAAGTGCGCCGGCTCGGCAACGATGCATTGCCGCAACGGAATTCCGAGCCGGATATGGCCACCCGCACCTATCGCAAACCTGACATACCACGAACGATCAGGCGGGGATTTGGCCGCGAAGGTGTGGTGGACGGCCGATAACTGCGCTGACCTGCATCGGGATTGGCATATAGTCGCACCCATGCAGCTTGATTCGACGCCTTCGCCCCTGCCGACGCTTCCGCTCCGATTCGGAACTCCCCTGACCGAGAACTCCATCCGCGTGATGATGTTGGGATCAGGCGAGTTGGGTAAGGAAGTTGTCATCGCGTTGCAGCGTCTGGGCGTCGAAGTGATTGCGGTGGATCGGTATCCCGATGCCCCTGGGCACCAGGTGGCTCATCGTGCGCATACCGTCGACATGACCGATCCGGAAGCGCTGCTTGCCGTCATCGAGTTGGAAAAGCCTCACTTCGTGGTTCCCGAGATCGAGGCCATTGCGACGGATGCGCTTGCACTCGTTGAAGAACGCGGGGCCGCGGTGGTAATTCCGACCGCCCGCGCCACCCAGCTCACGATGAACCGTGAGGGGATCCGTCGGCTCGCGGCCGAGGAGTTGGGCCTGCCCACTTCGCCGTACGCTTTCGCGGACTCGCTTGCCGAAGTGCAGGCAGCGACAGACCGAATCGGTTTCCCGTGCGTCATCAAGCCCGTCATGTCCTCGTCGGGGAAGGGACAGTCGACGGTTCGATCCGCCGAAGATCTCGACGCCGCATGGGATTACGCGATGGCCGGAGGTCGTGTGAATCACGGCCGGGTGATCGTCGAGGGTTTTGTCGATTTCGATTACGAGATAACTCAATTGACGGTTCGCGCCGTCGGCGAGAGCGGTCAGGTCGAGACGTCGTTCTGCGAGCCGATCGGGCACCTGCAGGAAGCCGGTGACTACATCGAATCGTGGCAGCCGCAGCAGATGTCCGCAGTTGCCCTCGCCTCGGCCCGAGACGTCGCCGAGAAGGTGACCACGGCTCTGGGCGGGCGAGGCATCTTCGGCGTCGAGCTATTCGTGAAGGGTGACGACGTCTTCTTCTCCGAAGTGAGCCCACGGCCGCACGACACCGGATTGGTGACTCTGCGGACGCAGCGACTTTCGGAGTTCGAGCTGCATGCCCGCGCGATCCTGGGATTGCCGGTCGACACGACGCTCACGGTTCCGGGAGCATCGGCGGTGATCTACGGCGGAATGGAGGCCAAGGGGATCGGATTCGACGGCGTCGCCGAGGCACTCTCGGTTCCCGAGACGGACCTGCGGCTCTTCGGCAAGCCCGAGAGCTTCACGCGTCGTCGCATGGGTGTTGCAGTGTCGACGGCCGCCGATGTGCCGACTGCACGCGCCCGTGCTCGCGAGGCCGCGTCGAAGGTGCGTCCCGTCGGATGAGTCCTGTGGCCGAGGTCCTCGTCGGGCTGGTCATCCTGGTCGGTCTGATCGGTGTCGTCGTTCCGATTCTTCCGGGGACACTTCTCGTTTTCGGTGCAATTCTGGTGTGGGCGATCATGACCGGCGGCGCGACAGCGTGGACGGTGTTCGCGCTGTCCACGCTGGCGCTGGTGGTCACCGGGATCGTGAAGTACACCTGGCCCGGCAAGCGGATGAAGTCCGGGGGAGTGCCCAACCTGTCGGTGGTGGTCGGCGGCGTCGTCGGCATCATCGGGTTCTTCGTGATTCCGGTCGTGGGCTTGTTCCTCGGATTCATCGTCGGAACGTATTTCGCCGAACTAGCGCGGCTGCGCCGTTACGACATCGCCTGGTCGTCGACGCTTCACGCGGTGAAGGCAGTCGGATTGTCCATGCTGGTGGAACTGTTCGGAGCGCTGATCGCGGCGGGGCTGTGGCTGGGAGCCGTCGCGTTCACTTGAGCGCAGCGGTACCAGGAGCGGGCGTTGTCGCACATGACCGCGGACAGGTCGTCGCCGACAGCTTCGGCGATCACGTCCAGGTCGTGGACCTCGAACGCTCGACGTGCCCGTGTGCCGGGTAGATCGGTGCCGAACATCAGCGCAGCAGGGTTGACCGCGTGGATCTGGCGAAGCACGTCGCCGACGTCGGAGATGGTGGTGCGTCCGAACCCGGTGGCTTTGACGCGTACCCCGCGGTCGACGAGGTTGAGGAGATACGGCAGTCCGCGGGTGGACATTCCCAAGTGGTCGATGCTCACCGCCGGCAATTTGGCGAAGACGGGTTCCAGCGACAGCAACAGCGTGGCATCGACGTAGAACTCGGCGTGCCAGCCGACCAGATCGAATGCGCGGTTGGCGAGATCGGCGAGTAGACGCAGGTCGGTGGCGCCTCGGCGCAGATTGAATCGGACGGCGCGCACTCCCAGCGCGTCCAGCGCAACGATGTCTTCGTCTGTCGCATCGAGCGGCAAAGCAGTGACGCCCACCCAGCCTTCGCCGAGCTCGGACAAGGCGGCTTTCAGGTATTCCTGGTCATTGCCCTGGTACGACGCGGTCACCACCGCGCCGCCGTCAACACTCAGGCCCTTCAGTGAGGCAAGCCGGGCCCGGTAATCGGCCACGGTGAAGGGCTCAGGCAGGTACCCGTGATTCTCGACCAGCGGGAAGCGCGGGTCGATGATATGCACGTGGGCGTCAAACACGGGGTCTATTTTGCCCTGTTGCCTTGGGTTCCCGCACACACCACCGGCCCGATGTGACCTGGGTCGCGTCGGGCCGGTGGAGGGCTTCTGTTCAGTTACTTCTGCGCACTCAGTTCGCGCGGTCGGGCTCGGATGCCTTCAGCATGTCGTGACGCTCGACGACCTTGATGCGCTCACGGCCTTCGGGTTCGCCCAGGCTGCGCTCGTGCGCGTCGAGGCGGTACCAGCCCTGCCAGGTCGTGTACGGCACCTGCTTGCCTTCGAGGAACTCGATGACGGCGTTCTCGTCGGGGTTCGCGGCGCCGGCGAAGCCGACGGAATCCTCGAGAAGATTCGCGACGGTTTCGTTGGCGTCACCCTTCGTGTGGCCGATGAGGCCGACGGGGCCGCGCTTGATCCAGCCGGTGACGTAGGTGGCCGGCATGAACCGGGCTGCGCCCTCGGCGTTGTCGTCGGCGACGACGCGTCCGGCGTCGTTGGGGACGGTGCCCGCCTGGTCGTCGAACGGCAGCTGCGTGACGTTCTGCGAGAGGTAACCGACGGCGCGGTACACGGCCTGGACATCCCAGTCCTTGTACGTGCCGGTGCCCTTGACGTTGCCGGTGCCGTCGAGCTGAGTGCGCTCGGTGCGCAGGCCGACGACCTTGCCGTCTTCACCGAGGATCTCCGTGGGAGATTCGAAGAAGTGCAGGAACAGCTTGTGGGGGCGGGCTCCGACGTCGCGGATTGCCCAGTCCTGCAGCGTGTTCGCGACCATGTCGACCTGCTTGGAGTTGCGGCGAGCCTGCTCGGAGCCCTCGTCGTAGTCGATGTCCTCGGGGTCGACGATGACCTCGATGGTCGGGGAATGGTCGAGCTCACGCAGTTCGAGAGGCGTGAACTTGGCCTGGGCCGGGCCACGGCGTCCGAAGACGTGAACCTCGACGGCCTTGTTGTTCTTGAGGCCCTCGTAGACGTTGGCGGGGATCTCGGTCGGCAGCAGTTCGTCGCCGGTCTTGGCGAGGACGCGGGCGATGTCGAGCGCAACGTTGCCCACGCCGAGGACAGCGACCTTCTCGGCTTCGAGCGGCCACGTACGCGGTACGTCGGGGTGGCCGTCGTACCAGGAGACGAAGTCGGCCGCGCCATAGCTGCCGTCGAGTTCGATACCCGGGATGCCGAGCGCGCGGTCGGCGTTGGCGCCGGTCGAGAAGATGACCGCGTCGTAGAACGACTGCAGGTCGTCGAGGGTGATGTCGGTGCCGTAGTCGATGTTGCCGAGCAGGCGGACCTGAGGCTTGTCGAGCACCTTGTGCAGAGCGGTGATGATGCCCTTGATGCGCGGATGATCAGGCGCGACGCCGTAACGAATCAGGCCGAAGGGCGCGGGCATGCGCTCGAAGAGGTCGATGCTGACGCCGCGGCCGGAGACTGCGGTGTCGGATTTCATGAGGGCGTCGGCGGCGTAGATGCCGGCGGGGCCGGCGCCGACGATCGCGACCCGGAGTGGGCGGTTGGAGTCAGTCATCGTGAGGACAGCTACCTTCTTCGAAGTTCGGACAACATATCGACAAGTATCCAATTTAGCCGAACCTAAGCACAGTGCCTCGGTTGCGGCCGAACGGATCCACACTCTCACTCGATCGGTTGTGGGTAAACCTATTCTTTCTTCCCATTCTCCCGTTGTCTCGGGTATTCGGGGTAGGGGCCTGGTCCTTGACGGGCCACAAATTCAAGTTGTGGGGGAGTATTGGCGTTATGAGTGACGAGCTTCGCGAATCCGACAACATCGATGGCAAGAAGGCGTCTGCGGGGCCGTTCCTCTTGGCTGTTGCCATCGTCGCCTTGATCCTGGGTGGAATCTTCGTCGCATCGTGGATCTCGCCGGCCGAGGAGAACGTCACCGAGTCGGACCGCGTGAGCCGCTCCGTCACCGACTACGTCGATGCCGAGAATCGAAATGACGCGGAGACGGTCAAGACCCTGACCTGCGCGAGCTTCAATTCGAGCACTGGTCCGATGGCCGGAGTCGACGGGACGGTCGAACTGAAGGGTGTGGACGGGGTCGTGGTCAACGGCGATCGCGCCAGGGCCGACGTGACGATCACCGGCGGCGGAGCGGGCGAGCGGGTCTCGGCCTGGGCCCTGACCCGTGACGGCAACCGTTGGGTCGTCTGTAACTGACGGCCCGCTCAGGCGCTCACGGCAGTCTTGTGAAAACATGGACTACGTGAGTTACGCAGGCGATCTGACGCCGGAGCAAGCCTGGGAGCTGCTCCGCGAAAACCCCGACGCCGTGCTGGTCGACGTGCGGACCGATGCGGAGTGGAAGTACGTCGGTGTTCCCGATGTTTCCTCCCTCGGCAAGCAGGCCGCACTGATCGAATGGGTGAGCCACCCGACCGGCGCGCGCAATGACAACTTCGTCGACCAGTTGAAGGAAGCCGGCATCACCGCCGATTCCTCCGGGTCGGAGCGTCCGGTGATCTTCCTGTGTCGATCCGGACAACGTTCCATCGGTGCGGCGGAAGCTGCGACTGCGGCGGGCATCGGCCCGTCGTACAACGTGCTCGACGGGTTCGAAGGCGCATTGGGTGCCGACGGACATCGCGGACTTGTAGGTTGGCGGGCCATCGGCTTGCCATGGAGGCAGCAGTGAGCGGAATTCCCCAGGGTGGCGCATTTCAACGAGCGCTGCCGGACGACGTCGGTCTCGGCACTCTCGGTGTTCGCGGCGGACTGATGCGTACCGGGTTCGAGGAGACTTCCGAAGCGTTGTTCCTCAACTCCGGATTCGTCTACGAGAGTGCAGAAGCCGCCGAACAAGCCTTCACCGGCGAGGTGGATCATTTTGTCTACTCCCGCTACGGCAATCCGACGGTCAAGATGTTCGAAGAGCGTTTGCGTCTCATCGAAGGCGCAGAAGCGTGCTTTGCGACGGCCAGCGGAATGTCGGCAGTCTTCACGGCGTTGGGCGCACTGTTGGCCAACGGCGACCGATTGGTTGCCGCGCGCAGCCTCTTCGGATCCTGCTTCGTGGTGTGCAACGAGATCCTTCCGCGCTGGGGCGTCGAGGTTGTTTTCGTCGACGGTGAGGACAACGCGCAGTGGGAAGAGGCGCTGTCCGTGCCGACGACTGCCGTGTTCTTCGAGACGCCGTCCAACCCGATGCAGTCCCTCGTCGACGTTCGGCGGGTGTCGGAGCTTGCTCATGCTGCCGGTGCAAAGGTAGTGCTGGACAACGTCTTCGCGACGCCGCTTCTGCAGCGCAGCCTCGATCTGGGCGCCGACGTCGTGGTGTACTCCGGTACCAAGCACATCGACGGTCAAGGCCGCGTGCTCGGCGGCGCGATCCTCGGCACCGAGGAATACATCAGCGGTCCCGTCCGAGAACTGATGCGGCACACCGGTCCTGCGCTCAGCCCGTTCAATGCGTGGACTCTGCTCAAGGGTCTCGAGACCATGCCGGTCCGTATTCGGCATTCCGTGGCTTCGGCACTCGAGATCGCCGAATTCCTCGAAGGGCACTCCGGCGTCAAGTGGGTCAAGTATCCGTACCTGACTTCGCACCCGCAGCACGAGCTCGCGAAGTCTCAAATGAGCGGCGGCGGAACTGTAGTCACGTTCGAGCTCAATGCGCCTGACGGCGAGGGCAAGAAGCGGGCGTTCGAGGTTCTCAACGGCCTGCGCGTCATCGACATCTCCAACAACTTGGGTGATTCCAAGTCGTTGATCACCCACCCCGCAACCACGACCCACCGGGCCATGGGTCCGGAAGGTCGTGCAGCAGTGGGTATTACCGACGGCGTTGTGCGTCTGTCCGTCGGGCTCGAAGACACGGCTGATCTGTTGGCTGATCTGAAGCGAGCTCTCGGCTGAATCGCTAGAGCGCCTTGCCCCGAACTTCAGTCGGCAAGGCCTTCTACGGGGCGGGCGTGAGACCCAGTTGTTTGACGTCGATCGTCAACGCCGTCGTATTCAGTGTGAGACCTGAGCTTGTCGTGTCGGCGGGGTAGATCGTGAACAGCACCTGCGCGGTCAGGTTGGTGTTGTTCAACGCCGATGTGACCGGGATGAGGTTCGGCGTCGGTGCCGTGCTGTCGTACAGAAGATTGTTGCTCTGATCCGTGACGTACGTGCGGAGATCGACACTGGCGGTCGCGAGCCCGCCACTCAACTTGGTCTTGTCGACCGTCACGTTCGCTTTCAGACGTGGGCCGGTGGCCATCACCTTCGAATCGCAGAAATACGTGTAGTTGAATCCGGGCTTGAGTCGGTAGGTAGTGATGTCCGGGATATATACGAGTGGATTCGGATTGGTGGGCGCGTTGACGTAGACCTGCGAATACCAGCCCCCGCCGCTCGTGGTCACGCATGCTCCCAGATCCAGGGTCCCGGACTGGACAGCGGCGCTCGTCAGGGTCGTACTGTCCGTCCATTTCGCCAATGTGCCCGAGCCGCCGAGCAATACAGCTCCGGCCGCGGCGACTGCCATTGCAGCCTTCGTCGTCTTCTTCATCACGGCACCAGCGCCTTGACTTCGTCCGGAAGTTCGCTCGGGGCAGGAGATTCGGCCCAGACTCCCGTTGATGTGTCGATGACGGTGACTCCGGACGTGGTGATCACGTACAACTGATCGGTACCGGTGAGCCAATGCAGTACAGCGTCATTGTCCACGGCACCCCGATACACCTCGGTGCCCGATGAATTCGACACGGATACAACGGTTCCACTGGCAGTCGAGAGCTTCTGTGCGCTGAAGCCGGTCGTGGCCGCCGGGGTGCCGATGGGAACCTCGCTCGGTGTGGTCGTGATTGGTGGCACGGTCGTCGTAGTGGTCGCGGTGGTTGTCGTTGTTGGGGGCGCCGTAGTTGTAGACGGTGTCGATGTGGTCGTCGAGATCACCGCTGTGCTGGAGGTTGCCGTATTCGGCGTTGCCGGCGATGAGGTCGGCGCAGTCATCGACGTGGTTGTGGTCGACGTCGGGTCGGTTACGGCAGGCGCTGGTGCCGCCAATGCTTTTGGACTCGAGGCATTTACAAACGTCGAACTGCCGTTGCACGTGAGCGAGGAAAAGAGAATGACGGTTGTGGTGCTGGTGATCTTAAAGGCTGCATAGGACGTGGTTACAACATCTCCAGACAGTCCATGCACTTCGACGCTGTACTGAGTGGAGCCCAGAAGCAGTCCACCACTTGGTAGATCAATAGGGGTTAATGTGACCTGCCCAGCAGCAACGTCCATTGAATTGGGAAGTGTTGCGCCGGTTGCAACATTTTTGAAGATTATGCGATAACTTTGGCCAGCGACAGCCGTCCACGTGAGAGTCGCGTTGGTACTTGAAGTGCACCCAAGTGTTGATGGTGAAGTGGGGACCGTCGCGGGAGCTGAAAAGGCGATGCTCGAAGCCGTCGCCGCATCTGCGAAGAGCGCGGTCGTTCCGCCGGCACTCAGAGCCCCGAATGAGACGATTCCGACAGCTCCGAGCGTTGAGATTGTGAGAAAGGAACCTGGTGACTTGCTCGTCGGATCTGTCGCGGAACGCGCACCGGTTACATCGTTGGAGGGTCCATCCGAGTCGGATGGCGAACCAGGGCGGCGCGGGTGGAACGCGATGTACAGAAGACCTCCAGCAGCGAGTATGCCAAGAACCAATCCGCTAGGACCAGAGAGCCACGACGCAATATAGCCGAGTTTGTTGACGCTGAACAAGATTCGGTCGGCTTCGCCGAACGCGTATGGGGTCGAATCAGCGACAGGGTTGGCATCACCCCTCAGTATGGCTACTGCTTGCCCATCGGCAGCGACCGTTATCGACTCGACGCGGTGTGTGATGCGGGTGCCGCCATCGGTGAGAACGCTGACGACGTCGCCGGATCGGATTTCGTCGGCGGGGACAGTCCGAGCGAAGGCCAGCGCCCCAGTCTCGATCGTGGGCGCCATCGAACCCGAGGTGAACACGAGGGGAGTGATGCCGAAGATGATCCCGGCGGCAAAAAGTCCCAGCGCGAGGACACCGCCGATCGCGCCCACCGTGAGCAATGTTTCTCGGATTCGATTCGCCAGATGCGGCACTGTCGAGCCGCGGGTTTCGGAGTGTCGTGACATGGCTCTCATACCACCGCTTTGAAATTGAGGGTCATGTTTGCAGACACAGTGGGTGTGAGTGCTGATGGCTTGACCGGCATTTGGACCGAGATGCACAGGGGTTCCGAACCACCTACAGGAATGGACCGAGTCTGACCAGCGGGGGTAATGGGCTGGTCCGGCGTGGTGGTCAATGTCAGGGCGGTGGCTATTTGTATTCCGCCAGTGCAGTTGGCCGCCGTGGTACCCGTCGCAACAGTAACTTTCAAGAATCGTGCGAGTTCACCCGTGGTGGTTGAAGTCAGTGTGTACTTGAGGGGGAGGCCGGTCGCTGCCGACACATTGTTCTTCACATTGACTGTCGTTCGCTTCGAATTCCCAGCGGCCATACCCGTCATGCCCAGTTCGCTGAGGTTGAGTGTTTTGGTCATCGTCGTTTGCCCGGTGCTCGTCAGCTGCAGGTCAATGGTGCCGGTCACGATGTCTCCGGACTTGGCCGTGGCGGAGCCCGACCAGGCCGCAAGAGTGCTGACACCCCCGACCCCGAGGACCATTCCCAGAGCGAGCAGCGCGCGAAAGCGCGTGCTGGTCAACAGGTGACGAATCCGATGGGCCGGACGGTCAGGGCGCGAGGGCATCGTGCTGGCCTTTCTCGATCTGGTCGGAGTCTGTGGGCTCGAGAAGTGCAGGGGCAGGAGCCAACCGGGCGCGAGCTCGATCCTTGCGGCCGTCACGGATGCCGCTGATCATCATGTAGGCCGCGTACAGCAGTAGAGCGGTCACTACGATCACCACAATTACGGTGCGCTGCTCTCCCGTCAGCCAGGTGTTCACGTGACCGAGATAAGGCAGGCTGTACCAGACCTTCCCCCGGATCTGCACCGGCCGTACTTCTTTCTCGTCAGGTTCCCCGTTCGCGTCACCCTGGGTGATGAAAGTTCTTTCACCCTTCTGGTTTTCACTTGTGGCGATGATCCGGTGCGTGACGACGGTCGGCTGACCCGATTCGAGCTGGTACGTAATAGGTGTACCGATCCCCAGTTCGGACGGATCGACAGGTTTGACGACGACCAGTGATCCAGGGTCGTACGTCGGGCGCATCGAACCGGTCAGAATCGTGAAGCGCTGCGCTCCCGCGAAGAAGGGGACGACAATGGTTGCGACGATGACTGCCGAAATTGCCAGCAGCAGTGTCCAACTGATGACGGAGCTGATCCACCACAGTGGGCCGGTGCGAGCTTCGCGGGTGTGGTTTCCGGTCATACGATCTCCGCCTGGAATGTGAACGTGACTGATGTCGTTTGTCCCGAGGGCACATCCGGATTTGCAGTGAAGCGAGCACACAGAATCGTGCTTGAGTTACTCGCGAGCGTGGCCATCGTCCAGAGTGGTGCCACGGGATATTGGAGAGAACCACCGGCAGGCAAATTTTGCATGGCTGCGCTGCCCACAGGCACGGCCTGATTTGCGCCGGCGGGGCAGTTTCCTTCGGATCCAACGGTGTACGTGGCAAGCGAGTAGCCAGGCATCGGAGACGTGCCTTGCATTCGCCACTTCAGGGTGTTGGTCCCGGAATTCTTGATAGTGATCGGTCCTTGAACCGTCATGCCCGGTACCAATCGAGTCGAACCTGTCGCCAACGTCAGAAATTCGTATGCGGTGGAAGTGGCAGTTTGTGAGCCGACGGTGAGATTGACGCTGTCGGCAGTCGCCGTACCGCCATTCGCGCTCGCCGAATCGGACCACAGCGCGAGCGACTGCTGCGACGATGCGAACACCGCTACAGCAGCCACCGCGACTGCGATCGCTCCCCAGACCTTTTTCCTCATGAAATTACGGGGCCGGTGTCAGTGCTGTCTGAGTGACGACCAGCTTCATCGCTGACAAGTTCAGCGACTGATTCTGCGCGACCTGATTGGCCACCTCGGTGAAGTTCAGACGGACTCCGACGTGCACGATCGTGCCGTTCTGTACCTTGGTGATCTGTGAAATCGGGTTGCCACCCGCGTCCTTGATGGTCGTTACGGGCACTACAGCGGCGGCAAGTTCGGCGCTGTTGGCACCCGGAACGATGCCGGCCGTATCAGCGGTCAGAACAGCCGCGAGACGATCGCCCACTGCGGTCACGGTGACGTCGCAGGTGTATTCGATGCTCTCGGTGGTGACGATGCGGTAAGCCGAGATGTTGGTGATCGCGGTCTTCGTCGGGTTGAGGGAGTTCCAACCGCCGCCGACTGGCGCGCAGGCGCTCAGGTCGAGTGCACCGGACGTGACGGGTCCGCCGCCACTGACGTCGGCCGAGTCGCTCCACACAGCGAGCGAGCCCGCACCACCGAGGAGGAGGGCGCCGGCCGCCGCAGCAGCGATCGCACCCTTGGTCTGCTTCTTCATGAAAATCTCATTTCATGTCTGGGACCCGAAATGGGTCGTTCAGACATGAGTATCAGCCACGGCAAACGATTCGTTACTACTTTTTCGAAATTTATTTTTCGACTGTGATCCACCTTTCTCTGTCGAACAAATTGCCTTCTGACCTGCAGATAACTATCAGTATGTAATTTTGGAGTGAAGAAAACCGATTGTTTGTCCAGTTGGACAAAGCGGACGAGTCGGATCCTGGCAAATCTGGCGTTTTTTACCAGTTAATTACCGACTCGCGGTTTTGTTTTGCAATTGAATCAATTGTTTGCGGTGCGACGGAATGGATCGGTTGTCATTCCTACAAGATCGGCGACCGACTCGAGAACGACTGTGGGTCGGTACGGGAAGAGCTCGACCGAGGCTCGGGTCGAGATCCCGGTCATGACCAGAATCGTCTGCAGTCCGGCTTCGAGGCCACAGACGATGTCGGTGTCCATCCGGTCGCCGATCATCAACGTGTTAGCCGAATGAGCGCCGATGGACCGCAGGGCAGAGCGCATCATCAAGGCGTTGGGCTTGCCGACGTAGTAGGGATCGCGTCCGGTTGCCTTGGTGATGAGAGCGGCGACCGAGCCGGTGGCCGGCAGCGAGCCGTCACGCGACGGCCCAGTGGCGTCGGGGTTGGTGGCGATGAACCGCGAACCACGCTCGACCAGGCGAATGGCGGTGGTGATCGCCTCGAACGAGTACGTGCGCGTCTCGCCGAGGACGACGTAGTCGGGGTCACTGTCAGTCAGGACGTAACCGATGTCGTGCAGGGCAGTGGTCAGGCCCGATTCGCCGACCACGTAGGCGCTGCCGCCTGGCCGCTGGTTGGCCAGGAACGTCGCGGTAGCGAGCGCTGACGTCCAGATCGACTTCTCCGGGATGTCGAGTCCCGAATTGAGCAGGCGTGCTCGCAGGTCACGCGGGGTTCGGATGGAGTTGTTGGTGAGCACCATGTACGGGATGTCGTTCGACGCCAGCTCTGCCAGGAACGTGTCCGCTCCAGGTATCAAGTGCTCCTCGTGGACGAGAACCCCGTCCATGTCCATGAGGTAGGTCCAACCGGTCTGATCTTCTGTACTGGTCATGACTCCAGTATGTGCGGGTGCCGCCCGATGTGGGCGATCAAGCGAGAAGGCGCCACAGCCCGATCAGGCCGACGACGACAATCGTGTAGCGCAATGCAGTGGGGGACAGGCGCCGTCCGTAGCGGGCGCCCAGGACGCCACCGCCGAGCGAGCCGACAGCGATCAAACCTGCTGCTGCCCAATTGATCTGATCGAACGCCAGAGTGATGTACATCCCCGCTGCAACGATGTTGACGAGCAGTGAGAGCAGGTTCTTCGCGCCGTTCATGCGTTGGAGGGTTTCAGGGAGGATGGCACCCATCACACCGATGAGAAGGATGCCCTGCGCGGCAGTGAAGTATCCGCCGTAGATGCCGACCGCAAAGGTGCCGGCGGTCAGGAGCATCAGCCTCTTGGTGGACAGCGTCGTTTCTTCGGTGGAACGCTTCTTGGCCCACGCCTGGATGCGTGGTTGGAGGAGGACGAGTGCGAGGGCGAGGACCAACAGCACCGGAACGATGGTTTCGAACAGTTTCTCGGGTAGATGCATGAGCAACCAGGAACCGAGTAGTGCCCCGGCGAGTGACGCCGGAATCTGCCACTTCAGTCGATCCCACTGTCCGGACAGCTCGCGTCGGTAGCCCCAGGTGCCGGAAACTCCGCCGGCGACGAGCCCGACCGCGTTGGACATGGTCGCGGTCACGGGCGGCATGCCGAAGGCGACCAGCGTCGGGAACGTGATCAGCGTTCCACTGCCGACCACGGCGTTGATCGCGCCCGCACCGATGCCGGCCAGCAATATGAAGAAAGCGTCGAGTCCACTCACTCCGCAGACGGTACGGCAGAGGAAAAGTCAGTCCGGACGGCGGTCCCGGTCTTCATTCGAACGCTCCATTCAACACGCCGAACGCGGCTTCGGACACCGTTGGAATCAATGCGATTTCAACATCGTGGACCCTTCATTTCCCTTGCAGTGCAGGGAAATACAACATTTGACGACTCGGCATTTCGCGTCTAGTCTTTGCTCACCATCCAGAGCGACCGAGAGACCTGGCTCGTCGACGTCGCAGCAACCCCCCGAGTGATCGGGAGCGGGTGCTACCGCCAGGACCGATGGAAGGCATCACATGGGTACCACTTCGCACGCTCCGCACAGGCGCCGCCATATCGATCTGTGCCGCACCGCTTCGTGTCACTGTCGCTGACCGAACCGTCGTCTTCGCAACTCGAGCTCACCAACTCGAGACCACAGCTGCGTTCCCATTCCCCGAAAGGTCTATTCGTCATGTCCACTCCGTCAGGTAGCGCGCCGTGAGCGCGCCCACCGATGTCCGCCCCGAAAAGTCGGTGTCCGAGCCGCAACTTCCGGACTCGGAGCTTGTCGTTGCTCGCACCTGGCACCCGCTGCGCTGGGTGATCAGTGCGGTCGTGCTGGTACTGCTTGCTCAGTTCATCCACGGACTCGTCGTCAACCCCGGCTGGGACTGGCCGACCTTCGCGCAGTACTTCACCGCGAAATCAGTGCTCGCCGCGCTGTGGATGACGATCAAACTGACGCTGTGGGGGACGATCCTCGGATTCGGTCTCGGTGTTTTCCTGGCACTCGGTCGGTTGTCGAAAAACCCGGTCCTGCAGGTGATCGCGTGGACCTACATCTGGGCCTTCCGCTCGATTCCACTCATCGTGCAGCTGCTATTCTGGTTCAACATCACATACCTGTACCAGACGCTTTCTCTCGGAATACCTTTCGGGCCCGAGTTCTTCACCTTCCAGGTCAGCGGTGTGATCGGCGGATTCACCGCGGCAGTCATCGGTTTGGCGCTGCACCAGGCTGCATACTCGGCCGAGATCATCCGCTCCGGAATCATCTCGGTGGATCACGGTCAGATCGAAGCTGCTCACTCGCTCGGTATTCCGCGCAGTCGCCAGTTCTTCAAGATCGTTCTCCCGCAGGCAATGCGAGCGATCCTCCCCAACGCCGCCAACGAGGTCATCGGACTCTTCAAGGGAACGTCGATCGTCTCCACCATGGCAATCGCCGAACTGTTCTACCAGGTGCAGGTCATCTTCGGCCGCAACGGACGAGTCGTGCCCCTGCTGATGGTCGCCACGATCTGGTACATCATCCTCACGACGTTGCTCTCGATCGGTCAGTACTACGTGGAGCGCCACTATGCACGAGGATCCGCCCGTGCGCTTCCGTTGACTCCGGTACAGAAGGCGCGCAAGAAGTTCGAAGAGATTCGCGATGCGCGTCTCGATATTCCGAGAGGTGCGACCCGATGACCGCAGAACTGACCGAAGAGACGGTGTATGCCGTCGAAGCGCGCGGAATTCACAAGTCGTTCGGCACGCTGGAAGTACTTGCAGGCGTTGATCTCCTGGTCCGCAAGGGTGAAGTGACCGTCATTCTCGGTCCGTCTGGTTCCGGTAAGTCCACCTTGCTGCGCACCCTCAATCACCTCGAGAAGGTCGACCGCGGGACCGTGCGGATCGACGGAGAACTGATCGGGTACCGGCGCAAGGGAAATCGGCTCCACGAACTGCGTGACCGCGAGATCCTGAAACAGCGTTCGCACATCGGATTCGTGTTCCAGAACTTCAATCTGTTTCCGCACCTGACCGCGCTGGAAAACGTGGTGGAAGCGCCGCTCTCGGCCCAGAAGCGTGATCGTGACGAGGTATACCGCGAGGCCCGCGCACTGCTCGAGCGAGTGGGAGTGGGGGACAAGGCGGACGAGTATCCCCGCCAACTCTCCGGTGGCCAGCAACAGCGCGTCGCGATAGCGCGAGCGCTGGCACTGCGGCCGGCGGTCATTCTCTTCGACGAGCCGACGTCGGCGCTCGACCCGGAACTGGTCGGCGAGGTTCTCGAAGTCCTCGCTCAGCTGGCCCGTGACGGCGCCACCTTGGTGATCGTCACACACGAGGTCGGATTTGCTCGGGAAGTGGCGGACACTGCGGTCTTCATGGACGGCGGCGTCATCGTCGAACAGGGCCCACCTTCGCAGGTGATCGACAATCCGGTCCACGAACGGACCAAAGCTTTTCTCTCCCGCGTCCTCTGACGCGACCCAGACTCATTCCCGGAAGGAAAAATTGATGTTCTCCCCATCCCGTCGCGCGACTTTTCTGATCTCGGCTCTTGCCACAGTCGGACTGCTCAGCGCTGCATGCAGCAGTGCGGACGCCGAGTCCGACGGCGCCCAGGTCACCGCTGCTGCGGGTTACAACCTCACGGCCGATCAGAACCGCATTACCACCGACAAGGTGGATTCCATCGCCGCCGAGCTACCTCAGGACATCCGCGATCGTGGCACGCTGCGCGTCACCGGCAGTGCCGGTTCCGCTCCGCCGCTCCGCTTCTACGCCGACGACGACACCACTCTCATCGGTTCCGAGACCGACTTCGCCTACTTGATCGGTGACGTTCTCGGTTTGAAGGTCGACCTGCAGACCGCAGACTGGGCACAGAACTTCGTTCGCGTCGATTCCGGCGAGGCTGATGCATTCCTGTCCAATGTGACTGTGACGGAAGAGCGTAAGGAGAAGTACGACTTCGCCACCTACCGACTCGACACCCTCGCCTTCGAAGCCAAGAAGGGAGCCGGGATCTCCATCAAGGAGCCCAAGGACGTCGCGGGTAAGAAGATCGCCGTCTCCTCGGGCACCAATCAGGAAGCGCTGCTGGTCAAATGGAGTGAGCAGAACGTCGCGGCCGGCCTGGCGCCCACCGACATCTCCTACTACCAGAACACCACCGACTACTACCTGCCGCTGCAGTCCGGCCGGATCGACGCCTACTTCGGACCGAACCCGTCGTCGCAGTTCCATGCCAAGCAGTCGGGTGAAACCGAAGTTGTCGGTGAGTTCTCCGGTGCAGGCGACACGCTGCAGGGTCAGATCGCGGTTCTGGTGAAGAAGGACAATGGCCTGATCAAGGCAATCAACGACGCGATCAACCACACGATCGAGAACGGCACGTACCAGCAGATCCTCGAGCGCTGGAACATCACGAGTGAAGCTGTCGACACGTCCCTGATCAACCCGCCCGGCCTTCCGAAGACCAAGTGAGCTCTCGTCCATGAGTGAGATTTTCGATGCGATCGTCATCGGTGGAGGACTCGTCGGGTCCTCCGCCGCCTGGCGGCTCGCGGCGCGCGGACGTAGCGTCGTTCAGCTGGAACAGTTCGGGCCGGGGCACAAGCACGGTGCGTCGCACGGTACTTCGCGCATCTACCGTCAGGCGTACGACAATCACCTGTACACCGGGTTGGCGGCCGACGCGCTGCCGCTGTGGCGGGAGTTGGAGACCACGACGGACATCGGGTTCCTGGAACTCACCGGTGCCGTTGATCACGGCCTGCCGCAGGCAGTGCAGTCCAAGGCGAAGATACTTCTCGAGGCGGGCATCAAGGGCGAGATCCTCACCCCTGCCGAGGCGTCCGCCCGTTGGCCGGGGCTGCGATTCGACACCACGGTGCTCCATCACCCCGATGCAGGCCGGTTGCACGCGGACCGCGCCGTGACCGCTCTGAAGGCGGGAGCGGTGTTTGCCGGCGCCGAGGTCCGTCACGATGTTCGGGTGTTGGCACTCGCGCGGGCGTCCTACGGCGTGGACGTGGTGACGGACAGTGGAACGCTCGCAGCTCGTCAGGTAGTGATCGCGGCCGGTGCGTGGACTGCGGATCTGATCGCAGACAGCGGTCTCGGCTCCGAGATCGTATTGCCGACGCTGCGCACGACGCAGGAACAACCGGCCCACTTTGCACCGCTCGATCCCGGAGTCGAGTGGCCGAGTTTCGTCCACCACACCGGCGCAGAATTGGAGACCGCGGGGATCTACGGGCTCGGTTCCGAGGACGGGATCAAGATCGGCGAACACGCGACCGGGCCGGTGGTGACTCCGCAGACCCGTGACTACACCCCTGATGTCGACGGAGAGCAGCGATTGGTGGAGTACGCCGAGTCGTGGTTGCCCGGTGTCGATTCCACCCGTGTCGAGTCGCTCACCTGCCTGTACACGAGCACGCCGGACAGTAACTTCGTCATCGACCGAGTCGGCGCCGTCACAGTGGCGGCGGGGTTCTCGGGGCATGGGTTCAAGTTCGGTCCGGCCTTGGGTGAACTTGTGGCGGACCTCGTCGACGGAACCACCATCGCTCCGGAAGTTTTCAGGCTGGGGGAGCGTTGACCAGATTCATGGAGGAAAGTGTTGTGGCACTGGAGCTCGGAACTCGACAGCTCGAGGGTGTCGGAGCGGTAGAGGTCTATTCGGTATCGCAGGACGATCCCTTGGCAGCTCCACTGATCGCGGAGTTGGCACTCGAATACAGTTCGCGTTACGGCGGGACTCGCGAAGCGATGCTCGAGGATCTCACGACGTATCCGGCAGAAGAATTTGCCTACCCGCAGGGTGCGCTTCTGGTGCTCACCCACGACGGTCTGCCGATCGCCGGTGGTGCGTTTCGTCAATTCGATTCCACCACTGCCGAACTGAAGAGAATCTGGACATCGGTCGACTATCGGAAGCGCGGCCTCGGCAAGGCCGTCGTTCGCGAGTTGGAACGAGAGATCGAACTTCGTGGATACAACCGGGTGTTTCTCACGACGGGTCCTCGGCAACCCGAGGCCGTCGCGCTGTATCTGTCCAGTGGATACACACCGCTTTACGACGCGTCACTCTCGCCCGAAGAGGTGGGCATCCACCCGTTCGAGAAACAACTTCGGGTCCTCGAAAATGTGACTCGAGCAGCAATTCCTACCGACCGGGTTGACAACACCCGGGTTTAACCTCGTACACTTGCGAACGACCATCCAGAGCGACCGAGAGACCTGGCTCATTGAAGTCGCAGCAACCCCCCGAGTGATCGGGTGCGGGTGCTACCGCCAGGACCGATGGAGGAACACGAAATGAAGGCAGTCGAAGGCGGTTTCGATACCGCCTGGTCGCGTCGTCACGTAGACCTGTGCCGCACCGCGGGATCTTTCTGTACCAACTGACCTCGGTCAGTCATTCACACTCAGGCGAGTCGTCGACAAGTCTGTTTTCTCTTCTCTCACAAGTGATTCGTGCTCGATCGCCTTTCTCGTCTCAGGCGACGGGTGCGCTCTTCGGCATGCCTCTTTAGGAGTTCTTGGTGTCTTCGCCCTCATTCGGTGCCCGCAAACGCGCGACCGTAATCGCCGGTATCGGTGCTGTCTCGGTTCTCGGCACCGTCCTCGCCGGCTGCAGCAGCGGGAGTGACAGTGCTGCCGACGCAGGCCCCGCCCAGTCCGGCGGAACCCTTCGCTACGGTCTGTCGCAGGCGCCGACGTGCGCCGATCCGGCCCAGGCCGGCAGTAACCAGACCGTGTATGTCACTCGGACCGTGGTGGATTCGCTGACCGATCAAAATCCCGACACCGGAGAGATCACCCCGTGGCTCGCCAAGAGCTGGGAGATCAGCCCCGACGCCGCTAGCTTCACGTTCGTCCTTCGCGACGACGCCACCTTCAGCGACGGCACCCCGGTGACGGCGGATTCGGTGAAGAAGACCTTCGACTCGGTCAAGAATCTCGGACCGAACGCGTCGTTGGCGAAGAGTTACCTGTCCTCGTACACCGGTACCGACGTCGTAGATGCTCACACGGCGAAGATCAATTTCTCCGGACCCAATGTTCAGTTCCTGCAGGCAACTTCGACGCCACAGCTCGGAATCCTCGCCGATTCCACCACCGCGCTGGCATCCGAGCAGCGCTGCCCCGGTGCAGCGGTGATCGCCTCCGGACCGTTCGTGTACACCGACTGGCAGCAGGACAAGAGCGTCAAGATCGCCAAGCGTGCGGGATACAACTGGGCGTCGGACGCGGTCGCGCATCAGGGCGAGGCCTACCTCGACGGCGTCGACTTCACGGTGGTCCCCGAATCCGGTGTGCGGGCAGGCAGCGTGGCCTCCGGCCAGCTCGATGCGGTCAGCGATGCGCTTCCGCAGGATGCGCCGCAGATCGAGGGCGCAGGCGGACGAATCCTCACAAGGCCGAACCCGGGTGTGAGCTTCTTCTTCCAGCCCAACGTCAGTCGCGGCGTTCTCGCCGATCAGGCTGTTCGCCAGGCCATCATTCCCGCAATCAACCGCCAAGAACTCGTCGACACCGTTCTGGATCCGTCGTTCTTCCCGGCCACGAGCCCGTTGGCTCACACCACTCCGCTCTACAGCGACGAATCCAGTGTCGTGACGTACGACGCCGACAAGTCGGCGAAACTCCTCGACGCGGCTGGTTGGAAGACCGGCAGCGACGGTATCCGCGAGAAGGACGGGCAGAAGCTCACTTTCAGCGTCACCTTCAGTCCGGTGTTCTCGGGTAACCAGGCCATCCTCGAGCTGGTGCAGCAGCAGCTCAAGAAGGTCGGCGTCGACCTGCAGCTCAACCTGGTCTCGAACGGTGAATGGACCGAGAAGGGAGTATCGGGTGATTACGATTCGCTGTATTACAACAGCACTCGCGCGGACGCCGACATCTTGCGGGCATCGTTCAGCACCGAAGGCCGCAACCTGAACCGTCGCGGCGCAGATCCGGAGCTCGACAAGGTACTCACAGACCAGCTTGCAGCCACGGACAACGGCCAACGCGGCGAACTGGTATCCACCGCACAGGAATTGATCCTCGACCGTGGACTCTCCATCCCCACCATCGAGCTCTCGCAGGCCATCGGCGCCGGATCGAGTGTGCAGGACCTGAACTTCGAAGCCTCCTCGCGCCTGCAGTTCTACGACGCATGGTTGTCGGGTAAGTAATCATGACTCGATACGTACTCACCCGACTGGGTCAGGCCGCAGTGGTTCTGTGGGCCGCCTTCACCATCTCGTTCGTGATTCTGTTCCTCCTGCCCAGTGATCCCGTCAGCATGGCTGCCGACTCGTCCGGTCAGGGTGTTGCAGTGGATCAGGCTGCGCTCGATCAGCTTCGTGCACGGTACGGCTTGGACCAGTCGGTGTGGGTGCAGTACTGGACGTCGCTGACGAATGCTCTTCGCGGCGATTTCGGTACATCGATCTCCACCGGTCAGTCGGTGACGGATGCCATCTTCTCGGCGCTGCCCAGCACTCTGGTGCTGGCAACCACCGCTTTGGTTCTGGCCGTGTTGTTCGGAGTGGCGATCGCGTTCTTCGCTACCTACACCCGCAAGCGGTGGCTCGCGAACCTGTTGTTCTCTCTGCCGCCGCTGGGTGTGGCAGTGCCTACTTTCTGGGTGGGCCTGATTCTTCTGCAACTCTTCTCGTTCCGTCTGCACATCTTCCCGGCATTCGGAGACAAGGGATTCGCAACGGTGATTCTTCCGGCGATCACCTTGGCGATCCCGACCGGCGCGGTGATCGCGCAGGTGCTCACGACCAGCCTGCAGTCGACGCTACGTTCGCCGCACGTGGAGACTGCGTACGCCAAGGGCGCAAGCCGTTGGCGCGTGCAGACCCGTCACGCGTTGCGACTGGCGAGCATTCCGGCATTCACCATTGCCGGTGTGCTGGTCGGCACGCTGCTGGCGGGCTCGGTGGTTGTGGAAACGGTGTTCTCTCGCGCGGGCGTCGGCCGTCTGACACAGACGTCGGTGATGGCGCAGGACATCCCGGTGGTGCAGGGAGTCGTTGTGTTCGCCTCTCTCGTGTTCGTGCTCGTCAACCTCGCGGTCGACCTCTTCTACCCCTTGATAGATCCACGGATCATCCAGACGAAGAAGAGTCACACCGAAAAGTCGAATACCGAAAGCTCGACTGATCTGGAGCCGGCTCATGTCTGACACATTGATCGAACCCCTACTCCTCGATCCGAGCGTCGAGGCGAAGGCACCTGTTGTTTCGCGCCGAAAGTCCACGGCCATCGGCTGGATCCGAAAGCCCGGCTTGGTGATTCCGGTGTTGATCGTGTTGCTTGCCATCGGCTTTGCCGTCGCACCCGGATTTTTCGCCAGCGGCGATCCGTTGTCCGGTGTCCCGGCGGACAAACTGCAGGGCCCGAGCCTGGCTCACTGGTTCGGAACCGACAATCTCGGACGTGACCTGTACACACGGTTCGTGCACGGCGCCGCGCTGTCGCTGACCGCAACCTTGGTGGCGGTCGGAATCGCATTGGTGGCGGGATCGATAATCGGATTGCTCGCGGGCTTTGTCGGTGGCGTCGTCGACGCCGTGCTGATGCGCATCGTCGACGTGCTGCTGTCCATTCCGGCACTGCTGCTCTCGTTGGCCCTTGTCACCGCACTCGGCTTCGGCACCATCAACGTCGCCATTGCTGTCGGCGTCAGTATGGTCGCCAATTTCGCGCGAGTGATGCGTGCCGAAGTGATGCGGGTGCGCGGAGCTCAGTACGTCGAGGCTGCGTTCAGTTCAGGTGTGCAGTGGCTCGGTGTCCTGCGTCGGCACGTGCTTCCCAACTCCTACGCGCCGGTGGTCGCGCTGTCCGCTGTCGAGTTCGGGCAGGCAGTACTGGCCGTGTCGGCTCTGAGCTTCTTGGGATTCGGCGCCGTTCCGCCTACCCCGGAATGGGGATCGCTGGTATCCGAGGGACGCAATTTCCTCGCCAATGCCTGGTGGATGACAACACTTCCCGGTCTCGCGATTGTCGCCGTGGTCATCTCGGCACACCGTATCGGCCACGAGATCGAAAGGAACAACCGGCGATGAGCACGACTGAGGACCAGTTGCTTTCCGTCACCGACTTACAGATCGCCTACGGCGCCGAGCCCGCGGTATCCGGCGTGAGCTTCACCGTCGGTCGGGGCGAAGTAGTTGCGGTGGTCGGGGAATCGGGTTCCGGTAAGTCGACCACGGCGCACGCGATATTGGGTCTGCTCGCCGGCAGTGGCCACGTCACCGGCGGGACCGTCGAGTTCGAGGGTGAACAGATCGACTCGTATTCCGACCGTGCGTGGCAGCGAATCCGCGGCGCGCGTATCGGTTTGGTACCGCAGGATCCGACGACCTCGCTCAACCCGGTGACGAGGATCGGCGACCAGGTTGCAGAAGTCCTCCGGATCCACGGCCTCGCAGACCGTCGCAAAGCCCGGTTGGACGCCGTCGAGGTGCTCGAGCGCGCGGGTATCGACCGGCCGGAAATCCGAGCACGCCAGTACCCACACGAGCTCTCCGGCGGTATGCGGCAACGAGTTCTGATCGGTATCGCGCTTGTCGCGAACCCCGCCCTCATCATCGCCGACGAGCCGACCAGTGCTCTGGACGTCACGGTTCAACGACGCATCCTCGACCACTTGGACGAGCGAATCGCCGAATCCGGTGCCGCCGTGCTCCTGATCACGCACGACCTGGGAGTGGCCGCAGACCGCGCGGACCGGATCCTGGTGATGCAGGGCGGCAGGATCGTCGAATCCGGCCGCACCGCAGATATTCTGGACAACCCGCGACACGAGTACACGAAGAAGCTGCTCGACTCGGCTCCGAGCCTGTCCTCGGGACCGGTCGATCGGCCGGTCCGTCAGGATACGAGCCCGCTGCTGACGTTGACCGGAATCACCAAGCGTTTCAACGTCGGACGCGGGAGTTCGATCACCGCGGTGAACGAGGTATCGCTGACTGTTCCGCGTGGTCAGACGGTGTCATTGGTGGGGGAGTCCGGCTCCGGCAAGTCGACCACGGCGCGCATCGCCGTGCGGTTGGAGCAGGCGGATGCCGGCACCATCTCCTTCGACGGACACGACATCACGAAGGTCAAGGGCAGCGATCTGCGCGAGCTGCGCCGAAAGATCCAGCTCGTGTACCAGAACCCCTATGCATCACTCGACCCGAAATTGTCCGTCCAGGACATCGTTGCGGAGCCGCTGCGGGCCTTCAAGGTTGGTGGACGCAGCCAGCAACAGAGTCGTGCAGCAGAGTTGCTCGATCAGGTTGCACTTCCCGAGCAGTTCCTGAGCCGCAAACCGGCCGAACTCTCGGGCGGCCAGCGTCAACGGGTGGCGATCGCTCGTGCGCTTGCGTTGAAGCCGGACCTGCTCGTTCTCGACGAACCTGTGTCCGCTCTCGACGTCTCGGTGCAAGCGCAGATTCTGGCGCTACTCGACGAGTTGCAGCGCGAACTGGGCCTGACCTATCTCTTCATCTCCCACGATCTTGCGGTTGTTCGCCAGATCAGCGACGTCGTCGGCGTCATGCAGGCCGGGCGATTGCTCGAAATCGGCACTACCACCGAGATTTTCGACAATCCCCGAAACGAGTACACACGCACACTTCTCGACGCGATCCCCGGGCGGGATCATTCGACACGAAAGGCCGAACATGTCCGAGCGTAGTTCCGGAGCATTCCTGGTCGGCCTCGAATTCGAGGGAACCGGAGCTCATCCGTACTCCTGGCGACGCGAGGATTCGCGCGCCGAAGATCTGTTCACGCCCTCGTACTGGGTGGACCTGGTGACCGCCGCGGATCGGGGTGGGGTGGATCTGGCGTTCCTCCCTGACTCGTTCGGATTGCAATCCGAGGGCCAGCACGCAGTGCGGGGCAGATTGGAGGCGGTTGCAACTGCGGCGCGGCTGAGTGCTGTGACCTCGCGTATCGGCCTGATCCCCACTGCGACAGTCACGCACACCGAGCCGTTCCACATCTCCAAGGCCGTCGCGAGTATCGACTACTCCTCAGCGGGGCGGGCCGGCTGGCAGGTCGCGGTGTCCGACACCGCTGAGCAGGCGTCATTGTTCGGCCGAAAGGCAGTGCAGGGCCCCGAGTCCGCGTGGGAGGAAGCGTCCGAGGCTGTCGAGGTGGTCAGTCGGCTGTGGGACAGCTGGGAGGACGACGCCGAGATACGGGACGCTGCGAGCGGACGATTCATCGATCGAGACAAGCTGCACTACATCGACTTCGAGGGAAAGAACTTTTCCGTCAAGGGGCCGTCCATCACGCCGCGCTCCCCGCAGGGGCAGCCGCTGATCGCCGTCGACGCGAGCAGGCCGGAGGCACGCGAGCTCGCTGTTGCGCGCGGAGATCTGATTCGGATCTCGGCAACCGACCTCGGCGAGGCCAACGCCACGGCCAAGCTGGTCCACGCGAATGCCGCTGCCCTCGGGCGCAGCGTCAGGGTTCTCCTCGACGTCGACGTGCTTCTCGGCGCTGATCGCGGAGCCGCCGACGACGCTCTGGCCGAACTCGAGGAATGGGCGGGAGCGCCGTACGCCCCGCACTCGCTGTTCTATCGCGGTGACAGCGCCGGCCTGACTGTCCTCCTTCGCGAGATCGGTGGGCTGGCCGGGGTCGACGGTGTTGTCCTGCGTCCCTTGGCTTTGGCTGCCGCAGTGGAGAAGATCGCGGCGGACGTGGTGCCGACTCTCAATCCGCGACCGACTACCGGCCCGACTCTGCGCGAGCGGTTGGGTTTCGAGTTGCCCGTCAATCAGTTCGCGTAGCGCGAACAGAGAACAGGAACACCGATGACACAGAACAGGATTCGCAAGCAAGTTCACCTGGGTGCTCACTTCCCCGGCGTGAACAACACCACGGTGTGGACCGATCCGGCGTCCAAGAGCCAGATCGAGTTCAGCTCGTTCGAGCATCTCGCCCGCAGTGCCGAACGCGGATTGTTCGACTTCTTCTTCCTCGCAGAGGGTTTGCGCCTGCGCGAGCATCAGGGCAAGATTCACGACCTCGACGTGGTCGGTCGCCCGGATACGTTCAGTATTCTCAACGCGGTTGCCGGTGTGACAACGCATCTCGGCCTGGCCGGGACGATCAACACCACGTTCAACGAGCCATACGAGTTGGCCAAGCAGTTCTCGACGCTCGATCATCTCTCCGACGGCCGCGCCGCGTGGAACCTGGTCACCTCTTCGGATGCCTTTACCGGTGAGAACTTTCGCCGCGGTGGGTATCTGGAGCATTCCGAGCGGTACGCACGCGCAAACGAGTTGGTCGACGCAGTACGGACGCTGTGGGACAGTTGGAGCATCGATCGTCCGATCGTCGACCGTGAGCGCGGCGTTTTTGCCACCGACCAGCAGGTCGGTCAGTTCCAACACTCTGGTAAGCAGTTCGACATCTCCGGACGCTTCGAAGTACCTCGGAGTCCCCAAGGACACCCAGTCCTGCTGCAGGCAGGTGACTCCGACGAAGGACGCGAGTTCGGCGCCGCCAAGGCAGACGCCATCTTCACCGGGCACGGAACGCTCGAAGCAGGCAAGACGTTCTACGCCGACGTAAAGGGACGCTTGGCCAAGTACGGACGCACGCACGCAGACCTCAAGATTCTCCCCGCCGCCACCTTCGTGCTCGGTGACAACGCCGCGGACGCACAGGAGAAGGCGTATCACATCCGGCGGCAGCAGGTCGGACCCCAGACTGCCATCGCTTTTCTCGAACAAGTCTGGGGCAGAGACCTTTCCCAGTACGACGCCGACGGCCCGTTGCCGAAGGAAGATCCGTCGGACGACGTCAACATCACCCGCGGACGCGTCCGCCACGTCAAGGATCCGCGAGCGGTCGCAGATCAGTGGCGCGCCAAGGCCGAGGCCGAAAACCTCAGCATCCGTGAACTCATCATCGAAGTAACTGCCCGCCAACAGTTCGTGGGTAGTGCAGCGGAGGTGGCTGCCGAGATCGACACCTACGTCCAGGGCGACGCGAGCGACGGATTCATCCTCGTTCCCCACATCACCCCCGCGGGCCTCGACGAGTTCATCGACACCGTCGTACCAGAACTACAGGACCGCGGCAGTTTCCGGACCGAATACTCAGGAACCACCCTGCGCAGCCATCTCGGGCTGCGCCACCCGTACGAGCAGGCTGAAGGAGTCCGCGCATCATGACCGTTACCGACACTTCCACCAGCACCTTCACCGGCGAGTGGAATGCTTGGCATGCCTCGCGCGACGCCACCTTCAGTGAACCACTCGGCTGGCTGAGCCTGACTGCGTTGCATTGGCTGGTTGACACCGATTCCACCTTCGCGGACCTGCCCGGTGCGTGGCGCGCCGACGCGAATGCCGTTGTCGTCACCGCGACGCCGGCCGACGACCTCTCGATCGACGGCGTCGCAGTGGACGGTTCAGTCACTCTGAATCCGATCGAGGGTGCGCCGGGACTGATCGTCAAGCAGGGCGCGCGGTTGGTCGAGGTCATCCGCCGCACCGGCGAGGTGGCTCTGCGGATCCACGATTCGTCGGCCCCGGCATTGGCGCAGTTCAGTGGTATCCCGACCTTCGAGCCGAACCCGCAGTGGCGCATCGAGGGTGTCTTCACAGCTTTCGAGGAGGCTCGCACGGTGACGACAGGTGCGGTCGTCGAGCGCCTCGAGCATCATCACGACGCCCGCGGAACCATCAGCTTCGAACACGATGGTGCAACGCATACGCTGATTGCGTTCGCGGGCAAGGACAACGGCTTTCACATCCTGTTCACCGACGCGACCAGTGGTGTATCCACCTACCCGGCCGCACGCTCGCTGCACGTGAGCGCACCGGAGCCCGGTGGTGCGGTAGCCCTCGATTTCAATCGGGCGTCGAACCTGCCCTGCGCCTTCACCGATTACGCGACGTGCCCCGTCGCCCCCGCCGAGAATCGTTTGCCGTTCGCGGTGGAAGCCGGCGAGAAGACACCGAATACCCGCGACGGAAGCGCACCGAGGTGAGCGCGCCCCTGTCCGTACTCGATCTCTCTCCGATCAGTGAGGGTGAAACGGCCCGCCAGGCCTTGCGGAACTCGCTGGACCTCGCTCGTTCTGCCGAAGCGTGGGGATACAAGAGGTACTGGGTCGCCGAACACCACTTTGTCGGCGTAGCCAGCTCGTCACCGGCCGTTCTGGTCGGACTGATTGCGGCCGCGACCAACACCATTCGCGTCGGCTCGGCCGCCGTGCTGCTGGGCAACAACACGGCAGCTCAGGTGGTCGAGGCCTTCGGTACCGTCGAAGCGTTGTATCCGGGTCGTATCGATCTCGGTATCGGGCGCAGCGGGCAGCGTCGGGTGGAGGCACTTCGTGCCGTCGCTGCCGGAACGCCTGCCCCGGCAGAATCGAAGCGGGAGACCGTCGTACGCGACGGCGTCGTGATCCCGGCGCCCTTCGATCCAAGCGGTCTTCTCACGTCACCGAGATTGCAGGCGTCGTTCGAGGCATTGGCGTTTCCGGGTGCGCAGGCGCCGGATTTCGAGCAGCAGGTCGACGACATACTCTCGCTCCTGAACGGCACCCACCGCACCCGCGACGGCATCGAATTGCACGCCAGTCCCGGTGAGGACGCCGACGTCGAATTGTGGGTTTTCGGAAGCAGCGCAGGCCCCAGTGCCGAACTCGCCGGACGACTCGGATTGCCGTTCGGCGCGAATTACCATGTGGCGCCCTCGAGTACGCTCGATGCCGTCGAGGCATACCGTGCAGCATTCCGACCGTCGGCAGTTCTGTTGGAGCCGTATGTCGTCGTCTCCGCGGATGTTGTTGCCGCAGAGGACGATGCGACGGCGAGAGAGTTGGCGTCGACGTTCGCGCACTGGACACACAGCATTCGCAGCGGGCACGGCGCCATCCCGTACCCCGATCCGGCCACAGCGCTCCCACTTTCCGATGCCGACAAAGCAGTAGTGGAGGATCGGCTGATCACGCAGTTCGTCGGTTCACCCACCACCGTCGCCGACAGACTCGACAGTTTGCAGAAGCTGACCGGAGCGGACGAATTGGTGATCACCGGGGTGACCCATCGACACGAGGATCGCCTGCGCTCGTACGAGCTGCTTGCCAAGGAATGGGGACTACCCGCACTACTGGCGGCATGAGCTTGCCTTTGTCCATTAGTGTCGAGTGATGTTTTCGCCCCGAGATGCGCTTTCGCTTGCTCTTGACGTAGCGCGTGAGGGCATGGAACTCGGGGAGATGCCGATCGGGGCAGTCGTGTTCGACGACGACCGTGTGCTCGGGCGGGCGTATACGCAAGAACGGGCACTCGGCCGACGGGTAGTCCATGCGGACCTTCAAGCGCTCTTGCAGGCCGACGAGGCTCTCGGGTTCACTCGAGCGTCAGGAGAATTGACATTGGCGGTCAATCTCGAACCATGCCTGATGTGCATGGGTGCCGCGATCACACTCGGTGTGTCCCGGGTGTGGTTCGCTCTCGAATCCCCGAACGACGGTGCAAAGGAACTCGTGGAGCTTTGGGCGCCGCCCGTGGAGCTTCCGTTTTTCCGTAAACCGCGTGAAGTGCTCGGCGGAATTCGCCGTGACGAATCGCGAAGGTTGTTCGCTGAATACGCCACTGGCACTGGCCCCGCCGGGATGCGGGACTGGGCGCGCAGTCTCACCTGACGCCATGGCTTGAAAGGCGGGCCGTGAGGCTTACGCCCCGATCGCGCCCGCGATCATCGGCCACGACGCACGCATGTCGGCTTCGAAGAGTCCCCAGGTGTGGGTGCCTTCAGGTCGGAAGCTGAACGTCGCGGGAATGCCGAGCTGACCGAATCGACCCTGTAGGGCAGCGGTGCACATGTTGGTGATGCCTTCGAGCACAGCGCCGGGAACGACTCCGGCAGCCATCGCCAATGAGTTGATTCCGTCCACCGGACCGGGAAGGCCGTTGCCGGTGGAGATGAACAGCGCTGTGCCGCGTAGTTTCTCGGCATTGATCAGCGGGTCGTGAGCAGCCCACTGCGGGCTACCCCACGGCCCCCACATGTTGGCTGCGTTTCCTCCGCCGAGTATCTCGACCATCGAGCGCACCGCAGCCTGGCCGAGCGGGTCGCCGGCGCGCGGGCAGCCGCTGTACGAGCCGACGGCGCGGTAGGTGCCCGGCGACTGGATCGCGAGGTCCAGAACCGGTCCACCGGCCATCGACACGCCGCCGAGTGCGTTGACGCCGGTCGTGTTGTATCGAGCGTTGA
Source organism: Rhodococcus sp. WS1 (assembly GCF_003797745.1). Classification (NCBI taxonomy): domain Bacteria; kingdom Bacillati; phylum Actinomycetota; class Actinomycetes; order Mycobacteriales; family Nocardiaceae; genus Rhodococcus; species Rhodococcus sp. WS1. The sequence continues at coordinate 1,783,970 of NZ_RKLZ01000001.1, read as the reverse complement.
CCGCTGCCGGTAGTTCCTTGGTGAGGTACGTCTGCCATTTGTTGCGGCCGAGCACCGGATCGTCGGCGTTCCAGTCGGTGTACATGCTGAACTTGCCGCCGACCGGCATGACCACGTTGACGTGCTTGTCGTCGAAGAAGTCACGGACTCCGGTGTTGTTGAACCAAGAGATCCCGTCCTCACCGCCGCCGACGCCGGTCAAAAGGTAGAAGGTCGGGGCGGGGCCACCGCCGGCCGGGGAAATCACGTCGTTGGCGATCCAGCGGTCCATGGAGGGGGAGTAGACATCGATGCGGCTGACCACTGAATCCGCGCTCGCGGTCGGCGCGCTGAGGCCGAGAAAGCCGGCAGCCATGGCCACCGCCATCGTCAAGCGGACCGTGAATCGACGTGCCTTCATTATTTCCCCCTGGCGCAAGCCGGACAGCGTATTTGTGCCTACCAACAGTGGCACAATGCGAAGGAGAGTGACGAATGTCCGGATAACAGTCCGGTAAGAAGATGGAGACAATTGCGTGGGATCGCAGTCGCATCACCCCGAATCCGACGTGATTCGGCTGGCCTTCGGGCTGGCCGCGATCACGGCTGGTGCGGCGCGCAGAACCGCTGGTCTCGCCATTGATTCGGTGCAGCGGATCCCCGTTGTCGGTGACGCACTCGACGACGCGATCACCCAGGTCGCCACCCGCGGCACGGAAGCGATTCGCTCGACAGCGGAATTTGCCGATTCCACGTTGAGAACGGTGATCAAAGCTGTCGTCGACGCTGCTCTTGCCGAAGTCGACATCACGAAGATCGTCGTGGACCACGTGGACATCGACAAGATCGCCGAGAACATCGACGTGGACAAGATTGCCGAACGGGTCTCGCTCGAACCGATCATCGATCGCGTCGACGTCGATGCGATCGCGAGCCGACTCGACGTCAAAGCAGTGATCGATCGCCTCGACCTCGACGGCATCGTCGACAGCGTCGACCTCGAGCGCCAGATCGACCGCGTCGACCTCCTCAAGATCGCCGACCAGGTCATCGAGGGTGTCGACCTCCCACAGATGATTCGTGAATCGACCGGTTCACTCTCCACCGAAGCCGTGCACGGGGCGCGCGTGCAGGGGATGCAGGCGGACGACGCTGTCGCCGGGTTCGTCGGACGATTGTTCGGCCGCGACAACGCACCACCCTCACACGAGCCGCATCCGGACACGAACGCAGGTGAACGCTAGTGGCCCAGGAGAATTCCGGCCCGGCCGGAATCGTCACCCGTGGCCTCGCCGGACTGATCGACCTGGGCGTCGTGCTGATCCTGATGGGTTCCGTGTACGTGGCCTTGGCCTTTGTTCGATTGCTCTTCTCGCCGCAGAGTTTCACGTTCTCGGAACCGGGAATCTTCCTGTCCACGACGGCATTTCTCGGCGTCTCGGTGGCCTACCTGACTGCCTGCTGGGCGACCACCGGCCGAACTGTCGGTTCCCTCGTGATGGGGTTGCGGGTGATCACGTCGGGTCACCGGTTGGTCCGTTGGCCGCTCGCCTTCATCCGTGCGGTGCTCTGTGTGCTCTTCGCCTTCGGATTGCTGTGGTCGGCGGTCGATCGACGGCGACGATCGTTGCAGGACATCGTTCTGCGCACCGAGGTCGTCTACGACTGGCGTCAGGACCCGGATCTGGTGGCACCCCACGGAGGCGAGCACGCATGAGTGAACCGAACCGCCCGGACGAGCGATTCACCCTTGCCAGCGAGCGCACCTTCCTCGCGTGGATGCGTAGCTCGCTTGCCCTGCTGGCGGGCGGCATTGCCGTCGTCCAGTTGGTCCCCGAGTGGAGTACAGGGTGGGTTCGCACGGCGCTCGGTCTGACGTTGATCGCACTCTCGGCAGCAGCCGCCCTCGTCGGTATGCGACGCTGGCTACAGGTGAAGAAGGCGCTCGAGGACGGAGCGGCGATGCCGGAACCGCATGCGCTGTGGCTGTTCGCACTGGCATTGGCCGGGGTTGCCGTCGCGGCCGGCGTGGCAACGGTGGTTACCAGCCTCGCTCGCTGAGATACCTCGCTGAGATACGCAGAGAAGTCCGAGCGGTGTCTGGATAGTCTGCAAAGAACGAGAAGCACGTCAGAGAAGTAAACGAAACAGACGACAAGGGAGTGCACGGTGGCGCAGGAACTCAAGCTCGGATACAAGGCATCGGCTGAGCAATTCGGCCCTCGCGAACTGGTAGAGCTGGCAGTTCTGGCAGAGCAGCACGGCATGGATTCCGTTGCGGTGAGCGATCATTTCCAGCCGTGGCGCCACAACGGTGGACACGCGCCGTTCTCGCTCGCCTGGATGACGGCCGTCGGTGAGCGCACCGAGCGCGTGCAGATCGGCACGTCCGTGATGACGCCGACGTTCCGCTACAACCCGGCGGTCATCGCTCAGGCGTTCGCGACGATGGGATGTCTCTACCCGGGGCGCATCATGCTCGGCGTCGGCAGCGGTGAGGCTCTCAACGAGATCGCCACCGGCTTCCAGGGCGAGTGGCCCGAGTTCAAGGAACGCTTCGCGCGCCTGCGTGAGTCGGTGCGGCTGATGCGTGAGCTGTGGCTGGGCGATCGTGTCGACTTCGAAGGCGAGTACTTCACCACTCGTGGCGCGTCGATCTACGACGTCCCCGAGGGTGGGATTCCCGTGTACATCGCGGCCGGTGGACCCGTTGTCGCCCGGTACGCGGGACGTGCCGGTGACGGCTTCATCTGCACTTCCGGCAAGGGCATGGAGCTCTACACCGAGAAGTTGCTTCCGGCGGTTGCCGAGGGCGCGGCCAAGGCCGAGCGCGACGTCGCCGACATCGACAAGATGATCGAGATCAAGATCAGCTACGACACCGATCCGGAGGCTGCACTCGAGAACACGCGTTTCTGGGCGCCGCTTTCCCTGACGCCGGAGCAGAAGCACAGCATCGAGGATCCGATCGAAATGGAAGCAGCTGCCGACGCTCTGCCCATCGAGCAGGTGGCCAAGCGCTGGATCGTCGCTTCCGATCCCGACGACGCCGTCGAGCAGGTCAAGGCCTACGTCGACGCCGGTCTCAATCACCTGGTGTTCCACGCACCGGGCCACGATCAGCGCCGCTTCCTCGAACTGTTCGAGCGTGACCTCGCGCCCCGCCTGCGTGCTCTGGGCTGATCCTCGAGATCAACTGAACGGTGTCTGCCACTCGACGTGTGGCAGGCACCGTTCGTCTTTCTCGTAGCGGCCGGTTGTCGGCTGCACCGTGAGCGTGACCACGATCAGTGGCAAGGTGGGCGGCGGCCCACACTAGGCTGTTGGGCATGCCAGAAGCGCCCGCTGCCGTGTCGAGTGTCTACGTCGCCTCCCCTGAAGGTGACACCGGAAAATCCACCATCGCGCTTGGCGTGCTGCAGATGTTGTGCGCGACTGTCGCCCGGGTCGGTGTCTTCCGCCCGATCGCCCGCTCGACCGAGGAAACCGACTACATCCTCGAACTGCTGCTAGAGCACACCACTGCCGATCTCTCCTACGCCGACGCACTCGGCGTCACCTACGAGCAAGTTCACGCCGATCCCGAAGCCGCACTGGCCGACATCGTCGCGAAGTACCACACCGTGGCCGAGCAGTGCGACGCCGTCGTGATCATCGGAAGTGACTACACCGACGTCGCAAGCCCCAGCGAATTGAGCTTCAACGCCCGCATCGCCGTGAACCTGGGAGCGCCGGTCCTGTTGGCGGTTCGAGGCGCTCGGCGCAGCGTCGAGGAGGTTGCTCAGCTCGCGCACCTGTGCGCCGCCGAGTTGGCCGCCAACCACGCTCACCTGCTCGCGGTCGTCGCCAATCGCTGCGATCCCGACAAGCTCGACGAGGTCACCGCAGCCCTGTCCGACATCGGAGTTCCGACGTGGAGCCTGCCGGAGATTCCGTTGCTCGTCTCACCCACGATGGCCGAGTTGATGGAGGCCACCGGCGGCGAGTTGTACTCGGGTGACCCGGAACTGCTGCACCGCGAGGCACTGAAGGTGATGGTGGGAGGCATGACCGCCGAGCACATCCTCGAGCGTCTGGTCGAGGGCATGGTCGTCATCGCCCCGGGTGACCGCTCGGATGTGCTGCTCGCGTTGCTCAATGCGCATGAGGCGGAAGGATTTCCGTCGCTCGCGGGCATCATCATGAATGGCGGGATCACGCCGCACCCGGCCATCGCGGCGTTGATGGCCGGCCTCAAACAGCGTCTTCCGATCCTCACGACAACCCTCGGCACTTTCGACACCGCAAGCGCTGCAGCCCAAACCCGCGGACGCGTGGCAGTCGGTTCGCAGCGAAAGGTCGACACTGCGCTGAGCTTGATGGAACAGCACGTCGACGCCGACGTCCTGATGGACCGACTGGCACTGCCGATTCCGTCGGTCGTGACCCCACAGATGTTCGAGTACAAGCTCATCGACCGCGCTCGACGCGATCGCAAGCACATCGTCCTCCCGGAGGGTGACGACGACCGGATCCTGCGCGCGGCCGGCCGGCTGCTGCAGCGCCAGGTTGCCGACCTGACGATCCTCGGCGACGAACCCAGTGTGCGTCGACGCGCAGCGGAACTCGGCGTGGACATCAGCGGCGCGCAGGTCCTCGCGCCCGCGCAGTCCGAGTACACCGAGCGCTTCGCACAGGAATACACCGCGCTGCGGGCGCACAAGGGCATGACCATCGAGCGGGCACGCGAGGTGATCGCCGACATCTCGTACTTCGGAACGATGATGGTGCACTTGGGTATTGCCGACGGCATGGTCTCCGGTGCCGCCCACACCACCGCTCACACGATCCGGCCCTCGTTCGAGATCATCAAGACGGCCCCCGGAGTTTCGACGGTTTCGAGCATCTTCCTGATGTGCCTGGCCGACCGCGTTCTCTCCTACGGTGACTGCGCCGTGGTTCCGGACCCGACGTCGGAGCAGTTGGCGGACATCGCGATCTCGTCCGCTCAGACGGCGTCGCAGTTCGGTATCGATCCGCGCATTGCGATGCTCTCGTACTCCACCGGCGATTCGGGCAGTGGAGCCGACGTCGACAAGGTTCGCACCGCGACCGCTTTGGTGCGCGAGCGCCGACCGGACCTGTTGGTGGAAGGGCCCATTCAGTACGACGCGGCCGTCGAGCAGAGTGTCGCTGACAAGAAGATGCCGGATTCTCTGGTGGCGGGCAAGGCCACGGTGTTCGTGTTCCCGGACTTGAACACCGGCAACAACACCTACAAGGCAGTGCAGCGTAGCGCCGGCGCTATCGCCGTCGGCCCGGTTCTGCAGGGACTGAACAAGCCGGTCAACGATCTCTCGCGTGGAGCGTTGGTCCAGGACATCGTCAACACCGTGGCTATCACGGCAATACAGGCACAGGGAGCGTAAGCGTGAGCGACGGCACCGTACTGGTCATCAATTCCGGCTCGTCATCGATCAAATTTCAACTCGTGCATCCGGATACAGCGGAATCGGTAGCGCACGGCCTCATCGAGCGCATCGGTGAACCCGACGGCCACATCGTCTACAACCACCGCACCGGAGTCGAAGACCGCAGCCTCCCCATCGCCGATCACCGTGCGGGACTGAAGATGGTGCTCGACATCGTCGCCGAGGTCGGACGGCCGCTGAGCGAGGCAGGAATCATCGCCGTCGGTCACCGAGTCGTGCACGGTGGTGACATCTTCTACTCGCCGACGCTCATCGACGACGGCGTCGTGAAAGCCATCGAGGATTTGTCGAACCTTGCGCCGCTGCACAATCCCGCCAACGTGATCGGTATCGAGGTGGCGCGCGAAGAACTGCCAGACGTTCCGCACGTAGCAGTGTTCGACACTGCCTTCTTTCACACGCTGCCCGCCGCAGCGTCGACCTACGCGATCGATCGGGATGTGGCCAAGGCCAACCAGATTCGTCGATACGGCTTCCACGGGACCTCACACGAATACGTGTCGGGACGAGTCGCGGACTTCCTCGGCAAGGATCCGGCCGAGCTGAATCAGATCGTTCTGCACCTCGGAAACGGCGCTTCGGCCTCGGCAATCAAGGGCGGCAAGGCTATCGACACCACGATGGGCCTCACCCCGCTCGAGGGTCTTGTCATGGGCACCCGCAGCGGCGACATCGACCCAGGCATCATCTTGCACCTCAATCGCAACTCGGGAATGAAGGTCGACGAGATCGACGACCTCCTCAACCGTCGTTCCGGTTTGAAGGGACTGTCGGGAGTCAACGATTTCCGTGCCCTGCTCGCACTGATCGAGGGCGGCGACGAAGACGCACAACTTGCCTACGACGTCTACGTACACATGCTCCGTAAGTACATCGGCGCCTTCATCGTTCAACTCGGTGGCGTCGACGTCATCACCTTCACCGGCGGTGTTGGCGAGAACAACATCGACGTACGACGCGACAGCCTGGCCGGCCTCTCCCGTCTCGGAATCGAGGTCGACCCGGCTCTCAACGAGGCGAAGAGCCGCGACGAGCGTCGTATCTCCGCATCCACGTCGGCCGTCGAGGTGCTGGTGGTCCCCACCAACGAGGAGTTGGCGATCGCCCGCGCGGCGAAGGCTTTGGTGGCCGCGCTGTAAATCTCGGGGAGCGCGTCAGAAATTGCTGCGCGGACGCACCGCGTTCGCCCGGTCCACGAGGGCGTAGCGGTGCGTGCGGGAGGTCGTGGCGCGGGCGAGGGCGCGAAGGCAGGCTTCGGCTCCGGTGCGCAGACCCTGCTCGGTGAATGGCAGGTCGAGGATGGGTTCGAGTTCGGTGTGCGAGCGGTTTCCGTAGCGAATCCAATCGAGTGCCGTACCCAACACCAGGGTTCGCATCTGCAGACTTCGGCTCTCCTCGGCCGGTAGCGCGCGAACGCGACGGGCGGCTTCCCTCAGAGTCGATTCGTCGAGTTCGGCGATCGGAACGCCGGACAGCATCGTCAGAGCGCTCGACATCCGTGCGACGTTGTAGTGCCGGGAAGACGTGGGAACTTCGTCGAGGGCGGCGATGGCTGCCTTCTTGTTGCCGTGATCGGCGAGTTGTCTGGCGAGCCCGAATGCTGCGCTGACGTAGTTCCGTTCGGTCCGCCAGACGGTGCGGTAGTACTTCTCCGAGAAGCGGCACCATTGGTCCGGGTCGTCGCTCTCCCAATGCTGGAGGATCAGTTCTGCTGTCGCCGCCAACGCGAGTTTGGGTGCAGCCTCGCCCGGCAGAGCCGTCAGGACGGTCTCGAAATGACTGAAGGCGGGCTCGAATCGGTCCAGTTGCAACGCTGCAAGCCCTCGATACCACTCGATCTTCCAGTGATCACCGATGCTCTGCTGGAGTTCGTCCAGAACACTCAGCGCGGTCTCCGGATCGCCGAGATCGAGATGAGCCTTGGCCTCGGCCAGTCGGACCTCGCCGGAGATGGCGGCCGCCGGTGTGCCTGACGTTCGGTCGATTCCGTTCTCGCGGGCGTGTTTCAACGCATCGAGAGTCTGAGACGGTTCGCTGTGCACCGCTGCCGCCAGCAACGGCGCGCTGGGATCGGTGGGGTCGACCAACGGGATGGGAAGTGCGTGCGCAACTTCGCGCGGATCGAGAGCAGCGTCGTGGCTGATACCGTCGACGTACACATCGGTTTGCCCGACCAATTCGTCGGTGCCGAAAGACGTTCGCTGCCTGCTGAACACGAGCGAGAGCCCAGGATTCTCCTGCCCGGTCTGCTCCGCGAGGATTTCTCGCAGAACGCCGGTGAGTTGGCCCGCGATCTCCTCGGCCGACTGGAAACGCTTTTTCGGATCCGGGTCGGTGGCGCGCAGCAGCAGGCGGTGGAAGAACTCGTTGTCGCGCAGTAGTGGCTCGTCCTCGGGTTCGGGAAGGCCGTCGAGGTACCGTCCGTGCTTCGAGGGCATGTCGAGGGTGAGAACCGCGAGTGTTCTTCCGACGGTGAAGATGTCGGAGGCGATGGTCGGGCCGGTCTCGATGATCTCCGGCGCTTGATAGCCGGCAGTGCCGTACAGGTATCCGTAGTCTTCGATCCCGGATACGGCGCCGAGGTCGATCAGCTTCAGTTGGTCCTCGGTGACCATCACGTTCTCGGGTTTGAGGTCGTTGTACGCCAGGCCGGTGGAATGCAGATAGCTCAACGCCGGAAGGATTTCCAGTACGTAGCCGATTGCCTGCTCGATCGGCATGTGCTTGCCGTCCGGGAATTCGGCCAGCACCTCGCGCAATGATCGCCCGCCCACGTACTCCATGACGATGTACCCCATGGGTGTCCCGTCCGGGCGCGGATGCTCGACGAAGTTGAAGATCTTGACGATGCTGGGGTTGGCGACCTCGGCGAGGAACTGACGCTCGGCCACCGCAACGGCTTGCGCTTCGGAATCACCGAAATGCAAGAGTCCCTTGAGAACTACCCACCTGTCGCTGACATTACGATCGATCGCGAGGTAGATCCATCCGAGGCCGCCGTGCGCGATGGGCCCTTGAACCTCGTACTGACCTGATACCAATTCGCCCTCTTCGAGGAGTGGGCGGAAGTCGAAAGTGGAACCGCACTTGGGGCAGATGCCGTGCTGAGTTGCCTTGGTGCTTGCGCTCTTACGGCCGACCGGTTCGTTGCATTTCCAACAGAACCGTTTGCGCTCGGGGACCGTCGGGTCACTCATCACCGCAGATGCGGGGTCGATCTGCGGGACGGGGGGAACTTCGACCAGGCCGCCGCCGAGGCGCAGCTTTCGTCCCGACCGGCTGCGGCGGGATCGAGTGGAGCGGCCGGTAGGGGAGGAGGATGCGGACGGCGTGGTTCCTCGTATCTGGGCCGAGGTCGGTTCGAGGCGCTCGTAGGCGCCGGTGGCTTCGGGGCGTACGGAGGCTTGCGTGGAGTCAGGCTCGCGGTGAACCGCCTGCGTGGAGTCAGGCTCGGGGCGTACGGAGGCTTGCGTGGCGTCGGGCTCGGGGCCGGATTCTTCGGTCATGTCAGCCTCAATCCCGGTAGACGGCCGGCGGGGGACCGGGTGACGGACCGAGGACGCTGAGCCAACGGTCGTAGATACGGTTCCAGGTCCCGTCACCCCGGATTCGCTCGAGGGTTCCGTTGACGAATCGGACCAAGTCGGGGTTGTCCTTGTTCACTCCGATTCCGTAGGGTTCGACGCCCAGTGAACCACCGACCATCATGAGATACGGGTCTTGCGAGGCGAGGCCCGCGAGGATCGTGTCGTCGGTGCTGATCGCGTCCACCTGCCCCTGCTGGAGGACGACGAGGCAGTCGGACCACATCGGGACGGTCACGACGGTGGCTTCGGGTTGGAGCTCCTGGATTCGCGTAGCCGACGTCGTTCCCCGGGCAGCGCAGACTCGCTTGCCTGCGAGATCGGCGATGCCGCGTACCGGTGAACCCTGCAGGACCTGAATTCGTTGCTCGGCGGAGAAGTACTGCGTCGAGAAGTCGACCTTCTCGCGCCGCTCGCACGTGATGGTCATGGTTTTGACGACCACGTCGACCATGGATTCCTGGAGTGCGGCGATCCGATCGTCCGAGGTCAGGATTCGGTACTCGATCTTCTCCGGGTCGCCGAGCAGATCGCGGGCGATCTCGCGGGCGATGTCCACGTCGAAGCCTTCGAGGCGTCCGGTCGCCGGATCGCGAAAGCTCATGAGGTTGGAACCGGTGTCCAGGCCCACGATCAGCCGCCCGCGGGCGCGGATGGCGTCGAGGCTCGGCGTGGGTGGCTGCGGAGATGCGTCTGCGGGTGTGGGGCGCAGGCTCGCAGTGAGGTTGGTGCACGACGCGGTAGTCGTCGGTGTCGGACTGGGCGCGATGGTGGCCTCGGCCGGCAGCGGCGGTTCCGTGTACGACGTGGCGGCCGCGTTGTTCAGGTCTTCGGCTCGATCTGCACCGCAACCGGCGAGCGCCAGCACGGACGCTGCCAGAACCGCGACGCACACGGCCGGGAGCTTCCTCCGCATCTCCGGTACTCCCGTCACTGATACTCCCGCAGTCGGGGCCAGAACCCGATGAAGATTCCGGCAACTCCGAGAACTGCCAATACAGTCATGCCCGGTGCAGAGGCAGCCAACACACGTGAGGCGTACGAGACGTCGGACCGAAGATTTGTGCGCGAATCCACGATTCCTTGCCAGAGTTCGTGATCGAGCTTTCCGTATTCCGCGGCCGAATCCTGTTCTCCGGAGCCGATGGTGATGGCGGCAGCGGAAGTGAAGTCGCCGGTCCCGAGACGGTCGTACATGCGCGTGTGCGCAGCCACCCATTGCTCGCGCGAATCCAGTGCGGCGGTCAGCACCTCGTTGTTCACTCGGGCGCGTTCGTCGCTGCGTAGGCCCTCGAGGATGTCGCGCAGGGCGTCGACCTTGCGAGTGAACGTCACGTTGTCCTCGGCAGTTGAATCCCGTCTCGCCAACGTGAGGGTTTCGACGGTACGTGCCTGCTGTGCCATGATCCGGGCCTCGGTCAGTTCGTGCAGTGGCTCGGCGCCCGCGTCGAGTGCACGTCCGGTGGCAAGTGCGGACACCAGTCCGACGGTGAGCAGCCACAGCAGCGCAGCCGCGACGGCGAGCGAGGCAAGGATCAACCCGAGATTGAAGCGTCGGCGACTCTTGCGGGAGAAGTACACCTGTGTTGCCACCAGCGCGCACAACACGAGGACGAATGCCACGATCGGCCACCACGGTGGAGTCTCGAAATCGCGCTGTACCTGCGAGACCAGGGTCTCCTGCGAGGCGTGCAGTTGCTGAGCCATCGGCAGCAGCGAGGTCTGCATCAACTGCGAGGCCTCGCTCAAATATGCTGCCCCGACCGGGTTTCCGACGCGATTGTTCGCCCGTGCAGTTTCGACCAGCCCGGTGTAGACGGAGAGGTCGGTCGAGATGGTGGTCAACGCGCTGTGCCCGGCAAGATCAGTCGAGTCGAGACCGGCCGACGCCTGGACGATCTCCGCCGACGCCTCACCGATCGACTGCGTGTATCGGTCGCGTACTTCGGCGGGTTCGAGGCCGCCGGAGATGAAGGCGGTGGCCGCGGCGGCGTCTGCCAAAGACAACGCGCTGTAGAGGTTCTGGGCCGAGTTGGCGAGAGGTTCGGTTTCGACGAGGAGGAGGTCGAGGTTCGCCTGTCGGTTCTCGATCGCTGCGGTGGCGAGGAGTCCGGCGATCAAGGTGATCGCAATCAAGATCACTCCGACGACGGTCAACCGGCCAGGCGTCGAGGACATGAATGCCTGGAGTTCGCGCCGCAGAAGTGCTCGCTCGTCCTCCGCCGATACCGAAGTGCCCTCGGAGGGCGGCAGCGACCGGGGTTCGATGGACGGGACGACACGGTCGACCATCGAGCACCTCACTTCGCTGTAGGCGGGCTACCGAGAAATGATGCCGCCGAGAAATGATTCAGGGCATCTTCGCGAGCATATAAGCATCACCTACACCTGGAGCAGTTTGAAACGGTTAGTGTGGGACAACGGCGAGAGCAGGCGGAGCGAGGTAGTCGATGCGTGGTGACGGTGACGGTTGGTCGATCGGACCGGACGGTACTCGGCATTGGGGTAAACACGGAGCCGCTGGACTGCTTCTGCGCGCCCCCGATTCGGACGGATCGCCCCTGGTCTTGCTGCAGCATCGTGCGGCGTGGAGCCATCAAGGTGGTACCTGGGCATTGCCCGGTGGAGCACGGGACTCACACGAAAGCACGACGCACGCCGCTGTCCGGGAGGCACACGAAGAAGCCGGAATCGCCGAAGACGCCGTTCGCGTCCGCGGTGAGGTAGTGACGATGCACGCGGAGAGCGGGTGGACCTACACCACCGTCGTGGCTGATGCGGCACATCCACTGTCGACGGTTGCCAACGGTGAGAGCACCGAGTTGCGGTGGGTGCGTGAAGCCGACGTCGATTCGCTGCCATTGCATCCGGGATTCGGTTCCTCGTGGCCCGAGCTCCGGACTGCGCCTGTACCAGCCGAGACTGAAGACCTACAGGCCGGCGACCCACACACCGTCGTACTCGAAGACGGTGGCTTCGGATGGTTGTCGGTCAGCTCGCACCAAGGCAGTTCCCACCAAGGCAGTTCCCACCAAGGCAGTTCCCACCAAGGCAGTTCCCACCAAGGCAGTTCCCACCAAGGCAGTGAGCAGTCAGGCAGTGACCAGAACCTGTCCGAGGCGTCGAGTACGCAGTCTTAACAGGGCATATACAGCAGAAGGGCCGGACTCCTCAGGAGTCCGGCCCTTCTGTGTTTCGGTCTCCCGACCGAAACGAGGCTCAGCTGAGCGAGTTCAGCGCCGTGATGAAGCTGACCGCGGTGATACCGAGCTTGAGCAGCTCGCTGATCTTGCCGAGGTTCAGGTCTTCGAGCGATTCGGTGCTGAGCGAGCCGGTGTCGAGGGATCCCATTTAGTGCTCCTAGGTTCAGTTAGTAACTGGAGGTAAACTACAACAAACCGAATGGGATGTGACACGCAATCGAAACAACTGTGATCAAGATCACGTAATCCGACTTTTCGGACATCCAATCGCACCTAGGAACTGGGGGTTTGTTGTCTGATCGGACAACTTCCGTTCATGTTTCGAGTCGGGCGTGCTGACCCGTAACTGTGTGGAAATCGCCCGGCAAACAGTTGACGGTCGCCAGTTACCGGTTTTCAGCGTCCAGCGACGGCCGCGGCGAGGCGCTGCGCAGCCGCCTGCGGATCCGACGCCTGCGTGATTGCACGCACGACGACGATGCGCGTGGCACCGGCATCGAGCAGCTCCGGCAGGCGTTCCTCGTCGATGCCGCCGATTGCGAACCAGGGGCGCGGCGGTGCGGCGTCGGCGGTCGATCGAACCAGTTCCAGACCGGACGCACTTCGATTCGGTTTGGTCGGTGTCGCCCAGACCGGCCCGGTGCAGAAGTAGTCGACGCCCTCTTCGATTGCGGCCAGACTCGCCTGCGCGCGACTACTCGTCGAACGCCCGATGACGACGTCTTCACCGACAACGGTTCGTGCGTAGGGGACGGGAATGTCGTTCTGCCCGAGGTGGAGGATGTCGGCACCGGAAGCCATCGCGAGATCCGCGCGATCGTTCACGGCCAACAATGCGCCGTGGCGTCGCGCTGCGGCCGCGAGAATGCCCAGTGCTACCAGTTCGTCCTTGGCCTCGAGCGGGCCGAACTCGCGCTCACCGGCAGAGCCCTTGTCACGCAATTGAATGATGTCGACTCCGCCGGACAATGCTGCCTCGGCGAACTGCGCGAGGTCGCCTTTCTCGCGGCGCGCGTCGGTGCACAGGTACAGCCGTGCTGCTGCCAGGCGCTCGCGCCGGTCGATGACGTTACTGGGATGTGTGGGGTGCACGGAGCAAACGGTAGCCTCTAGGGAGCAAGGTTCGACACGGGAGTCCTGAAACGTCGCCGTCACTTTTTGTCGTGACTGCGAGGTTCGTGGGGCTGAGAGGGGATCGCGACCAGATCCCGACCGTCAGACCTGACCCGGATCATGCCGGCGCAGGAAGTGGAGGTGGAGTTTCGTGAGTACACACGCTCGTACGGTGTCGGTTGTCGGTGGCGGTGTCATCGGTCTCGCCATTGCGTGGCGAGCAGCCCGCGACGGGTGGTCCGTTCGGTTGTACGACCCGTCCATTGGATCAGGTGCTTCGTGGGTGGCAGGCGGAATGCTCGCCCCGCTTTCCGAAGGCTGGCCGGGTGAAGAGACAGCGTTGACGGTTGGTGCAGCGTCCCTGGAACGGTGGCCGACGTTCGGTGAGGAGCTCGGAGAGTTCGGGCCATCGGTCTTCACCGCGGACAGTTCGCTGACGGTTGCACTCGATGCGGCCGACGCGCAGGACCTGCAGACCATCGCCGAGTGGGTGACCGCGCAGGGCCATGAACTCGAAGTTCTCGGTCGCGCCCGCATCCGCGAACTCGAACCGATGCTCGGCCGGGGCATCCGGTCGGGACTGATGGCTGTCGGTGAGTCCGCCGTCGACAACAGACTTCTGCTGGACGCGTTGCAGAAGGCCTGTGCGGAATCCGGCGTCGAATTGATCGCGCGTGCCGTCAACGACCTCGCCGAACTCGATACCGATCAGATCGTGCTCACCGCCGGTATCGCGTCACCCAAGCTGTGGCCCGGGTTACCGGTACGCCCGGTCAAGGGCGAAATCCTTCGCCTGCGGAGTAGGCCTGGAGTCACCCCGGCGCCCAGCCGCACCATCCGCGGAAGCGTCCACGGGCGGCCCGCCTACCTCGTCCCGCGCGGTGACGGAATCGTCGTCGGCGCAACACAATACGAGTCCGGTGAGGACACACAGGTCACGATGGCCGGAGTACGGGACCTGATCAACGACGCCGAGGCACTGATGCCGGCGATCGGCGAATACGAACTGTACGAATGCGCGGCAGGCCTGCGTCCCATGACGCCGGACAACCTGCCCTTGATCGGGCGCGTGTCCGATCGTGTTGTCGTCTCCACCGGACACGGACGCAACGGTGTCCTGCTGACGCCCGTCACCGCCGATGCGACGGTCGCGTTGCTGAACGGCACATCTTTGGTCGAGGTAAAAGGAACCGAACCCGAGCGGTTCGCAGTAGTTAAGGAAAATTCATGAGTGAGCAGGTCCCGATCGGGATCACCGTCAACGGCGAAGATCTCGAGTTCGATCGAGCAGTCACGGTGACCGAGCTACTGACGCACCTCGAGTTGCCGAGCAAGGGTATCGCCGTCGCCGTCGACGGTGCGCTCTTTCCTCGCGGGCGTTGGGACGAATCCGTCGGACGTGGTTGGGAAATCGAGATCCTCACGGCGGTGCAGGGTGGCTGAGCAGGACCTTCTCACTATCGCTGGCCGCAGCTTCGGTTCCCGGCTCATCACCGGAACAGGCGGCGCCGCCAACCTTGCGGTGCTCGAGGAAGCGCTCGTCGCCTCCGGCACCGAACTGACCACCGTCGCGATGCGGCGAGTCGACGCGGCCGGCGGCACCGGCGTTCTGGACCTGCTTCGTCGCCTCGGAATCGAACCGTTGCCGAACACCGCCGGGTGTCGGGGCGCCGCCGAAGCGGTCCTGACGGCGCAGTTGGCACGCGAAGCGCTCGAGACGAACTGGGTCAAACTCGAAGTCATAGCCGACGAGCGGACACTGCTGCCCGACGCAATCGAACTCGTCTCCGCCGCAGAACAATTGGTGGACGACGGATTCACCGTTCTGCCGTACACGACGGACGATCCGGTGCTGGCGCTTCGCCTCGAAGAGGTCGGCTGCGCCGCGGTCATGCCGCTCGGTTCACCCATCGGCACCGGGCTTGGTATCGCGAATCCGCACAACATCGAGATGATCGTCGAGCGCGCCGGGGTGCCCGTCATCCTCGACGCCGGGATCGGAACGGCCAGCGACGCCACCCTTGCCATGGAGTTGGGCTGCGACGCGGTCCTACTTGCGACAGCGGTGACGCGGGCCAAGAATCCCGCGCTGATGGCGTCGGCGATGCGTCACGCTGTCGTGGCAGGTTTCGAGGCGCGGCACGCCGGCCGGATCCCCAAGCGATTCTGGGCTCAAGCGTCGTCCTGAGGGACGAGATCCGGGTGATTTCTCGGGGTTCTGCCCAAATTGCCCGGACTCATGTCCTACCTGAGTACCACTCGGAACTAGACCTGTGGCCGATGTGCTGGTCATTGTCGGTAGGGCAGAGTTCTCCTCATGATTGAACTGAGGGGATTGACCAAGGTTTACGGACCGACGAAAGCGGTGGACGATTTGTCGTTCACGGTCAAACCGGGCATCGTAACGGGCTTCCTGGGCCCGAACGGTGCGGGTAAGTCGACGACGATGCGGATGATCCTGGGTTTGGATCAGCCGACGTCGGGTGCGGCGTTGATCGACGGCAAGCCGTACCGCGAGCTCAAGACGCCGCTGCGGACTGTCGGCGCGTTGTTGGATGCGAAGTGGGTGCACCCCAATCGCAGTGCGCGGGCGCATCTGCAGTGGATGGCCGCTTCGAACGGGATCCCGAAGTCCCGCGTCGACGAGGTGCTCGGGTTGGTCGGATTGTCCGAGGTGGCGGGCAAGAAGGCCGGCGGGTTCTCGCTCGGTATGTCGCAGCGTCTCGGGTTGGCGGGTGCGTTGTTGGGCGATCCGAAGGTGCTGTTGTTCGACGAGCCGGTCAACGGTCTCGATCCGGAGGGCATCGTCTGGATTCGTAAGTTCATGCAGCGGTTGGCGGCCGAGGGCCGCACGGTGCTGGTGTCGAGTCACCTTCTCTCGGAGATGGCGTTGACGGCGGAGCAGTTGGTGGTGATCGGCCGGGGTCGGTTGATCTCGGATTCGACGGTCGCGGAGTTCGTGGATCGCTCGTCGGAGTCGACGGTGCGGGTGCGCAGTCCTCAGCTCGATGCGTTGCGCAGTGTGTTGCTCTCGCAGGGGTTGACGGTGCGTGAGGACGGTTCCGGTGTTGCGCCGGCGTTGGTGGTCGTGGATTCGACCACTGATGTGATCGGTGGTTTGGCTGGTTCGCAGGGAATCGTGTTGCACGAGTTGGCGTCCCAGCAGGGTTCGCTCGAGGATGCGTTCATGAAGTTGACCGGAGACGATGTCCAGTACCACGCGTCCGGTATCGATCCGGGTGCTGGTGCACACCATGCAAATACGCAGCAGGCAAACACACAGCAGGCTATGGGAGGTGCACTGTAATGGCTGTTCTCAGTGCTGAACGTATCAAGATCACCACGACCAAGTCGCCGCTCTGGTGCTCGGTCATCATCGTGGTGCTCGCACTCGGCTTCGCGGCCATCATGGGCGCGGTTGCCAAGTCGGCTTTGACGTCCTCCGATGTCCAGGGAGCACCGGACCTCGACACCGCCGTTGCCACGGCCGGCATCTCGGGTTTCGGAATCATGGTTCTCATGATCATGGCGGCCCTCGCGGTCACCAGTGAGTACCGCTTCGGGACCATCCGCACCACGTTCCAGGCAGTTCCGAACCGTGCCTCGGTTCTCATCGCCAAAGCCGGCCTCATCGGTGCCTTCGGCGCGGTGCTGACGTTTGTCCTCGCTTTCGGGTCCTATGCGGTGGCCAAAGCCATGGCCGGTACCGAGGCCAGCACGGGCCTGACCCTGTCGACCGGCGATGACTGGCGTGCGATTTACGGCATCCCGGTGTACGCCTTCCTCTGCGTGATTCTTGCTGTCGGCGTCGGATCGATCATCCGCCAGTCGGCGGGCGCTATTGCGTTGCTCCTGCTCTGGCCGCTGCTCATCGAGAGCCTGTTCGGACTGTTCGGCAGTGTCGGCGAGAAGATCACCCCGTTCCTGCCGTTCGCGAATGCAAACCACTTCCTCAGCCCTGGCGGCGGAAGCCTTGATTTCCACTGGGGACCCTGGGGCAGCCTGATCTACTTCGCGGCCTTCGTTCTGGTGATTTTCGGAGCAAGTATTGTCATCGTGAATCGTCGCGACGCCTGATCTTGTCGCTCCCTCGGTAGGTGTTGTCGGGAGACCTACCGAGAACGCGGAGTGACAGCAGAGTAGGGACCCAGTACGAAAAACCATTCGTACTGGGTCCCTTTCCTGTGCTCCGGCCGATATCCTCCGAAGATGAGACTCTTCGGTGTGGTTGTGGTCGGAATGGCTGGAGCACTCGTGGTGAGTGGATGCTCGTCGTCGGGAAGTGAAGCAGCCGTCCCGGCAGATCCGGTGGCATTCGCCGAGACCGTCACGGTCGACGCCGTGACCGGGCATCTGGAGCAACTCGAGAAGATCGCCGGTAACAACGACGGCAATCGATCGGCCGGAACCCCCGGCTACGACGCCAGTGTCGACTACGTGGCAAACCTGCTCGAAGACAAGGGCTTCGACGTCAGTACCCCGGAATTCGACTTCAGCTCCTTCGATCCCGGCACCGAATCCCTGAAAGCTACTGACGGCTCCGATGTTCCGGTGCGGGCGTTGACATATTCCCCCTCCACGGGACCGACCGGAATCACGGCACGCCTGGTGGTGATTCCCGCCGACGAGACACCAGGTTGCGAGGCCACCGACTACGACGGCCGTGACGTGAATGGTGCAATCGTGCTGGTCACCCGCGGAGTGTGCCCGTTCGGCGACAAGCAGAAGATCGCCGCTGACCGCGGCGCGGCAGCGTTGTTGGTTGCCAACAACGAGGACGCGATGCTGGGCGGGGCAACCTTGGGTGAACCCGAAGACGCCCGCATCCCGACCGGCGGGGTGAGCAAGGCGTCGGGCGAGGCTCTTGCCGTAGCGCCCGGAGACCTCACGCTGATTCTCGACACGTCGACGGAAACGACGAAGTCGCGCAACGTGATTGCACAGACCAAGACCGGCGCGACCGACAACGTGGTTGTCGTGGGCGCCCACCTGGACAGTGTGCCGGAAGGTCCCGGAATCAACGACAACGGAAGCGGCACCGCAGCCGTGCTGGAAACCGCGCTGCAGATGGGAAGCTCACCGAGCATCGAGAATGCCGTGCGTTTCGCGTTCTGGGGAGCGGAAGAAGTGGGATTGGTCGGCTCCACCCGCTACGTGGAAGGTCTGAGCGATCAGGAACGGGCCGACATCGCCCTGTATCTGAATTTCGACATGCTCGGTTCGCCCAATGCCGGATACCTGGCTTACGACGGTGACAACTCGGATGCCGTCGGGGAGGGGCCAGGGCCCGAGGGGTCGGCGGGCATCGAGCGCACCTTCGTCGATTTTCTCGCCGGGCGAGGGATTGCGGCGGACGGAACGGACTTCGACGGGCGTTCCGACTACGGCCCGTTCATCGAGATCGGAATCCCGGCGGGCGGAGTGTTCAGCGGCGCGGACGAACGCAAGACGCCGGCTCAGGCCGAGAAGTGGGGCGGCGAAGCGGAGGAGACCTTCGACCCGAACTACCACAGTGCCCAGGACAACCTCGCGAACATCGATCGCGAAGCGCTCGCGGCCAACGCTTCTGCAGTAGCCTTCGGAGTTGCGACGTATGCCCAGGATTTGAGCGGGCCGAACGGCGTTCCCGTCGGCGATGCTCGAACGCAGGCCAGAACCGAATGATCGACTGACCGAATGATCGACTGTGCGAGCGACCAGGAGGCCACTGTGCGAGAACGGCGGCAGCACACTGTCTGTAACTCTGAGTTACGCTTGAGTTATGGCTGATCTGTCCCCGGAGGGCACCGACACGACAGGTGCTCCTTCCTCCTCGGTTCGAGGCGTCGTCGACGTCGTCTTGAACTCTGCGGCAGAACTGAACCGTCGGCAGCAGCTCATCGACGCGCTACGACGGCTGAGGCGGGCACTACCCGGTGATCCCGGGTTCGGAGACCCGCTCTCGCTGGCAGGTCCTGGCGGTGCTCGTGCCGTGGCCCGCGTCGCTGACAGATTGCTCGATCAGAAGCCGGCAGCCACTCGCGAAGTGAGCCTCGGAGCACTGCAGGTGTGGCAGGCGGCGCTGGAAAAGATGGGCCGCGGCCGCGGTGATCAAGAACTGACCATCGTCTTCACCGATCTGGTTGGCTTCTCCACCTGGTCACTCGAAGCCGGTGACGGCGCCACGCTGACGCTCCTGCGTGCCGTGGCGCAGGCCGTGGAAACCCCGATCACCGACAACGGCGGACACGTCGTCAAACGGATGGGCGACGGTCTGATGGCCGTGTTCATTCGCCCGGATGCGGCTTTGAAGGCGGTGTTCACCGCGCAGGACGCACTCGCGGAAGTCGACCTCGACGGATACACCCCACGAATGCGCGTCGGCCTCCACACGGGTACTCCGCGCCAGATCGGCGACGACTGGCTCGGCGTCGACGTGACCATCGCCGCCCGGATGATGGGCTTGGGCGGCGACGGCAACGTCATGATGTCGGCGACAACTCTCGAGGAACTCGAAGCCGGCACCCTGGAGGATCTCGATCTCACGATCCGGCCATGGCGACGAGGGTTCTTCGCGACCACTCCCAACGGAGTTCCCGTCGACCTGGGAATCTGGCGCGTACGCCGGAACTAGCGCACTAGACCTGGAGCCGCCAAAGCGGGGACACCGGACCATGTCCTGCGCCGAGGTCGTACGACGCCTCGAGACACTTGGTCACCCACTCTTTGCCGAACGCCACCGCGTCCGGAACGGAATAGCCATGTGCGAGAGCGCAAGTGATCGCAGCGGCCAGCGTGTCTCCGCCGCCGTGATCGTTGCCGGTGTCGATCCGGGCACTGCTGAATTCGAGGAAACGGTCGCCGTCGAACAACAGATCGGTGGACAACTCCGAAGTACGAAGGTGGCCGCCCTTGACGATGGACCATTGAGCGCCGAGCGCATGCAACGCTTCTGCCGCTTGGCGGGCGCTCTTGTCGTCGACGACCTCGATGCCGGTGATCAACCGAACCTCGTCGAGGTTCGGAGTGACCACCGTGGCAGCCGGAATCAAGGTGTTGCGGACCGCGTCGAGAGCTTCTTCGTGCAACAGCGGATCGCCATGCATCGACGCGCACACGGGGTCGACCACCAGCGGGATCGGTCGGTCGCGGCCGATCCCCACCTCGGCGGAAACTGCGGCTACCGCTTCTATGATCGTCGTCGAGGCCAGCATTCCCGTCTTCGCTGCGCCGACGCCGATGTCCGAGACCACGACGCGCACCTGGTCGGCGACGATCTCCGGCGGAATCTCGTGGAATCCGCTGACGCCCACCGAATTCTGGACCGTCACAGCGGCGACGGCCACACAGGCGTGTACTCCGCACATCGCCATCGTGCGGGAATCGGCTTGAATGCCGGCTCCGCCGCCGGAGTCGGTTCCGGCGATGGTCAATGCCCGAATCGGGGTCTGTCCGGCGGGGGTCAGGGGCAGCAGCTTCACGACGACGAGCCTACCGACCGGACCTGGGGAAACGGCAGCTCGGTCCGGATGGACTCGGTTTCCGGAATTTCCGCTTCCAGGATTTCCGCGTACTGACGTACGTCCGCCGAGATCCGCATCGAGCAGAACTTCGGCCCGCACATCGAGCAGAAATGTGCGGTCTTGGCGGGCTCGGCCGGCAGTGTCTCGTCGTGGAACTCCCTGGCGGTGTCCGGGTCGAGTGACAAAGCGAACTGGTCCAACCAGCGAAATTCGAAGCGCGCCTTGGACAGTGCGTCGTCGCGGGCCTGTGCATTCGGGTGCCCTTTTGCCAGGTCTGCTGCATGGGCAGCGATCTTGTAGGTGATCACACCGGTTTTCACGTCGTCTCGGTTGGGCAGGCCGAGGTGTTCCTTGGGTGTGACGTAACAGAGCATCGCCGTTCCCGCCCGTGCGATCATCGCCGCACCGATGGCGGAGGTGATGTGGTCGTACGCCGGCGCGATATCGGTAGCGAGCGGTCCGAGGGTGTAGAACGGTGCCTCGTCGCAGAGCTCTTCTTCCAGGCGGACGTTTTCCTCGATCTTGTCCATGGGAACGTGTCCGGGGCCCTCGATCATGACCTGGACTCCTGCGGATTTCGCAATCTGCGTGAGTTCTCCCAGAGTGCGAAGCTCCGCGAATTGGGCGGCGTCGTTGGCGTCGGCGATCGATCCCGGTCGAAGCCCGTCACCGAGGGAGAACGTGACGTCGTATCGGCGCAAGATCTCGCACAGTTCGTCGAAGTGGGTGTAGAGGAACGATTCCTGCCTGTGGTGCATGCACCACGCGGCCATGATCGCGCCGCCGCGCGAGACGATTCCCGTGACGCGACCAGCAGTCAGAGCGATGTAACCGATTCGTACACCGGCATGCACGGTCATGTAGTCGACGCCCTGCTCGCACTGCTCGATTACCGTGTCGCGGTAGATTTCCCATGTCAGAGCAGTGGGATCTCCGTTGACTTTCTCGAGTGCCTGGTAGATCGGTACCGTGCCGACCGGTACGGGTGAGTTGCGCAGAATCCATTCACGGGTCAGGTGGATGTCCTTGCCGGTGGACAGGTCCATGATGGTGTCGGCGCCCCAGCGGATCGCCCACACCATCTTTTCGACTTCCTCTGCAACAGAGGAGGTTACGGCCGAGTTCCCGATATTCGCGTTGATCTTGACGGCGAACTTCTTGCCGATGATCATCGGCTCCAGCTCGCCGTGGCGATGGTTCGCGGGAATTACCGCCCGCCCGCGAGCCACCTCGGAACGCACCAGTTCGGCTGAAACGCCCTCGCGTGCAGCGCAATAGCGCATCTCCGGGGTGATCACACCGTCTCGGGCGCATTCCAGTTGCGTCCGATTGCTTTCCGGGCGTTCCCAGGTGTCCCTGGTCGTCGGGAGCCCTGCATCGAGGTCGATGTCGGCGTCCGTGTCGGTGTAAGGACCTGACGTGTCGTACAGGTCCAGATGCTCACCATTGGTGAGAGTGACGCGTCGAAGTGGGATCCGGAGAGAATCCGATTCGACGTAATGCTTGCTACTGCCCTCGATCGGGCCGGTTGTCACAGCGGTGTGGACAGTCGCGTGAACAGCCGTACGGACAGACTTCTCCTGCATGGTGCGCTCCCTACGCCGGCATTATCCGGTCAGGTTCATCCGGTCGACGGCCCTAGCCGTCCTCTCAGCCCGCTGGTGCGAGCCCCCGTGGTGGTTGTATGAAATTTGTGCCCGCTGTCACAGCGGCACCGGGCGACTCTATCTCAACCCCGAAAAAGCGTTTCACTGCGATTGCGGTGGAGTCGTTCGCGGTGCAAAAATTGGTCGAACCCGGGACAGCGTCGTCGGTAGCTGATTCTATGAGTGGCATGGATCACAGTTATGGAGAGCGTGCGAACGCAGCAGTCGCAGATCGCGCAGTTGCAGATCGTGCCGTGGAGGTCGCCGCAATGAACGACATCGAAAACTCGAGAACCGGAACCTCACCGGAAGTCACGCTCGTGGACAATCCGTCGCACGAACGATTCGAACTGCTCTCCGACGACGAGTTGGTCGGCATCCTCGGATACCGCGACGAGGACGAGATTTCGGGGAGCGGAGCCGAAGCGGGCGACGTGGTTGCGTACATGCATACCGTCGTCAAGGAGGAGTACGGCGGGCAGGGACTGGCAGCCGTACTCGTGCAGTTCGCGATGGACTGCGCCCGTGAACGTGAATGGTCGGTGCGGCCTGTGTGCACCTATGTTCAGCGGTACCTCGGCGAGCATCCCGAGTATCTGGAACTGCTCGTCGAGGACTAGCCGCCGGAGGTTGCAAACAGACGATCAGGCTCCGAGCTTTACAACTACCCGAGATTCACGATCACCGGAGCGTGATCGCTGGCGCCCTTGCCTTTTCGCTCGTTTCGATCGATCTCGGCCGCCTCGACGCGCGCTGCGAATGCCGGAGAGCCGAGGATGAAGTCGATTCGCATGCCCTGCTTCTTCGGGAAGCGAAGCTGCGTGTAGTCCCAGTACGTGTACACACCGGGGCCGGGGGTGTACGGGCGAACGACGTCCGCGAACCCGGACTCGGCGAAGGCGGTGAACGCAGCTCGTTCCGGCTCCGACGTGTGGGTCTTGCCCTCGAAGAAAGCGGGATCCCACACGTCGTCGTCCGTAGGAGCGACGTTCCAGTCACCGACCAGGGCGATCTGCGCGTCGGGATCCTGCTTGAGCCAGCCCTCCGCGTCGTCGCGCAGTTTGGCCAGCCAATCCAGCTTGTAGGCGTAATGCGGGTCTTCCAGCTCACGGCCGTTGGGGACGTACAGGCTCCACACCCGCACACCACCGCAGGTGGCACCGATCGCACGGGCCTCACGGACCGGGTCTGCCTCGGGATCCTTGTCGAACCCTGGCTGATCCTCGAATCCGATCTGCACGTCGTCCAAGCCGACGCGGGAAGCGATGGCGACACCGTTCCACTGGCTCAACCCGACGTGGGCGACCTCGTAGCCGATTTCCTTGAAGCGTTCGTACGGAAACTGCTCGTCCTTGCACTTGGTTTCCTGCATTGCCAGGACGTCGACGTCGGATCGACCGAGCCAGTCGATGATCCTGTCGGTACGGGCACGGACGGAGTTGACGTTCCAAGTAGCGATGCGCACGAGGGCAAGCCTAGCGTCAGCCGCCGACAGGATCGGTGGCGTATCGGTAGCGGTGGTGTTCGACGAATCCGAGCCGCTCGTAGAGCGCGATCGCCGCGGAGTTCTCCGCCGAAACCTGGAGGTACGCGTGCGTCGCACCGTTCTGACGACCCCAGGAGAGTAGATCTCCGCAGATCAGCGACCCGATTCCGTGACGACGGTGTTCAGGGGCGACGTGAATGCCGGTCAGTCCTACCCAGCGCTTGCCATCGGGTGCCTCGGTGAGCGCAGCGCGCCCGATGGCAAGCGTCGTGTCGGTGTTTCCGATCGCGCCGAAAGTTGCACTGCCCACGACAGCCGTGAGGACCGCCTCGACGTACGCCGGATCTCCGTGGGCGTCGTACGTCGACAGCCAGTTGTGGTCGGGGCGGTCGGCGAACGAGGTGACCGGAGGACCGAGAGGCAGCGTGACATTGCCCAGATCGGCGGCCATCACGATGGTTTCCTTCTCGCTGGTCCACCCGTCCGGAGCGGTGCCGAGTCGATCGGGGAGGAGCAGCAGGGTCGGCAGGCCGCGGTCACCGAACCACTGGCGTATCCGTTCGAGAGTGCTCGCGTCGAAGCCGGCAACCGTCCCCGCACCACCGAGCGGCAAAGCCGAATTGGCGCGGCCGGTGAAACCGTGACCGGCGCGCAGCAACCAACCGTCGATCCACGCCTGCTCGACCCCCGGCCACGCCGCAGCAGCAGCCGTTTCGAGGTTTCGAATCTCGCCGATGCGAATCGGACGGGCCGAGAGAGTCTTGAGTGCAATCACCTGATCGGCGGAGACCTGGACCAGCCGACCGTCGCCGCTGCGGACGGCGATGGGATCGGCACCCTCGAGGATGCCGATGACGTCGGTCATGGGATGCGAATAGCCGGGTGGGAGCTTGTATCGCAAAACCACCCGGCTACCGATCGAAATGTTGCCGTTCAGAGCGGAATTCTCAGTCTTCGTAATCGTCGTCGTCGTGACCGAACGGATCGTCGACGGTGCCCGGCGTCCAGGTCAGACCGGGCTTGCCCCAACCGGAACGCTTGATGATCTTCTTGGCGGCGCGCGCGTTGCGGCCGATCAGCACGTCCGTGTAGAGGAAACCGTCGAGATGCCCGGTCTCGTGCTGGAGCATCCGTGCGAAGAATCCGGTGCCCTCGACCTCGATCGGGTTGCCGTCGGCGTCGGTGCCGGTGACCTTCGCCCAATCGGCGCGGCCCGTCGGGAACTGCTCGCCGGGAACGGAAAGGCAACCCTCGAAGTCTTCTTCCGGGTCGGGCATCGTCTGGGGGATTTCGGACGTCTCGAGTACCGGGTTCACGACGACGCCGCGACGACGCTCGCTGCTGCGGTCGTCACCGGGGCAGTCGTAGACGAAGACTCGGAGTGAAACGCCGACCTGATTGGCCGCCAGACCGACGCCGTTGGCGGCGTCCATCGTCTCGTACATGTCTGCGATCAGTTCGGCGATCTCGGCCGGAGACTGAGTGACCGGCTCTGTCGCCTTGTGCAGTACCGGGTCGCCGACGATTCGGATGGGGAGGATAGCCATGCGGACAAGGATAGTGCGGCGCGCCCGCGTAGTTATCACGGCCCGCACACTCGATCATGGTTCAATGGTTGCTGAAGAACAGCGATGTAATTCGTTGCTCGGTCGGAACGTGGGCCGCGGGGGAAATTGTGAGTTACCTTCGGGCCAGGGGACCGGGAAACTCACGGCCGCGAGAATATCGGTCGGAAAAGAACACCGGGCATACGAGTCTCGCTGACGCCGAGCACAGCAGTCGAGGAGTGACATGGACGGCGCAACCGCGCGTAGTCGGAACCAGTCCGAAGGCACTGGCGCCGACGATTCGGTAGTAGATACAGCAGGCATGCACGAGGTGGGCGAAGACGGCCTCACCCGCCGGGAGCACGACATCCTCTCCTTCGAACGCCAGTGGTGGAAGTACGCCGGTGCGAAGGAAGAAGCCATCAAGGAGTTGTTCGACATGTCGGCAACCCGCTACTACCAGGTTCTCAATGCCTTGGTCGATCGCCCCGAATCCTTGGCGGCTGATCCCATGCTGGTCAAGCGCCTGCGTCGTCTGCGTGCCAGCCGTCAGAAGGCCAGGGCCGCCCGTCGCCTCGGCTTCGAGGTCACCTGAATCACGCGTACATATGATCGGGCTGTCCACACACTGGCGATAAGGTCGACATCGTGAGTACCCCGAAAGAGCAGCCGTCCGGACCTCCGCTTCGCGCAATCGCCATGGTGTTGATCGCGTTGGCGATCGTGTTCATCGGTCTCGGAGCAGCCTCACTGGGTGGATCGAGCGACGGTGGATCGGGCGACGAGAACACCGCAGCAGAGCAGACCGAATCCTCGGCATCTGCCACGACGAGCGCCACCGCACCGGCATCTGCCACTTCCAAGCCGGCAGCGACGACGCAACCCGCTTCGGGCGATACCACCACTACGTCGCGCCCCTCGGGAACTGCGACGACCACGACTTCCAGCTCCGCGAGCGGCGTCGACACGTCGAATATCAGCGTTCGAGTTCTCAACAACAGCACCGTCTCGGGTCTGGCAGCAGGCACTGCCGAGGAATTGACGGCTGCAGGTTGGAACGTCGAGGAGACGGGTAACTACAGCGAGGGCACCGTCAGTACGACGACGGTGTACTACGGATCGTCCGCGGCGGAGAAGGCAGCGGCGCAGAAGATCGCAGCTGAACTCGGAGTCACCGCAGAACCTCGATTCGCCGGCATCGCGAACGCGTCACCTGGCGTGATCGTGATCGTGACCTCCAACTGACCGGTCGTGAAGGTGGAACTGACCCGTCGGTTCCAGCTACTACACGCGCCGTTATGATCAGAAGCACTTTCTCGCCACCTCAAAGGAGCGGTTCGATGGCCCCCAGCAGCACCCGGCGTATGTCCTGGCGCGTCGTTGCCCCTGTAGTCGCGATTGCCGCTTTCGGCTTGACCGCTTGCAGTAACAGCGAAGAGCCCAGCAGCGTCCCCGGCACGACTCCTCCGGTGTGGACCGGTGCAGCCGATCCCAGCGCGCACGAAAGCGCGGGCGGCCACGGTTCCGAGACGGCTCACGCCGGCGCTTCTGCCGAGACTGTCACCGCAACGCTGAACGGCACCGACGGCGCCAAGGTCGGAACGGTCACGTTCGCGCAGGAAGGTAGCGACGTCAAGGTCACCCTCGACGCCAAGGGCCTGACCCCCGGCTTCCACGGATTCCACGTTCACCAGGTCGCCAAGTGCGAGACCAATTCCGTAGCCCCCAGCGGCGGAGAGCCGGGTAACTTCCTCTCGGCAGGCGGACACTTCCAGGCCGAGGGTCACACGGGCCACCCGGCGAGCGGTGACCTCACTTCGGTTCAGGTCCTCGAAGACGGCACCGCCACGCTGGTCACCACAACCGACGCGTTCACCGTCGACGAACTGGTCGCAAACGGTGGAACATCCGTCATGATCCACGCCGGTGCGGACAACTTCGGCAACATCCCGACGCGTTACGCGCCGGCACCGGATCAGCAGACGCTCGACACCGGTGACGCCGGCGGACGCGTCGCTTGCGGTGTCATCACCAAGAGCTGACAAACTCACCTGAGTTTTGCATCACTTCCGGCGACTACCACGCAGTAGCCAGCACGGTGTTTTTACCGACACTGTGATTGGATTCTCTGCGTGGTAGTTCCATTTCCAGGTTCGCCGCGCCCGACGCTGGGCGTGGAGTGGGAGATCGCGCTGGTCGATCGCAAGACCAGAGATCTCTCCAACACAGCAGCCGAGGTGTTTTCGGCGGTCGAAGAGCTTGCCGGCTCCGAAACCCCGCACATCACCAAGGAACTACTGCGAAATACCGTCGAACTCGTCACGGGTATTCACTCGACGGTCGGCGAGGCGATGAGTGATCTCGACAGGTCACTGGATCTGCTTCGCCGCGCTGCGAATCCGCTCGGCGTCGACCTCATCAGCGCGGGCACGCACCCGTTCGCGCAATGGTCGACGCAGCTGGTCACCCGGACACCCGACTACGACGAACTCATCGAACGCACGCAGTGGTGGGGTCGGCAGATGCTGATCTGGGGCGTGCACGTTCACGTGGGTGTCTCGTCCGCGGATCGCGTTTTCCCGATCATCAACGCACTGCTGCAGCGCTATCCGCACCTGTTGGCGCTGTCGGCGTCCTCGCCGATGTGGGCCGGTGTGGACACCGGCTATGCGTCCAATCGCGCGTTGATGTTCCAGCAGCTGCCAACCGCCGGCCTTCCGTACCAGTTCGAGAACTGGGCCGAATACGAGTCGTTCATCGACGACCAGATGAAGACCGGTGTGATCACCAAGATCGGTGGCATGCACTGGGACATCCGTCCCGCGCCGAAGTGGGGAACCATCGAGGTCCGGGTGTTCGACGGCGTCTCGACACGCGCCGAACTGGGTGCTCTCGTTGCTCTGGTCCACTGCCTCATCGTCGATCTGGACCGCAGACTGAGTGCCGGTGAGACTCTGCCGAACATGCAGCCGTGGCACGTCAAGGAAAACAAGTGGCGCGCAGCGAGATACGGACTGGACGCCGAGATCATCCTCGACTCCGACGCAAACGAGTGCCTCGTCACTGACGATCTGGATCGCCTGCTCGACGACTTGGCGCCGATTGCGGTCTCACTCGGCTGCGCGGACGAGTTGGCGTCGGTGGCGGACATTCCCCGTCGCGGTGCCTCCTACCAGCGTCAACGCCGTGTCGCGGAAGCGACGGGCGGCGATCTGGTTGCGGTAGTCGACGCATTGGTCGCGGAGTTGGGTACTTAGAGCACTCCGTGTTGCCGATGGTTTCGTAGGGTCGAAATACGGGCATACAGACCGATTGTCCAGTCTGCGTCCATATTCGGTTCACACGGCGTTTACTATTGTCCGGTGTTGATAGACAGTTGGTCCCAACGAGGGGGCGTACCCGGACAGTCGGATCGTTCGTGGTCGAGTTCTCATCGACTCCTTCTGATCGGCACAGCAGCATTGACCGTGCTGGTCCTGGGTGTGCAGGCGTTCGCGTCGTACAAGGGCTATCTCGGTCCGGTGGAAAGCCTGTTCGGCGACTACTTCCTCGTTCCTCGCTCGGCGACCATGCCCTGGGTGGGTCTCGCTCTCGCGCTGGTTGGACTGAACAACAAAGAACGCATCTACGCGGTATCCGCGGCAGTCGTGATCGACGTGGTCGTCGGGGCAATTCGCTGGTTCTCGGGTGGGCCGCTGACTATGGGCACCGGCGGCACCTGGGTACTGACGGCCATCGCGGTGTACGCGGTGTGGAAGTTGTCCGGCGAGCGTCGACTCAGCGTTCTGCACGGCGTCGCTCTCGGCGCGTTGCTCATCATCGCGGCCAAGGTTGCCGAGACGTGGCTGGAGATCACCATTCTCGTCGGCACCGACGTGTGGGACGAGTACGTGTTCCTCGCCGACCAGGCTCTCGGGAATCCGTCGTGGGTGATGGGCCAGATCGTCGACGCCATGGGCCCCGTCGGTGCAGCAGCCCTCGACTGGATCTACGTCGAACTGCCGGTCGCGGTGATCGTGGTTGCTCTCTATCAAGTACGTAAGGGATGGCCGTCGCATCACCTGCTGCGCACGTTCCTGCTCATCGGGCTGATCGGCCCGATCTTCTACGTCCTGTTCCCGGTGGTCGGCCCGGTGTTCGCCTTCGGTCCGCGTGGGTTCGGATTCCAGATCGGTGACTACTGGCCGAACATCGTGCCCAACTTCGACTTCGCATCACCGTCGTCGCTGCCGTTCGACGACGCCGCACCGCGAAACTGCATGCCGAGCCTGCACACCGCGTGGGCGGTCGCATTGTTCATCCACTCGCGCAGCGGGCCGTGGTGGATTCGCAGCCTGGGATCGTTCTGGCTCGTTGCGACCCTGACCGCGACGCTCGGTTTCGGATTCCACTACGGCGTCGACCTCATTGCCGGTGCCGTCCTGTGCTTGACCCTCGATGCGGCGCTACGGGATCCTGAGCGAGGCTGGGGGTGGTTCCGAGTGCGTCTGTTGATCGGTGGCTCGGCACTACTCGCGGGGTTGTTGCTCTCGTACCGGTTCGCTGCGGTGCAGATGGCCGAGTACCCGGCGATCTTCGGGCCGCTGCTGATGGCTGTCCTGGTTCTCATGTCGGTCGCGTACTTCGCCACCTTCTTCGCCCGCCCCGGCACTGCACTTGCGGTGTGGGGCGAGCGCGACGGCGAGTGGGATGCCGCTACAGGAGAGAGTCCGGGTCTTCCAGCTCGTTGATCTTCATGAGGTCGTCCTCTTCGCGCTGTTCGCGGTAGGCGACTCGGCCGACGCTGTGCGCGATCACGGGCGCGGTCAGCAGCGTGAAGATGCCCACCAGGACCAACATCCAGATGTCGACGCTCCCACGAAGCAGGAACACGGCGCCCATCAGCACCAGGATCAGTCCGACCACCTGAGGTTTCGTGGCCGCGTGCATACGACGCAGGGTGTCGGGGAAGCGAACGATTCCCACCGCGGCGGTCAGCGCGAGCAGCGCGCCGAGGAAGATGGAGATGGCCCCGATCGTGTCGAGGATGTTGCCGATCACTGGTCACTCACCCGGAAGCGCGCGACGGACACGGAACCGATGAAGCCGACCAGTGCCAGCGCCACGATCGCGGGAACGATCGTGGTGTCTTTGCTGTACGCGGCCCAGACAGCGAGTCCACACATCGAGACCGCGATGATCGTGTCCAGAGCGACGAGGCGGTCGAGTGAGCTCGGACCGTCGAGCAATCGGAACGTGGTCAGTACGGCGGCGATCAGCAGAATCACTCCGGAAATGATCAAGATCGTGGTGATGAACCCGTTCATGGTTGGTCCTCCTGCCGGGGTGCATCGAATTCGTAGTCGCGCTGGTGCCATGGGCTGGGTTGCCAGTCCGAGTCACGTTCGAACGACGCGATGAACAACCGTTCGAGATCCTCCACCGAGCGGTAGAACGCGCTGACGGCTTTCTGCGAGCCGACGTCGAGCACGTGGACGTAGACGATGCGCCGGTTCTGGTCGATCTCGAGAACCATGGTGCCCGGGATCAGGTTCAGTACGTCGATGCACAGCGTGAGAACCAGGTCGGACTTGATCCCGAGTTGGTACCGCAGAACTCCGGTGACCGGCGGCGGCGACGGACGGATCGCCAGCCACGCGACCTGGATACTCGACTGGATCGCGTAGTACACGATCATCCACAGCAGACGCAGAATCGACAGCAGATGTACCCGACCCTCGACCGGTACACGGGGGAGGGGAAGCAGGACCATGATGATCAGGCCGACGGCGAGTCCGCCGAAGATGTTGCCGAAACTGATGTTGCCCCACAACAGGATCCATACGACCATCAGCCACAGCAGGATCCCGACGCGGAGTACCTGTTCGCGTTTCATCGCGGAGCCTCCTCGGTGTTCGGGGCGTCGGTGTTCGGGACATCGCTGTTCGGGGCATCGGTACTGGGAGCTACAGCAGGGTCGTCTGCAGCGACGGGAGCTTCGTCGACCGGCACGGGTCGGTGGTTGCCGAGAACCGCGTCGATGTAGATGGACCGGTCTTGCAGATCCTTCGCCGCTCTGTCGCTGATGTCGATGATCCGGCCCGCGAACACCGTCAGTGCCAGACCGACGATGACGAGCCCGACCGTCGGAATCAGCATGAAGACCGGGATCTTGCCGACGTCCTCGCGGTCGACGAACGCGATGTCCTCTTCGGACTCGTCGATCAGTGCTGACGGGCTGACGTCGGCGAGGTCACCTTCGGGCGCGTCGGCGCGGGCTCGCCAGAAGGCCTTGGTCCACACGCGGGCGACCGCGTAGAGCGTCAGCAAGCTGGTGATCGTGCCGCCGGCGACGAGGATCCAGGCCAGCGCGCTGGCGTCGGCCGCACCGGCCTGCAGGAGCGCGACCTTGCCGATGAAGCCCGAGAACGGCGGGATACCACCGAGATTCAGTGCCGGGATCAGGAAGACGATCGCGAGGATCGGGCTGGCCGCAGCCAGACCGCCGAGTCGGCGCAGCGACGACGACCCGGCTTGTCGTTCGATCAGACCCACGACGAGGAAGAGCGTCGTCTGCACGATGATGTGGTGGGCGACGTAGTAGATCGCGCCGGACAGCCCGGACGTCGTGGACAGTGCGATACCGAAGATCATGTAGCCGATATGGCTGACCAGTGTGAACGAGAGCAGACGTTTGATGTCGCTCTGCGCGATGGCACCCATGATGCCGACCACCATCGTGAGCAGACCGCACACCATCAGTACGTTGTCGAGTTCTCCTTGCGGGAACAGCAACGAGTGCGCGCGGATGATCGCGTACACACCGACCTTGGTGAGCAACCCGGCGAAGACGGCGGTGATCGGTGCGGGCGCGGTCGGATACGAGTCCGGTAGCCACGCCGACAGCGGGAAGACCGCAGCCTTGATGCCGAACGCCACGAGCAGGACAGCGAAGATGGCGGTTCGTGTGCCCGGCGGAATGTTGTCGAAGCGCAGGGCCATGTCGGCCATGTTGAGGGTGCCGGTCGCCGCATAGGCGAAGGCGATGCCCGCCAGGAAGATCAGCGAAGACACCATCGAGACCATCACGTACGAGACACCGGCCCGAACGCGGTCGGCGCTGGCACCGAGCGTCAGGAGCACGAAACTCGCGGCGAGCAGAACCTCGAATCCGACGTACAGGTTGAAGAGGTCACCGGCGAGGAACGCGTTGGAGATACCGGCGGTCAATGCGAGATAGGTCGGCAGGAAGATCGAGACCGGCTGGGCCTCGCTGCCGTCGCGAATACCCTGACCGATCGCGTAGATCATGACGGCGAGCAACACCACCGACGAGACCACGAGCATCATCGCCGAGAGACGGTCGACGACGAGTGTGATGCCGATGGGGGAGTCCCAGCCGCCGACCTGAACGGCCGTCGTACCGTCGCGGTCGGCGAGGTAGAGCAGCAATCCAGACACCGCGACGACGCCGATGAGCGCGATCAGTGTGATGACACGCTGGAAACGCGGACGTCGGCCGACAACCAGCGTCGCAGCTGCGGCCAGCATCGGGATCAGGACGGGCAGGGGCGCAAGGGCTCCCATCAGGTTGTCCGAGATGGTCATGCGCCGCCACCTCCCTCGATCTTGGTCTGGCGAGCGTCTTTGCGCCGCTTCTCGGATTCCTTCTTACGAGCAAGGTCGGTGGCCCAGTCGGGTACCGGTTCGTCCTCGAAGTCGCCGTCGTGGAGGTCGTCGTAGCATTCGATGTCCTCGAGGTTGACCAGTTGTTCGAGGGGAATAGGGTTGCCGTCCTTGTCGAATGCGTCGCCGCCGATGCTCGGGGCACCGGTGACCGGGTCGTCGGAGCGGTCGTGGTCGGGAGCGTCGGCAGGCAGGCGACGCTTGAGGATCTTGGTGTCCTCGGGATCGTCCTCGACGGCGTCGGCGGTGTTGATCTTGTAAGACCGGTACGCCAGTGCCAGAACGAAGCCGGCGATACCCATCGTGATCACGATGGCCGTCAGGATCATGCCCTGGGCGAGCGGATCCGCTATCTCCTCGTGGACCGAATCTCGGCCGACGATGGGCGGATTCCCGTCCGATCCACCTACGGTCAGGATCAAGAGGTTGATGGCGTTACCGAATAGAAGTAGACCGAGGAGCATCCGGGTGATGCTTCGTTCGATCAGCAGGTAGACACCGGCCGACGTGAGGACGCCGATCAGGATCAGCATTCCGATATTTGCGCTCATGGTGCTTTCACCTCGATTTCTGCGTCGAGGCGGGCGCCGAGACTTCGGAGTACGTCCAGGACCAGGCCGACCACGATGAGGTAGACGCCCAGGTCGAAGAACAGTGCGGTGACCAGTTTGACGTGGCCGATGAGCGGGAGCGTGAACTCGAAGACAGCCGACGAGAGTGCCGGAGCGCCGAGGAACAGCGACACCAGGGCGGTGCCCGCGGCTAGCGCCAAACCGAGGCCGAGAATCTTGCCCGCGTCGATGGGTACGGCTTCACCGAGTTCGTAGCGGCCACCGGCGAGGTAACGCAGCACGAGGGCGAGGCCCGCCGTCAGGCCTCCGGCGAAACCGCCGCCGGGGGCATTGTGACCGGAGAAGAAGAAGTAGATCGACAACACCATGATGGTCGGGAAGATTAATCTCGTGGTGACCTCGAGAACCAGCGAACGGTGTCGAGGATCGATGAGGTCTCCGCCGCGCAACCACGTCGTGTCCGAGTTGGCCGCTGCCTTGTCGACGATGACGGAGGGGGCGTCCGCGACTCGCGGCGCGATACCGAAGCGGCGGTTGCGGAACACGAGGCTGGCGACGCCGGTTGCCGCGACCAGCAGGACCGAGATCTCACCGAGCGTGTCCCATGCGCGGATGTCGACGAGTAGGACGTTGACGACGTTCTTGCCGTTGCCCAGGTCGTAGGCCGCGTCGGGAAGCAGTTCGTAGATCGGACGAGTGTTTCTCGCATTGGTCGCGTAGGCCGCGATGGTGGTGACGGTGATACCGACCGCGACGGCGAGTGCGGCACGCGGCCACTTGAAGCCGATTGCCTTGCTCTCGTCGACCTCTGCGGGGAACTTCCGGAGTACCAGCACGAAGATCACGAGGGTCAAGGTTTCGACGAGGAACTGGGTCAGCGCGAGGTCGGGTGCGCCGTGCAGCGCGAACAACACGCCACAGCCGTAGCCGGTGAGTCCGACGAGGATGACGCTGGCGAGTCGGTTGCGCATCAGCGTCGCGGCGATGGCGGCCGAAATCATCATCAGCGCGATAGTGAACTGGATGGGTGAATCCCACATCCGAAGGTCGACTCCGCCGCCATCGGTGTCGATGATCAGCAGGAACAGTGGCACCACGACCAGCGTCGCAAGAATCGTCGACTGCGTGCGGGGGAGCGAACCACGCTGAGTGGCACCGGTCAGGCGCATCGAGATGGTGTCCATGCCGCGCAGGGTCGCGTCGTAGATGCGGTCGGCGTTGCCGAGCGGCGGGTGCTCGAAGTGCAGGCGGCTGATCTGACGCTGCGCGATGTAGAGCGCGATGCCGCCGGCGATGACGATGCAGGTGAGCAGCAGCGGAGTGTTGAATCCGTGCCACAGTGCGAGGTGGTAGTCGGCGTGCGGTCCGGGGGCCAGCGTGGTGGAGTACGGCGTCAGCAGCTTCTCGAGTTGGGGCGAGAGAATGCCGGCGGCCAGACCGAGAACCGCGAGTAGGCCGGGCGCGAACAGGAACAGCCAACCCGGCTTGTGCATCTTGCTCACGGCCGGACTCGGCTTGCTCAAGGTCTTGCGTCCGAAGGCTCCCCAGATGAACCGGACGCTGTAGCCGACGGTCAGGATCGAGCCCAACACGATCACCGTGACGACGGCGATCGACGACCAGTGGCCGAGCGCGTTCGTTTCGAGAACTGATTCGAGTGCGGCTTCCTTGCCGACGAATCCGAGTAGCGGTGGTAGACCGGCCATGCTGGCGGCAGCGAGGCTCGCGATGATCGCGAGAGCGGGTGCCGCTTTACCCAGGTGAGCAAGTTTGCGCAGGTCACGGGTGCCGGTGGTGTGATCGATGATGCCAACGACCATGAAGAGTGCGGCCTTGAACATCGCGTGCGCCACGACCATCGTCATGCCGGCCAGGGCGGCGTCACGCGTGCCGATGCCGACCAGGACCATCATGAAGCCGAGTTGGCTGACGGTTCCGAAGGCGAGGACGAGTTTGAGGTCGTAAGCGCGCATGGCTCGCCAACCGGCGAGGATCATCGACAGCAGACCCAAACTGATGATGGTGATGCGCCACGGCGGCGAATCGGCATACCCGGGAGCCAGGCGCGCGACGAGGTAGATACCGGCCTTGACCATTGCTGCCGCGTGAAGATAACCGCTGACAGGGGTGGGCGCGGCCATCGCACCTGGCAGCCAGAAGTGCAGGGGCACGATTGCCGATTTGGAGAGCGCACCGATCAGGATCAAGACGATCGCGACGGACGGGAGCCACCCCGTCGGCGGGTTCGCGACCAGTTCGGACAGGTTGTAGCTGCCGCCGACCTGGCCGAGGATGATCATGCCGACCAACATCGCCAGACCACCGGCGGTGGTGACCAGCAGTGCCTGGGTCGCGGCGCGGCGGCTGGTGGCGCGTTCGGCGTAGTGACCCACGAGCAGGAACGACAAGACCGTCGTCAGTTCCCAGAAAACGTAGAGAAGCAGCATGTTGTCGCTGGTCACGAGTCCGAACATGGCACCCGCGAAGGCGACCATCTCGGCGGCGAAGATGCCGAGTCGAGGTTCGTCGTCGTTGAAGTAGCGGGCGCAGTAGATCAGAATCAGCGTGCCGACGCCCAGGACGAGCACGGCCATGATGGCCGAAAGCGCGTCGAACCTGAAGTCGATGTCCATCGACAGGCCGGGAACCCAGGTGATGTGCAGCGTCTCGACGGTGCCCCATTTGTCGATGACCCAGCCGAGGCTGGCGAGGGGGACTATCGCGAGGGGGAAGAAGCCGTTTCGCCCTAACCTGCGCACCACAAGCGGAGCCAAGAGGGCGGCAACGGCATGGGCAAGCAAGATAGCGAGCAAAAGGCACTCCGTCGTGTTGTCAGCGGGCGGCGGGGTGTCCGAACAAAATCGAACCTATCGGATTAACGAGACAATTCACCTAGTCGGAGAGGTTGTCTTTGCGTACATATTACCGGGCGTGGCAGTTTCGATGTGCAGCGAGTCGATTCGGACATCATCGGCACTCGCTGATACACGTAGGTTGGACGACGTGAATTCGTCGACTCCCACCACGATCATCCGTACCGCCGCCCTTGCGCACATTCGTGACCGCAAGCTGATCCAGACCCGCTCCGTGGGCAAGACCGCGTTCTACATGGCCGGCGGAAAGATCGACCCGGGTGAGACGCCCGAGCAGGCACTGCACCGCGAAATTCGGGAGGAACTCGACGTCGATCTGGTCGACGGGACGGTCACGTTCCTCGACGTCTTCGAGGCTCACGCTTTCGGACATTCCGCGGACACGGGCCTGCACATGAGTTGTTATCTGGCGGAGATGGCCGGAGACCCGCACCCGACCAGCGAGATCGCCGAGTTCCGCTATTTCACGCTCGCCGAGTACGCAGCGATGGACGAGGTGGCGCCGGGATCGCTCAAAGTGTTCCATCGCCTGGCGTCGATGGATCTGATCGACTGATCGGCGGAGGTCCGGATCGATTGACTCGCCCCAAGCGCAGACTTGCATAGGCGCAGACGGCCACGATGATCAGTGCCACGGCGTCGAGTATCAGGATGTCGGTCGAGATTTCGAAC
Source organism: Rhodococcus sp. WS1 (assembly GCF_003797745.1). Classification (NCBI taxonomy): domain Bacteria; kingdom Bacillati; phylum Actinomycetota; class Actinomycetes; order Mycobacteriales; family Nocardiaceae; genus Rhodococcus; species Rhodococcus sp. WS1. Next base: position 1,746,657 of record NZ_RKLZ01000001.1, on the reverse strand, counting down.
GGGCCGACCGTCGTGATGCCGTTGAACGGCTTGTTCTCGTCGAGCGGCGTGTACGCCGTCCATCCGTAGTCGAACTGCGGATAGACGAGCAGGGCCAGCGCCGTCGGGCCGAAGATGACACCGAGTCCGACGAGGGCTCGTGACGCTCCGGTCCGCGGCGGCTCTCGGTACATCGCGCTGGCGATCGCGTAGGTGACGACCGCAGAGGTGAAGGCGACAAGAAGATCGCTGATCGTGAGAACGTCACCGATCTTCGGCGACGGCGACGTGGCGTAGCTGACGATCCCGGCGACCGTCACCGTCAGGAGCAATCCGTAGCCGACGACCCGCGAGGGAGCGATCGCGCCGATTGCTGCCGCGGCGACGATGACGACGCCGATCAACACGGCGGTCGAGGCGGGGGTTTTCGACCATTCCATGGCTTCGGTTGCGGGACGGTTCGCCGAAACCGCCGCCAGAGTTGCGACGGCGGCGGTACACATCAGCAGGATTCGACCGCCGTCGCCCAGCACCCGCGCGCAGATCACCGTGATTACGAGCGCGACGAGTAGAAGGGGTACGGCCGCCGTGACGGTGGTGATCTCGAACCACCAATTTGCCGCGACCCCGAAGAGAGTGAGCACCGCCGCGATAGTCACCGGCCGAACGGCCATCCGTTCCTTGGGGTGGTCCTTGTCGAAATCGTGGAACCAGAACGCGGCGACGCAGGCGGCGGCCAAAGCGAGCGCGAGCAGTGTTGCCCCCAACACCGGTGGTTGAAACTGGTTGGTGTTGTCGGCGATGTAGTCCGCGTACCGCCGAGGAATTGCGTCTTCGTCCAGGAGTGAATCCGAGACATGCACGGCCACAATCGTTCCCGCGACCGAGGCAGCTCGAACCCGGGGAGCGGCAGCAACCGTCACCGCGCCGACAGCGACTCCCGCACCGACGGGCGAGAGTGCCTCGAAGTTGTGATCGTAGAGCCCGGGCAGTTCGAGGAGGAGCCCACCGAAGACCGTCATGGCCGCGGTCCGCAATCGGCAACGGGCCATCATCGCGGCTGTCCCGACCGCGACGACAGCCAAGACGCCGGCGCCGATGGTCGAGATGGACCAGAATCGGTCGCCCGTCGAAATCGACGTCGACTGGCTGTTCACGAACGGTGCCAAAGCGACGACGGTGACGACGAATGCAGTCACACCACTCAGTGCGACGAGCAGCGTCCTGCGGGCGATGGGCACTGCTCCAAAATAGTCAATCCGGTACCAGTTGCACCGCAATAGGAGGTCTCAGTCCGGTGACGGTGTGTCAACGGGGCTGCGGCGGCGGAGCGCGATCCCGGTGGCGACGACGACTACACACATCAGGAGTGCCGCGCCGTCGGAGCGTGGCGGCGCCTCGTACGCGTAGGCAATGGTCGCGGCCTCGGCCCGGAAGGCTGCGTCGGGCTCGCTCGCGTCGACGTAGGCTCGCAATTCAGAGTTGTACTCGACGTACGTCGAGGGCGGATCGTGCCGGACGTACGTTGACGACACTGTCTCGATCTCGTGCTGCCCGATCGACATGAAGACCAGGGCAGTGAAAGGAATCGTCAACCCCAGCGTCGCTGCGACGGGATTCGACGGCAGAACGGATCCGAGCAGCAATCCCGACCCGACGCCCAGCGCGACAATGCGGAGCAGTAGAGCAAGTTCGTGTTCGCCGTCGAAGATCCACTCCGACAACGGGATCGCAGCCAGCAGAGTCAGACCTGCGATCGTGCGATCCCGGTGTCGGGAACGCGACAAGCCGAAGACGACCGCGATGATCGCGAGGGCAGCGATCACCAACGGCGAGGTTCGGTCACCGTCGAGAAAGAAGCGGTCGGTCAGATCCGCGAACACCGTCGTGGCGGCGGCTCCAACAGCGGTTGCAGCCCAAAGGAATCCGCCACTGCCTGAAGTTGTGTCCAGTCTCCTCACACAGAACCAGGTCAGGGTGAGGACGGCGACGGTCGACGCGACCATGACCAGCCAACCCGAAAACGTCGGTGGGTTCTCTTGCCGGTCGACGACCGAACTCAGAATCCGTTGGGTGACGGCGAGGCCGGTGACAACTGCGAGAGCGGCTGCGGCGACGCCCGGTTGGGTTTCACTTATCCGCGATTCGGAGTCGTCTGTCACTGCGCTCGCCACTGCGCAGATCAGGGTCAGCAACAGAAGTGCCCAGGCAGGTTCGCCGATGGACGACGTGCTGACGGGTATCAAATCGCCGGTGGACGATTGCGCGGCCAACCACGTCGACACCACGCCAATGATCAGCAGGTTGCGTCCGAGGCGGCTGTCCCACGATGCGGCGACAGCGCCGCCCAGGATGAGTCCGGCTGCAATGGTTTTGGCGAAACCCAGAACGCTCAGCAGATCAAGACCGACTTCTTCGGCGACGAGGAATCTGATCAGAATCAACACGACGACGCCCGTGTACACAAACGCCCACGCACGCCTGCGAGAACGGCGGTGCTGGAGATACGCGCAGGCCCCTACGGCGACGATGGCACCCACCACGACGCTGGTGGATTGGCTGCTGATCCATTGGTCGATCTTCGACTGCGGTTCGGTAACAGGCCATCTCATTCGCGCTGGGTTCGTCAGCGCCAGGGCGGCAAGGATTCCCGAGAGAAAGGCCGCGAGGGCGCCGGTGCATGACCGGAGGTCGATGGTCATCGGTCTGTCCCGATCAGGCGGTCTCGGTGGGTTCCGATACCTCGACGGGTGGGTGGGATCGTCGAAGGATCGCCGCACCACAGAATCCGATGATCAGGGCGAAGAGGATTGCAGTGCCGACAGTCTGAGCGGTGACGTAGTCGACGGTGATTCCGATGCCGCGTCCGAATAATCCTCCGTCGCCGTGGGGAGAGACCGCATCGATGTCGAGCTGGCCTTGGATGTATATCGACGTCATCATCGGTGGGAAAGAGAGCTGATCGGTGAGAATGGCGATCGACGAGAAGGTCATCGCGGCAAAGGGAATGGCGAGTCCGAGTGTGGCGTCGACCAGGCTGCCGGGAGCAAGGGAACCGAACAGTAAACCGGCGGCGAGGCCCAGCGCGGCGATCTTCAGCGCGATTGACCAGACGCCGTGCGCGGAGTCGAAGGGCAGTAGTTCCGACAGCGGAACCGCAACGAGGACGACGATGGGCACTAGGTTTGGCACCTGCTTGTGCAGCCTCAATCCGACGGCAACCGGCAGGGCCGCGAAAAGCACCAGTACCCAAGGGGACTTCAGGTCTCCCCAGTGGCCGGAACCCTTCGCGATGTCGACGAAGAGCGGGGCCGACGCAGCGGCCAGTGCGGTTGCCGCCCAGAGGAACTTGCCACCAGCACCGGAGGTGTCGCCGAGGCGGTAAGCGGCGATCCACGTCAAGGCGAGCGCAGCGCCTGCCGCCAAAACCATGACGATCCAGGCGGTCGCCTCGGACGCGTATTGCTGGCGGTCGATCACGGCGCCGAGCACTCGATGCCCGATCGCCAGCGCGGTGATCACCACGAGAGCGATGCGGATTTCACCCGAGTCCGGCTTGCGAATCCGGAAGCCGGCTTGCGCGGTCACTGCACAGGCGATTGCTGCTGCGGCCGTGGCGCCGATCAGCCACCACGACGGCTCACCCACCGAAGACGTCGTCATCCTGGCTGTCCCACCAGCGAACGTGCGGATCGCGAGGAAGGTGGCGAGCACGCCGAGGAGTGTCGCGTTCTTCGTGGCAGTGCGGTCCCAACTGACGGCAACCACGCAGCCCAGAATGGTGCCGGCTGCAACACTTTTGACGATGATCAATGCGATCAGCAGGTCCAGTGACGCAACCTCGGGTACGACTGCCCGAACGATCGCGATGACGGCGACGCCGACGGCGATCGCGATCCACGCCGCCCGACGGGACCCGCGACGCTGTGAGATGGCGCAGGCAAGCACGGCGATCACGGCGCCGAGGCCGACAGCAGTCGGTCCGCTGCTGATCCAGCGATCTACTTCCGACGGGGAGGCCACGATGGCCCAGTCGCGAAGAACGGGATTGGTCAGGGCCAGCGCCGCGAGTATCCCGGACAGGAGTGCAGCGACGGTAGTGAGGATCGCTCGAAGGTCGAGTGGCATCGGGCCAACCTATCGCGGCGCCGCAACATCGGTCGTGGGCGGCGTGAGTGCCGGAAACCAGATGTCGGTGAGTACGTCTGCTGCGACGTCCGCACCCGCGGTGATCGCGCCCTGTTCCGCCCACCGAATGAAGAAGCGCTCGATCTGTGTCAGCAGGAGCTCGACCCGGAGTTTCGCCTCGTCGTGTCGGCTCTGCGGCCAGCGTGCCAGGTACGACGGCATCGCGTTGGGCAGTGCGGAGATGCCTTCACGTGCCAGTGTTCGGAATTCGGGTTCGAGGACCATGGCCTCGTCCCACGCCCGCATCATGTGGTGGTGATCGCGGCACCAGTCGAGAGCGCGGTTGATCCAGCCGGCGAATTCTTCGCGCGAACCGGAATCGAGTACGTGGTCGAGATCCTGGAATATCGCGAGCGTGCTGGATACGACCGTGTTCGAGCCGAGGGCCTTGAGTATGTCGATCTTGCCGGGGAAGTGCAGGTAGAAGGTGGCGCGGCTGCAACCGACCCGGCCGGCGATGTCCTCGACGGTGACAGCCGCGTATCCGCGTTCGGTGAAGAGCGCGCCGGCGGCATCCACGAGGTCTGCGCGGGTTCGCTGCTTCTGCTTCTCTCGCAGCGTCAGTCTGCCGGAGGTATCTGTCATTACCGGGATCCTAGTGCCGCGGGGGCTCGCACGGGTCAGTTGCACGAGACTCTCCGTCTTTCACTTGACAGCCCGTTAGTGAAAGCTACTCTGTGGTGTAGCGCACAATCGACCGATCAGAGGACGCCATGACCATCTCGGACACAACTCGCACGCCTGACCTACCGGCCGGATTCGACGTCACCGATCCTGCTGTCCTCGGGGAGCGGATCCCTTTCGAGGAATTCGCCGAACTGCGTCGAAGCGCGCCCGTGTGGTGGTGTGAGCAGCCGCCGACCGTTGGTGGATTCCAGGACGAGGGCTACTGGGTGGTCTCGCGTCACGCTGACGTCAAAGAGGTCAGCCAGCGCAGCGATGTGTTCTCGAGCTGGGAGAACACCGCGATCGCGCGTTTCGCCGACGACATGCCACGTGAGGCCGTCGAGATGCTCCGGCATCTTCTGCTCAACAAGGATGCGCCGGAGCACACCAAGCTCCGCAAGCTGATTTCGAAGCTGTTCACGCCGCGCGCGATCAACGGCATGCGCGACGAATTGGATCGTCGTGCGCGCAGCATCGTCGACACCGCTGTGAGCGAAGGCCCGGGCGACTTCGTGAAGCAGGTCGCCAGCGAGCTGCCGCTCCAGGCGATCGCGGATCTGATCGGTGTACCGCAGGACGATCGGGACAAGCTGTTCAAGTGGTCCAACGAGATGATGGGCTACGACGACCCGGAATACCAGGGTGATCCGGCAGTCGCGTCCACCGAGGTCCTCGGATACGCGTACCAAATGGCAGACGCGCGTCGTACCTGTCCGGCAGATGACATCGTCACCACACTGGTCCAAGCCGACATCGACGGCGACGCTTTGAGCCCGGAGGAGTTCGGGTTCTTCGTGCTCATCCTGGCGGTCGCAGGGAACGAGACCACCCGCAACGCCATCACGCACGGAATGATCGCGTTCCTGGACAACCCCGAGCAGTGGGAGCTGTACAAGAAGGAACGTCCCAAGACGACGGCCGACGAAATCGTCCGGTGGGCGACACCGGTCACCGCCTTCCAGCGCACCGCGCTCGAGGACACCGAGCTGGCAGGAGTGTCGATCAAGAAGGGGCAGCGCGTGGTGATGCTGTACAGCTCCGCGAACTTCGACGAGGACGTGTTCGAGAACCCGATGACGTTCGACATCACTCGTAACCCCAATCCGCACTTGGGCTTCGGCGGAACGGGCGCGCACTTCTGCATCGGTGCCAACCTCGCTCGCATGGAGATCGACTTGATGTTCAACGCGATCGCCGACAACGTCCCGGACATCACCAAGATCGGTGATCCGCGCCGTCTGCGCTCGGGTTGGATCAACGGCATCAAGGAGTTCCAGGTCGATTACAAGAGCACAGGCTGCCCGGTCGCTCACTAGAGTCGGTAGGTGAGAGGTACACCCCACGATCGCGAGGAGCCACCGCATGACTTCGATCAACGACAAGGCAACTGCTCTATTGGCGTTGCACCAGCCAGGTAACCCGGTCATTCTCCCGACGGTCTGGGACGCGTGGTCGGCGAATCTTGCGGTGGCTGCCGGTTTTGCAGCCCTGACGGTGGGCAGCCACCCGGTTTCCGATTCCATCGGCAAGCCGGACAACGAGGGCATCACCTTCGACGAACTTCTGCACCGGATCAAGCAGATCACCGGTGCGGTCGACGCCCCGATCTCGGTGGACATCGAGGGTGGTTACGGGCTCGAGCCGGCAGTTCTCATCGACGGGTTGATCGATGCCGGCGCTGTCGGACTCAACATCGAGGACACCGTCCACAGTGAAGGCGGACGCTTGCGTGAGGCGCAGGAGCACGCAGACTTCGTGGGTGGGCTTCGTCAGGCCGCCGACGCAGCCGGAGTTCACGTTGTCGTCAACGCGCGCACCGACCTGTTCGTGAAGCAGGTCGGTGAAGAGTCCGATCGTGTCGATCGCGCCATCGCACGCCTCAAGCTGGCGGCCGACGCCGGCGCCGACGTTCTTTACCCCGTCGGGCGGCATGACGACGCGACCCAGCGCCGCCTGACGTCCGAACTTCCACTTCCGATCAATGCGATCGGAATCCCGGACCAGGACGATCCGGCAAATTTCGGTCCGCTCGGAGTGGCGCGCGTGAGCTTCGGTCCGTTCTTCCAGATGGCATTGGCCAACCGTGCGAACGAGATCTTGGGACGCTGGAAGTAAGAATGCAGACACTGATGTCGCCCGGCCCGCTTCTCGACGATCGCGGACATTTGGTCGAGACGGGTTGGGCCCCATCGGAAATTCGCAAGTATCGACGCTCTGCGATCACCGCTCCCAAGTTCCGGATCAAGGAGTGGGACTACTACTGCATTCTCACTTCGGATTACGGCATCGCGTTGACCGTCGCCGACAACGGGTACATGGGCTTGTTCGGAGTCTCCTGGCTCGATTTCCGAACACCACACGAGATCACCGAAAACGTGATGCTGCCGTTCCCGATGGGAAGGCTCGGTCTGCCCGAAAGCGCGGACGACGGTGATGTGGTGGTGTCGAAAGGTAAAGCTCGCTTCGAGTTTCGCCACGTGGACGGTGGGCGCCACTTGATTGTCGACTACCCGGCTTTCGACGGTGGACGAGGCCTTCATGCCGATTTGTTCCTGGCGAGTCCTGCCGATGACCGGATGGTGATCGCCACACCGTTTCCGAAGGCGTCCCGATCGTTTTACTACAACCAGAAGATCAACTGCCTGCCCGCTGCCGGGACCGTGCGAATCGGGAGCGACGACTTCACATTTCGCTCGGAAGACTCGTTCGGCGTTCTCGATTGGGGCAGGGGAGTCTGGACTTACGACAACATCTGGTACTGGGGTTCTGCATCCGGACTGGTGAACGGCGAGCGGTTCGGATTCAACACCGGTTACGGCTTCGGCGACACTACGGCGGCCAGCGAGAACATCGTGTTTGTCGGCGGTCGGGCACACAAACTGGACAGGATCGACTTCGGCATCCCGCAGGGAAAGTACGACGGCGCGCCGTGGAACTTCTCGAGCAACGATGGTCGCTTCGAGATGACTTTCGAGCCGATCATCGACCGTGCCGCGACTTTCGATGTCGGGGTGCTGCGTTCGATTCAGCATCAGGTGTTCGGAAAGTTCTCCGGCACAGTAATCCTCGACGACGGTACCTCCGTGGTGGTTCGAGATCTCCTCGGATTTGCCGAGGAGGTTCGGAACCGCTGGTAGGCCGTACGTCTCCGCGAAGATGACGGAACGCAGCATGAGCACCGAGGCATGGTTGTGCCCCGGTGTATGAGTTTTTAGTTGTCGCGGTTCACGCCGCTGTCGGTGGACTGTTCCCGCCGATCGGCTGCTGATACGGATCAACCGACATCGGCGGATAGAACACCGTCTTCCGATCCGGGCCGATCTCGACCCGCCATTCGGTGTGGTGCAGTGTCCGATGGTGATGACCGCACAACAAGATCAGATTGTCGAGATCTGTTGGGCCACCATCGTTCCAGTGAACAATATGATGAGCATCGCACCACCCCGACGGCGTCCCGCACCCCGGAAACGCACACCCACCATCACGAACCGCCAACGCCCGCCGCTGCGGCACCGTTGCTGTTCTCGCTTCCTTGCCGCAGTCGAGCGGAACACCATTCTCGTCCAACAAGATCCGGGTGACGGTGCAGTCACAGGCCAGCATCCGGGCAGTGTCGAGGCTGATCGGACCCACCCAATCCGTCCACGCGAACCCGAGTTCCTCCGTGGACGGCAGCAAGTCCTTCAAGGCCTGCAGATCCGTCATGTCCTTCGCCGATGCGGTGACCGTGATGTGTGGTTTCACTCCGCCTTCGATCGGACCCAACCCCGCCCGCTCATACCGGCGCAACAACTCGCAAAACCCGTCCGCCCGCCGTAATGCCGGAGTACGCGTGTCTTTGACGCCGTCTTTCTCCGGTGTCGGAGCGGACAGGCTCGACAGCAACGTGATCAACCGTGCCCCGTTCAAAGCATCCAGATCACCCTTCACAGTGACCCGCCCGTACAGGCCTTTCGAGGCGTAGAACTCGTTGCGCTCCGAATCTTCCCCGACCGGAACACCATCCTCGCGTTTTCCGTACTGCTTCTCGATTCGGCGGATCGCTGCCCGCACCGCATCACAATCCGCGATGTTCTTCGACGCCAACCCGAGCAGAATCCCGCGGGCCTTGTCCACGTCCGCCAGGGTCATGTTCTTCGGTGGATGCTGACAAAACGACGCCACCTGACGGGCTTTCAACGCATCCACGTCACCCCGGTGAAACGCATCGCCCACAACGGGTTCGAGCATCAACAACCGCGCCAACCCGACCAGCAGACTGCACTCACCGATCTCCAGATTCGTCGAACCATGCAACCACTGCGCGATCGCCCGAAAACCCTTCCCACCGAGAACCTCACGGGAAAACATCTCCACGATCAACAACACCATCCGCGACTGCAACTCGTGCCGGACACGCACCAGATCCAGAACCTCACCCTTGAGGCCCTCACCATCCAGCTGCCACGCTTCCCGACTGTCCATTCCCAAAGTTTAATCGAACAAAGTTTCGAACACAAGACTTGTATCTCGAAAACTGTTCCTATGCAATAATTTTCGACAATTCCGATTTTTGGGACTTTTCGGATGTTCATTCGATCTGCGGCAGTCACGGCGAAGGAGGTCTGGATGTGTCGCAGTCGGTGATGCGGACGGACATTGTCGGCACTGTGCGGCTGCTGTCTTCTTCATGACTTCTTGATCGCCGGAATGTGCGGGAGTGGTTTGCTCATGTCATGCAGATTCGGAAGTTGCACATGGAGGAACCAGACATCGATGTTGCGTTGGTGCGGCGATTGCTCTCGAGTCAGATGCCACAGTGGGCCAATCTGCCGTTGCGCTTGGTCGAGTCGATCGGCACCGACAACGTCATGATCCGAGTAGGCGATTCACTCGTAATCCGTATGCCCCGCACCCCAGGTGCGGCAGAGGGAATCACAAAGGAGCAACAGTTGGTGCCGCATCTGGCTCCACACCTACCGGTCCCCGTGCCCGTTCCGGTAGGTGTGGGTGAGGCGGCCTTCGGATACCCGTGGCAATGGTCGGTGCACCCGTGGGTGCCAGGGCGAAACCCTGTGCCCGGCATGGTCGATGACCACCTGGCCATCCAACTCGCAGACTTCGTGAACAGTCTACGTCGGATCGACACACTCGGATTGCGCCCACAGGGATCGCTGCATTCCTACCGGGCCGATCCGATTGAGCGACGAGATTCAGCGACTCGAGCGAGTATTGCAGCGTGTGGCGACCTGCTGAACGGAGCGCTGACGGAGGCGGCGTGGGAAAAGGCGCGCCACGTCATCGACTACGCAGGCCCAGCGGTGTGGATGCACTCGGATCTGCACCCGGGAAACATCCTGGTGAGCGACCGCAGCCTTTCGGCCGTGATCGATTGGGGTGGACTCGCTCTCGGAGACCCGGCAATCGACTGCCTTATTGCATGGACTCTGCTGACGCCGAGCACTCGGCGTACATTCCGGCTTCGTGTTGACGTGGACGAGGGCACTTGGACGCGTGGCCGCGCATGGGCTCTGTCAATTGCATTGGTTGCCTTGCCGTACTACCGCGACACGAACGAGCAGATCACGGCCTGGGCGAAACATGCGATTGCCCAGGTCATTGACGACATCCGCACTGAACCCTGAGGCCACTTGCGCCGTCTCCGTTCTCGCAACGATCCTTGGAAATCGAGCAGAGAAGGTTTACGGCCTTTGTCCACGGCGTTCGGCGAGCGATCAGCCGATCGCGCTCAGGTCTCCGTACACCGTCCGACCCTCCAGGATGGTGGCGAGCACCGTGATGTCGGCCAGCCTGGTCGGCTCGACGTCGAGGGGATTTGCCGACAGCACAACAAGATCCGCGTAGGCGCCGGGAAAGATGGACCCGATGTGATCTTCGCTGAACAGCTGCCACGCGGCGTTGACCGTATGGGCGCGCACGGCGGCGTCCACGGGGATCCGTTCCTGGGGTGCCACGACGCGGCCGCTGGGCGAAAGCCTGGTGACGGCGTCCTGCATATTCCGTAGCGGATTGGCAGGGGTGACGGGTCCGTCGTTGTGGAAGGTGAACCGCTGTCCGGCTGCGAGTGCAGATCCTGCTGCGGCCCAGACGGATCCGTATTCGGGGCCGAACAGGTCATCCACCAGAACGTCACCCCAGTAGTGCAAGTGGTCGATGAAGATGCTGACCGTGACGCCCAGTTCCGCTGCGCGGGCGAACTGATCCGGACGCATCGCGCCGACGTGTTCGAGACGCAACCGGTGATCGGGCCGCGGATGCTCCTTCAGAAGCTGCTCCCACGCGTCGAGAACCATGGTGATCGCGTCGTCACCGTGGGCGTGGCACGCCATCTGCCACCCTTTGGCGAAGTAGGCGGAACTGATGTCGTGGATCTGTTCGCCGGTGTAGTTGGCGTGCCCGTGCGTGCAGGCGATCCCGAGCGCGCGGGTGGCTTCGGTATCGAGATACGGGAAGCTGGTGGCGATGTTGCCGACCCACGGTGAACCGTCGGACCAGACCTTGATGCCGATCTGGCGCACCAGGTCGTTTCCGTCGCCCGGTGACGCCTCGGTTGTGCGCGCGTCGTTGGACATCTCGTAGAGCCGCAGGCGGGTGGTGAGCAGTCCGGCGTCGGCTATCGCTGCCAGGGCGGGCCGCATCTTGGGGTCGAACGACAATTCGGCGATGGTGGTGATTCCCGCGGCGTTCAGCCGGGCGCATTCGGCCGCCACCAGTGCGGGGAAGTCGTCACCGATGGTGACTGCGTGGCCCGCGACTGCGAATACCGCGGGCATTTCGTACGCGGATCCGTCGAGTGCGCCCGTCGCGTCGTGGCCGTACGATCCGCCGATCGGATCGGGGGTATCGCGGGTGATGCCGGCCTGCACTGCTGCCGCCGTGTTGAAATACGCGACGTGTCCCGAGTTGTGCATGATCACGAGGGGGTACTCCGGCGCTACGGAGTCCAGCCAGTCGATGGTCGGATCGGGTAGGCCCTTCTGCAGCAACGGGTCCCAACCGTTCAAAGAAGCGCCGGCAGCACCTCGCGAACGAACAGTGTCGACGACGGCAGCAACTACGGCATCCGCCTCGGCGATCGTGACAGGCCGAATATCGACGACGTCAGGCCCGAGAACGATGGCTTCTTCCAGGGGGTGACCGTGCGGTTCGATGAACCCCGGCAGAACAGCGGCACCTCCGACGTCGACGACGCGGGTATCCGGCCCCACCAGTTTCTCGACGTCCGTGCGCGCGCCGACGGCCGTGATCCGGCCGCCCGTCACGGCGAGCGCCTGGGCGCGTGGTGATTCCTCGTGCATGGTCACGATGTCGCCGTACAGAACCAGATCAGCAGCCATGGTCAGTCCTTATCGGTTGTCCGCGTACGCCTGTAGGTGTGCCACCTGCTCGGGATCGAGTGAGGGACGTACCTTCTCACGGGCGGTTGCCACGTCCGCGGCCGTCACGTCGGCCGCGTCCATGCTCCGACGCATGGCGGCGAGTGCAGCCTCACGCAGGAGAGCCGAGCAGTCTGCTGCCGAGTATCCCTCGAGATCGACGGCCAGAATGTCCAAATCGACATCTTCGGCGAGCGGTACCGACTTGCCGGAAGCACGCAGAATCGCTTTGCGAGCCTCCGCATCCGGCGGCGGTACGAATACGAGACGTTCGAGTCTGCCGGGGCGCAGGAGAGCCGGGTCGATCAGATCCGGTCGATTGGTGGCGCCCAACACCACGACGTCGCGTAGCGGTTCGACGCCGTCGAGTTCGGTCAGCAACGCGGCTACGACGCGATCTGACACCCCGGAGTCGGAACTTTGACCACGACGCGGGGCAAGGGCGTCGATCTCGTCGAGGAAGATCAGCGAGGGCGCCGAATCGCGTGCGCGCTGGAACAACTCGCGCACGGCCTTTTCGGAGGCGCCGACCCACTTGTCCATCAGCTCCGCACCTTTGACGGCGTGGACGCTGAGGTGACCTGAGCTGGCAAGGGCACGAACGAGATACGTCTTACCGCAGCCGGGAGGGCCGTAGAGGAGCACGCCGCGAGGTGGGTCGACACCGAGGCGCGCGAAGGAGTCGGGGTGCTGCAGCGGCCACAACACCGCTTCGGTGAGGGCCTGTTTGGTTTCGACCATGTCGCCGACGTCGTCGAGGGTGACGCTGCCGATCGACAGTTCTTCGGTACTCGAACGGGACAGTGGCCGAATCACTTCGAGGGCCCCGACAAGATCTTCCTGCGTGATCTCCGGAGAATCACCGGATTTGGACGCCCGCGTCGCCGCTCGCAAGGCAGCTTCACGGCAGAGCGCCGCGAGGTCGGCGACCACGAATCCGGGTGCGCGCGAGGCGATGGCGTCGAGTTCGAGGGTTCCGGTGGGCACGCGGCGGAGCAGGAGTTCGAGCAACGCCTTGCGAGTTGCGCCGTCCGGCAGGGTAAGTGCGAGTTCTCGATCGCAGAGATCCTGGCCGCGAAGGCGCGCGTCGACGGTCTCCGGATGGGCGGAGGTCGCGACGAATGCCACGCCCGGGGTTGCGACGGCGCTGCGCAGTTGTTCGAGGATCAGTGCGGACACCGGTTCCGCGGTGGCCGGAAGCAGAGCGTCGATGTCACTGATCAGCAGTACACCACCGCCGCGCACGGCAGCAACGGCGTCGACGATTCGCTGCAGGCGGGTATTCGCCTCGGTGGCACCGACTCCCGGGCCGTCGATTTCGACCAGTTTGCGCGAGGACAGGACCGAGCGGGCCAACGTGGCTTTGCCCACGCCGGCGGGGCCCGTGATGAGGACGCCGAGGTGCGGGGAGGCGCCGAGCGTACGGAGCAGTTCTGGTTCGTCGAGTGCCAGGCCGAGCCACTCGGTCAGCTTGGCTGCCTGCGCTTGCGCGCCGACAAGGTGATCCAGCGGAACCGACGGCGCAGGCTCGATCGCGACGGCGGCCGGACTGGAAACAAGCGCACTCGGTGTCAGTGTGCCCGCCGAGCCGGAACCCCAGTTGACCGCCGAATTCGGCTGGACGCTGACCGGACCACCGGCAGGCTCGACGGCCGTGACGGTGAGCAGTTCGGATGTCCACGCGACGCCGAAGGTGCGGGAAAGCGCTTGGGTGGCTTCGGAAGTGCTCGTACCCGGACCGAGATCGCGGGGGAGGAGCGAGACCGTGTCGCCGACGCTGACGACCTTGCCCAGAAGGGCTTGTCGCAGAACCGTCGAGCTGATCGAATTTGTCGCCATGGACGAGCCGGTGACGGAGACGGATCGCGCTCCGTACACCGTCACCGGACCGACCACGACGGAAGAGTTCTCGGTCAGGCCGACGTTCGACATGGTGACGTCGTCGAGAAGGATCGTGCCTGCCGGGGTTCCGGTGGGCGCACGGCCCGCGACGGTCGCGGTGCCGCGGGCTCCCATGAGTGCGATGGCATCCCATTCGCGGATGCCCAACGCCGCCAACGCTTCGGGGTGCAAGCGCACTACCCCGCGGCGTAGGTCGGCGGCAGAGGTGTTGAGTCGAACGGTGAGGGCGAGTTCCGGCGAAGTCACCTCTCGAGAGTACGTCGTGGACTAGCGGGGTCGCCGCAATCCGAGACGAGCGGCCGAGCGGCGGCCACCGACGTTGGGTTGACGTCGGATCGCGCGGCGTTCGGAAGGCTTGATGTCCCAGGTTTCGGGACGTGCTGCCACCCACCGCTTCGAGTGCACGGCAAACGGGATGTGCACCAGGTAGATCGCGATGAGAACGATCAGCAGGATGTACGGGTAGGTGATGAGTGCGGCCGCAGCCAACGTCACCAGGACGAGCAGGCCGGCCGCCATGTGCGGCGGCACGGATACCGACTTCATCGCCAGCGTCGGGATGCGGCTGACGATCAGTGCAGCCGAGAAGAGCGTCCACACGATGACGACGAAGTGCGAAGACCACCAGCCGTCACCCCACTGAGCCGTCGCGGCCAGGGGAGTGAGGGCGATGAGTGCGCCGGCCGGAGCCGGAACGCCGACGAAGTACTCACGTGCATACGCGGGGACGTCGTCGTCGTCGAGCAGGGTGTTGAAACGTGCGAGTCGCAACACGATGCTGACCGCGTAGATCAACGCGATGATCCAGCCGATGCTGGTGCCGTCCAGCAAGGTCACGTACAGGACCAGGGCCGGGGCGACGCCGAAGGAGATGGAGTCGGCCAGTGAGTCGAGTTCGGCGCCGATCTTGCTGGTGGCGTCGAGCAGTCGCGCGATGCGGCCGTCGAGTGAATCGAGGACGGCAGCGGCGCCGATCATCGCGAGCGAGGTACCGGGTTGTCCGTCGAGAGCGAATTTGACGGCGGACAGCCCGGCGCACAGCGCCAGGATGGTGATGACGGACGGCAGCAACCGCACAGCCTGGGTGCGTTTGGGCATCTTCGCGCCGGGTTGGGCTGCTCCCGGCTTCTTCACGGCTGACTTCATCTTCGGCGTCTTCACGGCAGTTGCGCGATAACTGTTTCAGCACCGATCGTGCGTTGTCCCGGCTCGACCAGGAGTGTGGTTCCGGCGGGGAAATACGTGTCGACGCGTGAGCCGAAACGGATCAGTCCGTACGTGTCGCCGATCGGCAGGACGTCACCGACACCGGCGTAGCAGACGATGCGGCGCGCGAGCAGTCCCGCGATCTGGACAACCGCAACGTCGTGACCATCGGCGGTTTCGATCAGCATGCTGTTGCGCTCGTTGACCTCGCTGGCGTCGGCGAGATCTGCGGAGAGGAACTTGCCTGCCTGGTGAACGACCTCTTTGACCGTTCCACCGACAGGGCTGCGCTGGACATGCACGTCGAGAACAGACAGGAAGATGCTGACGCGCGGGCGCGGCTCGCTTCCGAGATTGAGCTCGGCGGGCGGAACGGCGTTGTCGACCAACGCCACCTCGCCGTCGGCGGGCGCGACGACGACGCCGATGCGGTTGGGCGGCACCCGGTGCGGGTGACGGAAGAACGTGGCGCATGCGGCGGCGGTGGTCAGACCGGCTCGGCGCACCCACTTACGGTTGCGGCCTAGAGCTGCAACTCCCAGCGGGGCCAGCACGAACGGCAGGCCGGCGGGATGAAGTGGCGGAATCGCATGGCGAACCAGATCGACGATATGTCCGATCCCGGTGGGTTGCGGGGTTCCGGGGGGTGTGGGTCGGCGTGCCACAGGCTCCTCTAACTACTCGGTAGGTCTTCTGCTGGTCGCACTGACAGTACGGGGTGGTAGAGCATCCATAGATTACGTGAACGCCTTCTCTCCTACAGGCTGTAGTGGCATCAAGTACGAGTAGGACCCGACACAGTCGCCGGTGCGTATCGCCAGCGGGAGCGTCGCGCCGCTTACTCGGATCACCAGTTGCCGCCCCGGTTGGGCTGCGGCGGCGTCGCGCAGTCGCTGCCGGTCGACCAGTACGCGGAACCTCTCACGGGGATCCATTCCACCCGGATCCACCCGGGCACCACCGTCTTCGCCGATGCTGACGACGGCTCCGTGTCCGGTGCCGTTGAGCAGGGCGGCAAGTTGGTCGCCGCTCAGTTCGACCGCGTCGTGGTGCTCGCGCAGGATTCGGTGATCGGGGAACTCGCCGTCCTCGATCAGCGGGCTGGACACCTCACCTCCCGGATACGACGCAGTCACCGTGCGCGCGGAGAAAGTCAGCGTCACGACGCCGGCGACATCGCGCAACAATCGCGCGAAGGCCACGGGAACGACAGCGGACACCGTCAGAGCAGAGTGAACTTTCACCTCTGCGACCGCGAGCCGGAACTGATCAGTGGTGACAAACGCAGCGACGCCGTCGTGAATGTCGAGGTGGACGCCGCGAAGTATCGGGAACTCCGATTCCTCGTTCACGGCGAACAGCACGGCGTCGAGTGCGCGTCGTAGATCCCACGAGTCGATGTCCACGCCGCCGGAGGCAGGTAGCGAATCGATCAGCCGGTGAATTCGCCCCAGTTCGGCGCGGGCGTCGGCGAGACCGTCCTCGAGGTTGCGCAGATGGGCGTCCAGGCACGAATGCGGTTCCGGCCCGGTCAGGACGGCCATCATGTCGCGGATCGGAACACCGACGCGTCGCATACCGGCGATCATGCGGGCGTCGCGGAGCTGATCGTCGGTGTACCAGCGGTAACCGGTGTGCGGATCGACGGAATGCGGGACGAGCACGCCTTCCTTGTCGTAGAACCGCAGAGCGCTGATCGGGAGCGCCGACGCCCGGGACATCTCGCCGATCGTCAAGAGGGCGGAACTAGTGGTCACGGATCAATTCTGCCCGCAGTCGCTCGATAGCGCCCCTGATCATCCGGCCGTAACCGTCGTCGGCGAGTGTGCCGACCGACGCCTCGGCCTTCGTCAGATGCTCGACGGCCTCGGTGTCGCGTCCGAGTTTGCGGTAGTCGGCAGCCAGGTTGAGGTGCAGCGATGGATAGAAACCGGCGACCTGCAGCGATGCGTGGTGTTCCTGGGCTCGCGCGTCGGTCAACGAATCGGCAGCGTCGAGGGCGCGCAGGTCCCAGCAGAGCTCCTGAGCCGGATCGTCTTGAACGTCGGCCATGTAGTGCGCGAGGGAGACGATGTGGAGCGCATCGGGGGCGGCGCTGATCTCTTCCCACATCTTCTCGAACGCAGAGCGAGCCCCGGCTCGATCGCCGGAGCTCGCCAATTCTTGTGCCTGCGCTATCTGTGTCATCACCGGATCCATGGAACGGATCCTGATGCCTCGACCAGGTCGAGGGTCAAGCAGAGGTGCGTGCAGCCGCCTCGGCCTCGCTCTTCACACGCTTCAATGTGGCATTCATGCCTTCGACGAGCTCGACCTCGAAGTCGGCGTTTCCGCCCAGGACGGTCTTGACGAGGAACTGCGAGACCTTCGACGTTCCGGTGGGAGCCTCGCGACGCTCGGTCACTTTGGTGCCGGTAGCGGTCGGCTCGAGTTCGTAGGACCAGATCGTGCGGTTCTCCGCGATGCGGAACGCCACCGACTTGTTGGGCTCGAAGCGAACGACCTTCGACGACGTCGGCCAGACCAGCAGGCCCTTGCGGTTGACGTTGATCGTCTTGGCGCCCTCACGCACGGTCCCGCCGATTACCTTCATCACCTTGCACTGGGGGCTCCATTCGCCCATGCGCTGCAGGTCGGCGACGATTGCCCACACGTCCTGCGGTGATGCGTCGATGTCGATGCTTGCTTCGAGGGTGTTGGACACAGTCTCTCCAGTCGAGTTGATGCTACGTAAAGTTACAAACACTTTTGTCGATCGTAAGCGATCCGTCAATGGACCATGTGTGTCAGGTCACTGTACGGCCGTCCAACAGGGTCGTGCGGGAACACGCGCGGTGGTAGCGGACAATGGTTCGCGCACGTATGACGATCCATCCGACTGGAGTACCGAGAAGTGAACAGCGACGCCGCGACGCAGGATGGCCTCAAGCGAGGGCTGACAGCGCGCCATATCCGCTTCATCGCCCTCGGATCAGCCATCGGAACCGGACTGTTCTACGGCAGCGCCGAGGCCATCAAACGAGCCGGCCCGTCGGTGCTCCTGGCCTACCTGATCGGCGGTATCGCGGTCTACCTGGTGTTGCGAGCGCTCGGCGAGATGGCGGTCCGTAACCCGGTTTCCGGTTCGTTCAGCGAGTACGCGAACAAGCACCTCGGACCACTCGCCGGTTTCATGACCGGGTGGACGTACACGTTCGAGATGGTGATCGTGTGCCTCGCCGACGTCACCGCCTTCGGGCTGTACATGCAGTTCTGGTTCCCGGACGTACCGAGATGGATCTGGGTTCTGGCTGTCGTCTTCTTCATCGGCGCGATAAACCTGTTGAGCGTCAAGGTGTTCGGCGAACTGGAATTCTGGTTCACGCTCGTGAAGATCACCGCCATCATCGCGATGATCGCCGGCGGCATCGCGATCATCGTGTTCGGATTCGGCGTTCACGACACCGATGCCGGAATCAGCCACCTCTGGTCGGACGGCGGGTTCTTCGCGACGGGCTTCGGCGGATTCGTCGCGTGTTTCGCGATCGTCATGTTCGCGTTCGGTGGCACCGAGATCATCGGTATCACCGCGGGCGAAGCCGAGGATCCGGCGCAGACCATCAGGAAAGCCGTCAACACGGTCCCGGTGCGCATCATTCTCTTCTACATCTGCACCCTCGCCGTCATCATGGCGATCATTCCGTGGCAGACCATCAACTCCGACAACAGCCCGTTCGTCCAGATCTTCGAGAACCTCGGATTGGGAACGGCCGCATCGATCCTCAACATCGTTGTCATCACCGCGGCCCTGTCCGCCATCAACAGCGACGTTTTCGGTGCGGGTCGCATGATGTTCGGAATGTCGCATGCCGGTCAGGCCCCGCAGGTGATGAAGAGAGTCTCCGCCAACGGTGTTCCGTGGATGACCGTTGTCATCATGACCGGTGCCCTGTTGGTGGGAGTACTGCTCAACTACCTGATCCCGGACCAGGTGTTCCTCGTCATCGCCTCGCTGGCCACCTTTGCCACGATTTTCGTCTGGATCATGATCCTGCTCTCGCAGTTCCGTTCCCGCGCTCAGATGAGTGCAGACGAAACAGCGGCACTGAAGTTTCCAGTGCCGCTGTGGCCGTACGGTCAGATCTTCGCGATCGTGTTCCTGGCTTTTGTCATCGTGTTGCTCGGCGTCATCGCCGATACCCGAGTTGCGCTGCTCGTCGGTGCCGGATGGCTGGTTCTGCTGACGGGCGCGTACTACAAGTGGGTGAAACCGGCTGTCAGCGCAGCGGATCGAAGTGGCGCATGACGGTCGGCGTCTGAGCGCCGGTCATCGAGTCGGCCACCATCTTTCCGGTCAACGGACCCAGGGCGATTCCCCACATCCCGTGACCACCGGCGACGTGCACCCGCGGCGACTTCGTGGCTCCGATCAACGGCAAGCCGTCGGTAGTGCACGGTCGTGATCCCACCCATTCCTCTTCCCGCGCAGTCCAGTCGATGCCGCTGAGCATCGGCTTGGCCGCATCGATGATCGCCTGCACGCGGCGCGGATCCAGCGGCGCGTCAGGGCTGCGGAATTCCATCATTCCGGCCACTCGGAAGCGATCGTGCAACGGAGTGCATGCGACGCGCTGGGTGGGGAAATACACAGGGTTCTTGGGGAGGTGCTCGGGCTTGACACTGAAGCTGTATCCGCGTCCGGCCTGCACCAGTTTGCGCACACCGAACGGTGCTGCGAGCTTGTTCAAGCGGGCACCGCTCGATATGACCACGGCGTCACCGTCGCGTGAATCACCGTGTGCACTGCGAACAGTGACTCCGCCGACCCGATCGTCGATCTGCGTGACGTCGAAACCGCTGACGATTTCTCCACCACGTTCACGAACCGCGTCCGCCAACGAGTTCACGAACAACGGGGGATCGATGAAACGCTGATTACGCAGACGCAAACCGGCTTTCACACCCTGACCGAGTGAAGGCTCGAGCGAGTGAATCGCGTCGTAGTCGAGGAGGTCGAAGTCGACCTCGCCGCCCGCGGCCTCGACGTGATGGAACTCGTCCACCAAAGTCTGTCGGTCCTTCTCGGACGCAAACGCGGCGAGGAAAGGATCGGCCAGGCGGGTCAGCTCTTTGACGCCACCGTCGGCGAGTTCGTCGTACGCGCCCAAGGCTGTTCGGTTGACCTCGGTGTAGACCGACATCGCTTCCTGCCACTTCGACGGCGTGCAGTGGCGCGCGAACCCGACCAGGAACCGAATCAGCTTCAGATCGGTGGTCAGTGGCACGTACACCGGGGACGACGGGCTGAGCATCGCGCGCAAGCCGTATTGGAGCACTGCGGGTTCGGGCAGCGGAAGCGTCAATGCGGGGGCAAGCCAACCGGCGTTGCCCCAGCTCGCGTCGGCTGCGACGCCGTCGCGATCGACGACGGTGACCTCGACTCCACGTTCCTGCAAGAACCAGGCCGTCGACAATCCGACAACACCCGCACCGACCACGACCACACGATCGGGGCTCTGACGAGTTCCCATGACGCACTCCTTCTACAGACTCTGCTCGAACCGAGACGCCGGTCACATCCGGCTCTTCTCTCAAGCATGAATCGCGGGGGCGGCAAAAGGACTGGCCGTTCGGCCATCGTCGGAGCTGCCGCGTTGTGGATTCGCACAACGCGCCGCCACGCCTGCTCAGCGAGCGAGTTTGAACTGCAACATGAGAATGAGGCGGGTGTCGGCATCGGTGAGATCGACGCCGCACATCTCCTTGCCTCGACGCAGGCGGTTGCGGAGCGTGTTGGGGTGAACATGCAGTGCGGCAGAAGAATTCGCCACGTCACCGCCGTGCTCGAGAAAGGCCTTTGCCGTCGCGACCAGATCGCTGCCGTGCTGAGAGTCGTGACGTTCGAGGCTTCCGAGTGGTGTGGAGTCGCCGAGTCCGTCGATGATGTCGGCGACGTGCAGGGCGAGTACGGAGGCCAACGTGTCCCTCATTCCCGCGACGGTTCCGCCGGACCGGCCATGACGAAGCGCTCCGAGAACATGGTCGGCGTCCGAGCGCGAAAGATGTGATTCGCTTGCAGACTTCACGGTCCGGCCGACGGCCACTGCCAGGAATTCGCGGCCACGGGCGCGGGTGAGGAAGTCGGCGGACAATCGGCGAGCGTTGGTCTCGTCTGTCGCGATGACAAGGTAGATGGTCTCGGACAGTTGAGCGGCAACGGCGTCGACGGCCAGAGTGTCGAGGTACAAGCTCAAGGACGCGACCAACCCCGCCGGCAGTGGTCCCGCAACGGTTCCGACGGCGACGACGGTGAGCGGGCCTGCCAACCGCAAGTCGTCTGCGGCGCGGAATGCGGGTTCGCCACCACCGATCAGAGCCTGGACGCGCTGGGATTGACGACGGCGTGTGCTGTCGACCCGGTCACGCTCCGAGGCGATTCTCTCGGCCACGACAGATACCGCGGATCGAAGTATCGATTCCTGTGTGGGCGTCGGTGTTCCAGCGAGTGCGACCCAGATCGAGCCGACGGGGTGATCGTTCTCGCGAACTGCGATGACCAGTCGCGGCGTGATCGCAGGGTCTTCGAGATCGACGTAGATGGGGTCGCTCTCTCGGTGGAGGCGATCGAATACTCCTGCATCGGAGAGTAATTGGCGGAATCGGCTGGGTACCTGCCGGCCGAGGATCGTGCCGATGCGAGCTTCGTCCACGGCCTGCTCGCCGCCGGAGTACGCGAGGACAGTCGAGTTCTCGTCCTCGATCGTGACGGGAGCGCCGAGCAATTCGGCCAGAGAACCGGCAACGGAGAAGAGGTCGTCGTCGCGCAGGTCCATGGGTGGGAGCCTACTGAGCGATCGACGGATTTCGGGTTACGACGCCTCGGCAGGACCTCGATGGCGAATATAGGCTGGTGCAATGGCCGACATCGAAGGTGTTCTGTTCGATATCGACGGAGTCCTGCTCACGTCCTGGCAGCCGATCGAGGGAGCAGGGGAAGCAGTACGCGAAGTTCGGCGGCGCGGATTGGCCTGTGGATTTCTGACCAACACAACCTCGCGCAGTTCGACGCTCATCGCGCAGGGGTTGTGCGACGCCGGTATCGAGGTCGAGGCGAGCCAGATAGTTACTGCCGCCAGGCTCACAGGGGAGTACGTGCGGGCGACCTACCCGGACGCGCGGGCGTGGGTCCTCAATCACGGTGACGTGTCTGCCGATCTCGAGGGAATCGAATTCGACGACGCCGATCCGGAGGTCGTGATTCTCGGCGGCGCCGGCCCGGAGTTCAGCCACGAGGCGCTGAGCCGAGTGCTCGAACTTCTGCTCGCCGGTGTGCCCGTCGTCGCGATGCACCGCGGGATGATGTGGGAGACCGTAGACGGCCTTCGGATCGACACCGGAACGTACTTGCCGGGCTTCGAGGAAGTGGCAGGTGTAAATATCGCCGCAGTGGGTAAACCGTCTCTCACGGGGTTCCTGACAGCCACGGAGCTGATGCATGTCGAACCTGAGGCGACGGTGATGGTCGGCGACGACCTGATCGGGGACGTCCTCTCCTCACAGCGGGTCGGCCTGACCGGAGTTCTGGTGCGCACAGGCAAGTTTCGGCAAACAGTGCTCGACCTGTCGGTTCAGAAGCCTGATCATGTCATCGATTCGGTCGCGGATCTTCCGGCCCTTCTCGGGGTCGTCCTCGAGGCTTGACCAGGCGGGGGTGACGGACTTCACTCGAGCGGGTACTCTCGCGCCCGAATCCAATGAACTTGTTCCACGAAGGAGTTTTCTATGCCCTTGATCTCGTCAGTCTGGTTCCGTCGCTCATCCTCTCGAGTCAGCGGAATTTCCAGTAGTCGGTTGGGGGGCCGCCTGGCGAGAACAGGGGCTGTGATGACTGTAGGTATGGGGCTCGCCGCCGGGCTGGCGCTGACCGGTGCGGGAGCTGCTTCGGCAGCCCCCGTCACGTGTGTCTCGCCGCCGTCGGCCAATGACATCCAGGTCTCCGAGACCGCGAGCTGCGGCGCGCAGTCCGTCGGAGCCGGCCGTTCGCAGGCCGGTGCTGCCGAGAGCGGTACCGCTGTGAGCGTCGCCGCCGACAACGGCTACTCCAATTCATATGCAAACGGCTTCGGAACCGCGCTGGGGGCTTCTCGCGGTAACGGTCAGGCGCAGGCATTTGCGCTCGGCGGCGGTATCGCGCGGGCCGGGGCGGCTGACGGCAACGTCACCTTCGCCATCGCCGGTTACGGAGCGGGCGCTACGGCCGATGCCAACGGCGTCGACTGCGTCGGAGTGCTCTCGTTTGCGGTCAATTTGAGTAACGGACAGTTCTGCATCGCGGGCTGAGGCTCAACCTTGCACTCGGCACGCTCGAGTGCTAAAAATGCAGTTGGCACTCGCGAACCGTGAGTGCCAGGTCGAGGCAGTGAGACCGGGAACCATAGACACCCCCGGTCGTCCGTCGCGGGCACTGACTAGACCACAGGCGTAGATGGGTGACCAGGCAAATCGGTCGCCCGTGTAATGAGGTGACTGGTCAAACGGTCGCCTTGTGCCGATGAGGTGACCCGACGAGCGGTCACCTTGTGTGTCACCCCCTATCCGGAGGATCACTTCGCAATGGCAAAGATCATCGCGTTCGACGAAGAGGCACGTCGTGGCCTCGAGCGAGGCCTCAACGCCCTCGCCGACGCTGTCAAGGTGACGTTGGGCCCCAAGGGTCGCAACGTCGTTCTCGAAAAGAAGTGGGGCGCCCCCACGATCACCAACGATGGTGTTTCCATCGCCAAGGAGATCGAACTCGACGACCCGTACGAGAAGATCGGCGCCGAGCTCGTCAAGGAGGTCGCCAAGAAGACTGACGACGTCGCTGGCGACGGCACCACCACCGCTACCGTTCTCGCACAGGCTCTGGTCCGTGAAGGCCTGCGCAACGTCGCAGCCGGCGCGAACCCGCTCGGCCTCAAGCGCGGCATCGAGAAGGCTGTCGAGGCTGTCACAGCTCGCCTGCTCGAGACCGCCAAGGAGATCGACACCAAGGAGCAGATCGCTGCTACCGCCGGTATTTCCGCCGGCGACCCGTCCATCGGTGAGCTCATCGCCGAGGCTATGGACAAGGTCGGCAAGGAAGGCGTCATCACGGTCGAGGAGTCCAACACCTTCGGCCTGCAGCTCGAGCTCACCGAGGGCATGCGCTTCGACAAGGGCTACATCTCGGCGTACTTCGCCACCGATGCAGAGCGTCAGGAAGCCGTCCTCGAAGACGCGTACATCCTGCTCGTCAGCTCCAAGATCTCCACGGTCAAGGACCTGCTGCCCCTGCTGGAGAAGGTCATCCAGTCCGGCAAGCCGCTCCTGATCATCGCCGAGGACGTCGAGGGCGAAGCTCTCTCCACCCTCGTGGTCAACAAGATCCGTGGCACCTTCAAGTCTGTTGCCGTCAAGGCTCCCGGCTTCGGTGACCGTCGTAAGGCTCAGCTCGCCGACATCGCCATCCTCACCGGTGGCGAGGTCATCAGCGAAGAGGTCGGACTCTCCTTGGAGACCGCAGGCCTCGAGCTCCTCGGCCAGGCACGCAAGGTCGTCATCACCAAGGACGAGACCACCATCGTCGAGGGTGCCGGCGACGCCGACGCAATCGCCGGTCGTGTCAGCCAGATCCGCGCCGAGATCGAGAACAGCGACTCGGATTACGACCGTGAGAAGCTGCAGGAACGTCTGGCCAAGCTGGCCGGCGGCGTTGCAGTCATCAAGGCCGGCGCTGCTACCGAGGTCGAGCTCAAGGAGCGCAAGCACCGCATCGAAGATGCAGTGCGTAACGCAAAGGCAGCCGTCGAAGAGGGCATCGTCGCCGGTGGTGGCGTTGCACTTCTCCAGGCAGCTCCCGCACTGGACGACCTCAAGCTCGAAGGTGACGAGGCAACCGGCGCGAACATCGTTCGCGTTGCACTGTCCGCTCCGCTCAAGCAGATCGCATTCAACGCAGGCCTCGAGCCCGGCGTTGTTGCGGACAAGGTCTCCAACCTGCCCGCAGGTCACGGCCTCAACGCTGCGACCAACGAGTACGGCGACCTGCTCGCTGCAGGCATCAACGACCCGGTCAAGGTCACCCGCTCGGCATTGCAGAACGCAGCGTCCATCGCGGCTCTGTTCCTGACGACCGAAGCCGTTGTCGCTGACAAGCCCGAGAAGGCCGGAGCGCCTGCAGGCGATCCGACCGGCGGCATGGGCGGCATGGACTTCTGAGTCCATCTCCACCTAGCTCCTAGAGCCCGGCCCACCATTCGGTGGGCCGGGCTTTTGCTTGTCTGGAGACGGCATCCTAACAGCGGTCAATCGCATCGGTTCACGACCGTTGGACAAGTTCTTTAGTGCTAAAACTTTAGTGCCAACATATCCAACAAATGATTGAATTAAGTAAGGCTTTAGTGTGAAATTAACTAGTTCTTTTGGTGGAAAAATGCAACTAAAATAGAATATTTCCGACAATCTTCACAAAACTGATACATGTTGCAGTGATCTGGGTTACAGTATTGCGCATCGAGGAGGAAAGTTCCGGTCTGAAGCAATTGAAATGTATCGAAGCAGATGGCTTCATGTCTACGCCTTTTGGTGTATACAAGTACTATTCGCTACGGGTTGCAAATTTCAATTTCCCGAAATCGTGATTGAAATATTTGCGGGAACGATTCGTTGCTCAGCGCATATAATGGAATATTTATCTCTGGCGTCTTCGGCCGGATGGTGAAGCTTATCTAATATTGTTGTTAAATTCTTCACGATACAGGTGAGTTTAATGAATGGATCCACTGCGTGTTGATTAAAGGCTCGGAGTGGGTGACTGCATCTGTTGCCATTTCCGACTCGGCTATGAGTCGATGACTTCCACCCGGGATATCCGCGGGTAGGGGGAACTGACGACACGGAACGCTGCGAGCGTAACCGCGTCGGACAGGCAGTTCGATCAAACCGCCTTACGAGGAAATAGGAGTGAAGAACATGACTGTATCACTGGCGCGACGTACTACGATTGGTCTCGCAGCGGTAGCTGCATCAGCAGGTTTGGTGTTCGCGGCCGTTGCTCCGGCGTCGGCAACAGCGGGGCCCACGACAACAAGCTTTAAGAACGCGTGTTGGGCCGGTTCACCTGGAAATGTTGCGCAGTTGGAAAACCTTTCTGTCACCGTTGACCATACGGTCGTTGCGCCGGCCGGTCAGCCGAATACCTACACAATCCAATTCGGGGACCAGACTACGCCGAGCTCGTTCCCGGGTTATACTTTCAAGGGATTGAGTGATATTCAGTACAAGCTCTCGTACAATACCGCGACGTTGACAAGTGCGACCAAGACGAGTTCGGGTACGAATATCAGTTCGGGTAGTCCTACTGTTTCGGCTTCAGGCGGAATTATTACTCTTGGGAAGTTTGGAGTCGGCCCGAGCACGACATTCAAGGCACCTCAGATCACCGTTGTGACGACGTCTCCGGTGTTCGATGTAAAACTCTCTACTTCGGGAACCGCGGCCGAGTTCGGTAACTTTGCGAATAACTACTTCAGCTTCAAGGCGAACGGAGTAGCCGTTGTGATTCCAGTCAGTGCATCTACCTCTTGCGTTCCGTCTGACGACATCACGGGGGCGGTTGGAAGTTACCCGGCACTCAATGCGGGCGCCGGCACGCTTCACTAACATTGGATGCTCTGTCTCCGTCGTGAATTAGTCTAATTGGTCGCGGCGGTGATATGCGGCGAGAACGTGGCCGTCCGTGCAAATTGGCACAGGCGGTCACGTCTCTCGGTCAGCTGTGGTGCGCGGCTGTGGACTTGGTTTCCTCCACAGACATTCCTGTGCTCAGATCATTTGGTGATCCAGCAACGTGGATTCAATCTTATTGGCAGTCATAGCCGTTCGGACTCGGATGGTTGAGAGCTAGCACTTTTGTCGGTGCGTCGGAGTTGAAACGTCCTCTAGTACTAGTACTTTCGCGGGACGTTTTCACCTTCGGATTGCGTAGTCGAACGGTATTGGTAGACAGATCGATTGCACTCGTCGGCAGATACGTTGCAGTGTGTAGTGCCGCGTTGCCGAAGCTATTGAGTGCGGTGTGTTGATGGATTTCAGTAGAAATTGTGGCCGGCTCGGGCCCGCGACCTGCAAAAATGGAACAGGTTTCAGAAAGCTTCAAAATGTTTAGCCGAAAGTTCCCCAAATCGGGCTCTTCTGCACTACCTTGATGTCACCCCACAGCCGCGAAAGGGCGCGTACGCCCCGAAGAATATCGGTTACCTGGTTTGCAAAATCTTTCTCTCTGCTGCTCGGACCAGTTCTTTGTGGGCTACTGCAAGCGGTCCGATGTAAACGTCCTATGAGTAATCCAAGACCTACGAAAGGGTGGGAATCAGTATGATCGTCATGTTCCTCCAAGCGACTGCGCAATTGTTCACCGATCTGCTGGCCAACACATGGAGCGGGTCGATGCTGCCGGGCGTAGAGGCCGGCACAGGCTCGTTGGTATCCGCTATCGAACTCAGCTGATCGATAGTTTCAATTTCCGAGGATCTTTCTGACAGTGGGAGTGAATGATGGGTAGTTTGGGATCGGTCGCTGATGTGCTCGAAGGCGAAATGGGAGGGTTGATCAAGTCGGTCATTGCGGGCATCATTTTCGCGCCGATAATGTCGTCGATCGACCTGGGGTGGCAGGTTCCCCCTCTGCCGTAATTCGGAATCGTCAAGACCCGCGTGTTTGGATAACGGCCACGCAGATCTGATGGACTCCGCTGTTTTCTTTTCGAAACCCGAACGAACGAATTCCAAGGAGTGTGGAAGTACAGTGGATACAGCAAGTTTGATCGACGCGGTCGGCAGTATTGACGCGAACTCGGTCCAGTTGCCTTTGGCGGCTCTCAAGGGAATTATCGAGGGAGTTTTCGCAGCTATCTCTTCTTTCATTGAACTGGGTGTCACAGGATCCGCTGCGTCAGCCGGATCGATCCAATCCGGCCTCGGCTCCATAGCCGGCACCTAATCCGAAGAGGAGAAAGAAATGTTGAACGGATCATTGACGTACCTGTCCGATCTCGTCAGTTTCGGGTCGGTTGATCTCGTGGGCACGATCGGGAAATACCTGAACGCGCTTTCGTCCTTCCCAGTGTGATGAAAGGAAATGCACAATGCTTGAAAGATACCTGACTTCGATCGTGCAATGGGTTATCGACACAGCGGGCCTCACCTCCGCCGGAAGCAAGATGCTTCAGAATCCGAAGTAGGAAATTCTTGGTGGAGTCTGAATTGGAATACGCCACCGAGTCCGAATGATCCCCGAGGCTGACGTACGCCTCGGGGATCATTCGGTTTCGAGTTCCAGTCACGATTACCGATGCAGTGAGACGAGGTAGTGTCGATGCGATTGCCCAGCAAATTTGCGGTGCAGTTGGCGCGGTTGAGCCCGCGTGATACCGATTTCATCTACAACGAGGCGGACGGCCATCTGGGGCATTTGATAGGGGTGTATTTCTTCGATACTTCTCAGCGCCCTGAGTCGGAGTTCTCGCGCGAGCAAGCAGTCGAATGGGTGACCGCACGGCTCGGCCACCATCGCATGTTCACCCACAAGGTAGGTCGTATCCCGCTCGGACTCGATCATCCGTACTGGATGCCAGTCAATGACTTCGACATCCGTGACCACGTACACGTCACAGACCTCACGGAGCCTGGTTGGGCGTCACTCGAGAAGCCTTTGAGTGCTTTGATGACTTCACGGATGGACTTGACCCGTCCGCCATGGGAGTTGCACTTCTTCAACGGAATCGAAGGTCTCGACGATCTGGACGGGAGGCTGACCGCCGTAGTGCTCAAGTCCCACCACAGCGCAGCGGATGGGATAGCAATCCGGATGTTGGGTGAATCCATCTTCTCGGGCGAAGAGCGAGCCGCCCGACACGTTCCAGCACCTCGACTATTGAAGGTGCGTGTACTCCTCGAATCGTTGGCGAGCATTCCCAGCCAGATGTTCAGATTCGCCTTGAGCGTTCCAGGGAATCGCGCTGCTCAACGAAGTGCGAACGCGGCCCAATCGGCCGGTGAATGGGTCGAGAGCCTCAACGAACGTCCGGCTACCAGGTTCAACGGCAAAGTCAGCGGATCGGGAACGCTGCAGCAATTAACCCTTCCCGGTGCCGTAATCGGTGGGGTCAAACACGCGGTTCCAGGCGCCACTGTCAACGATGTTCTCCTGGCGATCGTCGGTGGTGCGCTGTCGCGGTATCTGACAGAAAATGGTGAGCCGCCAGGGGGATCCTTGGTGGCAATGGTGCCTCGCTCGATGCGCAAGGTCGAGGAGTGGCAGTCTGCCAATCAACTGGTGACCTTGTCAGTCGATATGCACACGTCCGTTGCGGCGCCGCTGGAACGATTGGCACTCATCGCGCAATCCTCGCGTTCGGAGAAGGTACGCACTTCCCACCCTGCCACGCGCCGTGTGGACGCCGCGATCGAAACGGCGCCGGCATTCCTGCTGAGATTCATTGCTTTTGCGCGAAGTAGGAATTCCCACGATGTCACTCGTCCCCGCTACCAGCACACAATGGTGAGCAATATTCCGCTCTCTGTTGAAGGGCTGACGTTGAACGGTGCACCGGGTGCAGCCGTGCTGGCAACCCAGCCCCCGGTTGACGGCGACGGGCTACGGCATTTCATGGTCGCCGCAGCAGGTGGGGGACTGACCCTCAACGTCATCGCGGATACCGCGACCATGCCCGATCTCCACCATTACATCGAACTACTGCGAGCAAGTTTCGATGATTTGGCGGCGGCAGCCGCGATGCATACTGCGGATTCACCTGACCAAGAGGTTGCCTCCTGATCGATCGGAATCGCAGGCACCTTCTCTGATTGCTGGATCCGGTGATACCCAACGATTCCGAGCAGAACCCAGAGGATATGCATGTCGGCTCGCTACAATTCGGACATTCGTTCAGCGTCGGAATTGAGGGGCATGCATGATCTTTCGGAACTCGTTGCCAGCCGCGGTATCTCAGATGGGACCGCGAGACGCGGAGTTCGTCTACAACGAGTCCGGCGGACATCTGAGCCACATGGTCTGCGCCTACTTCTTCGACACGACGGGCCATCCGCTCGCAGAGATGACGCACGACGACGCGGTTCGGTGGATCACCGAAAGATTCGGGTACTGGCCACTGTTCACGAGTCGACTCCAGCGAGTTCCGCTGGATCTGGACTATCCCTATTGGGTCCCGGCCGATTTCGACGTCGATGATCACGTGCACGTCCATCGTGCCCCTGTTGCCGGGTGGGCGCCGGTTCGTGAATTGCTCGGGCGCTCGCTCGGGGAGCCGATGGACCTGTCCCGGCCGCCCTGGGAGTTGCACGTCATGACCGGAGTGCACGGGATCGACGAGCTGCCGGGCAATCTGACGCTGATCATGCTCAAGACCCACCACGGGGCCGGTGACGGTCTGGCGATCCGCGATCTGACCAACCTTCTGTTCTCCGGTCCGCCGAAACCGGAGACGAAGCGTGCCGGCTCAGGGCTTTCGTCGCTGGATTTGATCGGGCGCACGGTCGTCGGTTTGCCCGGCCAGGCGATCCGCTTCGGCCGGGGTCTGTCCGTGACAAAGGTTGCGGCCGAGACGGTTCGGGAGGCGGAAGAGACCGGAGAGCTGCCTACGTACTCGGCCGACCGCCTACCGACCCGATTCAACGGCGTGCTGGGTGGAGACATCACGATCGATTTCCTGACGCTGGACGGCGCAGACATCAAAGCGATCCGAGCGGCCGTTCCGGACGTGACGGTCAACGACATCTTCCTGACCGTCGTCGCCGGTGCTCTCGACGCATACCTGTCGGAAAAGGGCGAGAAGTCGGCCAGTGGGTTGGCGGCGATGGTTCCCCGATCGATGCGGCAGATAGCCGAATGGGAATCGGCCAACCAACTGGCGCTGTTGACGGTCGATCTGCACACGGACGTCGAAGATCCGGTCGAGCGGCTGACACTGATCAGGGATTCGGCGCTGATGGCAAAGGGGCGGAGTTCACACCCAGCCATCCGTCGTTACGGCACGCGCATCGAAACCTCGCCTGCGGCTCTGCTCAGACTCACCGGTCTCTCGCGCCGGCTCAACAAGCTGGACCCTTCGCACAAGGTCATTCAGAACACGACGATCAGCAATGTCCCGGTATCGGTCGACGGCAATGTCTTCGAGGGTGCGCCGGCGGTGGCAGTTCTCGGCGGGCAGGCGCCGGTCGACGGAGACATTCTGCGCCACTTCCTCATTGCCGCGCGTGGAGGTTCTCTGACGCTCAATGTCATCGTCTCGCAAGAGACGATGCCGGATATCGAGCACTACGTCGAATTGTTGCGGGTGGGGTTCACGACGCTTTTGCAGGCAGTTTCTGACCAAAATCGTGAGGTAGTCGAACGATAAAGTGCAACTTGCGTCGGAACTTGTGGTGAATCGACGATTTGTGTTCGGGAAATTTCTGTCGAATTCATCCTAATTAAGGTAATTGTCCGTAGTGGTGTCGAGTCGTTATCTCGCGGATTAATGTGACTGTCGACACGTCGAGTGTCTACCGCCGGACTGGTTCGATAATCGTCACCGACGGTAAAAAGAATCACCTACGCGAGGAGCTGAACATGGGTTCGTTGATGGATATTCTCGGTGGTCCGAATGGGGACGGTGCACCGATGCAGGCTTTGCTGACAATGCTGCTGGGATTGGACAATGTCGGTGCAAACCTCTTCGGTTCACTGGCTGACACCGCCGGTGGAATCTTCGGATCTCTCGACACCCTCAGCTTTACGCCGCCTGTCGTTCCCTGAGTTTTCTGATCGGCGTCATTTGCTCGTCCCAAGTGAACCACTGAACATCTAAAGGAGAACGTCATGCTTGAAGGATCTGTCATGGACGCTGCCGGCTCAGTCGGTGCGATCATCGGTCAGGGGTTGGGCAGCGTCAGTGGCCTGGCCGTCAAGGGTCTCGAGGCCCTCGCTGCGCTCAGCGGTGGAGAGTTGAAGGCCGCCAAGTAGATTGTCGATTTCGGGGCCTGCTCGTGTTGGCGCGTAGGCCCCGAAATACCTTTTGTCGGCGCGTAATTCTCGCCATGTCAGGTGCCGGAATTCTCAACCTAACGGCATGAGCATCCAGGCGGCGAGATATACCAAAGCCGCGGTTCCGCCCGTGCAAATAGCGGCGATAACGGCGAGTAGACGGACAAGATTGACGTCGGCGCCGAAGTAATCTGCAATTCCGCCGCACACTCCGGCGAACATTTTCTTGTCGTTGGAACGGGTGAAGGGGCGAGGTGTGTTGCTTTCAAATGTCATGCTTCAATTCTGAAGCGAGATGACGCCGCGCACCATCGGGGACGACCCCCATCTGCACCCTGATCTTTTGAGGCCGCCGTGTCATACCCCGGTAGTTCATCCCAGCTTCACCGAACAGTTGCTGCGGGATACTAACTTGTCGGCGGTGACCGATTTAGCAGAACGCCGACCGTTCCTCAGCGCCTTCGCGGATCTCTCGACCGCCGTCGATCTGGCCGACACCGCCGCCTTCACCGTCGACGACAATGACGACGACGATCCGGTGCTGCTGACGTCGCCGGACGGTTTCGAGGTCGACACCTGGCGGGAGGGCTACCCGTACGAGGCACGGATGCCTCGGGACGAGTACGAAATGTCCAAGCGTCTGCTGCAGATCGAACTCCTCAAGCTGCAGAACTGGTCGAAGGAAACCGGCGCACGGCACGCCATCGTGTTCGAAGGACGCGACGCTGCCGGCAAGGGCGGAACGATCAAACGATTCATGGAGCACCTCAATCCTCGAGGCGCTCGCGTCGTGGCGCTGGAGAAGCCGTCGGCCCGCGAGTCGACGCAGTGGTACTTCCAGCGCTATGTGCAGCACCTTCCCGCCGCTGGGGAACTGGTGATGTTCGATCGGTCTTGGTACAACCGGGCCGGGGTCGAGCGGGTCATGGGCTTCTGCACCGACGAGGAGCACGAGCGTTTTCTGCGCCAGGTGCCGTTGTTCGAGCAGATGCTCGTCGACGACGGCATCAGCTTGATCAAGTTCTGGTTCTCGGTTTCACCGCTGGAGCAGCGCACGCGGTTCGCGATCAGACAGGTCGATCCCGTTCGGCAGTGGAAGCTTTCGCCGATGGACATCGCTTCTCTGGACAAGTGGGATGCGTACACGGCGGCGAAGGAAGAGATGATTCGGTTCACCGATACCGACACCGCTCCGTGGACCGTCATCAAGAGCAATGACAAGAAACGCGCGCGGATAAACGCGATGCGTCACGTGCTCAGTCAGTTCGATTACGACAACAAGGATTACGAGATCGTGGGTACTCCGGATCCGCTGATCGTGGGAAGCCTCGAATAGTCGGCGCGTGGGCTCTGCCCATCCGCGGCGTGGGTGGTTAGTGTGAGTTGAATGGAGACCGTACCGATCCAACTCCCCGACGGCACCGTGACCCCGATCCGTCTGTTTCCCGGACCGAACGACGACGCACCCGTGGTGGTGATGTTGCCCGGGCTCGGAGTTCCCGCCGGGTTCTACGATCCGGTGGCGCAGGCCCTGGTCGAAGCCGGCTTCAATGCGGCCATCGGTGAACTGCGTGGCCAAGGTGACAGCAAACCGCGCCCGAGCGCGTCGAGTGTTTTCGGATATCAGGAACTGGTCTCGATCGATTGTCCGGCGACGTTCGAGGTGGTGCGTGAGCGGTTTCCGGCCAGCACACCATTTCTGATGGGGCACAGCATGGGCGGCCAGATCGGGGTCATGTACGCGTCCAGGATTCGGGGCCGGCTCGGCGGACTGATCCTGGTTGCCTCCGGATCGCCGTATCACCGCGGATTCCCCGGAATCCGTGCGCCCGGACTCTATCTGGGTTCGTCCGCGATGTCGGTGACAGCCAACATCGCCGGCTTCTGGCCGGGAGACCGGGTCAACGTCGGCGGCTTCGGTCGACAGTCGAAAGTTCTGATCACCGATTGGGCCCGGTTCGCCAGGACCGGTCGCATGGAACCCGTCGGTGCGGATATCGACTACGAGGAGCGGATCGCCCGCCTGACCTTGCCGGTTCTGTCGATCACGATCGAAGGGGACGATCTCGCTCCACGCCGGTCGGCAAAGAACCTGGTGGACAAGCTCTCCGGGGCCCAAGTGACGATGACGCACATCGACGAACCACTCGGTCACAACGGTTGGATACGCAATCCCACCGCTGTGAGCGAGCGCGTCGTCGCGTGGTTGCGCGACCGCTGAAAGATCAGCCGAGTTTCTGCCAGAGGAACTCGTAGGTCAGCGCAGTTTTGAAGGCCAGCTGAGCATTGTCCGCGGCGCCGCCGTGGCCACCCTCGATGTTCTCGAAATACAGCACCGGCTTGCCCAGCTCTTCCAGCCGTGCGGCCATCTTGCGGGCATGCGCGGGGTGGACGCGGTCGTCGCGGGTGGACGTCGCGATCAGGATCGGTGGGTACGACGCGGCGGCGTCGATGTTCTGATACGGCGAGTACTCCGAGATGAATGCCCACTCCTCCGGGACATCGGGGTCACCGTATTCGGCCATCCAGGACGCGCCGGCCAGCAGGAGATGGAATCGGCGCATGTCCAGCAGCGGGACCTGGCAGACGATGGCGCCGAAGAGTTCGGGGTACTTGGTCAGCATGATGCCCATCAGCAGGCCGCCGTTGCTTCCGCCCTGAGCTGCCAGAAGATCCGGGGTCGTGATTCCGCGATCGACGAGGTCTCTCGCGACGGCAGCAAAGTCTTCGTGCACCTTGTGGCGCCCGGCCTTGAGAACCTGTGTGTGCCAACCGGGTCCGTACTCGCCGCCACCACGAATGTTCGCAACCACATAGGTGCCGCCCTGCGTCAGCCAGGCACGGCCCAGAGAACCGCTGTACGACGGTGTCAGCGAGATCTCGAATCCGCCGTACCCGTAGAGCAGGGTAGGGCCGGGCTCGCTACGCGGACTGCGCACCACGAAGTACGGAACTTGGGTGTCGTCGGCAGAGGTGGCGAAGAACTGCTCCGTGGTGATGCCCTCGGCGTCGAAGAACGCGGGAGCCTGCTTGAGGGCAGTGGGTTCGGTTTCGCCGATCACGCCGTGCAAAAGAGTTGCAGGGGAGGTGTATCCGCTCGAGTTGACGAAGTATTCATTGCTGACATCGGGGTCGGTGTCGAGAATTTCGATACTGGTCAGTTCTGGAAGCCCTTCGAAAGGTCGATCCTCCCAGCCGTTTTCGCCCGGCGTCAGGATTTGCAGCGTCGTGCGCACGTCGGTCAGGACCACCAGAATCAGATGATCGCGTGTCCAGGTGTAGTGCTCGAGCGAGGAATGTGCGTCGGGTTCGAAGATCGATGTCAGTGCTCGTGAGCCGGCAAGGAAATCGTCGTAACGGATGGCAAGCAGTGCGCCGGTCGGATATTCGGTGTCCTCGACGGCCCACACGGACTTGGTGCGGATCAACAACCACTCGTGGTGAATCGAGATCCCGGCGTCCTCGGGGACGTCCACGAGCACCAGTTCACCGTCGGGGCGAACTTCGAAATGCTGAGAGTTGTAGAAATCGACCGAGCGAGTGACGAAGTCTCGTTCGAACCCGGGCGTCGGATCGTGCGAAGCCGAGATGGCCACGTCCGTGGCCTGGCCCTCGTAGACGGTCTCGGCGCTGGAGAGGGGAGTGCCGCGCTTCCACCGCTGGGCCAGACGGGGATATCCGGAATCGGTGAGCGACCCTGGTCCGATATCCGTTCCGACGTAGACGGTATCGATGTCGATCCAGTCGATGTCGGTCTTGGCCTCGGGAAGGTAGAAGCCGGGGTTCTCGCCCTCGGGAGCGAGGAACTCGCGCTTGTCGATATCGAACTCGCGAACGACCGCCGCGTCTGCCCCGCCGCGGGAGAGGCTGATCAATGCACGGTTGCGGTGTGGCCGTAGAAGTTGCGTGCCCTTCCAGACCCAGTTCTCGCCCTCGGCCTCGGCCAGGGCGTCGAGGTCGACGAGGACGTCCCATTCCGGGTCGTCGGTGACGTACTGATCGAACGTCGTGCGTCGCCACAATCCGCGAACGTGGGTGCTGTCGCGCCAGAAGTTGTAGAGGAACTCACCTCGACGGCGGACGTAGGGGATTCGCGCGTCGGTATCGAGGATCTCGCGCACGTCGCTCTGCAGTCGATCGAAGCGCTCGTTGTCGGTGAGCTGCTCCTCGGTCACGGCATTGTGCTGACGGACCCAATCGAGTGCAGACTCACCGGTCACGTCTTCGAGCCAGAGGTAGGGGTCGTCGCCGGTGGTGGGCTGCTGATCGGAAGTCATACGTCCATTCTTACTGCTCGCTCCCGACAGCACTCGACCCCGCTCCCGAAACACTGGAGCCGGGTCGAGTGAGAACGAATCGGGTCAGACGCCCAGGGAGTGAGCGAGCATCGGCCAGGAGTTGTGGAGATCGTCCTGCCAGTAGCCCCACGAGTGGGTGCCGGTCGGCTTGAAGTCGAAGGTGGCCGGGATCTTCAGATCGCTCAGGCGGTAGGCGAGGTTGTGGGTGCAGTAGTTGACCGCTGCCTCGATGACGCCGCCGACGATCGCCTGGTTGGCGAGCGCACCGACCTGACCGTTGATCGCGGGGTTGGCGAGAGTGTCGTGTGGGCCGGGGAGTCCCGAGCCGGTGGAGACGTAGAGCTCGGTGCCGCGGAGCTTCTCGGCGTTGAGGACCGGATCGTTGTCCTTCCAGCCCTGACCGTCGAGCGGGCCCCACATGTTGGTGATGTCAGCTCCGCCGCGGGTACCTGTGACAAGTTCGATCGCACTCTGACCGACGGGGGTGCTGGTCTCAGCGCATCCGCTGTACGCGCCGACGCCCTTGTAGAGGCCGGGAGCCGCGATGGCGAGGTTGAGGACCGAGGTCGCGGTCATGGAGATCGCGGAGATCGACTGGACCTTGTTGGTATTGAACTCGGCGTCGATGACGGGCGGGAGTTCCTGGGTCAGGAACGTCTGCCACTTCTGGCGACCGAGAACCGGATCGTCGTTCACCCAGTCGGTGTAGTAGCTGAATGCGCCTTCGAGTGGAGTGACGACGTTGACGTTCTTGTCTTGGAAGAAGTTCATGACGTCGGTCTTGCGTTGCCAGGTCGCCGAGTCTTCGCCGCCGCCTGCACCGTTGAGCAGGTAGAGCGTCGGGCGGGGTTCGCTGCCATCTGCTGGGAGGATGACCTCGAGCGGGATGTTGCGATCCATCGCCGGGGAGAAGACCGAGATGGTGACCTTGCGGTCGCCGGTCTTGGTGTTGCTCACGACGTGCGATCCGGACGTGTCACCGCCCGCAGAAGCTGTCGCCGGACTGATCAGCATCGGCAGCACCGTGGCCACTGCGAGAGCTGCGATCACACTGCCACGCTTGAAAATTCGAGCACGCATACGTTCGGATCCTCCACCTGAATGTCTTCGGATCCGGAACGGATCGAAGTGCCTGTGAGCCCTTACTGGAACAGGTTCACTTTTTGTTATGTGTCAGTAAAGCAGAGCGGGCGCAGAAAGTGACGCGATTCGATTGCCTGACAATTGAATTGGCCCCGGAATTAACCCCCGAATTAACCCCCGAATCGGCCCAGACAAGCACTCGACCCCGCTCCAGGAAGTGCAGGGAGCGGGGTCGAGTCGGAACGATTTCGGTCAGATGCCCATCGAACGAGCGAGCATCGGCCAGGAGTTGTGGAGATCGTCTTCCCAGTAGCCCCACGAGTGGGTGCCGGTCGGCTTGAAGTCGAAGGTGGCCGGGATCTTGAGATCGTTGAGGCGGTAGGCGAGGTTGTGGGTGCAGTAGTTGACTGCTGCCTCGATGACGCCGCCGACGATCACCTGGTTGGCGAGTGTGCCGACCTGTCCGTTGATCGCCTCGTTGTTCAGGGTGTCGTGCGGGCCGGGGAGTCCGGAGCCGGTGGAGATGAAGAGCTCGGTGCCGCGGAGCTTCTCGGCGTTGACGACGGGGTCGTTGTCGATCCAGCCCTGGCCGTCGAGGGGGCCCCACATGTTGGTCACGTCAGCGTCGCCGCGCATGCCCACAACCAGTTCGATGGATGACTGGCCGACCGGTGTGCTGGTCTCGGCGCATCCGCTGTATGCACCGACGCCCTTGTAGAGGCCCGGAGCTGCGATGGCGAGGTTGAGGACCGAGGTCGCGGTCATCGAGATCGCGGAGATCGACTGGACGCCGTTGGTGTTGAACTCGGCGTCGATGACGGGCGGGAGTTCCTGGGTCAGGAACGTCTGCCACTTCTGACGGCCGAGGGACGGGTCGTCGTTCACCCAGTCGGTGTAGTAACTGAATGCACCTTCGAGCGGGGTGACGACGTTGACGTTCTTGTCAGCGAAGAACTCGTTGACGTCGGTCTGGCGCTGCCACGTCGCCCGGTCTTCGCCGCCGCCTGCACCGTTGAGCAGGTAGAGCGTCGGGCGGGGTTCGCTGCCGTCTGCTGGGAGGATGACCTCGAGCGGAATGTCGCGTCCCATGGAAGGTGAGTACACCTTGATGGTGGCGATGCGCCCGTTGTCCGTGCGGCTCGAGAGCTTGGAACCCGTTGTGTTTGCCTTGGCAACAGTTGCCGTGGTGGTCGACGGATCTCCGCCTGCGGACGACACTGCAGGGCTGATCAGCATCGGCAGCACGGATACTGCGGCTACAGCGGCGACCAGACGGCCACGCTTGAAAGTGCGAGCACGCATACGTTCAGAAACCTCCACCTAAAATTCCTTCGAATCCGCCCAGGAGTGAACGGTCCTTTGTTGCTGTTCCCGTACGGGAATTCATGCTGGGTACATGCTCTGTCGATAGGTACAGGGCGTGTGAGTCTTGTAAGTTCTACCGCATCGGTGCGTTATCCGCCAGTGAACCAGAGATTTGCTGAACGTACGACCAGTTTCAGGTGAATTTCCCTGATCATCGACGGGATTAGTGAGTGAACCGGACATATCCACTATGGGAACAACATTGTTGCCTACCTCTGCAGTCGAACGCGTCTGTAGAAGATCTTCTCCGATATCAGCGCCCAGCGGGGAGTTACGTTTCGGTGAACGTCGGTTACTCGCCGCAGACTCGCGCGGACTCGACGGCAATCGCCAAGAGTTTCGCGTGGCAGGCGCGGGTCGAGTTCCCGGAGATAACCCCTGTCTTCACCGTCGACGGCGTCGTCGAGATTCAGGAGTCCGGCGGAATCGCCCTGGCCTTCGACCTGGAGGACTCGAATCCGCTGGAGGGAGACCTGGCCAACGTCTCGTACTTCTACGACCTCGGAGTCCGCTCGATGTTGCCGACGTATAACTACATGAACGCTGCCGGCTGCGGCTGCTTGGACCTGGCGGACACGGGGTTGAGTGGATACCGCCGTGACCTGGTTGCCGAGATGAATCGCGTCGGAATGACGGTCGACGGCTCACATTGTTCGGTACAGACGGGGTTGGACATCTCAGCTATCACCCAGCGAGCAATGATCTACAGCCACTCGAACCTCCGAAGGTTGTGGGAGCATCCGCGCAACATCACCGACGATCAGGCCAGAGCGTGTGCGGAGACCGGCGGCGTCATCGGGATCAACGGCGTGGGCATATTCCTCGGCGTCAACGGACCGGATGACGACCAGGCTCGGCTGTCCGCGATGGCCGACCACATCGAAGAGGCTGTGGGACTCGTCGGCATCGATCACGTCGGGATCGGCTCCGACTTCTCCTTCGACGCCGACGACTTCCGCGAAGAGATCGAGCAGAACCCGTCGTCGTTCTCCGAGGCGTACACCGCGTGGGGGCCACTGCAGTGGACTCCTCCGGAGGACGTGCTGACACTTGATCAGGTATTGCGTGAGCGGGGCTTCGACGAGCCGTCGATCGAGGCCGTGTACGGCGGAAATTTCGCCCGAGTTGCCCGAGAAGTGTGGGCTACCGACGGGTAATGCGACCATCTGGGGACAGCGAAACGATGCAGGACTACCCTGGTGAATCGTGACCTCACACTATGACGTCGTTGTCCTCGGAGCCGGCCCCGGTGGGTACGTCGCTGCTATCCGCGCGGCACAACTGGGCCTGAGCACCGCCATCATCGAGCAGAAGTACTGGGGCGGTGTATGCCTGAATGTCGGCTGCATTCCGTCCAAGGCGCTTCTCCGTAACGCCGAACTCGCGCACATCTTCACGAAAGAAGCGAAGACGTTCGGCATGTCCGGAGACGTGTCCTTCGATTTCGGCTCCGCTTTCGATCGCAGCCGCAAGGTCGCGGACGGGCGAGTCAAGGGCATTCACTTCTTGATGAAGAAGAACAAGATCCCGGAGTACGACGGCAAGGGCACGTTCGTCGACGCCAACACCATCAGCGTGGAGCTGAGCAAGGGTGGCACCGAGACGATCACGTTCGACAACGCGATCATCGCGACCGGTTCGTACACCAAGCTGCTGCCCGGCACCTCGCTGAGCGGGAACGTCGTGACCTACGAAGAGCAGATCCTCACCCGTGACCTTCCGGGTTCGATCCTCATCGTCGGTGCCGGCGCGATCGGCATGGAGTTCGGTTACGTCCTCAAGAACTACGGCGTCGACGTCACCATCGTCGAGTTCCTCGATCGTGCACTGCCCAACGAGGACGCCGACGTCTCGAAGGAAATCGCCAAGCAGTACAAGAAGCTCGGCGTCACCATCAAGACCGGTGCCGCTGTGCAGTCCATCAGCGACGACGGCAGCAAGGTCACCGTCTCGATCAAGGACAACAAGTCCGGCGAGATCGAGACCGTGGTCGTAGACAAGGTTCTGCAGTCCGTCGGCTTCGCACCGCGTGTGGAGGGCTTCGGTCTCGAGAACACCGGTGTCGCGTTGACCGATCGCGGCGCCATCGCGATCGACGACTACATGCGCACCAACGTCCCGCACATCTTCGCCATCGGTGACGTCACCGCCAAGCTGCAGCTCGCGCACGTCGCAGAAGCTCAGGCTGTCGTCGCTGCCGAGACCATCGGCGGCGCGGAGACGCAGACACTCGGTGACTACCGGATGATGCCGCGTGCGACGTTCTGCCAGCCGCAGGTCGCCTCGTTCGGTTTGACCGAGGAGCAGGCCAAGGCCGAGGGCTACGACGTCAAGGTCGCGAACTTCCCGTTCGCCGCCAACGGCAAGGCACACGGTCTCGGTGACCCGACCGGTTTCGTCAAGCTGATCGCCGACAAGAAGTACGGCGAACTGCTCGGCGGGCACCTCATCGGACCGGACGTTTCGGAACTGCTGCCCGAGCTGACCTTGGCCCAGAAGTGGGACCTCACGGTCAACGAGTTGGCACGCAACGTCCACACCCACCCCACACTCAGTGAGGCACTGCAGGAAGCGATCCACGGCCTCGCAGGCCACATGATCAACTTCTGACGGCAGGGCCTTCGGCCCCGTGCGCCTTTTCGGTAGTTCGCACTACCGGAAAGACGCACGGGGTTTTTCGTCTTTTGTGTCGAGTTGTGTTGCGAAACCGCCATCTGAGGCCTTCGAGTCGGGGTGTAGGCGCGCAACGCATTAGCGTCCCGAGTCGACCATCCGGCTTTCGAAGGACCACTCATGAAAACTCGTTCCGTACTGCTCGCGGCTTGCGTCGCGCTGACGCTCTCCGCCTGTGGAACCTCAGGTGACTCCGGATCGGACACCGAAGCTTCGGGTGCCGCCGAGGCGGGGGCGTTCCCCGTGACCGTCGACCACGCCTACGGTTCGACGACGATCGACGCGGAGCCTATGCGCATCGTGACCATCGGATGGAGTGGCCAGGATGCGGTGATCGCACTGAACAAGGTTCCGGTCGCCATGGAGAGCTTCTCCGGCGACGGCATCGAGAACAACATCCTGCCCTGGGACGCTTCGCGTCTGAACGGTGCCAAGCCCGTTCTCATGACGACCAATCCCGATATCCCGTTCGAGCAGATCCTCGGGCTCGATCCCGACGTGATCCTCGCCGTCTACTCCGGCATCGACGAGGGCGAGTACAAGCGCCTCAGTGACATCGCGCCGACCGTCGCGTTCCCCGACCAGCCGTGGGATACGGCGTGGGACAAGCAGATGAGCATGATCGGTGCAGCGCTCGGACAGCCGGAGCAGGCTCAGACGCTGATCGACGAGACCGGGGCGTACTTTGAGAAGCAGGCCGCTGATCACCCACAGTTCCAGGGCAAAACCGCAACGTATGCAATGCGCACCGACGAGGGCCTGATCGTCTTCTGCGGCACCGACCCGCGGATCCGTCTTCTCGGCCAGCTCGGGGTGAAGACCTCGCCCGGTGTCGACGCAGTGTGCACTTCCGGCGACAGTTCGGTGTCCGTGGGCATGGAATCCATCGACACACTCGACGCCGACGTCTTCATTCTCGTCGACGCCGACGGCACCAACCTGGACAAGCTGATGTCCTTCGGTCCGTTCGCGAACATGACCTCGGTGTCGAACGGCCGTCTGGTTCGTCTGGTCGGAATGGACTACGCGATGGCTACGTCCGCTCCGACGGTGCTGAGCGTTCCCTACGCATTCGACGAGTTCATCGCTCAGCTTTCGGACAAGTTGAGCTGATTCCGAGCGTCGTACGACGCTTGTGACGCAACGATTTTCGGAACCTGCGACTCGAGTAGTTCGATCAGGGCCGTGATCTTTGCGGCGACGTCGGCGCCGAGTTCTGTCAGGCTGTATTCCACTTTGGGCGGGATGGTTTCGAGTACCTCACGGTGCACGAGGCCATCCCGCTCGAGTGTTTGCAGGGTCTGCGAGAGCATGCGCTCGCTGACTCCGTCGACGCGTCGGCGCAGGGCACTGAACCGGTACGGGCCCTCGTTCAATGCCGCCAGCGCGAGTGCGCCCCAGCGTCCGGTTGCATTCTGCAATGCCGCCCGAGAGTTGCACCCGCGAGCGAAAACGTCAGCCTCGAGCGTTGGGTCCACGACGTCGGCATTCGGATCAGGGGTCTGGGCAGCACGTGAAGGTGAGTCGGTGCTGGTCATGAACCCAGGCTACTACTGCACGATCCCATAGCGCTAACTCGACGTGTTGCACTTACGAAAAATAAGTGCATGATGGTTGCAGAACGCATTTACTCTTCAACCTGGATCGGGAGTTCGCATGAGCATTGCAGTCACCGGCGCAACCGGAAACCTCGGACAACTGGTAGTCGAGTCGTTGATCGAGCGGGGAACCGCCGCGTCCGACATCGTCGCAGTCGTCCGCAATCCACAGAAGGCGGAAAGCCTCGCCGCCCGCGGAGTAGTTGTACGTCAAGCGGACTATGCCGATGCCTCGGCGTTGGAAACCGCATTGGCGGGCGTCGACAAGCTGGTGCTGATCTCGGGAAGTGAAGTGGGGTCACGGCTCGCGCAACACACCAACATCATCGACGCGGCGAAGGCTGCCGGCGTCGGATTCATCGCCTACACGAGCATCTTGAATGCTCAGGACACGCCGATGAAGCTTGCTGCCGAGCACAAGGCGACCGAGGACGTGCTCACTCGGAGCGGTATTCCGTACGCGCTGTTGCGCAACGGTTGGTACTGGGAGAACTTCAC
The DNA here is from genome assembly GCF_003797745.1 of Rhodococcus sp. WS1. Taxonomy (NCBI): domain Bacteria; kingdom Bacillati; phylum Actinomycetota; class Actinomycetes; order Mycobacteriales; family Nocardiaceae; genus Rhodococcus; species Rhodococcus sp. WS1. The sequence continues at coordinate 1,702,782 of NZ_RKLZ01000001.1, read as the reverse complement.
CAACGACCTGGCCGGTGTGATCGAACGCGGCGCACTGGTCGGTGCGGGAGCGGAAGGCAAGATCGCGGCTGCGGCGCGTGCGGATTACGCCGACGCCGCAGCAGTAGTCGCGACCACCGATGGTCACGAAGGCGCAGTGTACGAGTTGGGCGGTGACGAGAGGCTCACCTACGCCGAATTGGCCGAGAAGATCAGCGAGTTTGCCGGCAAGCCTGTCACGTACCAGTTCGTGAGCGAGGACGCATACAAGGGGATTCTCGAGAGCGTCGGCCTGCCTGCCCCGGTCGCAGAGATTCTCGCGGATTCCGATGCTGCAATTGCCAAGGGGGCGTTGGACACCGAGTCGGGTGACCTGCAGAAGTTGATCGGCCGCAGCAGCACTCCGGTGGCTGAGGTGTTGAGGAAGGCCTGACCTGCTGTGCGCCTTTATTAACCGCGGGCGGTTAATAAAGGCGCACAGGGGGCTACCCCATGTGGACTGCACCCTCGGCGGGCAGATCACCCTTCTTGGCGCGGACCAGAACCAGCACTACCGGTGCGATGATCGCCAACAGGATTGCCGCCCAACCGAATGCGGCCGAGTATCCGGATACCTCGGCGCCGAAGAAGTAGTCCGTCATCGAGGCGACGAAGTCCTGCACCGGCTGGGGGAGTAGCGCCAATTGGTCCCCGGTCGGGATGGTCGCATTCGACATGTCGACAGGAATGCCTTCCGGCGGGATCGGCGCCGCGTTGTCGGCGGTGAAGGCCGACTTGGCCGAAGCGTAGATCGTGGTGAACAGTGCGGTTCCGAGTGCGCCGCCGATCTGCAGGGTGGCGTTGACCAGGGCGCTGGCAGCGCCGGCGTCGTGGTCGGGAACGCCGATCAGTGCGAGGTTCTGCATCGGCACCATCAATAGACCGAGTCCGAAGCCGAAGATCGCGAGGCCGGGGAACACGTGCGTCCAGTAGGAGCTGTGTACCTCGATCTGGGTCAGCATGAGCAGTCCTACTGCTGCCACCAGCGGGCCGGCGACCATGAGCGGCTTGGGGCCGATCTTGGTGGACAACTGCGCTGCGATGGTCGACGCCAAGACGATGAAGAATGCCATCGGCAGCGATCCGACGCCGGCCATGACCGGGCTGAATCCGAGCACGATCTGCAGGTAGAACGTCAGGTACAACGTGCCGCCGAGCAGGGCGGCGCCCACCAGCATGGAGCCGATCAGAGCAGCGCCGCGATCACGATGCCACGGAACGCTCAGCGGTAGAAGCGGATTCTTGCTGCGGCTCTCGACGACCACGAAGATCGCGAGGAAGACCAGACCCAGTGCGATGAACAGCAAAGTGTCCGCCTGACCCCAGCCGTGCTCGGCGCGTGTGAATCCGTAGACCAGTGAGCCGAGCCCCAGGGCGATGAGGACAGCGCCGGGAAGGTCGTAGCTCGTGTCGCCGTGCGCTTTGGTTTCCTTGACAATCGGGACGGCTGCAGCGATGGCGATCAGCGCGATCGGGATGTTGACGAGCAGGCACCAACGCCAGTCGACGTACTGCGTCAGCACTCCACCGAGGAGCAGGCCGATGGCAGCGCCACCGCCGGAGATCGCGCCGTAGACGGCAAAAGCCTTGGCGCGCTCCTTCTCTCCGATGAAGGTGGTGGTGAGCATCGACAGCGCAGCGGGCGCGAGCAATGCTGCGAAGACGCCCTGGCCGGCGCGGGCGATGAACAGTTCGATACCGCTCTGCGCGATGCCGCCGATGCCGGAGGCAACCGCGAAGCCCGCCATGCCGACGATGAAGGATCGCTTTCGGCCCCAGTAGTCTGCGATACGTCCGCCGAGGAGCAGCAGCGCACCGAACGCCAAGGCGTACGACGTGACCACCCACGCGCGGTCAAGGTCGCTGATGCCCAGTTCCTCCTGGGCTGCCGGTAGGGCGATGGAGACGATGGTGCCGTCGAGCACCACCATGAGTTGAGCGAACGCGACGATGCAGAGCACCAGCCAGCGACGTTGATGATTCGGATTCTCGGAGACAGCCGGGATCGGTGGCAGAGTGCCGCCGTCGACGTGGGACGTGGTGGTCATTGGAAAAAGGTATTCCAGCCTTCTCAGGTGAGTCAAACGAAATAGTTCGTTCGGTTACCATCATCACTATGGCTCCCACTGACGTGACCGCGACGAAACAGCGAATCCTCGACGCTGCGCAAGAAGAATTCGGTACCTACGGGCTTGCCGGTGCGCGCATCGATCGGATTGCGAAGAACGGAAACGCCAGTAAGGAGCGCCTCTACGCCTATTTCGGTGACAAGGTCGCGTTGTTCCACGCGGTGCTCGACGTCGACTTCGAGCAGGCGATGGAGTCTGTCGAGTTCACCGGTGAAGACATGCCCGCGCATGCCGTCGAACTGTTCGACGCAATGCTCGCCAAACCACAGATTCAACGGATGATGATCTGGGGTCAATTGCAGGGTGAGGCACCACGGATGAAGAAGCTGGCCGAGGAACATTCCAGCTGGGTTCCGCGAATGGCCACGATCCGCAAGGCTCAAGAAGACGGCCTCATCTCGAAGCACTGGGATCCCCAGGACCTGATCACGATGCTGTTCGGCCTCGTGTTCGGTTGGGTAGTGGCCCCCGGTGTGGCCGACAACCAGAACGTCGACGCCGACGAGATCGCGCGCCGCCGTGAAGTGGTGCGCGAGGCCGTCACTCGAATCTGCAAGCCGTGACTGTCAGCGAGAGAGGTACGCGGCCCAACCGCCGTAGTCGGTGATGTCAGCTGCGCCGTTTACGGCGTCATGAGTGCAGCTGAAACCGACTGTCGTTCTGCCGTCGGATAACTCGACGCTCGTGAGCGCCATCGGTGCAGGCAAGGCGGCGAGGAACGTTCCCAGGCCAGCCGGTGAGATCCGGAAGATCTCGCCGACGACCGGTGCCCCGAGGCCGGGTCCACGGCGGACCAGGCCGGGCTTCGGGGGCGTCGTGTCGAGAGCGAAGAGCCGGTAGGCATCCGAGGTCGTGACGGTTTCGACGTACCGCGCGCCGAGGTCGACCAACTGTGTGTTGAGCGGTTGCCCGCGCAGGTGAGCGCCGAATACTGCGAGGTCGATTCCGGTATTGACGAGGGCGGGTGAAGGCACACCACCGAGTCGCGCAGCGAGGTCGATGGCGATCTGGTCGTCGAAAGCGGGTACGACGAACATGACGCCGAACGGGTGATCTTCGGCAGTGCGGTGTCCGGGCGCCGCGACGGCCGCCATGTCGAGCAGGTTGCAGAAGTTGGTGAAAGTTCCCATCCGGCGGTTGATTCCGAATGGATCCTCGGTCACGGCAGCGATGGTCGGATGTTCGGTGGTGGTGGGAAGCAGTAGGGCGTCGAACCCGGCGAGGAGTTCCCGGGCGGCAGCCTTGGCGTGGGTGAGAGCGTCGAGATCGTCGACTAGCTGGTATCCGGTGGGGTGCTTCGCGCCGAGCACGATGTCGGACACCGCGGGATCTGCTCCGGCAGGACGAGTTTCGAGGAACTCGCCGGCAGCGGCGTACCGCTGCGCCACCACGGCGCCGTCGTAGAGCAATCGGGCCGCGTCGAGCAGCCCGGAGATGTCGACGGTCTCGGTCTCGGCGCCGCCGGCTACCAGAGCTGTCACAGTGTCCTGAAATGCTGCCAGATACGACGGGCTAAGTTGAGCGAGATCCTCGATTCGGGGGACCGCGACGCGGGGATTCGGCGCCGCCGCGAGACGAACGTCGGAAGGCCAGACGCGGCTGCGGGGATCTCGAGGTTCGTGGCCGACCATGATTGCCGCTGCCGCGGTTGCCGATTCGAGGTCGCCGGCGAACACCGTCAGAGCGTCGTAGTCGATGCAGGCGGGCACTACTCCGTGGACGGGAATGACACCGAGCGAGAGCTTGAGTCCGTAGATCCCGTGAAATGCCGCCGGTACCCGGCCGGAACCGGCGGTGTCGGTGCCGATTCCGATGTCTGCAATCCCCAGCGCGACAGCGACGGCGGATCCGGAGCTACTACCGCCCGAGATCAACTCTTCGTTCCAGGCGCAGCGAACGGCTCCGTACGGACTACGCGTTCCGACCAGCCCGGTGGCGAACTGGTCCAGGTTGGTCTTCCCCAGAACAACAGCTCCGTGCTCGATCAACCGTGCAACGGCACTGGCAGTTTCGTCCGGCGCATACGCGAATTCGGGGCACGCCGCTGTGGTCGGCAGACCGGCGACGTCGACGTTGTCCTTGACGGCGACCAGACGCCCAGCCAGGGGAAGATGCTCGCCCGCGGCGATTCTGGCTTCGACCGAGGCGGCATCGGCAAGCACATCTTCCTTGCGGCGCAACGTGATCCAGACTTCGGGGCGATCTACTTCCTCGATCCGCTGGAATGCCTGCTCGACCCGGGCTGTCGGGGTGAAAACTTCTGCTGCGATGGTCATGGTGTGTACTGCTCCGATCAGTCCGTGATGGTGGCGAGTGAGAGCGCGGTGATCGCGCGGGTCACCCGGTCGAGGACGACGTCGAGAGACTCGCCGATGTGCTGGTGCAAAAGCGTGCGGGCCTCGGGCAGATTGCCGGCACGTAGTTCTTCGAGGATTCGAATGTGCTCCGCGATCGAGGTGTCGATGCGGCCGTTGACCATGAAGTCGTACATCCGAACGTGCCGGATACGGGAATTCACCGACAGCAGCGACGCGACCAGTTCATTGTTTCCCGACGCCCTCAGTACGGCGACGTGGAATTCCTCGTCCAGTTCGACGAACCCCGGTTCCTGAGCGGGCGGATCGAGAGCCAGGGCACGCCACCGCACCAATTCGTCGTCGAGGATTGTTCGGTCGTGCCGGATCGTCGGATCTGCGATCGCCCGGGTAATTCCTTGTAGTTCCAGAGTGATTCGGAGCTCGTACAGGTCTCGGATCCGCGGGATGCTCGGGCGCACGGCGGAGAACCCGTATTCTTCCCGGCGCAGGAGTCCATCGGCGCACAGCATCGTCAACGCTTCCCGTACTGGTGTGCGAGAAATGCCGAAACGCGTGGAGAGTTTCGGTTCCGTCAGGCGTTGATCGAACCCGATGGTCCCGTTGACCAGTTCGGTGCGTAGTTCCCGGTAGACCACCTCACGCAGTGGCTCCGGCGCCGTATTCATCCCTGTCGACATACCTGTATACGCTATTGATCAGGTGTTTCGTCCAGATGTCTTCGGGTAAGAGCTGAGTTACGGCCGCCGCGGAACTTCAGGAGAAGTCGCGCTGAACCCGCAAGGTTCCGATCGTGGTGGCCAGGCCGTCGTACTGAGTGACCAGCAAGGTGAATTCGATCAACCGACGATCGTCGAGATGCTGCGAGAGCGTTCCCCACGTGTTGTCGGTGATGTCCTTGGTGGTGACCAACTCGTCGACCGCAGTCAAGATCGCACGGTGACGCGGACTCAACTCGGAAGCGCCAGGGCCCTCGATGATTCGGGCCAGTTCTTCTGCGTCGATTCCGGCTTTGCGGCCGAGCCTGATGTGGTGATCCATCTCGTAACCGCAGTCCCGCAGGTGCGCGACCCGCAGGATGATCAGTTCGGTGTCGTGGCGAGAGATCTTGCCGCCGGGCATGAGTGAGCCGGAGTAGTGCAGCCAACCGCGGAAGAGTCCACCCGTGCGCCCCAAGGTGCTGAACAGATGCGCATCGGGTGCCCCGGCAGCCTTCGACAGGACACGCCAGATTCCCCAGTTGATCGGACCGAGGTCCTTGAATCGGCCGGGCGGGATGCGGGGGTTCATGCGACTCCACGGATGTGAGAGGGACGGAGGTCGATAGCTCGTTGCGCGATGTGGCGAACCGCAGCGCTGCGGCGGGGCGCGTGTACGCGTGACTTCCGGCCGACGATACCGCGCTCGAACGCGTCGACGGCGTCAGCGACGGTCGTGGTGCCGGCGCTGGCGAGGGTTCCGCGAGCGCCGTCGAAAGAGAGTGCGGTGGTATCGGTGTCGATGTCTCCGATATACGCGACGCCCACCTTGGTACCAAGGTGTTTCATTTCCAGGCGCAACGCGTCGCCCAACGCTTCGACACCGGCGCGCGAAGCACCGAACGGTCCGCGGAACGGGTGCTTCGCCGCGCCGTGGGCCGACGCGACCACCAGGGCGTAACCATCTTCGTGACTGATGTGGGGACCCGCTGCGCGCAGGGTGTAGTACGTGCCCATGAGGTTGACTTCGACTGCGCGACGCATGTCTTCGACGTCTCCGTCGAGGATCGACGAGTTCGCCTCGACGCCGGCATTGGCCACGACGACGTCGATGCCTCCCAACTTCTCAGCGATGTAGTCGACGCCGCGAGATACCTGCTCGGGGTCGGCGACATCGCACAACTGCCAGGGTGCGCGGCCGCAGGAAGTGGCGACTTGCTCGAGAAGTTCCGGCTCGAGGCCGAGCAGTCCCACGGACGCACCACGGTCGTACAGGCGTCTGGCCAGCGAAGAACCGATATTGCGGGCAGCGCCGGTGATCAGGATGCGCCGACCCGTCAGATCGTCGCCACTGCTCTTGGCCGATTCGGCCTTGCCCGCCTCGCTCTTGCCCATGTGCTGTGTCCCTACGCAGTTACCTTCTGGTCCTCCGACGCTAACACCGCCGGGTAGCTGCGACTGCAAGTACCGCCAACTCCGTCCGAACGGGTGTTCAGACCGATGCGGCTTCGAGACGCGGATGTGGCGTGGAAGCCTGGGGCGACCGCAATCGACGGAATCGGACCACGGCAACGACGGCGGCAACAGCGGCGAGGATCACCAACGGCAGTGACGGACCCATCGTGGGTTCGATGACAACCAGTAGCACCGGCAGTCCGAATCCGAGATAGGTGCCGACGTAGAAGATCCCGGTCAAAGCGCCCCGCGAGGCCTGGGGAGCCAGCGACTCGAGGTCGAGCAGTCCCTCACGTAGACACAGTCCGTAGGCCGTACCGAGGACGAGCGCGCAGACGATGAACAACCCGAGCGCGGGGTGCGCGCCGCCGACTGCGACCAGGCAGTATCCGAGTGCCGCCAGTGCGGCGCCGACCGTGCCGGCCTGAGGACCCCAATTGCGATGGCGCGCAGCGGTTTGAACCAGGATTCCAGCACCCAGAGTCAGCGCCGCGGCGAAACCCGGAAGGAGAGGACCTGAGTAGCGGTCGCCGAGCCTGGCCGTCATGGTCACGAAAGACACTGTTGCGCTGGCGAACACCCATGGCGCCAACGGAAGTGCCCAGAGCAGTGCGACCTTCACACCGGTTCCCGACCGCTCTGCGCGGTCGGGAATCTGTGTGAACATCGCAGCTTTGGTGGGAGCAGGAGTACGACTCCACACAGCTGCCGCGGCAACCGAACCCACCGACAAGACGGCCGAGACGACAAAGGGCGTAGCGAGTGGGAAGGCGGCAAATTGTGCCAACAGACCCGAAAACAGTGGTCCCAGTGCAAAACCCGAGGTGAGTGCGACACCCGCCATCACGGTTCCGGACTTGCCGCGAAGGTCAGCCGCCCACGCGGTACCGGCGCCGATTGCCAGACCGGCACCGATACCGACTACGAGGCGCCCGACCATGAGCCCGGGCGCGTCGTGCCAGAGAAGAAGAATCAAGGTTCCGAGCGAGGCTATGAGTGCTCCGGGAAGGACGAGTACAGCTCGGCCGACGCGGTCCGACACTGCTCCACCGGTCAACAGGCCGGGTAGGAGTCCGAGCGCATAGATACCGAAAACACCGTCGAGCACGATATGCGAAAGGCCCTCGTCCACCCGGAGAACCGGGATGAGCGAAGCAAAGTGGTTGGCGGCCCAACCCGTCGAAAGTAGTACGGCCAGTACCGAGATGAACCCGCGACGGGATGGATCGCCCATACCGGCAGCTTAGGCGGGCACCAGATCGCTCACGTCGGCGAGGAGTTCGAACGTGCGCAACCATGCCTCGCGGTTGGTGCCGGTCGACACCGTGATCAGCTCGTCGGCCTGCGCATGCTCGGTGAATTCGTCGAGGTACGCACGCACCTCGGCGGGCGTGCCGATGGCGCTGTACTTGGTCATTTGCAGAACCTGCTGACCGGCGGGGGAGTCGAGCAGCATGTCCGCTTCGTCGTCCGTGAATTTGCGTCCACGCCCGAGAAGAAGACTGACGCGCGAACGCTTGGCCGCGAGGAAGTCCTGCTGAGCCTGCTCATGGGTGTCGGCGGCGATGACGTTGACGCCGGCGATGACGTACGGCTCCGCCAACTGCTCCGACGGCTTGAACTCGCGTCGGTAGATTGCGACGGCGTCGCGCAGGGCGTTGGGGGCGAAGTGCGAGGCAAATGCATACGGCAGGCCGAGCATCGCGGCGAGCTTGGCGCCGAACAGTGACGATCCGAGAATGTAGAGCGGAACGTGAGTGCCCTTACCTGGAACGGCATTGATTCCGGGGACGCGCGAGGTGTCGCCGAGGTAGCCCTGAAGCTCGAGTACGTCCTGCGGGAAGCTGTCCGAAGAACTCGGGTCGCGTCGCAAAGCCTGCATCGTCTTCTGATCACTACCGGGCGCGCGGCCGAGACCGAGATCGATTCGACCGGGGTGCAAAGTCTCGAGGGTGCCGAACTGCTCGGCGATCGTCAGCGGTGCGTGATTGGGCAGCATGATGCCGCCGGCGCCGAGGCGAATTTTGCTGGTGTTCGCGGCGACGTGGCTGATCAGAACGCTGGTTGCCGAAGACGCGATGGAACCCATGTTGTGGTGCTCGGCGTACCAGATTCGCTTGTAGCCCCACTCCTCGGCACGCTGCGCCAAGGTCACGCTGGCGTCGAAGCTGTCTTTGGCGGTTTCGTCGTCCCCGATGTGGGCGAGGTCGAGGATGGAAAGTGGTACGGCCATGGAGGTGGAGCCTTTCTCAGCGAATAGAACGCAAGCGTCGTTGGAAGGTGCAACCATCTGGCCGGCTTTCCTATTTCCCCCTGGTCAACGCCCACAGATGGCGGCGAGGAGGAGAAGGCGTCAAGTCTTTGTCTCAATTTCGGTCATTTCGGATATTTCGGGTGAAAGTGGGGGCTAGATTTCCCGAATCGGAGGTTCTTTCGCATTCCAAGTGAATCGAGACCAGCATGGCCACTGATCGGAAGGCTGTAAACAAGCGCAAAGTACGTGCATTACTAGCCGGAGGACTTGTCCTCGGTATCGGCGCCGCTGTCACCTTGGCAGCGTGGACAGACAATGTTTTCGGCGACACGCAGTTCAAGACGGGAAGTTGGAATCTCCAGGGCAGTTTCGACGGACTGACGACCTGGGGTGAGTATCAAGTCGACGCTTCCGCCGGCCACTTCCAATTCAGCACGGGATTCAACACACTCGCACCCGGAACGACGGTATATGCGCCGGTAGCGCTACGGATCGGTCCCACGGCCAGCGCTTTCGGCGCGACGGTACAACTACTCGGTGCGACGGGCGGTGATGCCGATCTCAAACCCGCCCTGCGGTACTCGGTGTATCGAGGTGTCTCCTCCACGGCCTGCACGGCGGCGGGAATTGGAGCAGGCACAGCATGGGTGGGCACGACAGCTAGTCCGGTGGCCTTGACGGCAGGTTCGGGTTCGGATGTCGCCTTGCTAGGCACGGGTGTGCCGGTCGAACTGTGCTTCGCGGTCACGCTGCCCGCCGGAGTCGACCCCTCGATCGTGTCGGGCAAGGACACCGGGCGCTTGCTCTGGCAGTTCACCGGCCAGTCCACCCCCTGACGCCTGCGTGGTCACACGGCGAATGCGTCAGGTGTACGCACTGGCGGCCTCGGGACTCGTCCTGGGTATCGGTGCAACCACCGTGGCTGCCAGTTGGGTGGACAGCACGATGGGCGATGCATCGTTTCGCACCGGAACCTTCGGAATCGAGTCGAACGTCGGCGGTGGATGGTCGTCGCATGCATCCAGTGCCCCTGGCATTTTCACGTACACACCCTCGGCGCTCCTGATTCGCCCCGGTGCGTTCTCGTACGGCCCGATATCTCTTCGAACAGTGCCGGTCTCGCCGGCAGCATCCGTCACTCTGCAGGCGGCCACGGTTGCCGGCGACTCCACTCTGGCGTCGGCGCTTCGGTATCGGGTGGTCAAGTCGACGACCTGTGATGCGTCAGCCTTCTCCACGGGAACACCACAATTCGTGGTGGGAAGCGCGACGGTGTTTCCGTCGCTCTCAACTGGTTCCGCAGTCGGGGCCATCGCGCTACCCGCCGGTGGAGCGTCCCCGGGCGCCGCGGTGGCGCTGTGCTTCGAGATTTCGCTGCCCGGAACCTCGGCTAATTGGAGTAACTCGGCGTTGATCGGTAAAACGGCAACTCCCACTTGGCAGTTCAGTGCAACACCCTGAAGGAGCTGCAATGCCAACACATGCCCGGGCAACACATGCCCGGACGAAGAAGCGTTCGGTCCCCACGATCATCGGGGACTGCATCCTTCAGGTTCTCGCTGCCGGTGGGGTTGTTTGTATCGCTTTGGTGATCTGTGCCGTCGCCTTCGACATCACACTGATCATGTTCAAGACCGGATCGATGTCGCCGACCATTCCGACCGGATCTCTGGCAGTTGTACGGGAAGTACCGGCAGATTCCGTCGAGGTGGGCGACGTCGTCACCGTCGATCGGGGAGTGTCCGAACTGCCGGTGACCCACCGGGTCGTCTCCGCTCGTACCCAGGACAACGGCATCACGATTCTCGATCTCAAGGGTGATGCCAACGCTTCGGCTGATCCCGCGGTATACGAGGTCACCACGGTCCGAAAGGTGCTCTGGCACGTTCCGGGATTGGCGCGGGTGATCGTCTACTTCTCGAATCCTCTTGTTCTGGGGGCGATCACGCTGACCATGGCCGCTTTGGTGGTTGCGGTATTCTGGCCGCGCAATACCGATGACGACGATGATGCCGAATTGGCCGAACCGAAAACCGAACCCATTCAGGTTCTTCTACCGCCGGACGGCGGGAGGCAATGAAGCGTCGCCACCTGTTCTCAGTCATCGTATTGGCAGTTGCGGTTGTTCTGGGCTCCGGTTTCTCGTCTCACCCACTGTTCGGAGAGACCGAAGCGGCGTGGACAGACTCCGAATACGTGACCGGTCCGATTTCCACCGGTTCATGGACGACGAGTGGGTACGGCAGAGGCGCCGGCGGGCTCGGGTTGTCCAGTGGCGGAATCGTGATAGATCTTTTCGGCAGTTCGATGTTCGAAGGTGTCTCACAACAGAACACGATTGGAAAGGACCTGGACACAACCAATCTGGTGGTTGCAAAGCTGCTGGGTGTCAACTCGTTGTCCCGGACCGGATCGATCTCGTCGTGCGCTGCCTACTCGGTCGGGCAGCCTGCGAGCGGCCGCTGCCAGTCGGCAATTGTTTCGGATACCGATGCGACGTCGACACTCACCTCGATGACCGTGACAGTGAACTTGCTGTCTCTACTGGGGATTGATCTGGTAAGTGCGCCGATAGTCACTGTGGCATCGCCGATTACGGCAGGGGCTGCGTGCGATACCTCGAACAGGGCATCGGTATCGGCGAGTAGCCCCACGAATCAGGTGACGGTGGGATCTCGCGTCCTCACGATTCCACAGCCTGCCGAGAACGGATCGGTGACGGTGACAGGGGCGGACGCCACTGTGAACGCCGCTGGCTTGGCGACGATTCAATACACGAACATCAAGCTCGTGAGCACGCGAACGTCCACGGCAACAACGGCGCAATCGACGCTGAGCGTGAGTCTTTCGATGGCAGCTTTTGCGATTCTGGGGGCGCAGATACTGGGCACCACAAACGTGACGTTCAATCTTGTAACGGCTCAATGCGGAATTGGCACCGCGACATACCCGGTCACGCCGCTGAGCCTCCCAACCGGATTTGCTGCGCGTGCGGTCAGCCCGACGCCTACTTCGGTGAGCGAACCCCCGTCATCGACGACTTCTTCGACCACAGCAGCTGAGACCACGGCAGCTGAGAACACGGCAGGGATGACGACCACCGCGTCTGTGCCGACACCGACAGCAATCCCGACATCGACAGCAACGCCGACATCGACAGCAACGCCGACAACGACGGCTACACCAACCACGAGTACACCGGCTCCGGCGGACCCAATCGGGACAGTAATCCAGGGGCCCGTCGGTTCGAGTATCTCCGCCTTCACCACGGATGACGGACTCACCTGCGACGTTGCGCCTGATGCGGACTACACGAGCGAAGTTGCAGTCGAATGCTCGGACGGCACAACGGGTACGGTCCCCGGTTCTGAACTCGGCCCGAAGCCAACCGCACCGGGGGAGTACCTCAGGATCCCCCTGACGAGAGACCACGTCACCGAAGTCGTCACCCTGAAGTCAGCGACACGACGCTGATCAGTTACGCACGGCATTGGCCATGGCGGCCAACGAGAGGGCCTGACGAGCACGGTCGAGGACAACCGCACGAGAGATGTCGATGTGCGATACCAGTGCCTCGTGTGCTTGCGGAATCTTGCCGTCCAGAACCAGTTCGACGACGGAGATATGTTCCTCCACGGTGGCCTTCATACGATCGGGAGTCAGGTAGTCGAACATCCTCACGGGGCGCAGCTTCGAGTTGACGGCCTGCAAGGCGTCGACCAACGCGTGGTTTCCGGACGAGGCGAGGAGCGCGATGTGGAACTCCTCGTCGAGCGTCACGAAACCGGCGTCCGGTACCGGCATCTGTTTGAGAAATGCGTACCACTTGTCGAGTTCGGAACCGAGCGCGTCTCGATCATGAGCGGGGGCCTCACCGTCGAGTACCCGACGAAGCCCGTGCACCTCGAGGAGTATGCGCAGCTCGTAGAGTCCACCCAACTCGTCGAGGTGCGGTCGGTACGGAAAGAGTCCATGTTCGTCGCGCTCGACCAGCCCGTCGGATTCCAACTTTGCGAGCGCTTCGCGCACCGGTGTTCGCGAGACACCGTAGAGATGGGCCAGGCGTTCCTCGCCCAGTCGTTCCGAGGGCGCGATCTGACCGGACATCAGATCGTTTCGGATCGACCGGTAAACCAGTTCGCGCAGCGGCGGCCGCACACTCATGTCAGATTGCCATCGCTCGACGAACCGCCTCGGTGGACGTGGTGCCGCCCTCACCGGTCGAGGTCACGTGTCCGGCCGCGAGAATGCTGTAATGCTGAGCAGATTGGAGCGCGAAACCGATGTGCTGCTCGACAAGGAGGACACCGAGATCGCCGCGCTCGGTGAGTTCCATGACGGTTCTTTCGATTTCGGCGACCACGTTGGGCTGAATGCCCTCGGTTGGTTCGTCGAGGATGAGGATCTTGGGCTCGGTGATCAAGGCGCGGGCGATGGCAAGTTGTTGTCGCTGCCCACCGGAGAGAAGTCCTGCGCGACGGTCGAGGAGTGTGGTGAGCGCGGGAAACAGATCCAATGCCTCTGCGATGAGTGCCTTTCCGCGTTTGCGCCCGTCGGCGACCACCCGAAGATTCTCGGCAGTTGTCAGTTGTCCGAACGACTGCTGACCCTGCGGTACGTAGGCAAGTCCGCGAGCGACGCGGGCGCTCGGTCGTAGTCCGGTGATGTCCTCTCCGTTCAGAAGTACCTTTCCGCGTGTGGGTTTGATCAGACCGACGGCGGCGCGCAGCAAGGTGGTCTTGCCTGCTCCGTTGTGACCCATGACTGCCGCAACCCCGTCGCTGGGAACCAGCAGGGAAACGCCGTGGATCACTTCGGTGCGTCCGTAGCCGGCGCGGATGTCGACGAGCTCGAGCATGATTCAGTCCTCCGGGGTCGGTTCGGTGTCGGCGCCGAGATCGGTTCCGGCAGCGGCTGTGCCGAGATAGACCTCTTGCACCTTGGGGTCGGCTTGAACCTCCGCCACAGTTCCTTCGGCGAGTACTTTCCCAGCGGCGAGCACTGTGACGGACGTGGCGAACGATCGCATGAAGTCCATGTCGTGCTCGACCACGACGACGGTTCGTGCACCGCCGATGCGCCGTAGAAGGTTTCCGGTTTCCTCGCGCTCCTCCAGGCTCATCCCAGCGACGGGCTCGTCGAGTAGTAGCACGGAACAGTTCTGCACCAACAACATTCCGATTTCGAGCCACTGTTTCTGCCCGTGCGCCAGAATGCCCGCGGGAGTGTCTCTGAGGTGCTCCAAGCCGGTTGTCTCCAGAGCCTCCTCGATCTCGGGGAGCACACCTTTGCGCCTTCGGAGCAGGTTCCACGCCGAGCGACCGGCTCCCGCCGCGATGTCGAGATTCTGCAGCACCGAGAGTTCTTCGAAGACGCTTGCCGTCTGGAAGGTTCGCCCGACGCCGAGGCGGGCGATCTTGTGAACCTTCTTGCCGAGTAGTTGCTCGCCGGACTTCGTGATCGAACCCGTCGCGGGAACGAGTCCGGTGATGGCGTCGACCAGCGTTGTCTTTCCAGCCCCGTTCGGGCCGATGAGAAACCTGAGGTCGCCCTGCATGAGGGTCAAGTCGACGCCGTCGACGGCCTTGAAACCGTCGAAGCTGACCGAAAGGTTCCGTACTTCGAGGTACTCGGACGACATTCCGGCGTTGCCGCCCAGTGCCGGTGTGGGTTCGCTGGTGGCGGTTGTGTTGGTCATGACGACACCTCCACTGGTTCGGGTTGGGAGACCTTGACCGGCGGGTCGGCCGGGGTCTCACGCTTCTTGCGGTGGCGCATCAGGGCGAACAATCCGGCCACACCTGCCGGGAAGAACCCGACCACGACGATGAACATCAACCCTTGTGCGTAGATCCATCCCGAAGGGAGTTTCTCCGAGAATGTCGACTGCGCCCAAGCGACGCCGATCGCACCGAGTACCGGACCCAGAAGCGTTGCGCGGCCACCGATCGCGACCCCGATGAGGAAGGCGATTGACGGAACGATCCCGACGTCGGCGGGGGAGATGATGCCCACGATCGGAACGAAAAGCGCACCGGCGATACCGGCGAGGAACGCCGCGGTCACGTAGGCGACCAGTTTGATGTTCGCCGGATCGTATCCGAGGAAACGTACGCGCTCCTCTTGATCGCGGACGGCGACGAGGAGTTCGCCGTATCGGGAGTTCATCAGCTGGCGAATCAGAGCGACCGATGCGAGAAGAACTCCGGCGGCGATGAAGAACAACATCTGCTTGTTCGCCGGATCGTTGAGGTTGAAACCGAAGAACGTGCGAAAGCGGTTGAGGCCGTTGCTGCCACCGATCGACTGCTGGCCGATCAAGAGGATCGCGAAAGCCGCGGCGAGTGCTTGCGAGAGGATCGCGAAGTATGCGCCCTTGACTCTCCGCTTGAACACACCGAGTCCGAGGAGAAAGGCAACAGCGGCCGGCAGGAAAAGGATGGCGAAGATCGCCACGAATGGCGAGGCGAACGGTTGCCAGTATCCCGGAAGTTCGGTCTTGCCCGCGATGGACATGAAGTCCGGTACCGCGTCGCCCTTGAGTTCGGCATCGGCGATCTTGAGGTGCATCGCCATCACATATGCGCCGATTCCGAAGAAGACGCCCTGGCCGAGCGTGAGCATTCCGCCTCTGCCCCAAGCCAAGCCGATGCCGACAGCGACTATGGCGAAGCACAGGAATTTGGCCAACAGTGACAGCCTGAAGTCCGAGAGCACAGCCGGAGCGATGGCGAACAGCACGATCGCGGCAAGTGCAAAACCGCCCCACACCCGAATTCGGGAATTGTTCAGGATGCTCATACGAGGCTCCTCGTCTTGACTGCGAACAGGCCCTGCGGCCGAACTTGAAGGAAGACGACGATAATGACGAACACGATCACCTTCGCGATCGACGCTGTCGTCGAGTACTCGATGAACGAGTTCAAGATGCCGAGGGCGAAGGCTGCGATCACGGCTCCCTTCATCTGACCGAGACCGCCGACGACGACAACAAGGAAGGCGTCGATCAGATACGACTGGCCGATGGTCGGGCTGGTGGAACCGATGAGTGTCAACGCGACACCCGCGACGCCGGCGAGTCCGGAACCGAGGAAGAAGGTCGTGATGTCCGTACGACGAGAAGAGATTCCGCTCGTCTCGGCCAGATCGCGATTTTGGACGACGGCCCGGATGCGTCGACCCATCGACGACTGCTTCAGTGCGACCGAAAGCGCGATCACCGCTGCGATCGCCAACACCAGAATGAAGATGCGGGTTTTCGGTACCACGGCGCCGAAAATATCGACCCCGCCCGAAAGCCAGCTCGGCGCCGAAACATTGACTGCGGGCGCGCCGAAGATGTCGCGCGCCAACTGCTGAAGAATCAATCCGACGCCGAATGTCACCAACAGGGTATCGAGGGGTCGGTGGTACATCCGCGATACCAGTACCACTTCGAGCACGACACCCATCAGTCCGCCGACGACAAAACCGACGAGCAGAGAAATGATCAACGATCCCGTTGCATTCGAGATCACCTGCTGCACTACGTATGCGGTGTACGAGCCGGCCATGATGAACTCGCCGTGTGCCATGTTGATGACACCCATCTGCCCGAACGTGAGAGACAATCCCAACGCTGCCAACAGGAGAATCGATCCGATACTCAAACCCGTGAACAACTGTCCGATCACAACATCCATGACAGACGCTCCACCTCTCTACTCGTCGATTCCGTCAATTCCGCCTTTCGTCGATCAGCTCCCGAGTCCCTCGGCCCAGGGGTAGTTCTTCAGGTACGGATCCGGCTCGATCGGCTGTCCCGAATCCCAGACCGTGTAGATCAGTCCATCGGAACGGATTTCGCCGATTCGGGCAGTCTTGGTGATGTGGTGGTTGTCGCCGTCGATGGTGACGAGTCCTTCGGGTGCCTGGAAGGTCACACCGTCGGCGTTGTCCTGAATATCCTTGACCGCAAACGAGTTGGCCTTCTCGACTGTGTTCTTCCAGAGGTAGACGGAGGTGTATGCCGCTTCCATCGGATCGGACGTGGGCTTGTCCTGGCCGAACTTCGCCTTGTACGCCTCGACGAACTTCTTGTTCTCGGGGGAATCGATGGTCTGGTAGTAGTTCCACGCCGTCAGCTGGCCTTCGACGTTCTGGACTCCGATACCGCCGACCTCTTCCTCCGCAATGGAGACGGAGACGACGGGCATTTCGGCGGGCTTCAGGCCGACATTCGAGTATTCACGGAAGAACGCGACGTTGGAATCACCGTTGAGTGTGTTGAACACGGCATCGGCGTCGGCTGTGCGGACCTTGTTCACGATGGTGGAGAAATCGGTCGAGCCCAATGGCGTGTAATCCTCGCCCTTGATCTCGATGCCGTTCGCTGCCGCGTAGGCCTTGATGATGCGGTTGGCGGTCTGCGGGAACACGTAGTCGCTGCCGACCAGATACAGCGACTTGACGCCCTTCTCCTTCAGGTAA
This sequence comes from Rhodococcus sp. WS1, assembly GCF_003797745.1. Classification (NCBI taxonomy): domain Bacteria; kingdom Bacillati; phylum Actinomycetota; class Actinomycetes; order Mycobacteriales; family Nocardiaceae; genus Rhodococcus; species Rhodococcus sp. WS1. The sequence continues at coordinate 1,685,444 of NZ_RKLZ01000001.1, read as the reverse complement.
TCCAGAGCCGGGATGATCTGCTGGTTGGTCGTTGCACCCGTGTAGAAGATGTTCTTCGAATCTTCCAGTCCCTCGTACTGGACCGGGTAGTAGAGCAAGGAGTTGTTGTCCTCGAACACCGGCAGCATGGCCTTGCGGCTCGAGGAAGTCCAGCCACCGAAAACTGCTGCGACGCAATCGCTGCTGATCAGTTTCTCGGCCTTCTCGGCGAACACTGTCGGCTCCGACGCGCCGTCCTCTGCCACGATCTGGATCTTCTTGCCCAGCACACCGCCGGAATCGTTGATCTCCTGCACCGCCAACGAGATGGAGTCGCGGACCGTCACTTCACTGATGGCCATGGTGCCCGAGAGTGAATTCAGAGAACCGACCTTGATCGTGTCCCCCGAGGTGTCGACGCACGACGTAGCCGTCGAATCTCCCGATGCGGTGTCTGTCGCCTTGCTTCCGCAGCCGGTGAGAACCAAGCCCAGTGCGGCGAGAGCGGCCGGCGCGGCAAGGGTGCGCTTCGAGAAGGTTCGCATGTACGGGCCTTTCGTGTCGATGGCTCTGGCAGACAATGGCTCTGACAGATCTGTATCCGGAGTGCGTATACAACGCTGTATTCGTCGAGTGCACAGAGTAGGTGGAAGTTGTTGCGGTGGAATGACTGTCGGTGACAAGTGTGTGTCCGGTGTTTCGATTGGATGTCCAGGACCTCACACCGCAGGTCAGCGAGGGTGCGGTGTTAGCATCGACGAGAAATTGATCAAGCACTCGCTTGACGATCGGAACGTCGGAAGGATCTTCTCGTGCGCTCGACCCGACGGGACGAAATACGCGCTCATGCGGCCAAGCTGTTCAGTGAGCGGGGAATCGCCGCGACGACGGTACGCGACATCGCCGACGAAGTCGGGATTCTCTCCGGCAGCCTCTACCACTACTTCGACTCCAAGGATGCGATAGCCAACGAGATCGTCGTCCGGTTTCTCGAAGACCTCAACGTCAGGTACGAAGACTCGATCGAGCCGGGAGGTTCGGCCCGAGATCGCCTGGCAACGATGGTCTCGGTGTCTTTTGCCTCGGCGGTGGATCACCCGTATGCGACGGAGGTCTATCAGGGAGAAGCCATACTTTCGTCGCAACCGGCGGACGCGCCCATCACCATCCTGGTTCAGAAGGCACACAGCTACTGGCGATCGGCTATCGCTCGCGGAATTGCCGACGCGGAGTTTCGGGAAGACATCGATCCCGAACAGTTTCACCGTCTCCTGCGTGAATCCGTCTGGTCCACCGTCGCGCAGTATCGCCCGCAGCTTTCCGAGTTGGCGGATGATCTGCAGCGCAATCTGATTTCGGTTTTCCTGGACGGCTTCGCCGCACGTTCCGTCGACGGCGAGCCGGTGGCACGCATTGCGCGGCGCACGGCGAAGAAGGAAGCGCAGACCGTATCTCCAGCCTCCGAATTTGCCGAACTCCGTTCGGACTCCCAAATGGCCGAACTCCGTTCGGACGTCGACGAATTGAAGTCCGTCATTCGCGAACTCAGCTCCTCGATCCGGCAGCTGCAGAAGCCGTAACACCGCAGTTCCTGTGCGTGTAGTTCGAATTTTGACTATCGGTGTGACCCAGTGCATACTTCTGTCCACACTCGTAAATCAAGCGCTTGTTTGATTTACCAAGCAGAGTTTGGACGGGAGATTGATGTGAGACTCGGAAAGGCGATTGCCGTCTGCGCGGCAGTGGTCCTCGGGGCGAGCGCGTGCGCATCTGCCGGTGTCATTCCCGAAGACACCATCGTCATCGGTTTGGACGAGGACTCCACCGGGCCCGGTGCGTCGTACAGCACGATCGCCGGCAAGACCGTGCGTATGACTGTCGACCTGATCAACCAGGCCGGCGGAATCAACGGCAAGCAGGTCGAATTGGTTGTCGAGAATGACGAGAGCAGTCCCACCAAGACCCCGTCGATCATTCGGAAGTTGGTCGATCACGGATCAAGTGCGGTCATCCTCGCCACCGGCAGCGGGTCGGTGCTGCAGGCCAAGTCGATTCTCCAGCAGTCGAAGATTCCCGCGATAGCTCCGGTCGTTCTCAGCGACGCCTTTGCCTCGGCGCCCGACAACGACTTCTCGTTCATGATTCCGAACTCGTTGAAGCAGTACGCCCAGGTGTACTGCGGGGCTTTCGAGAAGATGGGGTACAAGTCCCTGGGAATTCTCGGTGACGCGAGTGCGTCCATCGACGGAATCATCAAGACCCTGCGGCCGGCGCTCGAGAAGTGCGCGAGAGTGACGGGCGTCGAAAAGGCGCCGGTCGATGCCGCGGACATCACCGCACAGGTCTCACGTCTCGCGGAAACCGAACCGGACGCGATTCTGGTCGCCAGTATCGGCGGGCACTTCGAAATCCTCGCGCACAACACCTTGTCGAAGATCACCCCGCAGACGCAACGCTTCTCACTCGCTTCCATCGGGAACCAGCCCGCATCTTGGGCTTTGGCGGACCCGAAGGCGTTGAGCGGCATGGTGTACATGGGCTCGCTCAGTGAGAACAACCCGAGAACCGCCGAACTGCGTCGCAAGGTCCAGGCGGTTAAGGGGCCTGATTATCAACTGACTGCCTACGACGCACAGGCGTACGACGCCGTCATGATGTTGGCCGAGGCAATCGAAATTGCCGGCGACCACCGAGATCGGACGGCCGTTCGTGATGCTCTTCAACAGGTTTCGGCACTTCCCGCCAGCTTCGGCCAGGACGGATTGACACTGTCGTTCTCCTCGCAGGATCACCTGGCTCCGGACAGCCTCTGCGGACTGGTGCTCGTCGAATTCGGTGAGGACAACAAGCCGGCCCATCCGTGGGATTCCTACCAACCCCCGTGTGGATAACCGAGGAGCCTTGACATGACAGACGCACAACTGTGGCTCGCTGCCATCGAGATCGGTGCATTCTTTTCACTGATAGCCCTCGGAATGTATCTCGTGGTGGTCGGCGCCGATTTCTTCAATTTTGCGATGGGTCCGTATGCGATGGCTGCGGCCATGGCGTCGAGTTGGGTCGCGATCAAATACGGGCTCGCTCTCTGGATTGCCATGCCGCTAGGGATCGCGGTAGCGGTGGCGCTGTCGATCCTGACGGAAAAGCTTGTGGTCAAACAGGTTCAGAAGCGATCGGGTCGTGGGGAACTACCGGCGTTGGTGGCTGTGACCGCAGTACTGTTCGGGATCCAGCAGCTCGCCGGCACTGTCTTCGGCCGAACACCACTTCCCGGGCAGAAGATCTTCGACTTCGATCCGATATCGGTGCTCGGTGCCACCGTCGACAGTTCGACCGTTGTACTCGTCGTCGGAACTGCAGTGATCTTCGTCGGTATCGGACTGTGGCTGAACCGGTCCACCTCGGGCCGTCTGCTTCGCGCCGTCGGCGACAGTCCGGATGCCGCCCGCGTCCTGGGCTTGCCGGTGGATCGGGTACGCCTCATCGCGTTCACCCTCGCGGGTGTGATCGCCGCCGTCGCCGGACTTCTGTTCGCTCCCAAGGCCGGTGTTCAGTTCACGAGCGGTCTGTCATGGACGCTGACGGCATTCATCGCACTCGTCATCGGTGGTACCGGCCGGAGTTGGGCTCCACTGATCGGCGGAATGGTGTTGGGCGTCGTCCAGGTATTCGCCCCGTACTACTTCGGTGCGAGTGCTGCTCAAACCGCGATTCTGCTGATTGCCCTGGTGTTCTTCGCTTTCCGTCCGGAAGGCTTGCTCTCGAGGAAGGTTCGCGTCTGATGGCCTCGCTTTCTACCAGTCCGCTGACGTCAAATCCGCCCGCTACATCCGGCGGTTCCCGGACGAGGATGCTCGCCCTGTCACGAGAAGCGCTGATCACCGTGGTCGTGGTTGCTGCCGTGCTGCTGTGGATGGGGCCGAGTCTGTACCGGCAGGATCTGGTGTTCCTCGCTGCGACGTATTCGCTGATCGCACTCGGCATGTACGTGCCATTCGTGCTCGCGGGATCACTGTCGATGGCGTACAGCGCGTATGCGGCGATCGGCGCGTATGCCGTTGCGCTGATCTCGGTTCGGACCGGGTTGTCGATGTGGTGGGGATGGATTCTCGGCGCCCTCGCCGCTGCAGCGGTTGCAGTACTTCTCAGCTTGGCAACGCAGAAACTCTCCGGCTTCTACCTTGCCGCGGTGACCTTGTTGTTCGGTATCGCTTTCGAGCACTGGTTGATCGACGGACCGAGTTTCACCGGCGGATCGGCCGGGATCTCGGGTGTCGAGACTGTGACGATGTTCGGCTGGGAGCCACCGCGCTACGCATTGGTCGTGTTCGCGATCTTGTTCGTGTGTCTGATCGCGGTCGCTGTCGATCGACTCCGGAAATCGGTGTGGGGGCTGATGTTGCAAGCTGCCCGCGACAATCGTAATGTCGCACGGTCTTCCGGCGTCAATCCTGCGCACCTGACCGTCGTGGCGCTGGCGATCGGTGCTGCGATCGCGTCGACCGGCGGATCGCTGTTCACTGTGTCGGTGCAAGCTGTCACTCCTGAAACCTTCACTCTCAGTATTGTTTTCCTTGCGATCTTCATGCCGATCATCGGCGGTCGAGGTTCGGCATGGGGTGCGCCGCTCGGTGCATTGATCGTGGTGATCGTGACGCTGAACATGCCCGGGTACCAGGGGAGCGGCGAACTCCTGCTTGCCGGAGCCGTCCTGGTGATCCTCATCGTCGCGCCTGGTGGGGTGATCGGGTGGAGTCAGAACGTTCTGGGTCGAATGAACCGTCTGTACAAGGAGCGTGGCAATCGATGACGCGGTTACTCGAAGTGAGCGGGCTCCACAAGTCCTACGGCGGCGTCCGCGCTGTCGACGATGTCTCGTTCAGCGTCGGACCGGGAGAGGTGATCGGCCTGGTCGGCCCGAACGGGGCAGGCAAGACCACACTGGTGGACTGCATCTTCGGCACACAGCAAGCAGACTCCGGAACCGTCGCGCTCGCCGGTGCTCCCTTGACCGGGCCGTCGGAGCGCCGTGCACGGCAAGGGCTCTCGCGCACGTTTCAACATCCGCAGCTCGCGGCGGAACTCGACGCCGTCGACAACATCATCCCGGGACTGTACGGGCACAAGATCACCTCACCTCTGCACTCGCTGTGGTGGGCGATCAAAGGACCTTTCGAGAACTGGGACCGGACAGCACAGCGGGCCCGGGAGATTGCTGCGCGATACTCGGTCACCGACGTCGAGAGTGCTTGCGGGGATCTCAGTTTGGGGGCGCAGCGTCTGGTCGAGGTGGCGCGGGCGATGGCGACCGAACCCGATGTTCTCCTGTTGGACGAACCGTTTGCCGGCGCGGATCACGACGGCATCGCTGCCATCTCCGGTGCCGTGCGATCGATTGCCGCGCAGGGCAAAGGAGTAGTCCTGGTCGATCACAACGTCGATCTCATCGCGGCGCTCGCCACCAAGATCGTGCTGCTCAATTTCGGATCAGTGGCGTTCTACGGACCACCGCAGGAGTGCTTGGCCAGCGACGCGATGCGAGAAGTCTATTTCGGTTCCGAATACGAGGAAGGCGCCTGACATGCTCGAACTCGACAGAGTCACAGTTCGATACGGATCCGCTGTCGCCGTCCGGGAAGTCTCCCTTGTCGCCCCCGCCGGTGAAGTGACAGCGATCGTCGGGCCGAACGGTGCAGGCAAGACCAGCTTGGCGGGATCCATCTACGGCTCGGTTCCCGCCACCGGGACAATCAAATTCGATGGTCGAGAGATCCAGAAATTATCGGCACTGGATCGTGTCCGCAGCGGATTTGCCTACGTACCCCAAGGCAGGCAACTGTTCATGCGAATGTCCGTTCGCGAGAACCTACGCGTCGGCGCAGACCTGCTGGGATTGAAAGCCGAAGCCGTGGAAACAGCTTTCGAGAGGTTCCCGATCCTGCATGAACGCTCCGAGAGTTATGCCGGGGTCCTCAGCGGTGGTGAGCAGCAGATGTTGGTTCTGGGGCGGGCCCTTCTGGAAACCCCGAAGGTGTTGCTCCTCGACGAGATGATGACAGGACTGGCACCGAAAATCGTCGCGGAGCTGCGAGCGCTGGTCGGGGGTCTGGCCGCCGAGGGTGTGACCGTCATCGTGACGGAACCGGCACTTACTGCACTGAAATCGGTTGTCGACCGCGGATATGTCATGCAGCGCGGCGAACTCGTCCGCGAATGCGATTCCGCAGCGACACTGGACAACGCGTACAAACAATCGATGGGCGTACTCAGCGCCGACGGGAGATGATCGACGATCATGCTTGAAACGAAGACACTCGACTTCACCGTCGGTGAATTCGCCACGAATCCGGACCGGTTCGCCGGCGTCAGCATCAGCGAAATGGTCAGGCATTGGTCTGAGACCATCCCGGACGAAACCGCCTTTGTCACTCCGGAATCGAGGGTGTCGTGGAAACAGTACGACGCGGCTGCCGATGCGATCGCGTCGGCGCTGGATCTAGCTGGTGAGGGATACGGACATGTAGCCGTGTTGCTCCCCGACACCGCTGTATTCCATGCGGCTCTCTGCGCAGCATTTCGTACCGGCCGCGTCGCGGTCGGAATCGGTTCGCGCTCGGGCATTCGCGAGATCTCTCATCTGATCGCCCGCTCGGAAGCCTCCGTACTCGTCACCACTCGCACGCTGCGCGGCGTCGATACCGCCGAACTCGTGGCGAGTCTGCGGGCAGAGCATCCCGGACTGGACGTCGTCTTCGCCGACGAACGCGCCGACGTGAGTTTCGAACGCGTGAGTGCAAACGGCGAACTCACCTCGTTGCCGGTCGAGCTAAAGCAGTTCCCCGCAACCAGTCCGTGTTTTGTCACGTCAGCCGTTTCGATGCTGAACTCGACGTCCGGCACAACGGGCCTACCCAAACTGGTCACACAAACCGAGGATCGTTGGGTTGGTTTCTCCGAGATTGCCGCCGAGGCGGCGGCGATCGGTCCGGATGAGGTGTTCTTCGGCGCGGTTCCGGCACCTTTCGGATTCGGCCTCTGGACTTCGCATTTCCTGCCGGCGCTACTCGGTGCTCGCAATGTCGTCATGGAACGCTTCGACGTTTCGGTGATGATCGAGTTGATCGAGCGCGAACGGGTGACTGCTTTGAATTGTGTGAGTACACAATTCAAGATGCTGTTGCGTTCGGAGGCCGCGGAATCGGCCGATCTCTCGTCACTTCGTTTCATGTTCACCGGTGGTGAAGCCGTGCCGTATTCGGAGGCACTGGCCTTCGAACAACGTACCGGAGCGGCTGTCCTGCAGTTCTACGGATCAAACGAAACCGGCGCCGTCTCGGTGACGACGGTTTCGGACGGTTCCGATACCCGACTGAAGACGTGCGGCCACGTCATCGATCGCATGCAAGTTCGTGTATTCGACGATGCGGCAATGGAAGTGACCGGCTCCGTCCGTCGCGGTCAGCCTGCGGTCAACGGCCCGCTGATGTGCCAGGGTTATTGGGGCGACGTCGATGCAAACGACGAGTTGTACACCGACGACGGTTGGATGCTTCTCGGCGACATCGTCGAGATCGACGAGACCGGGCGGGTGCGTGTGGTCGGGCGCAAAGCCGACATCATCATTCGAGGCGGCAAGAACATTTCCGCGGTCGAGGTCGAGGAGTACGTGCGCGCGCATCCTTCGGTGGAACTGGTCGCCGTGGTCGGAGTCGACGATCCGCTGTTCGGTGAGAAGGTCTGTGCGGTCGTCGTGTCCGCCGATGACGATCTGAGTTCGGTGGACCTGACCGCCTGGCTGCAGAGCCGAGGAGTGACCCGCGAGTACATACCCGAGTACGTGATGACGGTCGCCGAATTGCCGATGGCGGCAGGCGGCAAAGTAGCCAAGGGCGAAGTCAAGGCACTCGCGCAGCGGCGGATCGCTGAACTCGGCTGATCGCGCCTGACAGTACCGGCGTCGCGTTACGCTGATCCGGACATTTTGCCGAGAGTGAAGGAAACCCGATGACGAACCCTTCACCGCATCGGTGGCGCAGGCGCTTGCTGTGGGCTCTGGCAATTGTGTTCGTTCTGGTCGGAGCCGTGGTTCTGGCCTTCGTTCTGAGCCCGAGACCTGGCGCACTCACCGTACGATGGGTCTTCGATCGTGATGCCGTGAAAGTCACCGAGGCGCTCGAGAAGCACGCGCCCGAAGGCGTCGACTCGATCAAGGACCAGCAGTACCGCGCCGATGACGACGACGCATACCTGGATGTCTACTTTCCCGCAGCGACGACGACCGCATTGCCTACGGTGATCTGGACTCATGGCGGTGCCTGGATCTCGGGAAGCAAGTCCAACTACGCGCCGTACTACGAGTTGCTGGCCTCTCGTGGCTACACCGTTGTGTCCCTGGACTACTCACTCGGACCTGAGCACCACTATCCGACAGCGGTGCGGCAGCTCAACGACGCTCACGCGTACGTCGTCGCGAATGCGGAACGGCTGCATGTTGATCCGACGACGGTCGTTCTCGCCGGTGATTCTGCGGGAGCGCAACTCTCGAGTCAGCTCGCCACTCTCGTCACTGATCCCGCGTATGCGAACCGTGTGGGCGTGGTCCCGTCGCTGCGGCCGGATCAGTTACGTGGAGTAATCCTGAACTGTGGAATCTACGACGTCGGGAACATGGTCGGCGGACCCGGCATCATCGGTTGGGGGGTTGATCGGTCCCTCTGGGCGTATACCGGCGTGCGTGACTTCATGAGTACCGACGCAGCGGATCAGATGTCGACCTTGAACTACGTCAGCGCTCAATTTCCGCCTGCCTACATCAGCGGCGGCAACGCGGATCCTTTGACAGATTCTCAGTCGAAACCGTTGGCTGACAAATTGACGGGGTTGGGAGTTGCGGTCGACACACTGTTCTATCCGGCCGATCACGTTCCGGCGCTCGGTCACGAGTATCAGTTCGATCTGGACAATGCCGACGGTCTCACTGCCCTCGATCGCACGGTTCAGTTTCTCGACGCACACACCCGCTAGTTGTCGGATGATGCTGAGACGCTGAAGAAATGGTCATTTCAGACAAAGCGCCGCGGGTGTGTTGCCGGGGAATTCTCGACTAGTCCTTTTGGTCTAGCCTGGGTGAATCCGATCCGACCCCAGGAGTTGTTGTGCGCGCGTCTTCCCCCGACAGACGGCGAAGGCGCATTGGCGGAATCGCGGCGGTATTCGTCGTCATTCTGCTGTCCGGGGTAACCGCGGCAATCGTCAGTCCGTGGCCAGGAGTTCTCCTCGTACGGTGGATGTCAGCGGGTGGCTCCGAAGCGACTCACGCACAACTCGACAGGCATGCACCGTCAGGAATCGTCTCGATTCTCGATCAGTCGTACCGCGACGGCGACGACGATGCACAACTGGACGTTTACTACCCGTCGGTGTCCTCTTCGGCGCTACCCACGGTGGTCTGGGTGCACGGGGGTGGCTGGATATCAGGATCGAGAACTGATGCCGACGGTTACTACAAACTGTTGGCAAATCAAGGCTTCACAGTGATTTCGGTGGACTACTCACTGGGACCAGATGCGTATTACCCCACCGCAGTGAATCAACTGAACGACGCGTATCGATTTATCGTGAGCAATGCGGACAGGTTGCATGTCGATTCGAACAATCTCTTTCTTGCGGGAGATTCGGCAGGCGCGCAGTTGTCCAGTCAGTTGGCGACGGTCATGACCAGCCCTGATTACGCGTCGGAAATGGGTGTGGAGCCGGCATTACGTCCCGAGCAGATACGCGGAGTTGTCCTCGACTGTGGGGTCTTCGATCTGAAACCGCTGCTGTCACAGGGGAAGTACTTCGGTTGGGGCGTCGACAAGCAGTCGCTGTGGGGGTATCTCGGAACGAGGGACTTCGATGGGTCGACTGCAGTGGGTCAGATGTCGACACTGGGCCATGTGACCTCGGACTTTCCAGCGACGTTCATCACCGGCGGAAATGTCGACCCACTGACCGCCAGCCAGTCGAAACCCATGGCAGAACGGCTCGCCGATCTGGGCGTCGAAGTAGACGCACTGTTCTACCCCGAAGATCACGAGCCTGCGCTGGACCACGAATATCAGTTCGACCTCGATACCGTGGACGGGATGATCGCGTTCGATCGCACAGTCGCGTTCCTGCGCAACTACGTGCGTTAGCGCGGTCAGCGAATCACGTAAGGCGAAATCGAACTCCGGTGCTCGCTGATGTCGAGGTCTTTACCCAACGGCGGGAAGGCACGCTGCGGACAGTTGAGGCGTTCGCAGACACGGCAGCCCGAGCCGATCGGCGTTCCCGGATTCGACTCGTCCAGATCCAGACCGTCGCTGTAGACGAGTCGGTGGGCGTGTCGAATCTCGCATCCCAATCCGATGGCGAAGATCTTTGCGGGCTGTCCGTATCGAGCCGCTCGACGTTCGACCGTGCGAGCAACCCAGAGGTATCGGCGGCCGTCGGGCATCTGTGCGATCTGGGGCATGATCTTGCCCGGATACGAGAACGTCTCGTAGACGTTCCACAGCGGGCACGTACCGCCGCTGGTGGAGAAGTGGAATCCGGTGGCGGACTGACGCTTCGACATGTTTCCGGCACGGTCGACACGGACGAACATGAACGGAACCCCGCGAAGTTTGGGGCGCTGCAGGGTCGAGAGGCGGTGGCAGATCGTCTCGTAGCTCGCGGAATAGAAGGCGGACATGCGCTCGATGTCGTACCGGAAGTCCTCGGCGACGTCGTGGAACTGGCTGTATGGGAGCACGGTGGCCGCCGCGAAGTAGTTGGCCAATCCAAGTCGCGCCAAAGAGACCGACGCTTCGCTGGTGAAGTTGCCTTCGGCCACCAACGAGTCGAGCAGATCGCCGTGCTCGAGGTACGCGAGTTCTGTCGCGAACTTGAAGACCTGTTGCCCGCCGGAGAGCCGTGCGGAGATTTCCAGGACTCTGGTATCCGGGTCGTAACGATGAAGTATGTTCTCGCCCAGGTCGACTCGTCGAACGATCTGCACGCCGTGGACGGTTTCGAGGCGTCTGGCGATCTCGCCGGCGACGTCGCCGCGATGAAAGCGCATTCGGGCAGTGAGTTCTTCGGCTGCGGTGTCGAGATCGTGAATGTAGTTCTGCCGCTGATAGAAGTAGTCGCGCACTTCCTCGTGCGGCATGGTGATCGAACCGCTGCCGCTGCCGTCCGAGAAGCGGTCTTCCGTCGCTGCGGCGAGTTGCGCCGTGGTGTTGCGGAAGCGGCGATGCATGTTGACCATCGCCTTGGCCAGGCCCGGGTGCGTGGAGACCATCTCCGCGATTTCGTGGGCGTCGGCGTCGATGCCCATCTCCTGATCGAGGGCAACTTCACGCATTTCCGCGATCAGGCGCGTGTCGTCCTGTGGGGAGAAGAAGGTGGTGTCGACGCCGAAGACTTCACTGATTCGCAGGAGGACCGGCACGGTGAGTGGCCGGACGTCGTGCTCGATCTGATTGAGATAGCTTGCCGAGATCTCCAGCGTCTTGGCCAGCGAAGCCTGACTCAACCCGCGCTCGGTCCGCAGTTGGCGGAGCCGGACACCGACAAAGGTTTTCGACATTTTCCCAGGATACGAGTGACAGTCCGGCTTCGCAAAGGTGGGTTTGCAGAATTCGCACCGGCACCCCCTGTGAGTGGTTAAGGAGTCCTCACACTCCTCAACCACTCACGGGGCCGGAGGCCTAGACCCTGTTCTCCGAACGCGGAGCGCCGATTCCGGGATCGATCTGGAACGGTCCGCTCGACGAGGGTGCGAGGGGGAAGTCGAAGATCGCAGTCGGGAGATACACCGTCGAACACGAGTTGGGGATATCCACGACGCCAGACAGGCGGCCCTCGATCGGTGCCGCACCCAGCAGCAGGTACGCCTGCTCCGGCGCGTACCCGAACTTGGTCAGGTACTCGATCGCATGCAGGCACGCACGCTGGTAGGACAGATGTGAATCCAGGTACTTCTGTTCGCCGTCCAACGTGACGGAAGTGCCCGAGAACGCAAGCCACTCGGAATACTGCGGATCCGTGTTGCCCGGCATGAAGATGGCGTTCTCGGAAACGCCGTAGGTATCCATTCCGCCCTTGATGATGTCCACACGAAGATCGATGAAGCCGCCCATCTCGATGGCACCGCAGAAAGTGATCTCACCGTCGCCCTGGGAGAAGTGAAGATCGCCGACCGACAGATTCGCACCGTCCACGAACACCGGATAGAAGATTCGGCTGCCCTTGGTGAGGTTCTTGATGTCCTGGTTTCCGCCGTTCTCACGCGGGGGAGCGGTGCGCGCCGCCTCGCCGGCCACGCGGGTGTACTCGTCACCGGTCAAGGTTCCCAGTACTGCATCGCGGGGCTCGGGCGGAAGTGCAAGCGGGGGAACCCGATTGGGATCGGTGGCAATGAGGGCGCCCTCGCGGGCATTCCACTTGGCGAGCAAGGCTGCCGACGGAGCCGTGCCCATGAGTCCCGGGTGGACGATGCCCGTGAACGAGACGTGCGGAATGTGACGCGACGTCGCCGTTTGGCCGGAGAAATCCCAGACGGCCTTGTACGCGTCGGGGAACTGTTCGGTGAGGAAGCCGCCGCCGTTGTTCCGAGGGAAGATGCCCGTGTACCCCCAGCCTTGGCCGGCCAACGGACCCGAATCTTCTTGGGGGATAGGCCCGATATCCAAGATGTCGACGATCAAGAGGTCGCCGGGCTTCGCGCCTTCGACGGAAAAGGGGCCGGACAGCGTGTGGACCGTGGTCAGTGGTGCATTGAGAATGTCGTCGGCTGAGTCGTCGTTGTGTATTGCGCCGTCGAACCATTCGCGGCAATGGACACGAAACGCATCACCGGGTTTCACCGTCACCGCCGCCGGGATGTCCGGGTGCCACCGATTGTGGCCGACGATCGCCTGGTCGGTGAATTTCTTGGCGGAATCGAGTGGAAACAGCAGTTCAGGCATATGCACTCCTCATTCTCGAAGAAACGGAAAACTCGTGGCGGCAGGACTTTCGTGTCGGATCGGGACGCGCGGTGAGGACGCGCGGTGAGGACGGTCAGGGGCGAGGTAGCTTGCGGTGCAACGGATTGGACGTCGTCGGGGCAGATTGTCTGCCACGGCCCGGAAGTGACCCACTGACCACGGCAGGCTCGTGAGCTGATCGGGCAGTGCTGTCCAGCAGACCCATCGCGGTTGACGAGCTGTGACTCAAACGGGGAGACGAGACAACACGCTTCGATTCGAGACTGCACTGGGGACAGCTGATCGACTGGGGCACTTCGGCCATCGCGAACGACCGCTCGAGCGGGCCGCAGCCGGTACAGCGAAACTCGTACAGAGGCATGCGGTCACGCTATCGGAGGATCCGTAAGTGCGACACTGGAACGACACGCACCGGGTTGCCGATGCCGCAATTGCGCCCGTCAGCGCAAGTACACAACCGCGTTGTCGCCGCCGGTACAGGTGACGATGCCGGAGGTCACCTTGCATGCCATCGTGTACTCCTTGCCGGTCACCGGACTACGTGCGGACACGGTGCTGGAGGCACCGGTGGCACCGGAGTTTCCGTAGGCGATCCGAACTGCCTCGGCAAACTCGCACGAAGTTTTGCCCCCACTTGTCGCGGACTCCTTGTAACTTCCGGCCGGCTGCCCGCCGGGGCAGGCGGACGCACCGGCCGGGAAGTTCGCGGCGCGTGTGGTCGTCGGGGATGTCGTGCTGGGAGCGGTTGTCGTGGTGCCGGGTGTGTTCGCGGCGGTGATGGTGGTCTGGGCCGCGCCACCGGCGGCCGAGTTGGGGACGTCCTTCGGCCAGAGGACCCAGGCAAGCCCGCCGAAGAGAGCCAACACAGTGATGACTCCGATTACGGATACCGGAATCACCCAGCCGGGCCGACGCGGCGGCGGATTTCCACGTGGCGGTGCAGGCGGGAATCCCTGGGGCGGGGGATACGACTGCGGCGCGGCCCGGTAGCCCAACTGCGGCGGCTGTGGACCGGATTGCGACCATGCCTGGTTGTTCGGTGGCCGCTGATAGTTGTCCGGCACCGCTTTATCGCCCGGTCGGGGGCGTCGAACGACAAGTCATGGTTCGACAGCATATGGCCGGCGAATGGGTTGTCTGTGGCTTTCCGACGGGTGGATCCCTGGAATTGCCCGAGCGAAGCCTGTTGCCACGAAGTGATTGCGGTCACTTGCGAGTCGTGAAGTTGGCTCCGAAGTAGCGGATGGGCCTGTTCCGAGTGCCGCGCGAACTGCCGGAATTTGCAAGTGGCGGAGTTGAGTGCATTTCGTTCACAGCCTGCGGTTTCTTTGCTACTCGCCAGTACGGAACCTGTCCGATTGGGTAGTACCAGCCGTGTAGGAATCTTCACAGACTTAGCAAAGTGTGTTGAAAAGGTAGCGAAGATTGGCATTAGCAACAGGTAGACGGCACTTTTTCGATGTGCCATTCTCGGTAAGTACACAAGAAGGGCCTGGCAAGTATGTGAAGTAGTACGCACGTACTGCTCACAACAGGCCGGACCAGCAGATCAAAGAGATGGAGTCTTGATGTCGACCACCGGCACCCCGAAGACCGCAGCTGAGCTCCAGCAGGATTGGGACACCAACCCTCGCTGGAAGGGCGTTACTCGTAACTACACGGCCGATCAGGTCGTCAAGCTCCAGGGCACCGTCGTCGAGGAGCAGACCCTCGCTCGTCGCGGATCCGAGATCCTGTGGGATCTCGTGAACAACGAGGACTACATCAACTCCCTCGGTGCACTTACCGGCAACATGGCTGTGCAGCAGGTTCGCGCCGGCCTGAAGGCCATCTACCTCTCCGGTTGGCAGGTTGCCGGCGACGCTAACCTCTCGGGCCACACGTACCCGGACCAGAGCCTCTACCCGGCCAACTCGGTTCCGACCGTCGTTCGTCGCATCAACAACGCACTGCTGCGCGCCGACGAGATCGCCAAGACCGAGGGTGACACCTCCGTCAGCAACTGGCTCGCTCCGATCGTTGCCGACGCCGAAGCCGGCTTCGGTGGCGCTCTCAACGCTTACGAGCTGCAGAAGGCCATGATCGGCGCCGGCGCTGCCGGTGTCCACTGGGAGGATCAGCTCGCTTCGGAGAAGAAGTGCGGCCACCTCGGTGGCAAGGTGCTCATCCCCACGCAGCAGCACATCCGCACCCTGACCTCGGCTCGTCTGGCTTCCGACGTTGCGGACGTTCCGTCCGTCATCATCGCCCGCACCGACGCTGAGGCTGCAACCCTCATCACCTCCGACGTGGACGAGCGTGACCGCCCGTTCCTCGACGGAACCCGCACGGCTGAAGGCTTCTACGGCGTCAAGAACGGCATCGAGCCCTGCATCGCTCGCGCCAAGGCTTACGCACCGTACGCAGACCTCATCTGGATGGAGACCGGCGTGCCGGATCTCGAGGTTGCAAAGAAGTTCGCCGAGTCCGTTCGCAGCGAATTCCCGGACCAGCTCCTGGCCTACAACTGCTCCCCTTCCTTCAACTGGAAGGCGCACCTGGACGACGCGACCATCGCGAAGTTCCAGAAGGAGCTCGGCGCGATGGGCTTCAAGTTCCAGTTCATCACGCTGGCCGGCTTCCACTCGCTCAACTACGGCATGTTCGACCTGGCCTACGGCTACGCCCGCGAAGGCATGACGGCATTCGTCGACCTGCAGGAGCGCGAGTTCAAGGCTGCCGAAGAGCGTGGCTTCACCGCCATCAAGCACCAGCGTGAGGTTGGCGCCGGCTACTTCGACACCATCGCCACCACCGTTGACCCCAACACCTCGACGGCAGCTCTCAAGGGTTCCACCGAAGAGGGCCAGTTCCACTAAGAACTGACTTCGGGTGGGGGAGAGGCTCGGCTTCGGGTCTCTCCCCTGCTTGTATCACCGCACTACTTTCTCTCGTCTTCAAGGCAGTTCCGATTGCGTCGGCCACCAGCGTCGACGCAGTTCGAAGTGCTTCTTTTACAACACCTTCACCAGACAAACTCCACGAGACAAACAAGGAGCTGACGTGACCAGCGAAAAAATTCAGCGCGTCGGCGTTATCGGCGCCGGAATCATGGGTGCCGGAATCGCCGAGGTGTGCGCCCGCGCACATGTCGATGTTCTGGTCTTCGAGCAGACTCGCGAGCTTGCAGCAGCCGGGCGTTCACGCATCCTGCGTTCGCTCGACCGCGGCGTGAGCAGCGGAAAGATCACAGAACGTGAGCGTGAGCAGGCCGCATGGCGTCTGCGTTTCACCTCCGATCTGGGAGATTTCGCGGACCGCCAGCTCGTCGTGGAGGCCGTCGTCGAAGACGAGAAGATCAAGAGCGAAATCTTCGCCGAGCTCGACGCGGTCGTGACGGACCCGGATGCGGTTCTCGCATCCAACACGTCGTCGATCCCGATCATGAAGCTCGGCATCTCGACCAAGCGTCCCGAGCGAGTCATCGGTATGCACTTCTTCAACCCGGTTCCGGTCCTGCCGCTCGTCGAATTGGTGACGACGCTCAAGACCAGTGCCTCCGTCTCGCAGCGCGCCGAGGCTTTTGCCAGCGACATCCTCGGCAAGCAGGTCGTCCGCAGTGCCGACCGCTCCGGCTTCGTCGTCAACGCACTCCTGGTGCCGTACCTGCTCTCGGCGATCCGCATGGTCGAGTCTGGCTTCGCGACCAAGGAAGACATCGACAAGGCAACGGTTCTCGGCCTCGCGCACCCCATGGGTCCGCTGGCTCTGACGGACCTGGTCGGACTCGACACCGTCAAGTCCATCGCCGACTCCATGTACGAAGAGTTCAAGGAGCCGCTGTACTCCGCTCCACCGCTGCTCCTGCGTATGGTCGAAGCCGGATTGACCGGCAAGAAGTCCGGCGCGGGCTTCTACGAATACGCCGACAACGGTCGCTCCACCAAGCAGGCAAGCTAAGGCCCAAAGCCCCTGTGCGCGTTTGTGGAGTGTAGAGACTCCATAAACGCGCACAGGGCGCTCGCGCCCCTCGGTTAGAAAGGTCGACCGCATGTCCAGCAGCACTGCAGCATTCGGCTCCAGCGTCCTGGGGTATCCGCGCATCGGGCCGCGCCGTGAGCTCAAGCGCGCCCTCGAGTCCTACTGGCACGGCACTTCGGACAAGGACGCACTTCTCGCGGTCGCCAAGGAACTCCAGGAATCGACCTGGAGCGAATTGGCTGCGACGGGACTGAGCCAGGTTCCGGGCAACACCTTCTCCTTCTACGATCACGTGCTCGACAATGCGCTGCTCTTCGGCGCAGTGCCGGAGCGGTTCAAGCCGCTCGAGGGCGCCCTCGATCCGCTCGATTTCTACTTCACGATGGCCCGCGGTCGCCCGGACTTCCCGCCTCTCGAGCTGGTGCGCTTCTTCGGCACGAACTATTACTACCGTCAGCCCGAGATCGACGCGAACACGGTGTTCTCGCTCAACTCGGAGGCACTTCTCGACGAGTTCGAACGCGCTAAGGCGCGCGGCATAGAATTGCGCCCCGTCATCATGGGGCCCGTCTCGCTGCTTCTGCTCTCGAAGGTCGGACCTGCCACCGAGAAGTCCGATCCCAACTTCACCCCGCTCGACTTGTTGGACGCGCTCCTGCCCGAGTACGAGAAGCTCTTCGAGCAGCTCGCCAAGGCCGGCGCCACCTGTGTTCAGTTGGACGAGCCTTCGGTGACCGAGGACCGCACCCCCGAGGAGCTAGCCGCTCTGGGACGTGCGTACGAGAAGCTGTCGACGGCTCCGCTCCGCCCGCGCCTGTTGGTGACGGGTCCGTACGGCAAGTTCGGCGAAGCCCTCAACATCTTGGCGCCCACCAAGATCGAAGCCTTCGGTCTGGACTTGGTGCACGGCAAGATCACGGCCGAGGAACTGGCCGCGGTGCCGAACATCAAGCGCAAGCGCATCTACGCGGGCGTCGTCGACGGTCGCAACGTCTGGCGCGTCGACCGGTTCAACACCTTGACGTACCTGAACGAACTCAAGGACGTTGTGCCCGACCTCGTCGTCTCCACGTCGTCGTCGCTGCTGCACGTGCCGTACGACGTGCTCTCCGAGTACGACATTCCGGGAGACGTCGCAGACCGTCTGGCTTTTGCGAAGCAGAAGGTCGGCGAGGTCGTCTCCCTGGCGAAGGCGCTCACCGAAGGTCCTTCGGACAAGTGGCGTAAGCGTCCGACGAAGGTGCACTTCAAGCTCAAGCACGCTGTCCGTGCTCGGGTCAACGCGATCAAGCCCGAAGATCGTGTGCGTGCACCGTACGAGGAGCGTCGTAAAGCTCAGCAGGAACGGTTGAACCTGCCCTTGGTTCCGGCCCAGACATTGGGTTCGTTCCCGCAGACCGACGCGATTCGCCAGGCTCGTTACGAACTCGGCCAGGGGCGTTTGGAGTGGGACGACTACTACAAGCGCATCCAGGAAGAGATCGAGCGCACAATCCGTCTGCAAGAGGACATCGGTCTCGATGTCTTCGTGCACGGCGAGCACGAGCGCAACGACATGGTCCAGTACTTCGCCGAACTGCTCGAGGGCTATGCCTTCACGCACAACGGTTGGGTTCAGGCCTACGGATCTCGTTGCACGCGTCCGCCGATTCTCTACGGCGACATCGCACGTCCGAAGCCGATGACGGTCGAATGGATTGCGTACGCGCAGTCGCTGACCGACAAGCCGGTCAAGGGCATGCTGACGGGTCCGGTCACCATGATCGCCCGTTCGTTCGTTCGTCAGGATCAGCCGCTCTACGAAACGGCAGAGCAACTGGCACTTGTCATTCGAGACGAAATCGCGGATCTCGAAGCTGCCGGAATCGCCATCATCCAGGTGGACGAGCCGGCAATTCGTGAACTGCTGCCACTGCGTGAGGACGGCCGGGAGGCCTACCTGGAGTGGGCCGTCGACGCGTTCCGTCTGGCAACAGGTGGAGCGAAGCCGGAAACACAGATCCACACACATCTGACGTACTCCGCTCGGTCGTCGGTGGTCGACGCCATCGAACGGTTGGACGCCGATGTGACGGCTATCGTCGCGACCCGCTCCATCACGTGGGTTCTCGAAGCACTCAAGGAAGGTGCGCTCACGCACGGCGTCGGCCCCGGTGTGTACGAATCTCGTTCGGCTCGGATTCCCGACATCGACGAGCTCGACGAATTGCTCACCGAGGCAAGCGAATCGATCTCTCTCGATCGTTTGTGGGCCAACCCGGACGGTGGCCTCAAGACCCGCCATCCATGGCAGCTCGAGCCTTCGCTGCGCAACATGGTTGCGGCCGCGAGGCGCCTGCGTCGTCGCGCCGAACAAGCGGAGCGCGACGCCGGGTAAGTCACGTCAAGAACACGTCATGGAGGGGCCTGCGATTTGCAGGTCCCTCCATGCACGGGTAGGCATGTGTGCATGGTTACTGCTGCTGCTTACGCCGCGACGTCCGCTGACGGTCCGCTCGAGAAGACCACCGTCGAACGCCGCGAGCTCGGTCCACTGGACATTCTCATCGACATCAAATTTGCCGGCATCTGCCACTCCGACATCCACACCGCTCGCAACGAGTGGGGCGGAGCCAAGTACCCGATCGTCCCCGGACACGAAATCGCCGGCGTCGTCGCCGCGGTGGGTTCGGATGTCACCAAGCACAAAGTCGGCGACCGCGTGGGCGTCGGCTGCTTCGTCGACTCCTGCGGGGAGTGCGACGCCTGCCTGGCCGGCGAAGAGCAGTACTGCCGCAAGGGTGTGACCGGTACATACAACGCCACCGGACGCGACGGCGAGCGCACTCAGGGTGGCTACTCGACGCACATCGTCGTCACCGAGCATTTTGTTCTCTCGATCCCCGAGGGCATCGAACTCGACGTTGCCGCGCCGCTGCTGTGCGCCGGCATCACCTTGTACTCACCGCTGCGGCACTGGAATGCCGGCCCCGGCAAGAAGGTCGCCATCATCGGGTTCGGCGGCCTCGGTCACGTCGGTGTGAAGATCGCCAAGGCGCTCGGCGCGGAAGTTACCGTCCTGAGCCAGACGCTCGGCAAGAAGGAAGACGGCCTTCGTCTCGGTGCCGATCACTACTACGCGACCAATGACCGTGAGACGTTCAAGGCTCTTCGCGGCGAGTTCGACCTGATCCTCAACACGGTCTCGGTCAATCTCGATATCGACGCCTACATGTCCTTGCTCGCCATCAACGGCACTCTCGTCGAACTGGGCCTGCCGGAGAAGCCGATCGAAGTTCGAGCATTCTCGCTCGCCGCAAACCGTCGTAGCCTCGCCGGCTCCATGGTGGGCGGCATCCCGCAGACACAGGAGATGCTCGACTTCTGCGCCGAGCACGGCATCGGCGCAGAAATCGAACTGATTCCGGCGAGCGACATCAACGACGCTTACGAGCGCGTGATCAAGAGCGACGTTCGATACCGATTCGTGATCGACACCGCAACAATCTGACCACCTCAGTCACGTTCAGTCGAGTTGCTCGCGAAGATTACTCAATGTCTTCGCGAGCAATCTCGACACGTGCATCTGGGACACACCGACCTTCTCGGCGATCTGTGTCTGCGTCAGGTTTCCGAAGAATCTGAGCATCAACACCGTCCTCTCTCGCTCGGGAAGCTTGTCGAGAAGTGGACGTAATGCCTCGTGATTCTCGACGTTCTCGAGTGCGGCGTCGTAGTCACCGAGTGTTTCCACGAGTGGAAGATCGTCGGTGTGATTGGACGCGGCACCATCGACCGAGACGGTCTGGTACGCGTTGCCGGCGATCAGCGCCTGGGCAACTTCTTCACGTTCGATCCCCAACGTCTCGGCCAACTCGTCGACGGTCGGCGCGTGCCCGAGTTGTTGTGACAGCTCGCTGATGGCTTGCCCGAGTTGGAAGTGCAACTCCTTCATCCGGCGTGGAACTCGCAATGCCCAACCGGTGTCGCGGAAGTGTCGTCGAACTTCGCCCATCACGGTGGGAACCGCGAACGAGACGAAATCGGATCCCCGCGTGGAATCGAAACGGTCGACGGCGTTGACCAGACCGAGGCGCGCCACCTGAACCAGATCGTCGTGTGCCTCGCCGCGCCCGTCGAATCGTCTGGCGATGTGTTCGGCCAACGGTAGGCACCTGGTGATCAGTGCGGTGCGCACTCGTTCGTACTCCGGACTGTGGGGCTCGAGGGTCCGCATTTCCTCGAAAACGGGTATGACGTCCCGATATTCGTCGGTGGACCGCCGGCGCGGGCGTGACGGGCCGTCTGCGGAAGCGGTCACAGGCGCCCGCTGAGGGCCTTGGTGAACTTCATGGTCGTGATGTAGCCGACGCCGCCCAGGTTCTCTTCCTGGTCGAGCGAAATCGAATCGGTGAGTTCGGTGAGGATGTGCCACCCGAACGATCGCTGAGTGCTGTCCTCGTACTCCGTGGTTGTCGTCGATACGGATACGTGCAGTTGCGGGGGAGTGAACACGAACCGACACACCAGAACCGAATCAGGCGCAGCACGAACAATCAGATGCGTACAGATTTCGTCCATGGCCAGTTTGATGTCGGCGATGGCGTCGAGGTCGAAGTTTTCCTGAATGGCAACAGTGGCGGCCAGTGCACGCAAAATCGACAGCTGATCGAGAGTCGCTTGAATCCTCAACTCCACAACTGGCTGAGTCTGATCCTGATCGGGCTCGAGTGCGCTGAGGTGTGCCATAAGTTCTCCGGATCGTCGTACCAGGGGTCGCGGTGAAGTCTGGTGCCGAGAACGATACCCATCTCGACCTTCACAGTGACCCCCGAACACGAAATTTGGTCGATGGTGGTGCCGGGGTAAACGACACGATTCTGCTCACGACCGTTGGCGATCGCAACATCGGATTACCTCGCGGAACCGCAGACCAAACCACATTTTTGTTCGGAACACCGAAACGAATGGTCGCAACGCACTTGTGACGCCGGTCATGCTGGCGTACTGTTTCAAACCGAGGTTGAGCACACAGCCGATGAGGGATTTATCCGTAATTCTGGAGACCCGTTCATCGTGCGGCTCCTTCGGAGGTCCCTTCTCTTTTGCAGAGTGTAAACCGTTGCGGGATGGGAGAACCATGACTGTTGTTCCAGGATCATCTATTTCAGGCTTTACGAACGCGGCGAAGGGATCGGTAGATTACGGACCTCCCGCGACCGGGACAGCGACCGCATCGTTTCACGCGCACCGCATCAGTGCACATACCGCTGTGATCCACGTTCGTGGCGAGATCGACCTGATGAGCGCCAATGCTTTTCGTGACTTCTTGACGTACCACGTTGCCGCGGACCGGACGCTGGTTGTCGATCTCTCCGAACTCGAATTCATGGGGACGTGCGGCTTGTCCGTGCTGTCGGTCCTGTCGACGCGATCACGCGACGTGGGCGGCACACTCGCGCTCGTCTGCGCCCGCCCGGTTCAGAGGCTACTCAAAGCAGCTGGTCAGGAGTCGATGTTTGCCTGCTACGAGTCGCTGGATCATGCAATCGGACTCGAAGAGACCCGACGTTTCCCGGCTTGATACCGCCCTTTCGCCGATAGTTTCGAGTCACCTACAGTTTCGAGAAATCAGCTTCGTAGAGCCCGTCAGCGTCAGTGCACTTCACTTCGGTGAGTGCCCTTGTGTTGGGTGAGTGCCCTTGTGTTGGCGGGCTCTCGGCGGTGCTGTGACGCAGCGGCCGTAGGTTCGGACCACCTCGGTGGCGACGTGATCCCATGAATACGATTCGCACGCTCGGGCCCGACTCTGCCGTGCAAACGCCGCGCCCTCGTCTTCGTCGTCCAGAAGATGCCGGACCGCGCGCGCGGTTTCCACGGGGCTGTTCACCGGCACCCGACGCCCCGTGAGTCCGTCGATCACCGTATCCCGCAGTCCGCCAACAGGAGTCGCGACTACAGGAACTCCGCATGCCATCGCTTCCAGCGCCGCGATTCCGAAAGGTTCGTATCTGGGGGTGCATACGAGGGCGTCGGCCGACCGCATCAGTTTCGGTAGTTGGCGGTGCGGAACCCGTCCCAGTAATTGGACTCGATCTGCGACGCCGAGCCGCTCGGCGAGCTTGACCAAGCGGATCGCAACCTCGTCGGTGCTCAGTTGCGCGACGGGTGGCCCGCCGATCACCACCAACTCCGTGTCCGGCAGTGAAGCCAGCGCGGAGACGGCAACATCGAAGCCCTTCTGCTCCACCAGCCTTCCGACGCAGATCAATCGATGCGGCGCGGTCTTCTTCGCGGCGGGTCCCTCCGGGGTGAACGCTTCGGTATCGACGCCCGAGGGCACCATCGTGGTCCGTGATCGTGGTGATCCCTGCCGAACCAGATCGAAGATTTCGTCCGAACTCGTCGCGATGACATGGGTTGCGCCCCTGGCGATCAACGGTTCCAGGTGAGTCCGCTCCGATGGGCTGTCGTCGGCTGCTCCGAGGTATCGGTGCGCCGCAGATCCCAGGGAATGGAATGTCTGAAGTACGGGGATGCCGAGTGAGCGGGTCGCGAGTTCCGTTGCCACACCAGACATCCAGAAGTGCGAGTGCACCACATCGGGTCGGTCGGTACTCCACTGAGCGCGCAGAATGCTGGCAAAGGTGCCCAGGTGGGGGAGTATTTCGGCGTCCGGGAGAGCGTGTGTCGGGCCGGCTTCGAGATAGTCGACGGAGTACCCGGCGCGGGCGCGAACGCGGTCCGGTCCACCGACGTGTGCCCGCCTGGTGAAGACGGTGACATCGTGTCCGGCGCGAACCAGGGCCGCGGACAGTTCGTCGACGTGCAGGTTCTGTGCACCGGCTGCCGAGCAGCCCACCGGTGCGAGTGGATCGGCGTTCACCGACACCATGGAGATCTTCAGCATTCGTCCGGGAGCCATAGCGGGCGAGTACTTCATCGGGTCCCCTCTCCACTTGATCGGTTCGTCTGGGGATACCCGGAGTCCGTGATCTGAACCGGGTTTCGGCGCGGTCAGCGCTGGGCACATTCCAAACACGATGGCGAGGAGTGAGGTTCGATGACAGAACAAATGCTGGTCGACGCAACCGTCGGACTCGGGTTCGAGCGGTACGTACAACGGGTGGCGGTCGGCGTGGGGGCCGGCATAGAGCAATGGTGTTGCAGGCGCGAGCATCCTCTGGAGGCCTACATCGCGTTGGATCGAACTGTGCCGCGTTTCCCTGGGCGTGAGGTGGCGTTGCTGTGGGAGGAGACGTGCGGTTGGGCCCTGGCCGTGGAGACTCGTTCAGGGGAGGACCTCATCGTTCTCGGATATCTGGGCGAACACGCAGTGCCGACCCCGGACGCCGTCGCCGACTTTGCCGCGACACTGGGCACGCGCAGCCCGCACTGGGTCATGAACAGGCCACTGGCGGATTCGGACGAGACCGCGCGAGAACTACGGAGCTACTCCGGAAGTGCTTACGCCTGAATAGTATTGAGGTCCGATCAGCTCAGTTGACCACGTCCAGGATGGGATCGAGAACCGGAGTCGCTGCAGCCTCGACGGCAGGATCGTCCATGAGTTTGAAAACGATGTGACCGCCGAGCGCGCCACCGACACCGACCGCGGTGAGCCCCAGCACCGACAGAACTCGCGCCAGCGCGAGTGAATCCTTGCCGCGTAGCCTGTACGACGCGGCAAAAGACCAGATCCCCACAGCATTCGACGCGGCGTGTACCAGCCCCACACGGCGTGCGACGTCGCCACGTTCGGACCAGTCCAGCCAGCCTGTCAGCAAAGCCGGCGGCGTCGAGACCAGCCCGAGCCCGATCAACCGTCGTGCAGTCTGCGGATCGCCTGACACGTCGAAGATCAGCGAAGCCGTCCACGCGCCCGCGGGAATGGTCACGAGGGCGGGATGGATGGGATGCCCGACGAGGGCGCCGCGCAGAAGTGCGGCGACAGTACGCGATCTGTCGGATCGCTCGGTGATCTCGAGGATTCTGCGTCTGATGCCAGTGGACGGACCGTCCAGTCCGCGCGCCGATTCGATTCCGCGGTAAAGAGTTCCGATGTCCATGCAATTCGGCTACCCGGCGTAGACGTCGGGAAACCTCACGACAGGAGTGTCTTGTCGACCGTCATGCTCCGGCGTACGGTCGAAACGAAAGAGATCCGACCGGAGGAGCGAACGATGAAGCTCAATCTCTTTGCAGCGTGGGCGTCGTATTTCCTGGTGCTGGCCACAGTTGTCTGTCTCGGCAGCTTTCTCGTGGCCGCCGGTTCAGGGCACGGTGGTTGGGCGTTGATTGCCGGGCTCGCCGGCGTCGCGTCCATCGGACTGGCGGTTGCCCTGTACACCAGCACCGTTCATCACGACCACAAAGTGCACCGCGAATCCCCACACCTGTTCTGATCAGGACTGCTTCTGATCAGGACTGTGCCAGTCGCGCTTTTTCCGCCTCGATGTCGAAGTTGGCAGGCGGCCAGTCGAGATCGAGTTTTTCCAGAGCGTCGATCAGTAGCTCCGTGACCGCAATTCGGCTGTACCACTTCCGATCACACGGCACGACGTACCACGGCGCGTGCTCGGTCGACGTCTTGTCGAGCATTGCCTGATACGCCTGTTGATAGGCAGGCCACAAACCGCGTTCGGTGACGTCACCCGGGTTGTACTTCCAGTACTTGTCCGGGCGGTCGAGCCGCTCTTCGAGCCGCTTCTTCTGCTCGTCGAGCGAGACGAACATCGCCACCTTCACGATGGTGGTTCCGGCGTCGACGAGTTCCTTCTCGAACTGGTTGATCTCGTCGTAGCGCGCGCTCCAGACATCCTCAGGGACAAGATCGTGGACGCGCACGACCAGGACGTCTTCGTAGTGGGAGCGATCGAACACACCGAGATAGCCGCCGCGGGGGAGTTCCTTCTTGATCCGCCAGAGGTAGTGATGTTGCTTTTCCTCTTCGGTCGGGACGCCGAAGGCCGCGTGCTGAACTCCCGAAGGATCCACGTGACCGATCACGTGTCGGACCATGCCACCCTTGCCTGCGGTGTCCATTCCTTGCAGGACCAGCAGGATGGAACGGCTGTCCCCGGACCTGCCGTTGGCGTAGAGCAACTCCTGCAGGTCGGACAGGACCGCGCCGCGCTCCTCGAGCAGACGTTCGCCGTCAGCTTTGTTTCCGGTGAATCCCGGAGTGCTGTTGCGATCGAGTTGATCGAGTTCGAACCCGGGCTCCGCCCGCAGTGTCTTGGCGGCCGGTGTTTCCCACAGCGAGTCTTGTGCCATGCCGAAAGAGTGCCACAGGATCGACCCCTGTGGCTCGAAAGTTCGGTCTCGGGCGAGTCAGTCCTCGGCAGGCTTGACGAGGGGATGCGGAACCGACTTGAACTTGGCCGGTGATCCGTTGACCGCAGCAATGCCGGTGATGCCGCCCCACGTCATCATGGTGAGGTAGTCGATCAGCGATTCTGCGGACATCGACTTGTTGGAGATCCACCAGTGCGTCGCGAGCTGAATTCCGCCGACGATCCCGAACGCCCACGGCAGGGAACCGCCGGAATCCATCTCCATCTCGCGAAGACGATTGCCCAACACCGTGGAGAGCAATTCGGCGATCATGCGCTCGGAATCGGCAACGACGTCGCGGTTGGCGCCGGCGCCGTTGGCCATGACGTAGAGATAGATGTCGGGGTCGGACGCCACCGTCTCGACGTACGCGGTGATGCTGGCCTGGGTGAGTTCGAAATCGTCGAGATCACCGCTGATCGCTTCGTAGATACGCGGCGACAGGATGGTCTCGACGTACCGCATCATCGTGGCGGTAGTGAGGTCGCTCTTGTCGGCGAAGTACCGGTAGAGCACGGTCTTGGACACACCGATCTCGGACGCGATCTCGTCCATGCCGATCTCACGGCCGCGTGCCCGGATAGCGGCAATGGTGCCGTCGACGAGTTCCTCGCGGCGAGCGATCTTGTGTTCGCGCCACCGACGCTTGCGACCGTCGGATTTCTCGGGCTTCGCATCAGCAACGACTGGGCCGTCTACCTGCTCGTTGTCCTGCACGGCATTCTTGGCCACGAGTCATCTCATATCTGTGGTGCGAGCCACGTCCGATCGGTCTACTTTCTGGACCAGCTTAATGTCCGTGCCTTTATCTCGGGCACTCACATCCGCAGTTCGGGGGATTAAGTCCTAGCGAATCGGACATCGTGTCGCTCGCGCTACGCCGCGTCACACCTTTCGGCACAATGGCGAGGGTGCAGCAACTGAGCCTCTCCGCCTTCGACGACGCCGCCAAGCGTCGGGACCTTCGCAAGATGAAAGTCTTCGCCACTGGCCTCCTCGGCTTCGCGACGGTGGTCTACATCTTCTGCCGGTGGCAGGAATCCCGCGGCGCCGGAGAGTGGGTCGGGTACGTCCGGGCTGCGTCCGAGGCGGGCATGGTCGGCGCGCTTGCCGACTGGTTTGCCGTCACCGCGCTCTTCCGTCATCCGATGGGGCTTCCCATCCCGCACACTGCCATCATCAAGCGTAAGAAAGACCAGCTCGGAGCCAGTTTGAGCTCGTTCGTCGGTCAGAACTTCCTGGCTCCCGAGGTTGTGTCGGCCAAGGTGCAGCAGGCGCAGATTCCGCTCCGCCTCGGTACGTGGATGGCTGAACCTGCCAATGCCGCTCGCGTCGCTGCCGAGACGTCGACGGTATTGCGCGGGATGGTCGAGGTTCTTCGCGACGAGGACATTGCCCAGATCATCGACAACACGATCGTGAAGCGGCTGGCCGAGCCCATGTGGGGACCGCCGATCGGCCGAGTGCTCGGGGAGTTGCTCAAGGACAACAAGCAACTGCCGATCATCGAATTGCTTGCCGAGCGCGCGCATCAGTGGGCACTCGGCAGCCAGGAGACGATCGACCGTGTGATCGTTCGCGATTCGCCGGCGTGGTCGCCGAAATTCGTCGACGCGATGCTGGGGGAGAAGATATACAAGGAACTCGTCGAGTTCACCTGGAAGGTCCGTTCCAACCCGGAACACGAGGTACGTCTCGCCGCCAACCGCTTCCTGATCGATTTCGCCGATGATCTGCAGAACGACCCGGAGACCATCAAGAAGGCCGAAGGGATCAAGGCGGAGATCATGGGCCGCGAGGAAGTGACGGGTCTGGCGTCCTCGACGTGGCAGGTCGCCAAGCGCCTCATCATGGAGTCGGTCGACGATCCGAACAGCACCCTGCGGACCAAGGTCGCCGAGAACGTGGCCGGCTTCGGAATCAGGCTGCGAGACGACGAATCCATGCGTGAGAAGGTCGACGGCTGGCTGGTGCAGGGCACCAAGTACATCGCGGAGAACTACACCGACGAGATCACCGGAGTCATCAGTGACACGGTCGAGCGGTGGGATGCCGACGAAGCGAGCCAGAAGATCGAGCTGCAGGTCGGTCGAGATCTTCAGTTCATCCGTATCAACGGCACCGTTGTCGGATCTATCGCCGGGCTGCTGATCTACACGATTTCGACGCTCATCTTCGGCTGAGCTGTCCGGTATGTGACGTCCACCACGAGTGCTAGCAGTAGTGCTTGCAATAGTTAGCACCCTCTCCTATCCTGGGAAATGTCCACTGGAAAGGGAGGACGCAATGCCAGCGAAGTCGACGAACTCCGATGACGGAGATCGTGAATTATCCGGTGCCGCAGCCGGAGCAAGCGACTTGGCAGCTCGCGTCGTCAGCTCTGCGGCACACGACATCGGGGGGTTCATTCGTGCACAGCGGGAAGCCGCCCAAGTTTCGATGCGCCAACTTGCTCAACTCGCCGGCGTCAGCAATCCGTATCTGAGTCAGATCGAACGCGGATTGCGTAAACCGTCGGCAGACGTACTGGCGCAAATCGCCAAGGGTCTTCGAGTCTCATCAGAAGTCCTGTACGTCCAAGCGGGATATCTCGAACAACGCCCGCACAGTCCCATCAGGGACGCGGTGTTGGCCGAGACGGCCATCAACGAACGGCAGAAGCAAGTACTGCTCGAAATCTACGACTCGTTCTGTCGCGAGAACGAGTCGTCCAGACCAGCCGCAGCGCCCGATTTCGCTGAATCGGCCGCAATTCCAGACACCGAGACTTCACTAGGAGAAAAAGATGACTGACAAGAACGCCATCGACAGCGTCAAGACCTCGCTCTACGCCGCTGTCGGCGCAGGCGACCTGGTTGTCCAGGCCGTGGCCGATGTAGTCGCTCAGGTTCGTGAGCGCGCCGAGAACACCCAGGGTGACGTCAACGGCCGTGTCGACGGTGCCCGCGAGAAGCTCGCTTCCGTTCAGGGTGACGTTGCCGAGAGCGTCGAGGCACTGCGCGAGCGTCTCGCCGGCCTGCCGTCCGAGCTGCCCGAAGAGCTCGCCGAGCTGCGAGAGAAGTTCGCACCCGAGGAACTCCGCAAGGTCGCCGAGGCATACCTCAAGGTTGCCGGCGATCTGTACAACTCCCTCGCAGAGCGCGGCGAAGACGCAGTCGAGCGCATCCGCAAGCAGCCCGCAGTCGAAGAGGGCATCGCTGCTGCAGAGTCGGCACTCGGCGACGCCGTCGAGCTGACCGAAGACGCACTCGGAACCGTTGCTCGTCAGACGCGCGCCGTGGGCGAGCAGGCTGCCAAGCTGGCCGGCCGCGCTGCCGGACGCATCTCCGACACCGCAGAAGAGGTCGGCGAGAAGATCGCTGACGCCGGCGAGAAGATCGCCGACGCAGGCGACGAGGCTGCACTGAAGGTCCTCGACCTCGGTGACCAGGCAGACGAGGCTTCCAAGGAAGCTGCCGCTCGCGTGACCGCTGCCGCTTCCGACGTCCAGGAGCGCGCGACCACCGCCGCCAAGAAGGCTGCTCCGGCCAAGGTTGCTCCGGCCAAGGCTGCTCCGGCCAAGGCTGCTCCGGCCAAGGCCACCGCGCCGGCTCCGGCCAAGAAGGCTGCTCCGGCCAAGAAGGCCTGATTTTGCCCAGCTCCACCTGACGAAGGCTCCCGCGCTCAGCCGAGTGTGGGAGCCTTCGTGTTCGTCGGGAACCGGATGAGAACTTAGGATGTAGTTGTGACTCAAGTCGATGGGCTAGTCGGTCTGATCTTTCTCGCACTGAAAGTGCTCGCGTTGGTGGGTGCTGTCTACGCGATCGTTCATGCCGTCAGGCAGCGTCCGGACGC
Organism: Rhodococcus sp. WS1; assembly: GCF_003797745.1. NCBI lineage: Bacteria > Bacillati > Actinomycetota > Actinomycetes > Mycobacteriales > Nocardiaceae > Rhodococcus > Rhodococcus sp. WS1. The sequence continues at coordinate 1,655,358 of NZ_RKLZ01000001.1, read as the reverse complement.
CTTTACCGCGGTCAACAAATTGACCAAGCCGATCTGGCTCGGAATTCTGATCGTTGCGGCGTTGATCCTGCTGGCGACATCCCCTGTCGGTCTCCTGGGCATCATCGCGGTTGTTGCAGTGTGTGTATATCTCGTCGACGTTCGACCGCGCGTGGACGACATCCAGCATGGCGGTTCCCGCTGGTAGTGGGCCGCGGTTTCTGCTCATCCGGTGACGCGGTTCCAGGTCACCGTGTGTTGCCCCACTCTTCGCTCCAACGCTGACAACGCGCGTTGTTCGAGTGATAGTGTCGGTTAACGGCAGTCACACATAGATTGCATCCGTCTGTCGTCAGCAGCAGTCAGGGGTAAATGCATGTCCAGTCGTTCGCGCACCACAGAGCTTCGAGTACTGGCAGGCGCCGTCGGAGTGGGAGCACTCGTCGCGGCAGTCGCTGGGATCCGTCATCGGCGATCCACGCGCGGGTTGACTCTTTCGAGCGACGTCGAGCCCAACGCACTCCTGAAGACTCCGACGCTCAAAGCTGATATCAGCGAACTGACCACCGACGACGGTGCGATCATCAATGTCCGGGCTTACGGTCCCGTCGACGGCGATCCGATCGTTCTCAGCCACGGCTGGACGTGCTCAACCGAATTCTGGTACCCGCAGGTCAATGCGCTTGCCGGTGAATATCGCGTCATCACCTACGATCAGCGCGGTCACGGACGCAGCACCGTCGGTAATCTGCCGCTCGGCCCGGACGTCCTCGCCGACGACCTTTCTGCCGTGCTGGCAGCCACGGTTCGCGAGGACAAGAAGGCGGTCATCGTCGGTCACAGCATGGGCGGGATGAGCATCATCGCCTGGGCTGGTCGTCACCCCGACGAGGTCAAGAAGTACGCGTCGGCGGTCATGCTCGCGAGCACCGCGAGTGAAAGGTTGATCGCCGAGACCACGGTCATCCCACTGCCCAATCGCTTTCCTCGGGTGCCTGTCCCCGTGGGCCGCGCCATCCTCAGTTCGCCCGTTCCGTTTGTCTCCTCGGGCGCCATGACGAAGGCGATCCAGTACGTCTCGATGTCACCGAACGCGACCAAGGCCGAGATTCAGTTCTGCGAGAACATCGTTCGTGAGTGCAAGCCGCGTATTCGTGGCGGTTGGGGAGCAGCGCTGAGCACCCTCGACATTCACGAGGGACTCGACAATCTCGAAGTGCCGACCACCGTGCTCGTCGGTTCGCTCGATCGGCTCACTCCGCCGGTCCATGCGCGCAAGCTTGCGCAGGTCCTCGACGACGCCGGCAACCTCGAACGGTTGATCGTGTTGCCGGGCGTCGGTCACATGTCGTCGATCGAGAACATCGACGAGTTCGACAAGGAAATCGTGCGACTGCGCAATCTCTAGCGCAACGCAGCTCTAGCTGAAGACGACCGTCTTGCGCCCGTGGACCAGAACCCGATCCTCGAGGTGCCAGCGCAGTCCGCGTGAGAGCACGAGCTTTTCGATGTCTCGACCCTGGCGGACCATGTCGGCGACATCGTCGGCGTGGTCGACGCGGATCACGTCCTGCTCGATGATCGGACCGGCATCGAGTTCGGCGGTCACGTAGTGGCAGGTGGCGCCGATCAACTTCACGCCGCGGGCGAACGCCTGGTGATAGGGGCGGGCACCGATGAACGACGGCAAGAAGCTGTGGTGGATGTTGATCGCGCGGCCGGCCCAGTGCTCGCACAGTGATTCGGGAAGCACCTGCATGAAGCGTGCAAGAACCACGGCGTCGGGGTTGTGGGCGTCGACCAGGGCGCGGACCTTCTCGAAGGACGGTCCCCGTTCGGCCGGGTCCTTGGCGAACGGAACGTGGTGGAAGTCGATCCCGTGGCGCTCGGTGACACTGCGCAGGTCTTCGTGATTTCCGATGACGGCGCTGATCTCTGCCGGAAGTTCTCCGCCCGCGGCGCGGCCCAGGAGGTCATGCAAGCAGTGACCTTCCTTGCTCACGAGCAGCACGATCTTCTTGGGTGCGCCGGAGTCGTGAAGAGTCCACTCGGTTTCCGGACCGATCTCGGCCGCAACAGCTTTGAACCGTTCACGAAGCTCGTCGATGCTCATGCTCACAGACGACGCACGGACCGCCTGACGCGTGAAGAACCATCCGGTGTCGGCATCGGCGTGGTATGCGGCCTCCACGATCCATCCACCGACGTCGGTGAGAAAGGTCGAGATGCGTGCGACGATGCCCGTGGTGTCGGGGCAGCCGAGGGAAAGAACATAGCGACGATCGTCGATCGAAGGTGCAGCGGTCATGCGGCCTAGTCTCTCAGGTGCGGCTGCGGCGACGGTCGCGTGGTGGTGTGCCAAGCTTCCATCATGTCTGAAGCTGCACTCACTCGTTCCCAGGTTGCCGCGATGGTGGACCACACTCTCCTCAAACCCGAAGCCACCGCGGCCGATGTGACCGCCCTGATCGACGAGGCACGCAGCCTCGGTGTGCTGGCCGTCTGTGTCTCGCCGTCGATGTTGCCGATTCGCGCCGACGGACTGGTGACGGCGGCCGTCGTCGGATTCCCGTCGGGGAAGCATCATTCACTGGTCAAGGGTGCCGAAGCGCGACTAGCCGTCGATCAGGGCGCTACCGAGATCGACATGGTCATCGACGTGGGAGCGGCGGTCGCCGGCGACTACAGCGCTGTGCTCGCAGACATCCTCACCGTCCGTGAGGCGATGGGGGAGAGCGCGATCCTCAAAGTGATTCTCGAAACCGCTGCTCTGTCCGACGAGGCCATCGTCGAATGCTGCCGCGCGGCCGTGCGTGCCGGGGCGAACTTCGTCAAGACCTCCACCGGCTTCCACCCCGCGGGTGGGGCGACGGTCGAGGCCGTCGAACTGATGGCACGGACGGTCGGCCCGGGCGTGGGAGTCAAAGCCAGTGGCGGAATACGTACGACGCAGGCCGCACTCGACATGATCGCGGCCGGCGCGACCCGTCTCGGATTGTCCGGAACCCGAGCAGTATTGGACGGTCTGACCGACTAGGTCAGCAGGCCGCAGCTGTCCGGCACCGCCGAGGCGTTCTGGTTGTTCGCGTCGGCGACGGGCATGGCGTAAGCGCCGCCCTCCAGTGAGATCTGGATTGCGTCGTCGGTGACGGTCAGCTTGGTGGGCTTCATGTCCAGCGGGTACGTCTGCAGGCTGTCGGTGAGTGTCTGGACGATGCCGTCGACCAGGTCTGTCGGCAGACCCAATCCGAGAATCTCGGCGCCGACGGTCTGAACGTCGACCACGCCGTTGGTGACGGTGGGCTTGACCGTGAGCTTGGCGAGCCCGACCGGTCCGACGTCGAACGCGAGTGTTCCGGCGCTCGAGTCGGCGGTGACGCCGGAGACGAGGCCACCGAAGGTCTGCTCCTGCAAGGTGGCGAGAATGCCTGCGGTAGACCAGCTGACGTCGGCGCTGGAGCTGCCGATGGTGCCGCTGTTACCCGCCGAGGGCTGCAAGTTGATGTCGTTCACCTTCGCATGAACCTGCATTCCCGTTGCGGGGCCGAACGAAGAGTCGTCACTGTCGATGCTGATGTACGGCACCTTCTTGTCGACTGCCTGCAGGAGTACGGGCTTCCAGCTCAACCCGACGTCGACCTGGGATCCCAGTTCGCTCTGGAACTGATCGGCCATGCAGGTCTTCACCTGGTTGCGTACGTACAGTTCTCCACCGACGAGCGCCGCCACGAGCACGGCGATCACCACGAGAAGGATGACGAGCACTCGGTTGCGCGGACGAGGGTTGTTCGCTGCGACAGTCATTCGCCAGATTCTTCCCGACGAGTCTGAACGAACTCTGTGAATACGCACTTCCTCATTCCTGTGATGCGCGCCACAGTCGCCCGTAGTCTGTTCGAAACGGCGTTTTCGACGGTCACCGGAGGTGGTCATGGCTTCGGACTACGAATCACTCGAGCTGCTGGCGCTGCGACAGTGTGGATTTGTCACGGCTCTCCAAGCGTCCGAACTGGGTTTCGGTCTGGCGTCGATGGAGGAGATGACGGAATCCGGAACATGGACATGTGAGTGCCGGGGACTCTTTCGCCTCGAACGCGTCAGACATACTGCCTTGGACGAATTTGCGAAGTGGTGCACGTGGTTCGCCGGTAGCGCCACCGTCTCGCATTACAGCGCCGCAGATCTACATGGCCTCGGGCACCTGCAACCTCGCTTCATTCATCTCTCGACAGCGCACCCACTCGCGGCGCCGACCCGCCAAGTCGCCCTGCACCGACTGCCGCTCGCGGACGACGAGTGCGAACAGATTGGACCCATCCGCATCACCACGCCTTTGCGCACCGTGCACGACCTCGCATCCGGTGGAATTTCTCAAGTTCTGCTCAACGAAGTAGTCGCCGATGCGGTAGCGATAGGTCGACTGGACGCGCACGAGTTGTATCTCTCGTGTGAAAACGCGAGCATCGACGTTGCCGTCCGAGTGGAGTTGGCGCTCGCCGCAAGCCTGTAGTCGAGATTGATTTTCTATGCTTCTGCGACCTTCTGGCATCACGTTCGAAATCGAATATGGCACCAATATCAGAGATTTGAAATGCGCTACTTCGGGGCGAATATTCTGACTTCAGTCCAGGTGGAGCGATATCTGCACCAGTACTTCGGGACTTTCGACCCATGATCGCTGCAGCTTGGTGATGTCGGCGATGAACTAATTCGGCGAAAAGCGTAGTTACTTTACAGTCAATGGGATAACGTCACGGCATCAAAAGCAGACGGACGCTTGTCCTGGACGGCTGTCTGCTCCCGTGTGCGAGAGGGATGTGGATGTCCGTGAGTGGTGCTCGTCGTGTTGTCGGTGGTTTGAGTGTGTTTGCTATTTCTGCGGGTTTTGCCGTGGTTGCGGGTGTCGGGGTTGCTGGTGCGGCTCCGGTGACGGCGGAGTTCAATTCCGATGGGTACAAGGTGACTCGGACGATCAGTAACGGCACGCCGTCCGAGGGTGATGTGATCACGTCGAAGACGGTGTTCAAGCGAACTGCCGCGGTTCACAATCTGTATGCGGTGCGCGATTTTCATCCGGCGTGTATGACGTATGTCGATGGTTCGGCGACGGTGAACGGTAGTGCGTTCCGTGTCAACGAGGTGGCTGCTGATTCTGTTCGGTTGAGTGCAGGTGCTACGGAGTGGCCGATGTGGGGCGGTGACGTCAAGACGTTCGAATTCCAGTATCGCGTCGGTGCGGATTGTGTTCGTGGTACCAATTTGTCGACGACGGTGCATTTCGACGGGACGGTGTTCGTTGACGACACGACGAATGGTCGTGGTCCGTCGATCAATGTTCAGAAGAACGTCTCGACGACGGCCGTGTCACCGGTCAGTGGAGCTCAGGTGGGGCAGCCGGTGACGTTGAGTGCGACGGTGACCGGTGGTGCCGACGGTGATTCGGTGGAGTTCTTCGACGCAGGTTCCAAGATCGGTGCGGGCGCGCTCGCCAATGGTGTTGCAACACTTGCCTGGACACCGACGACCCGTGGAGACCACTCGATCACAGCGAAGTTCGCCGACACGGCGCGTGCCGTCGGTTCCGCTTCGGCAGCGCTGATCGTGAACGTTTCGCAGGCCGATGCTCAGTCCAGTACGACGCTGGCGCCGATCTCGGGCGCGCAGGTCGGCAAGTCGACCACTCTCAAAGCGACTGTGTCCGCGTCGGGCACCGGTGGAACGGTCACGTTCAAGGTCGGCGGAACGGTGCTCGCTTCGGTGCCGGTGGCAGGCAACGGTGAAGCGACCTACGCCTGGGTTCCGACGGTTGCCGGTGCGCAGACCGTCGAGGCTGTGTTCGCCGGCAGATCCGGCGTCACCGGGTCGAGTACCACCGCGAATGTGACAGTCGCCGAACAGCCCGCCGGAACAACAAGCTCCACAACAGATCTCAGCGTAGTAGCGGGGCAGGTCGGCGTTGCACAGACGATCTCCGCTCAGATCAGTCCTGCAAATGCCGGTGGCACAGTCACCTTCAAGGACGGTGAGTCGGTCATCGGCACGGCTACGGTCGATTCATCCGGAAAGGCCAGCCTTTCGTGGAAGCCCGCAACTCAGGGTCAGCGAATTGTCGCGGCGGAGTACTCGGGCGCCGGCACGGTGACGGCATCCTCCGATCAGGTCTCCGTCCAGATCGCCGCACCGGTCGACGGTGAAGAACCAGGCAACGGCACCGGTTCGCTCGGCAGCCTCGGCAACATCTTCGGCTCCTAGCAATCGATACCCGGTGATGCCCCGCCCGCTTCAGGTGGTGGGGCATCACCCATATCCCTCACTTCTCGAGAAGGAAAATCTATGTCTGTAGGTTCTGCACGTCGTGCAGTTGCAGGTTTGAGTGTGTTTGCTGTTGCTGCGGGTTTCGCGGCGGTTACGGGTCTCGGGGTTGCGGGAGCTGCGCCGGAGACACCGGGTTCGTTGACGTGGAATGCGAACAACTACGAATACACGCGGACGATCAGCAATGTGACTCCGTCCGAGGGCGAGACGATCACCGTGAAGACTGTGTTCAAGCGGAAGAACATCGTCGTGGATTACCTGTATGCGATCAAGGATGTTCATCCGACATGTCTGACGTACGTCGAGGGTTCGGCGAAGGTGAATGGTTCGACGCGGAGTGTCGAGTCCAAGGGTGCTGATTTTGTTCGTGTGAAGGGGTCACTGACAGAGTGGCCGCTGTACAACAACGACTCGAAGACTTTCGAGTTCAAGTACACGGTGGGCGCGGATTGTGCGCGTGAGGTGCCGTTGGATACTTCGGTGCATTACAACGCGTCAGTGACGAGTTCCGATTTCCAGAACAAGGGCCCGGCGGTGACGGTGTCGAAGAACATTTCGACGACGACGCTGTCACCGGCCAGTGGCGTGAAGTTGGGACAACCTGTTCCGCTGAGTGCGACGGTGACCGGTGGTGCCGACGGTGATTCGGTGGAGTTCTTCGACGGTGCCACCAAGATCGGTGCGGGCGCGCTCGCCAATGGTGTTGCAACACTTGCCTGGACACCGGCTGACGTCCGAACCCACAGCGTGACGGCCAAGTACCTCGGTAATGCAAAGGTGGCGACCTCCACGTCGTCAGCTGTCGACGTCGTCGTGTCCGAAGCGGACAAGAGCACTGCAACCGCGATCACCGGTCCCGCAAGTGCAGTTGCAGGTGAGTCCGTGACCGTCGAGGCTACGGTGTCGCCTACTCCGGCGGGTGGCACGGTGCAGTTCAAAGACGGTGCAACCGACCTCGGCGGCGCTGTTGCGGTCGACGCCAACGGCAAGGCGTCACTGGCGAATTCCTATGCAGAAGGCGCACATTCGATCGTGGCGGTGTACTCCGGTTCCGGTGTCTACCAGACTTCGACGTCGGCGCCGCATGCGCTGACAGTCGCTCCGGTGGTGGTCGAGGAGAACACAACGACCACCCTCGTCGGCCCGTCGACGGCGTCGACCGGTGAGGCATTGTCGTTCACTGCCTCTGTCTCGACCGGTGTTGCAGGTGGCACCGTGCAGTTCAAGGAAAGTGGCAGGGATCTGGGCTCCCCGGTTCCCGTGGACGCAACCGGAAAAGCGACAACCACGCCGATCTTCAACGTGGCGGGTGAGTACAGCATCACCGCAGTGTTCTCGGGTTCGGGTAACTACCTGGGCTCGACATCGAACGCCCAGACCGTGAACGTCAAGGCGCCGGCTCCCACCGACCAGCAGACCCAGACGGTCTTGACCGTTCCGGCGGATGCAAAAACCGGTACGGCAGTTGGTCTGTCCGTAACCGTCACGCCGACGCCGGTGGGCGGCACAGTGCAGTTCAAGGACGGCTCGGGCAATCTCGGCTCGCCGGTGCCGGTCGTCGAGGGCAAGGCGTCGATCATGCACGAGTTCGCGAGCGTCGGTACTCACGACATCACGGCCGTCTACTCGGGTGCAACAGGATTCCTCACCTCTACCTCGGCCGCTCACTCGGTTTCGGTCACGGCTCCGGCCGCGGAGGATCAGGAAACGTCCATCACCGTGAGCGCTCCGGCGTCAGCGGTCAAGGGCGCGAAGGTTGATCTCGTTGCGGCAGTGGCACCTACGCTCAGCGCAGGAACCGTTCAGTTCATGGACGGAACCACCCCGATCGGTGGACCGGTTGCGGTAGTGAACGGTAAGGCCACGCTCTCGCACACCTTCACCGAACTCGGAGATCGCCGAATCACCGCGGTGTTCAGCGGAACTGACGGCTACCTCGGTTCCGAGACCCAGGCCGCAGTTACCGTCAAGGTCACGGCAGAGCCCGACGGCGGCGATCCCGGCAACGGCGGCAGTTCGACAGGTTCGCTGGGAAGCCTGGAAAACATCTTCGGGTCCTAGCCCGACGCCTGCACACGGACGCCTCGCCGCGGAGACCTCCTCCGCGGCGAGGCGTTTCTCGTCGGCGAGTTCAGGGGTTCGGCGCTACGACATGCCATGGCACCGTCAGGATGCAGTCGCGAAGACGTCGTCGCGCGGGTTGCACGGGAATTCCTTGCGCCCGAAGAATTTCCAATGCGGCAGCCCATCGATGTCGAGGTCCGAACGAGGCGTGTGGCGCAGCGGTGGCCCAGGCTCGATCGGCCGCGCTGAGCAGCGCGTGGATCGGCTCACCTGGAACGTTGCGGTGAATGAGAGCCTTCGGGAGACGTTCTGCGATGTCGGAAGGACGCTCGATGTCGAAGGGGTCCCAGGCCAGTGTCAGGGTCAATGGACGATCGGCGTCGAGAAGCACCCAGGCGCAACGCCTTCCGAGCTCGTCGCAGGTTCCGTCGAGTAGCAGTCCGCCGGGGGCGAGGCCGGACTGAATGTGCGCCCACGCAGAGTCCACGGCGTCTTCCGGATACTGCCGGAGGACGTTGAAGGCGCGTACGAAAACGGGTGTGAGACCGGCCAGTTCGAATCCGCCACGGGCGAAGCTGACACCGTCACGACTCTCGACCACGCGGGCGGGGTCGATCTCGAGCCCGATGACGCGTCGATCCCGCCGGACAGCGGTGAGGCGGCTTGCCATCTCGAAGGTGGTGTCCGGCCTCGCCCCGTACCCGAGGTCGACGATCAACGGATCGGCCGCGTTGTTCAGGGCGTGCGCGATAGTGCGGTTGTGGACGATCCACCGGTCACTTCGTCGCAGTCTGTTGATCCCCGTCGTGCCACGGGTGATGACCCCCTCGATCTTCGGGGGTGGAGCCTTCTTCACGCCGGATTCAGCGTGCGGCGAGCCAGGTCGCCGTGACCTGGGCTTCGGTGCGGAACAGATCGACGAGGTTGATGAGCATGAGCTGTTCCAACTTCGCGCCGATGAACGGTATGAAGACCTTCGCCTCGGACGTGGTTCGCAGCGTGGACCCGGTATCGGTCGCGAACAATTCCATGGTCCCGGACAGATTCCCCGGCCCGGCCGGGATGGACGCTTCGTACGTTCCGGTCACGGTGTCACCGAAGGCGCCGTACGACTCCTTGCGCGTGATGACCAGATCCTTCTTCATCACCGTCTGAGCAATGTCCGGCAAATCGGTGCGCGGAAGAATGTGGTGCAGTACGAGATCGATTCCGGAATCGGTGACCTCGAAATGTTCCACATGGTTCTCGGAATGCTTGCGCATCTCCTCGACGCGGGCCTCCCAGTACGAGCGGTCCGCCAGTGCCGCGTAGACCTGCTCGGGGGAGTGCTGATAGCGGGCGGAGTAGTCGATGCGGCGAGCCATGATCGGAAAGAATACCTGTTACGCGCTGTGACAAGCCAAATTGGCCGTATCCACAACTATCGCCGCCCGCAGGATTTTACTTCGCGATCCACTCCCGGGTGAAGTCCTGTTCGGCCTGGATGAGCCGGACAACCTCGTCGACGATCGCGCTTTCGATCTTTCCGCCGAGGAACGGGATCTTGACCTCGACCTCACCCTCGATTTCGAGAGTGGCGGAGTTCTCGTCGCCAGTCAGGACCTGCGTGCCCTCGATACGGGCGGGAACACCGTCGACGTGGGCGGAGAAGGTGCCAGTGGCCTTGCCGTCCTTGAAAGGAGCCATCGTCTCACTGCGCTTGATGACGATGTCGCCGTTGACGACCTTCGACACCATGCTCGGGAGATGCTCGGCAGCAATGATCTGCGACATCGTGACCGCGACGGTCTCGTCGCGAACGGTCAGCTCTTCGATCGCCGCGCCGGGACCACCGACAGCGACGATTCGGTCGCGCCAGTACTGCTCGGAGGTCACCGCCTCATGGACCTTCTCGGCGGGGACTGTGTACTTCGACGAATGCTCGATGCGACGGCTCACGATTGTGGAGGCTACCGTTTATCGATGTGTGGGACGTAACCATTGGCAGACGCGTCGTGGAATCAGGCGCTTTCGTGTCCGAGAACGTTGACTTGTCGGGATTGACGACGCTCCGAATCGGAGGACCGGCGCGGCTGCTCGCCGAATGCCCGACGACGCAGTCGTTGATCGACGTCGTGACGCTGCTCGATCGCGAGCAGATCCCGACGCTGATTCTCGCCGGCGGATCGAATCTCGTGATCTCGGACGCGGGATTCGACGGAGTTGTCGTTCGTGTGGCCAACACCACCGTGAGCCTCGACACGGACCGCGTCATTGCCGAAGCGGGCGCAGTGTGGGACGAAGTAGTCGGCCAATCCGTCGCCGCGGAACTGGGCGGCCTCGAATGCCTGTCCGGGATTCCGGGCTCGACCGGTGCGACGCCGGTGCAGAACGTCGGCGCGTACGGCGTCGAGGTGGGCTCGCGGCTCCGGCAGGTTCAATTGCTCGACCGACGCAGCGGCGAAGTGTCGTGGGTCGAACCGTCGAAACTCGAGTTGGGCTACCGGTCGAGCGTTCTCAAGCATTCCGATGCAGCAGTGGTTCTCGCCGTCGAATTCGATGCGTCGACCGACGGATTGAGCGCCCCGCTCGCGTACCGCGAACTGTTCACTGCACTCGGGGCCGAGGAAGGCGAGCGGTTGCCTGCGTCGCAGGTCCGCGAGGCGGTTCTGGGATTGCGGACCGGCAAGGCGATGGTGCTCGATCCGTACGACCACGACACGTGGAGCGCGGGTTCATTCTTCACCAACCCCGTGGTGCCGGACGACAAGCTGCCCGCTGTGCTCGGAGCAATAACCGAACAGCTCGGAGACGTCACCGTGCCGCAGTTCCCGGGCAGTGGTGGAACCAAGCTCTCGGCCGGATGGTTGATCGAACGGGCCGGATTCTCCAAGGGGTATCCCGGTGAAGATGCACCGGCCAGGCTGTCGACGAAACACACCTTGGCGTTGACCAACAGAGGGTCGGCAACGAGCGCGGATGTGGTCTCGCTCGCGCGGACGGTTCGCGACGGCGTCGAAGCCGCGTTCGGTGTCCACCTGGAACCGGAACCGGTAACTGTGGGCTTCACCATCTGATTCCTGACGGAGCCCGCAGGTAGCCTGTTGAAGTGCATGAGCTGGGTGGTCGGAGAAGTCGTTCGCGTCTTGTTGCGTTGGTAGCTGTAATGCTCGCTGTGATGGTGGCCGCTGTCGGCTGCACGATCGGTGGCAAGGACGGACAGGGCGGTGCGGCGGCCGCCGAACCAGCACCTGTTGCGACCGTGGTGTCGACGCCGGCACCCGGTACCAAAGACGTCAGCCCGGTCGCGCCCGTCTCGGTTGCGGTGACCCAGGGAACACTGGCCGACGTCAATCTCAGCAACGCGGCCGGTAAGGCCGTCGCCGGACAACTCTCGCCTGACAAGACGACGTTCACCGTCAGTGAGGCACTCGGCTACGGCACCACGTATTCGTGGTCGGGCTCGGCAACCGGAACCGACGGCAAATCCGTGCCAGTGCAGGGGAGCTTTACGACGGTCGCCCCGGAGTCGACCACCGGCGCCACCCTCAACATCGCCGACGGCCAGGAAGTTGGAATCGCGGCACCGATCACGTTGCAGTTCGACAACTCCGTCGTCGACAAGGCGGCCGTCGAGAAGGCGCTTGTCGTGACCACCGTGCCGCCCACCGCCGGATCGTGGGCATGGCTGGCCGACGACAACGGCGGGTCACGGGCCCATTGGCGTCCGGCCGATTACTGGGTGCCGGGCACAACTGTCCATCTGGACGCCAAGCTCTACGGCTTGAACTACGGCGGTGGCGCTTACGGCGACCAGGATCTCACGCTCGACTTCACGATCGGTCGTAGCCAGATCGTGAAGGCGAACGCGCCGAGCCACCGCATGCAGGTGGTGCGTGACGGTCAGACGATCATGGACATTCCCGTCAGCTACGGCGAGGGAAACGAACCTCGAAACGTCACGCGCAGCGGCATTCACATGGTGACGGAGAAGTACGAAGACTTCATGATGTCCAATCCGCCGTTCTACGAGAACGTGCGTGAGCGTTGGGCGGTGCGCATCTCCAACAACGGCGAATTCATCCACGCCAATCCTGAGACCACCGGGGTGCAGGGCTCGTCGAACGTCACGAACGGTTGCATCAACCTGTCGACATCCGACGCGCAGGAATACTTCGGAACCGCCCTCTACGGTGACCCCGTCGAGGTGACCGGCACGTCGATCGACCTGTCGCCTGCGGACGGCGACATCTACGACTGGGCGATCGATTTGCCGACCTGGAAGTCGATGTCTGCACTGGCGTAAGTCTGTACTGCTGTGAACCGAGAAATCCGTCGACGAGCGGAACCATCCGGGCGTTGCTTGCGTCAATACAGGTAAGCGCTGTCGGCTCGGGGGAGTCTGACGGGGATTTCGACGTCAGGGGGCAGCGGTGGGCATTCCATTTCTGGAAGATGTGCTTGGCAGGATCTCCGAAGCGACGCATGCCGTCCCGTCCGGCGTGGCGGCGTTGCCAGTTGTCGGCGCTCCCATCGCGAGCGCAATCGCTACATCTGCTCTGGTGCAATCCGTAACCGACGACCGCGGCGCGTTCGACGACGAGATGGCTGTTGCGACCGCCGACGCCGATGCAGAGCGCGCACGAGCCTGGGGTGAGCGCGATGCCCTCACGGCCCAGACGTCATCGCTCGAGTACAGCGAACATGCAATCGTGGACGACGATCCTTTCGATGCGATGTCACACTCCGAAATCTTCGACCACGTCAACGAGATGAATCCGGCAACCCTGAGTGCAATCGGTGAGGCCTGGAAGGCCATTGCCGGCCGGGTGGAATCTGGCATCGGGAAGTTCCAGAACGATGTGAACGGTGCAATCACCGAAGGCTGGCAGGGGCGCGGCGGCTCGGCTGCGTTGGAAGCAGTGCTGGCCTACTCGGCCGATGCTGGTGAGCTGAAGGTGCGGGTCGATCTGATCTCGAACAAGATCGAGGAGGCGAAGATCGCACTCGACGAGGCCAAACGCTCGATTCCGGCACCCGACGGCGCCTCGACGGTCGAGAGGTTTCTCAGCCTGGTTCCCGGGGCTACGTGGAAGCAGGCCCAATACGAAGCGGAAGAAGCCGAACGTCAAGCGCGCCAGGTGATGAAGGACGTGTATCTGCCGTACATGAAGCGTGCGGACGACCAGGTGCCGATCCTCCCGGCCGCTTTCAATCCGGTCACCGGCAGTGGCGGGGCTGGAAGTGGCGGGGCTGGAAGTGGCGGCGCATTGGGTGGTGGTGGTTCCGGCGGAGGTATGGCCTCGGGAACGGGGAACGGGCTCGGCGCGCCATCGGCGTCGGGTGGCGGAGTTGGTGGAGGAGTGGACGGTGGAAACTCCGGCGGTGCAAATCCGGCCGGAGACGGTTCCGGTCAGAACCCTTTAGGCCCCAATTCCGGAAATGGTGACAACCGTAGTGGTGTTGACGCCCAAGGGAATTCCGGTGCCGACGCCGCCCGGTCCGCAAACGATTCCGGCCCGGCCGGGACCACCGCGGCACATGCCGGTCCACTGTCCGCCGGTGCAGCGCCGGATGGCCTTGCCCGTGCAACTCCGAATGGTGCTCAGCTCGGTTCCGGCGTGCCGTCAGGCCTGGTGGGTAGCGGTTCGGGTGGAGGTTCTGCCGGTGGAATCGGTACCGGCGGCTTCGGGCCAGGTGGAGCCCTCGGACCTGGCGGCCCTGGCGGCGGCGGTGGCCTCGCCGGTGGCGGACGTGGGGGAGTCAACGGAACTGGCGGTACTTCGGCGACGGGCGCGCAGAGCGGTCGGGGCGCGATGGGTGGCGTCGGCGGCATGGCACCGGGACGAGGGCAAGGGCAAGACGAAGACAACGTTCACGACACCCCTGGCTACCTCGTCACCGTCGAGAACGGTAACGCCCTGATCGGCGACCTACCCATGGTCTCCCCGGCGGTACTGGGCGAATGACCACCATGCAATGGCAGTTCACCGGCCTCGAATTCCAGATTCTCTGGGAAGCGGTCGGACGTGACCGACTCCCGTACCCGCTGCGGTTTCGTCCGGCGGCCGACACCATGATCGAGTTGACAGCGGCGCGACGTCGAGCGGGAGCGCACCTGTCTGCCGTGCTCGACGATCGGCTGCATCACGTTCTCGGTGCTCTTGCGAATCCTGATGCTCGTGTGGAGGTTTCCGGTTTCCATGGGCAGAAGATGAGTACGGTGACGCGATTGCACGGTGTTGTTGCCGGCGACCTGGGTGTGCTCCTGACTCAACTGCCCGGCAGGACTGTCGACTGTGGCTCCGACGTGGTTTTCACCGTGGCACGCCCATCGGCAATTCCGCGGATGCTCGTCGATCACCTGCCGACCTGCCCCGCTGGATCGGAGCGTGGCCTGAACATCGAAAGGCCGAAAACTGCCGGGAGGCAGAGCTTTCTGAGCAGCGCAGCCGGTGCGCGCGGGAGCGAGGAAGTGAGCAGATTCTTCGGCCGAGAGCGGACCTCGATCGGTGAAGTCACCGCATACCCGGGAGGAGCCGTCGACAGCAGGCCGACAGACGACGGAATAACATTCCACTGGTACGACTATGCCGGCGACGGTCGGTACATCATCACCGCGGGTGAAACCGTGAGTGCCCGCGGCGCTTCCGCGGAAGTGACGGAGGCCGAGATTGCACGCAATCTCGACTCCGTCCTCCGTCAGTCGATTCGCCCGAGGCTCTAGCTGCTCGGTGCGATTCGAACTAGCTGGTGGTGCGATGGAACCGACCGGGGCTTGCCTGATCCCGCGGCTTGACGATGATCTGATCGAGGTTCACGTGTGACGGCCGCGACGCGACAAACCCGATGATCTCGGCGATGTCCTGCGCCACCAACGGTGTGATTCCCTCGTACACCTTGTCGGCCTTGTCCTGATCACCCTCGAACCGGACGAGTGAGAACTCCGTCTCGACGGCTCCCGGCGCGATTTCGGTCAGTCGAACGGGCTTGCCCAACAGTTCACCGCGCAATGTCCGATGAAGGACGGCTTGAGCGTGTTTGGCGGTGGTGTAGCCCGAGCCGTTGTCGTATGCCTCCAGCGCGGCCACCGAGGTGATGGTCACGACCAGACCGTCACCCGAATCGATCAGCTTGGGCAGCAGTGCCTTCGTCACACGTAATGTGCCCAGGACATTGGTCTCCCACATCCACCGCCAGTCGTCCAGATCGGCGTCCAGGACTGTTGCCAGACCCTTCGCGCCACCCGCATTGTTGACCAACACGTCGACACGGGGGACCACGGCCGCGAACGCGTCGACGGAATCCTCGTCGGTGACGTCGAGTTCGAGAGCGGTACCACCGATTTCCTCGGCGATCTTCTCGAGACGATCGACGCGGCGAGCACCGATCACGACGTGGAATCCCTGAGCTGCCAGGGTGCGGGCGGTGGCCTCACCGATTCCGGAGCTGGCTCCGGTGACTACGGCGATGCGGGCATCGGAAGAAATGGTCATGATGCAATCGTAGGGCTAGTCGGCGGCATACTCTGCTTCCCGTTCGATGGATTCGATGTGACGACGCGGTACCTTGACCGGGCCAGGGGTGTAGGTGACGGCGCGCAGCGCGCCGCTGTACCGGAATGGTCCGTGGCGTCGTCGTACTTCCCACGACACAGGTCCTCTGGCGTCGACCCCGACCGAGATGCCGGTCCACGGCGCCATCCCGACCAGTTGTACTTGCCCGAGCAGTTGGCCCGCGTGAATGCCGTCGACGCTGACGTGGAGATCCCAACGCAACCGCGGTAACACCGCCACGGACACGTCGATTCGCTTGGTGCCGAACGGCAATGGCCCCGCATCGACCACGGAGTAGGAACCGAAGGCGTTGTATCCGAGATGCAGGTTGCCGTCCTCGACGTAGAGAAGATATCCACCTTGTGGATCCCCATGGGCGACAAGGACGCCGGCGTCGCCTTCGCGGTAACCGTCGAGTTCGATCGTGATGTCGAAGTCACGGAACCCGATCAGTTTGGATGAGCGGTAGCGCTCCAGTGGGGGCGTTCCCGCAAGTAGTCGCACCGGGCGTGAGAGTGCCTCCTCCTCCGGACGGCGAACCGCGCCGACGGTATTGCCCAGTAGAGGAAACACGGTGTTCGCCCACGCCGAGTGGTCCCAGGCCTCGGCGAGTTCGCGAACCTTGTCGGGAAACCGTGATGCGAGGTCGTCGAGCTCGGTCGGGTCGGCTCGGACGTCGAACAATTGCCAGTGCGGTTTGTCGATGTCAGCTGGAGCGAGCGCCAGCAGTTTCCATCCGTCCTTGTAGTAGCCGCGGATTCCGGTCACCTCGGTGTACTGCTCGGTGTGGGTACTCGGAGCGGTGGGTGAACGCAGAACCGGCGCGCTCGACGCGCCGTCGAACTCCTTGACAGGCAGCCCGTTTCGCACGGTGGGGGTTTCGATTCCGGCCAGTTCGAGAAGCGTCGGCGTCAGGTCGGTGACATACGCGAACTGGTCGCGGATCCCGTTGTCGCCCGCTTCGGGTTTCAATCCCGCGGGCCAGGACAGGAGGAAGGGAACACGGATCCCGCCGGCAAAGGATTGCCCTTTGTAGAACCGGAAGGGGGTGTTGGACGTCTGCCCCCATCCACGTGGATAGTGCACGCCCAACTCAGGTCCGCCGATGAGGGATTCGTCGTGTGGGACATCGCCCACCCAGTCCGGATCCTGAATATGCGCGAACTGCGCGAAGTAGCTTCGAGTCCCGTCCGAACCGCCCTCGGCGGTGCCGCCGTTGTCCGAGGTGAAGACGATGATCGTGTTGTCGAGTTCGCCCAGCTCGTCCAGGGTGTCGACGATGCGTCCGACGCTCTGATCGATCGAGTCGACCATCGCCGCGTACACCTCCATGTAGCGGGCGAACCGAGACTGCACCTCCGGCGTGAGCGAATCCCATTCGGGCACGTCGAATCCGGGTTCGGAGTTACGCGGCGCCTGTCGTGTCCCCTCCGGAAAGAGTCCCTGCAGTAGCTGAGAGGCGAACCGCGACTCGCGGATTCGATCCCAGCCCTCGTCGTAGCGACCGCGGTATTTCGCCTGATCGGCGGGCTTGGCCTGTAAGGGTCCGTGCATGGCGACGTGTGCGAAGTAGAGAAAGAACGGCTTGTCCTGATCGTGGGCGCGAAGGTCCTTGATGTACCCGACGGCCTTGTCGGTCAGATCGTCGGTGAGGTAGTAGCCCTCGGGATACTCGTCGACGTCGACCACAGAATTGTCGGAGATCAATTGATTGGGGTAATAGAAGGAATTGAGTCCTTCGAGTGAGCCGTAGTAGCGATCGAATCCACGCTGTGTCGGCCAGGAATCACGACTTCGTCCCGGGGCGAGGTTTGCGTCGCGCACGAGATGCCACTTGCCCACCGCATAGGTCGCATAGCCTGCGCCGCGGAGGATTTCGGGGAGTGTCTGGACGTCGTCGGCCAATTCCAGACGCAGTCCGGGGTATCCCGGATCGGCGTTGGCAACAAATCCGTACCCGGCGCGGTGCGGATTGAGGCCGGTGAGAAGCGCGGCGCGCGACGGCGAGCAGAGGGGCGTCGTGTGATAGTTGGTCATTCGAATGCCCTGCGAGGCAAGGCGGTCGAGGGTGGGAGTCTCGATCTCGGAGCCGAACGGTCCGATGTCGCTGTATCCCATGTCGTCGATCAGAACCACGACGATGTTGGGTGACCCGAGAGCCGGGGTCGTGGCTGTGGGCCACGCCGGGGTCGAATCGGCTGCGGTTCGGCCGATTCGACCCTCGAAGCCTTCGTAACCGCGCGCGTGCGGCGGAAGGGCGGAATCTGCGTGAGTCATGAGTTGTTCGAGGCACCTTCTGCCGCAACTGCACCTTCGATAACCGAATACTCGGAAGCGTCGCCGGCGATACTGCGGCTTCGTTCCCCATGGATGTTGACCGGGATGTCGCCGGCAAGTGTGATGCGCTCCAGACGCCGGTACTGGTTGTCGTAGTCTGCGATCGCGTAATGCTGGGTGGCCCGGTTGTCCCAGATCGCGACGTCACCCGCTTCCCAGTTCCAGCCCGTCGTGTACTCGAGCTTGATGGCGTGATCCTGCAAGAGCTTGAACACACCGTTCGACTGTTCGGTGCTCAACCCGACGAAGTTCTTGACAAAATGTCCGAGGACGAGCGTGCGTTCTCCGGTTTCGGGGTGGACACGCACCACGGGGTGCTCCGTCTCGAAGTACGTGGACTGGAACTCCTCGCGGTAGGCGGCCGTGCGATCTTCGGTGAGACGCTCGGCGCTGGTGGCCGCGTAATCGTAGACGTTCGTGTGGCGAGCCCAGAGGTTCTCCGCGAGCGCCTTGAGTGGATCCGGCAGTCCGTTGTACGCGGCCACCCCCGACGCCCACGTCGTCGAACCGCCGTATTCGGGCAGCTGCACCGCGCGCAGGATCGAAGCTTTGGGGATGCGATCGACGAAGGTGACGTCGGTGTGCCAACTGTTGGCCTTGCCCAGGTCCGAATCGATGGGCAGAACTTTTGCGCCGTGCGACTTCACCGTGGGGTGGGCAGTGGTCGGGGTGCCCAACAGCTGGGCGAACTCGTACTGCGAATCGTTGTCGAGGTGGTTCTGTCCGCGGAAGAAGATCACCTTGTGTTCGAGAAGCGCCTGTCGGATGAGTGAGATCGTCGCCGGATCGAGGTGCTCGCCGAGAGTGATTCCGTCGATTCGGGCGCCGATATGCGCGCCGAGGGGGGTGACAGTGCCGCGAGCGGCGCCGGCAGCCGCCCCGTTCGTTGATGCCGCGTCCGTGAGGGTCGGCTTGGCGAAAGCTGTAGACATGGTGCACCTTTCGTGGGGAGTGCACCCACCCAAACACGCGAGAATCCGCCTCGACAGGGTTGTGGTCAGTGTGATCGTTACCGCACCTGATTTGTGAATCTCGGTGAAGCTGCTACTTTTGGAGCCATGTCGACCGACCAGCCTGCCGCTTTGCGGGTCACCTATGTGACCGCTGCGCTTGGTTCGCGTCTGCCCTTGGCGCGAGAGCTGTGTTGTCGCCGCCGTTCTTTCTGCAGCTAATTTCTGCGCCTTTCCTGTCTTTCTCTTCGCTTGACCAGCGCAAAAGCTGATTTCGCGGTCGACAGAGATATGCGCCTTCTCCTCCTTCTGCAAGGGACAGCCATGTCGACACCCACCATCTCCGCCATTCCGAACATCCGATCGCGAACCGCGCTCTCGGGAACGCGGACCCGTACCCAGATCGTCGTGCCCGAACTGCGCATTGCCGACGGACCGTCCGCGACGGTGTTGCGCATTGCTCGGTCCCGCGGACCGCTCTCTCGCGATACCGCGGCGAAAGCGTCCGGACTGAGTATTGCCACCGTGAACCGGCAGGTCACGAGCCTGCTGGACCTCGGGATCCTGCGCGAACGCGCAGACTTGACAGCCTCCGGCGCCATCGGGCGTCCGCGGGTTCCGTTCGAGGTCAATCACGAGCCGTACTTGACCGTGGGCATTCATATCGGTGCCGTCGTCACCAGCATCATCGCAAGCGACATTCGTGGCAAGGTGCTCGGCGCCGTCGAGATTCCGACTCCCGCCACCAATTCTGCTGTCGCGCTTGCCACCATTGCGCGCTCGGCCAAATCGTTTGCCTCACGGTGGCACAAGCGTCGTCCACTCGCCGTCGGCGTGGCCATCGGCGGTCGCGTCGATTCGGCGACCGGAGTAGTCGATCACCCGCGCCTGGGGTGGAAGGGCGCCAAAGTCGGATCCATCATCGGAGCCGGCTTGGATCTCCCCGTCTCAGTCGCAGCCCACGTCGAGGCGATGGCTGCGTCGGAACTTCTGCTCAGCACCGACCGTGCCGAAGCCCCGACGCCGGGTACTACCGGGCTGTACTTCTACGCCCGTGAAACTGCCGGTATCGCAATCACTTTCGAAGGTCGAGTGCACACGCCGTCCAGCGGACCCGGTTCGATCGCGCACCTTCCGACGGGTTCGTCCGCACGGTGCACCTGCGGCGCCGTGGGTTGCCTTGAAGCAACGATCAGTGACCGCGCTGTAGTTGCGCAGGCTTTGTCTTCGGGCGCAGTGATCCAGGGCAGTGAGCGAGTCACGATCGCGGACGTCTACCGGGCTGCGTCGTCGGGTTCCATTCCGGCACACGAACTTCTGGTTGATCGAGCACGCGTCCTCGGCCGGACAGTGGCAATGCTGCGTGACCTGTTCAACCCGGATCGTGTGATTCTGGGTGGTCAGGCATTCACCGACTATCCCGCCGGAGTGCCCCATGTCGCCGAGGCTTTCTCGACGGCATCCTCGTTGGAGCGTAAGGACATTCGAATCACCGGTTTCGGTAATCGGGTTCAGGAATACGCTTCCACGGTCGTGTCACTGAGTTCACTGTTTGCTGATCCCGCTGCGGCCATGCGTCGCGCGTCGGCCGTCTGACTGCGAAGAGGGTAGTCAGAGTTCCGGTCGATCCAAGACTCGCAACCATGATCCGTCGGACTGGCGGCGCGCGACCTGCGTGCGCCCGCCGGTTCCGTCGGAAGGTTTGGTCGAGGTCATGGCGAGGTCGCCGCTGATCACCGTCGGTAGAGATTCCTCGACGGTGAATCTCGGTGCAGCTGCCAGCATCTGAGAGATCACCTCGCGGATGGCTTGGCGGCCCACCGTGAGGGATCCGGGCGGGAAGGCCATCACCGCATCCTCCTCGTAGAGTGCGGCGACGGCGTCTGCGTCACCAGCGTTGGCGAACTGCACAAAAAGCTTTGCGATGTCTTCCGGGGTTCCGGCCTTCTGAACGTCATCTTTTGTTGTCATGCTTCCATCGTTCTAGCCCGCCGTCGATAAGTCCAAGATCTAGTTTGTCTCGCAGCTAGAATCAGGAGTTATGGAACTTCGGCAGCTCGAATACTTTGTCACGGTAGTGGAGGAAGCCAACTTCACTCGCGCCGCCGAGCGGCTTCACGTAGCCCAACCAGGTGTGAGTGCGCAGGTCAAACGGCTGGAACGTGAGTTGGGGCAGGAATTGCTCGATCGTAGTGGTCGAACCGTTTGTCTGACCGACGCCGGGCGAGCTGTCCTCCCGCACGCCTACGCTGCACTTGCTTCCGTTCAGAGCACCCGCGACGCTGTCGATGCCTTGAACGGACTGGTTCGGGGTTCCGTTTCGGTCGGGATGGTTACCGCCTGCGCTTCCGCCGACCTCACAGATCTGCTCAGTCGGTTGCACAACAAACACCCCGGACTGGACATTTCGCTGGCCGAGGACGATTCGCGCAGTTTGCTTGCCGGAGTGTTGGACGGAACCTTCGACATAGCCGTCATCGGGGTGGCGGGCAAGCTGCCGGAAGGGCTCGAATCGAGGGTGATCACCGACGAACGACTGGTGGCCGGAGTGGCGGCGGATCATCCGCTGGCCGAGGTGTCGTCTCTGCCGTTTGCCGAACTCGCGACGCAATCGGTCATCTGTCTGCCGGAGGGAACCGGCATCAGAACGTGTCTGGACTTCGCGTGCGCCGCAGCCGGCACCAAGCCGACGGTTGCGCTCGAGGCAAGCAACCTCGGCATCATCGTTTCATTGGCAGCGCAGGGGCTGGGAATGGCCGTGCTTCCGGAGTCGACAGTGGGGGAGTTGCATCGGATCGATCTCGAACCGGAAGCACGATCTCGGCTGGAATTGGTCTGGCGTTCGTCGGGCGGCAAGAATCCGGCGGCCTCCGCTCTCATCGATCTTGCGAGAGCTGTTCCCGTCGAGTGAGTTCGGCCTGCGCCCGATCCAATCCGCCGTGCTCGAGAGCAGCCAACCGTGACCTGTCCTTCCAGACTATGGTGCCGCGCCGGCGGACGATGACCGACATGGTTCCACCGAGATGCTCGAGCGCTCCTGGCACGTTTCGACGCTCGGCAGGTATCGGAACAGGAAGAATATGTGCGTCGGCGATGGGCGCGGTCCCGTCGATGTCGACGCTCCACTTCCGGCTGTAGCCGCGAAGAGTCCAGCGATCGTCGGACACCGTCGTCTCCACCTGTGACGTCAGCGGATTACCCAGCCGCAATACCGTTCCGTCCGGTAGCGCGGCAACGACGGCGGTGACTTCGGTGCGCAGAGGTCCGGCGCTGACCTGGCCGCCGGCAAACGCCACGCAGGCTCGAGGATCGGTGAACCCCTGTGCCTGTCCCCACCACCAGGATTCCGGGAATCCTCCCTTTCCCCAGTTCTTCTCGCCGTACACCTGTGCCCCGGTGAGATCCCAGTTCTGCCCGTCGATGACGGCGCTTCCCTCGACCCGGCCGCCGAGCAGCCACGGATGCCAGTATTGATTGAGTGCGGGAACTGATTGGAAGTAGCTCGATCCCCCGAAGCGTCGATGCGGCCAGAATCGCTGATTGCTGATCCGCACGTCGAGATGGCTGTCGCCGAAATCGACCTGCAGTCGATCGGCATTGCCGCGGAAAGCGTTGTCGGCGTAGGCCCCCAGGATCCGTGGATCGGCCGATCCGCTCGGATGTTCGGCGGTACGGAGGAATCCGCCTGGATGCGCCGCGAGACCGAGCGTCGACCAGTTGCCGCCGTCGGACTTGTTGATTCCGGCGAGCGCGATCACCACCCGTCCGCTGCCTGGCATCGTGAATCGCCAGAAGTAACCCTCCATCGCAACATCATGGGAGGCAAGCAGATTGCCGTACGGCAGGGTGGCACCCGAGGCGCGGTACGCGGGACGCTTCACGGTCCCAATACTGCCTGTGATGCGGTGACCTGAGCGACGAGGCGGCCTTCGTCGTCGCGAATCTCGGTCACGACCGCGACGGTGCTGCGCCCCGCATGCAATGGCCGGGCGGTTGCGGTGACCGTGCCCTTGCGCACCCCGCGAGTGAACACGGTCGACGAACTGGTGGTGGAAGTGCTTGCACCGGGCGGAAGATTGAGGAATGCACAGACGGCGCCGACGCTGTCTGCCAGCGTCATCAAGGCGCCGCCGTGCATTCCGTTGCCGGCGGTGGTGCGGTGGCTGTCCCAATCCAGATGGCCGACAACCTGTTCGGGTGCCGCGCTGTCCAACTGAATTCCGGTGTGAACTGCAAAAGGCATGCTCGCGACAAGTTGTTCGAGGTCCATGCCTACCGATGGTAACGAGCCGCCGAAACCTCCGTCGGGACTTCGGTTTATCGAGGGCGGTGACTTCAGAGGGGAAGGGCGGTTTCGGACAGACCTTCCGGCGCGTTGCGGCGACGGAACCACTCGGTGCCGAATGCCGCGGCGAGCTGCTCCGTCGGCATTTCGAGGAACGGGCCGAAATCGCCGACCTGCGTCGCGTGTGCGTACATGGCCGCGCGCTTGGACGAGATCACCGAACTGACATCGACGGCGGTGGTGAGTTGGTCTGCCGGAAGCCCGAACGATTCGATGTCCGGCGGCTGCGCCTCTTCGGTCCACTCGGGGTTGGCCTGCATCAGCATCTTCATGTGATCGCGGTTGGTGGACGCCTCGTAGACGAACGGCGTGCCTGCGAGTTCTGCGGCCCGGACGCCGACATGGTGGACCTGGATGTGATCCGGGTGCCCGTATCCGCCGTTGGGGTCGTAGATGGTCAGGACATCGGCGTTCTCTTCACGAAGAACCTCGGCAAGACGCTCGGCGGCCTTCTCGACGTCGACGTTGCAGAACGCTTCCGGATTCTCGTTCTCGGGCGTACCCACCATCCCCGAATCCGGGTAATGCAGGGACACGACGCGATTGGCGCCCAACGCGTCGGTGGACGCCTCGAGTTCACGGCTGCGGCGCTGAGCCAACGTCTCGTATTCGTCCAACAGGCCGTCGGGGAATTCACCGAGAGCACCGTCGGTAGCGGTGACGACTACGACGCGGTGACCTGCGTCGGCGGCCATTCTCATCACGCCACCCGTAGTGAAAACTTCGTCATCGGGATGGGCGTGGAAACACACCAGGACACTCATTCGCGCAATCGTAAGGCAAGTTACCGACAGGTCAACCCGAGCGCACAGTGAAAACGATTTGTCGAGTCGGCCTCGGCTCTGTGAACCTTGTTCAGTGCACGAGAAGCTGACATGAGCGAATCCACCAACAAAGGCCTGCTGAGCGCCTACCGCGAGATCTTTGCCGCCCCCGGATCGGTCGCCTTCTCAGCCGCCGGATTTGTCGCAAGGCTGCCGATCGCCATGATCGGCATCGGAATCGTGACGATGATCTCGCAACTTCGTGGTGACTACGCGCTCGCCGGCGCGCTCGCCGCGGTTTTTGCGCTCTCGTCGGCGATCATCGCGCCCGCGGTCTCACGTGCGGTCGACCGCTTCGGCCAGCGTGCGGTCCTGCCGATTGCCGCAGCCGTGAGCGTCACGGCGATCGGGGCGCTCTTGCTCGCAGTGCGGATGGAAGCTCCCGATTGGCTGCTTTTCGTTCTGGTCGTCCCCGGCGGCGCCACCCCGACGATCGGCGCGATGATCCGCGCCAGGTGGGTGGCGATCTATGTCGGAAAACCTCAGCTGCGCACCGCCTTCGCCTTCGAATCCGTGGTGGACGAACTCTGTTTCGTGGCGGGCCCCGTCATTTCGGTCGGCCTGAGCATCGGGCTCTTTCCCGAGGCGGGACCCCTGGCGGGACTGATTCTGCTGGTCACCGGAACCCTGCTGCTGGTCATACAGCGCGGAACCGAACCGAAGGTGCATCCGCGCCGACCCGGCCGCGGACGGTCGGTTCTCGGTAATCACGTGATGTGGATCGTCATCGTGATCATGGTGATGCTCGGAACGATCTTCGGCGTCATCGACGTCGGCGCCATCGCGTTCACCCAGGAACAGAATTCGCCGGGATCCGCGACGCTGGTCCTCGCGCTGTTCGCCGGCGGCTCGGGAATCGCGGGACTGATCTTCGGGTCGATGCACCCGGCGCGATCGCTGCGCGGTCAACTGATGATCGCGTCCTCCGCGGTCGCCGTTCTCAGCGTCCCGCTTCTCCTGGTCGGAAACGTGGCCGCACTCGCGGGCGCATACGTGCTGGCGGGCGCGACCGTCGCACCGACGCTCATCATCGCGACAGCCCTGGTCGAACAGATCGTCCCCCCGGAAAAGCTCACGGAGGGAATGACCCTGACGGTCACCGGCCTCGGCGTCGGCGTGGCGCTCGGGTCTGCGCTGGCCGGGCAACTGATCGACCGCTACGGCGTCCCGTCGGCGTACATGCTCGCGGTCGGCGCTGCAGTCGCAGCCTCTATCGTGACGGCATGTCTATTCGTGAAGCCGTCAGCGTCGACGGCACGTCCATCGTCTATCGAGTAACCGGAAATTCGGCGGGGACCCCGCTGGTGCTGCTGCACGGCTGGGCTCAGTCGTCGCAGTGCTGGGGCGAGCAGGTCCTCGCGGACCTGGCTGCGGACTACCGCCTGATCGCTGTCGATCTGCGCGGCCACGGTTACTCCGATGCTCCCGAAACCGGATACGACGACTCCGCGAACTGGGCCGGCGACGTCGCGGCTGTTCTCGCGGCAGAAGGCGCTACCGAGAACGCGATACTGCTCGGCTGGTCGTACGGAGGTCTGGTGATCTGCGATTATCTGGCAGCGCACGGAACCGGTGCGGTGGCGGGTGCGGTTCTGGTCGGTGCGATCACCAGCATCGGCCGCGGTGAGAAGGGCGGCAAGGTCGGCTCGGCGATGCGTAGCGCGGTTCCCGGCGCGATGTCCGAAGATCCCCGCGAGGCGATCAGGGCACTCGGCGCTTTCGGCAACGCTCTCACCGGCCCACCCGAGGGCAAGGGCGCAGCGTCGCAGGCCTTGTTCGGGTACAGCCTCTCGACCCGTCCGCGGGTACGAGCAGCATTGTTCAACCGTGCTGTCGGTCACGACGACTTGCTTCGCAACCTGGATATCCCCGTTCTCGTTCTGCACGGAACCGAGGACTCCGTCGTCGACGTGAGTGCAGGTAAGCACGCCGAGGAACTGATTCCCAAGTCCCAGGCGTCGTACTGGGAAGGCTGCAATCACGGCCCGTTCGTGGAGGATCCGACACGATTCGTGTCCGAAGTGCGAACCTTCATCTCGAGCCTCGGTTAGAGTTCGCGCCCGGTGAGGGGGCAGTATGGAGTCGTGACGCCCATGCACATTTCGCGCCCTCGCCGGGTGGCCGTTCTCTCGGTCCACACCTCGCCATTGGCGCAACCCGGCACCGGTGACGCGGGTGGGATGAACGTCTACGTTCTGCAATCCGCGATTCAGCTCGCCAAACGTGGCGTCGAGGTGGAGATATTCACCCGCGCGACGTCCTCGGCCGACGCACCCGTGGTGGACGCCGCTCCCGGAGTGCGGGTTCGGAACATTGCAGCTGGTCCCTTCGAAGGGCTGGACAAGGCGGATCTGCCGACTCAACTGTGTGCCTTCGTCGCGGGCGTTCTACGGGAGGAAGCGCGACACGAGCCCGGGTACTACAGCCTGATCCACTCGCACTACTGGTTGTCCGGGCAGGTCGGCTGGCTGGCTCGCGACCGTTGGGGCGTTCCCCTCGTACACACTGCACACACCCTCGCGGCGGTGAAGAATCTTTCGCTTGCCGAGGGAGACACCCCGGAGCCGGCAGCACGTCAGATCGGCGAGCAGCAAGTAGTCGCCGAGTCCGATCGCCTGGTCGCCAACACCACCGACGAAGCCAAGGCGCTGCACGAGTTGTACGGCGCAGATCCCACGCGTATCGACGTCGTGGCTCCCGGCGCCGATCTCACCCGCTATCGACCGGGCGATCGCGATTCAGCCCGCGCGTCGTTGGGGTTGGACCCGGGCGAGATCGTCGTGACTTTCGTCGGCCGCATCCAACCGCTCAAAGCGCCGGACGTTCTGCTGCGTGCTGCCGCCGAAGTGATCAGCCGCAGCCCCGGGTTGCCGCTGCGCATCCTCGTCGTCGGTGGCCCGTCCGGAACCGGCCTCGCGCGGCCGGACGTGCTGATCGAACTTGCACGATCACTCGGTATCACCGCGCAGGTGACGTTCTTGCCACCGCAGGCACCGGAGCGTCTCGCCGATGTCTACCGTGCCTCGGATCTGGTTGCGGTGCCGAGCTATTCGGAGTCCTTCGGGTTGGTCGCCATCGAAGCTCAAGCCTGCGGAACTCCCGTGATCGCCGCCGACGTCGGCGGACTGGGAGTAGCCGTACGCAACGGGGAGACAGGCCTGCTGGTTCAAGGACACCGCACCGAAGACTGGGCCGGCGCCCTCGAATCTTTGGTGACAGCGCCGACGCGCTTGGCCGAACTCGCCGCGCAGGCACCGCGTCACGCCGAGAATTTCTCGTGGGAACACACCGCGGACGGTTTGCTCGAGAGCTATCGCAAAGCCGCAGTCAACTACAACAACGGAACCGGTCCAAGCGACTTCTCGCCCCGCCGTGCGCGGGGTCTGTGGCGTCTGCGCCGGACCGGGGGAGTGCGTACATGAGCAGCATTTCGGACACCATCGAGCAGGCCCTCACCGAGCGCGAACTCGAATTCACCAGAAAAGACGACGCGCATTTCATCGTCGAACTTCCCGGTGAACACAAACTCAAGACGTCGACTCTGCTCACCGTCGGCAATCACGGTGTGCGGGTCGAGGCCTTCGTGTGCCGCAAGGTGGACGAGAACTTCGAAGGCGTCTACAAGTTCCTGCTCAAGCGCAACCGCCGTCTGTACGGGGTGGCGTACACACTCGACAAGGTCGGGGACATCTACCTGGTCGGCAAGATCGCGGAGCATGCCGTGACCGGCGATGAACTCGACCGAGTGCTCGGTCAGGTTCTCGAAGCCGCCGACGGCGATTTCAACGTCATCCTCGAACTCGGCTTTTCCTCTTCCATCAAGCGTGAGTGGGCGTGGCGGGTGTCGCGAGGCGAGTCGCTGGCGAATCTCGAACCGTTCAAGCACCTCATCGAGGAAGAGCCCGCGCAGAGCTGATCGAGCGGGGTGAGACACATCGCGGATGTGTCACGTAAAGTGGCCTTTACTTGTGACTGTCGTCACGGAATAATACTGTTCCCGTGAGTCACAGTAAGTTGGTCACACCACCCCGCCGCGCAACTTTTCGAGGAGCACAGTGAGCTTCAAGAGTCCGTTCCCCGACGTTGAAATCCCCAACCTCAGCGTCTACGACTTCCTGTTCGGAAATACCGACCCCGCAGACCTCGACAAGACGGCATTCGTCGAGGGCAGTTCGGGCGCAGTCACCACATACGCTTCGCTGATCGCACAGATCAACGGCGTTGCAGGCGCTCTCGCAGCGCGCGGACTCGCCGTCGGCGACGTGGTCGGGCTGCATTCGCCCAACGTCCCGGCCTTCGGTTCCGTCTTCCACGGCATCCTTCGTGCCGGTGGCGTCGCGACCACGATCAACGCGCTCTACACCGCCGAGGACATCGCCAAGCAGCTCACCGATTCCAAGGCCAAGTTCCTCTTCACCGTCTCGCCGCTCCTGCCTCAGGCAAAGGCAGCTGCTGACCTGGTCGGTATCCCGGCTGAGAACGTCTTCGTGCTCGACGGTGCCGAAGGCCATCTGTCGCTGCGAGATCTGCTCGGCGAGGGCGCAGCGGCGCCCGAGGTCTCCTTCGATCCGGCCACCCAGCTCGCGGTGCTGCCGTACTCGTCTGGCACCACCGGCCGACCCAAGGGGGTCATGCTGACCCATCGGAACCTCGTGGCCAACGTCTGCCAGATCATTCCGCGGATGGGCATCGAGACCGACGACAAGATTCTCGCGGTCCTGCCGTTCTTCCACATCTACGGCATGACTGTCCTGCTCAACGCTGCGCTCTACCGCCGCGCGAGCCTCATCACGATGCCGAAGTTCGATCTCGTCGAGTTCCTGCGGATCGTCGCCGAGCAGAAGTCGACGTACATCTTCGTCGCACCGCCCGTTGCCGTCGCGCTGGCAAAGCACCCGCTCGTCGATCAGTACGACCTCTCGAGCGTGCACACCATCTTCTCCGGTGCGGCCCCGCTCGACGCGGCACTCGGCAAGGCCGTCGCCGACCGGTTGAACTGCCACGTCCGCCAGGGCTACGGCATGTCCGAGATGAGCCCGGTCTCGCACGCGATCCCCTTCGATCGTGACGACATCGCCCTCGACACGTGCGGTCCGACCATCGCCAACATGGAATGCAAGCTCGTCGACCCCGGAACGGGCGAAGAGGTCGCGTACCCGGCTCTCGGCTCGGACGGCGTCAGCGAGCCCGGCGAACTGTGGTGCAAGGGCCCGAACATCATGCTCGGCTACCTCGGCAACGACCAGGCCACCAAGGACACCCTCGACGACGACGGTTACCTGCACACCGGTGACATTGCGACCGTCGACGGCGACGGCGTCGTCAAGATCGTCGACCGCCTCAAGGAACTGATCAAGTACAAGGGCTACCAGGTTCCCCCGGCGGAACTCGAGGCCTTGCTGCTGACCCACCCGCAGATCGCCGACGCCGCCGTGATCGGCGTGCTCGACGCAGAGGGCGAAGAGGTCCCGAAGGCATTCGTCGTGCTCCAGGACGGCGCCGAGTTGACCGAAGCCGACGTGATCTCGTTCGTCGCCGAGCGCGTCTCGCCGCACAAGAAGGTTCGCCAGGTTTCGTTCATCAGTACCGTGCCGAAATCCGCGGCCGGAAAGATCCTCCGCAAGGATCTGCGAACTGCGGAAGTAGCCCCGAGCTGATTTCCGGACAGGGTTGATCAAGAAGGGTTCCGGTACTCGTGCCAGGATGAACGCCATGAGTATCGGAACCCTGGTCCTGCTCCGCCACGGCGAGAGCGAATGGAATGCACTCAATCTGTTCACCGGCTGGGTGGACGTACACCTGACAGACAAGGGCATGGCCGAGGGCAAGCGCGCCGGCGAACTGCTCGCCGAGCACAACCTGTTGCCCGACGTTCTCTACACGTCTCTGCTGCGCCGCGCGATCAGCACGGCCAACCTCGCACTCGACGCCGCCGATCGCCACTGGATCCCGGTAGTGCGCGACTGGCGTCTCAACGAGCGCCACTACGGCGCTCTGCAGGGCAAGAACAAGGCGCAGACCAAGGAAGAGTACGGAAACGAGCAGTTCATGCTCTGGCGTCGTAGCTACGACACCCCGCCGCCCGCCATCGAAGCCGGCAGCGAGTACAGCCAGGACACCGATCCCCGGTACGCGAACCTCGACGAGGTTCCCTTGACCGAGTGCCTGCTCGACGTCGTCAAGCGTCTGATCCCGTACTGGGAGGACACCATCTCCCAGGAGCTGCTCGCCGGCCGGAACGTGCTGGTCACCGCACACGGCAACTCGCTGCGTGCATTGGTCAAGCACCTCGACGGCATCTCGGACGAGGACATCGCGGGCCTGAACATCCCGACCGGAATCCCGCTGCGCTACGACCTCGACGAGAACCTGAAGCCGCTCAATCCCGGCGGCACCTACCTGGATCCGGAGGCCGCAGCTGCCGGCGCCGCCGCGGTGGCGAATCAGGGCGGAAAGTAGCAACCCGATGATGTGCGTCGAGGCCCCCCGAACAGTGTTTTCGGGGGGCCTCGGCCAACAACAGATGAACGACGAACCAACGCCGTCCACCTGGCGGATTACGCGGGCGGGAACGTCCGAACCCGCCGTAACCGACACTTCGCGCGAACGTACGATTGCGCCGTGAGTGTCGTGATTGCAGTGCTGCTGGTCGTGGTCGCCGGTTTGGTCGGCTACCTCGTCGGCGGGGTGCTGGTACCCAGGCTGTCGTCGCGCCAGAGTCAGCGCTCGGACGAACAGACCGGGCTGACGATGTCTCAGGTTCTCGACCTCATCGTGTTGGCTTCGGAAAGCGGTATCGCCGTCGTCGACGGTTTCCACGACGTCGTGCTCTTCAACCCTCGCGCCGAGGAACTCGGCCTTGTCAAGAATCGTCTGGTCGACGAGAGAGCATGGCGGGCTGCTCAGGAAGTTCTGCGGACGGGCCAAGCCGTCGAGGTCGATCTGACGGCGCAGACCGCTCAGCGCGGCCGCGACAAGATCGCGGTACGTGGCACGGCCCGGTTGCTCAGCAAGGACGATCGCAATTTCGTGGTCCTGTTCGCCGACGACGATTCCGAGCAGGTCCGCATGGAGGCGACGCGACGCGATTTCGTCGCGAACGTCAGCCACGAACTGAAGACGCCGGTCGGTGCGATGAGTTTGCTCGCGGAGGCACTGCTCGAATCTGCTGACGACCCGGAATCGGTGCGGCACTTCGGCGAACGGGTGCTGGGCGAGTCGATTCGTCTGGGCAAGATGGTCACCGAGTTGATCGCACTCTCGCGCCTCCAGGGCGCCGAGAAGCTGCCGGATCTCGACGTGGTCGACGTCGACACCGTGGTGTCCGAGGCACTGTCGAGGTCGAATCTGTCGGCCGAGGCCGCCGGGATCACCGTCACCACAGACCATCCGAGTGGGCTGGAAGTACTCGGGGATCAGACTCTCCTCGTCACAGCATTGTCCAACCTCATCGAGAACGCTATTGCATACTCGCCCAAGGGTTCTCCGGTGTCCGTCAGTCGGTCGGTACGCGGCGACAATGTCGCGATCGCGGTCACCGACCGAGGAGAAGGCATCGCGAAAGCGGACCAGGAGCGAGTGTTCGAGAGATTCTTCCGCGTGGACAAGGCGCGGTCACGGCAGACCGGCGGAACCGGTCTGGGGCTGGCGATCGTCAAACACGTCGCGGCCAATCACAACGGCTCCATCGAACTGTGGAGCAAACCGGGAACAGGGTCTACCTTCACGTTGCAGATACCGGCACACGTGGAGTCGGACGACGACATCGACTCTGACGACGCGGGAACCGCCGGTTCCACGCGGATCGGCAGACGAGAACAAGGCAGTAGAGAAAACGGCATGGAGGCCAAACGATGACGAGTGTGCTGATCGTGGAGGACGAGGAGTCCTTGGCGGACCCGCTGGCGTTCCTGCTCCGCAAGGAGGGCTTCGAGACCACCATCGTCAACGACGGACCGTCGGCGTTGGCGGAATTCGATCGCTCCGGAGCGGACATCGTCCTGCTCGACCTCATGCTGCCCGGCATGAGTGGCACGGACGTCTGCAAGGCGCTGCGGTCGCGCTCCGGGGTTCCCGTCATCATGGTGACGGCGCGTGACAGTGAGATCGACAAGGTCGTCGGCCTGGAACTCGGCGCGGACGACTATGTGACCAAACCGTATTCGGCGCGCGAGCTGATTGCCCGCATCCGTGCGGTGCTGCGTCGCGGGGTGGAGAACGAGGCGGATCTCGCCTCCGACAACGGGGTGCTCGAGGCCGGACCGGTGCGGATGGACGTCGAGCGCCACGTCGTACAGGTTGCCGGTAACCCGGTGACGTTGCCGCTCAAGGAGTTCGACCTCCTCGAGTACCTGCTCCGCAACTCCGGCCGGGTGCTGACCCGTGGACAGTTGATCGACCGCGTCTGGGGCGCCGACTACGTCGGTGACACCAAAACTCTTGACGTACACGTGAAGCGGTTGCGTTCGAAGATCGAATCGGATCCGGCCAAGCCCGAACACCTGGTCACGGTCCGAGGATTGGGCTACAAGCTCGAAGCGTGATCGAACCTCGAGACGAATTCAGCCGCTCACACGATCGTGTGAGCGGCTGAATTCTTTTTGTCTACGTGGAGTCAGCCCTGAGCTTTGTTCTGAGCGATCGTGGTCGCCGGATGGACTGCTATGAGGCCGAGGCCGGCGCGACGCCTGCAGAGGCGAGCCAGCTCGTCGTACGCACGCTTTCCGAGAAGCTCTGTCAGTTCCGGCCCGTAGGACTGCCAGACCTGCCGCTCCCCGACATGAGCGTCGGGGGAGCCGGAGCAGTACCAGGCGAGGTCGTCGCCGCCCTCACCCCAGCCGCGGCGGTCGTACTCGGTGATCGTGGTCTTGAGGATCTGAACGCCGTCCGGCCGGTCGACCCAGTCCTGGGTGCGGCGGATGGGTAGCTGCCAGCACACGTCCGGCTTCACCTCGAGCGGCTCGATGCCCTTCTTGAGCGCCATGGAATGCAGTGCGCAGCCCTCGCCGCCGGCAAAACCCGGCCGGTTGAGGAAGATGCATGCACCTTTGTAGCGGCGGGTGCGCAGCGCGGGCTCGTCCTCGAGGTCGTCTTCTTCGACGTAGCCCTTCTTGCCGAGACCCTTTTCCATGAACTGCCAGTCTTCGGCTGTGAGCATTTTCACTGACGCATCGAGCTTGTCCTGATCCTCCTGATCGGAGAGGAAAGCGCCGTGCGAGCAGCAGCCGTCGTCCGGGCGGTCGCCGATGATGCCCTGACACGCCGGCGTGCCGAACACGCAGGTCCAATGCGAGAGCAACCATGTCATATCAGCGGAAATGAGGTGCTCGGAGTTGTCCGGATCGACAAATTCGACCCATTCGCGCGGGAAATCGAGATCGACCTCGGGGCTCGGAGTCATCTTGTGGGACCGGTCTGGGTTACCTGCTGTCACAAGGGCCGACGGTAGACCCAGTAACGTGGCGATGTGCGACTAGGGGTACTCGACGTCGGAAGCAATACCGTCCATCTATTGGTTGTGGACGCCCATCGGGGCGGCCACCCAACACCCATGAGCTCGACCAAGTCCACGTTGAGGCTGGCAGAAAACACTGACGACCGCGGCGATATCACCACGTCAGGGGCCGATCGCTTGGTGTCGACGGTCTCCGAATTCGCCGGTATCGCCAAGACGTCCGGATGCGAGGAAATGATGGCTTTTGCCACTTCCGCCGTCCGTGACGCCAATAATTCCGAAGCTGTGCTCGCCCGCGTCCGCGCCGAGACCGGAGTAAATCTCGAGGTTCTCTCCGGGGTCGACGAAGCCCGCCTGACCTTTCTGGCCGTGCGCCGCTGGTACGGCTGGAGCGCCGGACGCATCCTGAACCTGGACATCGGCGGCGGCTCGCTCGAACTCACCGCAGGTGGTGACGAGGATCCGGACGTCGCCTTCTCACTGCAACTCGGTGCGGGACGGTTGACGCGCGACTGGCTACAGGCTGATCCGCCGGGCAAGCGCCGGGTCGCTGTATTGCGCGACTGGCTGGACGCGGAGTTGGTCGGACCAGCCAAGGAACTGCGCGCCGCCGGCGACTGGGACCGCACGGTCGGGACCTCGAAGACCTTCCGATCGTTGGCTCGGCTCACCGGCGCGGCCCCTTCTGCCGCAGGCCCCCGGGCAAAACGGACCCTGACTTCCAGCGGACTCAGGCAACTCATAGCCTTCATATCCAGGATGACGGCAGCGGACCGTGCAGAATTGGAAGGAGTGAGCTCGGATCGGTCACAGCAGATTGTGGCCGGCGCGCTCATCGCAGAGGCAACCATGCGGGCGCTCGGAGTGGACGAACTGGAAATTTGTCCCTGGGCACTGCGTGAGGGTCTGATTCTGCGAAAGCTCGACACAGAAATGGGCGGTGAATTGGTGGTGAGTGCTTGATGACCGAGGACAGTCAGCAGATTTCCGTAGCGGAACTGCTCAAGCGGAACGGTCAGAGCGTCGAATCCCGAGGTGGACGACGCCGGCGCGGCGTAGCCGGTGGCATCTCCGTCGCCGAACTGACGGGTGAGATCCCGATCGTTCGCCAGTCGGGATCGCGCGCGGCCGCCGAGCCAGAGTCGGACGAACCAGCAGCCCAGCCTGAAGCAGCTGCGCCAGAAAACGCTGCACCTTCTGCGCCGGCCGAGGCTGTCGCGGAAACCGCCAAGTCAGCCGAACCGGCACCGAAGGTTCCCGCCGACCGCACCGCCGCCTTCGCCGTCTCGTTCGACGACGACGATGACGATGACGAGCCGCAGGCACCCAAGGCCGAGTCGAAGCCGGTTGCCACACCGCCGGTCACCACTCCGAAGCCGACTTCCACACCTTCGCCGGGACAGACCTCGAAGTCCTCGCCCGGACAGTGGGTGAGCCGGGCACCGCTCAACTCCTCGTCACCGACGCAGGTAACGCAGGAACCAGCACTGCTGTCGGGTCAGACCCTGGCGGGCGACTTGATGCGTCAGGAGCGCGCCGCAACCCAGTCGCCGTCGTTGCGTCCGCCGATCCTGCCGCCGCGTGTCCCCACTCCCGTCGTGAAGGCACCTGCACCGACTGCTCCTGCTCCGGCCGCGCCGGAAGAGAGCACCGAACTGATCGACAAGATCGCAGACGCGGATGCCGGCGAGGCCGAATCGACCGCCGTGGTCGATCTGGTCAAGGCGCCGGCAGTCGATGACGGTGCAAAAAAGTCCAGTGCCGTCGCGGAGTCCGATGTCGAAGCCGAACCGGCAGCGGAAGAGGCAGGCGAGCGTAACTCGATCCGTGAATGGGCAGTGCTTGCCGGTCAGGTGGTTGTTGCACTGATCGTCGGCGGCGCGATGTTCAAGGGCTTCGAGAAGCTGTGGGACATGCTGCCGTGGGTGGCGTTGGTGCTCGCGCTGATCGTGATCGTCGGCTTGGTGGCCGTCGTGCGAGTTCTGCGCAAGACGGACGACATCACGAGTTTCGTGATCGCGGTGGTCGTCGGCATGATCGTGACGCTCGGTCCACTGGCGTTCTTGTTGACCTCGGGTTGATCGGACGATGATCGGGGGATCGCAGCGCATGGTTCGTCGGCCGATCGCTGTCGGCTTGTCGACGGCTTCGGTATATCCGGAGAACACGGAAGCAGCATTTCGCTACGCCGCTGATCTCGGATACGACGGTGTCGAACTGATGGTGTGGGCCGAATCCGTGAGTCAGGACATCGGTGCTGTGGCTGCCCTCGTTCGCAAGTATGCGATTCCGGTGCAGGCCGTGCATGCGCCGTGTCTGCTGATTTCGCAGCGCGTGTGGGGTTCCGATCCGGTCGAGAAGCTCGAGCGTTCGGTACGCACTGCCGAAACCTTGGGAGCGACGACGGTGGTCGTCCACCCGCCGTTCCGGTGGCAGCGCAAGTACGCCGAAGGCTTCGCGGAACAGGTTGTCGATCTCGAATCGAAGAGCAGCGTCGTGGTGGCGGTGGAGAACATGTTCCCCATGCGCGCCGACAGCTTCTTCGGCGGCAAGGACAAATCCGCGGAGCGTCTGCGTAAGCGTGGTGGTCCGGGGGCAGCGTTGTCCGCGTTCAGTCCGTCGTACGACCCGACCGATTCCGATCACGCTCACTACACACTCGACCTTTCGCACACCGCGACGGCGGGCATGGATGCCTTGGAGTTGGCCTCCCGTATGGGCAAGGGGCTCGAGCACCTGCACCTGGCCGACGGTCGCGGGGCGTCGATGGACGAGCACCTGATTCCGGGGCATGGCTCACAGCCGTGCGCGGAGTTGTGTCAGCAATTGGCTGCGAGCGAATTCAGCGGCCAGGCTGTCATCGAGATCAACACGCAGAACGCGCGCACCCGGCGGGAGCGGTCGTCGATGCTGGCGCAGGCGCTCGCGTTTGCACGCGAGCACCTGGCACGCTCAGCGGTGGCCGGCAAGTAGCGCAGCTTCGAACTGCGCGCGTACCTTCTCGACGTGTGCGTCGAGGTCTTTGGTCTCCCAGCCTTCGGTCGAGATGGGATCGAGCACCGAGACGTAGACCGGGCCTGGATGGGCGACAAGCGAATTGCGCCACATCCGTTCACCCGCATTGTGAATCACCACGGGCACGATCGGCACACCGGCTTGGATCGCCAAGTGAAATCCGCCCTTCTTGAAAGGGCCCAGGCGTGGCGTCGGAGAACGGGTGCCCTCCGGAGCTATGACTATCGAGACACCATTCTTGAGCTTGTCGACTGCCGGTTGCAGTGCAGCCTTCGCTTTTGTGGTGTCGGTGCGGTCGATGTAGGCGACGTCGAGCAGTGCGCCGACGGGCATGAACCGCGGATCGCTTGCCGCTTCCTTCTTCGCGACCCCGGTCACGTCACGCTTGATCACGGTTCCCAGGACCAACATGTCCAGGGAACTCTGATGGTTGAACATGAACACCGCCGGGCGGTGGTCCCACACGTTGTGTTCGCCGTCGATCTGGACGTCGATGCCGAGCAGTGAGAGCGAGATGTCGGGGCCGTAGGTGCCGACCAGGTTCGCACCCAGTTGACGGTTGCCGGTGACGATGCCCGCCGACGCGCCGAGGGCGGCGGTGGCAGCAAGAGCGCCCATGGCGGTCGCCGTTCGGATCGTCGAGATCGGCGTTGCGCCTCGTTGCGGTTTACGCAGGCTGACCGAAGGCCAGTGATTGCGCAACGCGATCCTGGCCAGACCACGATCGGGATTCAACGCGACAGGTCGCCCGACGGCCTCGAGCATGAAGACGTCTTCGACACCGTTGGAGTACGCAAACGCGTTCCTCAAGTCGGCGCCCATCTTCTCGGCATAGCCCGCAAGGGCATTGGCCTTGGCCGGCCCCCACAGAGCGGGCGAGGACAGTTCGCCGGTGAGCATGCCGTCGACGACTTCGGGTTCGGTGCACAGCACGTCTTCGATGTCGAGATCTTCGGCGACGTACTTGGCCTGGAACGGAGTCGCCGACGTGGCCATCACGATCGTGTGGCCGGCTCGCCGGTGCGCCGCCAGTAGCCCACGGGCTTCCGGGTAGATCATCGCGGCGATCTCCTGCTTGAACAGCCGCCGCCCCCAGTCGTTGAGTTCGTCGACGGTACGGCCGCCCAGGGCGCGAACGCCGATGTCCATCAGCGCTCCGACATCAGCGCCACGGAACTGGGTGTCGATCGCGGCGCCGGTGGTGCGCAACAATTCGCCGACGCTGATATCCAAGCGCCGCAGGCGGTCTCGGTACACAACGCTGGCTGAGTACCCGCTGATCAACGTGCCGTCGAGGTCGAAGGCGGCGATCGTTCCGGGCCCGGGAGGCGCGGCTTCGATGGCGGAGTGCAGACGCTCGAGTCCGGTCACAGTCCTACTTCCTCGTTCTCGGCGGGTGCTCGGTTTGCTTCTGGAATGGTCACTACTGCTGCGGCGTCGGGCACGGGCATGGCCACCTGATCGAGCCGTGCGTGCGCGAGTGCTCGGATATGGCGCAGACGTTCGACCTGGACCTTGATCTCCGCGGCAAACGCCAGGCGCCTGGCCCGGACTCCGTCGTCGTCGACTTCGATCAAGTTACGGTTGCGCGCCAAATTCAGTGCAGTGGCAAACAACTCACCGGAGACCGATTCGTTGCTGGCGATCTGCTGCCGCAGGCGACGCTGATGTGCGACGTCGATGCAGTTGCTGATGAAGGACTTTTCGTCGAACGACGTCGAAATCGGCGCGAGCACAAGCTGATCGGCGACAACCTGGTACGCCTCGAGGAACGGTTGCAGCACTCGGTGCGCGAGGTACGGCCGCACCGTCTCGATCATGTGCTCGGTTCGTTTGTCGGCGGCCATGACGGTTTCCCACTCGGGATCGATCAGGGTCAGCTCGGTTCGCATCTCCTGCTCGAACGTGTCCCGGTCGCTGAAGAAGAACTCGAACTTCATCAGGTCGCGGATGCGCTTGGCCTCGGCCCAACCGTCTCCGACGGGATCCTCGAACCGCTCTTCGACGGCTGCCTGGAGCACGAGTTCGGTGATGGCGCGCACGACGAGAAAGTGAATTGTGTTGTTGCGGTAGAAGGCAGCAACAAGATGCTGGTCCTTGCCGAGGTAGAAGACCTGCTCGCCGCCGCGATCGAAGCGCTCGAGAACACCGGAATCGACGTGTGTCTGCAACGCCTTCTCGATGACACGCGGATCGGACAGTTCGACGTCGCCGGCGATCGGAAGATTTCGCGCGGTGATGTATCCGAACAGCGGCGTGAGAATCGCGGTGAGTTCACGAACTGTCAACGCCCGGTCTTCGATTCCGAGGAACGCCAACATCGCCAGTGAAGACACGGTCACCGGTGTGACCTCGTTGATGCGGTGGCACACCTCGATGCCGGCCTTTTGAATGGCGAGGCGCTGATCGGTTTCCTGGCTGAGTGCGTCCGCGAGTGAGAGCGGCCGGCCGATGGTCACGTGCGCGACGCCGTTGCGTTTTCCCTGTGCGCGTACGTAACCCACCATCCAGCGCAGGCCTTCCGGTGTCTTCTCGGCGCCGAGTGCCTCGGCAGCCATTGCCCCGACCTCGTAGAGCTGGTCGTAGCTCAGCGCGACGGGGACGAGGTACACGTCGGATGCGCCGCTGACCTGAAAGGCCTTGGTCAGGTAGGTCAGGAGACCGAAGCGCGGTGGGCGTAGTTTCCCGGTACGCCCGCGTCCACCTTCGATGTACCACTCCAGATTGAAGCGTTTGGTGAGCAGGTAGCGCATGTACTCGTGCATCGACCACTTGTAGACCTCGTCGTTGCCGATGCTTCGACGAATGAAAACGGTGCCGCTGCGCTTGAGGATCGAGCCCATGGGCCAGAAGCTGATGTTGAGGCCGCCCATGACGTGATTGAGCGGCAAGCCGTTCGCGATCAACGCCGGACGCAGGACGAGGGGATCGAGGTACGAACGGTGACTGGGGAGGAAGACCAGTGAGTGTTCCTTGTTCAGCTCACGGAGTTCCTCGAAGCGGCTCGTGTCCACGTCCAGCTTGTAGGCGCGAGCGAAGTAGCGGCCCAGGCGATCCCACACCGCGATGGCTTGGCGACTCTGGGTGGCAACCATTTCTTCGAGAGCTTCACGGGCGCGGCGGTCGACTTCGGCGACGGCGATGTTCAACCGGTCGGCCAAAGCCATCACCTCGGTGGTGAACCGGCGGGTGTCGGTGATCTCGTCGACGACGAACCGCGACACCTTGTACTGGCCACCCAGAAGGCCCAATTCGGCGCGCTCGAGTGCGAGGGCGGCCTGCCGTCGGATGAACTCGGGTAGTGAACCGCCACCGCTCTTTTCGAGGCGACGCTCGAGATCGCTCAGTGGTGCTGGTTCACCTTCGATGACCTGGCACCGTGAGGGGTCGGTGCGCAGGGTTCTGCGTTGCGCACCGCGTCCGGGGTGGAGGGGATCGCGTGGTGCCAGCGCATCACGCAGTCGCACCGCGACATTGTGTTTGGTATGGGTGTCCGGAATCCACACCACGCGAAGCGGTGCGAGCATCGGGTCGTCGGTCCGTGCCGCCAGTTCTGCAAGGGTCTTGTCGGTGATGTTCACGGTGACCGGCCGAGTTTCGGATGAGGTTGCCTTGTCGGCAAGCCACTTTCGCAGCACGCCGGCTTCGGCCTCTGTCATGGTTTCGGTGAGGTACACGCGCGGGTTGGTCGTGTTCTCGCTCATGACTCACGCACCTTCCGTTGTGACTCCGAGAGCCACGATCTCGTCCAGGCTCTCCTGCAAGCACTGCATCAGCAGCGCGGGCTTCGTGATCGCGGCGGTGTCGAGATTGATTCCGATGCAGCACACCCCGACGTGGGAGACCAGTGTCGCCATCGCCGCGCAACCGGGCGCCGGGCCGAATGGGAACATCCGCTCGATCTTCGCTCCGGCGAGATAGACCGGTACCGGTACGCCGGCGACGTTGCTAGCCTGCAGGTCCAGTCCTGTCGACTGGGACAGATACCAGTTCGCGAGTAGATAATTCGGCAGGCGAGCGAGGATCGGGGCGGCGACGTCGAGAGCGTCCAACGCGGGTTCCTCACGCAGACCCAGTACGATTTCTCGCACCTGCCTGATGCGTTTGGCCGGATCTGTTTCGGCGACCGGGCCGTTGAAGCGAACGGCTGCAAACCGGTTGCCGCCGTTGGCATCCGCGCCGGTGCGCATGCTGATCGGCATACCCATCGGGATGCTCTCGACAGATTGTCCGAAGGCTTCGTGGTAGCGATGGAAGCCGCCGAGCAAAGCGGCGACGTAAGCGTCGTTGAGTGAGCCGCCGGCAGCTTTTGCTCCGGCCTTGAGCTCGGGAACACCCACTTCGAGAGTTCCGAACCACCGTCCGAGACCACGATCGTGGAGCAGGGGGGAACCGGAACGAGCTGGGGGAGTGACGATCTTGCGGAGTGAATTGGCGTACCCGAGGACCTCGGAAGCCGTGCTGAACGGACTCGAGATCGCCGTGGTCGCAACATTGGTGGCGCCGCGAACCAGCTTGGCGATACGGGATGGCGCACGCCGGATCTCGCTGACGACCTCCTCGCCGAATGCACCTACCGACGACAGGTGCTCCGGAGCCGGCGGTGTGCGGTCGGGCTTGTTCGGAGTGGGATCCGGGCGCCTGCTGTGCAGCAGCGTCATCATCTGGATGCCGCCCATGCCGTCGGTGATGGAGTGGTGAGTCTTGACCACGAACACGGCACGACCGTCGTCGAGACCTTCGATGAGCAGCGCGCTCCACGGCGGCCGAGCCTTGTCGAAAGGTTCGGTCGCAAGGTGACGACACATGCGCAGCGCGTGATCGAAGTCCGCCGGTGCAGGCAAGCGGACGCGTCGTAGGTGGTAGCCGATGTCGAACTCGGGATCAACCGACCACACCGGATTGCCCAGTTGCATTGCCGGTTCCACCGCGCGCATACGAATACGCGGAACCACGTGTGATGCCCACTCGACTGCGTCGAGAAGTCGATCCCAGTCCGGAGCTCGATCGAGAACCTCTACCGCAACGATCGGCGAGCGCAGTTGCGGCTGCGCCTCTTCCATCCGCCACATGCCCGTCTCGAAGTCGGACATCGTGCGGTTCGCCCCCCAGGCAACCGCGGAAAGGTCGACGTCGACCGCGCTCGGAGGAACAAATGGATTGCTGTTGGCCATACGTCAAGAACTCCCTCGGTCTGCGGATCCACCCCGCGCATCTCTGCTTCTAAGTGTGGACCCGTGACAGTGGGCGCGTCCCGGTTTCGGTGTCAGCCGACAGGTGTGACGTTCGTCAGTTAAGGGCTAATCGGACATGCCTGGAAATTCGACCAGCGTTCACGAAGTGACGCCGACGGCTTTCAGAGCTATCTCGCGGTAGAGAACACTGACTTCGCGCGGAGTCTGCGGTCCGTCGAGTCGATACCAGAGGACGACGGACTGACACATGCCCAGCAGTGCGCGGCCCGTTCCGGTGATGTCCGGGACCGTGAACTCACCGCTGTCGACGCCTGCCGTCAAAACGTCGACGAGTAGATTCTCGAGCTTCTTTCGTTTGGCGGCGTAGCTCTTTCGTTCGGCGTCCTCGAGGTACCGCAGTTCGGAATCGAGGAACGCGATGTCGGAGCGACTGGTCATGTGCAGAACACACGCCTCGACTAGATTGCCGAACTGTGCCGTCGGCGACGGTCCGGCAGCGTCGACCGCAGCGCTCGCGCGTGCGGTGACGTTCTCGATGCCCGGTTCCATCAGCGCGACGAGGATGCCTTGTTTGTTGCCGTGGTGGTAGTACAGCGTCGGCACGGTGACACCGGCACGTTTTGCGATGTCACGAACCGACGCTCCGTGGTAACCGAGTTCGTGGAACACCTCGAGTGCGGCGGTGAGCAGGGGAGTCAGCGTCAGTGGTTCGACGATGCGCCACTGTTCGTCGGGTTGAGCCCCCGACTGCAAATCCGTCATTCCGCCTGTTCGCTCCGTTCGGAAATTTCTGGTGGTGTGCGCAGAGAAGGTTCAACCCTAGCGCAAGGCGTGTCCTGCGTACCGATGCTCGGCCACCATTGGATAGCATCACTATCCAGTGGTGGCCCGAGCGAGTTGGACGGAGGAGCGGTGAAGGTTTCCGAATTGGCCGCACAGTCCGGCGTTGCGTTGGCCACGATCAAGTACTACCTCCGCGAAGGTCTGCTGATGCCTGGTGAACCGACCAGCGCGACGG
Source organism: Rhodococcus sp. WS1 (assembly GCF_003797745.1). NCBI lineage: Bacteria > Bacillati > Actinomycetota > Actinomycetes > Mycobacteriales > Nocardiaceae > Rhodococcus > Rhodococcus sp. WS1. Next base: position 1,612,327 of record NZ_RKLZ01000001.1, on the reverse strand, counting down.
GAGCGAGGTACGGCGAACAGCACGTCCGGCGACTCGCGTTGATCAGGGCGCTGGCCGGGGCGGGACTCGCGCTTCCACGGATTCGTGCGGTGCTCGAATTGGTGGACAGTGACGAGCGATCCGAATTCGAGACTTTCGGTCGCGCGATCGCGCAACTACCGCCCTACGTCGATCCGGTGCCGGATCAACAGTTCCCCAGAGCTCGCAAGGTTCTGGAGTTTCTCGGTCAGGTCTACGAGCCGAGGTACGTGGCGGTTGCTCACCTCGAGCGTGCACTGATCGGTCTCGAGGATGCCGGACTGAGCCTCTCGGACGAGCGATTGCGCGCCTACGGCGACCACATCCGAGGAATTGCCGAAGTGGAAATCGAGCTGATGCCCACCCGCACGACGAAGGAGGGCGTTCGCCATGCCGCTTCGACCGAGGACGGCATTCGCTATGCAGTCCTCGGAACCGCCATGTACGAACCTGTCCTGACAGCTTTGCGACGCTTGGCGCACCAAGACCTTGCCGCACGACATTTCCCGCAACACCGAGAAAGCACCGAACAGGAAAATCGATGAGCACCAGTCCCTTTCAAGATCTCAATCGCCTCACCTCGCTCGGCGACGGGCGATACACCGCAACGATCGATCCGATCTGGACCATCGGGCCGAAAGTGCACGGCGGCTCCATGATGGCTGTGTGCGCCGCTGCCGCGCGTCGATGTCTGCGAGACGGCGCAGGTGAGAACGACTCGCTTCTGAAGATGCAGCCACTCGCGGTGAGCGCCAACTATCTGTCCGCCCCCGACCCCGGTGAAGTCGAATTGGAGGTGATCGTCCGAAAGCAGGGACGCCAGGTCGCGTTGTTCGACGTCGAGTTGAGCCAGGCGGGACGCAGCGCTGTTCGCGCGGCGGTCACGCTCGGGTTCCCCGATGACGGCGACCCCACCTTCGTCACTGCCTCGTCGATCGACGACATGTCACCGGAACCGCCGGAGAGTGCGGTGGCCGTCATCGGCGATCACCCGATGGCGCAGGTCGTGCACGTCGGGCAGGGCTGCGACATGCGAATCGACACCACCTCGGCGCACTTCCTGACCGGCAGCCAAGGCGAGGCCGAGGTCAGGATGTGGGTTCGTCCTCGACCCGAGGACGAGAACGACATCGACACCGCTGTGCTGTTCGCGATCATGGCGGGCGACATCAGCGCGCCCGTGACGATGAACCGCGGCCTGTTCGGGTGGGCGCCGACCGTGCAGTTGACGACGTACCTGCGCCGACTGCCGACGCCGGGATGGCTTCGCGTGCGGGCAAGCTCGGATGTTCTGGGCAGCACGTGGTTCGAAGAGGATCATGCTGTTCTCGATTCGACGGGCGCAGTCGTCGTACAGAGTCGTCAATTGGCGATGATGCCCCGCTAGGGCCGATCGCTGCGGTCGTGGCAGGCTGTTCGCCATGACAAGAATTGCGATTATCGGTGGCGGCAAGATCGGCGAGGCGCTGATCTCCGGGCTGTTGCAGGCCGGCCACGCCATCAAGGATCTGGTTGTCGCCGAGCAGTATCAACCTCGCGCAGACGAATTGATCGCCGAATACTCCATCCGCGTCAGCACGATCGCCGACGCCGCCGAGGGCGCAGACGTCATCGTCATCGCGGTCAAGCCCGGCGACGTCGAATCAGCGCTCACCGCGTTGACGAAGGTCGATCTGGACGGCGACCTCGAGCAATTGATCGTTTCCCTTGCTGCGGGTATCCCGACCGGGTTCTTCGAAACGCGTCTGCCCGCAGGGTTCCCGGTCATCCGCGTCATGCCGAACACCCCCATGCTGGTCGGGGAGGGCGTGAGCGTTCTCTCGCCCGGACGGCACGTCAAGGCCGAGCATCTCGAGCTCGTACGCGGCATCCTCGGCAGCGTCGGCAAGGTGGTCACGGTTCCCGAATCGCAGATCGACGCGGTCACTGCTGTCTCCGGTTCCGGCCCGGCCTACTTCTTCTTGGTTGCCGAAGCGATGATCGATGCGGGAGTCGGTCTCGGCCTGACGCGCCCGGTCGCTACCGAATTAGTGGTGCAGACGATGGTCGGCTCCGCAGCGATGCTCGATCGCACCGGCGACAGCGCGACGGATCTTCGCGCCGCGGTGACGTCACCGGGTGGAACGACGGCTGCGGCACTGCGTCAGCTCGAAGCGGGCGGCCTGCGGACGGCGTTCTTCGATGCCTTGGATGCCGCCAAGTCGCGCTCGGCCGCGATGGGTTCAGCTGCGGAATAGTCGTCCGTTTAGCCACACCCGTCGCTTTAACCCCACCAGTACAGCTAAGCTCGACTTAGTACGTACGTGTCTGTTCCGCCGGAGGGGAAGCCGGCGGCGCGAGTCGTGCTGGAGGTATGTGGATTAATGGTGTCTGCAAACAAGCCGTCCATGGGTTCGTCCCACGACGGAAAGCCGGCAGTGGCCGGCACGCAATTCCTCACTGTTGCTGAGGTAGCAACTTTGATGAGGGTGTCGAAAATGACTGTGTACCGGTTGGTACACAGTGGCGAATTGCCCGCTGTACGAGTGGGCCGTTCGTTCCGTGTACACGCGAAGGCGGTACACGATTACCTCGAAACCTCGTACTTCGATGCCGGCTGACCAGCCGGTTCGAAGAGGATGACCTCGGCGTGAGCCGAGTCGCGGGCACAGCGGTTGCTGCGCCGGAGGCTCGGTTTATGCCGAGTGAGACCACACCGGTACGATGAGTCACTGTCGTACCAGCAAGCTGGTGTCGTAAGGCGCTGAGCTAGTTAAAACGAGGGCCAGGCGCCAATTGCTTGGCGCAGGCGTACGTGACCGGCGTGCGCAGGAACGCTAGAGAAGAACGTGAGGGACACCCGCTATGGGTTCAGTGATCAAGAAGCGTCGCAAGCGCATGTCGAAGAAGAAGCACCGCAAGCTGCTTCGTCGTACCCGAGTACAGCGCAGGAAACTCGGTAAATAAGCAGTACCTGTTGATGCCCGCCGCCCCTTCCGGGGTGGCGGGCATCGATGTATTTCAGGGGAGGGGCGACGTATCTCAGGGGAGAGATGTGTCGGCCGTCTCATTGTCTGGGCGGTTTGTCTTGAATGGCCGAATTTTGGGTAGTCAGCGCGGGACCCCCTCTGCCCGTAAAGTGGGGGAAAATCGCGGGAGGAACGCTTCGGCAGAGCGCGTTTCTACTGGATATGGGGGTACTTGGTGGTTGAAGGTGACAACACTTCAGGGGGCACGGCGCCTCGCGTCGTACTGGTGACCGGGGCGAGCAGATTCCTCGGCGGCTACCTGGTTACCAGGCTTGCGCAGAATCCGTCGATCGAGCGTGTCATCGCCGTCGACGCCGTCAGTCCGAGCAAGGACATGATGCGCAGAATGGGCCGCGCGGAATTCGTGCGAGCAGACATCCGCAATCCGCTGATCGGCAAAGTGATCCGAAACGCCGAGGTCGACACCGTCGTGCACGCGTCGACGCTTCAGAAAGCCCCCAAAGCCGGCAGCCGCGCCGCGATGAAGGACATGAACGTCATCGGCGCCATGCAACTGTTCGCGGTCTGCCAGAAAGCTCCGACGGTTCGCAAGGTGGTCCTGCGCTCGGCTTCGGTCGTCTACGGGTGCAGTGCCAAGGATCCCGCTCAGTTCACCGAAGAAATGAGTGCGCGCCGCCGGCCGCCGGGCGGATATGCCCGCGACAGCCTCGAGATCGAGGGATACCTCCGCGGGATGGGGCGTCGGCGCCCGGACATCTCGGTCGGGATTCTGCGGTTGGCGCCGTTGATCGGACCTCAGCTGACTGCAACTGTCGGGCACTACGTCACCGCCCCACTCGTGCCCACCATCGTCGGGCGCAACGCGCGCCTGCAATTGCTCCACGTCGAGGATGCCCTCGCGGCGCTGGAGAAGGCGACCATCGGACACGCCTCGGGTACGTACAACATCGCCGGCGACGGAGTGGTCATGATGTCGCAGGCGATCCGCCGGGCAGGCAGGGTGGAAGTTCCGATGCCGCTCGCTCTGTTCCGTAGTGTCGGCAGCGCGTTGGTGGGGTCCTCCATGAGGCTCTACACCGACGAGCAACTCGAGTATTTCCGGTTCGGCTGCGGACTCGACACCACTCGCATGCGCAGCGAGTTGGGGTTCGAGCCGCGATGGACCACCATGCAGGCACTCGACGATTTCATGCGTGCGATGCAGACGCGCCGGATCATCAAGTCCGAGTGGATCGATCGGGCAGAGAATGCGTTGACCACCATCCTCGGCGGTGACACTGCCGAGGCGAGCGCAAGTGCAGACGTGATGCATATGCCGTTGTCGGGACGAAGTGCGGTGAAGGGGTGACTGACGTGGCGAAGGTAATTCCCCTGCGGCCCAGCGCAACTCACACCGGAAAGTCGGAAGCTTCTCGTTCGCGTGAGTCCGTCACCGGCGCGGAGCGTGACGTCCGTGAACAAAGTCAGCGTCGGCATCCGTCCGGAGTGCCGTCGGCGGCCGACCATGGTGGTGAGAGCACGTTCGTCGATGCGGCCAGGTCGGCGATCGTCGACCAGGTCGCCTCGGCAGCAGAATTTTTCCGACGTCGGGTGTCCGGAGACTACGAGGTCGACGAGTTCGGATTCGACCCGCATTTTGCGGACAACGTCGTCATGCCCGTGCTGCGGCCGTTGTTCGAGAAATGGTTCCGCGTCGAGGTCAGCGGGATCGAGAACATTCCCCTCACCGGGGGAGCGTTGGTGGTTGCCAATCACGCCGGTGTCATCCCACTCGACGGGCTGATGACGTCGGTTGCCGTGCACGATCATCATCCGGCGCATCGTCCACTGCGAATGTTGGCTGCGGACATGGCTTTCGAAATGCCGGTGGTGGGCGGACTGGCGCGCAAAGCCGGCCATACGTTGGCGTGCAACCCCGACGCCGAGCGTCTGCTCAACGACGGTGAAGTCGCGGCCGTGTTCCCGGAAGGATTCAAGGGCATCGGGAAACCGTTCAGTGAGCGGTACAAGTTGCAGCGGTTCGGGCGCGGTGGCTTCGTGTCGGCCGCAATGCGAACCGGTGTTCCGATCATTCCGTGCTCGATCGTGGGCTCGGAGGAGATCTATCCGAAGATCGGTGATCTCACCACACTCGCACGCGTTCTCGGTTTGCCGTATTTCCCGGTCACACCTTTGTTTCCGCACCTCGGGCCACTCGGCCTGGTTCCATTGCCGTCGAAGTGGTACATCGAGTTCGGAAAGCCGATCGTCACCGACACCTTCGAGAGCGGTGCAGCCGACGATCCGATGGTCCTGTTCGAGGTCACGGACCACGTCCGGGAAACGATTCAGCAGACGCTTTATCGGTTGTTGGCCAAGCGGCGCAACATCTTTCTCGGCTGAGTTCGGTCCGGATCGCTTCTCGATCCGGACCGAACCCGCTCAGGCGTTCTGTTCTTTGCGCCTGGCGAGAATCGCCGCGAGCGCACCGCCGACCGCTCCGAGCACCAGCGCTGTGGGAACGCCGATCTTGGCGGCCTTTCGTCCGGTGCGGAAATCACGAACTTCCCAACCGCGGTTCTTCGCGAGTTCACGAAGGTCTGCGTCGGGATTGATCGCCACCGGTGTCCCCACCAACGAGAGCATCGGTACGTCGTTGTGGCTGTCGGAGTAGGCGGAACAGCGCTTGAGATTGAGTCCTTCACGCACCGCCAACGTCCGTACGGCGTGTGCCTTGCCCATTCCGTGCAGGATGTCGCCGACGAGTCGGCCGGTGAAGACTCCGTCCTCACTTTCGGCGACGGTGCCCAACGCGCCGGTCAGTCCCAGTTTCTCGGCGATGACCTGAGCCAGTTCGACCGGAGTTGCCGTCACCAACCACACCTGTTGTCCGGCGTCGAGGTGCATCTGGGCCAACGCCCTCGTGCCTGGCCATATCTTGTCGGCGATGACCTCGTCGTAGATCTCCTCGCCGAGGCGGGCGAGTTCGGCGGTGGATCGACCGGCCACGAAGGACAGTGCTTTCTCGCGGCCTTCGGCGACGTCGTCGCTACTTTCTCGGCCGGTGACTCGGAACTTGATCTGCTTCCACGCGAAATCCACCAGATCCGAGGTCTTGAGATACTTTCGTGCAGCGAGACCACGGGCGAAGTGGATGATCGACGCACCCTGCACCATGGTGTTGTCGACGTCGAAGAATGCGGCGGCCGTGAGGTCGCGCGGAACGGCCGGGGGCTCTTCGCCGGTTTCCGGTTCTGTGGGGTTGGCAGCTTCGTGCAATGCCAGAGCTGCATCAGCGCTCGCCTCGCCGGCGAGATTGGCTCGAACTTCCGACTCACTCGGGCCCAGCGGATTCTTCACATGGCGACGTCCGGGGAGAATGACCCCGGCAAGCCCTGATCCGAATCCGGAGCCGTTCGGTAGTGATCGCGCAGGCACCCGCACCTCCCGTGTTGCATTCTCGAGCAGAGAACTCTTCGAGTCAGCCTATCCTCCGCGATGAGGCCCGATGGGTTGGATGGTGACCTTCCCTGTGGTGTGTGACGTTCCTCTCCGCCGATTTGGTGCCGAGTGGGGCTCCGGAGGCACACTCGACCGATCAAGTAGATGGCGTCCCAGTAGAAGAAAGGTATGCGTCGATGACTGCAGCTACGCATGAAGTGACCCTGTTGACACGCGCAGGATGCGCGTCCTGTGTCGGCGCGGCGGAGGTACTACGGCGGGTCTGTTCCGAGTTCGAGCTGGAATTGACGTGCATCGACGTAGACGAAGCTGCCGCGACGGATCCAGAGCTGAGAGCGGAGTACGGAGACAGATTGCCGGTCATTCTTCTCGACGGACGCGAGCACGGTTACTGGGAAGTTGACGAAGAGCGCCTTCGTGACGATTTACGCAAGTAAGGCAACCCTCAAAGTTGTCCGCGGAGCCGCTTTGCAGGTGAACGGCACATCGAACCCGTCTCGAGCAACTTTGTGCATGGGTTCACAAGCGGTTACCGTGGTGTGAACATTCCCCCGGAGCATCGTGGAGGTCGACAGTCGTGTCGACCGGACGAGGAGCCAGCGACGTGACCGAACCGCACCAGACGCATGAGCCTGTGGCTCAGCGCGTCACCGGCGCTGCGGGCTCTTCTGTCACCGACTCGATCGCTCAGGATCGCGTCATCCCCCAGGCTACGGTGACGCGCTTGGCCGCATACCTGCGGGTCCTCGGAGTGATGTCCGACCGGGGTACCTCCATCGTCTCGAGCGAGGAACTTGCGCAGGCGTCCGGTGTCGGATCAGCGAAGTTGCGCAAGGATCTGTCATTCCTCGGACCCAACGGCGTCCGCGGCGTCGGATACGACGTCAACAGGCTCCGCATCCGCATCGAGCGTGCACTCGGACTCGATCGTGGGCACAAGGTCGTTCTCGTCGGAGTCGGAAACCTCGGCAAGGCGCTGGTCGGCTACGGCGGATTCAGCCGCCGCGGTTTCGAGATGGTCGGACTCTTCGACAGTGACGCAGATCGAATCGGAAGCACAGTCGGCGACCTTGTGGTGCGCAGCACCGAGGAACTGACCGTCGCCTGCCGCGAATTGAACGCGACCATCGGCGTCATCTCCACACCGGACGAGGCCGCGCAGGGCGTGTGCGACCAGTTCGTCAGCGCCGGACTGCGCTGCATCATGAGTTTCTCGCCGATCGCCCTCGACGTTCCCGACCACGTGGAACTGCGACGCGTCGATCTAGCCGTCGAGATGCAGGTTCTCTCCTTCAACAGTGCGCGCAACGCCGATCAGGCATCCAGTGCGCCGCGAGTACGAGTGGCTCACGCCGCATCCGCTTCGTCAGTCCCATCCACCAGTTCACCCGCTCCGGTCGGAGCAGGTTCGACAAGAAACGGATCAGTGATCGCGCCGTGAGTGTTCTGCTTGTCGGGGTCTCGCATCGAACCGCGCCCGTCCCGGTGCTCGAGCGAGTAGCTGTCACCGACACCGATCGTCCGAAGCTGATCGACAAGCTTCTGGCGTCTTCGCACATCTCCGAAGCGATGATCGTCTCCACCTGTAACCGGGTGGAGGTCTACGCGGTGGTGGACGCGTTCCACGGTGCGCTCACCGAGGTCGGTGAAATCCTCGCCGACCATTCAGGTCTCGACCTGACGGCGCTGCACGCTCACGCCTACGTCCGCTACAGCGAAGCAGCGGTCGAACATCTCTTCGCCGTGGCCAGTGGCCTCGATTCGATGGTGATCGGCGAACAGCAGATTCTCGGCCAGATCCGTTCGGCCTACGCATCTTCGGATGCGCAGCAGGCAGCCGGACGCGTCGTCCACGAACTGGCTCAGCAGGCACTGCGCGTCGGCAAGCGAGTGCATTCCGAAACCGGAATCGACTCAGCGGGAGCATCAGTCGTATCCGTGGCTCTTGATCGTGCAGCGGGCATCATCGGTGAGGGCGGCCTCGTCGGCCGCACTGCCGTGGTTGTCGGAGCAGGCTCGATGGGCGGTCTGTCGGTTGCGCATCTCACTCGCGCCGGAATCGAACGCATCGTCGTCGTCAACCGGACACAGGAACGCGCCGAGCACCTGGCAGAGACGGCACGCTCCAACGGCGTCGACGCCGACGGTGTTGCCTTCGATCAGCTTTCGGCCGCGATGGCGCAGGCAGATGTCATGGTCACCTGTACCGGCGCGGTCGGGGCAGTGGTCACCCTGGCGGATGTGCACTGCGCACTCGCCGAGCCCGATCGCGACAACACCAAGCATCTGGTCATCTGCGACCTCGGGTTGCCGCGCGACATCGATCCCGCCGTCGCCGGCCTGCCGGGTGTCACCGTTCTCGACATGGAGACGCTGCAGCGTGATCCGGCGGCAGGCGCAGCCGCTTCCGACGCAGATGCCGCACGCACCATCGTCGCCGGCGAACTTGCGACCTACCTTGCCGGACAGCGCCTCGCCGAGGTCACTCCGACCGTGACGGCTTTGCGTCAGCGCGCCGCCGACGTCGTCGAAGCCGAACTGATGCGGCTCGATTCGCGTCTGCCCGGCCTGGACGATCCGCAGCGCGACGAGGTTGCACGCACCGTGCGACGCGTCGTGGACAAGCTTCTCCACGCCCCGACCGTGCGCGTCAAGCAACTGGCGTCGGCCCCCGGCGGCGACTCCTACGCAGCAGCGCTGCGCGAACTCTTCGAACTCAGCCCCGGATCTCCCGCGGCCGTGGCCACACCCACCGACCTGGTGGACGGCGACCGCACTGGAAGGGACCTGCAGGCATGAGCGTCACCACCCCTCGATCGGGGAGCCCGCTGCGGATCGGCACTCGCGGAAGTCTTCTCGCGACCACGCAGGCCGGTACCGTGCGCGATGCCCTCATTGCAGCGGGACATCCCGCCGAGTTGGTCATCATCAAGACCAAGGGCGACCAGTCCACCGATCCCGTCCAGAAGATCGGCGTCGGAGTGTTCACCGCAGAGCTTCGAGAAGCTTTGCTGGACAACCGCGTCGACGTTGCTGTGCATTCCTACAAGGACTTACCGACCGCGCAGGATCCGCGATTCGTCATCGCGGCGATTCCGCCACGCGAAGATCCGCGTGACGCGCTCGTCGCCCGCGACGGTCTGGTCCTCGGGGAGCTTCCGGCCGGTTCCAAGGTGGGAACCTCGGCGCCCCGCCGTGTTTCGCAGCTCAAGGCACTCGGGCTCGGCCTCGACATCGTGCCGTTGCGGGGCAACCTGCAACGCCGTCTCGGCAAGGTCGAATCCGGTGAACTCGACGCCGTGATCCTCGCTCGCGCCGGCTTGTCCCGTATCGGTCTGCTCGATCTCATCACCGAGAACATCGAGCCCGTCCAGATGCTCCCCGCTCCGGCGCAGGGCGCTCTGGCCGTCGAATGCCTTTCTGCCAATGCGGAATTGGCGGCAATCCTGGCTGAGCACGATGACGCCGGTACCAGGGCGGCAGTCACTGCCGAGCGTGCACTTCTCGCCGAGCTGGAAGCGGGCTGCACCGCTCCGGTCGGAGCGATCGCGGAGATCGTCGAATCCCTCGACGACGACGGCAGAATCTTCGACGAACTGTCGGTACGCGGCTGCGCAGCCGCCATCGACGGTTCGGACGTCATCCGTACCGGCGCAGTCGGTGCGCCGGACAAGGCCGAGGAACTCGGCCGAGCGGTAGCGCGCGAGTTACTCGAACTCGGCGCCCGAGAGTTGATGAACGTGACTACAGGCGAGGCAGCCGATGTTTGACGCCCCACTTTGCACTTGCACCAAGTTCCCATTTCGATACAGCGCACTGGAGAATCACCGATGACCCGAGTCCGAAAGAACACTCCCGGACGGATCCTGTTCGTGGGATCGGGACCGGGCGACCCCGCCCTGCTCACCGTTCGCGCACGTGACGTCCTCACCGGCGCCGCAATGGCATTCACGGATCCGGACGTCGACAAGGGCGTCGTCGCGCTCGTCGGCATCGACATGGGCCGCGACGAGGAGACCGGCGAGCTGATCGCGGACGTGCGTCCGGCACTCGGTGAGCCTGCCGAGGTTGCAAAGACATTGGTGCACGAGGCCAAGAACGGCCACGACGTCGTGCGTCTGGTCTCCGGCGACCCGCTGACCACGGATTCCGTGATCGCAGAGGTCACCGCAGTCGCCCGCACGCAGGTTCAGTTCGAGGTTCTCCCGGGTCTGCCTTCCGGTTCGGCTGTGCCGAGCTACGCCGGCATGGCGCTCGGCTCGGGTCACACCGAGGCCGACGTTCGCGGTGAAGTCGACTGGGCTGCTCTGGCCGCTGCACCGGGACCGCTTGTCCTGCACGCGACGTCCGGACATCTCGCCGAGACCGCCAGCGCGCTGGTCGAGAACGGCTTGGCCCCGCAGACGCCTGCTGCCATCACCGTCCGCGGCACCACTCGTCAGCAGCGAACCGTCGAGGCAACTCTCGCGACGCTCAACGAAGCCGGATCGGAACTGGTGGGTTCGCTCATCGTCACCGTCGGCAAGGTTGTCGCGCAGCGCAACAAGATGTCGTGGTGGGAATCGCGCGCACTGTACGGCTGGACCGTCCTCGTGCCGCGCACCAAGGATCAGGCCGGCGAGATGAGCGACCGTCTGGTCACTCACGGAGCGATCCCGATCGAGGTTCCGACCATCGCCGTCGAGCCGCCTCGCAGCCCGGCTCAGATGGAGCGTTCGGTCAAGGGCCTCGTCGACGGTCGTTACCAGTGGGTCGTCTTCACTTCCACCAATGCTGTTCGCGCAGTGTGGGAGAAGTTCGAGGAGTTCGGTCTCGACGCTCGCGCCTTCTCCGGCGTGAAGATCGCCTGTATCGGCGAAGCAACCGCAGCCAAGGTCCGCTCGTTCGGCATCAACCCCGAGCTGATCCCGACCGGTGAGCAGTCCAGCGAAGGCCTGCTGGCCGAATTCGCCCCGTACGACGACGTTTTCGATCCGGTCAACCGGGTTCTGTTGCCGCGCGCGGACATTGCAACCGAAACCCTCGCCGAGGGCCTGCGCGAACGCGGTTGGGAGATCGACGACGTCACCGCCTACCGCACCGTCCGGGCGGCGCCGCCGCCGGCCGAGACCCGCGAGATGATCAAGACCGGTGGATTCGACGCCGTCTGCTTCACCTCGTCCTCGACCGTGCGCAACCTCGTCGGCATCGCCGGCAAGCCGCACGCCCGCACGTTGGTCGCGTGCATCGGCCCGAAGACGGCCGAAACCGCTATCGAGTTCGGTCTGCGCGTCGACGTGCAGCCCGAGACCTCGCAGGTGGGACCGCTGGTGGAGGCTCTCGCCGAGCACGCAGCTCGGCTGCGCGCTGAAGGTGCTTTGCCGCCGCCGCGTAAGAAGTCCCGCAGGCGCTAGCGCACCCGTGAGCGGTTGAGGAGTCTGTGGACTCCTCAACCACTCACAGGTTCCGACGAAGGAGGGCTACTTCTCGTGTTTCCCACTCATCGCCCTCGCCGGCTCCGGCGCACCCCAGCGCTCCGGCGACTCGTGGCAGAGACCTCGCTCGAACCCCGGCACCTCGTGTTGCCGATGTTCGTTGCAGACGGCATCGATGCGCCGCGTGAGATCAGTTCCATGCCAGGCGTTTTCCAGCACACGCTCGATTCGCTGCGGTCCGCCGCGGTGGAAGCAGTGGAAGCCGGCGTCGGTGGTCTGATGCTCTTCGGCGTCCCCAAGGCGGAGGACAAGGACCCTCAGGGCTCCGGTGCCTCCGATCCCGACGGCATCCTCAACGTCGGATTGCGCGCTCTGGCAGAAGAACTCGGCGATTCGACGGTCATCATGGCCGATACCTGCCTCGACGAGTTCACCGATCACGGCCACTGCGGCGTGCTTAACGCCACCGGCGCCGTCGACAACGACGCAACCTTGATCCGGTACGTCGAAATGGCTCTCGCGCAAGCTGAATCGGGTGCGCACCTGCTCGGCCCCAGCGGCATGATGGACGGTCAGGTGGCTGCGATCCGCGGCGCGCTCGATGCATCCGGGTATGTCGAGGTCGGTCAGCTCGCCTATGCCGCGAAATATGCGTCAGCGTTCTACGGGCCGTTCCGTGAAGCCGTCGGATCCTCACTGCAAGGCGACCGTCGTACTTATCAGCAGGACGGCGCCAACCGCCGCGAGTCGATGCGCGAGGTAGACCTCGACATCGCGGAGGGCGCTGACATGGTGATGGTCAAGCCTGCAATGTCCTACCTCGACATTCTGCGTGAGACCGCCGACCGGTCTCCGGTTCCGGTCGCGGCGTACCAGATCTCGGGTGAGTACTCGATGATCACCGCGGCCGCGCAGAACGGGTGGATCGATCGGGACGCGGCGATTCTCGAATCGCTCACCAGCATTCGCCGCGCCGGTGCCGACGTGGTCCTCACGTACTGGGCGTCGGAAGTTGCCGGATGGCTGTGACGGAGTCACGCATGGTGGCTGCACCGGTATCGACCGATACGCTGGTGTCATGACCGAGCAGTGGCCGCCGTCGCGCCAGGAACCGCCCCGCCGGGAACCTCCCTACGAGAACCAGCCGTTCGAGAATCAGCCGTACCGCGAACTCGGACCGATGCCGACGGGTCAGATCCCGGGATACGGCCCCGGTTACAACGGATACCCGGGCCCCCAACCGAAACCCGAGCCGCCGACGGACGTCGTGACTGCGATTCAGTTGTGGTGGGCTGTGACGGCGCTTGGATTGGTCCAGGGCGGCGCGATGATCTGGATGCTGCTCGGGCAGAAGTCGATGTTCGTCGACGAGATGCTCAGGAACCAGGCGGCTGTCGACGCCGGTCTGACACGCTCCGACGTGGAGGGCATGTTCCCACTGGTCATCGTGTTCTCCGCTGTCCTGGTGGTGATCGTCACCGCGGTGTTCCTTTTGTTCGTGCGCTCGATGAGTCGTGGCAAGAACTGGGCTCGAATGTTGCTGACGTTCTGTGGAGTCTTCATGTTGGTCTCTGCGATCCCCGTGATCTTCGGGCTCGGCGGCGACGGCGGCGCGGCCACTCTGCTGTTCGGCGGAGCGGAAATCCTGCAGGCAGTTGCTGCTGTCGGGGCGATCGTGATGATGCACCGAAAAGAGTCCAATCCGTTCTTTCTTCGTTTCCCCCCGGCGGGGAACCGATAGGTAGCTCGGGGTACTGTGAAACGGGTCACTGCAGTAGTAGGGGAGAGGTCGTAGACAATGAGTTCTCAGGAAGCCCTGCGCACGGAAAGCACCCACGACGCTCCACTGCGCCAACGTGGTTCACGGACCGAAGTGATCTTGTTCGCGATCCTTGGAGCCTCTGTTCTGGTGACACTCCTGGTGCTCATGATTCCGGGCATCGTCAGCGGATAGCGCACACTTGAACCCGTGAGTATCTCTACGAAGGTCAGGCGCCCGACGGCCGTCGAGGCAGCATTCTGGCTGTGGATCGCCAGCGCGTTCCTACTCATACTCTTCGGCCTGATCAATGTCACCAGCGCCTCGTATTCGCTGCGTGAGCAATTCACCGATCAAGGCGTATCGGCCGGAAACATCGACATCTACGTCACCTTCGTGCGGGTGTCCGGGCTGGTTCTGCTGTTGACCGGCCTTGCGATCGGCGGCCTCGCCGGTCCCACTCGCGCCGGAAAACCTCTCTGCCGACGGATCCTGGTGATCGTGTCCGGGGTGTTCGCGGTGCTGCAGATCGCGCTGGTCGTCGCCGGGATCAGTACCGTGCTCGCGCTCGTCGTCCCCGTCATGCTGATCTGTGCCTGCGTCGCGATCTACCGCGACACCACCCGAAGTTGGTTCGCCCGTGGCTGACCGTGCTCCTGAAATCGGCCCGGACGTTCTGTACTACGAACCGGGATCCCGGTGGTGGGCCATCGCGTTCGGTCCGATCTTCTGCCTGATCGCCTTGGTCATCGAGCTGTTCACCGGCCCGGTGGTGCATTGGTTCGGTCTGGCGATGTTCGCCGTGATCCTCACCGGCTTGGTGTACGTGCAGGTGATTGCCGCGCGCCGGCATGCGAGCGTGCTTCTGACCGCGACCACGTTGCGTCAGGGAACCGAAGAGGTGCCGATCACCGAGATCGCCGAGGTGTTCCCGGAGTCCGACGACGCCGCCTATGAAGACGAAATGGAGCCGTGGGAAACGGCACGCGCGCTGGGTGAGCTGTCCGGAGTGCCCCGGCGTCGGCACGGTATCGGCTTGCGTCTGACCACCGGGGGATTGGTGCGAGCGTGGGCGAAAGACGATCGGGCACTTCGCGAGGCGTTGAGCCAGGTTGTCACGGTCGGTGTGGAACCGGACGGGTCTGCCGATGATTGAGGCGCAGCCAACTCCGCTCGTCGACGTGAAGACGTGGATCGGTGTACTCGGTATCGTCGCCGCCACGATTCTGGCGGTCGTGTGCTGGCGAGCGGGTACGACGACGTCCGACTTCGGACCGATATTGGAGGGCGCTCCGCCGTTCGAGAGCACGCACTACGACGGTCTCTGGATCTCGGGCGCCGGGTTGTCGATTCTGGTTGCGGGGCTGATGGCCATGGATGTCGTGCGCCGCGTCCGGGTGGGCTTCGTCGCATCGCGGTAGCCCTCATACGGGTAGGGGGTATAGTTGCGGTATGAGTAGTTACAGCCCTGAGCAGGACGATCTGCTCAAACGCCTTCGTCGTATCGAAGGTCAGGTAGCCGGAATTTCACGCATGGTCGCAGACGACCGGTACTGCATCGACGTGCTCACCCAGGTGTCCGCCGCGACGAGCGCGTTGCAGTCCGTATCCCTGAAGCTTCTCGACGCGCACCTTGCGGGCTGCGTCGTCGAAGCTGCCAAGCAGGGTGGTCCGGAAGCGGACGTCAAGATCAAGGAAGCTCAGGCGGCCATCGCTCGCCTCGTTCGTTCGTAAGGTGCCGGTCCGTCACTCCGTGATGGACCGCGCGAGCGCCCTGGCGGAGAAGCTCACGAAGTGCTCGGGTGTGACTTCTTTGGCGATGTTGATGACGATGGTGTCCGACAGGCCTTTGAGTCCGGAGAGCACGAGATGGATCAACGCGGGGTCGTCGATCAACCGGCTCCCTTCGGCTGCAGCAGATTCGGTGAGCGCTCGAATCAATGCCGAGTTGTAGATCGCTACGGATGCGTGAAGTTCCCGCATGCTTTCTCGGTCGGACCCGGCCATGCCTTCGATGTCGCGCCAAGTGGTGGTGAGTCGTCCCACCCGTGCCCAGTGCCGAGCAAACTCGGAAATCATGGACTCGAGTAAGGCACTCAGTCCCTGCTCGCGGGGGAGCGAGTTCACGAAGTCCGCCATTTCCAGCTGACTTTCGCTGAGGAGGGCGGCGAAGATGTCCTGCTTGTCGACGAAGTACTGGTAGATCAGGCCAGTACTGGTGCCGGCTCGTTTGGCGACAGCGCGGATCGTGAGCGCGGAGTAGCCTCCTTCGTCCAGAAGCGAGATCGCCGCGTCGAGAGTTCGGCGTCGACGCACTTCGGCGTCGCCGTAGATCGACTTGCTGCTGATACTGCTCATTTGATCACCGTAGTCGCGGTGGTCGGCATCCTCAATTCACATCGAACACTGTTCGTTGTCGAACGCCGCCCAGAATTCTATGTGACTCAGATCATAGAATGAACATAGTTCGAAATAGAATGAACATCGTTCATTCTGGTGTTACGGTATGGCGCAGACCACATCGAGGCCAGTGCAAAGTGCTGGACACTCTGCGGTCGGCCTGACCTTTCTTCCCGTATCGATCGGGAGGTCTACACAGTTGTGGAGTACCTATGACACGCACTAACGATGAACGCGCGGCGATCGACATCGCCGCGGCGGCTGGAGAACTTCTGCTCGACCATCGGAAATCCCTCGGCGAAAACGACGGTGATGTCGCGACTTTCAAGAACGCGGCCGATCGGCTCAGTCATGAATTCATCGTCGCCGAACTCGCCCGACGCTTTCCTGCGGATGCAGTGCTGTCGGAGGAAGGGGCTGACGACCTCGCGAGGCTGGCTGCGGATCGGGTGTGGATCGTCGACCCTCTCGACGGCACCCGTGAGTACGGCGAGGCCGGACGATCGGACTGGGCCGTTCATGTTGCGCTGACCGAAAACGGTGTCCTCACAACAGGTGCGGTCGCAATGCCTGCCCTTGGCGTCACCTATTCGAGCAGCGATGATCGAACCGAACGGGATGCCGCGACGCCGGTTCGAGTCGTCGTATCGCGGACGCGTCGTCCGGAACGGGTCATGCGCATGGCCGACTCGATGGGCGCGGAGTTGATCGAAATGGGATCCGCCGGAGCCAAAGCAATGGCGGTCGTCTCGGGTGAGGCAGACATCTACGCACATGCGGGCGGACAGTACGAGTGGGATTCGGCGGCGCCCGTTGCCGTCGCACGCGCTGCGGGACTGCATGTTTCGCGTATCGATGGCAGCGAACTGCGCTACAACCAGGAAAACCCGTGGTTGCCGGATCTGCTGATCTGCCGACCCGAACTCGCCCCGAAAGCACTGGAGGAACTGGGCCGATGACCGCGACACTGACGCACCTCGAACGACTCGAAGCCGAGAGCATTCACATCATGCGTGAAGCTGTTGCCCAGAGCGAGAACCCGGTGATGTTGTACTCGGTGGGCAAGGACTCCGCCGTGATGCTGCATCTGGCGCGCAAGGCCTTCTATCCGTCGAAGCTGCCGTTTCCGCTTCTGCACGTCGATACCACGTGGAAGTTCCGTGAAATGTACAAACTTCGTGACAGTACCGCTGCTGCAGGCGATCTCGATCTGATCGTCCACACCAACCCGGACTGCGTGAAGCAGGGGATCAACCCGTTCACTCACGGCAGCGCTGTCCATACCGATATGTGGAAGACCGAAGGCCTCAAACAAGCCCTCGATCACTACAAGTTCGACGCTGCATTCGGCGGCGCCCGCCGTGACGAAGAAAAATCCCGCGCCAAGGAACGCATCTTCTCGATCCGATCAGCTGCGCACCGTTGGGATCCCAAGCAGCAGCGACCGGAACTGTGGCGGATGTACAACGTCCGCAAAGCGCCGGGCGAGAGCCTGCGCGTCTTCCCTCTCTCGAACTGGACCGAGCTGGATGTGTGGGAATACATACGCCAGGAAGAGATTCCGATCGTTCCGCTGTATTTTGCCGACAAGCGGCCCGTCGTCGAGCGGGGCGGTGCGCTGATCATGGTCGACGACGACCGGATGCCGTTGCTGCCGGGAGAGACTCCGGAACTCAAGAGCGTTCGTTTCCGCACCCTCGGCTGCTACCCGCTGACCGGAGCCGTCGAATCGACCGCAACGAGCCTGACCGAGATCATCTCGGAAATGTTGCTCACCACCACTTCCGAACGCCAGGGACGGGTCATCGACCACGACTCCAGTGCGTCGATGGAAAAGAAGAAGCAAGAGGGGTACTTCTGATGACTGTTTCCTCGGATCTGATCGCTGACGACATCGAGGCGTACCTCGAACGTCATGCGAACAAGAGCATGCTGCGATTCATCACGTGCGGCAGCGTCGACGACGGCAAGAGCACCTTGATCGGCCGTCTGCTCTACGAATCGAAACTCGTCTTCGACGACCAGTTGACGGCGCTCGAAGCCGATTCGCGCAAGAGCGGAACCCAGGGGGAGGGGCTCGATTTCGCGCTCCTGGTCGACGGTCTCGCCGCCGAACGTGAGCAGGGCATCACGATCGACGTCGCCTACCGCTACTTCACGACCGAGCGACGCAAGTTCGTCGTCGCCGATACTCCGGGGCACGAGCAGTACACCCGAAACATGGTGACGGGCGCGTCGACCGCCGATCTTGCGGTGATCCTTGTCGATTCCCGCAAGGGGATACTGACTCAGACCCGCCGGCACTCGTATCTGGTGTCGTTGCTGGGGATCAAGCACGTGGTGCTTGCCGTGAACAAGCTCGACCTCGTCGACTACTCGCAAGAGGTCTTCGATGCCATTACCGCGGATTACGCAGGGTTCGCTCACGAGATCGGTCTGGACGGGTTCGTCGCCATCCCGCTCTCGGCATACATGGGTGACAATCTCACCGAGCGCAGTGCGAATACCCCGTGGTACTCCGGACCAAGCCTGATCGAGCATCTCGAAAGCGTGGACATCGACGATGCTGCCGCCGCGGCTCCGTTCCGGATGCCGGTGCAGTGGGTCAACCGGCCGGACCTCGACTTCCGCGGATTCTCCGGCCAGATCGTTTCAGGCACCGTATCTCCCGGAGATCCCATCCGCGTGCTCCCCAGTGGAAAGACGTCCACAGTCGAGCGCATCGTGACCATGGGTGGTGACCTCGACGTTGCCGGTGCGGGCCGCTCGGTCACCATCACGCTCGCAGACGAGATCGACATCAGTCGCGGTGATGTGCTGTCCATCGGCGACAATCCGCCGGCCGTAGCCGATCAGTTCGAGGCCTGCATCGTCTGGATGGGTGAGGCTCCCATGCTGCCCGAACGGCCGTTCCTGT
Organism: Rhodococcus sp. WS1; assembly: GCF_003797745.1. NCBI lineage: Bacteria > Bacillati > Actinomycetota > Actinomycetes > Mycobacteriales > Nocardiaceae > Rhodococcus > Rhodococcus sp. WS1. Next base: position 1,593,409 of record NZ_RKLZ01000001.1, on the reverse strand, counting down.
GCCAGATCGGTACCGTCACAGTCACTGCGCGCATCACCAAACCGAAACACAAGATCAACGTCAACACTCTCGAGAAGACCGCAACGACTACTCTCGCGCTCAACGAAATCGGTGTCTGCAACCTCAGTTTCGATCGACCGGTCCCGTTCGACCCGTACGTCGGCAACCGTGACACCGGTAGCTTCATCCTCATCGACCGCCTTACCAACGGCACTGTCGGTGCGGGCATGATCACGCACTCGCTGCGTCGATCGGACAACATTCACTGGCAATCCGTCGACGTCGACGAGGCCGCGCACACCAGGCTCAAGGGACACCAACCCGCAGTTCTGTGGTTCACCGGTCTCTCCGGTTCGGGAAAGTCGACCATCGCGAACGATGTCGAGCGTCAACTGCACGCACTCGGCGCACACACCTACCTCCTCGACGGAGACAACGTCCGTCACGGGCTGAATCGAGACCTCGGATTCACCGAAGCCGACCGCGTCGAGAACATCCGTCGCGTCACCGAGGTCACCCGACTGATGGCGGACGCCGGTCTGATCGTGCTCGCGTCCTTCATTTCACCGTTCGAGGCGGAGCGTCATGCCGCCCGTGAATTGATCGGCGACGAACAGTTCGTCGAAATCTTCGTCGACACCGCTCTTGCCGTCGCAGAGGAGCGAGATCCCAAGGGGCTGTACAAGAAGGCTCGACGTGGCGAGTTGGTGAACTTCACCGGAATCGATTCGCCGTACGAACCGCCGCAGAACCCTGACATTCACATCGACACCAGTGTCACGACGACTGAGGACGCTGCGATCGCGATCGTCGACCATCTTCGCGCCCGCGGAACCATTTCTTGATCCGCCTGAACATGAGGAGCATCCATGCCTGACAGGGCTGAAATAGTTTCTGCCGTAGAAGATTACGTCAAGTGTCTCGGAAGTCACGACGTCGACGGCCTGGTTGCGCTGTTTGCGCCCGACGCAGTTCAACACGAACCGCTGGGGGTCCAGACCTACCGCGGAATCGACGAGATTCGCGAATTCGACACCGCGAACGCGCAGGTCGATTTCACAGTCAGCCTGCTCGGCCCGATTTCGGTGACGGGAAAATACGCAGCAATGCAGCTTCGGGTACAGCGCGTCGGGATGGCCGACTTCGCTGCCTCCGACCTGTTCGAGTTCGACGAGAACGGCAAGATCGTTTCTCTGAGTGTTGTTCTCGATCCGCAGGCACTGTGCTGACCCATCAGGGCCTGCTGGCAGGCAAGGTTGTCGTCGTCTCGGGAGTGGGCCCGGCGCTGGGTCGTTCGATTGCGGTGCAGAGTGCGGCGGCCGGAGCAAAAGTTGTTCTGGCCGCCCGCACACCCGAGCGTTTGGAATCTGTGGCAACCGAGATCCGAGACCGCGGCGGAATTGCACTGGCCATTCCGACCGATCTCACCGACGTCGATTCGATCTCCTCGTTGGCTGAGACTGCGCTCGCAGAGTTCGGCGGCGTGGACTGCCTCGTGAACAACGCCTTTGTCCAACCGGCGCAGGTCTCGCTCCTGGACGCCGACATGGCGTCCATCCAGTCGGGTATCGACATCAACCTGCTTGCGGCGTTGAACGTGACACGCGCGTTTGTGCCGGCATTGACCGAGGCGGAGGGCTCCGTCGTGATGGTGACGTCCATGGTGCTGCGTAATCAGCTTCCCGGGTTCGGGGCCTACCGCATCATGAAATCCGGGCTCCTGGCAATGGCACGCAGTTTGTCGATCGATCTCGGTCCCAAGGGCGTTCGAGTCAATTCGGTTGCTCCCGGCTATATCTGGGCGGACTCGGTCAAGAACATGTTCGAGAAAAAGGCGGCGGCAGCTGGGGTCGACCCCAAGGTCATTTACGACGAGGTTGCAGCGGGCGCCGATCTGCGCCGGCTACCCGAACCTGACGACATCGCCAATGCCGTCGTCTTCCTCTTGTCCGATTCGGCCAGAGCCATCGCCGGGCAATGTCTCGACGTCAACTGCGGTCACACCCACCACTGAACAACCCCACAAGGAATTACAGATGACACAGGATTACGACGGCATCGGTTCCATCGACGACTTGCACCAGGTCGCGCGTGAGGAGACCGGGTACAAAAACTTCGGCAGCGACAGCTATCTCGAAGGGCTTCGAGTTCTGCTCGAGTCGTTCCAGAACGAAGCCGACCTCACTCCGCACGGCAAGGTGATCGCTCGCAAGATGATCGTCGGAGCGCTCGCGGGACGCCTGACCAGTGAGGCCGGATTCGCGAAATACCCCGAGCACATCGACGTTCCGATCGAACGCCCGATCTTCGTGGTCGGGTTGACCCGCACCGGCAGCACCGCGCTGCACCGCTTGCTCGGTGCCGACCCAGCGCATCAGGGCGCCGAGATGTGGCTCGCCGAGACGCCGCAGCCGCGCCCCGAGCGCGACAAGTGGTCGGAGAACGAAGATTACGTTCGCTCCGACGCCTTCTACCGTGCTCGCCAGCGCAACGAAGCGGACCTGATGAAGGTGCATTTCATGGGGGCGGAGGAGGTCGAGGAATGTTGGCGTCTGCTGCAGCAGACGCTGCTCTCCACCGCGTTCGAAACTGTTGCGTACGTGCCGAGTTACACGCAGTGGCTGGCGGAGCAGGATTGGACCGAAACATATGCGCGGCACAAGAAGAACCTGCAGTTGATCGGGCTGCACGACCAGGACAGACGGTGGGTGCTCAAAAGCCCGAGCCATGTCTTCGCGATCGACGAGATCATGGCGGTCTATCCCGACGCGTTGTTCGTTCGCACGTTCCGTGACCCGTTGACATCGATGGCGTCCACCTTCAGCCTCGTCGAGCAGGGCGGACACGACATGTCGAAGGCATTCGACCGTCCCGCCATCGGGCGCACGCAACTGGACCTGTGGGCGCGAGGGAACGCGAACTTCAACAATGCCCGTAGCCGTTACAACCCCGATCAGTTCATCGACGTCGACTACAAAGACTTCATCGCCGATGCGGTCGGCACCGTCGAGAAGATCTACGCGCAGTTCGACCTGCCATTCACTGACGAGGCTCGCGCAGCGGTGGAGGCGTCGCATCAGGCGAGCCTGGCCGAGCACCGCCGTCCGTCGCATCACTATTCGCTCGAGGAGTTTGGCGTGAGCGCCGCCGACGTCGAAGCGAAGTTCGCGACCACACCCTGAAGCCCTCCGGCCCTGTGCGCCTTTTTGGTAGTGCCGACTACCAAAAAGGCGCACAGGGCGAAGCCCCAACTGAAACAAGGAGATTCACATGAATGCTGTTTGGGAAAAGTTCTGCGCAGATCTGCTCGAGGTCGGAAAGGTCCTGGAGGACGAGATCGTCCCTCAGGATCCGCTGACTCAAGCCGAGGGCATCCGCTACCTGAGTCGGTTGCTTCGGTACGGCACGATCAACTGTGTCGAGTACACCGATCCACGGTGGCCGCAGTTCTCGTCGGCTCCGAACCCGAACATGATGACGAAGATCGGTGCCGACAACCCGGACAACGTCTACATGCGCGCCAACATTTCCGGTAAGTACAACTACCGGATCATCGGCACCCGAGGCACCGTCCCGCTGATCACCTTCGGCTCGCGCGTCAATCGATACCACATCGACGGCACCATGCTGCAGACCGGAGATCTGCATATCCACGACCTCGAGGTCGACGAGAACGGCCGTTTCGAGTTCATCGCGAGCGTCGACAAGCCCGCTGAAGGCGCATGGCTGCCTTTGGCGCCCGACAGCAACCTCATCTCCGTTCGGCAAACTCACCAGGATCGGCGCAACGAGGTCATCGGTGATCTGACCATCGAATGCCTGAACCCGGACGGCGAGTTCGTCCCGCTGAGTCCGGAAGAGATCGGCGAACGCCTCACCAAGTCCGTCGGGATCGTGAAGGGGATGGCGGAGACCTTCCTGGAGTGGTCGCGCAAATTCCAGCCGCACACCAACGAGATCTTCGACTGGGGACAGGACTACTTCCAGGACGCCGGCGGCGATCCGACGATTTTCTACTTCCACGGTTACTGGAAGCTCGCCGAGGACGAGGCGTGGGTCATCGAGACCGAGGTTCCGAACTGCGAGTACTTCAACTTCGTGCTGCAGAACTTCTGGGTCGAGTCTCTCGACTACAACCGCACGAACATCTACATCAACAATCACACCGCGAAGCTCAACGACGACGGCACCATGACAATCGTCGTGGCGGCGAAGGATCCGGGTTACGGCAACTGGATCGACACCGATTCGCATGCCGAGGGCACATGGGCGCTGCGCTGGATCAAGGCGGACTCGCACCCGATCCCGACGTCCAAGGTAGTCAAGATCTGACACGCCGACGGAGATTGGGAACGTATGTACACCAGGAAGATTAGGTTCGACCCTCGCTTTGTCGCGCTCGGGCTCGCCGGTGCATTGATGTTGGCCGGGTGTGCCTCCAGTAGTGGGGGCACCTCGGGATCGGTTTCACCGAGCAGTAGTGGCGCAGCTGGTTTTGTGGGCGCCCCAGATGTGGGGGAGCGGATCGACGGCGGTGTTCTCACCTTCGGGTCCTATTCGTTCCCTTCCTCGTTGGACCCCACGAGAACGCAAGCCGCCGGTTCGACCGGCGGAACCGAAATGGCCGCGATTTACGACACGCTGGTACGCAGCGACTCCACAAACGGGAGCTTCGTCCCACAACTCGCGAAGACACTGTCGAACAACAGCGACTTCACTTCGTACACCGTCACTTTGGCTGATGGCCTCACCTTCAGTGACGGAAGCCCGCTCGACGCGGAAGCGGTGAAGTGGAGTATCGATCGATTCGTGGCAGGCAAAGGTGATGTATCGCAGACCTGGCTCAACATCGTGGACCGGATAGAGACGCCCGACGCCACCACAGTCGAATTCGTGCTCGAGCGGCCCTGGCGTCAATTCCCGGCGCTGTTGTCGCTCGGCCCCGGAATGATCGTTGCGCGAAGTTCAGGGGGAAAGGCAGGTTCGGTTTCAGGAACCGGGGAGGGAGCGTTCACACCGATCGGGGCGGGTCCGTTCACCTTGGCCAAGTTCGCCCCGCACGAAGAACTGGTACTCGCCGCACGCACGGATTATCAGGGCGGTAAACCGCCACTGGACACAGTGCGGTTTGTTCCCACGTCGGGTGCGCAGTCTCAGTACGAATCGTTGAAGAGCGGCCAGATCGACATGACGTACATCCTCCGCGACGAGGCCGTGATCGAACAAGCTCTCGACGACGGATACTCGGGTTACCTCAGTCCGACCGGACAGAACGGGATCGGCACGATCAACAATCGCGAGGGCAAGCCCGGGGCCGATGTACGCGTCCGTCAGGCGATCGCCTACGGGGTGGATCCGGAGGCGGTCAATACTCGTGCGAACAACGGATTGGGCACCGCCAGTTCCGAACTGGTCCCGCAGACGTCACGTTGGTTCAACAACACAGCAGGTATTCCGTTCGATCAGGTGAAGGCAAAGGCGCTGCTGGATCAAGCGAAGTCCGACGGGTACGACGGGAAACTCCGCTACCTCACCACCCCGGAGCCCAGCCAACAGGCGACGGCACTGACGGTTCAGGCGTCGCTGAACGCGATCGGTTTCGACGTCATCATCGACTACGCGACCGATGTGACCGATCTGGTTCGACGGGTATACAAGGACCACGATTTCGACATGACCAGAGGTGGCGCTCCGGTCGGAGAAGAAGCGCCGTACCTCAACTTGTACAACAGTATGGCCAGTGATTCGAAGAACAACCCGTCCGGCTTCGCGGACCCGGAGATGGACGCGATGATCACAGCTGTGCAGACGGCATCGACGGACGATGCTGTCCGTGAGGCGATCAGCAAGGTGCAGGAGTACGCCAACGCGACTGTGCCTTACGTGATCTGGGGGCCGGCGTCGGTGTTGACCGCATGGGCCGGCAATGTTCACGGCGTCGTACGCAACATCACCGACATCATGTTCTTGGGCGGCGCTTGGATCTCGCCTAACGGCGAAACGGTGGAACGATGAAGTGGTCCTTGGCGGGTGCGATGATCGACGCCCTGGAACTGTGCGAGTTGGCGCAGGTCGCCGAAGAGGTGGGATTTGACGGAATCGCGATGCCGGATTCCGTGTTCTATCCCGAGCAGGTGTCGGCTCCGTATCCGTACACCGCTGACGGCAAGCGGATGTGGGCACCCGAGACGCCGATGCCCGATCCGTTCATTGCGATGACGGCAATGGCAGTCGTCACGTCGCGAATTCGGTTCTACACCAATGTGTTCAAACTTCCACTGCGCGATCCGCTGTTGACGGCCAAGCAGGTATCGACCATGGCCGTGATGTCGCGAAACCGCGTCGCTCTCGGCGTCGGTTTGTCCTGGATTCCCGAGGAATTCACCTTCACCGGGACCGAGATGCGCACCCGCGGTGCGCGTACCGACGAAGCCATCGAGATCATCAAGGCGGTGTGTGCGGGGCGTGGACCGGAATGGGTCGAGTACCACGGCAAGCACTACGATTTCGACGCTCTGATGATCAGTCCGGCTCCGGAGATTCCGGTTCCGATCTACATCGGTGGGCACAGCGAACCGGGGTTGCGTCGTGCAGCCAGGCTGGCTGACGGTTGGATGTCGGTGAACACGACCAAAGCCGAATTAGCCTGCGCTATCGATCGCCTCACGGAATTGCGGGTCGAGTACGGTCGTGCCGATGTTCCTTTCGGCGTCAACGTCTCGCCGACGGATGTTCGTGATCTGGACGAATATCGCGAACTCGAGACTCTCGGAGTCACGGAAATCAGAGTGTTGCCCTGGTATCGCTACGGAGTTGACGCCGGTGATCGTCAGGGGCGACTCGACTCCATTCGGCGGTTTGCCGAGGAGGTCATCACTCAGTACTGATCGATCAGCGTCTGCATCGCCCGGCCGTAGAGTTTTGCCAACTCGTCGCGATCTGCGGACTGGGGGATGCTCTCGTCGCTGAGGACGCTCAACAGGCCGGACACCTGGGCGGAGACCAGGAGTGCGCGGGTGTACGCGTCTTCACCGTCGAGGCGAGCGGCGAGATTGGTGGCAAACGTGCCTGTCATCTCGCGCAGTCGCTCCCGGATGCGTGGACTGTCCGACGCTCGCATGAGCGCTGTGTACACCGACAGCATCCGGGCGTCGGCCTTGCCCAGGACGAAGACTGCGATCCGCTCACCGAGGGTGTCGAGTGGGCCGTCGAACTGACCTTCGAAGTAGTCCGCAACCGGAGTGGTTTCCAGGAACAGCGCTTCCTTCGACCCGAAATGCCGGATGACCAGGGCCGGATCGATTCCGGCAACTTTGGCGATGGCGCGAACTGACGTGCCGCCGAACCCGTGCTCACCGAATAGTTGGAACGCTGCGGCGCGAATCGCCTCGGACGTCGAGGGCTGTTCCTGCTCTGGTGTGTGCTTCGTGGATGTCACGACATCGACCTCTGTGCTCGCTCGCCGACCTCGTTGTCAACGGCGTTGACTCTAACGTGTCAACAGTGTTGACTGTTGAGTCTGTCAACGGTGTTGACAGCTAGATGTGGTTAGTGAAGAGAGTGTGAAATATGACAGATACCGATGTCCGCGTTCCCAGTGAAGAGGTCGTCGATCCGCCGACCAACTGGAAGATGGTGGGCAGTGGACTCGCGTTTCCGCTGTTCTTCGTCATCATGTTCTGCCTGTGTTACGTCAGCGCGTTCCACTCGCCGATGCCGAACCAGGCACCGATCGTGGTGGTTGGTCCAGCATCTGTGACGGCGTCGTTGATCGAGGGAATCGAAGCCACGTCTGGCGACAAATTCGACCTCGTCGCCACAGAGAACTCGGCTGACGCGATCTCGCGCATCGACAACCGTGACGCTATCGGCGCCGTCGAGATCGGTGACACCGTGACCGCACATATCGCCACCGGTGCGGGCGCCTCGACGGTTTCCGTGGTGAGCAGCTTGGCGCATTCCGTCGCGGAGCAGACGGGGCAGCAGGTCACGGTGATCGACTCGGCGCCCGTCACGGCGCGCGACTCCTCGACCGTCGGGCTCTTCTACTTCCTGATCGTCTGCACCCTCGGTGGCTACTTGACCATCACGGTGCTCAGTCAGGTTGCGCCGAGAATGCGGCTGCGAGAGCAGTATTCGATCCTGGCCGGTGCGGCGATACTCACCCCGCTCATAGCCTTCGGAATCACCAGCATCTTCATGCACGCCTTCGGGGCGTCGGTCGGTCAGATCCTACAACTGCTGGGAATCTCGATGGTCTACACGTTCACCGTCGGTGCGGTGAGCATCCTGCTCAATCGACTGCTCGGCCAAGCCGCGATCTTCGCGGTGCTGACGGTGCTCGTCTTCATCAACTTCCCGAGTTCGGGCGGTGCGATCCCGGTGTCGTTCCTGCCCGGATTCTGGCAGCACATCCATTCGTTCTGGCTCGGATCAGCGGCCATGGAGCCCATCCGCTCCGTCATCTACTTCGATGGGAACGGCGCCGGACCGCGCCTGCTCGTTCTGGGGATCTGGCTGGTCGCGGCACTCGGCCTGACCGGACTGCTTGCCTCTCGGCAGTCGAAGAAGGCAGCAGCGCACTGAGCGTGGTGGGGCCGGCGATTGCCGACCCCACCCGAACTGTTTACTTCAGCCGTACGGCGTCCGTGCCCGGCCCGTCCAACATCGCCGACCCCAGCAGGATGTCCGGGATGCCGAAGCCGTCGATCAGCGTCTCGACGTGCGGGCGCAGGGTGCGGCACCGCTCGTTGATCCCGCGCGTCACGGCCTTCGAACGCTCCACCGACAGATGCCGGTGCTCCATGAACCAGGCCTTGTCCTCCTCGATGACGGACAGTGCGTAGAGGTCGCACACCTCGCCGAAGAGTTCCTTCGCGGTCTCGTCCTCACACGAGTCGATGCCGGCGACGAATGCTTCCAGGATGACGCGCTCGATGTGCGCCTGAGCGGCTTTGAGCACGTGGTCCTGCACGAAGTTGAACGCGTCGAACGGGTTCTCCTCGCGTTTCTGCGCTGCCTGCAATCGCCTTGCCGCAGTGGCGAGTAGGTACTCCTCGCGGTCTTCGAACATCTTCATCTGGGTGCCGCGGTTGAAGAGGCTGCCGTCCTCTTCGTTGTCCTGGCGAGTGTCGACGATCGTCTGCAGGATCTGCTGCGCTGCCGTGCGCTTCTTGACCACGTCGGAGACCGTCGTAGCCGCGAAGCGCATCCAGTCGACCGGGCTCATGCCGCGGACTTCGTCGGCGTACGAGGTGAGGAGTTCTTTTGCGACCAACTGCGTCAGAACGTGGTTGTCACCCTCGAACGTGGTGAAGACGTCAGTGTCAGCCTTGAGCGCGGTGAGGCGGTTCTCCGCGAGATAGCCTGCGCCACCACAGGCTTCGCGTGCTTCCTGGATTGCCCGAGTGGCATGCCACGTGTTGGCGGCCTTGAGTCCGGCGGCGCGACCCTCGAGTTCGCGCTGCTCCTGCGGGTCCGGGTCGTCGCTGCTCTGAATGTCGTGCATCGCGGCGACCAGTTCGTTCTGTGCGAACTGCAGAGCGTACGAGCGGGCGATCAACGGCAGCAGACGCTTCTGATGGACGAGGTAGTCCATGATCAGGACCTCGTCGTCACTCTTCGGAGCACTGAACTGCCTGCGCTGCAGGGCATATCGACCGGCAATGGCCAATCCCACGCGGGCGGCCGCTGCCGCCGAACCACCGACGGTGACACGTCCACGAACCAATGTGCCGACCATCGTGAAGAACCGACGGTTCGGGTTCTCGATCGCCGAGCTGTACGTGCCGTCCTCGGCGACGTCGGCGTAACGGTTGAGCAGGTTCTCACGCGGGATGCGGACCTGGTCGAAGACGATGCGGCCGTTGTCGACTCCGGGCAGTCCACCCTTGAGCCCGCAGTCGGACGTCGTCACTCCGGGGAGGTCGTTGCCGGCGTCGTCACGAATCGGCACGACAAAGCAGTGGACGCCCTGGCTTTCGCCTCCGGTGATCAGCTGTGCGAACACTGCCGCGACAGTGGCGTGCTGGGCAGCGCCGCCGATGTAGTCCTTGCGAGAAGACGGGGTGGGGGAGTTGACGACGAACTCGCCCGTCTCGACGTCGTAGGTTGCCGTGGTTTCGAGTTCCTGGACGTCGCTGCCGTGACCGGTCTCGGTCATCGCAAAGCAACCGAGCAGGTCCAGGTCGATCAGCGGCTTGACGTACGCCTGGTGGTGACGCTCGGTGCCGAGGTTTTCGATGGCGCCGCCGAACAGTCCCCACTGCACGCCGGCCTTGACCATCAGTGAGAGGTCGGACATCGCGAGCATCTCGATGCTGGTGACGGCGCCACCCGCGTCGCCCGTTCCGCCGTGAGAGACCGCGAAACCGTTTGCGGCGTAGCCGAGATCGGCGAGGACCCGCATCTGTTCGAGAGCCTTGGAGCGCGCAATGGCGGTGTTGGGTGTGTAGTGCGGAGCAAAACGTTCGTCGTTCAATTCGCCGCGAACGCGCTCACGCACCTCCCGCCAGCGTCCGTCGAGTGTTGTCCTGAGGTGGTCCGCTGTGGTGGCCATGGAACCGACGATAGCGCGTAGCGCACCGCGGGCAACCCGGTTCGATCCCAACCTCACATTCAGCAGGAGCCCGCGGCACCCGCTTCGATTCCTTGGCGGAAGAGTTCCTTCTCGCTCTCGGACATAGCCTGGTACGAAGGGTCGTTCTCGACGATCTTCAGGAAGTCGGCGCCCGCCGTCTGTGTCGACGTGTCGCCGCTCTGAACACGCTGCTGAACGTAGACGGACACTGCCGAACACCCGCCGAGAAACGCCGGGTCGGTGCTCGTTGCCACGGTGGTTCGAGCCGAGTCTGTGGCGCTCGGCGGCGACGAAACTGTCGCCTTGTCGTCGTTCGAAGCGTCCGAACCACACGATGTGAGAAGAATCGCAGCCGAGACCATCAGCGTCGTCAACAGTCGCTTCATGCTCGGAATCGTCTCACGCGGGGCCCGGTTCGACCGGAAAACTCGCCTCGAGCACCGAAGTCCTACACCCTGTCGTTGTCAGATTCGACAGAACTGGGACACTGGAAGCCGTGACTGTGTCTTCCGGTGATCCCGACGTGCATGCAACGAACTCCGCTCGGCTCTTCGAACGTGCCGGCAACGTGATTCCGGGTGGCGTCAACTCGCCCGTCCGCGCGTTCGGTTCGGTCGGTGGAACACCGCGATTCATTCGCGAAGCATCCGGCTACACCCTCACCGACGTCGACGGGAACAATTACGTCGACCTGGTGTCGTCCTGGGGTCCGATGATTCTCGGGCACGCTCACCCGGCAGTCGTCGAAGCCGTTCGCGAAGCAGCGCTCGGCGGTCTCTCCTTCGGTGCGCCGACCGAAGGCGAAGTTGCCCTCGCCGAGGAAATCGTCGCCCGCGTCGCGCCCGTGGAAAAGGTTCGCCTGGTCAACTCCGGAACCGAAGCCACGATGAGCGCAGTCCGCCTCGCCCGCGGATTCACCGGACGCACCAAGATCATCAAGTTCTCCGGTTGCTACCACGGCCACGTCGACGCCCTTCTCGCCGACGCCGGATCGGGCCTCGCGACGTTCGGGCTGCCGACCTCGCCCGGCGTGACCGGCGCTCAAGCCGAAGACACCATCGTCGTCCGCTACAACGATCTCGATGCAGTCGCCGCGGCGTTCGCCGCCAACCCCGGCGCCATCGCGTGCGTCATCACCGAAGCTGCCGCCGGAAACATGGGCGCCGTCGCACCGCTTCCCGGTTTCAACGAGGGTCTGCGTCGTCTCACCCGTGAGCACGGCGCACTCCTGATCATGGACGAAGTGATGACGGGATTCCGCGTCAGCGCCTCGGGTTGGTACGGCATCGACAACGTCGCCGGCGACCTCTACACCTTCGGCAAGGTCATGAGCGGCGGCCTGCCTGCCGCAGCCTTCGGCGGCCGCGCCGACATCATGGGCCACCTCGCGCCGGACGGTCCCGTGTACCAGGCCGGCACCCTCTCGGGTAACCCCGTGGCCGTCGCCGCCGGACTCGCGAGTCTGCGCGCCGCCGACGCCGAGGTGTACGCCAAGCTCGGCCGGAACGCGACCGCCCTCGGCGACCTCATGACCGAAGCACTCACCGCCGAAGGCGTCGAACACCGTGTGCAGTACGCCGGCACCTTGGTGAGCGTGTTCTTCACCGAGAACACGGTGACCAACTACGACGAAGCCAAAGCCGCGCAGACCTGGCGATTCCCCGCCTTCTTCCACGCGTTGCTCTCCCGCGGCGTGTACCCGCCGCCGAGCGCGTTCGAAGCGTGGTTCGTCTCCGCTGCACTCGACGATCGAGCATTCTCGATCATCGCCGACGCCATGCCGCACGCCGCCAAGGCCGCAGCTGCTGCCGTCAAGCCCTGACACGTTCAAGCTCGAGCAACAACCGCACGCTTCCGACATCCATCTTCTTCAGCGAGGACCCTCGACTGTGACCGACGCCGATCACCCCGACCACACGTCCACCCGCACCATCGTCCACGTCCTTCGCCACGGCGAAGTTCACAACCCGCGCGGGATCCTCTACGGACGGCTCCCGGGCTTCCGGTTGTCGGTGGCGGGCGAAGCCCAGGCTCGTGCGGTCGCGTCGGTGCTCGCCGATCACGACATCACCCACGTGGTCGCGTCGCCGCTGCAGCGCGCACAAGAGACCGCAACGCCGATCGCCGAGGCACACAAGCTCGACATCGTCACAGACGAAAACCTCATCGAGGCAGGCAACGAGTTCGAGGGTCTCAAGGTTGCCGTCGGGGACGGTGCGCTCTCACGTCCGCGTCACTGGTGGAAATTGCGTGACCCGTTCACCCCGTCCTGGGGCGAGCCCTACCTGCAGATCGCTCATCGCATGCTCGCAGCCGTCAACGCCGCACGCGTCGCGGCAGTCGGACACGAAGCCGTCGTCGTCAGCCATCAGCTTCCGGTCTGGACACTGCGTCGATTCCTGCAGGGCGAGCGTCTCTGGCACGATCCCCGTCACCGTCAGTGTGGACTGGCCTCGTTGACCTCACTGGTCTACGAAGGCGACACCCTGGTCGACATCGTCTACTCCGAACCTGCCGGTGCCTCAGACCCGAGAGTGACAGGAGCATGATTTCGCGCCGCATCGCCGCAGCATTCGCAGCCGCTGCGTCGGCGATGCTTCTTCTCTCGTCCTGCGCGACCGGCGACGACGCCGTCGCACAGGGCGGAACTTTCGACTTCGTCTCACCGGGCGGGCAGACCAAGATCTTCTACGATCCACCGTCCGACCGAGGCACCATCGGCAAGCTCTCCGGGCCCGATCTGATGAACGAAGGTAAGAAGGTCGGCCTCGACGACTTCGAGGGCAAGGTCGTCGTCCTCAACGTCTGGGGTCAGTGGTGCGGGCCGTGCCGCGCCGAAGCCGACGACCTGGAACAGGTCTACGAGCAGACCAAGGATTCGGGCGTGCAGTTCCTCGGCATCAACGTCCGCGACGACACCAAGAACAAAGCGCAAGACTTCGTGGTCGACAACAAGGTCTCGTACCCGTCGATCTACGACCCGTCGATGCGTTCGCTGATCGCCCTCGGTGACGGCTACCCCACGTCGGTCATTCCGACGACGATCGTCCTGGACCGCCAGCATCGCGTTGCCGCGGTGTTCCTCCAAGAACTTCTCGCCGAGGATTTGCTGCCCGTCGTCCAGCGAGTAGCTCAGGAAGACGCGCAGTAAAGATGACAACCACGACCACCACGCTGCTGGCAGGCAGCGACACACTGAGTGCCGGTGTGGGCGAAGCGTTTCAGAACGCGGCGTCGTCCGGTCCGCTTCTGCTGGCCCTCGGCGCCTGTGTGCTCGCCGGTCTGGTGTCGTTCGCTTCACCGTGCGTCGTGCCGCTCGTCCCCGGCTACCTGTCCTACCTGGCCGGCGTCGTCGGCGCCGACGCCCCCGCGATCACCGCGGACGAGGCGAGGACCCGGACGATCACCCGGAGCAGTCGCCTGAGGGTGGCCGGTGCGGCCGGACTGTTCGTCGCCGGCTTCACCGTCGTCTTCGTTCTCGCGACCGCGTCGGTGTTCGGCGTGATCTCGACTCTGCTCGTCAACCGCGAGGTCCTGATGCGCGTGGGCGGTGTGGTCACGATCGCGATGGGTCTGGTGTTCATCGGACTGATCCCGGCGCTGCAGAAAGACGTCCGTTTCGAACCGCGTCGTGTGTCGTCGCTGGTGGGGGCGCCGCTGCTCGGGGGAGTGTTCGCGCTGGGGTGGACGCCATGCCTCGGGCCGACATTGGCAGGCGTGATGTCCGTAGCCGCGGGAACCGACGGGATGACCGCCGCGCGCGGTGTCACCTTGATCGTCGCGTACTGCATCGGACTCGGCCTGCCGTTCATCATCTTGGCGCTGGGATCGGCGCGTGCGCTGACCGGCGTCGGCTGGTTGCGTCGTAATGCACGCACCATTCAAATTTTCGGCGGAATCATGTTGGTGGCAGTGGGAATCGCCCTCGTCACAGGCGCGTGGGACCAGTTCGTCGGCTGGGTTCGCGACGCATTTATCTCGGAGGTGACGCTGCCGATATGACAGCTGACGACAATAACGACAACCCGACACCCGTGCTGCCGAAGCAGTCGGTGATCGGTCGAGTCGTTGCACTCGGGCGCAACACCTGGCGCGGGCTCACCTCGATGCGGACCGCGCTGGTTCTGCTGTTCCTCCTCGCACTCGCGGCGATCCCCGGCGCCCTGCTGCCACAACGAACCCTCAACGAGGGCAAGGTCGCCGACTACATCGCCGCGCGTCCGACGCTCGGTCCGTGGATGGACCGCCTCGAACTGTTCGACGTGTTCAGCAGCTTCTGGTTCACCGCGATCTACGCTTTGCTCTTCATCTCGCTGGTCGGCTGCATCCTGCCGCGTTGCGTGGAGCACGCGAAGGCGCTGCGCACCCGTCCGGTGAATGCGCCGCGCAATCTTGCTCGCCTGCCGCACCACACCAAGAGCGTCGTCGACGGCGAGACTCCCGACGAACTTGCTGCCCGTGTGTCGAAAGAACTACGCGGGTGGCGCGTTGAAACGCGTCGCGGCGATACGAAATCACGACGCGAAGGCGAGATCACCATCTCGGCGGAGAAGGGATACCTCCGCGAATTCGGCAACCTCGTGTTCCACCTGTCCCTGGTCGGATTGTTGATCGCGATTGCCGCGGGCAAGTTGTTCGGCTACGAGGGCAATCGCATCGTCATCGCCAACGACGGCCCCGGATTCTGCACGACTTCGCCGGCAGTGTTCGACTCGTTCGTCGCGGGCCTGAGCCTCGACGGCACCGGCATGACTCCGCTGTGTGTCCGTGTGAAGAATTTCCAGGCCGACTACCTCGAGACCGGTCAGGCCGAGATGTTCACCTCGGACATCTCGTACCAGGCAGGCGACGACCTCGAGTCCGATACCTGGCGGGACACGACCATCCAGGTGAACCACCCGCTGCGGATCGCCGGCGATCGTGTGTACCTGCAGGGACACGGATACGCGCCGACATTCACCGTCACGTTCCCGAACGGTGAGACCCGCACCGAGACGCTCCAGTGGCGTCCGGACGACGCCACGACGTTCCTGAGTAGTGGCGCGATGCGTTTCGACCCGCCGGGCGGCATGTATCCCGATACGGACGAGCGCCGGAAGAACCAGATTGCCATCGAAGGATTGTTCGCGCCCACAGCGCTGTTCCACGGCAACCTGCTGTCGTCGAGTTACCCGGCGATGAACGATCCGGCAGTCGCCATCGACATCTACAAGGGTGATACCGGACTCGATACCGGTAACCCGCAATCGCTGTTCGAGCTCAACACCGAACTGATCAATCAGGGCCGGCTGGTCAAGCAGGACCGAGTCAATCTGTTCCCGGGTGAGAGCGCGACGCTTGCCGACGGAACTCAGGTGCGATTCGATGGTGCCGTCGACTTCGTCAACCTGCAGGTCTCCCACGATCCCGCTCAGGTGTGGGTACTGGTTTCAGCGTTGACGATGATGGCGGGGCTACTCGTCTCGCTCGTGATCAAGCGTCGCCGCGTCTGGGCACGTATCTATCCAGATGACGAACGACGTACTGTAGTAGAACTTGGTGGGCTTGCCCGCACCGACCACGCAGGCTGGGGCGACGAGTTCGACCGCCTCGCCGACCGCTTGCTGAAAAGCAATCCGACCACCGCGGTGAACCAACCGCACGCGCAGGAGAACGCCCGATGACAACCAACGAGACACTCGCGCAGTACAGCGACTGGGCCTTCAAGTCCGCCTTCACCGTGCTTGTGCTGGCGTTTGTGCTGCTCATCGTGCAGTACGCGTCGGCCAGAGCAAAGGCGGTTCAGGACAAGGAACTGGTCTCTGCCGGCGGAGTCGACGCGTCCGTGCCTGGCAGGGTCGCGGAGACTCCGACCAAGTCGCTCTCGGAGCGATTCGGCGGAATGGGCCGAGCTGTCTTGGTTGTCGGAACGGTACTGATCATCGCGTCGATCGTGCTCCGCGGATTTGCGACGGAACGATTCCCACTCGGCAACATGTACGAATTCGTGGCGATGGCGTGTGCGGCGTCGTTGCTGGTCGGGCACGTCCTGCTGATCAAGCCGGCGTACCGTCCGATGTGGGTCTTCCTGCTGGTACCGGTTCTGATCTTGATGTTCCTCGCCGGCACGGTTCTCTACGCCGACGCGGCTCCCGTGGTTCCGGCGCTGCGCTCGTACTGGCTGCCGATTCACGTGACGATCGTCAGCGTCGGCTCCGGCATCTTCATGATCGGCGGTATCGCCAGCCTCCTGTTCCTGTTGCGACTGAAGTTCCCGCCCGGTGACGAAGGCACGAGCATCGGCGGCCGGATCGCGGAGCGACTGCCGGACGCCCAGACGCTCGACCGCTTGGCATACAAGAGCACGATCATCGCATTTCCGCTGTTCGGCGCAGGTGTGATCCTCGGTGCGATCTGGGCGGAAGCTGCATGGGGACGCTTCTGGGGTTGGGACCCCAAAGAGACGATGTCCTTCATCGCCTGGGTGATCTACGCGGCCTACCTGCACGCGAGGGCAACGTCTGGTTGGCGGGAGACGAAGGCTGCCTGGATCAACATCGCCGGATTCGTTGCGATGCTGTTCAATCTCTTCATCATCAACATGGTCGTGTCCGGCTTGCACTCCTACGCGGGACTCAACTGATCCTCTCGAGGTACCGTGGGTGGCTGCCGACCGGTCTGTAGGTATTACCGGTGGGTAAGTCAGGGGCGGCGCCAGCTACGATGCAGCTTGGTGAATTACTAGCTGTCTGGTAGCTGCGGGATCGACGAGGGGGAACTGCGAGATGGCCGACAAGATCGAAGACGCCGGAGCAGGATTGTGGGAGCCGGTGCGTCCTGCCGAGCCGACGCGGCGCGAGCTGCGCACATCCGCGCCCGAGCCGTCATCCGACTCGGTTCCCAGTGATGTTCGCAGTCTCTTCGTGGCCCCGGTCGACTCCGGCCCGCTCCAGCAAGTCGCCGGCCAGGCGCCCGGTGCACCTGCCGCTCCGCCGCCGACGACGACGACCCCAGCGACTCCGGCGGCGCCGGTACCAGGTCCCAAGACTCCGGTCATCCAGTATCCGGCAGCACAGCCCGGCCCGATCAACGGCCAGTTCTCGACCTCGCCCGCGATGCCGATGCAGACCTACGAACCTACGAATCGTGCAGGGTCGGTTCCGGATTCGCGAACTGGAGCTCCGCAGCCTGTCCAGAATTCGCAGCCTGTCCAGAATCCGCTGCCTGTCCAGAATCCGCTGCCTGTCCAGAATTCGCAGCCCAGTCCGACCGCGCATGGATCCGCGAGACCGCTCCAGCACCCGCAGGCACCTTTTGCGCCCGGCGTGCATCCGCCAAATCCCGTGATTCGGCAGTTCGGGCACCCCGGCGCTGCGCCGGTGCAGAACGGCCACGCCCTCCAGAATGGTCAGGCCATGCCGATGGCCCCGCCGACAGCGCCACCTACTCGCGCTCCGATGCCGCAGACCGGATTCAACTCGGCTCCGGACAGTCGCTTCGAGTCGGCTCTCCCGATGACTGCGCAAGATCTCTCGGCTGCGCTCCTCGTCAAGCGGCCTGTCCGGCCTGCCCCGGTGGGTGGCTGGCGCAAGGCGCTGTACACGTTGTCCGGCCGATCGGTGAACCTCGGAAACGGTGCAAAGGAGCAGCACCTCGTCGAGTTGACGCGCCAGATCAACCAGCCGCTGCAGGGCTGCTACAAGGTTGCGGTGCTCAGTCTCAAAGGTGGCGTCGGAAAGACCACGACCACTGCGACACTTGGGTCGATGTTCGGCTCGATCCGCGGCGATCGCGTCGTCGCTGTCGATGCAAACCCCGACCGGGGAACGCTGAGCCAGAAGATCCCGCTCGAAACTCCGGCAACAGTGCGAAACCTGTTGCGCGACGAGAACAGTATCGAGAAGTACAGCGACGTCCGCGGCTACACATCGCAGAATCGCCACCGTCTCGAAGTGCTTGCATCCGACAGCGATCCAGCAGTTTCAGAGGCCTTCAGCGGCGGGGACTACACGCGCACGGTCGACATGCTCGAGAAGTTCTACAGCATAGTTCTGACCGACTGCGGCACCGGATTGATGCACTCGGCGATGCAGGCCATTCTCGAAGGTGCAGATTCGTTGATCGTCGTCAGTTCCGGATCTGTCGACGGTGCACGTAGCGCCTCCGCGACACTTGATTGGCTCGACGCTCACGGTTACAGCAGGCTGGTCGCCACGTCCGTAGCGGTCATCAACGCGGTACGGCCTCGCTCGGGCAAGGTTGATCTGCCCCGGGTCGTCGAGCATTTCGAGCAGCGCTGTCGAGCGGTGAGACTGATTCCGTTCGATCCGCATTTGGAAGAGGGCGCCGAAATCGATCTGGACCGGCTGCGTCCAGGTACTCGGGAAGCGGTGCTGGAGTTGGCTGCGGTGGTTGCGCAGGACTTTCCGGCCTCCCCGTTCGCGTTGCCGGGGCGGTAATCGGATAGCCGGGTGAGCCCGGACGCTACGTCGACGTGTCAGTCGGCGGTACGTCCGGCCCTTCCGTGCGCTTGCGTCGTGTTTGCTGGTTCACATTCCACAGGAATTCGGGATCGTCGTCCGGCCCGCGTACGCCGCTCACCGGGGTACGCGTCGACGGATCGGGGCCGAACGCCTTCCACATCAGAACGATCAATGTCACCAAACCCACCAACGCCAACAGATACAACACGGCGCACCTCCTCAGGGAACTGAAGTCGAGCCTACTCAGTCTCCGGCCCGCTTCACCAGAAGTGGTGCGGACAAGCGTTTCGGCTCAGTGCGCTAGTGCTGTATCTGTCGGGTACTGCAAGATCTGTCGGGTACTACAAGTACTTCGACGTGAGCGAAAGTTGCTCAGTTGTTGTCCGCTTCGGTGGTCAGCGAGCGCAGAAGCTGCATGACCTCGGTCTCACGGAATCGACGATGTCCTCCTGGTGTGCGAAGCGAGCCCAGTCGTCCTGCGTGTGCCCAGCGGGTCACGGTCTTGGGATCGACATGAAACAATGCCGCTACCTGTCCGGGCGTCATGAGTGCGTCTGCGGCGGTATTGAAGGTTGGTGCGCTCATTGTGAGGTCCTCCATGTTGATGTCGAACGTTTGACGAACAGTGATTCCGAACCGAGCAGTGATTCCGAACTTTGGTTCCGAACCGTTGTGTCGACCAGTTGCCAAAAACCTGCGTCGAGTTTGTTTCGAAGTCCTTCGCACACATTCGACCGTTTTCTGAGTGGTAGCGCAATGTTTGCACAGATATAGCCGGGTAGTCGATCTTTCAAGATAAAGTAATGTTTAAGTAAAGGACAAAATGGATATAGCGGGCTCAGTCCCACCCGTATTCGGAATGGGTAACCTGAGAGGGTGAGTCAGTTGTCTGAAAACCCCGAAAATGTTCCTTCTGAGCCGGTCAAGGCCAGTAAACCCTCCGCAAACTCTGGGCAAGCAAAGTCGGCTGCCGGGCCGGTGACCAAGGGTCAACTGGCCCGCGACGTGGTGCTGTACTCGGTCGCTCGGCTGCTGCTTGTCGTCGTGATCGGTGCCGTCATCATCGGTGGCGGAAAGCTCGCCGGCACCGACGTTCCCTTGATCGTCGCGGCACTTTTCGCAGTTCTGATCGCGCTGCCGCTGTCGCTGCTGCTCTTCGCGAAACTGCGCAAGCGTGTCAATGCGGGCATCGCGGCGGTCGACGCCCAGCGTCGGTCCGATCGTGACGATCTTCGCTCCAAGCTGCGCGGAGACGGGCGGTGACCACGGAGTCGCTCGACGTCGACCGTCGGACCTCGCGCCAGTGGGTCGACAACGCGGTGCGGCTGATCGAAGCCGACGCGCAACGCAGCGCGGACACTCACCTACTGCGCTATCCGCTGCCGAGTAACTGGACCGTCCAGCTCTATCTGAAGGACGAGTCGACCCACATCACGGGAAGTCTCAAGCATCGACTCGCACGGTCGCTTTTCCTCTACGCGATCTGCAACGGCTGGGTTACCGAAGAGACCACCGTCATCGAAGCGTCGTCAGGTTCGACGGCTGTCAGCGAGGCGTATTTCGCGAAGTTGCTCGGCCTGGATTTTGTCGCGGTGATGCCCGCGAGCACGAGTCCCGCCAAGATCGCACTGATCGAGGCGCAGGGTGGACGTTGTCATTTCGTGAGCGATCCGTCCTCGATCTACTCGGAATCACATCGGCTCGCGAGTGAGTTGAACGGTCACTACATGGACCAGTTCACTCACGCCGAGCGCGCGACGGACTGGCGTGGAAACAACAACATCGCCGAATCGATCTTCACTCAGCTCGAGCACGAGGAACATCCGATTCCCGACTGGGTGGTCGTCGGAGCCGGGACGGGCGGAACCGGCGCCACGATCGGCCGCTTTCTTCGCTATCGGAAATTCGACACGGGGCTGTGCGTGGTAGATCCGGAGCACTCCGTGTTCTTCGACGCGTGGCGAGCGAGCGATCCGTCGATCGTCGGTACACGGGGTTCCCGGATCGAGGGCATCGGCCGTCCGCGCGTCGAACCGTCGTTTGTCGGTCAGGTGGTCGACCGAATGATCAAGGTGCCGGACGCAGGCTCGATCGCGGCCGCCCGGCACGCCAGCACAGCCCTGGGGCGCAAAGTAGGTGGCTCGACGGGGACGAACCTGTGGGGAGCTTTTGCGTTGATTGCCGAGATGATGGCAGCCGGGCGCAGCGGCAGCGTCGTCACGCTGCTGTGCGACGGCGGAGAGCGTTACTCGGGCACGTACTACAACGACGAATGGGTGGCGTCGGAAGGGATCGACCTGCTCGGTCCGACGGCAGTGTTGGACGAGTTCGTACGTTCCGGTGCGTGGACCGCCAGTTCCTGAATCGCCGGCGCCGGACCGTGTGACGGGCGGCTCATCGTCACGCGCGGCCAGGCGTCCAGCCCGGACGCCTGCTCGTCCGTTCTGATGCGTATCAGGCCGGGAGAGAGCGTGTTCTCGGCCAGGCGCACGAACCCGAGTCGCTCGTAGTACGGCGCGTTCCACGGAACGTCGACGAACGTCGTCAGAGTCACGAGATCGTGGTGGTGGTCCGCCGCCCATTCGGTGACGGCGTCGATCAGCTGAGCTCCGAGGCCTTTGCGGGCATGATCGGGGTGAACGGAGACCTGTTCGATATGTGCACCGCCGTCCACGATCTCGACGAGCGCGTACGCAACGGGTACGTCGTTTGCGTCGGTCTGAACCCAGATGTGCTCGGCTGCGAGAAAATCGTTCAACTCGTCGAGCGTCGGCGGTGGATCGTCTGCGATGGCGTCCATCCCGATGTCTCGGAACGGTTCGCCCGCGGCGATCTCGATCTGTTGCAGTGCGGGTAGGTCGGTGGATATGGCCGAGCGGATCACAGAAACCGTTTTACCTCGAGAGTGGAGTTTCTCCCAGCGCTACGCCTTCTGTAACGCAAACCTACGCAACCGTAGGTTGTGTATCGTTTGGTCAAGGGGCACTTCTCCAGCGAGGGCGGATCATGGGCAATCCTGAAGTTTCACTCGACAATTACGAGGCTGTGTACGAGTACTACCGCAGTCATCAGCAGAACCGATTTGTGGCGAAGCTCGCTTATGCCGCATTGGCGCTGAAGTACCGCCCGCGAGTGAGGTACGCGCCGGGTGCGGAAGCGGCGCTGAAGACTCTGCTGGAACGAAAGACGCAGTTGGTCGTGGCAGTCAATCATCTGACCGAGAGCGACCAGTTCACGCTCGCGGCGACCGCGTGGCGTACTCCGTTGCGTCGAGTGATCGGACGGACCCGGGTCCTCGCCAAAGACGAACTCTTCGTTGATCCTTCACAGCGCAAGAAGGTCGACATGATGGGCAGCATCCCGGTTTTTCGCAGCAAGAACTACGGCCTCCGGGCTGTTTCGGATGCCGGCCGAGTGATGATGGACGTCGCGGCCGAGCGGCTGGGCAACGGGGACTGTCTGGCGATTTTCCCGGAAGGGACGTGCAACACCGAAGACCCGACGCGGCTGCAGCACGTCAACAGCGGAATCGGCCACATCGTCGCGCGCGCCGAGAAGTTGGGCTGCTCACCGGCCCTGGTGTCGATCGGCATCAATTACGGTCCGGTGGCCGGCGACGTCAAGGCTGCGAGTGTCTTTGTCGGAATGCCGGTGACCGAACTTCCGGACAAGCCGATGGATATCGCCCGAACTGTGCAGGCCGACTTGCAGGTGGCAGTGAACGGAGCCGTCGCCGGATACTAGGCGTGCCTGTCAATTTTGGTTGACAGATTTCGGTTGTCAACCTAAATTGACATCATGACCGAAGCAACCTCTCTCGCTGCTGCCGCCGGTAGCCCGGATCCCACCGAGGGATTGCGTGCTGTTCGAGCGCTGCGTCGTCTACTCGAAAAACTCGAGGCCATTCAGGTCGCCAACGCGCGCCGTCACGGATGGTCCTGGCAGGCGATCGCGGAAGCTCTCGAGGTCAGCCGTCAAGCCGTCCACAAGAAATACGCGTCCGCGCAGTCGGAATCGATGCTGCGTTCACTGCGCGAGAAGGGCAGGTAATTGCCATGTTCGAAAGGTTCTCCGCACAGGCTCGTGGCGTCGTTGTCGATGCTGTCGCCGGATCCGGTCCGGTCACGCCGATGGAACTTCTGACCGCGCTGCTCACCTCTGATCGGGGCATCGCCACCGAGGTGCTCACCGAGTCCGGTGTCTCCCTCGACGTGATCCACCACGCCGGCGCCGGATCGAACGAAGGTAGCTCGAACAATTTCGACGACGACGCCGAGATACTCAAGTCGATCGGCATCGATCTCGATGCGGTTCGGGAGAGTCTCGAGCAGTCCTTCGGCGAAGGTGTGCTGGACGAGACTCCTGTGCCGGACGGCGTCGACACTTCTCGCAAGAGTCGATTTGGGTTCCCTCGTTCACGATTCGAGAAGGACTCCAAGAAGGTGTTGGAACTCTCGCTTCGTGAAGCGCTCGCGCACAAGGACAATCGAATCGGTGCCGAACACATCCTGCTCGGCATCCTGCGTGTCGCCGACGGGCCTACCCGTCAGGCCCTCGAAACGCAGGTCACGATGTCGGTGATCCGTGAGCGCTTGGAAGCGAAGATGAATCGCGCCGCCTAGATTCGGTACGGCTCCGCATGCACGGGGCGGGATGTGCCAGCATTCAGACATGACATTTCTGGCACGTCTCATCATCAACGGCATAGCCATCTGGCTGGCGTCGGCGTGGGTCACCGGCATCACGATCGCCAACCACGACAACGGCACCTGGGGCACGGTTCTCGTGATCGCGGTGATCGCTTTGATCTTCACGGTGGTCAACGCCTTCATCAAGCCGGTAGTGCAGCTTCTCTCACTACCGCTGCTCATCCTGACCCTCGGACTGTTCACGCTGGTGATCAACGCCCTGATGCTGATGCTGACGGCGTGGATCTCGTCCGGAACGTCCTACGGCTTGACGGTCGACGGCTTCTGGACGGCAGTCTGGGGCGCGCTGATCATCTCGATCGTGAACTTTCTGCTCAGCGCGTTCGTCCCCGACAACCGTTGAGTACGTCGACGTTCAGGCGAGACTGAGCGCAACTGCGGTCGCGGCACCCCAGACGAGCATGGCGAGTCCGGTGTCGCGCAACGCGGGGATCAGGGCCATACCCTGACCGCCGGAACGCAGTGGGGCGTTGGCTCGGATTGCCAGTGGCAACGCCAGCAATCCGAGCAGGGCCCACGGAGTACGCAGGATCAGCAGCAAGGTCGCGACGAACGGGACGGCCAGCAGGATCACGTGCAGCGTGCGGGTCTTCGCGTCGCCGAGCCGGACTGCGAGAGTGATCTTTCCGGACTCGGTGTCGGTCGGGATGTCTCGAAGATTGTTGGCAACGAGCACCGCGCTCGAGAACGAGCCGATGGCGATCGCGCCGGCCAGCCCGGCCAGATCCACCCGTTCGGCCTGTACGAATTGAGTTCCCAGCACTGCGATCAGCCCGAAGAAGATGAACACGGCGATCTCGCCGAACCCGCTGTATCCGTACGGCTTCTTGCCGCCGGTGTAGAACCAGGCACCGATGATGCAGAACACGCCGACCGCAACCAGCCACCAGGCTGTGGTCGCCGCCAGAACGAACCCGGCTACCGCGGCAACGGTGAAGCAGCTGATCGCTGCGGCCTTCACAGCTCCGGGACTGACCAACTTCGATCCGACCAAGCGCAGTGGCCCGACGCGGTCGTCGTCCGTTCCGCGGATTCCGTCGGAGTAGTCGTTCGCGAAATTCACCCCGACGATCAAGGCCAAGGAGACGATCAGTGCCAGGAGCGCCTTCCACCACACTGCGAGGTCCAGGGACGCCGCGGCTCCGGTGCCGACCAGCACGGGCGCAATCGCGTTCGGGAGTGTGCGCGGCCTCGCGCCTTCGATCCATTGAGCAGCTGTTGCCATACAACGATCTTTGCACTGTGCAATACGATCGAACGCGGTGGATCAGCACATGACTCGAGACGTGAGTGAGCGCGCCAGGTACGCGCAGTCGGGCGAAGACCCGGCAGACATTGCCTTGCTCGGACCCATTTCGACCAAAGTGGGCGATCGTCTGGTTCCGTTGCCGGGTCCGCGAGCTCGAACTCTGCTGGTTGCGCTGGCTCGCAATCCGGGTGAGCCCCGTACCGCGCAGAGCCTGATCGACGACGTCTGGGGGCTGGAGCCGCCGCGCTCACCGATGAACGCCCTCCACACTCAGGTCTCGCGCCTGCGATCTGCACTTCCGGACGGGGCGCTCGAAGTCACGGCGGCCGGATACCGGCTCACTCTCGCTCGGGAGCGTGTCGACCTGGCCCGGGCAGCGGACGCCGTCCGTCGTCTGCGCGCCGGCGGCGCTGACGCGTCCGAGGCACTCGCCGTCACGACCGCGGCGCTGCGCCTGTGGCGCGGTACCCCCGGGAGCGACGTGGTCGGCGACGTCGCAGATCGTCTGGCGCTCGACGCGGGCCGCGTGTACGACGAACTGGAGTCCGCGCAGATCGACGCGTTGCTCACGTTGGGGGAGTACGCGGCCGCCATTCCACTGGTGCGCGGACGCCATCTGTCGAGCCCGTTCGACGACACAGCGGCCGAAGCGTTGATGCGTGCGCTCGCCGGAGCCGGCCGAGTCAACGAGGCACTCGAAGTATTCGCGGAGTTCCGCAACCACCTCGCCAATCGCCTGGGCGCTGATCCGTCACCCGCACTGGTGACTCTGAACACGGAACTTCTCGGGGCACCTGCGGCAACACCGCGAGCTGCGCGGGCGATCGGTCTACGCGCTGCCCCCAACACCTTGCTCGGTCGCGACAGCGACATCGACCAGATCGAATCCTTGCTGGCTCGCTCACGTGTGGTCACCATTCTCGGACCTGGTGGCGCCGGAAAAACCCGTCTCGCACACGAATTGGGCCTACGCGGATCCGTGAACCAGCCTGGCGTCGCGGTGGTACTCGTGGAGTTGGCGTCGTTGCGCAGCAGCGAAGATGTCATCGCGGCCATCGGCGGCACCCTCGGAATCAGCGAATCCGATCTGGCGCCAGGCAAATTGACCGTCGGCCGGACGCATTCGGCGCGAGAGCGACTCAAAGAGGCGCTGTCCGCCGGCCCGATGTTGCTCATCCTCGACAATTGTGAGCACGTGATCGGCGCGTGTTCGGAGATCGTGGCCGAGATGATCGCGGCCGGTCGTCAGCTGACGGTACTGACCACCAGTCGTTCGCCGCTCATGATCAGTGCCGAGGCGGTGTACCCGTTGCCGCCGTTGGCGATCGACGACGGAACCGGCTCGGCAGTCGAACTCTTCTCGGCGAGAGCACGTGCGGTGCGGCCGTCCGTTCATCTGGACGTCGACGCGGTCGTCAAGCTGTGTACGACGCTCGACGGACTCCCGTTGGCGATCGAACTCGCGGCTGCCCGGGTCCGCACGATGAGCGTCGACGAGATCGGTTCGAGACTGCGAGATCGGTTCGCGTTGTTGCGCTCCGATGATCCGACGTCTCCGGATCGGCATCGCACTCTGCACGCGGTGATCGACTGGAGCTGGAATCTGTTGGGCAGCGGGGATCAGATTGCGCTGCGTCGATTGTGCCGATTCCCGGCAGGTTTCACTCTTTCCTCGGCGCAGGCCGTTGCCGGGTGGGGAGAGTTGAACGATGTGGCCGGCGCTGTCGAAGCGCTGGTCAATCAGTCACTTCTTTCCGTCAGCGACGGGCAGGGTGAGCTTCGGTACTACATGCTCGAGACGGTCCGTGAATACGGCGAGGAGCAGCTCGCCGCGTCCGGAGAGGGGCCGGAAGTGATCCGGCGCCTGGATGTCTGGGCAATCGCGATCGCAGAGGACGCCGTCGTGCGTGCACGCACGGATCAGTTGCGTCTGATTGCCGACCTCGACGCCGAGCACGACAACCTTCTGGCTGTTCTTCGCTGGGCTGTCGAGCGCGGCGACGCGGTGACCGTAGCCAACGTCTTTCCCGTCCTCGCGATTCTGTGGGCCGTACGAGGATCGAATTCGGAAGTCTCGAACTGGGCGTCGAAGATCGTCGGGGCGACCGCGGACAACGATCTACGCGATGTAAATGCAGAATTGGTGGGCGCGACGTTCATCCTGGTGGCGATGCATCTGTTTTTCGCGGAGACCGATCGAAACCATGCCCGCGCGCGGGTTCGTCTTCGAAAGCTGTTGCGTGAGCGCGATGATCTCGGTCCGTTGTTCGCATTTCTGATCAAGCTGACCACGAGTGGGATCGCCAACCACAGACTTGCGCGTTTGGTTGCGGAAGGCGTTCGCAGTTCCGACCCCGAGACCCGAATGGCTGCGCTGTCCGCGCGTTCGAATATGCGCGAGAACATCGGGGATCTGCGGGGCGCTTTGCTGGACGGGGAAGCGTTGTTCGACTACGCGACCAATGCCGGTGACGAGTGGGGCCTTGCGATGGCGGCCCAGCATGTCGGGTCGGTCCACAGCCAATCCGCGCGATATGGCGAAGCCATCGAGTTCTACGCGATTGCGGCGGCGTCGATGGAACGCCTCGGTGCACGTGACGAGGCGATGCAGCTCATCTGCTTTCAAGCCGGAGCAATGATCGCATCCGGTGACACCGCCGGCGGGCGAACACTTCTCGATCGGGCACGTCCGGCCTTGGCGCACTCGGGTGGGACCGGTGCCATCGAAACCGATCAACGGCGCGCGGCGCTGATGGCGAGCATCGCCGAGGCGGATCTCGCGGACGGCCGAGTCGAAGAAGGGTTGGCCAGGTATCGAGAAGCACTGGAGTTGTTGGGCTCTGCGATCGAGAACATCTTCGGTGATCCCTTCGTCGTTCTGCTCGGTGCTGCGGCCGTGTGTGCTCACGTCGTTCACGGCCGACATGAACTCGTGGCAAGTCGTGTTCTGCAGATGAAGGATTCGAGTGCTCTCAAGTTCGATCCCAAGGGTTATGCGGACCTGCCGCTCGCGGGTTCCTTGGCGTCGGCGATCGGGTCGTTCGATCTTGTCACGGGCAACATCGATCGAGGGGTCGAACTGATGGCTCTGTCGTTGAAAATGCCAGGGAGACAGGACTTCGTCTCGCTCCACCATGCGCGCCTCTCCGACTTCGCGGTTGGTGTGGTCGGAGCCGACAGGTGGTCTGTTGAAACCGAGAAGGTGTCGGGCTACTCACGCAGAGCGGTCCGCGAAGCAGTGTTGGCTGCGCTTCGCGGACCGGTGCTGGATTAGGTCTGGACGATGTTGCGGGACTTAGGTCTTGCGCATGTACATCCGCACGGTCAGGGGCGCCATGACGGCAACGATCACCGCGGCGCCGACCAACGACCACACGACGTGGATACCGAAGTGACCGTCGTTGGCCAGCTCGCGAACCGCGGTCACCAAGTGTGAGACCGGATTGACGTTCACGAACTTCTGAAGCCAACTCGGCATGGTGGCAGGATCGACGAACGCATTCGACAGGAACGTCAGCGGGAACAGCACGAGCATCGAAACACCCTGCACCGTAGACGCTTTGTTCATCAGCACGCCCATGAGGGCGAAGATCCAGCTGATGGAGAACGCGCACACCATGACCAGGATCGCGGCGGACAGAATGCCGACCACGCCGCCTGCGGGGCGGTATCCCATCGCGAAACCGACGATGAACGTGATGGTCGTTGCGATGCCGTAGCGCACGACGTCGGCGAGCAATGCGCCGGACAGCGGGGCGATACGAGCGATGGGAAGGGATTTGAAGCGGTCGAACACGCCCTTGTCCATGTCCTCACGAAGCTGAGTGCCCGTGACGATGGAACCGGTGATGACGGTCTGGACGAGGATGCCGGGGATGATCGTCGGCAGATATGCCGTCACGTCACCGGCGATCGCGCCGCCGAAGATGTACGTGAACATCAACGTGAAGATGATCGGCTGGATGACGACGTCGAACAGTTGCTCCGGGTTGTGCTTGATCTTGAGAATTCCGCGGTACGCCATCGTGAACGTGTTCGCGAAGCTCTGCTGCAGGCTGATACGGCGGGGTGCGGCATCCGGCTGGGCTATCGGCGACCGGGGTTTTGTGAGGGTGGTTGTCATGCGACGCTCCGATCGGAGTCGTTGTCGGACTGGGCGTCGTTGCGTCCACCGTCTTCGGGCTGGTGCCCGGTAATGGTCAGGAACACTTCGTCCAGGCTGGGTTTCTGTACGTTGATCTCGTCGACGGCAATTCCTTGCTCACGCAGACGGATCAACAGGTCCGCAGTGATCGACGGGTCGCTCAGTGGTGCGGTGATCCGCCCGACTTCGGGGGTGACACCCACCTCGACGCTCAGCGCAGCCGCGATGAGCGAGCGAGCTTCCTCGGTTCGGTCACGGTCGACCAACTTGAGCTGGAGGGAGGAGATCCCGACCGAAGCCTTGAGTTCGTCGGCGGTGCCGTTGGCGATCACGCGACCGCGGTCGATCACCGCGATGCGATCGGCCAACTGATCGGCCTCGTCGAGGTACTGCGTGGTGAGCAACACTGTCGAGCCCTCGGCGACGAGTCGCCGGATGGTCACCCACATCTGGGCGCGGGTGCGCGGATCCAGTCCGGTGGTGGGCTCGTCGAGGAACAGGAGCGGCGGGCGAGCGATCAGGCTGGCCGCCAGATCCAGGCGCCGACGCATACCACCGGAGAAGTTCTTCAGCGGTTTGGTCGCGGCCTCGACCAGGTCGAACTCCTCGAGGAGTTCGAGGGACTTGGTGCGCGCATCGCGGCGGCTCAGGCCGAGCAACCGGGAGAAGATCACGAGGTTCTCGGTCGCGGTCAGATCCTCGTCGACGGAGGCGTACTGCCCGGTGACGCCGATCAGGGAGCGGACCGCGGTGGGTTCACGGCTGACGTCGTGACCGAAGATGCGCGCCTCACCGCCGTCGGGGCGAAGGAGGGTGGCGAGCATGCGGACAGTGGTGGTCTTGCCGGCGCCGTTCGGCCCGAGGACGCCGAACACCGAGCCGGTGGGGACGGTGAGGCTGACGCCGTCGACCGCGCGGTGCTCGCCGAACTTCTTGACGAGTCCGTCGGCCTCGATGGCAAGAGGCGAAGCTGTGTGGTTCATGGGATGAAGCTTGGCAGATCGATCTTGCATGGACCTTGCGTGGAACTTGCGGTTACTTGCACAGCGCGCGAGGTCGGTGCTCCACAACCGGCAAACAATCCCCAGACGGATCTTGCTTGTCGGTGTGCGGGCGCGGCGGCATCACGCTCGCTGCATGGAGATTCTCACGCGGGCACAGGCTCACCGCGACGGCACCAGCGACGCGCAGTTGCAGCGAGCGGTCAGGCGCGGCGAGCTGCACCGAATCGCAGCGGGGATCTACATGCGCGCCGATCACTTCCGCGAACTCGATGCGAGAGCACGCCACCGCTGCGCTGTCATGGTAGCCACCGAAAGCTGTGGACCAGGCGCAATCGTGAGCCACGCTTCGGCAGCGGTCATGCACGGATTGGATTGCGGCGGATTGCGATTGGGCACCGTGCACATGACGCGTAACCGGTGCTCGGGTGGGCGGAAGAGTCAAACCTTGCATCTTCATCCGGCAGTGGTCCCGGCCGAGGAGGTCGTGCTGATCGACGGCGTCGCAACCACGTCGCTTGCGCGAACGTTCGTCGACCTCGCACGGACGACGCCGTTCGAGACCGCCGTGGTGATCGGTGATTGCGCCCTGCGACGTGGGATGAGGCGTGAGAACGTCGACGCTTCGCTCGATCATGCGCGCGGACGGCTGGGAATGAGTCGCGCTCGAGTGGCGGCGACGTTCATCGAACCAGGTGCCGAGAGTCCGGGGGAGTCCATCAGCCGCGTACGCATGCGCGACGACGGTTGGCCGATGCCGACCCTGCAGCACGAGATCCGTCACGGTGGCCGGTTCATCGGGAGAGTCGATTTCTTCTGGAAAGAGCACGGTGTGGTGGGCGAGTTCGACGGGATGGTCAAGTATCGCGGCGACAATCCGGGGAGGGCGGTAGAGCGCGAGAAACTGCGGGAGGACGCGATCCGGGACGCGGGGTTCGAGGTGTTCCGGTGGGTATGGGCGGATCTTCGCGACTTCGAACGTGTCCGCGAAAGGTTCGAGCGGGCTTGCCTCCGCGGAGCCGCGCGCTGATTGTGCAGCCGCGGCGCTGATCAGGCCTGCGGCTGAACAATCGGGCTGCGGCTGCTAGCTGAACCGAGCCACCAGAGCGGCGCGGTCGAGCTTGCCCGGCCCCCGGAGCGGCAGTGCGTCCACGACGAACAGCTCGCGCGGCGCCGCGGTCACGTCGAGTGTCCGCTGAGCATGTGCGCGTAGTTCCTCGAGCGTCGGAGCTTCGCCCTCGGGTACGACCACGGCCACCACCCGCTGCCCCAGCCGCTGGTCCTCGACGCCGATCACCGCGCACTCGCGAACGGCGGGGTGATCGGCCAACGCGGCCTCGACCACCTGCGGTACGACGGTCAGCCCGCCGGTGGAGATTGCCTCGTCCAACCGGCCGCTGATGCGCAGGACTCCGTCGACCACTGCTCCGGCGTCGTCGGTCCGGAACCAACCGGGTTCGGCGAAAGCGGGGTGGTCGGGAAGCCCGCGGTACCCGGACGCGAGCATCGGTCCGCCCAGCAGCACTCGCCCGTCGTCGATACGAATCTGCGCTCCGGACAACGGGATTCCGTCGTAGACGCAACCGCCGGAGGTTTCACTCATCCCGTAGGTACGGACGACGGTGATGCCCGCTTCGGTTGCCTGCGCGAGTACCGGCGCGGGAGTCGCAGCGCCGCCGAGCAGAACCGCGTCGAGTGAAGCCAGCGCCTCGACCGCGGCGCGATCACCGAGCGCCTTGACCAACTGCGTCGGCACCAAGGAGGTGTAGCGGCGCGGTCCGCTCATCGCGGCGACGGCGCCCGGAAGCGCTGCCGGGTCGAAACCCGCACTGACGTCGACGATCACCGGTTGCGTTCCGGCGAGAACACTGCGGAGCAGAACCTGCATGCCGGCGATGTGGTGCGGAGGGAGAACGAGCAACCAGGATCCTGTGCCGCCGAGGCGTTCGTGGGTCGCGTCGCCGCTGGCCCGCAGGGCATCAGCACCGAGCATCGCGCCCTTCGGCGTTCCCGTGGTTCCCGACGTGGCGACTACCAGCGAGACGCCGTCGTCGATGGGCTGATCGGGGTGCAGAGCGTCGCTCAGTCGGGCCGTCTCGCGTGCGTCGGCAGCCGGGACGGGGAGCACGGCGTCGTGCTCGCCGCCCAGGATCTGCGCGACGGCAGGTAATACCTCGAAAGCCGCCTCGCCCTGCGGAACCGCGAGTGTGCGAAGAACGTTCACCGGATGTCCGGCCCGGCAAGGGGCCAACCGCCGTCAGCCAGATGGCTTCGCACGCGGTCGACATCGGTTTCGAGAGGCATCTCGTTGGTGATCTTCGTGATGAGGACCTGGATGTCGGTCTTCTCGATGGGCAGATCGCCGTCCTCGATCAACGCGTCGGCGACGGCGTCGACCTCGGCCTCGGAGAGTCTGCGAGTGAGGAGTGCGAAGAGCGGGATGTAGTCCTGTTCGGGGACGCCATTGGGATAGCCGGCCCGCAACCAGCCGACTATCGACGTGAGGAAGGGCGGAAGAGCCATGACGTCAGCTCACATCTCGAACTTCGTTGTCGGCGTCCACGTCTTCGATAACCGGCCACCCACCTGCGCGCAGTCTTTCGGTGACACGATCGACGTCGTCCTCGGACGGCTCCTCGTTGAGGATCCCCTCGATGATGGCGCGAATCGTGTCGTAGTCGACGTGGCGGTCCGGTACCTCGTGCGCGGACTCGATGGACATCGAAACGACCTGCTCGATCTCCTCGTCGGTCAGACGTCGACGGAGAACCGCGAGCAGGGCGAAATGATCCTTGTCCGGGATGCCCTCGGGGTACCCGGCGCGTAGCCAGTCGAGCACGCTGCGCAATGAATACTTGCTCAAATCCTCGGCCTCATTTTCGTTTCGGTGGTTTCAGTGGTGTGCCGCGACGACCACTCAGAAGACGTGGATTCCGAACGTGCTGGCCAAGAAGTTCTTCATCAACAACAGAATTCCGGCGAAGATCGTGACGAGCACGATCGCAAAACAGAGGTACGCACCCATTTTACCCAGGGTGGTCGGTCCTTCGGTGCCGTCGGGATTCGGCAGGCTCAGCGACTTGAGGCCGAATGCGAAGATCGCCGGCAGTCCCGCTCCGAAGAGCAGTCCTACTGCCACTACCTGCCAGAGCGAATCGAGGGTATCGGTGAGTAGATGCATTCTCTTGCGCCCCTTTCAGGAGTTGCGGGTGGCTTCGGTGGACGGAGTGGGTTCGGCTGCCGGGATGTCGGCAATTGCCGCATCTGAATTCTCGTCCCATTCGGCGGTGACGTTCGCCGCGTCCACGGGTTCCTTACGCGAGCGTATGTACATGAAGATCGCGAAGGCGATGAGCGCGGCGAAGACGACGAGCACGCCGGCGAGTCCGCCGACCAGATGTGCAAGAGCCCAGCAGATAGCTCCGACGACAGCAGCCGACGGCAATGTGATCAGCCAGGCTGCGGCCATCCGGCCGGCGACACCCCAACGGACCTCGGCGCCCTTGCGACCGATACCCGTACCGAGGATCGATCCGGTGGCTACGTGGGTGGTCGAGAGGGGGAGTCCGAGGTGGCTCGACGTGAGGATGATGGCGGCGGACGACGCTTCGGCTGCCAGACCCTGCGGCGCGGCAATCTCGACAAGACCCTTGCCCAGGGTGCGGATGATGCGCCAACCACCGAGGTAGGTGCCGAGGGCGATCGCGACGGCACAGGTGAACTTCACCCAGAACGGCATCTCGGTCTCGGCGGTGATGGTGCCGTGAGCGACCAGGGCCAAAAAGATGACGCCCATCGTCTTCTGGGCGTCATTGGTGCCGTGTGCAAGTGAGATCAGGGAGGCGGTGCCGATCTGGCCGAAACGGAAACCGCGCTCGCGCTCGTCTTCCTTGACGGATGCGGTGATGCGGTACACGAGCTTGGTGCCGACGCCCGCGACCAGAGCAGCGACGACCGGCGCGAGGATTGCGGGGACGACGACCTTGGTCAGCACTCCGCCCCACTCGACTCCGCCCATACCGATGGAGGCGATCGCGGCGCCGATCAATCCGCCGAACAGAGCGTGCGAGGAGCTCGACGGCAATCCGAGCAGCCAGGTCGCCAGGTTCCAGATGATTCCGCCGACAAGACCGGCGAACACGATCAGCAGCAGATCCTGCCCACTGACCGCGCCGAGGTTGACGACACCTTTGGCTACCGTCGCGGCGACCTCGACGGACAGGAACGCACCGACCAGGTTCAGGATCGCGGAAAGTGTGACCGCAACTTTGGGCTTGAGTGCACCGGTCGCGATGGAGGTGGCCATTGCGTTACCCGTGTCGTGAAAACCATTCGTGAAATCGAACGCGAGGGCGGTGACAACTACCACCAGGAGGATTACGAGCTCTGCGGTCACAACGTGAATTGTGCGTATCGAACGCGTAAAAGTACAGCGAACGGGATGCGAACAGGGCCTCCGTGGAGTACGTCCCCGCGCGTGGGCTGCGGCGCTGCCGTTCGCGATGTGTTCAGCGCCACGAAATCCGAACCCTGTGTGGGACCTCACTTTTTGGTCTCACTCACCGGGAAGGCACATTCGGACCGTTTTAAACGCTGATTACCTACGGGCACCGAGCGCACCGGAACAGGGGTTTCACCTCTGTATCTCGGTGTCTGTCAGTGAGAAGGAGAGCTCCGACCGTGAAGCCCAACAAGTCCACGAAGCTGATCGTGGCACTCGCAGCGACCGCCGTTCTGGCATCAGCCTGCGCATCGAATCGTGGTGACGATCCCTACGCCGTCGCTGTCGGCGGATCAGGCGTCAGCGCCGATCTTGCGTCGAGCACATCCGACGCGAAGTTCGGCACCCTCGATTCGCCGTGTGGCGAAGGCGATGCCACCGGCGCAACCGATCAAGGCGTCAGCGACACCGAGATCAAGATCGGGTTCGGTGACGACCGCGGGTACGTGAAGTCTCCCGGGCTGAACAAGGAAATGAGCGATGCGGTGAACGCGCTCATCTCGTGGTGCAACGATCAAGGCGGTATCAACGGCCGCAAGGTCGTCGGTACCGACTACGACGCCGCGAT
The DNA here is from genome assembly GCF_003797745.1 of Rhodococcus sp. WS1. Taxonomy (NCBI): domain Bacteria; kingdom Bacillati; phylum Actinomycetota; class Actinomycetes; order Mycobacteriales; family Nocardiaceae; genus Rhodococcus; species Rhodococcus sp. WS1. The sequence goes on along the minus strand of NZ_RKLZ01000001.1, from coordinate 1,558,196 downwards.
GACGCAGGCCAACTCGGTCATGCAGGAAGCGTGCGCGAGTCAGTTCATGATGGTCGGCTACGGCTTCGCGATGGATCAGACCGCGGAGCAGACGCGTGTCGCGTGCAACCTGGTGTCAGTGCCAGGCTTCACCGTCTCGCCGGACGCCGCGAACGGACCCATGACGTTCCAGGGAGTTCCGTTCCCCGTCGACTACGCGAACGGTTCGCAGTGGTTCCAGATGGCCGAGATGCATCCCGATCTGGTGAACGACTTCGACGTCGTCAACAGCACGATGCCCACGATCATCAGCTCCACCACGAAGATTCGTTCGATCGCCGAGGCAGCGGGCTTCAAGCTCAAGGATTGCGGCGTCACACTCAACTACGAGGGCGAATCGAGCTACGTGCCGTTTGCCGAGAAGTACAAGGAGTGCGGTGCGAAGGGTATCTGGACGTCACGATCGGCAAGCCCGTCGGAGCTGAACTTCGTGAAGGCCCTCGACCAGGTCGGGATCGATCCCATCTTCTTCGGTGAAGCCACCTGGTACGGCGCGACCGTCTCCGATTGGAACAAGGACACCGGACTGCTCGACAACCTCAACGCGGGCATGACCTTCCAGATGCTCGAGAACGCGGACAAGGTGCCCGCAGTGAAGAAGTACGTGGATCTGGTTTCCGAGCAGGGTGGCAAGACTGCGCTTCTCGGTATGCAGGCGGCGTCGTCGTTCCTGCTGTGGGCGGCCGCCGCGGACGAGTGCGGCAGCGATCTGACGCGTCAGTGCATGGTCGACGAACTCTCGAACATTCACGAGTGGGACGGCGGCGGATTGCATGCCGTCACCGATCCCGGCAAGAACATGCCGGCCACCTGCGGACTCATGACCTCGCTGAAGGGCAGTACCTACTCGCAGGCCTTCCCGTCCACCGCGGGCGAATTCAAGTGCGACCCCAAGTACCTCGTCGCGACCGACAAGAGCACCTGGGGAACCGAGCTCGGCGCTGACCGCGTTTCGACGAAGTACCAGAACGCCAACGTCATCAAGCCGCAGTCCTGATTCTTCCGACTCGGGCGGCGAGCGCCAACCGCCGCCCGAGTCCCTAACGAGGGTTCAGCCATGAACACTTTTGTCACTTTCACGATCCTGGGCCTGGTCCTGGGGTCGGTGTACGCGATCGCTGCCTCCGGGCTGGTGCTCACGTACAACACGTCAGGCATCTTCAACTTCGCGCACGGTGCACAGGCAATGCTCGGTGCGTTCATCTACTGGCAGTTGCGCTACGGCTGGGAACTTCCCACGGTTGTCGCCTTGCTGATCTCGTTGGTCCTGGTCGGTCCGCTGATGGGTCTCGGCCTCTACGTCCTGATCATGAAGGGGCTACGCGATACCGCCGAGGTCACCAAAATCGTTGTGACGGTATCGATCCTGCTCGGAATGCTCTCGATCTCGCACTGGTTCTGGCATCCCGAGACCGCCCGAACGATGCAGATGTTCTTCGGTGACCAGTCCAAGATCACGGTGTTCGGCGCGAGCATCCGCTACCACGAGCTGATCTGCATCCTCGTCGCGATCGCGATCGCCGTCGGCCTGCGTATTCTTTTCACGCGCACCCGTGCCGGTGTTGCGATGCGCGGTGTCGTCGACGATCCGGAACTACTGCGCCTCAACGGCCACAATCCGGAGCGTCTCGCGGCACTGTCCTGGGCGATGGGTTCGACGCTCGCAGTCCTGGCCGGCATCCTGATCACCCCGATCAGTGGCGGCACACTCGAGGCGAACATGTTGACGCTCTTGGTGATCGACGCGTTTGCCGCGGCCATGTTCGGTCGGTTGCGCAGCATCCCACGCACGTTCGTCGGCGCCGTGGTTCTCGGGCTTGCCGGTACGTACGTATTGGCGTACTTTCCGACCAGTTGGAGTTGGACGTCGAATTTCCGTGTCTCCCTACCGATGATCGCGCTGTTCGTCGTACTCATCGTCCTACCTCAGGACCGCCTGCGCGGCGCGGTCACTCGTACTCGTGAGCGGTACCACGTTCCGAGCGTGCGCAAGGCCGTCGTCTGGGGCGTAGCACTGATCGTCATCGTGTACCTGATCCGTCTGCTGATGGTGACGTCGGCGGTCACGACACTGACCATCGGAATGACTTTCGCGATCATCGCGCTCTCGCTCACACTCCTCACCGGCTACGCGGGTGAATTGAACTTGGCGCCGGTATCTTTCGGCGCTATCGCGACCATCGTGGCCTTCCACTTCGGGATCTCAGGTTCCGGGTTGGCTGCGCACCTCAACCTGTGGGGCATCGTCGTCGGAGTCCTCGTCACCGCAGTGATCGGTGGCCTCGTCGCCCTGCCGGCGCTGCGACTTCGAGGGCTGTATCTCGCGCTTGCGACCATGGCCTTCGGAGTGTTCCTCTCCAACATGGTCCTTCGCGACACCACCGAACACGAGATGTTCGGCATGAAGTATTCGCTGTTCAAAGACGGCAACATCGCCCTCCCGCCGCTGAAGATCGGCCCGCTCGATCTGAGCAACGAGACGGTGTTCCTGATGACCGTGACCGCCCTGTTCTCGGTACTCGGCGTCGGCGTCATCGCGTTGCGTAACAGCGGCTACGGGCGCCGTCTCGCTGCGATGAAGGACAGCCCGGCCGGTTCGGCCATGCTCGGCCAGAGCCTGGTTCGGCTCAAGCTGAGCGTCTTCATGATCTCTTCGGGGATCGCCGGTCTCGGCGGCATTCTGATGTCGAGCGCGATGGGTTCGGTCTCGGGCGAGAGCTTTGCCATCATGGTCAGCCTCTCGCTGCTCATGCTGACCGTCGTCGCGGGCATCGGATACGTCACCGGCGCGCTGTTCGGTGGGCTCATGGCCGGAATCGGCTTTGCCGTCATCATGGTCTCGTTCGCCAATCTGGCTTCGGCGCAACCGGAGTTGGAGGGAATGTGGCTGCTGCTGGGCAACATCGCGGCCGTCAGCCCGGCCCTGATCGGCATCGGTGTCGGCGCGAACCCCAGTGGCACCGTGCACAGCGTGATCGAGGGATACCGTCGACTCTCCGATGCCAGGCCGGTTCTGATCGGCGGCGCCGCAGTCGTTCTGCTGACCTACGTCCTTGCTCTGACCGGCGTACTCGGCAACTGGTGGTTCGCATCCATCACGATCGCGGTGGTGTTCATGCTGCCCGTGATCGGCGAGATGGTCATGCCCCGTGCGGTTCTCACTCCGGAAGAATTGGCAGCCAAGGCGACAGTCGTTCCCGAAGACGTCGGGATCGACGTCCCGTACAGCCCCGAGATCCGTGACGAGATCGACCGCGAACTGGGGATTCCTCAGTACCAGGGCGGCTCGCCGAAGGAGTTGACCGCCCATGTCTGATGCACCTCTTCTCGAAACACGCGGTGTGAGCGTTCGTTTCGGTGGGCACGTCGCGGTCAAGGACGTTTCGCTCACCGTGCAACCCGGAACCGTGACGGGACTGATCGGACCGAATGGTGCGGGCAAGACGACGCTCTTCAACACCATCACCGGGCTGCAGAAACCCACGTCCGGTCAGGTGTTCCTCGGCGGCGTCGACGTGACGAAGCTGCCGCCGCACAAGCGGGCAGGTCGCGGGCTTGCGCGTACCTTCCAGCGGCTCGAACTGTTCGTCTCGCTGTCGGTGCGTGACAACCTGCGTGTCGCGGGAGACATCCACAAGGCGAACGGCCGCAACAAGATCGACGTGGACAGCGAGACGGATCGTCTGCTGGAGCTGACCGGGCTGACGGATGTCGCGGACAAGGACGTCGCGGACATCCCCACCGGACGCGCCCGCGTCGTCGAAGTTGCACGAGCCCTCATGACCGACCCGCGAGTGCTGCTGCTCGACGAACCGGCCTCGGGCCAGACCGAGCAGGAAACCGAGGTCTTTGCCGAGATGCTCACCGAGCTGGCGGCGGGTGGACTCGGAATCTGTCTGGTGGAGCACGACATTCCGCTGGTGATGAAGGTGTGCTCGACCATTCACGTGCTCGACTACGGCGCAGTCCTCGCATCGGGCGATCCGGAGAAGATCCGGACGGATCCGGAAGTGATCGCGGCCTACATCGGGACCGAGGAGGAGGCGGTATGACTTCAGCGAAAATTGGCGAGGCGAAAATCGACGAGGGCATACGGAGCCCCGACCGCTCCGAACCGTTGCTCGAACTGTCTGGTGTCCGTGCCGGTTACGGATCCATCGAGGTTCTGCACGGGGTGGATCTGGTACTCGAACCGGGCGCAGTGGTGGCGCTGCTCGGACCCAACGGCGGCGGCAAGACGTCGACGCTCAAGATCTGCTCAGGCGTCCTGCCGGTCACCCGCGGCGAGTTCCGGCTCGCGGGCCAGGTCGTGAACGGCGTCGAGCCTTCGGAGTTGGCGAGGCTGGGCGTCTGCTCCATCCCCGAGGGGCGCGGGATCTTCGCAAACCTGACCGTGCGCGAAAATCTGTGGATCGCCACCGGAACGGGCGTCGGGTTGGCCGAACTCGAAGAGGTTGCGTACAGCAGGTTCCCGATCCTGGGGGAGCGGCGCGGGCAGTTGGCCGGATCGATGTCCGGCGGCGAGCAGCAGATGCTGGCGCTGTCACGGGCGCTCGGCACTCACCCGACGGTGCTCCTGCTCGACGAGCTGTCGATGGGTCTCGCACCTCGAATCGTCTCGCAGATGTACGACGTCGTCGGCTCGCTTGCAGCCGAAGGCATTTCCATTCTCGTCGCCGAGCAGTTCGCACGAGCGGTGCTGCCCATCGCGACCTCGGCCGCACTCATGTTGCAGGGACGCGTCGTGAAGACCGGCGATCCACACGACATCGAAAACGAACTTTCTACCAGTTATCTAGGAGGATGACGATGACTACTCTCGCCGAAGATCGCCGTGAGGAATTCAAGAAGAACATCGCAGAGTTGAAGCTGGACAAGAAGCAGGCAGGCGGCGACGCTGCGACGCGCATCGCCGGCCTGGTGCTCATGGTCGTCGGAGTCGTCGGCGCCTTCGTCGTCTACATCTCTTCGCTGACGCTCTCGGACCTGCGGGATCTGGTGTCGTACCAGATCCTCACCGTGGTTTTCCTCGCCCTGACAGTGGTCGGTGCCGCACTCTTCCTGGCCGCATCGGTGGCAAAGGTGCTGCGGCTGTGGTTGGTTCGCCAACTGCTCGAGGGTCAGGCCCAGACAGATCAGATCTCTCAGGCGCTGAGCACGCGCAACTGATCTCTGCGAAGAACCGACAGATGCCCGCCACGAAAGTCGTGGCGGGCATCTGTCACTGCTCGGCTACAGCTGTGTCTCGACTACGCGGACGGTGGCCGGGAATCGCGTCGGATCGGATGGTCCTCCGGGATCTGCACCATCACGATCGGTGTCCCGTCGGGGTCGGCGATCCACATCTCGTGCAGACCCCACGGTTCTTGCCTGGCCTCGCGGGCGATCTTGACTCCGGCGAGAACCAGTTCGGTCTGAGCGGCAGTGAGGTCACGGACCTGCAGCCAGATCGCGCCGCGAAAGCCACCTTCGCCGGTGCCGCCGTGCGCTGCGACTTCGATCAGCCCTTGGCCGGCGAAGAAGACTGTGCCGCCGGGATATTCACGAGCGATCGCCAGACCGAGGGTGTCTCGGTAGAAGCTCAGCGTTCGTTCGTACTCGCTCGGGCGCAATATCGTACGGCTACTCAGAATCTCCACGTCCGACCTCCCTCTCGCACCTACTGTCTCAGAAGTACCAGGGATATGGTGACCAATCGGGATCACGCTTTTCGAGGAACGAGTCGCGACCCTCGACGGCCTCGTCGGTCATGTACGCCAAACGTGTTGCCTCACCGGCGAACAGCTGCTGGCCGACCAACCCGTCGTCCTGCAGGTTGAACGCGTACTTGAGCATCCGCTGTGCCTGCGGCGACTTGCCGTTGATCTTGCCTGCCCAGTCGATCGCGACGTTTTCGAGTTCCGCGTGGTCGACAACCTTGTTGACCGCGCCCATCTGATGCATTTCCTCGGCGGTGTACGTCTCACCCAGGAAGAAGATCTCGCGAGCGAACTTCTGGCCCACCATCTTTGCCAGATAGGCGCTGCCGTAGCCGCCGTCGAAGCTTCCGACGTCGGCGTCGGTCTGCTTGAACCGTGCGTGCTCGCGGCTGGCGAGCGTCAGGTCGCACACCACGTGCAGGCTGTGACCGCCGCCCGCAGCCCAACCGTTGACCAGGCAGATCACGACCTTCGGCATGAAGCGGATCAGGCGCTGGACCTCGAGGATGTGAAGGCGTCCGGCGCGTGCTTTGTCGACGGTGTCCGCCGTTTCACCTTCGGCGTACTGGTAGCCGCTGCGGCCACGGATGCGCTGGTCTCCGCCCGAGCAGAACGCCCAGCCGCCGTCCTTCTCGCTCGGTCCGTTGCCGGTGAGTAGGACCGCTCCCACGTCGGAGGTCATACGGGCGTGATCGAGCGCGCGGTACAACTCGTCGACGGTGTGCGGGCGGAACGCATTACGTACTTCCGGTCGGTCGAAGGCGACGCGAACGGTGCCTTGACTGACGTGCCGGTGGTACGTGATGTCGGTGAGGTTCTCGAATCCGGGAACAGGGCGCCAGAGATGCGGGTTGAAGGTCACCTCAGTCACGATAGAGGCACGCCTTGCGTGTCTAACGGATGCCTGAGGTAGAACACGTTCCCGGGCGCGCTAACGTGCAGGTCATGAGCGAACAAACCGCAGACGGCACGGAGATCGTCACAGACGGTGAGAAGCGGGGCGGATTTCCACGGTTCCGGCACACTCCCGCAGGTCCGGACTTCGGCCGCTTCGTCGAAGCGATGCGCAGGTTGCAGGACCTTGCCGTCTCGACCAATGTTCCCGACGACGTACTCGCAGACATTGCTACGCAGGCCGAGGAGCTTGCCGATCGGTTGACTCCGTACGAGGTGCCGGAGGGCAAGTCGCCCGCGGGCTCGAACATCCAACTGCCCGGACGTGGCAGCCTCCTCATGCTCCCGTGGATGGTCGAGAAGTTCGACACCGAAGGAGTCCGCAGTACCGGCGTCTTCCGCCGCTACCACCTGGGCGGCAACGGTGCCGCTCACGGCGGCGTCCTGCCCTTGCTGTTCGACGACGTCTTCGGGATGACGGTCCACGCGGGTGGCCGTCCGATTTCCCGGACCGGCTACCTCCACATCAACTACCGTGCGATCACTCCGCTCAACACGCAACTGGTGATCGAAGGGAAGGTGGATCGGGTCGAGGGTCGCAAGACCTTTGTCAGCGCACGCCTGACCGACCTCGACGGCAAGCTCCTCGCCGACGGTGAGGCGCTCATGATCGAACTGCTTCCAGGACAGCCCTGACATGTTCCCCTCGTTCGACGATCTGATCTCGGACGCCGTGGTGCTCGCGCTGCCGATGCGAGTTCGCTTTCGCGGCATCACGACTCGTGAGGCTCTGCTCGTTCGTGGCCCGGCCGGGTGGGGAGAATTCGCACCCTTCGTCGAGTACGACGACGACGAGGCGTCGCAGTGGTTGCTCGCCGGGATCGAGGCGGCGTGGCTGGGTCCGCCGCCTGCGCTTCGTCACGCCGTTCCCGTCAACGCCACCGTGCCGGCGATCGACGCCTCTGCCGTTCCGCAATTGTTGGAGCGCTTCCCCGGGGCCCGGACCGCCAAGGTCAAGGTCGCCGAGAAGGGGCAGTCGTTGGCGCAGGACGTCGCCCGGGTGAACGAGGTGCGTCGGCACATCCCGAACGTGCGCGTCGACGCCAACGGCGGTTGGAGTGTGGACGAGGCGATCACGGCTTTGCGAGCGATCACCGAAGACGGTGAACTCGAATACGCCGAGCAGCCGTGTGCAAGCGTCGAGGAACTGGTCAGCGTCCGCGCCGCGGGGACCGGTGTGCGGATCGCTGCCGACGAGAGCATTCGCCGTGCGGAGGACCCGTTGCGCGTCGTACGAGCCGGGGGAGCGGACGTAGCCGTCGTGAAGGTGCCGCCGCTGGGCGGAATGCGTGCTGTGGTGGCGCTGTCGGCGCAGCTGGCGGACTACGGGGTGCCGGTGGTGGTCTCGAGTGCGCTGGACACGGCTGTGGGGATGTCCGCGGGACTGGCGGCCGCGGCAGCCTTGCCCACGCTTCCGTTTGCCTGCGGCCTCGGCACGGGCGGCTTGTTCGTCCGGGATATCGCGGTCACCGGAGCAGCCGTCGACGGCGCTTTGTCCGTTGGTGCCGTCGAGCCTGATCCGGTTCTGCTCGAGACGCTGGCCGCGCCCGCGGACCGGCGCGACTGGTGGTTGGAGAGGGCCAGGCGCTGCCATCGGATACTCGGCAGTAGAGACCTGCCGAATTTCGTATAGTCTCGGGCGCGACCTGATGAACATCAGTGAAGAATGAAGGGATCGAAAGTGGTTGCAGCTCTGAACGAAACCCTGCTCGAGGAATCACGGGTTCCCGCGGTCGTCGCGGACGTGCAGACCTTGATCGACGCAGAGGTTTCGGATAAGTCGGGGGCCTCAGGGCTGGCTCTCAAGGGTGGCTACGGCGCGGTCAAGAAGGTGAGCCCGTCCATCGTGCCGGACGCCGTCACCGCGCTTCTGCCGGCTTTCGTGGCAAAGCTCGAGCCGTACTGGCAGGAATTCTCGGCTTCCGGTGAAGGCAGCTTCGCCGATTTCATCAGCGCCCGCGGTGACGCGGTTGCCGATTCCCTCCTCGAGGTGACGGACGAGCGTATCGAAGGTAGCGACAAGGCCGTCGTCAAGTCGATGTACTCGAAGCTGCGCGGTTCGGCCAAGAAGCATGTGACTGCAGCTCTGCCGCGTCTGGGCGATGTGATCCAGAAGCACGCTGCATAAGCGAACGTAAGACAACGAGCGGCCCGGGAGTTTCTCCCGGGCCGCTCGTTTTTTTGCATTCGTTTGTCAGTGAGCCGAATGTCCGTGGCGCCAGAAGCCGGTGAAGGTGATGTCGGTCTTGGCGAACTTTCGGTCGTTCACGAGATGCCGACGCAGCCCGGTGGTGAGTGCCTGTTCGCCGGCGACAAACGTGTAGGACGGCCCCTCGGGCAGTTCGGCGGCGCGGACGGTCTCGAGGGTCAGAACACCCGGCGTTGCGTGTTCGTCCTCGCGAACGAGCCAATGCACGTTGACGTTCGCCAACTCCGGAATGTCTTGCTTGTCTTCGATGTTCGGAATCTCGACGAAGACCTCGGCACGCAGGTCTGCCGGCGCGGTTTCCAGAATGCCGATGATCGCCGGAAGTGCGCTTTCGTCGCCGACGAGCAGTTGCCACTTGGCCTCGGGTGTGGGGTTGTAGATGCAGCCTTCGTCGAGGAGGGCGACATTGTCGCCGGTCGACGCGGTGTCCGCCCACGCGGATGCCGGGCCGATGTCACCGTGATAGGCGAAGTCGATGTCGATCTCCGTGGTCTCGCCGAAGAGACCGGTTCCGGCAGCACGGTAGGCGCGAATCGTGTAGTTGCGCACGACCGGTCGCGTGTCCTTGGACATCATCAGGTACTGCGCGTACCAGAGATTGCTTGCCGCGCTCGGCAACCGGAGTTCGCTCTGGCCGACCTGCGGGATGAACATGCGGAACCACTGATCGGCACCCATCGGTGCGATGGTGGACAGCTCTTCGCCGGCAATGGTCACCCGGATGAAGCTCGGGCTGATTCGTTTGTTCGCCACGACCTGCGCCGACACGATGCTGCGTGAGGCCGGTTTCACGAACTTGGCGCGCTTGGCCATGACTGGTTGCTCCCTGATTAGCTGTTACTCGTACCTAATCAGGTAACCCTAACCTGATTTACGGCCGGTGTGGAGTGGTGGGTCTGTCCTTTTCGACGACTTCGGGAGGAAGACCCCACTGCGCTCGGCCAAGTCGGCTCATCGGTGCGATTGCCGCGAAGTCCGGTAACCCGTCGTCGGCGACAGCCTCGGGACGTACTGCGACCGCGACCACATTTCCCATCACGACAAATGAATTACCGACCTCGATGACCTGGTGGAGCGTGCATTCGATGGCGATCGGGGAGTCGGCGACCCGGACAGGGCGAACCCGCTCGCTCGGTTCGCTACGGATGTTCAACTCGAGAAATTCGTCGGCCTCGGCGTCGTAGAAGGCGGAACTCTTGTTCACCACGTCTGCGAGCGTGGCGGTCGCCAGGTTGATCACGAATTCGCCGGTCGCTTCGATGTTGCGCAGACTGTCCTTGCGTCCGACCGACGTGAACTGCACGATCGGCGGCGCCGAACTTGCCACGGTGAAAAAGCTGTACGGAGCCAGATTGCCGACGCCGTCCGCCGACAGGGTGGACACCCAGGCAATCGGCCGGGGGACCACCGAAGCGGTGAGTAACTGATAGAACCGGCGGGGTTCGAGCTCGGCTGGATCGAAGAGTGTGCGCACCCACACATAATGCCGCTGTCCCCGCCCCTGGGCATGCTTGCACCCGAACATCTGACACTCTTGAAGGCGTGAATCCGTCCACTGCACAAGCCACAGCCGTCGTCGACGAACTGGTTCGTGGTGGCGTGCGTGAAGTCGTGCTGTGTCCAGGCTCTCGCAACGCGCCCCTCGCATTTGCCCTCCAGGCCGCCGATCTCGACGGCCGGTTGCGTCTGCACATGCGGATCGACGAGCGGACAGCAGGCTTTCTGGCACTCGGACTGGCAATCGCCGGGAAACGACCGGTCCCCATCGTGATGACCTCCGGGACCGCCGTCGCAAACCTCGGACCTGCTGTCCTCGAGGCCAACTACGCGCGAGTGCCGCTGGTGGTCCTGAGCGCCAACCGGCCTTACGAGATGCTCGGCACCGGCGCCAACCAGACCGTCGAGCAGCTCGGGCTCTTCGGCAGTCAAGTTCGCGCAACCATCAGCCTGGGCTTGGCCGAGGACGATTCGACGCAGAACAGCCAGTGGCGCTCGGCGGTCTGCCGGGTCCTCGCCGCTGCCCGCGGAACCAGATCCGGAAACGCGGGTCCGGTGCATTTCGATATCCCGCTCCGTGAGCCGCTGGTGCCGGACGTGCACGTCCATGGCCCGGTTCCGGAGGGCCGTCCAGGCGGTGCAGCCTGGACCACCACCCAGAACGCGACGCTCGATGTTCCGGTCGATCTGGACCTCACCGCAGATACGGTGGTCATTTCCGGACACGGCAGCGCACTTCGGCCTGAGCTGGCCGGCCTGCCGACGGTGGCCGAACCGACGGCTCCGATGCACGGGATCGCAGTGCATCCACTCGCGCTCTCGCAACTCAAGCCCAAGCAGGCGATCATCACCGGCCGCCCGACGTTGCATCGTCAGGTCTCGAAGGTGTTGGCCGATCCGAGCGTCGACGTCTACGCGCTGACCACCGGGCCGCGCTGGCCCGACGTATCCGGCAACGTGCTCGCCACCGGAACCAGGGCAGTGGTCACCGGGACGCCCGATCCCGCCTGGATTGCTCGATGCGCCGCGCTGACCGAACACGCCGAAACTGCCGTCCGCAAGCAACTCGACGCCCACCCCAAGGCCACCGGCCTGCACGTGGCAGCTGCCGTGATGGATGCACTCGCGGACGGCGACCAGCTTCTGCTCGGCGCGTCCAACCCCGTTCGCGACGCGGCCCTCGTGAGCTATCCCAAGCCCGCTGTCCGGGTGCTGTCCAATCGCGGGGTCGCAGGTATCGACGGCACCGTCTCGGCGGCGGTCGGTGCCGCACTGGCATACGAGGGCGGCCGGACCGTCGCTCTCATGGGCGACCTGACCTTCCTGCACGACGCGTCCGGGCTGCTGATCGGGACCGGTGAGCCGAGGCCGAGCGACCTCACCATCGTCGTGGCCAACGACGACGGCGGCGGCATCTTCGAACTCCTCGAACAAGGCGACCCGCAGTACGCCGGCGTCTTCGAGCGAGTGTTCGGAACACCGCACGGCATGGACCTCGCTGCGCTGTGCGCGGCCTACCGCGTGCCGCACGCAGCCGTCACCGTCGACGCCCTGGCAACGACGCTGGCGCAACCCGCAAACGGCATTCGTGTGCTCGAAGTCGCGACAGATCGCAGTGGACTGCGCGAACTCCACGCTTCCGTGCGAGCACAGTTGTGACGCAAACGGTTCTGCGGCGCTTCCGCATCGGCGTACTCGTGGTTGCGGTCGGCATTTCGGTGCTCGCGGTGATCCTGGTTCTCGGTGCCTGGCGCAACGATCGGACCATCGAATCGAACATGGGGACCGCAACCGCCGAGGTGCTCTCGGCAGGCTCGCTACGTTCGGCGATCAGCTTCGTGACACCAGACGGCGCGAATCACAACCCTGAACTCGGCGTGCTCTACCCCACCAATCTGACTGTGGGACAACGCATCGAGGTGGAGTACTCCAAAGCCGACCCTGATTTGGTCCGGGTAGCGGGACGCAACGCGACGGTGGCGCTGATCCCGGCGGGATCGGTGATCGTCGTGACGTGGCTCCTGGCTGGACCGTCGATCTGGTACCTGCGCAAGCGGGAAGCGGGAGCTCCGGGATCGGCGTCGGTCGCTTCGAGTTAGTTCGCGCTTCGCCGGAACTTCACACGAACATGACGTGGACTTTTCCTGGCCCTGTCACCGTTCTCGGTGTGAGAGTAGCCATCGTTGCGGAGTCATTCCTGCCCAACATGAACGGCGTCACCAACTCGGTACTACGCGTGCTCGAACACCTCGATCGCACTGGCCACGACGCCATGGTCATTGCGCCGGACACTGTCGGATCCGACACCTCTGCCGCCACCGAACACGAAGGTGTTCAGGTGGTTCGGGTGCCCGCCGTCATGGTGCCCAAAGTCAGTTCACTCCCCGTCGGCCTGCCACAACCGCGTCTGACGACGGCCGTGCGGACCTTCGCGCCCGACGTCGTCCATCTGGCGTCGCCGTTCCTGCTCGGCGCCGGGGGAGTGGCCGTCGCCAAGCGGCTCGCGATACCCACCGTCGCGGTTTACCAGACCGACGTCGCCGGATTTGCCGAAAGCTACGGTCTCGGCGTCACCAGTCGCGCCGCGTGGGCGTGGACCCGTCGAATCCACAAGAGCTGCAACAGGACCCTTGCACCCTCCACGTCGGCAGTCGACGCCCTCGAAGAGCACGGCATTCCGCGCGTGCACCGGTGGGCCCGCGGCGTCGACGCACAACGATTCGCGCCTTCGCGTCGTAGCTCGGCGTTGCGGCAGTCCTGGATCGGCGACAGCGACAGGTTGGTGGTCGGCTTCGTCGGTCGCCTCGCGCCCGAAAAGCACGTCGAGCGACTGGCCGTGCTGGCGGCCGATCCCAGCGTGCAGATCGTGATCGTCGGAGACGGCCCGGATCGCGAGAACCTACGACGACTGATGCCGGATGCGATTTTCACCGGACAACTCGGCGGTACCGCGCTGGCCGACGCCTATGCGAGCCTGGACGTATTCGTTCACCCCGGCGAGCACGAGACCTTCTGCCAGGCGGTTCAGGAAGCCCTCGCGAGCGGTGTACCTGTCGTCGGACCGGACGCCGGTGGACCACGTGACCTGATCTCGCATTGCCGCAACGGCTACCTCCTGCCGACGGACAGGTTCACCGAACTCCTGCCAAGCGCAGTCGACGCACTTCGTCAGCGTGATCTGCGGGTGCAGTTCGGCTCCGCAGCGAGGCGCTCGGTGCTGCACCGGACCTGGCCGGCAATCTGCGAAGAGTTGCTCCGTCACTACGAGGACGTGCAGGGCCTCGGGCGGCGAACGGGTGCCAGAGCAGCCTGAACGCCTTCGCTGCCCGAGGGTTGGTAGCGTTTCGGGTGTGGCCACTACACACGGAACCCGAGCAACTCTCGAGAAGCAACCGCACGAAGTCGCGTCGATGTTCGACGACGTCGCGGAGCGATACGACCTCACCAACACCGTGCTGTCCTTCGGCCAGGACAAGGGTTGGCGCAAGGCCACCCGCGAAGCCCTCGACCTCAAGCCGGGCGAGAAGGTACTCGACCTCGCCGCCGGAACCGGAGTCTCGACCGTCGAACTGGGGCGCTCCGGTGCCTGGTGCGTCGCCACCGACTTCTCCAAGGGAATGCTCAAGGCCGGAATATCGCGCAAAGTTCCGATGGTCGCAGGTGACGCGATGTACCTGCCCTATGCCGACAACGTGTTCGATGCCGCGACGATTTCCTTCGGCCTGCGCAACGTCTCCGACTTCGAAGCCGGACTGCGCGAGATCGCCCGCGTCACCAAGCCGGGCGGACGTCTCGTCGTCAGCGAGTTCTCGACGCCCGTCTTCGGGCCCTTCCGCACGGTCTACATGGAGTACCTCATGAAGGCGCTCCCGCAGGTCGCACGCACCGTCAGCAGCAACCCCGACGCCTACGTCTACCTCGCCGAATCGATCCGTGCCTGGCCGACCCAGGAAGAGCTGGCACGCAAGATCGAGGCTGCCGGGTGGAAGAACGTCAAGTGGCGCAACCTCACCGGCGGCATCGTGGCGCTGCATTACGCCACTGCCTGACCCTGCTGTGCGCCTTTATTAACCCCCGGCGGTTAATAAAGGCGCACAGCACTTGCTCAACCGAACAACGGCCGGGAGTCGATCTTTCTCGACGCGGCCCCCGACGCACGCCATGCCTTCGCCGTCAGATCGGCGTCGGCGTCGGTGACGAGGTTTCCCATCACCCGAACGGCGACCGTCATCAGTGCCCGTGAGCGCATCGCGATCGGGCCCGAGGCGGGCAGGAATTGCGGAACCGTCAGCAGGCCTGCGAGCCGGCGCGCGACCGAGAACGCCTGCCCGTAATGCTCCCGAAGCACGGTCGGCCACAGCTCCGTGAGGTCGTCGGCGCCGAGCTGTTCGACCACCAGACGTCCGCCTTCGAGGCCGTAGTCGATGCCCTCACCGTTGAGCGGGTTCACACACGCTGCGGCGTCGCCGATCACGGCCCAGTTGCGTCCGGCGATGTTGGAGACGGCGCCGCCCATGGGTAGCAAAGCCGAAGCGACGGAATGAATTTCGCTGCTCCACTGCCACTCGGTTCGGCGCTGGTCGGTGTACAAGTCGAGCAAGGGACGCAGGGCACCCGGCGCCGGGCGCTTGGACGTCGCCAGTGTCCCGACGCCGATGTTCACCTCGCCGGTGCCGAGCGGGAAGATCCAGCCGTACCCCGCCTGCAACGTGCCCTCGGCGTCCCGCAGTTCCAGATGCGAGGTGATCCACGGGTCGGCGCTGCGCGGCGTCGCGACGTAAGCGCGTGCCGCGACGCCGTACGCGGTGTCCCGGTGCCACTGCCGTCCCAGCTTCTTGCCGAGCGTCGAGCGAACGCCGTCGGCGATGATCAGCGTCCGGCAACGAAGAGTGCTGCGTCCCGAGGGGCCGGCGAGTACGACGGCGGCTACTCGATCACCGTCGAGTTCGACGTCGACAGCCTTGGTGCCGTCGACCATGACCGCGCCGGATTCGACGGCGCACCGGCGAATGGCGTCGTCGAGTTCGGTCCGGGGGATCGCACTGCCGATCGGCGGGAACGACGTCCCTGGCCACTCGAGTTCGAGTTCTTGGCCGAAGCCGGACAACCGTAGTCCCTTGTTCGTCGTATGTGACCGAACCCACTCGCCGAGGCCGAGGAGATCCAGTTCGGCTACGGCGCGCGGAGTGAGTCCATCACCACAAGTCTTGTCTCGCGGGAACACGGCAGCGTCCACCAGCACGACGTCTCGGCCGCTGCGGGCGGCCCAAGCCGCGGCCGAAGAACCCGCGGGACCTGCGCCGATGACCACAATGTCGGTTTCGGTCGGAAGCGAATCGACGACGGGGGACTGCTCTTCTACGGACACACTCACATCTTCCCAGGCTCGCGATCGCCACCGTGGCGAGGCCGTCCCGAGTGCGAACCGCTAGGTTCACTACCGTGGGAACCGAGCCGTCACTGACGACAGGAATGGGTACTGACATCGTGAGCACCGAAAAGACTGCTGCCGACGCAACCGCATCGAGCACCGTCGTTGCAGGCATCGACCTGGGCGACGAACAGCTCGCCGCAGTAGTGCGTGGTGGACTCTCCGATGTCGAGGAGTTGTTGGTCAGCGAGCTGTCCGACGGCGAAGACTTCCTCACCGAGGCCGCGCTGCATCTCGCGCGAGCCGGGGGAAAGCGCTTCCGTCCGTTGTTCACGATCCTGACCGCGCAACTCGGACCGGTGCCGAACGATCCGTCGATCATCACCGCAGCGACTGTCACCGAACTCGTTCACCTGGCGACGCTCTATCACGACGACGTCATGGACGAGGCGTCCATGCGGCGCGGAGCACCCAGCGCCAACGCCCGCTGGGGGAACAGCGTGGCGATCCTGGCCGGCGACTATCTGTTCGCGCACGCATCACGCCTGGTATCGACGCTCGGACCTGAAGCCGTTCGGATCATCGCCGAAACCTTTGCAGAGCTGGTCACCGGCCAGATGCGCGAGACGATCGGCGTCAAGAAGGAACAGGATCCGGTCGAGCATTACCTCAAGGTCGTGTGGGAGAAGACCGGTTCGCTCATCGCTGCATCCGGACGATTCGGCGGCACCTTCTCCGGCGCCGGCGCAGCTCACATCGAGCGCCTCGAGCGCCTGGGTGACGCCGTCGGCACCGCGTTTCAGATCTCCGACGACATCATCGACATCTCCTCCGTATCGGCGCAGTCCGGCAAGACTCCGGGCACCGACCTGCGCGAGGGTGTCCACACCCTGCCCGTCCTGTACGCGTTCCGCGAAGAAGGAGCCGACGCAGATCGCCTGCGGGAGCTGCTCGCGGGCCCGGTCACCGAAGACGCTTTGGTAGAAGAAGCTCTCGAACTGCTCGAGCGTTCGCCGGGCATGGTCAAGGCGAAGGCAAAGCTGGGCGAGTACGCAGTCTCGGCAAAGGCCCAGTTGGCCGAGCTCCCGCAGGGACCGGCGAACGAAGCGCTCGTGCGCCTCGTGGACTACACGATCGAACGAGTCGGCTGACACACCTGGGGTGAAACCCTGACGACCTTGGGTGGGAACCCTGATGACCCTGTCCTTCGTTGACTGAACAGAACCGGTGCATACGCCGGGAGTTCGGGTGAGCCTTCGGCTCCAGCGAGGCAAGAGGTGAGCAGTTTGCACGGCTACGCGAACGGTGCGAAGACATTCGGGTTGTTGGTGGGGATGTCAGCGCTGATCGTCTTCATCGGCTCGCTGTTCAACAGCCCGTTCCTTCTGTGGGGATCCGTTCTGTTTGCCGTCGGCATGAATGCCTACGTGTACTTCAACAGCGACAAGTTGGCGCTTCGATCGATGCGCGCCCAGCCCATCACCGAGGTCGAGGCACCGGCGATCTACCGGATCGTGCGCGAACTCGCCACGACGGCGCACCAACCGATGCCCAGGCTGTACATCAGCCCCACGAACGCCCCGAACGCGTTTGCCACCGGTCGTAGCCCTCGGCACGCCGCGGTGTGCGTGACCAGCGGCATCATGCAGATCCTGAACGAACGGGAACTGCGCGCCGTACTCGGGCACGAACTCTCTCACGTCTACAACCGGGACATTTTGATCTCGTCCGTGGCCGGCGCGATGGCCAGCGTCATCTCGGGCCTGGCCAACTTCGCGATGTACGCGAGCATCTTCGGTGGCCGAGGGAACGGGCAGGGAAGTAATCCGATCGCGCTGCTGCTCGTCTCCCTACTGGGACCGATCGCGGCAACCGTGGTCAAGCTGGCCGTTTCGCGCTCTCGCGAGTATCAGGCTGATCAATCGGGAGCCGAGCTCACCGGTGACCCATTGGCGTTGGCGTCGGCGCTGCGCAAGCTCGAGTCGGGCGTGGCAGCCGCGCCGTTGCCGCCTGAGCCCAAGCTCGCGGCGCAGTCCCACCTGATGATTGCCAACCCCTTCAGAGCGGGGGACAAGGTGAGCAAGCTGTTCTCGACGCATCCGCCCATGGCGGACCGGATCGAGCGTTTGGAGAAGATGGCCGGGATGTAGGGCCTTCGGCCCCTGTGCGCGGTTAGGTAGTCCCAGGACTGCTTAACCGCGCACAGGGGCGTAGCCCCTACTACCGGTAGTTCACGAACTGCAGGGCGATCCCGAAGTCCTCACCCTTGAGCAGGGAGATGACACCCTGGAGGTCGTCGCGCTTCTTGCTGCTCACACGAAGTTCCTCTCCCTGGATCTGCGCCTTGACGCCCTTGGGGCCCTCGTCGCGAATCTTCTTGGTGATCTTCTTCGCGTTCTCGCTGCTGATGCCCTGGACCAAGGTTCCGGACAGCTTGTAGATCTTTCCGGACTGCGCCGGCTCGCCGGCATCGAATGCCTTCAGCGAGATGTCACGACGGATCAACTTCTCCTTGAACACGTCGAGGGCGGCAAGCAGTCGCTCCTCGGTGTCGGCGTTCAACGTGATCGTCTCTTCACCAGACCACTCGATCGACGCTCCCGTGTTTCGGAAGTCGAAACGCGTGGTCAACTCCTTGGCAGCCTGATGCAGGGCGTTGTCCACCTCTTGACGGTCAACCTTGCTCACCACGTCGAAGGACGAATCAGCCACTTCACACTCCCGCTTTCCGGTAGTTCACGAACATCGAGTTCTGCCCACCTTCCATACCGGTGGACACCTCGACGTTATCGGGTCGGCACCGCCCGTTACCACCCGGTTTGCAAAATGGGGGTGTGTTCGTTGTATTCTTCTCACCGCACCGAGGAAGCCGTTTTCGGCCGCCGCACGCCGCGATATACTTGCGAATGCGCCGGATCGAAGCCTGGTGCAAGCACGGCAGATTGCCCGAGCGGCCAATGGGAGCGGACTGTAAATCCGTCGGCTTATGCCTACGTAGGTTCGAATCCTACATCTGCCACACCAAGTCAGCCCCGATTCTCTTTACGAGAGTCGGGGCTGACTTTTTTGTGCTTGTTCCGAGGTCGGGTGGGCGTTGGTGACGCCGGCGTCGGCTGCGGCTCAGGGGGCCTCGGGAGTGCTTCTGGGGATGGCTTCGGGGGAGTGCGGGGTCAAGTTGGTTCCCGCAAAGCCCTCGCCAGCGGCCCCGATCGGTGCAACAATGGGCTCCGGCACCATTTTTGCCCCGATGACCAGCGGATTTGGTGCTGGCGCTCGTTCGTGTGTAATCTTTCGGAGGCTTCAAGAGAGCGGCAACGCACTCCTGAGCCACGCCCCCTTAGCTCAGTCGGTAGAGCGTTTCCATGGTAAGGAAAAGGTCAACGGTTCGATTCCGTTAGGGGGCTCGCTGGATTGTGGTGCCGTGCTTTCCGCGCGACACTCGACACCGAGGCGGTGTAGCTCAGTTGGTAGAGCAAACGACTCATAATCGTTGCGTCGCCGGTTCAAGTCCGGTCACCGCTACACAATATGCATGATCCACCCTGATTGCTCGTAATCAGATACACCCGAAAGAAGGCATCCCGTGGCCTCCTCGACCGACGTTCGGCCCAAGATCACCTTGGCCTGCGAGGTATGCAAGCACCGCAACTACATCACCAAGAAGAATCGGCGCAACGACCCCGATCGCCTGGAGCTCAAGAAGTTCTGCCCCAACTGCGGAACCCACCAGTCGCATCGCGAGTCGAAGTAGTAAGTCCTTAACAGGACGACGATTTTCGCGGAAGACCCTCTCTGGGCCTGCGTCTTCGGGTCCTAGCTAGAAGAGAGTCTCACCGCGTGACAGATTTGCAAGAGAACCAGGCAGCGGCCGAGGTCCCTACGGACCCGGCCGCTCATGCCGTCCAGATGGTCGGTCACCACTATCGTGTCGAAGACTTCTACGAGGTCGGACGCGAGAAGGTGCGCGAGTTCGCTCGCGCCGTCCAGGACGCGCATCCTGCGCACTACGACGAATCGGCAGCCAAAGGCCTCGGATACGACGGCCTGATTGCTCCCATTACGTTCGTCGCCATTGTAGGTGCCATTGCTCAGCGACGTCTGTTCGAAGAGATCGTCACAGGCTACGACTTGAGTCAGATTCTTCAGACCGATCAGCGACTGGTGCTGCACAAGCCCATGCAGGTCGGTGACCGACTCTTCTGCGACGTTTTCCTGGATTCGTTCAGGCAGGCCGCAGGTAGCGACATCATCGTGACCAAGAACATCATCACCGATCAGAACGACGAAGCAGTTGTCACCACGTGGACAACGCTCGTTGCTCGAACGGGTGGGGAAGTGGACGAGAACATCGCCCACGCAGTCAAGGACGTGATGATGCATGTCGCTTCGTAAATTTTCCGACGTGAGTGTCGGCGAACTTCTCCCCGAGAAGTCCGTCACCCTGACGCGTGGAAACCTCGCCAACTACGCGGGTGTTTCGGGAGATCCCAATCCGATTCACTTCAGTGACGAGGTCGCACGACTTGCCGGCTTGCCGGACGTCGTCGCGCACGGCATGCTCTCCATGGGCATCGGTGCCGGCTACGTCACCGAATGGCTGGGGGATCCGGGCGCAGTGACCGAGTACAACGTACGGTTCACGAGCCCGGTGATCGTGGCAGCCGACAAGGCTGCCGAGATCGAGTTCACCGCCAAGGTGAAGTCGATCGACGAAGAAAGCAAGACCGCAGTACTGGCAATCGTGGCCAAGTCCGAAGGTAAGAAGATCTTCGGTCGTGCCACCGCCACGGTCCGTCTAGCCTGATCGCAGGGCGGATTGTGTTTGTTCCGGGGCTTTGAAGTACACTGAGATTTCTGGGATTCCTCAGCGCTGCGCGCTGCCCTGAATGTTGCAAGACATTCACCTCGGGTAGCGCGTATGTTGTGTGATCGCAGAACGGTTGATTCAGGCAGGGTCCACCTGTCGATGTCAACCAAAGGGGCGTAGCTCAACTGGCAGAGCAGCGGTCTCCAAAACCGCAGGTTGCAGGTTCAAGTCCTGTCGCCCCTGCCCCCGGATGCCAGCGACTGAGAGGAACGACGTGAGCGAGGAGCGCGCCAAGCGCGACGCCGACACTTCGGATGCGGAGACTTCACCGTCTGCCGATTCGACCGGTGTCGACGACACTGCAGCTGACGCGACTACGCGTTCCGATCTTTCGTTGGACAAGGACGGTGCCGAGAAGGCTCCCTCCGCATCCAGTGGGGTTTCCAACAAGCCGACCGGCAAGCGCGCTGCACGCGGCGCCTCGGTCAGCGCGTCCACCGTGAAGACTCCGGCCCGGACGGCATCCCGGACATCTTCGGCCAAGCCGACTGCAACGAACCCCGGCAAGAAGCCCAAGGCGAAGAAGGACAACATCTTCAAGCGCCTGCGCAAATTCTTCCGCGAGGTCATCGCAGAACTCCGTAAGGTCATCTGGCCGAACCGCAAGCAGATGATCACCTACACCAGCGTCGTGCTGACGTTCGTGGTCTTCATGGTCGCTTTCATCAGCGGCGTCGATATCGCTGTGATCAAGGGTGTCACCTGGCTGTTCGGCTGATCGCCGTAGCAGTCGGGCGTCTTTGCCTGCGAGCGCGACAAGACCCGACCCGGGTCCGAGTAACGAGAGGAAGCGAGTGCCCCAGTGAGCACCCCCGAGAACGACACGAATGAGGCTTTGGCCGAAGAGCGTGTTTCTGCCGAGGCGGCAGCCGAAGTAGACGTCGTGGTTGCCGAAGGCACCGATGCAGACGTTGCCGAAGGCACTGATGCAGACGCTGCAGCGACCGAGGACGTCATCTCCGACGATGCCGAGAACTCCGACGAGGCCGCTCCCGCCGCCGAGCTCGAGGTCGAGGATCCCGTTGCCGAACTCAAGGCTGCGCTGCGCCGCGCCCCGGGTGACTGGTACGTCATCCACTCGTACGCCGGTTACGAGAACAAGGTCAAAGCCAACCTCGAGACTCGCGTTCAGAACCTCGATGTCGGCGACTACATCTTCCAGGTGGAAGTTCCCACCGAAGAGGTCACCGAGATCAAGAACGGCCAGCGCAAGCAGGTCAACCGCAAGGTTCTGCCCGGATACATCCTCGTTCGCATGGAGCTCAACGACGAGTCGTGGGGCGCCGTGCGCAACACGCCTGGTGTCACCGGTTTTGTCGGTGCCACGTCGCGTCCCTCGCCGCTGACCCTCAACGAGGTCGTCAAGTTCCTGCTCCCGCAGCAGGAGCAGAAGAAGCAGCAGGCTGCAGCGGCCGCCGTCGCAGCAGGCGAGGCACCGTCCGAGTCCTTCGGCAAGCCCCTCATCGAGGTCGACTTCGAGGTCGGCGAGTCGGTCACCGTCATGGACGGCCCGTTCGCAACCCTTCCGGCCAGCATCAGCGAGGTCAACGGCGAGCAGCAGAAGCTCAAGGTTCTCGTGTCGATCTTCGGTCGTGAAACCCCGGTTGAGCTCAACTTCAACCAGGTCGCGAAGATCTGACCACCCCAAAACTTGCAATTTGTTCGACGCAAGACACACACCCAAGCTAGAAACTAGGAACTAGAGATGCCCCCAAAGAAGAAGAAGCTCGCCGGGCTCATCAAGCTGCAGATCCAGGCAGGTCAGGCTAACCCTGCACCTCCCGTGGGTCCCGCGCTCGGTCAGCACGGCGTGAACATCATGGAGTTCTGCAAGGCCTACAACGCGGCGACTGAGTCCCAGCGCGGCAACGTTGTGCCGGTCGAGATCTCGGTCTACGAAGACCGGACCTTCGATTTCAAGCTGAAGACCCCTCCCGCCGCCAAGCTGCTCCTCAAGGCAGCCGGCGTCGCCAAGGGCTCCGGCGAACCGCACAAGACCAAGGTTGCCTCGGTGACCATGGATCAGGTGCGCGAAATCGCGAAGACCAAGGCTGAAGACCTCAATGCCAATGACATCGAGCAGGCCGCGAAGATCATCGCCGGCACCGCTCGTTCCATGGGCATCACGGTCCAGGGCTGATAGTCCGCTCCACAGCATTACGTGGGAGGGCCGGCCAGGCCCCGACCACAACTGAACCATTCACCACTGCACAGGTAATTCGCTGCAGTGACAAGTAAGGACAGAACAAATGGCAAAGCGCAGCAAGGCGTACCTCGCCGCCGCTGAGAAGATCGACGCAGACAAGCTCTACAGCCCGCTTCAGGCTGCAAAGCTCGCCAAGGAGACGTCGTCCACCAAGATGGATGCAACCGTTGAGGTTGCAGTTCGTCTGGGCGTCGACCCCCGTAAGGCTGACCAGATGGTCCGCGGAACGGTCAACCTGCCCCACGGCACCGGTAAGACCGCTCGCGTCATCGTGTTCGCTGTTGGCGAGAAGGCAGCAGAAGCCGAGGCTGCAGGCGCTGACGTAGTCGGTGCAGAAGACCTGATCGAGCGCATCCAGGGTGGATGGGTCGATTTCGACGCCGCAATCGCGACTCCTGATCAGATGGCCAAGGTCGGCCGCATCGCCCGTGTCCTCGGACCGCGTGGCCTGATGCCGAACCCGAAGACGGGCACCGTCACGGCGGATGTCACCAAGGCTGTCAACGACATCAAGGGCGGAAAGATCAACTTCCGCGTCGACAAGCAGGCCAACCTGCACTTCGTCATCGGCAAGGCATCGTTCGACGATGAGAAGCTGGTGGAGAACTACGGCGCAGCCCTGGACGAGATCCTGCGTGCGAAGCCCTCGTCGGCCAAGGGTCGCTACGTGAAGAAGATCACGGTCTCGACCACCACCGGTCCGGGCATCCCGGTGGATCCGAACCGTACTCGCAACCTCCTCGAGGATGCTGCAGACGCGTAAGCAGTCCGCATACGAACAAGAAGGCCGGCAGGGATCACTCCCTGCCGGCCTTCTTGCCGTTTCGGGAGAGTGTGATCCCTGCCGGTGGTATCGGTCCATCGGTGGTATCGGTCCAACGGTGGTATCGATCTAACGGTGGCATCATCGGGGTATGCACGAAGCGTTCCAGTTCCTCGGAAACTTTTGGTGGCTGATCTTCGTTTTCGGCGGCACCATCGGTGGGGCGCTGAAAGGTGTCGCGGTTGCCAACGAAAGGCGGATCGAGCGCCGGCAAGAGCGCTTCCGGCTCAAGCAGCAGACCAAGGTCGCCATCGCGCAAGCCAACGCACAACATCACGCCGACGAAGAAACACAGCGCCGAGAGCTGGCCAAGGCAATCGAGCAGCACGATGCGGTCGACGCCCGATGGTTCTCGTACGAACTCGATCCGGTCACACTGCTCGACACCCCGATGAT
The DNA here is from genome assembly GCF_003797745.1 of Rhodococcus sp. WS1. NCBI lineage: Bacteria > Bacillati > Actinomycetota > Actinomycetes > Mycobacteriales > Nocardiaceae > Rhodococcus > Rhodococcus sp. WS1. Next base: position 1,534,135 of record NZ_RKLZ01000001.1, on the reverse strand, counting down.
GACGGACATGCGCGAGCCTTTGACCGCCGATTTTCATCGAGCCAAATATCGTGCCGATCTGCTTCGCCCAGGCAATCCGGAGACGATGATCGGCAACCAGCAGGCACAAACCGAGTACCGCGAGGCGGTGCACGCTTACTCGATCGCCTTCGAAATCGCGGAAGCTGAGGCGAAGCGCCGCCGACGGAGCGGATTCACCCTCGACGAACAAGAACGCCTGGTAAGGGCGCAACGTCTGCTGCGACTGGCCATGGACGAGGGCGCGACGCCACAGGAACGTCAGAGTGCGTACCGGAAGGCCCACAAGGAACTCGATGGACTGCTGGTGTTGCCGGACCGAGCTCGGGCAGCAATCGAACACAAGATCGCCAGGGCTATCGGTGCTTGAAGGAATCGGGTGCGTGACGAACCCGATTTGGTTATGCAGCGAGTAGTCAGGTAGTCTTCGACGCGGAGTTCAGTGCTGGATATGAACTTCACCCCAAAATCATGTTCTACCCAAGACCGTTGGTGATTGCACTCAGTAATGAGTGTGGTTGAAAGTCCGGGAGTGCCCGGCGGCCCACGTAGGTGAACGAGGTAGGGGGATAGCTTGATGTAGTGGTTCTACAGTTTGCCTGGTTATGCACTGCTTTGCGTTGCATCGTTACGCTGATTCGTAAGCCTCTTCTTCATGTTTCCTCTGTACGCCCCGTGCGCTTGCGCCGGGGCGTTTTGCATGTCGCGGACTGTGTCTTCTCGGGTTCACCCCGATGAGGTGCAGCGGTTCCTGAGTGGGACAACGACTGTCACGAGAGGAGGCGAAGTATGGCAAAGCCTGAGAAGGTTTCCGCAGTTGCGGAAATCACCGAGCAGTTCAAGGGTTCGACCGCCGCTGTGGTCACGGAATACCGTGGCCTTTCGGTTGGCAACATCACGACACTGCGACGCGCTCTCGGAGAAGGTGCCACCTACTCCGTCGCCAAGAACACCCTGGTCAAGCGTGCCGCCGCAGAGGCTGGCATCGAGGGCCTTGATGACCTGTTCGTTGGTCCGACCGCCATTGCATTCATCAAGGGCGAACCGGTCGACGCTGCGAAGGCTCTGAAGAACTTCGCTAAGGACAACAAGGCGCTCATCATCAAGGGCGGCTACATGGACGGCGCTGCGCTGTCCGTGGAAGAGGTCAACAAGATCGCGGATCTCGAATCCCGCGAAATCCTGTTGGCAAAGCTTGCCGGCGCGATGAAGGGCAACTTGGCAAAGGCCGCAGGCCTGTTCAATGCTCCCGCTTCGCAGATGGCCCGTTTGGCCGCTGCCCTGCAGGAGAAGAAGGCCGCAGAAGGCGGAGCCGCAGAGGCCCCCGCAGAGGCTGCCACCGAGGCTCCGGCCGAGGCCGAAGCCGAAAGCTGATCCGCACCCGCGCATCACTGCTATAACCCCGCCCGGTCGCGGATCAGCGACATGGGACTTACAGGAAGGACCGCCACAATGGCGAAGCTCAGCACCGAAGAGTTGTTGGACCAGTTCAAGGAGCTCACCCTCCTCGAGCTCTCGGAGTTCGTTAAGGCATTCGAGGAGACCTTCGAGGTCACCGCTGCTGCTCCCGTCGCCGTCGCCGCTGCAGGCGCACCGGCTGCCGGCGCAGAAGCTGCTGAAGAGCAGGACGAGTTCGACGTCGTCCTCGAGTCGGCTGGCGACAAGAAGATCCAGGTCATCAAGGTCGTCCGTGAGGTCGTTTCCGGCCTCGGCCTGAAGGAAGCCAAGGACCTCGTCGAGAGCGCTCCGAAGGCCATCCTCGAGAAGGTTGCCAAGGACGCCGCAGAGGCTGCCAAGGAAAAGCTCGAAGCTGCCGGCGCAAAGATCGTCATCAAGTAAGACGGTTTTCCCGCTGCTCTTCGCGAGTAGTAACGAAGAGGGCCACTCCCCACGGGGAGTGGCCCTCTTTTTTTGAACTTTTTTCGCGGGTGATATGTCGGAATCCATGCAGGTGGGAGGGGTGCCCGAACTAGGCTGTGACCTGAATTATGCTTCTTCCCTACTCGTTAGTAGTATTCGCAGTCACGGGTACCACTCCCATGCGATAGAGTGACCCAACCCACACGGGTGCATGCATGCAACGGACGTCGCGGAGGTAATGGTGGGAGTCGAGGTAGCGGTACAAGGACTGACAAAGTCTTTCGGGTCGCAGAGGATTTGGCAGGACGTGTCGTTGACACTTCCCGCGGGTGAGGTCAGCGCACTGCTCGGGCCTTCGGGTACCGGTAAGTCGGTGTTCCTGAAGTCCCTGATCGGACTGCTCCGCCCTGAACAAGGCTCCATTGTCATCGACGGCACGGACATCCTGCAGTGCTCCTCCAAGGAGCTCTACGAGATCCGCAAGCTGTTCGGCGTTCTGTTCCAGGACGGCGCACTGTTCGGCTCGATGAACTTGTACGACAACATCGCATTCCCGCTTCGTGAGCACACCAAGAAGTCGGAATCCGATATCCGCAAGATCGTGATGGAGAAGCTCGATCTCACGGGTCTGGTCGGCGCCGAGGACAAGCTTCCCGGTGAGATCTCCGGCGGTATGCGCAAGCGTGCCGGTCTTGCGCGTGCACTCGTTCTCGATCCCGAGATCATCCTCGTCGACGAGCCTGACTCCGGTCTGGATCCGGTGCGTACGACGTACATCAGCCAGACGCTGATCGACATCAACGCCCAGTCGGACGCGACGATTCTGATCGTCTCGCACAACATCAACCTCGCACGCACGGTGCCGGACAACATCGGCATGCTCTTCCGTCGTCAGTTGGTGATGTTCGGTCCTCGTGAGGTGCTGCTCACCTCTGACGAGCCCGTCGTCAAGCAGTTCCTCAACGGAACGATGATCGGTCCGATCGGTATGTCGGAGGAAAAGGACGAGGCTCAGATGGCGCACGAGCAGGCGCTCGTCGACGCCGGTCACCACGCCGGTGGTGTCGACGACGTCGAGGGCATCGTGCCGCAGATGAAGGCCACCCCCGGAAACCCGGAGCGTCAGGCTGTTCGTCGTCGCCAGGAGCGCGTCCGCCAGATCATGCACACCCTCCCAGCTAACGCTCAGGCGGCAATTCAGGACAGCCTCGACGAGGTTGACGGAACTGGGCAGTACGCTCCCCAGTACGCCGACGCGAGCGGCTATCAGGGGGAGTGGAACGACAACTCGCAAGACACGCAGGTCATTCCTGCATACGAGGGCGATCCCTACGGAAACACGACACACGGGCAAGGGTAGGCATATCGGATGGGGGTTACCCGCAACTCGGTTCTGAGTCCGGTCAACGGAGCATTAACTCAGGCCGGAAACATCGTCGAACTGTTTGTCGACGTCGTCAGGAATACGTTCCGGCGTCCATTTCAGTTCCGTGAGTTCATCGAGCAGGCCTGGTTCATCGCCAGCGTGACAATTTTGCCGACGGCATTGGTAGCCATTCCTTTCGGCGCCGTCGTCTCACTGCAGACCGGTTCGCTGATCAAGCAGTTGGGTGCAGAATCGTTCACCGGCGCTGCCAGCGTCCTGGCGGTGATCCAGCAGGGTAGCCCTCTGGTGACAGCATTGTTGGTCGCCGGTGCGGCCGGATCGGCCGTGACGGCCGACCTCGGTTCTCGAACCATTCGCGAAGAGATCGACGCGATGGAAGTCCTCGGAATCAATCCGATTCAGCGCCTGGTGGTTCCGCGTGTACTCGCGATGGTGCTGATCGCTGTGCTGCTCAACGGACTGGTGTCCGTGGTCGGTATCGCGGGTGGTTACTTCTTCAACGTGATCCTGCAGGGCGGTAACCCCGGTGCCTACATCTCCTCGTTCTCAGCTTTTGCGCAGCTACCGGACATTTGGAGCGGTGAGATCAAAGCCGCGGTGTTCGGTGTCATCGCCGGTGTGATCTCCGCGTACAAGGGACTCCACCCATCCGGTGGCCCGAAGGGCGTCGGTGAGGCGGTGAACCAGGCCGTCGTCATCACGTTCCTGCTGTTGTTCTTCGCCAATCTGATTCTGACGATGGTGTACCTCCAGATCGTGCCGGCGAAGGGATCTTGACCTAAATGACCATCGCACGAGGCCGCGGCGATCAGTTCCTGCTGAAGAGCCGCAAAGTTGCCAGAATTCCAGTGAACGCGTTGGACCGCGCGGGCGAGCAGATGTCGTTCTATGCGCGCGCCATCGCATGGACCCCGCGCACCCTGCATCGGTATCGGAAGGAGACGCTTCGGCTGCTCGCCGAAGTGACCTTCGGTAGCGGTGCGCTCGCAGTCATCGGCGGAACGATCGGCGTCATCGCGATGATGTCGGGATTCACCGGTGTTGTCGTCGGTCTGCAGGGCTTCGCCGCTCTGGAGCAGTTGGGTAGCTCGGTCCTGACCGGCTTCCTGTCCGCATACGTCAACACCCGTGAGATCGCTCCGATCGTTGCGGCTCTTGCGCTCTCGGCCACGGTGGGTTGTGGTTTCACCGCTCAACTCGGTGCCATGCGAATCTCCGAAGAGATCGATGCACTGGAGGTCATGGCAGTTCCGTCAGTGCCGTTCCTGGTCACGACCCGCATGATCGCCGGCTTCGTCGCCGTCATCCCGCTGTACATCGTGGGTCTGCTTGCGGCGTACCTCGCGTCGCGAGTGATCAGTACCGTGTTCAACGGGCAGTCGACGGGCTCGTACGACCACTACTTCAATCTGTTCCTGCCACCGCAGGACGTGCTGTATTCGTTTGCGAAAGTCCTGGTCTTCGCCTTCGTGCTGATTCTGATCCACTGCTATTACGGGTTCCATGCCTCGGGTGGTCCCGCAGGCGTCGGCGTGGCCGTCGGCCGCGCTGTTCGCGCCGCAATCGTCACGATCGCCGTTCTCGACTTCTTCCTCAGCCTCGCAATCTGGGGCACCACGACGACAGTGAGGGTGGCCGGATGATCGAGGCTCCGTCAGTCCTGCGCCGCCGTGTGCTCGGACTCGTGTTCTTCGTGGTGTTGGCACTGTTCCTGGCCTTCACCATCGGAACCTTCAACAAGTCGTTCAAGGACGTCGTGAAGATCGACCTCGTCACCGACACCGTCGGAAATGCATTGCCACCCAACGCGGACGTCAAGGTTCGTGGTCTGCTGGTCGGCGAGGTGCGATCCGCGTCGACAAAAGACGGCCAGGTCACCTCGGTCCTCGCGATCGAACCGGACAAGGCTGATCTGATTCCGTCGAACGTGACGGCACGTCTGCTCCCGAAGACGCTTTTCGGTGAGCGATACGTCTCCCTGATCATTCCGGAGGGAACCACCGCTGCGCCGATTTCCGCGGGAACGGTGATCCAGCAGGACAAGAGCGGAAACGCTGTCGAGGTCGGCGACGTTCTGGACGGACTGCTCCCACTTCTGCAGGCGATTCCGCCGCAGGATCTGGCGAACACTCTCGGTTCTCTCGCGCAGGGTCTGACGGGACGCGGCGCTGAGCTCGGTCTGACGGTCGATCGTCTCGAGGAGATCTTCCGCGGCGTCAATACCGAACTGCCCGCGGTTCAAGAGGATCTGCGCAAGTTCGCGGACTTCTCCCAGACGTACTCGGACGCTGCGCCCGATCTGATCAACGCTCTCGACAATCTGCGGACCACGGGTACCACGGTGGTTCAGAAGCAGGACCAGTTGCGGACTCTGCTGGCGTCGCTCACCGTGACATCGTCGGACACCGCAGCCTTCCTCGAAGCGAACTCGTCCTCGATCATCACGCTCGCTGCGGATTCGAAGGAAGCTCTCCAGCTTCTGGCTCAGTACTCACCGACGTTCGGGTGCACGTTCAAGGGCTTCTCGGACACCGCCCCGGAAGCTGCCAAGATCCTGTCCACCGACGCGCCCAATCCTGGTGTGCGTGCGAGTATTCAGATCGTGAACCCCAAGGGTCGCTACCTGCCCAACCAGGACGAGCCACGGCTCGTCGACAACCGCGGCCCGGTTTGCTACGACAACGTCACCGAGCCAGGTCGTCCGTTCCCGCAGTACCCCGGTGGTTCGTACGGTGACGGTTCCTACCAGGTTCCTTCCCGCAATCCCGGTCCCGCCACCATGGAATTCCTGCCTGCACCCGAGGGCTCCGGACCTCAGTTGTTCTCGACCAACAACAGCGGTCCTGCTCAGCAGGCCGGCTACGCGGGCTCGAAACTCGAAGAGGATACGTTGAAGGTGATCTACGGACAGGCCAACGGTGTTGCGCCGGACGATGTTCCGGCGTGGACCACGATGGTCAGTGCTCCGGCATTTTCCGGTGCGGAGGTGAGCGTCCAATGAGAGGACTCGCAGCTCCACTGACAAAGCTCATCATCTTCGTGGTGGTCACCGTCCTGGCGACAGGATTGCTGGCCGCCAGCATCGCCAACCTCGGCGGCGGCGGAGGCACCAAGTTCAACGCCGTCTTCTCCGACGTCACCTCGTTGAACGAGGGTGACGAGGTGCGCATCGCCGGTGTTCGTGTCGGACAGGTCGAGAAGATCGCGATCGTCAACGACAACCAGGCCGAGGTGCAGTTCTCGGTGTCCGACCGTGATTGGTTGCCTGCCAGTTCCATCGCCACGATCCGGTTCCGCAACCTGGTCGGGCAGCGATACATTTCGCTCTCGCAAGGTGAAGGCAGCCAGGGGCAGAAGATCACCGGCGGCGACACCCTGCCGTTGGCGCAGACTCGCCCGGCAGTAAATCTCACGACGCTGTTCAACGGCTTCAAGCCGCTGTTCACCACCCTGAGCGCTGACGACGTCAACAAGCTGTCCTACCAGATCATCCAGGTCTTCCAGGGGGAGTCCGGCACCATCAGCGAACTCGTCCGCAACACAGCGAGTTTGACCAACACCGTCGCGGACAAGGACGCCGTCATCGGGGCGGTGATCAAGAACCTCAACGACGTTCTCGACACAGTCAACGCGAACGACAAGAACCTCGATTCGCTGATCGTCAACACCCAGCAACTCGTCACCGGGTTGGCCAACGAGCGCGGTGTCGTCGGTTCGGCCGTCACCTCACTCGCCGGGTTGACCGATGCGACGGCAGATCTGCTCGAGCCGACGCGGCCGTCGATTCAGGGCTCGATCACGGCGCTCAACACGCTGGCGACCACACTCAACCGTCGCAGTGACGACGTGAACGCGGTGCTCGAGACCTTGCCGGTCAAGCTCGACAAGCTCGCTCGCGTAGCGAGTTACGGTTCCTGGTTCCAGTTCTACCTGTGCGGAATCGACATCGTTGCCGGTCCCGGACAGTCTGCGTCGCTGAATCTGCCCACCGGCCTGCCGACGGTCAATCAGCCGATTTACACCAACGCGGCCACGCGATGCACTCAAGACGGTATGAGGGAGTTGCAAGGTCGATGAGTAAACGTCGCAGTCCGGCAATGGCCGGAGCCATCGGTATCTTCGTGGTGCTGTTGGCCACTTTGTCCGCGTTCTTCCTCGATTCGCTTCCGTTCGTGGGAGCAGGCTCGTCCTACTCCGCCGAGTTCTCCGAAGCTGCGGGTCTCAAGCCTGGTAACGAGGTTCGTATCGCCGGCGTGAAGGTCGGCAAGGTCACTTCCGTCGATCTCGACGGTGACCGTGTTCTCGTCGACTTCAAGGTCAGTGACGCGTGGGTGGGAGATCAAACCTCTGCGTCCATTCAGATCAAGACGATTCTGGGACAGAAGTACCTCGCACTCGATCCGCGCGGAACCGACAACCTCGATCCCAAGGACCGGATTCCGCTCGAGCGCACCACCTCTCCGTACGACGTCGTTCAGGCCTTCTCGGCAGCGGCGGACACCGTCGGCGACATCGACACCGACCAGTTGGCGAAGAGCATGGAGACGTTGTCCCAGGCATTCTCCGAGACACCTGTCGATGTCCGCGCTTCGCTCGACGGTGTCAGTCGGCTGTCGCAGACGATCGCGAGCCGCGATCAGGACCTGCAGAAGCTCTTCGCCGCCACCGGGAAGACGTCGCAGATTCTTGCGGATCGCAACAAGGAATTCACCCAGCTGATCCGTGACGGCGGACTTCTGGTGCAGGAGCTCAACAATCGCCAGCAAGCGATTTCGCAGCTGCTCACCGGAACTCAGCGCGTCTCTCAGCAGCTCACCGGTCTCGTTCGTGACAACGAGGCGGCAATCGGGCCGGCGCTGACGCAGCTCAACGGCGTCATCGACATCTTGAAGGCCAACAACGAGAACTTGGACAAGGCACTGAAGCTCTACGAACCCTTCATTCGCTTGTACGCCAACGTGGTCGGCAACGGCCGTTGGTTCGACCAGGTCGTCGTGAACCTCCTTCCGCCGGGTCTGCCGGATATTCCGGGCTACCGTGACCCCGTTCGTACGTTGGGAGGCAACTGATGGCTGATACTGCCGAAGCCGGAAGCGGCTCCAAGAAGCGCTCGGTCGCGATCATCGCCGCTGTTCTGATCGGGTTACTCGTAATCGGTGGCGCGCTGTGGTGGGTGTTCACTCGCGCCGGTACCACCAAGATCACCGCCTACTTCGACAAGTCGGTGGGTATCTACGACGGTTCCGACGTTCGTGTTCTCGGTGTCAAGGTCGGCACCGTTGAATCCGTCGAACCTCAGGGAGATCAGGTCAAGGTCGAGTTGCGCGTCGATCGTGGGATCGACATCCCCGCCGGTGCCAGTGCCGCTCAGATCACGCCTTCGGTGGTTGCCGACCGCTACATCCAGCTGACACCGGTCTTCACCGGCGGCGACAAGATGGCCAGCGGTGCAGTCATTCCGATCGAGAAGACTGCGACGCCCGTCGAGGTCGACCAGTTGTACTCCAGCATCGACGAACTCGCGTCGGCGCTCGGTCCCGAAGGTGCCAACAAGAACGGCGCGCTGTCCGATTTCGTCGAGACGGGTGCGGCCAACCTCGAGGGCAACGGTGAAGCGTTGGGAGACAGCATCACCAACCTCTCGGATGCCGCACGGACGCTCAATGATTCGCGTGACAACATCTCGCTCACCATCAAGAACCTGGATACTTTCGTGGGCGCTCTCGCGGCCAACGATCAGCAGGTGCGTCAGTTCAACACCCAGCTGTCGGACCTGACCGGATTCTTGGCAGGTGAGCGCGACGATCTCGGTGCCGCTCTGAACCAGCTCTCGATTGCTCTCGGCGACGTCGCGAAGTTCGTGGCCGACAACCGCGATCAGTTGGTCCAGACAACCGAGGGTCTCGTCGAACCGACACAGACATTGGCGAACAACAAGGAAGCACTGGCCAACACGCTCACCATGCTTCCGCTGGCGATCTCCAACCTGGTCAACTCGTACGACGCCGAATCAGGTGTGCTGGCTTCACGTCTGGCGTTCCCTGATCTTCAGAACCCGGCCGGCGTGCTCTGCAAGTTGATGGACCTCGGCAAGCTGTTGCCCGGTGATCCTCGGTTCGAGGCATTGGGAAGGCAGATGCAACCGGCTATCGACCAGTGCGCAAACGTCGCGGCGATGACCGACGCAGCCAATCAGGCTGCAGGCCTGAACCTTCCCTTCGGCATCCTTGCCGGTTCCGAACGACAGATGCAGGTAGTTCCGGGCACTGTGCCCGGCGTCGTGTCACCGCGACTGACCAGTGGAAACGGGGAGGGCGAGTGAAGCGTTCATTGATAGTCGGCGCCGGACTGTGCGCCGTCCTGATCTCGGCAACAGCCTGCTCGTCCGAGGGAATCTACGCGGTTCCGCTTCCCGGCGGTCCCGATGTGGGTTCCGATCCGATGCACTTGACCATTCAGTTCGACGATGTCTTGGACCTTGTTCCGCAGTCCGCTGTGAAGGTCGACGGTGTTCCGGTCGGTCGAGTCGACGACGTGTCGGTCGGACCGGACGGATGGACCGCGGACGTCGGAATCATCCTCGACTCGTCGGTTGATCTACCCGCCAACGCAATTGCCGCGGTCGAGCAGACCAACCTGCTCGGCGAGAAGTTCATCCAGTTGTCGGCCCCGCCGTCCGGACCGGACTCTGCGAAGCTGGCCGACGGAGACCTGATTCCGCTCGATCGCACTCGCCACGCCACGGAGATCGAGCAGGTTCTCGGCGCATTGTCGCTGCTGCTCAACGGCGGCGGTGTGGGCCAGTTGCAACCCATCGTCGAAGAACTCGGGGCCGCATTCGACGGTCGCGAGGGCAAGACGAGAAGTCTTCTGGAGCAGGCGAACACACTCATCGGTGGGCTCAACGAACAGCGTGACGACATCACCCGCGCGCTCGACGGCCTGGATGTGCTCTCGACCCGCGTCAACGATCAGAACGAGAAGATCGGGAAGATTCTCGAGGAACTCCCCGTTGCGACACAGGTTCTCAACGAGCAGCGCCCGCAGCTGACGCAGATGCTTGCTCAGGTGGATCGACTCGGAACAGTGGGAACCGACGTCCTCACACAGTCCAAGGACGATCTGATCGCTGATCTTCAGGCTCTGCGTCCGACGCTGCAGGCGCTCGCAGACTCTGGTGACGACTTCGTCGGGGCACTTCCATTCCTTCCGACGTTCCCGTTCCCGGACGGTGTCGAGAAGATTGCGCAGGGTGGTTCCGTGAACCTCTTCCTGAGCGTCGACTTGCAGATCGGCAACACTCTCTCGGGTCTCGGTGTCGGACAGGGTGAACCGGAATACCGTCAGCCGAAGTTCGGCAATCCCAAGCCGGTGGTAGATCCGTCCAACCCGTACTACAACGGAAACGGACCGCGGCCGGGTTGGCCGACGGTGTCGCTGCTGCCGATCGCTCCGATCCTGCCGCAGATCCCCGTCGTCGCCGGTCTACCCGCCACCACGGCCGGTGACCCGGCAACACCGGCTCCGGCAGCGGACCCACTCAACCCCATCCAGGGAATGCTGGAACAGTTCGGAATCGGTGGTGATGGACAGTGAGATCAGCTCTGGTCAGATGGCAGCTCGTCGGCTTCGTGGTGGTCGCGCTTCTGGGTCTCATCTACGTCGGCGCCAAGTACGTGCGTCTGGACAACCTCATGGGGTTCGGTCAGTACACGGTCAAGACCGAATTGGCCACGTCCGGTGGAATTTTCACCAACGCCGAAGTGACGTATCGCGGTGTGCCGGTCGGTCGAGTGGGCGACATGTCGTTGACCGAGGACGGAATTCAGGTCGACCTGAAGATCGACAACAGTGCTCCGGAGATTCCCGCGTCGGCCCGTGCAGTCGTGGCCAACCGCTCCGCCATCGGTGAGCAGTACGTCGACCTTCAGCCCGATACAGATCAGGGACCGTTCCTCGCGGACGGCTCGGTGATCGCGGTGGGGGACACCACAACTCCGATCCCGATCGAGGATGTGCTGACCAGTGCCAACGGCTTGGTCAAGTCCGTGCCGGTCGACGCGCTCCACACCGTCGCCGTCGAACTCGGTGCCGCATTCAACGGCAAGGGCGAGGACATTCAGGTCCTGGCCGATTCGCTGTCCGGTCTCTCGCAGTCCGGGCTCGACACTCTGCCTCAGACGCTCGCGCTGATTCGGAACAGTGAGACGGTACTGACGACGCAGTCGGATCAGTCCTCCGCGATCAAGCAGTTCAGTACCGATCTCGATGCTGTCACGGCGCAGTTGAGGACCAGCGATCCGGACATCCGTCGCTTGATCGACAACGGCATCCCGGCCAGCGATCAGATCGGTGCCCTCATCAACGAGGCGGGCCCGAGCCTGACGACTGACCTGACCAATCTTGCCGCGACCACCAAGACGCTTGCACCCCGAACGATCGCGCTGCAGCCGTTCCTGATCTTCCTTCCCGGCCTGGCCGCTGCCGCACCGACGGTTGCTCCCGGCGACGGAACGGTCCATCAGGGCTTGGTGCTCGAGACCAACAATCCGCTCTCGTGCACGGTGGGTTACGAAGGCACCATGGCGATCCTGGACGAGATGAAGCGTCAGAATCCCAACTTCGACGACACCCAGCAGGATTTCCCGCTCAACACCGCGGCGTCGTGTGAGACGCCGCTGGGCAGCGAGACGGGCGTCCGCAGTGCCAACCGCGTGGTGTACGCCGATCCCGACACGATCCAGCCTTGGGACTTCAAGCCGAAGGTCGATCCGGACAAGTTGAACCTCAACCCGATCGCGACGCAGTTGGCGCCGTTGCTCGGAGTGACACCGAAGTAGACCGATCCGAATGTGGTCGAGTTTGTGCAGTTCAGGCTACTGAGTTGTGGCAGTTGACGATTCGCCGCCAGAGGCTGGGCAAAACAGGTAAGTAGGGTAGTGAGTGTGATTCAGAGAAACAGTTCCCCGCAGTCCGGCGGGCCCGAGCAAGTCGAATCGGGAGCGCCGACAACCGGTAGACCGAAGGGGCTGACAGCGTCTCTGATTGCGGTCGGTGTCTTGCTTCTGGCGGCAGTGGTTGCGCTCGGTGTGTTCGGCGTCCCGTACGTTCGGGCGCTCACCACCGACCGCACCACAGCCGAGATGCGTGACGACGCGCTGATCGGTGCGCAGCAAGTCGCGATCAACCTCAATAACGCGGATTCGGCCAATCTCGACCAGTCGATCGAGAACATGCGTTCTTCGGTGACCGGTGACGAGATGACGACGTATCTGCAGACCGTTCAGGATTCCATCACCGACGAGTTGCGTAACTCGGGTTCGAAGGCTGACACCGAAGTTGTGCAGTCCGCGCTGACCGAGCTCAATACCGATGACCGGACCGCCACGGCACTGGTCGTCGTTCGAGTCACCACGACCCAGGGCAACCAGTTCGTCAAGAATCAGCTCGGCATGCGGCTGGGCATGGTCGAGGTCGACGGGGTCTGGAAGGCGCAGTCCGCTGATCCGATCGGATCGCGGCTCGATCTCGGCTCGGGCACTCTGCCGGCTGCCGACGGCTCCACGCCTGCTCCTGACGCAACGCCCGCACCCGGTTCGGGGACCGAAGCACCTGCATCCGGTGCTCCTGCACCGACAACCGAGGGTGGTGATTCCGGTGGCCAGTAGTTCGTCGAACCTGCACACCGACATCCCTCGAAGGAGAAGCGCGTAATGCCACCCAAACGTCGTACCGGCGGACCGTCCTCCCCTCAGAACCGTCGGCCGAAGATCGCTGGAAGCGCTCGTTCGCTCAACGTCCCCGCGGGGACGTCCGATTCGGACCCGGTCGAGCCTACGATCGAACAGCCGGAAGAAGAGACACAGGAGGCTGTGAAGCCGGAGGCTGTGAAGCCAGAGGTTGCGAAGCCGAAGGTTGCGAAGCCGACGCTCACGAAGGCCGAGTCCGGAGACATCGAGCCGCCGAAGACGGAAACCGACGCTCCGGAATCCACACCAGGCCCCGATCTGACCAAACCGGCGAAAACCGTCGCAGACGAGCCCAAGCCCCCTGCTACCCCGGAGACGGGCGCGGCGGAGTCGGCGACAACTGCTACACAATCCAAGGCCGGTTGGCGCCTGGTCGCGATCCTGGGGGCCGCAGCGGTCATCGTCGCGATCCTCGCCGGCATCGCCTTCTTCAAAGTCGGGGCGAAGACGGACGACATCGCCTGGGTGGACGAAGGCGCCACGGCTGAGGTTCTTCGTGTGACGCCGTCGGCGTTGGCTGCAGTCTTCACGTTCTCGCCCGACACGTTCGACGCCGATTTCGACAAGGGTGTCCAGGGCCTGAACCAGTCGATGCGCGATCAGCTGACGCAGTACAAGGACACGCAGAAGGCCGGCGTCGAACAAACTCAGACGGCAACGACCGCTGATGTCCCGCTGATCGGGATCACACGACTCGAGAAGGACCGGGCACAGTTGCTCGCCCAACTGAACGTCAGCTCGACGCAGAACGGCGTGGCGGCAGACTCTCGCTCCGGAATGGTCATCGTGAGTCTGGAGAAGCAGGACGGAAACTGGCTGATCTCGGAGATTCGCGACCAGTAGCTCGGAGATTCGCGACCAGTACCAGCGCGAAGATCTGGACCGACGCACGATGTCGGTCCAGATTTTTCGTATGTGACGCCGTTGCTGGCTACACTTCCGGTGGCAGTGTTCGAATGCGCGTCACGAATGTTCGAATGCTGCGACACGCGCTCTCGCCCTTGACGGAGCGGTCCGCAAGGTCCACTCTGATCGGTGAACATGCACGGACGAGTGATCGGCAGTCTCACGTCAGTATCTGAATTCGACCCTCAGTTACACCCGACTCGACATTTCCAGAGTAAGGGTGTACTTTTGGACGTTGCGCTGGCTGCCTCCTGTCCACCCCTCGTCTCAACCGCTGCGAAGTCAAGTACTTCTTGCTTTCTGCGACGGGTTTCGTTCGGGTTGTAACCAGCGAAATTCGAAGCAGATACAGCGGCGGTCGCAACAGCACGGAGCGGCCCGCGTGAGGTGCTGGAAGGACGCATCTTGGCAGTCTCTAGCCAGACCAAGGCAGTTTCCGGAATCCCCGGAGCCCCGAAGAGGGTTTCGTTCGCGAAAGTTCGCGAACCCCTCGAAGTTCCCGGGCTTCTTGACGTACAGACAGATTCGTTCGAGTGGCTGATCGGCGCGCAGAGTTGGCGTGAACGAGCAGCGGCACTCGGCGACAATGCAGTGTCCGGTGGTCTCGAGGACATCCTCGCGGAGCTTTCTCCGATCGAGGATTTCAACGGCACTATGTCGCTGTCCTTCTCCGACCCTCGATTCGACGAGGTCAAGGCCTCGACGGACGAGTGCAAAGACAAGGACATGACCTACGCGGCGCCGTTGTTCGTCACCGCGGAGTTCATCAACAACAACACTGGTGAGATCAAGAGCCAGACGGTCTTCATGGGAGATTTCCCGATGATGACCGACAAGGGCACCTTCATCATCAACGGCACCGAGCGTGTGGTCGTCTCGCAGCTCGTGCGTTCCCCCGGTGTGTACTTCGACATGAGCGTCGACAAGAGCACCGAGAAGGATCTGCACAGCGTCAAGGTGATCCCGGGTCGCGGCGCATGGCTCGAGTTCGACGTCGACAAGCGCGACACCGTTGGTGTCCGTATCGACCGCAAGCGTCGTCAGCCTGTCACCGTCCTGCTCAAGGCACTCGGCTGGACCACCGAGCAGATCACGGAGCGCTTCGGCTTCTCCGAGATCCTCATGGCCACGCTGGAGAAGGACAACACCGCCGGCACCGATGAGGCGTTGCTCGACATCTACCGCAAGCTGCGTCCGGGCGAGCCCCCCACCAAGGAGAGCGCGCAGACCCTGCTGGAGAACCTGTTCTTCAAGGACAAGCGCTACGACCTCGCTCGCGTGGGTCGTTACAAGATCAACAAGAAGCTCGGCCTGAACGCGGGTCAGCCGATCGTTGCATCCACTCTCACCGAAGAAGACATCGTCGCCACCGTCGAGTACCTCGTGCGTCTGCACGCAGGTGACACCTCGATGACGGCTCCGGGCGGCGTCGAGGTTCCCGTCGAGGTCGACGACATCGACCACTTCGGCAACCGTCGTCTGCGTACCGTCGGCGAGCTCATTCAGAACCAGATCCGCGTGGGCCTGTCCCGCATGGAGCGTGTGGTTCGTGAGCGCATGACCACGCAGGACGTCGAGGCAATCACGCCTCAGACGCTGATCAACATCCGGCCCGTCGTCGCTGCGATCAGGGAGTTCTTCGGAACCTCCCAGCTGTCGCAGTTCATGGACCAGAACAACCCGCTGTCGGGGCTGACGCACAAGCGTCGTCTGTCCGCCCTCGGCCCGGGTGGTCTGTCCCGTGAGCGCGCCGGCCTCGAGGTTCGCGACGTTCACCCGTCGCACTACGGCCGCATGTGCCCGATCGAGACCCCGGAAGGCCCGAACATCGGCCTGATCGGTTCGCTGTCGGTCTACGCCCGCGTCAACCCGTTCGGTTTCATCGAGACCCCGTACCGTCGCGTCGTCGACGGACAGGTGACCGACGAGGTCGACTACCTGACCGCTGACGAAGAAGACCGCCACGTAGTCGCGCAGGCCAACTCGGCCATCGACCGCGAGGGTCGCTTCACCGACTCGAAGATTCTCGTCCGCCGTAAGGGTGGCGAGGTCGAGTTCGTCGCGTCCTCCGACATCGACTACATGGACGTTTCGCCGCGTCAGATGGTGTCCGTCGCAACCGCGATGATTCCGTTCCTCGAGCACGACGATGCAAACCGTGCCCTGATGGGCGCGAACATGCAGCGTCAGGCTGTCCCGCTGGTTCGCAGCGAGGCACCTCTCGTCGGAACCGGCATGGAGCTGCGTGCAGCTGTGGATGCCGGCGACGTCATCATCACCGAGAAGACCGGTGTCGTGGAGGAGATCTCTGCGGACTACGTCACGGTGATGGCTGACGACGGAAGCCGCAAGACGTACCGGATGCGCAAGTTCGCGCGTTCCAACCAGGGCACGTGCGCCAACCAGCGTCCGATCGTGGACGAGGGACAGCGTGTCGAGGCCGGCCAGGTTCTGGCCGACGGTCCTTGCACCGAGAACGGTGAGATGGCGCTGGGCAAGAACTTGCTCGTCGCGATCATGCCGTGGGAAGGCCACAACTACGAGGACGCGATCATTCTGTCGCAGCGTCTCGTGGAAGAGGACGTCCTGACCTCGATTCACATCGAGGAGCACGAGATCGATGCCCGCGACACCAAGCTCGGTGCCGAGGAAATCACTCGCGACATCCCGAACGTCTCCGACGAGGTCCTCGCCGACCTCGACGAGCGCGGCATCATCCGTATCGGTGCCGAGGTTCGTGACGGCGACGTGCTGGTCGGAAAGGTCACGCCGAAGGGCGAGACCGAGCTGACCCCCGAAGAGCGCCTCCTTCGCGCCATCTTCGGTGAGAAGGCTCGCGAGGTTCGTGACACGTCCCTCAAGGTTCCTCACGGTGAGACCGGCAAGGTCATCGGAATCCGCGTGTTCTCACGTGACGAAGACGACGATCTGCCTCCCGGTGTCAACGAGTTGGTCCGCGTCTACGTGGCACAGAAGCGCAAGATCCAGGACGGCGACAAGCTCGCCGGCCGCCACGGTAACAAGGGCGTCATCGGCAAGATCCTGCCGCAGGAAGACATGCCGTTCCTCTCGGACGGCACGCCTGTCGACATCATCTTGAACACGCACGGTGTCCCGCGTCGTATGAACATCGGTCAGGTCTTGGAGACCCACCTCGGGTGGATCGGCAAGACCGGCTGGAACATTCAGATCGCGTCCGACGGCACTCGTCCCGACTGGGCTGCGACCCTGCCGGAAGAGATGCTGTCCGCTCCGGCCGACTCGAACATCGCCACCCCGGTGTTCGACGGTGCGAAGGAAGACGAGCTCACCGGTCTCCTCGGCGCGACGCTGCCGAACCGTGACGGCGAGCAGATGGTCGGACCCGACGGAAAGGCCACCTTGTTCGACGGCCGCTCCGGCGAGCCGTTCCCGTACCCGGTCTCGGTCGGTTACATGTACATCATCAAGCTGCACCACTTGGTCGACGACAAGATCCACGCTCGTTCGACCGGTCCGTACTCGATGATCACGCAGCAGCCTCTCGGTGGTAAGGCCCAGTTCGGTGGCCAGCGCTTCGGTGAGATGGAGTGCTGGGCGATGCAGGCCTACGGCGCGGCTTACACGCTGCAGGAACTGCTGACCATCAAGTCGGACGACGTGGTCGGTCGAGTCAAGGTGTACGAAGCCATCGTCAAGGGCGAGAACATCCCCGAACCCGGCATCCCCGAGTCGTTCAAGGTGCTCCTCAAGGAGCTCCAGTCGCTCTGCCTCAACGTGGAGGTGCTGTCCTCGGACGGCGCGGCCATCACGATGGCGGACGGCGACGACGAGGACTTGGAGCGGGCCGCAGCGAACCTGGGCATCAACCTGTCCAGGAACGAAGCTGCGACGGTCGACGACCTCGCGAACTAGGTTTCGGTCCCCGGGTTGCTCTTGAAAGAGCGGCCCGGGGGCGTAGTTCACATTTGAATTGGCAGTCAGGTTGCCGGGTGACCGGCAACCGTAACCCCAACGGGGAAAGGAAGTTACGTGCTCGACGTCAACTTCTTCGATGAACTCCGCATTGGCTTGGCCAGTGCAGAGGACATCCGCAATTGGTCCTACGGCGAGGTCAAGAAGCCGGAGACCATCAACTACCGCACGCTCAAGCCCGAGAAGGACGGCCTCTTCTGCGAGAAGATCTTCGGCCCCACCCGGGACTGGGAGTGCTACTGCGGTAAGTACAAGCGTGTCCGCTTCAAGGGCATCATCTGTGAGCGCTGTGGCGTCGAGGTCACTCGCGCCAAGGTTCGTCGTGAGCGTATGGGTCACATCGAACTGGCCGCACCGGTCACGCACATCTGGTACTTCAAGGGTGTTCCGAGCCGTCTCGGTTACCTGCTCGACCTGGCTCCGAAGGATCTCGAAAAGATCATCTACTTCGCTGCCTACGTCATCGTCGGCGTCGACGAGGAGCTCCGTCACAACGAGCTGTCCACCCTCGAAGCCGAGATGCAGGTCGAGAAGAAGACCGTCGCAGATCAGCGCGACGCCGATCTCGAGGCACGTGCGCAGAAGCTCGAAGCCGACATCGCCGAGCTCGAGGCAGAGGGCGCGAAGTCCGATGTCCGCCGCAAGGTCAAGGACGGCGGCGAGCGCGAAATGCGTCAGCTCCGTGACCGCGCGCAGCGTGAGCTGGATCGTCTCGACGAGATCTGGACCACCTTCACCAAGCTGAGCGTCAAGCAGCTCATCATCGACGAGCTCCTGTACCGCGAGCTGGTCGACCGTTACGGCGAGTACTTCACGGGTGCGATGGGCGCAGAGTCCATCCAGATCCTGATGCAGAACTTCGACCTCGACGCCGAGGCAGAGTCTCTCCGCGAGACCATCCGCAGCGGCAAGGGCCAGAAGAAGCTGCGTGCACTCAAGCGCCTCAAGGTGGTTGCGGCATTCCAGACCAACGGCAACTCGCCGATGGGCATGGTCCTCAACGCTGTTCCGGTGATCCCGCCGGAGCTTCGCCCGATGGTTCAGCTCGACGGTGGACGTTTCGCGACGTCCGACCTCAACGACCTGTACCGCCGCGTCATCAACCGCAACAACCGCCTCAAGCGACTGATCGACCTCGGTGCTCCCGAGATCATCGTCAACAACGAGAAGCGGATGCTGCAGGAGTCGGTCGACGCCCTGTTCGACAACGGTCGTCGTGGACGTCCGGTCACCGGACCGGGTAACCGCCCGCTGAAGTCCCTGAGCGATCTGCTCAAGGGCAAGCAGGGTCGTTTCCGTCAGAACCTGCTCGGTAAGCGCGTCGACTACTCGGGTCGTTCCGTGATCGTCGTCGGTCCTCAGCTCAAGCTGCACCAGTGTGGTCTGCCCAAGCTGATGGCTCTCGAGCTGTTCAAGCCGTTCGTGATGAAGCGTCTGGTCGATCTCAACCACGCGCAGAACATCAAGTCGGCCAAGCGCATGGTCGAGCGCAAGCGCGTCCAGGTGTGGGACGTCCTCGAAGAGGTCATCGCCGAGCACCCCGTGCTGCTCAACCGTGCACCTACGCTGCACCGTCTGGGTATCCAGGCATTCGAGCCGCAGCTCGTCGAGGGCAAGGCCATTCAGCTCCACCCGCTGGTGTGTGAGGCCTTCAACGCCGACTTCGACGGTGACCAGATGGCTGTTCACCTCCCGCTGTCGGCAGAGGCTCAGGCCGAGGCCCGCATCCTGATGCTGTCCTCGAACAACATCCTCTCGCCTGCTTCGGGTCGCCCGCTCGCCATGCCGCGTCTGGACATGGTCACGGGTCTGTTCCACCTGACCCGTCTCGACGAGGGTGTCACCGGTGAGCTCGTTGCTCCGACCAACGACGAGGCAGAGCAGGGCGTGTACTCCTCGCCCGCCGAGGCTCAGATGGCAGTGGACCGCGGCGCGCTCTCGGTTCAGGCTCAGATCAAGGTGCGTCTGACGCAGCAGCGTCCGCCGCGCGACCTCGAGAACGAACTGTTCCCCGAGGGCTGGAAATACGGTGACGGCTGGACCGCCACCACGACACTCGGCCGTGTGCTCTTCAACGAGCTGCTTCCGGCGGACTACCCGTTCGTCAACGAGCAGATGCCGAAGAAGCGCCAGGCGACGATCATCAACGATCTCGCCGAGCGGTACCCGATGATCGTGGTTGCTCAGACTGTCGACAAGCTCAAGGACGTCGGGTTCTACTGGGCCACCCGTTCGGGTGTCACGGTCTCGATTTCCGACGTGCTCGTGCCGCCGGAGAAGCCTGCCATCATCGAGGACTTCGAGGCTCAGGCCGACAAGATCGAGAAGCAGTACCAGCGTGGTGCTCTGGACAAGAAGGAGCGCAACAGCGCTCTGGTCACCATTTGGCAGGAAGCGACCGACAAGGTCGGCAAGGCCATGGAGGCTCACTTCCCCGACAGCAACCCGATCCCGATGATCGTGAAGTCCGGCGCAGCCGGCAACATGACTCAGGTTCGCTCGCTCGCCGGTATGAAGGGTCTGGTGACAAACCCGAAGGGTGAGTTCATCCCGCGTCCGATCAAGTCTTCCTTCAAGGAAGGCCTGACCGTTCTCGAGTACTTCATCAACACGCACGGTGCTCGTAAGGGTCTGGCCGATACCGCACTCCGCACCGCCGACTCGGGTTACCTGACCCGTCGTCTGGTGGACGTTTCGCAGGACGTCATCGTCCGCGAGGTCGACTGTGGAACAGAGCGCGGCATCGTCACCACGATCGCCGAGAAGCAGGCCGACGGCACGATGATCCGCGATGCTCACGTGGAGACCAGCACGTACGCCCGTACCTTGGCGGCCGATGCAGTCGACGCGAACGGCACCGTCATCGTCGAGCGTGGCCACGATCTCGGTGACCCCGCGATCGATGCTCTGCTCGAAGCCGGCATCACGACGGTCAAGGTCCGCTCGGTCCTGACCTGCACCACCGGCACCGGCGTTTGCGCCACTTGCTACGGCCGTTCGATGGCCACCGGCAAGCTGGTCGACATCGGTGAGGCTGTCGGTATCGTCGCCGCACAGTCGATCGGTGAGCCCGGTACCCAGCTGACCATGCGTACCTTCCACCAGGGTGGTGTCGCAGGAGATGACATCACCGGCGGTCTGCCGCGTGTCCAGGAGCTGTTCGAGGCACGTGTGCCCAAGGGCAAGGCTCCTATCGCGGACGTCACCGGTCGGGTACAGCTCGAAGACGGCGATCGTTTCTACAAGATCACCATCGTTCCGGACGACGGCGGCGAAGAGGTTGTCTACGACAAGCTCAGCAAGCGTCAGCGTCTGCGCGTCTTCAAGCATGCCGATGGTCGCGAAAGCCTCTTGGCTGACGGTGACCACGTCGAGGTCGGACAGCAGCTCATGGAAGGTGCTGCCGATCCCCACGAGGTCCTGCGAGTCATGGGTCCGCGTCAGGTTCAGATCCACTTGGTCAACGAGGTCCAGGAGGTGTACCGGAGCCAGGGTGTGTCGATCCACGACAAGCACATCGAGGTCATCGTGCGCCAGATGCTTCGTCGCGTGACGATCATCGATTCCGGTGCCACCGAGTTCCTGCCCGGTTCGCTCACCGAGCGCGCCGAGTTCGAGTCGGCAAACCGCCGCGTTGTCGCCGAGGGTGGCGAGCCCGCAGCCGGCCGTCCGGTGCTCATGGGTATCACGAAGGCGTCGCTCGCGACGGATTCGTGGCTGTCCGCGGCATCGTTCCAGGAGACCACTCGTGTCTTGACCGACGCGGCTATCAACTGCCGCTCGGACAAGCTGATCGGTCTGAAGGAAAATGTCATCATCGGTAAGCTGATCCCTGCCGGTACCGGTATCAACCGTTACCGCAACATCCAGGTTCAGCCGACCGAAGAGGCACGCGCCGCTGCTTACGCAGTGCCGTCGTACGACGACCAGTACTACAGCCCGGACGGCTTCGGCCAGAACACCGGTGCTGCAGTTCCGCTGGACGACTACGGCTTCAGCAACGACTACCGCTAAGCGTTAGTTCGTAGAAAATCCCCCCACCTCGAAAGAGGTGGGGGGATTTTTCATCTCGCTCGCTTCAGGAGTTGCTGCCGCTGAGGTCCGGGATGACGATCTCCTGGACAGCCCACTTGTTGCCGTCGGGGTCGGCGAAGTAGATGAATCTGCCCCAAGCCTGGTCGTCGATCGGGCTGATGTCGATGCCGCGGCTCTTGAACTCGCGCTCAGCCTCTTCGATGTCCTTGACCACTACCTGCATGCCGACGACGGAACCGGGCTCGGCGTCGGTGATTCCCTTGCCGATGCAGATCGAGCAGGCCGAACCGGGTGGGGTCAGCTGGACGAAGCGCAGGTCCTCGCTGACCGTGTGATCGTGGTCGGCGTTGAAGCCGAGGCGGACGTAGAAGTCCTTGGCGCGGTCGATGTCGGTGACGGGAATGGCGACCAGTTCGAGCTTGATGTCCATGACGTGCCCTTCATGTGATGGTGGATTCCGGCGACAGGTCCAGTGTTGCGGGTATTGCGGTCAGAAACGGTCCTCATTAGGCGTCCGGATGAAACTTTCCGAATTCCTTGTTGCTCCGAGAGTGCTTCTCTCACTGCTCGACCGATCCCGAACCAGGAGCGGATACCCCGACTCCGCAGCTCTGACGCATTCCGTCGAACGCGCCGCGCACGCCGACGGTCTCGGCTACCACCGGTTCTGGGTGGCCGAGCATCACGCGGTGCCCGGGATCGGGAGCGGGTCGCCGGCAGTACTGCTTGCCGCGATCGGCGCGCATACGCGCGATATCAGACTCGGGAGCGGTGGGGTCATGCTGCCGAATCACCAACCGCTGATCGTCGCCGAGCAGTTCTTGATGCTGGAGGCTCTGTACCCGGGGCGAATCGATCTCGGCCTCGGCCGATCGCTGGGATTCACGGAACCTGTTCGTCAGGCACTACGACGGAGCAAGGATGCTCCGGACACGTTTGCGTCCGATCTCGAAGAGGTGAGGCGCTACCTGGACGGATCCGCGGCAGTGACGGCACGGCCGGCGTCGGAGACCGGGGTGCCGATCTTCGTACTCGCGACGCGTACAGGTTTGAAAGTGGCAGCGCAACTGGGGCTTCCGGTGGTCGTGGGTGGGCCGATACTCGGAATCGGGAGCACCGACCGGGTGGATGCATTGGACGAGTACCGCCGAGCTTTCCGGGCCACCGACGCTCATCCCGAACCCTATGTGGTGGTTTCTCTCGAAGTGGCGGTTGCCGATACCACCGACGCGGCGCGTGAGTTGCTGATCCCGGAGGCATACGCGCTCGCAGAATCGTCACGGACGGGGGAGTTTCCGCCGCTCGCGTCGCTGGACGAGATCAGGCGCGCCCCGCGCAGTGATCGAAATGCCAGACGTATCGAGTCGTTCATGGCGTCGGCGCTGCACGGCACACCTGTCGAGGTGAAACAACAGCTTCACGATCTCGCCGAGCGGACCGGTGCCGACGAAGTGCTGGCGTCGACGTCGACGTACGACCGTGACGCGCTTGCACTTTCGGACCGCCTTCTACGTGAGGTGCTTTAGCGGTGTGGTTGATCTAACGGGGCACGTGAAACTCGAGCAAAGTGGCGACGGAGTCGTCGAGTTCGGTCCACGACACCGGTACGGAGAGGACGGCGATCGCCGAAGTGGGGAACTTGTCGCGGATACGTTGGGCCGCTTCGGAGTTTTCGTTCGACGCGAGATCGAGTGCAGTCCAGGGAATTCCGGGTTCGTGTCCGACGATCAGGAGCGTCTTGACGTGGTCGGACGTGGTTCGCGCAGCTGCAATGACGTCTGCGGGTGAGCCGCCGTAGATGGACTTCTCGAATCCGGCGGGAGCTTCGATTCCCGTCGAGGCAAGGGTTTCGACGGTGCGCCGGGAGGTGGAGCACAGAACGGCGTCTACGGGCGGGACGTTTTCGCGGATCCATTCGCCGCCGATGCGGGCCTCGCGCAGGCCCCGTTCGGCGAGCGGACGCTCGTGATCACGGATGCCCTCGGGGTAGCTGGACTTGCCGTGTCGCATGAGGACGAGGGTGCGGTGGTCGGCCATGCGTTCACGGTATCCGCTTTGTGCCCGTCAGTCCGGTTACTCTGGATGGTCAGGACCTTGAAGGAGGTTTTCGATGGCCGGTAAGAAGCTCGATCGAACTAATGCCCGAACTGCACTCGAGGTGGTACGCGAAAGCCCCACCATCGCTTTCATCACCGTTGCCCCGGCAGTGGTCGTGTTCGGCGTGGTGTGGTGGCTCTTCGGTTTCTGGGCCGCGATTCTTCTTGCGTTGGTGTTCGGTGTCGCGGCTGTCGCGACCCAGAAACTGCGTTAGAGGGCGCTCACCTGCGCAACTGCGCGGAGCGCTTCGCCGACCAGGAACCAGACCGTGACGGTCTTGTCGTCGACGCGGCTGCGCAGGACGACGTCGTCGCTGGAGACGATGGGGGAGAGGTACTCGATCAGTGCTCGATGCGGAACTGTACGCAGTTCGGTGCGCGCGCTGAGGACCTCTTCGACTGCCTGCCAGTAGACGGCGTTGTTGACGTGGTCGAACGGGTCGATATCCGTGGCGCGCAGAGCGAACGGCGTGTCCAGAACACCCGCGTCGTCTGCCTCCGGTGCGTTCTCGGCGAGGACACGCTTCCACTTCAGGCGATGCTCGTCGGTGGATTCTTCCAACGGCCGCATGAAGTCGTCGCTCATCCTGGTGGGCATGCCTGACTCGGCGCTGATGTTGATCCAGAAGCCTTCGGTTTCCATCAGCGCGCCGTTGCTGCCGTCGAAGCGCACGCGCATGTTCGCCCATCTCGTGGAGAAGCCGGAGCACCAGCGAGTCATCGTCAGCTCTTCCGGCCAGATCGCCGGGCGTACGACATCGACGACCGTACGACGCACTATCCAGAGCGGATGAGTGTCGATGGCGCCGGCGGCTTCGATGTTGTCGTTGCCGATGTCCTGCAGATAACGGGCGACGGCGTCGAGCCTGACCTGCTTGGCGACGTCGATGTCGCCGGTACGGACCGGGCGGGACTTGACGAAGATCGGTCCTCTGTCTGGCTGCGGCGCGAGCGTGAGATCTGGGTTCACGTGAGATTCCTGTTCGCTGGAGTGAGCCGATTCTGTCAGGCTTTTCAGCGAGTGGCGATTATCTGCTTTCCGCAGCCGGAACCGTCGACCATTCGTGCCACGGCGACGGCGGTGTCGGCAAGGGGATGAACGGAGTCGATCACCGGGGTGACGACACCTGCGTCGATCATTGCCGTCAGCACCTCCAGATCCTCGGCGTTCTCCGAAGCCATCAAAGACCCGAGCTTCTGAGATACGAACGGAGACAAGCACAGTGCGCGGATTTGGCGATCGATTCCGCCGAGCCACCGTCCGCCGTTCTCGCCGCCCACGATCACGAGCCTTCCGGTGCGTGTGAGCGCCCGTCGAAGATCTCGAAGTCGGCGGTTGCCGCCGGTGTCGATGATGACGTCGTACCGATGCGATCCGTCGGTGGCGTCGTCGAAGCGGTAGTCGAGAACCTCGTCGGCACCGAGGGAGCGGACGGTATCGGTTTTCGAGGTGCTGCATACGCCGGTGACGAGCGCGCCCATGGCTTTTGCCACCTGCACCGCGTAGATCCCGACGCCACCGGATGCACCGAGAACGAGGACGGATTGCCCGGCCTGCACGCGGCCGTGGTCGCGCACGGCTTGCAGCGCTGTGAGGCCGGAGACCGGCACCGCTGCTGCTTGTGCGAACGACAACCGGGCAGGTTTTGCAGCAATCTTCGTCTCGAGTGCGCACGCGTACTCCGCGAACGAACCGACCGCGATCCCGTATACCTCCTGGCCGACTGCCACGCGGGTCACCGAACTGCCGACGGCCTCGACTCGGCCGGAAACGTCCAGTCCGCGGACCCGGTTCTCAGGTCTGCGCAGTCCAAATCCCGCGAGGCGCAACGGATATGGCAGTCCGGCCATGAGATGCCATGCCCCGCGGTCGACGGACGCGGCCTCGACGCGAATCAGCACTTCGTTGTCGGCGACAGTGGGGCGCGGAATGTGGTCGAGGTAGAGAACGTCGGCTTCGCCGTAGCGATCCTGTACGACGGCGGTCATCAGTTCCTGCGGCATGCGAGTCTCCGTTCGTCGAATGCTTACACCGTAAGTATTGCACTTACGGTGTAAGTTCTGTCAATGTGGAGAAGCGCACAAGATTGACCCGAGATCACGTTGTACGCGCTGCCGTGGCGCTTGCAGATTCCGTCGGAATCGATTCGATGACCATGCGGAAGCTGGGGACCGAACTTGGCGTCGAGGCGATGTCTCTGTACAACCATGTTTCGGACAAGGGGGATCTGCTCGACGGAATGGTCGACGCGGTCTTTGCGGAGATCGATCTTCCGACGCCGGGACTGCCGTGGCGAACGGAAGTTCACGCGCGAGCGGTATCGACTCGGGAGGTGCTGGGGAGGCACCCGTGGGCAACTCCGTTGATGGAGTCCCGAACGACGCCTGGTCCCGCGACCCTGCGCCACCACGACGCCGTCATCGGAACACTACGCGCTGCCGACTTTCCGGTCGCCCTTGCTGCGCATGCCTTTTCGATCATGGATGCGTACATCTACGGCTTCGTGCTGCAAGAGGTGAGCTTGCCGTTCGAAACAGCGCAGGAAACGACGGAATTGGCGAAGGCGATCATGGGCTCGTTCGAGAGCGGTCAGTATCCGCACCTGGCCGAGCTGACCACCGAGCACGTCCTAGCTCCGGGATACAGCTACGCCGCCGAATTCGCTTTCGGTCTTGATCTGATTCTCGACGGACTCGAACGTCTGCACATCGGGAGCGAACGATGATCTGACGTGAGTACCGGGTTAAAGTCGAGAAAACCGGGTTACCGGTCCAGACTTCAGATGTCCCGAAGAGGAGCTTTCTGTGCGCGCCATGGTGGTTACGGAACTGTCCGGTCCCGAAGGAATTGTCGCGCAGGAGGTTCCCGAGCCCGCAGCCGAAGGTCTTGTTCTCATCGATGTGAAGGCCAGTGGTGTCTGCTTTCCGGACCTACTCATCACCTACGGCAAGTATCAGATCCGCCCGGAACCGCCGTTCATTCCCGGCGCGGAGATCTCGGGCGTCGTGGTCTCCGCGCCGGAAGGGTCGGGTTTCGCTCCGGGCGATCGTGTTCTCGCGGCCGCGTATCTGGGCGGCTATGCAGAGCGGATTGCCGTCAACCCGGCGCAGGTACTCCGAATTCCGGACGGACTCGCCTTCGACGAGGCGGCCTCTCTGATCATCAACTATCAGACGATGGAGTTCGCGCTGGCTCGTCGCGCGAAGATCGTCGCGGGGGAGACGGTCGTCGTGCTCGGCGCTGCGGGCGGAGTCGGAACGGCAACCATCCAGCTGGCGAAGGCGCACGGTGCCCGGGTGATCGCCGTGGTACGACGCGAAGGCGTCGAGGACTTCTTGCGTGAGCTCGGTGCCGACGAGGTTGTCGCGCTGGCTCCGGGATGGGGAGAGCGGATTCGGGAACTGACCGACGGCGTCGGCGCTCAGATCGTGGTAGATCCGGTAGGCGGGGATGCGTTCGACGACGCGGTCCGGGTTCTGGCGCCGGAGGGGCGTCTTGTGGTTATCGGTTTTGCCGGCGGCGGCATTCCTCAGGTCAAGGTGAACCGGGTGCTGTTCCGCAACATCAGCATTGTCGGCGCGGCGTGGGGCGAGTTCACGCGCACCAATCCCGAAGCGGTAGCCGAGGTGCATGCATCGCTGGTAGAACACGTTCGGAACGGCTTGCGTCCGCTGGTCAAGGCACGGTATCCGCTTGCCGACGCAGCAGTTGCCCTGGCTGATCTCGAAAGCGGCAAAGTTCTCGGAAAGGCCATCTTGCTGCAGGAATGATTCTTCGCAACGTGATGGTGCTCACCAAATAATAAGTTGCAACATGTTTTCATTTGGGCAATAGTTGCAACCGCACTACCATTTGCCAGGTGATCGCTTCCGATTCTGATGACCTGTATGGAGCACTCGACGAGTTGTTCACTCGCCTGATGAGCGCCGGTGATTCGGAGTCGATCGATGCGTTGATCGAACTGGATCTCTCGTTCTCTCAGGTGCGTGTGCTGTTCGTACTTGCACAACGTGATGCGGCGATCCCGATCAACGAGGTTGCCGACGAGCTTCGGCTCTCGGTGGCAGCTACGGGGCGGAACATCGATCAGCTCGTGAACATGGGTCTGGTCGATCGCCGTGAAGACGAGCGGGACCGACGCGTCAAGCGGGTTTCCTTGTCGGAGGCCGGTCGTAAGGTGACGACCAACCACATCGAGTGCAAGCGCGGCCAGCTTCGCGAATTCGCGTCGCGTGTTCCTGAGCCAGAGCGGATTCGTTTGTTCGAGGCTCTCAAGCCCATTCTCGCGGGTGACTATCTGCGAGCACTTAACCAGGAGACTTCGCGATGACATCGCCGAACGCGCCGGCACCGGCGTCCGACAAACTTGACGGGGCGGTCCTCAAGATCGCTTCCGTGGTGGTGCTCGGCGCCATCATGTCGATTCTCGACGTAACCGTGGTGAGCGTCGCGCTCACCACTTTTGCCGAGGACTTCGAAACTTCGTACGCCACCGTCGCGTGGACGATGACGGCCTACACGCTCGCCTTGGCGACGGTCATTCCGGTTACCGGTTGGGCTGCCGACCGTTTCGGCACCAAGCGCCTGTACATGACGGCCCTGGTGCTGTTCGTGCTCGGTTCGGTCGCTTGTGCGATGGCGTGGGACATCACCTCGCTCATCGGCTTCCGCGTGCTCCAGGGTCTCGGCGGCGGCATGTTGATGCCGCTCGGTATGACGATCATGACCCGGGCCGCCGGTCCGGACCGTGTCGGTCGTGTCATGGCAGTTCTCGGTATCCCGATGCTGCTCGGTCCCATCGGCGGCCCGATTCTCGGTGGTTGGCTGATCGAGGCCGCGAGCTGGCACTGGATCTTCCTGATCAACTTGCCGATCGGCATCATCGCTCTGGCTGCTGCGTTCATCATTCTGCCGTCCGACAAGGCGAAGCCTTCGGAGTCCTTCGACTTCCTCGGCATGATCCTGCTGTCGCCCGGTCTGGCGCTGTTCCTGTTCGGTGTGTCGTCCATCCCTGAGGTGGGAACCGTTGCGTCGGCTCGAGTTCTGGTGTCGGCCGGTATCGGTCTGGCACTGATCATCGCCTTCGTGTTTCACGCGCTCAACAAGGATCACCCGCTGATCGACCTGCACCTGTTCAAGAACCGTCAGTTGACCACCGCCGTCATCACGACGTCGCTGTTCATCGTCGCGTTCATGGGCGCCGGGTTGCTGTTCCCGAGCTACTTCATTCAGGTCGGCGGGCACACCACGCTCGCGGCCGGATTGTTGATGGCTCCACAGGGGCTGGGCGCTATGGTCACCATGCCGATCGCTGGTCGACTGGTCGACAAGATCGGCCCGGGCAAGATCGTCCTGACCGGTTTGCCGCTGATTCTCATCGGTTTGGGTGTGTTCACACAGGTTGCCTCGGATTCCCCGACGTGGCTGCTGATGGGCGCCTTGTTCGTCATGGGCCTCGGTATGGGTTGCACCATGATGCCGCTGATGACCGCAGCTATCGTGACGCTCTCCAACGAGCAGATCGCTCGCGGTTCCACTCTGATGAACATCGTTCAGCAGACTGCAGGTTCGATCGGTACCGCCGTGATGTCGGTGGTCTTGACCAACCAGCTTCTCGATCGTGGCCTCGATACGACGATGGTCGGTGCGGCGTCGCACATTCCGACCGAGCCGGGAAGTCCGCAGGAGTCTGCTGCGAATTCGATTCTCAGTGCGGCGTCGGACGCTTTCGGCAACACCTTCCTCGTTGCCACTGTGCTGATCGTCCTGACCCTCATCCCGGCGTTCTTCCTGCCGCGGAGCAAGACCACCAGGCCGGTGGCCGAGGGCGAGACGGCAACGCCGATCGTTATGCACTGACCGCTTTTCGGTAGATCGTTTGTCCAGATGAGGGCGGCACACATCTTGTGTGCCGCCCTCATCTTTTTGCCGTGGAATACAGCTGGATGGTTGAATGTTTGATCAGTTACATGCAAACGCATGGATCTAGTTCGCGGAGGAGCAACCATGCAGTTCGGAATCTTCACGGTCGGTGACGTCACCACTGATCCCACGACGGGTAAGACCCCGACAGAGCACGAGCGCATCAAGGCCATGACGACCATCGCCAAGCACGCCGAGGAAGTCGGTCTCGACGTCTTCGCGACCGGCGAGCACCACAACAAGCCGTTCGTGCCGTCATCTCCGACCACGATGCTCGGATACATCGCGGCCCAGACCGAGAAGATCACGCTCTCCACTTCCACGACGCTGATCACCACCAACGACCCGGTGAAGATCGCCGAGGACTACGCGATGCTTCAACACCTCGCTGAGGGGCGTGTCGATCTGATGATGGGACGCGGAAACACCGCGCCGGTGTACCCGTGGTTCGGCAAGGACATTCGCGCCGGTATCCCGTTGGCACTCGAGAACTATCAACTTCTTCGCCGGCTCTGGGACGAGGAGGTCGTGAACTGGCAAGGGGAGTACCGCACACCGCTGCAGGGATTCACGTCCACCCCGCGCCCGCTGGACGGCGTCGCGCCGTTCGTGTGGCACGGTTCGATCCGCAGCCCCGAGATCGCGGAGATCGCGGCCTATCACGGCGATGGATTCTTCGCGAACAACATCTTCTGGCCGAAAGAGCACTACATCGAGCTGATCAATCTCTACCGCCAGCGTTACGAGCATTACGGCCACGGCTCCGCGGATCAGGCGATTGTCGGTCTCGGTGGTCAGGTCTTCATGCGCAAGAACAGTCAGGACGCGGTCAAGGAATTCCGTCCGTATTTCGACAATGCTCCGGTGTACGGCCACGGGCCCTCACTCGAAGAGTTCACCGAGCAGACGCCGCTGACCGTCGGTTCCCCTGAGCAGGTCATCGAGAAGACGTTGGCGTTTGCCGATTTCTTCGGTGACTACCAGCGCCAGCTGTTCCTGATGGATCACGCCGGGTTGCCGCTCAAGACGGTGCTCGAGCAGCTCGATCTGCTCGGTGAGGAAGTTGTTCCGGTTCTGCGCCGTGAGTTCGCGGCCAGGCGGCCAGCACATGTGCCGGACAACCCGCCCACTCACGCGTCGATGAAGGCGGCTCGTGAGGCAAGCAGTGTCACTGCCTGACGAGCAACCGCCTGAGGTTCCGGTCAGTACCACCGAACTCGCCACCGACGCCTGGGAAGCCTTGTTTCGCGCCCAGGTGTCGGTGCTGCGGCGGCTCTCTGCCGACGACGTCTGGGATCAGGTGTCGATGCGCGAGTACGACGTGCTGTTCACATTGAGCCTCACACCGAGTAGTTCACTTCGCCTGCATGACCTGAATCGCGAGATCCTGTTGAGCCAGCCGTCACTCAGCCGCCTGGTAGAACGGTTGGAGGGTGAAGGTCTGGTATCGAGAAGTGTTGATCCACAGGATCGCCGCGGGACGATCGTGCAACTCACCGAAGCGGGTGCAGCGCTGCAGAAATCAGTGGGTCGCCGTCATGCGGCGAGCATTCGTCGCCACGT
Organism: Rhodococcus sp. WS1; assembly: GCF_003797745.1. Classification (NCBI taxonomy): domain Bacteria; kingdom Bacillati; phylum Actinomycetota; class Actinomycetes; order Mycobacteriales; family Nocardiaceae; genus Rhodococcus; species Rhodococcus sp. WS1. The sequence continues at coordinate 1,502,644 of NZ_RKLZ01000001.1, read as the reverse complement.
CGGACCGGCCCTGGACGCGGATGAACTTCGACTGTTGGCCGAATTGTGCACGCGTCTGCGTCTCGCGCAGTCATGACTAGAGGCAGGATGGACGATATGAGCAACCTCGAAGCGCAGCCCGTCGAGCAGGAATGCGAAGGCCATCCGGCGGAGAGCGAGATTCAGATTCTCACCCCGCGCGACGTACCGCTCGGTGGCCCGCGGGCGATGCGAGTGCGTCGCACCCTTCCGCAACGCGAGCGTTCGCTGATCGGGGCATGGTGTTTTGCCGATCATTACGGTCCGGATGACGTCGGCTCAGGACCGGGCATGCATGTGCCGCCGCATCCGCATACCGGATTGCAAACGGTGAGTTGGCTGTTCACCGGAGAGATCGAGCACCGTGACAGCATCGGTTCCCATGCGATGGTGCGGCCGGGTGAACTGAATTTGATGACGGCCGGGAGTGGGATCGCGCACTCCGAAGTGTCGACGCCGAATACGAAGGTTCTGCACGGGATGCAGTTGTGGGTGGCGCTGCCGGATGCGGCACGCGATACCGCACCCGCGTTCGTTCACTATCGACCGGAGCCGGTGACCACCGATGGTGCCACGCTCAGTGTGTTCCTCGGCTCGCTCGCCGGTGACACGTCTCCGGTGTCTACCTTCACCGAATTGCTCGGTGCCGAGGTGATTCTCGATCCTGGGGCCGAGATCGCCCTCGATGTCGATCGTTCACATGAGCACGGCGTGATCGTCGATCAAGGATCGGTTGTTCTGCGTGGTACCACCGTCGGCTGGGCCGAGTTGGGTTATCAAGCACCAGGTTTCGGAAAACTGACTTTGCGCAATCCGGGATCCGAACCGGCTCGACTGCTACTTCTCGGCGGGAAACCGTTGGGCGAGCAGGTCATCATGTGGTGGAACTTCATGGGTCGTACCCACGAAGAGATCGTCGAGTATCGACGCAAGTGGCAGGCCGAGCTGGCCTCCGGATTCGACGGCAGCGTCCCGGACCAGCGTTTCGGCGTCGTGCCGGGATACGACGGCCCGGCGCTCCCGGCACCCGAGTTGCCGAACAGTACGTTGCGGCCCCGAGGCTAGTCGGTGCTCTTGCGGCTACCGTCCGCGAGCATCGTCTCGATCAGGCCTGTTCGATGTCCTGGTGAGCCTTCGCGAGCATGATGTAGCCGGCGCCGTTGGCGGTGATACCGGCCTTTTCGCCTTCGGAGAGTTCACGTTTGACCTTGGCGGGCACGCCGGCGACCAGTGATCCAGGCGGGATTTGCATCCCCTGAGACACGACCGCACCGGCTGCAATCAGTGATCCCGAACCGATGTGTGCGCCGTTGAGCACCACGGCACCCATGCCGACGAGAACGTCGTCTTCGACGGTGCACCCGTGCAGCACTGCGTTGTGGCCGACCGAGATTCGCTCGCCCAGCACTGCGGGGAACGTCGGGTCGGCGTGCACGGTGCAGTTGTCCTGAATGTTGGTGTCAGCGCCGATGGAGATCGATTCGGCGTCGCCGCGGATAACCGCGCCGTACCAGATGCTGGCTCCCGCAGCGATGGTCACAGCGCCGACAACGGTGGCGTTGGGTGCGATGAACGCACTTTCGTCGATCTGCGGGGTGTTACCGAGAACGGTGGCGATGATCGGGTTGGTCATGGTTCTCCTGTGCGTTGGAATGACGTGCTCTGACGGTACCTGGACTATTTCGGTGTGGACTTTCGATTCATGACTACCGTCCCGACACCCGCGGTCACCACCAGTCCGATGGCGACGAGTGTGAAAGCGTCGAGCGTTTGCCCGATCACGAGGACTCCGGCCAGTGCGGCCGCTGCCGGTTCGAGGGCGATGAGGACCGCGAAGACCTTCTTGGCCAAGGAGCGCAGCGCCCACATTTCCAAGCTGTACGGGATGACGGACGAGAGGATGGCGACGGCTGCGCCTGCGGCGAGCATCTTCGGATCCAGCAGTTCACTCCCGCCCGAGATAACGCCGAAGGGGAGCGTCAATACGGCTGCGACGATGCTTGCGCCTGCCAACCCGTCGGCACTCGGGAGCGTCGCGGCCAGGTGGGAACCGGCCACGATGTAGCTGGCCCACGCAGTCGCGGCGATCAACGCGAACATCACCCCGATCGGGTCCAATCCGGATTCGCCGTGATCCCCCAACCCGAGCAGCAACACTCCGCCGAAGGCGAGCAGCACCCACGCTCCGTCGGCCCACCGACGCGACAGAACTGCGGCCAGCGTCAACGGTCCGAGGAACTCGATGGTGACGGCCGTGCCGATGGGCACCGTGTCGAGGGCGAGGTAGAAGGCGCCGTTCATCACGGCGAGGGCGATGCCCAGCGCGAAGATGCCTTTGCGCTGTCGGTTCGACCACCTGCTCCATCGCGGGCGGACGATGACTCCGAGGATGATCGCGGCGATCGTCAGCCGAAGCGTCGTGGCACCGGCCGGCCCGATCTGCGAGAACAGGGTCGTCGCGAATGCCGCTCCGAACTGGAGCGACAGTATCGAGGTGAGGACTGCGCCGACCGGCAGTAGCTGACTGCCGGCCTTCATTCTCCGGTGAACTCAGGACTTCGACGCTCGAGCATCGCGGCGACGGCTTCGTGGTGATCTCGGGTGTGGTGGGCGATCGACTGCATGGCGGCCGAGAGTTCGAGCAGGCTCTCGAGGCTCTGGTGCTGGCCTTCGCGGAGGAGTTTCTTGGTCATGCGGAGTACCTGCGGGGGATTGGCGGCTACTCGCGCTGCCAAAGCGTGCGCTGCGGAAAGCAATTCCTCGGGTTCGGTGATCTGCGAGACCAGACCCCAGTCGAGTGCCTTCGCAGCATCGATCGGTTCGCCGGTGAACGCCATCTCGGCGGCGCGGGCGTTGCCGATCGCGCGGGGGAGCAGCCAGGCTCCGCCGTCGCCGGGGATGAGTCCCACCTTGACGAAGCTCTCGGCGAAGACTGCGGCGGTCGAGGCGATGCGGAGGTCACACATGAGTGAGAGGTCGCAGCCCGCTCCGATGGCCGGGCCGTTGACCGCGGCGATGGTCGGCACCTCACACGTGTACAGCGCGAGCGGAATGCGCTGGATGCCGTGCCGGTAGCCCTGGCGGATCTCGCCGGGAGCACCACCGAACATGCCTTCCTTGTCTCGCATGTGTTTGACGTTGCCGCCGGAGGAGAAAGCCGACCCGGCCCCCGTGAGGATGACCGCGCGCACACTCTGATCTCGGTTGACTGCGGTGACCGCGTCTTCGAGGGCCTCGATCATGTCGATCTCGGAGATCGCGTTGCGGGTGTCCGGGCGATTGAGGGTCCACGTGACCACATCGCCGGTTCGCGAGATCAGTACGGCGTCGCTCATGGGTGCTCCTGGTAGTCGATGGCAGTTGAGCTCAGTCTCTCACCACAAGATTTCTCAATAACAATCATTCGTGCTTGATTTTTATGGACCCGGGTGTGATGCTGGTCGCATGGCCGAACTTCAGACGTTCATCGATGACTTGCGGGCCGAAGGCGAGAGCCTCGACGCCCTGGTTGCGGATCTGCCCGAGGAGAAGTGGGCGACAATGACGCCCGCGGAAGGGTGGAGCGTCGCGCATCAGATCGGGCACCTGCACTGGACGGACAGTGCTGCGATCCTGGCGATCACCGACCCGGACGGGTTTGCGGAGCAGTTGAAGGCGGCGTTCGTGAATCCGGCGGGATTTGTCGACGACGGTGCTGCCGAGCAGGCGGCCCGCCCGCCGGCGGAGTTGCTCGCCGATTGGAGAGCGGGGCGCACCGCTCTCGTCGAGGCTCTCACCGCCGCCCCGTCCGGTACCAAGTTTCCTTGGTACGGCCCGCCCATGGGCGGAGTGTCCATGGCAACTGCGCGATTGATGGAGACGTGGGCGCACGGGCAGGACGTTGCCGACGCACTCGGCGTCGAGCGAGCCCCGACGGCGCGCATCAAGAACATCGCTCATCTGGGTGTCCGTACGCGGAACTTTGCGTACTCGGTCAACGAGAAGACGCCGCCCGCCGACGATTTCCGGGTTGAGTTGACGGCGCCGGACGGTTCGCTCTGGACCTGGGGGCCGGAAGATGCACCGCAGAAGGTGACCGGGCCCGCATTGGACTTCTGTTTGCTGGTCACTCAGCGTGCCAATCGCGCCGATCTCGATCTGGTTGCCGTTGGTGCCGACGCGGACGAGTGGCTCGGGTTCGCGCAGGCATTTGCCGGACCCAGCGGCGAGGGACGAGCCGCACGAGAAGCGAAGGTGGGCAAATGAGTTCGGTACGGATCGGTAACTGCTCCGGGTTCTACGGCGACCGCATCTCGGCGATGCGCGAGATGCTCGAGGGCGGCGACCTCGACTACCTGACCGGCGACTACCTTGCCGAGTTGACGATGTTGATCCTCGGACGGGACAGGATGAAGGACCCGTCGCTCGGCTACGCGAAGACGTTCCTGCGGCAGGTGGAAGACACCCTCGGACTTGCACTCGACAAGGGCGTGAAGATCGTCGCGAATGCCGGCGGTCTCAACCCGGCCGGACTGGCCGACGCGCTGCGCGAGGTCAACACCAGGCTGGGGTTGAACGCGAAGATCGCCCACGTCGAGGGCGACGATCTGGTCTCTCGGGCAGACGAACTCGGACTCGGCTCCCCGCTGACGGCCAACGCATACCTCGGCGCCTGGGGCATCGTCGAAGCATTGTCAGCCGACGCCGATGTCGTGGTCACCGGACGTGTCACCGACGCTTCGGTGATCGTCGGTCCCGCCGCTCACCATTTCGGTTGGAAGCGAGATGATTTCGATCAGCTGGCCGGTGCTGTCGCGGCGGGCCACGTCATCGAGTGCGGAACCCAGGCCACCGGCGGCAACTACGCGTTCTTCACCGAGATTCCGAATCTGGGCCGTCCTGGCTTCCCGATCGCCGAGATCAACGCGGACGGATCTTCGGTCATCACCAAGCATGCCGGTACGGACGGCGAGGTGAGCGTCGGCACCGTGACGGCGCAGCTGCTGTACGAGATCACGGGTGGACGCTACGCAGGCCCGGACGTGACCACCCGCATCGACAACGCGGTGCTCACCCAGGAAGGCCCGGATCGGGTGCTGATCAGCGGAGTCACGGGCGAGGCTCCGCCGCCGCAGTACAAGGTCTCACTCAACACGCTGGCCGGGTTCCGCAACGAGGCCACGTTCATCCTCACGGGTCTCGACATCGAGGCCAAGGCCGATCTGGCGAAGACTCAACTCGAATCCTGGCTGACGAAGAAGCCCGCCGAACTGGTCTGGACTCTCGCTCGCACGGATCACCCGGATTCCGACACCGAGGAAACCGCGAGTGCGTTGCTGCGCTGCGTGGTTCGCGATTCCGATCCCAAGGTGATCGGTCGTCCCTTCTCTGCGGTTGCGGTGGAAATGGCACTCGCCAGTTACCCAGGCTTCTCGCTGACCGCTCCGCCGAGCAACGGCCAGCCGTACGGAGTGTTCACCCCCGGCTACGTCGACGCCGGATCGGTGCCTCACGTGGCCGTACTGCCCGACGGCACTCGCGTGGACATCGCTCCGTCGACGCTGACGCAGGACCTCGAAGCCGTCGATGAACCGGAGCGTCCGGAGCCGTTGCCGCCACAGTCTTCGCTGTCGGTACCACTCGGCACGATCGCCGGTGCCCGTAGTGGCGACAAGGGTGGAAATGCCAACGTCGGCGTCTGGGTTCGCACGGACGATCAGTGGAAGTGGTTGGCGCACACACTGACCGTCGAAATGCTCAAGGAACTGCTACCGGAAGCAGCAGACCTGAACGTCACTCGCTACCAGCTTCCGCACCTTCGTGCCGTCAACTTCGTGATCGAGGGAATCCTCGGTCAGGGTGTTGCCTCGCAGGCCCGGTTCGATCCGCAGGCCAAGGGGATTGGTGAATGGCTGCGTTCGCGCCACATCGACATCCCGATTTCGCTACTCCCCGTAACTGACGAGAAAGAGGATTCACGGTGACCGTGTGGACCACACCGGAAAGGCTTGCGCTTCGCGAGACCGTACGCGGATTCGTGAACCAGGAGATTCTGCCGCATCTGACGCAGTGGGAGCGCGACGGCGAGATTCCGCGCGAATTACACCGCAAGGCAGGCGCTCTCGGGCTGCTCGGCGCCAGTGCTCCCGAATCGGTGGGCGGTGAGGGCGGCGACGCCGTCGACTCCATCGTGATCTGTGAGGAGATGCATCAGGCAGGTGCGTCGGGCGGGCTGTTCGCATCGCTCTTCACCTGCGGCATCGCGGTGCCGCACCTGATTGCGGCCGGCGACGAGGCGCAGATCGAGAAGTGGGTCAAGCCGACCCTGCGCGGCGACAAGATCGGCTCGCTCGCCATCACCGAGCCCGGCGGAGGCAGCGACGTCGGGCACCTGACAACCACAGCCAAGCGCGACGGCGATCATTACGTCGTGAACGGCGCCAAGACGTTCATCACCTCCGGCGTTCGAGCCGACTTCGTCGTTACCGCAGTGCGCACCGGTGGCCCCGGCGCGGGTGGTGTCTCACTGCTCGTGATCGAGAAGGGCACACCGGGATTCACCGTCTCACGCAAACTCGAGAAGATGGGCTGGCGTGCATCCGATACCGCGGAACTGTCCTTTGTCGATGCCCGGGTTCCTGTGGGGAATCTGGTCGGCGCAGAGAACAGCGGCTTCGCGCAGATCGCCCAGGCATTTGTTTCCGAACGTGTCGCGCTCGCCGCGCAGGCGTATGCCAGTGCAGAACGTTGCCTGGAGCTGACCCTCGAATGGTGCCGCGCCCGCGAAACTTTCGGTCGACCTCTCATCAGTCGGCAGGCCGTGCAGAACACCGTCACCGAGATGGCCCGCAAGATCGACGTCGCCAAGGTGTACACCCACTCGGTGATCGAGCGGTACATGGCCGGTGACGGCGACCTGATCGCCGAGGTGTGCTTCGCGAAGAACACGGCAGTCGAGACGGGCGAATGGGTTGCGAACCAAGCCGTTCAGCTGTTCGGCGGCCTCGGATACATGCAGGAAAGTGAAGTGGAGAGGCAGTACCGGGACATGCGAATTCTGGGAATCGGTGGCGGAACCACCGAAATCCTCACCGGTCTCGCGGCCAAGCGATTGGGGTATCAGTCATGAGTGTCATCCGGTCAACGCTGGACACCAATTCCGAGGTGTATCAGACCGCAACATCGACCATGAACACCAAGCTCGCCGAGATCGAGGTCGAGCACGCCAAAGCGCTTGCCGGTGGCGGCGAGAAGTACACCGAGCGGCACCACAAACGGGGAAAGCTTCTGGCGCGCGAGCGGATCGAACTCCTGCTCGATCAGGATTCACCGTTTCTCGAGCTGTGTCCCCTCGCTGCGTGGGGGAGTGACTTCCCGGTCGGCGCCAGCACCGTGGTCGGTATCGGCGTTGTCGAAGGTGTCGAATGCCTGATCGTCGCCAACGATCCCACTGTGCGCGGCGGCACCAGCAATCCTTGGACGCTGCGTAAGGGATTCCGCGCCAACGACATCGCCATGCAGAACCGCCTTCCCGTCATCTCGCTGGTCGAGTCCGGCGGTGCAGACCTGCCGACGCAGAAGGAGGTGTTCATCCCGGGCGGGCGTATGTTCCGTGACCTCACACAGCTTTCCGCAGCCGGTATCCCCACCATTGCACTGGTCTTCGGTAACTCGACTGCCGGCGGCGCGTACATCCCGGGCATGTCCGACCACGTCGTGATGATCAAGGAACGCTCCAAGGTGTTCCTCGCAGGTCCGCCGCTGGTCAAGATGGCCACCGGTGAGGAATCAGATGACGAGGCACTCGGCGGCGCCGAAATGCACGCTCGCAAGTCCGGGTTGGCTGACTACTTCGCAGCCGACGAGCAGGACGCGATCCGCATCGGTCGCTCGATCGTCAAGCGACTCAACTGGACCAAGAAGGGGCCGGCGCCTCGCGCGGAGATCATCGAACCGCTCGAGGATCCGGAAGAGTTGCTCGGCATCGTTCCGGCCGACCTGAAGATTCCGTTCGATCCGCGTGAGGTCATCGCCCGTATCGTCGACGGTTCCGACTTCGACGAGTTCAAGCCGCTCTACGGTTCCTCCCTCGTGACCGGCTGGGCCGAACTCAACGGTTACCCGATCGGCATCCTGGCCAACGCACGTGGAGTTCTCTTCAGCGAAGAGTCCCAGAAGGCAACGCAGTTCATCCAGCTTGCCAACCGCTCCAACACGCCGTTGCTGTTCCTGCACAACACCACCGGCTACATGGTGGGTAAGGAGTACGAGGAGGGCGGCATGATCAAGCACGGATCGATGATGATCAATGCGGTTGCCAACTCCAAGGTTCCGCACATCTCGATCCTGCTCGGAGCGTCGTACGGCGCCGGTCACTACGGCATGTGCGGACGGGCATTCGATCCGAGATTCCTCTTTGCCTGGCCCAGTTCCAAGTCCGCCGTCATGGGCGGTGCGCAGCTCGCCGGCGTCATCTCCATCGTGGGACGCGCTGCTGCCGAGGCCCGCGGCCAGGTTTTCGACGAGCAGGCTGATGCCGGCATGCGCGCGATGATCGAGAACCAGATCGAGGCCGAGTCACTTCCGATGTTCCTGTCCGGGCGTCTGTACGACGACGGCGTCATCGATCCCCGAGACACCCGCACCGTGGTGGGAATGTGCCTGTCGGCCATTGCCACCGCCCCGATCGAAGGCACCGAGAACTTCGGCGTCTTCCGTATGTGAGGCACGCCGTGACAATCACTTCAGTACTGGTCGCCAATCGTGGCGAAATCGCCCGCCGTGTCTTTGCAACCTGCCGCAAGAACGGAATCGGCACGGTTGCGGTTTTTTCCGACGCGGATGCCGACAGCCCTCACGTCGCCGAAGCCGATGCTTCGGTTCGCCTGCCGGGTAACACGCCTGCCGAGACATACCTGCGGGGTGAGCTCATCATCGCCGCCGCCAAGGCTTCAGGCGCCGACGCGATTCACCCCGGCTACGGATTCCTCTCCGAGAACGCGGAGTTCGCGCGCAGCGTCATCGACGCGGGGCTGACGTGGATCGGTCCGCCCGTCGAATCCATCGAGCTCATGGGATCGAAGGTCGAGTCCAAGAAGATCATGGACGCGGCCGGAGTTCCGGTGCTGTCCGAACTCGATCCCGCTGCGGTGACCGACGCTCATTTGCCAGTGCTGATCAAGGCGTCGGCGGGCGGCGGCGGACGCGGAATGCGTGTCGTTCGTGAATTGTCGGCGCTGGAAGGCGAACTGGAAGCGGCGCGGCGTGAGGCGCAGTCCGCCTTCGGCGACCCGACTGTCTTCTGCGAGCGCTACCTCGAGACCGGTCGGCACATCGAGGTCCAGGTCATGGCCGATCGCCACGGTGGGGTGTGGGCGGTGGGGGAGCGCGAGTGCTCGATCCAGCGGCGGCATCAGAAGGTGGTCGAAGAGGCGCCGTCGCCGCTCGTGCAGCGCATCCCCGCCATGCGCGAGAAGCTGTTCGACGCCTCGCGGCTCGCAGCCAACGCCATCGGCTACGAAGGAGCAGGAACCGTTGAATTCCTGGCAGACGAAAAGGGTGACTTCTTTTTTCTGGAGATGAACACTCGCCTGCAGGTGGAGCATCCCGTCACCGAGTGCACCACCGGACTCGATCTGGTGGAACTGCAATTGCAGGTCGCTTCAGGTGAAGCACTTCCGGACGACCAACCGGAGATCCGGGGGCATTCGATCGAGGTGCGACTGTACGCCGAGGACCCCGCCAAGAACTGGCAGCCTCAGAGTGGAACCGTTCACCACATCGAGTTGCCCGGTGACCCGCAAGAATTCAGTGTTCTGCGTGAGCAGGGCGTTCGCCTCGACTCCGGCGTCGTCGACGGCAGTGTTGTCGGCGTCCACTACGACCCGATGTTGGCCAAGATCATCTCGTACGCGCCGACGCGGACAGCAGCTGCCCGGCTGCTCGCGTCGACGCTGGCGCGCACCAGGATTCACGGCCTGCGCACCAACCGCGATCTGCTCGTCAATGTCCTGGCTCACCCCGCCTTCATTGCCGGGGACACCGATACGGCGTTCTTCGAGACCCATGACCTCGAGAAGTTGTCAACGCCTCTGGCCGACACCGACGCCGAAAGGCTTTCGGCGCTAGCGGCGGCACTTGCCGATGCCGCGCACAACCGGGCGTCGGCGCGCGTCATCGGCCGCTTGCCCAGCGGGTGGCGCAACCTGCCGTCGCAGCCGCAGAGCAAGAGCTACTCCACTGCGTCGGGCGACTACGACGTCCGCTACTCCCTGAGTCGAAGCGGCGTGTTGAACGCAGAAGGCTTCGACGACGTGAGCGTGGTATCGGCAACTGCTGCCCGAGTAGTGCTCGAGCAGAGCGGAGTACAGCGCTCGTTCGACGTGGCGGCATACGGGAGTGAGATTTTTGTCGACTCCTCGCTGGGCCCAGTCGCGTTGACGGCAGCACCGCGCTTCGTGGATCCGTCGGCGGAAGTCGCCGCCGGTTCGTTGCTCGCTCCGATGCCGGGATCGGTTATCCGCCTCGGCGCCGCACTCGGTGACACCGTCACTGCCGGCCAGCCGATTCTGTGGCTAGAGGCCATGAAGATGGAACACACCGTCACCGCGCCGACTGCCGGTGTCCTGGTAGAACTTCCGGTCGCCGTCGGCCAGCAGGTCGAAGTCGGATCGGTACTCGCACGTGTGGAAGAACCCGCTACAGAAGAGGAAGCATGATGAGTTTCATCGAAACCGAAGAGCAGAAGGAACTGCGGGCATCCGTTTCCAAACTGGGTGAGCGCTTCAACTACGTCGACTACGTGCTGCCCAAGGCGCGCAAGGGTGAGCCGCTCACCGAATTGTGGAACGAGGCGGGCAAACTCGGATTCCTGGGCGTCAACCTGCCGGAGGAATACGGCGGCGGCGGTGCCGGTATCTACGAACTCGCGCTGGTGCAGGAGGAATTGGCGGCACAGGGTGCCGGTCTGCTCCTGGTTGTCGTATCCCCGGCCATCTGCGGCACCATCATCGGCAAGTACGGCACGGCGGAGCAGAAGCAGCAGTGGCTACCCAGCCTCGCCGACGGCTCCAAGATCATGGCGTTCGGAATCACCGAGGCCGACGCTGGTTCCAACTCTCATCAGATCACCACGACGGCACGCAGGGATGGCGACGACTGGATCCTGAGCGGCAACAAGATCTACATCTCGGGTGTCGATCAGGCTGACGCGGTCCTCATCGTCGCGCGCACCGAGGACTCCAAGACCGGCAAGCTCAAGCCCGCTCTGTTCATCGTCCCCACGGATTCTCCCGGATTCGTGAAGACGCAGATGGAGATGGACATCATCGAGCCGGACCACCAGTTCATCTTGTTCCTCGACGACGTCCGTCTGCCGGCCGACGCTCTGGTCGGCGAAGCCGATGCCGCCTTGATGCAGTTGTTCGCCGGCCTCAACCCCGAGCGCATCCTGGGTGCGTCGATGGCCATCGGCATGGGCCGTTACGCCCTGAACGCTGCGGTGAAGTTCGCCAACGAGCGCACGGTGTGGAAGACGCCGATCGGTGCGCACCAAGGTATTTCGCATCCCCTCGCGCAGGTGAAGATCGAACTCGAGCTCGCCAAGCTGATGATGCAGAAGGCCGCGGTGCTCTACGACAGCGGCGACGATTTCGGTGCTGCCGAAGCCGCGAACATGGCAAAGTACGCCGCCGCCGAAGCCAGCATCAAGGCGCTCGATCAGGCGATCCAGACGCACGGCGGCGCAGGCCTGACGAAGGAATACGGGTTGGCCGCCATGCTCGGTGCGGCCCGTATCGCCCGTGTCGCGCCGGTGAGCCGCGAGATGATCCTCAACTTCGTCTCGCAGCACTCTCTCAGTCTGCCGCGGTCGTACTAAACGGTCCTATTGAAGAGGAGATTCATGACGGATCAGGACAAGCCATACGTACGGTACGAAGTATCGGGCGGTGCTGCCACGATCACTCTCGACTCACCCCACAACCGCAACGCGATTTCGACGCGGTTGGTCACGGAATTACAGGCCGGGTTGACGTCAGCGGCCGCCGATCCGGCAGTTCGAGCGGTGGTGCTCACCCACACCGGTGGAACATTCTGTGCGGGAGCCGATCTCAGCGAGGCTTCCGGATCGTCCGCGTCACCGGAAGAGGCCGTCAAAGAACGAGGGCGGGGAATGCTGACGCTCTTGCGCAGCATTCTCGAGCTTCCCAAGCCGGTGATCGGGCGCATCGACGGTCACGTCCGGGCCGGGGGTATGGGTCTTGTCGGGGCGTGCGACATTGTCGTCGCCGGACCGGCGAGCACCTTCGCGGTGACGGAATCACGGTTGGGTTTGGCAGCGTCCATCATTTCGCTCACGGTCCTACCGAGGCTCGACCAGCGATCTGCGAGCCGATACCTGCTCACCGGAGAGAAGTTCGGCCAGCACGAGGCCGAATCCATCGGACTCGTCACCGCCGCGTCGCAGGACACGGGGGAGTCGATCACCGAACTGCTCGGCACCTTGCGCCAATGTTCACCGCAGGGACTTGCCGAATCGAAGTGGATCACGACGCGTTCGGTCCTGGCCGGATTCGACCGTGACGGCGAGGAGATGATCGCGCAGTCGGCCCGGCTGTTTTCCTCTGACGAGGCTCGTGAGGGCATGATGTCTTTCTTGCAGAAGCGTCCAGCAGCCTGGGCGCAGTAGAACTGCGCACTGGAACACAGCGGTAGAAAGGATGGCGGCGCGATGACTCGAGAACCCAAGCAGGACCGAAGTCGAGTCACGCGCTCCCACCTGCTCGAAGTGACTGTGGAGTGTCTCGCCGAACTCGGATGGAGCGCAACGACGATGAGCGTCGTCGCCCAGCGTGCCGGGGTGTCCCGCGGTGCGATGCAGCATCACTTCCCGACCCGCGAGGACCTCATCACCGCGGCGCTCGAGGTGATGTTCGACGCCAGGATGGATCAGGCACGAAAGGAATCGACCGACCTTCCGGTGGGTGCCGGACGAACCGAGGCGGTCATTTCGCGGTTGGTCGAGTACTACACCGGGACTCTGTTCAAAGCAGCACTGCAGGTGTGGACGGCCGCTGCCTCCGACCCCGACCTGCGGGCCCGCGTGTTGCCCCTCGAGGAACGGTTCGGGCGCATCGCGCACCGCATGGCCGTCGAGAGTCTGGGCGTCGACGACTCCGATCCGGTGACGCACCGTTTGGTACAGGCGACCCTGGACCTGGCCCGCGGGCTGGGGCTGGCAGACGTCTTGACCGACGACTCGCGTCGACGCACCGAGGTGGTCAAACAATGGGCGGCGCAATTGGATTCCACGCTGGTTCGGGTACCGGTCCCAACTCCCTGAATCGGTAGCGGCGTGGCGGCGACCGATGAGCGAGGTGCGTACGTGGCGTGTGTCGGGGGCCACCGAGAAGTACAGTCGGCTCCATGGCCGCACGCACCCTCACTTCGATCGGGACTTCGGTATTGGTCTCGGCTGCCGTGCTTTCGGCGGTGGTCGGCTGCAGCTCCGACGACGGGGCCGTCGATCAGCCGGGCGACGGCGCGGGTTCGCAGGCACTCGCACCCACCGATCCCGGTCCGATGTTCGCCGAATGCGGCTCGGTGACCGACGAAGAAGTTGTCAATGCCTTCAACCTCGGCACTTTTGCGACGACGACGCGCAACGGTGTCGGTTGCCAGTGGGAGGTCGCTGGTTCGAGCGGTCCGAGCGTCAGTTTCTCCTGGTACCGCGGTAGCCCGATCGGCCGCGAACGGGCCGGGTCCGACCTGCTCGGACGTCCTGCCGACGACATCACGATCGGCGGTCATCAAGGCTTCATCGCGTCCACGGCAGGTTCGTTGTGCGAGTTGGGTATCGCGTTCGGCGGAGACTTCGTGCACTGGTCGATCACCTACGGCTTGCTGCCACCGACCGCGGATCCATGCACGGTGGCGCGGGATCTGATGGAAAAAACAGTTTCGAGGGCACAGTGAAGTTCGAGGGCGCCGTGAAGCGCGAAAGGATCGGACTCGCCTTGGCTGGATCGCTGGTTCTACTCACGGGGTGCGGCTCCGTGGTCACCGGGACTCCCCGTGCGGAGGGCAGCTACGGCGGTAGTGACAGCCAGGAATTCGCGAACGTCCTCCAAGAATGCGAAGCCGTCACCGACGAGCAGATCGCCGGTGCCGTGGGTGCCGACGCCGTCGGGCGTGGGTTCTTCGGCGCCATCTGCCGTTGGGACGGCATCGGGGCCGCGGGTCCGATCAAGATCACCTTCAACTGGTTCGAGACGGGCACCCTCGATCACGAGCGCGCTGCATTCGAACATCTGGGATACTTGGTGGCGAAAATCGACATCAACGGCAGTGGCGGTTACGAGGTTCGCCAGCCGGCCGATCCGCAGAGTTGCGGCGTGAGCGCGAGCGCACCGGCCGGGGGAGTGTTCGGGTGGTGGGTCACCGAGCCGCAGGGCGGCGCGGATCCGTGCGAGGCTGCGGCAAAGCTCGGCGCGTTGACGTTGAACCGCAGCATCTGATCGTGACCGGTCCGGCTGCGTGGTCTGAGTTTGCAGCCAGAGTGTCTGGTCAGAGCGTGAGGTCACTATCACCGTGGCCTCGCTTTGACCTCATGGCGCGCCGACAGGTATCGTTATGGGTCGTGTCCGGCATGCCCGGGCCGATCTGTGTGCCTAGCTAGGTATTGCCGTGCGCGCGTTCGAGCAGAAACTGCTGATGAACGAGCATCCGGCTGCCTGTGTGGGGGTATGCGACACGCCCGACCTCGGGGGCAGTGCGCGGCATGAAAGTGCTGAGTACAGACTCTGAGATGGGTGAGGAGCAGCAGCTCTCTTGCTCCAACTGCTAGATCCCTAATTTCAGAACAGCCACGTTTTCGAACGGCCCGAGTTCGCTCGAGCAGTCTGTTCGTCACAAGAAAGCCGGTAAATGCCAACCATCAACCAGCTGGTCCGCAAGGGTCGCCGCGACAAGACCGCCAAGGTCAAGACGGCAGCCCTCAAGGGCAGCCCGCAGCGTCGTGGCGTGTGCACTCGCGTGTACACCACCACCCCCAAGAAGCCGAACTCCGCGCTCCGTAAGGTCGCACGTGTTCGCCTCACGACTTCGGTCGAGGTCACCGCGTACATCCCCGGTGAAGGTCACAACCTTCAGGAGCACTCCATGGTGCTCGTCCGTGGCGGTCGTGTGAAGGACCTCCCGGGTGTCCGTTACAAGATCATCCGCGGCTCCCTGGACACCCAGGGTGTCAAGGGTCGCAAGCAGGCACGCAGCCGCTACGGCGCCAAGAAGGAGAAGAGCTAATGCCACGTAAGGGCCCCGCTCCGAAGCGCCCGCTCATCAACGACCCGGTTTACGGTTCCCCGTTGGTGACGCAGCTCGTCAACAAGATCCTGCTGGACGGCAAGAAGTCCACCGCAGAGCGAATCGTGTACCAGGCTCTCGAGCAGGCACGCGAGAAGACCGGCACCGATCCGGTCGTCACTCTCAAGCGCGCCCTGGACAACGTCAAGCCTGCACTCGAGGTTCGTAGCCGCCGCGTCGGTGGCGCTACCTACCAGGTGCCGGTCGAGGTTCGTCCCGGTCGTTCCACCACGCTGGCACTGCGCTGGCTGGTCACCTTCTCGCGTGCACGTCGTGAGAAGACCATGGTCGAGCGTCTCGCCAACGAGCTCCTCGATGCCAGCAATGGCCTCGGTGCAGCTGTGAAGCGTCGCGAAGACACTCACAAGATGGCCGAAGCCAACAAGGCATTCGCCCACTACCGCTGGTGATGTAAAGCGTCGGAGCAACTGCCATCGGGTGGGGCTCCGACGCTTGTCGCCGTTGGCGACCTGATCATCTCGCCGGTTTCCGGACGCAGGTGGCCAGGTTCGCCTCGGCAGAGACATAATTGAAAGACCATGGCCTTGACGGTGGAACACACCGGATACGGCCGACACCCGAAAACCAAGCAACGAGCGGGGAAGAAACCTGTGGCACAGGAAGTGCTGACTGACCTGAACAAGGTCCGCAACATCGGCATCATGGCGCACATCGATGCCGGCAAGACCACCACCACCGAGCGCATCCTGTTCTACACCGGTGTCAATTACAAGATCGGTGAGACGCACGACGGTGCGTCGACGACGGACTGGATGGAGCAGGAGAAGGAACGCGGCATCACGATCACGTCTGCCGCCGTGACTTGCTTCTGGAACAACAACCAGATCAACATCATCGACACCCCCGGCCACGTCGACTTCACGGTCGAGGTGGAGCGGTCGCTGCGCGTGCTCGACGGCGCAGTTGCTGTCTTCGACGGTAAGGAAGGTGTCGAGCCGCAGTCCGAGCAGGTTTGGCGTCAGGCTGCCAAGTACGACGTTCCGCGCATCTGCTTCGTCAACAAGATGGACAAGATGGGCGCGGACTTCTACTTCACAGTCCAGACCATCATCGACCGTCTCGGCGCGAAGCCGCTCGTTCTCCAGCTGCCCATCGGCGCTGAGGACGACTTCGACGGCGTCGTCGACCTGGTCGAGATGCGTGCCATCACCTGGCGCGGCGTAGTTCCGACCGGTGCACTGCCGACCATCGAAGAGATCCCCGCGGACCTCGTCGAGAAGGCTGCAGAGTACCGCGAGAAGCTGCTCGAAACCGTTGCCGAGTCCGACGAAGCTCTCATGGAGAAGTACTTCGGCGGCGAAGAGCTCACGGTCGAGGAAATCAAGGGCGCCATCCGCAAGATGACGGTCGCTTCCGAGCTGTACCCGGTCATCTGTGGCTCCGCGTTCAAGAACAAGGGCGTTCAGCCCATGCTCGACGCAGTCATCGATTACCTGCCGAACCCGCTGGACATCGGCGAGGTCGTCGGCCACAAGCTCGGTGACGAAGAAGTAGAGATCACTCGCAAGCCGAGCAAGGAAGAGCCGTTCTCGGCTCTCGCCTTCAAGATCGCTGCTCACCCGTTCTTCGGCAAGCTGACCTTCGTCCGCGTGTACTCGGGTCGTATCGATCCGGGCGCTCAGGTGCTCAACGCAACCAAGGGCAAGAAGGAGCGCATCGGAAAGCTCTTCCAGATGCACGCCAACAAGGAGAACCCGGTAGACGAGGCCGTAGCCGGCCACATCTACGCAATGATCGGCCTCAAGGACACCACCACCGGTGACACCTTGTGCGATCAGGCGAGCCCCATCGTCCTCGAGTCGATGTCGTTCCCCGCGCCGGTCATCCAGGTCTCCATCGAGCCCAAGACCAAGTCCGACCAGGAAAAGCTGGGCGTCGCGATCCAGAAGCTGGCCGAAGAGGATCCGACCTTCTCGGTCGAACTCGACGAAGAGACCGGTCAGACCGTCATCGGCGGTATGGGCGAGCTCCACCTCGACATCCTCGTCGACCGCATGCGTCGCGAGTTCAAGGTCGAGGCGAACGTCGGTAAGCCGCAGGTTGCGTACCGCGAGACCATCACCAAGAAGGTCGAGAAGCACGACTACACCCACAAGAAGCAGACGGGTGGCTCGGGCCAGTTCGCAAAGGTCATCATCGCTCTGGAGCCTTTCGTGGGCGAAGACGGTGCTACCTACGAGTTCGAGAACAAGGTCTCCGGCGGACGTATCCCGCGCGAGTACATCCCCTCCGTGGATGCCGGCGCGCAGGACGCGATGCAGTACGGTGTTCTCGCCGGCTACCCGCTCGTGAACCTGAAGCTGTCGCTGCTCGATGGTGCTTACCACGACGTCGACTCCTCGGAAATGGCGTTCAAGGTTGCCGGTTCGCAGGCACTGAAGGAAGCCGCCCGCAAGGCCGGCCCCGTCATTCTCGAGCCGCTCATGGCTGTCGAGGTCACAACGCCCGAGGAGTACATGGGCGACGTGATCGGCGACCTCAACTCCCGCCGTGGCCAGATCCAGGCCATGGAGGAACGCAGTGGTGCCCGTGTCGTGAAGGCGCTGGTTCCGCTCTCGGAGATGTTCGGTTACATCGGTGACCTGCGGTCGAAGACCCAGGGCCGTGCGAACTTCTCCATGGTGTTCGATTCCTACGCAGAGGTTCCCGCGAACGTCTCGAAGGAAATCATCGCCAAGGCGACGGGCGAGTAAGCACAGCGAGCTCCCCAGCCCGCGCCGGCAAGTGACCTCGGTTGCTTCCGGCACGAAGCACGACCAAGTAACAACCAACCGCACTGCTGCATACGGCAAGCAACAACAGTCCAGGAGGACACAAAGTGGCGAAGGCGAAGTTCGAGCGGACGAAGCCGCACGTGAACATCGGCACCATTGGTCACGTCGACCACGGCAAGACCACGACGACGGCGGCCATCACCAAGGTTCTCGCGGATGCATTCCCCGACCTGAACGAGGCTTCGGCCTTCGATCAGATCGACAAGGCTCCCGAGGAAAAGGCTCGTGGCATCACGATCAACATCTCGCATGTTGAGTACCAGACGGAAAAGCGCCACTACGCGCACGTCGATGCACCGGGTCACGCCGACTACATCAAGAACATGATCACCGGCGCAGCTCAGATGGACGGCGCTATCCTCGTCGTCGCAGCTACCGACGGCCCGATGCCCCAGACGCGCGAGCATGTCCTGCTCGCTCGCCAGGTTGGCGTTCCTTACATCCTCGTCGCCCTGAACAAGGCCGACATGGTTGACGATGACGAGATCCTCGAGCTCGTCGAGATGGAGGTCCGCGAACTGCTGGCCGCTCAGGAATTCGACGAGGAAGCCCCCGTCATTCCGATCTCGGCACTCAAGGCACTCGAGGGTGACCCGAAGTGGACGCAGTCCATCCTCGACCTGATGGCTGCAGTCGACGAGTCCATCCCGGACCCGGTCCGCGAGACGGACAAGCCCTTCCTCATGCCCGTCGAGGATGTCTTCACGATCACCGGCCGTGGCACGGTTGTCACCGGTCGTATCGAGCGTGGCTCGGTCAACGTGAACGAGGAGGTGGAGATCGTCGGCATCAAGGAGACCTCCACCAAGACCACCGTCACGGGTATCGAGATGTTCCGCAAGCTGCTCGACTCGGGCCAGGCCGGCGACAACGTCGGACTGCTCGTTCGTGGCATCAAGCGCGAAGATGTCGAGCGTGGACAGGTTGTCGTCAAGCCGGGCACCACGACTCCCCACACGGAGTTCGAGGGCCAGGCATACATCCTGTCGAAGGACGAGGGCGGCCGCCACACCCCGTTCTTCAACAACTACCGCCCGCAGTTCTACTTCCGTACCACGGACGTTACGGGCGTCGTGACGCTGCCTGAGGGCACCGAGATGGTCATGCCCGGTGACAACACCGAGATGTCCGTCAAGCTCATCCAGCCTGTCGCCATGGACGAGGGCCTGCGCTTCGCAATTCGCGAAGGCGGCCGTACGGTCGGCGCCGGCAAGGTTGCCAAGATCATCAAGTGAGACTCTTGTCTCGCTAGCTGATTCACAGCACTAGGAAAGGCGCTCATTCCCTTCGGGGAGTGAGCGCCTTTTCTGTGTCTATGGCCAGGTGGTCTGCGATCGGTTGTTCGGGGTGCTTCTACTTGGAGGCTTCTACCCGGTCGAGATGCAACAGAACCTGTACCGCGACAGGTGAGCCGTCGAGGCTTCGCCTGGTTGCACGGGCGATGTGTTCGGCCGAAGTGGTGAAGCCGGCGACATCGATCGCCGGGTCTGCGGTGACGACAATCGACAGCGTTGGCAGTCCGCGATCGATCGTCGCTTTGCTTCTGGTGCTGCGCACGCCGCTCAGTTGGGCGAGTTCTGCCGCTACGCCGTCGGCGACCGGTCCCAGATCCACACTGACGTCTGTGCCGGACTCGTTGTGCCGCAACGTGACTGCGCTCGTTCGGCGTCGACGAAGGTTCAGGTACAACAGCCCGAAACCGGCGAAGACGCAGAGGACAAAGGTGCCCGACAGCACCCAGTGCCACCAAGGCTCCTCCGGAAGACCGAAGAGGACCTCACGATCGAGTCGTGACACCCAGGTCCTGATCAGTGAGGCACCCGCGTCCCACGCGATGGCGTATGCACCCGCCGCGAGGAGTGCGATTCCGACGATGAGGACGATGGTCCGATCGACCGCGGAGATCCAGCGGTTCACGAGGCGTCCTTTCGTCGTACTGGCGCTTCTCTCACGACTATCGAAAGCTGCAGTGGCTGCTGGAGTATCGCGAGATGAGGCCGAACTGCCGCGTCGACGGCCGCGGCAAGTTCGGTTCGATCGCCGCCGGTGGATTCGATGTGGACCTTGATGTGTTTGCGGTCGACGCTGGTGTGGGCCGAGTCGACGCCGGGAACGACCGCTGCGTGGCTACTGCACAGACGTGCAATGTCCGTCGGCCGCATCCATACCGTCGATGCGCTCGGGTTACCCAACGGCACATGGGTTTTCGCCCGGCGTTTGAGGGCGGACATGATCAGGACAACGCCCGCGACGACGGCAGCGATGGCCACCGGAAGCAGCCACGGTTGCCAGTGCAGACGCGACGTCCACTCCACGGAGTTTCGGATCCAGGGCGCCGAATCGAAGGTTCCGCGGTTGATGAACCATTCGCGCGAGACCACGAAAGCGAGTGCGAGTAGACCGCACGCGATGACGACGGCTGACACCGCGGCGGCGGGGTTCGCGGAGGGAACTCGAGGTGGAATCGGATCCGAGAGTGCCTCCTGTGCGGGGCCTTCCGCGATTTCGACGCCGGAAACACAGGAGTCGTCAGAACCCTCGGTTGCCGCGATCATGACGTTCATGTCGTGGAGGGGCAGGCCGGTCAGCGACTCGACGCTGCGTCCGACTTCTGCCCGCACGCGACCGGTCAGTTCGGTGACCGAACATGGCCAGGACACAGCGAGGAACAGATTGATGGCCACGGCGTCGCTGCCCATCGAGATGTCGGCTCGCGGAAGGTCGCGCCCGGTCAGGCGGGTCAAGCCACCGGACTGGCGGACCACCCCCGGGACGTTCACCGCTGCGGCAGTGGCTATCTTGGCCATCGCCCGGTCCTTGATGACCAGTGAACCTCGTAGGCCGGGATCGTCTGCCGCGTTCGGAGTGGTCGGCTCAGCCACGGCCACGGCTTCGGAGGATCGCGCCGAGATCGAGATGTCCGTCGCGGTGTGCTCCGATCGCCATACCGGCGGCGCCGAGCAGGACGGCGAAGACGAATCCGCTGAATCCGCCCATGATTCCGGCGAGCGCGAGGAGCAGACCGACCAGCAGTCCGACGGTAGTGCTGTTCATGTCAGTTCCCTTCTCGAATGTTCGGTGCGATCTCGGTGACGGTGGAAAGCTCGGTGACTGCATCTTCGGAATTCTCGGGTGGATATCCAGCTGTGGACAAGTCTCCGACGGTCACGTTCACCGGTACGTCGACCAACCGTGCCACCACCGCTCGGACGCGTTCGGCGACGCCGCGAACGTCGGCCGGATAGTGAACGGAAATGTGTACCGCACAAGAGTTTTCGTCGACGACGACGCCGGTGACTCGGCGTCCGGGGAGGTAGGTTCCCACCTCACCGAATTGCCCGCCGTGCAGATCTGCCACTTCCGGGATCGCAAGAACTGCGTCGGCGACGACCTCGGCCGCGTCGATCTCGCGGCCGGCGTCGGCGGTACTCACTGAACCCTCGGCTTGGCTTCCGGATCGGTACTGCCGCCACTCTCTGCATCCTCGAAGAGCATGACGTCGAAGACGGTGATGTTGACCTCGGTGACCTCGAGACCCGTCATGCTTTCGACTGCGGCAATGACGTTTCGGCGGATACCTACCGCCAATTCGTGGAGTGCGACGCCGTATTCGGCGACAATGCCGATGTCGATGGCGGCTTGTTTCTCGCCCACTTCCACCGCCACGCCCTGGGCGTGGTTGACGCGGGCGCCCGGAATGCGGTCGCGAAGTGCCCCCACCGCGCGCGCGGTGCCCCCACCGACGTCGTACACGCCGTTGATCTCGCGAGTCGCGATACCGGCGATCTTGGCGACCACGGCGTCGGCGATGATCGTCTTGCCCTGGGTGCTGACTAGTTCCGCGCCACCGTCGGCGCCGAATCGGACGCTGTTCTTTTCACTGGAATCGCTGGTCATGGGGGCTCCCTGCTCATGTGTCAGTGCGTGCGTCTGAAGTACCTCCAACTGTAGTGACTGGTAGGTGGCCATGCGGGATGCACCACACCTACTCCGGCATTTGGTATGGCAGAGTCGGGGGCAAATAGTGACGGCGTTCATAGTGAGCGCTGCTAGTGACGTGGGTCGGACAGGGTGGTACGTGGTGGCACGGATAGTGATCGTGGGTGCGGGGTTGTCGGGGCTGCGGACCGTCGAGGAACTGCGACGAGCAGGCTTCGAGGGTGAATTGACGCTCGCCGGTGGGGAAACACATCTGCCATACGACCGGCCGCCGCTGTCGAAGGAAGTGATCCGCGGCGACAAGGACGAGACGACGCTGCGTCCGGCAGAGTTCTACGTCGAGAACAAGGTGGATCTCAAGCTCGGTTCGCCCGCGACCTCGGTGGACACTGCCGCAAAGTCGGTGGCGTTCGCGGACGGATCCACCCTGGACTACGACGAGTTGGTCATCGCGACCGGACTGACTCCGCGTCGCATTGCCGGCCTTCCGGAGCTGTCCGGAGTGCACGTTCTGCGCTCCATCGAGGAGGCGCTGGCCCTTCGCGCCGAGCTGGCTCCCGGCAAGCGTGCGCTGATTGTCGGGGCCGGCTTCATCGGCTGCGAACTGGCCGCCAGCATGAAGTCTCACGGCGTCGACGTCGTGTTGCTCGAACCTCAGCCGACACCGCTGGCGTCGGTGCTCGGCCCCACCGTTGGCGCCCTCGTCGAACGTCTGCATCGGAACGAGGGCGTCGATGTCCGCGTCGGCACCGGCTTGACCTCGTTGTCCGGCGACGGAGCGGTTGCCACTGCGACCTTGAGCGACGGTTCGGAGATCCCGGTCGACGTGGTGGCGATCGGAGTCGGTTCGGTGCCGGTCACGGGATGGCTCGACGGTTCGGGAATCGAACTCGACAATGGAGTGCTCTGCGACGGCGTCGGCCGCACCAGTACCGACCACGTCTGGGCCGTCGGCGACGTCGCGTCCTGGCAGATCGGTGATCGACGCAAGCGCGTCGAACACTGGACCAATGCGGGCGACCAGGCCAAGATCCTGGCGGGAGCGCTCACCGGAACGGGTGATCCCGATGCGCCGGCGCAGGTTCCCTACTTCTGGAGCGATCAGTACGACGTCAAGATCCAGGCGTTGGGGACCGTCGCACCCACGGACACCGTTCACATCGTCAAGGACGACGGCCGAAAGTTCGTCGCCTACTACGAGCGCGACGGTGTGCTGGCAGCTGTCGTCGGCGGAGGTAGCGCGGGAGCGGTGATGAAGATGCGCGCCAAGATCGCAGCCGGCACGCCCATCTCTGACGTGTTGGAGTCCACACCGGCCTGAACGGATGAGGCAGGACCGGTTCCGAGGCGATAGATTTGTGCGGTGATCGTTGCACTCATCGACTCGGGACTGGGCCTGCTCCCTACCTCTGCGTGGCTCAGACGCCTGCGCCCGGATCTCGATCTGGTGCTCTCCCTGGATCCGGACGGCGCCCCCTGGGGCCCCAAGCCTGAGCCGTGGGTCGTCGACCGGGTACTCGGTGCCGTGCGGCGGAGCCTCGATCGTGGGGCTCAGGTCATCGTTCTTCCATGCAATACCGCCAGCGTCACCGCGCTGCCACACGTGCGAGAACTGGTCGGGCCGGAAGTACCGGTCATCGGAACGGTGCCCGCGATCAAACCCGCCGCTGCCGCGTGCGATTCAGTGGCGATCTGGGCTACAGCCGCGACGACGGCCAGCCGGTACCAAGCCGATCTGATCGAGCAGTTCGGCAACGGCGCCAAGGTCGTCGGAGTGCCGTGCCACGGCCTGGCTGATTCGATAGATCTCGGTGATCGCGCAGCCGCACTTGCTGCCATCGATTCCGCGGTTGCCCGGACGCCGGACGACGTCAGCGGCGTTGTCCTCGGGTGCACCCACTACCCACTGCTCGCCGATGAGATCGCAGCGCGGCTACCCGCCGGCGTCACACTCTTCGACAGCGCCGAAGCCGTTGCACGACAGACTCTGCGGCGGATCGACGGGCTCGGTGCCGTGGGCGAAGGATCGGGAACCGTCGAGGTGTTCGTGAGCGGTCGTCCGGGCGCACTACCGCCCAGCGCCGAAGCCTTCGACGCCGGGCGGTTGTTGGGCGCGATCAAAGCCTGATCCAGCCTGTATTCAGCGATTCATCAATGGGCAGCTACACCGCTCCGTCAATGGGCGGCTACGCCGCTCCGTCAATGGGCGGCTACGCCGCCGTGACCCCCGTGATGCATCCGCGCACTCATCACCGGCATCGCACTCACCGCGACCACAACGGTCAGAACCCCGACAACCCAGGCCGTCCACGACGCACCGCGCAGAGCGTCGAAGTTCATCACCCAGGGTGAAATGAACATCAAGACGCCGAAAACACCCATCGCGTAATCCGCCATGGTCATGTCCGGACGTGCCATGTGCGCCAGACCCGACAGTGCAACCAGGACACCCAGGACGACGAGTGACCACATTGCCCGATCGGTGGTGTCGAGCCACATCGGCGAGAGAGCCGCAAAGACGCCGAGAACCACCGCGACGGCATCTTGCATTCGATTCCACGACTTCATGACGAGACCTCCAAAGACGAGAGTGTGTCCACCTGTAGTACACGCCCGCGGAAGATCGAGATCAACTCTCCGCCAATTGCATTCGCGTTGCAGTTAGAGGCGATGCGGAGGCTCGAATATCAAGATTTGTGACCATTCGTCCGGATGGCCACGAGCCCGCGCGGCGCGCTTGCCGCGATATGTCCCGAGAGTGCCATGAGGGTGAGAGTGGTGAATGCGATAGCGGCGGTGATCATGGGTGGTCCTTTCACTGACTGTCCTCGAGTGTCGTCTGCCGACCTGTGGCCGAGCAGGGCACACGGTGTGAGGACGCTGAGAGAATCGAAGAGTCCGCACAGACGACCCGTGAGAAGGTTCTGGGGTGACGCAATCGAGTGCCCCGGACGTGATCGAGCAGTTGGCCGACCTCGCGGATCCCGCGGATGCCGTCCACTTGCAGCGGTTCTTCAAGACAGCGCCGGGGGAGTACGGCGAGGGTGACGTATTCATCGGCGTGCGAGTACCGAAGACGCGATCGGTGGTGAAGAAGCACGTCGGACTCGCGTTGCCTCAGATACGTCTCCTTCTCGCCAGTGACGTTCACGAGCACCGATTGGCCGGGCTGCTGATCCTGGTCGCTCAATTCGAAAAAGTCAGTCGCCCAAAATTTTTCGACGGCGAGGGCCGCGCTCGCATCGCAGGCTTCTATCTGACCGCTGTCGAGGACGGGCGGGTCAACAATTGGGATCTGGTGGATTCGTCCGCCGGACAGATCCTCGGCGGCTGGCTGTACGACCGAGATCGCCGGCTGATCTTCGAGCTTTCCGATTCGGGTGACCTGTGGCGACGACGGGTGGCGCTGCTGACGACGTACGGATTCATCACTCGCGGCGACGCGTCGACCACGCTCGAGCTTGCCGCGCAGGTGCTGGGTGATCGACGAGACCTGACCCAGAAAGCGATGGGCTGGATGCTCCGCGAGGTGGGCAAGCGGGTGGATCGGGATTTGTTGACCGGCTTCCTTACTGAGAATGCAGCAGACATGGGACGCACGGCGCTGAGCTACGCGTGCGAACACCTGACCGCAGACGAGCGAGCGCACTTCCGGGCGGCCCGCTAGCGAAGTACCGCTCGGTAGGTTGTGGGACGATTCTCGGTATGCCCGCCACCCGTGTCGAGGCGTCTCGAATTGTGACGATCGGTTCACTGATCGCTGCCGGCGTCGCAGCTCTGTGTTATCTCGTGTACTCCGTTCGGGCCGTCGAACCCGTTGATTTTCTCGTCTACCGCTACGCTGCCCAGGCATTTGCCGCAGGCTCGAACATCTACGAGAGCAACCTTGTCGGCCCGTTGATCGTCGACGAGGGCATGCCGTTCACCTATACCCCGTTCGCCGTGATCTTCCTCTGGCCGACTGTTCTCTTCGACTGGTGGACGGCCTATCTGCTGTGGTCGGCGTTGTGCATCGCGGCGGTGGTGTGGACAGTCGCCAAGTTCACTCCCGCTCGCGTCCCCAAGCGGCCGCTCGTCATGGCGGCATTGGTCCTGGCCGTGTCGGTGACACCCATCGTCAGCGCGCACATCTCCTTCGGCCAGGTGAACCTGGTGCTGATGGTGCTCGTACTGCTCGACGTGACCCGCAGAGGCGATTCGAGATTCGGCCGGTGGTTTCCACGAGGACTTTTGATCGGCGTCGCAGCCGCGATCAAGCTGACGCCGGCGCTGTTCATCGTCTACTTCGTCGTCACGAAGCAGTGGCGACTCGCGATCTGGAGTTCGATCGGATTTGCCGCGGCGACCGCCGTCGCAGCAATGGTGGACCCGGCCGTCAGCTGGACCTTCTGGTCGGACGTCGTCTGGAACCTCAGTGACCGGGTGGACTTGAGCGGGCAGGCGATCGCGAGTGCCGGTAACAGTTCACTGCAGGGCGGACTTGCGGCACTGGGCACATGGACGGCGTCTCTGGCGATGCCGTTGACCGTGCTGTGCGCGGCGGTAGCGCTCTGGGTCGCCCGAGATGTACATCGCGTCGGTCGTGCGGTCGATGCGGCGTTGGTGATCGGATTGAGTGCGCCGATCCTTTCGCCGATCAGCTGGATTCATCACTGGGTGTATCTCGTGCCTGCTGCCGTCACGGTTCTCTTTCGGCTTCGATCGCCGCTGCAGTTCGGTGCGGCCGCTGTGGGGTTGGCCGTCGTCTATTGCGGGCCGAGCATGGGGCAGCAGTTCATCGAGACGTCGCCGCTCCTGCTGCCGCTGGGGTTGGTCCTTCGTGAGGGCTTCCTGATCGTGACCCTGGTGCTGATTCTTGCGCTGTGGCGGTTGCCCACAACGGCGCCGGAGTGGATTACGGGGCGGGACTCGGAAGATAGCGCGGATGATGCCTCGGAAGATGACAAAGCCCCCGATTCCGCAGGGAATCAGGGGCCGTCATGCATCGAAGCAGGGTTCAGAACTCGATCTTCAGGCGATCGGTGATCGGCTTCGCCTGGCAACCGAGGATGTAGCCGTTCGCCACGTCCTCGGCGTCGAGGATCTCGGAGTTGTCCATCTGAACTTCGCCTTCGGTGACGGTGCAGGCACACGACCCGCACTCACCTTCCTGGCAGGAGTACGGAACGTCGAGACCCTTGGCGAGCATGATGTCGACGAGCGTCTGCTTGCGCGGCCAGACGAGGGTGTGGGTTTCACCGTCCAGTTCGACCTCGACGGTTGCGGCGTCGGCAGCTTCCTCGTCGGAGACCTCGGCTACCTCGACGTCACGGAACGGGTCGCCGGCGAGTGAATTGAAGACCTCGGCGTGAACCTGCGTGCGGGGCATGCCCGCTTCTGCCAGTGCCTTGTGGACGGCGTCCATGAAGGGGCCTGGACCGCACATGAAGGCCTCGTACGCGACAAATGGCTTGGCGAGCGTCGCCAGTTGCGAGACAGCGGGGAGTCCCTGCACGGTTTCGATCCAGTGGACCACGGTGAGGCGGCCGGGGTGTTGCGCTGCCAGCTCGCGCAGTTCGGCGCCGAAGATGACGGACTTCTCGTCGCGATTCGCGTAGATCAGCACGACGTTGCCGCTGCCCTGCGTGAGGGCGGACTTGAGGATCGAGATCACCGGAGTGATCCCGCTGCCTGCACCGAAGAGCAGGAAGTCGTGATCGAGCGACTTGGGCGTGAAGACACCTGACGGCGGCAGCACTTCGATGGTGTCGCCGACCTGGAGCTTGTCGCACAGCCAGTTGGAGCCGTAGCCGTCGACGGTTCGCTTGACGGTCACCTTGGGGGCGTCGTCGGTGAAGGGTGAACTGGCCAGGGAGTAGCAGCGTGCGACCGAGCCGGTCTGATCACTCGGGATGCGCAGGGTCAGGAATTGACCTGGTTTGTAGTCGAACTTGTCCTTCAGTTCTGCGGGAATCTCGAACACCAGCGACCGGGCGTCGGAAGTCTCTTCGATGACTCCGGACACGGTGAGTACCGCCGATCGCGAGCTGTGCGGTACCTCGACTGTCGTCATCGCGAAGCTAGTCCTCTCGTGAAGCTGGGTAAAGCGCAGGTCAGTGAAGTGCAACATCTAGAACGTGTTCTAGTTCAATGTTAGCAGTGATGAAAAGCTACTGGGGATCGTAGTCGCCGAGCAACACGTTCCCGATCAGCGGGAACCACGGCAGTCCGATCCGGCCTTCCTGGCGGTCCGGGGTGGCGACGACCTGCCCGAACGGGCGGTTCGCCGGCGGCGTCCGGGCGGTTGAGCTGCCGAAGTCTGTGCACGGGGTGTTTGTCGGTACACAGTGGGAACCAGGTGAGACGCCGGTCACAAAGAATCGGCTCGAATCCCTCCCGCAGTCACATTCGTGCACATCCATGAGGAGATACCGATGGCTATCGAGCTCAACCAGATCTGGGACTTTCCGATCAAGGAGTTCCACCCCTTCCCGCGCGCCCTGATGGGTGTGGGCGCTCACGACATCATCGGTGTGGAGGCCAAGAATCTCGGCTTCAAGCGCACCCTTCTGATGACGACCGGTCTGCGCGGTTCGGGCATCATCGAGGAACTCGTCGGCAAGATCGAGTACCAGGGTGTCGAGGTCGTGCTCTACGACAAGGTCGAGTCGAATCCCAAGGACTACAACGTCATGGAGGCCGCGGCTCTCTATCAGAAGGAGAAGTGCGACTCGATCATCTCGATCGGCGGTGGTTCGAGCCACGACGCCGCCAAGGGTGCTCGCGTCGTGATCGCACACGACGGTCGCAACATCAACGAGTTCGAGGGCTTCGCCAAGTCCACCAACAAGGAGAACCCGCCGCACATCGCCGTATCCACCACGGCTGGAACGGGATCCGAGACGTCGTGGGCATACGTCATCACTGACACCTCGGACATGAACAACCCGCACAAGTGGGTGGGCTTCGACGAGGCGACCATCGTCACGTTGGCGATCGACGATCCGCTGCTCTACTACACCTGCCCTCAGCATTTCACCGCGTACTGCGGCTTCGACGTACTCGCACACGGCAGTGAGCCTTTCGTTTCTCGTCTCGATTTCGCGCCTTCGCTCGGTAATGCGATCTACTCGGTCGAGTTGGTCGCGAAGAACCTGCGGGAGGCCGTCTTCGAGCCGCGTAACCTCAAGGCGCGCGAGGGAATGATGAACGCGCAGTACATTGCCGGACAGGCCTTCAACTCCGGTGGCCTCGGCATCGTTCACTCGATCTCGCACGCGGTCAGTGCATTCTTCGACAGCCACCACGGTTTGAACAACGCCATCGCGTTGCCGCGTGTGTGGGAGTACAACCTGCCTTCGCGCTACGAGCGCTACGCCCAGTTGGCCGGCGCACTCGGTGTCGACACTCGCAACCTCACCACGGTTCAGGCCGCGGATGCTGCCGTCGAGGCTGCCATCCGTCTGGCCAAGGACGTCGGTATCCCCGACAACTTCGGGCAGGTTCGCACAGACTCGTACGCGAAGAACCAGATGAACACCAAGAAGTACGAGGGTCGTGGTGATGTCATCAAGGGTGACGAGAAGACGGTGCGCGCCATCTCCGAGCACATTCAGGACGACTGGTGCACCCCGGGTAACCCCCGTGAGGTCACCGTGGAGTCGATGATCCCGGTTGTCGATCACGCGATCAACAAGTCGTACTTCTAGCAGGGCCTCCGGCCCCGTGCGCCTTTTTGGTAGCCCGCACTACCAAAAAGGCGCACAGGGGCTGTGCCCCTATCGAAAGGTATTCCATGTCCGGTCGCAGTTTCTCCAGCGGAATCGAAGTGAAAGATGCTCTGCGAGAGCAGGACTACATTGCCGATGACGAGTTCGCGGTAGTCGTTCATCTGGCGACGGCGCTGGGGCGTCCGCTCCTGCTCGAAGGGCCGGCTGGTGTCGGCAAGACGGAACTGGCGAAGTCTCTGGCTGCGATCGGGGGCCGCAAACTGGTGCGATTGCAGTGCTACGAAGGGCTCGACGACAATCGGGCCCTGTACGAATGGGACTACGCGAAGCAACTCCTGCACGTGCAGATGCTTCGCGACCGGATCAGTGATCAGGTTTCCGAATTCGACAGCGTCGCCGAAGCGTCGAAGTTTCTGGCCGATCAGGATTTCGGGTTGTACTCCGAGAACTTCCTGTCCGTGCGGCCGCTGCTCGAAGCTATCCTCTCGCCCGATCCGGTAGTGCTTCTGGTCGACGAGGTGGACCGCACCGAGGAATCGATGGAAGCACTGCTCCTGGAGATTCTCGCCGAACAGCAGATCACCATTCCCGAGGTCGGTACGTTCGTGGCCCGCTCGCAGCCCTGGGTCATCCTGACGTCCAACGACACCCGCGAGCTCTCACCCGCGCTCAAGCGTCGTTGTCTGCATTACCATCTCGGCTATCCGACGTCGGAGCGTGAACGCGAGATCGTCACGGCCCGAGCGCCGGAGGTGGATGCGGCGACGGCCACCGAGGTTGTCGAATTGGCTCGCATCTTGCGTGATCTCCCGCTGCGCAAGAGCCCGTCCATCTCGGAGGTCATCGACGCGGCCAGAGCGGCAACAGTGCTCGCCGCCAGCGGATTCGACACCGCTTCCGACGCCAAGGTGCGCGACATCCTGCTCACGGCGTTGCTCAAGTACTCGTCAGATGTGACGCTGGCCAAGGAACGATTCGACGGAAAGCGTCTCGAATCACCGTCGCGTGACGGTGGTGAGCCGATCGAGCGATCCACGGTGGCAAGCAAACCCGCCAACACGACGACTGCCGTGTTCCGGGGGACCGGTGGACGTGACCCCCATCAACAGGGAATCCGCGGCGGCAGCGGAATCCGTTCGACGCGATGACGACGCTCGGTGGCCTCGCCGTGTGGCAACCGTCGTTTGTTCTCGACGTGGTGTCCGCGAGTTTCGGCCGATTGCTGAGGGCGGCCGGAGTTTCCGCGTCACCGGCCGAGGTCATCGAGGTTCGGCGTGTACTCGCGATGGTCGGAGCTTCGGATCGTGAGACGTTGCGCGCATGTCTTCGGGCAGTGTGCGCCAAGTATTCTCACGAACAGGCCGGTTTCGATCGGGCGTTCGACGCGCTGTTCCGGCCTGCCGCAGGCAAAGCGCACGCCGAGCGGATGGCTTCGCGCGCCGAGGTGGCGGACGGTCTGCCCACCGCGCTGGGGATCGACGAGGATCAAGAAGTAGGCCGGTATGCCGAGTACAACGAGCGTGCAGCCGAGGTTGGCGACTACTTCGACACTCCGGAAGCGGAGAAGGGGTTCAACCCGCACAAGGACGACGACGATGTGTCGATGACGTCCAGCGATGCGGAACTGTCGGTGGATACCGGTTCGGAGACCGGTCGACGGGGAGTCAGCTACACGGTCGACGTGGACCGTGCCGCGTCGGCAGTGGTCGGCGACCTGAGCACCAGTGTTGCTGCAGCAGTGACCGGTTCGTTGTCCTGGGACGATCCGACGTCGATCCTCGCCTGGCTGGATGCATACGACCCGAGCAAAGCGTATGCGGACGTCTCCGACGACGGGCCGCTGACGCAGGCGCAACTGAACCGGCTCGTCGAGGCGGTCGAAGCGTTCGTGCAAGCACTCTCGGCCGCTGCACTCGCCGAAAGCGCTCCCGATGCGCCCGACAGCGAATCTGCTGCGGGCGCAACGCACAACGACATCGAACTCGCGTGCCACGAGGTGCTTCGGCGGATGAGAGGACCGTCCAGGCCTCGTCCTCGGGAGCGCTCTCGAGGACATCTCGACATGCGACGCACGGTGCGTTCGAGTCTGCGCACCGACGGAATTCCCTTCCATCTGGTCGTGAAAGCTCCTCGCCCCGATCGTGTTCGACTACTTCTCATCGCAGACGTGTCGTTGTCCGTGCGCCCGATCACCGCGTTCACTCTGCGGTTGGCTCAGGCAATGCATCGCCGGGCAGATCGTTGTGAAGTCCTCGCATTCGTCGATCGTCCGGTCGACGTGACCGACACCCTTCTCGCCAGTAGCGGTGACGGCGCACTGGCTGCGGTACTTGCGCACCCGGGTCTGGATCTGGAAGCCAGCAGCGATTACGGTCGAGTGCTCACAGAATTGTTGGACGAGCACGGAAACAGCTTGAACTCACGGACGTCCGTCATCATCGTGGGCGACGGTCGGTGCAACGGGTTGCCCCCACAGGTGGACAAGCTCGAGGAACTCCGCCGAAAGGTTCACCGTCTGGCCTGGATCACGCCTGAACCTCAGCGTTACTGGAACCAGGCATCGTGCGCGATGCCGGAGTATTCGGAGATCTGCGACGAGGTTGTTGTTGCCCGAGATGCCGCGCAACTGATGGCAAAGGCCGCTGAACTGGGGCACGCACTTCGCTGATGTCACTGCACTTCACCGATGTCACTGCGCGATCCGTCGTGAACTAGTTTGATCTCATGTCCGAAATCAGGGGATCGATCTGGCGGCCGATCGCGGCGCTGACAGTGCTCGGCGCCGTGTGTGGGCTGGTGGCGCTCGGCGTGTTTCAGTGGTGGTGGAACTCGTTGGCATCACCTCACATTCTCACCGGCGGGTCCTATCGGGAGCCGTTTGCCGAGCCGACATACACCGGGCCCATATTCATGGACCTCTTTCCGGCAGAACCTGCCCCGTGGCTGTATTCGGGACTGGTCCTCGGACCGACGGCGGTCGGCTTGCTTGCCGGGATCGTGTTCGTGGTGTTCGTCCGGCGTAATCGCGCGCAGGACCGCGCGATTACGCCGGACGATCGATCAGAGCGCTAGCAACGCGCGCGAGCCCAGTCGAGGATCCGCCAACGGGCGTAGCGCCAACCGCAGCAAGACCAGGGCGTTGTCGTCGCCGGCGATCCTGTTGACTTTCAACGTATTGCACTCGATGCACTGGTGAACGAGCATCCACTCACCGTCCTGCCGTACCGACAGGGACAGTGCCGCCATGGCACCTCTGCACTGTTGGGCCCGGTCGCCCGGAACGCGACCATCGACGTGGCGGCTTGCCAGACAGTTCGGGCAATGGTTCCGATGTGCGGTACCCGGGGCCGCAGTGGAAATGTCCAAACGGCATGTGAGACAACGGAAGCTCGATCCTTGTTCGCCGCCGATTCCGTGCAATACGTGCTTGGTCCGTTGCGGTGCCCGCCGCGCGCGGGTGCTGGGATTCCTACGTGGCATCTGCTTTCTCACCCCTCACAAGTCGCCGAAGGCTTCGAGCGGGAAGGGTGGTTGTGCGAGCGGCCGCACCGCCATCCTCATCAACAACAACTGGTTGTCGTCACGGCTGACGGGGTTGGAGGTGAGTTCGAGGCACTGTGCGCAGCGGTGGATGATCATCCAATCGCCGCTTCGCAGCACCGCGATCGAAATGGGGGCCATCCGCATTCCGCAGTCCGACGGTCCACCTTCCACCTGGTCGAACAGGTGTCGGGAATGCAGGCAACTGGGGCAGTGGTTTCGGCGATCACCATCGGGGTCGTACGTCATGACGGTGAGTCCGCACTGAATGCACGAGAAGGTGTCGGTTTTCGAGATGGAATTGTGTGATTGAGGCACTGGAGAACTCCTAGCTGAGTGAACAAAGCAGGTAGGAGCAGGCCGAGTGGCCTCGCGGCTGTCAGTCCGTCGTTTCGGGGATCAGCAAGTGACTCTCGAGGTTGCCGGCAGTGCAGGGGCGAGAGGCGCGCTCGGCGCGGGCTGGGTCATAAACACCTTCTGGATCGGTACTGCGGGCCGCTCTGGCCAGAACCGAAAGTACAACGGGACCTGATTGCCGCGCCATCTATTTTCCGGCGACGACTACCTGCCCGAACGGGTAGGTAAGCGCCTCTCCTTCGGTGGGTGTGCCCCGACTGCTGTCCGCGTAGGCTCGGGGCCAGCACTTGTAAGGTGGATCACACCAGTTGGTGCTCGGGCGAGCGAGCTGGGAATTCGCGAAGCGGTGATCTCGGTGCCGCGCGAGAGGAGAGTGGGGTCGTGTCCGTGGCATATCCGGATGCTGTGAACCACGGTGTTCATCGCCGCGGCACTGCTGCTCGACTGGTCAAATTTCACGCCCCCGAGATCGTCTTCGGTATCGGTTCCCTGGTCGAGGCAGCACACGCGACTCTGCGGTTCGGCGGGTTCCGCCCGTTTCTGGTCACCGATCCCGGCTTGATCGACGCGGGGTGGGTCAGCGAACTCGAGGACCATCTCACGGAGCAGGGCTTGACCGCGACAGTGTGGTCAGGGCTGACGCCCAACCCCAAGGACTTCGAGATCGCGGCCGGTTTCGAGGTGTACCAGGAAGGCGAGTGCGACGTCATCATCGCGCTCGGTGGCGGTTCCGTCATCGACGCGGCTAAAGGTGTAGCCGTCCTCGCTGCCAACGGCGGCAACATACTCGACTACGAGGGTGTCGATCAGGCGACAAAACCGATCCCGCCGTTGGTGATGGTTCCCACCACGTCCGGAACGGGCGCTGACGTGTCGCAGTTCTGCATCGTCACGGACACGACCCGCGGCACCAAGATCACCATCATCGGCCGTGCCCTGGTGCCAGATGTGACGGTCATCGATCCGCGGTTGCTCACGACGATGCCCGAGTGGCTCAATGCAGCAACGGGATTGGATGCACTGACGCACGGAATCGAAGCCTTCGTCTCACTGGCGCACAATCCGTTGACCGATCATCACGCGCTCCGCGCGGTCGGCCTCGTGACGGAGAATCTGGTGAACACGATCCAGGACCCGATGGAGATGGAAGCTCGATCGGTGATGGCGCAGGCGAGTCTCGAGGCCGGGTTGGCGTTCACCAACGCGATACTCGGAGCCGCGCACGCCATGAGCCATCAGGTGGGCGGCATGCTTGATCTGCCACATGGCGTCATCAACGGAATTCTGTTGCCCCACGTCATCCGATTCAATTCCACGACGGACGCTGCCCCCTTTGTCGCCATCGCTGCGGCACTGAGCCTTCCTGAACAGCACGGCACCCCGGAGGAAGCAGCGCTGGCGGTGGCCGACCGGGTCGAACGTCTCGCCCGGGAGGTTGGGGTCCCGAAGGGGCTGGGGGAGTTGGGTGTTCGCGAGGGAGACCTCAGTCGACTTGCCAGCTTCGCGTTGCTCGACGCCTGCATGTCCACCAATCCCAGGGAAGCGACGCAGGAGCAGATGGTGGCGTTGTTCCGAGGTGCCTTGTGAAGAGGGACAGTGTGATGTGGTGCAGTGTGATGCGGTGCAGGGTGAAGCGGTGCAGACGATGACCGCGGACCTGTCGCGACTCACCGGTTTACGTTCGGGTAAGAGTTCGTTTTATCCGCAGTACCGCGGCGCTGCCGAGCGTCTCGAACGCGTCGTACATGCGTTGGAATTGATCTCGCGGGCTTTGGTGCGAACCGTCGAGGGGCCGGAAACCCTCGTCTGTGCGGTGGCGGAAGCTGCCCGTGCTCATCTGAGTGCCAACTGGATAGTCTTCGCCTTGGCCGACGGAACATTGCCCGACGCCGGACCACGGCGATTGGTTCTCGGCCCGGACGCCACCCCTTTTCTGGTCGACAACGTGGAGGGGCCACCGCTTCCGGAGGACGTCGTCGAATGCCTCGACGACATCCGGTGCGGAAGAATCGAATCCAACTCGGTGATCGACGCTCACTATGCGTTTGTGCCGATCGTACTCGGCGGCGGTGTGGTCGGCGCCTTTGCTGCCTGGACGCCGGCTAACCGGACACTCGATACGACGGACGGAGCCGTGCTCAGCATTCTGGCCAGCCAGACTGCTGTGGCCCTGCAGAACTCGGCGCTCTACCAGCGCGGACAACTACTGCTCGAACGAGCCGAAGACGCATATGCGGAGGCCAATCGCACTGCAGCCGACCTCGCGGTGCGCAACAGCGAATTGGAGTCCACGCAGCGTCAACTCGGAGTGGCTCACCGGCACCAGGTGGTCGACGACGAACGGCACCGGATCGCCCGCGAACTTCACGACAGCGTGACACAGGCTGTGTTGTCGGCCGGCATGCAGATCGAGGTCTGCCGGAGCGACATCCCGGAGGCGGAACGCAGTGAAAGACTGGACTTGGCAAAGGATTTGACCAGGCGGGCGGTCGAGCAGCTTCGCTCGGCGATCTACGCGCTCAATCATTCCTCGGACGCGGACCGGACGTCGCTGCCCGAGATGCTCGAGCAGCTCGGCGTGGTTCACATGCCGGACGAGTTGGCGGTCAGCGTTCGCGTCGGCGGCACCCCGACCGAGCTTCCAGGCGATGCCGAACACGCTCTTCTGCGGATCGCGGGGGAGGCGCTGTTCAATGCTGCGGTGCATGCCCATGCGAGTCGAGCGGTCCTGCGGTTGACCTATCGAGCGGATACGGTGCTGCTGTCGGTTTCCGACGACGGTGACGGCGACCCTGCGCGGATGCGTCTGATCCTCAAACTCGCAGCCACCAACGACGTCGACGGCCGTCATCGCGGACTGGCGAACATGCAGACACGAACTCTCGAGTTGGGTGGTGCGCTCGAAGTTCGGCGCGCGCGGATCGGTGGAATTCAGATTCTCGTGCGACTGCCACTACCACTGCCACAGGCACTTCCGCTCCAGGCGGATGTCGACAATCTTTGCTCCACCACTGAAATCGAGAGCGAGGAATCATGACCACTGCGCGTCCCGTCATCACCCGCGGAGCATCGCCGGTTCAGGGATTGGTTCGAATCGTCCTGGTCGACGACCATGCAATTTTGCGGCAAGGGCTCCGCTCGGTTCTCGAGCGCGAAAGCGACCTCGAGATCGTGGGGGAGGCTTCGTCTCTCGCCGAGGCGCTTGCCGTGGTCGACAAGGTGGGTCCGGACATCGTCTTGATGGATCTGAAACTCTCCGCCAGTTCCGACTACGAGGGACTGACCCTTTGTGGCCAGTTGTCTACGGCGCATCCCGGGCTCGGACTGTTGGTTCTCACCACCTTTCTCGACGATCAACTGGTGGTGCGAGCGGTACACGCGGGTGCTCGCGGCTATGTCGTCAAAGACGTCGACACCACCGAATTGGTGCGTGCGATCAGGGCGGTCTCGCGGGGTGAGAGTGCGTTCGATTCTCGCAGCGCATCGGCTGTCGTCCGATCGCTCAACGGGCAGTCGTCATCCAAAGAACGATTGACCGATCGTGAACTCGAAGTACTGAGACTGCTCGCAAACGGCTTGTCCAACATCAAGATCGGTGAGCGACTGTTCATCTCGCCGACCACGGTCAAGTTCCACGTCAGCAACATCATGCGCAAACTCGAGGTGAGTCGGCGAGCAGAGGCCGTCTACGCCGCGAGTAAGCAAGGTCTGATCTAGCTCCGCTCGGAGACCGCCCAGGCGCGCAGCGCCTGATGCTGTACGAGGAGCACGCTCGATCGAGTTGTGCGCAGAGTCGACGCGGTCATCTCGGCAGTCAGACCCACTGCGATTCGCAATACCAGGACCTCACGTTGGTCGTCGGTGAGGCGACGTGGGCATTTGAATTGTCCGTCGATGTTGCGTGACTGGGGAATTGACGCAATCCGTTGCGAGGCCAACGCGTAGGCGAAGTTCTCGATTCGTGTGTCGGCCGAGATCGTTTCGGACATTCGTGTGACGACGTCCAGGGTGCATTGATGGGCGAGATCGTCGGCGAATGTTGCGACAGGCGTCCCGAGAAGCCTGGCGCGATAGTAGAGAACTACGCGAGGGTGCAATCGGGCCAGGAGTTTCGACAGTGCGTGATGATCGCCGGCGAATGCCCCGGCGGCGTTGCGGTTCAAGGAAATCGATTGTTCACAGGTTTCGGGTGAAGCGGTTCGTGCGGAGGGTGGCGTCGGTGAAGTCTTCGCGCCCCTGATCGACAGCTTCATCAACAACTCCTCGGGTACAGCGCACCTCATCATGCTGGAACGAGAATTGAGGTACCCCACCGAAAATGCGGGTAAACCTGAAGTTACCTTCCAGGTGTCCGGTCTTTTCGCTGGGAGCGCCAGTCCGCGAGCATGCGCGGCATTTCCGCGGCCATGAAGTCGAAGAAGTCGCGCAGATCTTCCATACGATCGCCGGCCGTAGTGCCTTCACCGAGGACCCGAATGCCCTCGTCCGCAACTGCCGAGACCTGGTAGAGGGACGATTGTTTCGTGACAAACGCGTCGGCCCACATGTCGACGCTGACGCAGTAGTGCTGACGCCTCGATCCGGGGACGGCCACTCGCTCGATCAATCCGACTTGCTGGAGGTATCTGACTGCTCCGGAAATGGCGGCGGGGCTCACTCCCAATCGGGATCCGAGATCTCCTGGCGTGGACGAGGGTGTCTCGCTGGTCATCAACGCGGCCCAGACGCGTGCAGGCATCGGCGGAAAACCCATGTCGCTCAGAACGAGTGAGAGTCGCTCGACAAAATGTCGGCTCTCGTCCGGTGCAACGGTGCGGCTGATGTCGGTCATCGGAACCCTTCGATCTTTTCTTCTTTTCTATCTTCACACATTTGTGAAATCGGCGTACGGTCAAATTCATGGGTGCGGCAATTTCAGCGAAAAGCCTCGTCAAGACCTTCGGTACCACCCGCGCGCTGGACGGCCTCGACCTCGAAGTCTCAGCAGGTGAAGTGCACGGATTCCTGGGACCGAACGGCTCTGGAAAGTCGACCACTATTCGGGTGCTCCTCGGCCTGCTCCGCTCGGACTCCGGAGACGCAACTGTTCTCGGCGGCGATCCGTGGCGAGACGCTGTTACCTTGCATCGACGTCTCGCTTACGTGCCTGGCGACGTGAATCTGTGGCCCAACCTCACCGGCGGGGAGGCTATCGATCTGTTGGCGGGTCTGCGCGGTGGCTTGGACCGAAAACGCCGCAGCGAGTTGCTCGATCGCTTCGAACTTGACCCGACCAAGAAGGCGCGGACGTACTCGAAAGGTAATCGGCAGAAGGTTGCACTCGTGGCGGCGTTTTCGTCCGACGTCGACCTTTACGTACTCGACGAACCGACATCGGGGCTCGACCCGTTGATGGAAGCGGTGTTTCAGGACTGCGTCGAAGAGGTGGCTCACGCCGGAAAGACGGTCCTGCTGTCGAGCCACATCCTCGCCGAGGTCGAAGCGCTGTGCGATCGCGTGAGCATCATCCGCGACGGGCGGACGGTGGAAGAGGGAACGCTGTCCGAACTCAGGCATCTCACGCGCACGTCCATCTCGGCGGAGACACAGCGCCAGATCGGCGGACTCGACGGGCTCGGCGGGGTCCACGACGCGGTGATCGACGGTAACCACGTCACCTGCGAAGTCGACAGCGCGCAACTCGGACCACTCATGACGTACTTGGTCGGATTCGGAATCGTGGCGCTCACTTCCACTCCGCCGACACTCGAAGAACTCTTCTTGCGTCATTACGGTGACGAGCGCGCCAGGGAGACTTCGGTCCACCTGCGAGCCGAGACCGGTGTACGGCCATGACCGTTGTTGTCGAGGCCGCTCCACCGGTACCTGCCTCGGCAAGTCAATTCACCGGCACACGCCGACTGGTCCGGTTGGCTTTGCGACGGGACCGAATTCAGCTTTCCGTGTGGGTCATCTCGATCGTCCTGTTCATGCTGCTCGTCGTCGCCAGTGTGACCGGGCTGTACTCGACACCCGAGGAATTACGAAACATCGCAGTCAGTTCCGCGGTATCGCCGGTGGCGCTGGCGACCAACGGAATCGTGTCCGGCGATTCGCAGGGCGCGATAGTCGCCAGTCAGTCGGTGCTCGTGTTCGCGTTGGTGGCGGCATTGATGAGCACCCTTGCGGTGGTTCGTCATACACGACAGAACGAGGAGACCGGCCGTGCCGAGATGATCGGTGCTGCGGTGGTGGGTCGGCGAGCGCTTCTGACGTCCGCACTGATTGTCACGGTCGGTGCGAACGTGGTTCTGACACTGGGAATTGCCCTGGGATCGATCGCCGTCGGTTTGCCTGTCGTTGGTTCGCTCGCGTTGGGTGCTTCGATAGGTGGGACCGGAATCGCGTTTGCCGGTGTGGCGGCGGTGACTGCGCAGATCACCGACGGTGCTCGTACGGCCAACGGTCTGGCGGGTGCCGCGATCGGTGTTGCCTTCATGCTGCGCGCGATCGGCGACGTGAACAGTACGGTCGTCGACGACGGAACTCGCGTGGTGAGCGGTTGGTTGTCGTGGCTTTCGCCGATCGGATGGGCGCAACAGATCAGACCTTTCGACGACGACGCCTGGTGGATCCTGCTGTTGCTGATCGGATTTGCGGTTGTGCACGTGGTGGTGGCGTTTGTTCTCATCGGCCATCGCGATCAGGGAGCGGGGCTCGTGCAGCCCCGGCCCGGCCCGCCGACCGCAGCATCGTGGTTGCCGTCGGCTTGGGGCCTGGCGTGGCGCATGCAGCGAATGACGATGTTCTGGTGGATCTTTGCCGTTGTCATTCTCGGGTTCGCCTACGGCGCTGTGGGCAACGAGATCGACGCGATGGTGGGATCGTCGCAGCAGACCGCGGAGATGTTCGAGAAACTTGGTGGCGGCGGTACGGATCTGGTGGATTCGTACTTGGCCACTGCTCTCGGTCTCACCTCGATTGTCATCGCGGCATATTCGGTCCAGAGTCTTCTCCGGATGCGGGGTGAGGAAACATCGGGACGGCTCGAACCGTTGCTGGCAACCTCTTTGTCGCGGTGGAGGTGGATGCTTTCCCACCTGGGTGTGGTTGTGGGTGGGGTGATCCTCGCGCACGTCTTGATGGGTGCCTTCACCGGATTTGCCTTCGGGCTCGTCACGGACGACATCGGCGGCAACACACTCCGGATGACTGGCGCCGCCTTGGCCTATCTACCCGCGGTGCTTGTAGTCGTGGGGTTGGTGTCGTTGGCTTTCGGACTGTTTCCGACCTACGCGTCGGCGCTCTCCTGGGGAATCTTGGCGGCATGCATCGTGCTCGGGCAACTCGGAACGTTGCTGAAGCTTCCACAGTTAGTGCTGGATCTGTCACCCTTCACCCACGTGCCGGGTGCCCCCGCCGAGCCAGTGACAGTTCTACCGCTGCTGGCAATGATCGTTGTGGCAGTAGTGCTTTCGACAGCATCGCTTGTTGCGTTCCGTCGTCGCGACCTCCAGGGGTAGTAGGGCTGAACTCAGTTGGGAGTTCAACTCAGAATTCGACGAAGCTGGCGAGCCCGAGCAGCGAGCCGTCCGGTCGAGTCGAATAGTTCGGATTCGTCAACACAGAGAGTGTCTGTCGCCCAGGCGGTCCCGTGGCGTAGGCGATACCACGGTGACAGTGTTCGGGGATCTGCCGTGAGGTGCTCCGGTGTGAAATGCGCGGTGAACTCGATAGTGGGTATAGCCACGGGCATCGTCAGTGTCGCGAACAATCCGGGCGGAAGCGCGTCGAGAAGGACCGCGGCGCGCTCTTGGGCCGTGAAATCGAGGTCTGTGAGCAATCGGATCCAGACGTCGAATTCCGGGGCGTCGCCACCGGCGAACGGCCTGGCGGAATTGATCGGCCGGATGTCGAGGTGCTGGGAGAACGGCACAAAATCCACCGGGATCTCCAGCGGCGGCAGGGTTGACGGGTCGGCCGGAGTCGGTTCGGCGACAGGGGCGGACATCGTTGTGCCTCCTGTGTCGCGGGCTAGCCGAACGAGAGCGGATCCCGAACCGGTCAGCGTGACGTGGCAACTGACGGTCCGCCCGCCCCGCACATCGTCGACAGTCAGCTCGGCCGGCCCCGGAGGGACGGGGCGGTCCAGGTGCGCCGTGACTGCCAGAGGTTCGGCTCCGGACGCGTCGGCAGCCACTCGCAGCATCCGTGCAACGGCGAGTCCGCCCTGAATGCCGTCGAAACTCCGCCAGCTGGAGTCGAATTCGGTGTGATGACACGCTGCGTCGGTCGACGGCGCTACCGTCGCGGACGCCTGACTATTAATTGCCATAGTCAGCACCCTAGATGCTGACTATGGCTATGGCAAGCTAGGGTCTACTCGGGAGTGCTGGACGACCCACCGAAGAGCATGTAGATGAGGATCTGAAGAATGCCGAGAGGATTGATCTCGCCGAGGCTGCTCATGTGTGAGGAACTCCTGTTTGCGGGGATGGGTACTGTTGCGTCGCAACGTCACTGAAAGTACGGCAATTCAGACAATGCGGTGCGGAATTTACCGATAATTCACTGTCCGCGAGTCGGGCGA
Source organism: Rhodococcus sp. WS1 (assembly GCF_003797745.1). NCBI lineage: Bacteria > Bacillati > Actinomycetota > Actinomycetes > Mycobacteriales > Nocardiaceae > Rhodococcus > Rhodococcus sp. WS1. The sequence continues at coordinate 1,460,378 of NZ_RKLZ01000001.1, read as the reverse complement.
CAGTGCAGGTAGGCGTCAGTGACTACGTCGAGAACGCGATTGCCGTCTGCATCGACCAATTTCGCTGTGATGGTGACCAATCCCCGCGCGCGATTGTCGAACACGACGTTGTCGACGGTGACCTTTCCGCTCAGGGTGTCACCGGGGCGAAGTGGACGTAGGAAGCTCACGTCGCGCATGGACTTTCCGGCGATCACGTTCCACTGGTCGTAGAGACTGGCGACCACCAACTTCTGGCAGATCGACAGGGTGTGCAGCCCGCTGGCGATCAACCCGCCGAAGACCCCGGACCCGGCGGCTTCCTTGTCGATGTGAAACCACTGGGGATCCCACTGGGTTGCGAACTCGACGATCTCCTCTTCGGTCACCGAATACGAGCCCAATGGGATCAGTTGGCCGATCTCGAGATCTTCTGCGAACACTGTGCGTTGGTGAAGGGCGGCCGAATCGTTCATGTCTGTGTGAATCTCCTGCGTGTTCCGGATGTACTCGGAACATACTCCCCGCAGTACGTTCGGCCCCTTCGCAAGTCCTTGTCCAGGGTCACTAGAATCGTCACATGGTTGACGACGCGAAGATCGAGCCGAGGGCGCTGGCAGGAACGTGGCACTTCGAGCGCGACATAGTCGACCGCCTTTCCGGTTCCACCAAGCATGTCTTCGGCGAGACCACTATCTCCGACGCCGGTGACGGTCGGATGCGCTGGTACGAGAGTGGCACTCTGCGTGACGGCGATCTGGAATTGCCAGTGTTCCGGACTCTGTTCATTGCAAAGCGCGGCCTCGAATGGGCCGTGACATTCGAAGACGGCAGAGAGTTCCACGACTGGGCGCCGGGGGAGGAAGTCGAGCACCTGTGCGGTGCGGACACCTACCGCGGGCGAATCGACGTCACTGCAGTAGATGGATCGGCTTGGGCGGTCGTCTGGACCGTGACGGGGCCGAGCAAGAACTACACGATGACCACGCATCTCACCCGGCCCTGATCGCAGCGATCACCAGTTATTCGACGCCGATCGTCACCTCGGTGGACTTCACGAATACCGTTGCAGCTTGGCCTGGTTCGAGGTCGAGATCCAGTGCGGCGTCGCGGGTGATCGACGAAGTCACGATCTGGTTGCCGCCGTCCAACTTCACCTTGACCGTTGCCATGACGGTGCCGAGGTTGACCTCGGTGATGGTGCCGGTGAGTTGATTTCGTGTGGACAGTCGCATCTCTGAAACTCCTGTGCTCTGGGGTGGGTGTACTTCGACCATAATTCGATGGTCGCGTATCTACCCAGCGATTCCGCAGGTGCGGACATGCGGGCACCGCAGGTGCGCGAATATTGTCGGGCGGTGGAGGTAGATTCCGGTCATGACTGAACCCGTGAAAGGCCCGGCGTCGTATTTTCCGTCGATCGAGAAGAAATACGGTCGGCCGATCGGTGAGTGGCGAGAGCTGATCAGAAGCTCAGACCTCACCAAGCACATGGAATTGGTGAATTGGTTGAAGTCGGAGCACGGGATGGGGCATGGGCACGCGAATGCACTTGTCGCCCATACGCTGAAAGAAGGCTAGTTCTTTTCAGGCGGCCGATGCGTCCAGCACCAACCAGCCGCCGTGATGCTCGAATACCTCGAACGGCACACCGGTCTGCCGGCCGACCGCACGCAGTGACTCGAGATCGAACGTACGGATGTGGCCGTGGCACGCGGTGGCTTCGTCTTCGAAGGGGACGGCTATGACGACCCGTTGACGTGCGATTCGGAGTGCCTGCGCGATCACGGCTTCGCCGACCGAATCGTCGACGTGCTCGAGGAGATGAATTGCGGTGACGGTGTCGGCGCTGTTGTCCGGTGCCGGTACTTCACCCGCGTCGCAGATCACCGTGTCGATCGTGATGCCGAGTTCGGGGGCTACCGCGTCGAGCAGGATCATCGTTCCGGGCAGGATGTCCGTGGCGGTCACGTCCATTCCGGCGCGCGCGAGCCGCAGGGGCAGGAAACCGAAGCAGGAACCCAGATCGAGTACGGAACCGCGAACCAGTTCTTCGGCTTTGTCGTGAATCGGCGCGAAATCTGCAGTGCCGTCCAGTAGTTCGGCAAGGGAGTTCCGGTAGTAGGTGGTCCAGGATTCGAGAGCGCCGTCCACGGTGGACCGAACCAGTCCGACCATCGTCAACTCGAATTCGTCCTGACCGAACTCCGCGTCCTGGATCGACGAGGTGACTCCGGCTACGAGTCGCTCGCTCAGATCGGCGGGAGTGAGGGAGTGCCTGACGTGGAGTCGGCCGCCTCGACGATCGAGCGAGATCGGACCAGAATCGACACGTTCGACGGTGACATGCCCCAACGACCACAAGCCCGGCGTCGACGGTGCCAGTGAATCCAGGACCGGTTCGTTCGTGATGGTGGACATGATCGCCTTTCTCAGGTGGTGATGCCGGTCCGCAAGGACTGCGTACCTGTTTTCAAGAGTTCCGGTAGCTCGAGTGAATCGTCGGTGAGCCACTGTTCGTACGCCGACATGGCGACCCCGAGCAGAAGATAGCCGACCGTGCGTGGGCCGTGATCGGTCGGCTCGAGATTCATTCGGCGTGCGACGTAGTCGGCGACCACCTGCCGCCAACCTTCGTACATCACCACAGAGTATGCCTGAAGCGTCGGAACTTCGAGGATCAATTCCATCCGTTTGCGATGTACCGCAGTCTCTTCCGGTGGGAAGGTGTTGAACGTCAACAATGCGGATTCGAGTGCGTCGACCAACGGTATGTCAGCGGGCAGTGAATCCAGGTGCTCGCGCATCTCGTCGAGATGTCCGTCGAAGTCGCCCCAGGGGACGGCGTTCTTGGACGGAAAGTAGCGAAAGAAAGTCCGACGCGCGATGCCGGCGGCGTCGGCTATCTGGTCGACGCTCACCTCGTTGAAGCCGACGGTGGAGAACAGTTCGATGCCGATCGTGCTGATTCCCTCCCTCGTTGTGGAGGGGCGACGACCTATCCGAGCGGACGGTTTCTTGCGGCTACGCATACTTTTTTCGCTCCATGTGTGTCATTCTGCACTCGATGCCATTACAGTGGTGAACCGAGTCACAGTGAAGTCCCACTAGTGACCACCAACTCCCAGGTTGGAAGTCTGATCTACAGACTTCCAGACGGAGTGCGACCGCAGGAGGAATCCATGTCAGATCGTGACAACAAGGCGCTCGAGAACGACCTCGTCGAGGAGTCCCTCGTTGAGGAAGTTTCCATCGACGGCATGTGCGGCGTGTACTGACCGTGTCTGCTTTGGATCTCGATGCGGGGTGGAAACTCCACCCGCAGGTAGCGCTTCGCCCCGAACCTTTCGGGGCGTTGCTCTACCACTTCGGAACGCGCAAGCTGTCGTTCCTGAAGAACACGACCATCGTTGCGGTGGTCAAGGCGTTGCCAGACCATCCTGATGTCAGGTCCGCACTACGTGCGCAAGGCATCGAAGATGACGCGGCTCCCCAATATGCCCGCGCGCTGAGCACTCTCGCCGATTCGCACATGATCGTGCCTGTCTGAGCCAGACGCTCGCCCCCACGTGCGGAACAGCCCTTCTGCACGTTCGCCCGCTTCATTTCTTCGCGAGGACGCAGCCATGACCTCAGTTCTTGAACAGCCCTCTCCGCCCGCCAAGGTGGGTCGCCTCGTCGATCAGTTCGAACTCGGACTCGACGCCCCCATCTGCCTGACGTGGGAACTCACCTACGCCTGCAACCTGTCCTGCGTGCACTGCCTTTCGTCGTCGGGTCGCCGTGACCCCAACGAGCTGAGCACCGAACAGTGCAAGTCCATCATCGACGAGCTGCAACGTATGCAGGTCTTCTACGTCAACATCGGTGGCGGCGAGCCGACGGTACGCTCCGACTTCTGGGAGCTCGTCGATTACGCAACAGACCACCAGGTTGGCGTGAAGTTCTCCACCAACGGCGTGAAGATCGACAAGAAGGTCGCGGCACGGCTTGCGGCCAGTGACTACGTCGACGTGCAGATTTCCATCGACGGTGCCACCGCTGAGGTCAATGACGCTGTGCGCGGGCCTGGTTCGTTCGCAATGGCCGAGCGGGCTCTCGCGAACCTGAAGGAAGCCGGCTTCAAGGACGCCAAGATTTCGGTGGTCGTCACGCGGCACAACGTCAGTCAGCTCGACGAGTTCAAGGCTCTCGCGGACAAGTACGACGCGACCCTGCGCATCACTCGACTGCGCCCTTCGGGCCGCGGCGCCGACGTGTGGGACGATCTGCACCCACGCCCGGAGCAGCAGCGTGAGCTCTACAACTGGTTGGTGGCCAACGGCGAAGGCGTCCTGACGGGCGACTCGTTCTTCCACCTCTCCGCGTTCGGCGATGCACTGCCCGGTCTCAATCTCTGTGGCGCGGGCCGCGTCGTGTGCCTGATCGACCCGGTCGGTGACGTGTACGCATGCCCGTTCGCGATTCACGAGCAGTTCCTCGCCGGAAACATCGTGAAAGACGGTGGATTCCAGGAAGTCTGGCAGCACTCGGACCTGTTCGAGGAGCTGCGCTCGCCGCAGACCGGTGGCGCCTGCAGCAAGTGCAATCACTACGACTCCTGCCGGGGTGGCTGCATGGCAGCCAAGTTCTTCACCGGACTGCCGATGGACGGACCTGACCCCGAATGCGTCATCGGTAACGGTGAAATGGCATTGGCGTCGGCGGGAGAGGTCCCGAAGTCCAGCGTCGACCACTCCCGTTCCGGTCAACGTAAGACCCCACGTGCATCGGTGCCACTGACACTGATGATGCGTCCGCCCGCCAAGATTTGTGACGAAAACCCGCTTGCGGGAATGCAGTAACTACTGCGCGATACCGACAGTGCGGCGAAAGCTGCACCCCAGAGAGGTCAGTTCAATGGCTAAGAATGCTTTCTTCGAGACGGTGGCAGAAGCACAGCGCCGTGCGAAGAAGAGGTTGCCCAAGTCCGTGTACGCGGCGTTGGTGGCGGGATCCGAGAAAGGGCTGACGGTCGACGACAACGTCGCGGCATTCAGCGAACTGGGTTTCGCTCCTCACGCTGCGGGACTGTCGGACAAGCGCGAGATGTCCACCACCATTATGGGCCAGGACATTTCGTTGCCCGTCATGATTTCACCGACCGGTGTGCAGGCAGTGCACCCCGACGGTGAGGTAGCGGTAGCTCGCGCGGCTGCAGCACGGGGAACAGCCATCGGACTGAGTTCTTTCGCCAGCAAGTCCATCGAAGAAGTTGCCGCGGCCAACCCGCAGGTCTTCTTCCAGATGTATTGGGTCGGCAGCCGCGACGTGCTCCTGCAGCGTATGGAGCGCGCTCGCGCTGCCGGTGCCAAGGGCCTGATCATCACCACCGACTGGTCCTTCTCGTACGGTCGCGACTGGGGCAGCCCGTCAATCCCCGAAAAGATGGACCTCAAGGCGATGTTCCAGTTCGCCCCCGAGGGCATCATGCGCCCGAAGTGGTTGCTGGAGTTCGCCAAGACCGGCAAGATCCCCGATCTGACAACACCCAACCTCGCGGCTCCCGGCCAGCCGGCACCGACGTTCTTCGGCGCGTACGGCGAGTGGATGCAGACCCCGCTTCCGACGTGGGAAGACATCGCCTGGCTTCGTGAGCAGTGGGGTGGACCGTTCATGCTCAAGGGCATCATGCGCATCGACGACGCCAAGCGAGCTGTCGACGCCGGTGTCTCCGCTATCTCGGTCTCCAACCACGGTGGTAACAACCTCGACGGCACCCCGGCGCCGATCCGCGTGCTCCCGGGCATTGCCGAGGCCGTGGGCGATCAGGTGGAAGTTGTTCTCGACGGCGGCATTCGACGCGGCGGCGACGTCGTCAAGGCGCTAGCACTCGGAGCCAAGGCCGTCATGCTCGGGCGCGCCTACCTGTGGGGTCTCTCGGCAAACGGCCAGGCCGGTGTCGAGAACGTGCTCGACCTGATGCGGATGGGCATCGACTCGGGGCTGATGGGCCTTGGCCACTCGTCCATCACCGAACTGAGCCCGGCAGACCTGGTGATCCCGGAAGGCTTCACACGCTCACTGGGCGCCAGCTGAGATTGCGGTTCCGATAGAGCTGTGAGTTGACACTCGACGAACACACAACCCTGGCCGGACGCTTCGTCCGGTCCAGGGTTGTTTTCGGTCCGCATGAGACCAATCTTGCTGTGGGAAGATCACTTTCCGATCGGCACCGTGCGTACTACCAGCGCCGCGCCGAGGGTGGAGCCGGAATCGTCGTCACCGAAGTGGCCTCGGTATTGGAGAACGACTGGCCGTACGAGCGGGCACCGCTGGCGTCGGAGTGCGGCCCGGGGTGGCAGTCGATCGCGGCCGCATGTGCTCCGTACGGAACGCTGGTTCTTGCCGGGCTCGGCCATACCGGCATGCAGGGATCGAGCGCATACTCCCAATCGGTGCTGTGGGGACCGTCAAGAGTGGCCGACCCGGTGACGCGTGAGTTGCCGATGGCAATGGGGCAGCCGGAAATCGACCAGCTGATGGCCGGCTTTCGTGAAGCGTCGGCAATGGCCATCGCTTCGGGAATGGACGGAGTGGAACTCGATGCCGGTCCTCGAAGCATTCTGCGACAGTTCCTTTCGGGTCTGACCAACACTCGGCAAGACCGATACGGCACTGATCGCGTTGCCCTTGTTCGCGAGATCATCTCGGCAGTGTGCGAGGAAGTCGGGTCGGACCACGTTGTCTCCCTGCGGTTGTCCTGCGACGAGGAAGCACCATGGGCGGGACTGACACCCGATCTCGCCGCCGGTTTTGCACGCGATCTGTCGCCACTACTCGATCTCCTTGTTGTCGTTCGTGGCGGACTCTATTCATCAGAGGGGTACCGACCCGACTTTCACTGCCCGCCGAACTTCAACCTCGACCTGTGCCGTGAGATCAAGGCCGCGGTGTCGATTCCGGTTGTCGTGCAGGGGAGCGTCGTGGACATCACCGACGCTCACGCAGCGCTGGAAGTGGCCGAGTTCGTCGAGATGACCAGGGCCCAGATCGCGGACCCGGACGTGGTCGTGAAAGCCGCGCGCGGCGATCGTCCACGGCCGTGTGTGCTCTGCAATCAGACGTGCCTCGTGCGTGATCCTCGCAACCCGGTCGTGACGTGCGTGGGGAATCCGAGCGCGGGTTTCGAGACGGTGGACCCCGATGAGCGAGAGCAGATTTCGACACCGGGAGCCGTGCTGGTCGTGGGGGGTGGCCCCGCCGGGATGGAAGCCGCGCGGATCTCGGCGGTGGCGGGGCACTCGGTCACACTCGTCGAGAGTTCATCGCAGTTCGGCGGCATGATCCGAACTTTTGCGCGAGGTGACGGCCGCAGCCGGTTCACACTCCTCGCGCAGTGGCTCGAGGACGAATGCCGTCGTAGCGGCGTGACGATGCGGACCGGGGCGGCGGTCGACGCGCAGGACCTGAGTGATGCACGTAGTCGGGGCGAGCTGGTTGTGGTTGCCACCGGTAGTGCTGCGCGGCCGCCGACGTATCCGGTCGACGACTCGGTTCGGTGGTTGGATGCGTCGGAAGCCTTCGGGAAGTTGACCACCGTGGGGCCGGGTCCGGTCGCGCTGATCGATCCGCTCGGTGGACCGATCGCGGTGGCGCTCGCAGAAGCACTCGCGGTCCAGGGCGTCTCCGTCTCGATTGTGACCCCGGACAGCATCGTCGGTTCGAGGCTCGGTGCGAGTGGGGATCTGGTCGGCGCCAACACGCGCATCCAGCAGGCCGGGGTCACCAGCGTGCTCGCGTCCCGTGTCATCGAAATCGCCTCAGGGGCCGTCTGCGTCGAGCACGTTCATACCGGCGAGCGGTCACAGCTCGAGTGTGAAGTGGTGATCGACTGCTCGCCCCGTCTGCCGAACGAAACGCTGAAGGAAGCGGCCGACATCCCGGTGGGTGACTCGGTTGCCCCGAGAACTGTTCTCGAATCCATCCGCGAAGGGCGCTTTGCAGGGTTTACTACTAGAACGAGTTTCAATTCTGCAGAGAGGGCTATCTCATGACACAGGGTTCAGTTCGTTCGCTCGAAGGTCGCGTTGCTTTCATCACCGGCGCAGCGCGCGGTCAAGGACGTGCGCACGCGGTCAAGATGGCGCGCGAGGGAGCAGCGATCATCGCAGTCGACGTGTGCGCGTCGGTGGCGTCGGACAATTCTTACGACGCAGCAACTTCCGAGGACTTTGCCGAGACGATACGTCTGGTCGAAGCGGAGGGTGGGAAGATCCTCGCCCGCGAGGTAGATGTCCGTGACGGCGCAGCGCTCACCGCGGTGGTCAAGGACGGTGTCGAGCAGTTCGGACGCCTTGACATCGTGGTCGCCAATGCCGGGGTCTGTAACTGGAATCGATTCTGGGAAATGTCGGACGAGCAGTGGGAAACCCTGATCGACATCAACCTGACCGGAGTCTGGAAAACCCTCAAGGCATCGGTGCCGGCGATCATCGAAGGTGGGCGCGGTGGATCGATCATCGTGGTCAGTTCGGTGGCCGGACTCAAGGCGCTGCCCGGACAGGCGCACTACGCGAGCGCCAAGTTCGGTCTCGTCGGTCTGACGCAGGCCGCGGCAAAGGAACTGGGGGAGTACAAGATCAGGGTCAACTCGATCCACCCTTACGGAGTAAATACGCCGATGGGGGTCGACCAGGGCGCGCTCGAGGTATTTGCAAAGTTTCCGCAGTACCTTCCCAACTTCACTCCGATCCTCTCGGACATCGCGTTCGCCGAACCCGACGAGATCGCCGATACCGTTCTGTGGCTCGCGGGTGACGGTTCACGCACCGTCACGGCAAGTCATATCGCTCTCGATCAGGGAAACTCCAAGGTCTGATGACGCCATACCCGCGCCTCTTCGCGCCACTGCGCCTGGGCAACCTGACACTCCGCAATCGGGTCGTGTTCTCCGCACACCTGACCAATTACGCGGAGAACGGGTTGCCGACGGAGCAGCACGCGAGCTACTACGAGGCGCGGGCACGGGGCGGTGCGGGTCTGATCATCACCGAGGAACACTCGACGCATCCTTCGGATCGACCGTACGAGAAGATGATTGCGGGCTATCGGCCGGAAGCGATCGAGGGATACCGGCGGATCACCGACGCCGTTCATGCGCATGGTTCGTCGATTCTCGCGCAGATCAACCACAACGGGGGTCAGGGCGCTGGAACCTATTCGCGATCGCCGCTGTTGGCGCCGAGCGCCGTTGCGGATCCGTTGTTCCGCGAGGTGCCCAAAGCTGTCGACGACGCGGACATTGCCGAGATTCTCGCAGGGTTCGCCCTTGTTGCGCGCAACTGCGTTGCCGGTGGCTTCGACGGGGTGGAATTGCAGGCGTCGCAGTCGTCCATCGTGCGCGCGTTTCTGGCACCCTCGACCAACCTGCGCACCGATCGCTACGGCGGGGGCGTGGCGAATCGTGCTCGTTTCCTTCTCGAAGTGCTCGGGGTCCTGCGTAAGGCCATCGGCCCGGATCGTGTGCTCGGTGTGCGCCTGAGTGGATACGAAGGAACGCGGGGTGGCATCGAACTGTCCGACGCGGTAACCACCGCCCAACTGATCGAAGCTGACGGTCACGTCGACTACATCAACACCACCGTCGGAATGGCCACGGAAACACTGCATCTGGTCGAAGCATCGATGGCTGTACCCACGGGCTACGCCAACTTCGTCCCGTCTGCGATCAGGGAGGTCATCGATCTTCCAGTCGTCGGAGTCGGCCGTTTCAAGACGCCGGAGCAAGCCGAAGCTGCACTCGAGGACGGTGTATGCGATCTGGTGGGCGTAGTTCGCGGGCAGATCGCCGATCCGGATTTTGTGAACAAGGCGCGTGCCGGTCAATCGTCACAGGTGCGAACCTGCCTGTCCTGCAACCAGGAATGCGTCGGGCGGATGGGTCTGGGGCGTTGGTTGGGGTGCACCGAAAATCCGCGCGCCGGTCGGGAATCGGTCCCACTGCCGATGCCGCGGCGACGGGGCCGCACGGTGGTGGTAGTTGGCGGCGGCCCGGCCGGCCTGCAAGCTGCGGCCACCGCGGCCCAGCGAGGTCATGCGGTGACGCTGTTCGAGCGTGAACGAAGACTTGGCGGACAGATTCTTACCGCCTCGGTGGTATCGGTTCGCCGTGAGCTCGCCGACCTCGTGCGAAATCTCGAATCGGAGTGTCGCCGAAGCGGTGTGACGATCGAGCTGGGTGTTGGAGCTGACCTTGCGATTGTGGAGGAACGGGCGCCCGACGTGGTCGTGATCGCAACCGGCGCGCGGCCCGTGCGCCCAACGTGGGCGGGTGGATCAGAGCGTGTCGTAAGTGTTCGAGACGTTCTCGACGGCAGGGTTCTGCCGAGCGGAATGGTGCTCGTATACGACGAGTTGGGATTCCATCAAGGTACGTCGGTGGCGGAATTCCTGGCTGATCGAGGTTGCGCTGTCACGATCGCGACCAACGGCATGGTGGTTGCCCAAGATCTGAGCGTCACCCTGGATTTCGAGGGGTGGAACCGCCGGGCGTTCGAGAAGTCGATCGTGCAACGGACGGATCTGATGGCGACTTCGGTGAGCGCTGGAGCCTCGCCGCTCGTGAGCTTGGTTCACCTTCCGACGGGTGTGGTCGAGGAAGTTGCGGTCGACTGGGTGGTCTTCGCGACACAGCAGGAACCTGTCGACGAGTTGTGGAACACCTTGCAGGGAAGTTCTTTCGAGATATTTCGCATCGGTGACGCCCTGTCCCCGAGACGTTCGCACGCAGCGGTCATCGAGGGGCATCGGGCTGCGTTGGCGATATAAGTCGTCCGTTTTGTCTCTGGTTATCGAAAGTATGTTCGATTAAGCTTTCGGTATGAACAGTCGGGAAGCATGGCAGCTGGATGGTGAGGGCCTCAAGGGTGAGGTTCTGGATCTGGTGCGCGCCCGGCACGAGTTGCAGTCGCGGATGGTGTTGCTGATCGTGGAGATGTTTTCCCGTGAGGTTCTCGGTGGGAAGGGTTTTCGGGCGATCGCGCAGTGGTTGCATGGTTCGACGAATTTGGAGATCGGTGAGTGCAGTCTGCTGGTCGGGTTGGCGCGGTTGTTGATGCTCGAACCCGTGGTGGCGGATGCGTTTCACCGCGGTGATGTGGATGCGTTGAAAGCCCGTCAGGTGGCGTCGTTTTGTCAGCATCCGCCGAAGAACATGACCCTGGCGGATGTGGACAAGGCTCGCGGGATTCTGCTTCGGTTGGCGTCGAAGAACATCGCGGATTGTGATGCGGTGCGGGCGGCGATTCGGCGGATCGAGAAGCAGTACGGCAAGCGTGAGGATGGTGTTCCGGTCGGGGAAGATTCGGAGTGTAATGAGTTCTACGCCTCGAAAGGCCTGTACGGGCGGGTGTCTGTGAAGGGTGATCTGGATGCTGTGAACGGGGCACGGTTGATCACGTTGCTGTCGAGTCTGTCCGCTCCGACACCGGAGAAGGACGGTGTCAAGGACACGCGTACTCCGGCGCTACGGCGGGCGGACGGGTTTTGCGAGTTGTTGCGCCGGTACGAGGGGGCGGGGTTGGGTCCGATCGAAGGTGGGGTGAAACCGCACATCACGGTGACCGCGTCGGCGAAAGACGTGACGGATCTGCAGGCCTTGAAAGACCTCTTGCCGTCCACTGAGGAGTTGGGGTTTGCGTGGACGGATTGGGTGGGTCCGATCAGTATCGACACTGCCCGGATGCTGGCGTGCGACTGCACCGTGACGCGGATCTTATTGGATGAGAATGGTGTTCCGCTCGAGTGCGGTAAGGAAGCGAGAACGGCGACGGTGCCGCAGCGGCGGGCGTTGGCGGTTCGTGATGGTGGGTGTGCGTTTCCGGGGTGCGGGACGCCGTCGGGGTGGTGCGATGCTCATCATATTGTTCACTGGAACGATGGTGGCCCAACAGATCTCGACAATCTGATCTTGTTGTGCGGTCATCACCATCGGACACTGCACCACACGGAGTGGCGGGTGGAGATCGGCCCGGATCGGAAGACGGTGTTCTATCCACCGATGTCCGTTGATCCGTATCAGCAGCCGATCGGCGGGAACAGCCCACCAACAGCGGCGTGACCGCGACAACCGAAAACTGATACACCGGGGCACAACCATGCCCCGGTGTATCCGCATGCTGTGTTGCGGTGGGAGGGGCCGGCACCAATACGATCGGGGGATGAGTTCTCCGCGTGACCTTGCTGCCATCCCGAGTCCTGCGCTCGAAGGCACTGCGCTCACCGTCGTGGTCCCGGTCGGTTCTTTCGAACAACACGGACCGCACCTGCCTCTCGATACCGACACTCGGATCGCGAGAGCAGTCGCACAGGCCATGCCCGACGTCGTCGTGGCCCCGGCCATCGAATACGGGGCGAGCGGCGAACACGAAGGGTTTGCCGGCACGATTTCGATCGGTGCCGAGGCTATGGAAACCCTCGTCGTCGAATACGGAAGGTCGGCGTTCAGATGGACGAAGCGGGTGCTGTTCGTCAACGGCCACGGCGGAAATGGTCCCGCGCTGGCCAAAGCTGTGGCACTTCTTCGATACGAGGGACGTGACGCCGCTTGGGTGCCGTGCGCTGTTGCGGGTGCCGATGCGCACGCGGGACACACTGAAACGAGCCTATTGCTGCACCTTTCGCCCGATTTGGTGCACATGAGCCTTGCTGAGACAGGAAATTTGTCTCCTATCGCGGACCTGATGCCAGGAATGCGTTCGGGCGGTATGGTCGCTGTGTCGCAAAACGGCGTTCTCGGCAATCCAGTCGGGGCTACCGCCGAAGACGGCGCATACATCTTCGGTGAGTTGGTAGGACGCGTGACGGATGGACTGGCCCGGTGGGAGCCTGGTCCAGATGGGAGGCTTCGGTGACGACCACGACCGAGTGGGGGCGGACGGTCCACCTGCGACGGCTTTCGAGGCTGCGACGAGTTGCAGCACGACGGGCTACGTCCCTTACGATCATCTGATGCGACCAGCAAGACTCCCCGACGGCTTCGGCATTCGGTTGGACCCCAAGGTGCGCACGTACTCGGGCGGCCGGGTGCTCATCGGCGGCTCTCCGACACGGATGCTCAAGCTGGCTCCGACGGCTGCGGCGATGATCGGTGACGGCTTCCTCGAGGTGGTCGACCAGCAGAGCGCTGCGGTTGCTCGTCACCTTCTCGATTCAGGCGTCGCGAATCCTCGTCCGATGTCGACACCGTCTGCGGCAGATGTCACCGTCGTGATTCCGGTCAAGGACAACCAGGCCGGCGTCGAACGCCTACTGCCCGTCCTCAAGGATCTGACCGTCATCGTTGTCGACGACGGTTCGGAAGTGCCGGTGGAGCCCCGTCGCGCCTGCCCGGGCACCGGAACCATCACAGTGGTGCGGCACGAGAGCGGCCGCGGACCCTCGGCAGCGAGGAACTCGGGATTGCGTTCGGCCCAAACACGTTTCGTAGCTTTCCTCGACTCCGACGTCATACCGCGTGCCGGTTGGCTCGAGTTGATGTTGGGCCACTTCAGCGATCCAGGGGTTGCCCTTGTTGCGCCCCGCATCGTCGCCCTCGATCCGTACGGGACGGCGCTGGCGCGGTACGAGAACATGCGATCGTCTCTCGACCTCGGACGTAAAGAAGCTGCGGTGAAGTCGGGAAGTCCGGTCGCCTATGTTCCCAGCGCGGCCGTGATCGTCCGGCGCGACGTGGCACTCGAATGCAACGGTTTCGACGAGAGTCTCGAAGTGGCCGAGGACGTCGATTTCTGCTGGCGACTGCAGGCTGCGGGTTGGCGACTGAGGTACGAACCGGTTGCGCATGTCGCCCACGATCATCGAGTTCAGTTCGACAAGTGGTTCGCCAGGAGAGCGTTCTACGGCACGGGCGCGGCGCCGTTGGCTGCAAGACACGAGGGTTCGGTTCCGCCGATGGCGATGTCGTTCTCGACGCTCTTCGCGTGCATCGCCGCCGCAACACTGACCCGTTCCGGTCTTGCGAGTGCGCTGGGCGCTCTGCTCTTCACGGTGTATCGCCTGCGAAAGATGTTCAACGGGCTGAGTCAGCCCACCCGGATCGCAGCGATCCTCACTGCGCAGGGATTTGTCGGAGGATTCTGGCAACTCGCCTCGGCGATGTGTCGTCACTACTGGCCGGTGACTCTTCTGGCGGTGATCGCTTCCCGTCGAATTCGGCGACTGGCCGTCGCTGCGGCAGTCACCGAAGGTTTGGTGGACTGGTATCGCCACCGTGAGCCAGGCGGGCTGGGTCCGGTTCGGTACGTCTTCTTCAAACGAGCAGATGACATCGCGTATGGAGCCGGACTCTGGCGGGGCGCGTTCGACGCTCGCGACTGGGCGGCGCTGAAACCTCGAATCACCAAGTGACAGAAGCCGACTACGCAGACTTCCTGATTGTCGGTGGTGGCACGTGTGGCTGCGTCGTCGCAGCCAGGCTCAGTGAAGATCCATCCGCCACGGTGATGCTCCTCGAATCGGGAAGCGGATATCGTTCGGCGCTCGAACTTCCGGACGTCCTGGGTGATCCGTACCGACTGCCGGTCGGACCTGCGAGCGAATACACGTGGACGTATCCGGTCGAACTGACACCGCGTCGGGCGTCCACGATTGCGCGCGGGCGGACACTCGGTGGGTCCGGGGCCGTCAACGGTGCGTACTTCACGCGCGCGACCCGCGCAGATTTCGAGAACTGGCCGAGTGCTTGGCGATACGACGACATCTTGCCGTACTTCAAGAAGTCTGAGACGGATCGTGATTTCGAGGGCGAGTTCCACGGGACCGCCGGTCCGATCCCGGTCGAGCGTCGAGCGTGGGACCAACTGCATCCACTGAGCGGTGAGTTTCATGCGGCAGCGCTCGGAGCAGGTTTTCCCGACGACGTCGACAAGAATGCGCCGGACTCGTTCGGCGTCGGCCGAGTGCCACTGAACGTGGCGGATCATCGTCGGATCAGTACTGCGATCGGGTATCTGATGCCGGCGTTGCACCGCCCGAATTTGCGGGTGGAATCCGGAGTGAACGTCATTCGCATCGTATTCTCGGGAACCCGTGCGGTCGGCGTCGACGTTCTCGACGACGGCAACGTCCGACGCATTCATGCCGACCACGTGATCGTGTGTTCGGGTGCGGTGGCGACGCCGCACATTCTCTTGAATTCCGGTGTTGGTTCGGCGGAACAACTTGCAGAGCAAGGAGTTTCCGTCATTCTCGATCGGCCTGGCGTCGGCCAGAACTTCGTCGACCATCCGGAAGTGCTGCTGCCGTACCATTTTTCGACGCCTCGTACGATTCGCTCGCAGACACCGGTGCTGGAGACTGCGCTCAATCTCGCCGAGCTTGAAATCCGTCCGTACACCGCATCTTTCACAGACTTGGTTCCCGGTGTGCCTCGCATGGATCACGGCGTCGGGGTGGTCCTCATGGCGCCGCGCAGTCGTGGGAGCATCGAACTGGCATCGGGGGATCCCGCTGGGGCACCGCGTATTCGATACAACTACGTCGCGTCGACGCACGATCGAGCAGCCATTCGGGAAGGAATGCAGATCGCCGAGAACCTTCTCGAGTCGATCGCCGACACCGGGTTGATCGATCGCCCCGTCGTGGAGTACACCGACGAGTGGATCGAATCTCGCCTCGGTACGTCCTTGCACATGTCCGGTAGCTGCGTGATGGGCGCCGAATCGGACCTGTTCGCAGTCGTCGATGATCGGTGCCGTGTGATCGGCGCGGCAGGACTCAGTATTGTTGACACGTCAATCCTGCCGACGATCCCGACCCGCGGCCCACACGCGACCGCGGTGATGGTCGCGGAACGAGCAAGCGCCATCCTGCTCGGTGACGAGTGACCGCGAGTGGCGGCAGGCTAGGTCGACAGTCATACCGAATGGTCGTTCTCGCCTACGGGCTGTGATCGGCGTTACAGTGGTCCACGGAGCGGAGGAACGCAAAATATGGCACGTGAACAGGCTGTGTCCGGCAACCCGTGGGTGGCGGTCAGGCCAGGGGATGACGTCGCGTTACTCGCGCGGCGACTTTCGTCTGCCCATCAGTCGTTCATCGATGCCCGCGGCGTGCCCGGCCAAGGGCTGACCGACGACTCCCATGTCCGTTCGGTCGTGCTCGAGTCCTGGATGCGGAGCCGCAACAAGGGAGTAAATCCTGATGTTGTCGGCAATCCTGAGATGCTCGAGGGGTTGGAACTCGAAAAATATCGGTCCGCGCATCCCATGTCATTGATCCGTCCGGTGATTCGGAAACTCCTGGTGGAAGATGCTGCCGAGACCGGATTGCTGATCGCGATCAGTGACGCACACGGTCGACTGCTCTGGGTGGAGGGTGACAACTCGGCCAAGGACAAAGCGTTGTCCATGAACTTCGTCGAAGGCGCCGACTGGAGCGAAGATCGTGTCGGCACCAATGCGCCGGGAACGGCGCTTGCTCTCGATCACTCCGTCCAGATTTTCGGATCCGAGCATTTCAACCGAACCGTGCACGACTGGAGTTGTTCGGCCGCACCCGTCCACGATCCCACCACTGGGCAAATCCTTGGTGCCATCGACATCACCGGTGGTCCCAGGGTCGCGGTTCCCGAAGTGCTGTCGCTGATCCGTGCAACTGTTGCGGCCGCCGAATCGGAATTGCGATTCCACCTCTTGAACTCGCCTATCCCGCTCAGCGCCACGGCTCCGCGCCTCGAAACATTCGGTGCCGGCCGGCCGACGCTGGTTCGCGGCGGTGACCGCATCCCGATTTCGCAGCGTCACGCCGAGATTCTCCTTCTGCTCTCCGAACATCCGGAGGGTCTCAGCTCCGACCACCTTGCGGTCCTGCTCGACGAGGGGGAGCTCGACGCAGTGACCATTCGCGCGGAAATGTCGCGGCTTCGTAAGGTTTTCGGCGCCGACCGGCTGGCTTCGCGTCCTTATCGGATCATCACGGAGTTCACGACAGACGTCGGCGACGTGCGGGCAGCGTTGGATCGCGGAGACGCGGCGACGGCGATGAAACTGTATTCGGGCCCGGTACTGGCAGGCTCGGCCTCCCCGGGAATCGAAGAGGTGCGGGAAGAACTACGCACCAGGGTTCAGGCGGCTCTGCTGCGTGGAGGTGACGCCAACCTTCTGGCCCGGTGGACTACGTCCGTACATGGGCGCGAAGACTCCGTCGTGTGGGAGGCCTACCTGTCCACGTTGGATCCTCAATCTCCGCTGTATTCGCAGGTCCAGGCAAGAATTGATCTCCTCGACCGCCAATTGGGCATCTGAGAATCATCTGCGTTTCTCGCACGCAACGTACTTGCAACGTTGCAACTCCTAGTGTTGTGAATCACACCCCACCGGGGGGTGGGATTGCAGTCACCGATTTGGTGGGTGCGCCCAGGAAGATCACGTTTACATAGGAGCTTGCAATGACCGTGTACGCCCGTCCAGGTACCGCCGACGCGATCATGTCCTTCCAGTCTCGATACGACAACTGGATCGGCAACGAATGGGTTGCTCCGGTCAAGGGTCAGTACTTCGAGAACCCGACACCGGTGACCGGACAGAATTTCTGTGATGTGGCTCGTTCCACCGCAGAAGACATCGAGCTCGCTCTCGACGCAGCGCACGCAGCAGCTCCGGCCTGGGGCAAGACCTCGGTCGCCGAGCGCGCGATCATCTTGAACAAGATCGCTGATCGTATGGAGGAGAACCTCGAATCCATCGCACTCGCCGAGTCGTGGGACAACGGCAAGCCGATCCGCGAGACCCTCAACGCCGACATTCCGCTCGCCATCGATCACTTCCGCTACTTCGCGGGAGCTATTCGCGCACAGGAAGGTTCGCTTTCGGAGATCAACTCCGACACCGTGGCGTACCACTTCCACGAGCCGCTCGGCGTAGTCGGCCAGATCATTCCGTGGAACTTCCCGATCCTCATGGCCGTGTGGAAGCTCGCACCCGCCCTTGCTGCCGGCAATGCCATCGTGCTCAAGCCTGCCGAGCAGACACCCGTCTCGATCCTGCACCTCATCGGCATCATCGGTGACCTGCTGCCTGCCGGTGTGCTCAACATCGTCAACGGCTTCGGCGTCGAGGCCGGAAAGCCGCTCGCGTCGAGCCCGCGTATCAAGAAGATCGCGTTCACCGGTGAAACCACCACAGGTCGCCTGATCATGCAGTACGCGTCGCAGAACCTCATCCCCGTGACCCTCGAACTCGGTGGCAAGAGCCCCAACATCTTCTTCTCCGACGTCCTCGCCTCCAACGACGACTACCAGGACAAGGCACTCGAGGGCTTCACGATGTTCGCCCTCAACCAGGGCGAGGTCTGCACCTGCCCGTCACGTTCGCTGATCCAGGAAGACATCTTCGACGAGTTCCTCGCGATGGCCGCCATTCGCACCAAGGCTGTGCGCCAAGGGGATCCGCTCGACACCGACACCATGATCGGTGCCCAGGCCAGCAACGATCAGCTCGAGAAGATCCTCTCGTACATCGAGATCGGCAAGGCCGAAGGCGCCAAGGTCATCACCGGTGGTGAGCGGGCCGAACTCGGCGGAGACCTGTCCGGCGGCTACTACGTCCAGCCGACGGTGTTCACCGGCAACAACAAGATGCGCATCTTCCAGGAAGAGATCTTCGGACCCGTCGTCTCGGTCACCTCGTTCAAGGACTACGACGAGGCCATCGAAATCGCCAACGACACGCTCTACGGTTTGGGCGCCGGTGTCTGGTCCCGCGACGGCGGAGTCGCGTACCGCGCAGGCCGCGACATCCAGGCCGGTCGCGTCTGGACCAACACGTACCACCAGTACCCGGCACACGCCGCTTTCGGTGGATACAAGCAGTCCGGCATCGGCCGCGAGAACCACCTGATGATGCTCTCGCACTACCAGCAGACCAAGAACCTCCTGGTCAGCTACGCCCAGAAGGCTCAGGGCTTCTTCTGATCGACCCACCGGCACCCGTGAGCCCCTCGCTGCGGGTGCCGGTGCGAGGGACTGCAACACGCGAAACCTGCACAAACACACGGAGGTTGGAATGAGCGCCACGGACACACCCGATACCGGCGCCGTTCCACCCCGGTTGGTGACCACCGCTGGGGCGGCTGACCTGCTACGCCGCCTCAGCGGGACTCACGGCGAACTGATGATGCATCAATCCGGCGGATGCTGCGACGGCTCGGCCCCGATGTGTTATCCCTCAGGCGAATTCATCATCGGGGACCGTGACGTACTACTCGGAATCGTCGATCTCCGACTTGCTGTCGGAGAGATTCCCGAAGACCTTCCCACCGGAACCGACGCTGTACAGGTCTGGATTTCCGGATCACAGTTCGAAGCCTGGAAGCACACCCAGTTGGTGCTGGACGTCGTGCCCGGCCGCGGCAGCGGATTCAGCCTGGAGTCTCCTGAAGGATTCAGATTCCTCAGTCGAGCAAGGGCATTCACACCGGACGAAAACGAAGCACTCGGCGCGTCGAGCATTCTCGTAGGCGCTGATTGGGAAGCGGGCGTGCGTCCTTCGCCCCCGACGGCTCCCCAGGTGGTCGCCGAGGCCGTCGATGCCTGCCCGGTGCCGGGCGCGGCCGCCCGATCGTGAGAACGGCCGCCTGAAGAAGATCTGAACAGACTCGGGGCCGCTCACATGACAGCCAGTTAACAGCACGGTCATCTCCAGGCGACCTTCTCCGTACATCGCCCACATACCGTTCATTTCACGCGACGCATCCACCGTGCGTCGTCTCATTCTTGACCGATTAAGAGGATGGACATGTCTCTTTCCGACCACGCAACCGGCAAAAACGCCGGTGCCGCGGGTGCACACCACGACGGCGCAGACTTCCATGCGGAAGACAATTCGTATCTGGAGAAACGAACACTCCGAAAGGGAACAGCAGGGTGGGTGCTGCTTGCGGGGTTGGGTGTCAGCTATGTGATTTCCGGTGACTACGCCGGCTGGAACAACGGTCTGGCCGAAGGTGGTTTCGGTGGCCTTCTCATCGCGGCCGTCGTCATCGCGGGGATGTACCTGGCGATGGTGCTCGGTATGGCCGAGATGTCGTCGGCACTTCCTGCCGCTGGTGGTGGATACACGTTTGCCAGACGGGCCATGGGGCCCTGGGGCGGATTTGCCACCGGCACAGCAATTCTCATCGAGTACTCGATAGCACCCGCAGCGATCGCGACCTTCATCGGTGCGTACGTCGAGTCCCTGAACCTGTTCGGGATCACCGACGGGTGGTGGGTGTACCTCGCGGTGTACGCGATCTTCATCGGCATTCACCTCACCGGCGCCGGTGAGGCACTCAAGGCGATGTTCATCATCACCGCCATTGCACTCGTCGGCCTGGTCGTGTTCGCGGTTTCGGCTGTCGGCCTTTTCGATTCGTCCAACCTCACCGATATCGCCGTCGACACCAGCGCAGTCGGATCCTCGTCGTTCCTGCCATTCGGTCTGCTCGGAATCTGGGCCGCCGTGCCCTTCGCGATCTGGTTCTTCCTTGCCGTCGAAGGTGTGCCGCTGGCCGCCGAGGAAGCGCGTGAACCGGAGAAGAACGTCCCCCGCGGCATCATCATCAGCATGTTGATCCTGATCGTCACAGGCGCAACGGTTCTCTTCCTCGCCACCGGTGCGCTCGGCGCCGATGCCCTGTCCACCTCCGGAAATCCGCTCGTCGAGGCTCTGGGGGACAGCGGAGCGGCAAAGGCCGTCAACTACATCGGACTTGCCGGTCTGGTCGCGAGCTTCTTCTCGATCATGTACGCCTACTCACGTCAGACGTTTGCTCTCTCCCGCGCCGGCTACCTGCCGAAGAACCTGTCGGTGACCAACAAGCGCAAGGCCCCCACTCTCGCGCTCGTCGTTCCCGGAATCATCGGCTTCGCGCTCTCACTCACCGGTGAAGGTGCCATGTTGCTCAACATGGCGGTGTTCGGCGCGGCAGTCAGCTACGTCCTGATGATGGTGAGTCACATCGTTCTTCGTAAGCGTGAGCCGAACATGCCGCGCCCGTACCGCACGCCCGGCGGTATCGCCACCACCTCGTTTGCGCTCGTGATCGCGGCAGTGTCGGTGGTGGCCACCTTCCTGGTCGATCCCGTTGCGGCATTGCTGACGTTGGTTGCCTTCGGAGTTCTGATGGCGTACTTCGGTCTCTACAGTCGTCACCACCTTGTTGCCAACTCGCCGGACGAGGAGTTTGCTGTACTTGCACAGGCGGAAGAAGAATTGGGATGAGTCGCGGGATGGCCAAGTATCACCAGCAGGTATCCGGAACCAACTACTCGTTCGACGGTCTCGTCGATCTGATGGCAAAAGCGACACCACTGCGGTCGGGTGACGAACTAGCCGGTTGCGCGGCAAGCTCCGACGCCGAACGTGCTGCTGCCCAATGGGTTCTGGCTGATCTTCCGTTGACTGTGTTCCTCGAAGATCTGTTGGTTCCGTACGAGGACGACGAGGTCACCCGGCTCATCATCGACAGCCACGATCGCCTCGCATTTGCGCCGGTGGCCCACCTGACTGTTGGCGGATTACGGGACTGGCTGCTCGAGACTGCGTCGGCGCCGGAAGCTTCAGCACGCTTGTCCGCCGTGAGTCCCGGTCTGACCCCCGAGATGGTTGCCGCGGTCAGCAAGATCATGCGCAATCAGGACCTGATCGCCGTCGCCAAGGCCATCACGGTCACCGCGGGGTTCCGCACCACCATCGGACTGCCTGGGCGGCTGAGCACCCGACTCCAGCCAAACCACCCGACGGACGATCCACGCGGCATTGCGGCGGCCACATTGGACGGTCTCCTGATGGGATGTGGCGACGCCGTCATCGGCATCAACCCCGCGACGGATTCACCCCAGGCCACCTCGGATCTGCTCCACCTGCTCGACGACATCCGTCAGCGATTCGAGATCCCGACTCAGTCGTGCGTGCTCTCTCACGTGACCACCACGATCGGACTGATCGAATCGGGGGTGCCGGTCGATCTTGTCTTCCAATCGATTGCCGGTACCGAAGGCGCCAATTCCGGTTTCGGAGTGAACATTCCGCTACTGCGCGAGGGTAACGAGGCCGGACGCTCCTTGAACCGCGGAACGGTCGGCAACAACGTCATGTACCTCGAGACAGGGCAGGGGTCCGCCCTCAGTTCAGGTGCCCACTACGGCACCGGCGGAGCCCCGGTCGATCAGCAGACACTCGAGACCAGGGCATACGCCGTGGCTCGAGATCTCGAGCCGCTGCTGGTCAACACGGTGGTCGGTTTCATCGGTCCCGAGTACCTCTACGACGGCAAGCAGATCATTCGCGCGGGCTTGGAAGATCACTTCTGCGGAAAACTCCTCGGGCTGCCGATGGGAGTGGACGTCTGCTACACCAACCACGCCGAAGCCGATCAAGACGACATGGACAACCTCCTCACCTTGCTGGGCGTCGCCGGCGCGGCGTTCGTGATCGCGGTGCCCGGCGCCGACGACGTGATGCTCGGCTATCAAAGTCTGGCGTTTCACGACGCGTTGTACGTGCGTAAGGTCCTCGGTTTGCAGCCCGCCCCGGAGTTCGAGACCTGGCTCCACAACTTGGGGATGACCGACGCAAACGGTCGGGTTCTTCCGATCGACGCCGAAATGTCGCCGCTGAGGGCTTTGACGGTGAACTCATGACCGAAGATCAGGCACCGATCCTCGATTTCTGGGGTCCACTGCGCAAGACCACACAATCGCGTATCGGGCTGGGGCGTGCCGGAGATTCGTTGCCCACCAAGCGGGTTCTCGAATTCAAGGCAGCACACGCCGCAGCCCGCGACGCAGTGCACGAGCCACTCGATTCCGAGACTCTCGCCAGTCGGGTCGACGGGGTGGGTATCGGGGCACCGGTGGTGGTCGCGAGCAGCGTCTCCACTCGCAGCGAGTATCTCCGGAGACCTGACCTGGGGCGCCAGCCTGCTGACCTGAGCGCGATCAAGAGCTCCGACAAGGAAATCGGGTTCATCCTCGCCGACGGACTCTCCCCGCGAGCACTGATGGACCACGGCGAGCAACTACTGTCCGCGTTGGTCACGGTGTTGGGGGAGCGGTACTCGATTGCGCCGCCGGTGATCGCCACGAATGCCCGTGTGGCACTGGGTGATCACATCGCCGCCGCGATGGGAGTGCAGACGGCGATCGTCCTGATCGGCGAACGTCCAGGGCTCTCCGTTGCGGACAGCGTCGGGATCTATCTGACTCATCTTCCGCGCGTCGGTCGTACCGACGCGGATCGAAACTGCATTTCCAATGTCCACCCACCCGAGGGCCTCGGATACGAGCAGGCTGCTCGTGTCGTCCTGGGGTTGGTGACGGGAGCGCGCCAATTGGGCCGCTCCGGCGTCGACCTCAAGGACACCTCTCGCACCGACGCCGTTGCGTCGGGAGAAGTGCTGACGCTCGACTAGTTGACAGCTGCACGGCATACCCGGGTCGATCGACACTTGGGTATGCCGTCGTACCCGAATCACGACGAAAATGAGGGAATCGATGTTCCGTTCGCTGCATGCCCGCGCCCTGTGTGCGTTGGCCGTAGGTAGTGTCCTGTTGAGTGCAACTGCATGTAGTTCGGCCGAGAGTACCACGAAAGAGGATGCGGCGCAGGGTAGTTCATCCTGCGCGGCGTTGGATCCCAGTCTGGCGTGGTACGGCGACAACCGTGTGAGGTTGGATGCCATGATGACGGAGTTCGGAACGTGTGGAGCTGCAGGTGATGTCGATGACGGCGCACCGTTGGCGCTCTTCGACTGGGACAACACAGTTGTCAAGAACGACATCGGAAGCGCCACTGCATTCTGGATGATCAAGAACAACAAGGTGTTACAGCCCGCCGGAGCGGACTGGGCAACCACCAGTCGCTTCATGACTCCAGCCGGCGCTGCCGCACTTTCCGTCGCGTGTGGCTCGGAGACCGCCCCGGGTCAACCCTTGGTAACCAGTACCGACTTGGACTGCGCTGACGAGATCGTTGCGGTACTCGAGGAGAAGACTCGCGACGGACAGGTTGCATTCGACGGCTACGATCACCGCCGGACCAAGGCCGCATACGCGTGGGCGGTGCAGTTGATGGCAGGGCACACCGAGGACGAGATCACCGAGTACGCCCGCGCAGCGCGTGCTGAGAATCTCGCTGCTGCAGAAGGATCCGATCAGACCGTCGGTACCACGGAAGTCGACGGCTCGGTGCGTTACTACGCGCAAATCGAAGATTTGGTGAAAACCCTCGGCGCTCATGGATTCGACGTGCGGATCATCTCCGCGTCGGCCGAACCGGTCGTTCGAGTCTGGTCGGAGCAGCTGGGATTGGATGCCGATCACGTGATGGGAGTTCGGCCGATCGTCGAGGGCGGCGTTCTGACGGGGCGCCTGCGGGGATGTGGTGGGGTTGCGGACGGTGACGACTCGGTCATTCCGTACATCGATGGGAAGCGGTGTCAGGTCAACGAGGTTGTCTACGGGGTCCAAGGGCCTACGGCGTTCGAGCAGTTGCCTGCCGATCGGCGTCAGGTGTTTGCTGCCGGTGATTCTGTCACCGACGTGACGTTCCTCGGAGATGCGACCGGTGCGCGCCTGGTGATCAACCGCAACAATCCCGAACTGATGTGCAATGCCTACGACAACAGTGACGGAAAATGGCTGGTCAACCCCATGTTCATCGAACCGAAAGCACAGGCGGATGCTCCCTATCACTGCTCGACCGATGCCTACACCGACGCGGCCGGGGCCAAAGGCGCCGTAACTCGTGCGGACGGCAGCGTGATCCCCGATCAGGTCGATACCGTCGCGTGACAGTCGGCTTGCTGCGGTGACTTCACAACGATCGATCGGCGTGTGATCTGATTCTTTCGAGCCCTTTGTCGGGCTGCGGAAACCCACGGGTGTCCGCTGTGATGCTGGAGCCGCAGAGGCGGCACGTGAGTAGGAGAAATCGATGGCCTTCGCTGGCAATGTGGACGAGTTGGCACTGCTCCAAGCAGTACGTCTCAAGGAGCGGGTCGGAGCGGTTGTACTGGCCGAGCACTTGGGCGTCAGCGCAGCGTCCGGTCAAGCTGCGTACGACGCACTTGTCGCGCAGGGTAAAGCGGCCGAAGCAGAAGGTGCCATCAGCCTGACCGAGAAAGGCCTCGCGGAACTCGAAGATCAGTTGGACGCTGAGCGGGTCTCGATCGACGAGGACTCCATCGGCGAGGTGTACGAGGCTTTCGTTCCGCTGGACGAGGAGTTCGTTGCACTTATCGACGACGCGGACGCGAATTCCCTTGCCGAGCTGGACCGCCGGGCTGCAAACCTGTTCGACGATTTGTCGGCATTCGTTCCGCGGTTGTCCCGCTACCAGGATCTCTTCTCGGATGCTCTCGCGAAAGTTCAAGCGGGGGAGTCCAAGTGGATTTCAGAACCGATCATCGACTCCTACGCCACGGTGTGGGGAGAGATCCGTCAGGAGCTTTTCGGGGCTGCCGGAAAGGCTTGATTCGTAGAGCTGGACCCTGACGCAGTTCAGCGTGGGCCGTCCGATTCGTGTGAACGAATCGGACGGCCCACGGCATGTGGAGAGCGGTGAAACTCGTTACCGTTGCATACAAGTCGTGACCGAGATCACTCCTACCCCCTTTCGGGGGTAGTGCAGGGGTGAGCCACATCACTACCTTTCCTCCTATCGACGGTGATGCCCACAGGGCGACACCACGGGACCACGGAGGAATCGAGTGACCACAGTCTCTCCCACAGGCGGCAACAGCGCCGCCGGCGCCGGGGGTGCGAGTGCCGCAGGCGCGACACAACCCCCGCAGACCACCAGTGTGCGGCGCGTCGCGATCGCGAGCTGCATCGGCACGACCATCGAGTTCTACGACTTCTTCATCTACGGAACTGCTGCGGCACTTGTCTTTCCGACGGTATTCTTCCCCGCGCTCGGTGCCACCGCGGGAACCGTCGCATCGTTTGCGACCTTCGCAGTCGCATTCATCGCCCGGCCCGTCGGCGCAATGCTGTTCGGACACTTCGGTGATCGCATCGGTCGCAAGAAGACTCTGATCTCGACGCTCCTGCTCATGGGTATCTCGACGCTCCTGATCGGCTTGCTGCCCGGTGCGGCAACCATCGGTGTTGCGGCTCCGATCATCCTGGTGCTCTTGCGATTCGGCCAAGGCTTCGCGGTCGGTGGTGAATGGGCAGGCGCAACTCTGCTCACCGCGGAATACGCCCCACCGGGCAAACGTGGTCTGTATGCGATGTTCCCGCAGC
Source organism: Rhodococcus sp. WS1 (assembly GCF_003797745.1). Taxonomy (NCBI): domain Bacteria; kingdom Bacillati; phylum Actinomycetota; class Actinomycetes; order Mycobacteriales; family Nocardiaceae; genus Rhodococcus; species Rhodococcus sp. WS1. Next base: position 1,434,130 of record NZ_RKLZ01000001.1, on the reverse strand, counting down.
TCGGCCCCGCAATCGCCTTCGTGCTCTCGAGCAGTACATTCCTCATCACCGGCGCTGTTCTCGGCGATACCAACCAAGCCTTCCTCGACTACGGCTGGCGTATCCCGTTCTTGTTCTCCATCGTGTTGGTCGGCATCGGCCTCTACATGCGACTCGCTATCGAGGAGACCCCGGTCTTCAAGGCGGAGCAGGCAGAGCGCGTTGCAGAGCAGAAGAACGAAGCACCTCGCACCCTCCCGTTCCTGGATGCCTGGCGGTTCCAGACCAAGGAAATCCTGCTCTCGGCCGGCGCCCTCGCTTGCCTGTTCGCGTTCTTCTACATGGGCACGGCGTTCCTCACGAGCTACGGAACCAAGACCCTCGGCTTCTCCCGCCCGTTCGTCCTGTCGGTCGGTATCGCGTCCGCCTTCGTCTTCGGTGCGGCGATCATCGTCTCCGCCTTGTACTCGGACCGCATCGGGCGTCGCAAGGTCATCATGATCTCTTGTGGTCTGGCTGTGGTGTGGGCGCTCATTCTGTTCCCGCTCCTGGACACCGGAACACCGATCGCGTTCATCCTCGGAATGTTCGGCACGCTGATGATCTTCGGAATCGCGTACGGCCCCTGCGGTGCGCTGCTTCCGGAAATGTTCCAGACCCGCTACCGCTACACCGGTGCCGGCCTCGGCTACAACCTCGCCGGAGTGCTCGGCGGCGCGGTGCCGCCGCTGATCGCCGCACCGCTGGCCTCGGCCTACGGGAGTATGGCCATCGGAATCATGTTGGCAATCCTCGGCGTGGTGAGTCTGGTCTGCACCTGGGCGCTCGTCGAGACCAAGGATCACGCCCTGTAAACACTGTGCGCCTTTATTAACCGCCGGCGGTTAATAAAGGCGCACAGCAGGCGGGTGGGGTGTCCGGACTCTGAACAGTTACGGCCACCCCGCACCGGGAAGTATGTCGTGCATCACACCGAATCGAGTAAATTCGTAGATGAGAGGGTCCGCTGCGGCGGCCCCTCTCATAGGTGCCTGAACAGGCAACCGGAGAGGACAGAACACATGAGTACGCCGCTGCCCAGCTATACGTCCGGAGTATGGGACGGTCCGATGCTGGGCGACACCATCGGAGACAACCTCGATCGCACGGTTGCCGCACACGGTGACCGCGATGCGTTGATCGACCATGCCAGCGGTCGACGATGGACGTACCGGGAGTTCGCCGAGCAGGTGAACGGGCTCGCTGCCGGACTACTTTCCCGTGGTGTGGGGAAGGGCGATCGGGTGGGGATCTGGGCTCCCAACTGTCCGGAATGGACGTTCACGCAGTACGCGACGGCAAAGATCGGCGCGATCCTGGTCAACATCAATCCGGCCTACCGCTCGCACGAGTTGCAGTACGTGCTCGAGCAGGCCGGAATCTCGACGCTGCTGTCTGCGGCCAGCTTCAAGACCTCGGACTACGCGTCGATGATCGAGACGGTGCGGCCGCAGTGCCCGGATCTGACTTCAGTGCTCCTGCTCGGTTCACCCGAGTGGGACGCGGTGCTTGCCGACGGGTTGGCGGCCCAGGCAAGCGATCCGGCTCCGCTCGGAGCTGCCCAAGCCGCGTTGTCGGCCGACGACGCGATCAACATCCAATACACCTCGGGCACTACCGGTTTCCCGAAGGGCGCGACGCTCAGCCACCACAACATTCTCAACAACGGCTACTTCGTCGGCGAGTTGTGCCACTACAGCGAGGTCGATCGGGTGTGCATCCCGGTGCCGTTCTATCACTGCTTCGGCATGGTGATGGGCAACCTTGCGTGCACCAGTCACGGTGCTGCCATGGTCATTCCGGGCCCGGCATTCGATCCGCGCGCTTCGCTCGAAGCCGTCCAGGCCGAAAAGTGCACGTCCCTCTACGGCGTTCCGACGATGTTCATTGCAGAATTGGCGCTGCCGGACTTCGACAGCTTCGATCTGTCGTCCCTTCGCACCGGCATCATGGCGGGTTCGCCCTGCCCGGTCGAAGTGATGAAGCAGGTCATCGATCGCATGGGTATGGCAGAGGTGTCCATCTGCTACGGCATGACGGAGACGTCGCCGGTGTCGCTGCAGACCCGCTCGGACGATTCGATCGAGCAGCGCACCGAAACCGTCGGTCGGGTGGGACCGCACCTCGAGATCAAGATCGTCGATCCGGCAACCGGACTGACGGTGCCGCGCGGCGAGCCGGGCGAACTGTGCACGCGTGGTTACTCGGTCATGCTCGGCTACTGGGAGAACCCGGAGAAGACCGCCGAGGCTATCGACGCTGCCCGGTGGATGCACACCGGAGACATCGGAGTCATGGACGAGGCCGGATACGTCGCTATCACGGGACGCATCAAGGACATGGTCATCCGCGGTGGCGAGAACGTCTATCCGCGTGAGATCGAGGAGTTCCTCTACACCCATCCCGACATTCTCGACGCGCAGGTCATCGGTGTGCCGGACGCAAAGTACGGCGAGGAATTGATGGTGTGGATCCAGATGCGCGAAGGTGCAGACGATCTGGACGCCGATTCGGTCCGTGCCTTCTGTACCGGCAAGCTCGCGCACTACAAGATTCCGCGGTACGTCCATGTCGTGGACGAGTTCCCGATGACAGTCACGGGCAAGGTCCGCAAGATCGCGATGCGAGAACAGGCGATCGAATTGATCGGTCAGGCCTGAGCATATGTCCGCGAACCCAGGGGAGCGTGAGCCGGTACGTCCCGAGATCGCGCTCTCCTGGAAGCGTTCTCGACTGAGTGGCCTCGATCCGTCGTCGGCAATCGCCGTGGACACCGAGGAGCAAGACGGCGAATCTCGTCTGCTCCGGGCCGCCGCGCCCGTGCTCGACGAGGTGTCGCAACAGATCGCGGGCACCGGTTTCTGTGTGCTGCTTGCTGATCGAGAATGCCGCGTGGTCGCTTCGGTGTACTCCGACAGCCGCGTCGAGCGGACAATCGAGCGGTTGGGCGTCGTCAACGGTTCACGCTTCGGTGAAGAGCACGCCGGTACCAATGCACTCGGTACTCCGCTCGAGGTAGGTCGAAGCGTGGTGATCCACGGGGACGAGCATTTCCTCGACAGCCTCAAGGGATTGAGCTGCTACGGCCAGCCGATCCTGCATCCCGTCACACGTCGCGTCGAGGGTATTCTCGACATGACCGGCGTTGTCTCGCAGGCTAACCCGCTGTTCGCGCCCTTCCTTGCGCGTGCTGCAGCGGATATCGAGAAACGACTGCTCGAAGGCTCCAAGGCGTCGGAGCAGCGGCTGGTCGACGCATTCCAGCGAGTGTCACATCAGCGCCACATTGCCGTCGCGGCCATCGGCGACGACATCCTGCTGAGCAACCGAACGGCCTTGGATCTGCTCGACACCGCCGACCACGTATCACTCCGGTCCTTGATCGCCGATCTCAATCCTGATCAATCGAGGCTTGTGACAGTCGAATTGGCGTCCGGTGCGCTGGCGCGAGTTCAAGCCGACCGGATTTCCGGGGCCGACGGCGGTGCACTCTTCCTGGTCGAACCACTCCAACGGGAACGGGCGCCCATCCGCAGAACCCACGAGCGGGCACCATCTCCGGGGGAACGACTGCGCCGAGACCTCATGCGAGCGCGGGCCTCGTCGTCCGCAGTTGCCATCTCTGGTGAAGCGGGTTCCGGTCGAACTTCGGCAGCATCGGACGTGGTCGGGAGCGTCGACGCCAGTTGGCACGATGCCACGCGGATCGCGTTCGACGGCCGTGAGCAGTGGATCACCGATCTTGTGCGAGCAGCCCGTAAGCGTTCGGGCGTGGTCGTGATCGAACAGGTGCAGCTCCTTCCCGATTCGGTGTTGCCGCTGGTCGCAGACCTGATCGATGCCAGCGCCGAGGGGCCGAAGATCGTACTGACCAGCGGGGCGGCAGTTGATCTTCCGCCGACCATCGCGGCGCTGCTTTCACGATGCGCCTCCAGGGTTGTCATCACCCCTCTGCGCGAGCGACAGGCTGAGATCGCCGAGTTGGCTCAGGTGATGTTGGAGGGGATCTCGCCCGAGTTGAGGTTGACCGCCAGCGCTGCCGAAGCGCTCGCTGCGGCCAGTTGGCCGGGCAACCTGGCCGAATTGCGCGTCGTGTTGAATCGGGCCTCAGGTGAACGCTCGAGTAATCGCATCGACGTCGTCGATCTGCCCGAGGACTATCGCACCACGGCCAAGGTGTCGCGGTTGGCAGGGCGGGAGAAGGCCGAGCGCCAGGCGATCATCGGAGCGTTGAAAGACTGCGGCGGCAACAAGGTTCACGCGTCGGCGCAACTCGGAATCAGCCGAAGCACTCTCTACACACGGATGCGGGCGCTCGACATCACTGTGTAGTTTGCTGTCCGAATTGAGTTGTACAAAGTTCGGACAGTTAGCACCCCCGGAAGCGCGGAAGTATGGCGTGCATCACATTCGCACCTCACTACTTCAGGGGAGTTTCCGATGACGGCAGTAGCCGAACACACCATCAGTTCCGCGGTACAGGGTTTCCTGAACGGACCGAAGAAGCTCTACATCGGCGGCGAATTCGTCGACGCCGCTTCGGGTCAGACCTTCGCGACGTACAACCCGGCTGACGGACAGAAGCTCGCAGACGTGGCACACGGCCAGGCCGAAGACATCGACCGCGCGGTACGCGCCGCCCGAACGGCTTTCGAGGACGGCCCCTGGTCTCGGATGAAGGCAAACGAGCGCGAGCGGATGATCTGGCGCGTCGGCGACATTCTCAGTGCTCGTGCCGAGGAATTCGGTCAGCTCGAAGCTCTCGACAACGGCAAGTCCGTTGCCATCGCCACCGCCGTCGACGTGGCTTGGGCCGCAGACGTTTTCCGCTACTACGCGGGTTGGGCCACCAAGATCGAAGGCAGCACCGTCAACGTGTCGATGCCCTTCTCTCCGGGCGGCGAGTTCCACGCCTACACCCTGCGTGAGGCAATCGGCGTCTGTGGACTGATCGTGCCGTGGAACTTCCCGCTGCTGATGTCGTCGTGGAAGCTCGCCCCCGCGCTCGCCGCCGGCAACACGGTGATCCTCAAGCCCGCTGAGCAGACCCCGCTCACCGCACTGCTTCTCGCGGAGGTCTTCGAAGAAGCAGGCTTCCCGCCCGGCGTCGTCAACATCGTTCCCGGCTTCGGCGATGCAGGTGCTGCACTGTCCGGCCACGACGACGTGGACAAGGTCGCGTTCACCGGTTCCACCGAGGTGGGTAAGAAGATCGTCGACGCCGCCAAGGGCAACCTGAAGAAGGTTACGCTCGAGCTCGGTGGCAAGAGCCCCAACATCGTATTCGCCGACGCGGATTTCGATTCCGCGGTGGAGGGTTCACTCAACGCCTGGCTGTTCAACCACGGTCAGTGCTGCGTTGCGGGTACCCGTCTGTACGTCGAGGACACCATCTTCGAGAAGTTCACCGAGGCCGTCGCGCACGCAGCGAGCCAGGTCAAGATCGGACCCGGCCTCGATCCCACCACCCAGCTCGGACCGCTGGTCTCGCAGGAGCAGTTCGACAAGGTCACCGGTTACCTCCGTGAGGGAATCGCCGACGGCGCACGTGCACTCACCGGCGGTAACCGCTGGGGCGATCAGGGCTACTTCGTCGAGCCGACTGTCTTCGTCGACGTCAAGCCCGAATTCTCCATCGTTCAGGAGGAGATCTTCGGACCCGTCGTGGCAGCGCTGCCGTTCAACGCGGACGACGGACCCATCACTGCCGCAAACGATTCCATCTACGGACTTGCCGCCGGCATCTGGACCCGTGACATTTCCAAGGCCCACCGCACGGCCAAGCGTCTCAAGGCTGGCTCGGTGTGGATCAACCAGTACAACGGCTTCGACACCGCAATGCCTTTCGGCGGATACAAGCAGTCCGGTTGGGGCCGCGAGCTCGGCGCTTCGGCTATCGATCTCTACACCCAGACCAAGGCCGTCAACATCGCCCTCTGACCGACCCCCATCGCTCATTCTCTCGTCCGACAATCAAGGAGATCACCAGTGAAGACCAAAGCTGCTGTACTGCTCGAGCCCGGAAAGCCTTTCGAGATCATGGAACTCGACCTCGACGGCCCGGGGGTGGGTGAGGTACTGATCAAGTACACCGCTGCCGGACTGTGCCATTCGGATCTGCACCTGACCGACGGTGATCTCCCGCCGCGTTACCCGATTGTCGGCGGACACGAAGGCTCGGGCATCATCGAAGAGGTCGGACCCGGCGTCACGAAGGTCAAGCCGGGCGACCACGTCGTGTGTAGCTTCATCCCCAACTGCGGCACCTGTCGCTACTGCTCGACCGGTCGCCAGAACCTTTGTGACATGGGTGCCACCATCCTCGAAGGTTCGATGACGGACGGTTCCTTCCGTTTCCACGGCAACGGAATGGATTTCGGCGGAATGTGCATGCTCGGAACATTCTCCGAGCGCGCCACCATTTCTCAGCACTCGGTGGTCAAGATCGACGATTGGCTTCCCTTGGAGACAGCGGTGGTCGTCGGCTGCGGCGTACCTTCGGGTTGGGGAACGGCAGTAAATGCCGGTAACCTTCGCGCCGGCGACACCGCGGTGATCTACGGCATCGGTGGCCTCGGCATCAACGCCGTCCAGGGCGCCGTTTCGGCCGGTTGCAAGTATGTCGTGGTGGTCGACCCGGTTGCTCTCAAGCGTGAGACCGCACTGAAGTTCGGTGCAACCCATGCCTTTGCAGACGCCGAGAGCGCTGCTGCCAAGGTCAACGAGCTGACCTGGGGACAGGGCGCCGACGCGGCGCTCATCCTTGTCGGCACCGTCGACGAGGACGTGGTCAGTGCAGCGACAGCAGTGATCGGCAAGGGCGGCACCGTGGTGATCACGGGTCTCGCCGATCCGGCCAAGCTGACCGTGCACGTGTCGGGAACCGATCTGACGCTGAACCAGAAGACGATCAAGGGCACATTGTTCGGATCAATGAACCCGCAGTACGACATCGTGCGACTGCTTCGTCTCTACGATGCGGGTCAGCTCAAGCTCGACGAACTGATCACCAACACCTACAGCCTCGAAGACGTCAACCAGGGCTACCAGGATCTGCGTGATGGCAAGAACATCCGTGGCGTGATCATTCACGACAAGTAGGACAACTGCTGTGCGCCTTTATTAACCGCGGGCGGTTAATAAAGGCGCACAGCACTATTTCTTGGCTTTCGACAAAATCTGCATCAACTGAAGTAGTGCCGAGAACTTCGCGAATACCGAGCGCGAGACCACCGGACCGAAAGCCGCGGTGTCGGTTGCATCGAACGCGTCGAGCAGATCGCGGAAGCTTTCGACCTGTTTGACCATCGCGTCGAGATCGACGTGAGTGGCGGCGTCGGCATCACGCAGAGCGAGTAGGTACTGCGGCGCCGTCACCAAGGCGACTGCCGGGATCTTCCGCTCGAACAGTGGTTCACCCTCGCCGAAATGAATGACCGGTCCTGGCGCCACGATTCGGCGATCGCCTGCCCCGATGTCGCGCCACAGCGGTGCAACGATGTCGTGTACTTCTCGGCTCGTCGCGTAGAGCAGTTCCGGTTCCGGAGTGGTCACCAACGCATAGCTGCCGGTCGAGGTGTCCTCGGTATCACCCAGCGCGCCGAGGTGTTCGATCGCGATCCCGGCTACTGCGCGCGCCTGACCGGCTTCGCCCTTCCACATCTCGGGGTGCGCTTCGAGCCAGGTGGAGGTTGCCTGTCCGTGCTTGGACACCGCTGGAATTCGCAGGTGGCCAGTCGTCAGCACAAAAACGTACGACCGTCGATGCGGCTGCGCGACGGCGTGCCGCGCCAAGGCCAACATTCCCAGATGCCCGTTCTCCTCGACGCCGTTGGTTCCGTCGCTGTGAGTGATGAGCAGAATCGTCTCTTCCGGTGATGTCCCCGGGGATACCGCCCACACCGTGTCGGTCCGGGTGTCCGGATGCAGAGTTGCATCCAGAACCAGAGTCGCCCGCTGACCGGAACGAGCTGCAGCGACAACCTTCTTGCCCTCGTCGCCGGCCACCCAGACGGCGGGGATGTCGTGGTACGGCTGCGTGAACGGAAGATATTGTCCCAGTGCGTTGTCCGGAGCGATGTCACGCCACGCCGCGATCACGCCGAGCACTCCGGCCTTGCGGGCCTTGTCGAGTTTCGGGCCAAGAAGGGTCGCGGAGAGAACCGGATTTCGAAGAGTCTCGTCGGTGGCGATCGGACCCCACTCGCTGACCAGTAGCTTGCGGGGAAGATCGACGTGCGGGACTTCGATCACCGCGATCGCGCCCTTGGCCAAGGACCACTTGGGGCGTCGCGCGCTGACGTAGACCAGGGGAGCGGAGATTCCCTGAGGCCCGGTCAATCCCGAGTAGGGGAATGCGGACGAAACATTGATCGGTCCCGTCGGCAATTCGATGCGAAGCCCCTCAGATGTGTCCGGTAGATCCCAGCGTTCGAAAGTGTGTGAATCACGCCGGACTTCGAGGCCCAGTTCGGTCAGTTCGTTCGCGACTTCTTCCACCACAGCGTGGTGTGAAGGTGATCCTGTCAATCGTGGCCCCAGCGCGTCGAGTCGCTGTTGGCCGGCAAGGAGGAGATCGCGATCGACGGCCTGGCCGTGATTCATGGGATTGCCTTTCGTACTACGCGACGTCTGCTCTGGTGAGGCGCCTGCCCGTGTCGTGTCCACGGTACCGAGCGGTCTGAAAAGGAGACGGAGAGCGCGCCGGATATGCCGTTTTCGCAGATATACCGGGTGCCAATGGGCCGATCGGTCCGTACCGTATGACCTCGGCACCGAAAGACTCCGTGTTCTTCGGACAGACCAGTCCACGGCGAGAGAGGCCTACGTTGGCTACGTATCTTTACAGGTTGGGGAAGTTCGCTTTCCGCCACAAGTATCTTGTGGTGGCCGCGTGGATTATCGTGATCGCGGTGGTAGGGGGCGCTATCAGCGCCACAAATCCGACGTTCTCCAAAGAATTCAATCTTCCGGGCACCGATTCACAGCGTGCGACCGAGTTGATGAACGAGAACTTTGCAGCTGCCGCGGAGCAGCAAACTCAGGCGTCGACCAGCATTCTCATCGCGGCAGACGACGGGCTTGCCGCGCACAGCGATCAGATCGACCAGTTGATCGCACAGGCGAAGACGTTGCCGGACATCGTCGATCCCGAGAAGATCGTCAATCCGGTCACGCTCGCGGAGGCCAATCCGGCGGTGGCATCCGCCGTTCTCGGCGACAACGGCAAGGTCGGGCTGATCCAGCTCAATCAGTCGATTCGCATCGAGGATCAGACGCAGGCGAACAAGACGGCGTTCCTCGATTTGATGGCAAAATTCCGCACCGGTGGCCTGCAAGTCGAAGGCACCGGTTCGATGATGCAGGTGCAGGCCGCTGGCGGTCTGTCGGAGATGCTCGGCTTCGCGGTGGCGTTCATCGTGATGATCGTGGCGTTCGGCGCACTCATCGCGGCGTTCATCCCGTTGTTCACTGCAATTCTGGGAATTGCGCTGGCCACTCTGACGGTCACACTCGGCTCGGGCTTCTTCGACATCAACGAAGGTGTCACGGGAATCGTCACGATGATCGGCATCGCAGTCTCGATCGACTATGCGTTGTTCATCGTCTCGCGCTACCGCAGTGAGCTCAATCTGGGCGGAACCAGGGAAGCTGCTGCCGGACGCGCAGTAGGTACAGCCGGTTCGTCGGTCGTATTCGCAGGCCTGACAGTGGTGGTTGCGCTGGCAGCCCTGGCGGTCGTCGGGGTCCCGATGATCACGCAGATGGGAATCTCGGCAGCGGTTGCCGTCATCATCGCCGTACTCGGCGCAATCACGTTGATCCCAGCCGTTCTGGGTATCTTCGGCCGCTTTGCGTTCTCGCCTCGTATTCCCGGGCTTCGCCACGGTGACGAGCCCGAGACGATGGAATCCAACGGACATCGCTGGGCCAAGATAGTCACCAAGTACCCGTGGCCGATCGCGGGTGCTGCTCTGGTCCTCCTGGTGATCGCGGCTATTCCGATGACGAAGCTCGAACTCGGACTCTCGTTCACTCAAGACGAAGAGCGACCGGCACTGGCCCTCCTGCAACGAGGATTCGGTGAAGGCGTCAACGGTGAATTGTTCGTCGTGCTCGACGCGCCCGACGGCACCGACATCACCGCGATTGCCGAAGGCACTGTCGCGCACATCAAGGGCCTCGACAACGTCGCAACGCCGGATCAGTTGATGTGGGTCGGAAACGGACCGGACGCGGCAAACCCGATGGCGGGCGCAAACTCTGCGCTCATCGCGGTCACCCCGCAGATGTCTCCGAGCGGCCCCGAAACCCACGAGCTGATGAATCAGATCCGGGACTACGGATCGACGGTGAAGTCGGAAGGCGCAGAACTCGGTGTAGCGGGTCAAACCGCGATCGTTGCAGACATGTCGTCGAAGCTCAGTTCCGCGCTCATCCCGTATCTCATCGTGGTTGTGGGGCTGGCGTTCATCATCATGATGGTCGTCTTCCGCTCGATCTTGGTGCCGCTGACCGCAACTCTCGGATTCCTGTTTTCCGTCTGTGCGACCTTCGGCGCCACGGTGGCCATTTTCCAGTTGGGCGACTTCGGGCTGATCGAGCACACACAACCCATCATCTCGTTCCTGCCGATCTTCATGATCGGTGTGGTCTTCGGGTTGGCGATGGACTATCAAGTGTTCCTCGTGACGCGAATGCGCGAGGAATACGTGCACGGATTGTCGGCCAAGGACGCCATCATCTCCGGCTACACCCATGGTGCTCGCGTGGTCGCGTCGGCGGCCATCATCATGATCTCCGTGTTCGGGGCATTCATGCTGTCCTCGGAGACGACAAGCAAGATGATGGGCTTCGGTCTCGCGGCGGCAGTCTTCTTCGACGCCTTCATCATCCGCATGATCGTGATCCCTGCGGTCATGTCGATTCTCGGTGATTCGGCGTGGAAGTTGCCGGCGTGGCTCGACAAGATCCTGCCGAACGTCGACATCGAGGGTGAAGCGATTCGACGGATTCCGATCGAGCAGGATCCGGATTCCGATCCAGACCCGAATCAGGTGCCTGTGAGGGTTTAAGCACTCAGGTCGTCAGGACGGGGTGCCGGTTGCACAGCAACTGGCACCCCGTTCTTCTGTCTTCATGCGGCGCTCGCGCGATAGGAAACCATCCGGTTGGTAACAGAAATCGCTGTGATCGCGACAGGACTTCCAGAGGCGACGCGCATCGGGAGCGAGCCGTGACAGTGACTGCGAGGGTACGTGTCGAAGGAGCAAACCGATTCGAAGCGGGCCGAGAAGTGGGCCTTCGCGCTGACGGTCGTCTCCCTGATCGCCGGTGGGACAGTGGTTGCCGGGCTGGTGGATCGGTGGAGCAGCTCGCCGTCCGATGACATCTCGGTAGCTGCGTCATCGTCGGTCACCATAACGTCCACACCGGACGAGATTTCGGCGGAGGACGTGCCTGAATTCTCGTACGTCACGCCGAGCGCGGTGTACCCGACAACGATTCCGGGTTGTGAAAGCGTCGCAGCGCCAGAAGAGGATTCGTTCTTCTCCTATATTCTGGACGGATCTGACACGTACGACGATCCACGCTTTCCGTGGTTCTCGAGCGCCAAGGCAGCCGCGATGTCGGAAGCGGTCAAGCAGGCGCTCCCGAAAGATGTCGAGCTGAAGTTCGCCAGCCCGGGTAATTCGCTGCAGTTCGGGCCGATCTCTGCACCTTCGAACACAGATGGGCTGCCCGAGGGATTCTCGCTCGAGGAGTTGGCGTCCACCACTGCGTCCGGGACGCTGATTCGGGACGGGAAGATCGGCGCGCTCAGCCTGATGCTGCACTCGAGTTCTGATCCGATCCCATCGTGTGTTGCGGGGTCGCTCGTCGAACGTCGGGTGCTGGCCGACCAGTCTGTGGTGGATCTGCAGGATACGTGGAGCGAAACCAATGGTGTACGCACCCTTAATCGGTCGGCAATGTTGTACGGAGTCGACGGGACCCGTATTCAGGCGTATGTCAACGACACGAACAACGACGGAGGTCCGGACGCCGAGAGTTCCGGCGTGGTGCCACTGACGCTCGACGAACTTGTAACCCTTGTCGAAATGCCACAGTTGCGAATCACCGCGCCTGTTCCACCAGGCACTGCTCCGCTTCAGATTGATTGCGGCGGTTGGACGGACGAGTCATCAGGGCGGGAACTGGATCGAGGAATCGTCGACGCGCTCGGTGAAGCGCTCCGATCGGGTTGGCGCGCAGCACCGTCAGAAGCGCCTGACCTCGGCAGCCAGCTGGGTGATCTGGTTCTGGCCGAAAACGACACCACCACTGCGTGCCAGGATGTCGTTGCACGGTCGGGCGGCAACGAGTCGCGTCTGAGTATCTCGATTACCAGTGGGCAGCCGCTTCCTACGCCTCCGAACAAGTACGACCCTTCTTACGACGGACACCCGCTCTCGATGGTGACCGCCGAGGACGGGTCCGTGATCGAACGTGATGAGAGTCGCTGGGAGAATGTCCACAGGTCTGTAGTAGTTACCCACCCCGGTGGGACGCAAGTAACGGTGAGCTCTTCGGCAGAGGCACCGAACGTGCCGATGACGTTCGAGCAGTTGGAGTTTCTCGCGACGATCGACGGGCTGGAGATTCGATGACCGCCAGGTATTCGCCCAAGGCCCGCCTTCGGATCGCAGCCGCCGTAGCCGTAGTCACGGTCACCGCCGCCATCGCCACGGTGGTCACGTCGACGAGTTCCGGACCGACAGCGATCTCGTCGCCGCCATGGAGCGTCGAGGCCTCCGAGATTCTCGGGCGCGAGTTCGCGATATTTCGGAGCCCACTTGTTGGAACCGAATTCAACATGGACATGGGCGGATTCATCGACGCCGGATCACTCGTGGTCACGATGGTCGGCATGCCGGACCGCCAGGCGTATTCGTTGGACGACGCGGAATTGGTCGGATTGGACGCTGAGGACGGCGCGGTCCGTTGGCGCACGTCGGCGGTCGACATCGGTGGTTGCTCCGAGACTTTGCTCGGCAGTTCGGTGCTGTGTTTCTCCGGGCCGTACGTATCCGGTGGTTCGTACTCACTTTTCGATATCGAGACAGGAGAGCGTCGAGACATCAAGACGCCGTGGGCACCGATCATCGCGGTTGTCTCGGGTGACACGGTCCTCGCGCTCGAGGGTGATATCGAGAGCAACGACGTTCGCGTGCACAGCGGAACCGTCGACGATCCGGAAGCGAACTGGTCCAAAGCGTTCGACGTCGGTGGATCGTGGGAAGCCGGATACGTCGATCCGGTGATGTCGGTGCACGGCGATCTGGGTGTGATCGCTCTCGACGAGTCTCTGGGATTCGATCTGAAGACGGGCGAACAGCGGTGGGTACACGGTTACTCCACCTGTTCGACCGCGCATACATCGTCGGACGGCGTGACATTGGTGTCGGATGGCGGTTGCGAAGGCGATGGCCGTCCGACAAGTGAGTACGCGCTCGATCAGAACGGGCGCGAGTTCGCCAGGACGGACGAACTGCCCTCGGAGTCCTCGTACTACGGCGGGCGATACAGCCGAGATGATCCCGCGGGAAGATCGACTCCGATCATTCTGGGACACAGCGGTTTCGACCGGACTTCCGGCGAGAAATTGTGGTCGAACAGTGAACTCTTCGACACCGCACAGTCGTTGGCGGTGATCGGCGACGTGGTTGCCGTGACCCGTTCCGGTTCCGAGCCCGAGGTCCAGTTCGTGGACCTCTTCACCGGTGAGGTCCTGTGGCGATCGAACGCCGAGCGCGCCGGGGAGGTTGTCTGGCACGGCGATGTCGTTATCGACGAGGGAAACGTCTACGGAACGGACGTCCGTACGGGCCAACGGAGTTGGGAGGTTCGGGTGGACCAGGACGGGGACGACGAGTTCACCCCCTGGGCGATGCCGCGGGAGCTGTGGGCGGGGGACAAGGTGCTGTTGCGTTCCAGTGAAGACCGCATCACGGCGTTGAAACTGTCGTGAAATTCGGGGCCTGCGAATCTTCGGTGATCAGCGAAACTCGATGGGCTACTGGTGAACCGGCATGATTCGACCTTGCGATCTGGAAAACAAGCATCTGAATTCCAAGCGCTCCTGCTCGAAGTTGTAGAGGCGGTAGACGGGCCACGCCAGTGCGTGGAGCATCGAGTCGCCCCAGATAGTTAGTTTGAGGCGCCAATTCATGATGTTGTGAAGGTGCAGAACCGACTCGGAAGCCTGGTTGTATTTCAAGTACTCCAACGGAGGGGTTTCGCCGCGTCGGCCGGACGTTTCCGCTCGCATGTCCGCGATCTGTCCGATCGTCATTCCACCCTCCCGAAGGCACAGTGAAAGGTCGATATCTTCGTGAATGTCCGGCCGGTCACTGACTTGCTCGCGGACGGACAGCCATGCGCTCTTTCTGATCGCCATGTTCGCTCCGGCGACAGCGAGTACTTGACGTTCGCAATCGAACTTCCCCTGCTTCACCTGCCTGTCCAGTGCGTATCGGTGGATTCGAGCAAACGGCGATTCGAAGAGATAGGTGAGTCCGGCGACCGCTGAATGAGCGGTGCTGCGCTGGAAAAATGCTTTGACGGCACTAGCCCAGCCTGGTTGGACCCGAGTATCTGCGTCGATCCGACCGATGATGTTGCCGGTCGAGGCGTCGAAGCCCGCGTTCCGTGCGTGTACGACGCCTTGGCGGGCCTCGAAGACGTATCTGACTTTGTCGTACTTCCGGGCGAACTCCTGGATGATCGATGCAGTGCCGTCTGTCGAGTTGTTGTCGACAATTAGAATCTCATCGATTTCCGGCTGGGTCAGAAGACGCTCGATGCAGTCGGAAACCGCGTCTTCTTCGTTGAATACCGGAACAACCACCGAGAGTCGATTAGTGGACAAGTGTTCAATATCCTGCATGGATGCGGTCACTGTATTCCTTTGCTGGGCAATCGGGTCCAGTCCTTCGCAAAGGTTACGATAGCAATAGGTGACCATTCGGACAATTTGAACCTATGGGCATATGGTCAATCCCGCAATAGCTCATCGCGTGAAATAATCTACATAAGACCAGGTGGGAAGGCTTAACTGTATGCACGAGAGTGCTTTCAGAGCTGATTGATTTTTACCCACTCAAGTCTCTTCGTCGGTTGAACACCGGACTTTAGTCCTTGTAATTCCGGCAAACATAATGCTGGCAGTTCGCTGATTTTTTAATCACCGCCGAGGCAACCGCGTAGCAATATCGAGATATCGCGAGTCGCTTTTCAGTGATGTCGAGTCAGTGCAGCGCAAGCGTCGTATTTGTAGATTCAACGGTCCCTCGTCGGCCGGGTTGTCGCCATCTGCAAATATTTGCTTTTGTACTTGCCGGTCTGGATTTTCCAGCAAAGTACGCCCCCGCGACTCGTCAGCACCGATTCCCCACGTGCAACGAGTAGCCGGCACTTACCTAACGGGTCAGGATGCCTTCGGTTTCGGGTGCCGGAACAGTTTTCCCGGTGATCGGATCGACTTCCTCGAGCGGTGGAACGTCTTCTCCGTCGAGCACTCGGCGCATGCGCTCCTTGTCGAGCTGTCCCTCCCAATTGGCGACCACGAAGGTTGCGACACAATTCCCGAGCAGGTTCACCGAGACTCGCATCGAGTCCATGATTCGATCGGCGCCCAGTAGGAGGGCGACTGCGGCAACCGGAATTGCGCCGTGACCGATTGCGGCCACGGTGGCGGACAGTGCCAGGAATGACGATCCCGGCACGCCGGCCATTCCCTTCGACGTGAGCATCAGTACCAGGACGGCAGTGATCTGTTCACCGAGTGTCAGGTCCACGCCGAGTGCCTGAGCCAGAAACAGCATGCAGATCGACAGGTACAGCGTCGCGCCGTCGAGATTGAACGAGTAGCCGGTAGGCACCACCAATCCTGTTGTAGTGCGCGAGCATCCGGCGTTGGTGAGCTTGACCATGATTCGGGGCAGAACTACTTCGGTCGACGCCGTTCCCAACGCGAGGAAGAGTTCGTCCTTGATGTACTTGACGAACTTCCACAGGTTCACGCCCGCGAAGTACCTGACTATCGCGGCCAGGATGAGGATGAACAGGACGGCGGCGAGATAGCATGCGGCGATCAGCTTTCCGTAACTTCCGAGCGAAGCGATCCCGTACTGGCCGACGATGTACGCCATCGCGCCCAAAGCGCCCAACGGCGCCAGTCTCATGATCCAGCCGATGATCGTGAAGAACAGATGACTCAGACGATCGACTAGTTCGAACACGATCGGTGGTCCACTCTCGCCTGCCTTGGCCAAGGCGAGCCCGAACAGTACGGCGAAGAAGAGGACTTGGAGGAGTGCGTTCTCGGCGAAGGCCGAAACTATCGACACCGGAATGATATTGAGCAGGAATTCGACGGTGTGGGGAAGCTCGCCGCTTCCAGTCTTGGCGGCCACGGCGTCCGCACCGTTCGCCAGCGTCTCCGGATCGATGTTGAATCCCGCACCCGGCTTCATCAGATTTCCGATGAGCAGCCCGAACAACAGGGCGAAGGTGGTCACGACCTCGAAGTAGATGAGTGCTTTGACGCCGATACGCCCCACCGCTTTCAGATCCCCGACGTGGGCGATCCCGATTACGACGGTGCAGAAGATGATCGGCGCGATCAGCATTTTGATCAGCTTGATGAAGCCGTCGGCGAGGGGCTTGAGATTCGCGCCGAATTCCGGCCACAACCAGCCGATGAGAACGCCGATGACGATAGCGGCGATCAATTGCACGAACAGTGATCGGTACCAGGGCGGCTTGTTGGCGAGTCGCGCGAGCTCGCTGTTCGGCAGTTTTACGGAAGTTGGCATGGATGGGAACGGTAGGTCTGCTTGATTGCGAAAAAATAACTCGCGAATGTCGTGGATGTAACACGTCGAGGTTGCATCTCGGACAACAATTCGGTCAACAAGCGACAGTTGTGTGTGACTGTGGTTATTGTTTCCCTGAGCGGTGATCTTCCGTCCGCGTGCATGCACGACGTGTGAGAGGGGCTGTCATGGGGCAAATTATCGGAACCATCATTTTCGGCGCAGTCATCGGAATCCTGGCTCGTCTCGTACTGCCAGGTAAGCAGCAGTACGGCATGATCATCACCGTCGTCCTCGGTGTCGCCGGAGCGCTTATCGGGTACTGGGTCTGGGGAGCGATCTCGGACGAGGGCGACACGGGTGGAATCGACTGGATCCGCTGGATCATCAGCATCGCCGCGGCGGCCGTGCTCTCGATCGGCTACAGCGCCGTCACTGGCAAGAAATAGCAAGCCAACGCAATTCGCGAAGTGCGCCCTCCCGAAGTTCGGGAGGGCGCACTTTTGGTTTGCCCTAGTTGTCCGACCCCAGTTGTGAGCGAACGGCACTCTCGTCGCCTCAGATGCGCCGAAAGGCGCGTTCGCTCAGGGGGAGGGTCGCCGTAAATTCAGAGCGCTCGTCGCTGAAGATGCAGCGCCTCGAGGAACTGCGCCGGCAGATCCTGCTCGAGGATTTCGTCATCGGGATGCGGTAGCGCTTTGATTTTCGCGAACTCGTCGTTGAGGCGTTCCATCTTGACGTCGAGGCGGTGTGCCGCGGCAGCAGCCTCGGTGAGTTCGTCGAGGAGCTCGACAGGAACCTCGCGGTTGTACTTGTAATAGATCTTGTGCTCGAGGCTCGCCCAGAAATCCATCGCGATGGTGCGGATCTGAAGTTCGATCGGTACGTGCCTGACGCGGTCGCTCATGAAAACCGGGACCTCGACGATCAGGTGCAAGCTCTTGTAGCCGTTGGGTTTCGGATCGGCGATGTAGTCCTCTCGCTCGATCACCCGAAGGTCCGTCTGGCTGGTGAGCATCTCGGCGATCCGGTACGTGTCGGAAATGAAGCTGCAGGTGATGCGCACGCCGGCGATGTCGAAGATGTTCTTCGAGATGTCGTCGATCGTGAGCGGGATGTTCAGGCGTTGAGCCTTACGCAGGATGCTGTCCGGCGACTTGACCCGTGACGTCACGTGTTCGATGGGGCTGTACTGATTGATGTGAGTGAACTCGTCCTTGAGAATGTTCACCTTGGTCATCAGTTCGGAGATTCCGAATTGGTACAACATCATGAAGCGGGAGAACTCGGTCCGCAGTTCGGCGAAATCGGCTCTGCTGACCCCACTGCTGTCTTCCACGTTCGGCACCCTCATCTGTTAGCTGGTGTAACCAGTCTGCCACCGATTGTGCCGTGTCCGGTTTCAGTGGGTGCGCAGTGCGGCGAGCGTCATATCCCGCAGGACGCGACGTGCGCGTGCCGGCGAAGCTGGGTTGGCGCTGTGAGGGGTCGAGTTGATCAGTCCGAAAGTGGCATGAGCTTTGATGCGGGCATCCGCCTGATCGAGCTGGGGATCGAGTTGCTCGAGGACTCCGACCCACACCTCGACGTACTTGCGCTGCGTTTGGCGCACCTGTCGACGCGCGTCGGCCGGCAGGCTTTCGAGGTCGCGGTCCTGGATGCGGATCAGGTCCGGCTCGCCGAGCGCGAAGTCGAGGTGGAACTCCACCAGTGCGTCGAGAGCGGCGCTCGGTGAGTCCGCTGCCTCCGCTGCCGCAGAACCGCCTTCGTGCAGGCGCGTGCTGATGCCGACGAGAAGTTCCACGAGGACGGCATCCTTGTTGGGGAAATGCCGGTACACGGCCGGGCCGCTGATACCGACGGCCGCGCCGAGGTCTTCGAGTCGCACACTCACGAATCCGCGTTCGGCGATCAACCGTGCGGCGGCATCCAAGAGCTGACGACGACGGTCGGCCTTCATCTGATCGCGTCGCGTCGGAGCTGCTACCTGCTCAGAGGTCATTCTCTCGATCTTTCTTCGCTTGTGTTCTGGACAACTCAGTTAATCATAGTTAATCTAGTTTCAGTTATCGAGCATTAACTCATGGCGAAGGCGGCGGGATGACTCCCAGTGGAATCACGCAAGGATCGGGCTACCGGTCCGATCACACCGTTCTGGTGGACGAACTGAAGAAGAAACTGGCGCAAGCAGCGCTGGGTGGCAACGAGCGCTCTCGCGAGCGCCACGTGAGCAGAGGGAAGCTGCTGCCGCGAGATCGCGTCGACTCGCTACTTGATCAGGGCAGCCCGTTCCTCGAGTTGTCCCCGCTGGCGGCCAACGGCCTGTACGACGACGAGTGCCCGGGCGCCGGCGTCATCACCGGTATCGGCCGTGTGTCGGGCCGCGAGTGCGTCATCGTCGCCAACGACGCGACGGTCAAGGGCGGCACCTACTACCCGATGACGGTGAAGAAGCACCTGCGCGCGCAGGAAGTTGCGTTGCAGAACAACCTTCCCTGCATCTACCTCGTCGACTCCGGCGGCGCTTTCCTGCCGCGCCAGGACGAAGTCTTCCCGGACCGCGAGCACTTCGGCCGGATCTTCTACAACCAGGCGACCATGAGCGCCAAGGGGATTCCCCAGATCGCCGCAGTTCTCGGTTCGTGCACCGCGGGCGGCGCCTACGTGCCCGCGATGAGTGACGAAGCAGTGATCGTCCGCAACCAGGGCACGATCTTCCTCGGTGGTCCGCCGCTGGTGAAGGCGGCCACCGGTGAGATCGTCACCGCCGAAGAACTCGGCGGCGGCGACCTGCACTCCAAGGTTTCCGGCGTCACCGATCACCTGGCCGAGGATGACCGCGACGCACTTCGTATCGTGCGCAACATCATTGCCACGCTCGGCCCCCGCTCCGAGCGCCCGTGGGACGTCATCTCCACGGTTCCGCCTGTCGCAGATCAAAGCGAACTCTACGACGTCGTCCCGACCGATCCTCGGACTCCGTACGACGTGCACGAGGTGATCACCAAGCTCGTCGACGGTGGCGCGTTCCAGGAGTTCAAGGCTGAATACGGCAAGACGCTCGTCACCGGTTTCGCCCACATCGAGGGCCACCCGGTCGGCATCATCGCGAACAACGGCGTGCTCTTCGGCGAATCCGCCATGAAGGGAGCACATTTCATCGAACTGTGCGACAAGCGCAGTGTGCCGCTGCTGTTCCTGCAGAACATCGCGGGCTTCATGGTGGGACGCGACTACGAGGCCGGCGGCATCGCCAAGCACGGCGCCAAGATGGTCACGGCAGTTGCGTGTGCACGGGTCCCCAAGCTGACAGTTGTCATCGGCGGCTCGTACGGCGCCGGCAACTACTCCATGTGTGGACGCGCGTATTCGCCTCGCTTCCTGTGGATGTGGCCGAACGCGCGCATCTCGGTCATGGGCGGCGAGCAGGCAGCTTCGGTGCTCTCGACGGTTCGTAGCGAGCAGCTCGACAGCGCGGGCAATCCGTGGTCGGCCGAGGACGAAGAGTCCTTCAAGGCGCCGATCCGTGAGCAGTACGAGGCTCAGGGCAATCCGTACTACTCCACTGCGCGGCTGTGGGATGACGGTGTCATCGATCCCGCAGATACCAGAACTGTTCTCGGCCTGGCCCTTTCGGTGTGCGCAAACGCACCGATCGAGCCGGTCTCCTACGGCGTCTTCCGGATGTGAGCGAAATGACTGAGTTGCGCACTATCGATACTGTTCTCGTGGCCAACCGCGGTGAGATCGCGGTTCGCGTGATCCGCACGTTGCGTGAGTTGGGAATTCGCAGCGTCGCCGTCTACAGCGACGCCGACGCGAATGCTCGCCACGTCCGCGAGGCCGACACTGCCGTCAACATCGGACCGGCCGCGGCGCGTGAAAGCTACCTCGTCATCGACAAGGTCATCGACGCTGCCAAGTCCACCGGTGCTCAGGGTATTCACCCCGGTTACGGCTTCCTGTCGGAGAACTCGGCGTTCTCGGCTGCCTGTGCGGCTGCCGGAATCGCCTTCCTCGGCCCCTCCGAGCGGGCTATCGAGGTGATGGGTGACAAGATCACTGCGAAGAACGCCGTTGCCGCGTTCGACGTACCGGTGGTCCCGGGTATCGCTCGCCCCAATCTGACCGACGAAGAACTGATCGCAGCGGCCGAGGACATCGGCTACCCGGTGTTGGTCAAGCCTTCGGCCGGCGGAGGCGGCAAGGGAATGCGTCTGGTCGAGGATCCGGCCAATCTGGCCGAGGCTCTTCGCAGTGCCCGCCGTGAGGCCGCGTCGTCGTTCGGCGACGACACCCTGTTCCTCGAGCGATTCGTCCTGCGGCCCCGGCACATCGAGGTCCAGGTTCTCGCCGACCAGCACGGCAACGTCGTTCACCTGGGTGAGCGCGAATGCAGCCTGCAGCGGCGTCACCAGAAGGTCATCGAAGAGGCTCCGTCGCCGCTGCTCGATCAGGTGACCCGTGACCGGATCGGCGCGGCAGCCTGCAACACCGCTCGAAGCGTCGATTACACCGGCGCCGGCACTGTCGAGTTCATCGTCTCCGCCGACAAGCCGGACGAGTTCTTCTTCATGGAGATGAACACCCGCCTGCAGGTCGAGCACCCCGTCACCGAAATGGTGACCGGACTGGATCTGGTCGAATGGCAGGTTCGTGTGGCAGCAGGGGAGAAGTTGGCCTTCTCCCAAAGCGACATCACACTGACCGGGCACGCTATCGAAGCTCGTGTTTACGCGGAGGATCCGGGCCGTGGATTCCTGCCGACGGGCGGACGCGTCGTCGATCTGGTCGAGCCGTCAGGTTCCGGCGTGCGCGTCGATTCCGGACTGCTCGCGGGCACCGTCGTCGGCAGTGACTACGACCCGATGCTCAGCAAAGTCATCGCCCATGCTCCCGACCGCGCAGGCGCACTGCGCAAGCTCGATCGCGCACTCGGTGACACCGCAGTGCTCGGAGTCGTGACCAACATCGAATTCGCACGGTTCCTCCTCGCTGATCCGGATGTGATCGCGGGCAACCTCGACACCGGTCTGCTCGATCGTCGCGTCGAAGACTTTGTCGCGGCCGATGCCTCCGACGAGGTTCTCATTGCTGCCGCGGCGTATCGCTGGCTCTCGCGATGGACAACTTCGGAATCCGTTGATCCCTGGGACGTCCCGAGTGGATGGCGCGTCGGAACTCCCGCTCCGACCAGCATCAGGCTCGCCGCCGGCACCCGAACGTCGCACGTTGCGATCGTCGGCGTTCCCGCCGATGCAAAGGTCGAGGTCGAAGGTTCACAGCCGCGCGCATTCAGCGCGACCCTGACGGGATCCGAACTGGCGGTAGTCATCGACGGACGCCGACGCAGGTTTGTCGTCGCCGAGACCGATGGTGGTCTGTGGCTGGCGGGCGGCGGAACCTGGCACGTGCGCGAGGTTGCCGAAGTCAGCGTTCGCGGTGAGGACAAGCATGCCGGTGACGCCGAAATCGCCAGCCCCATGCCCGGTGCCGTCATCGCAGTCAACGTCGAGAACGGCGCGGCAGTGAGCGCGGGACAACCACTCGTCGTTGTCGAGGCCATGAAGATGGAGCACTCCTTGACGTCCCCGATCGACGGGATCGTGGAAGTGCTTGTCCGTCAGGGCGATCAGGTGATGGTGGATCAGGTTCTGGCCCGCGTGGTACCTGTCGCGGACGAAGAGGCTGCAGAAGAAAAGACCGAGAACACGACGCAGAAGGAAGACGCCTGATGTCCGATTACCTTGCCACCGGAGCGCTTCCGGACGAATACCAGCAGCTCGCCAAGACTGTTGCGGATTTCGCGAAGACCGTCGTGGCACCGGTTGCTGCCGAGCACGACGCCAACCACACCTTCCCGTACGAGGTAGTGGCCGGGATGGCCGACATGGGACTGTTCGGCCTGCCGTTCCCCGAGGAGTACGGCGGAATGGGCGGCGACTACTTCGCACTCTGCCTGGCGCTCGAAGAGCTGGGCAAGGTCGACCAGAGCGTCGCGATCACTCTCGAAGCTGGTGTGTCCCTCGGCGCCATGCCGATCTACCGTTTCGGTAACGAGGCGCAGAAGGAAGAGTGGCTCCCGCAGCTCACCAGCGGAAAGTCGTTGGCTGCTTTCGGCCTGACCGAGCCGGGTGCGGGTAGCGACGCCGGCGGCACAAAGACCACCGCGAAGTTCGACAGCGGTGAGTGGATCATCAACGGCAACAAGCAGTTCATCACCAACTCGGGCACCGACATCACCAAGCTCGTGACGGTCACCGCGGTCACGGGTGTCAAGGACGGTGGCAAGAAGGAGATCTCGACCATCCTGGTACCGACAACGACCCCCGGCTTCACGGCCGAGCCCGCGTACAACAAGGTCGGCTGGAACGCATCCGACACCCATCCCCTCACGTTCGCCGATGTTCGTGTCCCCGAAGAGAATCTGCTCGGTGAGCGTGGCCGCGGCTACGCGAACTTCCTGCGCATCCTCGACGAAGGCCGCATCGCCATTTCCGCGTTGAGCGTCGGTGCCGCCCAGGGCTGCGTCGACGAGTCGATCAAGTACGCCAAGGAGCGCGAGGCGTTCGGTCGGCCCATCGGACACAACCAGGCGATCGCGTTCAAGATCGCGCGCATGGAGGCTCGCGCCCACGTGGCCCGCACCGCGTACTACGACGCGGCCGCACTCATGTTGTCGGGCAAGCCGTTCAAGAAGCAGGCGTCCATCGCCAAGCTCATCTCCTCCGAAGCTGCCATGGACAACGCTCGCGACGCCACCCAGATCCACGGCGGATACGGCTTCATGAACGAGTACGCCGTCGCGCGCCACTACCGTGACAGCAAGATCCTCGAAATCGGTGAGGGAACCACCGAGGTGCAGTTGATGCTCATCGCCCGTGAGGCAGGGTTGTGACGAACCCCAAGAAGATCACTCAGCGCGGGCTCTGGTTCGAGGAGTTCGAGGTCGGCGCGATCTACGAGCATCGCCCAGGCCGAACGGTGACCGAGGCTGACAACGTACTGTTCACGACTCTGACGATGAACACGCAGGCGCTGCATCTTGATGCTGCGTACAGCGAAGGCACTCAATTCGGTGTGCGGCTGGTCAATTCGATGTTCACCCTGTCGACCATCGTCGGCCTCTCGGTCGCGCAGTTGACGCAGGGCACCATCGTCGCGAACCTCGGTTTCTCCGAGATCAGCTTCCCGAAGCCGCTCTTTCACGGGGACACCCTGTACGCCGAGACGCTCATCGCGGACAAACGTGAGTCGAAGAGTCGTCCAGGTGAAGGCATCGTGACGCTCGTGCACACCGGGCGTAACCAGCACGGCGACGTCGTCGCACTGGCCACGCGCAAGACCCTGGTGCAACTGCGTCCGGCAGAGGTGTCCTCATGACGTGGACACCGCCGGGGCCGGCCTGGTTGTTCTGCCCGGCGGATCGTCCCGAGCGCTACGCGAAGGCGGCCGCCGTTGCCGACGTCGTGATCCTCGATCTCGAAGACGGGGTGGCTCCGGCCGACAAAGAAGCCGCACGTGCAGCCCTGATCGACACTCCTCTCGATCCGGACCGGACGATTGTGCGCGTCAATCCGGTCGGTACGCCTGATCACGAACTCGATCTGATCGCGCTGGACGGCACACACTATTCGCGTCTTATGCTGTCCAAGTGCGAATCGGCCGAGGACGTCCTCTCGCTCGCACCGGCGGACGTGGTTGCACTCGTCGAGTCCCCGCGAGGAGCCCTCGCCGTGGCCGACATCGCGCTTGCTGCGAACGCCATCGGTGTCATGTGGGGAGCCGAGGATCTTGTGGCCGGTCTCGGCGGTAACTCGAGCAGGCACCCGAACGGTTCGTATCGCGACGTTGCCAAGCACGTCCGATCGACGTCTCTCCTGGCTGCGAAGAGCTACGGCCGGTTGGCTGTCGATTCCGTGTATCTCGACATCAAGGACCTCGTCGGCCTGGGCGTCGAGTCCGCTGATGCTGTCGCAGTCGGCTTCGACGTGAAGGTTGCGATCCACCCGATTCAGGTCGAGGTCATCCGTGGTGCCTTCGCACCTTCGGAAAAAGAGATCGACTGGGCCACACGAGTGCTTGCCGCGGTGTCTACTGAACGTGGTGTGTTCGCGTTCGAGGGCAAGATGGTCGACGCTCCCGTTCTTCGTCACGCCGAGAAGCTTCTTCACCGAGCCGGAATCTTTCAGCAGAAGGAGAACTAACGGATGAGCAAAGTCGTGAATACGGCAGCTGAGGCAGTTGCCGACATCGCGAGCGGATCCAGGCTCGCAGTGGGCGGCTTCGGGCTGTGCGGTATTCCCGACGCACTGATCGCGGCGATCGCCGACGGCTACGCCACCGATCTCGAGGTGTTCTCCAACAACTGCGGTGTCGACGACTACGGTCTCGGCATTCTGCTCGGCGCGCACCGGATCGCCAGGGTGACGGCGTCGTACGTGGGGGAGAACAAGGAGTTCGCGCGCCAGTATCTCGCCGGTGAGCTCGAAGTGGAGTTGACGCCGCAGGGGACGCTGGCCGAGCGGCTGCGAGCAGGCGGTACCGGCATTCCGGCGTTCTACACTCCGGCCGGGGTCGGCACCCCGATCGCCGAGGGCGGCTTGCCGTGGCGATACAACCCGGACGGTTCGATCGCCTTGGCGTCGCCACCGAAGGCGACGGCAGTGTTCGGTGGCCGCACATATGTATTGGAAGAGGCGATCACCGCTGACTTCGCGCTCGTGCACGCGGACTACGGCGACACCGAAGGAAATCTCGTCTTCAACAAGACGGCGATGAACTTCAACCCGCTTGCTGCCATGGCCGGCCGGATCACCATCGCGCAGGTGGAGAACCTCGTCGAGCCGGGCGACATCGACCCCGCGCACGTGCACCTACCTGGGGTGTTCGTCGCGCGGGTCGTGCACACAGGTCCACAGGAGAAGCGGATCGAGAAGCGGACCGTCTCAGGAGGTACCAAGTGAGTAGCGCAGAGGAAACTCGTATCGGTTGGACCCGCCACGAGATGGCCGCTCGCGCTGCTGCCGAGATGCGGCCGGGTGAGTACGTCAACCTCGGTATCGGCCTGCCGACGCTGATCCCCAGTTACTTGCCCGAGGGTGTCAAGGTGGTCCTGCACAGCGAGAACGGCATCCTCGGTACCGGACCGTATCCGACCGATGATCAGGTCGATGCCGACCTCATCAATGCAGGTAAAGAGACCGTCACTGTCAATCCTGGTGCCGCGTTCTTCGACTCGGCCCTCTCGTTCGGGATGATCCGCGGCGGCCACATCGACACCGCGGTGCTCGGCGGGATGCAGGTGTCGAAGACGGGTGACCTCGCCAACTGGATGGTGCCGGGCAAGATGGTGAAGGGTATGGGCGGGGCGATGGACCTGGTCCACGGTGCCCGCCGCGTCATCGTCGTGATGGAGCACACCGATCGCGACGGAAACCCCAAGATCGTCGAGGCGTGCACCCTGCCGCTTACCGGGCAGGGCGTCGTCCACCGGATCATCACCGACCTGGCAGTGCTGGACGTCACCGCGGACGGGCTGGAGCTTGTGGAGCTGGCTCCAGGTGTCACCAGTGAACACCTGAAGAGTGTGACTGGTGTGGGTTTTTCCTGAAGCTTCGTACCTTCAATCGAAAGAACGCGCCGACCGCTGGTCGGCGCGTTCTTTCGTCGGTCTGTCGGCGTGTACCGATAGTCTCGATCAGCGACTGTCGAATCTCGTTCGAGCTCGGGCACCAAGTAGCTGACGGGCCTGTAAATTGTCCGAGGTGACTGAAGTGGATGGGGGTGCAGATCGTCGGCTGCAAATTGATTGTTCCAGGGGTGGAGATGTCGCGCACAGCGTCTGAACCGTGCGTTTCGGCAATGCGATCGGGGGGTAGATGAGCTGGGCGATTTGTAACGAATTGCAGCAAAACCGTCGATACACCGGGGTATGGATTTCTCTTGTCACCTATGTATCGGAGACAATGGGTGGTTCTGGCTCGTCGAGGTTGGATGAGGTCGGTAGCTGCTGCGAATCGGACGTTCGGCTCGCACGGGTGCGCAATGGTGTGGAAGAGAGGCTGTGGGCGTGAATTCGCTGGGTAACGGAGAACTGGGGAGCGGCAAGCCGGAGGTCGGCAGCTCGCCGGAAGACGTTCAGCGATCAGACGCATTCCCACTTTCGGCGGCCCAGCTCGGTATGTGGTTCGCGCAGCACCTAGATCCCGCAGTACCGGTCAACATCGCCCAGTACGTCGAACTCCGTGGTGCTCTGGAGCTTGACGCCCTTCGCCAGGCCTGTGCAGACGCCGGTCGCGAAATCGGGTCGGCCTTCGTCCGGATCTTCGAGATCGATGCCCAGCCGTACCAGATCATCGACCCCACACTCGATGATTCAGTCGGCTACGTAGACCTTCGTAGTGAAGACGACTCGCACGACGCCGCCATGCGGTGGATGCGAGCAGATCGCAGCCGGCCGATCGACATGCTTACGGACCGACTGATCTCTGCCACGATCCTGCGCCTCGGCGAGAACCGCTACTACTGGTACACGCGGGTCCACCACACAATTCTCGACGGTTTCGGTGCGTCGACGTTCGTCACTCGCGTGGCGGAGCTGTACTCAGCGCGCGTGGAGGGCCGGGATCCGGAGCCGAGTGAGGCCTCCGATCTCCGGAACGTCTACGAGGTGGACAACAAGTACCGCCAGTCGAGTCGTTTCGAAACCGATCGCAAGTACTGGGCAGACAAGATCGAGAATCTCGACGAGATCTCGAGCCTCGCGGGTCGAAGTGCCGCGCCTGCTCCAGTCAGTCGGATCGACAGTGCAGCGCTGTCCAACCACGTCGAGGCTCTGCTCGGGCGGTTCCTCGAGCGCGTAGAGAAGACCACTGTTGCCGGCACTGTCGTCGCGGCGTTTGCGGCGTACCTCGCTCAGATGACCGGGCGAGAGGACGTGTCGCTGAGTCTGCCCGTTTCCGGTCGAACGACAGCCGTGCTGCGTCGATCCGGAGGCATGGTCTCCAACGTCGTGCCGCTGCGACTGACCGTCACTGCGGACACCACCGTCCAGGAGCTTCTGGACGACGTCAGGAACGAAATGTCCGGCGCGCTGCGCCACCAGCGATACCGACACGAGGACATGGTTCGCGGCGGTGACGGGCCGGGCCGGGGCGGATTCTTCGGCCCGTGGATCAACATCATGATGTTTTCCACCGAGTTGGCGTTCGGGCCCCTCGTCGGCGAGCTTCACATCCTGTCCACGGGTTTGATCGAAGACCTCGGTGTCAACCTGTACCAGAGCGTCGGCGATACCCGCACACACATCGACTTCGAGTCGAATCCCAATCTGTATGCGCCCGCGGACGCCCAGCGAAATCACTCGCGGTTCGTGGAGTTTCTCGAGAAGTTCGTCTCGGCCGAAACGAGCCGCAAGGTCTGGGATCTTCCTGTCGCCACCGACGAGGAGCGAAACAAGGTTGCCTTGTGGAACCGCACCGGCTTCCACGTTGCCTCGCAGACCATCACCGAAGCATTCGAGCGTCAGGTCGAGAGAACTCCCGATGCGACCGCTGTCGTTTTCGAAGGCGCCAGCCTCACATACGCCGAATTCGACTCTCGCGCAAATGGTTTGGCTCGTCAACTCATCGCCATGGGTGTTGGGCCCGAATCGCTTGTAGGACTGTCGATCCGCAGATCTTTGGACTTGATGGTCGGTCTGTACGCGATTGCCAAGGCCGGCGGAGCCTGGGTGCCGGTGGATCCCGACCACCCAGCGGAACGCACCGCCTACATTCTCGAGTCGGCGCAGCCCACGTGTGTTGTGACCACTGCGCGGGACGACGTGGATCTGCCCTCGGGCACACGGGTCATCGAGATCGACACACTGGACTATGGGCAGCTCGACAGCAGGCCGATCGTCAACGCAGATCGCCTGTCTCCCTTGCATTTCTCGAACACTGCGTACGTGATCTACACCTCGGGTTCGACCGGTCGACCCAAGGGTGTCGCGGTCACTCACGCGGCGATCAACAATCAGCTTCAGTGGATGAACGCCGAGTACGAGCTTTCGGCGTCGGACATCTACCTGCAGAAGACCGCTACGACATTCGACGTGTCCCTGTGGGGATTCTTCATGCCGTTGCAGGTCGGCGCCACGCTCGTCGTCGCGACTCCGGACGGTCATCGAGACCCGATCTACGTGGCGAACAAGATCGCGGAGCTCGGCGTCACGATCACCGACTTCGTGCCATCCATGCTCACGCTGTTCACTGCGAATGCACCTGCCGGATCTTGTGATTCGTTGCGCCACGTGTTCGTCATCGGCGAGGCGCTCCCGCCCGAGACGTCTTCCGCCTTCCGCGAACTCTGTGGAGCCGGACTGCACAACCTGTACGGTCCGACCGAAGCCGCGGTATCGGTCACGTACTACGAGGCCGTGGCCACGGATACTACTTCCGTGCCGATCGGTATGCCGCAGTGGAACACTCAGGCGCACGTACTGGACGGACAACTTCGCCCGACCCCCATCGGGCAGCCGGGTGAGCTCTATCTCGCCGGCGTTCAACTCGCGCGCGGATACGTTGGTCGACCGGACCTGAGCTCGGATCGGTTCGTAGCCAATCCGTACGGCACGGCCGGTGAGCGTATGTACCGGACCGGCGACCTCGTCCGCCGCCGTGAGGACGGAAACCTCGACTACATCGGGCGTACCGACTTCCAGGTGAAGTTCCGTGGGCAGCGCATCGAGCTCGGCGAAATCGAGACCGTCCTTCTGGCACACCCCGACGTTTCCCAGGCTGTTGTCTTGGTGACCGTCACCCCGACCGGTGATCAATTGGTCGGCTACGTAGTGCCGGGCCCGGGCCGAAACATCGATGCTGCGGTGCTCAGTGAGTTCGCCGGTCGAAGCCTCCCTTCGTACATGGTTCCGGCCGCGTTGATGGTGCTCGATGCGTTGCCGCTCAATACGAGTGGCAAATTGGATCGTGCCGGGTTGCCCGAGCCGGTGTTCGCGAGTGCGAAGCAGTACCGCGAGCCCCGCACCGAAATCGAGCGGGTTGTCGCTGACGTCTTTGCCGACGTTCTCGGTGTCGAGCGCGTCGGTATCGACGACGACTTCTTCGAACTCGGTGGAAACTCGCTGGTTGCAACACAGTTGGTGACCCGCGTGGGTTCCGCCTTGGGAGTGCAACTCGGCGTTCGAGAGCTTTTCGAGTCCACCACGGTCGCTACCTTGGCGGCCCGCGCCGAGTCTGTGGCGGGTAACGCGCGGCAGCTCACCCCGCTGATCGCCAAGCCTCGTCCCCAGGTTGTCCCGCTCTCGCTTGCACAGCAGCGCATGTGGTTCATCAACCGTCTCGAGCCGTCGACGCCGGCGTACAACCTTCCGTTCACGGTCCGGCTCACCGGTTCGGTGGACCCGTCCGCCCTGCATGCCGCGGTGATGGATCTTCTCGAGCGACACGAGTCCTTGCGGACGATCTACCCTGATGTCGACGGAACCGCGCAACAGATGGTTCTGCCGGTCGACCGGGCCGCGGTGGAGTTGAATCCGGTCAAGATTCGGAATTCGCATCTCGACGCGGCGCTGTTCGACGTGGCGTCTCGCGGCTTCGACGTGACGCTCGAAATCCCGGTACGGGTTGCCCTCTTCGAGGTGTCTCCGACGGACTACGTCCTGGTGATGGTTCTCCATCACATCGCTGCAGACGGACTGTCGTTCCGTCCGCTCGCACGTGACCTTCTCGTCGCATACTCGGCGCGAAGTGAGAAGTCTGCGCCGGCGTGGACGCCGCTGCCGATTCAGTATGCCGATTACGCCCTGTGGCAGCGCGAAGCACTGGGATCCGACGAAGACCCGCGCTCGGAGTCGTCTCGCCAGATCAACTTCTGGCGCCGGGCACTTGCCGATTTGCCGGATCAGTTGGATCTGCCGACCGACCGACCTCGTCCTGCCATCGCGTCCAATCACGGTGCCAAGCACCATTTTCAGATCAGCGAACGCACGACGCGCAAGTTGAACGAGTTGGCGCGCTCGAGGAGCGTCTCGCTGTTCATGGTGTTGCAGGCGGCATATGCAACGCTGTTGAGCCGGCTCAGTGGTACCTCCGACATCGCGATCGGTGCCCCGATCGGCGGGCGAGGCGATCAAGCGCTCAACGACGTGATCGGCATGTTCGTGAACACCCTGGTGCTTCGCACCGAGGTCGATCCGAACGAACGATTCGAAGAGTTGCTCGCTCGGGTAAGGGAATCGGGCTTGTCTGCCTACGGGCATGCCGATGTGCCGTTCGAGCGGTTGGTCGAAGTCCTGAGTCCGGCGCGTTCGCAGGCTCGTCACCCGCTGTTCCAGGTTGCGCTCACTGCGGAGATCAGTGGACGACGCGAACTGGAATTCTCAGGTGTCAAAGCAGTTGCAGCTGAACTGGAAGTACCGGTCGCCAAATTCGATCTCGAGCTCATGGTGTCCGAGAATCCTGAAAGCAGCGAAGACTCGGACGTCTTGAGCGCCACCTTCACCTATGCCACGGACCTGTTCGATCCGGCCACGGTGAACACTTTCGCTACTCGGTTCGTGCGCATCCTCGATGCCGTGGCTACCCGACCTGAAACGATCGTCGGCGATATCGACCTGCTCTCACGCCCCGAGCGCACCGATCTGACGGTCGTAGCCGCGGATTACACGATGCCCCGGCAGAGTCTCGTCGACATCTTCCTGTCCGGCACGGCTGAGGCGGATTCGGTTGCTGTGCGCTTCGAGGGTCGATCGATCACCTACCGCGAGCTCGATGAGCAGTCGTCGAAGCTCGCACGGGTTCTGATCGGACGTGGCGCCGGCCCCGAGACCATTGTTGCTCTCGCCTTTCCTCGCTCGTACGAGATGGTCTGTGCAGTATGGGCGGTGGCGAAGTCAGGGGCGGCATACGTCCCAGTCGACCCGAGCTATCCGGAAGATCGTGTCCGGCACATGCTGGCCGATTCTTCGGCCGCGATCGGACTCACGTCGGGACAGTTCGTAGATAAGCTTCCTGCGGTCACAGAATGGTTGGTCCTTGACGGCCAGGCGCTGAACGGAGAACTGTCGACGCAATCTTCAGCGCCGGTCACGGACGAGGACCGAATCGCTCCGATTCACAGTTCTCACGTTGCATATGTCATTTACACATCCGGTTCCACGGGAAAACCGAAGGGTGTCAGCGTCACTCACGGTGGTCTCCGTGGGGTCAGAGACGCAGCACAGCGTCGCTACGAGGTGGAACAGTCCTCGCGCTTCCTCCATATCTGTTCGCCGAGCTTCGACCCGTCGGTACTCGAATGGATGGTCGCCTTCTCTGCGGGTGCAACTTTGGTGATCGTTCCCTCGACAATTATCGGTGGACACGAGTTGTCGGATCTTCTTCATTCCGAGAAGGTCACACACGCGATCATCACTCCCGCAGTACTCGGGACCATGGAGCCGGCAGAGCTGCCTGAATTGCGAGTCGTCTCCGTCGGCGGTGACGTGACCACTCCCGAGTTGCTGGCGAAATGGGCCCCAGGGCGCGCCTACTTCAATGGGTACGGTCCGACCGAGACCACTATCATCTCGTCGTTCGGCGATCTCGCGATCGGCCGATCGATCGACATCGGGCGTCCCGTCGAGGGCATGTCGGCACTGGTACTCGACGAGCGTCTGCATCCTGTTCCAGTCGGTACCAGGGGAGAGCTCTACTTTGCGGGCGCTGCATTGGCTCGCGGCTACCACGAGCGGCGAGGTCTTTCTGCGGAACGGTTTGTTGCCAACCCGTATTCGCCGGATGGCGAGCGAATGTACCGGACCGGCGATGTCGTGCGCTGGACCGGCGGAGACGCGCGCGGTGACGCGGGGGTTCTCGAATACGTCGGCCGCAGTGACTTCCAGGTCAAGGTTCGCGGATTCCGTATCGAACTCGGTGAGATCGACGCAGTTCTGTCCTCGCACGAGTCTGTGCGCTTCGCGGTGACGGTCGGAAGCGAAGGCGCGGCGGGTGTCACAACCCTCGTTTCCTACGTCGAACTGGCTGACGGGTCGAGTTTCGATCGGGACGTGCTCGCCTCGTTCGTGGCGGAGGCTCTGCCGAGCTACATGGTTCCGTCCGTCATCATGGAACTCGCCGAGGTTCCGTTGACTCCGGTGGGCAAATTGGATCGCCGGGCTTTGCCGGAGCCTGTTTTCGAGGTCCGCGAGTTTCGTGCACCCACCACGCCGGTGGAAGAGATTGTCGCGCAGGTGATTGCGGATGTTCTCGGAGTGGAACGAGTCGGCCTCGACGACGACTTCTTTGAACTCGGTGGCAACTCCCTGGTGGCTACTCAGGTCACCTCCCGATTGGGGCGGGCGCTCGACACTACGGTGCCGGTGCGAACGCTATTCGACGTTTCCACCGTCGAGGCGCTCGCCGCACACATCGAGTCGCACGTAGGTAGCGGCGGGCAGAAGGCGCTCGTCGCACAGGTGCGTCCCGCGGAAATTCCGTTGTCGCTGGCGCAGCAGCGCATGTGGTTCCTGAACCGCTTCGACACCGATTCAGCTGCTTACAACATCACTTTTGCTCTGCACCTGACTGGCCATCTCGATACTGCCGCGATGGAAACTGCGCTCGAGGACGTACTGGCCCGGCATGAAGTGCTCCGAACGGTATATCCGGACGGGGCTTCCGGACCGAAGCAGTCGATTCTGTCGCTTTCGGAGGCGTTCGGTGGACTGACCGTGGAGTCGGTTTCGGATCCGGACGAGCTCGAAAGTCGAGTCGCTGCAATCGGATCCTCAGCGATCGACGTCACTGTCGACGTGCCGATCCGTGTCCGCCTGTTGACGGTCAGCGACACCGAGCACACCCTCGCGATCGTGGTTCATCACATCGCCGCTGACGGTTGGTCGATGGCGCCCCTGGCTCGCGATGTCATGATTGCCTACTCGGCACGCAAGGATGGGACCGCGCCGGCGTGGCAGCCGTTGACTGTGCAGTACGCCGACTATTCGTTGTGGCAGCGTGAGGTTCTGGGGTCGGAAGACGACTCGGAATCACTGATCTCGCAGCAGATCTCGTACTGGACCGAGACTCTGGCAGACCTACCGGATGTGATCGAGCTTCCGTCGGACCGGTCTCGGCCTGATGTGGCGTCGATGCGCGGCGAGCGATTCGCGTTCGAGATCTCCGGGGATGTGCACCGTCGATTGGACGCGCTGGCACGGGAGAACAACGCGACGCTCTTCATGGCGTTGCACTCGGCGCTTGCCGTTCTGATGGCCCGACTGAGCGGAACCTCGGACATCGCCGTGGGCACTCCCGTTGCCGGTCGTGGCGACGAGGCGCTCGACGATCTCGTCGGCATGTTCGTCAACACGCTTGTTCTGCGGACCGAGGTCGACCCGGCCCAGGCATTCACGGATCTGCTGGCTGCGGCGAGTGATTCTGCGCTCGGAGCGTTCGCTCACTCGGACGTGCCCTTCGAGCGGTTGGTGGACGTCTTGGCTCCCGCCCGGTCGCAGGCCAGACATCCGCTGTTCCAGGTCGTGCTGTCCTTGCAGAATCTCGCGCAAACGGCATTGGAACTGCCGGGACTGGCGATCAAGGCCGCCGAAATCGACACGACCACTGCCAAGTTCGACCTCGAACTCGCAGTAACCGAGTCGATCGGCGAAGACGGGATCCAGCAAGGGCTCTCGGCCGAATTCACGTTTGCTGCAGATCTGTTCGACGTTTCGACGGTCGAAGGGTTTGCTCGGCGTCTGGTTCGTATCCTCGAGACTGTCGTGTCGGTTCCTTCGATTGTCGTCGGTGACATCGATATTCTCGATGCGGCCGAGCGGGGTGTGCTGGCCGATGTTCATGGAGGTCAGTCGGTCTCGGGAACCCTGGTCGAGATTCTCACAGCGGCGGCCGCTTTGGATCCGTCGGCGGATGCGATTCGCTTCGACGGTCAGTCGATCAGCTACCGCGAACTCGACGAGCGGTCGTCGCAACTCGCTCGTGTTCTGATTGCGAAGGGCGTCGGGCCGGAGGATCGGGTCGCGATCGCGATTCCGCGTTCGGCCGATTCGGTTCTCGCTCTGTGGGCAGTGGCGAAAACGGGTGCTGCGTTCGTGCCCGTCGACCCGACGTATCCGGTTGACCGTATCGCCCATATGATCTCCGATTCCGGTGCGGTGCTGGGTCTTGCGCTCAGTGACGTCGAGGCAGGATTGCCGTCGGCGTTGACGTGGGTTGTTCTCGACGACGAGAAGACAGTGGCGGCGTGCGCGGCAGAATCCTGCGCGCCGGTGAGTGATTCGGATCGACGTAGTGCGATCGACGAGCGGCAGCCTGCGTACGTCATCTACACGTCCGGCACCACAGGTCTGCCCAAGGGCGTTGTGGTCACCAACGCCGGTGTGGCGAATTTCTGTGCCGAGCAGGTCGAGCGCTATGCGCTGACCGCGGATGCTCGGACGCTGCATTTCGCCTCGCCGAGTTTCGATGCGTCTGTCCTCGAGTTGCTGATGGCATTCGGCTCCGCGTCGACGATGGTGATTGCGCCGACGACGGTGTACGGCGGTGCGGAACTGGCCGAGATCTTGCGTTCGGAGGGCGTGACGCATGCGTTCGTGACGCCCGCTGCGCTGGCATCAGTGGATCCGAGCGGGCTTGACGCGTTGCGGGTGGTTGTCGTCGGTGGCGAAGCCAGTTCGCGGTCTCTCGTTGCCAAGTGGGCGGTGCCGCTTCCGGATGGCGGTGTGCGTGGATTCTTCAATGCGTACGGTCCGACGGAGTCGACGGTCGCCTCGAACATCAGCGATACGCTGACCGCGTTTGATCGCATGAACATCGGCGGCCCGATTCGGGGTATGGCCGCGCGGATCTTGGACGGCCGCTTGCAGCCTGTGCCGGTTGGTGTCGCAGGTGAGTTGTACGTGTCGGGTGTTCAGGTCGCTCGTGGATACCTGGGACAGCCGGCATTGACGGCGGGTCGTTTTGTCGCAGACCCGTTCGGGGCGCCGGGTGAGCGGTTGTACCGCACGGGTGACGTGGTCCGGTGGATCGACGGTGGCGCAGTGGAGTACGTGGGCCGCAGTGACTTCCAGGTCAAGATCCGTGGGTTTCGTATCGAACTCGGCGAGATCGAGGCCGCGCTGACCCGTTGCGCGGGCGTTGCGCAAGCTGTTGCTCTTGTTCGCTCCGACGATCACTTCGGAGATCGTCTCGTTGCATACGTGGTGCCACAGGCCGGCGCCGAGGTGGATCCCGCACAGGTCATCGAGTCGGTGTCGACGTTCCTGACCGGCTACATGGTCCCCGACTCGGTACTGGTACTCGATTCGATTCCGTTGACCACCGCGGGCAAGACGGACATCAAAGCTCTGCCATCGCCCGTGTTCGAGTCGAAGGTGTATCAGGCGCCGATCACGACCGTCGAAGAGACTGTCGCGCAGGTGTTCTCCGAAGTTCTCGGAGTCGCACAGGTTGGCCGCGACGACGACTTCTTCGAGCTCGGAGGCAACTCGCTGATCGCGACCCGTGTCGCCGCACGGCTGGGGGAGGCGCTTGACACAAGCGTTCCGGTTCGTGCGCTCTTCGAAGCGTCGACCGTGCAGTCACTC
Organism: Rhodococcus sp. WS1; assembly: GCF_003797745.1. Classification (NCBI taxonomy): domain Bacteria; kingdom Bacillati; phylum Actinomycetota; class Actinomycetes; order Mycobacteriales; family Nocardiaceae; genus Rhodococcus; species Rhodococcus sp. WS1. The sequence continues at coordinate 1,397,668 of NZ_RKLZ01000001.1, read as the reverse complement.
GCCCTCCGGCTCGAGCTGCACGCCGGTTCGGGTGCCACGGCCCCACTGGTCCCGCAGTCCCGGCCCGCTCGGATCCCACTTTCGTTGGCGCAGCAGCGCATGTGGTTCCTGAACAGGTTCGAACCCGCGTCGGCAGTGAACAACGTTCCGGCGGCGATCAGGATTTCGGGCGCCCTCGACGTGGCAGCTCTCAACGCTGCCGTGCTCGATGTCGTGGGCCGACACGAATCACTGCGGACGCTGTATCCGGACGTCGACGGCGTCGGGTACCAGGAAATCCGTGACGTTCGAGACGTTGTTGTCGATCTAAGCCCCGTGTCGATCACGGAAGATCGCCTGGCTGCAGGCGTCGCAGAGCTGGCGACGGTCGGCTTCGACGTGACGTCTGAAGTCCCGTTGCGCGCCAAGCTCTTCAAAGTCGGCGACAGCGAATACGTCCTGGTGTTCGTGGTGCATCACATCTCGACCGATGGTTTCTCGATGGGCCCGTTGACCCGCGACGTGATGGTTGCCTACGAAGCACGTACACGAGCGTCCGTGCCGGCTTGGACGCCGTTGCCGGTGCAGTACGCCGATTACTCGTTGTGGCAGCGTGAGGTTCTCGGGTCCGAGGAGGATCCGCAGTCCGTGATCGCGAAGCAGATTGCGTTCTGGTCGGATGCGTTGGCTGATCTTCCGGAGCAGTTGGATCTGCCTGGCGATCGTCCGCGTCCCGAGGTCGCTTCAGGGCGCGGAGCCGAGGTCGAGTTCGATATCGACGCCACTCTGCACGAAGCTGTCAATTCGATTGCGCACAGCAGTAACTCGACACCGTTCATGGTTGTTCACGCAGCGCTCGCCGTCGTACTTTCTCGTTTGTCCGCAACGACCGACATCGCGATCGGTACACCGATCGCGGGTCGCGGTGAGGCGCAGCTCGACGATCTGATCGGTATGTTCGTCAACACTTTGGTGCTGCGTACCGAGGTTGATCCGTCGATGTCGTTCGCGGATCTGTTGGCTTCGGCGCGTGAAGTGGATCTACAGGCGTTCGCGCATGCGGATGTTCCGTTCGAGCGTGTGGTGGAGGTTCTCGATCCGGTTCGTTCGCAGGCTCGTCATCCGCTGTTTCAGGTGGCGTTGAGTTTCCAGAACCACGAACAGGCAACGCTCGAATTGGGCGACCTCGAAGTGTCGATCGAAAGTGCCGATCTTGCGTTGGCGAAATTCGACCTCCAGTTGACCCTGACCGAACGAACCGACGAGGCCGGCGCACCCGCCGGAATGTCCGCCTCGTTGGCGTATGCGACGGATCTGTTCGACGAGTCGACCGTTGTGGAATTCGGTGATCGGTTGGTACGGACCTTCCGTGCGGTGACTGCTGATCCCACCGTAGCGGTGGGTGACGTTGACATCTTGGTCGATGGTGAACGAAACCTGCTGTCCCGCTTCAGTGCTGGCAAGATCGATCGTGGTGTGGATTCGACGTTGTCGGCGTGGTTCGATGATGCTGCTGCGCGGTTTGGTGATCGGACCGCGGTGCGGTTCGGTGGCGAGTCGTTGTCGTATGCGGAGTTGTCGGTTCGGTCGAATCGGTTGGCGCGCAGGTTGATTGCTCAGGGTTGTGGTCCGGAGTCGTTGGTGGCGGTGGCGTTGCCGCGGTCGGCTGATCTTGTGGTGGCGTTGTTGGCGGTGGTGAAGTCCGGTGCGGGGTATTTGCCGGTGGATCCGTCGTATCCGGCTGATCGTGTCGAGTTCATGCTGGCCGATGCTGCTCCGGTGGCTGCGATTTCGTGGTCCGGGCGTGAGTTGGTGTTGCCCGCTGGTTTGCCGGTGGTTGATATCGACGCGGTGGATGTGTCGGAGTTCGAGGGTTCGGTGGTGACGGATGCGGATCGTGTTGCGCCGTTGCGGTCGTCGAATGTTGCGTATGTGATTTACACGTCGGGTTCGACGGGTCGCCCGAAGGGTGTGCAGGTTCCGCACATCACGGTGGCGAAGTTGTTTGCGAATACCGAGAGTGTGTACGGGTTCGACGAGTCGGATGTGTGGACGATGTTCCACAGTTATGCGTTCGACTTCTCGGTGTGGGAGTTGTGGGGTCCGCTGTTGTACGGCGGCACGTTGGTCGTCGTGGACTATGTGACGTCGCGGTCGCCGGAGCAGTTCCTGGAGTTGCTTGCTGCTGAGCGGGTGACGGTGCTCAATCAGACGCCGTCGGCGTTCTATCAGTTGGCCGAGGCTGATCGGTTGGCGTCGGAATCCGGTCAGGCCGCCGAGTTGTCGTTGCGGTGGGTTGTTTTCGGTGGCGAGGCGCTCGAGCTGCGTCGCTTGTCGGATTGGTACGGCCGCCGCGGTGACTCTGCGCCGACGTTGGTGAACATGTACGGCATCACGGAGACGACGGTGCATGTGAGCCATCGTGTGTTGGATGCTGCGTTGGCGGCGGATGCGTCGGCGAGTGTTGTGGGTCAGGCTATTTCGGGTCTGCAGGTGTTCGTGCTCGATACGCGTTTGGCTCCGGTGCCGGTTGGTGTCGCGGGTGAGATGTATGTCTCGGGTGTGCAGTTGGCTCGGGGTTATCTGGGTCAGGCGGGGTTGACGTCGACGCGGTTTGTGGCGAGTCCTTTTGCTGCTGGTGAGGTGTTGTACCGCACGGGTGATGTGGCGTCGTGGAACTGTGCTGGTGATTTGGAGTATCTGGGTCGCGCGGATGATCAGGTGAAGATCCGTGGGTTCCGGATCGAGATCGGTGAGATCGAGTCTGCGGTGTTGGCGGATGTGTCGGTGGCGCAGACGGCGGTGGTTGTTCGTGAGGATTCTCCGGGTGATCAGCGGTTGGTGGCGTATGTGGTTTCGGCTGCGGGTGTGAGCGTTTCGGTCGACGATCTTCGGGTGTCGGTGGGTTCGTTGTTGCCGGAGTACATGGTGCCGTCGGCGTTTGTGGTGTTGGATTCGATTCCGTTGACGGTGAACGGGAAGTTGGATCGTCGGGCGTTGCCGGTTCCGTCGTTGCAGGTTGCGGTGTTCCGGGCTCCGACGTCGGTGGTGGAAGAGGTTGTGGCGCAGACGTTTGCGGATGTTCTGGGCGTTGAGCGTGTTGGTTTGGATGATGATTTCTTCGCGCTCGGTGGTAATTCGCTGATTGCGACGCAGGTGACGTCTCGGTTGGGTCAGGCGTTGGATGCTTCGGTGTCGGTGCGGGAGTTGTTCGAGGCGTCGACCGTTGAAGGGCTTGCTGCCCGACTCGGTTCTCGTGTTGGTGGTGGTTCGCGTGCGGCGTTGACTGCGCAGGTGCGTCCGGCGCAGGTTCCGTTGTCGTTGGCGCAGCAGCGCATGTGGTTCCTCAACCGATTCGACACGGCATCGGCTGTCAACAATGTCCCTGTTGCCGTTCGGCTCACGGGTGCGCTCGATCTGGCCGCCCTGAATTCGGCAGTTCACGATGTTATCGGTCGCCACGAGGTTCTGCGCACGGTCTACCCCGAGGTCGACGGAATCGGCTACCAGAAGATCCTCTCGGCTGGAGATGTCTCGATCGATCTCGGTGCAGAACGCGTCACCGACGACCGAATCCAGGCGGAGCTGTATTCGTTCTTCGCCCAGGGCTTCGATGTCACCGTCGAGGTTCCGTTGCGCGCCAAGCTGTTCCAGGTCGCCGATGATGACTTCGTGTTGTCGTTCGTGGTGCATCACATCTCGACCGACGGCTTCTCGATGAGCCCGTTGACCCGCGACGTGATGACCGCCTACTACGCCAGAACCAACGGCCAGGCTCCGACCTGGACGCCGTTGTCGGTGCAGTATGCCGACTACGCGTTGTGGCAGCGTGAGGTTCTCGGGTCCGAGGACGATCCGGAGTCAATCATCGCGCAGCAGATCAACTACTGGTCCGATGCCCTGGCCGACCTGCCCGAGCAGCTGGACCTTCCCAGTGATCGCACCCGCCCCGAGATCGCAACGGGACAAGGAGCGAACCACACCTTCACCATCGACCCGCAACTGTGGGCCGATGTGGAAGCAACAGGTCAGGCGACGGGCGCAACCCCGTTCATGGTCGTCCACTCTGCGCTGGCCGTGCTGCTGGCACGGTTGTCCGCGACCACCGACATCGCAATCGGCGCTCCTGTCGCGGGTCGCGGTGAGGCGCAGCTCGACGATCTGATCGGTATGTTCGTCAACACTTTGGTGCTGCGTACCGAGGTTGATCCGTCGATGTCGTTCGCGGATCTGTTGGCTTCTGCGCGGGAAGTGGATCTGCAGGCGTTTGCCCACGCTGACGTTCCGTTCGAGCGGATCGTTGAAGCGCTCGATCCGGTGCGTTCGCAGGCACACCACCCGCTGTTCCAGGTGGCATTGACCTTCCAGAACCTTGGCCAGAGTGCTCTCGAACTGCCCGGACTCACCGCCGCTGCTGTGGAATTCGACGCAGCACTGGCCAAGTTCGATCTGCAATTCACTCTTGAAGACGCCGCTGACGCCGGTATGTCCGGCACTCTGACCTACACGACGGATCTGTTCGACGCGTCGACAGCGGCCGAGTTCGCTGATCGCTTCGTGTCCGTCCTCCGTGGCGTTGTCGCGAATCCGACTGCTGCCGTTGGCGACGTGGATGTTCTGACCGCCGGTGAGTTGGATCGCGTTCTGTCATGGAGCGACACGGGTGTCGATCGTGGTGTGGATTCGACGTTGTCGGCGTGGTTCGATGATGCTGCTGCGCGGTTTGGTGATCGGACCGCGGTGCGGTTCGGTGGCGAGTCGTTGTCGTATGCGGAGTTGTCGGTTCGGTCGAATCGGTTGGCGCGCAGGTTGATTGCTCAGGGTTGTGGTCCGGAGTCGTTGGTGGCGGTGGCGTTGCCGCGGTCGGCTGATCTTGTGGTGGCGTTGTTGGCGGTGGTGAAGTCCGGTGCGGGGTATTTGCCGGTGGATCCGTCGTATCCGGCTGATCGTGTCGAGTTCATGCTGGCCGATGCTGCTCCGGTGGCTGCGATTTCGTGGTCCGGGCGTGAGTTGGTGTTGCCCGCTGGTTTGCCGGTGGTTGATATCGACGCGGTGGATGTGTCGGAGTTCGAGGGTTCGGTGGTGACGGATGCGGATCGTGTTGCGCCGTTGCGGTCGTCGAATGTTGCGTATGTGATTTACACGTCGGGTTCGACGGGTCGCCCGAAGGGTGTGCAGGTTCCGCACATCACGGTGGCGAAGTTGTTTGCGAATACCGAGAGTGTGTACGGGTTCGACGAGTCGGATGTGTGGACGATGTTCCACAGTTATGCGTTCGACTTCTCGGTGTGGGAGTTGTGGGGTCCGCTGTTGTACGGCGGCACGTTGGTCGTCGTGGACTATGTGACGTCGCGGTCGCCGGAGCAGTTCCTGGAGTTGCTTGCTGCTGAGCGGGTGACGGTGCTCAATCAGACGCCGTCGGCGTTCTATCAGTTGGCCGAGGCTGATCGGTTGGCGTCGGAATCCGGTCAGGCCGCCGAGTTGTCGTTGCGGTGGGTTGTTTTCGGTGGCGAGGCGCTCGAGCTGCGTCGCTTGTCGGATTGGTACGGCCGCCGCGGTGACTCTGCGCCGACGTTGGTGAACATGTACGGCATCACGGAGACGACGGTGCATGTGAGCCATCGTGTGTTGGATGCTGCGTTGGCGGCGGATGCGTCGGCGAGTGTTGTGGGTCAGGCTATTTCGGGTCTGCAGGTGTTCGTGCTCGATACGCGTTTGGCTCCGGTGCCGGTTGGTGTCGCGGGTGAGATGTATGTCTCGGGTGTGCAGTTGGCTCGGGGTTATCTGGGTCAGGCGGGGTTGACGTCGACGCGGTTTGTGGCGAGTCCTTTTGCTGCTGGTGAGGTGTTGTACCGCACGGGTGATGTGGCGTCGTGGAACTGTGCTGGTGATTTGGAGTATCTGGGTCGCGCGGATGATCAGGTGAAGATCCGTGGGTTCCGGATCGAGATCGGTGAGATCGAGTCTGCGGTGTTGGCGGATGTGTCGGTGGCGCAGACGGCGGTGGTTGTTCGTGAGGATTCTCCGGGTGATCAGCGGTTGGTGGCGTATGTGGTTTCGGCTGCGGGTGTGAGCGTTTCGGTCGACGATCTTCGGGTGTCGGTGGGTTCGTTGTTGCCGGAGTACATGGTGCCGTCGGCGTTTGTGGTGTTGGATTCGATTCCGTTGACGGTGAACGGGAAGTTGGATCGTCGGGCGTTGCCGGTTCCGTCGTTGCAGGTTGCGGTGTTCCGGGCTCCGACGTCGGTGGTGGAAGAGGTTGTGGCGCAGACGTTTGCGGATGTTCTGGGCGTTGAGCGTGTTGGTTTGGATGATGATTTCTTCGCGCTCGGTGGTAATTCGCTGATTGCGACGCAGGTGACGTCTCGGTTGGGTCAGGCGTTGGATGCTTCGGTGTCGGTGCGGGAGTTGTTCGAGGCGTCGACCGTTGAAGGGCTTGCTGCCCGACTCGGTTCTCGTGTTGGTGGTGGTTCGCGTGCGGCGTTGACTGCGCAGGTGCGTCCGGCGCAGGTTCCGTTGTCGTTGGCGCAGCAGCGCATGTGGTTCCTCAACCAGTTGGATACGAACTCGGCAGGGAACAATGTTCCGGTTGCGATCACGCTCACCGGAAAACTGGACGTGTCGGGGCTGGAACAGGCTGTCTCGGACGTTGTCGGCCGCCATGAGGTTCTCCGCACGGTCTACCCCGAGGTCGACGGAATCGGCTACCAGAAGATCGTTGCACCGGCTGATGTCGGCGTGAACCTCGCTGCAACCTTGGTCTCGGATTCAGAGATTGTTTCCGAGGTAACGAACTTCGTGGCGACGGGTTTCGACGTGACAACCGAGGTTCCGTTGCGCGCCAGGCTTTTCCAGACCAAGGCCGACGAGCACGTTCTCGTATTCGTGGTGCATCACATCTCGACCGACGGTTTCTCGATGGGCCCGCTGACCCGCGACATCATGACCGCCTACTACGCCAGAACCAACGGCCAGGCTCCGACCTGGACGCCGTTGCCGGTGCAGTATGCCGATTACTCGTTGTGGCAGCGTGAGGTTCTCGGGTCCGAGGACGATCCGCAGTCAATCATCGCGCAGCAGATCACTTACTGGGCGCAAGCATTGGACGGCGTGCCCGAACAGTTGAATCTTCCCGGGGATCGGGCCCGGCCGGCGGTATTCTCCGGTCAGGGAGCAACATTCGAATTCTCGATCGGTCAGGAACTGCATGAGCGGCTGATCGGTGTCGGTCGTGAGCACAATGCGTCGATGTTCATGGTGGTCCATTCGGCGCTGGCATCACTTCTCGCACGTCTGTCGGGAACAACGGACATCACCATCGGCGCGCCGATGGCAGGACGAGGTGAATCCGAACTCGACGATCTGATCGGAATGTTCGTCAACACCTTGGTGCTACGTACCGAGGTTGATCCTTCGGCCCCGTTTACCACACTTCTGTCGTCGGCTCGAGAGACCGATCTTCAGGCGTTCGCGCACTCGGACCTTCCCTTCGAGCGGCTCGTGGAAGTGCTGGATCCCGTTCGGTCGAGGGCACACCACCCGCTGTTCCAGGTGGCATTGGCGTTCCAGAACCTGGGGCAGAATTCGTTGGCTCTGCCGGGTCTGACGGCCGCCGAGTTCGCAATCGACGAGACTGTGGCCAAGTTCGACCTGCAGCTCACGATCAGTGAGGTATCAGAAGGGCTGTCGGCGACGTTCACGTACGCGACGGATCTGTTCGACGAATCGACCGTCCGCGGATTCGCCGCACGATTGATGCGCATCCTGAACGGAATTGCGACGGACCCCGCAACTTCAGTGGGTGACATCGAAATCCTCGACTCGTCCGAGCGTGAGGTTCTGACGAGTCAAAGGGCTTCGTCAGGAGTAGCGCAGGCGCCGTTGGCCGAGATTCTTGCCGACGCTGCTGCGCGTTACCCGGACAACGTCGCATTGCGCTACCCCGGCACGGCGCAGGCCGTTGCCGGTAGGTCCATGACGTATCGCGAGGTCGACGAGTGGTCGTCGAAGCTGGCCCGCGTTTTGATCAACCGTGGTCTCGGGGCTGAAGATCTTGTGGCGGTGTCGATTCCGAGATCCGTCGAATCGGTACTCGCGGTCTGGGCAGTGTCGAAGACCGGGGCAGCGGTCGTTCCGATCGATCCGCACTATCCGGCAGACCGTATCGCGCACATGCTCAGCGACTCTGGTGCAAAGGTAGGCCTGACCCTCGACGTCGAACGTCCGAACCTCACCGACGACGTCGAGTGGTTGGTCGTGGACGGACCACGTGGCGAACAGATGACCGCCGGAGTGTCCGGAGCGCCAATCGATGCCGAGGAACGTGTCCGTCCACTGACGACTGCTCATCCTGCCTGGGTGATCTACACTTCCGGCACGACCGGACTGCCGAAGGGCGTTGTCGCGACCAACGCCGGTCTGGCGAGCTTCAGTGTCACTCAGGCCGCGCATTACCTCGTGAAGCCCACCTCGCGGACACTGCACTTCGCGTCACCGAGTTTCGACGCGTCGATGCTCGAGTTGTTCCTCGCGGTGGCCACCGGCGCGACGATGGTCATCGTCCCGCCTGGCGTGTACGGCGGCGACGAACTGGCTGAGGTGTTCCGTAGCGAACGAGTCACGCATGCGTTCATCACACCAGCGGCTCTGGCGTCGATGGACCCGAGCGGCCTGGACGACCTGACGGTCGTAGGCGTGGGTGGCGAAGCGTATTCGCCGGAACTGATCAGCAAGTGGACGACAGGTGACGGCTCGACCGCATCGGCTTCGGCTCCCAGGACGTTCTTGAATGTCTACGGCCCGACCGAGACGACGATCGTGACGAACGTCAGCGTTCCGCTTCTGCCGGGTGACCGAATGGACATCGGCGCCACGATCGGTGACATGGCCGCTTTCGTTCTGGACACACGACTCAATCCAGTTCCACTCGGAGTCTCGGGCGAGCTGTATCTGTCCGGTCCTCAGGTGACCCGCGGCTATCATCGTCGCCCGGGCTTGAGCGCCGATCGATTCGTGGCAAACCCGCACGGTAATCCGGGCGAGCGAATGTACCGAACCGGTGACGTGGTGCGCTGGGTCGCTGGAACCGCACCCTCCACCTACGCCGTGGAATACGTGGGCCGCAACGATTTCCAGGTCAAGATTCGCGGTTTCCGTATCGAACTCGGTGAGATCGATGCGTCATTGACCGCACACCCCGAGGTCGAGTTCGCTGCGACGATGGGTACGACCCTGCCGTCGGGTGCTCCGGCACTGGTGTCGTACGTGTTCACCGGAAAGAACGCTTCGGTCACTTCGGCGGAATTGATCGAATTCGTCTCCAGAACCCTTCCGGCTCACATGGTTCCGGCTTCGATAATGGTCTCCTCGGACATGCCACTGAGCCCGGCCGGCAAGCTGGACCGAAAAGCGCTCCCAGCGCCGGTCTTCGAGACCAAGGAATTCCGCGCCCCGGTTACCGAGATGGAACAAGTCCTGAGCGAGATCTTCGCGGACGTTCTCGGTCTGGATCGAATCGGAACGGACGACTCGTTCTTCGCGCAGGGCGGCGACTCGATCATGTCGATCCAGCTCGTCTCGCGGGCGAAGGCACGTGGGGTCGTATTCGCACCCAGTGACGTCTTCGAGAGCAAGACTGTCGCGGCATTGGCCGAAGTGGCGAAGTATGCCGCCGACGTCGAGGCCGCGGTGGTGCTCGAGGAGTTGCCGGGCGGTGGAGTCGGCTGGATGCCGTTGACGCCGATCGAACGATTCATGGTCGAGCGCGGTGGCAGCTACAACCGATTCACACAGACGATGACTCTCGAGCTTCCACTCGGAGCGCAGCGAACCGACATCGTGCGAACCCTCGCCGCCGTCATCGACCACCATGACATGTTCCGATCGCGGTTGATCTCCGACGGTCGCGGCTGGGGAATGTCGGTCTCCGAGCCGGGAACCGTGGACGTCGAGGATCTACTCAGCCGGGTGGATGTTGATGCGTCCTCGGACGAGTCGACAATTGTTCTCACGGCTTCCAAGGGCCTCGACGAGGCTCTCGGCCGGTTGAATCCGGCAGGCGGCGTGATGGTTCAGTTCGTGTGGGTCGACTTCGGTCCCACTCGCACCGGGCGCTTGATCATTGCTGCGCATCACTTGATCGTCGACGGGGTTTCCTGGCGAATCATTGTTCCGGATCTGGTGTCGGCTGCGGCTCAGATGGCCGGGGCGAGCGGAGCGACGGGGGATGTGGCTCTCGAACCTACGGGTACGTCGATGCGACGCTGGGCTCATGCTTTGTCCGAAGAGGCCCATCGGGATTCGCGTGTGGCCGAGCTGGATACGTGGCGGAAGGTGTTGCAGACACCGGACCCGGTGCTGGGTAAGAGGGCGTACGACTCTGCCGTCGACGTTGCGGCAACGGTTCAGCGGATAAGCGTGACGGTCCCCACTCAGGTGACGGAGACTCTGTTGACCACGCTGCCGGAGGTTTTCAACGGCGGCGCCAACGACGGCCTGCTCGCTGGACTGGCACTCGCGCTGATCGAGTGGCGTCGCCGAGCCGGAATCGACTCGACGTCTGCCTTGCTGCAACTCGAGGGCCACGGTCGCGAAGAAGCCGTGATTCCTGGCGCGGATCTGTCAAGGACCGTTGGCTGGTTCACCGCTGCCTTCCCGATCAGTCTCGATCTTTCCGAGGTAGATCTGGGTGACGCTTTCGCCGGAGGTGATTCGGCGGGACGCGCGATCAAAGCAGTGAAGGAACAGCTGCTGGCGATCCCGGACAAGGGCGTCGGGTACGGACTGCTGCGCTACCTGAACGAAGACACGCGCGCAGTGCTTTCTCGCTTCGCCGGGGGACAGGTCAGCTTCAACTACCTGGGACGAGTTGTCGCCGAGGATCTTCCGGCAGGCGTCGAGGGACTCGGGTGGCTGCCGGCCGGCGATTTCGCCAAGGTGTCGGCACCCGAAGACGTCGACATGCCCGCAAACAAGGTCGTCGACATCAATGCGATCGTCAACGACGGCGCAGACGGTGCTGTTCTGGAGGCCTCTTTCGCATACCCCGTCGGTGCCATCGACGGCGAGAGTGTCGAGACATTTGCACAGATTTGGGTCGAAGCACTGACTGCCCTGGTGGAGCATTCTCGCTCCGTCGGAGCCGGTGGACTCACACCGTCCGACGTGCCGCTTGTCTCCGTGAGCCAACGAGATATCGACGGGTTCGAGAATCGATTCGGTACGGTGACCGACATCTGGCCCCTGGCACCGCTGCAGTCCGGTTTGCTCTTCCACGCGATGTTGGCGGAATCCAGCGTCGACCTCTACTCGGTGCAGATGATTCTCACTCTGTCCGGGAAGGTGGATTCCGACCGATTGCGCACTGCAGCACAGGGAATCATCGACCGTTATGCGAACCTGCGAACGGCATTCACGGCCGACGACGACGGAACGCCGGTCCAGATAGTCCTCGAAGATGTTGCCGTCCCGTGGCGGAACATCGATCTCAGCGATATCGCGGCGGTCGACCGTGAGGCAGCCCTGGACGAAGTTTTGACAGCTGACCAGGCGACACACTTCGACATGGCATCACCGCCGTTGATTCGGTTCACCTTCGTCACCATGGCGGAGGGGGACTATCGCTTGGTGGTGGCGAATCACCACATTATTCTCGACGGTTGGTCGGTGCCACTGCTCTTGCAGAACCTGTTGGCGCTGTACGCGACGCGTGGTGACGACTCGGTTCTTCCGCGTGTGCGTAGCTATCGCAATTACCTGGCGTGGCTTGTCGATCAGGATCGTGATCGATCACTCACGGCCTGGGCGGATGCGCTTTCCGGCGTCGAAGAGCCGACGCTGCTTGCTCAGGTCACAGGCGGACAGGAATTCACCGCGCTGTCACAGAAGCTGAACGTGTCGATGTCGTCGGAGACAACCGCGGCGCTCACCGCTCTGGCCGCACGACTCGGGGTCACCGCCAACACGATCGTGCAGAGCGCGTGGGCGGTCCTGCTCGGTGCGTTGACCGGAACCGACGACGTTGTCTTCGGTGCAACAGTGTCCGGCCGGCCACCGGCGCTCACCGGCGTCGAATCGATGGTCGGGTTGTTCATCAACACCCTTCCCGTGCGGGTGCGCCTCGACGCCGCGGAGTCCGTCGAAGAATTGGTTGCCAGGGTCCAGATCGAGCAGGCGAGAATGCTTGATCATCACTATCTCGGTTTGACCGATGTCCAGAAAGCAGCGGACGTCGGAACACTGTTCGACACGTTGGTTGTATTCGAGTCGTACCCGGTCGACCGTGAGGGCCTCGCCGCACAGGCGGATGTTCTCGACGGAATGATGATCGACGACATCGCCTCGGACGATTCCACGAACTACCCGTTGACCCTGCTGATCGCACTCGACGAGCAGTTGCACTTGACGCTGCGGTACCTACCGGACTTCTTCGATGCCGACTACGCAACTGCGTTGCTGGACAGAGTTCTTCGACTGCTCTCCTCCGTAGCCACCGATCCTTCGGTGCGTGTTGGTGACGTTGATATTTTGGATTCTGTTGAGCGTTCGTTGGTGCTCGAGGGGTGGAATGACACGGCTCGGGTTGTGTCGGGTGTGTCGGTGTTGGATGGGTTCGATGCGCAGGTGGCGGCGTCTCCGGGTGCGGTGGCGCTCTCGTTCGAGGGTCAGTCTCTGTCGTATGCGGAGTTCGATGCTCGGGTGAATCGTTTTGCCAGGTATTTGGTTTCGGTGGGTGTGGGGCCGGAGTCGTTGGTGGGTGTTGCGGTTCGTCGGTCGGTTGATTTGTTGGTTGCGGTTTACGGTGTGCTCAGGGCTGGTGGTGGGTATGTTCCGGTGGATCCGGATCAGCCTGCGGAGCGTAATGGGTATGTGTTGGAGTCGGCGTCGCCGGTGTGTGTGGTCAGTACGTCTGATGTTGGTTTCGATGCTGGTGTTGTGCCGGTGGTCGAGGTTGATGTTGTTGATGTGTCTGGTTTTTCGGGTGCGCCTGTCTCTGATGTGGATCGGGTTGCGCCGTTGCGGTCGGGGAATACGGCGTATGTGATTTTCACGTCGGGGTCGACGGGTCGGCCGAAGGGGGTGGCGGTCAGTCATCGCAGTGTGGTCAATCAGGTGTCGTGGTTGGCGGAGCGTTATGCGGTGTCGGGTTCTGATGTGGTGTTGTTCAAGACTCCGGTGACGTTCGATGTGTCGGTGTGGGAGTTGTTTGTTCCGTTGGCGGTGGGTGCTCGGTTGGTGGTGGCTACTCATGACGGTCATCGGGATCCGGGGTATTTGGCGTCGGTGGTGGCGGCGGAGTCGGTGTCGATGGTGTCGTTTGTGCCGTCGATGTTGGAGGTGTTCGTCGATCAGGTTGTCGAGACGTCGGAGGCGACGATCTCGCGCCTCGGTGGTGGTGGGTTGGGTTCGTTGCGGGTGATTTTCGCGGCGGGTGAGGCGTTGCCGGCGTCGGTGGTGCGTCGGGTGTTGTCGGTGTTGCCGTCGGTTGAGGTTCATAATTTGTATGGTCCGACGGAGTTCACGGTGCATGCGACGGCGGCGGGTCCGCTCGATGGTGTGGGTGTGGTGGTGCCGATGGGTGCTCCGGTGTGGAATTCGTCGGTGTTGGTGTTGGATTCGCGGTTGCGTCCGGTGCCGGTGGGTGTTGCGGGTGAGTTGTATTTGTCGGGTGTGCAGGTCGCTCGTGGGTATTTCGGGCGGGTGGATTTGTCGGCGGAGCGGTTTGTGGCGAATCCGTTCGGCGTGTCGGGTTCGCGGATGTATCGCACGGGGGATGTGGTGCGGTGGATCGGTGTGTCGGGTGAGCTCGAGTATGTCGGTCGTAGTGATTTTCAGGTGAAGTTGCGTGGTCAGCGGATCGAGTTGGGGGAGATCGAGTCTGCGGTTCGGGATCAGGTGGGTGTGGGTTCTGTGGTGGTGGTGGTGTGGCGTGATCAGTTGGTTGCGTATGTCACTGCTGCGGTGGGATCTTCGGTTGATGTTGATGTGGTGAAGGTGGGTGTGGGGGAGCGGTTGGCGTCGTATATGGTGCCGTCGCAGTTTGTGGTGTTGGATGCGTTTCCGCTCAATGCTTCGGGGAAGTTGGATCGGAAGTTGTTGCCGGAGCCGGTGTTCGAGGCCGCGGTGTTCAGGGCTCCGGTGACGGCGGTGGAGGAGATCGTCGCGTCGGTGTTCGCTGAGGTGTTGGGTGTTGATCGGGTGGGTCTCGATGACGATTTCTTCGAGCTCGGCGGCAACTCCCTCAACGCCACTCGCACGATCAAGCGAATCGCCGATGCTCTCGATACCGAACTTTCGGTTCGAGTTCTGTTCGAAGCGTCCACGGTGCAGGATCTCGCGGCACATGCCGAAAGCCGGACCGGTTCGGGTGGGCGAGTCGCGCTGACCGCTGTCGAACGGCCAGAGCGGATTCCGCTTTCGTTGGCGCAGCAGCGTATGTGGTTCCTCAACCGATTCGACGGGAGCGCTGCTGCATACAACATCCCGATGGCGCTGCGCCTTCAGGGTGATCTCGATGTCTCGGCGCTGAGCGCGGCCATCTCTGATGTGATCGGGCGGCACGAATCACTTCGAACCGTCTACCCGGAAATCGGAGACGGTCCGGTGCAGGTCGTCAAGCCCGTGTCGAGTTGGTCGGACGAAATCGTCGCAGAACCGACCGGCGTGGACGAACTCGAAGGTGAGTTGGTCGCGCTGGCGTCGACGCGCTTCGACGTCACACGCGAGATCCCGATTCGTATCCGGTTGTTCCAGTTGGCTTCCGACGAATACGTACTCGGTGTCGCGATTCATCATATTTCCGCCGACGGTTCCTCGATGGCACCGTTCGCTCGAGATGTCGTGACCGCATACGCCTCGCGGGTTGCCGGGTACACACCGTCCTGGGCTCCTCTCGACGTTCAGTACGCCGACTACAGCCTGTGGCAGCGAGAGGTGCTGGGCCGTGAGGAAGACCCGGGATCTATCGCTTCGCAGCAGATTGCGTACTGGAGCGATGCTCTCGCCGGGCTGCCTGATCAGCTTGCACTTCCAGCTGACCGGCCGCGCCCCGCGACGCAGTCCTTCCGCGGCGGTTACCTGCACTTCGATATCAATGCAGAGTTGCATGCTCGGCTGAGCGGTCTTGCCAGGGCAAACAATTCGACGCTGTTCATGCTCACGCACACTGCGTTCGCGATGCTGTTGGCTCGACTGTCCGGAACCGAGGACATCGCGGTGGGTACGCCCATTGCCGGACGCGGTGAGCGGGCACTCGACGATCTCATCGGCATGTTCGTGAACACCTTGGTGTTCCGTACGCAGATCGACAGCGGTGCGCCGTTCCTCGACCTGCTCGGACGTGTCAGGGAGACCGACCTTCAAGCGTTCGCACATTCGGACGTTCCGTTCGAGCGACTCGTGGAGGTGCTCAACCCTCCGCGTTCGACCGCTCGTCATCCGCTCTATCAGGTCGGCTTCCTGTTCCAGAACATGGAAACCGGAGGGCTCGAGCTTCCGGGACTCACCGTCAAGGGCGTCGATATCGACAATGGGGTCGCGCAGTTCGATCTTCAGTTGATCGTCAGTGATCGTTACGACGCCGACGGATCTGCAGCCGGCATCACGTCGATGTTCAGCTACGCGCATGATCTGTTCGACGAGTCGACCGTGCAGGACTTCGCCGATCGATTCGTGCGATTGCTCGGGGAGATCGCGTCGGATCCGTCGTTGACCGTCGGCGACTTCGCGCTGATGGATTCGTCCGAGAGCGACCGGATCCTGAACCGCTGGAACGACACCGATCACCCCGTCCCGGGAGCCACTCTGGTCGAACTGTTCGACGAGCAGGTCGGTTCGAACCCAGGTGCGGTGGCATTGGTCGCCGGGAACACGTCGCTGACCTACGCCGAGTTCGATGCACGTGTCAACCGTCTCGCACGCCATCTGATTGCAACCGGTGTCGGTCCGGAGTCGTTGGTCGCGTTGGCAATCGAGCGATCGGTCGAACTGTTGGTCGCCATGTACGCGGTGGTGAAGGCAGGTGGTGGATACGTACCGATCGATCCGAACCACCCGGCCGATCGCATCGAGTACGTGTTGACCATGGCAGATCCGGTCTGCGTCCTCACTACCTCGACCACTGCGAAGAATCCGGCGTTCGGTGATTCTGTGATCGAGATGGACACGATCGATCTCGCGTCCTACGCGGACGCGATGGTTACCGATAGGGATCGCAGTGCTCCACTGCGAGCGGACAACACCGCCTATGTGATCTTCACGTCGGGATCGACGGGGCGGCCGAAGGGCGTCGCGATCTCGCATCGGGCGGTGGTCAACCAGATTCTCTGGAAGCGCGATCAGTACGGCCTGGACCGATCCGATGCGATGGTGCTCAAGACGGCGGCAACCTTCGACCTCTCGGTCTGGGAGTTCTGGTCGGCACTGACTTCCGGTGCACGACTGGTGATCGCCGAACCTGAAGGTCACAAGGACCCGAGCTACCTGCTCGACCTGATGACGCGGGAGAAGGTCACGACGCTCCACGTGGTGCCGTCGATGCTCGCGATGTTGCAGTCGGCGTCGGAAAATAGTCTTCCGGAATCGCTTCGTCAGGTGCTCGCGATCGGTGAAGCGTTGCCGGCCGCGACGGCCACCGAGTTTGCAGAACTCAGCGACGCGCAGTTGGTGAATCTGTACGGTCCGACCGAGGCCGCGGTCTCGGTGACAGCGCACGTCGTCGGTTCGGACGATACGACGTCGGTGCCGATCGGTGCCCCCGAATGGAACACGCAGGTGTTCGTGCTCGACACGCGTTTGCATCCGGTCCCCGTCGGAGTCACCGGGGAGCTTTACCTCGCCGGTGCTCAGCTTGCTCGCGGCTATCACGGGCGCGCGGATCTGACGTCGGAACGATTTGTGGCCAACGTCTTCGGTGACGCGGGTTCGCGGTTGTACCGCACGGGCGACCTCGTCCGGTGGACGCAGAACGGCGAACTCGACTACGTGGAGCGCGCCGACTTCCAGGTCAAGATCCGTGGCTACCGCATCGAACTCGGTGAGATCGAAGCGCTTCTTCGCAAGCAGGCCAGCGTGGACTCCGCTGTGGTGGTGGCCAAGTCGGATGCGCGTACCGGTGATCGACTTGTCGGCTACGTCGTTCCTCAAAGCGGGGAAAGCATCGATGTCGAAACCTTGAAGCGGACTCTTGTGGCTGAGTTGCCGAGTTACATGGTGCCGGCGGCATTGATGGTCTTGGACGAACTACCGCTCAACATCAACGGCAAGGTCGATCGCAAAGCCCTGCCCGACCCCGAATTCGAGGCGACCGAATTCCGTGCGCCGACCAACCCCGTCGAAGAGATCGTGGCGGGTGTGTTCGCTGACGTACTCGGTGTGGCGAGGGTCGGCCTCGACGACGACTTCTTCGAGCTCGGCGGAAACTCTCTCGTCGCGACGCAGGTCGTGTCGAGGCTGGGTGAGGCGTTGGACGCGCAGATTCCGGTCCGTGTGATCTTCGAGGCCTCGACTGTCGGGGCATTGGCGTCGAGGGTTCTCGAACACGCGGGATCGGGTGGCCGCCCACCGTTGGTGGCCCAGGTGCGTCCGCACGAGATCCCGCTGTCGTTGGCGCAGCAACGTATGTGGGTGCTCAATCAGTTCGACAAGACCTCGGGTGCGTACAACATCCCGGTCGCGATCCGGTTGTCCGGCGCTCTCGATGTCGACGCACTTCACTCCGCGGTGTCGGATCTGATCGAGCGTCACGAAGTGCTCCGGACGGTATACCCGGACCAGGGCAACGGACCGGTTCAGATGATCCTGCCTCGCTCCGCAGCGACGGTGGGACTGGAAGTGATCGCAACCGACGAAGCGTCGGTCGCCGAGCAGGTGGCTGACACAGTTCGCGAGAGCTTCGATGTCACGACAGCCGTTCCGTTGCGAATCCGTCTCTTCGAGGTCGACGAATCCGAGCGGGTCCTCGTCGTTGTCATTCACCACATCAGCGGTGACGGCTTCTCGATGGCTCCGTTGATCAGAGACACCATGGTTGCGTACACCGCACGTACCGGCGGGGAGACGCCGGAGTGGGCTCCGCTCGAGGTGCAGTACGCCGACTACACGCTGTGGCAGCGTGATGTCCTCGGATCGCCGGAGGACGCGGACAGTCAGCTGGGCCGTCAACTCGCGTACTGGGTGAACGAGCTCAAGGGCACTCCGGAGCTTCTGGAACTGCCGACCGACCGGCCGCGGCCGGCGCGCGCGAGCATGCGCGGTGCGGAATTCGAGTTTGCCGTCGATTCCGAGACCACGGACCGGCTCGCGACGATCGCACGGGAGCAGAACTCGACAGTCTTCATGGTGGTTCACACTGCCCTGTCCGTGCTGCTGGCGAAGATGAGTGGATCGAACGACATCGCAATCGGTACGCCGATCGCGGGTCGAGGTGAGCGGGCTCTCGACGATCTTGTCGGGATGTTCGTCAACACCTTGGTCCTGCGAACGGAGATCGCTCCTGCTTCGACTTTCGTCGACCTTCTGGGGCACGTGAAGGACAAGGACTTGTCGGCATTCGCCAATGCCGACGTACCGTTCGAGCGGTTGGTCGACGAATTGGGGCGAGAGCGCTCTCACGCATACTCGCCGCTCTTCCAGGTCATGCTCACATTCCAGAACATGGCTCTTGGTACGTTCCAACTCCCAGGCCTG
The DNA here is from genome assembly GCF_003797745.1 of Rhodococcus sp. WS1. Classification (NCBI taxonomy): domain Bacteria; kingdom Bacillati; phylum Actinomycetota; class Actinomycetes; order Mycobacteriales; family Nocardiaceae; genus Rhodococcus; species Rhodococcus sp. WS1. The sequence continues at coordinate 1,379,005 of NZ_RKLZ01000001.1, read as the reverse complement.
GAACTCTCTGCGGTCGACAGCGGTTTCGATCAGGCGATGTTCGATCTGCAGCTCACCGGTATCGAGCAATTCGACGATGCCGGGGTGCTGTCCGGGCTGAGGATGCGTTTCACCTATGCGACCGACCTGTTCGACGAATCGACCATCGCTCTTTTCGCGGCGCGATTCGGGCGGGTGCTCGAAGAACTGGTGACCGATCCCGGGGTCGTGATTCGTACGATCGACATCGTGACCGATCAGGAACGCGAGGAAGCGAGCGCTGCCGAGCCGAAGTCCGCGGCAGATCTGCCCGAACTGGCAGCCGCGGCGGCGGCCGCCGATCCTGAGGCAATTGCGTTCACCCACGGTGATCAGGCGGTCACCTTCGGTGAGTTGTCGACCAAACTCGTTGCCATGCGTACCGCCATGGGCGCTGCTCTGGCTCCCGATGCACTGGTTTCGGTGTCGCTCGCCGGCCTTGTTCCGGGCATCCTGCCGGCACTTGGCGTCGACGGTCTCGCCACACTTGTGAGCTCGGTGATAGCTGACGCACAGTCGGTGTCAGCGGGCCGTGGGGGTACGGCCGGGTAACATTCAGTATTTGCCCAGTGAACGCCTCCGGCCGAGCAGAACGCTGTGCTCGGCCGGGGCGCACTTCACGAAAGTCAGTTGGAGGAAGTGTAGATGTCCGTCGGTATTCCGGGACCGCAGTCGCTGACGATCGAAGATCTGCCGAAGTTGGTAGCTGCAGTTGCGGCGGTAGATCCTGATCGTGTGGCCCTGAGCCACGGTGGAACCGAAATCAGCTACGGACGACTCAATGACGAGTTGGTCACTCTCGACACCGCGATGGGTGGGGCATTGGGGGCGGATGCCCTGGTTCCTGTTGTCGTTTCCACGGTGCTGCCGGAGCTGATCGCCAGCGAGGCCGACGGTCTCGGCGCGGTGGTCGACCGGCTCATCGCCGACGGCACTTCGATCGTCGAGGTCGCGTCCGAGGCCGACGCACACGTGACCCTAGCCGGACTCTTCGACGAGCAGGTCGAGCGGACGCCGGATGCGCTCGCGCTGGATTACGCCGGAACGCAGCTCACTTACGCGCAGTTCGACGCGCGAGCGAACCGCCTGGCCCGTGAACTCGTCGCGGCAGGTGTCGGACCGGACAGCCTCGTCGGTCTCGCGATGCGTCGATCGATCGATCTCCTCGTCTCGATGTACGCGATCGTCAAGGCCGGCGGCGCGTACGTTCCACTCGACCCGGATCATCCTGCCGACCGTCTCGCTTACGTACTCGAGATCGCGAAGCCCACGGCTGTGCTCACACGTACGTCCGATGCCGTGGTGCTGCCGCACGGTACGCCCACGCTCGACGTCGACACCCTCGACTTGTCGGGTCGTGCCGAGACAACTGTCACCGACGCCGACCGGTTGGCGCCGCTGCGCGCGGACAACACTGCGTATGTCATCTTCACGTCCGGATCGACCGGACGCCCCAAAGGCGTTGCAGTCTCTCACCGTGCCATCGTCGCGAACCTGCAATGGCGTCAGACCGAGTACGGATTCACTGCCGACGACGTGATCTTGCAGAAGACGCCCTTCACTTTCGATGTGTCCGTGTGGGAGTTCTTCTGGCCGCTGCAGGTCGGTGCATCGCTGGTGATCGCGGAACCCGACGGACATCGTGATCCGGTGTACGTGGCTCGCACGATGATCGAGCGCGGAGTGACGGCGGTGCACTTCGTGCCGTCGATGCTCGCCGTGTTCGTCGCCGAACCCCTTGTTGCGCAGGTCAAAACCCTTCGCTACGTGTTCGCTTCCGGTGAGGCGTTGCCGGCTCGAACCGCGGCACGTCTGCGCGAGGTCAGCAGTGCTGGACTCCACAATCTGTACGGCCCGACCGAGGCTGCCGTCGACGTGACTTATTACGAAACCGGTGAGCGAGATCAGGTGTCCGTGCCGATCGGCGCGGCCGTGGCAGACACCGAACTCCTGGTGCTCGACGACGCGCTCCGGCCGTCGCCTTCAGGAGTGGCAGGAGAGCTCTATCTTGCCGGGATTCAGCTGGCCAGGGGATACGTGTCGCGTCCCGATCTCACGGCAGACCGTTTCGTGGCTCGGCCGGGCACTACCGACGGATCGCGGATGTATCGAACCGGAGACCTGGTGCGTTGGCGCGGCGTCGGAGCGAACCGCCAGCTCGAATACATCGGTCGCACTGACTTTCAGGTCAAGCTCCGCGGTCTGCGCATCGAACTCGGTGAGATCGAGGCGGCACTGCTCGATTGTGAAGGTGTTTCCCAAGCCGTGGTGATCGTCCATTCGGACGAAACGATCGGTGACAACTTGGTCGCGTACATCGTCGGCGAGGGCATCGATTCAGAGATTCTGACGTCGTCGCTGGGTGAACGGCTACCCGACTACATGGTCCCTGCCATGTTCGTCGAACTGGACGAGTTTCCGCTCAATGCCAGCGGCAAGCTGGATCGAAAAGCCTTGCCCGCACCCGAATTCGTGTCGAAGACGGTCGAGTACCGCGAGCCTGCGACACCCACCGAAGCCGGCGTGGTCGCGATCTTTGCCGATCTACTCGGGCAGGATCGGGTAGGGGCAGACGACGGCTTCTTCGAGCTGGGCGGCAACTCGTTGCTCGCCACTCGCGTGGTTGCGCGGATCAATGCCGAACACGGCATCTCCATCGACATGCGCAACTTCTTCGACGCACCCACCGCCGCAGAACTTGCCGTCTTCATCGACGAAGCGAAAATCTCAGAAGACCGCAAGGCTCACGTTCCCCTGATCCCTCGCGAGCGCCCCGAGTTGGTTCCGCTGTCTTTGGCGCAGCAGCGCATGTGGTTCCTCAACCGATTCGAACCAGAATCGGCAGTCGACCACATTCCGGTCGCGCTGCGTCTCAGCGGAGCGCTCGATGTCGATGCCTTGCAGGGCGCGCTCGAAGATTTGATCGAGCGGCACGAGATCCTTCGAACCGTGTACCCGGAGGTCGACGGCGTCGGATATCAGCGCTTGGTCGACCTTGCAGCCGTGGTACCGAACCTGACTCCCATACGGGTAGACGAGTCGGCGATCGTCGAGCGCGTGACCGACTTCGTTACCCCGGGGTTCGACGTGACCACCGAGGTTCCGATTCGGGCGGCACTCTTCCAACCCACCGCCGACGAATTTGTCCTCGTGTTCGTCGTCCATCACATCAGCGGTGACGGGTTCTCCATGGGACCGTTGACCAAGGACATCGTTTCGTCCTATGTGTCTCGGACACAGGGAATTGCGCATGATCTGGCTCCGCTGCCCGTACAGTTCGCCGACTTTGCACTGTGGCAGCGCGAAGTTCTCGGCAGTGAGGACGACCCGGATTCTCTGATCACTCGCCAGGTCGACTACTGGCGCCACGCGTTGGCCGGTATCCCCGATCAGCTCGATCTTCCGTCGGACCGCCCGCGCCCGCGCGTCGCGTCGAACCGGGGAGCCGGGCACACATTCACGATCGAGCCTGACCTTCACCAGGCTCTCAATCGAATTGCGCTGGACAACAACGCATCCCTGTTCATGGTGTTGCACAGTGCCGTGGCGATTCTGCTGGCGCGGTTGTCCGGGACTTCGGACATTGCGATCGGCACTCCGGTCGCCGGTCGAGGCGATCAAGCTCTCGATGACCTCATCGGGATGTTCGTCAATACGCTCGTGCTCCGCACAGATGTTGACGTCAACATGTCTTTCATCGACTTGATCGCCCGGGTTCGAGATATCGATCTCGATGGATTCGGTAACTCGGACGTTCCGTTCGAGCGGTTGGTGGAGGTGCTCAATCCCTCGCGATCGCAGTCGAGGAATCCGCTGTTTCAAGTGATGCTCTCTATGCAGAATCTTGGGCAGAGCACGCAAAGCAGCCTCGAGGTACCGGGATTGACCATCTCTGGGCTTGATGTCGATTCGGCGACAGCCAAATTCGACTTGCAGTTCACGATCTGGGAGTCCGACGCGACTGCTGCGTCAGGGGGCCTGAGCGTGGCACTCGTTTATGCGACGGATTTGTTCGACGAGGCGTCGGTGAAATCTTTTGCCGGTCGGTTGACTGTGATTCTCGAAGCGATCGCTGCGGATGCCGCGGTAGTGGTCGGTGATATCGATTTGCTCGATGCTGCCGAGCGTTCGGATGTTTTGGATTCTTGGATGGTTCCTGGTGTCGAGGTTGAGCCAGGCACGACGTTGGTGTCGATGTTCGATGCGAGGGTTGCGGGTGAGGCTTCGTCGACCGCTGTGGTGTTCGAGGATCGCCGGTTGTCGTTCGGTGAACTGGATGCGGCGGCAAATCGGTTGGCGCGCAAGCTGATCGAGTCGGGTGTTGGTCCGGAGTCGTTGGTGGCGGTTATTTTGCCGCGGTCGGTCGAGTTGGTTGTCACGTTGTTGGCTGTGGTGAAGGCCGGGGGTGGCTATCTGCCGATTGATCCGACGTATCCGGCGGAGCGTATCGCTTTCACGTTGGGGGACGCGCGTCCTGTGTGCGTCGTCGCTGCGGGTGATGTCGTCGATGTCGAGGTGCCAGTTCTTGATGTGATGGCGTTGGACTTGGCGAATTACGACGGTTCGCCGGTGTCGGACGGTGATCGTCGTTCTGCGTTGCGTGCCGATGATATTGCCTACGTGATCTATACGTCCGGTTCGACTGGGAAGCCGAAGGGTGTGGCGGTCAGTCATCGGAATGTGGTGGAGTTGTTTGCGAATGCTCAGCCGCGGTTCGGTTTCGATGGTTCGGACGTGTGGACGTTGTTCCACAGTTACGCGTTCGATTTCTCGGTGTGGGAGTTGTGGGGCCCGCTGTTGTACGGCGGCACTGTTGTGGTGGTGGATTACCTGACTTCTCGCTCGCCGGAGCAGTTCCGTGAGTTGGTTGTGCGGGAGCGGGTGACGGTGCTCAATCAGACTCCTTCGGCGTTCTATCAGTTCGCCGAGGCGGATCGGATGGCTGGTGATTCGGCCGGTTCGTTGTCGTTGCGTCATGTGATCTTCGGCGGTGAGGCGCTGGATTTGTCTCAATTGGTGCGTTGGTATGACCGTCATGACGATAGTTCTCCGCGATTGGTGAACATGTACGGGATTACCGAGACCACTGTGCATGTGTCGTTCTCGGCACTCGACTCGGTGATGGTTCGGAAGGCGACCGGTTCGGTTATCGGCCGTGGCCTTGGTGGGTTGTCGGTGTTCGTACTCGACGATCGGCTTCGCCCTGTGCCGGTAGGTGTTCGAGGAGAAATGTATGTCGCTGGTGGACAGCTTTCGCGTGGGTATGTGGGCCAGCCCGGGCTGACTGCTGGTCGTTTTGTTGCGAACCCGTTCGGACGCAGCGGTTCCGGTGATCAGATGTACCGGACAGGTGATATTGCGCGGTGGAATGCCGACGGGGTGCTCGAGTATGCGGGCCGAAGTGATTCGCAGATTCAGTTGCGTGGGTTCCGGATTGAACTCGGCGAGGTCGAGGCTGCGTTGTTGCGTGTGCCTGGGGTGGCTGGCGCTGTGGCGGTTGTGCGCTCGGATGTTGCGCTCGGTGATCGTCTTGTGGGGTATGTGATCCCCGAGGCTGGCATGGATCTTGCTGCTTCCGTTGTGTCGACGAGGGTGAGCGAGTTCTTGACCGGGTACATGGTTCCGGATGCTGTGGTGGTGCTCGAGGAGCTTCCGCTGACGGTGAACGGTAAGTTGGATCGGAAGGCGTTGCCGGAGCCAGTATTCGAGGTGCGGGAGTATCGAACACCCGCGACTGATACGGAGTTGGCGGTAGCGGCCGTCTTTGCCGACGTTCTGGGGGTCGAGCGTGTCGGGTTGGATGATGATTTCTTTGCTTTGGGTGGCAATTCGCTCGTAGCCACACGATTGGTCGCCAGGCTCGGGCGAGCGCTCGAGACGACGATCCCCGTGAGGGTCCTGTTCGAAAATTCGAATGTAGAGTCGCTGGCGGCGGCGATCTCGTCACACGTCAGTTCCGGGAACATTCCGGCACTAGTTGCAGGACCTCGCCCCACGACGATTCCGTTGTCACTTGCTCAGCAGCGCATGTGGTTCCTGAGCCGCTTCGACCCCGAATCGGCCGTCAACAATATTCCGATTGCGCTGCGTTTGAGTGGCCAGTTGAACCTGTCGGCACTGCAGTTGGCCGTATCGGATGTGGTGGATCGGCACGAATCGCTACGGACGATCTACCCCGAGGCGGGTGGGCAAGGTCAGCAGGTGATTCTGCCTGCCTCAGAGGTATCTTTTGATCTCACCCCAGTCACTCTGGGCGGAACTCGGGTCGAAGAGGCACTGCTGACGCTCGCTCTGGCAGGGTTCGATGTGACAACGTCGGTACCGTTCCGTGTGCAGTTGTTCGAGGTGGGGGCGGACGCATTTGTTCTCGCCTTCGTTGTGCACCACATCGCAGCGGACGGGTTCTCGATGCGTCCGCTGACTCGGGATGTCATGGTTGCCTACGCCGCTCGGGTTTCGAACGGCGTTCCGAATTGGACTCCGCTCGAGGTGCAGTACGCCGATTATGCACTCTGGCAGCGGGAGGTCCTCGGCGACGAGGACGACCCGAATTCGTTGATCTCGGCTCAGCTGGACCACTGGCGCTCCGTCCTCCGTGATTCTCCGGAAGTGCTTGCGTTACCAGCTGACCGCCCCCGCCCGGTCGTCGCCTCGAATCGTGGCGCTACGTATCGCTTCTCCGTCAGCGAAGAGCTTCGGTCGAGCTTGGACTCACTCGCACGCGAGCGGAACGCGTCGCTGTTCATGGTGATGCATTCGGCCCTCGCCGTGCTTCTCGCAAGGTTGTCCGGTACCAGTGACATCGTGATCGGTACTCCGGTTGCCGGGCGAGGCGAAAAGGCGCTCGACGATGTGATCGGTATGTTCGTGAATACGCTGGTCCTGCGGACTCCTGTCGACCTCGCCAGTCCGTTCAGTGCACTCGTCTCGGCAACGCGGAGGACGGACCTTCAGGCGCTCGGCAACGGCGATGTTCCGTTCGAGCGATTGGTCGAGGTACTGGACCCCACCCGATCGCAGGCACATCACCCGCTGTTCCAGGTCGCGCTGTTCTTTCAGAACATGTCCCAGGATGCGTTGGAGCTTTCGGGGTTGGAGGTGTCGGGCCTCGAGTTCGATGCCGGTATCGCGAAATTCGATCTTCAACTTACTCTCGCTCCCCGTGTCGAAGATGCGCTCGAAGACGGCATGTTCGCCGAGTTCGCATACGCCACAGATCTGTTCGACGAGTCGACGATTCGTGGATTCGCCGATCGGTTCACCAGGATCCTCGAGCAGGTGGTCGTGGATCCGTCGATCACTGTGGGTGACATCGATCTGTTGGAGGAGACCGAGCGCGAGTCGCTGTTGACTGCGCGCAACTCCACCGCGCGTGACGTCGGGAACAGTGAGACATTGGCTTCGCTGTTCGACACTCGCGTTGCGTTGGCGCCCGATGCTGTTGCCGTGGTGTTCGACGGCCAGTCGCTGACCTATGGCGAGGTGTCCGATCGTGTGAACAAATTGGCACGCAAGCTGATCGACGATGGTGTTGGGCCCGAGTCGTTGGTGGCCTTGGCGATGCGTCGGTCGCTCGATCTCGTAGTGGGTATGTACGCGGTGATCGCCGCGGGCGGAGCCTACGTGCCATTGGATCCCGATCACCCCGCCGAGCGGATCGGGCACATCCTCACGACGGCCGATCCAGTCTGTGTGCTGTCGACGACGAGGGACGCTTTCGTAGCGCCGAACGGCGCCGACGTGCTGTTGATCGATGCTGCTGACCTCTCGAGCTATTCGCCTTCCGTCGTTTCCGATGCTGATCGTCGTGGTCGACTGCGTGATGTGAATGCCGCCTACGTGATCTTCACCTCGGGTTCCACGGGCAAGCCCAAGGGCGTTGCGGTCTCGCATCACGCCATCGTGAACCAGGTCCTGTGGATGCAGGATCAGTACGCCATCGGCACAGAAGATGTCTATCTGCAAAAGACTGCAACGACATTCGACGTCTCGTTGTGGGGATACTTCACCGCGCTTCTGTCCGGTACGAGAGTGGTGCTGGCATCTCACGACGGACATCGAGATCCCGCGTATCTGGCTGGTCTGATCGAAGATCATCGGGTGACGTTGACGGACTTCGTTCCGTCGATGTTGACCGTCTTCGCGACGTCGGTTCCGGAACACGCATTGGTGTCGCTGAGGGACGTATTCGTGATCGGTGAGGCATTGCCGCTCGAGACGGTGCGTGCATTCGCTCGGGTGTCCTCTGCAGGTTTGCACAATGTGTACGGCCCTACCGAGGCTGCGGTCTCGATCACCTACTACGAGGTCGACGGATCGGAGTCGACAGGTACTCCGATCGGTGTGCCCGAGTGGAACTCGCAGGTCTACGTGTTGGATAGTCGGTTGCATCCGGTGCCGGTAGGCGTTGCAGGTGAGCTGTATCTGGCCGGTGATCAACTTGCGCGCGGTTATGTCGCGCGACCCGATCTCACCAGTGATCGCTTTGTCGCGAACCCATTTGTGGAGGCGAGCGACACGAACGGTGAAGTAAATGCCGGTGGCAGTCGGATGTATCGCACCGGGGACCTGGTGTGGTGGAACACCGCAGGCGAGCTCGAGTATGTCGGGCGTACCGATTTTCAGGTCAAGTTCCGTGGTCAGAGGATCGAACTGGGTGAGATTGAGTCAGCTCTTCTGGCGCACTCGACGGTAGCTCAGTGTGTGGTCACTGTGGCATCCACCGATATGGGCGATCAGTTGGTCGCGTATGTGATCGCTGTCCCGGATTCTGTGGTCGACGTAGAAGCCCTGAGGAATGCGCTTCCTGAATCGCTACCTGTCTACATGATTCCGAACGTGATCATGATCTTGGACGAGTTTCCTCTGAACTCCTCTGGGAAGTTGGATCGGAAGTTGTTGCCGGAGCCGGTATTCGAGGCTGCGGTCTTCCGGGCCCCGGTCACGCCGGTAGAGCAAATTGTCGCTTCTGTTTTCTCGGCGGTACTCGGGGTCGAGCGAGTGGGTCTCGATGACGACTTCTTCGCACTCGGCGGAAACTCTTTGATCGCTACTCGAATGGCAGCTCGGTTGGGGCAGGCGCTCGATGCGCAGGTTCCGGTGCGGGTGTTGTTCGAGGCGTCGTCGGTGGAGTTGTTGGCCGCACGGATGGAGTCGGAGATCGGTTCGGGTGCGCGGGCGGCGTTGACGGCTCGGGTGCGTCCGGAGCGGGTGCCGTTGTCGTTGGCGCAGCAGCGGATGTGGTTCTTGAACCGTTTCGATACGTTGTCGTCGGCGAACAATATTCCGGTGGCGATTCGGTTGTCGGGGTTGTTGGATGTGGCGGCGTTGGATGCTGCTGTGTCGGATGTTGTTGCGCGGCATGAGATTTTGCGGACGGTGTATCCGGAGGTCGACGGTGTCGGCTTCCAGGAGGTGTTGTCGGCGGATCGGGTGCGGTTGGATTTGTCGCCGGTTGTGGTGTCGGAGTCCGATGTCGTTGGTGCGGTGACGGAGTTTTTGTCGACCGGTTTCGATGTGGCGGTGGAGGTTCCGGTTCGGGCGCGGTTGTTCGCGGTGTCGGAGTCGGAGTTCGTGTTGGCGTTGGTGGTTCATCACATCAGTGGTGATGGTGTGTCGATGGGGCCGTTGACGCGTGATGTGATGGTGGCGTACGAGGCTCGTTCTCGGGGTGAGGTTCCGGGGTGGGCGCCGTTGGCGGTGCAGTATGCGGATTACGCGTTGTGGCAGCGGGAGACTCTTGGTTCGGAAGATGATGCGGGGTCGTTGATTTCGCGTCAGATCGGGTTCTGGGAGTCGGCGTTGGCGGGGTTGCCGGATCAGTTGGATTTGCCGGCTGATCGTCCGCGGCCTGCGGTGGCGTCCAATCGTGGGGCCAAGCATGCGTTCGTCATCGGAGAAATTGAGCATTCGTCTCTGAAAAAGATAGCGCGTGAGTCGAATTCGTCGTTGTTCATGGTGGTGCATGCGGCGTTGGCGGTGTTGTTGGCGCGGTTGTCGAGTACGTCCGATATTGCGATCGGTACTCCGGTGGCGGGTCGTGGTGAGCAGGTTCTCGATGATTTGATCGGGATGTTCGTCAATACGTTGGTGTTGCGAACGGAGGTGGATTCTTCGGAGTCGTTCTCGGAGTTGTTGGGCCGGGTTCGTGAGGGTGATCTGGGTGCGTTTGCGCATGTAGATCTCCCATTCGAGCGTTTGGTGGAGGTGCTTAATCCGGCGCGGTCGCAGGCTCGTAATCCGTTGTTCCAGGTGATGCTGTCGTTCCAGAACATGGAGCAGTCGGTGCTTCGACTTGGTGATCTGACAGTTGCGGGCGTCGACGCCAACACCGTGGCGGCGAAGTTCGATCTGCAGTTGACCATGGTCGAGCAGTTCGACGAGTCCGGTGCGCCGGCGGGGATGGCGGCGCAATTCACGTATGCGACGGATTTGTTCGACGAGTCGACTGTGGCTGGCTTTGCCGACAGGTTCGGGCGCATCCTTGCTGCGATCACCGTCGATCCGTCAGTTCGGTTGGGTGATATCGACGTACTTACTGCTGCTGAGCGCAGCAACCTTCTCAGCTGGTCCACTGGTGGGCGCACAGCGTTGGCAGGGGCCTCCCTGACTGCGATGTTCGACGAACAGGTTGGGCAGACCCCTGATTCTCTTGCCGTCGAGTGCGATGGCGAGGCGCTGACCTACGGGCAACTCGACGCCTACGCAAACGTGGTGGCCGAGCGATTGACGGCGGCCGGCGTCGGTCCGGATGACGTCGTCGCGTTGATCGTGCCGAGGTCGGTCGAGTGGGTCGTAGGTATGTTGGCGGCGTGGAAGGCGGGTGCTGCGTACGGGCCGATCGATCCGTCGTACCCACAGGATCGGATCGAAGCGATAATTGCCGACACTGGCGCCCGATGTGCGGTGAGTACGACGACTCTCGATCTGGCGGTGGACGTCATCGTCCTCGACAGCATCATTCGCGATTCGCCGATTGTGGAGGGGCCGACGGATCGATGGCGTGAGCTCGCTGCGGGGGACCGCTTGGGGTATGTCATTTCGACATCCGGTTCGACTGGTCGTCCGAAGCCGACGTTGGTGCCGATGGCGGGCATCGAGAATACGGTGGCCTGGTATCGCAGCGAGTTGCCCGAAACTGGTGCTCTTTTGATCGCGTCTTCACCCAGTTTCGACCTGACGCAGAAGAACGTCTGGGCAGCGCTGAGCAGCGGTCGGACCGCAGTGCTTGCCTCAGACGGTTTCGATCCGGATGCGATCGTCGCTCGCGTCGGGCACGGTGACGTCGCAGTGGCGAACATGTCGCCGAGCGCATTCGAAGCCGTGGTGGATTCCGATGAGGAGTCTGCTCTGAGCGTTCTCGATGTTGTGTTCCTTGGAGGCGAGTCGATCCGGCTCAATCGTCTTGGCAGTTTGTTGTCAGGCGGCGTACGCCTGGTGAACAGTTACGGCCCGACGGAAGCGTCGGACGTGGTCTCGTTCCACGTAGTGACTGCGCATGACACCGTCAGCGTTCCGATCGGTGCACCGGTGCCGAACATGGATCTGTTCGTTCTGGATCGGTCGTTGGGTATCGTGCCGCCGGGCGTGATCGGCGAGTTGTATGTCGGTGGTGTCGGTGTCGGTCGCGGATACGGAAACCGAGCAGCGTTGACGGCGGAGCGTTTCGTCGCCAACCCCTTTGCGGGCGGGGAAAGGGGCGCCTCAGATGGCGGCAGCAGGTTGTATCGAACCGGCGACCTCGTCAGGTGGAACGGTCGGGGCGAGCTCGAGTACATCGGCCGATCGGATTTCCAGGTCAAACTGCGGGGGCAGCGTATCGAACTCGGCGAGATCGAATCTGCTCTGATCTCGCACGAGGCGGTTTCAGATGCGGTGGTCGTCCTGCACAGCGATGCGACGTTCGGCGACAGCCTGGTCGGGTATGTCGTGGGAACTTCAGTAGATGCGTCCGAAGTTCTGGAGTCTGCCCGGGCCGTGCTTCCGACGTACATGGTGCCCTCGAAGGTTCTTGTCCTCGACGAGCTTCCTCTCAATGCTTCGGGCAAATTGGATCGAAAGGCTCTCCCGTCACCGGTATTCGAGGCAGCAGAGTTTCGGGCGCCGGTCACAGCGGTGCAGGAAATTGTTGCGTCGGTGTTCGGAGATGTGTTGGGCGCGGAGCGGGTCGGTCTGGATGACGATTTCTTTGCGCTGGGTGGTAATTCGTTGATCGCTACCAGGTTGGCAGCAAGATTGGGACAGGCGCTCGATGCGCAGGTCCCGGTGCGCGTGCTGTTCGAGAACTCGACAGTGGAAGGTTTGGCTGCAGTAGCGCAAAAGACCGCAGGTTCCGGTGCGAGGATGGAGTTGGAGGCGCGGGAACGTCCAGAACGTCTTCCTCTGTCCTTGGCCCAGCAGCGAATGTGGTTGGTAAACCAGATGGATCCCGGTTCTGCGGTATACAACATTCCGTTGGCTCTGCGATTGACAGGGAACTTGGATGTCGCGGCTTTGCGCCAGGCTCTTCACGACGTTTTGGTTCGACATGAGTCGCTCCGGACCAGCTACCCGAGTGACATCGAAGGGCCGGTTCAGAAAATCGTCGCGATCGACGAACTCCTTTCGCCTCTCGAAACGATTCAGGTGGACGACGAGGCCGCGGCGTTCAATCGCGTCGTGGAGTTGGTGACGACCGGATTCGACGTAGCTCAGGAAGTACCTGTACGCACTGGGTTGCTCGAGTTGGGGCCGGCAGACTTCATATTCGTCTTGGTCGCTCATCACATCGCCGCTGACGGTGAATCGATGGGACCTCTGGCCCGAGACATGATGGTCGCCTATGAGGCCCGCATGCGCGGTACCGCGCCGTCGTGGACGCCGTTGACTGTTCAGTACGCGGACTTCGCGATCTGGCAGCGCGAAGTGCTCGGTAGCATCGACGAGATCGGCTCGCAGGCTGCACAGCAACTCGACTTCTGGCGCCGGACGTTGAACGGTGTGTCGTCGACGCCCGGATTGCCTTCCGACCGTCAGCGACCCGCGCATATGTCTGCAAAGGCCGGTGTCTCGGAGTTCTCCGTCAGTGCGGACACGGCGACGCGGCTCAACGAGATTGCGCGCGAACACAACGCCACATTGTTCATGGTTGTGCATGCCGCGCTTGCAGTTCTCATCTCACGGTTGAGCGGAAGCCGAGATTTCGCGATCGGAACAGTTGTAGCCGGGCGAGGTGAGCAGCAACTGGACGACATAGTCGGAATGTTCGTCAACACGCTCGCACTCAGGACCGCTCCGGACCTCGGAGCAGGATTCGGCGAATTGGTCTCGCTGGTTCGAAATGTCGATCTCGAGGCATTTGCGAACGGCGACATACCGTTCGAGGAAGTTACCGGCGCGTTGTCGGCGTCAGCGAACGAGCTTTTCCAGGTTGCACTGTCGGTCGAACCGATGGCAGGAGCCGAGTTCAGTCTGCCGGATCTGAAGATCTCGGCAGTCGAGGGTGTGGAGGCGACTGCGAAGTTCGACCTCCAACTCAATCTCAGTTCTGATCCGATCACAGGAGGACTGATTGGCCATTTGGTTTTCGCCGCCGATCTTTTCGACCAAGCGACCGCCGACGCACATGTCGAGCGATTCGTACGCGTTCTCGATCGGGTGTCCTCGGATCCTTCACGTCCGATCGGTGACATCGAACTGCTCACCGACTCCGAACGAGCAGAAGTCCTCGGCTCCGTGGACACAACGCCACCCCCGGCCGTTGGCGCTTCGACGGGCCGACTCGTGCCACAGCGATTGGCGAACTCCGTTGAGGCTGATCCTGACGCCGTAGCAGTCGTGTGCGATGAAGAGGAAGTGACATACCACGAGGTCGATGCACGATCATCTCGCCTTGCGCGCCACCTCATCAGTCTTGGGATCGGCCCGGGTGACGCAGTTGCGATGACAGGGCTGCGTGGCATCGAACTGGTAGTGGCGATCTGGGCGCTGTCCAAAGCAGGCGCGGCAGTACTCGTGGGAACTACAACAGGAGCAGCGCGTACGCCTGGAAGAGGAACAAACCCGAGTGTGGCCTTGACGCTGACTTCGGGCAGTGCAGATTCTGATGTCGCGCTGGATACGATCCTCGACGTGAACGAGTCCGAGGTTGTCGAATTGGTGGCGTCGTATTCGAGTCGTTCCATGAACTACACGGATCGGCTTCGTCCGCTGAGTGGGGACGACGTCGCGGTCGTGGTTACCGGATCACACTCTGACCAGATCACCCATGGAGAGCTCGCAGCGAAGTTGGATGCTATGTCGCAAAAGCACGACGTCGACTACGAATCGCGTTTGATGTACTTCGGTCCCGACGACGATGAAACATCGGTTCTGACGATTCTGCTTGGCGGGGCGGTCGGTGGCGTCGTACTTCTTTCCTCGGAAGAGGCGAAGGACGCAGAGGTACACGAGCTCCTTGAAGAGGAGTGGGTTTCGCACGCGGTTGGTCCGACAGACGTCTTCACAGATGTCGTCGAAGGAGGTCTGCCTGATCTACGCCTGGCCTGTGATCCCGCGACGTGGACTCTGAGCTGACGCCGCCGTTCAGGAAGTCGATGGACTCCCATATCCCGAACAGTCCGATGATGTCCACTCCGCGACAGCTGTAACAATGGTTCGGTGTGTCCGATCAACTATTGGGGCTTTACCGGGACGTCGAACGCGATTTGCCCAGGTCAAGGGTAGAACCTCGGAAGTGATCGGATTCCTGCGAATACTGATCGAACTGCAGTACCAAAGCGAAGGTGAAATTGTCTTGACGCAGCACGTGTTCCTCCAGCATGCCGTTCGAGTGCAGGTCGTGACCGCATGAGCTCCGATGGTGTGACGCCAGGGACGTCGGTAGCTCGCAAGGCACGTCGAGAGCGTCCGGCACGCGGCCGTCGTGCCAGCACATCGTTGCTTCCGCAACTGCTGGCGGCGGCCGTCGAGCTGGGGCCCGAGCGGGAGGCGTTGCGGTTCGAAGGACGTTCGCTGTCATACGCAGAGTTGGACGAGCAATCGTCTCGTTTGGCGAGATTGTTGATCGCCGGCGGCATGGGGCCAGAGGATCGGGTTGCAATTTCGATACCGCGGTCCATCGAGTCCGTTCTGGCACTGTGGGCAGTCGCCAAGTCCGGCGCCGCCTTCGTCCCGGTTGATCCGAACTATCCAGCCGATCGCGTGGCCTACATGATCAGCGATTCTGGAGTTTCGGTCGGGTTGACCACTGAGGGTGCACGCGCCGGGTTAACTGACTCGGTCGGGTGGATCTCGATCGATGCTTCGGACACTGTCGAGTCGTTGGCCGCTGTCTCCGGCGCGCCAGTGACGTATGACGAGCGGGTAAGAACACTGCGTGAGCAGCACGCCGCGTACGTCATCTACACATCCGGCTCCACAGGGCGACCCAAGGGTGTTGTTGTTTCGCATTCGGGGCTAGCCGTCCTGCAGCGAGAGCAAATTCGCATGCTGTCGCTCGACGGCAATTCACGGGTTTTGCACTTCACGACTCCAAGCTTCGACGTATCGATCTTCGAACTACTCGAGACGATCGGAGCAGGCGCCGTCATGGTGATTGCCCCATCGAGCATCTACGGTGGGCCCGAGCTAGCCGAGCTGATCAAGACAGAGCGAGTGACGCATGTCGGCGCTACTCCTTCGGTGCTCGCATCGGTGGATCCATCTGGACTCGACGATGTTGCTGTCGTCGTGGTCGCGGGTGAGGCGTGTCCGCCAGAGTTGGTCGCGAAGTGGGCGCCCGGACGCCACTTTTTCAACGCGTACGGCCCGACCGAGATGACGATCGTCACGAACATGACGGAACTCGGCGCGGGTGATCCCGTCACGATCGGTGGTCCGATTCGTGGTGCAGCGTCTTTGGTATTGGATGCTCGCTTGCAGCCTGTACCGACGGGGACTACGGGTGAGCTCTATCTTGCAGGGCCGCAGGTTGCGCGCGGATACCACAATTTGGCAGGAATGACGGCCGATCGATTCATCGCGAATCCCTTTGGGGCCCAGGGTGAACGAATGTACCGCACGGGGGACGTGGTGCGGTGGACGGAAAGTGCTGCCGGCGATCGTAGCGTCGAATACGTCGGACGGTCCGATTCCCAGGTCAAGATCCGTGGCTTCCGCATCGAGTTGACTGA
This sequence comes from Rhodococcus sp. WS1, assembly GCF_003797745.1. Taxonomy (NCBI): domain Bacteria; kingdom Bacillati; phylum Actinomycetota; class Actinomycetes; order Mycobacteriales; family Nocardiaceae; genus Rhodococcus; species Rhodococcus sp. WS1. The sequence continues at coordinate 1,362,836 of NZ_RKLZ01000001.1, read as the reverse complement.
AATTGACGCGGTCATCGCACTCGACGAACGGGTCGAGTTTGTGACAACTCTCGGGCGAGTGTTGCCCAGCGGTGAAACGGCTCTAATCTCTTATGTGCTTCCTGCAGTTGGAGCCGTGTTGTCCGGGGATGACGTCCTGGCAGTGGTCAAGACGGATCTTCCCCGTCACATGATTCCGGCGGCTGTCGTTGTCATCGACGAGATCCCCTTGACGCCGGTAGGAAAGCTGGATTCGGCAGCACTTCCTGATCCCGTATTCGAGGCCCGAGAGTTTGTAGCGCCATCCTCCGCTGGTGAGGTCCTGGTCGCGCGCGTATTCGAAGAACTCTTGGGGGTGGACCGAGTCGGCGCTGACGACGACTTCTTCGAACTCGGCGGCAACTCGTTGATTGCTGCGAAATTGGCCGGGCGTCTCAGTGCGGCTTTCGATGTGCGGGTTCAGGTCAAAACGCTGTTCGAGTACTCGACAGTCTCCGGACTTGCATCTGTTCTGTCAGATTCAGCGGGGCATGTGCGAATTGCCTTGGCCCCTCGCTCTCGTCCGGAGCGGATACCTCTTTCCCTTGCACAGTCGCGGATGTGGTTCTTGTCGAGATTCGACTCTGTGTCTGGTGTGAACAACATTCCGATCGTGTTGCGGTTGTCCGGTGCCGTCGATGTTTCGGCACTGTCCGCAGCGCTGTCGGATGTTGTTGCGCGGCACGAGGTGTTGCGGACCGTCTACCCGGAATTCGAGGGCATCGGGTTCCAACAAGTACTTCCGGTGGACGAATTCGTGGGAACTGTATTGCCCGAAACTGTCGACGCGGCCGACTTGCTCGGTGTGCTGACGCCAGTGGTGGCAGAGGGGTTCGATGTCACGGTCGAGGTGCCATTGCGGGTTCGTTTGTTCCAGACGGGCTCGTCGGAGTTTGTATTGGCGTTGGTGATTCACCATATTGCTGCTGATGGCGTGTCGTTGGGGCCATTGGTGCGTGATGTGTCGGTGGCGTACGTGGCGCGTGCGGGTGGTCAGGTTCCGCAGTGGGCGCCGCTGGCGGTGCAGTACGCGGACTTCGCGTTGTGGCAGCGTGAGGTGTTGGGGTCCGAGGGCGATCCGTCGTCGTTGATGTCCGAGCAGTTGGGGTATTGGACGTCGGTGTTGGCGGGGTTGCCGGAGCGGATCGAGCTGCCGGCGGATCGCCCGCGGCCGTTGGTGGCATCCAATCAGGGGGCGAGTTACCAGTTTTCGATAGAGGCGCGGTTACATCGAGCGCTCGAGCAGTTGGCGCTTGATCGTAATGTGTCGTTGTTCATGGTGGTGCATGCGGCGTTGGCGGTGTTGTTGGCGCGGCTGAGCGGTAGTGACGACGTTGTGGTGGGCTCTCCGATCGCAGGGCGGGGTGAGCCGGAGCTGGACGATCTGATCGGTATGTTCGTCAATACGTTGGTGTTGCGGACCGAGGTGGATTCTTCGGAGTCTTTTTCGGCGTTGTTGGGTCGGGTTCGTGAGGTCGATCTCGGGGCGTTCGGCAACGAGGACGTGCCGTTCGAGCGTTTGGTGGAAGTGCTTGATCCGGCGCGGTCGCAGGCCCATCATCCGTTGTTCCAGGTTGCGCTGTTCTTTCAGAACATGGCGCAGGATGTCGTGGAGTTGCCGGGACTGTCGATTGCCGGTTTCGACGCCGGTGTCGAGATCGCGAAGTTCGATCTGCAGTTGACGGTGACGCCGTTGGAGGAGGACGGCGTCGGTGTGGGGATGCCGATGTCGTTGACGTATGCGACGGATCTGTTCGACGCGTCGACAGTTGTTTCGTTTGCGGAGCGGTTGGTGCGTGTTCTGGAAGCGATGGTGGCGGAGCCTGATTCGGTTGTTGGGGATGTGGAGTTGCTCGGTGAGGACGAGCGATCGCAGGTCTTGGTGACGGTCAATGACACCGTTCACGAGTTGACTGACGACGCTTTGTTGCTCGACGGGTTTGTTGCGCAGGTGGCGGCGACGCCGGGTGCGGTGGCGGTGATGTTCCAGGGACAGTCTCTGTCGTATGCGGAGTTCGGGTCTCGGGTGAACCGTCTTGCGCGGTATCTGATTTCGGTGGGTGTGGGGCCGGAGTCGTTGGTGGCGTTGGCGATGCGTCGGTCGGTTGATCTTGTTGTGGGTATGTATGCGGTGGTTGCTGCGGGTGGGGCGTATGTGCCGTTGGATCCGGATCATCCGGTCGAGCGCAATGGTCATATTCTCGGGACCGCGGCGCCGGTGTGTGTGTTGTCCACTGCTGGTGACGGTGTGGTGTTGCCGGGTGAGTTCGATGTGGTGTTGATTGACGAGTTGGATGTGTCCGGGTTCTCGGATGCGCCTGTGTTGGATGTGGATCGTGTTGCGCCGCTGCGTGGTTCGAATGCTGCGTATGTGATTTTCACGTCGGGGTCGACGGGGAAGCCGAAGGGTGTGGCGGTTTCGCATGAGGCGATCGTCAATCAGATGGCGTGGATGCAGGGTCAGTATGTTCTGACTGGGTCGGATGTGTATTTGCAGAAGACTGCGACGACGTTCGATGTGTCGTTGTGGGGCTTCTTCTTGCCGTTGGCGGTGGGTGCTCGGTTGGTGGTGGCCACTCATGACGGTCATCGGGATCCGGGGTATTTGGCGTCGGTGATCGCTGATCAGCGTGTGACGGTGACGGACTTCGTGCCGACGATGCTGTCGGTGTTCGCGGGGGAAGTCTCTGCCAGCCAGTTGGATTCGCTGCGTGATGTGTTCGTCATCGGCGAGGCGTTGCCGGCGCAGACGGTGCGCGATTTCGGTGTTGTTTCAAGCGCGCGGGTTCACAACTTGTATGGTCCGACCGAGGCCGCGGTGTCGATCACGTTCGCGGATGTGACGGATGCTGTCCACGGTGGTGTGGCTTCTATTGGTGTGCCGCAGTGGAATTCGCAGGTTTTCGTCTTGGATTCGCGATTGCGTCCGGTGCCGGCGGGTGTTGCGGGTGAGTTGTATCTTGCGGGTGATCAGTTGGCTCGTGGGTATGTTTCTCGTCCGGATTTGTCGGCGGATCGCTTCGTGGCGAATCCGTTCACTCATGGCAGTGTCGGCGATCGGATGTACCGCACGGGGGACTTGGTGCGGTGGGGCTGGTCGGGGGAGCTCGAGTACATCGGGCGCACCGATTTCCAGGTGAAGTTCCGGGGTCAGCGGATCGAGTTGGGGGAGATCGAGTCGGCCCTGGTGGCCGATGTGTCGGTGTCGGTGTCGTCGGTGGCGGTGGTGTCGACCAAGACCGGTGATCAGTTGGTGGGGTATGTGGTGCCGACGTCGGGAGCGGTGGTTGATGTTGCGGCGCTTGTGGATTCGTTGGGGTCGGTGTTGCCGTCGTATATGGTGCCGTCGCAGATCATGGTGTTGGATGCGTTCCCGCTGAATGCTTCGGGGAAGTTGGATCGGAAGCTGTTGCCGAAGCCGGTGTTCGAGGCTGCGGCGTTCCGGGCTCCGGTGACTCCGGTGGAGGAGTCGGTTGCCTCGGTTTTCGCCGAGGTGTTGGGTGTGGATCGGGTCGGGCTTGATGATGATTTCTTTGCTTTGGGTGGCAATTCGCTGATTGCGACTCGGATGGTTGCCCGCCTTGGGCAGGCGCTCGATACGCAGGTTCCGGTACGGGTGCTGTTCGAGGTGTCCTCGGTCGAGGGCGTGGCTGCCCGAGTTCAGACCAGGATCGGTTCGGGTGCTCGGGCGGCATTGACTGCTCGGGTGCGCCCGGAGCGGGTGCCGTTGTCCCTTGCACAGCAACGGATGTGGTTTCTGAACCAACTCGACCCAGAGTCGCCGGTCTACAATGTTCCTCTCGCGATCCGGCTTTCAGGGAAGCTGGACGTGGCGGGGCTGAAAGCTGCTGTTTCCGATGTCCTGGCACGGCACGAGTCGCTCAGAACATTGTACCCAAGCGATACAGATGGACCAATGCAGGTAATTGTTCCACCCGAAGATGTCGTGCTGGACTTGAGTCCAGTCGAGGTCGACGCCGAGTCTGTAATGCTGCGCGTAGCAGAGGTTGTCGGACAGGGATTCGACGTCGGTGCTGAGGTCCCCGTTCGAGCGAAACTGTTCAGCCTTGGCTCTGACAACTACGTGTTGGTTGTCGTGATCCACCACGTTGCCGGAGACGGTTCCTCGGTCGGTCCACTCGGGCGCGATGTCATGGTCGCGTATGAGGCCCGATCTCGGGGCGTAGTTCCGGGGTGGGCGCCTCTCGGAGTGCAGTATGCGGACTATGCGTTGTGGCAACGCGAGATGTTGGGCTCGGACGGCGACCCGGATTCGATCGCGTCGAAGCAGATTGCATACTGGCACGCGCAGCTGGCTGACGTTCCGCCGGTCCTGAATCTCCCCTTGGATCGTGCCAGGCCGGCGATTCAGTCATTGCGCGGAGCGACAGTCGATTTCACGGTCGATGCACGCCTTCATTCAGGCTTGTCGAGGCTCGCAGAGGGCCACAACGTGACTGTCTTCATGGTCATTCACGCGGCGGTGGCTGTTTTGATGTCCAGACTGAGCAGTTCTCCGGACGTGGTCCTTGGTACTCCTGTCGCAGGACGCGGCGAGGCCGAACTCGACGATCTGATTGGTATGTTCGTCAACACGCTGGTCTTACGCACGAACGTCGAAGCGTCGGAAGGATTCGGTTCGTTCCTGGAGCAGGTGCGTGAAATCGATCTATCGGCGTTTGCCAATGCGGATGTGCCGTTCGAGTGGTTGGTGGATGAGATCGACCCCGTGCGTTCTACTGCGCATTCACCGCTGTTCCAGGTTTTGTTGGTGTTCCAGAACTTTGCGCAAACGCAGTTCGTGTTGCCAGAACTCACGATTTCCGGGATCGAAGCGGACTCGGGAACGGCGAAATACGACCTTCAGATCACTCTGTCCGAGGTCATCAGCGAGTCGGGAGAACCCTCGGGGATGCACGGGTCGTTCAACTACGCAACCGACCTGTTCGACGAATCAACGGTGTTGGAATTCGTCGATCGTCTGTTGCGAATTCTGAACACAGTGTCCGCAACTCCGGACGTACTGGTGGGTGATATTCCCGTACTCTCACAGAGCGAGAGTGAACAGGTACTGGCGCAAGCTGTTTCGGCCGGTTCTTTGTGCTCGGACAATGCGACGCTGGTCTCGTTGTTCGACGAGCAGGTTGCGCGGACGCCTAACTCTGTCGCGTTGGCCATGGACGCAATTGAACTTACGTATGCGGAGTTCGATGCCAAGGTCAATCAACTCGCGCGTCACCTCATTTCCGAAGGAGTCGGACCTGAGCAGTTGGTCGGTGTGGCGATGCGTCGGAGCATTGACCTCGTGGTTGCGATCTACGCCGTTCTGAAGGCTGGGGGCGCCTACGTTCCTATCGATCCAGATCATCCAGCAGAACGCACCGAGTACGTCGTAGAGGCGGCGGATCCGGTACTGATTCTGACTACCGCTCGCGATCAGTTCGCGTCGACGGGTCGACGGATGGTGACTGTCGAGGCTCTGAACTTGGACGGGTTCCCATCTCGCCGGATAGCCGACTCTGAACGCAATTCGCCTTTGCGATCGGAAAACACGGCGTATCTGATCTTCACTTCAGGTTCGACAGGTCGCCCCAAGGGCGTTGCGATTACACACAGCGCAACGGTGAACCAGTTGGTGTGGGCTCAGGCGACCTACAGGCTTGATCGCTCGGATGTGGTACTGCAGAAAACGCCGATCACCTTCGACATTTCGGTCTGGGAATTGTTCTGGACTCTCCAAACTGGAGCGAAACTGGTCATCGCGGTTCCCGACGGACACCGGGACGCAGATTATCTTGCGAAAACCATTGCGCAAGAGCGGGTCACGACTGTGCATTTCGTTCCGTCGATGTTGAACGCATTCATGTCCGCGGTGCCCGCGCCGCTGCCGGAGTCGGTGCGTCGCGTCTTTGTCGCAGGAGAGGCGTTGAGCGCCGACACCGTACGCCGATTCAGCGGGTACGCGTCAGCGAGCCTGCACAACTGGTACGGGCCTGCCGAGGTCGAGGTGGTAACAGCTTGGGAGGCGACTCCTGAGGCGTTGGTCGTCCCGATCGGTTCGCCCGTCGCTAACACGTCCACTGTTGTGCTTGACGGCCGGTTGGCGCCAGTGCCGGTGGGTGTGGCCGGTGAACTGTATTTGGGTGGACCGCAGGTGGCTCGTGCATATCACGGTGAGCCTGCTATGACGGCGCTGCGATTTGTCGCCGATCCATTCGGATCAGCCGGCGCCAGGTTGTACCGCACCGGAGATTTGGTTCGATGGACCAAATCGGGGGAGCTGGAGTACATCGGCCGTAGCGATTTCCAGGTGAAGTTGCGTGGTCAGCGGATCGAACTGGGTGAGATCGAATCAGCCCTGCTCACACATGAGAACGTCAACGACGCCGTCGTCGTGATGCACTCTGACTCCAAGTCGGGTGACAGCTTGGTTGGGTATGTGGTGCCGGCGTCGGGTGCGGTGGTTGATGTTGTGGCGCTTACGGATTCGCTGCGTGCGGTGTTGCCGTCGTACATGGTTCCGTCGTTGATCATGGTGTTGGATGCGTTGCCGCTGAATGCGTCGGGGAAGTTGGATCGGAAGTTGTTGCCGGAGCCGGTGTTCGAGGTTGCGGTGTTCCGGGCTCCGGTGACGGCGGTGGAGGAGATCGTTGCGTCGGTGTTTGCGGATCTGCTGGGTGTGGATCGGGTGGGTCTCGATGATGATTTCTTTGCTTTGGGTGGTAATTCGCTGATTGCGACGCGGGTGGCGGCTCGGTTGGGTCAGGCGCTTGATGCGCAGGTTCCGGTGCGGGTGTTGTTCGAGGCGTCGTCGGTGGAGTTGTTGGCTGCGCGGGTGGAGTCGGAGGTCGGTTCGGGTGCGCGGGCGGCGTTGACGGCGATGGTGCGTCCGGAGCGGATTCCGTTGTCGTTGGCGCAGCAGCGGATGTGGTTCTTGAACCGGTTCGAGCCGGGGTCTGCGGTGAACAATATTCCGGTGGCGATTCGGTTGTCGGGGTCGTTGGACGTGGCGGCTTTGCAGGCTGCTGTGTCGGATGTTGTTGCGCGGCACGAGATTTTGCGGACGGTGTATCCGGAGGTCGACGGTGTCGGGTTCCAGGAGATCCTTTCGGCGGATCGGGTCGAGCTGGATTTGTCTCCGGTTGCGGTGTCGGAGTCCGATGTCGTTGGTGCGGTGTCGGAGTTCTTGTCTGCTGGTTTCGATGTGGCGGTCAAGGTTCCGGTTCGGGCGCGGTTGTTTGCGGTGTCGGAGTCGGAGTTCGTGTTGGCGATGGTGGTTCATCACATCAGTGGGGACGGGTTCTCGATGGGTCCGCTCACGCGTGATGTGATGGTTGCGTACGAGGCTCGTTCTCGGGGTGAGGTTCCGGGGTGGGCGCCGTTGGCGGTGCAGTATGCGGATTACGCGTTGTGGCAGCGTGAGGTGTTGGGTTCGGAAGATGATGCGGCGTCGTTGATTTCGCGTCAGGTCGAGTTCTGGTCTCGGGCGTTGGCGGGGTTGCCGGATCAGTTGGATCTGCCGGCGGATCGTCCGCGGCCTGTGGTGGCGTCCAATCGTGGTGCGGATCATTCGTTCGTGGTGGGTGCGGATGTTCATGCTGGTTTGAATGATGTTGCTCGTGAGTCGAATTCGTCGTTGTTCATGGTGGTTCATGCGGCGTTGGCGGTGTTGTTGGCCCGGTTGTCGGGTACCTCCGATATTGCGATCGGTACTCCGGTGGCGGGTCGTGGTGAGCAGGTTCTCGATGATGTGATCGGGATGTTCGTCAATACGTTGGTGTTGCGGACCGAGGTCGAGGGTGCTGCTCGTTTCGTCGATCTGCTGGCAAGTGTGCGGGAGGCTGATCTTCAGGCGTTCGGCCATGCGGATGTTCCGTTCGAGCGGTTGGTGGAGGTGCTCAATCCGGAGCGCTCGCAGGCACGGAATCCGTTGTTCCAGGTGATGTTGGTGTTCCAGAACATGGAGCAGTCAGTCCTCGAACTCGGTGATCTGACTGTTGCTGGTGTCGATGCCGGGTCGGTGGCGGCGAAGTTCGACCTGCAGCTGACGGTGATCGAGCAGTTCGACGACGCGGGTGCTGCGGCGGGGATGGCGGCAACGTTCACGTACGCGACGGATCTGTTCGACGAGTCGACAGTTGCCTCATTTGCCGAACGCTTCGGACGAATCCTCACCGCAACAGCGGTGGATTCGTCGGTTTGTGTCGGTGATGTGGAGTTGTTGGATCCTGTCGAGCGTTCGTTGGTGCTTGAAGGCTGGAACGATCAGGTTCGGGTGAAGTCCGAAGTAGAAACGACGTTGGTCTCGATGTTCGACGCGCAAGTGCTGGCTCGGGGCATGTCGACTGCGGTGGTGTTCGAAGATCGCAGAGTGTCGTATGTCGACTTGGACGCTGCAGCGAATCGTTTGGCCCGCAAACTGATTGAGTCAGGTGTGGGGCCGGAGTCGTTGGTGGCTGTCCTACTGCCTCGATCGGTTGACTTGGTCGTGTCGTTGTTGGCGGTGCTGAAGGCAGGTGGTGCCTATCTGCCGATCGATCCGAGCTATCCCGCTGAGCGGATCGCATTCACGCTCGACGCGGCGCGGCCGGTGTGTGTTTTGGGTGGGACCGAACTCGATCTCGACATTCCTGTGTTCGACGTCGCGTCCATGGATGTGTCGAAGTACGACGGATCTTCACTCACTGATCATGATCGCGTTGCTCCGCTACGTGATTCGAATAGTGCGTATGTGATCTACACCTCGGGATCGACGGGTCGACCGAAGGGTGTTGCGGTGTCGCATCGCAACGTCGTCGAGTTGTTTGCCAACAGTCAGAGCCGGTTCGAGTTTGACGACTCCGACGTATGGACGTTGTTCCACAGCTACGCATTCGATTTCTCGGTGTGGGAATTGTGGGGGGCGTTGTCATTTGGTGGCACGGTTGTGGTGGTCGATTTCCTCACGTCGCGTTCGCCCGAACAGTTCCGGGAGTTGGTTGCTCGCGAGCGAGTGACGGTACTCAATCAGACTCCGTCCGCGTTCTATCAATTTGCTGAGGCCGATCGAGTAGCGGGTCAAGCGGCGACACCGCTGTCGTTGCGGTACGTGATATTCGGTGGCGAGGCACTGGACTTTGCGCAGTTGGAACGGTGGTTCGAGCGCCACGACGATCGGTCCCCGCGGTTGGTCAACATGTACGGCATCACGGAGACAACTGTTCACGTGTCGTTCCTCGAGGTGGATGCGGTATGGGCGCGCGAGGCGACAGCGTCTGTGATCGGACGCGGGTTGGGCGGACTCTCGGTGTTCGTGCTCGATGATCGATTGCGTCCGGCTCCGGTGGGAGTTCGCGGCGAGATGTATATCGCGGGAGAGCAGCTTTCGCGCGGGTATGTAGGACAGCCAGGTCTGACGGCTGGCCGCTTTGTGGCGAATCCTTTTGCGCACACGAGTTCCGGCGCGGTGATGTATCGCACCGGTGACGTTGGGCGGTGGAGTGTCGACGGGCAACTCGAGTATGCAGGCCGCAGTGATTTCCAGGTCCAGTTGCGTGGATTCCGGATCGAGCTCGGCGAGATCGAAGCTGCGTTGTTGCGTGTTCAAGGTGTGGCGCGTGCGGTCGTGCTTGTGCGTTCGGATGCTGCCCTTGGAGATCGTCTCGTGGGATACGTGGTGCCGGAGTCCGGTGTCGACCTGGTGGTTGCTGATGTCTTGTCATCGGTGGCGCAGTTCCTGACCGGGTACATGGTGCCGGATTCTGTGATGGTGCTCGAAGAATTGCCGCTGACAGTCAATGGCAAGTTGGATCGGAAGTTGTTGCCGGAGCCGGTGTTCGAGAAGGCTGTGTTCCGGGCTCCGGTAACGGCGGTGGAGGAGATTGTCGCGTCGGTGTTCGGGGATGTTCTCGGGGTCGAGCGTGTCGGGTTGGATGATGATTTCTTTGCTTTGGGTGGTAATTCTTTGATTGCTACTCGGGTGGCGGCGAGGTTGGGGCAGGCGTTGGATGCGCAGGTTCCCGTGCGGGTGTTGTTCGAGGCGTCGTCGGTGGAGTTGTTGGCTGCTCGGGTGGAGTCGGGGGTTGGTTCGGGTGCGCGGGCGGCGTTGACGGCTCGGGTGCGTCCGGAGCGGGTGCCGTTGTCGTTGGCGCAGCAGCGGATGTGGTTCTTGAACCGATTCGACCCGGGATCCAATGTTGACAATATTCCGGTGGCGATTCGGTTGTCGGGGTTGTTGGATGTGGCGGCGTTGGATGCTGCGGTGTCGGATGTTGTTGGTCGGCATGAGATTTTGCGGACGGTGTATCCGGAGGTCGACGGTGTCGGGTTCCAGGAGGTGTTGTCGGCGGATCGGGTGCGGTTGGATTTGTCGCCGGTTGTGGTGTCGGAGTCCGATGTCGTTGGTGCGGTGACGGAGTTCTTGTCGGCTGGTTTCGATGTGGCGGTGGAGGTTCCGGTTCGGGCGCGGTTGTTCGCGGTGTCGGAGTCGGAGTTCGTGTTGGCGTTGGTGGTTCATCACATCAGTGGTGATGGTGTGTCGATGGGGCCGTTGACGCGTGATGTGATGGTGGCGTACGAGGCTCGTTCTCGGGGTGAGGTTCCGGGGTGGGCGCCGTTGGCGGTGCAGTATGCGGATTACGCGTTGTGGCAGCGGGAGACTCTTGGTTCGGAAGATGATGCGGGGTCGTTGATTTCGCGTCAGATCGGGTTCTGGGAGTCGGCGTTGGCGGGGTTGCCGGATCAGTTGGATTTGCCGGCTGATCGTCCGCGGCCGGCGGTGGCGTCCAATCGTGGTGCTGCGTATTCGTTCGTGATTGATCGTGATGTGCATGTGTCGTTGAGTGACGCTGGCGCGTGAGTCGAATTCGTCGTTGTTCATGGTGGTGCATGCGGCGTTGGCGGTGTTGTTGTCGCGGTTGTCGGGGACGTCCGATATTGCGATCGGTACTCCGGTGGCGGGTCGTGGTGAGCAGGTTCTCGATGATTTGATCGGGATGTTCGTCAATACGTTGGTGTTGCGGACGGAGGTGGATTCTTCGGAGTCGTTCTCGGGGTTGTTGGGTCGGGTTCGTGAGGGTGATCTGGGCGCGTTTGCGCATGCGGATGTGCCGTTCGAGCGGTTGGTGGAGGTGCTCAATCCGGCGCGGTCGCAGGCGCGTAATCCGTTGTTCCAGGTGATGCTCTCGTTCCAGAGCGCACGCCAGACCGCTTTGCAGTTGGGCGATCTGACGGTTGCGGGCGTCGATACCGGCGCGGTTGCGGCGAAGTTCGATCTGCAGTTGACCATGGTCGAGCAGTTCGACGAGTCCGGTGCCCCGGCCGGGATGGCGGCGACGTTCACGTACGCGACGGATCTGTTCGACGAGTCGACGGTGGCCTCGATGGCAACCCGATTCGAACGCATCCTGGCTGCCGTCGTTGCTGATCGGTCAACCATTGTTGGTGACGTTGATATCTTGGATTCTGTTGAGCGTTCGTTGGTGCTCGAGGGGTGGAATGACACGGCTCGTGAGGTTGCGGGCGTGTCGGTGTTGGACGGGTTCGATGCGCAGGTGGCGGCGTCTCCGGGTGCGGTGGCGCTCTCGTTCGAGGGTCAGTCTCTGTCGTATGCGGAGTTCGATGCTCGGGTGAATCGTTTTGCCAGGTATTTGGTTTCGGTGGGTGTGGGGCCGGAGTCGTTGGTGGGTGTTGCGGTTCGTCGGTCGGTTGATTTGTTGGTTGCGGTTTACGGTGTGCTCAGGGCTGGTGGTGGGTATGTTCCGGTGGATCCGGATCAGCCTGCGGAGCGTAATGGGTATGTGTTGGAGTCGGCGTCGCCGGTGTGTGTGGTCAGTACGTCTGATGTTGGTTTCGATGCTGGTGTTGTGCCGGTGGTCGAGGTTGATGTTGTTGATGTGTCTGGTTTTTCGGGTGCGCCTGTCTCTGATGTGGATCGGGTTGCGCCGTTGCGGTCGGGGAATACGGCGTATGTGATTTTCACGTCGGGGTCGACGGGTCGGCCGAAGGGGGTGGCGGTCAGTCATCGCAGTGTGGTCAATCAGGTGTCGTGGTTGGCGGAGCGTTATGCGGTGTCGGGTTCTGATGTGGTGTTGTTCAAGACTCCGGTGACGTTCGATGTGTCGGTGTGGGAGTTGTTTGTTCCGTTGGCGGTGGGTGCTCGGTTGGTGGTGGCTACTCATGACGGTCATCGGGATCCGGGGTATTTGGCGTCGGTGGTGGCGGCGGAGTCGGTGTCGATGGTGTCGTTTGTGCCGTCGATGTTGGAGGTGTTCGTCGATCAGGTTGTCGAGACGTCGGAGGCGACGATCTCGCGCCTCGGTGGTGGTGGGTTGGGTTCGTTGCGGGTGATTTTCGCGGCGGGTGAGGCGTTGCCGGCGTCGGTGGTGCGTCGGGTGTTGTCGGTGTTGCCGTCGGTTGAGGTTCATAATTTGTATGGTCCGACGGAGTTCACGGTGCATGCGACGGCGGCGGGTCCGCTCGATGGTGTGGGTGTGGTGGTGCCGATGGGTGCTCCGGTGTGGAATTCGTCGGTGTTGGTGTTGGATTCGCGGTTGCGTCCGGTGCCGGTGGGTGTTGCGGGTGAGTTGTATTTGTCGGGTGTGCAGGTCGCTCGTGGGTATTTCGGGCGGGTGGATTTGTCGGCGGAGCGGTTTGTGGCGAATCCGTTCGGCGTGTCGGGTTCGCGGATGTATCGCACGGGGGATGTGGTGCGGTGGATCGGTGTGTCGGGTGAGCTCGAGTATGTCGGTCGTAGTGATTTTCAGGTGAAGTTGCGTGGTCAGCGGATCGAGTTGGGGGAGATCGAGTCTGCGGTTCGGGATCAGGTGGGTGTGGGTTCTGTGGTGGTGGTGGTGTGGCGTGATCAGTTGGTTGCGTATGTCACTGCTGCGGTGGGATCTTCGGTTGATGTTGATGTGGTGAAGGTGGGTGTGGGGGAGCGGTTGGCGTCGTATATGGTGCCGTCGCAGTTTGTGGTGTTGGATGCGTTTCCGCTCAATGCTTCGGGGAAGTTGGATCGGAAGTTGTTGCCGGAGCCGGTGTTCGAGGCCGCGGTGTTCCGAGCTCCCACTACCGAAGCTGAACTACTTGTCGCAAGCGTCTTTTCAGAGATTCTCGGTGTTGAGCACATCGGGGCGGACGACAGCTTCTTCGAGTTGGGTGGCAACTCACTGGTCGCTGCTAGGGTCGCGGCTCGGCTGAGCGCAGCAGTTTCAGCGGAGATCCCACTGCGACTCATCTTCACAACTTCGACGGTCAGCGAACTCGCAGAACGGATTGCACTTGGAATTCGAGTGGGCTTCGATGCGAAAACCGATGATGCACTACGAACGCTTCTGCCGCTGAGAACGACAGGGAGCGATGTCCCGTTGTTCTGTGTTCATCCACTTGTCGGACTGGCGTGGCCTTTTGCACCGTTGGCGGCAGTTGTGGACCGTTCGATTCCGCTCTATGGGTTGCAGAGCCCAGTTCTGACTGATGAGGCATTCCAGGGACGATCCCTTGACGATTACGCAGATCGCTACGTGGACGAGATCACCCGGGTTCAGCAGTCAGGCCCGTACCGAATTCTCGGTTGGTCGCTCGGCGCGATCATTGCTCAAGCGGTTGCGGCGAAGATGGAGGAGCGAGGCGAGATCGTTGAGGCGTTGATCTTGCTGGACGGTTCGCCGGAGACACGCGACGAATCAGAGCATGCTGTCCAGGTGCGCGCTGAGTTGGCTGCAATGGGGATTGTCTTCGGCGAGAACGAAAGTCTCGATGAATTGTCGGTCGAGAGGTCTGCAGAGATCTTGGCGGCTGTCGACGGAGAGAGAATCGGACTCGATGCGTCTGCGATCAAACGGTTGCTCACAAGCATTGCGATTTCGGCGAAGCTGATCAACGCCCATCGGCCGCAGTCGTTCGGGGGGCCGATCACTTTCGTGAGTTCGTTGGATCGTTCGGGCGCAAAGCAAGCCGATAAGGTTTGGGGTCCGTACGCGCACGGAGGACTGACGGATGAATTGGTCGACGTTCACCACCTGGAAATGATGTCTCCTGAAGGCGTTCGCGCTATCGGGCTGATTATTGAGCGTGTGTTGCGCGGTGGCGCCGCTGATTGATCAGCCGGCGCATACGAGCCTGGTCGGGCAATGGCCAGGCTCGTATGCTTCGCTCTTCCCGGATTGGCCTTGTAGGAGGTCATGTTCGGCCGTGACAGCACACGCTTGTCGATCGGAGGTTGTCGAGTGTGCGATTTCAACTTCTGCGGCGACCTTCGCGACGTCTGAGTCAGCTATGCGCAGGGGATCGGCGTGAATTCCGGATCGAGCGCGGATTTTACGAGGTCCAACGAATGCGCATCACGGACCAGACCCGCATGCGAGGCAGGGTTGCCTGGGCAGCCATCCTGGACCCAGATGTTGTTGACAACGGAATTGGGGCCTGCGGTAAGGAACGAAGCTTCCGGAGGGGTTGAAATCTGGTCGTGAGCGGTCGCGATCACGGTATACGTAACTCCCGGTTGGGTTTCCGAGCCCGCATTGAGCTCAGCCAACAGTGGTGTCCCTTGAAGTTGTTGAACACCGGCTGGTCCCCAGATCGCCTGAACCAAGAGGTCTCCAGGAAGTCCCATATCTGACAGTTGTTTAGCGTTCGCTTGCAAGCCGCCGAAGGTCGTGCCGTGGTTGGTAGCGCCGAGGGTGACCAGAGTATGGACGGCGTTTTTCGACGGATCTTCCGGAGTCGAACCACCGTCGAACTTCAGGTACTGGCGAGCGACGACTCCCCCTTGGGAGTGGCCTACGAGATCCACCTGGCTTGCACCCGTAGAACGGCGAACTGAATCAACGAAGGTTGCAAGCTCTTTCGCTGAAGTCGCAATGTCCCTGATACCCCATTGGAGAGCATTGGGATTGAAGATTTCCCGTGCGCCTCCATAATTGAGAGCAAATACGCAATAGCCGAGATCAGCAAGTTGCGGGGAAAGTTCAGCCCATGTATCAACCATGTTCGCGGTTGTTCCGTGGATGAGAACCACCGGACGAGGATGCTCGACGCTCGGAACGCAATTCCAGTTGTTCGAACCGGCCGGCGATGGACCCATAGTGGCGAAACCGGGGGTGGGCTCTTGATCATCCGCTAGGGCGCTGACGGAGGTGCCTGACAGCAGGAAGCAAGTTCCCAGTACGACCAGCGTGATCCGAATGAACCGCACCGCTACATTCCTCCCATGATGCTAAAGGGTGCCTCGCGCTGGAGTTGAAGCCAGCACGAGGCACTTGAAATCAGACGCCTAGAGACTGTGCGATGAATGGCCAGGACTTGTGTAGATCGTCCTGCCAGTAGCCCCATGAATGGGTACCTGTTGGACGGAAATCCACTACTGCCGGAATATTCAGTTCGAAGAGCCGCTTCGCCATGTTGGAGGTACACAGATTGGTTGCAAGCTCGATCGGGCTGCCGACAACGATCTGGTCGAACATCGCAGCGCGACCGTCCTGGATGCGCGGATTTGCAGGGGTGTCATTGGGGAAACCGGGGAGCCCGCTGCCGGTGCTCATGTAAATCTGTGTGCCACGCAGCTTCTCAGCGTTCACAAGGGGGTCGTGTTCCCGCCAACCGGGGCCGTCGAACGGACCCCACATGTTCTGTACGTCGTCAACGCCGCCGATCCACTCCGTGGTGGTCTTGACGAACTGCTGGCCAAGCGGATCGCTGGTCTGGGCACATCCGCTGAATGCGGCAACGGAGTTGTAAAAGCCTGGGTACTCGATCGCCAGGTTGAGCACAGAAGTGCCCGACATCGAGATTGCGGCAATGGACTGTTCGCCATTGCTGCCAAGTTGCTTGTTCAGCAACGGAGGGAGCTCCTTACCCAGAAAAGTGCTCCACATGTTCTTACCAAGTTTCGGGTCTTCCTTCTCCCAGTCGGTGTAGTACGACAGGCGGCCACCAACTGGCGTCGCGACGTTGACGTTCTTGTCCTGGAAGAAGTCGACGACGTCGGTCTGGTACTCCCAAGTAGCCGAATCTTGTCCACCACCGGCGCCGTTGAGCAAGTACAGGATGGGACGGGGTGCGGAGTCATCGGAAGGAGTGATGACCTGAATTGGAACAACGCGATCCATCGACGCCGCGTATACATTCACGATCTTTTGGCGATCGTTCACTTGCTCGACTGAGACGACGTAAGAACCACTCGTGACGGACTCCACCGAATCTCCGCCGCCCTGGTGAGCGACAGGTGACGCAGTTGCGATACCGGCCGGAACCAGAGCGCACACCATCGTCACCGCGGCGACACCGGTAGCGCGCCTCCACATGGACTGCCTTGTACGCGTCAAGTTAGATACCTCTCGTTGCGTGGCACGGGTACATCGATGCTCATCCCTGGTGCCACTTGTTTCTCGAATTGTGAAGTCGGTTTGCGGTCTGTATTCGTTACGACATCGCCGCGGCGCGTCGGTATCCCCGAATCGCTGGGTAGACGAAGACGAGAATCATGCCGAAGGACCAGAGCAGCGTCTTGACGAGGGGTTCCGCCACAGGACCCCCTAGCGACAGCCCTCTCATCGTGTCGATCGCGACGGACATCGGTTGCTCTGCCACCACCGGTTGAAGCCACTTCGGGTAGGCCATCACAGGGACGAAGCCGGAATTGAAGAACATCAACAGTGTGCACGAGATGGATACGATTTCGACGAGCGGCAAGTTGTCGGAAACCGTGGCCAGGGCCGTCACCATCATGGCAAAACCGACGCCGAAAATGACGGGCAACGCCAAGATCGCAAAGGCCGCGAGCGGGCCCTGATTGAATCGGAACCCCAACAGGTAGCCGACGCCGAGAATCACGATTGACGTGAGGAGAACTCGGACTGCTTCTGCGATCATGCGTCCGACGAGGCCAGACGCGCGGTGCGCAGGCAACGTCCAGAATCGACTCAGTAGTCCGGACGCGCGTTCACCTTTGAGACCGACCGCACTTGCAATCGACCCGAACATTGCGCCGACGAGGATGATCAGTGGAACGGTCCCGAAAATACTCGACTGGCCGGTTGCTGCCGTAATCGAATTGCCCAATACGACCCGGAACATCAGCAGCATGAATGCTGGGTAAATGAGGGCCTGAATAGCGGTCGATGGATCGCGCAGCCAGGTGAGCAACAGGCGTTTGGCCTGAATTCCACTGTGAACGACCAGGGCCTTGAAAGAGCTTTCGGGGAGCGCATTGTCTGGGTAAGGGAAGTTGAACCCCTCGACCGGGCGGACTACAGCCATGAATCGATCTGTCGGCTCGCTCATGACCGCCTCATACTTGCCCAGAACGCGAGTGGCGCGAACACGACGATCAAGCCGATAGTCCAGGCAACGACGGGAAAGAGGACGCTCCAGGTGACCCCGCCTTGCGCAAGATCACGCATGGCGAATGAAAACTGCGATACCGGTTGATTGCGTACAAACGGCCGAATCCATTCGGGAAAGCCAGTCTCGGGCGCAAAACCGCAGGACAACATCCCCAGAATCAACTGGGGCAATGTCAGCGCTTGACTGGTGGCCTGCGGGCTCTTCGACAGTGAGCCGATCGCATCACCGGCGAAGGACAAGCAGGTGCTGAACGCCAAGGCGACCGCGCAAAACAGGATGGCCTGTCCGATTCCTGCTGAGAATCGAAAACCGATCAAGTGGCCGAACGCCAATGCGGCAGCAAGCGAGACTGTTGATCTGACGAACCCACTGGATTGACGGGACAGCAGCGGAATCGGGCCGACGACGGGCATGGTTTTCATCCGGTTGCTGAATCCGGTGATTGATTCGGTTGACGACATCTGAGCAGCCGAGATCGATGTGAATGCCATGGCTTGCAGCACGATGATCGGCATCAAGAACTGCGCGTAGTTGATCCCTTGAAGTTGCATGACGAACTTCAGAGGAAGGTAGAACCCGATCGTGAAAATGAGCGGTGCGATGACTGCAACGAGCAGTTCATAGCGCTTCACCATCGATTTGACGGTGCGTGCCGTCAACACCCACCACTGATTGATCGCTGACGGATGTGGTCGGCGGTGCTTGCCAACGCTCAAGGCTTCAGGGACTGCAATCTTGCTGCGCGTGTCTCCACGGACAGCCACCTGATCGACCCCGAATTTGGTTGTTGTCGTCACTTTGTCCCACTTACATGCTGTTCGCCAGTGAGTGCGAGGAAGACATCATCGAGTGACGGGCGGCGAAGTGCGATGTCGGCAAGCGGTATCCGAGCATGATCGAGACGGCGCAGTGCTTCAGAGAGCGTTCCGGCGCCGACGGGCGCGGGGATAGCGATTCGGCCGCTCTCTTGTGCCAGGTCGAAGCGGAAGTCTCGGGGCACCAGATTTCCTAGAGCGTGGACCGCGTGGGCCAACTGCTTGAGGTCTGAAGGCACGATCTCGCAAAAGCTCGCGCCAGTCCGAGCCTTCAATTGGTCAGCAGTCCCCTCGGCAATGACCGCGCCTTTGTCGATGACGATGATGTTGTCGCTCAGTAAATCTGCTTCTTCGAGGTACTGAGTTGTCAGGAGCACGGTGATTCCCTGCTCCTTCAGTGATTGAACCAGCGACCAGACGCTCTGCCGACTGCGCGGATCCAAGCCGGTGGTCGGCTCGTCGAGGAAAACGACCTCGGGGCGGACAACCAGGCCACACGCAATATCGATTCGTCGGCGCATACCGCCGGAGTAGTTCCGGACTACTCGGGATCCTGCTTCGACGAGGTCGAATTGAGAGAGCAGGTCGGCAGCGCGCACCTTCGCGGACATTCGGTCGAGCCCCATCAACCTGCCGAACAGTTCGATGTTCTCGCGGCCGGTGAGTGAATCGTCCAGGGCGGCGAACTGCCCGGTCATCATGATGGAGCGTCGAACCTCTGGAGCGTTGCGCACGACGTCATAGCCGGCCACCATCGCGCGTCCACTGGTGGGACGAATGAGCGTGGAGAGGACCTTCACCGTCGTTGTCTTGCCTGCGCCGTTGGGACCTAAGATGCCGAGCACTGTCCCACGTGGGGCGGTGAAGTTGATCCCTCGCAGCGCGTGCACGTTCTTGAAGGACTTGTGTACGTCCTCCACTAGTACCGCTGCGTCCGTGGAAAAGGGCATCAACACTCCGCTGTCTGCATTGTCGGAACGGGCACGCGCTCCCGACGGGCGCACAGATGCCTTCTGTCTTCTATCCGTGATCTCCGCTCAGATGTTACCGGAGGGTCAAACCGACACTCGGGCAATCGGACGCGTGAGAGGGGGTATTTGGCTCCTGCCAGCAACTCTCACCTTCGATTTCACCTTGTGGCAAGAATCACAAATATTCTTTGTAACGTAAAGATCTCCTCTAATTGAACGAATGACCAAATGGATTTTCAACGCATCTGCGCAGGTGGGTATTCGGTTGCGCGGACCGGAGGTCTTTGATTTGACCGGTGACGAAAGTCCCCCGATTCCTTCCGGTTGGTCCTCTGGGCCCGCTGCTCAATGTCTTGTGGGGAGATTCGCGATACCGTTGGGAAATGGCGAACGCGACGTTGTCGGTGGTTGTTCCGGCTTTTAATGAATCTGAATACATCGAAACGTGCATCGAAGCGCTCATTGCTCAAGGTGAATATGTCGACGAAATCATCGTCGTTGACAATAATTCCTCGGACAACACTTCCGAGTTGATCAAGAAGTATCAAAGTAGTTGTCCCAAGGTTCGGCTTCTCAAAGAATCCCGACCCGGGGTGGTGCATGCGAGAAACAAAGGGTTTGACGCGGCTAGTGGAGAAATTATCGGACGTATCGACGCGGATACGATCGTGGGGGAAAACTGGGCCGTTGCGGTTCACGAATTCTTCGAGCGTCGCGACGATTTCTCGGGCGTAACTGGCCTGACTTACCTTTATGAATCTCCGATCGCCGGCCTTCAGCGCCGATGGACGAATTGGCGACTCGGTCGCGGGGCCCAGGGGGCGGTTCGGCCCGTTGTTGCAGTTCCAGGCAGTAACATGGCGATGCGTCGGTCGGCTTGGTTGGCCGTTAGGGATGCGGTCAGCGATCGAACCGACATTCACGAGGATATCGATCTATCCCTCTGCATGGCGCATGTTCGTTGCGCAGTGGGGCAGATCTCGAGCATGGCCGCAAAGGTTTCGGGTAGGCGTGGAGTTAGTTCGCCGCGCGTGTATACGCGATATAATCGAGCATCGAAGAAAACCCTCGAGCATCATGGTGTATCGAATTGGAAGTTAACATTCTTGATCGCAGCGGACAGTATTCTGCATGCAATCTTGTGGCCTCTTTATCGAATGTATGACAAGAATTCCGGACAACTCTCTTCTCGGGTCTTGGGTCGGAGGCAGCGGGCGCGGGATCTTCCCGTCTTTTCTTGATAAATCCGTCCGGTATTTATTCGAGAATGCTCGTGTTTAGCTGAATAATCGGGAGTGCCCGATAATTGCGGACAATTACTGGTTCGGGTTCGTTGCGAACTATTTCTTTTATTGCACGGGATTAACTGGCAGAATATTTTTCTGCTGCGATTGTTACTTCCGGTGCAACTTGTAGCTTTTGGAGCAGGGACGTTATTCCACTGTAGTCCTGCACGAACAGTTCGTTGCGCGGTTCCAATGCGACATCATCGAGCATCTTCCGTCCTCCAGGTATGGCTTCAATTTCCATGATTGCTCGCCACGCGCCGAAGTCGGTCCCGCTGAACGCACGCATCGCGTCCTCGAAACCTTCCAATAAATAGCTGCGATCTCCACGATCCAGGGAATCCCAGACCAACACGGCTAGTTCCCCGGCAATCGAGGCATGGCAGTACTCGTCGCGAGCGTGCAACCGAATCGTCGCGCGGTTGATCGACTGCACGCCCGGGTCATCCGAGATCAGGTCGAGGTATGCGGTGATCGACACCTCGGCGACGGTCATGAACGCCAACTGTGTCAGAGCGATCTTGCGAGACCCCTCGGCTGCGTCGAGGGCTTGCGCCCGCGTGTGGACCGTCAGGACGTCTGGCAGTGCCTTGGCCGGAAGCGCCCAGCCCCTGCCTCGACGGGTCGCTGAACTGGCATTGAAGTGCATGAGCGTGTGATATTGCTCGTCGACCATCGCCTGATTGACGGCCACTGCAGCCCAATCTCCGAGTCCGACGCCGAGTCGGTCTTCGGCGAGAACGTCGAAGCCGGGATTGACGACGTACTTCTCGATGTCCATGACGTTCTTGTTGAACGCGATCCATGCCCAGGCTTGCAGGCGTTGCTTCTGCTCGGGACTCAATGCCAGGTAGGTCGGATGCTCCGCGAACGGGAGAAGTGCTTCGGGGTAGTCGGACAACGACGAATCGAAGAGATCGTCCAGTTCCGGCTCCGCCTTCTTCACGGTTGCCCGGCGCGCCCAATTGCTCGCAAGCCGACTGACGATTGCACTCTCGACCGGATCCGAGGCGTCGTACTCCGGGAGGCTGGGCGGACTCACTCCAGGTCTCATCGTTCCCTACTCTCTGTGCCCTTCGGCAATGCGATCGAACAAGCTCTGGCACTCCGCGTTCAATTCGCCGGAGTGATCGTCGAGCGCTGCCTCGGCGGTTTTCATCAGCGTCGTGAAGTCGCCGAGCGTCTCGGCCGCCGTGTCCACCTGTGAGGTGGCATCAAACAGTGCTTTTCGTGTCGCACCTGCATGCGGATTGCCCGCTTGTACGTCCCAGTACACCTCCGGTTCGCCGCCGGCTATCCGCGCCAGGAGCGCGAGCAAGGTCCGATGCGGGGGAGGGGCGACCGCGAGGAGTTCGTCCGCAGAAACTCCGAGTTCGGCCAGGGCAACGCCGAAAGCCAGCACCGACGCGTGTGTCAGAACCTGGGTAGCCGCGGCCAACCGGTCGTGACGATCGGCGTCCATCACCGCGACCGACGCTCCCCACGAGCGCACGACGTCGAGGAATCTGGCGGACTGCGGACCGTCGACGTACGGCACTGCGATGACGGCCCGACCGCGCGGTCCGAGCGACGGACGGAACATGGGGTTGAGTCCGAGGAACTCCCCTTCTCGGCCGGCGTCGGCGATTGCTGCGTCCATCCGCGATTTGACCGACAGTGTGTCCACAACGAGAGCACCGGATGTTCGAAGGCTCGGTAGTGCGGCTAGAGCGACCTGTTCGGGAACCGCGAGCACGATGACGCTCGAGGACTCCACGTGTGCGAGGACCCGGTCACTGGGTTTCGTGATGTCTCCGACGACTACATCTCCGTCAGGATCGCTGCCTGCTGGCTCGACGACGGTGACCGTCGACCCCCCGGCGCGAAGCAGTTCGACGAACATGGATCCGACGGCACCCAGGCCGCCGACAACCGTCGCGGTGCCTGATGCCGCCGTCATGGCTGGATCTACCCGCCGTACTCGAGGACCCGCGAGGAAACCGCATCGAGCGCACGGAGCAGCGTGGACGCCTTGACCGTGGTCTCGTCGAATTCTTCTTCCGGGTCGGACAACGCTGTAATGGCACCACCGATTCCGAAGGTCACGCCGCTCTCGGTGCAGACCAGCGACCGGATCACGATCGAGAGGTCTGCGGCGCCACCGAGGGCGAAGTACCCGATCGATCCCGAGTAGACCCCACGTGGGCCGGATTCGAGGCGGTCGATGATCTCCATCGTTCGTACCTTCGGAGCACCTGTCATCGATCCGCCGGGGAACGCGGCGCGGACACAGTCCACCGCCGACGACCCCGGGCTCAGATGTCCACGCACCGTCGACACCATTTGGTGAACGGACGAGTACGACTCGATCGCGAACAGCCTCGGAACGTGGACACTTCCCGGAACGCAGACCTTGGTGAGGTCGTTGCGAGTGAGGTCCACGATCATCAGGTTCTCGGCGCGGTCCTTCTCGCTGTCGAGCAGGTCCTGCCGTAGCGCAGCATCACGCGCTCGGGTGACGCCGCGCGGACGGGTCCCTTTGATCGGCTTGGACTCGACGTTGCCGTCCGAGTCGACACGAAGGAACCGCTCAGGCGAGGCCGAGACCACCGAGATGCCGGTGAAGTCGAGAAGTGCGCTGTACGGCGTCGGATTGATCGAGCGCAGATACTCGAACGCCTGCTGTGCATCGATCGTCTCGTCGACGCTCGCCATGTTGGTCAGACACACCTCGTAGGACTCACCTGCCCGGATCTCCGAGAGGGCCGTTCCGATCAACGACAGGTACTGATCGCGATCATGCCGCAGGCGAGCCTGCGTCCAGACGGTGTCGCTGATCAGCGGAACCGGGGTGCGTTCCGGAAGGTCCGCGCCGATCCGCGCCAAGGTGTCGACGGTCGATTCGAGCCAATCGTCATAGCCGGCGTCCCGGACTTTCTCGCGCAACCTCAAAACGTGAGTGCGGCCGACGGTGTGATCGATGACGACGGCGCGATCGGCAAACACCAGAGCGGCATCAGGAGTGGGTGCCGGATGGACTGCCCTTCCTCCGGTCTGTGCTTTCAGTTCGTAGCCGAGGTAGCCCACGTAGCCGAGGTTGAAGTCGAGTTCCGGATGCGAGGGCACGAAGCGCGTCGCGAGTTGTGCGTCCAAGTAATCGAAGAACGGAACTCGAATGTGCTCGTCGGACAAGCCTTTTCGGCTGACAGTCAGTACCTCGGCTTGCACGTCGTACGTGATGAACTCGGCCAGCGGCCCCGACGAATCGCTGAGTATCGAAAAGCGCGCACTCGGCTCTGCGGTTGCCGCGCGGTCCAGCCAGAACGCGTTCGGCCCGTCGGCGAACAGTGCTGCATAGGCCGCCGACGGGTCCACTGCAAAATCGAGAATCACGTCGTCGACGTCGTAGTTGATCGCCGGCCGCAGGTCGGGTGTTTGCGAAGTCGGTTCGGGTCGGATCACCGAATCCAGAGTGCGTCCGACGGACAGATCGCGGAAGTTCGCGAGCAAATCTATGCCGAACTCGGTACTGATGGACTCCGGATGGAACTGAACGCCCCACATCGGCTTGGTCCGGTGCCGGACACCCATGAGCAGTCCGTCGGACGTCCACGCGGTGCGAACGAAGGCGTTCGGCAGATTCTCGACGGTCAACGAGTGGTAGCGAACAGCTCGGAACGGCGACGGAAGTCCGGCAAAGATGCCCGAGCCGTCGTGATCGATCAGTGAAATTCGGCCGTGCATCGGTACGGGCGCAACGACCACGTCCGCGCCGAACAACTCGCACAGGCCCTGGTGGCCGAGACAGACACCGAGAAGTGGGAGAGGCGCTTCTTCGATGAAACGGCGGCTGATTCCGAAATCACGGTCGCGATCCGGCCGGCCGGGACCTGGGGAGATGACCACGTTGTCGTACGACGCGAGATCGAGGGAATCCCAATCCGCGTCGTTGCGGACCACGGTCGGCACAACCCCGTTGACCTCGGTCAACAGGGTGAACAGGTTGTAGGTGAACGAGTCGTAATTGTCCACCAGAAGGGTGCGGGAACTCATGTCGATGATCCTGATCTCGGTCCGACGGATTCCCGAACAGTGTCCTCCTCCTCAACAGGTGCGTTGATCACCAGGTCTTCGAGTCGACAGGTCTCGGCAATCATCAGCTCGTACAGGGCGTTGAAGAAGTCAGGAGAGAGGTCGTGTCTACGAGCGAATTCACGCGCCCGCTCCTTCACGACGCGCACGCGGCCGGGTTGCATCATCGGAACCTCGCGGGAGCGCTTCCACTCACCGATACGCAGGCAGAGTTCCAGCCGCTGCCGCACCGTCTCGAGAAGTAGAGCGTCGATGGCGTCGAGGTCGCGCCGGAAGCTGTCCAATCCCTCGGCCTCGTCCGGATACGACGAGGTCTGCGTGCCTGCTTCGGAACTCGTTGTGGTCAAGAACTCTTCCACGAGGCCTCCCGGTGCTCGGCGTGACGCGAGGTCGACAATGTGGTGCCCGGAACGCAACCCACCTCCGGACACCGGCACCCCGACCGACCATCGCCGTTCGGGGAGGTGTTCCACGATCGTCATTCGCCGAAACCTGCGGTGGTGCCTAATTCTGCGAAACCTGTTTGGCGGGCGAATCAGGTTGCGATGCAGGCGGGTTCGTGAGTGCCTACTTGGGGGAGACCCAGGTGGTGATTTCGGCGTGGACTACTTCCTTGCCGCCCCGGTCGAAGATCGAGATGGGAACGAGAAGTTCCGTGCCACTCTCGATCGCCGCGAAGTCCGGCAAAGTCTCGAGTCGGGCGACCGCCCGCAGGCCGGTCTCGGCCTTGGCGAGGTAGTCGACCTTCATCGACTTGGGGATCCAGCGGTGCGAGTTCGGAACCGTCGCTTCGCTCAGCATGCCCATCGCGACCTCCGCGAGGTTGCAGGCTGCGATCGCGTGAAAAGTGCCGAGATGGTTGTGGACGCCCCACCATTTGGGGGAGCGGACCTCGCAGAGCCCTGGTTCCAACTTGGTCACCCGGGGGAGAACGGAGGCGAAGTAGGGCACGCGAATGGACATCGCCGCCGAGAAAACTGCATGTCCGAGGGCGTTGTCCGGCAATTTCTGCCATCCGCGATAGGTGGGGCTGGAAGTAGTCATCGGCCTATCTTACTTCTGAGTAAGGTTGTTGTCGCGCAGCTCACTCGGAAAGGCTGGTTCGGGGGAGTTGAGGAATCGGGCCAGGTACGGCATACTGGTCGGGTTGCCTTGTCCGGGACGCGGTCGTTTGCGGCCGTGATCGGGTAAGGGTAAGACGTCACAGACGATCGATCGCAGATCCCGTCAGGGTAATCGGGTCAACGACTGTGACCATGCAAGACATGCAAGACGAGAAGTAATGCAGGACGGAAGCAGTACCTACTTTGTGTTCGACATCGAACACATCCGGTACGCATCACGCGCCAGATGATCGAAAGATTGTCCGGCGCAGGATGAGTGAGAAGGCGACACGCCCGACCGCGTGTACCGGAGAACAATGACAAACGAACAGCGGCAGCAGATCCTGATCTGATCCGATGCTCGGTTTACCGCTAACACGGTCTTCCGAACTTTCGGACTTGGTCCCGATCGCTTCAGTGTTCGTCGTGTCATCGTCCAGGCAAGGACTGTGCAGACGAGGTAGCTCGAGCCTGACCAGGCGGGCTACGAAACGCGGCAAGAAAAGGACACTAAGCGTGGCGGGACAAAAGATCCGCATCAGGCTCAAGGCCTACGACCACGAGGCGATCGACGCGTCAGCGCGCAAGATCGTCGAGACGGTAACCCGTACGGGTGCCCGCGTCGTTGGACCTGTGCCGTTGCCGACCGAGAAGAACGTATATTGCGTCATCCGCTCGCCGCACAAGTACAAGGACTCGCGCGAGCACTTCGAGATGCGTACTCACAAGCGGCTGATCGACATTCTCGACCCGACGCCGAAGACGGTTGACGCGCTCATGCGCATCGACCTTCCGGCCAGTGTCGACGTGAACATTCAGTGACGGCGGAGACAAAAACAATGACTGATACCAAGATCAAGGGAATCCTGGGCACCAAGCTCGGCATGACCCAGGTCTTCGACGAGAACAACCGGGTTGTCCCGGTCACCGTCGTGAAGGCTGGGCCGAACGTCGTAACCCAGATCCGTACCGAAGAGCGTGACGGCTACAGCGCCGTTCAGCTCGCGTTCGGCGCCATCGACCCGCGCAAGGTGAACAAGCCGACTTCCGGCCAGTTCACCAAGGCTGGTGTGACCCCGCGTCGCCACGTAGTGGAGCTCCGCGTTGCGGACACCTCCGACTACGAGGTCGGCCAGGAGCTCACCGCCGAGGTCTTCGAGGACGGCGCATACGTCGACGTCACCGGAACCAGCAAGGGCAAGGGCTTCGCCGGAACCATGAAGCGTCACGGCTTCAAGGGACAGGGCGCGTCGCACGGTACCCAGGCTGTTCACCGCCGCCCGGGCTCCATCGGTGGCTGTGCAACTCCCGGCCGCGTGTTCAAGGGCATGCGCATGTCCGGACGCATGGGTAGCGACCGCATCACGACGCAGAACCTCTCGGTCCACAAGGTGGATGCCGAGAACGGCCTGCTGCTGATCAAGGGTGCGATCCCCGGCCGCAAGGGCGGCCTCGTGATCGTCAAGAGTGCAGTGAAGGGTGGTGCACGGGCATGACCAGCACCGAGACCAAGTTGACCCTGGACGTCAAGGTCGCCGGCGGCAAGACCAACGGCACCGTCGATCTCCCCGCTGAGATCTTCGACGCTCCGGCCAACATCGCGCTTCTCCATCAGGTTGTCGTCGCGCAGCTCGCAGCTGCTCGTCAGGGAACCCACTCCACCAAGACCCGCGGCGACGTCCGCGGCGGTGGCAAGAAGCCGTATCGCCAGAAGGGCACCGGCCGCGCACGCCAGGGCTCGACTCGCGCACCGCAGTTCGTCGGCGGCGGAACCGTTCACGGCCCGCAGCCGCGTGACTACAGCCAGCGCACCCCCAAGAAGATGAAGGCAGCCGCTCTTCGCGGAGCCCTCTCTGACCGCGCACGCAACGAGCGCATCCACGTCATCACCGAACTGGTTGCAGGGCAGACGCCTTCGACCAAGGGCGCAATCGCGTTCCTCGGCGAGATTTCGGATCGCAAGAAGCTGCTGCTCGTCGTGGGTCGCCAGGATGTAGCCGCTTGGAAGAGCGTGCAGAACCTGGAAGGCGTGCATCCCATTGCACCCGACCAGCTCAACACCTACGACGTGCTCAATGCAGACGATGTCGTGTTCAGCGTCGAGGCACTCAACGCGTTCATCCACGGGCCCGCAGAGAGCGCTCAGAACAAGGAGGACGCCAAGTGAGCACCATCGCTGACCCCCGCGACATCCTGCTCGCTCCGGTCATCTCCGAGAAGTCCTACGGACTGATCGAGGAAGGCACCTACACCTTCCTGGTGCACCCGGACTCGAACAAGACGCAGATCAAGATTGCCGTCGAGAAGGTCTTCGGCGTCAAGGTGACCAGCGTCAACACCGCCAACCGTCAGGGCAAGCGTAAGCGGACCCGATTCGGTTACGGCAAGCGCAAGGACACCAAGCGCGCGCTCGTGACCCTGTCCGCTGACAGCAAGCCCATCGAGATCTTCGGAGGACCGGTCGCGTAAGCGCCGGGACTTGACGAGACATAGAGGACGAGAAGACTCATGGCAATCCGTAAGTACAAGCCGACAACACCGGGCCGTCGTGGCTCGAGCGTCTCGGACTTCGCCGAGATCACTCGGTCAACCCCCGAGAAGTCGCTGGTTCGCCCGCTGCACGGTCGCGGTGGACGTAACGCACACGGTCGTATCACCACCCGTCACAAGGGTGGCGGACACAAGCGTGCATACCGACTGATCGATTTCCGTCGCAACGACAAGGACGGCATCCCGGCAAAGGTCGCTCACATCGAGTACGACCCCAACCGCACAGCAAACATCGCACTCCTGCATTACGCAGACGGTGAGAAGCGCTACATCATCGCCCCCAAGGGCCTGGTGCAGGGTTCACCGGTCGAGTCCGGTGCAGGCGCCGACATCAAGCCGGGCAACAACCTGCCGCTGCGCAACATCCCGACTGGTACCACCATCCACGGTGTGGAACTGCGTCCCGGCGGCGGAGCCAAGATGGCTCGTTCCGCAGGCGCCAGCATCCAGCTCCTCGGTAAGGAAGGCAGCTACGCCACGCTGCGTATGCCTTCCGGTGAAATCCGTCGCGTCGACGTGCGCTGCCGCGCATCCGTCGGCGAGGTCGGCAACGCCGAGCAGTCGAACATCAACTGGGGCAAGGCCGGCCGTATGCGTTGGAAGGGCAAGCGCCCGACCGTTCGTGGTGTCGTGATGAACCCGGTCGACCACCCGCACGGTGGCGGCGAGGGCAAGACCTCAGGTGGACGCCACCCGGTCAGCCCGTGGGGTAAGCCTGAAGGCCGTACCCGCAAGAACAAGGCAAGCGACAAGATGATCGTCCGTCGCCGCCGCACCGGCAAGAACAAGCGCTAGGAGGGAGTGAAGGATGCCACGCAGCCTTAAGAAGGGCCCGTTCGTCGATGACCACCTCCTCGCGAAGGTGGATGTACAGAACGAAAAGGGAACCAAGCAGGTCATCAAGACCTGGTCCCGTCGTTCGACAATCATCCCGGACTTCATCGGCCACACGTTTGCAGTTCACGACGGCCGCAAGCACGTCCCCGTGTTCGTTTCCGACTCCATGGTCGGACACAAGCTCGGAGAGTTTGCACCGACCCGCACGTTCAAGGGTCACATCAAGGATGATCGGAAGGCGAAGAGGCGATGAGCAACACCGAAACCGCCAACCCGACTGCCAAGGCTGTAGCGAAGCACGTTCGCGTTACGCCGATGAAGGCACGTCGAGTTGTGGACCTGGTCCGCGGGCGCTCGGTTGAAGACGCCCTGAACATCCTGAAGTTCGCGCCGCAGGCAGCGAGCGAGCCGGTCGCCAAGGTGATCGCCTCCGCAGCAGCCAACGCCGAGAACAACCTCGACCTCGACCCCAGCACGCTTGTCGTTGCTACGGCGTTCGTGGACGAGGGCGCGACCCTCAAGCGGTTCCAGCCGCGTGCACAGGGACGTGCGTTCCGTATTCGCAAGCGCACCAGTCACATCACCGTGATCGTGGAGAGCCTGCCGAAGACCGGAACATCGACCCGTAATCGCCGGAAGGGAAGTGCTCAGTAGTGGGCCAGAAAATCAACCCGCACGGCTTCCGTCTCGGCATCACCACCGACTGGAAGTCTCGCTGGTACGCAGACAAGCAGTACGCGGAGTACGTCAAGGAAGACGTCGCGATCCGTAAGCTCCTCGCCACCGGCATGGAGCGCGCAGGAATCGCGAAGGTCGAAATCGAGCGCACCCGTGACCGTGTTCGCGTGGACATCCACACTGCACGTCCGGGCATCGTCATCGGCCGCCGCGGCGCCGAAGCCGATCGCATCCGCTCCGAGCTCGAGAAGCTGACCGGCAAGCAGGTTCAGCTGAACATCCTCGAGGTCAAGAACGCAGAAGCTGAAGCACAGCTCGTCGCACAGGGTGTGGCCGAGCAGCTCTCGAACCGCGTTGCCTTCCGTCGTGCAATGCGCAAGGCCATCCAGTCGGCCATGCGTCAGCCCAACGTCAAGGGAATCCGCGTTCAGTGCTCCGGTCGTCTCGGCGGCGCCGAGATGTCCCGGTCGGAGTTCTACCGCGAAGGCCGTGTGCCGCTGCACACGCTTCGTGCGGACATCGACTACGGCCTCTACGAGGCCAAGACCACCTTCGGTCGCATCGGCGTCAAGGTCTGGATCTACAAGGGCGACATCGTCGGTGGCAAGCGTGAGCTCGCCGCCAACACGGCCGCACCGGCCGGGGATCGCCCGCGTCGTGAGCGTCCGAGCCGTCCGCGTCGTTCCGGTGCCACCGGTACCACTGCGACCAGCACCGAGGCCGGCCGCGCAGCGACCGCAACCGCCGATGCTCCCGCAACTGAACAGAATCAGGAGGGCTGACGCATGTTGATCCCACGGCGGGTCAAGCACCGCAAGCAGCACCACCCGAGCCGTTCGGGTGCCGCCAAGGGCGGTACCCAGGTGACCTTCGGTGACTACGGCATCCAGGCTCTCGAGCCTGCCTACATCACCAACCGGCAGATCGAGTCCGCTCGTATCGCCATGACTCGGCACATCAAGCGTGGCGGCAAGATCTGGATCAACATCTTCCCGGATCGCCCCCTCACGAAGAAGCCGGCCGAAACCCGAATGGGTTCCGGTAAGGGTTCGCCCGAGTGGTGGATTGCCAACGTCAAGCCCGGACGCGTTCTGTTCGAGATGACATACCCCAACGAGGAGATTGCTCGTGAGGCCCTGCGCCGCGCGATGCACAAGCTCCCGTGCAAGTGCCGGATCGTGACCAGAGAGGAGCAGTTCTGATGGCTACTGGAACCCCAGCAGCAGAGCTCCGCGAGCTCAGTGAAGACGAGCTGGTCACCCGGCTCCGTGAGTCGAAGGAAGAGCTTTTCAACCTTCGTTTCCAGATGGCTACCGGCCAGATGGACAACAACCGACGACTGCGCACCGTTCGTCACGAGATCGCGCGCATCTACACCGTCCTGCGTGAGCGTGAGCTCGGACTCGCTGTGGGTCCGGATGCAGGTGACGCGGCATGAGTGAGGAAAAAGCAGTGAGCACAGAAGAGCGCGCGAGCCGTAAGGTCCGTGTCGGATACGTCGTGTCCGACAAGATGGAAAAGACGATCGTGGTCGAGCTCGAAGACCGCGTCAAGCACAAGCTCTACGGCAAGATCATCCGCCGTACGACCAAGGTGAAGGCGCACGACGAGAACGGCGTTGCCGGCGTCGGCGACCGCGTTCAGCTGATGGAAACCCGTCCGCTGTCCGCGACGAAGCACTGGCGTCTGGTCGAGGTCCTCGAAAAGGCCAAGTAAGCCTGATCGAATCCTCGAGCTGATCGAGTATCACCGAATGGCCCGCTTCCCCTTGGGGGAGTGGGCCATTCGGCTTTCCGGGAGCTTTCCGGGGGCTTTCGGGGCTTTCCGGGCGAAGGGTTCGAGTTGCGTCGAGTACGGCTGATTTGGTATTCGGTGAACCCTTCCCTACAATAGAACGGTTGCCTGTGGCAGAGGTGTGTCTTCACGTGCGCAGCTCGAACGGTGCTTGCAGTGATCGTCTCCCGACGTCAGTCGGTGGGACTGCAGCTCAGACACGACGCAGGTGGCAACAATGACCGCGCGCACCGGGTCGGTAATCCGTTGCGCACGAAATTCCAGGTCTAGGGAGATCAAGTGATTCAGCAGGAGTCGCGAGTTCGCGTCGCTGATAACACGGGTGCCAAGGAAATCCTTTGCATCCGCGTTCTCGGCGGTTCGTCACGTCGCTACGCCGGGATCGGTGACGTCATCGTCGCCACCGTCAAGGACGCAATCCCCGGTGGAAACATCAAGAAGGGTGAGGTCGTCAAGGCCGTCATCGTTCGCACGACCAAGGAGCGCCGTCGTCCGGACGGTTCCTACATCAAGTTCGACGAGAACGCTGCAGTGCTCATCAAGGCTGACAGTGATCCCCGTGGAACCCGCATCTTCGGACCCGTCGGCCGTGAGCTGCGCGAGAAGAAGTTCATGAAGATCGTTTCGCTTGCCCCGGAGGTGCTGTGATGAAGGTGCACAAGGGTGACACCGTTCTGGTCATCGCCGGCAAGGACAAGGGCGCGAAGGGCAAGGTCATTCAGGCCTACCCCGCGACCGACAAGGTCCTCGTCGAAGGCGTGAACCGAATCAAGAAGCACACCGCGGTTTCCGCGAACGAGCGCGGAGCATCCTCCGGCGGCATCGTCACGCAGGAAGCCCCGATCCACGTTTCCAACGTTGCAGTCGTCGACTCGGACGGAAACCCCACCCGCGTGGGCTACCGCACCGACGAAGAGTCCGGCAAGCGCGTTCGGATTTCCCGGAAGAACGGGAAGGACATCTGACATGACCTCCACCGAAAACAAGGTCCAGCCGCGCCTCAAGGCACGCTACCGCGCTGAGATCAAGGACGCGCTCAACAGCGAGTTCGACTACTCGAACGTCATGCAGATCCCCGGCGTCGTCAAGGTTGTCGTCAACATGGGCGTCGGCGACGCTGCCCGTGACGCCAAGCTGATCAACGGCGCTGTCCATGACCTGTCGCTGATCACGGGCCAGAAGCCCGAGATCCGCAAGGCACGTAAGTCCATCGCGCAGTTCAAGCTCCGCGAAGGTATGCCCATCGGCGCACGCGTCACCCTCCGTGGTGACCGCATGTGGGAGTTCCTGGACCGCCTCGTGTCTGTCGCTCTGCCCCGTATCCGCGACTTCCGCGGTCTCTCGGGCAACCAGTTCGACGGCAACGGCAACTACACGTTCGGCCTCAACGAGCAGTCGATGTTCCACGAGATCGACGTGGACAAGATCGATCGCCCCCGCGGTATGGACATCACCGTCGTGACCACCGCAACCAACAACGAAGAAGGCCGTGCACTGCTCAAGCACCTCGGCTTCCCGTTCAAGGAGAACTGAGCGCATGGCTAAGAAGGCATTGGTCAACAAGGCCAACAAGAAGCCCAAGTTCGCGGTTCGCGCCTACACCCGCTGCCAGCGGTGCGGTCGCCCGCACTCGGTGTTCCGCAAGTTCGGCTTGTGCCGTATCTGCGTTCGCGAGATGGCTCACGCCGGCGAGCTTCCCGGAGTTCGCAAGAGCTCTTGGTGATCTGAGGCCCTCGGGCTTCGTCACACCACGCATGTGAATGGACGTGGGTTCCTATGGAACCCACGTCCATTCGTGGTTTCCATTGAGTTGTGTATCGCGCCGATCCTGAAAAGAACTGTCGCGCTGCGACTCTGGTTGAAAGCGATCATCGTTCGTCGATGTCGTTCTTCGGTGCCGAACGAGCAGTTCAGATTTCGGGGTGCGTCGATACCTTCCCGATCAGCGACCTTCGGGTGGCGGTGGGGGAGCCGACGTGGCATCCCGGTGGACACCTGCGCCAAAGTTCCCTACACTAGAGCGGTTGCCGTGGCTGACGCATGCGTTCAGCTCGGTGCGGTAACTTACGCCGTCTGACACAAGTCGGACGGCCCAGCCGAATTGCTGGAGGCCCACGATCGGATTCGTCCGGTGTTGCATGGGAACCACAGCGAGAAAGGTGTCGAGGTCGACCTATGACCATGACTGACCCCATCGCAGACTTCTTGACGCGTCTGCGCAACGCCAACACGGCGTACCACGATGAGGTGAAGCTTCCCCACTCGAAGATCAAGGCGAACATCGCCGAGATCCTCAAGCGCGAGGGCTACATCTCCGATTTCCGTACCGAAGACGCAGAGGTCGGCAAGACCCTCATCGTCGATCTGAAGTACGGTCCCAGCCGCGAGCGTAGCCTCGCCGGCGTGCGTCGCGTTTCCAAGCCCGGTCTCCGGGTTTACGCGAAGTCCACCAACCTGCCCAAGGTCCTCGGAGGCCTCGGCGTGGCCATCATCTCCACGTCGTCCGGTCTGCTCACCGATCGCCAGGCGGCCAATCAAGGAGTAGGCGGGGAAGTCCTCGCCTACGTCTGGTAAGGGAGGCCACCACAATGTCGCGTATTGGAAAGATTCCGGTCACCGTCCCCGCGGGCGTTGACGTCACGATCAGCGGCCAGGATGTCACCGTCAAGGGTCCCAAGGGCACCCTCGCGCTGACCATCTCCGAGCCCATCGCAATCGAAAAGGCAGAGGACGGCTCGCTGAGCGTCACGCGCCCCGACGACGAGCGTCGTAGCCGCGCGCTGCACGGTCTGTCGCGGACCCTGGTTGCGAACATCATCACCGGTGTCACCGAGGGTTACACGAAGAAGATGGAGATCCACGGTGTTGGTTACCGTGTGGCACTGAAGGGCAAGGACCTCGAGTTCGCGCTCGGCTTCAGCCACCCGGTGCCGATCGAGGCTCCTGAAGGCATCACCTTCGTCGTCGAGTCGCCCACCCGGTTCTCGGTGTCCGGCATCGACAAGCAGAAGGTCGGGCAGATCTCGGCCAACATCCGTCGTCTCCGTCGTCCGGACCCGTACAAGGGTAAGGGCGTGCGTTACGAGGGTGAGCAGATCCGCCGCAAGGTCGGAAAGACGGGTAAGTGATATGAGCCAGACTGCAAACCAGAAAGCCAAGCGGATTCCGCTGGGCAAGGATGCGTCCACCAAGCGTCGTCTCTCGAAGACGCGTCGTCACTTCCGTCTCCGCAAGAAGGTCTCCGGCACGCCCGAGCGTCCCCGCTTGGTCGTCAACCGGTCCTCGCGCCACATCCACGTCCAGCTCGTGGACGACCTGGCCGGCCACACCCTGGCCTCCGCGTCGACCATCGAAGCAGACGTGCGCGTGGCAGAAGGCGACAAGAAGGCTGCGAGCGCGAAGGTCGGTCAGCTGATCGCCGAGCGCGCCAAGGCTGCCGGCGTGGAAGCAGTTGTCTTCGACCACGGCGGACACGGCTACCACGGTCGCATCGCGGCCCTGGCAGACGCGGCTCGCGAAGGCGGGTTGAAGTTCTGATGACCAACATTTTCAACGGAAGGACAGCCTGATGCCGGGACGTCAAAGGCGTGACGGCGGAAGCGGACCCGCCGGACAGAATGGCCCCAACAGCGGTGACAACAGCAACGCTCGTGGGGACAACCGTGGTGGCGGCCGTGACCGTCGCGACGGTGGCCGTGGCGGAAACGCTGCGGAGAAGTCACAGTTCATCGAGCGCGTTGTCACGATCAACCGCGTTTCCAAGGTCGTCAAGGGTGGTCGTCGCTTCAGCTTCACCGCTCTGGTGATCGTCGGAGACGGCAACGGACTGGTCGGCGTCGGCTACGGAAAGGCCAAGGAAGTTCCCGCGGCCATCCAGAAGGGTGTCGAGGAGGCTCGCAAGAGCTTCTTCCGCGTCCCGATGATCGCCAACACCATCACTCACCCCGTTCAGGGTGAGGCTGCTGCCGGCATCGTCATGCTTCGCCCGGCAAGCCCCGGTACCGGTGTTATCGCCGGTGGCGCTGTGCGCGCCGTGCTGGAGTGCGCTGGTATCGCGGACATCCTGTCGAAGTCGCTCGGTAGCGACAACGCCATCAACGTCGTGCATGCGACCGTTGCTGCGCTCAAGGGTCTGCAGCGTCCCGAGGAAGTTGCGGCTCGCCGCGGCCTCACCCTCGAAGAGGTTGCACCCGCCGGCATGCTTCGCGCTCGCGCACAGGCTGCTGGGAGTGTGAAGTAATGGCAGATCTCAAGGTCACTCAGATCAAGAGCATCATCGGGACCAAGCAGAACCAGAAGGATTCTCTGCGCACGCTCGGTCTCAAGGGCATCCGTCAGACCGTTGTTCGTGAGGACAACGCACAGAACCGCGGTCTGATCAACGTGGTGCGCCACCTCGTAACAGTTGAGGAGGTCTAACCATGACCATCAAACTGCACCACCTGCGCCCCGCTCCGGGATCCAAGTCCAACAAGATTCGTGTTGGACGCGGTGAGGGCGGCAAGCGTGGTAAGACCGCAGGTCGCGGTACCAAGGGCACCAAGGCACGTAACACCGTGCGCGTGGGCTTCGAGGGTGGACAGATGCCGCTTCACATGCGTCTGCCCAAGCTCAAGGGCTTCACGAACCCGTTCCGCACCGAGTACCAGGTCGTCAATGTCGGCGACATCGCCCGTCTGTTCCCCGAAGGTGGAGCAATCACGGTCGAGGATCTCGTTGCCAAGGGCGCAGTCCGCAAGAACCAGCTCGTCAAGGTTCTGGGCGACGGCGAACTGACAGTTGCCGTTCAGGTGACCGTCGACAAGTTCACCGGTTCCGCCAAGGAAAAGATTGCTGCTGCCGGTGGTTCCGCCACCGAGCTGTGAGTAATCACGCGTAGCTAGTCCGATGGCCGCAGCGCAGCGTTTGCTGCGCTGCGGCCATCGGCGTCTACCAGGTCTTGTCACAGATTGGTCGTGCATGCCTCGGATGGGCCAGTATTCTGGTCACCGAGTGGCAAATGTATCTTCGGCTTACCCGGTTTTCGTGGTCTGCCCGCTTAGTTCCCAAATGCTCACTGTTAGAGTTCAAAAGTTCGACAGGTCAAACGATCTGTCTCCCTACCGTCGTGCCAGGAGGATCTTTGCTTTCCGCCTTCGTCTCGGCCCTCAGGACCCCAGACCTGAGGCGGAAGATCCTCTTCACCCTCGGCTTGGTGGCTCTGTATCGGGTCGGCGCTCTCATTCCGTCCCCAGGTGTCGACTACGGCCGCGTGCGTCAGTGCATCGATATCGCCAACTCCGGTGACTCAGCAGGTATCTACTCGCTGATCAACCTGTTCTCCGGTGGCGCCCTGCTGCAGATGTCGATCTTTGCGATCGGCATCATGCCGTACATCACGGCAAGCATCATCGTGCAGCTGCTGACCGTGGTGATCCCGAAGTTCGAGGAACTTCGAAAAGAAGGCCAGTCCGGTCAGGCCAAGATGACGCAATACACGCGTTACCTGTCCATCGCTCTGGCAATCCTGCAGTCGACCGGCATCGTCGCTCTTGCGGCACGCGGACAGTTGCTCCAGGGCTGTGACGACATCATCGCCGACAAGTCGATCTTCGGTCTTGCCATCATCGTGCTGGTCATGACTGCCGGTGCTGCCATGGTCATGTGGTTCGGCGAGGTCATCACCGAACGTGGCGTGGGTAACGGTATGTCGCTCCTCATCTTCGCCGGTATCGCATCGCGTATCCCGAGCGAGGGCAAGTCGATTCTCGACAGCCGCGGTCCACTGGTCTTCGCCTTCGTCTGCCTCGCAGCGCTGTTGATCATCGCCGGTGTCGTCTTCGTCGAGCAGGGTCAGCGCCGGATCCCGGTTCAGTACGCAAAGCGGATGGTCGGACGCAAGATGTACGGCGGATCCTCGACGTACCTGCCTCTGAAGGTGAACCAGGCCGGCGTCATCCCGGTGATCTTCGCGTCTTCACTGCTGTACCTCCCGAACTTGATCGCACAGCTGACTTCGGCCAGCACAGCAGTCGACCCCAGTTGGTGGCAGCGCCTCATCAACACCTACCTGGTGAACCCGGCCAACCCGGTGTACATCGCGATCTACTTCGGCCTGATCGTCTTCTTCACGTATTTCTACGTCGCCATCACCTTCAATCCCGAAGAGCGCGCCGACGAGATGAAGAAGTTCGGCGGCTTCATCCCCGGTATCCGACCAGGTCAGCCGACCGCGGACTACCTCAACTACGTGCTGAGTCGCATCACCCTTCCGGGTGCGATTTACCTCGGCACCATTGCTGTTCTGCCCAACCTGTTCCTCGACATCGGGAATGGCGGCGGCGCGCAGAACCTGCCGTTCGGTGGCACCGCGGTGCTGATCATGGTCAGCGTCGGCCTGGACACCGTGAAGCAGATCGAGAGTCAGCTAATGCAGCGTAACTATGAAGGGTTCCTCAAGTGAGACTTGTCCTCCTTGGTCCTCCCGGTGCCGGCAAGGGCACCCAGGCCGCTATCTTGTCCGAGAAGTTCGGCGTTCCCCATATCTCGACGGGTGATCTCTTCCGCGCGAACATCGGTCAGGCCACCGCTCTCGGTGTGGAAGCAAAGAAGTACATCGACGCCGGCGAACTCGTACCGAGTTCGATCACCAACGACATGGTGAAGGCTCGCGTCGCAGAACCGGACGCAGCAAACGGTTTCCTTCTCGACGGATTTCCGCGCTCGGTCGAACAGGCTCAGGCACTCGAGGGAATCTTGAAGGATCTTGACACCAAGCTCGACGGTGTCCTCTCTTTTGTTGTCGACGAGGACATCGTGGTCGAGCGCATGCTCGCCCGCGGTCGTGCAGACGACACCGAGGACGTCATTCGCAACCGACTCCGGGTCTACCGCGACGAGACGTCACCGCTGTTCGATTACTACAAGGACAGCATCGTCTCCGTCGACGCGATCGGCGAGGTCGAAGAGGTCAACGCACGCGCACTGGCAGCGTTGGGTAAGTAATGGTCTTCGGGCGTAAACGCAAGGTTGTTCCGTTCCGCTCCGCGGGCGAACTCGACGCGATGGCTGCTGCCGGTGCGATCGTGGGTTCGGCGCTGGTGGCGGTGCGCGCTGCGGCAAAGCCCGGTGTCAGCACTTTGGAATTGAACGCGGTCGCAGAATCGGTCATTCGTGACGCCGGCGCCGTGCCCTCGTTCCTCGGGTACCACGGCTTCACCGGTTCGATCTGCTCTTCGGTCAACGATCGCGTCGTTCACGGGATCCCTTCAGCTCAGGACATCCTGGCTGAAGGCGACCTCGTTTCCATCGACTGTGGCGCGATCCTCGACGGTTGGCACGGTGACTCTGCCTGGACGTTCGGAGTCGGTGAGATCAGCGTCGCCGATCAGGAACTCAGCGAAGCTACTCGGCTTTCGATGGAAGCCGGGATCGCGGCGATGATCGCCGGTAACCGTCTGACGGATGTTTCGCACGCGATCGAGGTCGGTACTCATGCCGCCGAGAAGTTGCACGGTCGTTCCTACGGCATCGTCGACGGATACGGTGGACACGGAATCGGTCGGGAAATGCACATGGATCCGTTCCTCGCCAATGAAGGTGCCCCGGGTAAGGGTCCTGAATTGGTTGTCGGATCGTGCCTCGCGATCGAGCCGATGCTCACGCTCGGCACCACCGACACGGTGATTCTCGACGATGACTGGACCGTTGTGACGACCGACGGGTCCCGGGCGGCGCACTGGGAACACACTGTCGCTGTGACCGAGGACGGTCCGCGGATTCTGACACTCCGGCCGGAGTAGTTGACGCCGTCGCTGACAAGTGTTGGCAGCGAGCATGATTCACGTTCGAGAAGTCCCAGCCTCATGTCGAGGCTGGGACTTTTTCGATGGGGGAGCGGTGTGCGTCGTCACCCTGACCGGAGGCGCATTTGGCCTGGTCGTTTACATCGCGTAACATGGCTAGGCGGTGCGCTATGCGCGTCGATAGTTCGTGTGCCTAAGCCCGGATCGCTCCGGGATCGGGCCCCCGAAGTGCCGACGATCTTTCCATTGCGTGCCAATGTAACGGAAGCCGATGCACGAAGCATGCCAAACCAAACGGATCGCGGAGGATATGGCTAAGAAAGACGGGGCCATCGAGGTCGAAGGACGAGTAGTCGAGCCGCTGCCCAATGCGATGTTCCGCATTGAGCTCGAGAATGGCCACAAGGTCCTCGCCCACATCAGCGGAAAGATGCGTCAGCACTACATTCGCATCCTCCCGGAAGATCGCGTTGTCGTGGAGCTCTCGCCCTACGATTTGTCGCGCGGACGCATCGTTTACCGCTACAAGTAACGAACTTCCCGGACCTGACCTGGGTCAGGGAGAAGTATGTCTGCCGCGGTTCATCGCGGCGGGCTGCGACAAAACAGGAGATCAGAAGACGTGAAGGTTCAGCCGAGCGTCAAGAAGATCTGCGAGAAGTGCAAAGTGATTCGCCGTAACGGTCGAGTCATGGTGATCTGCGAGAACCTGCGTCACAAGCAGCGTCAGGGCTAGATCTAGCTTTTCGAAGATCTGCTTGGCAACAAGCAAAGAAGACCTCCCAGTACCAGCCATTGTTGACGAGACCCCACGCGATCGTTCACCGATCGCCAAGGTCGGACAATGGTTCACCCCCGGCACGGAGGCCGGGGCCCCACTGAGTTAGTTGATGAGATCATCTGCGCCTTCGGGCGTCGGTACTCGGCAAGAGGCACAGGGGAAGGGCTGGGAGCAGACCTCCGCACACCGATAAGGAAATGCCACCATGGCACGTCTCTCTGGTGTTGATCTTCCTCGCGAAAAGCGTATGGAGATCGCACTGACATACATCTACGGCATCGGCCGTACCCGCTCCAAGGAAATCCTTGACGCCACCGGCGTCAGCCCGGATCTCCGGAGCAAGGACCTCTCGGACGAGGACCTGGCAAAGCTCCGCGAGTACATCGAGGAGTCGCTCAAGGTCGAGGGTGACCTTCGCCGCGAGGTTCAGGCCGACATCCGTCGCAAGATCGAGATCGGCTGCTACCAGGGCCTGCGCCACCGTCGTGGTCTGCCCGTGCGTGGTCAGCGCACCAAGACCAACGCCCGTACCCGTAAGGGTCCGAAGCGCACCATTGCCGGCAAGAAGAAGGCGAAGTAATGCCCCCGAAGTCACGTAGCACCGGTCCGAAGAAGACCCAGAAGACGCGTCGCAGGGATAAGAAGAACATCCCGCACGGCGCCGCTCACATCAAGAGCACCTTCAACAACACCATCGTGTCCATCACGGACCCCGCCGGAAATGTCATTTCCTGGGCGTCTTCGGGACACGTCGGCTTCAAGGGTTCGCGTAAGTCGACTCCCTTCGCCGCTCAGCTTGCTGCTGAGAGCGCTGCCCGTAAGGCGCAGGAGCACGGTGTCAAGAAGGTTGACGTCTTCGTCAAGGGACCGGGATCCGGTCGCGAGACCGCAATCCGTTCCCTCCAGGCTGCTGGCCTCGAGGTCGGCACCATTTCCGATGTAACCCCCCAGCCGCACAACGGCTGCCGTCCGCCCAAGCGGCGTCGGGTATAGCGGGAAGGATAGGTAGAAGAAAATGGCACGTTATACCGGACCCATCACCCGCAAGTCGCGTCGTCTGCGCGTCGACCTCGTTGGAGGCGACCAGGCATTCGAGCGTCGCCCGTACCCGCCCGGACAGCACGGCCGCGCGCGTATCAAGGAGAGCGAGTACCTGCTCCAGCTGCAGGAGAAGCAGAAGGCTCGCTTCACCTACGGCGTCATGGAGAAGCAGTTCCGCCTGTACTACAAGGAGGCGAACAACCGCCCCGGCAAGACCGGCGAGAACCTGCTTCGCATCCTCGAGTCGCGTCTCGACAACGTCGTGTACCGCGCAGGCCTCGCTCGCACGCGCCGTCAGGCACGTCAGCTGGTCACGCACGGTCACCTTCTCGTGAACAACAAGAAGGTCGACATCCCGAGCTACCGCGTCTCGCAGTACGACATCATCGATGTCAAGGAGAAGTCGCTCTCCACGCTTCCGTTCCAGGTTGCGCGTGAGACCGTCGGCGATCGCCCGGTTCCCGGGTGGCTGCAGGTTGTCGGCTCGCGTCTGCGGATCCTGGTTCACCAGCTTCCCGAGCGCGCGCAGATCGACATCGCTCTGCAGGAACAGCTCATCGTCGAGTACTACTCGAAGTAAGGCGCTTCGCACCCCGTGAGTGGTT
Organism: Rhodococcus sp. WS1; assembly: GCF_003797745.1. Classification (NCBI taxonomy): domain Bacteria; kingdom Bacillati; phylum Actinomycetota; class Actinomycetes; order Mycobacteriales; family Nocardiaceae; genus Rhodococcus; species Rhodococcus sp. WS1. Next base: position 1,321,177 of record NZ_RKLZ01000001.1, on the reverse strand, counting down.
GAGGAGTCTCCGGACTCCTCAACCACTCACAGGGCCGCAGGCCCTTTCCCATCGTGGGCGTCAAATAGTGGACGTCCGTACAGGAGGAAATACCAATGCTCATTTCTCAGCGACCCACGCTGACCGAAGAGGTCATCGCTGATAACCGCTCGAAGTTCGTCATCGAGCCCCTGGAGCCAGGTTTCGGGTACACGCTCGGCAATTCGCTGCGCCGCACGCTGCTCTCGTCGATCCCCGGCGCTGCTGTCACCAGCATCCGTATCGACGGCGTTCTCCACGAGTTCACCACCGTCCCGGGAGTGAAGGAAGATGTCACCGACATCATCCTGAACCTCAAGGGCCTCGTCGTGAACTCCGAAGAGGACGAGCCGGTCACCATGTACGTCCGCAAGCAGGGCCCCGGCGCTGTTACTGCAGGCGACATCGTGCCCCCGGCAGGCGTCACCGTGAACAACCCTGATCTGCACATCGCCACCCTGAACGACAAGGGAAAGCTGGAGATCGAGCTCGTTGTCGAGCGCGGTCGTGGCTACGTCCCCGCCGTCCAGAACAAGGCGTCCGGCGCAGAGATCGGCCGTATCCCGGTCGACTCGATCTACTCGCCGGTGCTCAAGGTCACCTACAAGGTGGAGGCCACTCGCGTCGAACAGCGCACCGACTTCGATCGGCTCGTTCTCGACGTGGAAACGAAGAACTCCATCACCGCACGGGACGCGCTCGCTTCGGCGGGCAAGACCCTGGTTGAGCTCTTCGGCCTGGCCCGTGAGCTGAACGTCGAAGCAGAAGGAATCGAGATCGGACCCTCGCCCGCCGAGGCCGATCACATCGCTTCCTTCGGACTCCCCATCGAGGATCTGGACCTCACGGTCCGCTCCTACAACTGCCTCAAGCGCGAAGGTGTTCACACCGTCGGTGAGCTTGTCGGCCGTACCGAGTCCGATCTGCTCGACATCCGCAACTTCGGACAGAAGTCCATCGACGAGGTCAAGGTCAAGCTGCATTCGCTCGGCCTGTCCCTCAAGGACAGCCCCGCATCCTTCGATCCCACCACCGTTGCCGGCTACGACGCCGCCACCGGAACGTGGAGTGACACTGATGCCGGTTCCTTCGGCGATGCCGAAGGTACCGAGGACTACGCCGAGACCGAACAGCTGTAGCAGCTCAGGTCCTTTACTAGGAGATCATCATGCCCAAGCCCAAGAAGGGTGCCCGCTTCGGCGGGTCGGCTTCCCACCAGAAGGCGATTTTCGCCAATCTGGCTACCGCGCTCTTCGAGCACGGTCGCATCACCACCACCGAGTCCAAGGCCAAGGCACTGCGCCCCTACGCCGAGAAGCTCGTCACGCACGCGAAGGCCGGCACGCTGGCTCACCGTCGTGAGGTGCTGAAGGTCATCCGCAACAAGGATGTCGTTCACACCCTGTTCGCCGAGATCGGCCCGTTCTACGCGGACCGTAACGGTGGATACACCCGCATCATCAAGACGATCCCCCGCAAGGGCGACAACGCTCCGATGGCAATCATCGAGCTCGTCAAGGAAAAGACCGTCACCTCCGAGGCTGACCGCGCTCGTCGCGTCAAGTCCTCGCAGGAAGCTCCCGCCGCAGAGAACGTCGTCGAGGCCGTAGAGGCCGACGCGACCGAGGCTGAGGTCGAGAACGCTGACGCAGTCGTCGAGGCCATCGAGGACGAGACCGCAACTGCGGCCGACGCTCCCGAGGCCGAAGAGGCCAAGAAGGACTAGTCCCCCTTGGTTTCGGCACACGCTGAATCGAACGAGCCCGCCGCCCCCATCGGGGACGGCGGGCTCGTTCGATTGCGGCTGGACATCTCCTACGACGGCACCGACTTCTCGGGCTGGGCCCGTCAAACCGATCTGCGCACCGTGTGCGGTGAGATCGAAGACAAGTTGGGAACGGTACTACGGCAACCGGTTCAGCTGACTGTTGCCGGTCGCACGGACGCCGGCGTTCACGCCACGGGGCAGGTAGCGCACGTCGACGTCCCGAGCGAGTTGCTCCCCGACGATCCGTCGCGACTCGTGCGCAGACTTGCACGCTTCCTGCCCAAGGACGTTCGGGTCAAACAGATCTCGGTGGTTCCGGGTGACTTCGATGCGCGCTTCTCGGCGATGCGACGCTACTACGAGTACCGGGTGACCAACGCGGCATTCGGAGTGGAACCCCTACGCGCGCGCGATACGGTGTCGTACCCCAAACCACTCGATCTCACAGCGATGCAAGAAGCGTCGAATCGGCTTCTGGGCCTGCACAACTTCGCGGCATTCTGCAAGCGTCGAGAAGGCGCTACGACGGTGCGGGAGCTGCAACGCTTCGACTGGGCGCAGGAGGGCACGGTGTTCACGGCGTACGTGAATGCCGATGCGTTCTGCTGGTCGATGGTCCGGAGTCTTGTCGGGGCAGTCCTCTCGGTCGGTGAGGGACGCCGCACCGCCGACTGGGTGGCAGGTTTGCTCGACGAAACGTCGCGGTCGAGTTCGATCCTCGTTGCGCCGGCGCACGGACTTTCGTTGGTTCGCGTGGACTACCCCGACTACTCGGAACTGGCTGCCCGCAACGCGATTACCCGTGAAACCCGCGAGATTCCGTCTTCGGGCGGGTGCTGCGGCGACTGACCGCCTCGATACAAAATGCCCTCCCACTCTGCGTGGGAGGGCATTTCATGTAGACGACTATCCCGCCAATTGGCGCGCGATGACCAGACGCTGAATCTGATTGGTGCCCTCGAAGATCTGCGTGATCTTGGCCTCGCGCATGTAGCGCTCGACGGGGAAGTCCTGGGTGTAGCCGTACCCGCCGAACACTTGAACGGCGTCGGTGGTGACCTTCATTGCTGCGTCGGTGGCAACGAGTTTGGCGACGCTGGCGTTGCGCGAGTACGGAACTCCGGCGTCGCGGCGGCGGGCTGCATCGAGGTAAGTGGCACGAGCGGAGTCAACTGCGGCCGCCATGTCCGCGAGCACGAATCCGAGTCCCTGGTGATCGATGATCCGCTTGCCGAATGCCTTGCGCTCCTTCGCGTAGGCGACCGCGTCGTCGAGTGCGCCCTGAGCGATTCCGACGGCAACAGCAGCGATTCCGAGTCGGCCGGAGTCGAGCGCGCTGAAGGCGATCGGCAATCCCTGGCCGCGCTGACCGATCAACCGCTCGTCAGGGACGAAGGCGTCGTCGTAATTCGCGGATGCAGTGGGGACCGCGCGCAGTCCCATCTTCTCCTCGGGCTTGCCGAAGCTGAGGCCTTCGGTGTCCTTGTCCACCAGGAGGCAGGAGATGCCGCGAGAGCCGTCGTCACTGGTGCGGGCGAAGAGGTTGTAGAAGTCTGCCTTGCCGCCGTTGGTGATCCAGGCCTTCGAGCCGTTGATGCGGTAGCCACCGTCGGTGGCCGTCGCCTTGCACGACAATGCGGCGGCGTCGGATCCGGCCTGCGCTTCGGAAAGGCTGTATGCGCCGATGGTGTTGCCGCCCAGCATGTCCGGCAGCCAGCGGGCCTTTTGTTCGTCGGTGCCGAAGGTGAACAGTGGGAAGCACGAGAGGCTGTGCACGCTCACCGCCACTGCAACCGCTGCCCAGCGCGAGGCGATCTCTTCGAGGACTTGGAGGTACACCTCGTACGGCTGATCGCCGCCACCGAATTCCTCGGGATACGGAAGGCTCAGCAGGCCTGCCTGTCCGAGTGCGGGGAACACGCCTTCGGGATACTTCTCGGCCTTCTCGTATTCGTTGACCTTGGGCGCGAGTACCTTGTCCGCGACATCACGCGTCAGTTCGATGAGATCGCGAGCTTCTTGGCTGGGCATCAGGCGTTCGACGGGCACGGTCGGCTCCTAGCTAGGTAGTAGTACTGGGAACGATACTGCAGTACTGTCTTGCGTATGGCAAGGCTGGTTCACAAGACGACTGCGCGCAGGGCAGAGTTGTTCGATCAATTGGTCGAACTGTTCTTGAGCGAGGGTTTCGCCCACCTCACGCTCGACGAGATCTCAGCTCGTCTGCACTGCTCCAAGAGCACCTTGTACACCGTGGCGGCCGGCAAAGCGGATCTGGTGCGGGCTGTGACGGTGCACTTCTTCCGTGCGGCGACCGATGCGGTGGAGAGTGCCGTCGCTGCCGAAGCGGCACCGACTCGTCGAGTCGCGGTGTATCTCGAAGCAGTCGGTGATCAACTGACCGCGGCGTCCCGTCAATTCATGGAAGACCTGGCTGAATCGGTGTCGGCGAGTCAGGTTTACGAGAAGAACACGTCGATCGCCGCGGATCGTGTGCGAGCGCTCATCGTCGAGGGAGTGGATTCGGGCGCATTCCGGCGGGTACACGCGTCATTTGTCGCTGATGCGGCCGCAGCGACAATGGTTCGGATCCAGCAACGCGCGGTCTATCGGGCAACTGGTTTGGACGATGCCAGCGCGTATCGGGAACTGGCCGCACTCATCACGGACGGGATCACTGCGTGACGAGTCGCTAGCATCGACGTTCATGGCACCTTTGAAGGTCGAAGTCATCGTAGGTTCGGTCCGCGAGGGGCGAATAGGACGAGCAGTGGCGGATTGGTTTGTCGAGCGCGCAACGGCGAACCCGTCGTGGAACGTATCGGTGATCGACCTCAGAGAGCTGTCGTTGCCCCAGGATTTCTCGGATTCACCTGCCACGGAGGTTTTCCGCCAGCGAATCGGACGAGCCGACGCTGTTGTTGCTGTGACCTCCGAATACAACCACGGGTACCCGGCTGCCCTCAAGACCGCATTCGATTCCGTGAAACACGAGTGGCGTGCCAAGCCGATCGGATTCGTGTCCTACGGCGGGATTTCAGGTGGTGTTCGGGCCGTCGAACAGCTGAGGCAGGTAGTGGCGGAGCTGCACATGGTCTCGGTGCGTCAAAGCGTGACCATTCACCGGGTACGCAAGCAATTCGGACACGAGCCGTACGGCGTCGATTCGATCGCGATCGATGCCAGCGAGAAGATGATTCGTGAATTGCATTGGTGGGGGAGTGGATTGCGGATGCAGCGTGCGAGTGATCCCTATCCTGGCTGATCTTGGACATGCGCGATCACGCCATCTGGTGAGCGTCGCCGGCTCGAGGACGGCCGATGAACGAGGTCTCGGAAGCAATGGTTACCAGAGTCAGTTCGACGCGCGTGCGGCCGGTTTCGACTGTGATCTTGTCACCGAGTGCGAATGGCTGGACTATCGAGATTTCAGGGTCGATCCGAGGCCATTGGCGTGGATGTCCGTACACGTAGATCGCGGTCACGCCGGCACGCGGCGGTAACCCCTCGACTCCGTCGAACACGACAGTGTTGAAAGCGCCCTCGAGCCCACCACCCTGCCCGGACACGCGGAGTCGGTCAGGCACTCCCATGGAGTCGGTGAGCGCGGTCCATGCTTCCGGTCGATCGGTGTGGATGAGTACCAGTGCGCCGGTCGCGATGGCTCGAAAGATCAATTGCTGAGCCAGATAGAGTTCGCCGGCGACAAAAACGGTGTTGACGCCCGGCCCCGAAATTCTGGCCGCGACACCGTGCCCGTTTCGGTCCGAGCCGATGAGCTGGCCACACCCGGCAAGAGGTAGAGCGAGTGAGTCGAGTGTGCCCCCGTCCATGCGAATGTGCGGCGTGATGCGGTCCAGCGCGGCCAATGCGGTTGGCAGGTTGGTCAGCAATCCGTCGCGCTGGCGCCCACGTAGCGAGACCAAACCGGCCAGCGGTGCGTTCTCAGGTGGATTGCGCGTGGTGAAGCGACATGTCGCACTGACCTTCGCCTCTCCGCGTTCGCCCGTGGGGCGCAACCGAATTGTCACGGACGTCCCGACCGTTGCCACTGCCCATACTCGGGTCAGGGTCGAGGTGGTGATGAAACGGGGTTCGATTCCGTATCCGACGTTGGACACACCAGGCAAGGGGGTACTTCGCCACGTTTCGGTGACCTCGTGGCTGGCGACTCCTCTTGCGACCTGGACAGTGGACGACGCGATCTCCGGTGCGGTCAGGATCCGCGCCTTGCATCCCGCCGAATCGAGCACCCGGATGACACGATTGGCGGCAACAGCGATCGCGCGGCCCGCGCCCTGTTCGCCCCCGCCTCGGCGTTCGACTGCTGCACGACCCTCCAAAGCGTCGAAACGTAGTGCAAGCCAAACACTTCTGGTGGCGGTGGCTGGTAGTGGCCCGATGAGACGTTCGTAGACTTCGGTGGCCGGCGTTCCTGATGCGGCGCGGTATCCATGACTGACAATGTCGATGCCGGTGAGTGAGATGTCGTGCTGATACAGACAATTGACCAGGGCTGCTGTGGGCAGAAGGTGGGAAGCGTCGAATGAATGACGCCCGATCCTGGTCAGGTAGTCGCGTGGGGGAGCGATCTCGACGACAGCGACGAGTGAAGATCCGTCCACTCGGAGCCCGATCGACTGTTCGGAGGGAGTGTGAAAACTGACGATCGTGCTGACGTCGACGTCCTTGCGGCGCAAATAGCGAAAGTACTTGACAATCCAGGACATTACCGACCAACCGCCCACATGGAGGAGCATTGATCCGGCAACCACACAACCGATTGCCAGCGCCCAGAGCCAATCCAGCCCACTGGCCATCGCGATTCCGCCTGCGCTGATTCCGAGAATCTGTGCCGAGACGAATTCGTGCGTCGAAATCCTGTGTGACGACGGCCAATGCTTCAACCGCGATCGGTCCACGGTTCCTCCCCGATACCTGACCTGCGAACTACCCGAAAATTTCCGCCCCAGCCAAACTGTACTGTGTCTTCGCAAGGGGATGTAAGGCACGGGGGGAATGATGGCTGCAACACCTACCACGCGCTGGCAGGTCAATGGGTACCGATTCTTGGTCAGGCGGATGGAACATGCGCTGGTCAGACGAGACGTGCGGATGCTTCACGATCCGATGCGGTCACAGTCCCGCGCCTTCACCGTCGGAATAGTCCTCGCTGCACTGGGATTGGCGGGTTGCGCGGTACTTGCTCTGTTTCGGCCACAGGACAAGATCGGCGATGCAGAAATCGTTGTTGCAAAGGAATCTGGCGCAATGTTCGTCGCCATGGAGGGTACTTTTCGCCCGGTGCTGAACTTGGCCTCCGCCCGACTGATTCTGGGTTCGCCAGGAAAACCGGCAATTGTCAAGGCGTCTGAGGTCGAGGCGAAACCGAGGGGCGCGCTCGTCGGCATTCCCGGCGCACCGTCCGCGCTGCCGGAATCAGCCGACCCGAGCAACGCCTTGTGGACGGTATGCGATTCCGTCGGATCCGACGGGAGGAAATCGTTGACGACTTCGGTCCTGGTCGGCTCGTCCAATGTCGGTAAAAACACGACATATCTGACGAGGGACCGTGCATTCCTGGTGAAGTCGGGTTCCGATCACTTTCTCGTATACGACGGGAAGCGAGCGGAAATCGATGTGGACAATCCGGCGATCATGCGGGCTTTGGGGCTGGAAGGAGCACAGGCGCGACCGATCAGTGCCGGATTTCTCAATTCGATCCCCGAAGTTCCGCGCATCGAGGCTCCGCGAATCCGCGAACTGGGATCAGCGCCCCGGTTCCCGCTGCAGAACAAGACTGTCGGCTCCGTCGTTCAGGTTTCGGTGGGCGCGGACCTGCAGTACTACGTGGTGCTCGAGAACGGTATCCAGAAGGTCGGTGCGGCGCTCGCCCAACTGATCTACTTCTCGGATTCGCAGGGCGCCACCGGGATCGCGAGCGTCACCCCTGATGCCATCAGTCGTATTCCCTCGGTGAGGGAGCTGGCCGTCGACTCTTTGCCGCAGGTGGTTCCGGAGATCGTCGATGATCATGGCGCACCGGTCGGCTGTCTGGAATGGGCTCCCTCACGTGCAGTCGACGGCGGCGAAAGTAGTTCTGCAACATTGAAACTCGTCGCAGGATTGCAGGTTCCGATCCCGGAGGGTGGCAAGTTGGTGGCCTTGGCGCAGGCGGACGGATCGGGCGACAATCTCGACAGCGTCCACGTCGAACAGGGCTTCGGTGGGTTTGTTCAAGCGACCGGAATCGAGACGAACAGCACCAGGCACGACGGAGTGTTCTACGTAGCGGATACCGGTGTGAAATACGGAGTACCGGACGAAACCTCCGCTCGCGCGCTCGGATTGACGCGAACGCCTGATCGCGCGCCTTGGCAGATACTCGATCTACTTGCATCAGGTCCGGCGCTCGAGAAGAGCAATGCACTGATAGCTCACGACGGAGTCGCCCCCGATGCAACGCCGGCCGCTCCAGTGAACTGAACACCGTTGACGGTTCAGAGATCGACGTCCCGTCGTTCGGGAAGTCTCCGACGAATTACTCGACGAATGGGCATCGACGCCAACAGCGTCAGTAGGGCTAGGGTGCCGACCGTTCCGGCTCCGACGAGTGCCGCGTCGCGAGATCGGTTGTCGGGGGCCGGCGGCGTGGGTAGGGGATCGATCGTTACCGACTGATGATTGACCTTGACGCGTTCCCCCGGTGCCAATTCGCCCGTTACCGCGGCGAGTGGATCGATGACGCCGTGACCGACGTAGGGATTCCAACCCTGCGCCGGAGCGTGGGCGGTGGCTTCGATACGTTGCATGACCTGAAGTGCAGTCAGTTCCGGGTGAACCGACCGGACCAGCGCGGCGGTTGCCGCGACATAGGGCGCAGCGAAACTGGTCCCGTTGAACGACTGTACGGCGCCGTCGGAGCCGTAGACTCCGTTGGTCAGACCAGGCGACGTCGGGTGAAGTGAGATGATTCCGGTGCCGGGCGCCGCAACGTCGACCCATGGACCGCCGAGGCTGAAGGAGCTGGCGGTGCCATTGGGGTCGACCGACCCGACGGTGAGGACATAGTCGTCGTACCAGGCAGGACTGGCAATCGTCGTAACCGAGTTCCATGGATCGGCTTGTGGATCGAGGGGATCCGGCGGTGGATTCTGGTTCTTGCAACCTCCGGATCCGACGTTCCCTGCAGCAGCGACGACTACGGCGTTCTTCGCGATCGTGGCGTATTCGATTGCAGCGCCCAGTCGTTGGTCGTTGATCCCGTCCCCGGCAGGCTTGCAAGCGACCTCGGAGATGTTGATAACGCTTGCACCCAAGTCAGCAGCGTGACGTACGGCCAGTGCCATGGTGTCGACGTTTCCGTAGCCAGACGAATTCTCGGCTACGGCAGGGTCTTCGCGTTGGCCGGCCACCGAGAAAGCGGCACTGGACTGCCTGATCGAGATGATCTGTGCGTCCGGCGCAGCTCCGGAAAATCCGGAACCGTCGACCTGCTCGGCGGCGATGAGACCGGCGACGACTGTTCCGTGTGAGTCACAATCGTCGGTGCCGTCGGAGGTCCCGACATAGTCACCGCCGCCTTCGAGGGCCGGTAGCCGCGGATGTCTGCTGACGCCGGTGTCGATGACAGCAATTCGCTGCCCCGCCCCTCGGGTGATCGACCACACCGAATCGAATCCGAGATCCTGTTGAGAACGTGGAATATCCGCGCCGTCACCACCCGCTACGGCGGGGACGCACAGGGTTCGTTGTTCGGTGGGTTGGGGAGGCGCGGGTGGACCGTCCTCCGGCAGCATTGCAGGATCGATGGGGGAAGGAACCGCACTCGATGCGCCACCCGCCCCGGCGAGGACTGTTAAGACAACGATCACGAGTGCGGCACAGATGTTCGTCGCGCGTCGAATCACCATCGAGATCCGATCGCTCAGAGACCGCGCATGAGCGCGAAGAGCCCACTGACCCAGCAGATCAGCGGAACGATTGCTGCAATCGCAGCGAGGTCCAACAGTTCGGCCGCGCGTCGCATCACGGGGCTGAATGTGTTCTGGGGGGCGAGGATTCCCAGAATCAGTGACAGGAGGAGAACAGTCATCGTGATGGCGAAGACGACCAATGCATGGTCGCGATGGGTCCATGCCATGCCGCCCAGGAGAGCGAGAACCACCGAGATGCCTGCCGAGATGAGTGGGACCGCCTGATGTGCGCCCGCGTAGGTGCGCCCGCGAAACATCAGCACGACGGCCGTCGCGAATGCGAGAGCAAGGTTCGGCCAGACGATTCCCTGACCGGGCCAGGACCACGCGAGCGCGACTGCGGCAGTGAGCGCGACCACTGACGTGGCCACGATCAGTCCGGTCAGGTAGCTACGAGCCCGCCCTGCCCTTTCAGTCAACTCGGTCAGCCCGGGCAGTTCGGGCTCGGGCAGTCCGTCGCGATCGTCGTCGAGGGGATTACTCGGCGTCGGAACCGGGGGAAGCGGTAATCGCGCGAACAGCATCGACAGTCGAGCGGTGAACGTGAGAACGATCAATGCTGCGGCAATCACCGCGCTGCTGACGGTTGCGGTGCGCGCCTCGGGAAGCGTCGTCGCGACGGCGAAGGTGCCCACCGCAGCAAGGAGGACGACGAGAAGTGCGGTGAAGACGGCTAATCCGGCACCGCACAAGCGGAGGCAGATCAGAGTCACCGCGGCTGCGAATGCCGAACCGAGAAGGAGATGAGCAGAAAGAACAGTGCCGGGTACGCAGAGGGCGCCGGAGACGAACGCCAGTGGCACCGCTGTGCATCCGAGCGTGATGGAGCTTGCAGTGTCTCCGTACACCCGCGCTGCCACGACGGCGGCGACGGTGAGCACCAAAGACGTCACTCCACCGCAGACAGCGCCGATCAGACCTGTATCGCCGAGGACCAGGGCGAGGGCCGCGACGAGCGCAGCGACGAGGGCGGCGGACGAGCCGACAATGCGCGCGGTGATCGGAGTCCAGCGTCGGTAGATGTCTGCATCCGTCGCCGCGACGGTGTACATGATGTCGTCGAAGAGTGGGGGCGGGGCAGCGGTGTCCGCGGCCGCGAGTACGAGCAATTCCCCATCGCGGATTCCATGCTCGTGCAGCGACAGCGTCGGTGCCAGCGGTGCCCTGCCGACTTTCGACAGAGTCCAGTCGACGGGCTCGAATTGTTCGGCGCTGTGGTCGAACTCGTTGAAATTGCTGTGGTTGACAATTGTGTCCACAATGCCCGGAATGACCACCGCGAGTGGAACACGAAGCGGCACCGCAAGATCCACCTGCGAATGGGCTGAAAGTACCGTCAACCTGCACAGTTCGGCAGAATGGGTCGCGCGTCGTCCGTTTGCGGTGTGCGCAGCGCTGGTTTCAGTGGTGCTGGTCAAGATCTGTCCCCTCCCATGACGCGATTCCCCTGTCACGTCACCCCAGTTCACCCGAACAATACGACATGAACTGTGCGCCTGTGTCGGCGACAGCGCAGACAACAGGTGGCACCGACCCGAGTGTCGGTGTTGTGATCTACTCTCTTGCAATTGCGTGACTACGCCTTGGGGGGCGGGCCGGCGGTAGTCGGACGAGGCGCGTGGCGGCAACAGCTGCAGCACCGATGGGGGTGGGTGAATTGAGCACTGTCAGATTTGCGCGTCGAGCGCGCCGTGAATCGCCGCGTACACCGGGCGGCGAGGTGACGCTTCAGGCCCCACCGGAGATTCCTCGCGTCACGCCGGGAAACCTACTGACCAAACTACTTCCGGTGATCATGGTGGTTGCCATGATCGGCATGGTGGCGCTGATGTTCTCTTCCGGCATGGCGCGCAATCCGATGTCTCTGCTGTTTCCGGTCATGATGATGGTGTCGATGCTCGGGATGCTCGCCGGGGGCGGTCGTAGCGGTGGGGCACGAGCGTCCGAAGCGAACGAGGACCGCAAGGACTACCTGCGGTACCTGGATCAGATACGCAGCGATGTTGCTGCGACGTCTGGTGCGCAGCGTGCTGCTCTCGAGTGGAGCAATCCCGAGCCGTCGCAGCTTTGGACACTGGCCGGGACTGTGCGGATGTGGGAACGTCAGATCACCGACTCGGACTACTGCCACGTTCGGGTCGGTCTGGGTACACAGCGATTGGCCACCAGGCTTGTATCTCCGGAGACGGGGCCGGTCGAGGATCTCGAACCCGTCGCTGCTGTCTCACTTCGGCGATTCGTCCGTGCGCATTCGGTTGTAAAAGACCTGCCGACCGCCGTCTCGCTTCGCGGATTTGCTGCGATGTCCATTGAGGGGCAGAGGGATTCCGCTCGAGCGCTCGTCCGCTCGATGTTGATGCAGCTGTGCACTTTTCACGGTCCGGACACCGTCCAAGTTGCAGTGGTGTGCGGTCCCGATACCGAAGCCGAGTGGGAGTGGGTCAAGTGGCTCCCACACGTACAACACCCGGAGTCTCAGGACGGCGCCGGCACTTCACGCATGGTGTTCGGTTCGTATCTCGAGTTCGAAAGTTCCCTCGGGGAAACGCTTTCGATGCGTGCTCGATTTGCTCGCAACACTCCAGCGAGTGCGGGCGTTCCGCATCTCGTGTTGGTCGTGGACGGTGGATTGCTCGAAGGTGACACCGGCCTGTTGTCCGAATCCGGGCTCGACTCGGTGACCGTCCTCGACCTGTGCGGGTTCTGCCCGCGGCTGGCGGCGGCGCGTGGTTTGCGACTGGTCGTCGGTAGCGATCAGATCGGCGCGGTGAGCAGCGCAGGAGTCGAGAACTTTGCGACGCCTGACGCCGCGACGACGAGCCTGGCGCAGTCGTTCGGACGTCGCATCGCACCGTTCCGTGCGGCATCGCAGAACGGCGTGGACGCAACTGACGACGACCGATCCCTTCGGACCTGGAGCCAGATGTTGGGGATAGGAAATGTTGCGAGGTTCAATCCTGAGCATGGCTGGCTGCCACGTCAGGGGCGCGACCGACTCCGCGTGCCGATCGGTGTCGGACAAGATGGAAACCCTGTCGAACTGGATCTGAAGGAGTCGGCCGAGAACGGTATGGGTCCGCACGGGCTGTGTATCGGAGCCACCGGTTCTGGTAAGTCGGAGTTCCTGCGAACCTTGGTACTCGGCCTGATCGCGACGCACTCACCCAACGCACTGAACCTCGTCCTGATCGACTTCAAAGGTGGTGCAACCTTTCTCGGCCTGGAGGAGGCGCCGCACGTTGCTGCGATCATCACCAACCTTGCCGAGGAATTGGCGATGGTCGATCGTATGAAGGACGCGCTCGCCGGCGAAATGAATCGTCGACAAGAACTGCTGCGTGCGGCAGGAAACTTCGCAAACGTGTCCGATTACGAGAAGGCGAGGCTGGCCGGCGCTGCACTCGATCCGTTGCCTGCACTCTTCGTCGTTGTCGACGAGTTTTCCGAACTGCTCAGTCAACAGCCGGAATTTGCCGAATTGTTCGTGGCCATCGGGCGATTGGGCAGGTCACTTCATATTCACCTGCTGCTGGCCAGTCAGCGGCTCGACGAAGGAAAGCTTCGGGGTCTCGACAGCCATCTTTCGTATCGCGTCGGTTTGAAAACGTTCTCGGCGAACGAGTCTCGTTCCGTTCTCGGCGTTCCCGATGCTTATCACCTGCCGGGCACACCCGGTGCGGGATACCTGAAGTCCGATTCTGCGGAGATCGTTCGCTTCCAAGGTGCATACGTGTCAGGCCCGTACGAGGGCGAGCGGATAGTACCCACTCGATTCTCGGTAGATTCCCCCGTCGAACTCGCGCCGCTGCCGTTTACCGCGACGCCCGTGGTCGGGCCAGAGGCTGTTGTCGTTCCCGTCGAGCCCGATGTCATCGACATGGGTGAAATCGGTGACGATGCACGTACTCTCATGGGGGTCCTCGTCGACCGCATGCGCGCTCACGGTCCACGCGCGCACGAGGTGTGGCTACCGCCGCTCGAGGCATCCCCGACGCTTGACCAGTTGTTGCCGCGGTGGGCGGCCGGTGATCAACCTCGCGGAAATCTGAGCGCACCCTTCGGCGTAGTCGACAGGCCGTTCGATCAGCGCCGCGATCTTCTCGTCGCCGATCTGAACGGATCAACGGGCAACCTCGCGATCGTCGGCGGCCCGCAGTCGGGAAAGTCGACGGCCTTGCGCACGTTGATCTTGTCTCTGAGCATGACGCACACGCCGGAACAGATTCAGTTCTACTGCCTCGACTTCGGTGGTGGAACGCTCCTCGGATTGAAAGATCTGCCGCACGTCGGATCGGTGGCAAACCGCTTGGATTCCGACCGCGTCCGCCGCACGGTCGCCGAGGTACTCGGTGTGGTCGCGAAACGGGAGCGGCTGTTTCGTGACCTCGGCATCGACTCCATGGCCGATTTCCGAGGATTGCGAACAGCTGATCCCGCCGGGGAAGGTGTGGCGGCGGGACTCCGAGATGACCCGTACGGTGACGTCTTCCTCGTCGTCGATGGTTGGCCCAGCGTTCGTTCGGATTTCGAATCACTCGAGCCTCAGATCAACATGCTCGCCGGTCAAGGTTTGTCCTTCGGTGTGCACGTGATCGTCACGACGTCGAGGTGGGCCGAGATCCGGCCGGCACTCAAGGATCAACTGGGTACTCGCATCGAACTTCGATTGGGTGATCCGGGAGATTCGGATGCGGGTCGCCAGAAAGCCAGCCTGGTGCCGGAAGGTCGACCGGGTCGTGGCATCACGCGCGACGGGCTTCACCTTCTCACCGGACTACCTCGAATCGGCGGTTCGCCAGGTAGTGAGAATTCCGGTGGTTCTGTGGCGTCGACGGTCGAACATATTGCAGCCATGTCGAATTCGCGCCCGGCGCCCACCGTGCGGATGCTTCCGGATTCGTACTCGCGGGCAGAACTTCTCGAAGCTGTCGGGACCCGGTGGCCCTCACCGAGTGCGGCCGACGGTCGGTGCCTCACCGCGCCGATCGGGCTCGGTGAGACCGACCTCGCCCCGGTGTACATGGACTTCCGGGAACACGCGCACCTCTTGATATTCGGCGACACCGCGTGTGGCAAGACATCTCTTCTGCGCGGAATAGCGGAAGGGATCATCGCGTCGAACACACCGGCGCAGGCCAAGCTGATTATCGGTGACTATCGGCATTCCCTACTCGGAGTGGTCGAAGGGAATCACCTCGGCGGGTACTCGGCGTCGTCGACGACCTTCGGTGAGTTGATGGTCGACTTGGCTCGGATCGTCGCCGCCAGAATGCCGAACGCCGAAACAACACAGCAGCAATTGCGGGAAAGGTCGTGGTGGAGTGGGCCGGAGATTTATGTACTGATCGACGACTACGACCTGGTGGCCACACCGAGTGGTAATCCGGTGGCGCCGTTGCTCGAATACATTCCGCATTCCAAGGACATCGGTTTGCACCTGGTGATTGCCCGCCGTTCCGGTGGCGCGGCCAGAGCACTCTACGAGCCGGTCATTGCGAGAATTCGCGACATGGCACCGGCCGGATTGATCATGAGCGGAAGTCGCGACGAGGGAAATCTCGTCGGCACCGTCCGCGCGTCGGCATTGCCGGAAGGTCGTGGGGTCTACGTTTCTCGATCGCAAACCCAACTTGTCCAAGTTCCGTGGATGCCACCGCTGTGACCGTTCCGTCCTTGGTGTCGGTCTCGCTACATTGGGGTGCATCCAATATCTGGGTCGTCTCGGGTCAACGCGAATTCTGTTGCAGTGCAGACATCAGACGCGAACCGGCGTCGGGTCCCGGTACGACCGGTGAAAATGCGATCGATTACGTCGACGACGATTATGTCGACGTAGATGGTCGGATTGTCCCCACCGTCCTGGAGCTGGCCAGGCTGATCTCCAGTGCGATGGACGGGTGCGGAATCGTCGATGCAGACATCCTCTATCTCAGTCATCCCTCGGACTGGGGTGCCCCACGCAGGCGGCGATTGCTCGATGCCGCACGGCGAGTGGCGCACGACGTCGTCCTCGTTACGACGTCGGTCGCGGCGGCGAGGTCGGCTCGTACAGCCTGGCGATCACGGTGTGTCGTCCTCGAACTGCGTGGCGGAATGGTGGTCGCTTCTGTTGTCGTTGAGGTCGACGGTGAACTCCGAATCGACGGGGCACAAAGCTCGGCGATCGCAGACGTTGCGGGGTTGTTTTCCGGAATCGGGGACTTGTCGGTTCGGGACGCTGTGGTGTTGGTCGGGCCGCGCTCCCATGCCGTTGCGGCTTCGCTCGAACGTGGGTCGACGAATGCCCACGGCCATGCGAGCATTCGAATTCTGGACGAGAGTCGGGTGGCGTCGTCTCTGGTGGATCCTCGGACGCTCGTTCGCCAGACAACTGCGCGGGACAGTTCCGGTCGAATCGTCGACAATTCAGCTTTTGGTGCCGGGTGGGTAGGCGATCCGGATGGCGCGATGTCGATTCCTTCCGTGGACTCGACTGCCTCCTCGCCCCGTCGAGTCGGCGGGTGGCACGGAGGCCGTCGATGGTTCGCGGCGGCGCTTGCGGTGCTCGCCGTCGTCGCTGCGGTCGCGGCAACGGTCGTGGTGTCCACTCGCGATCGAGGCGATTCTCGGTTGGCGGACTCGGTCGCAGCTGCAACGGAAGACAAAGTCGAGATCGTGGAGGCGTCGAAAGAGCAGGAAAAGCCTGCGCCGAAGACTTCGATTCCGTCGATCGAGTCCGGTGTCACGCCGGAGCTCACGCGTGTGGAGGTGGGGAGCGTTGCAGCAGAGCTGCCTTCCGATTGGAAGCTTCTGTCACGAGGGACCTCGAGCGGGCGCACCGATTTGATACCCAGTTCCGGCGCTGATCGCAAGATCGTGGTCATCGAGAAACGTCTTGCGGAAGGTGCTGGATTCGATTCCGTCGAAGCCGCTTTGCGTCAGCAGTTTTCGGCGTTCGAGGACCCATTGCGGTTCGGAGAGTTTTCTGTGATCGACGATGCCGCAGGAAAACAGGCAGTGGTGTACGTCGAGTTTCCGGACGATTTCTCCGAGGTGCGTTGGCGCGTGTACGTCGACAACGGTCGGCAAGTGAGTATCGGCTGCCAGTATCTGGTCGGTGAGTGGGACAGTCTCGAAGCGGACTGCCTGCGGATGTGGCAGTCACTCGAATTCACGCCCTGACCGGATCGGTCGGTTCTGCAAACATTCTTCGATCGGGCCGGAACCGTTGGCACGGAGGTCGCGTCAAAGTATGTGTAGCGCACATCAGGGAGTTCCGCTCGACCCCGGTGCACATCCGACGGACAAGCCGTCGTGGGTGGTCGCCGATACCGAACGGTACTCACCGAATCCAGGGGGACGACATGGGCTTTACCGCAACTACCGCTGAATTGATCGATTCGGCGGGGACCATCGACGGACATCTCGGTGACATCAGGGGACTGGTCAACGCTGTTCGGTCGGAGGCCGACGCTTCGCACAATTCGTGGAACGGTGCGGCGCAGGTCGAATACGCAGGAATCATGGAGCGATACAACAGCGCGGCCCTGAAGTTGGACACTGCTCTGACCGACATCTGCGAGCAGATCAAACAGGCTGCGGGAACCTTCGACTCGACCGAAGACGACAACGTCAGCTCGCTTCGCGGCGCGACGGTGAACATGTCCTGACCGTCAGTTCTTCGCCGTTCGATCAAGCAGTCCTCAGCCAGTAGTTCTCACAAAGTTCTCTCCAGTCACACCGAACCGGGAGCAGTTATGTCCGACAGGATCAAGTACGACTTCGGCGGCCTCGCAATGCTGTCCGATCAGATGAAACAGCAGGCAAAAGCGATCAACGACAAGCAGGGCGACATCAAGGTTGTCGTCGACAAGCTGCAAGCAGGCTGGGAAGGGGCAGGTTCCGAAGCCTGGAACGACGCACAGCGCCGCTGGGCCCAGGCGTCCGAAGAACTGAACATGGTTCTCGCGCAGATCGCCGGAGCGACGGCGAGCGGCTCGGAGAAGATGCAGGAAGCTGACCGGATCGCCGCAAACGGGTTCGGTCGCTGACAACATTCATGTCGTGACGACACCCCGACTGCCCCGGTACCGTCAGGTTGCCGGGGCAGTCGCATGTTGATCGCTTACCTGCTGGTTCCGGACGAGGGCATTGTCGGCGGAGATGGCTGCGCTTTGACCTGGCAGCGGGTAGACCGGTATCGTCTATCGGTGGCGTGCCGTAGGGCTCCGGCAGAAATGCGTGGAGACCGGCGGTTCTCGGGTCTCAACTGGCCGCCGAGGATCGTTTACGCGATACGCACATGGTCAGCAGTGGAATGAATTAAGACGAGGAAGATCTGTGTCTACGTACACCCCGAAGGCCGGAGATGTGACCCACTCGTGGCACGTCATCGACGCCACTGACGTGGTGCTCGGCCGTCTTGCCGTTCAGGCAGCGAACTTGCTGCGTGGCAAGCACAAGCCCACCTACGCGCCGCACATCGACGGTGGTGACTTCGTTGTCATCATCAACGCTGAGAAGGTTGCCATCAGCGGCAACAAGCTGCAGGGCAAGAACGTTTACCACCACTCCGGATTCCCGGGTGGCCTGAAGTCCCGCACTGTCGGTGAGGTCCTCGACAGGACTCCCGATCGTCTCGTCGAGAAGGCCATTGTCGGCATGCTCCCCAAGACGAAGCTCGGCCGCGCAATGAGCAGCAAGCTCAAGGTCTACGCGGGCCCGAATCACCCCCACACCGCGCAGCAGCCGGTGCCGTTCGAGATCAAGCAGGTCGCACAGTGACATCGCCGGAAGAGCAGAACGTGTCCGAAGAGAACATCGAAGCAGTGGAAGAGCTTGTCGCCGCTGACGCAGTCGAGGTCGTCGAAGAGGTTGCTGCAGCTACGCTCGCACCGATCGTCCTCGATCGCCCGGTCCAGACCGTCGGTCGCCGCAAGGAGGCTGTCGTTCGCGTCCGGATGACTCCCGGTACCGGTCAGTTCAAGCTCAACGGCCGTACGTTGGAGGATTACTTCCCCAACAAGGTTCACCAGCAGCTGATCAAGGCTCCGCTGGTGCTCGTCGAACGTCCCGAGTCTTTCGACATCATTGCACTGCTGCACGGTGGCGGCCCGTCCGGTCAGGCAGGCGCACTGCGTCTGGCTATCGCGCGCGCACTCATCGAGGTAACCCCTGATGATCGTCCGGCCCTCAAGCGTGCAGGCTTCCTGACGCGTGACGCCCGCGCGGTCGAGCGTAAGAAGTACGGCCTGAAGAAGGCCCGTAAGGCATCGCAGTACTCCAAGCGCTGATGCTTTGCCGAGGTTGACCCGACGGGTCTGCTTCGGCACCTGTTCACCACAAGAGCGGGCGTCCATCGTTACCGGACGCTCGCTCTTGTGTTTCTCGGAGAAATTCCATTCTCGAGTTTCATTCTCGAGGTTCACAGGATTCAGGAGTCGTTCTATGGGTCGGTTGTTCGGTACTGACGGTGTTCGTGGACTTGCCAATTCGGATCTGACTGCAGATCTTGCATTGAGATTGGCAGTTGCCGCGGCGAGCGTACTGACAGCCGGCACTTCGGATGCCCGTCCGACCGCCGTGATCGGCCGCGATCCTCGCGCCAGCGGTGAGATGCTTCAAGCCGCGGTGACGGCCGGGTTGAGTTCCGCAGGCGTCGACGTGCTCGACGTGGGTATCCTTCCGACTCCGGCAGTTGCATACTTGACGGCAAAGCTCGAAGCCAGTCTCGGTGTCATGATTTCTGCATCGCATAATCCCATGCCGGACAACGGAATCAAGATTTTCGCGGCCGGTGGGCACAAGTTGGATGACGCTGTCGAGGTGGCGATCGAGGACGCACTCGACGGCACTGCGCCGCCGGTCCTTCCGACAGGTGCCGGGATAGGCCGAGTCCGTGCGGTCGACGACGCCGCGCAGCTGTACCTTGCACATCTGGCGAGCGCGGCGAGCGAGCCGCTCGCTGGACTTACCGTTGTCGTCGACTGCGCCAACGGCGCTGCTTCCGCGCTCGCACCGGTTGCCTACGCAGCAGCGGGCGCTCGCGTCATCGCGATCAGCGCAGATCCCGACGGCCTCAACATCAACGACGGCTGCGGATCGACGCACCTGGAGAATCTTCAGAAAGCCGTAGTCGATCACGGGGCGGACCTAGGCCTCGCGCACGACGGCGACGCCGACCGTTGCTTGGCCGTCGACGAGACCGGCGCGGTGGTCGACGGTGACGCGATCATGGCTGTTCTGGCGATCGCGATGAACGAGGCCGGGGAGTTGGTCGAGAACACTCTCGTCGCGACTGTCATGAGCAATCTCGGTTTGCACATCGCGATGCGCGAGGCAGGCATCAACATCGTGACTGCTGCGGTAGGCGACCGCTACGTCTTGGAGGAATTGCGCGCGGGCGGGTACAGCCTCGGTGGCGAGCAGTCAGGCCATGTTGTGTTGCCGGCGTTCGGCACCACGGGCGACGGAATTCTCACCGGTCTCAGGCTGCTCGGACGCATGGCTCGTACGCGTAAGTCGGCATCCGTACTGGCTGCAACGATGACCACCCTCCCGCAAGTGCTGATCAACGTGAAGGTCGGGGACAAGGCGGCAGTCGCAGCGTCGCCGTCGGTACTTGCAGCAGTCGCGGACGCCGAGCGCGTTCTCGGTGACGGTGGTCGAGTGCTCCTGCGCCCGTCCGGGACAGAGCAACTGGTCCGCGTCATGGTCGAGGCCACTGAACTTCCGCTCGCGCAGAAGCTGGCTGACGAGTTGGCCGAGATCGTCGGTTCGGTGTAGCCCCCTCATTACGCGTTCGCGTTTAGAGGGAACGCAATTGCGCCCCGCTGCGTCCAAGGAGTCAAAGGCCGCTCGACGTGCGAGTGGTTCCGTTGAAACTTGGGGGCGCTCGTGGATGTCGACCGCGCTGGAACAGATGAATTGGCACGTCATGCGGTGTCGGTGGCCCAGGGTCTGCGCGATTCTGCCGAGCCGATCAAGCGTTTGCGATGGGGCGGTGCCGCTTCGGGCCGTGACTACGCCGAGCACGGAGCCGCGTTGGCGTCGGCATTGGCGGTCCTGAATTCTCGCTTGACTGGCCGTGCGGATCTTCTCGATACGTTGGCGCGCCGGCTTTCCTCTTCGGCTGAGGCAATCACTGAGGCGGATCGCGAGGGTGCGCGGCGGGTGCGGGACTCCGGCGGGTCGGCCTCGTGATACCGAACAGTCTTACAGCCCAGGCAGTACCGAACGGCCCGTGTTCTTTCGAAGATATTCTTGCACTGCGTGATTCACATGCTCATCCCGACGAAATTCTGGAAGCGGGCGCTAGCGGACTGCAGTTCTTCGGCCGATTTCACGACCTGGCCACTCGGTTGGGTTTCGAAGAACGGATGCTTACCTCCTATGAGGATGCATATCGCGCAGAGGCGGGCATCGATATCGCGGCACTGACGCGAGACATGTCGGACATGGCTGCGGCGGTGGACGGTTCGGTCGCGGAGATCGCGATGCTGACGGTCCTGGCCGAGAATCTTCCCGCAGTGTGGAATGTTTCCGGCGTGGATGCGGTCGTCGATCAGGTCTTCGCCGCGCGGCGCGAAGCTCGGTCCGATGCGGATTCGGCGCCACTGTTGATCACGCTAGCCGACGAACTTGCGCGGACTGTTCGAACGGCTTTGGCAGACAAAGCTTTCAAGGTGGCCAGCCTCGACCGGGCGACCATCGGCGGTCTGGGTGCGGGGGAGATCGATCAGCTGGCTCACGTCGCTCCCAGCGGTCGTGGCGCGGCGCCATGGTTGGACACCGTTTTTCGCTCGGCGTATCTGGATGCCCGCGACGAATTCGACAGGGCGTGCGCGCAGTGTGCGAGCGCGGTAGGCGATGCTTTTGATGCCGCGACTCAGTGGGTGACAGACGCCTTCCCGTCGACCTTGCCGGTCGCCGAGACGATCGAATCCGCTGCCGCGGCTGCGCCGATCTCTTTCTCGATCGACGGCAACACGTGGGGCTTCTCGATTGCGCCCGACGGTCGTGGGGTGAGTCTCGATGTCGCCGGCGCCGACGGGAACTCTGTGTCTGTCACCGTGGATTTGGACGAAAATGGTTGGCCGAGAATAGTTTTTGATGCCGATCAGGAGGCGGTCATGCAGGAGACATACCCGCAAGAAGCGTCCCAGCCCGCGACACTTCAACCCGAAATTCCCCAGCCCGATATTCCCCAGCCCGAGGTGCCGGTTGAAACCACCGCCGAAGTCTCGCCCGCGCCGGACCCGGAACCGCCTGTCACAGTCCCGGACGAGTCGATCGCCGGCCCCGACGGAGAGACGGGCGCTGAGCTGGCCGGAGCTGGTCCGCTGTGAAGTCCGTTCACGCGCCCTTCGAAGAGATCCGTCGAACTCTCGATTCTCAACTCGACGACTTCCGTGAGCGCAGAGCGGCAGTAGCGAGCGAGGAATCGCGCCAGGAGCCGCCGTCCGAAACGACGTCTGTCGATAACGACACGGAAGGGTCGGTCAGATCCGGCCCGTATCTGCGATCCGCGTCAGAGCCGACGACGACGCCGACGAAGCCGTGCTCGCCGCCGGAGTCGGGGGCGGGCACGGACTCCTACTTACGCAACAGCTGGCTGGCCCGCGCGTCGGAGTGAGGTTCAACCGGGAGCAACGGCGCCGTGTGTGGAATCTCGACGTCAGGATCAGCAAAGTCCTGGTACTTCTTGTCGCCGGTCAGATGGAACAACAGGAAGCCCGTGAGCAGGCACCGTGTGGCGGACTGTGTCTTGCGCTCGGATCCACCGAGGCCCAGGGCTCCGAGGAGTCGGCGGCCTTCGATCAGTCCGGCGTCTTGGCCGTCGTTCACGGTGCGTGCGACGACGGGACCGCCCCACTCCACGCTCAGCGGGCGCGCATTGCTGGTCAAGGAATCGACGTCGTCTTCGCCGGCAAGGATCAATCCGGGCGCTGTGATCTTCGACGCGTAGTTCTCCGCCTTGGGTGCTGTCGGGGCCGGGAACAGCGCGGCTACCGCACCGACATCCCCGCGCTGCGCTGCGGCCAGTACCGCCGCGCCAGCGCCCATGCCGTGACCGGCAAAGGCGACTCGATCGGGGTGGACGCTGATCTGGCCAGGGCCGAGTCGTACGCCGACGCAGATGTCGAGCGTCGCTCGAAGATCTGCAGCCAAGCCGAGATGGGACGGGACCGGACCGCGTTCGCTGTCGGGCGCCGCTGCGACAATTCCCCAGGAAGCGAGGTGCTGGAGTGTCTGCTCGTACTTGTGGGACCCGACCATCCACCCGTGCGCGAAGGCAACGGCGGGGAGATTGAAACCGGTTTCCGGCGTGTACACGACACCCGGCTGTCCGGCCAGGGCGAGGTTGCCGCGGAGAACTCGGTGCGGGCCGCGCTTGGACAGCTCACGGGTCAGTGTCTTCAGTTTCGGTGCCACGGTTGAAGACGTTATCCGATGAGCCGTCTCGTGTATGCGGAGCCGACGCTGCAACCGGCTGGGGGATGTCTGGGGAACCGCAAAATGCGCCCACCGCCGATGTCCAAGTACCCTGAGTCACCATGTGCGGAATCGTGGGATACGTCGGCCACCGCCCAGCTCTGGGCGTTGTGGTGGAGGCTTTACGGCGAATGGAGTATCGCGGGTACGACTCGTCGGGAATCGCGATTCTCGACGGAACCGGTGGGGTCGAGATCGAGCGTAAGGCCGGTAAGTTGGCCAACCTCGAGGCGGAGCTCGGCGAGTACGGCGCGGATCACTTTGTCGGTACGTCGGGCATGGGTCATACCCGGTGGGCGACGCATGGGCGACCGACCGACCGTAATGCGCATCCGCATTGTGATGCGTCGGGCAAACTGGCTGTCGTTCACAACGGAATCATCGAGAATTTCGCCCCGCTGCGTGCGGAGCTCGAGGCTGCAGGCGTCGAGCTTCAGAGCGACACGGATTCCGAGGTGGCAGTTCACCTGGTAGCCCGGGCGTACTCCCACGGACCGACGGCAGGTGATTTCATCGAGAGTGCGCTGTCGGTGGTTCGTCGGTTGGAAGGTGCGTTCACGCTCGTCTTCACGCACGCCGACCACGCGGACACGATTGTCGCCGCCCGCCGATCGACGCCGCTCGTCGTCGGTGTCGGTGAGGGCGAGATGTTCCTCGGCTCCGACGTCGCTGCGTTCATCGAGCACACACGCGATGCGGTTGAACTCGGACAGGATCAGGCAGTGGTGATCACTGCCGACAGCTATCGGATCTCCGACTTCGCGGGCAACGAGGCAGAGGGGCGCCCGTTCCGCATCGACTGGGATCTCGCGGCCGCCGAAAAGGGTGGTCACGACTACTTCATGCTCAAGGAGATCGAAGAGCAGCCGACCGCTGTCGCCGACACGCTCCTCGGCCACTTCGAGAACGGGAAGATCGTCCTCGACGAGCAGCGGTTGTCCGATCAGGAACTGCGCGACGTCGACAAGGTGTTTGTCGTCGCCTGCGGTAGTGCCTACCACTCCGGACTGTTGGCGAAGTACGCGATCGAGCATTGGACGCGTCTACCTGTCGAGGTCGAACTCGCCAGCGAATTCCGTTACCGCGACCCGGTTCTGGATCGCTCGACGCTTGTTGTCGCGATCTCGCAGTCGGGGGAGACGGCGGACACACTCGAAGCTGTCAAGCACGCCAAGGACCAGAAGGCACGCGTCCTGGCGATCTGCAACACCAACGGTGCACAGATCCCGCGCGAAGCCGACGCCGTTCTCTACACGCGGGCAGGACCGGAAATCGCGGTTGCGTCGACCAAGGCCTTCCTGGCGCAGGTGACCGCGAACTACCTCGTCGGTTTGGCTTTGGCGCAGGCTCGCGGCACCAAGTATCCGGACGAGGTTGCGCGCGAGTACGCCGACCTCGAAGCTATGCCCGCATTGGTCAGCAAGGTGCTCGAGACGGCAGAACCGGTGCGCGCGTTGGCACGCCAGTTCGCGCACGCGTCGACCGTGCTGTTCCTGGGGCGCCACGTCGGCTACCCGGTGGCGCTCGAGGGTGCGCTCAAGCTCAAGGAGCTTGCGTACATGCACGCCGAGGGCTTTGCCGCCGGTGAGCTCAAGCACGGCCCGATCGCGCTGATCGAGGAGGACCTTCCGGTCATCATCGTCATGCCGTCGCCGCAGGGTCGCGCTGTCCTGCACTCGAAGTTGGTGTCCAACATTCAGGAGATCAAGGCGCGCGGGGCAACGACTATCGTCATCGCGGAGGAAGGCGACACCGTCGCCGCGGCGCACGCGGATCACCTGATCGAGATTCCCGCGTCACCGACTCTGCTGCAGCCGTTGCTGTCCACGGTTCCGTTGCAGATCTTTGCGGCCGAGGTTGCCGCGGCACGCGGATACGACGTCGACAAGCCGCGTAACCTGGCGAAATCGGTTACGGTCGAATAGTTTTCGTAGGGAAATTCGGGCCCCGCAGTCGAAAGACTGTGGGGCCCGAGTGCGTTACGGCGTCTCGACGACGACGGTTCCGCGCATCTCGGGATGCGGTGTACAGGTGTAGTCGTAGGTTCCGGGTTCGGTGAACGTGTAGGTGTAAGTTCCCGATTTCTTGAGTGGGCTGCGGAGTTTGCCCTTGGCGTCTCCGAGGCCGTTGACGTCGTGGGCCATTCCGTTGTCGTCGAATACCCACGTGACGGTGTCGCCGACGTTCACGGTGATGGAAGCGGGGGAGTACGCCATCCCGGAGATGGTCACCACGGGTCCGCTCGCCGTCGTTTCGGCCGCAGATGGTGTGGAGTCGGTGCCGGAACTGCACCCGACCAGGCCGAGAGCGAGGACGAGTCCCGCGATTGCCGGGCGAAGACGTGATTTCATGGTTCCGAGGGTAGCGACGGCAACTGAAGGGTTCCGACATGCGTGGGTACTACACAGCCGATCAGGTGCGAGCAGCGGAGGCGCCGCTGCTCGACAAGCTGCCCGACGGAGTGCTGATGCGTCGAGCGGCGTACGGTCTCGCGCGAGTCGTCGCGGACGAATTACGTTCCCGTACAGGATCGGTCGCGCATCGGTCGGTGACGCTTCTGGTCGGTACCGGCGACAACGGCGGTGATGCCCTGTGGGCGGGTGCGTTGCTCCGCAAACGAGGTGTGAGTGTTCGGGCCGTGTTGCTCGATCCGGCGCGCGCTCATCGGTCGGGCCTCGACGCTCTCCTGAAGGCCGGTGGCCGACTCGCTGCCGAAGTCGGGTCGCCGGATCTGGTGATCGACGGCATCGTCGGGATTTCCGGGCACGGCGGTCTGAGGCCTGACGCAGCCGAGCTCGTCGGCCATGTGGATGCACCGATCGTGGCGGTCGATCTTCCGAGCGGCGTCGACGCGAACACCGGCGCAGTGGACGGCCCGTCGGTGACCGCTGACGTGACGGTCACATTCGGCGCGCTCAAGCCCGTACACGTACTCGCGGCTCCGTTGTGTGGTCGTGTCGAACTCGTGGACATCGGATTGAACGTCGGCGAACCCGAGTTCGGTTCACTCGATCCGGCGGAAGTCGGTGCGCTGTGGCCGGTGCCCGGCCCGGGGGACGACAAGTATTCGCAGGGTGTGGTGGGCATCGTTGCGGGAAGTGAGCAGTATGCCGGCGCGGGCGTGCTCTGTACCGGCGCCGCGGTGACCGCCACTTCCGGCCTGGTCCGCTACGCCGGGCACGGCTCCGCCGAGGTGCTCGCCCGGTTCCCGGAGGTGATTGCGAGTGAGACGTTCCAAGCCGCCGGGCGGGTTCAGGCCTGGGTGGTCGGACCCGGTATGGGTACCGACGACGACGCCGCGCGGCTTCTGGCGTCGGTACTGGCTACCGATGTACCCGTTGTCGTCGATGCGGACGGACTTACCCTCCTCGCTCAACGTCCCGAACTTGTCGCAGCCCGGACCGCGCCGACTCTTCTGACGCCCCACGCCGGCGAGTTCGCACGATTCACACCACTCGGCGACGACAGAATCGCGGCCACGCGTGCTCTCGCCGAACGCCTCGGAGTCACGATTCTGCTGAAAGGCCATACGACGGTGATCTCGGATCCCGGCGGTGAGGTCCTGGCCAACGACGCCGGCGGCTCCTGGGCGTCGACCGCAGGCTCGGGTGACATCCTCTCCGGTGTGATCGGCGCGTTGCTGGCGGCGGGTCTGAGCCCTCTCGAAGCCGGGGCCGTCGGGGCGCGGGCGCACGCGTTGGCTGCGAACATCGCCGCTGCCGGCGGTCAGAGCGATGTCGCCGGAGCACCGATTTCGGCTTCGCCGCTGCTGGGAGGTCTGCGCGAGTCGGTGCGTGTGCTTCGCTCTTTTGCCCTTGATTGAGGGTGTTCAAACCCGAACACGTGTCCGATTCTGCGCGGGTGGCAGGATTGTCGCCATGACGCTTGCCCAGGGAAGAGCACCGAAGGAGCCTGCGGAGGGGAAGGCGAGCCGACTCGACGACGCAGTAGGGCCGCAGACGGAGGCAGTCGTCGATCTGGACGCGATCGCGCACAACGTGCGTGTCCTGCGTGAATTTGCCGGTGATGCAGCGTTGATGGCGGTCATCAAGGCGGACGGATACAACCACGGCGCAGTTGCGGTTGCGCGGACGGCACTGTCGGCCGGAGCCCGGGAACTCGGCGTCACCACCATCGCGGAGGCACTGGTCCTTCGCGAGGCAGGCATCACCGCTCCCGTCCTGGCCTGGCTGCACGGCCTCGACGCCGATTTCTCCTCGGCGATCCGGTCCGACGTCGAGATCGGCGTGTCCTCGCCGCGGCACCTGGCTGCTGTCGTCGACGCGGCACGGGTTCTGGGACAACAGGCGACCGTGACACTCAAGGTGGACACCGGTCTCAATCGCAACGGCGTCTCGAGAACCGAGTGGCCGCAGATGCTCGACGACCTCGCCACGGCCCGGGACGAGGGCACGATCAGGCTGCGCGGAGTGTTTTCCCATCTTGCGCACTCGGACGAACCGCATCACGACGTCATCGACATGCAGAAGCAGCGTTTGATCGAAGCGGTTGCCGACGTCCGCGCTCGCGGATTCGAACCCGAAGTTGTTCATCTTTCCAACTCCGCCGCTACAGTCACCCGTCCTGACCTGCAATTTGACATGGTTCGACCCGGAATCGCGATATATGGATTGTCTCCGGTGCCCGAACTCGGAGATTTCGGTTTACGACCGGCGATGACGCTGCGAGCGAAGGTGATTCTGGTGAAGAAGGTGGCCGCCGGAGAGGGCGTCTCCTACGGGCATCAGTGGGTCGCACCGCACGACACCACTCTTGCGCTGCTTCCCGTCGGCTACGCCGACGGTCTGACTCGTTCATTGAGCGGCAAGTTCGAAGTGCAGTTGGGCGGCAAGCGTCGCCAGGCCGTCGGGCGGATCTGCATGGACCAGGTGTTGGTGGACCTGGGGCCGGACGGCGACGGAGTTCGCGAAGGCGACACCGCGATCTTCTTCGGCAACGGCGATCACGGCGAACCCAACGCGCAGGCCTGGGCCGACGTACTCGACACCATTCACTACGAGGTCGTGACCGGAATACGTGGACGCACTGTGCGTACGTACATCGGGGGAGAGACGTCATGAAGACTGCAGGAAAGATGAGCATTCTCGGTGGCCTGCTCAGCGCTGTGGCGCTCGGCTCGATGGCCGGCGTGAATGCATTCAAGACCGCGACGCGTCCGGGCCGGGAAATCTACGCGGACGAGGACTTCGACCTCATGACGCGCGACCGCAAGAGCACGGTGCGCACCGAGGACGGCGTCGAGCTGGCAGTTCGCGAAGTGGGGCCGGATGACGCTCCGCTGACAGTCGTTTTCGTGCACGGGTACTGCCTGAGTGCGCTGTCCTGGCATTTCCAGCGCCGCCAGCTCGAAGAGCGATGGGGCAACAAGGTTCGCATGGTGTTCTACGACCAGCGCGGACACGGAGATTCAGGTATGCCGCGTTCGAAGAGTTGCACGGTCTCGCAGCTGGGCCGCGACCTCGCGACTGTCGTCGAGGCCAAAGTGCCCAAGGGACCGATAGTTCTCGTCGGCCACTCGATGGGCGGCATGACGGTGCTCGCGCTTGCCGGTCAGCGACCCGAATGGTTCGAGGGCCGAGTCATCGGCGTCGGGCTGGTCGCGACGACGGCGGCAGGGCTGGCCGAGACCGGTCTGACCCGCAATCTGCAGAATCCGATCATCGACGGGTTCCGGTTGGCAGTGCGCACCTCGCCAGGAGTGGTTCAGCACGCCCGGGGCGCTGCGCGAGTACTGATCACGCCGATCCTGCGTGCAGCGTCGTACGGCACCGATGTCAGCCCACGACTGCATGAGCTGTCGGACGGCATGCTCGACCGGACCTCGGTCGTGACCATCGTCAATTTCTTGCGGACGTTGGAACTGCACGACGAGTCCGCGTCCCTCGAGGTGCTCGCGCACACACCGGCAGTCGTGATCTGCGGCGATCAAGACATGATGATTCCGTTCATCAGCTCCAAGCGTCTCGCTGCCGATCTCCCCGAGTCTGAACTCGTGAGAGTTCACGGGGCCGGCCATCTGGTGCAGCTCGAGTTCCCGGCGATCGTGACGGACGCAATCGACAAGCTGGTGCAGCGTGCACAGGTAGAAGAGCGGTCCGATGTCGGCTGAGAACGCCACGGGACTTCCCGAATCCGGACAGATCACGTTGGAAACGGCCGAGGATACCGAGGCTTTCGGCCGACGGTTGGCGGCGGGACTTGTTGCCGGCGACCTGGTGGTGCTGGACGGGCCACTCGGGGCGGGCAAGACCGCGTTGACGCGCGGAATCGGCGCCGGGCTCGGAGTGCAGGGCCGGGTGACGTCCCCGACGTTTGTCATCGCTCGTGAGCATCGTCCGGGCACCCGCCCCGGCGGCGGAGTTCCCGTCGGCATGATCCACGTCGACGCATACCGGCTGGGAGACAGCGGACCGCATGCGCTCGACGAACTCGATGCCCTCGACCTCGACACCGATCTCACCGATGCAGTGGTGGTGGTCGAATGGGGTGGTGACGTCGTGGAAAGGCTCGTCGAACGACACTTGCGCGTGCAGCTTCATCGGGAACCTGAATCGGATGTGCGGACTGCGAGTTGGTCCTGGACGTCGTGAAACGGCGTTTTGTGTCGCAGACGTCGTGAAACGGCGTTTTGTGTCGCAGACGTCGTGAAACGGCGTTTGGTGTTTGGACGGCGTGACCCTCCCGGGCCGGAAGTAGTTCTTCACGTGCGGGTACCCTGAGAAATCGTGCTTGTTCTCGCAATTGACACCTCCACTCCGGCAGTCACTGCCGGTGTCGTCTCCCTGTCTGCTCCGTCACCGGACGCAGAGTCACCGGGCACCGAGTCGCCGGGCACCGAGTCACCGGGCACAGTGGAGACGCTTGCCGTGCGTGTCACGGTCAATCCTCGTGCGCACGCCGAGGTCTTGACCCCTCACGTCCTCGAATGCCTCGCCGAGGCCGGGCTCACGCCGGCAGAGTTGAACGCCGTCGTCGTGGGTGTCGGGCCGGGGCCTTACACCGGACTGCGTGTCGGCATGGCGACAGGCGCTGCCTTCGGTGATGCACTCGGTGTTCCCGTGTACGGCGTGTGCAGCCTCGACGCCATCGCGGCTGCGGTACCGACCACACAGAGCCTGCTCGTCGTGACTGACGCGAGGCGTCGCGAGATCTACTGGGCGCGCTATGCCGGCGGAGTGCGCGTCGAAGGACCGGCTGTGAATTCCGCCGGCGACGTTGATCCTTCGCCTTCGACGCTGATTGCCGGATCTGCTTCGCACGTGGACTTCTTCGATCTGCCCGTCGACCCGGCGGAGACACCCTCACCGGCCGGCTTGGTCACAGTCGCTGCTCGCGAGATTCTGGCCGGATCGGTTCCGGCCCCGCTCGAGCCGCTGTACCTCCGACGCCCGGACGCGAAGACCCTCGCAGAACGTGGCAAGTGAGACCGAGCAGATGAAGTACAGCATCGAGCCGATGAACGTCGATGACGCCGAACGGTGCGGGGAGTTGGAGCGTGTGTTGTTCGCGGGCGACGGACCCTGGAGCGCGCAAGCGTTCGTCTCGGAACTTGCGGGCGCGCATAATCATTACTTCGTTGCCAGGGAACCCGACGGTCACGTCCTCGGCTACGCCGGAGTCGCGTTGTTGGGCGCGTCGCCGAACATGGAGGCCGAGGTTCACACCATCGGTACCGATCCCTCGGCTCAGCGACTGGGAATCGGCGGCGCGTTGCTCGATGCGCTTCTGACCCTGGCGGATTCACGGCAGTGTCCGGTGTTCCTGGAAGTGCGCACCGACAACGACCCTGCCATCGCGCTGTACCGGCGCGAAGGATTCGAGATCGTCGGAACACGAAAGAAGTACTACCAGCCCAGTGGGGCAGATGCGTACACGATGAGACGGCCCGCCGTGCTCGGTGTCCGCGAAATTGAGGAGCAGCAAGCATGATCGTCATGGGTGTCGAAAGCTCTTGCGACGAAACAGGTGTCGGTATCGTTCGCTGGAACGGTGACGGAACCTGCGACCTGTTGGCCGACGAGGTGGCATCGAGCGTGGATCAGCACGCCAGGTACGGGGGAGTGGTTCCCGAAGTAGCCTCGCGGGCTCACCTCGAGGCGATAGTGCCGACGATGCGCCGTGCCCTTGCTGCCGCCGGTATCGAGAAGCCCGACGCACTTGCCGTCACCATCGGACCCGGCCTGGCCGGTGCGCTACTGGTCGGTGTCGCCGCCGCGAAAGCCTATGCCGCAGCCTGGAACATCCCGTTCTATGCGGTCAATCATCTCGGTGGTCACGTCTCGGTTGACACTCTCGAGCACGGTCCGTTGCCCTCGTGCGTCGCATTGCTGGTCTCCGGCGGTCACACGCACCTGCTTCACGTCGAAGATCTGGGCAAGCCCATTGTCGAACTGGGCACGACTGTCGACGACGCCGCCGGTGAGGCCTTCGACAAGGTGGCCAGACTGCTCGGGCTCGGCTTTCCCGGCGGACCGGCACTCGATGCTGCTGCGCAAGAGGGAGATCGGAACGCGATCGCCTTCCCTCGCGGCATGACCGGTCCGCGCGATTCGCGGCACGACTTCTCGTTCTCGGGACTCAAGACGTCCGTCGCCCGCTATGTCGAATCGAAAGAGCGCGCAGGCGAGGCCTTTTCGATCCCGGACATCGCTGCCTCGTTCCAGGAAGCGGTTGCCGACGTCCTGACGATGAAGGCAGTGCGTGCAGCCAAGGACGTCGGGGTCGACACGTTGGTTCTCGGCGGCGGCGCCACGGCCAATTCACGTATCCGTTCACTCGCCGAGCAGCGCTGCGCCGAAGCCGGCATCACGTTGCGCATTCCGAAACCTCGACTGTGCACGGACAACGGCGTGATGATCGCTTCGTTGGCTGCCCACCTGATCGGAAATGGTGCAGGCCCTTCGGAATTGAGTGTTGCCACGGACCCGGGGCTGTCGGTCTCGGTCAGCCAGTTGATGCGCTGAGAATCAACCGACTGAGAATCAACCGACTGGGACCGGTTCCCGATCCGGTGTGGTCGCGGGGCCGGTTTCGGGCGTCGAGGTATTCGGTTCACCGGGTTTTGTCGTCGGATCACCACCGGGCGTGGTGAGTTCGGTTTCGGTGGAACCGGATCCAGGATTTTCCGGCGTCGTCGGGTTTTCGCCGCCGCTCTCACCCGGGCCGAGACCGCCGCCGGGGTTTGCCTCGGTCGGATCGACAGGGGGAGTCGCCTCGGTGTCCGGAAGCGTCGGCCACCACGCCGGTGGATCGGGCAGCGTGATTCCGGGGATGGTCGGCCAATTCGGGGTGGTCGTTGTCGTCGTCGGCGGTGTGGTTGTCGTCGACGTGTCCGGTATCGGCGCCGGCGGAAGCGTGTACTGATGCGTTGTGTACGAGTGAGTGTCGAACGGCTGTGAGTCGAACGGCGTTGTGGGATAGCCGTACTGCGGGAACGTGCTGCCCACTACCGAAGGCAGAGGATCATGCGAGGGGATGATCGTCGATCCGGTGCTCGGCGTCGCTTCGGGGCTCACCGTCGTCGTGGTCGAACCGGTTCCGACAGGAGAGACCGCGGTGTCGTCGGTCGGCACCAATTCCTTTGCGCCGTAGCCGAGTACCAGTCCGCCGACCACGAGCGCACCGATCAAAGCTCCCGAGACCTTGGCGGTGGATCCCGAGCGCTGGTCACTTCCGGAGCCCAGCGAGGGGAAACGAATTGCGGTGATCGAATCTGCCAGGAGTGCAGCACCTTTGGTTGCCGCAGTCTCGGGCTCGACGATCTCGACCAAGGGGAGGTCGACGGCAGCGGCGACGGCGGACCGCACGGCCGGAATGTGTGCGCCACCGCCGATGAGCACAACGGCACCGACCGGCCGCGGTGAGCCGTTCACGACTTCACGGATGAAGGTGACGGCGCGCTCGATATCCGGGGCGATGATGGCTTCGAACTCGTCGCGCGTGATCGCCATTGCGTCGACGGGAAGGTCGATGGTCACCTTGGCGGCGGTGGACAGTTGCTCTTTCGCGACGTGGCACCGGGCAGCAAGAAGCTCCGCGTCGGTGTACCGGCGCAGGTGCCCTGGCGCCTTCTCCGTCACGAAGTCGACCAATGCCCGGTCGATTCCGGCCCCTGCGAGGGCGTCGATACGGTCGGAATGCAGAACCTCACCGGTGTGGTCGACGACGGACACCGTCAGACCCTGATCGCCGACGTCCACCTGAGCTGTCGTGTCGTACCGCTCGGTTTTCCCGGTCTCGGCGAGATACGCGTGTACTGCGGCAGGTTCGGGGATGGCACGGACCTGCTTCGGCGAGCGCGAGAGAGATGACCTGATGCTCGCGAGCTGGTCGTCCGTGCGATAGCTGACACCGATCGAGCGCGGCGCTTCAGATCCGTCCGTTACCTGCGTCGTCATCAGCTTGATGGACGCCCGGACGAGGTCACCGACGTTGGAATTGGCCTGATCCGCCGAGACGAAGCGAGTCTCGGCAGGTACCGCTCCTGGCGCGTTTGTGCTGGTATCGGTGTCGACGAGTGCTGAATAGACACCGGAAGATCCAGTGGAAATTCCCAGTGAACAACTCATCGCGCACCTCCTCACAGTCAATACCGGTCAATGTTCAATCGACCGCCGTTATATGAACGTTACAGAAGGTTCGTGAGGATTGCTCAGTGCTTTTTGTCTCCATGACACCCTTTTCGGACCGAAAGGGTGGTTTTACCTGCGAAATTGTCGATCATTGATTCATGCGGAAAAAAGGCGATTCTCCCCACATCGACCGGGATCGACGACGCGCGCTGATCCGGGGTGCGGTGCTTCGACCCACGCTGACGATGATCGCCTTCGGATGCGCGTACTTCTTCCTGCCGTGGGTCGATGTCCACACAGTGGGTGCGATTTTCCTCTTGATCGGTGGAGGGGCAGCGGTGCTTGCCGTGACGACCTGGCAGGTGCGTCGAATTCTGCGTTCCGATGTGCCTTCTCTGCAGGCGGTCGAAGCAGTGGCGGTCGTGATGCCGACCTACTTGCTGTTGGTGTCCATCACTTATTTTTCGGTCGAGCATGCGAGTGCCGGCAGTTTCACCGAACCGCTGTCGCGTATGGCGGCCCTGTACTTTTCGCTGTCGGTGTTCTCGACCGTCGGCTTCGGCGACATCGCTGCACAGACGGACCTTGCCAGGGGACTCGTGAGCCTTCAGATCGTCTGCAATCTGGTGTTGATCGGATTCGGCGTTCGATTTGTGGTTGCCGCAGTGTCGTGGGCGAAAGCGCACCGCTCGCCTTCGAGCGGACCTGAAATCACCTAGGACACTGCGGCAATCGGAGTCATCGTCCGGTGTGGACCAACAATTCGACGTTCTGGTCGACGCCGGTACCCGTCAACTTCGGGTCGCGGTGGATGTCGTTGAACGACAGTTCGCGGTACAGCGAGGCGAGCCCGGCCGCCGACTTGTCGCTGTACTCGACTGAATTGGGACTTTCCGCTTCGAAGAGCGTCGCAAGCAACGACACCGTTCCGTCGTGATTGTCCGCGATCTCGATGATGCGCCCGAGCTGTGGGTAGTCGATGTGAGAGGCGGTGTTGATCTCCCAGAAGCCCTGCTCGGGGGTCGCGCCGGGCCACGGGGTGATCTTGTTCTCGTGGGTGTGTCCGTTCACCCAGGCAAGTACGTTCGGGAAACGATGCAGCAAGTCCAGAAGCTGTGAACCGCGCAGGCGCGGCTCGAGGACGTTCTCGGGGTCGGGAATGAGATTGTCCATCGTGTCGCTCGTGTGGTGACTGAACAGCACGAAATAGGTGTCACTGCGCGACTCGGTGACGCGAGAGCCCGCGGCGTCGTAGTAGGTGCTGCTGCCGGCGCGCAGGGTGTTCTCGATCCACTGGAACTGAGCGGCGCCCAGCGAACCGTCGACAAGGCCTGCGCGGTTGGTGGAGTCCATGCTGATGCCGACGACGCCCGGTGCGATCTGGAACGAGTAGTAGCCGATACCGGTTTCGCCGGCGTCGGGGGCGAAACCGTGCCCGACAGGGCCGGGGCCGGTGTGCGCGGGATCAAGGTGTGCGGCGATGAACTGCCGGGGTGTGAACGGTGCGCGCGACGGGTCGGGGGTGACCTGGCGCGGCGGCGTCGTGAAGGCGGACAGGATTCCGGGAATCGCGCTGGGATCGAACTTGGTGGCGATGTCGATCTGCTTGGCCTGCTCCGGTGAACCGGGCACCTCGAATTTGAGAGATCCCGTGTACATCGCTTCGAGCGGTGGGATGCCGCTGGGCACCGTGCCCGACACCGAATCGTCGTGGTTGCCGAACACGCAGTACCACGGGGTGTTCAGGCCGGGGCTCGACACGGGAGTGAACGCGGCCCCGAAGAAGTCCGGAATCTCCGGGAAGCCGGCCTTCTTGTACATGTCGAGCATCGGCGATTCAGGGTTCCAGTACAGATCGGCACCCGAGTTCTGCACACCCTCGTAGCGGTCCTTGGCGCCGGTGTTGGCGACGACGGTTCCGCCGTTGAGTGAGGTGAGGAACCAGTCGAGTTCGGCGAATTCCTTGTTGTCCGTGTTGTCGCCGGTGGTGACCACGGCATCGAAGGGGCGCGAGGTGTGCGGGCCGCTCCCGATCGAATTGACGCGTCGGACAAGCGAAATCAACCCGTGCGCCGTCAAGGTCTCCTGGGGGCGGAACGCCGAGCCGGTGATCTGATGGACGTATTCGAAGCGCATGGGGGACTGGGCGTCGACGATGTGGACGTCGGTCAACTGCACGAGTGAGGCGAGCGCGGTGCGTCGGTCCTCGCGTCCTGACTTCGGCTCGGCCAACTCGCTGCGCACGATGTTCGCCCAACCGGGACCGGCGGTGAGCCTGGTGTAGCCGCTGCTGCTGACGGGCGTGGACACGGACTCGAGAGTGGTGCCGGGACCTGACGTCGGAATGGTCGACGCGCCTGCGTATTGCAGGCCCCACGGCTTGCCAAGGCTGACCGCGCCGACGGCGCCGAGTCCGGCGAAGGTCAGAAAACTACGGCGATTGATGTTCGTCACGAAGTGAACAATAGGTGAACGTGGTGGACGGCTGTCCTGTTTCGCTCTGGACGAAGAGAAAAATGCGCCCAGTCCTTGAGGGTTGGCACTCTCACGTATAGAGTGCCAATTGGCGCTGATCGAGTTCCGGCACCCGCGACGACGGGACTGCAGTGACGCGCCGTAAACGGCATACCCAAACAGCTGTCCGAGGATCGCCTCGGACGCACATACCCCAAAGTGGAGGGCTCATCGTGGCGAGCGTCAACATCAAGCCGCTCGAGGACAAGATCCTCGTCCAGGCCAACGAGGCTGAAACGACGACGGCTTCCGGCCTGGTCATTCCTGACACAGCCAAGGAAAAGCCCCAGGAGGGCACCGTCGTTGCAGTCGGCGAAGGCCGCGTCAACGAGCAGGGCAACCGCATCCCGGTCGACGTCAAGGAGGGTGACACGGTCATCTACTCCAAGTACGGCGGAACCGAGATCAAGTACGCCGGCCAGGAATACCTGATCCTGTCGGCACGCGACGTGCTGGCTGTCGTCTCCAAGTAAGACACACGTGATCCGCCCCGGAGTCCACACAGGATCCCGGGGCGGAATGCGTTCACGCCCCGAAGATTCAGGAGCTGACAGAACAGATGTCCAAGCAAATTGCGTTCAACGAGACCGCACGCCGCGCTCTCGAAGCCGGAGTCGACAAGCTTGCCGACGCCGTCAAGGTGACCTTGGGCCCGCGTGGACGCCACGTCGTGCTCGCCAAGGCATTCGGCGGCCCCACCGTTACCAACGACGGTGTGAGCATCGCCCGTGAGATCGAACTCGAAGATCCCTTCGAGAACCTCGGCGCACAGCTCGTCAAGAGCGTCGCCACCAAGACCAACGATGTTGCCGGCGACGGCACCACCACCGCGACCGTTCTGGCCCAGGCCATCGTCCGCGGCGGACTCAAGAACATCGCAGCGGGCGCGAACCCGATGGCGCTCGGCGTCGGCATCAACGCCGCAGCCGACAAGGTCGTCGAGGAACTGCTCGCCGCGGCCACCCCGGTCGAGGGCGAGAAGTCGATCGCCCAGGTCGCCACCGTCTCCTCGCGTGACGAAGAGATCGGCAAGCTCGTCGGCGAGGCACTCACCCGTGTCGGAACCGACGGCGTCGTGACGGTCGAGGAATCCTCCACCGTTGCAACCGAACTCGTTGTCACCGAAGGCGTTCAGTTCGACAAGGGCTACCTCTCGCCCTACTTCGTCACCGACATCGATGCGCAGAAGGCCGTCTACGAAGACGCGTTGATCCTGCTCTTCCGCGAGAAGATCAGCTCACTTCCCGACTTCCTGCCGCTGCTCGAGAAGGTTGCCGAATCCGGCAAGCCGCTCTTGATCATCGCCGAGGACGTCGAGGGTGAAGTTCTCTCCACCCTGGTGGTCAACTCCATCCGCAAGACCATCAAGGCCGTCGCCGTCAAGGCGCCGTTCTTCGGTGATCGTCGCAAGGCATTCCTCGACGACCTCGCAGTCGTCACGGCAGGCACCGTCATTAACACCGACGTCGGCCTCTCCCTGAAGGAAGCCGGCCTCGACCTGCTCGGCAGCGCTCGCCGCGTTGTCGTCACCAAGGACGAGACGGTCATCGTCGACGGTGCAGGCACCGCTGACGACATCGCGACCCGCGTCGCGCAGTTGCGTCGCGAGATCGAGAACACCGATTCGGATTGGGACCGCGAGAAGCTCGAAGAGCGTCTGGCGAAGCTGTCCGGCGGCGTGGCCGTCATCAAGGTCGGCGCAGCCACCGAAACCGATCTGAAGGAACGCAAGTTCCGCGTCGAGGATGCGGTCAACGCAGCCAAGGCAGCAGTTGCCGAGGGCATCGTCCCCGGTGGCGGATCGGCTCTCGTTCAGGCCGGTACGGCTCTGATCGGGAATCTCGGCCTGTCGGGTGACGAGGCCACCGGCGTTGCCGTGGTCCGTGAAGCCCTCAACGCTCCGTTGTTCTGGATCTCCAGCAACGCAGGCATCGACGGATCCGTCGTTGTCAGCAAGGTCGCCGAGATGACCAAGGGCGAAGGCTTCAACGCTGCCACCCTCACCTACGGCAACCTGCTTGCCGACGGCGTCGTCGACCCGGTCAAGGTCACTCGCTCGGCAGTGGTCAACGCCGCTTCCGTCGCGCGCATGATCCTCACGACCGAGAGCGCTGTCGTCGAGAAGCCGACCGAGGCAGTTGCCGACACCGGACACGGTCACAGCCACTAGCTCGCTGCTCGTAGTTTCGACAAAGAAGAGATCCCCCACCGGATTCCGGTGGGGGATCTCTTCTTTCGTCTGGCGATCAGATGAGCGGGATCGTTGCGAACGGCTCGCTGGTGGGCTGCTGCGATCCGCCGGGCGGTTCGACCGTGAACGCCAACTTCGTGTTCGGGCCGATGCCGTCGAGCACCACCTGGGTAGTGGGTTTGACGTCGCTCGGAGCCATCGTCCCCATCGGGATCATCGTGGTGTCGTCGGTGTCGCCCGGCACCAGCCACATCTGGTAGACGGTATCCGGACTCGGGGGAGTGACATCGTTCATCACGAGGACTGCGGCGTCTTCGGAGGGCGAGAACAGCGTCGTGGCACTACCGCCGCCCGGAATGTCACGCGTCGTGGCATGAACGTCGGGTGCTGCCATGATTTCGGATGCGGGGTTCTGCGGCGGCGTGTTGTCGGACAGCGTGCGTCCGATTCCGATGCCGCCGACCAGGATTGCGACTGCGGCGGCCGCCGCAAGTGCCATGGTCCACGGGCGTCGACGGTTACGACGCTCGGCCAGCGAAACCAGGGCGTTGGGAGCCGCGGTCTGTTCTGCGATCGAGGCGAGGACGCTGCTGCGCAGCGACGGCGGGGGCTCGACGGCGTCGACGACGGTCATCGCGGCCATGGTTTCGGCGGTGAGTCGGACCTGGGCGTCGAATTCGGCGCGGGTCGCGGAGTCCGAAGCGGCAAGTCGTCTGTCGACCTCACGGCGCTCGTCGAGGTCCAACGCATCGATCGCGTAGGCGTACGCGTAGTCGATCAGCTCTTCGTCCATCTCACATCACCCCCAAACATCCACGTAGGCGCAGTAGTCCGTCGCGAATTCGCGACTTGATCGTGGGAATCGCCACGCCGAGATCTTCGGCCACCTCGCGGTACGTTCGGCCGCCGTAATAGGCGAGAGTCACCGATTGGCGCTGAGTGTCCGTCAGCGTTTCGAGACAGTCGGTGACAGCACGATGCTCGTCTCTTCGTGTCACTTCGTCGCTGACGACGTCGAACTCGGGAGTGGCATTGGTGGTGTCGTAGAGAGCCTGTCGATCCGAACTCGACTGTTCGGAGCGCACGCGATCCACCGCGCGGCGGTGGGCAAGCGTCAGAAGCCAGGAGAGTGCGGACCCCTTGGCAGGATCGAAGCTGTCGGCCGATTTCCAGGCTTGGAGGTAGACCTCTTGGACCGCTTCCTCGGAGAAGCCTGGATCGCGGAGTACACGGAGAACCATGCCGTAGACGCGGGAGCTGGTTCGGTCGTAGAACTCGGCAAAGGCGCTCTGGTCGCCACCGGCCACGTTCGCGAGGATCACTGCCAGCTCGCGTGATTCCGCGATTCGCGCGGTGCGGGCCGCAGAATTGTCCGTCGGGCATGCGTCGGCCGCATCCGACGCATGGTCTGGCTCGCTCACGAAGAGTTGTCTCGCTTCATCGCGTACAACCGTAGCGTGCATGTCCGGTTCTTTTCTCTCGGCCCGCCGTTGGCCGCTGTGCGCCTTTATTAACCGCGGGGGGTTAATAAAGGCGCACAGCAGGTGGGGACTACTGCGGCATCAGCACCGAATCGATGAGGTAGACGGTGGCGTTTGCGGTCTTGACTCCACCGCAGACGACAGTTGCGTCGTTGACCTTGATGTTGTCACCGGATCCGGTGACGGTGACCGTTCCGCCCTCGGCGGTGGGGTGCGTTCCGTCGATCGCGTCAGGAGCGATCTGGCCGGGAACCACGTGGTAGGTGAGGATCTTGGTGAGCGTGGCGCTGTCCGTCTTGAGGCTGTCGATCGTCGCGGGGTCGATCTTGGCGAATGCCGAGTCGATCGGCGCGAAGACGGTGAACTCGCCGCCGTTGAGAGTGTCGACCAGGTTGACGTCCGGGTTGAGCTGTCCGGAGACTGCCGCGGTCAAGGTGGTGAGCAAAGGATTGTTGGATGCCGCTGTGGCAACCGGATCCTGGGCCATTCCGCTGACCGATCCGGCGCCGCTCGGCACTGCGGCTGCATAGTCGGCACAACCGGCACCGACCAGATCAGAAGCAGGCTCCGCCATCGCGCTGCTGGGAGACATGCTCGATCCCATGGCAGAAGACGTCATGGCGGCGCTGGACGTGTCGGTCGACGAATCGTTGTCGTCGGAGGAGCAACCGACGACGCCGAAGACGGCGAAAGAGGCTGCTGCGGTGACTGCCAGAACTCGAGTAGAGGTGTTCATGGGTCTGCCTTCCTGAAGGGATGTGCTGAGGTGCACTGTCAGAAGGCATTCGGAGTCGGTTGTCGACAGGATGGGTCGGAGTCGGAAATTCTTTTCAGGAGCTGGTGTACACAAGCAAAAGCCCCCGAAAACTCTCGGGGGCCTTGTGCACTCGACCTACGTGTATCAGGAAGCTATGCGGGTGGTGCGACGGTGGCGCGCATGTAGTTCACGTTCGGTTTCCGACATTCCTCCCCAGATGCCGTACGGCTCGGCGACGGTCAGCGCGTGGCTGCGGCACTGCATCAGTACCGGGCACTGACGGCACATCTCTTTTGCGCGGGTTTCGCGCTGGGCACGTGCTCTACCGCGTTCGCCATCGGGATGGAAGAACATGGAGGAGTCGACTCCGCGGCACAGACCGTGCATCTGCCAGTCCCAGATGTCTGCGTTGGGGCCTGGAAGGTGATTCGGTGCAGGCATGTTGACTCCTTACTGCAAGCTCGCGTTGATCAACGAGCGGACCAAGTTGCCCGGAGGTTATCCGGGCCTTCTGAATCGTTCACGCTTGCTAACCGTAAGGGTGCTGAGTAAATCGCGTCAATAGGCTCGTTCAGTGGCGATCGGCATATATCGAAATGCGAGAGTTAACGAAGTATATATTTACATTTCGGGTCTCTCATGCGTTGCGCTGCGTCGATGTTGAAATCGGGTCGATCGAGGTGGTGGCAGGCAAGCCTGGCTGCTCGAGATGCGAAACCCACAGATCAGGGATATGTTTGGTGCTGATCGCCTGGCGAAAAGACTCAGTCGTTCGGCTCGGTTTGCGTCATTTGTCCGATATTGCACGGGCAGGGTCGTACTCCATTTCGGGACTTAGTGCCCAAGTTTCAACTAGGACATCTGTCCAATAAGTAATGCGCAGTTAACGTCACGGATATATGCCCGTTAAATATCATTACGAGTACATTCGGCAAATCTCAGTTGAATATCTGATTAACTCCGACAAACTTGCCTTTTCGTCTTCCCGTGCGGCAAACGGCATCGGTCAGGCGCTTGTCTGTTGGCGCTGCTGCGATGATCTACCTGTGTCGACACTTGAGCCCCCTGAATCGCCTTCGTTCACTGAGTCACCTGGCCTTCCCGGGACTCTCGAATCCGCCGCATTCGGTGCGGATCCGGACCTTGACCGTCTCCCTGCGCCTTGCTCTACCCGGGATTGGTGGACAACGGCAGTAATACTGGGTGGTCAGGGGCACTACGCCAGGGCGCGGGCAGCATTGGATGTCCTCGATCGGCTCACGACGGGGTCCTCGACGCACTCGGATCGAGTTCTTGCCTCTCTCTCTGCCAGCACGAGGGCGTCGTTTCTTCGCCAGAGTGGACGTCATGCACTCGCGTCGACGTGGGACGGGCGCGCACTGGCGATTGTCGGCGGTCTGCCAGTCGATCCAGAGGCTGCCTGTGACGCTCTGACCGGTCTGGCCGCGGACGCCCTCGGTTGTGGCCGGCTCCCGCTCGGCTGGCGCCTGCTGGGGGAGTGTCGGACCCGTCTGGGCGGCGAGGGCGGGCTGTGGCGGCAGGAAATTCGGATCGAATGGGTCTCGGCGGAACTGGCTCTGGCAGGAGGTGACTTCGCGCGCGCCCGCAGACACGCAGAACGCGCCGTCGAATTGTCGGGGAAATCGGAGTCCGTCCGGCACCGCGTGAAGTCGGATCTACTGCGCAGCGCCGCGCTGACCGGAACAGACCCGAGCTCGGCGGTGGAGTCGGCAGCGGAAGTGCTGGCGCGGTGTCAGCAATACGGCCTGCTGCCCCTGGCCTGGGCGTCGTCGCTGCTGATCGAGGGCGTGAGCGGCGGGAGGACCTCGCCGAGTGCCCGTGAGATCGGCGATCTGATTGCGATGCGCGGTGGATCACTCCTACCTTTGTCGTAATCGATCCACCCGAAGTCTCTCGCGAACGATTCCCACAGGGCTGTTTCGATATCGCGACTGCTGGGCGGGCATGCGGAGACCAGCCGGTCCGGATGGTTACTCTTAGAGGGTTCCGCTGAGAGCGGGAGCACACCCGCTCGGGAGGTGCCACTGTAACGCCAGGATTTTCGCTGACGATGACAAATACGAGCGATGAGTTGGACACCGCGGTCGCCGCTGCTGCGCAGGGCGACCGTACAGCTCTAGCTTTGGTTCTGGAGAACATCCGACCGATGGTGGTGCGCTACTGCCGCGG
The DNA here is from genome assembly GCF_003797745.1 of Rhodococcus sp. WS1. Classification (NCBI taxonomy): domain Bacteria; kingdom Bacillati; phylum Actinomycetota; class Actinomycetes; order Mycobacteriales; family Nocardiaceae; genus Rhodococcus; species Rhodococcus sp. WS1. Next base: position 1,278,217 of record NZ_RKLZ01000001.1, on the reverse strand, counting down.
TCGAGTGGGTGCGGCCGAGCGGGGACACCTGTCCGCTGACGACGTCGCGCAGGAAGTGTGTCTGGCCGTGATGACCGCGCTGCCGCGTTATCAGGACCAGGGACGCCCGTTCATGGCCTTTGTGTACGGAATTGCCGCGCACAAGGTTGCGGACGCACATAGAAGTTCCGCCCGTAACAAGTCGGAGCCCGTTTCCGAAGTACCGGATGTAATAGCACTGGATGATGGTCCCGAACAGCGAGCACTCGATTCGGAGTCCAGCAGACAGATGCATGAACTTCTCGGCACACTTCCGGAGAAGCATCGAGAAATCTTGATACTTCGCCTGGTGGTCGGGATGTCGGCTGAGGAAACGGCCGTCGCCGTCGGTAGTACCGCCGGAGCTGTACGAGTCGCTCAGCACAGGGCGATCGCGAAACTGAAAAAAGAAGTAACGAAAGCAGGTGAGAGCTTTGGCTAGAGACGAGGGGCGTGACGCTTCGAATCTCGGTGATCTCGCCGACGACGGTACGCCAGTGGACTTGGCTGCGGTTCGGCGTGACGATGCGCTGATCGAGTCCATTTCGAGTGGCGGGCCGGTAGCAACCGATAGCACCGAACAGTACGAACTTGCGTTGATTCTCTCGCAATGGCGTGACGATGTCGTTGCGACTCCGATGCCCGAGGGTCCGTTGTTGGACGATGTCATCGCTGCAATCACAGCGACGCCGTCCGGCTTCTCCGATCGTCAGCGTTCACGTTCCCGTTCCCGATTGCGTGTGGTCCGCCCGATCGCCGCCGCAGCAGCTGTTGCAGCAGTGGTCTTCGGTGGTGCCACAGCGATGGCGTACGACGCCCAGCCCGGCGATGCCCTCTGGGGCGTCAAGCAGGTCGTCTTCGCCGACGAGGCCAACTCGACGGTCGCGAAGATCGACACGACATCCGAGCTGGAAAAGGCCGAGCGTCTGTTGGCCGCCGGGGACATTCCCGCGGCAAAGATGGTGCTGGACAACGCAGCTCACCGTGCCGATGCGGTCAAGGACTCGCAGGACAAGACGGATCTCGTCGAGCGTTGGGGCAAGTTGATGACGCAGGTCCAGGAGACCACGTCACCCGCAGCGCCGCCGCCGACGAGTGGTCAGCCGGCCGGCCCGACGACTTCGATCACGGCAATTCCGGGCTCCTCGGTCAAACCGCTCAATCCTCAGGGACCTGGCGAACCGACGAGTTCGACCAAACCGGATCCGGGAGTACAGCTGCAATTGCCGCCGACGTCGGCTTCCTCGACACCTCCGACCTCGTTGCCGACGACAACCACGACGACAACGACCACCACCACAACAACGACGTCTCTGGCGCCTGCCTCGTCGCCGTCCGGTGATTTCTCGTCACCCCCACCCTGATCGGCGTCGTTCCGATCTGAATTCATACGAAAGTGGCCGACAAGCAATTGCTTGTCGGCCACTTTCGTATGAACTTGGTGGGGTTTCGCTCAGCTGTCGAAACCGTCGCCGTGCATCGCCTCGTTCATCGACGCGTCGGCGTATCCACGGCAGTAGTCCCACGTGACATATGCCTCAGGCATCGGGTCGTAGGCCGGCTCGTGGGGGCGGACGGTTCCGTCCACGAGGAGCTGCAGCAGGTTTGCGCGCAGCATGTCCCAGTCGTGGTAGTGATCTTGTTGGCAGTCCTCGCAGCACACTACGAGACCGCGGATGCCGCGGTGAGCGAGGAGCGCCTCGTAAACGGCGAGGTCAGCGAGATCCTCCTCGACCGCTTGGCGTTCGTGGGGGTCGAGTGGTTGGCCCGGCTCGATGGCATCGAGAGCCGCGGAGGGGTCAGCTGGGTCGCCGGCGAAGGGATCTGGCGGCAGACCGGGGGGCAGTTGATCACGCACAGCACCACGGTACGCAGGTCAGGGGGGTCAGCGCCACTTGTTACGCGTACCCGCAGCGTGGGTGGGATGGTTCGGACCTTTGAGTGAGCCGATACCATGGTGTGCAACGCCGGGAAAAGGTGCCAGGAATTTCTTTCCGTGCAGGCGCCTTCTATCCGATATCCAGCTTTCGTAATCCGTTTCGAGGCGGCTGCTACAGCGGTCGCCCTGGGCGAATCTAGGTCCATGGAGGGTCCTGACCGCATGAGTAGTTCTGCAGGACATGTACACACCGGAGGAGACGACCCCAACAAGGTCGCAATGCTGGGACTGACTTACGACGACGTGCTGCTGTTGCCTGCTGCGTCCGACGTCATCCCGAGCCAGGTCGACACGTCCAGTCAACTGACCCGCGACATCCGTCTGCGGATTCCGTTGGTCAGTTCTGCGATGGACACCGTCACCGAGTCGCGCATGGCAATTGCGATGGCACGCGCCGGCGGCATGGGTGTTCTGCACCGCAACTCGTCCGTCGAGGTTCAGGCAGGACAGGTCGAGACCGTCAAGCGCTCCGAGGCCGGCATGGTGACCGATCCCGTCACGTGTAAGCCGACCGACACGATGGGTGAGGTCGACGCGAAGTGCGCTCGCTTCCGCATCTCGGGTCTGCCGGTCACCGACGACGCCGGCCAGCTGGTCGGCATCGTCACGAACCGTGACATGCGTTTCGAGGTCGACCAGAATCGTCCGGTCGTCGAGATCATGACCAAGATGCCGCTGATCACCGCTCAGGAAGGCGTCACCGCAGACGTGGCACTGGGCCTTCTTCGTCGGCACAAGATCGAGAAGCTGCCGATCGTCGACGGCAACGGCAAGCTCACCGGTCTGATCACGGTCAAGGACTTCGTCAAGACCGAGCAGCATCCGGACGCTACCAAGGACCGTGACGGTCGACTGCTCGTCGGCGCTGCAGTCGGTGCAGGCGACGACGCCTTCCAGCGTGCGATGGCGCTCACCGATGCCGGTGTGGACGTACTCGTGGTGGACAGTGCGCACGGTCATTCGTCCAACGTTCTCGACATGATCGCCAAGCTCAAGCGTGAACTGGGTGAGCGGGTTCAGATCATCGGTGGCAACGTCGCTACGCGCGCGGGTGCTCTGGCACTGGTCGAAGCCGGCGTCGATGCCGTCAAGGTCGGAGTCGGCCCTGGTTCCATCTGCACCACCCGCGTCATCGCCGGTGTCGGTGCCCCTCAGGTCACGGCCATCCTGGAAGCGGTTGCCGCGTGCAAGCCTCTGGGTGTGCCCGTCATCGCTGACGGTGGACTCCAGTTCTCCGGTGACATCGCGAAGGCTCTTGCCGCGGGTGCGTCGACGGCCATGCTGGGTTCGCTCCTGGCCGGTACCGCTGAATCGCCCGGAGAACTGATCCTGGTCGGCGGCAAGCAGTTCAAGAGCTACCGCGGAATGGGTTCGCTCGGCGCGATGCAATCGCGTGGCGAGGCCAAGTCGTACTCCAAGGACCGGTACTTCCAGGACGACGTACTTTCCGAGGACAAGTTGGTTCCGGAAGGCATCGAAGGACGTGTTCCGTTCCGTGGCCCGCTTTCCCAGGTGACGCACCAGCTCACCGGTGGTCTGCGCGCTGCCATGGGTTACACGGGGTCGGCGACGATCGAGCACCTGCAGAACGCTCAGTTCGTCCAGATCACGGCGGCCGGTTTGAAGGAAAGCCATCCGCACGACATCACGATGACTGTCGAAGCACCCAACTACACCGCTCGTTAGCAACCAGTACACGAGAAAGGGGCGCGCGTGCGCGACCTCGTTGAGATCGGCATGGGTCGAACGGCCCGACGTACCTACGAGTTGGACGATGTGAACATCGTTCCCTCCCGGCGAACCCGTTCGTCGAAGGAGGTGTCGACTGCTTGGCAGCTCGACGCTTACAGGTTCGACATCCCAGTCCTCGCACATCCCACCGACGCGTTGGTCTCGCCGACCTTCGCGATCGAGCTGGGTAAGCGCGGCGGCCTCGGTGTCATCAACGGTGAAGGCCTGTGGGGCCGTCACCCCGATGTCGAGGAGAAGCTCCGGCGTCTCGTCGAGATCGCCGAGAAGGACGGTGGCGTCGACGCGGCCATCCGCTACTTGCAGGAGCTGCACGCGGCACCGCTGCAGGCGGGTCTTCTGGCTGCTGCGGTGGCGCAGGTCCGTGATTCGGGGGTCACCACTGCCGTTCGGGTCAGTCCGCAGAATGCGCGCGCACTGACGCCCGAGCTGATCAAGGCCGGAATCGACCTGCTGGTCGTCCACGGCACCATCATCTCGGCGGAGCACGTCGTGCACACCGAGCAGGAACCGCTCAACCTCAAGACGTTCATCTCGGAACTCGACGTTCCGGTTGTCGCGGGTGGGGTCAGTGACCACCGCACCGCGCTGCACCTGATGCGTACCGGCGCTGCCGGTGTCATCGTCGGGTACGGCTCCACCGAGGGTGCAACCACCACCGGTGAGGTCCTGGGTATCGGCGTTCCGATGGCCACGGCCATTGCCGACGCTGCAGCAGCCAGGCGCGACTACCTCGACGAGACGGGTGGACGCTACGTCCACGTCATCGCCGACGGTGACATCGCAACTTCGGGTGATCTGGCGAAGGCCATCGCCTGCGGTGCCGACGCTGCCGTTCTGGGCACGCCGCTGGCCGTGTCCGCCGAGGCGCCGGGTGGCGGCTGGTACTGGCCGTCCGCTGCGGCTCATCCTTCGGTTCCGCGTGGAGCGCTTCTTCCGGTTTCCTACGGCGAGCGTCCGAGCCTGGATCAGGTCCTGAGCGGTCCTTCGGACGATCCGTACGGTTCTCTGAACTTCGTCGGCGGTCTTCGTCGGTCGATGGCCAAGGCCGGGTACTCCGACCTCAAGGAGTTCCAGAAGGTCGGACTGACGGTCCGCGCGTAGTTTGTACCTTTCTGTGGCCCCGGTTCTTCGTGAACCGGGGCCACAGTTCGTTGTGCAGGACTTTCTTCCGTTCCTGATACTTGCGGTTACGCTTATGGGGCCCCTTGTGGTGGTAGTCACAAGGGATAGGTGCATACTGGCGGGTAACTACGGTTCACGGTGGAGGTGTCCTGATGGGCAAGCAACGGGCAACGGACTACGACGTACTGATCGTCGGATCCGGGTTCGGCGGAAGCGTGAGCGCGCTTCGTCTCGTGGAGAAGGGCTACAAGGTCGGCGTCATCGAAGCCGGCCGACGGTATGCCGACGAAGATTTCGCGAAGACCAGCTGGGATCTCAAGAAGTTCCTCTGGGCTCCGAAGCTGGGTTGCTTCGGCATTCAGCGCGTGCATCTGCTGCGCGACTGCCTCATCCTCGCGGGCGCAGGCGTCGGCGGCGGGTCGTTGAACTACGCCAACACGCTGTACCAGCCACCGGAGCCGTTCTTCCAGGACAAGCAGTGGGCGCACATCACCGACTGGCGAAGTGAGCTCACCCCGTACTACGAGCAGGCTCAGAAGATGCTCGGCGTCGTGCAGAATCCGCACATGACGCCCGCTGACGAGATCATGAAGTCGGTCGCCGACGACATGGGCGTCGGCGACACGTTCATCCAGACGCCCGTCGGCGTCTACTTCGGTGAGCCGGGCAAGAAGGCGAAGGACCCGTACTTCGGCGGCGTCGGACCCGAGCGCACCGGTTGCATCGAGTGCGGCGAGTGCATGACGGGCTGCCGTCACGGCGCGAAGAACACTCTCCTCAAGAACTACCTGGGCCTTGCCGAGACAGCCGGCGCCGAGATCATTCCGATGACCACCGTGTCCGGACTTCGTGAGGCTCGCGACGGTTCGTGGGACGTGTTCACCGAGCGAACCGGTGCATTCGGACGCAAGAACCGCCGCACCTACACGGCTGCGAACGTGATTCTCGCGGCCGGAACGTGGGGCACTCAGCATCTGCTCTTCGACATGAAGGACACCGGAGCGCTGCCCAAGCTCTCCGACAAGCTCGGCGAGCTGACTCGAACAAACTCCGAATCCATCGTCGGCGCAGGCAAGTACAAGGTCGATCCCGCACTCGACCTGACCCGCGGAGTGGCGATCACGTCGTCGTTCCACCCGAGCAGCGACACCCACATCGAGCCGGTCCGCTACGGCAAGGGTTCCAACGCGATGGGACTGCTGCAGACCTTGATGACGGATGGCGGTGGCTCGACACCGCGGTGGATCAAGTTCCTCGGTGTGGTCGCGAAGAACCCGTACCAGATGCTGCGCATGCTGACTGTCAAGGACTGGAGCGAGCGCACGATCATCGCGTTGGTCATGCAGAACCTCGACAACTCGATCACCACGTACACGAAGAAGGGCCTGTTCGGTCGACGCAAGGTCACCAGCAAGCAGGGCCACGGTCAGCCGAATCCGACGTGGATTCCCGAGGGCAACGAGGCGACGCGTCGAGTTGCCGCGAAGATCGACGGCGTCGCAGGCGGCACGTGGGGCGAGATCTTCAACGTTCCTTTGACCGCGCACTTCCTGGGCGGTTGCGCTATCGCGTCGGATTCCGATCACGGCGTCATCGATCCGTACCACCGCGTGTACGGCTACCCGACGCTCAGCGTCGTCGACGGTGCAGCGGTCTCGGCCAATCTCGGCGTGAATCCGTCGCTGACCATCGCCGCTCAGGCCGAGCGCTCGGCCTCGCTGTGGCCGAACAAGGGGGAGACGGACCTGCGTCCCGCCCAGGGCAGCGGCTACGAGCGTTTGGCTCCGATTGCACCCAAGTCGCCCGTGGTGCCGGCGTCGGCTCCGGCAGCGCTGGTTCTGCCGATCGTGAAGATCACCGGCGGCAAGACGGCTACGGCTGTTCCGGCGGAGCCTGCTGCCGGATAGTTCACCGCGAACCGAAAAGGGGCGTGTCGTCGAGGATTCGACGGCACGCCCCTTTTGCAGTTTCAGATCGTCAGCCCACCTTGTCAGCCGCCCAGCGACCCGAAGAGGGTGCCGAGGTCGAGGCTGCCGGTTCCGCCACCGGGTCCGCCGTCGGTATCACCGGGGACGGTCAGGGTCTGCGGCGCGGAGGCCGAGGACGTGTAGCCCGAACCACCCACGAATTCGGCGGTGACACTGTAGGTCCCGGAGTTGTAGAAGGTGGCCGGTACCGTTGCGACACCGTTGACCACGTCGACAGGTCCACCGATGAGGGTGTCACCGACCTTGAACTGGACCTTGCCCGTGGCACCGGCCGGATCGACCGTTGCCTTGAGTGTCACCGGGGTGTTCTTCTGAACAGTTCCGACGGCGTCGAGAACCGTGGACGTCTCGACGTCAGCGGGAGCCGGAGTCGTGACACTGACCGGGAATGCCGGGGCAGCGGACGGCGCGAATCCTGGTGAACCCGTGAACTTCGCGACAACCTTGTGCGTTCCTGTCGAGGTGAAGGTGTACGGAGCGATGGCAACCCCGTCTGTTCCGACCGTGGCAGTCAGCGTTTCGGTGCCGTCGACGATGAAGTCGACGGTGCCGCCGGTGCCCTGCGGATCGACCTTGGCGGTGAGGTTGACGTCCTGACCGACCTTCGCGGTAGACGGCGAAACCGTTGCGGTAGTGGTCACGGCGTCAGGCGGCGCATCGGTCGTGACGGTCACGATCTTGGCCGACGCCGACGTCGACGCCAGGAATCCGGGTGCACCGCTGTAGCTCGCGGTGATGGAGTGCGGTCCGTCCTCGGTGAAGGTCGGGGAGATGCTTGCCGACCCTCCGGTGACCGGCACCGCGTCCCCGAGGGGGTTGTCGCCGTCGAAGAACTGGACGGTTCCACCGTTTGCGCCGCCGCTCACGTTGGCCGACAGAGTGACAGGAGTTCCGTTCTTGGCGTTGGCCGGTCCGACGACAGTGGTGGTGGTTGCCTTGTCCGCCTCGATGATCCGTGTCGTGGCGAGGGGGCCTGCGCCGCTGTTGAGCGGACCGTTCTCGGCGTCACGCGGGGTGCATCGCGTGGGTGCCCAGGCGGTGATGACCAGGGTGGCCTTGGGGAGGAACGTGAGGAAGTTGCGATCGTTGTTCCATGCTCCTGCGCTGCCGCCGGTGCGTACCTTCATCGCGACGTCCCCTGAATCGCCGGCCTTGAGAATTGCCTTGACCTGGGGGAGTTGGAACTGGGTGTAGCCGTCGGCATTGTTGGAGCCGTCGACGTTCTTGCCGGTCGCCTTGACGACTATCCCGCCCTCGGAGTTGATGCTCGAGCTGGGGCTGTTGCCGATGACCTGGTTGTTTCCGGAGAGACGCAGAATCGTTCCGTTGGGATCGACGTTGCCGTTCTCGTTGACACGCAGGATGTTCGGCGCGACACCGCTGAGCCCTGCCGAAGTTCCGGGAACGATGGTGGCTTCCACCAGGGTGGCGTTCGCGGGAACGTCGACGTCGACCTTGATGCGGGAGACGTTCTGGACGGTCGCCCCCGAAGCCGATCCGGGGAAGGCGATGGGACCGGGTTGGATGGTGACCTCGAAGGTCTCACCCGCTCCGACGCTCTCCGGTGCGTCGACGATGACCGAACCGGACTGGGACTGCGTGGTCGGACCGGCGACGGCGGACGGGGTTGCGAGGCAACTCGTTCCGAAAGTTGTTGTCACCGGGGCCGCTGATGCGGGGATTCCCGCGAGGATGACGCCACTGGCGAGTGCCGTGGCGGCGATCGGCGCCGCGATGCGACGTCTGGAGTACACGAACATGGATTCTCCTGAGCTGGGTACGGGAGTGGTGTCCAAAGCTGATGTGGGGGACTAGCTTCCGAAGAGCGGGATGAGGCCGCTGAGTGAACCGGTGTCCACGCTTCCGGTGCCGCCGCCGTCTGTCGGTGCGGTGCCGACCTGCACGACCGTCGGGCCGGAGACGGAGTTCTTCCAGCCGGCGTCGCCGACGAAGTTGGCAGTGAGGCCGAACGTTCCCTCGTCGTCGAAGGTGTGCGTGAGCGTCGCGACGCCGTTGACGACGGCAACGGGGGCGCCGATGGGCGTCGTGCCGGACTTGAACTGGATCATTCCGTTTGCTGTTCCGGGTGCAACGGTGGCCTTGAGTTGCAATGCCTTTCCGACCTGAGCGGAGCCGCTGACAGTCAGGACTGTCGTGGTGTCCGCGCGGGCGGGCTCGGGATCGGTCACGTTCACCGTGAACGATGTGGACGTGGAGCCGATGAATCCGGTTCCGCCGGAGAACTCGGCAACCACGGCTGCGGCACCGGCTGATGCGAAGGTGTGCGGGAGGATCGCGACGCCGTCACCCGTGCCGACGGGTGCGGACCCGACCTCGGCGCCGTCGACCTTGAACGTCACGGTTCCGCTGCTCGGGATGGGGGAGACGGTGGCCGAGAGGTTGGTCGGTTCACCGACGACTGCTGTGAGCGGTTCGACAACTGTGGTGGTGGTTCCCCAGTCGGGATCGCTGACGTCGAGTTGGGTTGCGGTGGACACTGAATCGCCGTAGCCGGCCTCGCCGGTGAACACTGCGGTGAAGCTGTGCGTGCCGGAAGCGTCGTAGCTGCGGGTCAGGGAAGCCGTTCCGTCGACCACGGCCACCGGTGCGCCGAGGTTGGTGTCGCCGTCCTTGAACTGCACCGTGCCCACGGCGTTGGCCGGTGTGACGACGGCGCTCACGGTGATGCTGTCACCGACCAATGCGGCGTTCGGAGCCGAGATCGTGGTGGTGGTGTCCGCGGAGACGTCGACGGTCTGGACTCCGGAGGTCGAGCTGTGGAATCCCGGACCGGCGTTGTACGCGGCGGTGATGTCGTGGGCGCCGACGCTGTCGAAGGTGTGGGAGAGGGTGGCGCTACCGCCCGAGACCGGGACGGGTGCGCCGATGTCGTTGCCGCCGTCCTTGAACTGGACGGTGCCGCTCGCGTCGGACGGCGCAACCGTCGCGGTCAGGTCGACCGGCGTGCCGACCTTCGCCGTTGCCGGTGCAACCAGAGTGGTACCGGTGGCGACAGACGGGTCGACGACCTGGACGTTGACGTTGATCGGGTTGAGGCCCTGCTGCGTGCTGAAGGCGTTGACGTCGAAGAGCATGCCGCTGTCGTACGTCCCGAACGCTGTGCCGACAGGGACCGTGTAGGTCGCTTCGAGCGTGACGGGTTGGTTCTTCTTGACGACGAATCCACCGACGAGGAAGGTGCAGCCGCTCGAGCACTTCGCTGAGACTCCGCCATCTGATTCGTTGCTGATCGTCGCCCGGTTGGTCACACCCAGGTAGGTGGCCTTGGCGCTGCCCGGCACGAGGACGAATCCTGCGGGCGGGATGTCACGGATCTTTGCGATCGACCGTTCGATGCCGCTTTCGTTGTGCTTGATCTCGGTCTTGTACGTGACGGTGTCACCCGGGTGAACTGCCGCGTTCCCGATGACACTCTTCGTGAAGATCAGATTGTCGGTCGTGCCGGTGAAGGTGGTCGGCGGGGCTTCGTCAGCAGTGGCCGGCGTGCCGAGGGCTAGAAGTCCGGCGGCAGCCGTCACAGCCGCGACAGGTATGGCGAGTCGTCGTATGAATCGACGCACAGGTCCTCCTCGAGGTGAGCGCCGTTCGGCGGCGCCGGCCGTTTGCGATCGTGATCCTGATCACTTGACGGGCGAGATTACCTTTACTGGACGTTTGGTTCAGGCGAATCGGTCAAACGTCCAGAAAATTCACCCTCCGTCCATTTCGGGCTCTGGCCTGCGATGATGTCGCCGATTTGATTGCCGAAGCTAAGGTGCGGGTGATTGGGGCATCGTTAACCTGGACGGTGGTCTAGTTCGCCCCGAGGTCGCCGCGCAGTCCGGAGGGTCGGCCTTTGTAGTGACGTACCTCGCGCTCACTCGGCCGAGGAGCGGGCTGAGTCCATGCATGCGCAGAAGCGCTGGCTGCGGCGATTAGACTGCACCTGTGGCAGATATCGAGCAGCAGAGACCAGTTCTTGTCGTCGACTTCGGAGCGCAGTACGCGCAGTTGATCGCACGGCGAGTTCGCGAAGCCAAGGTCTACTCGGAGGTGATTCCGCACACCACGACCGTCGAGGAGATCGTGGCCAAGAACCCCTTGGCTGTTGTGCTCTCGGGTGGGCCCTCGAGTGTCTACGCAGACGGTGCTCCCAAGCTCGATCCCGCACTTTTTGATCACGACATCCCGGTTTTCGGAATCTGCTACGGATTCCAGGCAATGGCAGGCGCCCTCGGCGGCACCGTTGCCGAGACCGGCACCCGCGAATACGGTCGTACCGACATCGCGGTATCCGGTGGGTTGCTGCACGACGGACTTCCCGCGACGCAGCCGGTGTGGATGAGCCACGGTGACGCCGTCACCGAAGCGCCGTCCGGCTTCGAGGTGACCGCGACCAGCGATGGCGCTCCCGTCGCAGCGTTCGAAGATCGCGCCCGCAAGCTCGCCGGCGTGCAGTACCACCCCGAGGTTCTGCATTCCCCACACGGTCAGCAGGTCCTGAGCCGCTTCCTGCACGAGATCGCCGGTATTCCGGCAGCGTGGACGGCGTCCAACATCGCCGATGCGCTGATCGAGCAGGTTCGCGAGCAGGTCGGCGACGGACACGCCATCTGCGGTCTGTCCGGTGGTGTCGACTCGGCTGTCGCTGCGGCTTTGGTTCAGCGGGCAATCGGCGACCGGTTGACGTGTGTCTTCGTCGATCACGGTTTGATGCGAGCCGGTGAGCGCACGCAGGTCGAGCAGGACTTCGTCGCGGCAACCGGTGCGCGTCTGATCACCGTGGATGCTGCGGACACCTTCATCGGTGAGCTGGCTGGGGTCACCGATCCCGAGACCAAGCGCAAGATCATCGGCCGCGAGTTCATCCGCAGCTTCGAAGGCGCAGTCAGTGATGTTCTGGGCGAGAACGCATCTCACGGTGCGACCGTCGACTTCCTCGTGCAGGGCACCCTGTACCCGGATGTCGTGGAGTCCGGCGGCGGCACGGGAACTGCAAACATCAAGAGCCATCACAATGTCGGCGGGCTGCCCGAAGACCTGCAGTTCAAGTTGGTCGAACCGCTGCGTCTGCTGTTCAAGGACGAGGTCCGTGCAGTGGGCCGCGAACTCGGTCTGCCGGAAGAGATCGTCGGACGCCAGCCGTTCCCCGGTCCCGGACTCGGTATCCGCATCATCGGTGAGGTCACCCGCGATCGCCTCGAGATCCTGCGTCATGCAGATTCCATTGCGCGCGAAGAGCTTACGTCTGCAGGCTTGGACGGAACGATTTGGCAGTGCCCGGTGGTTCTCCTCGCCGACGTCCGCAGCGTGGGCGTGCAGGGTGACGGCCGGACGTACGGTCATCCGATCGTGCTGCGTCCGGTCTCGAGTGAAGACGCGATGACCGCGGACTGGACGCGTCTGCCGTACGAGACCCTCGAGCGCATCTCGACTCGAATCACCAACGAGGTTGCGGACGTGAACCGCGTAGTCCTCGACGTGACGAGCAAGCCGCCGGGAACTATTGAGTGGGAGTAAAAAACAACTGTGCGCCTTTATTAACCCCCCGCGGTTAATAAAGGCGCACAGCAGTTTTACTTGCGGTTGCGCCGATTCGGCAGAATCACCAGCAGTAGTCCTGCCACGACGGCGGCACCGACGAACAGCCAACGGAATTGAATGTTCGCTGCCGGCGCCAGGGAGAACGGCCCGACCAACGCCCACACGCTGACCAGTAGTGCGGCCAGTCCGGCGATCAGCAGAAGTGCCGAGGGGCGCTTGGATTCTCGGGTCTCGTCCTGGTCTGTCGTCTCGTCGTACTCGCTCATGATTGCGTCACCTTCAGGCTGCCGAACGTGGCTTTGGCGTTGATGGTCAGGGTGGGCGAATCCGGTGTCGCATCGCGGCCCGGGTGTATTCCGCCGTCGAGGCAACCGGATCCGTCACCCATGACGACGGTGCAGCTGTTCTTGACGTTGACGGTTGGTGGCACCATGACGGTGAACTCGCCGAACGACGCCGCGACGTCGATGGTCTCGTCCTCGGTGAACTTGACCCCGTTGAGGTCGAGAGTGAAGCTTCCGAAGGCTCCTGAATACGACGGCTCCAACTCGGAAGCTGTTGCCGGAGTCCATCTTTGCTCACCCGAGGCGTCGAACTCGATCGGGTAGACCAACGAGGCGAGAAGCACGAAACCCACGAGTGGTCCGGTGACGACCAGCAGGCCGTACCCCTTGCGGAAGAATGCCCCGAGGATCAGGCCGAGTGCGATGACGGCGAGTCCGACAGCACCGACTCGGCCGGGAGTGAACCACTCGTTGCCGGTTGCGGCGCCCGCTGCCCCGGTGACTGCGGCGACGATGATTGCGAGTCCGAGGACCGTCAGCGTCCAACGCGAGCGACGCTTACGTGGCGGCAACGGGAGCAGCGGTGTGGCCTTGGCTGCCGGATCCGGAAGATCCCAGGCGAACGGAGCGACACCGAGCGGATCCCAGGACGGCGGTGTGATGGCGGCCTCACCGATCACCTCGGTCGGATTGGCGCTGACCGAAGCGCTCGGGTCCTTCGACAGGTTGATCGTCGGATGAGCGGCCTGAGATTGTGGTGACTGCTGCGGCTGGTCGGCCGGTCGTGCCTCGGGCACATAGCTGTCGGGGAGTTTGGTGTACGGCGTGTACACGGGAGGCTGATTGGGCGCGAAGTATCCGGGGGTGAACGGCCCAGGTGTGAATCCGGTGCCTGGATACGCGGTACCTGCGCCGACATACGGCGACGTGTTCTGCGGCAGTGCGGGCGGGATGGGCGCTCGTTGGTAGAGCAGCCACAGGCCACCGACCATCAGGATCAGCCCGATCAGTCCGGAACCACCCAGACCGACGCCGACGGGGCCGACAGTCGTAGCCGCGATGGCGAGGGCCACCAGCAAGACGATGGTCTTGGTACTGGAATCGGAACTGTGTCCGCGGCCCATCAACGACTGCGCGGGGGACGATCCGTCACCGGCACGGGCAAGTACCAACCAGCCGGCGAGGTAGAGAAGGATGCCTGAGCCACCGAAAATGGTGGACGCGACAAACGCCACGCGTACGAGAACGGGGTCGATGCCGTACCGGTATCCGATTCCGGCGCATACCCCAGCCACGTGACCTTGTGCCGGCAGACGCACGGGGCGGGTCCGCCACAGATCCTGGATCTGTTCTTGGAAAGTCGGATTGTTCATGAATCAATCCTGGCTTCCGAGGCAGCCTCCGCGCATCAGGGCCAACCCTGATCTTTGTGGTGATCGCGGGTGAGGGTGGCGCCCTGATTCAGGGTTGGACCCTGATGTGTGTCCGCGTGGTTCGTGCCAGTATCGACTATGTGCAATATCTGTCAGATCCGCCGTTCGTGAGCGGTCCCGCTCCCGGGTTTGCGGGAGGCCCGCCCGTCAACGGGGTACCGGTGCATCCCGTACCCATGAAGAAGGGCGTGCCCATTCCGGGTGCCGTGCCACTGCGAAAGCTGGAGCGGCGCTCCGGCGGTCGCATCGTCGCCGGAGTTGCGGGCGGTATCGCCGATCATCTCGGTATCGACGTCCTGAAAGTGCGCGTCGCCTTCACGATTCTTGCGGCGATGGCCGGATCCGGCATCGTCATTTACGGCGCCCTGTGGATCTTCACCTCCGCCGGCACGGACACGCAGAAGCCGTCCGCGGCCGAGCGGCAGCGGGCGTACGGCTTGATCGCACTCGGATTGGGCGGCGCAGCCGCGTTGTCCTGGTTGTTCAGCGGCACGGCGGGTTCGGTGCTCGCGCCGTTCTTCGTCGTCGCGATCGGTGCAGCCTTGGTGTGGCGCGAGTTCGACTCCGACGGTCCCCGTACTGTGATCGGCTTGCCGCAGCGGCCTACCGTTCTGACGTGGGCGCGGGTGGTCGGGGGAGCCACCTTGATCATCTTGGGTCTTGGCGTTGTCGTCCTTGCTCAGGTCGACCTCGAAGCACTGCGCTCGTCTCTCTTGGCGGTGGTCGTGACGCTGATCGGTGTCGGTTTGTTGACGGTGCCGCTGTGGCTGCGGATGTGGCGTGCTCTCGGCGCCGAGCGTGCGGCCCGAATTCGCAACGACGAACGTGAAGAGATTGCGTCGCATCTACACGACTCCGTCCTTCAGACGTTGGCTCTGATTCAGAAGCAGTCCGACAACCCACAAGAGGTGGCGCGCCTGGCCCGCGGTCAGGAACGCGAGCTGCGCAAGTGGTTGTTCAGCGGCGGCGACATCGACCACACGAGCCTGACGGAAGGCCTGAAGATCATCGCCGGTGAAGTGGAAGACCAGCACGGTGTCACGGTCCGTCCCGTCACTGTCGGCGACGTACAACTCGAAGGCGAAGGCGTAGAGAACGGCCTGCCCAAGGAAGCGTTCACCGCGCTCCTCGGTGCGACGCGTGAAGCTCTCGTGAACTCGGCAAAGCACTCGGGGGAGAAGGAAATCAATCTGTTCGCCGAGGTCGAGGGTGATCAGGTCAGTGTGTTCGTTCGTGATCGCGGCGTCGGATTCGACGTCGACGCGGTGCCGGAGGATCGCCAGGGGCTGGCCAAGTCGATTCGTGGTCGAATCGAGCGGCGCGGTGGCCGCGTCGTGGTTCGATCCGACATCGGAAAGGGCACCGAGATCCGCGTGCACATGCCGCTCGGTGACTCTGCTCTAAGGTGGGACCAGACTGCTGACCGTGTCGACAACCCCGAGGAACAGCCCCAGTGACTTCGCTTGCGCCGCCCCCGTACCGCGTATTTCTTGTCGACGATCATGCAGTGTTCCGCTCCGGGGTGAGGGCCGAGCTCTCGCGCGAGACGGATATGGATGTCGTCGGTGAGGCAGGCGGCGTCGCGGAGGCAATCGCCGGTATCAACTCGACGAAGCCGCACGTCGTTCTGCTCGATGTCCACATGCCCGACGGTGGTGGAGTGGCAGTTCTGCGCGGAATCGATTCCGGCCCGGTGTGCCTGGCGCTCAGCGTTTCCGATGCCGCCGAAGACGTGATCGCGGTGATCCGCGGCGGTGCGCGCGGGTATGTGACGAAGACGATCTCGGGATCCGAACTTGCCGAGGGCGTACGACGCGTTGCCGGTGGTGACGCGGTGTTCGGGCCGCGCCTGGCAGGTTTCGTGTTGGACTCCTTCACCGGACGCTCCAATGCACCCGAGCCACAACTCGATCCGGAACTCGATTCTCTTACTCCGCGGGAACTCGAAGTGCTCAGATTGCTGGCACGTGGGTACACCTACCGTGAAATTGCCGAGGACCTGGTGATTTCCGTGAAGACGGTCGAGACTCACGCATCGAACGTTCTGCGAAAGACTCAGCAGTCCAATCGCAATGCGCTGACACGTTGGGCACATCGCCGACAGATCGACTGAATTTCCGCGCACCCTTTCGCGATTGCGAGTGAAGGCGCACCATGGACCGATGACGGAACCACTGGCGCTCGCGTCGAGACGTGGGCGTTGGGTTGTCGCCGCCACCGTTCTCGGCTCGAGCATGGCTCTCCTCGACGGCACCGTCGTCAACATTGCTCTGCCGCACATCGGCGAGGACTTGAATTCCGGTGTCGCCGGGCTGCAGTGGACTCTCAGCGGATACACCTTGGCATTGGCGTCGCTGATACTGCTCGGCGGAGCCCTCGGCGATCGTTGGGGTCGGCGGCGGGTATTCGTGTGGGGGACGGTCTGGTTCGCGGTCGCGTCGTTGCTGTGCGGAATTGCACCTGACATCACATTTCTGGTGATTGCGCGGATCCTGCAGGGAGTGGGAGCTGCGCTCTTGACGCCTGGCAGCCTTGCCATCATTTCCGCGTCACTTCGCGAGGAGGACCGCGGTGCGGCCATCGGCTTGTGGTCGGGCTTGGGTGGTGTCGCCGGCGCTATCGGTCCGCTGTTCGGTGGTTGGCTGGTGGAAGTGGCGGGATGGCGATCGGTGTTCCTGCTCAACATTCCGTTGGCGATCGTCGTGGTGTGGGCAGCGGTGCGCCACGTGCCCGAGAGCCGCGATCCGCATCCGCCCGAGCACCTGGACGTGGTCGGATCTGCCTGCGCAGTAGTCGGTCTCGGGGCGCTTACGTACGGGCTGATCGAAGTCAACCCGATAGTCGGGCTGGTCGGGGTGCTCGCGCTGTGCCTGTTCGTTGTGGTGGAACGTCGATCGCCGAGTGCGTTGGTGCCGCCGTCCCTGTTTCGTTCGCGGATGTTCGTCGCGGCCAATCTGGTGACTCTCGCGGTCTATGCGGCTCTTGGCGGTGTGTTCTTCCTGCTCGTGCTGCAATTGCAGTTGGTCGCGGGGTACTCGCCGGTGGCTGCCGGCGTCGCAACGGTACCGATCACCTTGGCATTGTTGCTGTTGTCTTCGCGCGCGGGCAGTTACGCGCAGACGCACGGACCGCGATTGCCGATGACGGTCGGGCCCGCCGTGGCCGCGGTGGGGTTGGTGTTGATGACGCGGATCGGCCCGGATGCGTCGTACCTGACCGTCGTGCTGCCGGGAGTTCTGGTCTTCGGGCTCGGCCTGGCGGTGATGGTGGCGCCGTTGACTGCGGCGGTGCTCGGCTCGGTGCCGGTGGAGCAGTCCGGGATCGCGTCAGGTGTGAACAATGCCGTTGCTCGCACGAGCCAGCTTCTTGCGGTTGCGGCCTTGCCTGCCCTGGTGGGTATCGATGCCGAGAGCCTGGTCGATCCGTCGAGTTTCTCCGACGGTTTCCGGTATGCGATGTACATCTGTGTGGCGCTGCTGTTGATCGGTGCGGCCATCGCCGCGACGCTGATCCGTACTCCGACTGTCGAGCCTGTTCAGGAATCGGATTCGGTTGCGTGCAAGCCGCATTGTGATCTGACGGGACCTGCAGTGCAACCGAATCCGATGAGGGACTAGACGCTGATGTCGCGATCTCGGCTGGGCACCAAGGGGATTGCCGCGGCTGGAAATGCCGCGACTATCGCGAAAGCGAGCGGGTAGCCGACCGCGCCGATCAGCGCACCGACCACCGGGCCCACTGCTGACGCGGCAATGAACTGGCCGGTGTTCTGTGCGCCCAACGCTTTTCCTTGCCATTTCGGCCCGGCCGCTTCGGCGACGGATGTGAACGCCAAACCGTTGTCGGCGACGCTGACGGTGGTTGCCAGCAGCAGGATCAGGGCCGGAACGCCCCAAGGCGCTGCGCCGGCTGCTGCCATTGCCAACATGACCGCGGATGCGGAGACGGCAACCAACCTCAGCGGGCCTACTCTGCTTCCGGCGCGATCACTCCAGATGCCGACGACGATGCGGCCGAGCGCACCCACGAACTGGGAGATCCCGATCAGGAGTCCAGCGGGCGCCGCGTCCCAGCCTTGCTCGCTGATCAGCCAGACCAGACCGAACGTCGAGAGGGTGAACTGCGGAAACACCAGCAGTGCCGAGACGACGTGAATGCGCCAGAGGAACCAGTTCGAGCGATAGGGGTTGATCGTTTCGACCGGGATATCTGTGGGCCGCGCCGCCGGTCGCGGGGGATTGACCAATGCGACGGCACAGATCAGGGCGAGGACGCCGTTGAGCGCCACCGACAGTCCGACGGCCGAACCGATTCCTACGTTCGCGGCGAGAGTCGGGATGGTCAACGACGCAATGGTCACGCCCAGTGGCTGTGACATCTGCCTGATGCCCATCGCAAGGCCGCGCCGATCCTTGGGAAACCAGCCGACCACAACACGCCCACTGGCGGCGTTGGTGCTCGCCGCAGCCATTCCGCCCAGCAGAAATGCGATCCCGAGGAGGGCGTAGTTGTCGGTGGTGGTCGCAGCCAGTGCGGCGATCGCCGTCAGCGCGAGTCCGATGGAGATGACCCATTTCTCACCGAATCTGTCGGCCATCGCTCCCCACGCCACCAAGGTGAGAACCATGCCGAAAGTGGGTGCAGCGGCCAGGGTTCCGGCTTGCGTCAACGAGAGACCGTGCTCGGAATGCAGCAGGGGGATCAAAAAGGCGGGGGTGCTGACGAAGACGGTGCCTGCGGCCTGGGCTGCGACGCCGATTCCGAGCATCGTCCACGCCTTCGGGGAGACGGCCGTCTTTTCCAACCGCGACGCCTGCGTCATGGTGCCCTCCGATTTCTACGCTGTTCGACGATGCCGACGCTACTCGCGTAGTTTCACATGTTGAAACCAGAATCCCATTATTTGGTCAAACTTGGGCGGCCCAGGGTGCGAAGTGCCCACCCCTTTTCGAGCGAACGGTACGACGATCGCCTTGGGTGCGCCGAAAGGTACGTTCGCTCGGGAAGGGGTCAGCGATGGGGCAGGCGAACCGTGAAGATCGTGCGCCCGTCCACCTGGTCGACGCCGATGGTGCCGCCGTGCAAGTGCACGTTTTCGACGGCGAGGGAGAGTCCGAGTCCGCTGCCCTCGCTGCGTCCGCGCGCGGTGTCGACCTTGTAGAACCGCCGAAAAATCGCCTGCCGGTCTTCGGGTGAGATGCCGGGGCCGTGGTCGACGACGGTGATGACGGAGAAACCGGGTTCTGCGCTCAACTCGACGCGAACCGGAGGCGCTCCGTGGCGCAGTGCGTTGCCGACGAGGTTGGCGACGACTATGTCGATTCGACGCGAATCCACTCTGGTGCTGACGTTTTCGGGTGCACGGAGTTCGACGGTTTCTGTCCAACCTCGGCTCTCGAGTGTGCGCTCGGTCAATTCGACGAGGTCGACGTCGTCGAGGACGAGACGCGCCTGTTGTGAGTCGTGGCGCGACATTTCGATCAGATCTTCGACAAGTCGAGTGAGCTTGCCGATCTCACTGCTCACGATGCGCGCTGCAGCGGCGGCGTCCGGCGGAAGATTAGGGATCTCTTCGCGGAGGATTTCGCTGACCGGAACCAATGCCGCCAGCGGCGTTCGAAGCTCGTGGGAGACGTCGGCGACAAATCTTCTCGACTGCTCTTCCGATTCTTCCAGACCTCGGATGACCGCTTCGTTGCGAGCGACCATGTTGTTGAAAGTTGTTGTGACCTGGGCAAGTTCGGCTACTCCGTCTTCGGGGAGCCGGACGCTCAGGTCGCCGTCGGCGGCGCGGGCGGCGGCCTCGTCCAGGCGTTTGAGTGGACGGACCAGCGTCGACGCGATCCAGAGTCCGAGCAGACCGCTCACCAGCACACCCGCCGCGAGGGTGAGACCGACAGCTCGAAGCAGGTCGTCGAACTTGTCCTGCACCCCTACCAGCGGCCGGATGGTGACGGCTTTGACCAGTGTCTCGTTGTCGT
This sequence comes from Rhodococcus sp. WS1, assembly GCF_003797745.1. NCBI lineage: Bacteria > Bacillati > Actinomycetota > Actinomycetes > Mycobacteriales > Nocardiaceae > Rhodococcus > Rhodococcus sp. WS1. Next base: position 1,258,156 of record NZ_RKLZ01000001.1, on the reverse strand, counting down.
AGCCGTCGTCTGCAGTCATGTCCACGACATTGACCGACATTCCCAACATGATGCGCTGGGAGTCGAGTCTCTCGAAGCGGATCAGTTTGGGACTGTCCAAACCCTCTTCGAAGCTGGGTGGGATCGTTGCCGCATCCACTGATCCTTGACGAATGACTTCGCCGTCGACGATCAGAGTCATGTCGGACTGGAAGATCTGTCCGAGGGTGTCAGGTGTCAGCCCGTCTACCGGCGGTCCGTTGCTGTACTGCAGTTCGTCGCGAAATTGTGCCGTTGCCACGTCCTGAGCGTTGGAATAGATCCACGACCGCGCCATGAACGAGACGACGCCTGCGGTTGCCCCGGCGATGATCACGACGATTGCGATGAACACGAGCACGAGCCTGGTCCGAAGACCGTCGACCCGAAGCCAGGTCGGTCTCATCGGGCCGGGCTGGTGTTGAAGCGATACCCGAACCCGCGCACCGTTTCGATCACGGTCGGTGTGGCTGGGTCGTCCTCGATCTTTCCACGCAGCCGCTGCACTGCTGCATCGACGATTCGTGAGTCGCCCAGGTATTCCTGGTCCCAGGCTGCGGACAACAATTGCCTGCGGCTGAGAACCTGTCCGGGGTTTTCGGTCAGCGCCAGTATCAGTCGGAGTTCGGTCGGAGTCAGGGTCAGCAGCGTCCCGGCCTTGCGTACCTGCAATGACGACCGATCCAATTCCAGGTCGCCGAACTTCTCTGCGCCCGGCGCCACATCTGAACGCGATGTTGCGGGGGCCGAGCGCCGCACGACGGCTTTGATCCGAGCATCGAGGACACGCGGACTGGCCGGTTTGACGACGTAGTCGTCGGCACCGGCCTCGAGGCCGGCAACAGTGTCGATGTCGTCGGATCTGGCGGTCAAGATGATGATCGGGATCGAACTGCGCGTACGGATGCGTCTACAGATCTCGTAACCGTCGGCTCCTGGCAGTCCGAGGTCGAGTAGGACGAGGTCGGTGGAGCCGAGGACGTCGTCGAAATCGCCGTTACCGTCGGGGCGATGGCTGACGTTGTGCCCGAGTCGGTTCAGTCCCAACGTGATTGCCTCGGCCACCGCTGGATCGTCTTCTATGAAAAGAATGCTCACCATGAGCTCACCTTGGACTCGCCATGATCAGGGGCCTTCTGCGGTCGGAGGAATCTCGGTCAGCCAAGGGTACAGGGGTCACACTTTCGAGAGCCGTTCGTTGCCTGAGTCCGCCAGTACTGCGTGCCGTGCGACGCTGGTGTTCAACGGAAATGCCGACACGGCGAGGGTGTAGCAGCCGACGAGCAGTAGCGCACCGATCACGTCACTCGGCCGGTGCCATTGCAACACGACTACCGAGATCGCGGTCCCGATGGTGATCAGCGCGCCGTTGACTGCAACGACTGCCCGCCACCTCGAGGGTGTGACGAGCACGATTGCGCAGACCAGAGCAGCGATGGCCGTCAGCGTGCCGCTGGGGAAGGAATTGTGCATCACCAGGCCGTTCAGGTCCGGTCGATCCAACGATTGTTTGAGAACCCAGGCCGTCGTGATGGGACCGAGGGTCACGACGACGACGCGTAGGGCCAGCGCAATCGGGTTGTTGCGCAATGTGATCATGAGTGCCACGAGCACTCCTCCCACTATCAGTATCGGAGTGACGAGGCCGATGAACTCGGTGGAGAACACACTGAGTCCTTCGGAGGTGGCCGCGCCCACCATGAGTTGTTGGTCGACGATCTGACCACCAGTCGTGTTGACTGCCAGTTCGAATTCGACGACTCCGAGGATCAGGAGTGCCAGTGCGGCAATCAGTCTCGCGGGTTTGACTCGAGTCATGATCAGCCTTCCGCTCTCTCGTCCGAAGGGTTGCTCAGTTGGGGCGGGCATTCCCCGCCGGGAGTGGTTGCCAATTCGAAATGCCACATCTCGTTGGCATAGGTCTGACAGAGGCCGTAATCATTGCCGTGCTGGATGAGCCAGTCGTCGGCATCGGTCGGTCCGATGTCGACGGCTTGTCCGCTGACATGCTTCGACAGACTCGGGGAGTGCACCCATTTGGACGCTTCGTTCATGCTGCCGTACTTGACGACGGCTTCGTCGAACAGTCGCTGTTGGTATGCGGCGGACCGCCAACCCGAGGTGACGTGCATGTTCACTCCGGAGGCCTGTGCGTCGGCCGCTGCCGACTGCAGCGCCGCGAGAAGGGCGGAATCGAGACGGGCCAGTGCAGGTACATGGGTATCCTGCACGCTGATGCCGTCCTCGATCTCGCCGCCTGCAGGTCCTGAATCAGGCTGAGTGGCAAGGTAATTACCACTCTTGGGCTTTGCTTCTTCTGTGTACGAGCATGCGCTGAGCGTGAGCGCACCGAGTACGACTGCACCGAGTGCGGCGAGGCGGATTATTCCGCGGTGGCTGGGCATACAACAGAGACTGCTCGGTCAGTGTCACCGTCAGGTGGTCGCCGTTCGTCGACGGTGTCACGGTCTGAAACAGCTCTGTAACAGGACGGAACGGGGCTGGTGAGCGCGCTTTACGCGGGGCGCGGGATCGATGCGAAAGTCGACAGTTCGAACCACGAAGGCAAGCTACGACGCAACGCCGTAGGCCCCGAAATGGTGACGTCACCTGACCGTATGGCGTCCGACCAGGTCAGGTTACCGCGCCAGATCTCGGTCATCGATCGCAAGCCCGCAGAGACCGACACCGCAACGTCGAAACCCGGATCGATATCGCACATGTCCACCTCCCCGGAATTGATGACGAGCCACCAGTTTCGCGAATGTTCACGCACTCCGGAGAAAACGAAGTGCACCACGGTCTTTCCGTCGGGAACCACGGAGTGATCCACGCGTCGATGCATGTCCCACAGCAGCAGTTTCGGATCCAGGTCTTCATCGCCCAGCTCGCCGATCCACCTGGTACCCCAGATTCCGAGAGCTTCGACCACAGGGCGCAGTTCTCGGCCCGCGTCGGTCAATCGGTAACGGACGACGCAGTCGGTTTCTTCTCGCTCCACGATGCCGGCGATCGCGAGTTGGTGCAGCCGCGTGGAGAGCAGAGTCGGTGACATTCGCGGAAGTCCGCGTCGGAGATCGTTGAAATGGTCGCTTCCCATCATCAGTTCGCGCAGGAGAAGCAGCGTCCACCGCTCGTCGAGTAGCTCCATCGCCTTGGCGACGGGGCAGAACTGGTGGTACGAGGACCCCATCATTCGATCGTAGGCCTCTGGAGTGCTCCGGTACAGATTTCGTACTGGAGCGGAGTGAACCGTCGTCGTAGCGTCGAAGTAACGGCATGAATGTTGTCGGGCTCCGAGGTTGTTGGGCTCCGAGTACCAAAAATATTGAAGGAGAACGGTAATGAGTGAATCGACGGAAACGCTCGGGCTGGATCGTGAGCTGAAGGCCAAGCATCGGGCCATGTGGGGTCTCGGTAACTATCCGGCGGTGGCCACGCAGGTCATTGCGGAACTCGGGCCGGTACTGGTCGGCGAGTGCGGTGTGCAGAAGGGTGACCGCGTGCTGGACGTCGCGGCGGGGTCCGGCAATGCCGCCATTCCGGCGGCCGCGCTGGGTGCGCAGGTGATTGCCACTGACCTGGCTCCCGAATTGTTCGTAGCGGGTAAGGAGGCCGCTTCCCTCGCCGGAGTCGAATTGGACTGGCAGGAGGCCGATGCCGAGGCTCTTCCTTTCAGTGACAACGAGTTCGACGTGGTGCTTTCGTGCGTCGGTGTGATGTTCGCACCGCATCATCAGCGCGCCGCGGACGAACTTGTGCGAGTGTGCCGACCCGGCGGAAAGATCGGAGTGCTGAGTTGGACTCCGACGGGATTCATCGGCGAGATGTTCAAAACGATGAAGCCGTACGCACCGCCGCCGCCTCCTGGTTCGCAGCCGGCGCCTTTGTGGGGCGATGAGAACCATGTTCGTGATCTGCTCGGCGATGTGGCCACGAGGAAAGACGTACTTCGTGTGGACACATTCAGCGGGCCGGAAGAGTTCCGTGATTTTTTCAAGAAGAATTACGGGCCGACCATCGCGGTGTACCGGAACATCGCCGGCGATCCTGACCGAACGCAGGCGCTGGACCGCGATCTGCTCGAATTGGCGGAAAGGTACGGCAGCGGAAGCGAACCGTTCACGATGGAGTGGGAGTACCTGCTGGTCACCGTGACGCCCGGTGGGGGAGGTGCGTGATGACGACGGTCGAGTTCGCGCCACTGAAATCGGCGATCACAGGTTCTGTGTTCGGCCCCCGAGATCCGGAGTACGACGACGCCAGATCGATCTGGAACGGGCAGATCGATCATCGTCCGGCGGTGATCGCCAGGTGCCGGTCGGCGTCGGATGTGGCTGTGGCACTTGCATTTGCCAGAGCCCATTCGTTGGAGGTTTCGGTCAGAGGTGGCGGGCATTCCTACCGAGGCACATCGGTGTGTGAAGGCGGCGTGATGATCGATCTCAGTGCGATCAACGTAGTCAGCGTCGCCCCGTCAGCAAAGCGAGCCAGGGTCGGTGGTGGTGCGACGATCGCCGACCTCGACAAGGCGACGCAGGAACACGGGTTGGCGGTGACCGGCGGAGTGATCAGTGATACCGGCGTCGGTGGCCTGACACTCGGTGGTGGCATGGGGTGGTTGACCCGCACGCTCGGCCTGGCGATCGACAATCTGGTGTCGGCAGAGGTGGTGCTCGCCGACGGTTCGATCGTTCGAGCCTCCGAGAACGATCACAGCGACTTGTTCTGGGCACTGCGCGGTGGCGGCGGAAATTTCGGAGTGGTCACAGAGTTCGAGTACCGTCTGAGCGAGATCGGTCCGGAAGTGCATCTGGGACTGTTCTTCTGGGGGATGGAGGACGGACCCGCGGCGCTTCGTCTGTGCCGCGAGGTAGTGCCTGCCCTGCCGAGAAATGCGGGCGCGATGGTTGCCGTCAGTTTGTCCGCGCCGCCGGCGCCGTTTGTCCCGGATCAATTTCACCTTCTGCCCGGATACGCGTTGCTGGTAGCCGGTTTCGGATCGGAAGTAGAACACTCGAACGCGATTGCGCCGATTCGAGAGGGCTTGCCGACGCTTTTCGAGTTCGTCACTCCGATCCCGTACATCGGCTTGCAGTCGATGCTCGACGAATCGGAACCGTGGGGTGCGTACGCCTATGAGAAGGCTTTGGACCTGGTGGATTTCTCCGACGACGTGATCGATGTTCTGACCGAACAAGCGGGCAAGAAATCGTCGCCGATGTCCTTCATGCCGATCTTTCCGCTGCAGGGAGCTTTCACTTCCGTCGGCGAGGACGACACAGCGTTCGGTGGTTCTCGCACACCGCATTACGTGTGCAATATGACGGCGACGGCCACCGATGCCGGGACGCTGGAATTGGATCGATCGTGGGTGCGTGAGACCTGGGAAGCCTTGCGTCCGTTCTCGTCCAACCAAGGCGGGTACGTCAACTTCATGACCGACGTCGACGAGGACCGAGTGCGAGCTTCCTACGGCGCGGGGAAGTACGCGCGGTTGTCCGCAGTCAAGGCGAAGTACGACCCGGACAACGTGTTTCACCTCAATGCAAACATTCTGCCTGCGTGAAGCTCGTGCTCAGACCGTGAACACCAGTCAGGCGGTGAACACCAGGATGACGACGATCAGTGCGGCCAAGACGATGACGGCAACCATGCCGGTCATGGCGAGGGGAGCCCATGCGACTACCTTGTCGCGGGTGCTGGCATCGGCGGGTCCGGTCGGCATCCGCGGCGGCCAGGAGAACATGTCCATCGGACTGGGAACATTTCGCAGTGGCGTGTTCTGTTGCACTGCAGGAAGTCCGGTGACCGTGGAGCCGGTCAGGCGATTGCGGCGGTGTGGGTCGGCGAGTTGTGTGGTGCGGTGAGCCCAGGCCGGCACGGCGCCCTCGGACGAGTAGACGGGAGCGTCGATCAACTGATCGATCGTGCCGCCGCCGGTCGCGGCTGCGGCGAGCGCGTCGCGTGCCTGAGCCATCGTCGGCCGACGGGTCGGGTCCGGCTCGAGGAGCTGAAGGAGAACATCGGTGAGCGGTCCAGACTTGGTGGGTCGGTAGATCTCGGCCTTGGCGACACGATGCAGTAGGGCGATGGCGTCCGAGTCGATGCCGAAGGGCGGTTGGCCCTCGATCACCGTGTAGAGCGTCGACCCGAGTGAGAAGACGTCGCTGGCCTCGGTGGGGTCGTCGCCGCGGGCAACTTCGGGTGCGAAGTACGCGGGAGTGCCGGTGATGACCTCGTCCTGGGTGTCGGACACGTCGCTCTTTGCGCGGGCGATGCCGAAGTCGCTGATCTTGACGGTGCCGAGGGACTTGCCTCGGTCGGCGATCAGGATGTTGCCGGGTTTGATGTCGCGGTGGACGATGCCGGCGGCGTGCGCTTCGGTGAGTGCCGCAGCGATCTGTGCGCCGATCTGCGCGACTTCGAGTGGTGGCAACGTGTCGGCCAGGTTCATGGCCTGGGCGAGGCTGCGGGCCGGGAAGTATTCCATGACCAGCCAGGGTTCGCCGGACTCGATCGCGACGTCGTACATGGCGATGGAGTGGGGATGGGTGAGCTTTGCGGCGTTCCTGCCCTCGCGCAATGTACGTTCGCGGACCTCTTCGGCCGTTTCGGTGTCGAGGCCTTCCGTACTTGTGACCTGTTTCACCGCGACGTCGCGGCTGAGGAGGGTGTCGCGGGCCAGCCAGACGGCGCCCATCCCTCCGTCGCCGATCTTGGAGCGGAGTCGGTACCGCCCCGCCAGCAGGTATTCGGGCCCGATGCCCCTCCCGGTCTGCTCTTGAGCTGTCACATCTCAAGGTTAATGGATTGATGCCACTGTGACGCTCGAGGCTCCTGTGAACTGGGTTTTTGGCTCTGCTTGACGTGTCGGGGGTGACACGGTTTACTGAAAACAGTTCGAAAATATGTTCGAAATTGCTGTTCGTTGGATGCATGTCAGACCCGACTTCCCCGCGGTTTGCCGGCTGGTTATGGATTGCTGCCGAGTGAGTTTTTCCGGTGTTCCGGAGGATGGGGATGACCGAGGTGACCGAGTTGGTAGAGCTGTCGGCAGATGCGGCGGGGTTGTCCCGTCAGGATCGGCTGGCACAGCTCCGCCGACAGATCGCGTCCATTCCCTCGCGAGGCGATACGTCGTTTTCGGGACCGAGTGTTTCCGGGCCCGGTGTTTCTGTGGCTGGTGTTTCCGGGACAAGTGCAGCGGCCTCCGAGAGTGTTGCCGACCGGGACAGGCCGGTCGTGGACCGTGCGCACAAAGCCGGTGTCCTCCCGGTGCCGGAGGGTATCGCCGCATTGTTACCGCAGGGCGGTTTGGTGCGGGGAACCGTGGTGTCCGTCGAGGGTGCAGCGTCCTTGCTTTTGGGATTGGTCGCGTCGGTGACGGCGTCCGGAGGGCATGTTGCAGTCATCGGGCAGCCTCGACTGGGATTGCTGGCGGCGTACGAGATGGGTGCGCAACTGGAACGTCTGGCACTCATTCCGGCGCCTGGGCCGGATCCGGTCGAGATCGCTGCCGTGCTGCTCGACGGTATGGATCTGGTGATTCTGGGATTGGCGGGTGCGTCGGTATCCCCGTCGCGTGCTCGGGCGGTGGTCGCACGTGCTCGGAGCAAGGGCTCGACTCTTGTTGTCACCGAAGGTCACTGGGACGGAGCCGAGGTTCGGTTGGACGCTCGGGTTCATGGCTATGGTGGGTTCGGTCAGGGTCGGGAGTTGGGGCGTGGACGGCTCAGTTCCCTGAGCCTCGCGGTTCGTGCTCGGGGGCGCTCGTTCCAGCCCCGGACCACGCGTCTGGACATCTGCAGTGCAGCCGGGCGGGTCGAGTGGGTACCTTCTCGGCCGGTTGAGGATGTGTCGTCGCAGGTGGTGTCGGAGCAGGTGATGCCGGAGCAGGTGGTGTCGTCGCAGGTGGTGTCACTGTGAGCAGAGTTCTGGCGTTGTGGTGCCCGGACTGGCCGGCGGTGGCAGCGGCAGCGCTTGCCGATCTTCCGGCCACACATCCCGTCGCGGTCACTTCGGGTAATCGGGTGATCGCATGTTCGGCGACGGCTCGTGCGGAGGGAGTGCGACGAGGCCTGCGCCGACGCGAGTCGCAGGCTCGCTGCCCGGAACTGTATGTGGCGATGGCAGATCCGGAACGCGATGCAAGATTGTTCGAGCCGGTGGCCGCGGCCATCGACGCGGTGGCACCGGGCGTCGAGGTACTCCGTCCTGGTTTGTTGGTGCTCAGCGCGCGTGGTGTCAGTCGGTACTTCGGTTCTGAGGAAGCTGCGGCGGAACGATTGGTGGATCAGGCATCTGCTGCGGGTGTCGAGAGTCAGGTGGGGGTGGCAGATCAGCTGTCCACGGCGGTCATTGCCGCGCGCTGGGCAGCGCTGGTGCCGCGGGGGGAGGGGGCACGGTTTCTGGCGCCGCTACCCATGCCGGAGTTGGCGGCCGAACCCAGCCTGTCTGCACCGCATCGCGGGGAGTTGGTGGATCTGCTGCGCAGGCTCGGGATCAGAACCATCGGTGCTTTTGCGGATCTGCCGGCAGTGGACGTCGCTTCGCGTTTCGGTGCCGATGCGGTGCTCGCGCATCGTGCGGCGCGCGGTGAACCCGAACGGCCACCGTCGGCGCGGACACTTCCGCCGGACCTGGAGGTGGAGCAGCATTACGATCCGTCGATCGAGCGGGTGGATGCCGCAGCGTTTGCCGGGCGCGCCTTGGCGAGTCTCCTGCACGACAAGTTGTCTGCTGCCGCGGTGGCGTGCACCCGTCTGTCGATTTCGGCCAGCACGGGTAACGGTGAAAATCTTTCTCGGACTTGGCGTTGCGCCGAACCTCTGACGCCGGAGGGAACGGCCGATCGAGTGCGATGGCAACTGGATGGCTGGCTCACCGGGCGCAGTGAGACCCGGCCAACCGCAGGCATAGCTGTGTTGCGTCTGGAACCGGTGGAGGTGGTCAGTGCCGGCGCTTTGCAGTTGGGGCTGTGGGGCGGTGTCGGCGACGAGGAGGAGCGAGCCAGGCGAGCATTGGTGCGCGTGCAGGGTCTTCTGGGTGGCGAATCGGTTCAGGTCGGTGTCCTGAGCGGAGGTCGAGGGCCCTTGGAGCGAATTACCTTGTTGCCCTTGGGTGACGAGCGGGTAGCTACCCATGATCCGACAGCCCCGTGGCCGGGCCGTCTGCCACAACCGTCTCCGGGGTCGATCTTCGTCGACAATCCCAAGGTGTGGCTGGGGGATGTGGCCGGTAACGCCGTGTACGTCACTGAGCGCGGTGTCTTCAGTTCGCAGCCGGGAAGGCTGAAGTGGGGGAGCAAGGAATGGGCAGTGAAGGGGTGGGCCGGGCCCTGGCCGGTTGACGAGCGATGGTGGGACGCTGCCTCGGCACGCACGGCGGCGCGGGCTCAGGTTCTGTTGGAGGAATCGCGTGCGCTGCTGATGATCTGTGAAGGCGGTGGATGGTCGGTGGAGGGTGTGTACGAATGAGCTCGCAGGTATAGCCAGCTGTACCCGCCTGGTCGAGTCGACTGTACGAACAGTAGGGGCGTTGGCACCATCGTCATGCCGTCGCTCGGCTCCTAGCGTTGATGACATTCAAAAAGTAACCGTTGCAATGATTCTCACCGTTGCAACTCTTTACGAGGAGTGTCATGGCAACGGCGGGTCGACCTGAAGTTTCCGGAACCGATCGACTTCACTACGAGCAGACGGAGCTGCACGACGCACAACTTCTGGCGTACGACGAGTCTGGCGAAGGCCGGATCGTGGAGGTGTTCGGCGATGTCGCCACAGCCGAGCACATCGTCATCTTCGTGCCTGGCAACGACAACGGATTGGGAAACTACTTCGACGAGAACCGTCCGACCGGACCACGAGCGAGCGGATGGACACTGGGAAGAATGCTCCGAACGCTCGGACCGGACGATCAAGTCGCGGTGATCGTGTGGGTCGGCTATCGGACGCCGTGGGGATTTCTCGAGTCGTTCTCGCGGACACTCGCAGAACGCGGTGCGATCGATCTGGCGCGATTTACACGCATCCTGCCGCATTCGGCGCATGTGACGCTCGTCGGACACAGCTACGGGGCCGTGGTGTGCGGACTCGCCCTCCCGTCGGCGCGAGTAGACGATTGTGTGGTGCTTGGTAGCCCGGGGATGGGGACCAGTTCTCGCGAAGACCTGTGCTTTGCCGGAAATCTCTGGGCCGCGCTGGGGCCGTCGGACTGGATTCGGTATTTCCCACGCGTGAAGATCGGTCGCCTCGGGCACGGCCCGTCTCCAGTTCGGGCGCAGCACGGAGCTGTTGTTTTCGACACCGGTGCCATTCGAGGGCATTGTGGATACTTCGCCGATGCAAGCGAGTCGCTGCGCAACATCGCGAGGATCGGGCTCGGTCGCTACGACGAGGTCACGCGGCCAGGGCAGTTGCCGCCTCGGCTGACAGCTTCAGCAATCCACGAGGACAGGTCTATCCTGGGAACTCGTGAGTGTCGCTAACGTACGAAGTGCCGGCGGGGTCCAGATCAGCTACCGCGATTCCGGCTCGCATCCCAGTGTTGCCGATCTGCCTCCGGTAGTCCTCGTGCACGGAATGGGTGGCGACAGCGGTACCTGGGACAAGTTCGCGCGGACCTTGCGATCACGCAACCGGCGAGTTGTCTCGGTCGATCTTCGCGGCCACGGCCGGAGCGCTCGGGCGTCGTCGTATCTGTTCGACGAGTTCGCCGACGACGTCATGGACGTGTGTGATCATCTCGAACTCGATCAGGTGGATCTCGTCGGCCATTCGCTCGGCGGGCACGCGGCGTCGTTGATCGCGCAGAAACGACCCACCGTGGTGCGGAAGTTGGTCATCGAGGAAGCGCCGTTGCCGCTACGCACAGGTGACGCAGAACAGGTATTCGCGAGGAAATTGCCGAGTGTGCCAGAACTGTGGCATGCAACAACAAGTCTGGTTCGGCACCCGCGAGCTGCGCTCACGTTCGATCGCTCGATGACGCGGTCCGCGCTCGAGCAGTTCCGCCGACCGGATCCGCAGTGGTGGGATCGGTTGCCGCTCATCGAAGCTGACATGTTGTTCCTGCGTGGAGGTCTGGGCGGGATGGTGGATCCCGATCGCCTCGACGCTGTTGCAGCCACCGTCGCGCGCTGCGAATTGGTCTCGTTCCGTACCGGCCACAGTGTCCATCGCGACGGCCATCGCCAATTCGAATCCGTTGTGTTGCCGTTCATTTCCTGAAAGCGCAATACTCGATCAGTTCCGGCAAGAACCCATCCGCTACGCGTGCGGCACCGAATGTACTTCCATGCATACCAACGGCAACGACTGGTCCGCACACGAATACGTCGACGCGGTAGCACGATCCGTTCACGGTGAGACCGTCCGATGGCCGCAGGGACCGAGTATGGATGCGGTGATCGTTCTGCCAGTTCATGCCCGAAACCATCCGGGGAAGAATGCGGTTCTGCTCTGGAATCACGACTTCGGTTGGTCGTGGGGTGTCGAGGAGGCTGACGTGCGAAGGACGATTTCGATTGTCGACCCTCTCGGTATCGGCCGGACACCGGATCCGCTGCGCTGCGCGGATCGAGTCATCGAACTGATCAGCGCCGAGGCAGTTTGCTCGCGCATGTGTAGCGAACACTGATTCGGTCAACTCTGGGGCCACAACGCCTCCGAGAGGACGACGCCCGTGAACCCAGAGAACGTTCCTGCATCGCACTGTCATTCATTGCCGCGCCGGACGTTCCTCGGTGGCGTCGGTGCTCTTGTCCTCGCCGGAGTGGCAGACGTGGCAACCGGCGCGGCGAGCGCGGCGCCGACGAAAGCATCGCCCGCCGATCGGTTTCCGCAGAAACCCAACATCGTTGTCATCATCACCGATCAGGAGCGCCGGCCGATGTATTGGCCGCAGGGCTGGGCTGATCAGAATCTGCCCAACCGCAAGAGGATTGCCGATCACGGGCTGACGTTCGACCAGGCAGTGTGCAATACCGCGATGTGCTCGCCCAGTCGTAGTACGTTCTTCACCGGCCTCTTTCCCGCGCAGCACGGGGTCACCAGAACCCTCACCGAAGGCGGCACTGTCTCACCCACCGAGCCACAGTTACAAGTCTCCGAGCAGAACATGGCAAAGCTGCTGGCGTCGGCCGGCTACAACGTTCAGTACCGGGGGAAGTGGCATCTGAGCAAAGGCGTCGAGGGTGGTGATCCGACAAGTGACGATGTAGCGGGATTCGGCTTCGAAGGGTGGATTCCCCCCGACGCGGGTCAGGACACCAATCCTGACCACTTCGGTGGCGGGTGCGCCGACCATGATCGCCGTGTTGCCGAGGAGGCAGTCGATTTCCTCTCCGGATCTGCGGTCGCATCCGGGCAGCCTTGGGCGCTCATCGTCTCGTTCGTGAACCCACACGACGTCCTCGCGTACCCCCAGACCTGGAATGCGATGAACGGAACGTGCGACAACTATGGATCGGACGCGCCAGGTGCCTTCGAGCAGGGGATCGACTTGCCGCCCACTTTCGACGAGATCCTGGCACTCAATCACAAACCGACAGCGCAGGTTCAGTCGGAATTGCTACTCGCAGCCGGGCTCGGGCCGCTGCTCGGGCCTGATCAGGCACGCAACTACATCAACTTCTACGCCTACATGCACAAGGTGGTCGACGAACACATCGGCAGCGTGCTCGACGCGATCGAAGCCACCCCGCAGATGCTCGACGACACGGTGATCGTACGGATGTCCGATCACGGAGAGATGGGGATGAGCCACGGAGGTTTGCGGCAGAAGGTGTTCAACGCCTACGAGGAAACGCTGCGCGTTCCACTGGTCATCAGCAACCCCCTGCTGTTTCCCGAACCCGTTCGCACAGACGCCTTGGCGTCGTTGATCGACGTGATGCCCACTCTCGCCACTCTCGCCCAAGCGCCAGCGCGTGAATCGTGGAACTTCTCGGGTACCGATCTGACACCGGTCATCATCGACGCTGCCGCCTACCCCCACGGTCCCAGCGCGCAGGTTCAGGACACGATTCTGTTCACCTACGACGATCAGAATTGTGCGACGCCCGACGGTCAGAACATCGTCACGCAGCCCAATCACATCCGCTGCATCCGGGAGAGCCGGTGGAAGTACACGATGTACTTCGATCCTGCGGGAGTTGCTGCGCCGCAATACGAACTCTACGACTTACAAGCCGACCCCTTGGAACTGAACAATCTAGCCAATCCGCTCAATATCGGCTCGTATCGGCCGGATCTGGCGGCTCAGATGAACGCCAAGCTCTTCGCAGTGATGGAGACCAAGGGCGTTTCTCTGAAGGAATAGATCGAATTTCGCCAAAACTGATTCACGTTTCAGTTCTGCGGGCATGCTGATGGGGCATCTGTCTTCGGTTCGGGAAGAAGGAATGTCATGACTGTCACCTCGCCGGGGCGAGAAGGTTTCAGTACTCTTCGGTCGGGAGGGTTGAACTGGGATTCGTTCCCACTCCGATTGTTCACCAAGGGAAATGCCAAATTCTGGAACCCAACCGACCTCGATTTTTCCCAGGACGCTCGTGACTGGCAGGAGCTGACCAGCGAGCAGCAGCGCAGCGCCACCTTCCTGTGCGCGCAGTTCATTGCCGGTGAAGAAGCCGTCACCGAAGACATTCAACCGTTCATGAAAGCGATGTCGACTGAGGGGCGATTCGGCGACGAGATGTACTTGACGCAGTTCTGTTTCGAGGAAGCCAAGCACACCCAGGTCTTTCGGCTGTGGATGGACGAAGTGGGATTGACCAGCGATCTGCATTCCTACGTCGCTGACAATCCGTACTACCGGCAACTGTTCTACGAGGAGTTGCCTTCGTCGCTACGCATTCTCGAGACGGATCCGAGTCCGGTCAACCAGGTGCGTGCCAGCGTCACGTACAACCACGTCATCGAGGGCAGTTTGGCGTTGACGGGCTACTACGCCTGGCAGAAAGTCTGTGCGACGCGCGGAATCCTGCCTGGCATGCAGCAATTGGTGCGAAAGATCGGTGACGACGAGCGACGGCACATGGCTTGGGGGACGTTCACCTGCCGAAGGCACGTAGCTGCCGACGATCACAACTGGGACGTCGTCCAGCAGCGGATGGGTGAACTCATGCCCATGGCACTCGGAATGATCAACTGGGTCAACGATCAATTCGAGGTGCAGCCGTTCGGTTTGGACAATCAGGAGTTCCTCGAGTACGCCGCAGACCGTGCGCAGCGCCGACTTTCGGCGATCGAGTCCGCGCGCGGGCGCGACGTCGCCGAGATCGACCTCGACTATTCGCCGGAGACCCTCGAGGAAAAGTTCGGGGCGGAAGATGCCGCTGCGATGAGTGAGGCGGCCAAATGACAGCGAATTCTATTGGGGCCAAGCCGAGTTCTGGATGACCTCGACAAAATCGATGTGCCGAAATCCCGGCACAAAATGTTCGAGTACGTCAGCGTTGACCGTCCCGAATGTACTTTCGGGACGGTGCTTGAAGCCTTCGGTGAAAGCCTTCAAGATCTGATTCTTGAAATCCGGGCGCGGGTGAGCCGCGGTGACGGCGTCAATGTCGGCCTGGTCGAGTTCGCTGTATCCGATTCCGAGTACGTCGGTCTCCACACCCGCTGTCACCAAGGCGATTTCGGGTTCCAATCGGGAGGGGATCTCGGGCGTCGTGTGCAGAGCGATGCCTTCCCACACTGTGCGGATGTCGGTTTCGTCGACTCCGTAGCCGGTGAGGAATCGCCGCGCTTCGTCGGCGCTGTCCAATTCGAAACGTGACGTACTGTCCCGGAATTTCGCGGTGAGCCCCAGGTCGTGGAACATGGCGCCGACGTAGAGCAATTCGGGGTCGGCCTGCAGACCCAGACGCGCTCCTTGAAGCGATCCGAAGAGGAAGACACGTCGCGAGTGGTGAAACAGTAACTCGGACGCCGTATCTCGTACCAGCTCGGTGGCGTCGGCAGCCATCTTCGAATCGGGGATTTTCACACCGGCAATGATCGTGGTCATCGGTACCTGCTCTGCTCGTCGTTGCTGCGAATTTCTCGGTCTATCCCAGTGTCGGTCGAGCACGCCCGCGGGCGCACCCTGATCTCGGCCATACTGTCCACAGATCAGGACGAAGGAGAGCGCATCGTGACCGCAGTGCATCGAGTTGCCGTCCTGGTGTTCGACGGCGTCAAACTGCTCGACGTCGCAGGTCCGAGTGAGGTGTTCGCGGAAGCCAATCGCGGCGGGGCGAACTACGAGTTGGTGATCTGCTCGGTAGGTGGACACGATGTCGACTCGTCGACCGGGATGCGCATTCCGGTCGACCGTGACGTTGTAGATTCCGGTTCTTTCGACACGTTGCTGGTCATGGGTGGAGACGTGTTCCCGTCGACGCCGGTGAGTCCGGAACTGCGCGAGGCAGCAAGCGATCTGGCGGGGCGTTCGGGCCGGGTCGCCTCGATCTGTACCGGGACATTCATTCTTGCGGCGAGTGGATTGCTCGACGGACGCCGCGCAACGACACATTGGCAACACACGGCAACGCTGGCGCGCGCCTATCCACAGATCACGGTGGTTCCTGACGCCATCTTCATTCAGGATGGCGCGGTGTTCTCGTCTGCGGGTGTGACCGCGGGCATCGACCTCGCGCTCGCATTGCTCGAGCGTGATCATGGTGCAGAAATGGCTCGACGCGTCGCACAACTTCTGGTGGTATTTCTCCAGCGTCCAGGCGGACAGTCACAGTTTTCGCCCTCGCTCAGTGGGCCGAGGCCTCGGGTCCCTGCGCTGCGAGAAGTGGTCGACGCCGTCGCGGCCGATCCGGCGGGGGAGTACTCGGTCGAGCAACTGGCTGCCCTGGCGCACCTGAGCCCGCGTCATCTGACGAGGCTCTTTCGCGAAGAATTAGGGACGACGCCGGCCAAATACGTCGAGTTGATCCGTTTCGACTCTGCGAAGGCGCTCCTCGATGCCGGCCACTCGGTGACCGAAGCCGCGCAGTTGGCGGGATTCGGCAGTTCGGAATCCCTACGACGAGCATTTTCGACTCATCTCGGAATCTCGCCCCAGGTGTACCGTCGTCGGTTTCAAGCGTTCGGCTAGGACTGACTTTCGTGCTTGCCTTGTGGCGGGCTCATGCCCTGCTTGTCGAGCCAGGCAAGGCTGTAATCGGCGATCTCACGCCAACCGTGGTCGATGGTCAGCGAGTGACCTCGGTCGCCGAATACCTTGTATTCGTTGATCGTCGGGGCCTTGGCGTACTTCTTGAACGAGCTGTCCGAACTGGCCTTCGGTACTGTGCGATCCTTACCGCCGCCGATCATCAGGAGGGGGCCGCGGCGGGCGTTGAAATCCACTGCAGCGGGGCTGTGGGGCGCGAAGTTGGCGAGTGCTGCCTCGAACAACGGCCGTCCGGGGGCGGGAATTGCATACTGCTCGAACAGGGCGTCGGACTCGTCCTGGGACACGGCGCTGGCGAAGGACTTGTGGAACGATTTTCTGTTGTGTGAGTAGGCCTTCCGGTAGTTGCCGGGGTTGGACAGGACAGGGAACACGCTTCCAAGCTGAACGAGAGGAAGTTTCAACACACCTTTGGGCTGAGCGGGGTCGATGGCAATTGCCGCGGTCGCCAACTTCTGGCCCAGCAGTTTCTGCGCGATCAAACCTCCGAACGAATGCCCGACCACGATCGGTGGTTCGTCGAGATCAGCGATCACCTTGGCGTAGTGGTCCGTCACGTCGTCGATGCCGTGTCCCGCGATGTCCTCCGGGTGTTCGCGCGTCTCACCCACCGTGGACGCATCCCCTGGCCATCCGGGTGCCATCGTGGAGTACCCCTGCGCGTTGAAAACCTGCGCCCAGGGATCCCACGTGGTCGGGTGCATCCAGAGTCCGTGGATGAACAGAACAGTCGGGTTGGACTTGGGCGACATGCGCGCTCCCCGCTATCGGACCGATGATCGATACGGGATGCCCGCTTTTTACAACCTCACGCATATTTTGTGGAGCTTTTCCGTCGGGTCATCCCGTTCTGTTGTTCGAAGATGGCACGATCGTGGCATGGCACCAACCGGCTCCGCGAAGGCGATGGCACTGTGGACCACCGCTTTTGTTGTCTCACAAGCAAACATTGCGCGTTTACTCGGGCCGGTGGCTCCTAAAGTATTGGAAGTGCAGACGGCGTTTTCCGCTCGTCGGTACCTCGAGATCTTGGACTCCATGGATGCGGAGGCCACGGCGCGATTTCGTAGTCACTACTACCCGGACTTCGTACATCCCGCGATCTACGCGATGGCTTTGCGGTCCGCAGGCAAGCGGCTCGGAGAGCGGGTTCCCCTTTCGGCCGCAACTCGGCGTGCGCTTGCCGTAGCGCCGGTGCTGTCGGCGGCGGGCGACTACGTCGAGAACGTGGTCGGCCTCCATTTCCTCGATCATCGCGACAGCATCACCGACTCGAGGGTTCGCGCCGCCTCGACGGTCAGTACTGCCAAATGGGTGCTCGCACTCGGAACTTTCGGATATTTGTCGCAGGGTTTTGTCAGAGTATGGGTATCGCGAAAATGAGGAGCACTGATGGCAGTCGAACTCGGTACCGAATATTTCGCTGACGGAGAAGAGTTCCGTCGATGGCTGTGCGAGAACCACGAGGCGGTCCCCGGGCTTTGGCTGAAAATGGCCAAGAAGACCTCGTCACACAGTTCGATCGACTACGACCAAGCGTTGGACGTTGCCCTGTGCTTCGGCTGGATCGACAGCCTCTCCCGGCGAATCGACGACGATTTTTTCGTGCAGAAGTTTTCGCGTCGCACTGCGCGGAGTCCGTGGTCCAAACGCAACGTCGAGATAGTCGCCCGCCTTGACGCTGCGGGACTTCTCGAGCCATCCGGCATCGCTGAGATAGAGAAGGCCAAGGCCGACGGTCGCTGGGATCGCGCGTACGAGGGAGCAGCCAAGGCCGAGGTCCCGAAGGACTTTCTCGATGCGCTTGCGGAAAACCCGAAGGCTCGCGAGTTCTACGCGACGCTCAATTCCACGAATCGATTCACCATCGCGTACCGACTGCAGGAGGCAAAGCGTCCGGAGACACGCGCCAGGCGGATCGAGAAGTTCGTGAACCAACTCGCGGAGGGCAAGAAGTTCTACTGAGCTGACTGGGATGGCTGATCGACTTTCAACGTGGCTGACACAATAGGGCTCGTGATCGAAGCCGAGACCTGTTCCGCGCTGTCTGCTGTTGACGAACCGTTGGCAGGCAGCGCTGCCGTCGTGCGGGGTTGGGTATGCCTCGAATTCAATGCCGCTTGGGGCCGTGACGTGCTGGACGGTACGGCCTTGGGGGAGGAGCTTGCCGCCGAGCTGAGTCGGCGAGCTGATGCTGCCGACGTACGAATCATGTTCATTCGGCGACCAGGCCGCACCGATCCGCTGACTGATGGGCACACGGTCTTGCTCGCGCGCTCCGATCCGAGCGACTCGTGGTGCGAACGGTTGCGCATCGATTCACCGGCTGATCTGCTCGACATCGATTTCGCGCTACTCGACGGCCCTCCACCAGGATTGGGCGACTCGGTGGACGAGCCAGTCGTCTTGGTTTGTGCGCACGGTAAGCGTGACCAATGCTGCGCTGTGTTCGGCAGGCCGATTGCCGCAGCGCTGATGTCGTCCTTCGGACCCCAGGTGTGGGAGTGTTCGCATACTGGCGGGCACCGATTTGCGCCGTCGATGATCCTGCTGCCGAGCGGCAATACGTACGGCCGTCTGTCCGCTGGTGAGAGTGTCACGGCCGTGGAGGTGGCTTCCCGAGATCAGGTCCATTTGCCAGGCCTGCGTGGACGGAGTTGCTGGTCTCCTGCGGGGCAGGCTTCGGAAATTGCCGTACGACAACAAATCAGCTGCGGAATCGACGATTTGGCTGTCATCGAGCAGGCCAGTGACGGGACATGCGTCGTCGCACAGGTGGACGGACGGCGGTGGATGGTCGAGACGGCGGTCTCCGAACTCGCGCCGCGTCCACCGAGTTGCGGCGCGGCGCCCAAACCGGTCAGGCCAGTTGTCGTCACGTCGATTCGAGAACTGTGATTCCCTCGTCGGTTCCATACGATCAGTCTCGATGAATGCGATCACATGGGCCGGCAGGTGGCGCAGAGGATACGGACTCCATCAGATCCACAGTCTGCTGGCGTGACAAGCGGATTCGGGACTTAGGCAGCGGCGGTTCGGGGGAATAGCGGCACCGTTGCAGGTGCGAAGTAGCATCGCAGCTATGACTGTCGATCTGGTTGCACCTGACGAGGCCTTGTGGGCGTC
Organism: Rhodococcus sp. WS1; assembly: GCF_003797745.1. Taxonomy (NCBI): domain Bacteria; kingdom Bacillati; phylum Actinomycetota; class Actinomycetes; order Mycobacteriales; family Nocardiaceae; genus Rhodococcus; species Rhodococcus sp. WS1. Next base: position 1,238,836 of record NZ_RKLZ01000001.1, on the reverse strand, counting down.
CTGGTTGGAGTCGCGTGACGAGTGGGGCGGACCGCAGGTGGACCAGCCCGGTTCGGCATTGGGAGTTGCGCAACGTCTAGATCTCGATCTTGCCTCCCGGGATGGATTCGGGCAGTGGGTGCAGGAGTTGTTGGCGCAGCCAGAGGCAGTGCCGGGGCCCGACATTGTCCCGGCAACCAACTGGTGGATCGTTCGAGACGGCAGGTATCTCGGCGCTATCCAGTTGCGGCACAGCTTGAATGAGTTCTTGGCCGATGTCGGTGGTCACATCGGCTATGGGGTCAGGCCGTCGGAACGCCGGAAAGGTTTAGCGTCGGCTGCTCTGCGGGAAGTGCTCACGTATGCAGGCGACCCGGTGGGGCTCAGTCGCGTCCTGATTACCTGCGACGAAACGAACGCGGGTTCACGTAAGGCAATCGAAGGGTGTGGTGGTCTACTCGACAGCGTGCGCCCAGCTGATCAGTTGTCGCGCAACCTCGGTCACACGGGGGATACGCTTCGCTACTGGGCAGTCACGGGCCGGTCAAGCGTCAGTTGACCGATGTCTGACCGTCAACGGGAAGCCACGGTCGCAGGGTAGGCGACACGGGCAGCGATGCTTTCGCTGAGGTCTTGGATTTCTGCGGCGAGGGTATCGCGGCTCTTCGTGTCCGACTCGTGAACGAATGTTGTCGATCCCAGTGTGGCACCGCAGTATTCGATGATGCCGCGCTCGATCTGTGTCTGGAAGGCCTCGTACACACCGTGGCGTTCGAAACTCTCCGCGTCGTCACCCGCGACCGGGATCAGGTGGACCGTGAGTCGGTCCAGTTTCTTCACGAATTCGCTTCCCGGGGTGAACTCGTACGCCCATCCGCTGACGAAGACTCGATCGATCCAACCTTTGAGTAGTGCGGGCATCGACCACCAGTACATCGGAAACACGAGAATCAGATCGTCTGCTCGATCGATTCGGTCCTGCTCGGCTACAACGTCGGCCGGGGGAGTCCCCTTGCCGCGGAACAGGTTCACATCGGCTTTGGAGAATCGGGGATCGAAATTCTCGGCATGTAGGTCCGCGATGTCGACATCGCCACCCAGGTCGCGGATCGCGTCGGCGGTAGAACGGGCGACATGCTGGGTAAGTGACTGTGGATCGGAGTGGGAGACTACGACGAGTGTGGTCATGAGCGTTCCTTCGGTAGATGGTGCGCTTATGTACTAAGAGTAGGTTACTATTGGTATATAGCGCAAGGAGGTGTCCGATGGCACGAACGAGACTGTCGCGGGCCGACAGGTACGAACAACTCGTGGAGGTGTCGTGGGCACTGGTGCGAGAGGAGGGCGCGGATGCGCTGACCCTCGGCCGGTTGGCTGAACGTGCCGGCGTTGCAAAGCCGGTCGTCTACAGCCATTTCGCCTCCCGCGCTGCGCTGTTGGCGGCCCTCTTCAAGGAATTCGACGATCGTCAGACGGTGATGCTCGGGGAATACCTCGAAGCTGCGGAGGAGTCTGTGAACGGGCGGGCGAATGCCATCGCCGACTCCTATGTCGGATGTTCACTGGCACAGGGGCGTGAACTGACGGGAGTGCTTGCAGCGCTGGAGGGCTCGCCCGAGCTGGAGCAGGTCAAGCGCGAGTCGGAACGCGCCTATTCAGAGCGTTGTCGCGAGGTGCTGGCTCCTTTCAGTGCCGACGGGCTTGGACAATCATCGATGACTGCGATATTCGGTGCTGCAGAGGCCCTCTCGCACGCGGCGGTAGTCGGAGTGCTCTCGCCCGAGGACGCCGAAGGTGAACTTGCCGCGCTGATCGTCGCGGTTGTCGGCAGGCCATCACTGACTGGGTAGTGCGGTGCAGCCGTGATCTCATCGCCTACAGGTGCCCATCCAGTTCGAACCGCTCTCGCACGGAGTTGGATGTCGCCGCGAGGGTGCTGACGAACGCGTCGATGGCGGGAGCGAGCGGAGGTTTCCCGTAGGTTGCGACGGAGACAGTGCGTCGCTCGCCGGGAATGCGGTGTGCGCGGATACCCGGGTTCTGATGTGCATGGAGAGCGAGGGCCGGAAGGGTGCTGACTCCGCTTCCGGAGGCGACCAGCGCTTGGACCGCGACGTAGTCGTCGGTCTCGAACTCGATCCGTGGAACGAACCCAGCTCGATTGCAGGCGGTGAGAAGGTGGGCGCGGCAGCTCGGACAGCCTGCAATCCAGGTCTCACCGGCGTAGTCCGTGATCTCGTTGGCGGCATCTGCATTCCGCGCAGAGGTGATCAGGTACAACGGATCGTCCAGCAACGTCGTTAGGGTGACGTGCTTCAGCCCCACATCCGGGGTATCCGCGTGTGCGAAAACGACAGCTACGTCGACGTCGTTGTTACGAAGCATTGCAAGTGCTTTGGGTGGTTCTGCATCAACGAGGCTGATGGACACGTCGGGGTACTGGGATGTGAACGCTGCCATCGCCTGCGGAATCAAACTCGCCAGGGCTGACGGGAATGCGGCAAGTCGTACCCGCCCCGCCCTCAGTCCCGCGTACGTTTCGACTTCGGCTACGGCAGCGTCGACGTGACCGAGAATTTCCGTGGCGCGCCGAACCAGTACCGCACCGGCATCCGTCAGACGAAGCCCACGACCGGCTCGCTGGAACAGCGGAACTCCGACTTCCGATTCGAGCTGTCGAAGGTGGTGACTGATGGAGGGCTGCGCGTAACCGAGCGAATCGGCGGCGGCTGTCACCGATCCTTCCTGCGCGACAGCGACCAAGACCCTAAGTCGAATCAGATCGAGCATGACGAAATCATAGAGGATTTCGATGCTTTCGACGAAAACATGTATTAGACCTATGAATCAGTGTTTGACAGGGTGATCCACATGGCACAGGTACCTGATCTCGCGGCAACAACCGGGCTACAACCACCCACATGGGCGGACATTCAGCGTGCAAGTCAGGTTGTCCGACGCCACCTACCGGTCACGCCCCTGATATCGCACCCGACCTTGGGAGCGGGCTCGTGCAGCCAGTTGTTCGTCAAACATGAGAACGTGCAACCTACAGGTGCGTTCAAGGTTCGCGGTGGACTGAACCTGGTGGCTGGACTCGATGAGCCGACGCGGGCCCGAGGCATCATCGGCTACTCGACGGGAAATCATGCTCAGTCCCTGGCGTATGCCGCAGCGGATGCGGGCGTGCGGTGCGTAATTGTGATGCCGGCTGGGGCGAATCCGGTCAAGGCTCACGCTGTCCGCATGCTTGGGGCCGTGCTCATCGAGCACGGCGCAAACTTCGACGAGGCACGCGCTCACGCAGAGTTCATCAGCGAACGTGACGGCCTGCGTCTCGTCAGCGCCGCCAATGAGCCGGCAATCCTCGCCGGTGTTGCCACGGCGTACGTCGAACTCGTCGAGCAGCAGCCAGATCTGGACGCCGTGGTCGTCCCCGTCGGTGGTGGCAGTGGTGCGGCGGCCGCTTGCCTCGTCGCCAGTGCGCTTGCACCGCACCTGGAGGTGTTCGCGGTGCAGTCGGAGGCCGCACGAGCGGCGCACGACTCGTGGACTTCCGGCACTTGTGTCGAGCGCCCGAACGCCACTCGTGTCGAAGGGCTCGCGACCGGGGCCGGATTCTCATTGACTCAACGTGTCATGCGAGAACGGCTAGGTGGTTTCTTGCTCGTCACGGACGATGACATCACCCTCGCGCAGCGGGCTCTCCTTTTCGACGCACACACTTTGAGTGAGGGCGCCGGTGCGGCCGCACTTGCTGCGGTCTACGCACATCCGAACACCTTCGCGGACAAGCGTGTTGCCGTCGTCTGTACGGGCGCCAATGCGTCCGAGAGTGAGATCCGCAGGGTCGTCAGCTAATTGATCTCGTATTCGGAACAATGTGCAGTGTCAGCGAACTGACGGAAAGCCGAAGTACTGTGTGCCAATGACTTCACCCCGAGAAAAGTCACGTACTCTCAATATTTGCGCACTCATGCTGGTCGTCGGTGTTCTTGGATTGATCGTGAGTTTCGGAGTGACCTCACGTTGGGGGTTCCCAGCGTCCGCATCGGAGCTTTGTAGATCAAGTTCGTATGGAATCGGATTACTCGAAGAAACACGATGGGCCTGGATCCCGTTTCCCGTAGCCTCTTGCAAGGCAGTGGATTTCGATTCTTCCGCAGTTTACTTCGCCCTCGGATGGGAAAACTCGATCACTGCCGCAGTATCGATCGCATTCATCGCCATGGCTCTGAAACTCATTTGGGGTGCAGGAGTTCAGTGATGCTTATGTGCCCGGCCTTGGGTTCGTTCGGAAGGCTGACCGGCACAAGCCCCATGCTTTCCCGACGCTCGTTGACCGAAAAGACGTACTGGGCAAATTCAGGTTTGACGTGCACGTCCGGAAACCGTGCGCGAAGTTCGCCCACAATCCGATAGCCCTCGTCGTACCAGTCGAAAACGTTGATCCCTGGACGCCACCTCGGTCGCATCGCGAAGCCGTCGATCTCAGTCACAAAGAACTTTTGGAAGCGATCAGTCCACGCCAGTATCTTCTCTCCGAGTTCGTCGTCGATCCCCATTTGGCTCGGGAGAACGTATGCCTGCGGGAACCGTTGCGGCGGGACGACAATCAATTCCTTCGACGGCCATAGTGAACTGGGATGGCCATGGTCAGGATAGATTCTGATGACTAGCACTGCAGATCCCTTGCGGTGGCCAACACGCTACGAGGCGAAGTCACACCACCGGTCACCAGTGCGTTCCGGGCACGAGTCGGGCGGCGCGTCGGCCGAGTTTGCGGATGCGTGAGCGTGAATGGCGTTGACGCGACGGTGTTGCCGGAACGTCTGACGGAGTTTCTTTGTCTACCTGCCCCTTTGCCGCCGGGGAGTCTGGGAAGGCCTGGTACATCTGGTTGAGAATCCGGTCCTTGGTGTGCGGTGCGAACAAGGTTCCCAGATCACCCAGAGTGCCCAGTGGCACGTCGATGCGCTTGGGGCGTTCGATCAGCGCGCGGATCACCATTGCCGCAGCCTTTTCCGGGCTGGTGATCGGGCCGTTGTTGTATTCGCCGGTCGGAGCGATCATCGGCGTTTCGACCAGCGGCATGTGGATGGTCGTGAAAGTGATTCCGTCTGCCAGGGTTTCGGAGGCCGCTACGTCGGAGAAACCGTCGAGGGCGGCCTTGCTCGCCACGTAGGCCGAGAATCTAGGCGTTGCCGCTTGGACTCCCGCGCTGCTGATGTTCACGATGTGACCGAAGCGGCGAGAACGCATGGTGGGCAACAATGCGAGAACCAATCGCACAGCGCCGAAGTAGTTCACGGCCATCGTTCGTTCGTAGTCGTGGAAACGATCCGTGGAATGGTAAATGCCGCGCCGAATGGATCGGCCGGCGTTGTTGACCAACATGTCCACGTGATCATGTTCTGTCAGAATGCTTTTGATCGTGTGCTGGACCGACTCGTCGTCGGTGATGTCGCAGGGATAACCGAACGCTTTGCCTCCGCTTGATCGAATCTCCTGTACCGCGGCATCGAGTTCGTCGGTGCGGCGTGCGATCAGGAGAACTGTGGCGCCTTTCTGGGCGGCGGCGATGGCAGAGGCCTTGCCGATTCCGGACGAGCCACCGGTGATCAGGACTATCCGACCGACAAGTGGTCCTTCGGGATGGTTGCGACGTGCGCGATTGGGATCGAGGTTTGCGCGCCAGTACTTCCACAAGACCGTCGAGTAGGAGCCGAACTCGGGGACCGTCAGGCCTGATCCGGCGAGGGCGGCAACGGTTCTCTCGGAGGTGAAGGTCGGCGCCATCGTCATGTTGTCGAGCAACGCCGCAGGCATGCCGATGCGATCGAGGAAGACTTTTCGTGCCGATTCTGCCGAGTCCATCGGCAATGGCGAGACAAAGGGTTTGGCGATCACGCCCGGCAGGCTGAGCGCGGGCCGCGGTGCTCCGGCGGCCTTGGCGAGGCCGGCATAGATTTCGCGTACCGGTTGAGGTTTCGGATTGACGAGATGGAATGCTTCGCCGTCACGGCCGGGCACATGCATCAACTCGACGAGGGCAGCGGCCACATAATCGACCGGCACCACGTTGGTTGCCCCGAGGTTGGGGATCGGGACAGGTAGTGCTGCAGGTAGTTTCGCGAGTAGCGCCAGACCTGGGAACAAGTAATACGGTCCGTCGATCTTGTCCATCTCTCCGGTGACGGAGTTGCCGACCACGGCAGACGGCCGATAAACACGCCAGGTGAGGTCTTCTCGTTCTCGAACGAGCTTCTCGGCCTCGAACTTGGTTCGGTGGTACGGCGTCGGAAAGCCTTGGCCGCAATCGAAATCGGTCTCGCTGAACGTGCCCGGATAGTCGCCTGCGACTGCGACCGATGACACGTGATGAAGGGTGGCTCCCAGTTTCGCAGCAAGTTCGACCACGGAGCGTGTGCCCTCGACATTCGTCGAAGCCTGCTCGTCTCCGGCCGTGATGTCGTAGATCGCGCCGAGGTGAAGGACGTGGTCGGCCGGCGGGGGAGAGTCGATGCCCAGCTCGGGCTCGGTCAGATCGCCAACGAGCGGATGCACTCGATCGCCGCCGGGAATTGCCGACACCTGTGCTTCGAGTTTTGCGACAGAACCCGCTCTGACCAGCACGTGGATCTGAGCAGTTTCATCATGCTCGAGCAGGAGCGGTAGTACAGCTCGTCCGAGGAACCCGGTGCCGCCAGTGACGATGTATGTGGCCATGGTCGGTAACTTACTCCAAAGTAAGATCGACGGCTAGAGGGAACCGGACATCAATGCGTCATGACGCCATCCTCGGTGTCGAAGTCGATGCCCGCAGTGATGATTCCGGAAAACAGGAACGCGACGGCAAGTGCAAGAGCGGGGATTGCAAGGATCCATTCGAAAATTGTCATGCTCCAAGTCTGACGAAATCAGCTTCGGAGAACATCGCCCTGCGGAGCGATTTAGGCGATCGGGCAGTCATCCTCGAGGACGACTGCCCGATCAGGGAAATCCACTAGTGCGTGATCAGTGGCCCGAAATCAGTGGCCGATGCCGACCTTCGCGTGAACTTTTTTCATCCAGGCCGGAGCCCACCAGTTCGCTTCGCCCATCAACTTCACGAGCGAGGGCACGAGCAACATGCGGATGATGGTCGCGTCGACGATCAGCGCGACGATCATGCCGACGCCCAGGAACTTCATCACCGACAACCCGGACATCGCGAATGCCCCCGTCACCACGATCAGGAGTAGGGCGGCGGCCGTCACGATTCGGCCGGTGCGTTCGGTTCCGAACTTGACTGCTTCCTCCGTCGTCGCTCCCGCGTTCTTGGCCTCGACCATCCGGGACATCAGGAAAACCTCGTAGTCCGTGGACAATCCGAACACCACCGCCAGGATGAGCACGACGAACGTCGCCTCCAGCGGAGTTTGACTGACCCCGAGGAGTTCGACGCCGTGACCGTCCTGGAAGACGAAGGTGAGGACACCGAAGGTGGTCGCGAGGCTCAGCGCGGCCATCAGTACCGCCTTGATGGGCAGGACCACCGAACCGAACGCGAGGAACAACAGGATCAAGGTCGATCCGACCATGATGAGGATCATCACCGGCAACCAGTGCAGGACGGCGTTGTTGCCGTCGTCGACCATGGCTTGACCGCCACCGACAAGCAGCACTGTTCCGTCAGGAGCGGAGATCGCACGCAGATCTGTCACTGCGGTGCTCTGTGATTGGGGCGTAGAGCCCTCGCTGTAGAGAGCCTGAACCGCGATGAGTTGATTGGTGCTCGCGACGACGGTCGCCTGACCGATGCCCTCGACCTGACCGGCGGACTCGGCGATCGCTGCACCTTCGGCCGGGGTGAGAGTGTTCCCGTCCTCGGCCTGAAGGATCATCGTCGCGCCGTTGCCGGTCTGTGGGAAGTCGTTGACCAACGTGTCCATTGCGACGCGAGCGGGGTCGTTGTCCGGGAGTGCGGTGTACGAGAGTTCTCCCAAACGGGCACCGAGCAGCGGCGAGGCCATCACGAGCAGCACGGCCACGATCGTCACCGAGACCGCGACCGGACGCTTCATCACCCACGTGACGACGCGGCCCCAGAACTTGCGCGAGCGTTCCTCGCCGCGTTGCGCCGCATCCTTGCGCCACGTCAGGGCGTTGATGCGATGCCCCAGAATGGCAAGCAGCGCAGGCACAGCGGTCAGCGACAGAACTGCCGCGCTCAGTACTGCTGCGATCGCACCGAAACCCAAAGACCGGATGACGGCCTGCGGGAAAACGAGCATGCCGCTGAACGCGCAGATCAGCAGCAGACCCGAGAACATGACGGTGCGACCCGCGGTCAGAACTGTCCGCTGCGCAGCCGCTCCCGGGTCCGAGCCCGAATTCAGTTCTTCACGGAACCGACCGACCACGAACAGTCCGTAGTCGATTGCAAGTCCCAACCCGAGAAGAGAAGCGACGTTGATCGAGAACGAGGACACATCGGTGATCAGCGTGAGGACTCGCAGAACCGCCAAGGCGCTCAAGACACTGAGTACACCCACGAACACCGGAACCGCCGCAGCGACGACGCCGCCGAAGATGAAGACCAGCAGCACCAGAGTGATCGGAATGGCGATGGCTTCGGCGACCACCAGGTCTTTCTCCAGCTTGGTGTTGAACGCGACGCCGACAACGGTATTACCCGCGAATTGTGCCTCGGCACCTTCAACTTCGAGCTTCGGCAAGAGATCGGCGAAAGTAGCAGGTGTGACGCCCGAGTCCGGTGCCAACGTGATCGCAACGGCCGCCATGGATCCGTCGTTCGAGAGCAGACTGGCCTTGGCCGCGGCGTCCGTTCCCCAATACGACTTCACCGACGCGGTCGGCACTTCCGTTTTGAACTGGTCGACGGCGGCCGTCACTGCCGGCCCGATGTCGTCGAGGGTCTTGCCGTCGGTGGGTGAGTAGATCGCGATGATGTCCGGGGTCTGCGGCCCGAGATTGTCTTCGATGATGTCCGCAACCTTCGCGGAGTCGCTGCCCGGATCGATGAAGCCGCCCTGGCTGAGCTTGCCGAACACTCCGAGTCCCCACACCCCACTGATGAGAACTATCAGAACCGCGAGGCTCAGTACCCACCATTTCCGGGCGACGACGGTTTGGGCCCAGCGTGTCATGTATCAACTCCGGTGTGTGGGGGCGTCTGGCCAGATCGACTGTAGTGGGCGTTTGGTCTTGAATCGGAAACGTCATGCATACTGCTCGAAGCACTTGCAAGCCACGCGTGTGGGGGAAGCCGGTCCGAATCCGGCGCTGACCCGCAACGGTAGGTCGATTCTCGGTAGTCACCGAGCGTCGGCAAGCCCGATTACCCACCGCGCGGTGTGCGACATCCATTCGTCGTGGTCTACGAAAAGGAAGTCCAGCAGGAGCTCTGGCCGAGTATCAGTGTGCGGGCGGAGTTGTCTGTCGGATTCTCATTCGTGGCTCAGAGCCCTTACGAGGTCCCCGTGTCACTTCAGTTCTCCCCGTCCCGCGCCGCCGCCGTTCTCATCGCGGTCGCTTTGGTTTCGGCAGGTTGTTCCAAAGGCCAGGAATCAGAGTCCGCGTCTGCTGCGGAATCCTTCGCACAGGCTGTGTCCGTGACCAACTGCGATCGAGAGATGACCTTCGACTCGCCGCCGCAGCGCATCGTGTCTTTGAACGGGCATGTCACCGAGGCGCTCATCGAAATCGGTGCGGGTGACCGGATCGTCGGTCGGGCGTACAGCGACAACCCGCCAACTGCGGAGACCGCCGATCAATTCAACAAGATTCCCAGCCTCTCCGATACGTTCCCCAGCATGGAGCAGGTCCTCGACGTCGATCCGGACTTCGTGGTCGGAGGAATGACCAGTGCCTTCAACGAGAAGCAAGGCCGTTCCCGAGACGCTTTCGGCGAGCGCGGAATCAACACCTTCCTCTTCTCGGAATACTGTGGCACCGGTTTCCCCGACATCGGATTGCTCGAGAACGACTACACGCAACTCGGTCGAGTCCTGGGCGTTGAAGATTCCGCCCGCGAGGTCGCAGAGGAGATCAGCGATGGTCTCGATTCCGTCCGCGCTTCGGTCGGAGACGCGGCGCCGGTACCGACCTTCTTCTACGACAGCGGTGACCAGGTTCCGACGACCATCGGCGGAGTCGGCGTCGGTCAGTTGGTCGCGGAATACTCCGGCGTCTCGAACATCTTCGCCGAAGGGACAAAGCCCTACATCGACGCATCGTGGGAAGCTGTTGCCGAGCGTGCACCCCAGGCGATCGTGGTCATCGACTACGGCGACAAGACGGCCGACCAGAAGATCGACTTCCTCCGTGCCCAGCCGTTGATGGCGACCACCCCTGCTGTGCAGCAGAACCGGTTCGTCGTGGTTCCTCTCGCGGACCTGTTCGAGAGTTCACGGTTGGTGCGTTCGGCACAGACCATCGCGACGGCCTTCCATCCGGGCGCTGACGCGGCGAAGTGACCCGCACGCGTTACGGGTACGGCGCCCTACTTGTCGGCTTGGCGGTCGCCTTGGCGATCGTCCTGGGGTTGGCCGTCTCCTTGGGATCGGTTCGCATTCCCGTCGGTGACGTCTGGGCGATAGTCGGAGCCCGTTTGGCGCCAGGGACTTTCGAAACGTGGTGGACCGCGGCGCGGGAGTCGATCGTGATCGACTCCCGCCTGCCACGTGCACTCACGGCTGCGGTCGTGGGTGCTTCCTTGGCGATGTCGGGTGCTGTTGCTCAGGCTGTCACACGGAATCCTCTTGCCGACCCGTATCTGCTCGGAGTTTCGTCGGGTGCGGGATTCATGGTGGTGCTCGTGTCGGTGCTGGGTTTCGGCGCCGGCCTCCTCGGGGTTTTCACGATTCCGGTCGCAGCATTCGTCGGGGCGATGATCCCGTTGTTTCTCGCACTGCTGATCGGCGGCCGGTATCCGCAGCCGACCGCGATCATTTTGGTGGGTGTAGCGCTCGCCCAGATATTCTCGGCGCTCATCACCTTTTGCATCCTGGTGTTGGCCGATGATCGGCACGTGACGTCGGTGATGCACTGGATTGCCGGCGGATTCGGTGATGCGCGATGGTCGACGCTGATCTTCCCGACGATCACACTGGTCGTCGTCGGCACGGCCCTTCTGTTCAGTTCGCGGTGGATGGACGTCTTGCAGACCGGTGACGACGGGGCTGCAGCACTCGGTATGAACGTCCGACGGTTCCGAGTGTTGTCCTTGCTTGCGGTCTCCGTACTGGCGGGCGCGGCAGTCAGCGTTGCCGGTGGAATCGGATTCATCGGCCTCCTGATCCCACATCTGGCCGGTTTCATCGTCGGCACCAGAGCAATTCGACTGCTCCCTGCTGCAGCCCTTCTGGGCGCCGTCGCGATGGTTGCCGCGGATACCGCTGCGCGCTCGGTGGCACAATCCACCGAAGTTCCGGTCGGAGTGATCACCGCCCTCGTGGGTGCACCGATCTTCGTCTGGATGCTCTACCGGCAGTATCGGAGGCTCGAACAGTGACGCAGACCAGAACAGTGACACAGGCCAGAACAGTGACACAGACCAGAACAGTGACACGCCCGAAGGACGGCGAAGCCGCGCCTCTGCTCGAACTCGTCGAGACCCGGGCGCGGCTTGGCAACCGCGAAGTCCTGCGCGGCATCACTTTCGCGGTGACGTCCGGCGAAATATTGGGCTTGGTCGGACCCAACGGCAGTGGCAAGACGACGGCGCTGCGCTGCTGCTACAACGCTTTGACTCCGACAGGTGGCGCAGTTCTGATCGATCAAGCCGACTCGACGACGCTCTCGCGTAAGGACATCGCCAAAACCATCTCGGCGAGCGTCCAGGAACCTACTGTCTCGGCAGGACTTTCGGTTCGTGAATCGATCGCGCTCGGACGAACTCCGCACCGTAGCTGGTTGGACCGAAACACTGAGCGAGATACCGCCATCGTGGACCGGTGCATCGAGCAGGTTGGTCTGGTCGAGCTTGCCGGACGCGACGTGTCCACCCTGTCGGGTGGTGAGCGGCAACGTGTCTCGATAGCGCGCGCATTGGCTCAGGAGCCCAAGGTTCTGTTGTTGGACGAGCCGACCAATCATCTCGATCTTCGTCACCAGTTGATTGTGATGGAATTGCTCGCCGAACTTGCGTCGGCGGGGCTCGCGGTTGTGGTCACGATGCACGATCTACGGTTGGCAGTCGAGTACTGCGACAACCTTGCCGTGCTCACCGAAGGTGAACTCCGCGCGTGTGGGTCTACGGTCGAGGTGTTGGACGAGCCGTTGTTGGCCGAGGTTTTCGGCATCAAGGCGCGAGTCGAACGCGGAGTACGTCCGCGGATGGAGATATTGGGGCTGGCATGACGGAATCGGTAGCCGGGATCTACGCCCGTATGGCATTAGCGGTGCCGTTCTTCGACAACCTGAGCGCGTATCCGGATACGGTGCCCGCGGTGTTGATGACCGACCCCCAGTGGTTGGCAGCACGTGTCGCCGATACGGCCGAGCGATGGGGGAGTGCGGACAGCCGAGTGAACGGCACGTTGTGGTGGTACTCGGCCAGTTCCACGCTGACTGGCATTCCGATCGGAACCGGAATGGTCACCGGGTTCGCGGCCGATCCATCGTTGAACGGTGGGCGGATCTTCTTGCGTGACAACGGCTATCTGGGTGGGTTTGCTGCCGGATCGGTCATTCCGATCTCGCGGAGTGTGGCGGAGTTGGGCCACGCGATGTTCCGCTCACTCAGTCCCGTGATCGAGGTACTCGCCGAGGTGTCCGGCGTTCGGCAGCAGGCGCTGTGGGCGATCGCGACGGACTCCATCGCCAATCGCAGCCTCGACGCCGCCGGTAGCGCGAGGGAGCGCGGAAGTGCATTTGCTGCCGGCCTGATCGATGGTCTCCGCGGTGAGAACCCGGGCATTCCGGTTCCGCGTTTCGTCGATGTCGGCCGCAATGAAAGTGTTGTGCGCGTTTCTAATCCGTTGACACCGGTGGCATCCGGGCGACGCAGATTCACGCAGCGCGCGTCGTGCTGCCTGATTTACGAGGTGCCCGGTGAAGGTAAGTGCACCAGTTGCCCGAAGCGCGCACCCGAAGATCGGGTGCGCGCCTTGGCTGCTCTGGTGTGACTGGACCCAAGCTTTTACCGGGTCGGGTGTTGTCAGGTCAGTGAGCTGCGACCTTGGAACGGTCGAGTCCCAGCGCGTCGGTCATCGTGAAGAACAGATCGGTCTGGTCCGTGAGGCCGCTGACATTGGCCGCGTGCGGGCCGAAAGCTGCTACGCGCAACTGAGTTCCGGTATGCCCTTCGGATTCGACGGCCGGATCTTCGGACGTTCCGTAGCTGATCGTCATCTCCGAGCCGTCCTTCGTGGTCAGCTTGCGGGTCAGACCGGGGTAGACGATTTCCTGGGCGCGCTCGACCGGGATGTTCTGGTCCTTGGCGATGGTGGCGATGTCGTCTGCGCTGACGTTGGTGACGATCTGGCTGGTGTGAGCGTGGTCGGCTGTGACGATGACCAGGGTTTCTCCGTCGGTCTTCGCAAATTCGAGTGCCTTCTGCACAGCTTCGTCGAGGTCGACGGTTTCACCGATCTGACCGCACGCGTTGGCTGCGTGATCTTGCTTGTCGATCGAGGCACCTTCGACCTGGAGGAAGAATCCGTTGTCGTTGACCTTCAGTAGGTCGATTGCCTTCTGCGTCATGTCCGCGAGCTTCGGTACGTCGGAGGTTCGCTTGGGGTTGTCGATGCAGGTCTCGGCGGGCTGCAGGTAACCGTCGCGGGTGGCGACAGAGCCTTCCCAGCGGACGGGCATGTTGCCGTCGGCGAACAGTCCGAGCACGGGTGCGTCCTGATCGGCCTTGCCGACCTCGTTCATCTCGGCGGCATTCTTCACCAGCTGGTAGCCACGAGCGGCAGCTTGCTCGTTGAGGGTCTTGCCCTGCCAGTCACCGGCTTTCGCGGTTTCAGCGAAGGACTTGGCGCCGCCGGCAAAGGTGACGTCGGCGCGGGTGTCGAGGAGCTGTTCGCTGATCGATCCCTTGCCGCCGTTCTCGATGGCGTTCTCCGGGCAGGACTTGGACGTCGCCTCGGGTCCGTAGCACTTGCGGCCGCTCACGTGCGCGACCTGCACTGCGGGGGTGGCGTCCTGCACCTCGGCGGTGGAGACGTTGCCGGTGGCCTTGCCGTTCGCCTTGGCGATCTCGAGGACGGTCGACTGGGCCTGCCCCTTGATGTCGACGGAAATCGCGCCGTTGTAGGTCTTGGTGCCGGTGGACCATGCCGATCCACTGGCAGCGGAGTCGGTGACGTAGTCGGGCTTGCCGTCCTTGGTCAGTGCGTAGTGCGTGTACTGGCCGGTGATCGGCAGGGCGTCGAGGCCGGCGAAGCTGCCAGCAGCACCCTCGGCGTAGTTGCGCGCGGCGGTGATCTCCGAGTCGCCCATGCCGTCCCCGATCAGGAGGATGACGTTCTTCGCGCCGGAAGCGTTGACGGCGTCACGCACTGCAGCCGACTGATCACCGTCGATGCGGCGAGCACCACCGTTCGAGGACAGTTCGCCGGTCGCGGCGCGATCGACGGTCGTGCCGTTCGAACCTGTTGCCTCGTCGGCACTGCTGCTGCAGCCGGCAGCGGCCAGAACGGCGACGGCGCCGGCGACGGCCGTCAACCTACGTGTGTTGCGCGAGAACGACATACGAGTAGTACTCCTGGAAACAGTATGGATGGAGATTGTGAACGCCGCTAATGATCTGGGGCCAAAGTGAACGGAGTGCAGACATGCGTACATCTGAATGTGACGAGACGGTGAGGGTTGAGATTCGCTCTGTTGACTGCGGGTGAGTGACCTGTCAGACTGAATCTGCATCGAACATCAGTTCGATGCATGTGGTGCGTCTTCCCTTTCGGCATCCTCGAGCAGTCGGTCGTCCCGTGACGGCCGGCTCGATCAGGTGCGAGGTCAGTGTGGGTTGGGGAAATGGGCCGCCGACGTGGTCCGAGATGGAACGGGTGCTGTCCGGACGGCCAGGCCGCGTGGAACACGAGGATTTGTTCCCGGGCGACGGAAGTGACAGTCCCGCCTGGTCACGAAAGCGCGGCGAGTATCACGCAGGCGAACTCACTCGTGGCACCGGCGTGGTTCCTTACGCAGAACTGCACGCTCACTCGGCCTTCAGCTTCCTCGACGGCGCATCACCGCCGGAAGAACTGGTCGAGGAAGCTGTGCGTCTCGGGCTCGAGGCGATTGCCGTCACCGATCACGACGGGTTCTACGGCGTGGTGAGGTTTGCGGAGGCTGCGCGTGAATGGGGAATGCGGACCGTGTTCGGGGCCGAGTTGTCGCTCGATTCGGTACCCAGAACCGGGACGGCAGATCCCGGTGGAACGCATCTTCTGGTACTTGCCCGTGGGCAGGAAGGATATCGCCGTCTTTCGCGGGAGATAGCCGCCGCACATCTGGCGGGCGGTGAGAAGGGCAAACTGCAGTACAACTACGACGTGCTGACCGAAGCCGCCGGTGGGCACTGGCAGATCCTGACCGGATGCCGCAAAGGTCATGTGCGGCAAGCCTTGACGTCGGGTGGTCGCGAAGCCGCGGCGGAGGCCCTGCAGGATCTGGTCGAGCGTTTCGGGGCGGAGCGAGTGTCGGTGGAGCTCACTCATCATGGGTTGGCGGAGGACGACGAGCGCAATGCCGTTCTGGCCGAACTGGCGAGAGGGCATGGACTACGTACGGTGGCGACCACCGCCGCACACTTCGCCGCTCCTCCGCGTCGGCGCCTCGCCATGGCAATGGCAGCTGTGCGGGCGCGTCAAAGCTTGGATGAGGCAGCTGGATGGTTGGCTCCGACCGGCGGAGCACACCTGCGGTCCGGCGCGGAGATGGCGACGCTGTTCTCGCTCTATCCCGAGGCTGTCAGTGGTGCCGCCGATCTTGGTCGTGAGTGCGCTTTCGATCTCAAGCTCATCGCGCCCAAATTGCCACCGTTCGACGTTCCTGCCGGGCATACCGAGGCGTCGTGGTTGCGTGAGCTGACCATGGTCGGGGCGCTGGAACGCTACGGACCCCCGGAAGGTGCACCGAAGGCATACAAACAGCTCGAACATGAACTCGCCATCATCGAGGGATTGAACTTTCCCGGATACTTCCTGGTCGTGCATGACATCGTGTCGTTCTGCAAGAACAACGACATCCTCTGTCAGGGAAGGGGTTCCGCTGCGAACTCTGCGGTGTGTTACGCGATCGGCATCACCAACGTCGATCCGGTTCGCAACAAATTGCTGTTCGAGCGGTTTCTTGCGCCCGAGCGCGACGGCCCACCGGATATCGACGTGGACATCGAGTCGGATCGCCGGGAAGAGGCGATCCAGCACGTGTACGCGAAATACGGGCGTACGTATGCCGCGCAGGTAGCCAATGTCATCACCTATCGAGGAAAGTCGTCGGTGCGGGACATGGCTCGTGCGCTTGGCTTTTCACAGGGCCAGCAAGATGCGTGGAGTAAGCAGGTCGGCCGGTGGGGTGGTATCGACAAGAATGCGGATACCGATATTCCGCGTCCGGTACTCGAGCTGGCGGCGCAGATCGAAGGCTATCCACGGCACCTCGGTATCCACTCCGGCGGAATGGTCATCTGTGATCGTCCCATCGCCGACGTTTGCCCGGTGGAGTGGGCGCGGATGGCCAATCGCAGTGTCCTGCAGTGGGACAAGGACGATTGTGCTGCCGCTGGGTTGGTCAAGTTCGATCTACTCGGGCTCGGCATGCTCTCGGCTTTGCATTACATGATGGATCTGGTGGCCGAACACAAAGGCATCACAGTCGATTTGGCGCAACTCGATCTGTCGGAAACAGCGGTGTACGAGATGTTGCAGCGGGCAGATTCGGTAGGGGTGTTCCAAGTGGAATCACGTGCGCAGATGGCGACACTGCCGCGTCTGAAGCCTCGAAATTTCTACGACCTGGTGGTCGAAGTCGCGCTCATCCGTCCCGGGCCGATTCAAGGCGGATCAGTCCATCCGTACATCCGCCGGCGCAACAAACTCGAACCTGTGTCCTATGACCATCCGTCGCTCGAGAAGGCACTCGAACGCACATTGGGGGTTCCGTTGTTTCAGGAACAGTTGATGCAGATGGCCGTCGACGTTGCGGGTTTCACGCCGTCCGAGGCCGATCAATTGCGTCGGGCAATGGGATCGAAACGTTCCACCGAGAAGATGGAGCAACTGCGAGCGAGGCTGTACCAGGGCATGCGAGACCTACATGGCATCGGCGACGAGGTTGCCGACCGAATCTACGAAAAGCTGTACGCATTCGCTAATTTCGGTTTTCCGGAAAGTCATTCACAGAGTTTTGCCGCACTGGTCTTCTACTCCTCGTGGTTCAAGCTTCATCACCCCGCCGCGTTCTGTGCCGGGCTTCTGCGAGCGCAGCCGATGGGTTTCTACTCACCACAGTCCCTGGTCGCCGATGCGCGCCGGCACGGAGTGCAGGTACACGGTGCAGACATCAATGTCAGCCTCGCGCATGCCACCGTCGAGGCAGGTGGATTCGAGGTTCGGCTGGGACTGGGGGAAGTGCGCAACATCGGCGATGCGCTCGCCGAGAAAATTGTCGAACAGCGCGACCTCGGTGGACCGTTCACGTCGTTTCTCGATCTGACCGGTCGGGTGGAACTGACTACCGCGCAAGCTGAATCGTTGGCGACTGCCGGCGCGCTTGCCAGCTTCGGCATCTCGCGTAGAGAAGCGCTGTGGGCTGCGGGCGCTGCGGCAGGGGAGCGTCCGGACCGCTTGCCCGGTATCGGTGCGTCGGTCACAGCTCCCACCCTTCCCGGCATGAGCGACGTCGAATTGGCGGCAGCGGATGTCTGGGCGACAGGAGTATCTCCCGACACGTATCCGACACAGTTTCTTCGCCCACAGCTCGACGCGCTCGGCGTGGTGCCGGCTTCGAGGCTGCTCGACATCCCGGACGGCGACCGTGTGCTGGTAGGGGGAGCGGTCACACACCGGCAGCGTCCGGCCACAGCTGCGGGCGTCACGTTCATCAACCTCGAAGACGAAACCGGCATGGTCAATGTCGTGTGTTCGGTGGGGTTGTGGGCAAAGTACCGAAAACTGGCAAATACGGCGCCGGCGTTGCTTATTCGAGGAAAGGTGCAAAATGCGGAAGGCGCTGTCACTGTCGTGGCAGACCGGATGCAGCTGATGGATCTGCGAGTCACAGCCAAGTCGCGAGACTTTCGCTAATGCCCGATTCTGCTCGGAGTTTTGTGCCGAGAGGACAAATGTGGAGCTCAACTCTGACCTCCGAGCATATGGTGCGGGTCACAATCCCTACCTAGGGTTGTCGCTTGAGCGGCCATCGAATCGCCTGGCACGGCCACGACCAGTGGCCTCGCTGGTGAATATTGTCGCCTTCCAAACATGCTGAATCCAAAGCACTTCGAGTTGAAGAGGAACTCCATGAGCACAGCGATTCTCGTCGCACACGTACACCCTGCCGATCCGTCTTCGGAGGACGCGTTCAACCGCTGGTACGACGACGTGCATATTCCGCAGGTCGTCGAACGAGTGCCTGGAGTTGTCTCCGCCTCCCGATTCTTCCTGGCGGATGTGCAGTTGCTGCCCGAGGATGCATTGCCCGCGCGCCGCTACCTGAGCATCTATCAACTCGACACGGAAGATCTCGCGGGCACGGCGCAGGCGTTGGGAAGTGCTTTGGGCGACGGGACTCTCGACATGTCCGAGGCCATCGCGACTACCGGCGACACCGGACCCGAATTGCTTTTCTACGTCCCGACCGAGAACTGAAGGGGAACGCTGACATGTCCGATCTTCTCGCGAACAAAGTTGCAATTGTCACCGGCGCAGGTGCCGGAATCGGCGCCGCCATTGCCCGGGCATTCGGGGCGGAGGGCGCGAGCGTCGTAGTCTCCGACATCAACGGTGACGCAGCACAGGCAGTGGCGGACTCGATCGACGGAGCTATCGCTGTCACTACTGATGTCGCCGACGAACAGCAGGTCAAGGATCTCGTCGCCAGGGCGGTCGAAGAGTTCGGCGGACTGAACGTCGTAGTACCCAACGCCGGCATCGCCACCACGACTCCGCTGATCGAGACCTCGTTCGAGGACTGGCGGAAAGTCATGTCGGTCAACCTCGATGGAGTGTTCTTGACCGTCCGTCATTCGCTACCCGCGCTCGTCGCATCCGGAGGCGGTTCGATCGTGAACATCTCGTCGATCTCGTCGACCACCGGGTCGCCCTTGATCGGTAGCTATGCCGCCGCCAAAGCAGCAGTTCGCAATCTCACCGAAACCCTGTCAGCCGAACTTCGCTTCCACGGAATCCGAGCCAATGCCCTGCTACCCGGATTCATCGACACAGACCTGGTCAAGAGTCACCAACAGGATTTCGAGAACGCACTCGGCCTCGAGTCCGGCGGCTTCGACGACCTGATGGTCACGAAGCAAACCCGCTACGGCCGGACCGAGGAAGTCGCCGCCGCCGCAGTGTTCTTTGCGAGCGACCAGTCGTCGTGGTGCAACGGCAGCAGCCTGGTTCTCGACGGAGGGTTCACCGCTTCTCTCCTCTGAGCAGCGGAACCCTTTCCGAACGTCACCCGAAATCGTCAATCGTGCGAGGATCCACACCATGACCAACCGCGCTGTATACGTACTTCCGCCTGGAGGGTTGAACAACCTCGAATCGAGGACGATCGAGACGCCAGGGCCAGGTGCGGGTGAGGTGAAGATCGCGATCCGCGCGAATTCGCTCAACCACCACGACTACCTCGTGGCGACCGGCGAGATACCGACCGACGGCCCTCGCATTCTCTTGTCCGACGCAGCGGGCGAGGTAGTTGCCGTCGGCGACGGCGTCACACAGTTCGGGGTCGGGGACCGTGTGATGAGCACCTATCTGCCGCATTGGCGCAGCGGTGCACCGGATTTCGACGGATTCGGAAATTCACCCGGTGACGGCGTCGACGGGTTCGCCCGTGACACCGTCACCGTGCCGGTATCGGCAGTGACGTCGATGCCGCGAAACTACACGTACGAAGAAGCCGCTACCTTGCCCACTGCGGGCTTGTCCGCGTGGCGTGCATTGTTTGCCGGCGTCCCGATCATCCCAGGTTCGTCGGTGTTGATTCCCGGGACCAGCACGGTAGCGCTGTTTGCCGTCCAGCTTGCCAAAGCTGCTGGAGCTCAGGTGATCGCAACCTCGTCGGCTCCCGACAAGATGGCTCGATTGACCGAGCTAGGTGCCGATCACGTGGTCAACTACCGTGAGCGCCCGGACTGGGGATCGGAAGCGATGCGGCTCAGCGGCGGGATCGACCTTGTGCTCGACGTGGGCGGGCCGTCCACCCTCGGTCAATCTCTGGCGGCAGTCCGACCAGGCGGCCGGATCTGCGCGCTGGGCATCATGAACGGCCCGTCGTCGTCGATCGACCTGACTTCGCTACTGACCAAACAGGTCACCATCGAAGGTGTTCTGGTGGGCAGTCGTGCACATCAGGAGGAGATGGTTGCAGGGCTGGAGAGCCTCGCGCTTCGTCCCGTCATCGATTCGTCGTACCGTCTGGACAATCTTGCCGAGGCGTTCGAGCAGCAGAAATCCGGGCAGGCCTACGGCAAGATCGTCATCACAAACCCTTGATCGCTTGCCGGTCCCAGTGGGGATCGGTGAGGATTTCCGCCGAGTCGCCGACAAACGCACGTCCGGCAGTCTGGTCGCCGCTGAGGGCGAACCTCAGCCACGCGGTCAGGTAACCCCGGAATCCTTCGCCGTCGGCGGCCCAATTGTGGCCGACGCCAAGTAGTCTGCCCCGGACCGCCGGTGCTGCGGTTTTGTCGAAGTACTCAGCTTGTGGATCGGCGGTGGAGACCGGATCGTCGGCGCCGGTCATGAAGAACGTCGGCCCGGTCAACTTCGCCACGTCGACGACATCGACAGGTCGCGAAGCCCACCACGGGTCCGGCAGGTCGAGCACCGCAGTGGCGGTGATCAGATTCGCCGACTGCGTTGCAGCGTTGATCGCGCCACCTGCCCCCTGGGAGTGTCCGACTGAGGCGATGTTGTCGGTATCGATCCTCTGGTGAAAAATGCTCTCAGCGTTGGTGTTCTGATCGACGAGGTACTGAGCGGCACCCAAGATTTCAGTACCGTCGCCGGTCACACTGCTGTCGGCCACCACAACAACAAAACCCCACGACGCAAAGTGTCGGAGGAGGGCCTCGTACTCTTCGAACGTCGCGTAGCTGCCGTTGCCGAACGTGATGACGGGATGCCGCTTGCCATCAGCGGACAAGTCGGCTGGGTAGAACAATTGGTATCCGGGAACCGAGTCGGCCGCCACCTCGTGCGCACCCTGGGCTGCGTACAGATCGCTGATCGACTCCGATGCGATGGATTCGGTAGTCGCGGCTTCGGGAGCGGCCGGAACCCCCGCACTGGCGTGTGTGACGGCGCCCGATAGTGCCAGAACAAAAGATGCGGTCACGACGGTGATCGAATGTGTGGTCCGAGAAGGCATGGGTACAAGTATGTCTTGTACCCATGCGATCAGTCAGGCCGAGACGCGCGTGGGCTGCTCTTCGCCGACCCGGCCGCGGATGAAGAAGATGGCAACTACGCCGAAGGCGACCAGCACGACAGTGAGCAGTGTGGCGATCGTGGTGGCTCCGCTGGCACCCGTCGTCACCGAGGTGTCGAGCCCGCCGGTCGAGAGAATGGTGGTGGGGTCGGTGAGGCCGTGCAACACGATTGCGGCCCAGATCGTGCCCGTCACGCGCATGGTCAAGTACATGCACATTCCGAATCCGAAGGTGTAGACGACGGTGGCAAGGACTGTTGCCAGTTCCATTCCCGCGATGAAGTTCACCGTGTGCATGAGTGCGAACAGTAGGGACGACACAACAGCGACGAAGCGTTCTCGGTGGCCGGCATCACGAAGCATCTTCACTGCAATACCTCGGGTGACCAATTCCTCTGCGAGACCGACACATACACCGAGGGCGATCAACGAGACGATTTCGCCGGCCGACCACGCGCTCCAGTCGGTTCCGGCCAGGTGGGCAGCGATGGCGGCAACGACGATAATCGGCCCGATCCACATCCAGCCGCGTCCGCGTACCGGTTGAGGACCGAAGATACTGCTGAGCCAGCCGACCTTGACCGTGAAGATCAGCAACGCAACTGCACCGATCGCGATGGGCAACATGACGCCGAAGATGATGCTCGAGGCACTCGAGACCACGTTGTCCGTGTCGATCTGGTCGGCGAAAACACGCGAGATCACCTGCCCGGCGGCAAGGTAGAAGACCAAATAGGCAACGATGAGAAGGAGCAACTTCCACAAAGTGGGTCGACTCCAAAAACCCGACTTTTCGGGAACAGTATTGGTCATTGTCAGATCGTAAAGGCAACCACACGAAATCACGCGGTACCGTCTATTCGGACAGCAGCGAACACGAAGGCAGGACGCAGAAGACATGTTGGAAGTCGACTTGAATGCACTGGACACGGCATTGGCGGCAGGTGAGCCGCTGATCGACGTCCGTGAGCCCGACGAGTTCGCTCAGGTCCGAGTTCCCGGTGCGGCGCTCATTCCGCTCAGCGAATTCGTCTCTCGCGTCGGTGAAATTCCGGACGCGGAAATGGTGTACATCATCTGCGCCGTCGGTGGCCGTAGCCTGCAGGCCGCGGAGTATCTGCAGGCCCGTGGCATCAATGCCGTTTCGGTGGCCGGTGGAACAATGGCGTGGTACCAGTCGGGGCGCCAGGTCGAGACCGGAGCCTAAGACACAACTGATGGGGGCAGTTCCCGTTTCGGGAGCCGCCCCCCACCGGTCACTTTCGCCAGAACAGGTGATGCGTCACGCCGCTCGGGCTCGGCACGATTTCGAGGTTGAAGCGGTCGCGCAACTCATCAGGTGTCTCCCACAGGCGTAGACCGGATCCGAATTCGATCGGGCAGACAGCGATGTGCATCGTGTCGACCAGATCGGCGTCGAGGAATTCACGGATAGTGCTGACCCCGCCGCCGAGTCGAACGTCCTTGCCCTGCGCTGCCTCACGTGCCTGCTCGAGGGCCGTCGCCGGGTCAGCGTTGACGAAGTGGAATGTCGTGTCCGATAGCGTGAACGACGGCCGCACGTGGTGGGTCAAGACAAAAACCGGGGTGTGGAACGGTGGCTCGTCGCCCCACCACCCCTGCCACTCGAGATTCTCCCAAGGGCCGCGGTATGGTGCGAATTTGTTGCGGCCCATGATTTCGGCACCGATGTTGTTGGAGAAGTCCCGCGTGAAATAGTCGTCGATGCCTCGGCTGCCGCCGGGATCGGTGCGATTGGGCCAGCTCGCTGTAGCTCCCGCCCACGCAAACATTTCACCGTGGTCCAGGCCGAACGGGCTCTCGAAGCTTTGGTCCGGACCGCAGGCTATTCCGTCACTGGAAACGCTGAAATTCTGTACTCGTAATAACTGACTCACCATGTACTCCCGCTCTCGACAATGGTCTACGTGAGTACAGACCGTACGGCGAGGCAAAACTCATCGGTGCCAATTCATGCAGCCGCGGGAAGAGCTCCACTGCGGATCGATCGGACGGTCCGCACCGCGACGGTTGCCCAGATGGGGATCAGCACGGTCAGCAGGGCAAGTGCGATTCCCAGAATCAGTGTCGAACCGGTGGCGACTCCGAAGGCATTCGCTCCGACTGCACATGCTCCGATGGGGAAGGTGAAGCTCCACCAACCGAGCGAGAAGTCCAAGCCGCGGCGCAGTGCGTGGATAGTCACGGTGGTGACGGTGACAAATGCGATGACGCCGATGATTCCGACGACGGTTCCGTATGCGATTCCGAATTCGTGCAGGGTGTCGGCGTGCTCGGTACTGAGTGCATGCCGTGAGGCGGCGGCCAACAGGTTGGATGCTGCGATCGACTGTCCGATCACGCCCAACGGAATCCACAGCGAGGGAATGGCATTGAACGGGATCACGTCGACGCCGGCCGAGCGGTTGCGTGCGAACTGCCTCGCGACGGCTATCAGAATGCCGATAGCGGCGGTCAGTGCCAGAGCGAACAGGATGTAGCAGAAGATCAGTACCGCGATGCGCGGAGCGCCTTCGGGCATGTGGGTGCTGACCGCTGCGCCGGTGGTGGCCGAGACCATCGGTGGTACGACGGGCATCAGCCAGAACGGCATTGCCGTCGCCATCCCAGCATCTCGAACGAGACGAATCATCATCACGACGTAGGTGACCAGGCCGAGTGCCGTGCCGAGTATCCACAGAGTCAGCGAGACGGTGATCGCCACGTCGTGGCCGAGGAAGTCCGGCCCGGTGATGCCGGTTGCCGATCCCACGGTCAGTAGGGCCATGGCGACGGCTCCGTAGAACGGGAACATCGCGGGACTGTGCAGGTAGGCGAGGGCCTGACATCGATGTTGTGACCAATGGGTGGCAAATGCGCCGATCAAGGCGCACAGTACGAGAACCGCCAGAACCCAGAAGATTTCCGAGACCAGCTTCAAGCCTTCGATCTCCGGTTCGAGCGAAGCTGCGGCCACCGAGACGATTCCCGTTCCCATCGCTGCCGCGAACCAGTTCGGGGTGATGTGGGCGAAGGTGGGACTCGTTGTGGTGGTCATGTATTTCACTGTCGTCTCATCCGGTTCGTACCGGTAGACCGGTTGTCCTTGAATGCCCACAATCTCGCCTTGTGGGTCTAATCTTGGTCTATGTCGTTGTCTCCTCGGGTGCCGGAACTCAGTGCCCTCGACGTCCTGCTTTCCGTAGGGCGTCTAGGCAGCATGGGTGCTGCCGGCCGGGAGCACGGACTCAGTCAGCAAGCGGTCAGCGCCCGGGTGCGTTCGGTCGAACGGCAGCTCGGAATCAAGGTTTTCGATCGAGCGGCGACCGGTGTTCGTCCCACCGCCGAGGGCGGTCTGATTCTCGAGTGGGCAAGTCACATCCTCGTCAGTGCCGAGGAAATGGCATCGGGAGTTGCCGCACTTCGCGGTGAACGCGACGCTGCCGTCACAGTTGCCGCCAGCATGACCATCGCCGAGTATCTGGTTCCCGGATGGACGGTCGCGATGCGGCACAAATTCCCCAACGTCGTGGCGTCGGTGAGCTTGCACAATTCCTCGGATGTCTCTGCTCAAGTGCAGGCAGGCCAGGCCGATATCGGATTCGTCGAAGGTCCGGATGTGCCGTCGGCGCTCGCGTCGTGCGAGGTAGCGCGTGATCACCTCGTCGTGGTTGTGCCGCCGGGACACGACTGGGCCAATGGTGTGCCTGTTCCGGTTGCGGACCTCGCACGCACGCCGCTGATTCAGCGCGAGTCAGGGTCAGGGACGCGTCTGACGCTCGAGAATGCTGTTCCCGATTGTGTGCCGCCGTTGCTCGAGCTCACCTCGTGCACCGCAGTCAAGGCTGCGGTGGTGGCAGGCAACGCGCCCGCCGTTCTGTCGTCGTTGGCCGTTGCTGCCGACCTGACGGACGGCCGACTGGTCGCGGTCAACGTCGACGGCTTGCGGATGCCGAGGCGACTCCAAGCCGTCTGGGATCCCGATCGCGGATTGCGCGGTGCGGCAAGAGATTTCCTCGACATAGCGCTCGGCTCCAACACCGCTGTTCATTCGCGTTGACGGCTGCGGTTGACGGGAACGGCTGCTATCGGACGGTGTCGATCCCCGCGAGGATGAGATCGATGCCTGCCAGAAACTGTTCTCGGTCGTCGTGGTCGCGCAATTGCGCCGTCACCTGATTGAGGAACGGGTACTCCGCGGAATCGAGTTCTTCCCACCGCTGCGCGACGGTGGCGAGGAAGGCGGACCGATCTGTCTCGCGGGGGAGGAGGCGGGCCCCCGCGGCATACTGTCCGGCGAGGCCGAGCACGTAGTTCAGGAGTGCGGACGCACAATCGAACTGTGCCGATTGGGGAACGCCGAGTGCTTGGAGTTGCCCTCCCAGACTCTCGAAGATCTGCATCACCGCTGATTGCCACGGCTCGCGAGAGAGTTGGGTGCCGACCCACGGGTGCGCGTCGATCGCGTCGAACACACCGAGAGTGATGATCCGGATCGCCTCCCGTGGGGTTGCGCTTTCGGTTCCTTCGGTGGTCACGCGGGCGATGACGTCGTCGGTCGCCGCGGCGAGCAGTTCGCTCTTGTTGGCAACGTGCCAGTAAATCGCCCCGCTACCTGTTGCCAGGCGTGCGGAGAGTGCGCGAAATGTCAGCGCAGCTTCGCCCTCGTCGTCGAGGATCTCGATCGCAGCCTCGACGATTCGCTCCTTCGAGAGCGCGTCCGTACGTCGCTCGGTCCGCTGATTCCTGGTCGCCATGCGCACCATCTTGACATATCTGGAACGCCGTTCCAAGATGGTCAGTGGAACGACGTTCCAATAGAAGCCTGAAAGGAAACGAACATGAGCAACTCGATAACGATCATCGGGGCGGGCCTCGGCGGTCTGACCCTCGCGCGCGTCCTCCACGTTCACGGAATTCCGTCGAAGATCTACGAGGCGGAACCGTCGGCAGAAGCTCGCACGCAGGGCGGCCAACTCGACATCCATGAACACAACGGTCAGGCGGCGCTCGACGCTGCCGGCCTCATCGACGAGTTCCGCGCGGTCATCCACGAGGGCGGTGCCGCGTCGCGCGTACTCGATCAACACGCCGCTGTACTCCTCGACGAACCCGATGACGGCACGGGAGTCCGTCCTGAAGTGCTGCGCGGAGACCTCCGACGGATCCTGCTCGAATCCCTTCCGGACGGCACGATCGAATGGGGACGCAAGGTCGACAGTGTCCGCTCGCTCGGCTCACGGAACACTGCCGACGAGCGCGCTGACGGCCGACACGAACTGACCTTTGCCGACGGTTCGACGGTGACTACCGACCTCCTCGTCGGCGCCGACGGTGCCTGGTCGAAGATCCGCCCGTTGCTCTCCGATGCGAAGCCCGAATACGTCGGCACGACGTTCATCGAGACGTATCTGTACGACGTCGACGAAAAGCATTCGGCTGCAGCCGAGGCAGTCGGTGGCGGGGCGATGTACGCGCCCGCACCCGGAAAAGCGATCGCCGCGCATCGAGAGGCGGGGGACATCGTGCACACCTACGTCCAGCTGAACCATACGGCGGAGTGGTTTGCCGGTATCGATTTCACCGACGCCGCTGCTGCGACAGCGCGGGTCGCGGCCGAGTTCGACGGTTGGGCAACGGAACTCACTGCGCTGATCACAGACGGCGAAACCGCGCCGATTCCGCGCGCGATCCATGCACTTCCCGACGAGCACCGATGGGATCGCGTGCCTGGGGTCACGCTCCTCGGTGACGCGGCACATCTGATGGCTCCGTCCGGTGAGGGTGCGAACTTGGCCATGTTCGACGGCGCCGAACTGGGAAGGGCGATCTCCGCGCACCCGGACGACATCGAAGCGGCACTGAGCGGCTACGAGGAAGCGATGTTCGTGCGCAGTGCATCCGAGGCCGCTGACTCGCACGTGATCCTTGATCTTTGCCTCGGTGAAGGCGCACCGTATTCACTGGTCGACTTCTTCACCGGCGCTGCTTCCGTATCCGGATAATGGACGAATGCCTGTTGATTCCACTCCCTCGTCTGCCGCGATTGCGCACGTGCGCGGTCTCTCGAACGGCGACCAGGTGGATCGAAATCACCGGGTGACGTTGCACTTTCATCCGGACCTCCCGTCTGAACGTGGTCTGACACTGGCCTCGATCGCACGTCAAGGCACCTACGTGACCCAGTTCGAGACTCGTACCAGCAACGGCGGACTGACAGCGCATCACGGCGGCGACCGTTGGCTTTGGGAGAGTCGGATATTCGGCGGGGCTTACGACGAGCGAGAGCCGTCGGAACGGCCGAAGTACGGATCGTTGAACTTCTCCGCCGATCCGTACGGGGCATCCCCTCGGTTCGGCTCGTCCTACTTCCGGCTTGCCGAGCACACACTCGACCGCACCACCTTCTGCTTTCCGGACAGCGTCTTCGAGCCTGATCTCTTCGGAACTGCCGAAGCGATGAGCTTGGTCGGCGCCGCCAGAGCCGCCGAGTTCGACGATCCGCTCGACCACTACATCGAGGCGCACGTCCACGGCGTCGTCGACATCGGAACGGACGTCGAGGCACTCGTCCTGGACCCGAGTTACCGCGGCACACGGATCGAAGAGATCGCCCACTCACTCACGTGCCCGGTCCTGTGGCACGACGGTTACGCGGTCGATGTCGAAGAGATAGCCGAACATCCCGAATACCGGGGAGCGACCGTCGTCGACCTTGCCCGAGAAATTGCCCGCGGCAGGCGACTGACGCCTGCCGTACTGGGGCTCGCACGGAGCGCGTCCTTCGATCCGCAGGACGTCAAAAAGGTCTGGCACTACATTGCTCGATTCGGCGGCAGGGCGTAGAACTGGGCATTCGCGTATCGCTGCCCGTCGACGACCGCCGGTTCCGGGACCGCACATCGGTCCGAAGGGCGCGGTGAGGAAAGAGTGATTGATACGCAACATCGAGCATGAACTCCCGAAACAACTGCATCCGAAGATAGAAGTCGACCTTGATCCTCGGTCGAAGGGATGCATGAATCGATGGGCGCTCAACTCACCACCACCAGTGTCGACACACTCTGCGCGTACTGCGGGGTCGGCTGTGGTCTTGTCCTCGACATCATCACCGATCCGGAGACGGGACGCCGGAAGGCTGCGAAGTCTTCCGGTCTGAAGACACATCCCACCAACTTCGGGCGTCTGTGCACCAAAGGGACCACGACCGCAGACATGCTCGCAGGTCCAGGGCGAATGGACTCTGCATATCGCCGTCCGCGCCGAGGGGATGCGATCGAAGCCGCGGACATGGACGCCGTCATCACTGACACCGCCCAGCGTCTACGGGCAATCATCGACGAGCACGGCCCCGACGCATTTGCGTTGTACGTGTCCGGGCAGATGTCCCTCGAAGCCCAGTACTTGTCGAACAAGCTGGCCAAGGGATTCATCGGGACCAATCAGATCGAATCGAATTCCCGGTTGTGCATGGCGAGTGCCGGCACCGGCTACAAACAGTCTCTCGGGGCCGACGGACCGCCCGGTTCCTATCAGGACTTCGAACACGCCGACGTGTTCTTCGTGACCGGCGCGAACATGGCGGACTGCCATCCGATCCTCTTTCTGCGGATTCAGGAGCGGATCAAGGCAGGCGCGAAGTTGATCGTCGTCGACCCTCGACGCAGTGCCACCGCCGACAAGGCGAACTTGTTCCTGCAGATCGCTCCCGGCACCGATCTCGCGCTACTCAACGGACTACTCCACCTGCTCGTGGTGAACGGCCACACCGACCCTGACTTCATCGCCGACTTCACCGAAGGCTGGGAGGTGATGCCCAGTTTCCTCGCGGAGTACACCCCGGAGAAGGTCAGTGAGATCACCGGTATCCCCGAGGCCGACATCCGCACTGCAGCGCAGTGGATCGGTGAGGCTGCAAACTGGATGAGCTGTTGGACAATGGGTTTGAACCAGAGCACCCACGGCACGTGGAACACCAACGCCATCTGCAACCTTCACCTTGCGACCGGTGCGATCTGCAAGCCCGGCAGCGGTCCGTTCTCGCTGACCGGGCAGCCGAACGCCATGGGTGGGCGTGAAATGGGCTACATGGGTCCAGGTTTGCCCGGCCAGCGCGCCGTGATGGTCGACGCCGATCGCGAATTCGTAGAGGAGAGGTGGGGGATCCCGCAAGGCTCGCTGCGCACCGACATCGGCGGTGGCACCATCGACATGTTCTCCCGCATGGCGGCGGGTGACATCAAGGCATGCTGGATCATCTGCACCAATCCCGTTGCAACGGTAGCCAACCGCAAGACCGTCATCGACGGCTTGGAGAAGGCTGACCTCGTCATCACCCAGGATGCGTTCCTGGGCACCGAGACCAACGAATACGCCGATGTTCTGCTGCCCGCGTCACTGTGGACAGAGTCCGACGGAGTGATGATCAATTCCGAACGCAACCTGACGCTCTTTCAGCAGGCACTGGATCCGGTCGGGCAGGCGCTGCCTGATTGGCAGATCATCGCCCGGATCGCCTGCGAGATGGGGTATGCCGAGGCGTTCACCTACACCTGTGCCGAAGAGGTGTTCGAAGAGATCAAGCAGTTCTGGAATCCGAAGACCGGCTACGACTTACGCGGCGTCACCTACGAGCGCCTCCGCAAGACATCAATCCAGTGGCCGTGCCCACCAGACAGTGATCAGGACCGTCATCCCATCCGATACGTCAATGACGGTGTCAGTCAAAGGCTCCTGATCCGCGAGGACGGCAGCACTCCGCGGCTCGCATTTCCCACCGCCACTGGCCGTGCGATGTTCTTCGCACGGCCGCACATGCTTCCCGCCGAAATGCCCGACGACGACTATCCATTCCTGCTCAACACCGGTCGTCTCGCGCACCAGTGGCACACCATGACCAAGACAGGCAAGGTCGCCAAGCTGAACAAACTCAACCCAGGTCCCTTCGTCGAGATCCATCCCGACGACGCCGCCAGGCTCGGCGTCGTCGACCAGGATGCGATCGAGGTTGCCTCACGCCGCGGTCGCGCTGTGCTTCCCGCCGTCATCACCGACCGAGTGCGTCCGGGGAACTGCTTTGCCCCATTTCACTGGAACGACGCCTTCGGCGAATATCTGTCCATCAACGCTGTCACCAACGACGCCATCGATCCAGCCTCGCAGCAACCGGAGTTCAAAGCCTGTGCTGTCACTATGACGAAGGTCGCCGTGAACACACCTGAAACAGTGCTCGCCGAGGCGCCGCTGGTGGCTTCCGCGCCAGCTGATCGGGCTTTGTCGCGAACCGATATCCTCGCGGATGTCATCGGTCAAACAGGAACACCTGCAGTGGTATTCGATGCGCTCCAGCAGAGCTACCTGGCCGGTCTTCTCGCCGCGTTGCGTGCGGACGCCGATCGCACTGCCGGGGTCCCGACGTTGCCGTCGACGGCGCCGTTCGACGCCGAAAAGCGGATGTGGGTCGACGGGGTATTGGCCGGCCTGTACTCGCGAACCTCGCTCCCTGACACCGACGGGCCCGCGTTGTCCTCGGCTCCGGGCATTGCGACAGAACGCGCGCCGATCGTGGTGCTCTGGGCATCGCAGACCGGAAACGCGGAAGAATTTGCCGCCGCCTGCGCTGCTCGCCTTGGGGAAGTTGGCTTGCCCGTGGTGATGCATGCAATGGACGAGTTCCCGGCCGCCGACCTGGCGGCCACCCGAGAGGTCCTGTTGATCACCAGTACCTCCGGTGACGGCGAATCCCCGGACAACGGCAGCGGTTTCTGGGATGCGTTGGCTGCTGACACGGCGCCCCGCATGGCCGAGACACGTTATGCAGTCATCGCTTTCGGTGACTCGAACTATGACGACTTCTGTGGGCATGGACGAAAGCTTGACGCCCGCCTTGGTGAACTGGGGGCCAGTCGTATCGTCGATCGCGCCGACTGCGAGCCCGATTTCGAGGACACCGCTGCTGGTTGGCTGGACTCTGTCACGGCTGAACTTCAGCGCTCGGCGGCTGGTGAGACGGCCGACGTCGTCGTTGCAAAGAAGAATTCTGGGACAACCGTTGCGGCCACGCCGATTTCACCGGCGATGTCGGCGCCGCTGCAGTACAACAAGAAGGCGCCGCTGACCACAGCCTTGACGCGCAATGTCGTGCTCAACCGGCCAGGCTCTTCCAAAGACGTGCGGCAGTTGGGCTTTCACCTTCCGGACGACACGGTCAGTTACGAAGCTGGCGACGCTCTCGGAGTCTGGCCCCGAAACAGCTCTCCGTTTGTCGACGAGTGGCTCACCCTCACCGGCCTCGACGGTGAGGAGGTCGTCGAACTGGGGCAGTACGGCGATATGACCCTGCGTGCCGCGCTCACCGAACGCCTGGAGATCACTCGAATCTCGAGCGAGATGATTCGGTTCGTGCATCAACGAACTCGCGACGCGGACCTCGCCGAGTTGATGAAGCCGGAGAACATCTCCACGCTCAAAGACTGGTCGTGGGGACGACAGTCCGTCGACGTACTTGCGCAGTCACCCGTTCGTGCCTCGACGGACGAATGGCTCTCCCTCCTCAAACCGCTTCAGCCGCGGCTGTATTCGATATCTTCCAGTCCGAAGGAGAACCCACGCGAAGTGCAGCTGACGGTGTCCGCGGTGCGCTACAACGTCGCGGGTGTCCCACGACGTGGGGTGTGCTCGACCTACCTCGCAGACCACGCCCACGATGATGACATCGGCATCTTCGTGCAGAAGTCGACCCATTTCCGGCCACCGTCCGATCCCGAAACCCCGATGATCATGGTCGGTCCGGGAACCGGCATCGCGCCGTTCCGTGCTTTCCTGCATGAGCGTCGGGCATTGGGGCACACGGGCCCGAACTGGCTGTTCTTCGGGGAACAGCACGCCGCGACCGACTTCTACTACCGCGAAGAAATCGAAGAATTGCGGAAAGACGGATTCCTCACCGAACTCGACCTCGCATTTTCCCGGGATCAAGCCGACAAGGTCTACGTGCAGGACCGGATGCGTGAGCGCGGTGCGCTGCTGTGGGAGTGGTTGCAGAAGGGCGCCCACTTCTACGTCTGCGGCGATGCCAACCGGATGGCCAAGGACGTCGACAGTGCCCTCAACGGGGTGGTCGCTCAACACGGAAAACTGGCACCTCGTAGTGCGGAGGCGTACGTGAAGGCTCTCTCGGCCGAGAAGCGGTACGTCCGAGACGTCTACTGACGTCGATCAGACGGCGCCCTTGAACCCGTGCTGACGCCACGCCTCGTACGTCACGAGGGCGGCAGCGTTGGACAGGTTGAGGGACCGGCGTCCGGGAAGCATCGGGATACGCAGGCGCTCGGTGATGTGTTCGTCCGCCAATACCTCTTCGGACAGTCCGGTGGGCTCGGGCCCGAACAGCAGGACGTCGCCGGGTTGGTAGGCGATATCGGCATAGGACGTGGTCGCGTGCGCGGTGAAGGCGAACACGCGCGCGGGCGTGACGGCTTCCCACGCCGCAGCAAGGTTCTCGTGGACCGTGACAGTCGCCAGATCGTGGTAATCCAAGCCTGCGCGCTTGAGTTTCGGCTCCGACAAGTCGAACCCGAGAGGCCCGACCAGGTGGAGTTCGCAACCGGTGCCCGCGACCATGCGGATCGCGTTTCCGGTGTTGGGTGGGATGCGGGGCTCGTGGAACATCACTCGGAACACTCGAGGAACTGTACCGGGCGTCGTATCGGTGCCCGCGTCCGTGAGAAGACCGGTCGGGAAGTGTGGGCGAATTGGTAACAAACCGGCCAGTCCGTGCGAATCTATTTCCGGCACTCTTCGCAGAACGGACATTTTGATGAACCCTCCCGCCGGTTGGAACCCCGACCCCTTCGACCCCACGATCGACCGTTACTGGGACGGTCAGCAGTGGACTGCACAGACACGGCCCAAGGGCGTCGACGCACCCACTCAAGCCTTCGGCACTCCCACCCAGGTCTTCGGTGCTCCCGGATCGCCGGTGCCGGACGCAAACGCCGAGGAAGGCAAGACGCGGCGTAAGTGGCCGTGGATCGCCGGCGCAGCAGTCGTGGGGCTGGTTGCCATCGCCGCGGCGACGGGCGCAGGCAAGTCGGAAGAATCAACGACGCCTGCTGTGACCTCTTCTACGACAGCGGCGACGACAACCAAAAGCACGGTCCCGTCGACGACGAAGACCACGACTTCGTCCCTCTTGCCGACGACGACAACGATCGTGCCGCCACCAACGACGACAACCGTGGCAATCGTGCCGCTGGTTCCGCAGGTTCCGGTAACCACGACTACGCCGTACGTTCCGCCCGCCCCGGCGTACACCCCGCCGAAGACAACGGAACCCGCGTACGTTCCGCCGCCGGCAAAGGTGCCTGATGCAGGGGTGTATTACGCCAACTGCTCAGCGGTGCGAGCGGCTGGTGCTGCCCCGATCTACCGCGGCGATCCCGGCTATTCGTCCAAGCTTGATCGTGACGGTGACGGCGTGGCCTGCGAGACCTAGGCGATCGAAGCGGTGTCGGTGCGGCGGGGCAGTATGGACGGCATGCTCCCCGAAGAATCCGACGACGTCGTCGGCGAAGACTATTCAGACGCGCGGCTGGCCGGGCAGAAGTGGCGTCAGCGCACTTTCACCAATTGCAATTTCCGAGATGCCGACCTCACCGGACTCACGACGGAGTCGGTGGTGTTCACGGATTGTGATTTCACCGGCACCGATCTGGGGGAGTCCGTGCACACGGGAACGGCGTTTCGCTCCTGCAATTTTGCTCGGACCAGCCTGTGGCACAGTACGTTCCGAAACTGCAGTCTGCTCGGGTCGACGTTCGACGGTTGCCGTATCCGGCCGTTGACGCTCGACGAAGTCGACTTCTCGTTGACCTCACTCGGTGGGGCGGACCTGAGGAAGATCGACTTCACCTCATGCCGATTCCGTGAAGCGAACCTGGTTCGGGCCGACATGCGGGGCGCGGTGCTGGCGTCGGCGGATCTGTCCGGTGCTCGTACGGGTGGACTCAAACTCGAAGGTGCAGATCTGCGCGGCGCGCGGATCGATCCGAGCCTGTGGACGTCCGCATCCGTCGGAAACGCGCAGATCGAGTTGATGCAGGCGGTGGCTTATGCGTCGGCGCACGGTCTTGTCGTAGACATGAAGTAGAGGCGCCTAGCTCTCCACGCGCTCCTCGAGGCGCACTGTCACCATCTCGCCGGTCTCCTTGCCGATGGCCTTGCGAAGATCGGCTTTGACCGGCAGCTTGTGGTTGCCGTCTCCCAGCGCCATGAACGAACTCTGGAACGGATGTCCGTCGATCGTCCCGCGTACCTTGACCAGGCCGCGGGTGCCGAAGAACTCGGCGGACTCCGGCCAGATCACGTAGGTCCACCCACCCTTGGCGTCACTCTTCTGCAAGGTGGCCGTGAATTCCTTGTCCAGCAACATGATGACTGTCCCTTCGGGTCGTACCTTGTGATCAGCGGATGAATTCCCGTGCGAGCAGATCCATCAGCAGTCCGTCCTTCCACACACCATGGCGATCTCGCGAGTACTCGCGCATCACCCCGACGTCTTTGAACCCCACCGATCGGTAGCAAGCGATGGCGACGGAGTTGTCGACTTCCGGGTCGATGACCAGACGGTGGAATGCGAGGTCGTCGATCAGGTGGGCACACAGCACCCGAATCGATTCGCGACCGAACCCTTGGCTGTGAAAGTCGGGATCGAGGAACAAGTCGAGCCCGGCGTGGCGGAAGTCGGGGTTGTCCTCCGCCTCGTACCACTGGATGAAGCCGATCAGGCGGTCGCCGTAGAAGATGCTGTAGCGCGTGGTGCCGGCCTCCGGCGCTGCAGGCCAGTCGTCGTCGGGATTTTGCCACCACTGCACGACGTCCGGGTGCAGGTGAATTGCCCGCAGACGGGCGTGATGATCGGGCGCGACGGGGGAGAGGAGCACCCTCGGGCCGCGTAGTTCCGGAGCCGTTGTCACTCATCGACACTAACCTGGAACAATGGTCGCCGTGACTGCAACGATCCTCGACGGCAAAGCTACCCGCGACGAAATCTTCGAAGACCTGAAGGTGCGGGTGAGCGCTCTGAAGGCAGAGGGCATCACACCCGGCTTGGGCACCATCCTGGTGGGCGACGACCCGGGATCCGCGGCTTACGTGCGCGGCAAGCACAACGACTGCGCCAAGGTCGGTATCAATTCTTTGCGACGCGACCTGCCTGCCGACATCACGCAGGAACAGCTCAACGCGACGATCGACGAGCTCAATGCCAATCCCGAGTGCACCGGCTACATCGTGCAGTTGCCGCTTCCCAAGCACCTCGACGAGAACGCGGCCCTCGAGCGTATCGACCCCGACAAGGATGCCGACGGCTTGCATCCGGTCAACCTCGGTCGACTGGTGTTGGGCAAGGAAGCCCCGCTGCCGTGCACCCCACGTGGAATCCTCCACCTTCTGCGTCGCTACGAGGTCCCGATTGCCGGTGCACACGTGGTGGTTGTCGGACGCGGCGTCACGGTCGGTCGTCCCATCGGATTGCTGCTGACGCGTCGTAGCGAGAACGCGACGGTCACGCTCTGCCACACCGGTACCCGCGATCTCGCGGCCGAGGTTCGCCGCGCCGACATCATCGTCGCTGCCGCCGGCGTTCCCGGCCTCATCACCGCAGACATGGTCAAGCCCGGAGCAGCGGTCCTCGACGTCGGCGTCAGTCGCACCGACGACGGCCTGCGCGGCGACGTGGCAGCCGACGTGAACGAGGTCGCCGGCTTCGTCTCACCCAATCCCGGTGGTGTCGGACCGCTGACCCGCGCGTTCCTGATCACCAACGTGGTCGAGCGCGCCGAGCGGGTTCTGGCCGGAGTCTGAGTCCGATGTCCTCACTGGTCGGCCTCGCGAAGAAGAATCTGCCCATGCTCGCGGTCCTCGCCGTGATCGCGGCGGCCGTGGTTCTCGTGCTGGCCGACCGGTGGCGTCGCGGCGCCCTCGTCTTCGGTGTTGCCGTCATCATCGGAGCTGCCGCTCGGTGGTTCGTTCCCGAGAATCGTGTGGGGTTGCTCGCGGTGCGCGGAAGGGTCTTCGACACTGCGGCGATGGGTGTGATGGGTGTGTTGATCGCGACGCTCGCCCTGACCATCGATCCGCTCGGCACCGACTGAGAAGATCAGTCCCCGTAGAACGAGCGAATGTCGATATCACTCAAGGGGATCCACTCCGGTGAATCTGTGGATGTCGACTTCTTTCCAGCCTTGACCGGTGCACTTCGCAGCGTCACCGCAAGTGCAGGTTCCTCGTCGATTCGCCCGGCCAGGGCGTAGATCGCGGCGAGATGGTGAACGCACGGCGAGCGTCGACCTGAGCAGTCGCAGCTGGCAGTGCACTCCGAAAGATCAACGGCTACTGCGATATTTCGAGCCTGCAGTTCGGTGACGATGCTGTCCGGCAGTTCGCCGGTGGAGACGGATCTGTTGGCCTTTCCCGCCGAACGGAGAAGGCTCTTCACTGCGGGATTTCGGATTTGGTCCAGAGCGGGACAGAAATTGTCACCGACGAGGTTTTTGCTTTGGTGCTCACCTCCGCGACGACGGTCCCCGATGAGACCACGGTGAACTCCACGGAACCGTTGCGTGCGAGGGTACGAGCCGTCGGCAGGGACGGGTTCGGACCGGATGCCGCAGTCCGCTCCACCGTGCGCAGCCATGCTCGACCCCAAGCGGTGACACCGAATTCGTTGGCCATCAGATGATCACCGCGCCGTCGAGTTCGAGGAGTTCACGCAGTTCGGTGTCAGGGAGATCGGCCAGGGCGGCCTCGACGTTCCCGGAAACAGCATCGGCCACAGCTCGTTTGGACTCGTGCATCGCTGCGATGTGATCCTCGACGGTACCGCCCGTCACCAAGGTGTGGACGTTGACGGTGCGCTTCTGGCCGATGCGGTGTGCCCGGTCGGTTGCTTGATCCTCGACGGCTGGGTTCCACCACCGGTCGTAGTGCACGACGTGACTTGCGCGCGTGAGGTTGAGGCCGAAGCCGGCGGCGCGCAAGCTCAGAATCAGAACCGGTGGTGAATCCGTGTCGTTCTGGAATGCGTCGACCATCGCGTCGCGCTTGTCGGTGTTCAGGCCGCCGTGAAGGAACGGGATTGCGCCGATTCCCAACTCGGAGCCCAGGTGCCGCGAGAGCATCTCGCCCATCGTCCGGTACTGCGTGAATATCAGCGCGCGATCGCCGTCGTCGACGATCTCGGCGATCATTTCCGTTGCGCGGTCGAGCTTTCCGGATCTTCCGTAGAGGTCATCCGTATCGCCGGTGACCTGCGCCGGATGATTGCATACCTGCTTGAGGGTGGTCAGCAGTGCAAGGATATTGCCGCGCCGGGCAATTCCCGTACCCAAACCGGTGTCGAAAGCATCTGCAACTGCAGACCGATAGATGCGCGCCTGTTCCGACGTCAGAGTGCACGAGACGGTGGAAAATTGCTTGGGCGGAAGATCCTTGGCCACTGTGTCTTTGGTTCTGCGCAGAATGAACGGATCGATGACCGCGGCAAGCCTGGTCGCCGCGGTGGCCGATCGACCGGATTCGATCGGTACGGCAAAGCGTTGACGAAACCGTGCGCGAGTTCCGAGGACTTCGGGATTGGCGACGCGAAAGAGCGACCACAATTCTTCGAGACGGTTCTCCACCGGCGTGCCGGTCATCGCTACCTTGACGTCGGCCGACAACTGCATTGCTGCTTTCGCTGCCAGCGAAGAGGGGTTCTTGATCTGTTGTGCCTCGTCGAAGACCACTGAACTCCAATGGATCGGGGCCAATTGTGCTGCGTCGGAACGCAAGACGCTGTAGCTGGTCAGAACCGTGGTGCCGGCAGGAACACGAGTGGGAAGTGTGCGAGCAGTCCCGTGATGAACGTGTAGTGGCAGATGCGGAGCGAATCGCTCGATCTCGCGGCGCCAGTTTCCTATCACCGAGGTGGGACACACAACCAGGTGCGGACCGTCGTCGGCGCGGATCGCGATCATCGAAATCGCTTGCAGTGTCTTGCCCAAACCCATCTCGTCGGCGAGGATTCCACCGCCCGAACCCGACAGTGCAGTCAGCCAGGCAACTCCGTGCACTTGATACGGGCGCAATGTCGCCTGAATCTTTGCTCGGCGAAGACTCTCGATGGCCGCGCGCGCTTCCGTGAACAATTGCACCGTCGACCGGGCGCTTCTGATTCTCGTGTCGTCGCGCTCGATCGCGGCATGCGCTGCAGTCGGAATGTCATGTGCGCCGGTGTCGATGACGCGCTTCCATGCGAGCAACGACGGTCCGAGGTCGTCGCGACGTGCATCGAGGGTGTGCAAGGCGTCGATCGCGGTGGCGAGGTCGAGCAGTTGCGCTTCGACGTCGGTCGCTGTGATCGACTCGTCGACCGGGATCGCCAGCCGGCAGATGCCCGGCGATCCCGTCGGCATCCCCAGCACCGACAGGCGCGCTGCCGGATCTGTATCACCCCAGAACGCGAAGGACATGTGCTCGGGAATGTACGTAGCCTGCAGGCGCGTCGAGCATGGCTGATTCACGTTCGCCGATGCTAGCCGCGCCGGCTCAGGGACGCCAATGAAAATGTCGGGAAAACCTGCAGATCAGCTGTGGTTTTCCCGACATTGACGGATCCTGAAATTGTGCCTCTGTGCCGGATCAGCGGGCCGTGCGTGCGAACTCCATCGTTCGGCGAAGCAGTCCGGCGACAGCGTCCGCCTCCGTCAGGAAGCCGTCATGGCCGTCTCTGGACTTGAGAATCTCGAGGCCCGTGCACGTCGAAATGCCGTCCGCGATCTCCTCCTGCAAACGAAGGGGATACAGCCGATCCGAGTCCACGCCGCCCACGACGACCGGCGCCGTGATCGATGCCAACGCCGCTGCAACGCCGCCGCGTCCACGACCGATGTCGTGCCGGTTCATGGCTTCGGTCAGGAGGACGTACGTGCTCGGGTCGAAGCGGTCGACCAGCTTGTCTGCCTGATGTTCCAGATAACTCTGGACGGCGTATCGTCCACCGTTCCAAGGATTTTCGTCGTTCTGGGCGGAGTTCTCGAAGCGCGCATCGAGTTCGGACTCGGTGCGGTACGTCAGGTGCGCGATGCGACGGGCGATGCCGAGTCCGGCGCGAGGTACCCGCCCCGTTCCGTGGTAGTCACCGCCCTGCCAATCCGGATCGGAGACGATGGCAGCGATCTGCGTCGTCTGGGTGCCGATCTGATCTGCAGTGGCTCGTGAACCGGTTGCGAGAACCAACGCGGAGCGAATGCTGTCCGGGTAGGTAACTGCCCATTCGAGGGTGCGCATGCCGCCCATGGATCCGCCGACTACCGAGGCCAACTGGTCTATCCCGAGGAGATCGACGAGCTTCTTCTCCGCCGCGATCTGATCCCGGATGGAGATCTCCGGGAACCTGCTGCCCCACGGCTTGCCGTCGTCGGCCAGCGAACTGGGACCGGTCGTGCCGCGACAACCACCGAGGACATTGGTTGCGATGACGCACCATTCGCCGGTGTCGATCGGTTCGCCGGCGCCGACCATCCCGTTCCACCAACCGGGGGAGGGCTGATTTGCGGAGATCGGTCCGGTGACGTGTGAGTCTCCGGTCAGTGCGTGCTCGACGAGTACGACGTTGTCGCGGTTCGGGGACAGCTCACCCCACCGCTGAACGGCGAGCGAAACCGAGGGGAGTACCGCGCCGCTCTCGAGTTCCAGGGCGCCGATGTCGACGAACCCCACCTGGCCGTCGGGCGGGGGAAGGAGGTCGATCCTGGGCTCCAATTCGTTCACGGTCACGAGTTTGCCACCGCAGCCAGGCCGACGGTGATATCGGCGATGATGTCGTCGATTCCTTCGATACCGACCGCGAGGCGAACGAGTCCGGGTGTGACACCGGAGGCGAGCTGCTCTTCGGGGGTGAGCTGCGAGTGTGTCGTCGAGGCGGGGTGGATGACGAGTGAGCGAACGTCGCCGATGTTGGCGACGTGGCTGTGCAGCGTCAGAGCGTTGACGAACGTCTTGCCCGCATCGATACCTCCGGGCAGCTCGAAGGTGACGATGGCGCCGGTTCCCTTGGGCGTCAGCTGCTTTCCGCGTTCGAACCATGGCGAGGAGGGGAGTCCCGCGTAGGAAACGGAGGCCACCTCGCCGTGGCCGTCGAGGAATTCGGCGACCTTCTGTGCATTGGACACGTGACGCTCGATGCGCAGGCTCAAGGTTTCGATGCCCTGCGCGATGAGGAACGCGTTGAACGGCGCCACGGCGGAGCCGAGATCGCGCAGCAGTTGGACGCGCGCCTTGAGTGCAAACGCCGGCGCGCCGAGGTCTGCGAAGGTGACGCCGTGGTAGCTGGGATCAGGCGTCGTGAAGTTCGTGTGGCGACCCTGCGTCCAATCGAAGGTGCCGCCGTCGACGATCACGCCGGCGATCGCGGTGCCGTGTCCGCCAAGGTATTTGGTGGCCGAGTGAACGACGATGTCGGCGCCGTGTTCGAGTGGGCGGAGCAGGTACGGCGTCGCGACTGTGTTGTCCACGATCAACGGAAGACCGTTCTCGTGGGCCAGCGACGAGATGCCGGGGAGGTCGAGGATGTGGTTCTTGGGATTAGCGATCGTCTCGCCGTAGAACGCCTTCGTGTTCGGGCGAATGGCTTCGCGCCACTGCTCGAGATCGTCGGGATCCTCGACGAAGGTGACTTCGATGCCCAGCTTGCGAAGGGTGTAATGCAAGAGGTTGTACGTGCCGCCGTACAGGTACGGGCTCGAGACGATGTGGTCGCCGGCTTCGGCAATGTTGAGGATCGCGATGGTTTCGGCAGCCTGACCCGAGGAGAGGAGGAGTGCGGCGACTCCGCCTTCGAGGGCGGCGATGCGCTGCTCGACGGCGTCCTGTGTGGGATTCATGATCCGCGTGTAGATGTTGCCAGGCTCGGCGAGGCCGAACAGTGCCGCAGCGTGATCGGTGCTGTCGAAAACGTAGCTGGTGGTCTGGTAGATCGGCAGAGCGCGCGCATTGGTGGCGGTGTCCGCTGTCTGCCCGGCGTGCACCTGCTTGGTCTCGAACGACCAGTTCGCGGTCGGATCAGAAGTTGCTGCGCCGTCGGCTGTGTTGTCGGTCATGATTTGTTCACTCCAGTGGTCTGACGGATAGATGTCGGACGGGGGCGAAGGATCGCCGCCCCGTGCTGGGGTCTATCTACAAGTGCGACACATACTGAGTTACCTCCGTGGGGCTCGGCCCGGTCTGGGGTCCGTCCCTGTCGGACCCGCGCTTGTCACCCGAATTGCGGTGGAACTGCGTGAGCAGATCCACGTCGGGAAACCTGGTCATCACCCGGGGCACCCCACCGCGGTTGGAGGGTTGCCGTCCAGCGAGCCGGGGCTTGACGCTGGCACTCATGACCAAGTCGGATTCTACCGGGAAGTGAGCGCAGTCCTGACGCGGGGCGAATTGTGAGCCGCAACCGCACGCGAGACAGAGCGACGCAGCCCACTAGCAGGCAAAAGTTACTCGCGAGTAGAGGCCGATGGGTGGACCTGCCGGTTGCGGCCTCACGGGTTAGCAGTACGCTTGTCTTGTTTGGGACTCATCTCCCGAGATCAGTCCACACCGTCTAGGTTTGATAATCGAACCGTTCGCGGACCCACTCACAAAGTGTGACCGCAACCGTGTAACCAGGGAAACTTCCTAGGAGGACGCGAAGCACCCATGTCCAAAATCAAGGTTGAGGGCACCGTCGTCGAACTCGACGGCGATGAGATGACGCGCATTATCTGGCAGTTCATCAAAGACAAGTTGATCCATCCGTATCTCGATGTGAACCTCGAGTACTACGACCTCGGTATCGAGTACCGCGACGAGACCGACGACCAGGTCACCATCGACGCAGCGCACGCGATCCAGAAGCACGGCGTCGGCGTCAAATGCGCCACGATCACGCCGGACGAGGCACGTGTCGAGGAATTCGGTCTCAAGAAGATGTGGCGTTCCCCGAACGGAACGATCCGCAACATTCTCGGCGGCACGATCTTCCGCGCACCGATCATCATCTCCAACGTTCCGCGACTCGTTCCGGGCTGGACCAAGCCGATCATCATCGGCCGTCACGCATTCGGCGACCAGTACCGCGCCACAGACTTCAAGGTCCCCGGCCCCGGCAAGGTGATGATCACCTACACGCCTGAGGACGGCAGCGCACCGATCGAGCACGAACTGGTCAACTTCCCCGAAGAGGGCGGCGTCGTCCAGGGGCAGTACAACTTCACCACGTCCATCCGTGACTTCGCTCGCGCGTCGCTCACCTACGGACTGCAGCAGAACTACCCGGTGTACCTGTCCACCAAGAACACCATTCTCAAGGCGTACGACGGTGCCTTCAAGGACATCTTCCAGCACGTCTACGAGACCGAGTTCAAGGCTGAGTTCGATGCCGCAGGTCTGACCTACGAGCACCGCCTCATCGACGACATGGTCGCTTCCGCACTCAAGTGGGAGGGTGGATACGTCTGGGCATGCAAGAACTACGACGGCGACGTCCAGTCCGACACCGTGGCCCAGGGCTTCGGCTCGCTCGGCCTCATGACGTCGGTTCTGCTGACACCGGACGGAAGGACCTGTGAGGCAGAGGCTGCTCACGGCACCGTGACGCGTCACTACCGTCAGCACCAGCAGGGCAAGCCCACCTCGACCAACCCGATCGCGTCCATCTTCGCGTGGACCCGCGGACTCGAGCATCGTGGCAAGCTCGACAGCACCCCTGAGGTCATCGGCTTCGCGCAGGCGCTCGAAGACGTTGTCATCAAGACCGTCGAAAGCGGCCAGATGACCAAGGACCTCTCGATGCTGGTCGGCGGCGATCAGGGCTACCTGAC
The DNA here is from genome assembly GCF_003797745.1 of Rhodococcus sp. WS1. Classification (NCBI taxonomy): domain Bacteria; kingdom Bacillati; phylum Actinomycetota; class Actinomycetes; order Mycobacteriales; family Nocardiaceae; genus Rhodococcus; species Rhodococcus sp. WS1. The sequence continues at coordinate 1,195,352 of NZ_RKLZ01000001.1, read as the reverse complement.
CACCGAGGAGTTCCTCGGCGCACTCGACGTGAACCTGCAGAAGGCCATGGCCGCGAAGTAGATTCACTGTTTCACCTTCTGATGGGACGTCCGGGAAACCGGGCGTCCCATTTGTGTTCGCGGTCTCACGTGAGTGAACTCACCCGCTCTCACTTGGAAGTTCAACCAGGTGTGAGACCACAATTGATCAGTGACTTCGTCTACCCTCTCCCGTTCTGACACCTCGACACCCGGGGTTCGTTCCGCCAGAGGTCCAGCGATGCTCGCTCTTGCCCTCGGCGGTTTCGGTATCGGCACAACCGAGTTCGTCGCCATGGGATTGCTCCCGGAAATGGCATCCGGGCTCGGTGTCTCGGAACCCATCGCGGGTCACGTGATCTCGGCGTACGCGCTCGGGGTTGTCGTCGGTGCTCCGCTGATCGCTGCTCTCACCGCACGAGTACCGCGCCGCACCCTGTTGATCGCACTCATGGTCGCATTCACCGTCGGCAATGCCGCTTCGGTCTTTGCGCCCTCGTACACGACGCTGATGATGGCTCGATTCGTCGCCGGATTGCCGCACGGCGCCTACTTCGGAGTCGCCGCACTGGTCGCCGCTCATTTGGCCGAACCAGGTAAACGCGCGAAGGCCGTGGCGATGGTGATGATGGGTCTGTCCGTGGCCAATGTGATCGGGGTGCCGGTCGCGGCCTGGATCGGCCAGGCACTCGGCTGGCGCAGCGCCTTCGCCTTGGTCGCCGTGATCGGGGTGGCAACCGTTGCTTCGCTGTTCGTCTGGATTCCGCGGTTGGACGGTATGCCGGTGACGAATCCGATCACCGAACTCGGGGCGCTAGGCCGCGTTCAGGTGTGGATGACCCTGATCGTGGGAATGGTCGGATTCGGCGGGATGTTTGCCGTCTACACCTACATCAGTACGACGCTCACCGACGTGTCCGGTCTCGGTGCTTCGTTCATTCCTCTGGCGCTCATGCTGTACGGACTGGGCATGGTCGCCGGCAACTTCGTCGGTGGATACCTCGCGGATCGCGCACTGATGAAGGGTTTGTTCCTGTCGATGGGATCCCTCGTGGTGATCCTCGCGGTCTTCGTGATCGCCGTGCGCAATCCGTACACGGCGCTTGTCTTCGTCTTCCTCATCGGGCTTGCCGGGTCTTCGATGGTTCCTGGCCTTCAAACACGGTTGATGGATGTCGCCGAGGACGCTCAGACCTTGGCTGCGTCTCTCAATCACGCCGCGCTGAACATCGCCAATGCCTTCGGAGCGTGGATCGGCGGCGTCGTCATCGCTGCCGGTTACGGGTATACCGCACCGGCAGCGGTTGGGTCGTTGCTGGCCGTCGCGGGTCTCGTCGTGCTGGCGGTTGCGGTGATTCTGCAGCGTAGGGCCGTGCGCTGACCTGGGCGCCCATCCGCGTCGGTGGAATCGGCTACGGTGCTTGCCGTGCCACAAACTGCTGACTCCCACATTCTTGCGCCCCACACCATCACGTCCGTGAACGTCAACGGCGTTCGAGCAGCTGCCCGCAAGGGCATGCTCGATTGGCTGGAGAAGACGTCGGCGGATTTCATCTGCCTTCAGGAAACGCGTGCGTCGGACGATCAGCTTCGCGAGACTCTCGAACCAGCGCTCGGCAACGGATGGTTCCTCGTCTCCGCCGAGCCGTCCGCGAAGGGACGCAACGGAGTCGCGGTGCTCTCACGCACGGAACCTGACGCGGTGCGGATCGGTCACGGGGACGACGAGTTTCTCGACGCCGGTCGATACATCGAAGCCGACTTCGCGGATCTGACCGTCGCGAGCCTGTACCTGCCCTCCGGTGAGGCGCTCACGCCGAAGCAGGAGGAGAAGGAGCGGTTCATGGCGTCCTTCGCAGTTCACCTCGCTACCACCGCTGCGGCGGCCGAGGCTGCCGATCGTCACGTGGTGGTCAGCGGCGACTGGAACATCGCGCACACCGAACTCGACCTCAAGAACTGGAAGACCAACAAGAAGTCTTCGGGATTCCTCCCTGAGGAGCGCGCCTGGATGGATCTCCTGTTCGCCGAAGATTCCGCGTGGGTCGATGTCTTCCGCACCCTCCATCCGGGTGTCGACGGTCCGTACTCGTGGTGGTCGTACCGCGGCAAGGCATTCGACAACGATTCGGGTTGGCGTATCGACTACCAGGTTGCCACCCGCGGATACGCCGAGCGGGCCAAGGTTGCCATCGTGGAACGCGCTGAGTCCTACGACCTCCGTTGGTCGGATCACGCGCCTGTCACCGTCTCGTACCGGTAGGAGCGCTCGTGCCTGAAGGACTGAAAATGCCGAGCGCAAAGACGCGCAACGCCATCATCACCGTCGTGGTGGCGGTGGTGGCGCTCGTACTGGCGGTCACCCTTTCTTCACGTGACTCCGACAGTTCGGCGTCGTCGGTTGCGAAGTCCTCGAGTGCCCAGTCCTCGACTGTTCAAGCCAAGCCGGGTGCTACCACCAAGGCCGCGCCGTCGAGTTCCGCGCCGTCGAGTTCCGCGCCCTCCAGCTCCGCCGTCAAGACAACGCAGCAGACGAACAGCGATGCGCCGACGCGCGTTCTCGCCACGCTCGTGGAGATCGACGCCGGGCGGTGGCCGGATTCCGCCAATGCGCCGGGCACCAAGGGCGGCATCACCTTCCGCAACAGCGAAGGGCGTCTGCCCGCTGTCGGTGCCGGTGCCGGTGGCGGACGTGTCGTCTATCAGGAATGGGACGTCAACGCGAAGAAAAACGGCCAAGGTCGTGATGCCGAGCGAATCGTCACCGGTAACGACGGTTCGGCGTGGTACACCCTCGATCACTACGACACGTTTGTGAGGATTCGCTGATGTCCGACTCGTCTACGGTCAGCGTGGCGCAGTGGCTGGATCCGTCTTCGGATGTGGCTTCAGTGGCCCTGCAGAGCGACCCGGCCGTCGCAGATGATCTTGCACGTGAACTCCGTGGCGAGAATTTTGTCGTTCGGGTGGTTCGCGGCGAGAACATGCGAACAACGGCGCAGGTCTTCGACGAGTTCGCGGCAGCCTTCCAGTTTCCGTCCCACTTCGGGCGCAACAAAGACGCTTTCGACGATGTCATGCGCGATCTCGACGGCGTACTCGGACTCGGCGCCGGATATGTAGTTGTGATCCGAGGTGCGGGTTCTCTACTGTCCGAGCAACAGGATCAGTTGGAGTGGTTCCGCGAAACGATGGACTTCTACACCGAAGAATGGGAACCCGTCGTTTTCCGGACCGTCTACCAGTTCGGTGCGGAGGACCTCACCGCCCACGGTGAAGACCTCGTCGAACTCGACTACCCGGGCACCACGCCACTGCACTGATTTCCACTCGTGAAAAGATCGGAACCATGTCGACCCCTGCAGAACAGAAGCCCACCGCAAAGCCTCGCGTGCTTTCCGGAATCCAGCCGACGTCGGATTCTTTCCACCTCGGCAACTACCTGGGTGCGCTGCAGCAGTGGGTTCCGTTGCAGGACGATTTCGACGCTTTCTACTTCATTCCGGATCTTCACGCCATCACGGTGACGCAGGACCCGAAGGAATTGCGTCGTCGCACCAAGGTTGCGGTGGCTCAGCTCCTTGCGGTGGGTATCGATCCGGATCAGGCGACGCTGTTCGTACAGAGTCAGGTTCCCGAGCACGCACAGTTGGCGTGGGTCCTGAACTGCATCACCGGTTTCGGTGAAGCCAGCCGTATGACGCAGTTCAAGGACAAGTCCGCCAAGCAAGGCAGCGACAACGCCAGTGTCGGTTTGTTCACGTATCCGGTTCTGATGGCCGCGGACATCCTTCTGTACCGCCCGCAGCGAGTTCCGGTGGGTGAGGATCAGCGTCAGCACCTCGAACTCGCACGCGATCTGGCCGGCCGGTTCAACACCCGCTACGGCAAGGCGTTCGTTGTTCCCGAGCCGCAGATCATCAAGGGCACGGCAAAGATCTACGACCTGCAGGATCCGACCGCCAAGATGAGCAAGTCCGCCGCCAGTGCGGCCGGACTGATCAATCTGCTCGACGATCCGAAGGTGTCGGCAAAGAAGATCAAGTCGGCCGTCACCGACAACGAGCGCGAGATTCGTTTCGACCCGCAGGCCAAGCCGGGCGTCAGCAACCTGCTCACCATTCAGTCGGCTCTCTCGGGAGTACCGATCGAGACTCTGGTGGCCGGTTACGAGGGCAAGGGGTACGGCGACCTCAAGACCGATACCGCTGATGTGCTGACCGAGTTCGTCACCCCACTCAAGGCGAAGGTCGACGGTTACCTTGCCGACGAGGCAGAGCTGGATCGCATCATCGCGGCTGGAGCGCACCGCGCCCGTGAGGTGTCTTCACGCACTCTCGCCGCTGTCTATGACAAGGTCGGATTCCTGGCACCGAAGGGCTGACTTACGCGAATTCGGACTCACGACGCCTGACCGAACATGAGGGGGACGGCAATGGCTGACACGGACGACGACGCACCGAGCTTTCTCGAGAAGCAACGAGCAGCGCGACCCTGGCTCGATCATCTGGTTCGCGCCGCAGGACGTTTCCAAGAGCAAAAGGGCGATTACTACGCTGCGGGAATCACGTACTTCAGTGTTCTCGCATTGATTCCGATCATGATGGTCGCGTTTGCAGTGGCCGGTTTCGTATTGGCCGGGCATCCCGAGTACCTGGAGTCGATTCAGGAGCAGATCACCAAGAGCATTCCGGGCAGCTTGGGTGACACCATCAACACGCTGATCGATTCGGCTATCGACTCGCGCGCGAGCGTCGGAATCTTCGGTCTCCTGGGTGCCGCGTACGCGGGTCTCGGTTGGATGGCAAATGTTCGCGACGCGCTGACGGCGATGTGGGAGAGCAAGCGCGAGCCGAAGGGTTTCGTACGCACCAAACTCGGTGACGCAGGGGCCCTCATCGGTCTGGCTCTCGCCATGGTCGTCTCACTGGGAATGTCGGCGCTGAGTAGTGGGCCGGTTGCGACTCAGATCGTGAAATGGCTCAACCTCGAGAACATCACCGGTGTCGGCGTGGGGCTCAGAGTCGTTTCACTGTTGCTCTCACTCCTGGCGACGTGGGCGGTGTTCCTGTGGGTGATTGCCCGGCTGCCGCGCGAGCCTGTCACGCTGCGCAGCGCCGCGCAGGCAGCGCTTATCGCCGCGGTCGTGTTCGAAATCTTCAAGCAGGTAGGTGCGATCTACCTCGCGGCCGTCACCAGTGGCCCGGCGGGCGTGGCATTCGGCCCGATCATCGGTTTGCTCGTGTTCGTGTTCACTGCGTCGAGGATGCTGCTGTTCTGCACGGCGTGGGCGGCGACGACAAAGGAAAGTATGGCTCTCGCCTTCGTTCCGCCGCCGGATCCGGCCGTGATCTCGCCGCGAATCGTTGTCAGTGACGGAGCTTCACCGTCTCGCGTGGCTGCGTTGATCGCCACGGGTGCGGTTGCCGGCCTGGGTCTTTCGGGCTTCATGCGCCGTCGGCCGCGCTAGCGCCTTCGACGGTTCAGGGCAACGGCTCCCGCCACCAGCGCGATCACCACAACTCCGCCGACAGCACCGATGAGGATGCGGTCAGTGGTGTCCGACTCGGTGTCGGTAGCGGTGGGTGCTGCCGAAATCGAGCCTGGTGCAGCGGCAGACGGTGTGCGAGTGACATCGGGCGTGGCATCGTCGGTCGATCGGTCCGTCAACGAGCCGACGGTTGTGCTCGCGGGGAGTGCATATCCGTAGTCGAGTAGACGGGCAGCCTGCTCCCACGGACGGATCGGCTTGGCTTCGCCGCCCATCAATGTCACCAGTAGTTTCCGGCCGTTGCGCTCCGCAGCACCGACGTACGTGTGGCGGGCGTCGTCGGTGAAGCCGGTCTTGCCGCCCAATGCGCCCTCGTAGTTGTAGAGCAACTGATTGTCGTTCGCGAGAGTGAATCCGGGGCGATCCTGATCGTCAGGAATCGTCGGATCTTTGGGGAAGCCGGGAAACTCGACGGTTTCGGTATGGATCAGTCCGGCAAACGTCGGATTCTGGAGGGCTGTATGGAAGATTACGGCCAGGTCGTACGGTGAGCTGCTCATCCCTGGGCCGTCGAGTCCGGATGGAGTTGCCGTGCGGGTGTCGAGGGCGCCGAGTTCGGCCGCGAGCGCGTTCATTTTCGACACGGCTGCAGCGTCACCGCCGAGTTGGCGGGCAAGAGCGTGCGCGGCATCGTTTCCCGATGCCATGACCAGACCCTGCATCAGTTGCCGGTTGGTGTACTTGCCGCCCTTGCCGATGCCGACAGCGCTACCTTCAGCGTCCGCGTCTTCGGCAGTTGCGGTGATTTCGGTGTCGAGATCGAGTTCGTCGAGCGCGACGAGAGCCAACAGCATCTTGATGGTGCTGGCCGGTCGGTAGCGACCGTGCGGATCTTTCGCGGCGAGGACCTCACCGGTTTCGGCGTCCGCGAGTACCCATCCGGATGCCGCGATGTCGGCCGGGAGCGGGGGAGCGCCGTCAGGAAGTACGACGCCACACTCGCCGAGCTTGTCTCCACCGACGGGGCTTTCCGGAATCGGGACAGCAGTCGGGGCCGTGGATCCGGGCGCAGGTGCTTCGGAGAGATCGATCGCCGGCGCCGGGCTACTCGTGAACGGGCAGCTGTCGGTGTTGGGTGTTGTGAACGGTGCCTCGGTGGTGGTGGTGGTGGTGGGCGGCGGCGGGGCCGGTTGGGCGCCGGCCACTCCCGAGGTCCCTACGACACCGGTAAACGCAATGCTCCCTGAGAGCACTGTTCCGGCTACTGCCACTGCACACTTTCGACGCCACATCATCGATATACGAGGGTATGCGAACCTGAGGGAACGTCCGAATCGCCACGCAAGCAGAGGGATCGAAAACAGGCGATTCGGTTTGTACATCGGTCATAGTGGACGGATGAACCTCACAGTCATACGCGGACGCCTGACGCTCGCCGCAATGACACTCATCGGAACGTCAGCCGCTGTCGTGGGATGTTCCGGCGATTCGGAACCGTCGGCCGAGAGCCAAATCTCTGCCGTGGTCGGTCAGAGTTTCGAATTCATGGCCGAAAGGGACTGGGAGGCAGTGGACAGCACTCAATGCAGTTCGATGCGCAGCGAGAGCCCCCGGGCCGAAGAGTCGCCGTTCGACGACACGCTTGCGAGTCTGAGGTTGGACGGAGTGGAGAACATCGTCGTGAACGGGGATTCGGCAACAGCCAACACTCGCCATTACAGCACCGAGGTTCCGTCCGAGATGATGCGCGAGGACATCACGTTGATCAAGGAGAACGGCGCCTGGGTTGTGTGCTGACGTCTTTATGTGGTGACAATCGAAGATCGCCGCCGATGAGTTCCACCACCACGCAGAGTCTGTAACAGTGGGGTAGTCGACTACTCGAATGGCGCACACGCACTGACGACAGGGGATCGGTATGGGCAAGATCGTGGTGACAGAATTCGTGTCTTTGGACATGGTCATGGAAGCGCCCGGTGGCGAACCGGGTTATGCGCACACTGGATGGGTCTTTCCGTACCAGGAGGGCGATCAGATGAAGTTCAAACTCGACGAAACCCTCGCCGCGGACGTGCTTCTACTCGGTCGACGGACCTACGAGAGCTTCGCCGGTGCCTGGCCTGAGCGCGAAGACGACCAAGGCTTTGCGGACAAGATGAACGAGATGCCCAAGTACGTCGTCACGAGTTCGACGGAGCCGCTCGAATGGAACAACTCGACGGCGCTCACCGATCCCATCGAGGAATCCGTTCCGAAGCTGAAGGAACAGATCGACGGCGAAATCCTGGTCGCGGGAAGTCGGACGCTCGTCCACGCGTTGTTGCTGGCCGGTCTGGTCGACGAGTTACGGCTGATGGTCTTCCCGGTCATTCTCGGGTCCGGCGGGAGAGTGTTCCCCGAATCGGCCGACAAGATCGACCTCGAGTTGAAGGACGATCGTCGGTACGAATCCGGAGTTCAGGTGCTGACGTATCACCCCACGGTCGCGTAGACCTCTCGAAAACATCTGTGGCCGAGCCTCTTCGAGAGTCTCGGCCACAGATGTCTTGCCGGCTAACTGTTTTCGGGGAAGCCGAGGTTGATGCCGCCGTGGCTGGGGTCGAGCCAGCGACTGGTGACGGCTTTACCCCGCGTGAAGAAATGAACACCTTCTGTCCCGTGAGCGTGGGTGTCACCGAAGAGGCTGTTCTTCCAGCCGCCGAAGCTGTAGTAGGCCATGGGAACCGGGATGGGGACGTTAATGCCGATCATGCCGACCTCCACCTCGTTCTGGAAGCGTCGGGCAGCGCCGCCGTCGTTGGTGAAGATGGCGGTGCCGTTTCCGTACGGGTTGTTGTTGATCAGTTCGAGGGCTTGGTCGTAGGTATCGACGCGCACGACGGAGAGAACAGGCCCGAAGATTTCGTCGGTGTAGATCGACATGTCGGTGGTGACGTGGTCGATGAGGGTGGGTCCAAGCCAGAAGCCGTCCGGTCCACCATCGGCCTGGACTGTACGTCCGTCGACCACGATGGTGGCGCCGTCCTTCTCGCCTGCATCGACGTATGAGGCGACCTTGTCGCGGTGGGCCTTGGTGACGAGCGGACCCATGTCGGAGTTCTTGGTGCCGTCACCGGTGACGAGGGGAGTGGTGCGCTCGACGATCTTGGCGACCAGTTCGTCGGCGATGTCGCCGACTGCGACCAGGGCGGAGATCGCCATGCATCGTTCGCCCGCGGAGCCGAATCCCGCGTTGACCATTGCGTCGGCGGCGAGGTCGAGGTCGGCGTCCGGCAGAACGATGGCGTGGTTCTTGGCGCCGCCGAGTGCTTGCACGCGTTTGCCATTGGCGGTGCCGGTGGCATAGACGTACTGGGCGATGGGGGTGGATCCGACAAACGAAATCGCTTTGACTGCTTTGTTTTCCAGAAGTTCGTCGACGGCGAGCTTGTCACCTTGGAGGACGTTGAAGACGCCGGGGGGCAGACCGGCTTCGGCCCAGAGTTCGGCGAGCCAGATCGCCGCGGTGGGGTCCTTCTCCGAGGGTTTGAGAATCACGGTGTTCCCGGCGGCGATGGCGACCGGGAAGAACCACATCGGGACCATCGCGGGAAAGTTGAAGGGGGAGATGATGCCTACGGGGCCGAGGGGTTGGCGGATGGAGTAGACGTCGACCTTGGTCGATGCATTCTCGGTGTATCCGCCCTTGAGGAGATGCGGTATTCCGCAGGCGAATTCGACTACTTCTTGTCCGCGGCTGATTTCGCCGAGGGCGTCGGAGAGAACCTTGCCGTGCTCGGCTGTGATGATCTCGGCGAGTTCACCTTTGCGAGCGTTGAGAAGTTCGCGGAAGCTGAACAGTATCTGTGTGCGCCGGGCCAGGGAGGTGTCACGCCAGGCGGGGAAGGCCGCCGCAGCAGCGTCGATGACGGTGCGAGCGTCCTCGAGGTTCGCCAGGGCGAGTCGGCCGGTGATCTGTCCGGTGGCGGGGTTGGTGACGGGGGCGGTGTTCTCGGATGTTCCGGCGAACGACTTGCCGTCCAACCAGTGCGCGATGACACGAGTATCAGTGCTGGTCATGGTATTTCCTAGTGGTCTGGTGGCTCAGGAGTTCGGGGAGGTGTACTTGGCGACATAGTCGTTCATCGTCTCGCGCTGGTACCGGGAAACCTCGTGTGCGTTTTCGTTCTCGGCGAAGACGCTCGACACCATCACGGTGTTGTCACGATCGTAGAAGCCGAGTTTGCCGAGGCCGCCGAAGAATTCGTCCCAGTTGACGTCTCCGTCCCCCATTTTGAGGTGTTGATGCACTCGAACGGCATTGCCTGGCGGATTGGTGATGTAGCGAAGTCCGTGGGAACGGTGATGATCCATGGTGTCTGCCACATGTACGAGACGGACCATGTCGCCGGCGGCCTCCATGATTGCGGGAAGGTCCCCACCCATGTGGAATTGGTGGCACGCCACGATCACCATGCCGAGGTTCTTGGAGTTCACGCCACGGATCGTGCGGATCGCGGCAAGTCCGTCTTCGACAAAATCGTCCGGGTGCGGGTCGATCAGGACGTCGATCCCCTCGCGTTCGATGATCGGAAGCAGTTCCTCCATCGAACGATAGAACGCACGCTCGGACTCTTCGGCCTTCTCGGGGCGGCCGGAGAATTCGGTGTTCATGACGTTGACACCGAGATCGACCGTGATCTGGATGGCCCGCTTCCAGTAACGCACTGCTGCTTCGCGAGCGTCCTCGTCCGGGCCGGACCACCGAAGGACCGGGAGCACCGACGCGATGCCGACTCCCGCACTCGCGCAGGCCTTCCGGAACTCGGCGACGAGCGCGTCGTCGGCTTTCGGGTGATTGAAGAACGGGATCATGTCGACGTGCGGTGTGAGCTGCAGGTACTCGTACCCGAGATCGGCAACAACTCGGGGAAGCTCCAGCAGCGAGTAATCGTGATGGAACGGTGTGGGATCGAGTGCGACCTTCATCGCTACGCTCCGGCCACAGAGTCGCGCGCAACCATGTCCACGACGACGCGTTGACCCGTCTCCAGAGACTTCACGCCAGCGGCGCAGACAGCGGCCGCGGCGTACCCGTCCCAGGCACCTGGTCCGTCGATGTAGTTGCCGGTGCCGGCGCCCGTCTTCACTGCCTTGATCCACCGGGCGAACTCGGTGTCGTATGCCTGCCCGAAGCGTTCGCGGAATCCTGGGGTGATCTGCCCACCCCAGTTTCCGGGCTTGGTCTTTCGGATCAGTCCCACGTCGAGTCCGATCATCGCGCTTCCGAGTTCGCCGACAACTTCGGTGCGCACCTCGTAGGCAACTCCGGTGGTGACAAACACCTCGGCGTCGACGTGTCTACCGGACTCGGTCTCGAATATCGCGATCTGTGGGTCTTGAATGCCCTCGGGAGCAAGCGAATTCGCAGACGGCCGAATTATCTGCACCGAGGTGATCTCTTCGTCGAGCAGGAATCGCGTCACGTCGACCTCGTGGACGAGTGAGTCCTTGACGATCATCGCGCTGTCGAAGCCGTTCGGAACCGCAGGATTGCGGTGCGCGCAGTGCACAACGAGAGGGCGACCGAGATCGCCGCTGTCGATCAAATCCTTGAGCTGGGTGTATTCGTGGTCGAACCGGCGCATGAAACCAACCTGGATCAGTTTCTTTCCCAGCGCTGCTTCGGCTTTGACGATCGCCAGCGAACTGTCCGCGTCGGTGGTCAGCGGCTTCTCGCAGAGAACCGGCTTGCCTGCTTCGAGGCAGGCAAGTACCTGCTTCTCATGGGTCGGGCCCGGGGTTGCGAGCACAACGGCGTCGACGTCCTCGGCTGCGATGGCATCGAACGGATCGACGACGACGCGTGACCCCGGCGTCAATGCTGCGATTTCCTCGGCGCGGGCAAGAGAGTAGTCGTTGACGACAGTGACTCGGGCACCGCCGATTTTGTTGGTGATGCGGTCGACGTGATCGGCCCCCATGATGCCGACGCCGAGCACTGCGATCCGGAGATCCTGGTTGTCAGACATGCGGTGGTACTCCTCGATTGTGTTGCTCAGCTGAAACGGACGGCGGGGACGCCACAGGTGGACAGGTATTTCTGAGTGCGCTGTGCGATGGGCAGCGGTGTGTCGGGATGGCAGGGATACATGTCCTGCTCGACGATCGCGAACACGTCGATGCCGAGCTTCTCGATGGCCTCCAGAAGCGGCGGCATGTCCGGGATTCCACGCGGTGGTTCGATCATCGCGCCGAGTTTGACGGCTTCGCCGAACGGCAGGTCCTCCGCCTCCACCTTGGCGACGATCGCCGGATCCACCTGCTTGAGGTGCAGGTACCCGATGCGCTCCGGATGCTTGTTGATGATGGCCAGGTTGTCGCCGCCGCAGTAGCTGATGTGGCCGGTATCGAGGCACAGGTTCACGAAACGCTCGTCTGTACCTTCGAGGAACTTGTAGACGTTGTCCTCGATGTCGACATGGCTGTCGGCATGAGGGTGGTACTGCGCCATGACGCCGTACTCCTCGAGCATCGCCTTGCCGAGAGCGTTCATGCCGTCGGTTTTCTTGCGCCACTGCTCGGGAGTCAGATTTCGATCTTCGAGTACCACTCCGGTGGAAGGATCGCGCCACATCTCGGGGATGACCACTACGTGCTTGCCGCCGACGGCTGCGGTCAACTTGGCGACGTCCTTGATCTGATTCCAGACGGCATCCCAGGAATCGTCCTGGTGCAGGTGTTCGAAAACGGTACCGGCCGAAAGCTTGAGGCCGCGTGCTCCGAGTTCGTCAGTCAGCTTGGCTGGATCGGTCGGAAGGTATCCGAACGGACCGAGTTCGATCCATTCGTATCCCGACGCGGACACCTCGTCGAGGAATCGCGTGTACGGGGTCTGCTGAGGGTCGTCCGGAAACCACACACCCCAGGAGTCGGGGGCTGATCCGACGCGAATCGCGCTCATGTCTAGATTCCTTTCGCGGGCAAGCTTCTTGGGGTGTGGCTGTGCGGAATTTTCATTCGGATGGACGTAGATACGATCGCTGGATCTTCTTCCAGGACTCGTAGGCTGTCCGGGCGTTCTTGGTCGATTCCAGTTCGGAAGTAGCTGATACCGGTACGTCCCACCATGATTCGCTGTCCGGGGCGCCGATCAGCGGATCGGTTTCGACGTGGATGACCGTGCTGGTGTCGCTTGCTTTGGCGACTTTGATCGCGTCGGCGAACTCGGCGGCGGTGTTGGCGCGGATGACGTCGACACCGAGGCTGGCGGCGTTCGCGGCCAGATCGACCGGGAGAACACCTCCGTCGAGACGTCCGTCATTCGAGCGGTAGCGGTACTGCGTGCCGAAGCGCTGGGAACCCAGCGACTCTGACAGCGAACCGATGGAGGCAAATCCGTGATTCTGCACCAGGACGACGATGACCTTGAGGCGTTCCTGTACGGCGGTGACCAATTCGGTGGCCATCATCAGATAGGAACCGTCGCCGACCATCACGAACACGTCGCGATCGGGGCACGCCATGCGGACGCCTAGACCGCCGGCAACTTCGTATCCCATGCACGAGTACCCGTATTCGACGTGATACCCCTTGGCATCACGGGTTCGCCACAGCTTGTGGAGGTCACCCGGCATGGACCCGGCAGCGCACACCACGACGTCACGTGCATCGGACAACGTGTTGACCAGGCCGATGACCTGATTCTGATTCAGTGAGCCGTCAGCCGCGGGTTCGGCTGGGTTGTAGACGGATTCGACGATCGCATCCCAATTGCGGGCGAGTTCACCGATCCTGGACGCGTATTCGTCGTCCACCCGGTAGTCGTTCAGTGCAAGTGCCAGCGCGTCGAGTGCCTCACGTGCGTCGGCGACAACACTGACTCCGCCCTGCTTCACGGAGTCCAGTGAAGCGACGTTGATGTTGACGAAGCGAACGTCGGGATTGGTGAATGCGGTGCGGGACGCGCTCGTGAAATCGCTGTACCGCGTGCCGATTCCGATGACGACGTCCGCCTCGGTGGCCAGTGCGTTTGCAGCCGTAGTGCCGGTGGACCCCACCGCCCCGACGGATTGTGGATGGTCGTAGACCAATGAACCCTTGCCGGCCTGGCTCTGCCCCACGGGGATTCCGCTCTGCGCGCAGAACGCTGCCAGAGAGTCGGTGGCCTGGCTGTAGATCACGCCGCCGCCGGCGACGATCAGTGGCTTGCGAGCCGAGCGGATGATCGCGGCGGCGCGTTCGATCACCGATCGCTCGGGGAGCGGGCGGGCCACGTGCCACACCCGTTCGGCGAAGAAGGACTCGGGCCAGTCGAATGCCTCGGCCTGCACGTCCTGCGGGATGGCGATGGTGACTGCGCCGGTCTCGACGGGATCAGTGAGAACGCGCATCCCGGCGAGCAGAGCGCTCGGCAACTGCTCCGGGCGCCATACCCGATCGAAGTATCGTGAGACCGGCTTGAAAGCGTCGTTGACTGTGACGTCGCCGCTCGACGGGAGTTCGAGTTCCTGCAAGACGGGGGCACTGGCGCGGGTCGCGAAAGTGTCTGCGGGAAGGAGTAATACAGGTAGACGGTTGATGGTGGCCAGCGCCGCGCCGGTGATCATATTGGTGGCACCTGGGCCGACGCTGGACGAGACTGCCCACGTCTGCAGGCGGTCCTTCATGCGGGCGTGCGCGACAGCCGAGTGCACCATCGCCTGTTCATTGCGGCCGAGCACGTAGGGGAGTGTCGGCTCACGGCCGGCGTCGAGATCCTGGATCTCGGCCTGCAAGAGTGCCTGCCCCAGTCCGGCGACGTTGCCGTGCCCGAAGATTCCGAAGCAGCCGGCGAACAGCTTGGTGCGCTGGCCATCGCGTTCGGTGTACTGGTTGGCGAGGAAGCGGACGACAGCTTGAGAAACGGTGAGGTGTACGGTCGGCTCGTCGCGAGGTAGACGATTGCCGGTTGCGTTGTTGGTGGGTGCCACAGCTTTCACTTCCGTCAGTTGTGGGACTGCAACGGCAGTCGAGGGTCGATGTCCTGGTGATCCCAGCTTCCACGTAGCCAGGTGTGTTGCGGATCGTCACAGATGTTCCACGCCCGGATCTCGCCCGAACCTGCCATGACATTGAGGTAGTACATGTGGTGGCCCGGCGCTGCGATGGACGGGCCGTGATAGCCGTGCGGCACGAGGACGACGTCGCCCGAGCGGACTTCCTCGAGCACCTCGATAGGTCTCTCGGCGGTTCCGTACACGCGGTGGTAGCCGAACCCTTCGGTCCCGGTGGGGCTGCGGTCGATCTCGAAGTAGTAGATCTCTTCCAGGGCCGATTCGACGTCGCTGTTCTCGTCGTGCTTGTGGCTGGGATACGACGACCAGTTCCCGCCGGGGGTGATGACCTCACACGCGATGATGGAGTCTGCCTCGAAAGTGTCTGCGGTGGCGAAGTTGTGAACCTGTCGGCTGCAGTTACCGGCACCGCGGAGTTCGACGGCAACTCCCGACACCGGGCCGTAGCGATGGGGGAGCTTTGCGCCGGCGCGCGCTCCGCACAGGGCGAAGCGGCCTCCACCTGCGCTGGCCACTGTGTAGTCGGAATCCTTTCCTACGTAGGCGAAGTCGCTCGGTCCGTCGAAGACCGACGCGCGGCCGGTCAGGGCGATCTCCGTCCCCTCGGCAACGATCACGGCCGAACCCGACAGTGGAACGACGACTATCTCGTTCTCGCCGGACTGCAGGTGGACGTTAGCGCCGGGGGCGAGTTCGAGTGTCCACAAGCTGGATTCGGCCCACCCGGCGGACTCCGGCGTGACCACTGTCGTGAAATCACCGTCGGCGGACGATCCGGCGGGGACGTAGTACTTGCTGAACATCTTGCTCCTGCCAGGTCGGTTCTAGTGGACGAGCTTGACTGCGGTGTCGACGGCCGCGGTCACGTCGCCGTCCGGTGGGTAGAGCAGCGCGCGCCCGACGATCAGTCCGCGCACGGACGGCAGCTGAAGGGCAGCGCCCCACTTCGCGTACGTTTCTTCCGGCGCGATCTGCGGATCGCCGCCCAGGAGCAGCGTCGGGAGGGTGGTCGCATCCATGACGCGTTCCATCTCGTCGACGACCGGCAGTTTCATCCACGTATACGCCGAGGTGGAGCCGAGACCTTGGGAGATGTGGATGGACTTGATGACGGCGTCGGGGCTGAGATCGTTGACCACCTTGCCGTTGACGCGACTGGAGAGGAACGGCTCGAGCATCGCGATCAGTCCGGCCGCGGCCAGTTCGTCAACGGCCTCGGCACATGCCGTCATGGTGGGCAGGGTGCCCGCGTCGTCGAGGGCGATGCGCAGCAGCATCTTTCCGCCGTTCATTCCGAACTTCGCGGTGCCCGCCGCGGTATATCCGGTCATGCGGTCGTCGAGTTCGAAGCTCGCGCCCGCCAGGCCGCCGCGGTTCATCGACGAGAAGACGACCTTGTCCTCGAGGGTCCCGAGGAGGAGCAGATCGTCGAGAATGTCCGCGGTACCGAGAACGCCGTCGACTCCGGGATTGTCGAGCGCCGTGCGTAATCTGTCGAGCAGATCGGTACGACTGTTCATCGCTGTCGGCTTGCCGCCGACAGACAATGCCCCACGCGCTGGATGATCGGCAGCGACGATCATCAGTCGTCCGTTGCCTCGAACGGTGGCGCGAGGAGTTCTTGCTGCCCAGGACTTTTCGATGATCTGCGGATCGCTCGCACGCAGTTCCGTCACGTCGGCGTAGGTGGTGGCGAGGGGGCGGGCGGCGAGCTTGTCAGACATTGACTGCCTCCGTGGCTGTGGCTTCGGCGAGATCGTGGACTTCTTCAGCGGTTGGCATCGCAGTGGAGCATTCGAGCCGAGATGCGACTATCGCACCGGCCGCGTTGGCATAGCGCAGTACCTTCTCCAGTGGCCACCCGGCCAACAGTCCGTGGCACAGTGATCCGCCGAAGCTGTCGCCAGCACCCAGCCCGTTGACCACGTCGACGGCGTTGGGCGGCACGGTGATCGATTGCTTTCGTGTTTTGCCGAGAACACCCTTCGGGCCCTGCTTCACGATGGCCAGTTCGACTCCGAGGTCGAGAAGCGCGTCGGCGGCCTTGTTCGGATTGGTCTCACCGACCGCGATCTCGCACTCTTCGCGGTTTCCGACGGCTACCGTCACGTGCGCGAGAGCGCGCTGCACCTGAGTGGTCGCTTCTTGGGGTGTCGACCAGAACATCGGGCGGTAGTCCAGATCGAGGACCGTCAGCGGGCGTCGTTCGCGGGCTTCCCAGGCAGCGAAGTGTGCACTGCGACTCGGTTCTTCGGACAGCCCTGTCACAGTCGACCAGTAGAGGGACGCTGTTCGAACGGCGTCGAGGTCGATATCGTCCGGGGTGATCCGAAGATCGGGCGCATGCGGCTTGCGGTAGAAGTACAGCGGGAAGTCGTCAGGGGGGAAGATCTCGCAGAACGTCACCGGTGTCGGGTACTCGGAATTGGTGACGACAAACCTGTTGTCGACGCCCAGACGTGCCAACTCGCGTGTGACGAACTTTCCGAAGGGATCGCTGCCTACGCCGGAGATCAGTGCTGCTCGCCGGCCGAGGCGTGCAGCCGCCACCGAGACGTTTGCCGCGCTGCCGCCGAGAAACTTGCCGAAGGTCTCGACGTCTTCGAGTCCGACACCGGTTTGAAGTGGGTAGATGTCCACCCCCGATCGGCCGATGGCAAGCACGTCGAATGGTGCGTCAGGGATGTGTGACCCGCTCTGGTGAGTGTTGATGCTTGTCAAGACTGACTCCCGAGAGTTCGTGGTGGGCTGCCCGCGCAGGGCACCGTTGTATGACTGAAACTGTGCGCCGCGACACAGCGATTGTCAATAGTTTGTCTGGACATTATGACTTGCGGTCAAGTGAATGTTAGTGTTCGCATACACTGCCGAGAGAAGTAGCGTCGATACGGCGCCTTCCCAAGACAGATCGGAGTTGACCGTGGTCGCAGCACTCGCCGTCGAGTTGGACCGCTCGAGCCCGGTGCCGCTGTATTTTCAGCTGGCCCAGGCAATCGAGGGCGCTATTCTCGGTGGCGAACTTGCCCCAGGTGATCGCTTCGAGAACGAACTGGCGTTGGCCAAACGGCTCAATCTCTCACGTCCGACCACTCGACGTGCGATCCAGGAACTGGTGGACAAGGGCCTACTTGTTCGTAAGCGGGGAGTCGGAACTCAGGTGGTGCAAAGTCCGGTGCACCGCCCGGTCGAGCTCACCAGCCTGTTCGACGACCTTGCGAGGGCCGGCCAGGCGCCGACGACCAAGCTGCTCGAGTTCACGGTGGGAGTTCCCGTCGAGGACGTTGCCGCGGAACTCAACCTCGAACCTGACGCCGAAGTGGCCACCATCAGGCGTCTGCGAAGCACCAACGGCGA
Source organism: Rhodococcus sp. WS1 (assembly GCF_003797745.1). NCBI lineage: Bacteria > Bacillati > Actinomycetota > Actinomycetes > Mycobacteriales > Nocardiaceae > Rhodococcus > Rhodococcus sp. WS1. Next base: position 1,177,454 of record NZ_RKLZ01000001.1, on the reverse strand, counting down.
ACCGCTTGCAGTGATGACCAACTACATTCCGGTGGACATCGCACCCGATCCCGAGGAGTTGGAGACGCAAGGGCTGTACCAAACCTTGCGAACTCGCGGCGTTCACATCCGTGTGGCGCGGCAGCGAATCGGCGCTCGGGCGGCGACTCGCGAAGAAGCAGGATTGCTCGACGAGAAAGTGGGTGCTGCCCTCTTGACCATGAGCCGCACTGCATTTGACGATTCAGGTAGTGCCGTCGAGTACGGCAGCCACTGCTACCGAGCGTCGCGTTACTACTTCGACACCACCGTGGTCGACCGCTAGATCTCGATCCCGGTGACACGAGTACCCGCCTGACCGAGTCAGTGGGGGTGATTTGTGATCCCAGCATTTCTGCGATCCTTCGATCATTTGACCCGAACGGAGCCTCATGACAGGCATTTCAGTAGCAGTTGCCGGATTCGGATGGATGGGCCGCGTCCACACGCAGGCGTATCTGCGTCTACGGCAACACTATCCCCAGCTTCCCGTGATCCGCCTGGCTGCCGTCGCCGACGAGGTGCCGGGCCGAGGGGAGGAAGCGGCGGACCAATTCGGTTTCGAAGCTTTCACCCAGGACTGGCGCGATATCGCAGCCGATCCGGCCATCGACGCGGTGAGCATCACGGCCCCGAACTTCTTGCACCGTGAAATCGGCGTCGCAATGGCAGAGGCCGGCAAACACATCTGGATCGAGAAGCCCGTCGGGTTGTCCACGGAAGACGCCAAAGCTGTTGCCGCAGCAGTCTCGAAGGCCGGTGTGCAGTCGACCGTCGGCTTCAACTACCGAAACGCGCCGGCTGTAGCCCTGGCAAAAAGCCTGATCGACTCAGGGGAGTTGGGCACGATCACGCACTCGCGTTTTCGTTTCCTCAGCGACTATGCGGCCCACCCTGAAGGCGCTTTGAGTTGGCGATACGAGCGTGAGCGCGGCGGCGCCGGCGTCCTGGGCGACTTGGCTTCGCACGGCATCGATCTGATTCGTCATCTTCTCGGTGACATCGACGCTCTCGTTGCTGATACTGCGATCTTCATCCCGGAGCGTGCGCGTCCGTCCGCCGCTACCAGTGGACATGCCCGAGCCAGCGGCGGGGAGATGGGAGCTGTCGAGAACGAAGACTTCGTCAGCGCACTGCTGCGGCTCGGCTCGGGCGACCGCTGCACCCTCGAAGCGTGCCGCGTCGCCGTGGGAGAGCAGAACAACTACGGATTCGAGATTCACGGTACGAAGGGTGCCGTGTTCTGGGATTACCGCCGGATGGGTGAACTGGGCACCAGCCTCGGCTCGAAGTACCAGGACCAATCCGTCACGACGGTTTTGGTCGGCCCCGAGTCGGGAGAGTTCGGCCGCTTCCAACCCGGCGCGGCCAACGCCATGGGTTATGACGACCTGAAGGTCATCGAGGCTCGCAATTTCGTCTCCTCGATCGTGGACGGAGCGCCGCAGGGCGCGACCATCGCTGATGCTGTCGCGTCGGCGCAGGCTCTGGACGCGATGGTTGCCTCGGTCTCCTCCGGTGGCTGGATTTCTCTCGGCTGATCGAGAATTGCTCCGAAAGGCTCTGGCGCAGTGACATTTCCCCGCGGACTGGCGTTGCTGGTGGCAGCAGCACTGTTCATGGAGATGCTCGATGCGACGATTCTCGCAACCGCACTGCCGTCGATCGCCCAATCCTTCGGAGTTGACGCCGTCGACGTCAATGTCGCCGTTTCGTCGTATCTCCTGGTGTTGGCCGTCCTGATCCCGGCGAGCGGATGGATGGCCGACAGGTTCGGAACGCGACGTGTCTTCATCTCTGCCATAGCCGTTTTCACGGTGGCGTCGGTGGGATGTGCACTGAGCACGTCCCTCCCGATGCTGGTGGGAATGCGCGCACTACAAGGGGTAGGCGGCGCCATGATGGTGCCGGTAGGGCGGCTCGCAGTATTGCGGGTGACGTCGAAGGCGGAACTCGTACGGGCTATCGCTTACTTGACGTGGCCGGCGCTCACAGCGCCGGTTCTTGCGCCCGCTGTGGGTGGAGCCATCGTGTCGATCGCTTCGTGGCGCTGGATCTTTCTGATCAACGTTCCGATCGGGATCGTCGGGTTTCTGCTGGCATTGCGCATGGTGCCCGACATTCGGCAAACGCAGAAACGGAGCCTTGACTGGCTGGGATTGGTGGTGATCGGAGCAGGCGTCGCAGTGCTTGTCGTGGCGCTCGACAGCGTGCACAGTGTCGGAACCGACTGGCTACGAGTGGGCCTCGGGATCATTGCGGCTCTGATCTTGTTGAGCTTGGCCGTCATTCACCTCGTCCGGTCGGATCATCCGCTCATCGCGCTCGGCGTCCTCCGACTTCGATCGTTTCGGCTCGTCGCGTCGAGCGGCTCGCTGTACCGGCTCGTGATCATGGGCGTGCCGTTTGTGCTGCCGTTGTTGTTCCAAGTGGGATTCGGAATGTCGGCGTTTAAGGCCGGTCTGCTGGTGATGGCCCTGTTCACGGGGAATATCGCGATCAAACCGCTCACCACTCCGCTCATGCGTAGATTCGGGATCAGACGAGTTCTGGTGGGAAACGGAGTTCTGTCGGTGGTGTGCTTCGGTGCGCTGGTACTGATCTCGTCGACGACACCGGGCGTCGTTATCGCTGTCGCACTGTTTGTCAGTGGCGCGTTGCGATCCATCGGGTTCACCGCGTACAACAGCTTGGCGTTCGCTGACGTCGACTCGGGGGAGCTGACTGATGCCAATACTCTGCATGCAACGCTGCAAGAGTTGGCATCCGGTCTAGGTATTGCACTGTCCGCGTTGGTGATCACGCTCTGCACACCGTTGGCGGAGTCGGGCGATCTGAGCGGCGGAGTGCCGTTTTCTCTGACGCTGGGTGTTCTCGGGGCCATGCTGGTGCCGACGGTGATCGAGAGTTGGCGGCTCCCACGCGATACAGGTGCTGTGGTGTTGGTGCGCCGATGATGAAGCGTCTTCGGCCACCTTCATCATAACGCGGGACCCGGGGCTTGCGGCAAGGCCCCGGTGATGGTGCACACTCGTCTGCTGCGAGCAAGCAAAAGCCTTGCCCGAAGGAGGGGATCGCATGAGTGACGTCATCATTGTCGGTGCTGGACCAACTGGATTGATGCTGGCAGGTGAGCTCCGGCTACAGGGCGTCGATGTCGTCGTCGTGGACAAGGACGAGGAGCCGACTCAGTTCGTCCGTGCCCTCGGCATCCATGTGCGCAGCATCGAAATCATGGAGCAGCGCGGGTTGCTGGACAAGTTCCTCGCGCACGGCCGCAAGTATCCGCTCGGTGGGTTCTTCGCGGGGATCAGCAAACCGGCACCCGCGCACCTCGATACTGCGCACGGGTACGTACTGGGAATACCTCAGCCCGAGATCGACAGGATTCTTGCCGAACATGCCACCGAAGTCGGCGCGGACATTCAGCGAGGGAAGCGCGTCGTCGCGATCCGTCAAGATACCGACAACGTCACAGCGGAATTGTCCGACGGCACAACACTTCACGCGCGTTACCTCGTGGGCTGCGACGGCGGCCGCAGCACTGTTCGGAAGCTGATCGACGTCGGGTTTCCCGGCGAGCCGTCGAGCGCCGACACGTTGATCGGCGAAATGGACGTGACCATGCCCGCTGATGAACTGGCCGCCGTTGTCGCCGAAATCCGGGAAACGCACAAACGATTCGGAGTCGGTCCCGCCGGCAATGGTGCTTTTCGTGTCGTGGTTCCTGCGGCCGAAGTTGCCGACGGCCGCGCAACACCGACCACCCTCGACGACATCAAACAACAGCTACTGGCCATTGCCGGTACCGACTTCGGTGTGCACTCGCCGCGGTGGCTCTCGCGCTTCGGCGACGCCACTCGTCTGGCGGAGCACTACCGGCGCGACCGGGTGTTTCTCGCCGGCGACGCCGCACACATCCACCCACCGATGGGCGGTCAAGGTCTCAATCTCGGTGTGCAGGACGCCTTCAACCTCGGCTGGAAGCTCGCCGCCGAGATCAACGGCTGGGCACCGGAGGGCCTGCTCGACACGTACGAATCGGAACGGCGTCCGGTGGCTGCCGACGTGCTGGACAACACGCGCGCCCAGGCCGAGTTGATCTCCACCGCTGCCGGACCACAAGCGGTGCGGCGCTTGATCTCCAAGCTGATGGAATTCGAAGACGTCAAGCGCTATCTGACCGAGAAGATCACTGCGATCTCGATTCGCTACGATTTCGGCGAAGGCGACGACCTACTCGGTCGGAGGCTGCGGAACATCGCGTTGACCCGCGGCAACCTGTACGACCTGATGCGATCCGGCCGCGGACTTCTTCTCGACCAGTGTGGCCAACTGTCCGTCGATGGTTGGAGCGATCGCGTCGACCATATCGTTGACACAAGCACTGAATTGGACGCTCCGGCTGTCCTGCTTCGGCCGGACGGTCATGTGGCATGGGTCGGGGATACACAGGCGGAGTTGGATACTCAGCTGTCCACATGGTTCGGCCGGTCGGCGAGGGACCGCGCGTGACGCTTCGATTTCGGTAACCGAGCACCGTGACACCTCGGGTGCACTACCGTTGCCGTTTATGGGACAAGGATTGGGGCAGATCGCGCCCGCGGCCTTGATCGCCGTCGGAGTGCTGATACTCACGGGCTGCACGACCAATGTCGATGTGCCGAAGACATTTGCTGCCACATTGACGGTGACCGGTCAGGCAGAGCAAGTCGAGGCCGGCTCTGGAGAGTGCGTGATCGACTCGATCCGTGTCGCTCCGAACGACCAGATTCAAATTTTCGGGGGCAGTGGCGCTGCGTCCGTCAGGTCGACACTCGAGGTCGAGGCAATCGATCAACTTCCTGACGGAATGAGCACGTGCTCCTACACCGCACATTTTGATGCCGTCCCCGCAAACCAGAAAAACTACGAGGTGAGCTTGGGCCGCTTTTCCCCGAAGTCGTTCAGCTCGGACGAGTTGGAAAACGGTGTCACCTATCAACTGCGCCGGCCCTGACCGAACCAGTTCTCCCTCACCCGAATTCTCGAACAGTAGCGATCCCTGTACTGCACGTCGAAAAAACCCCATACAGAATGTTGTATCTGGTGCAACTTTCAGTCAGCGTGCTTGGCGGTCCCTTCGCCTCCACGCTGTCGAGCCCTACCGGGATTGATGTGGAGCCGAACACCCTCATAGGTGACTGTGTACGGCACGTCGTCGTCGTTGTCCGGGTCGCCGGAGTCCGCAGGATCCGGCAGTTCCGCGATCTGTTCGATGACCGTCTGTGCTCGCGCCGCACCAGGATCGAACATTTCCTGAAACGGCCCGACGAAGGAGCCACCGAGTCCGCGGTGCTTCGCCCGAACAGCCGCCCACCCGAACGTCGCCAACGGGCCGATCATGGCGAACAGCACTACAAGTCCCACCCCATGCTTCGAGCGTACCGACCGATCGGCATTAAGCGGCCCAAGTCTCTTCAGTGCTGCCGTCCCTCAGCTCATTCGTCTCTCGGACTGTGCCTTCAGTAGATCGGCCAGTCGACCAGGTGAGATCCGCTCGCGAACCGCTTCCGTCACGAGTTCGGCCTGCGTCTGAGGCGCGAGGCCGTCGATCGGTTGGTCTCGGTCCAGATTGGTCGGGAAGGCGTAGCCCTCGGCCGAGGCGGCGACGGCACACCGAACTGCCTCGTCTGACCCCGCCTCGCTGAGAGCGAGCAGTGCCGGATAGATCGCGTTGACGAGTGCCTCCCGGTCGATGGTTCCGAGGGCTCGACCGAAGGCCGACGACACCTGGAGAAGATTTGCCATACGCAGGACGTCGGCGGACTTGTTGTGGCCTGCCGCGTGGAACAGGGCTGGGTTGAAGAAGACGGCATCTCCCTTCTTCAAAGGTAATTGGACGTAGTTGGCTTCGAAGAACTCCTTGAACTCGGGACGCTCGAACGCGAGGTATCCGGATTCGAATTGCTGCGAGTACGGCAGATACTTCGTCGGCCCCGTCTCGGCCGGCATATCCACGTGGGCGACTGCACCTTGCAAGGTGAGGGCAGGGGTCAAGCGGTGCACATGCGCCCGAAACTTCGCGGCTACGTCGCTCGACATGAAACCGAGGTGGTAGTCGCGATGTGGATTCTGTGCGGCGCCACCGGGATTGACGACGTTGACGTCCGACGTCACCTGATACATGGGGCCGAGCCACGCTTCCGAAGCCAAAGCGACAATGCTGTTTGCGTAGTAGTCGACGTAAGCCTTGGGATCTTCGAGCGCCAACTTCAGTTGTGCGCCCCAGATTCGGTCATTGGCACCAGGTTTGGCGAAGTGATCTCCGGACGCTGCACCGGATTCGTGTTGGCGTGCAATGAGTTCACGGAAGACCGCGCTGGCGCGATCCAGTATCTCCGCGTCGAACGCGCCTTGAAAGACTGTGATGCCGGGGCCGGTGAGTAACGCCCGGGCGATCTCGTCTTGGATCTCGGCCCGGGTTTCAGGATTCGACGATTGCTCTACCAATGCTTCGGAGCGGTACAGAAGAACCCCGTCGGCCACTGAATGGGCGTACGGGTAATCGGCAAGGGCGGTGTCGTGCGCGACCAAAGCGGCGAAGTCGTCGATGTTGCAGTCTTCTCGGTGCAACCTACCTGCGGACGGCACGGTGTGGTCGGTCAGTGATGGAGTCATTCGGGGCCTTTCCTGCGGTGTTCAAGATGCGCTGTACCTCAAAGACTGCCAAGGAGAACCCATCGAAACTACCCCTGAAATCCATCAAAAAGACATCAGAAACTTTCCCCCACGGGCTCGACCGAGACAGTTGCCCCCGCGGAGTGCATCGACTTGATCACGGCAGCTGCCACGAGATTTGCCCGCAGGCCTTCCGCGGCTGTGGCCAACGTCGAGGGTCTTCCGGTGCTCAATGCGTCGATCCACTCTTGAAGTTGGCGCCGATACGACTCGGCAAAACGCGGAATCCAATCCGCCGCATAGCCGTACGAGTGGGATCGATCCGCGTCGGTGTGGATGACCACCGGTTCGGCGAGACGAGCGGCGCCGATTTCGCCCACGACCTCGCACCGAGTGTCGTAGCCGTACCGCGCGTTGAGAAAGACCTCGACCGTGGTGAGAACGCCGTCGGCGGTGCGCAGCATGATTATCTGCGGATCCTGGCGATCGGTCACCAGCGAACTCGAGCGCCCGCAGTGCCAGCTGGCTGCGACGACGGGAGAGTTCAAGATCCACGGCACGATGTCGAGTTCGTGAATCGCGGAGTTGGTCACCGTGGATTCCGAGCTGCCACCCGGGTAGGCGCTGACGGTCCGACTCGAGCAGTGCACGATCAGTGGGTCACCGATACGGCCGGAATGTGTTTCGGCCTTCAGCGCCACGTATCCCGGATCGAAGCGGCGCATGAATCCGACGCTCACAAGGGGGCTTTCGGGGTTCTCGGCCGCAGCGACGCGTCGGCAGTCCTCTGCTGTCACTGCGAGGGGCTTTTCACACAGAACCGGTTTTCCGGCTTCGACAGCAGCAAGCGTGAGGTCGGCATGCGTTGAATCATGGGAAGCGATGACTACGGCGTCCACACCGGCGTCGTTGATCAGTTTCAACGGATCGGTCACCCACCGTGCGCCGACTGCGGACGCTACGGACTTTGCTCGCTCTTGATCGAGGTCTGCAACCACAGAGACCGTTGCCCCGGAGACCGTGGAGTGGAGATTGCGGACGTGGTCGGCGCCCATGACGCCGGTTCCGATCACACCGACCCGAATCGACATGAGGTTCCTACTTCCAGAGGATTGAAACGGACAACCTAATGTCCTTACATATTTCGAGATTCGACTCTACAGTTCGAGGCATGACTTCTTCTACAGTTCTGGAACTCCCTCGCACCCGGGTCCCCGATCCGGTCGACGCTCCGACTTTGCGCTGGGGGATCCTCGGGCCTGGCTGGATTGCACAACGCTTCGTGGAGTCACTGCAGAGAAATGCAGCGCAGGAAGTCACGGCCGTCGCTTCGCGCGGACTCACCCGCGCTCAGGCCTTCGCGGACAATTGGGGGATCCGACGCGCTCACGGTAGCTACGACGCTTTGCTTGCCTCCGAGGATGTGGACGTCGTCTATGTCGCAACACCGCACACTGCCCATTTCGATTGCGCGATGGCGGCATTGGATCACGGCAAGCATGTTGTGATCGAAAAGCCGCTGGCTTTGAACGCAGCGCAGGGACGGGCGATTCAGGAGCGGGCGGCTGCGCTCGGACTGTTTTGCATGGAGGCGATGTGGACGTCGTTTCTGCCCAAGTTCGACGTGATCGACCAGATCCTCGAGGCAGGACTGCTGGGAACCATACGTACGGTTCTGGCCGATCACGGCGAACGGTTCTCGACCGATCATCGTATCTACGATCCGGCGCTTGCGGGTGGGCCACTTCTCGACCTCGGGACCTATCCGGTCAGTCTCGCGTATCGGGTATTGGGTGTTCCTACTGCGGTTGCTGCCCTGGGCGAGCCGGCGAATGACATGGTGAACGGCCAGATCTCAGCGGTTCTGTCCTGGGCAGGCATTGCTCAGGCCAGTCTGAACACCACGATCCTTGCTGACACGCCCAACACGGCCTCGATCTGCGGCGACAAGGGGATGATCGTTCTGGACTCGACGTTCTACCGTCCCGGGTCCTTCACTGTCCGGCTAGGTGACGGAAGATCTGCGCGCTACGACGATCCGGTCGACGGATACGTCGGAGGTCTCGCGTTCGAGGCGGCCGAGGCGGCGCGGCGGATCACCGCCGGGGATATCGAGTCGCCGGTCCATCCGCTCGACGCGGCCATTGCGACGCTCGACATCCTCGACGAGATCCGCCGTCAGGTGGGGATCACGTTCCCGGGTGAGGGCTAGAGCGTAAAGGCCTTCCGGAAAGCAGTGAGTGCGGTGTCACTGTCGCCGGATGCCCAGCCCTCCAAACCGATCGTGCCGGTGTAACCCTGGTCGGCGAGCACGCGTGCGATGGCGGGGTAGTTGATCTCGCCGGTTCCGGGTTCGCATCGGCCGGGTACGTCGGCCACCTGAATCTCGCCGATGTTGTCACCACAACGCCGCACGAGTTCGATGAGGTTTCCTTCGCCGATCTGTGCGTGGTAGAGGTCGAGCATCATCTTGAGGTTGGGGTGTGAGACGGATTCCACCAGTGCCAGAGTGTCTTTGGCGCGGGCCATCGGTACGCCGGGGTGATCGACGATCGTATTGAGATTCTCGAGGCAGAAGACGACTCCGGCTTCTTCGCCCAGTCTCGCGATCTTCTCGAGCGCGCGTTGGGCGGTCAGCCACATCGCTCCCGTAGTTCGATACTGCGGGCGCGCAGCCTGTCCGTCGATGAGCTCGCCGGTATGGAAGTTCAGCCGGGGAACGCCGAGTTTCGCTGCCGGAGCGAGGCATAGCGCCGCTGTGCGTACCAGTTCGGCGCTGCCGGCTTCGTCGAACAAATCGCCGTGGAGATAGCCGGTCATCGAGGAGAACCGAGCTCCGGTGGCGACCAGAGCATCGAGGTCCTTGTCTTGCCAACTCCAGATCTCAGCTGCGAACCCCGCCTCCGAGATCCGCCGAACACGCTCGACGACAGGGAGTTCGGTGAACGTCATCTCGGCAGAGACCGCCAAATCGAAGGGGCTCACTGCGGCACCGCCAGCAATGATACGGGCAGTCCGGTTTCCACGGATTCCTTTGCGGCCAATGCAATTTCCAGCGCATTGCGGGCATCCAGACCGTCGACCGACGGCGCGCTGCCGGAGCGGATGCAGTCTGCGAAGTGCGCCAGTTGGGCGACATAGGCGTCGTGAAACAGTTCGATGTTCACCCGAGGTGTGTCGGCCAGAACGCCCGGTGAGCTGTAATGACGCATCGCGGTCCGCGTGACCTCGCCTGCACTCACCATTCCACCGGAACCGAAAACTTCGCCGCGAACGTCGTAACCGTAGGTGGCTTGGAAGTTGGCCTCGGCCGACGCGAGGGCGCCGTTGTCGAAGCGCAACTGAACCATCGATGTGTCGAGGTACCCCTGCTCCTTGTACTGCGGATGGATGAGAGCATCGGCCTGCGCGAACACCTCGACGACGCGTGCCCCGGGGTTGAGCCAGAGCAGAGCGTCGAAGTCGTGAATCAGTGTCTCGTTGAAGATCGTCCACGGCTTGACTCGGGAGGCGACGTCGGCGGTGATTCCTGGGTCGCGGGTCAGAGAACGAAGTAGCTGTGGGGTTCCGATCTCGCCGGCGGTGATCACGTCGTGGGCCGCGGTGAAGTCGGCGGCGAAGCGCCGGTTGAAACCGACTTGCAGCGCAACGTTGTTCGCGGCACACGCGCCGATCGCGCGATCGGCGTCCTCGAGTGTCAAGGCCATCGGCTTTTCGCAAAAGACATGTTTGCCGGCCTCCGCGGCGGCCACCACGAGATCGGTGTGAGTTGATGCGGGCGTACTGATGAGCACCGCTTCGACGGTCGGATCGGCAATCAGCTCAAGGGCGTCGGTGTACGCGCGGGCGTCGGGACTGACACGTTCGATCAACGACGCCGCAGCGCCGGGCGCAGGATCGGCGACGGCGACGAGACGGGTGCCGGGGATACGCAGCGCGACGGACTCGCCGTGGAAGCGGCCGATCCATCCGGCGCCGATGAGACCGACTGCAACAGAGGCAGACATGGGGGCTCCGTTCGGAGTGAGAATGAGGAACTAGATCGTTCTAGTCCATGCCAGTAAAGCGCCGGATGCGGCGCGCGTCAATGCTTCGGTGCTTATTCGCTGGAACGATCTAGTCTGTGGAGGTGAACAGTCGACGCCCCACCTTGCAAGACGTAGCAGACCTGGCCGGTGTGTCACGCGCTCTGGTGTCCATCGTCATTCGTGATGTCCCAGGTGCCAGCGATGCGACGCGGGTACGGGTCAAGGCGGCCGCGGACGAACTCGGCTATCGACCCGACAACGCGGCGCGACTGCTGCGCCAACATCGCAGCCGCCTGATCGGTGTCAGTTACGTTGCGGCGCAAACATTTCACGCGGAGCTGCTCGACGAAATCTATGTGGCCGCCGAACGGTCGCGCTACGACGTCGTCCTCAGTGCGGTCTCGGAGCGACGGCCGGATTCTCGTGCAACGCGGACCCTGCTCGACGACCGGTGTGAGGCGATCTTGCTGTTGGGTTCACAGGCGCCGGAAGCAGAGATCGTCGACCTGGCCGACAAGGTTCCCGTTGTCGTAATCGCGCGGAAGATGTCGTCAGTGCACGTGGATGTTGTCCGAACAGATGACGAGGCGGGCGCGGTGATGGCCGTGAATCACCTTGTCGAACTCGGGCACCGCTCGATCGCCCACGTCGACGGCGGGCGAGGCCCTGGCGCCCAGGAACGGCGTCAGGGCTACCGCAAGGCCATGCGAGCGGCAGGTCTGGAGCCGAGAATTCTTCCCGGCGGTCTCACGGAGGAGTTCGGCGCAGCTGCCGCCAGGTCGATGGTCGAGGGTGGGTTACCCGGGGCGGTCTTCGCTTTCAACGATCGTTGCGCGCTCGGAGTTCTCGACGTCTTCCTGCGTGCCGGGATCTCGGTGCCTGGCGACGTTTCCGTGATCGGATTCGACAACAGTGCATTGGCAGGCTTGGCGCACATCGATCTGACCAGCGTCGGGCAGGACACGGCGTTTCTGGGCGGCGCCGCGGTGGAGCGGATCTCCGAACGCCTCGACGGCGGAAGTGGGCCATTGGGCAAGGACATTGTCGCGCAGCCACAACTGGTGGTTCGAGGTTCAACTGGACCCGCAGGGCATTGACCTGCAGTTTCGACTTCAATCAGTTTGTTCGGTCTTTGATAAGCAGTCCTAATGTCAGAACAAACTATTGACATTCGACTGTGACGGGTATTACATCTTTCACATACAACCGAGCACCATCCGTTCGCGGGCCGTTGGTTGATGTCGAGAGGGAGTTCACATGTCGTTTCTCACGGGACGCAAGAGCGTTGCCGTACTGGCCGGAGCCTCAGTCGTGGTCTTGGGTCTGGCCGCCTGTTCAAGCACCGGCGGAAAGCCGGATTCCTCCGGATCCGGAATGGGCGCGGGTACGGCGGACACGCCCCGCGCCACCATTGCGATGATCACTCACGAAGTTCCCGGCGACACGTTCTGGGATCTGGTGCGCAAGGGAGCCGAAACCGCAGCGGCCAAGGACAACATCGAGCTCCGGTACTCCGCCGATCCCGAGGCGCCGAATCAGGCCAACTTGGTTCAGAGTGCGATCGACAGCAAGGTCGACGGGATTGCCGTGACCCTCGCGAAGCCTGACGCCATGGTTGCCGCGGTCCAAAGTGCCACCGCTGCGGGCATTCCGGTGGTCGCCCTCAACTCGGGCCTCGAGACCTGGAAGGACATGGGCGTCAAGGAGTACTTCGGTCAGGACGAGTCGATTGCCGGTGAAGCTGCCGGCGAGCGACTCAACACCGAAGGTGCCACCAAGGTGTTGTGCGTCATTCAGGAGCAGGGCAACGTGAGCCTCGAATCACGTTGTGCCGGAGTGAAGAAGTCGTTCAAGGGAACGACGGAGATTCTCAACGTCAACGGCAAGGACATGCCGTCGGTGGAATCGACCATCACCGCGAAACTTCAACAGGACCCGGCAATCGATCGAGTTCTCGCACTCGGTGCTCCATTTGCTTTGACGTCCGTGACGTCGGTCGGCAATGCGGGCAGCAAGGCGAACGTCGTCACCTTCGACACCAACGCGGCGCTCGTCGACGCCATCAAATCCGGTGACGTGCAGTGGGCAGTGGACCAGCAACCCTTCCTGCAGGGCTACCTCGCCATCGATTCGCTGTGGCTTTACCTCAACAACGGCAACGTGATCGGTGGCGGCTTGCCGACCCTGACCGGACCCGCGTTCATCGACAACACCAACATCGACTCGGTCGCCGAGTACGCCAAGAACGGAACTCGCTGATCCAGGCGCACGGAGGGCTGAGAGTCCGCCCTCCGTGCGCCTGTCCAGCACGGAAGGGAAATCATGTCCACTCAGGCAGATCTCGACCTTGCCGCCCACAAAGTCGTGACCGATGAACGGGTGAAGGAGCAAAAGCGCATTCAGCGCCTACTGCTCCGCCCGGAGATGGGTTCACTTGTCGGCGCCATCGCCATCTTCATCTTCTTCTGTATCGTCGCGGCACCGTTCCGTACGCCGGAAGCGCTTGCGACAGTGCTCTACTCCAGCTCCACGATCGGCATCATGGCTTGCGCGGTCGCCCTGCTCATGATCGGCGGCGAGTTCGACCTCTCCGCCGGCGTCGCAGTCACCACGTCCTCGCTCGCCGCGTCGATGATCGCCTACAACCTGCACCTCAATCTGTGGGTGGGTGCGATTCTGGCGCTCGTCGTTTCGCTCGCAGTCGGATTCTTCAACGGCTACCTCGTCATGAAGACGAAGATTCCCAGCTTCCTCATCACCCTGAGCTCGTTCCTGATGCTGACCGGAATCAACCTGGCCGTCACCAAGCTCGTGAGTGGTCAGGTTGCCACACCCAGCGTCTCCGACATGGCCGGATTCGATTCTGCGAAAAAGGTATTCGCGTCGTCGTTCTCGGTCTTCGGGGTGTCCGTCAAGATCACGGTCGTGTGGTGGCTGCTGTTCACCGCGATTGCAACATTTGTTTTGTTCAAGACCAAGATCGGCAACTGGATCTTCGCGGTCGGCGGCAATCAGGACAGCGCCCGCGCGATCGGTGTGCCGGTGACCGCAGTCAAGATCGGTCTGTTCATGACCGTCGGCTTTGCTGCCTGGTTCGTGGGCATGCATCTGCTGTTCTCGTTCAACACCGTTCAGTCCGGTCAGGGTGTCGGTAACGAGTTCCTGTACATCATCGCCGCAGTCATCGGCGGTTGCCTGCTCACCGGTGGTTACGGAACCGCGATCGGTGCTGCGATCGGCGCATTCATCTTCGGTATGACCAACCAGGGCATCGTCTACGCAGGCTGGAACCCGGACTGGTTCAAGTTCTTCCTCGGCGCCATGCTGCTGTTCGCGGTCATCGCCAACAACGCATTCCGCAACTACGCTGCGAAAAGGTGACACATGAGTACCACAGCTGAAGTTCCGGCTCTCTCGAACTCGGGCGGCAACGTGCCACTGATCGAGCTCAAGGACGTCGGTAAGCAATACGGAAACATCATCGCGCTCAAGGGAATCAACCTGCGCGTCGGTGCGGGTGAAGTGACCGGCGTGCTCGGTGACAACGGTGCAGGCAAGTCCACGCTGATCAAGATCATCGCCGGTCTGCACCAGCAGAGCGAAGGTGAACTACTCGTCGACGGCGAACCGACAACGTTCCACTCGCCGAAAGAGGCGCTTGGCAAAGGCATTGCCACGGTCTATCAGGACCTCGCCGTTGTTGCGTTGATGCCGGTGTGGCGCAACTTCTTCCTTGGGCAGGAACTGCGCAAGGGTGGTCTGATCAAGTCGCTCGACGCCAACGCCATGCGCGCGACGACTCTTTCGGAACTGTCGAAGATGGGCATCGAACTGCCTGACGTCGACGCACCGATCGGTAGTCTCTCGGGCGGTCAGCGTCAGTGCGTTGCCATCGCCCGCGCCATCTTCTTCGGTGCCCGCGTGCTGATTCTCGACGAGCCGACAGCAGCGCTCGGCGTCAAGCAGTCGGGAATGGTGTTGCGCTACATCACCGCTGCCAAGGAACAGGGATTCGGCGTCATCTTCATCACGCACAATCCGCACCACGCGTACATGGTCGGCGATCACTTCGTGCTCCTCAACCGAGGCAGGCAGAAGCTCGACGCCAAGTACGACGACATCTCACTCGAAGAACTGACCAAGGAGATGGCGGGCGGTGACGAGCTCGAGACACTGACCCACGAGCTTCGCCGCTAGATCAAAACCTCGCGACTACAGCCTCGGTTCGAATCGAACCGAGGCTGTAGTCGTTTCGTCAGAGGATGGTCGTCGGCCGAACCCCGAGGCCGGAATGCATGTACGCCTCGTCGATCATCGTCATGTTGGCTACCGCGTCGCCCGGTCCGATCGGCAGCGCCGAGACCCCGGACAGATGATCGGCGAACGCTTCGAGTTGCCAGGTGTACGACGACTTCGTGCCCAGCTGCTCGATACTCGTGCGCCCATGGACAGTGACGGAGACACGGTCGTCGACGTCCGGCTGGAGGAAGTTGTGCACCAGGACGTCTCCGTTGGTTCCGAAGACCCGGAAGGTGAAGTGGTACTGCTCGTCCAACATCGTTGTCACAACGGATGCCCGCGCTCCGCCGGGATACTCGAGTTCGATGTCGAACCACGAATCGACCCCCGGAGCGTATTCCTCGTGGCGGGTCCCGGTCACCACTGGCGCACCACCACAGACGTCACTCAGCATCCGGGAAGCATGTAACCCGTAGCAGCCCAGGTCCATCAGTGACCCGCCTGACAAGGCGAGCTCCCACCGCGGGTCGTTCTCGGATGGTTTGGGCATCCGCAGTACGGTTTCCACCCGAGTGACCGCGCCGACTGTGCCGCTCCGAACCACATCCAGCAGGCGCCGGTTCACCGGATGAAAGAGGTAGTGGAACCCCTCGAGCAGCGTCACTCCGCTCACGCGCGCTGCCTCGGCTACAGCACGCGCTTCCACCGCGTTGCTCGAAAACGGTTTCTCCGTCAGCACGTGCTTGCCGGCCTGAACGGCGGCGAGATTCCACGGTCCGTGCAGGCTGTTGGGCAGCGCGTTGTAGACGACGTCCACCTCCGGATCCGAGATCAGCTCGGCGTACGAACCGACCACCCGTTCGATCCCATGCTGGGCTGCATAGGCTCTGGCCCGCTCGGGGCTGCGTGCGGCAACGGCCACCAGGCGGTGCCCGGTGGCCGTTGCAGGTTTGATCATCGCGTTCTCGGCGATGCGTGAGGCTCCCAGAATGCCTATCCGCAGCGGGGCAGGTGTCACAGAACCGACCGCAGATACTCGACGCTCGCTCGCACATCGCGCACCGGTCCCTCGTCGGACGGAGCCTCGGCCAGAATGGTGTCCTGCTCGAGCACGTACCACCCGTCGAAACCGTGGCGCTGCAATATGGCTGTGACACCGGCGATGTCGACGTCGCCGCCACCGAGTGGACGGTACATTCCCGCCTTCACGCCGTCGGTGTAGGTGAGCTCACCACTGCGAACGCGTGATGCGAGGGCATCGTCGACGTCCTTGAGATGCACGTGGGTGATGCGCTCGGGAGCTTGACGCGCCAGGTCGACCGGATCGGTGCCGCCGATCAACAGGTGGCCGGTGTCCAGGCACAGTGGGATGGCCGAGCCGTCGAGCACTCGCAGGACCTCGTCGCGCTGCTCGATCATCGTTCCGACGTGAGGGTGGACAACTGCCCTGATTCCACGCTCGGCCGCGGCGTCGGTGAGGCGATCGAGATTGTGTAGCAGGGTTTTCCAACTCTGCTCGTCCAGTTCTGGGCGTGAATCGTAGCCGTCGGAACCCGTCGCGGCGGCCAGAACCAAAACCTCGGCACCCGAGGCGACAAAACCGTCGAGGATGGGGGAGATGCCGGGTACCGGATCATGATCGTCATCGTGCAGCAGTACTGGTGCAAACCCGCCGACTGCGCTCAGGTCGTGATCCGCGAGCACCTTGGCCATTTCGGCGGGTGCTGTCGGCAGAAAGCCCTCCGGTCCGATTTCCGTTGCCGCCAGACCGACTTCGCGCATTTCCCGGAGGACTTGCGCAGGGTCGATTTGGTAGCCCCAGCCCGGGACTTCGCACACGCCCCAGGAGATCGGTGCGCCGGCGATGCGAGGAGTGCTCATGTGTGTGCCTCATTCTTGTCGTGAAGGAACAGATCTTTGACTTCGGTGATCGTGACGGGCCGACCCTCGCGCAGAGAGTGCGTTGCAGCTTCGGAGATCCACGCCGACTCGACCGCATCTGTGGGCGTGCACGGTGATTCCCGACGCCCGGCGACAACGCCGAGGAATGCTTCGAGTTCCGCACGGTAGGCGGACGTGAAGCGGTCCATGAAGAACGTGTACGGCTCCTTCGAGGGGAACGATGTTTCGGGGTCGAGAGAGCGGAGTGGCAAGCGGTCGTCCAGCCCGGCAACGACGGAGTCCGCCGAGCCGAGTACCTCGAGTCGGCAGTCGTAGCCGCGGCCGTTGTAGCGGGTATTTGACACGACCGCGATGGTTCCGCCTTCGAAAGTGAGAACCGTTGCGGCGGTGTCGACGTCACCGGCATCGGCGATCCCGCGATCACCCTGATTCGAGCCGGTGGCAAAAACCGTGGTGACTTCGCGGCCGCTGACCCACCTGACGATGTCGAAATCGTGGATCGAGCAGTCGCGGAAGATGCCGCCGGAGTGTGCGATGTACGAGATCGGCGGGGGAGCGGGGTCGAGGGTGGTCGATCGGAGAGTGTGGATCCAACCGAGTTCTCCAGATCGAACTGCGTCGTACGCCGCCACAAATGACGGGTCGAATCGGCGCTGAAATCCGATCTGGACTGGTACCGACGTCTGCTCGGCAGTCGCGAGGACACGAACCGAGGATTCGATCGAGTCGGCTACCGGCTTTTCGCAGAACGTCGGGATGTCTCGGCGGACAGCGGCTTCGATCAGGTCGGCGTGCGAACTCGACGACGCGGCGATCAGAACGCCGTCGATGCCTGACGCTAAAAGCGCGTCGGGATCGGCAGCGGACTCCACGTCGAGTTCGCTTGCCACGTCCGAGGTTCGACGTGCGTCGACGTCGGTGACAACCAGTGCGTCGACGCCGTCCGTCGTCAGCAGGTTTCGGGCGTGGTAGCTGCCGATTCGTCCGAGGCCGATGACTCCGATACGAGCGCCCATCAGTCCAGCCCTCCGAAGACGTTCTGGTCCCAGTCGATAATCGAACCTGTCACGACTCCGCTGCGATCGGAGAGCAGGAAGACGACGAAGTCGGCGATTTCGTCGACCTGTCCGAGCTTGCCCATGGGGAGGGTGCTGCCCGCACGTTCCTGCCAGTGGTCACCGGCGTCGTGAAAAGCTCTCTGCGAGAGGTCTTCTCCCTCGGTCTGTGTCCACCCGATGTCGAGACCGTTGATCCGGATGCGATCCCAGCGATGCGCATGGGCGGCGTTGCGGGTCAGCCCCGCCAGCCCGGCCTTCGCTGCCACGTACGGCGCGAGATACGGTTGCCCGCCGAGTTCGGACGTGGAGATGATGTTGACGATGGACCCGGGGACCGCACGCTCGCTCATGTCCTTGACGGCTGCCTGCATCGTGAAGAACGGACCGCGGAGGTTCACCGCGATGTGCTGGTCGAAGAGTTCCTCGGTGGTGTCGAGCAGCGTGCCGCGCGAGGTGAGTCCGGCAGAATTGACGAGGGCATCCACGCGGCCGAAGTGTGAGATCGTCTCGGCCACGCTGGCGAGCGCGGAATCGGTCTGCGCCACATCGGCTTCGATGAAGTGGGTTCCCGGAAGTTCTGCCTCGAGAGCCTTTCCGACGTCCGGGCGTCGGCCGGTGAAAGCCACCTGAGCGCCCTCACGGACTGCGGCGCGAACGACGCCGGCGCCGACGCCTTGCGAGCCGCCACTGACCAGTACGACGGTGTCGGCTAGGAGTGCGGGCCTGGTTACGCCCGGCGGAGAAGTCATGGGTTTAGTCTGGCTGTGACGAAGACCTCGAGCAACAGCGAAAAACCATCAAATATCCATCATCGTGAGGTAGTTGTGGCGCATCGATTCAAAGTACGGGAGATCGCTCAGCAGTCGGGCCTGAGTGAGGCCACCGTCGACCGGGTGCTCAACGACCGTCCTGGAGTTCGGGAGGGCACACGATCGGAGGTTCGCCAGGCGATCACGGACCTGGAACGTCAACGCTCGCAACTGAAACTGGTCGGGCGCACGTTCATCGTCGACGTCGTGTTGCAAACTCCCGCAAGGTTTTCCGACGCAGTCCGTGACGCGCTCGAGGCCGAACTGCCGACCCTTGCGCCTGCTGTTGTTCGTTCTCGGTTCCACTTTCGTGAAACCGGTTCGGTCGAAGCGATGACGTCGACGCTCGACAAGATTCGCCGACGCGGATCCCACGGAGTCATCGTCAAGGCTCCCGACACTCCGGAAGTCGTGGCGGCGATCGACCGGTTGGTGGCGGCCAAGATTCCGGTCGTCACGTTGGTGACCGATGTTCCCGGTAGCAGGCGAGCCGCCTACATCGGCATCGACAACCGAGCCGCCGGAGCCACCGCCGCGTACTTGATAGATCAGTGGCTGGGGGATCGGGACGGCAACGTGCTGGTCAGCATGAGTAGCGGCTTCTTCCGTGGGGAGGAAGAACGGGAGATGGGATTTCGCTCCGCTATGCGCGTCTCGGCTCCGCATCGCCGTTTGATCGACATTCCGAACAGTGACGGTCTGGATCAGACGAGTAGGAAATTGGTGCGAGCGGCACTCGAATCCGATCCGCAGATCCGTGCCGTGTATTCGATCGGTGGTGGCAACCTGGCCACTGTCGACGCGTTCGAAGAACTGAACCGGGAGTGCAGTGTCTTCATCGCTCACGATCTCGACGGTGACAATCGAAAGTTGCTGGGGGAGAGGCGAATATCAGCGGTGCTCCACCACGATCTGCGGGCGGATGTTCGCACTGCCTGTCAGGTGGTCATGAAAGAACACGGCGCCATGGGCGCTCACTTCGGCTTTACGACGTCACCGGTTCAAGTCGTGACACCGCTCAACATGCCCCCGACATAGCTGGGCGCGGTTAAGGAGTCCGGAGACTCCCTAACCGCGCACAGGGCCGAAGGCCTGACTATCGAGCGAAGAGCAGAGCTCGCTTGACTTCCTGAATTGCCTTTGTCACCTGGATGCCGCGGGGGCATGCGTCGGTGCAGTTGAACGTGGTGCGGCAACGCCACACGCCGTCCTTGTCGTTCAGGATGTCGAGACGCTCGGAAGCGGCCTCGTCACGGCTGTCGAAGATGAACCGGTGTGCGTTGACGATGGCAGCGGGACCGAAGTAGCTGCCGTCGCTCCAGTACACGGGGCACGACGTGGTGCAGCATGCGCAGAGGATGCACTTCGTCGTGTCGTCGAAACGAGCACGGTCGTGCTGGCTCTGGATGCGCTCACGAGTGGGCTCGTTGCCACTGGTGATGAGGAACGGCTTCACGGCGCGGAATGCGTCGAAGAAGGGTTCCATGTCGACAACCAGGTCCTTCTCGACGGGCAGGCCCTTGATGGGCTCGACCGTGATGGTGACCGGCTTGCCGTCCTTGGGCAGCATGTCCTTCATCAGCAGCTTGCAGGCCAGACGGTTCACACCGTTGATCCGCATGGCGTCCGATCCACAGACACCGTGTGCGCAGCTGCGACGGAACGTGAGGGTGCCGTCGAGGTAACCCTTCACGTACAGCAGCAGGTTGAGCAGACGGTCGGTGGGCAGTGCCGGGACCTGGAAACTGTCCCAGTGCTGGCCCTCGCCCGATTCGGGGTTCATCCGCGCGATCTTGAGAGTGACCATGACGGCCCCCTCGGGAACAGCGGGGAGTTTGGGTGCATCTACAGCAGGCGCAGACATCAGTACTTACGCTCCATCGGCTCGTAGCGGGTCTGGATCACCGGCTTGTAGTCCAGACGGATGTCGGAGAGCAGACCGTCACCCTCCTTGTACGCCATCGTGTGCTTCATGTACTCGGCGTCGTTGCGATCCGGGAAGTCCTCACGAGCGTGGCCGCCGCGCGATTCCTTGCGGTTGAGGGCGCCGACGACGGTGACCTCTGCCATTTCGAGGAGGAAGCCCAGCTCGATGGCCTCGAGCAGGTCGCTGTTGTAGCGCTTGCCCTTGTCCTGGACCGTGATGTGGTTGTAGCGCTCCTTGAGAGCACGCACATCCTTGAGTGCCTGGGTGAGGCGCTCTTCGGTGCGGAAGACGGAGGCGTTGTTGTCCATCGACTGCTGCAGCTCGGTGCGGATGTCCGCAACGCGCTCGTGGCCGTGATCGGAAAGGATGACGCCGACCCAGTCTTCGACCATCGCAGCCGGGGTTTCCGGCAGGTCGACGAACTCGGTGGAATTCGCGTACTCGGCGGCAGCGATGCCGGCGCGGCGGCCGAACACGTTGATGTCGAGGAGCGAGTTGGTGCCGAGGCGGTTTGCACCGTGCACGGAAACGCAGGCACATTCGCCGGCGGCGTACAGGCCCTTGACGACCTCGTCGTTGTTGCGCAGAACCTCACCGTTGATCTTGGTGGGGATACCGCCCATGACGTAGTGGCACGTCGGGTAGACGGGCACGGGCTCCTTGACGGGGTCCACGCCGAGATAGGTGCGCGAGAACTCCATGATGTCGGGGAGCTTCTCGTCGAGAACTTCCTCGGGGATGTGCGTCACGTCGATGTAGACGTAGTCCTTGTTCGGGCCGGCGCCGCGGCCCTCCAGAACCTCGAGGACCATCGAACGGGCCACGATGTCACGCGGAGCGAGGTCCTTGATGGTGGGGGCGTATCGCTCCATGAAGCGCTCGCCGTCGGCATTACGGAGAATGCCACCTTCACCACGGACGGCTTCCGAGATCAGGATGCCGAGACCGGCGAGTCCTGTCGGGTGGAACTGGTGGAACTCCATGTCCTCGAGGGGCAGGCCCTTGCGGAAGATGATGCCCATGCCGTCACCGGTGAGGGTGTGCGCGTTGGACGTCGTCTTGTACATACGTCCCGAGCCGCCGGTCGCGAAGATGATCGACTTGGCGTGGAAGATGTGCAGCTCGCCGGTCGAGAGCTCGTAGCAGATGACACCGGTGGCAACCGGGCCGTCCTCGGTCTCGGTGATGGCGATGTCGAGCGCATAGAACTCGTTGAAGAACTCGACGTCGTGCTTGACGCAGTTCTGGTACAGCGTCTGCAGGATCATGTGACCGGTGCGGTCGGCTGCGTAACACGCACGGCGGACGGGTGCCTTGCCGTGGTCACGTGTGTGGCCACCGAATCGACGCTGGTCGATCTTGCCTTCGGGCGTGCGGTTGAACGGCAGACCCATCTTCTCGAGGTCGAGCACCGCGTCGATGGCCTCTTTGGCCATGATCTCGACGGCGTCCTGGTCGGCGAGGTAGTCGCCGCCCTTGACGGTGTCGAAGGTGTGCCACTCCCAGTTGTCTTCCTCCACGTTCGCCAGTGCGGCACACATGCCGCCCTGGGCCGCGCCGGTGTGGCTGCGGGTGGGGTAGAGCTTGGTCAGTACGGCCGTGCGGGCACGGGGGCCAGCTTCGATTGCCGCACGCATGCCTGCGCCGCCGGCGCCGACGATGACCACGTCATAACGATGTTCCTGCATGAAGTCTGTGCTCCCCTAGCTCGCCGAGATATTGGGGTCGAAGGTGAAGATGACGTACGTGCCCAGGCCCATGATCAGGATCATCGAGAGAACGAGGATCGTGGTCAGCCAGAAGCGCGTGGAGTCCTTGCGGGAGTAGTCCGCGATGACCGTGCGCAGGCCGTTACCGCCGTGCAGCTGTGCCAGCCACAACATCGTCAGATCCCAGAACTGCCAGAACGGGCTGGACCAGCGACCTGCGACGAATGCGAAGTTCAGACGGTGAACGCCACCGTCGAGCATCAGCATGATGAACATGTGGCCCAGGACCAGAACGATCAGGGCGACGCCGGAGAAGCGCATGAACAGCCATGCGTACAACTCGAAGTTGTTCCGAGCCTTCGCGCGCGGGGACCGCGGGTTGTCCAGGCTTGCGGGACGGTCGTATGAGGTGCCCAGGCTCTTGGCTTCGGGTCCGTGAGTAGTCGCCATGTCAGTGCTCCGCAAACATGTTGATGAGGATGCGTCCGGCGCCTGGGATCATCACCAGGAACCAGATCGTCAGAATGGTCCAGAGCATGACGCGCTGGTACTTCGGGCCCTTCGACCAGAAGTCCACCAACATCACGCGCACGCCGTTGAGGGCGTGGTAGAGGACTACGCCGACGAGGCCGATCTCCATGAGGCCGACGAGGGGGTTCTTGTACGTGTCGATTACGGCGTCGTACGTATCGGGATTGACCCGAACGAGTGCCGTATCGAGAACGTGTACGAATAGGAAGAAGAAAGTAGCGACGCCTGTGATCCGGTGTAGAACCCAGGACCACATTCCGGGGTCGCCCCGGTAAAGCGACCTCGTGCGCTCCTTCTGAGGAGCGGCTTCAGTCGTAGTACTCATCGAGTGCTGTGCCTCCAACGTCATTGGTGGACGCGTCGAGCCTGCAGAGAGCTTCGATGTACCTCAGCCCGGGCTCGACGGGATCCTGAACCGACTTGACTCAGACTCTAAACCTATGTGAAACCGGGAACTAATCAGATGCGGGATTCGTACGCGTACCAAACTCTTTGTAAGGTTTGCCTTTCCAATCTCACCTAGCCGGTTTCGGCGTGGTTTCTGCATCCATTCAGTCGGCGTGATTGGATAACGAACCATGGGTGACATCGACTGGAAGTTGTTGCGGCACAACGCGCAAGTGGTCATGCGGCAGGCTTATGCACCGTACTCGGGCTATGCAGTGGGTGCAGCTGCCCTGGTAGACGATGGTCGGATCGTCTCAGGATGCAATGTGGAAAATGTCTCATACGGTTTGAGCCTGTGTGCCGAATGTGGACTCGTCGGTAACTTAGCCGCCACCGGGGGCGGGCGGCTGGTTGCCTTCACGTGCTGCGACGCGAAGGGCTCGATTCTGATGCCATGCGGCAGGTGTAGACAGCTTCTTCTCGAGCACGGCGGGGGTGAGATGCTTGTCGACACGAGCAGTGGGTTCAAGCCGCTGAGCGAGCTGTTGCCTGATGCTTTCGGGCCGGAACAAGCAGAGGGGCTCCGCCATGTTTGACGCAGTTTCCATCATCGGCGCCAAGCGTGACGGCCGCGAGTTGTCGGGAACCGAGATCGACTGGATAGTTCAGGCGTTCACTGAGGGGGTCGTCGGCGACGAGCAGATGTCGGCGCTCGCAATGGCGATCTATTTCCGAGGAATGTCACGAGCAGAGACCGGCCGATGGACCGAGGCAATGATCGAATCCGGCGGGAGGATGGACTTTTCGGACTTGCCGCTGCCCACCGTCGACAAGCATTCGACCGGTGGTGTTGGGGACAAGATCACCCTTCCGCTCGCGCCCCTCGTCGCGGCATGTGGTCTTGCAGTCCCGCAGTTGTCGGGACGCGGACTCGGCCACACCGGCGGAACTCTCGACAAGCTCGAGGCCATTCCAGGTTGGCGAGCCGAGCTCACGGCGACGGAGATGGTCGACATTCTCGCGGACCCGAAAATCGGCGCGGTGATCTGCGCTGCCGGAGCGAACCTGGCCCCCGCCGACAAGAAGCTCTACGCGCTGCGCGACGTGACGGGAACGGTGGAATCCATTCCGCTGATCGCAAGTTCGATCATGAGCAAGAAGATTGCCGAGGGAACCGGCGCCCTGGTGCTCGACGTCAAAGTCGGTTCCGGAGCGTTCATGAAGGACCTCGGCGACGCTCGAGAGTTGGCACGCACGATGGTCGAGTTGGGCAACGACGCCGGCGTGCGTACAAGTGCTCTCATCACCGGGATGGACACCCCGCTGGGATTGACGGCTGGCAACGCTCTCGAGGTGCGTGAATCCGTCGAGGTGCTGGCAGGCGGCGGGCCGTCCGACGTCGTCGAGCTGACCCTGGTCCTGGCTCGGGAGATGCTGTCCGCGGCTGGGATCGACGGTATCGACCCCGCAGACAGACTGGCCGACGGCACGGCCATGGACCGGTGGCGCGCGATGATCGCCGCACAAGGTGGGGACCCACACGCGACGCTGCCGGTGGCCCGGCACAGCGACGTCGTCACCGCGGACCGAGACGGCGTGCTGACCCGACTCGACGCCATGGCGGTGGGCATCGCGGCCTGGAAGCTCGGAGCCGGACGCGAACGACAGGGCGAAGCCGTTCAGGCCGGTGCCGGCATCGAGATGCACGCGAAGCCCGGCGACGTGGTCCGCGCCGGACAGAAGCTGATGACACTGCACACCGACACTCCCGAGAGATTTGATGCTGCGCGGCGGAGCCTCGGCGGAGGCTGGTCGATCGGGGCCGATTCCGACACCGTTTCGCGACCGTTGCTCATCGAGCGAATTGTGGGTGATTCGCGTTAGCGTTGGCGAATGAACGCACCGGAGTTGACCACGATCCGCAGCGCACCCAAAGTTCTTCTCCACGATCATCTCGACGGAGGACTCAGACCCGAGACTGTCCTCGAACTGGCCGAGCAGTGTGGCTACGACGAGCTGCCGGCGACTACGGCATCCGAACTCGCGCAATGGTTCCGAACTGCCGCTGACAGCGGATCGCTCGAGCTCTACCTTGAAACATTCGCGCACACAGTCGCCGTGATGCAGACTCCCGAAGGGCTCGCGCGGGTCGCGCGCGAGTGCGCCGAGGATCTGGCCGACGACAACGTCGTCTATGCCGAAATCCGTTTTGCGCCCGAGCAGCACCTGGAACAAGGCCTGAGTTTGGACGAGGTCGTCGAGCACGTTCTCGAAGGTTTCCGGGCCGGCGAATCCGCTGCCAGGGTCGCGGGACGGGAGATCCGAATCGGGTGTCTTCTCACGGCGATGAGGCATGCCGCCCGGTCACGAGAGATCGCCGAACTCGCTGTGCGATTCCGGGACCGCGGCGTCGTCGGTTTCGACATCGCCGGTGCCGAGGCCGGTAACCCGCCGAGCCGGCACCTCGACGCCTTCGAATACATGCGTGATGCGAACGCCCACTTCACGATTCACGCGGGTGAGGCGTTCGGGTTGCCGTCGATCCACGAAGCCATCGCCTTCTGCGGAGCGGATCGGTTGGGCCACGGCGTGCGGATCGTGGACGACATCGACGTAGCCGGCCAAGGTGGGGCAGAGCTGGGTCGACTCGCGAACTACGTCCGTGACATGCGCATTCCCCTGGAACTGTGCCCGAGTTCGAACGTGCAGACCGGAGCCGTAGCGGCCCTGTCGGACCATCCGTTCGGACTGTTGGCGGACTTGCGCTTCCGCGTGACCGTCAACACTGACAACAGGCTGATGAGCGACACCAGCATGAGCCGGGAAATGGCCGCGTTGGTCGAGACCTTCGGTTACGGCTGGACCGATCTGGAACGCTTCACCATCAACGCGATGAAGT
The DNA here is from genome assembly GCF_003797745.1 of Rhodococcus sp. WS1. Taxonomy (NCBI): domain Bacteria; kingdom Bacillati; phylum Actinomycetota; class Actinomycetes; order Mycobacteriales; family Nocardiaceae; genus Rhodococcus; species Rhodococcus sp. WS1. Next base: position 1,151,287 of record NZ_RKLZ01000001.1, on the reverse strand, counting down.
CGGCCTTCATCCCGTTCGACGAGCGCCTCGCGTTGATCGACGACGTCATCAAGCCGGGTTACGCCGTGCTCATCGGCTAGCTGACGTGCACCCGACTACTCAGATCGCAGCCGGGCCTCGAACTCACGCTCGAGTTCGCGCCAGGCCTCGGATTCCTTGGTGAACGGCGCACTCGGAGCCATCCGCGACGGATCGGGGTTGAGGAGGTACGAGACGTACCAACCCAGCTCGTTCGACGCGGACAGAGCCTCCTCGGTGGAGTCGTCGTCGGCGAAATCCGCTGCATCGGTGAACAATTCGACGGCAAGTTCCAGTTGCTCGGCGTCGACGACATCCGGGCCCTGGGCGAGGTCGTCGGCGATGCCGGGCAGAACGTAGACGTTCTCGTCCGTGACCTCGATTTCGAGTGAACCGTCGACGGCAGCATTCTGAATTTCGCCGTACGTGCTGACCTGCGAGAGATCGTGTTCGTGGTTGTCGGCGAGGTAGCGAGCGAGTGCGCGCTCGCTACGGAAAACGGTGATCAGTCCGTCCTTGCCGAGGAAGATCGCCTGATCGCCCATGTAGCAGCGCAGAGTGTAGAACGTCTCGGCTGAGGTGATGATGCGGATCGGGTCGACACCGACCTCGCCCCAGAAGGTCTCGACTTCGTCTTCCTCCTCGTCGAGGTCGTCTTCGTCGAATTCCTCGTCCTCGCCCTCCTCAGCGACATCGTCGGCGTCGACGGTGTTCTCGGCGGCAGCGAGCAGTTCAGCTTCGGCGACCGCGACGGCAGCTGCATCGACCTTCGGGGAGGTGACCACCTTGTCGATGGCGTCGAGAACGGCGTCCCAGTCCTTGACGATCGCAGCGCCGACCTGGTCCCACAGCTCCAGGCCTTCGCGACCTTCGAAGGTGCCGGCGCCGGTCGCAAGCGCGCCGAGAACCGGATGGCCGCTGAAGAAGCGGATGACCGCGTCCAGTTCGCACACCTCGCCGATGTTGCGAGCCATGTTCAAGGTGTCTTCGAGTTCCGAGACCGCCAGTGCCTCAGGATCACCTGCGGCCAGTTCCGGCACGCCGACGAAGTCGAAGGTGAAATTCTCTTCCGGTTCGAGCTCGGCTGCCGACAGTCCGGAGACGACGGCCCACGCCGGATGCTCGACCAGGTCGTTGTCGGAGTCCGTTCGGATGAAGGCCGCGAGTTCTGCGACGGAGGAGAACCCGTACAGGTCTTCCTCATGGCCGAGGAACGCTTCCCACTCGTCGTCGCCCTCGCGCCAGCGGGGTGCCCACAAAGTGACGAGGTCTCCGTCGGTGAGTCCGATTTCGATAGGGACGATGTCTCCAGCCATGGGCGGAAGCCTATCCACCGCAGAGCGAAAGGCATAGCGGGGGTTCGTCACGTTTGTTTCAGTGCCACTCGGAGCTCACTGACCAGTCGCTCTCGTTCGTCGTTGGACTGTCGAACTGCCTGGTGAATTGTTGCGACAGTCAATGCGGCCACAGTGCGAGAATTCATCGTGGTGATTGCGTCGGTAATCCGTAGGTCGACCAGAGCACCCAGCCCGTCGACAGTCGCCGTGACTATCCCACCCTCGCTCGAGACGACCGCCCGCAGAGCGCCGACCCCGTCGACGGCGTCCTGCAAGAGTCCGGTCCGGTGTTTCGCCAGCTCCATGATTCGATCAATCTCGCTCATATCGAACGCATCCAGCTCGACGGAAGGATCTGGCCCTCGGCGGCATCGACATCGGCCAGTTCGTCTCGGGTCGCGAGACCGAGCCGATCGAGGATCGCTGCCGGGACTCCGGTCTCTTCGAGCTCCACACGATGGCGGGCGCCGGCCTCGATTGCTGCTTTCGAGCACAGTGTGAGTATCTGTTGCGCCAACCGTTCCCCGCCGTACCGCAGTTCCTCCTGGCTGATCCGCAGGTCCACGGGAATGGCGTGTTCCGTGGCGCGGACCGCGATGGTTCCAGCGCGGTTGACGGAGACGGCTGTGATGATCGGCGGTGATTCCCGCATGTTCTCGTTCATGTTTCCTGTCATTCCGTCGGACGGTAGAAACCGTGAAAGCCCATGCCGCTGTTCGTGGTTCGGATGGCGCTGATTTCGACTGGGTCGCCGGCTTCGATCATCTGGCCGCCGCCAATCACCATCGCGACGTGGCCGTCCCAGACCGCGAGGTCGCCCGGCATCAGATTGTTCTGATCGACCTGGTTCCCGATTCCCTGTTCCTGAGCCAACCTCGGAATATCGACTCCGGCCTGGCCGTACGCCCATTGCGTCAGACCACTGCAGTCCAGACCGACTCCGGGTGTCGTGCCTCCCCAGGCGTACGGGACACCCTGTTGAGTAAGCGCGTTGCGTACGGCAGCAGCGGCCTCGGCGTTCGGTGCGGTGGCAATCGAGCCGTCGGGAAGTTCGACCTCTACTCCACCGACGGAACCAGAACCACCGACGGAACCAGAACCACCCGCCGAACCGGAGACTCCAGGTGCGGGATCGGGTATCGGGACGGACGGGACGAGTGCGGACATCTTGTCGGTCGACCCCGCCAGCTCACCGCGTACCCGCTCGATAACCGATACCGCGCGTCCGAGGTGCTCCAACGCGGCCGACAACAACATCAATTGGCCCGTCGGTGTCATCAGCGTCGGCCCGGCCTTGATCGCGAGTGTCAGAAAGGACTGGAGAATCTCACCGAGTTCGGTCATTCCCGCGTACACGGACGTTGTTGCTTCGTCCACGACGCCGGCGATGTCGGTCCCACGATCGGCGAGGTTTCGCGTCGACGTCTGCGTCTGCTCGGTTTTGGTCACCGCAGCGGTGAGTGCCGTGGACGAGCTCTGAGAGGACGCCAGTTCGCTCAGAGCAGCGCTTCCCAATTGGTATGCGATCTCGAGGGCGTCCGTAGCGATTCGGATGCCGACGTCGGGTCCACTTGCGCTGGGGACGCCAGTCCCGACAATGTCGACCAGATCGATGATCGGTCGTGCGAGTGCGTCGACGTCGATCATGAGCGTGCGGCTTCAGCGAGAGTCGTTCGTACCGATTCCTCGGAGTCGAGATAGACGGCGTGAGCGTCGCGGGTGGCTGACTGGACGCTGGAGATCACAGCGGACAGTCGATCGATGTCGTCGATGTGCGCTTGCTGTGCTCGGCTCGCGACATCGACGAAGTCGCCGCCGATCAGCCCCAGCACAGTGGACAGAGCCAAGTGATCGCCACCCGCCGCGTCCTGTCGCGCTTGCGCGACGTTGTCGGCAACAGTGCCCAACCGCGTGGCGAACTCCGCGATGCTTTCAGTGTCCAGATCCAGATTTGTCAACTTGTCTTCCCCCCGTTGCGCTTACTCCTTCTTGGACGCCGCGCGGGGTGCTCCGGTTCCCGAGGAACTATTCTGATGGTCATGCAAACGCACGTAGTCGACCATCCGCTCGCGGCGGCCCTCTTGACGACAATGCGTGATGCACGCAGTGAGAACGCAACTTTTCGTTCCGCACTTCGCAGGCTCACGCACATGCTGGTCTACGAGGCCATGCGTGACGCGGAGGTCGAGGAGTTTCCGGTCGACACCCCGGTAGCAGCGACGACGGGCATCCGGCTCGCGAAGCCGCCGTTGTTGGTACCCGTGCTGCGGGCCGGTCTGGGCATGGTCGAACAGGCGAGTGCGCTGATTCCGTCGGCCGGCGTCGGCTTTGTCGGAATGGCACGTGACGAAGAGACTCATCAGCCGGTTCCGTACCTCGAATCCCTGCCTGCGGATCTGTCCGGTATCCCGGTGTTCGTGCTCGATCCGATGCTCGCCACCGGTGGCTCGATGGTGCACACCATCGACTTGCTGGTTGCGCGTGGCGCGACGGATGTCACGGCAGTGTGCGTCGTGGCCGCTCCGGCCGGCGTCGACGCGCTGGCAGCGTCCGGCCACCCGGTTCGTCTGGTCATCGCGAGCATTGATGACGGACTCGACGAGAACGCTTTCATCGTCCCCGGTCTCGGTGACGCCGGCGATCGGCAGTTCGGGCCCCGCTAGAGCGAAAGGGCGAAGGTTCGGAGTTCGGCCAGCCGGGCCTTCGCCTGCTCTAGTGCCTTCGCGAGGTCGTCGCGGTTCGCCACCGGGACGACAACTTCGAGATAGCACTTGAGCTTGGGCTCGGTTCCGGACGGCCGAACAACCACGCGGATCGACGGCCCGTCGAATATCACTGCGTCGGTGCGCATACCGCCGCGAACCAGGGACAAATCCTCGGTCGTGACCGGCTCACCCGCGAGTTGGCCAGGAGGATCGGCGCGTAGTCGTTTCATCATCTCCGCGATGTCATTCAAATCCTCGACGCGGCGGGATACTTGGTCCCCACGATGCAGTCCGAATTCGACGGCATAGTCGGCTAGAACGTCCAACAGGGTTCTGTTGCTGCCCGCGAGGGTGGCAGCCAAGTCGGCCACAAGGACGGCAGCTGAGATTCCGTCCTTGTCCCGCACCACATCCGGATCGACGCAGTGCCCGATCGCTTCCTCGTAGGCGTAGACGAGTCCGTCGCCGGCGCGCGTGAGCCACTTGAATCCGGTGAGTGTCTGCGCAAACCTGGCTCCGCGAGCTTTCGCCAACTTCGAGAGCAGAGTCGAGGAGACGATCGTCGTCGCCACCAACGAATCTTCGGGCGCCGTGTGCAGTACGTGGTCGGCCAGGAGCACCCCGGTTTCGTCGCCGCGCAACATGCGCCACTGATCACCGTCGCGAACTCCGACGGCGCAGCGGTCGGCATCCGGGTCGAGTGCGATCGCCAGATCCGCGTCGATACTTCGGGCAAGGGCGAGCAGGCGGTCTGCGGCACCGGGCTCTTCGGGATTGGGGAACTCGACGGTCGGAAACGTGGGGTCGGGATCGAACTGCTCCGCCACGACGTGCAGATCGTCGAACCCTGCTGCTCGCAGAGCCGCTGTCGCAGTCTCCCCGCCGACGCCGTGCATTGCCGTGAACGCAATCCGGATCGAGCGGGCGTCGCCGTGCGGGAGGGTCGCGATGCGGGCGATGTACTCCTCGACCAGAGAATCGTCGGCCGGAATCACCGATGCCCGGGCGACGTCGGCGGCACCACCGATGCGGGCGATCTCGCTCTCGATTTCACGATCGGCGGGGGAGACGAGTTGCGCTCCGCCCGAGAGATACACCTTGTAACCGTTGTCGGCGGCAGGATTGTGGGAGGCGGTGATCTGGATACCTGCCGCTGCCCCGAGCCTGCGCACCGCGAACGCCACCAGCGGTGTCGGCAGTGGGCGGGGGAGCAGGGTCACCTCGAACCCGGCCGCTGCCATGACCTCGGCGGCGGCGAGAGCAAATGCCTCTGAACCGAGCCGGGCGTCGCGGCCGACCACAACCCGGGACCCGCCCTGGCAGCGAGCTGTCAGCCAGGCCGCCAGACCGGCCGTGGTCCGGATGACGACCGCGAGGTTCATGCCGTTGGGTCCGCCGCGCACCGGCCCGCGAAGCCCAGCAGTGCCGAACGTCAGTGGTGCGGAAAAGCGTTCGGCCAGTTCATGTTCGGAAAGGGCTGCTAATTCTGCGCGGGTAACTGGGTCCGGATCGGCGTCGATCCACTCGGCGACGTTCAGTGGTGTCACAGCTGCTCGACCAGTTGACGCAGCAGCACTCCCATCCGGGCCGCCGATGCTTTGCCTGCCGCCAGCACTTCCTGATGGTCGAGCGGGGCGCCCGTGATTCCGGCGGCCAGATTGGTGACCATGGAGATGCCGAGAACGCGGGCGCCGAGCGCGCGAGCCGCGATGGTCTCGTGAACCGTCGACATGCCGACCAGATCGGCGCCGAGTGTACGAAGCATTCGAATCTCGGCCGGAGTCTCGTAGTGAGGACCGGGAAGCCCGGCGTAAACACCCTCGGCAAGGTCCGGGTCGATCGAGCGAGCCAGCGCACGCAGTTCCGGCGAGTAGGCGTCGACCAGGTCGACGAACTCTGCGCCGACGAGGGGAGAGCGGGCCGTCAGGTTCAGGTGGTCACTGATCAGCACCGGTTGACCGACTGTGTAGTTTTCGCGAATACCGCCGGCCGCATTGGTGAGGATGACCGTGTCGGCGCCGGCAGCAATGGCTGTCCGGACCGGGTGGACGACGGTACCGAGATCGTGGCCCTCGTATGCGTGCGCGCGCCCGAGCAGCAGCAGAACTTCGGTGTTTCCGACGCGCACCGAACGAATGGTGCCCGCGTGACCGAGCGCGGACGGTGGGGCGAAGCCAGGAAGATCCGCCATCGAGACTTCGGCTGTCACGTCCGCACCGGCGTCGCCGAACACGTCTGCGGCATCGGTCCACCCCGACCCGAGCACGATGGCGACTGACGGTGACGAAGAGCCAGTCATGGCGGACAGAGCAGCGGCGGCGGCCTCGGCGATCGTTCCCATGTGAGCAACCCTACTGAGGAGTCGGGTCGGTTCGCCGGGTGAGTTGGCGGGCGTTACTCTCCCATCCATGCCTTATCTCGAACGCGACGGCGACGTATTCATCCTGTACCTCGGCAACGAGGGCGAAACGGACAACGAGAACCGCTTCGGCCCTGAGTGGATCGACGCTGTTCACAGCAAGTTGGACGAGGTCGAAGCGCACGAGGGGCCCGCAGCCCTGGTGACCACCGCGACGGGCAAGTTCTACACGAACGGCCTGGACACGACGTGGATCTTCGGCAATCTCGACGGTCTGCCCGGCTACCTGGACAAGGTCCACACCATCTACAGCCGTTTGTTGACCTTCCCGATGGCCACGGTCGCGGCCGTGCAGGGGCACGCGTTCGGCGCCGGCGCCATGCTCGCGTCCTCACACGATTTCCAGATCATGCGCGCGGACCGCGGCTTCTACTGCCTCCCCGAGGTCGGACTGAACATGCCGTTCACTGTCGGCATGTCAGCACTGTTGAACAGTCGTCTGCCCAAGCAGACGGCAGTCGACGCGATGACGACGGGGCGTCGATTCGGCGGCGCCGACGCACTTGCTGCCGGCATCGTGCAGGAAACGGTCGACGGCGACGGAGTACTCGCCGCAGCAGTGGCCAAGGCATCGGCACTGACGTCGACTCACGGCAAGAACTTGGCGGGAATCAAGGCAGGCATCCACCGCGATGCGCTTGCGGACCTCGCTCAGGTGACTGACAAGAGCAACTTCTCCTTCGGGTGAGACAATGATCGCGTGAACCAGAATGTCGACAGCGCAGTCAGGTCCGTAGAGGCCGATCTGATTGCGCTGTCGCATTCGATTCACAGCGATCCGGAACTTGCCTTCGAGGAGTTCCGCAGCGCTGCCAAAGTGTCGGACCTGCTGGCGCAGCACGGTTTCGCGGTCACTCACGGGATCGTCGATCTGCCGACGGCCTTCGATGCCACCTACGGCAGTGGAGAGTTGGTCATCGCGATCTGCGCTGAGTACGACGCGCTGCCCGAGATCGGTCATGCCTGTGGGCACAACATCATTGCCGCCGCCGCGGTCGGGGCCGGCATCGCGTTGGCTACCGTGGCCGACGAACTGGGGATCACCGTCCGAGTGATCGGTACTCCCGCGGAGGAAACCGGTGGCGGCAAAGTTCTGATGCTCGAGCGTGGTGCATTCGACGGCGTCGGCGCGGCCATGATGGTTCATCCAGGACCGATCGACATCATCGGTGCCACCTCGCTGGCCCTGGCGGACATCGCCGTCAGCTATCACGGTCGCGAAGCGCACGCCTCTGCTGCGCCGGAATTCGGTCGTAATGCCGCTGATGCAGCGACGCTCGCGCAAGTGGCGGTCGGACTTTTGCGCCAGCACCTCCAGCCAGGGCAACAGATTCACGGAATCGTCAGTGATGGCGGCACGGCTCCCAACATCGTTCCGGCTCGGTCAGAACTGCTGTACTACCTGCGTGCCGAGACGGCCGCATCGTTGGCCAATCTGTCCGAGCGTGCCGACGCCTGCTTCGCCTCGGGCGCACTCGGCACCGGATGCACCCACGAAATCCGCACGGTATCGCCCACTTACACCGAGTTGACCCCCGATCCGTGGCTGGCGGCGGCGTATCGTGAACAGATCGTCGACCTCGGGCGGGTGCCACTGGCAGCGGAATGGGAGCGCTCCCGTCCACTGGGTAGTACGGATATGGGTAATGTGACCAATGTGATTCCGGGAATTCACCCGGTCATAGGCTTGGATTCATCGGGGGCAGTGACACATCAGCCGGAGTTCGCGGCCGCGTGTATCACCACCTCCGCAGATCGAGCGGTAGTCGACGGTGCAATTGCGTTGGCCCGCACTGCTGTCCGGGTAGCGTCCGATCCAGAACAACGCACCCGTCTGTTGGAAGGGGTAGATCGCCGGTGAACGCGGCAATCGACACGTGGATTCACGCGCACACCGACGACCTCGTCGCGTGGCGTCGACACATCCATGCCAACCCGGAGTTGGCTCGCCGCGAATACGCGACCACCGAATTCGTCGCGACCCGCCTCACCGCCGCTGGGCTGTCGCCGAAGATCCTTCCCGGTGGCACCGGACTCACGTGCGACATCGGACCTGAGGGGCCGCGAATCGCACTTCGCGCCGACATGGACGCTTTGCCGATGCAGGAGGCGACCGGGGCGACGTACTCGTCCACGGTCCCCGGTGTGTCTCATGCATGCGGGCACGACGCCCACACCACCATCCTGCTCGGCGCCGGATTGGCTCTGGCCACGCTGCCCGAACTTCCCGTCGGGGTTCGGCTGATCTTCCAGCCCGCCGAGGAAGTCATGCCTGGTGGTGCACTCGACGTCATCGCTGCCGGCGCGCTCGACGGCGTGTCCAGAATCTTTGCTCTGCACTGCGATCCGCGACTCGAGGCGGGCCAGGTCGGAATGCGTCTGGGCGCGATCACCTCTGCTGCAGACACGATCGAGGTCGTTCTCGACTCTCCGGGTGGGCACACGTCGAGGCCGCACCTGACCACGGACCTCATCTACGCACTCGGCACAGTCGTGACCGGGCTGCCGGGAATGCTCAGCCGTCGTATCGATCCGCGTACCGGCACCGTGATGGTGTGGGGTGCGGTCAGTGCAGGTCAGGCGCCCAACGCGATTCCGCAGACCGGCATGATGACGGGCACGGTACGTACCGGCGATCACGACACGTGGGAGTTGCTCGAACCGCTCGTGGAAGAAATCGTCCACGGACTGCTCGCGCCCACCGGAGTTCGCTACCAACTCAACTATCGTCGCGGAGTGCCGCCGGTCGTCAACGACGAGGTGTCCACTCGGATGTTCGAGGACGCCATCGCGACCGTCGGACAAGATGCTTTGGCGGACACCCCGCAATCCGGTGGTGGCGAAGACTTTTCGTGGTACCTCGAAACCGTGCCGGGTGCCATGGCGCGGCTCGGCGTGTGGTCGGGTGAAGGCGATCAGCTCGACATCCACCAACCCACTTTCGATCTCGACGAGCGTGCACTCGGCGTCGGTGTGAAGGTTCTGACGAGCCTGGTTCTGGGATAGTTCCGGTTCCCGTCGGGGGTACCGTTTTTCGTGTCGTTCGAGTGAAGGTACGGGCATGTCCATAGGTGTGGGAGTGCGAATCGGCACATTGGTGTCGACGGCTGTAGTTGCGTCCAACGATCCGGGTTCGGCCGATCCGGTGGTGTTGGTCAGGGACACGATTCTCAATCAACGCAAGGACGGAACGACCGTGCTCGGCGGTACCGAGCAATTGGGTGCCGGCCGTGAATTCTCGGAATCATGGTCAGGTTTTGTCGGCCGTGTGGGGGACCCGAGTGGCGTCTCCGGAACGGCCGATACCCGTTACCGCGCCGAGGATTTGGTGGCGACGTCGATTCGCTGCCTATTGCAGGAATGCGAGCCGCTGCCCGATCGTGGTGGTCGAAGTGGGGGAGCGCCCGACATCGTCGCGACCTACCCGTCGCGCTGGGACTCGTCCACAGCGGCCCTCATGCAGGATTCACTGGTCTATGCGGGCCTCGAGCGGGTCACTCTCGTCTCGGACGCAGAGGCGGTCTCGGCGTGGTTCGAGTCGGAAATCGCGGCACTCGCCGGCACGCTCATCGGCATCTATCACGTCGACGACACCGGGGCAGCGGTCACGCTGGTGCGTTCGGGCGTCGCCGCCGGCCGCGCATTCGGCTTCGCCGGCGACGGGAGTTCACCGAGTTCACGCCTCGCGACGGCACTAGGTGCGTTCGGTTGGATGCCGGAGAACCTGGACGCCGTAGTCGTCACCGGTGACGGAGAACCGGCGACAGACAAAGCAGCCATGATGTCCATAGCGGCCGGAATCGCCGAAAAGCTCGGTGTCAGATGTGAACTCGGGCCCGGACCGGAGCAGTCGGCCGCGCTGGGAGCCGCAATTCTGGCTGCCGGTTTCACCTCGACGTCGCACACGATCGTTCCGATCGGTTTGCCGCCTTCACACGACGTGACGGAGGTGTTCGACACTCTCGGACGTGAGAAGGTGGCGGCTGAAACTGCAACCGGGGTGGCAACAGTCGAGCCGGAAACTGCAGTTGCCGCAGGCGAATCGGAGTCACGCGGTTCCAAGCGTGTGCTCATCGGCCTGACGATTGTGGTGGTACTCGCAGCACTTGCACTGCTCGCGTATTTCCTGCTGCTTTGAGCAGGACAGCTATCTAATCGGTAACACCGTTACCCGGACCCACGTTGCGGCTGTTTCTCGTCCGCAACTCTCGCACGTACTCGGCCGGCGCTCCGGCAATCTCGGCGGCGTCGGCCATCACGCCGATGTAGCGGGCCGACGGCAGTCCGCCTTCGTACGCATCCATGACGTAGAGCCAAGCGAGCACCGCATCGCCTGCGGTGTCGACCCGCACGCGGATCTTGCGGTGCAGACCGAGTTCGGCACCTTCCCAGCGGTCCAGACTCACTTCGTCCTCTTCCGGGACGTCGTAGAGGACCACGAAAACACTGGAATCGGGGTCTTCGACCACGGTGGCGAGAGCCCCCTCCCAGCCGAGGTCCTCGCCGCTGAAGGTCAGGCGCCAGCCTCGCAGCCACCCTGTCCCGGACATGGGCGAGTGTGGGCAGCGCAACAACATCTGCTCGGGATGCATGTTGGAACCGTAGGCGGCATAAATCGACACGGGCGCAAGCCTAAACCGTGGTCCGAGGGTGTGGCGAAGCGGACCACCGGACGCAAGTAATCTGGTACAAGCACTGCGCGACACGTGGTGCTCGAATAGCGTGACACTGGTCGACGGGAGACCCCTGCCGGCCACGCGAGGACTTGGAGGACACATGACCCGGATCGTGATCATCGGTGGCGGACCCGCCGGCTACGAGGCGGCACTGGTAGCCGCGCAGCACGGGGCCACGGTCACCCTGGTCGATTCGGACGGCGTCGGCGGCGCGTGTGTGCTGTTCGACTGTGTCCCGTCGAAGACGTTCATCGCGTCCACCGGAATCCGCACCGACATGCGTCGTGCATCCGACCTCGGCATCACTCTGGATCCGGAGCAGGCTTCGGTGTCACTGCCGAAGATCCACTCCCGAGTCAAGAGTCTCGCGTTGTCCCAGTCCTCGGACATTCGCGCACGGTTGCAGACGGTCGGCGTCGAGGTTCTCTCCGGCACCGCCGAACTGACCGATCCGCTCCTCGGTATGGCAGCACACCAGGTTCGCGCGACGCTCGGAAGCGGCGAGCAGAAGACCATCGACGCAGACGTCGTGTTGATCGCCACCGGCGCCAGCCCCCGCATCATCCCGGGAGCCGAGCCCGACGGTGAGCGAATCATGACGTGGCGTCAGCTCTACGACTTGGACGAGCTGCCCGAGCACCTGGTCGTGGTCGGTTCCGGTGTCACCGGTGCCGAGTTCGTCTCCGCATACACCGAGATGGGCGTCAAGGTCACACTCGTGTCCAGTCGTGACCGTGTTCTGCCCGGCGAGGATGCCGATGCGGCGCTCGTGCTCGAGGACGCCCTCGCCGAGCGCGGTGTCACCCTCGTCAAGCACGCCCGCGCAGACGCCGTCGAGCGCACCGAGAAGGGCATCATCGTCAAGCTCTCCGACGGCCGCACGGTCGAAGGAAGCCACGCTCTGATGACCGTCGGTTCCGTCCCCAACACCAACGGTCTCGGCCTGGAGCGGGTCGGCATCGAGTTGGACAAGGGTGGATACCTGCGTGTCGACCGGGTCTCGCGCACCACGGTTTCCGGTATCTACGCCGCCGGTGACTGCACCGGACTGCTCCCGCTCGCGTCGGTGGCTGCGATGCAGGGACGTATCGCGATGTACCACGCACTCGGTGAAGGCGTCAGCCCGATCAAGTTGAAGACCGTCGCATCGGCCGTCTTCACGCGCCCCGAAATTGCAACGGTGGGTGTTTCGCAGGCCGCGATCGACAACGGAGAGGTGCCTGCTCGCACCGTCATGTTGCCGCTCAACACCAACCCGCGAGCCAAGATGTCCGGTTTGCGCCGCGGCTTCGTGAAAATCTTCTGCCGCCCGGCTACCGGCGTGGTCATCGGCGGTGTTGTGGTCGCACCCACCGCTTCGGAACTCATCCTGCCGATTGCGATCGCCGTGCAGAACAACCTGACGGTCAACGACCTGGCTCAGACGTTCTCGGTGTACCCGTCGCTGACCGGATCGATCACCGAGGCAGCTCGTCAGCTCATGCGTCACGACGACCTGGACTGAGAACGGACCAGAGTCTTCTTACAATGTGAGAAGTCTGTTTCACATACTGAAGTATTGGTGAGATAGTCGAGATACCGACCGAATCAAGGGTCGGTATCTCGGCGCTCTCCCGCCCCGTTGACCCAGGACGGCTCAGGGTGTTTTCCTCTGACCTTCATTCTGCGTGCCTGGGAGCTTCACATGACACACGCCGCGCTGTCCGCTCGTATGGACGGACTCCGTAGTTCTGCAATTCGCGATCTGCTCACCTTGACTGCCCGACCCGACGTCATCAGCTTGGCCGGCGGACTACCCGATCCTGATTTCATTCCGCGGGAACGAATCTCGAAGGCAGCCCACGACGCACTCGGTGACCCCTCGTCCGTTCAATACGGCGAGACGTCAGGCCTGCGGCGCCTCCGTGAGGTGATTGCCGAGCGCGAATCCTCCAAGATCGGGCGGGCACTCGACGTGTCCGAAGTTGTGATCACACACGGTTCTCAGCAAGGTTTGAGCCTGCTCGCGCAGGTCCTCCTCGACGCCGGTGACGTTGTGGTCGTGGAGGAACCGGCATATACCGGTGCGCTGCAGGTCTTTCGGACGGCGCAGGCTCGTCTCGTTCCCGTCCAGCTGGACGAGGACGGAATGGACACCGACGCGCTCGAGACGAAACTCGCCGCCGGTCTTCGGCCCAAAGTTGTGCACACCGTGAGCAATTTCCACAACCCGCGGGGCGCGGTGCTTTCGGCGCAGCGGCGAGCGCACTTGGCGGCGCTGGCGGACCGATACGGGTTCTGGGTTCTCGAGGACGACCCGTACGGCGAACTGTACTTCGGCGAGAAACCGCCCGCACCGCTGGCGGCGTTGTCGGACAGGGTGATTCGGCTGTCCAGTGCTTCCAAAGTGTTGGCACCGGCGCTACGCGTCGGCTGGCTGCACGGCGACCGAAAGGTCTGCGAGGCGGTCGAACTGATCAAGCAAGGCGCTGACCTGTGCGGGTCTTCGCTCACCCAGCAGATCGCCGCAGACCTCTTCTCCGACGTCGAATGGTTCGAAACGCACCTCGACAAGCTCCGGGAGGGTTACGGCGCCAGAGCGAAGGCGTTGGTCACGGCCGCCGAGACGGAATTGAGTGGGCGTGCACGCTTTTCCGAGGTCCGCGGCGGGATGTTCTGTTGGATGGATTTCGTCGACGACGTCGACACCACCGAACTCCTGGGTGCCGCGCTCGAGCATGGCGTGGCATTTGTCCCAGGTTCGGCCTTCGCGGTCGAAGCTGACCTCGGTCGAAGCGCTCGATTGTGTTTCGCGACGTATCCCGAAGCCGTGCTGGTCGATGCCGTCGGCAGGCTCCGGAAGAGTGTTACCGCAGGTACAGCCTGACCTTGTCGATAGTGTTGCGGAGCAGATCGATCTCCGTGCTCGATGGTGGGGTGGTGATGGTGACGTGCTCGGCGACGGCGAGGTCCCATCCCGTCGACTCTCGGACTTGATCGACGGAGATTCCCTCGTGGACGCTGGTCAACTCCAATTCGCCGCCGGGGCCCTGGTGTGTCAGGACGCCGAGGTTGGTGAATACCTTTGTCACTCCTGCACCTGCCGGCATGATGCCCTTACCGCTGGCGTGGGCGCGGGCGGGGCTGGGTGAGGTGCAGAAGTCGAGCTCGGCCGGAAAGGAACTGAGGTCGTGGCGACGCATCACGACGAAGATCTCGGCGGCGTTCGCGATGATCTCGACGGCCCCGCCCGCTCCGGGCAGTCTGACCGTCGGGTTCTTCCAGTCACCGATGAAACTTGTGTTCAGACTGCCCGTTCGATCGATTTGGGCGGCCCCGAGAAATCCGACGTCGACGTTGCCACCTTGCAGGACGTAACCGAAGAGCGCGGCCATGCTCAGCACGGATTCGGCACCGGAGACAACCACGGAGTCCGCGATACCCTCGGCCATTGCCGACGGATGTGCACCGCACACTCCGGATTCGTAGATCAGCTCGACGTCCGGATTCGACGTGTGCCGCGCGAGATCGACTGCGAGCGTGGGTAGTCCAACTCCGGCGAAGACCCGGCGCTTACCCGCCAATTCGCGTGCCGCGACGGCGACGATCGTTTCGGTGGAGGTGGTGCTACCGGTGTCGATCGTGGTGGTCATAGTCTGCTCCCGTAGTCGACTGGTGTGGAGAGTTTTGGTCCGACCTCGAGATCCGACCAGTAGTCGGCTCCGAGTTTGGCGAGATACTCGCCGTGACTGTCGAGTGCGTACACCCATTCGTCGAGCCAATTTCTCAGCCGTGAAGGGTCTTTGGAGATTTCAGTCCAGCGTCGGTAGAAGCCGCAATCGCGGTCGTAGTATCCCTGCGCGTACGACGGGTGTGCGCCGCGCGGGCAGACGACAACCGCGTCGACTGCATGCGAGGGAATCAGAGTTCGGCTCGGGTCTGACCTGATGACCTCGTCGTCGACCAGTTCTTCGACAACGACGATTGCCTTCTTCGCGGCGTACACGGCCTCTTGCTGCACCCCGGCGATGCCCCAGATCTGCGCGTTCCCGGACGTGTCCGCTCGCTGTGCGCCGATGATCGTGACATCCGGATTCAATGGCGGCACAACGTAGACGCTCCCGCCGCCGTACGGGTCCTCGACGAGTCTCAGTTGTGGGTTGAGTGCGGGTAGATCACTACCGGCGTACGACCGTAGCGGGAAGAAGGGAAGCCTGGCGGCTCCCGCCTGATACCGGCACACCATGCCGTAATGGCTGTATTCCTCGACTTCGAGGGGGAGCGGGTCCTGGTTCTCGATGCGTCTGCGTAACTCGTACAGAGAACCTGCGGAGCCGCTGGCGAAGAACGAAGCGACCAGCTTTCGGACGCAGCCGGCGGCGACGAGTTGGTCGGAAACGATGTCCGGCGTCATCCGGCACAGCGTGAGGTCCTTCCTGCCCTGCCGGATGATCTCGTGTGCCGCGGCAAATGGAATGAGATGCGAAAAGCCCTCCAACGCAACAGTCATTCCGTCGCCGACGTATCGACCGATGGCCTCTTTCATCGAGAGCGTCTTGTCCACGTGTGTACCTCTTCTTACGTTCTCGCGCACTTGGTCGGTTTCGGAAACTTGACATGGTCGGCCGGTGTGGCGCAACAATGTCGGGTGGAAATTCATCAGATCAACGCATTTCTCGCGGTGGCTGAGGAGCTACATTTCGGCCGTGCGGCTCAGCGCCTTCGGATTGCGCAACCGCCGCTGAGTCGAACGATCAGGCAATTCGAGAAACAGCTTGGTTCGCCGTTGTTCGATCGAAGTACTCGAACTGTGCGGTTGACTGCTGCCGGTGAAGCACTGCTGCTTCCGGCGCGCGAAATTCTGGACGCGTGCCGGATGGCCGAGATCGCGGTATCCGCGGCAGGCCAGGGAACGACAGGTCGCGTTCGCCTGGGCTTCGCGGGAACCTCGTCGCACCTGCTCGTCGGGCGGTGGGCGAAATTGGTGAGAAAGACGAATCCCGGTATCGAATTTGTACTCGACAGTTCCGCTTTCGCGAACGAGGCGTTGTTGATGTTGCTCGATCGACGCCTCGACATCGGGATGGTCCGGTGGACCGTCCCGCCGCTCGGGATCACGTCGAGATTGATCGCCGAGGAGAACTTTCTGGTTGCCATGTCGAAAGACCATCCGATGGCGTCGAGGGAATCGGTTCGGTTGATCGAATTGGAGTCCGAGAATTGGGTGACGCTTCCGGCGGAGCCGGGTTCGATTCTGCGGGAGTCTCTGCTCACTGCGTCGAAGAACGCAGGGTTCCTGGCTCGAATCGTGCAGACGGCACCGGATTCGATGTCGTTGATCGCGCTGGTGTCCGCGGAAATCGGATGCTCGTTGACTATTTCGTCGGTGGCCCAAAGCATCGTGAACCCTGATGTTGTCTTTGTTCCCGTCATGGATCCACCTCCTCCCCTTCAACTGCGTATCGCCTGGCGAGATGGAGACGACAGACCTGCTCTTCTCGAAGTGTTGAAATTGTCCGAGCAGGCGCTGCCGTCCCTGGCTTAGACGGTTGCC
The DNA here is from genome assembly GCF_003797745.1 of Rhodococcus sp. WS1. Taxonomy (NCBI): domain Bacteria; kingdom Bacillati; phylum Actinomycetota; class Actinomycetes; order Mycobacteriales; family Nocardiaceae; genus Rhodococcus; species Rhodococcus sp. WS1. The sequence continues at coordinate 1,134,599 of NZ_RKLZ01000001.1, read as the reverse complement.
CGACCGGTAGGAATTTCACCCGCTTCGGACTTCGGCGAGTTTGCAGTATCGGCAAGAGCGTTCTCGAGTTCGAGCTCGTCGTAATCCGCTTGCTCGGCCGTCGAGAGTTCGCTTGCGTTGTAGCCGGTACGTCGGAGCAGGAGAAGGGTGCAGATCAGCGAGACAAGTGCGTACAGTCCGGACACGATCGCGACCCCGACGATGTTGCCTGACGTGTTGAGCATCCACTGCGCCAGTACCGGAGTTCCGCCGCCGACGACAAGGGAACACAGTTGATACGCCGTCGACAGACCCGTGTAACGGATGTTCGCAGGGAAGGCGCGAGCGAGAACGCCGGCGATGGCGCCGTAGAACATCGAGTGCGGGATCGTGGCGAGACACATCGCAACGACTGCGATGGTGAAGTTCCCGGTTCTGATGGCAAAGAACATCGCGGGCATGAGAACGAACTCCGGTATCACCATCAGGCACATGGCCTTCCGCATGTCTATCTTGGAAACCAGAACGGCCCCGAACGGTTGGACGATGAACTGCACGACAAGTGCGATCGCGATAGCGGCGAGGAATGTGCCGCGGTCGTATCCGAGTTCTTTTGTAGCCCAGGACAATGCGAAGGTGTTCTTGAAATAGGTGACCTGGGCGAGGGGGAGTGCGCCGGCGCCGAGGAGAACCAGCACCCAATGCTTGCGCAATACTTCGGCGAGCGGAAGTTTGACGACCTTCTTGCGGGCGAGAACGGCCTTCATCTCGTCGGACTCTTCGAGTTTCAGGCGAATGATCATGCCGAGGATGACCAGGCCTGCCGAAACGAGAAAAGGGATTCGCCAGCCGTAGAGAAGGAATGACGGCGTCGGCATCGAGGACAGCAGGAAGAATGCGATGGTTGCCAACAGATTTCCCGCGGGGGAGCCCTGCTGAGCGAACGCGGAGTAGAGGATGCTCTTGCCCTTCGGCGCGTTCTCGCTGGCGATGAGTACCGCGCCACCCCACTCACCACCGACCGCAATTCCTTGGATCACGCGAAGGGTGACCAGACCGATCGGGGCCCACATGCCGACCTGCGCGTAGGTGGGGAGGAGTCCGATCCCGACAGTGGCGACGCCCATCATCATCAAGGTGATGACCAGAGTGTTCTTGCGCCCGATCCGGTCTCCGAGATGACCGAAGATGATCCCGCCGATCGGCCTGGCGAGGAACCCTGCCCACAGGGTGATGAAGGCGAGGAGCGTGCCGACTCCGTTCGGCAGCGTGTCGGAGAAGAAGATCTCGCCGAATACCAGGGCAGCCGCGGTGCCGTAGATATAGAAGTCGTACCACTCGATGGTGGTTCCGATGAATGAAGCGATACCGGCTCTTCGTGCCTTGGCGTTGATCTCCTCGGAACTGCGAGTGGGTGAACTCATGCGTGGCGACCTTTCTCTGCAACATTCGCGGCGCCGAAACGTGGCGCGCCTGAATGAGATTCGCAGAGTGGTGTAGGTCACGTCCAATACCAACTTAGTCGCCTATTGATACCTCAGGAGTATCAATAGGCGACCATGATCAGCTCTTCCGGTATGGAAGGATCGGGGTGATTACTCGGACCAGTTGTACGTCCGCTCGACGGCCTTGTTCCACTCCGCGTACAGCCGTGACCTTTCGGACTCGTCCATCGCCGGTTCCCAGGTTTGGCCGACGGCCCAGTTGTTGCGGATGTCTTCGGTGTCGGCCCAGTAACCGATGGCGAGGCCCGCTGCATACGCAGCGCCGAGTGCTGTCGTTTCGTTGACCACCGGGCGGATGACGGGAACTCCGAGGATGTCCGACTGGAACTGCATCAGGGTTTCGTTGACCACCATGCCGCCGTCGACCTTCAGCGCGGACAGTTCGACTCCCGAATCCGCACGCATGGCGTCGATGACCTCACGGGTTTGGTATGCCGTCGCCTCGAGCGCCGCGCGAGCCAGGTGTCCCTTGTTGACGAACCGCGTCAGGCCGACGATCACGCCGCGTGCATCCGGTCGCCACCGGGGTGCGAACAGTCCGGAGAACGCGGGTACGAAGTAGGCGCCGCCGTTGTCGTCGACACTCGCGGCGAGCGGCTCGATGTCCTTGGCGTTCTGAATGATTCCGAGATTGTCCCGAAGCCACTGGACCAAGGAGCCGGTCACCGCGACGGAACCTTCGAGTGCGTAGACGGCAGGGGCTTCGCCGAGTTTGTAGCAGACGGTCGTCAGCAGTCCGTGCTTGCTGTGCACCGGCTTCGTTCCGGTGTTGAGAAGCATGAAATTGCCGGTGCCGTAGGTGTTCTTGGCTTCACCCTCGGAGAGGCAGGCCTGGCCGAATGTGGCTGCCTGCTGGTCACCGAGGATTCCGGCGACCGGCACACCGGCGAGATTGCCGCGAGGACGGCCGGTGCCGTAGACCTCGGACGAACTCCGGATTTCCGGGAGCATCGACATCGGGATTCCGAAGTCCGCGCAGATCGATTCGTCCCACTGAAGGGTCTCGAGATCCATCAGCATCGTGCGTGACGCATTGGTGACATCTGTCACGTGAACACCGTCGGTCAGGTTCCATACGATCCACGTGTCGACGGTGCCGAAGCACAATTCTCCGGCCTCCGCTTTGGCTCTCGCGCCGTCCACGTTGTCGAGAATCCACCGGATCTTCGGCCCGGCGAAGTAGGTCGAGAGCGGCAGCCCGGTCTTGTCTCGGTACTTGTCCGGACCCTCGTCGCCGCCCAGTTCGACACACAGTTGATCCGTGCGCGTGTCCTGCCACACGATCGCGTTGTAGATCGGCTTGCCCGTCGAACGCTCCCAAACGACGGTCGTCTCACGCTGATTCGTGATTCCGACGGCCGCGATGTCGGCCCACGTGAGGTCGACCTTCGCGAGAGCGCCGGCCACCACCTCCCGGGTGTTGATCCACAGCGCAACCGGGTCGTGCTCGACCCAACCGGCACGCGGGAAAATCTGCTCGTGTTCTTTCTGCGCAACGCTCACCACGGCGCCGTCGTGATCGAAGATCATGCAGCGGCTCGACGTCGTGCCTTGGTCGATGGCGGCGATGTATTGATTCACTGTGCTCCTATGTTCGGGCGCGTTCGCAGTTATCCGTGCGCTGTCGCAGTATGTGGATCAAGCTACTAGCCTGTAAACGGATTCGTCGTCGACTTACAGGAGACCGGGTTGAGTAAGCAGCAAGGTGCGCAGTTTCTCGGCCCGCAGCAGCGTGAAGCTGCTTGGGAACAGCTTCAGACCGAGCAATTCGACGTCGTCGTTGTCGGCGGCGGTGTTGTCGGTGTCGGGGCTGCGCTCGATGCGGCCACCCGCGGACTCAAGGTTGCGTTGGTCGAGGCCCGTGACTACGCATCCGGCACGTCCAGTCGCTCGTCGAAGATGTTCCACGGCGGTCTCCGCTATCTAGAGCAACTCGAATTCGGCCTCGTTCGTGAAGCATTGCGTGAGCGCGAACTCTCGCTGACCACGCTCGCTCCGCACCTGGTCAAGCCGCTGAAGTTCCTGTTCCCTCTGGCTCACCGAGTGTGGGAGCGCCCGTACATGGCGGCGGGAATCTTCCTCTACGACCGAATGGGCGGCGCAAAGTCGGTCCCCTCCCAGAAGCACTTGACGCGGGCGGGCGCACTACGCATGTCGCCGAGCCTCAAGCGCAGTTCGCTGACCGGTGGCATCCAGTACTACGACACCGTCGTCGACGACGCTCGGCACACCATGACCGTCGCACGGACCGCTGCACACTACGGCCCGGTCGTCCGAACGTCGACGCAGGTCGTCGGCTTTCTGCGGGAAGCGGATCGGGTCTCGGGAGTTCGTGTTCGGGACTGCGAAGACGGCCGTACCGCCGAGGTCAAGGGTCACGTCGTCATCAATGCGACCGGTGTCTGGACGGACGAGATCCAAGCGCTCTCACGTCAGCGCGGACGGTTCCGGGTGCGAGCGTCGAAGGGCGTACACATCGTCGTCCCGCGCGATCGCATCGTCAGTGAAGCCGCCATCATCCTGCGTACCGAGAAGTCGGTGCTGTTCGTCATTCCGTGGGGCAGTCACTGGATTATCGGCACCACTGATACCGACTGGAACCTGGATCTCGCACATCCGGCGGCAACCAAAGCAGATATCGACTACATCCTCGGCCACGTGAACTCCGTCCTGGTCACGCCGTTGACGCACGCCGACATCGACGGTGTGTACGCCGGCCTGCGCCCGCTGCTTGCCGGTGAAAGCGACGAGACGTCGAAGCTCTCGCGCGAGCACGCCGTTGCCCGTGTGGCTCCAGGTCTGGTCGCCATCGCCGGCGGAAAGTACACGACGTATCGGGTCATGGCGGAAGACGCCGTCGACGTCGCAGCAGAAGACATTCCGGCGCGGGTTGCGTCGTCGATCACGGAGAAGGTACCGCTCGTCGGCGCCGACGGATACTTCGCGTTGATCAACCAGACCGTGCAACTGGGCGAGCAGTACGGCTTGCATCCGTATCGCGTCAAGCACCTGCTCGACCGCTACGGTTCGCTCATCACCGAGGTCCTCGAACTCGGCCGGCAGACACCGGAGTTGTTGCAGCCCATCACGGACGCGCCCGATTACCTTCAGGTCGAAGCTGTGTACGCCGCCGCGGCCGAGGGGGCACTGCACCTCGACGACATCCTCGCCCGCCGTACGCGTATCGCAATCGAATATCCGCATCGTGGTGTCAACTGCGCACAGCAGGTCGCCGGATTGGTTGCCCCGATTCTCGGTTGGGATGCCGCCACCGTCGAACGCGAGGTCGACACGTACCGAGCGCGTGTCGAAGCCGAAATCGAGTCTCAGACCCAGCCGGACGACGAGTCGGCGGACGCATTACGCGCCGCAGCGCCGGAGTCGCGGGCCGAGATCCTCGAGCCCGTCGTCGTGGTGCCGGATCGGGTCTGAGTCGCCTGTCGTTTGTTCTCGGTCTGTCGCGGGTAGGCGGATGGCGAACCACCACCCGTGTCAGCACAGACCGGTCGAGCGTCGCCCAGGAGGATCTCAATGTTCGGTAATCGGTCGCGATCTGCTGAGGAACACATAGCTACCGGCTATCTGGTCACTCACCTGTGCGGAGCGATGGTGGGGCTGCAACTCTCGCGGTCACTCTCGGACTCGTACGGCGTCTGGGCCGACGGTGAGCTGGACTCGTTGCCGCGTGAGCTCGAGTACGAGATCGAGCAGCTGCTGCAACTGATCGAGGACACCCAGGGCATATCTCTGCCCCGGTACTCCAAGATCGACGCGACGGTCAATCGGATCAGACGCCTCGTTCACGTCGACGCAATCTGGCGCAACCGTCTCGTGAAGTTGGCAACTCTCGAGATCATGCGGACCGCGCTGTGCGGCAAGAGTGCGATGTGGGAGGTCCTGCGAGACATTCCGGCCGGGGAGACCGAGGAGCAGTACCGCGAACTCAACGACCTGGTGTCCAAGCAGATCACCACGGTCACGGCGCTGCATCACCGCGCAGCTACGGAGGCTTTCCAGGGGACGGACGGGCGGGAATCGGCGAGCGGCGGCGACCCCATCAGGTCGAGTAAGTAAGGTTTGTACCGTTCGATGAAGAATTCGATGAACGGTAGACCCCGAGGTGTATGGAGATGGCTGAGCGCGACCAAGCACTGACAGAACCCAAGGCAGTGTTCGCGGCGTTGGCGGAGATCCTCTACTCCGCGGCAGACAGCGCCGAGGTGTACTCCGCGATCTGTTCGGCGGCTGTCGAGTTGATTCCCGGTTGCGACCACGCAAGTCTGATGCTGCGACGTGGAAACACCAACGTCACCGTAGCGGCGAGCGACGAGATCGCCGATTATGCAGACGATCTCGAGCGTGCCACCGGTGAGGGGCCGTGCATCGACGCCCTCGATACGGAGGCGCCGCAACTCGAGTCGGACCTTCGCACCCCGAATCAGTGGCCCGAGTTCGCTCGGAAAGTAGTGGCAGAGACACCCATTCGCGGATCGATGGGGTTCCGGCTGATGGTCGATCGTCAGAAGTTCGGTGCCCTCAACCTCTTCTCGGACACTCCGGGGGCTTTCACCGAAACCGTTGCCGACCACGCGATCATGTTGGCGTCATTTGCATCCGTGGCCGTCACTGCGCTGACGCGAGGCGAGGATGCCGACTCGCTGCGACGTGGTCTGGCAAGCAGCCGCGAAATCGGTCAGGCCGTCGGTCTGCTGATGGCACTGCATCGTGTGTCCGACGACGAGGCCTTCGACATTCTGGTGCGAACCTCACAAAACATGAACGTCAAGATCGCCGAATTGGCGCGCAAGGTCATCGTCCAGCATCGTTCGACTCTGGACTGAGCGCTTCGTTCGTTCCGGGAGAACCGAGGAGTTGAGATCGCTTGCGATCCACCGTCTCTCGAAGAGCTGTCACCACCGCTGCGACCTCCGGGCGTCGCAAGGATTCCGAACGGGCCACCAACCAATAGGAAAGTCTCACCTCGATGTGAGCCGGTAGAACGCGAATCAAATCGTCGTGCTGCTCGGCCATGAAACAGGGGAGAAGGCCGATGCCGGCACCCGCGCGCGTTGCCTCGATGTGTACGAACACGTTGGTGGACGTGACGGCCTCGCGCATGGAAACCGTGAGCTTGCGAGCCAGATCGAGTTCGTCGACCTGCAGCATCGAGTCGATGAAGTACACGAGCGAGTGATCGGCCAGATCTGCGGCACTCTCGGGAACAGCATTCTGACGTAGATAGTCTCGGGACGCGTACAAACCCAGCGCGTAGTCGGCCAGATGGACTGCTTCGGCGCGGTGAACGTGAGGCTTGCCGACCACAACCTCGATGTCGAGACCCGAGCGTATCTGCGACGCCTTTCTGGTTGCGACAACAATCTCGACGCTGACGCGGGGATGGCGTCTGCGAACCGCGGCGCCGGCGGGCGCCGCGATGTATGCGCTGAATCCGTCGGTCGCCGAGACTCGCACGACGCCGTCGAGTTGCTGCTGACCGGTGGAGTCGAGCGCCAGTTCGTTCACCGCAGCCTCGATGCGCTCGGCCGCGCTGAGGGCTTGTCTGCCCAGGTCGGTCAGCTCCCAGCCGCCGGACGAGCGAACCAGGACACGGCCGCCGAGACACTTCTCGAGCGAGGAAATGCGGCGCGAGATGGTGGTGTGATTGAGGCCGAGGTCGTCGGCGGCGGTGTTGAAGCGACCGGTGCGACCGACCGCGAGAAGCACCAGTAGGTCGTCCGGGCTCGGTCCGAGAGTCATATCTGCATTTTTGCACCTATATGGTGCGAGATTTGTCATTGTCGCGCCATCAATCTGCACTGATACTCATCGAGTCACAAAAAGTGTGCGAGCGGTCACATTCCTGATCATGAAGAGCAGGCGAATCGCGAACTGAAGACGAGGGAGTCCACGATGAGCGTCGACAACATGCCGAAGCCCGAGAGCCAAGCCCCACCATCGGGGCTGAAGAAGGTGGTCGGCGCCTCGATGGCGGGCACCGTGGTCGAGTGGTACGAGTTCTTTCTGTACGGCACGGCGGCCACGCTGGTCTTCAGCAAGGTCTTCTTCCCGGGCGGCGGCAACGAGCTGGATGCGATCATCGCGGCTTTCATCACCTACGCCGTCGGATTCGCCGCCCGGCCACTCGGCGGAATCGTCTTCGGATACTTCGGAGACAAATTCGGCCGAAAGCAGTTGCTGCAGTTCAGTTTGCTGTTGGTCGGCGCCGCAACGTTCTTGATGGGATGCCTGCCTACCTACGGTCAGATCGGCTACTGGGCGCCGGCAATGCTGGTCACGCTGCGCTTCATCCAAGGATTCGCGGTCGGCGGCGAATGGGGTGGGGCGGTACTCCTGGTCGCCGAGCACAGCCCGAATCGATCGCGCGGATTCTGGTCGTCGTGGCCTCAGGCCGGCGTGCCGATGGGCAACCTGGTGGCGACGGTCGTGCTGTTGATCCTGACGTCGACGCTCTCGGACGAATCCTTCATGAGTTGGGGCTGGCGCGTTGCCTTCTGGCTCTCCGCGGTGATCGTTCTGGTCGGGTACTACGTTCGGACCAAGGTCACCGATGCTCCCATTTTCATTGCGGCGCAGAAGGAAGCAGAACTGGTCAAGGCAACCTCGTACAGCGTTTTCGAGGTCGTCAAGCGTTACCCGCGCGGAGTGTTGACCGCGATGGGGCTGCGTTTCGCCGAAAACGTCATGTACTACCTCGTGGTGACCTTCTCGATCACTTACCTCAAGGTCGTCGTTCATGCGGACACGGCGCACATCCTCTGGTGGATGCTGATGGCACATGCCGTGCACTTCGCAGTGATTCCGTTGGTAGGCAAACTGTCCGACACGATCGGTCGACGCCCGGTGTACATGATCGGCGCCGTCACCGCCGGAACATGGGGATTCTTCGCCTTCCCGATGATGAACAGCGGGCACAATGCAGTCATCTTGTCGGCAATCATCATCGGGCTCGTGTTCCACGCGTTCATGTACGCAGGCCAACCCGCGATCATGGCCGAGATGTTCCCGACTCGGATGCGCTACTCCGGTGTCTCCCTGGGTTATCAGGTCACGTCCATCGTGGCGGGTTCACTGGCTCCGATCATCGCGACCGGATTGCTGAGCAAGTTCGACTCCTCGGTCCCCATCGCGATCTATCTCCTGCTGGCATCCCTGGTCACCATCGTTGCAGTCATTTTCGCGCGGGAGACCAAGGGAATCTCGCTCGAGTCCGTCGACGCCGCTGACGCCCGTGTTCTCGCCGACGAGCGGGCCGGTGTGTCTGTATGACGCTGACCGGAAAGTCTGCTCTGGTCACCGGTGGTGCCAGCGGGATCGGCGAGGCGTGTGCTCGACTCCTCGCCGCCCGCGGCGCGCACGTGACCGTCGCCGATCTCGACGACGTCGCCGCGAAGTCGCTGGCCGAGGAGATCGACGGCACTGCATGGGCCGTCGATCTCCTCGACACCGACCAACTCGTGGATCTGTCACTCGAGACGGACATACTCGTCAACAACGCCGGCATACAACGGGTCAGTCCTATCGAGGATTTCGACGTCGAGGACTTCCGGAAGATTCAGCGCCTCATGGTCGAAGCGCCATTCCTCCTCGCTCGGGCCGCCCTGCCGTACATGTACCGCAACAGTTTCGGTCGCATCGTGAACATTTCCTCGGTCCACGGGCTCCGCGCTTCGGCATTCAAGAGTGCATACGTCACGGCTAAGCACGGACTCGAAGGACTGTCGAAAGTTGTTGCGCTCGAAGGCGCCTCACACGGTGTCACCAGCAACTGCGTCAATCCGGGCTATGTCCTGACGCCACTGGTGCGATCCCAGATCTCCGACCAGGCAAAGGTTCACGGAATCAGTGAATCCGAGGTTGTCGAAAAGGTGATGCTCACCGAGAGCGCAATCAAACGGATGGTCGAGCCTGCGGAGGTGGCATCGCTGGTGGGCTGGTTGGCATCGACCGATGCGTCGATGGTGACGGGGGCGTCGTACACCATCGACGGAGGGTGGAGCGCCAGCTAGACCACGCGAGCTGCTGGGTTTTTCACGCTTCGGGGATCTCGATTCCGAACTTCTCGCGAGTGATGACCTCGGGTTCGGGACCACCGCGAACTCCGGTGTCGAGTGCGTCGATTGCGGAGAGTTCTTCGGCGGTGAGTTCGAAGTCGAACACGTCGAAGTTCTCCGCAATGCGTGAGGGAGTCACCGACTTGGGGATCACCTGGCGGCCCTGCTGGAGGTGCCAGCGGAGCATCACCTGTGCGGGAGACTTGCCGTGAGAGGAAGCGATAGCACCGATGGTGGCGTCCTCGAGGGTTGAGCCGTGAGAGCCGTCGCGATAGAACGTGATTCCGCCGATCGGTGACCATGCCTGAGACAGAATGCCGTGATCGGCGTCGGCCTCGAGCAAGGTCGACTGCCTGAAGTATGGATGGACCTCGATCTGGTTGACCGCCGGCACTACGGACGTTGCGTCCAATAGTCGGGTGAGGTGATCCGGCATGAAGTTACTGACTCCGATGGCACGAACCTTGCCGTCTGCGAGAAGTGTTTCCAGGGCCTTGTATGCGTCGATGGTGCGCTCGAACTCGCTCGGCAACGCCTGGTGAAGGATGAGGAGGTCAAGTTGCTCGACTCCGAGTTTGCCTGCGCTCTTGTCGAAGGCGTGCAAGGTCTCGTCGTATCCGTAGTCGGTGATCCAGACTTTCGTTTCGACGAAGATCTCACCGCGATCGAGACCGGATCGCCGGATCGCCTCGCCGACACCCTTCTCGTTGCCGTAGGCCGCAGCCGTATCGATATGGCGATAACCCACCGAAAGCGCGGACTCGACTGCGGCGACAGTTTCGTCCGGCGGGGTCTGGTAGACGCCGAAGCCCAGCGCGGGGATGTCGACGCCGTTGTTCAGTTTCAGGCTCGGGATGCTCATGTCGTCCACGGTAGCGGCGGCCACTGGTTCGGTGGGAGTGACTGCTCAGCCGGGTAACGGCAGTACCCCTTCAGGCCTGGCAATTTGCACTTGTGGCTCGTCAATGAGTGAGCACTATCTTCAAGCCGACTATGAGGGTGGCGACGGCAGCGAGGCCGAAGGCTGCCAGATGTGTGTTCGTGCTGACTTTCTCGCCGTGAAGACGGCTGATCACGTAACTGGTGGATCCGATGCGCAGGATCAAGACGATTTCCGCGATCAACTGCGCCGTCCGTGGTTCCAGGAAGTTGAACCACGCCGTCGCGAGAATGGCGACAGGAACAACCGCGGAGGTGAGGATCGGGACAGAATCGCGCAGCGAGTCGATTCTCTCCGCGGTGGTGAGACGGCGGTCGTTGCGAATGCTCTCGCCGACGCTCTCGGCAAATGTGTGGGCGATGTACGTCGACAATGCCGTGCCGACCACAATCGCGGCGCCCAGTGATTCCTGAGATTTCGTCACCGGGACGAGTGCGGCGAGGACAAGAATGTTGCCGTAGATGTACGCGGTGGTTCTCGCCGCCACACGTTCTTGTCCCAGCGGCGCACCGTGAGACGTGATCGGCCGGTTCAGCAGTGTTCGCAGGTCCCACTCCATGTTCAGAGCATGGCAGATCAGACCCTCGGGCTGTAGTGCATCGGATTATCTCGCTGCTCGAGCGGCGGTAGATTGCGCGCCGGTGTGTGGACCAGTGGTGCCCCGGCGGGAATTCTGCCGCTGGCTCGGTCCCATCCCGCGCGAGCGCGCGGTTGATACCGGTATCGCCACGGCACCAGGCGGAAGACGGCGTTGACGGTGCGGCCGACAGCGTTGTGAATTTTCTGATCGCGACTGGTCCACGAGTAGCCGAGAAGGTCGCGAACCGGTTGGTCGTACATGCCCACTGTCAGCCACACGAATCCGCGGGCGAGGGGAATCCGCGTGAGCCGCCACAACGGATCGGGTAGCCACGTCATGTACGGGGGCTTTCCCAGCCCCGACAAATCCAAGACGTCGCGGGTCGCTTTGTTGTCTTCGAGTACGTTGCGGCACATGTGGTCCCAATACTCCTGAAATGCCTCCCAGGTTTCGGGAACCGGCCGCATGCTCATCCCGTACAGGCGGTACCACTGAATGTGCTCGGTGAAGAGTTGTCGTTTCTGGGCCTCGGTCAGGCCACCGGAGAAGTTCTCGGCGGTGACGATGGTGCCCATGAAGAATGTCGCGTGCGCCCAGTAGAAGGTGTCGGGATCAAGTGCGTGGTACCGGCGTCCCAGCTTGTCGATGCCCTTGATCCGTGTGTGATAGCCACGGACTTCTTCGGCTGTCTGCTGCGCGCGATCGCCGTCGAAGACGACGCCGGCAATGGGATACAGCGAGCGGTACAGCCGTTCCCAGCGCTCGTCGAAGAACTGCGAGTGCTCCTCGACCCCGGCGCCGAGACCAGGGTGCATGTTTTGCATCGAACCTGCCCAGACACCTTGGAGCATCCCGCGCCAGTCGCCGAAATACTTCCAGGTCAGGGAATCCGGACCGAGGGGAACCGGGGTGCTGCTGTCGCCAAGTTGACTACGCATGTTGTCAGATTAGGATCGACAACAGCGGTAGTCAAGGATCGAATACCGGGTGCATTGAAGAACAAGTGTCGGCGAAGTGGGGAAGTTGTGAGCATCGAAGAACGCAGGGCCACTCGAAAGGCGACGTTGTTCGACGTCGGAGTGACACTGCTCGGTGCGGTCGACGGTCCGGCCGTCAACGTGCGAGCGGTCTGCAAGGCCGCTGGTCTGACCGAGCGGTACTTCTACGAGAGCTTCACCGATCGCGATCAGTACGTTGTCGCGGTCCACACGTTTGTCGCCGAGCGCGCGCAGTCGGCGCTCGCGACGGCAGTGGAGTCCGAGACGACATCCGAGGCAGTCGCCACCGCTGCGGTCGACGCTTTCGTCAAGCTGATGGTCGACGACCCGGCAATGGGGCGAGTGCTTCTGATCGCTCCGCTCTCGGAGCCGGTGCTGAGCGGACGCGGTATCGAATCGATGCCGGCGTTCGTGGACCTGGTGTACGACCAGTTGTCCGAGATTGCTGATCCGGTGGACAAGCAGCTGGTGGCAGTCGGGCTGGTCGGGGCGTTGTTCACACTGTTCATCGGTTATCTGGACGGCTCGATCGTCGTCGAGCGCGAGCGATTTGTGCGCCATTGCGTCCGGCTGCTGATCAACGCTAACCAGGCGTGAACGGCTGGCACGCGGGGCAGAAGAAGATATTTCGCTCGGTGAGCTGATCCGGTCCGAGGGTGTCTTCTCTGATGCGGGTTCCACATCGGCGGCAAGGTTTTCCGCGTCTGCCGTACACCCACGTTTGCCTACCTGGGCGGGTGTCACCGGTGGTGACCCGGATGCGACGCGACTTGTTGACGTTGATGGTGCGGAATGACAGATCCACAATCGCGTCGAGGTTCCCGGCGCGGTGTGTCGGCGTCTTCGGGTGAATGCCTCGTAGGAAGCAGATCTCGTTGCGGTACACGTTGCCCAGTCCGGCCATCACGCGCTGATCCAGGAGCGCGATTCCGATCGGTACGGAGTCTGCAGCGCGAAGATTCTCGACGGCCACGGAACTGTCCCAATCGGTCCCGAGCAGGTCCGGTCCGAGGTGCCCGACGGCCTCCTGTTCCTGCCCCAGTTCGAGGATCTCGGTGACTCCCAGTGAAAAGCCCACTGCTACAGAGTCTTCGGTGGCCAAGATTATGCGCGCTTGATGGGCGGGTCTGCGCCAGCGCTCGCCGGGGCGATAAATCTGCCACTGACCCTCCATCTTCAGATGCGTGTGAATTGACGCTTCGCCCACGCGGATCAGCAGATGCTTTCCGCGGCTGGCGACGGAATCCACACGATGTCCCGATAAATCGACGGTGGCATAGCGAGGAACGCGGACATCGCAGGTGGTGAGTACCTTCTCGGCCAGGGCAGCGCGCAAATCGTTGGCGGCCCGCCACACGGTATCGCCCTCAGGCATGGTCGCCGCTCCAGCACTTCACGATCGCAACCATCATGACCTCAATCCTCATGACCTCAACCGAAATCCGCGAGGGGTGGCCGCGAAGCCGGCTTCGACCAGGACGGGAGCAAAATCGTTGCCGTGGATGGTCTCTCCGTCGACCTTCTCCACTACCAACTTGTCGACAGCGCGAGAAGTCACCTTCTGGGCAAGCGACAGCGCTGCCAGGCGCAAAGTTCCGCCGTCGTCGGTGAATGTCAGGATGGTGCGACCGCCGCGCTCGACGAACAGAACCAACTCGCCCTCCACCAGAACGACCAGTGCTCCCGCCTTACGTCCGGGTCGGTGTCCGGGTGACTCTTCGCCCCCCGACGCCGGCCACGGCAGTGCGGCGCCGTATGGATTGGCCGGGTCGCACGCCGCGAGAGTGACTGCAGCCGAGGAGGTGTGGCGCCCCTCGATGGAATCACCGAACGTGCGCAAGCGGTCGACCACGGGAGGCGTCGAGAATTGAGCGCCGCCCAGGGTGTCCACGAAGTATCCGCGTCGAGCGCGCCCGTTGTCCTCGAACGTGCTCAGTACCTTGTAGATCAACGCGAAACCGCCCGGCACGTTCTCGCTCATCACAGAACCGCGGGTTACGACGCCGTACCGTTCGAGCAGCAGATCAGCCGTGGCGTGCGCCCGGATAGTGGGGTCAGGTTCGATACCTGGCAGCTGGAACCACCGACCGGAGGCGGTTGCCGGTCCCGTGCGAGCCGGGGTTGAAGTGCGCGCCATTCCGCGGTACGGACGGGCACGAGGAACACGTCGAGGCGATCGGTGACTTGTGGTGGTTCTGGTGGTGTCCGAGAGAAGTGCGCGCAGCGGTGCGACGGTGTCGTTACCGATGTGTCCGAGCCACACCAACTCCCACAGTGCCGTCGTCACCGCACTGTCGACCGTGCCTGCAGCCGACTCCGTAGTTTGCAACGCGTCGACCAACTGGCGGAAGAAGTAGGCACCGCCGCCGGACAGCAGGTCGAGGATGCGCTTCTGCAACTCCGAGACGTCGGTGTCGGCGGGCGAATTGAGCGTGATCGGTGCCAGGTCGGCGGGGTGCAGCACTACCCACCCGTCTTTGCCGGAGATTGCTCCGGATCCGGACCACAGGACTTCGCCCGTCGAGGTGAGTTCGTCCAACATCGCGGGGGAGTAGTCGGCGACTCGGCTCGGCAGGATCAACGATTCGAGAGCGGACGCCGGAATCGGAACGCCGGCAAGTTGATCGACTACCGTTGCAACACCGTCGATTCCGCGCAGCGTGCCGCCCACATGCTGCCAACCGGGAAGGAAACGTCCGAGCGTTGCGGTACTGACCGGCTCGACCTCTTGCCGTGCCGCGGCGAGCGAGCGACGCCGCAAGCGGCGCAGGACTTCGGCGTCGCACCATTCGCTCCCAGTTGCAGACGGGCGGAATTCTCCTTCGAGAACACGCTTTTCGAGCGCGAGCCGACCGAGAACGTCACGCGCGACGGATACTCCGATACCGAAGCGTGCAGCCGCATCCGTGAGAGTGAATGGTCCGTGGGTGCGTGCGTATCGGCTCAGGAGGTCGTCGAGTGGCTGATCGACCGGCTCGATGAACGCGGCCGGAACCCCGATGGGTAGGGGAACGCCGAGTCCATCGCGAAGGCGCGCTGCATCTTCGACGACGGTCCACCAGCTCTCGCCCGCATAGGAGACGTGGAGGGCACGTTTGTCTGCGACCAACTTGTCGAGCCACGAGACCGGATCTTCGAGACAGCGTTCGGTGACTTCTTCGGTGGTCAGCGGGCCGAGCATGCGGAGGAGGTCGGCGACGCCCTCGAGGTCCTTGGCCTTGCGGTCCGGAGCGAGCCGTTGCAGTTCACGTTCTGCCTGCTCGATCACTCCGGCGTCGAGCAGTTCGCGCAGTTCGACGCGGCCGAGGAGTTCGGCCAACAGCGTGGAGTCCAACGACAGTGCGGCGGCGCGTCGCTCGGCCAGGGGGCTGTCGCCCTCGTACATGAACGCGCCCACGTAGTTGAACAGGAGCGCACTTGCGAACGGTGAAGGCGAGGGCGTCTCCACTTCGACTATTCGAATCTGGCGCCGTTCGATCTTGCCGAACAATTCCTTCAGTGCCGGCAGGTCGTAGACGTCCTGCAAGCACTCACGCACGGTCTCGAGCAGGATCGGGAATGTCGGGAACTTGCGAGCGACGTCCAGCAGTTGCGCCGACCGCTGACGTTGCTGCCACAGTGGAGCACGCTTGCCGGGATTGCGGCGTGGGAGAAGCAGTGCGCGGGCGGCACATTCGCGGAATCGGGAGGCGAACAATGCCGAGCCACCCACCTCCTGGGTGACCAGATCTTCGATGTCCTCGACGTCGAAGGTGAACAGTTCGGCGCCGGGAGGTTCGTTCTCGGTGTCGGGGAGACGGATGATGATGCCGTCGTCGGAGGCCGTCGGACTGGAATCGACGCCGTATCGTTCCTGCAAGCGGGCCCCGATGGCGAGGGCCCACGGTGCGTGAACCCGTTGGCCGTACGGGGAATGCAGCACCAGACGCCAATCGCCGAGTTCGTCGCGGAAGCGCTCGACAACCAATGTTCGATCCGACGGGACCTGCCCGGTGGCATTCTTCTGCTCACCGACGAGTTGGATCAGATTGGTTGTGGCGTTGTGATCGAGCCCGCCCACGCGACAACGCTCGACGACGTCGGCTTCGTTACCCAGCGCGGTCTCTCGAACGAATTGTCCCAACGCCTGTCCGAGTTCGGCGGGGCGACCGAGTCCGTCGCCGTGCCAGAAGGGCAAACGACCGGGCATGCCGTAGGCGGGGCTGACCAGAACCCGATCGAAGGTGATCTCCTCGATCCGCCAACTGGTGGCGCCGAGCGCAAAGACGTCGCCGACCCGGGATTCGTAGACCATTTCTTCGTCGAGTTCGCCGACCCTTGATGCTTTCTCACCGACCATGTAGACCGTGAAGAGGCCGCGGTCGGGGATGGCGCCGCCGGAAGTGACTGCCAAGCGCTGCGAACCCGGGCGGCCCGTCAGAGTGTTGGACTCGCGATCCCAGACCAGGCGCGGACGTAATTCGGCGAACTCGTCCGAGGGGTACCGCCCGGCGAGCAGATCCAGAGTCGACTCGTAGGCCGAACGGGGAAGCGTTGCAAAGGAACCGCTTCGGCGCACCGTCTCGAACCAGTCGTCGACGTCGATCGGCTCGAGTGCAGTGGCCGCAACAGTTTGCTGGGCAAGGATGTCGAGGGGATTGGCGGGAACGGCCATCGCCTCGATCTTGCCTTCGACCATGCGCTCGACCGTCACCGCGCAGTGAATCAGGTCGGTGCGATGTTTGGGGAAGACGACGCCTCGTGAGATCTCGCCGACCTGGTGGCCGGCGCGACCGACACGTTGCAGGCCGCTGGCTACCGAAGGTGGCGCCTCCACCTGGATGACCAAGTCGACGGCGCCCATGTCGATTCCGAGTTCGAGACTGCTGGTGGCGACGACGCATCGCAATCGACCCGATTTGAGATCGTCTTCGATGAGGGCTCGCTGGTCTTTGCTGACCGATCCGTGGTGGGCGCGAGCAAGGAGGGGTTCTGCGCCGTAGTTGACCTCGGTGGGAGCTCCGATCTGCGCGGGCGGGCGAGGTGTCTTCTCGACGGCCAGACCGATGCGTTCTGCATGAATCTCGTTGAGCCTGGCCGTCAATCGTTCGGCGAGGCGACGAGAGTTGGCGAACACGATGGACGATCGGTGATCGAGCACGAGGTCGACGATCTGTTCCTCGACGTGTGGCCAGATCGAACCGGCTTGCGGGGTGGGAGATTCGGAACCGTCGGCGGGCGTCGCGATACCCAATTCGGTCATGTCCTCGACGGGGACACGGACCGTGAGGTCGAAGGTCTTGGCGGCAGGCGGTGCCACGATTCGGATCGGTGCCGAACCGGCGAGGAACCGCCCGATCTCCTCGTGGGGACGGACAGTGGCCGACAATCCGATGCGTTGCGCCGGACGCTCGAGCAAGCCGTCCAGACGTTCCAGAGAGAGCGCAAGGTGCGAGCCGCGCTTGGTACCCGCCACCGCGTGAACCTCGTCGACGATCACGGTGTCGACGCCGACCAGTGTTTCCCGGGCAGCGGAGGTGAGCATGAGGAACAACGACTCCGGCGTCGTGATCAGGATGTCCGGAGGACGCTTGATCAACGAGCGCCGATCGGCCTGTGACGTATCGCCGGAACGAACACCGACGGTGATCTCGGGCGGGGTGAGGCCCAGACGTTTCGCAGTCTGTGTGATGCCGACCAGCGGCGCGCGAAGGTTCCGTTCGACGTCCACGCCCAGCGCTTTGAGTGGCGAAATGTAGAGGACTTTGGTGGCGCGTTCGCCTTCGTCCTTCGCGGCGAGTTGATCGAGAGCCCACAGGAACGCCGACAATGTCTTGCCGGAGCCGGTTGGTGCGACGACAAGTGTGTGAGAGCCACTTGCGATGGATTCCCAGGCACCGAGCTGCGCAGCAGTCGGAGCGCTGAACGCGCCACCGAACCACTCGCGTGTGGCGGGCGAGAACCTACCGAGGACATTGGTCACGACCACCATATTGCCCCTTCCCACCGACAGCGTGTTCGTGCCCGCAGCCGAAGTGCAGAGCATACTATTTGCCCTGTTATAGCGATTCTCTTGTTATCGAGAAGGCGAGTGCCTGATGGAAGCAGTCAAGATTGTCCTCGAGCTGGCGGTAGTGCTCGGGGCGATTGTCATGGGTACCAGATCGAGCGGTGTCGCTCTCGGTCTGTGGGGCGGCGCAGGTGTTGCCGTCCTCGTGTTCGTCTTCGGAGAGGACGTCGGCAGTCCGCCGGTCGACGCTCTCCTCATCGTCCTGTCCGTTGTCCTCGCGTCGTCGATGATGCAGGCGGCCGGTGGTATCGACTGGATGGTCACCATCGCGGCCAAGTTGATCGAATCTCGCCCGAAACAGATCACGCTGATCGCGCCGTTGGTGTCATTCCTGTTCTCGGTCGGTGCCGGTACGTCCAACATCCTCTACCCGCTGCTCCCCGTCATCTACGACGTCTCGTACAAGAACGGTGTGCGGCCGTCACGGCCGCTGTCGCTGTCGGTTGTCTCGACCGGTGTGGCGCTGGCGTGTAGTCCGGTGTCCGCGGCGATGGCGGCGATGGTCACGCTGACCGACGTGCCGCCTTACGATTTCGAACTCATCGACATCATCAAGATCACCTTCCCGGCCGCTGTCGTCGGCATCGTCCTCTCCTCCATCGCGGTCAACAGGCTCGGTAAGGATCTCGACGACGACCCGGACATACAGGCGAAGATGAAGTCGGGCGAATTGGCCGGACCTGGTGCAGCGTCCAAGACCGAACTCGTCTCGACGAAGACCGGACGAAACGCGGCACTGATCTTCCTGGCCGGCGTTCTGGCCATCGTGATCTTCGGCCTGTTCAAGGGAATTCGCCCCGAAGCCGCCGACGGTTCCCCGATGGGGATGACACCGATCATCGAAATGCTGATGTTCGTCGTGGGTACGTTGATCCTGCTGGTGTGCCGCCCGAACGTTGCCGACGTGCCCTCGTCGACGGTGTTCCGTGCCGGCATGGTCTCGGCCATCGCGCTGTTCGGTCTGGCATGGCTGACGGACACGTTCATCAGTGCACATTCGGAGCTGATCACGAGCACCGTCGGCGACTGGGTCAACGCCGCGCCATGGATCTTCGCGCTCGGTGTCTTCCTGGTCTGTGTCCTGACGACCAGCCAGTCGACCGCGACGAGGACCATCGTGCCGATCGGTCTCGCTGCCGGGATTGCACCCGGCCTGGTGAGCGGCATGTGGGCCGGAGCGTTTGCCGGTGTCTATCTGTTGCCGACAAACGGTTCGCAGATCGCAGCTGCGAACTTCGACCTCTCGGGCAGCACGAAGCTCGGCTCCAAGCTCGTCGACCACTCGTTCTTCCTGCCGACCATCATCTTGGCCGTCACGACGATTGCGGCCGGCGCGGTGTTCGGAGTGGTGCTCGGTTGAGTGATACCGCTGAGTCAGCCTGAGTGATATCGCTGAGTCAGCTGTTGCGGTAGTGGTCCCAGCTCGCCTTGCACGCGTGGGCGAGCTGGTCCACCCGTTCGGCGTCGGGTGTAGGCCAGTCGAGGCCGGGTTTCATGATGTATGCGGCCAGTTCGTTCCCCAGTAGGAATTCTCGTTTGAATTCGGCCTGAACCGCACTCAACGTGATCCCGGCTTCGGCGGCGCGGGCGCTCAATTCGGCGAATCTGGCTCCGGCTCGGATGATTTCGAAACTGCCGAGGTACGGCTGATTGAGAGCGACGGCATCTGGATCGTCGACCTGAAATCCCTTGCGATGTGAGACCGCAAGTGTGCGAATGAGCTCCGGATCCATCGTCACGGGATTGTCGCCGCGTCGATTGCCGTGGTGGTCGCCACGATTGGAGAGTGCGACGACGTCGGGGAGTCGATCTGCTTCCGGCCGTTCGACATTGACGGCGCCGTCCCGCCGGGTGGTGTGGTTCATCGTGTCGTGGAACGACAACGTCGTGAACGATCGACCGAGTTCGAAGCTCTTCTCCACCATGCCTTCGATCAGTGCGTCGCGAGTTCTTTCGTAGACACCCAAACCGTGTTCGGCTGTCTCGGTGAAGGTCTCGGCGAGGTTCTTCCAGCCCGCGTCGTCGGTCGGCTCGAGCAACAGGGGGTAGAACGAGAACGTGACAGGGCGAACTGCGTCGACGCCGGTGAGGTCTGCTTTGTTGCCTGCACCGGCCTTGTGGACGCGGGCGAAGGCTTCGCGCAGTGACGCTTCCAGGTTTTCGGGCTTCGCACGGTTGGGATCGCGAATCATGCGAGGGTGCGGATTCTCCACGTACACGATGCGCGAATCTATTTCGGCCCAACGGCGCACGATGGGACTGGTGGACATGTCGGTGAAGTCGAATTGCAGCCGCTGTGTGAACTCGGGTGCGAGAAAACGTGAGAGTTCTGCTGGAATCGCGGAACCCGAGTGTGGGCAACTGACAAGAAGGTCGGCTTCGGCGATGGCGTCGTCGAGACTGCGGGAGTCGCGATCGGCATAGAACGTCAGGTCCTCCGGCGTGAACACGGTTCCGGCCGGGATGAGTACTGGTTCTCCACTGGTCATGAGCCCCAGCGTAATCGAGTGCAACCGTGCAGACTCAGTATCCGCTGAGTCGTTCCACGAGAGCTGTCTTGATCTCCGGTCGACCAGCCGCGACAAGAGTGAAGGTGGCTTCTCGCATGAGCCGCTCGGGGGTGTTGCTGCCGACGAGGGCGCGGCTTCCGGTCGCAGTGACGAGCGCGGCCGATGCTCGTATCGCAAGTTCCGATGCGCGGGCGCGTGCGGCCGACATGTCGCCGCCGCCGCGCAGTGCTGCATCGAGATCGGCGCGCGCCCGGGCGGCTTGTTCTTCGAACGCGTCGGCGTCGACTCCCAGATCCGCGAGTTCGGTCACGGCGCGGCGGGTGATGCCCATGGCCATCGCGCCATTGAGCCACAAGCCGGGGAGTTGGGTGCTCTGGAACTGTTCGTCGCTGACGACAGCACAGACGTCGGTATCGGGAATTTCGAAAGCGTCGAACACGATTCGGACGGTGTTGCTCCCGCGCGCCGCGATCAGTGGAAGCTCCTCGATCGTCAGACCCGGGGCCTCGCCCACCGGTACGACGGAATGAACGATGGAATTGTCGAACTCGTCGCGCGCCGACACCAAGAGAACATCGACGATGCCCCAACCGGTGACGAAGGGTGCGATCCCGTCGAGGACGTAGCCGTCGTTCACCCGCTTCGCCCACAGGAGCGGTGGGCGGGGGATGGCGCCGGCATAGGCAACCCCACCGCGAATCGTGCCGGAAACCAGACCGTCCCAGTATTGTTCGCGCAGAGACGTATTGGTACTCGCTGCCAGGGCTCCGACGACGCCGTGATGCTGCATCCAGGTGAACGTCGTCGCGAGGCAACCGCCGCACAAGGTTTCGAGGACCTCGACCAGTTCTTCGCTGCTGGGGCCACCCTCACCGAGGGCGGCGATGCCGTAGAAGCCGTCGGCGGCGAGCGCGTCGAAATGGCTGCTGGGGATTTCTCCGTCGGCGTCGACGCTGTCGGCGACGGGAAACAGAACGGTATCGGCGATCTCACGCGCAAGTTCCGGCCACTTGGTCACGCTGTCAGGGTAAGCCGTGAGCCGGGGTTGTGGTGTGGAACTGCAGCGGTGGCGTATCTAGAAGGACGGCGGTGAACTCACGATGAGGAATCTCGCAACTGCAGCGGTGCGATTGAACCACCGATGCGGGATGGTCGAGGTGTAGAGGAGGGTATCGCCGACATGAAGAACGTGATGCTCGTCCAGCCCGACCTCGACCTCGACAGATCCTTCGAGAACATGAATGAATTCTTCGCCGGCATGCTCGGTGTGCTCACCTGCCTCGGAGTGAGGTGCTGCCGTGATCTCGTTGGGTTCCATGGTCCGTGAACCGGTCGAGCAGAATCGGATCACCGAATCGTGTGCCAGTTCGAAGGTTCGCCCCTCGCCGGCGCGGACGAGGCTGGACGGGGTTCGCTCGCCCTGTGCCAAGAGTGAGTGCGCCGTGGTGCCGAGAGATTGCGCGAGGCGATGAAGGTTCATGACGCTGGGTACTGCGTGCCCGTTTTCGGTTTGGCTCAGGAATGGCTGCGACAACCCTGACTTCACGGCAACCTCACGCAACGTCAAACCGGCTTCTTTTCTCGCTGTCCGCACGGCTGCCCCGATTGCGGTCGCTATCGCTCTCTGGTCGTCGTCCATGTGCCGAAGATAGCAGTGCTCTGGTGAAAGTTTTGATTACACAGACGAAACAAATTCGACCACGGTAAGAAATTATCGACGTGCTGAATAGTCCCGTACACGAAACACTTCCAGCTTCGGACGGAGATCGGCGCATGGCCATCCATCCAGTCGACCAGCGGCTCCCCATTGCCCGCCAGTCTGCTTTTGCTCTTCAGCACGTCCTCATCATGTACACCGGTTGCATCACGGTTCCGCTGGTATTCGGTGCCGCAGTCGGGCTGGACCGCAGCACGGTCGCGATGCTGATCAGTGCGGACTTGCTCGTTGCAGGCATCATCACGATCATTCAGAGCCTGGGCGTCGGCAAGGTTGCCGGTGTCCGCCTGCCGATCGTCTGCGGTGCGACGTTCGCCGGGCTGACGCCGATGATTCTGATCGCCAAGGAGTACGGCCTGCAGGCCGTGTACGGGTCCATGCTGGTCGGTGGCGTGGTCGGCATAGCGTTGGCCGTCCCGTTCGCCAAAATCGTCCGATACTTCCCACCCCTGGTCACCGGCGTCGTCCTCACAGTCATCGGCATCTCGTTGATCGGTGTCGCGGGAGGACTGATCGTCGGAAACGACCCGACCTCCCCGTCGTTCGCCGATCCGAAGAATCTGGCGCTGGCTGCCGCAGTCGTTGTGGTCGCGGTGGCGTTCATCTGCCTCGGTCGCGGGATGTGGACGCAACTCGGTGTACTGATGGCACTGGTGATCGGTACCGTGATCGCCATCCCGATGGGTCTGATCGATCTGAGTGGCGTCGGCGGCTCGGCCTGGGTGGGCTTCCCGATGCCGTTCCACTTCGGCGCTCCGGAGTTTCCCGTCACCGCCGTGGTGGCGATGAGTATCGTCATGGCAGTCGTCTTCGCAGAATCGACGGCGAGCATGCTGGCGGTCAGCGAGATCACCGGAAAGCCTTTGAAAAAAGCAGATCTCGCACGCGGGCTGGTGGCCGACGGCATGTCGGGAGTTCTGGGCGGAATCTTCAATGCCTTTGTCGACACCGTTTTCTCGCAGAATGTCGGCGCCGTTGCCACGACCCGGGTGTACAGCCGGTACGTGACCGCTACCAGCGGTGCCATTCTGATCGTCCTCGGCCTCATCCCGCGAATGGGTGAAGTAGTTGCAGCCCTGCCTGATCCGGTGGTCGGCGGCGTCGGAATCATCTTGTTCTCCACTGTCGCCGTGGTCGGAATCAACACACTGCGCAAGGTCGATCTCAGTGACCCGATCAACACCACGATCGCTGCTGTATCCGTCGGAATCGGTATTCTGCCGGAATTTGCGGAGGGGATGTTCGAGCGATTCCCCTCCTCGGCTCAGATCCTCCTCGGTAGCGGCATCACCTTGGCTGCGGCCTCTGCCTTTTCACTCAATCTGCTGTTCAATCACACCCGACTCGGTGAACTCGCGAGGCGATCGCGAGAGAGCCTCCATGCCACTGCAAAATCTGAACCCGCCACCAGCTCTGCAGGAGACGCCAGTGTCACAGTCCCAGTCTGATCCCTTCGAAGTTCCCGTCATCGACATCTCGCCCTACGTGCTCGGTGGTGCCGACCAGGACAAGGCGCGAGTGGCCGCCGAAGTCGACCATGCCTGTCGGACTGTCGGTTTCATCCAGATTCGGGGCCACGGTGTTCCGACCGATGTTTCTTCCGGCCTCGCCGAAGCCATGGACGACTTCTTCGGACTGCCGATGGAGACGAAGTCGGGCTACCGAATCGAGGGCGCGAATCGTGGGTACAGCCCGCCCAAGAGCGAGTCGCTGAGCTTGAGCCTCGGCGTCGAATCCGCGACTCGGATGAATGACTTCTTCGAGGCCTTCAACGTCGGAACCGAAGCCAGATCATTCACCGAACTCGAACTGTCGGAGGATGATTACGGAATCAATCTGTGGCCCGCAGTGCCAGGTTTCACGGAACGAGTGGAGAATTACTATGCCCATGGCGAGCGGGTGGCACGCACACTGACCACCATTTTCGAAGATGCGCTCGGTCTGACCCCAGGATTCTTCGAGTCGATCACCGATCATTCCATCGACGTACTGCGGATGAACAACTACGCATTACCCGAAGGGACGGTGACATTGGACGGTGAGTTGAAGGGTATGGGCGAACATACCGATTTCGGGCTGGTCACCGTGCTGTGGGCGGATCAGGTCGAAGGTTTGCAAGTACTCGGGAGCGACCGACGCTGGCACGATGTCTGGCCGGTCGACGGCGCGCTACTGGTCAATCTCGGGGATCTCACCGCGCGACTGACCAACGACAGGTGGATGTCCACGCTGCACCGAGTTGCGCCTCCGGTGGTGAACGGCACCATCAAGCGTCGGCGATCGGCGGCCTTCTTCCACGACGGAAACGTCGACGCGGTGATTGCGACTCTGCCGAGTTTTCAGGACGACTCCGGCTTGGAGTACGAATCCATTACCGTTCGCGATCACATCAAGGCCAAATTGGCCGGGTCGAGGCAGGGAAAGTCCAACGCCGCCGCAGGTCGTGAGGCGGCTCGGGTACTTTCGGCTGCAGAGCTCGAGATCAAGCAGTGAGTGCACGGAACATCGTCCTCATCCACGGAGCGTGGGCCGGCGGTTGGGTCTGGGATCGTGTGTGTGGCCCACTGACATCGGCCGGCTTCAATCCCGTTGTGGTGGAGCTTCCAGGCTCGGGAAGTTGGAACCCCGACGACGTGATCGATCTCGACGTAGTTGCCGAACATGTTGTGGCAGTCGTCGAGTCCCTGGACGGGCAGTGCACCCTCGTCGGTCACTCCGGCGGAGGCATCGTGGCCTCGCAGGTGGCTGAGTTACTGCCTTCGCGGGTAGCGGGTCTTGTTTACGTCGCGGGGATGATGCTTCCATCGCAGATGGACTTCGGGATGCTCTGCATCGAAGTCGGTCTGGCAAGTCCGGTCGGGATCTCACGTTGGTTGGTCCCCGTGGACGACGGGAATGCGACGGTGGTTCCGCCCGAAGCCGGTGCCGCTGTGTTCTTCCACGAAGCGCCGGTGGCTGATGCGATCTTCGCCGCCCGCATGCTCGTTCCACAACTGGAGTCGGCCCGCCTGATGGCACCCGTCTGGACGGAAGAACGATTCGGAACCGTCCCGCGTTTGTATGTCGAATGCACGCTCGATCGAACCGTGCCGATCGAAGCTCAACGTGCCATGCAAAAACTTGTTCCCGGTGCCCAGGTGGTCAGCCTGGACACCGACCACGCCCCGCAGTTGTCGACGCTCCCGGAGTTGATCGAAGCGATCGCCGATTTTGCCCAGAACGCGTTCAGCCGAACTCGACGCCTTGAGCCAGCGGCAACTGGTCCGAGTAGTTGACGGTATTGGTGGCTCGGCGCATGTAGGCCTTCCATGAATCCGAACCCGATTCGCGTCCGCCGCCCGTCTCCTTCTCGCCGCCGAATGCGCCGCCGATCTCCGCACCGGACGTTCCGATGTTCACGTTCGCGATGCCGCAATCGGAGCCGTCGGCGGCGAGGAAGCGCTCTGCTTCTCGCTGATCGAGTGTGAAGATCGAGGATGAAAGTCCTTGAGGTACACCGTTGTGCAGCGCAATAGCGTCGTCGAAGTCGGTGTAGGTCAAGACATAGAGGATGGGTGCAAATGTTTCCGCCCGTACCACCTCGGTCTGTGCGGGCATGCGAACGAGAGCAGGTGTCACGTAGAACCCGGATTCGCCGACGCGATCACCGCCACACACCACGGTTCCGCCGTCGCCGCGCGCGGCCGAGAGGGACTTCTGCATTGCCTCGTACGCGGCTTCGTTGATCAGCGGTCCGACCAGAACACCGGAATCGAAGGGACTACCGACCTGGAGTTGCGCGTACGCGGACGCAATGCGATCGACGACGTTGTCGGCGATCGACTCGTGAACGATGAGTCGGCGCAGTGAGGTGCAGCGCTGCCCGGCAGTTCCCGCGGCGGAGAAGACAATTCCGCGCACGGCAAGCTCGAGATCCGCCGACGGCGTGACGACTGCGGCGTTGTTCCCACCCAACTCCAGAAGACTTCGTCCGAAGCGCGCGGCGACCCGCGGAGCCACGGCGCGGCCCATCCGCACAGAACCCGTGGCGCTGACCAAGGCCACGAGTGGGTTGTCCACCAGCGCCTCACCGACGTCACGTCCGCCGACGACCAACTGGTGCACGTCGATCGGTGCTTCACAATCCGCGAGCGCACGCCGCAGGAGCGCATGACATGCCAGAGCGGTCAACGGAGTGGTTTCCGAAGGCTTCCAGACGACGGAGTCGCCGCAGACCAGAGCAATGGCGGTATTCCACGACCACACCGCTACCGGAAAGTTGAACGCAGAGATGACCCCGACAACGCCGAGCGGGTGCCACGTTTCCGACAACCGGTGGCCGGGACGTTCGGACGGCATGGTGCGCCCGTAGAGCTGCCTGGAGAGACCGACCGCGAACTCGCAGATGTCGATCATCTCCTGTACCTCGCCTAGAGCTTCCGAGGTGACCTTGCCTGCCTCCAGCGTCACGATCTCCGCGAGATCCTCCTTGTGCTCGGTAAGTAGGCTGCCCAGCCGCCGCACCACCGCGCCGCGCGCCGGAGCGGGGACGGTGCGCCAGGTGAGGAACGCTCGATGAGCCGCCTCGACGGCGTCGTCGACCTCTCGGCCGGAGTGCTGCCGGACCGTACGCAGCTGTGTGCCGGTGATCGGCGTGTGTGCGCTCAGATCACCGGCGGGCCACTCGACGCCACAGGCAGCGAGGGCTCTCTCGGCGCGATCGGCGAGGCTCGAAGGATCAGGCAGGTTCACGGGGAGTCCTCTGTGTTTGAAGGCGGGAGTGTTTGTAGGCGGGAGTGGTTGTTGGCGGGAGAAAGCAGGGCACGTGATGCCTCTTGTTGTGCGCGGTACAGCTCGAACGGATCTTCGATGGTGCGGTCGAGGGCGCCCTCCAATCGATCCTGCCCGTATTCGGCGCCGGGCGCATCGGAAACGAATCCGGTCACGGAATCGAGATTGGACGCGAAGATCCCGGCCGCGGACGCCGGTAGGAAGTCCTCGTAGACGATCGGGTCGCGGACGACAACAGTTCCTTCGTTTCGGAACGTGAAGTACGCCAACCCCGCGTCGTCGAGTCCGTCCTCGGTGTGCGGAAATTCGCTGTCCCAGTCGGCGTCCGCGGGCTTTGCGATCAGTCGGTCGTAGATTGCACGCCCGCTGGGGGTCAACGCGATTCCGCGTGCCTCGACCTCGCCGAATCTGACGCGGACAGGTTCTGTGGTGACCGATCCGTCCGGCCGCCGAAAACGTCTGTCTTCGGCGAGTGCGCGAAACGACGTCTGCCGCAGAAGCAGTGGCGGTCCATTCCATCTCGGTGGGCCTTGGATGCGGTCGATCATGGTGATGCCGCGCTCGGTCATTCGGCGGTACAACTCGTCGATGTCGAGCACTCGCGGGGTGAGGTGGTTGACATGTGTCGAGCCCTGGCCGGCGATGTCTGCGGCAACAGGTGAGATCGCGGCAAGTTCGCGATACCAACCGGCGTCGATGGGATCGGTGCCGAGCCGAAACGCCGAGGTCGCCGCTTCGACGAATTGTGTCGCCTCGGGCTCCGGTAGGCCGCGCTCGCGGTTCGCTTGCCGTGCCCACTGCAGAAGTTCTGGAGAGAACAGGGTGCGGCGACGCAGGAACCCGGTGATCCGACGCGCGAGGTCGGTGTCGAAGAACCTGGAATCGGAGCCGGTCAGTACCGAAGTGAAAACACGGAACGGGTTCCGGGCGAGTTCGGCAGGTTCGGTGGGGCGAAACGCCGTCGAGACAACGGGAATGGGGGAGTCGGTGAGCCGGAGGTCGTAGTAGCCGACCGGAAACATACCGAATCCGCCGAAGACGGTGGCTACGTCACGTAGTTCGTCGAGAGTCCCCAGTCTGATGGCGCCGTGACGCTCGGCGCTGACTCTCGCCAGGCTGCCCAGGCGCTCCGCCGAATCCGGATGTTCGGCGGCAAAATCACGGTTCACCTGCATCGTTACATCTACCAAGGTGTTGTAAGCAGGGACCTCGTCGCCATACATCTTGGCGAGGGCCGCTGCGAACCGTGCACGTAGCTCCCAGGTTTCAACCATACGAATGTCCGATTGCGTTAGCCTGCGCAGGTGCGAGAAACAGAAACCAGTGACGCTGCCGGGGTTCCGGTCGACGAAACCGATCGACTTTTGATGCGTGAATTGGTCTTGGACGGCCGTGCCACTCTCGCGAGTCTTGCTGAGAAGGCAGGACTCTCGATCTCTGCAGTCCAGTCGAGAGTGCGTCGATTGGAGTCTCGCAAGGTGATCCGTGGCTACTCGGCGAAGATCGATCCGGAGGCACTCGGTCATAATCTGTCCGCATTTGTCGCCATCACTCCTCTCGATCCTTCGCAGCCCGACGATGCGCCTGCTCGCTTGCGTCATCTACCGGCCGTCGTCTCGTGTCACTCCGTGGCCGGGAGCGAAAGCTACGTCCTCCTGGTCCGGGTGGCGTCACCTCGCGCGTTGGAACGATTGCTGCAGGAGATCCGTACGGCAGCCAACGTCAACACGCGAAGCACCATCATCCTACAAACTTTTTACGACGAATGAGGGGTGTTCCGTAACTTTTACGGCTTCCTGTCGACACTTTCGTAAAATTGACATAATCTTCGCAGTATGAGTACTGCGATGCGAGACTTCGGTGACAGTGCGCTCTTTCCGGTCTACGAGGTGCTGAAGGCCAGCATTCTCGTCGACGGATTCGATCTGATTCTCGATGTGCAAAGGTCGCAGGGTTCGTATCTCCGCGACCTGCGAGACGGCACCGAGTTTCTGGACATGTTCGGTTTCTTCGGCTCTTCCGCCCTGGGGATGAATCACCCGGCGATCGCCGACGACGAGGAATTCCAGCAGGAATTGGCCGTTGTCGCCTCCAACAAGCCGAGTAATTCCGACATCTACACCGAGCCTATGGCGCGCTTCGTTGCGGCTTTCGCTCGGGTCCTGGGCGATTCGGCGCTCCCACACTTGTTCTTCGTGGACGGCGGGGCACTTGCGGTGGAAAATGCGCTCAAGGTTGCCTTCGACTGGAAGAGTCGGTTGAACGAAAGCCGTAGATTGTCAAGCGATCTGGGGACGAAGGTCCTGCATTTGACCGAGGCCTTCCACGGTCGTAGCGGATACACGATGTCGCTCACCAATACCGAACCGGGCAAGGTCGCGAGATTCCCCAAGTTCGACTGGCCCCGGATCGACTCGCCGTATCTCGCAGACGGTCGCGATGTCGAAGCTGCGGAGAGGCAAGCTCTCGAGCAAGCGCGCCGAGCGTTTTCCGACAACCCCGACGATATAGCCTGTTTCATCGCCGAGCCGATCCAAGGCGAAGGCGGTGACCATCACCTCAGGCCGGAATTCCTGCAGGCGATGCAAGAGCTGTGTCGTGAGAATGACGCCCTCTTCATTCTCGACGAGGTGCAAACGGGATGCGGAATCACCGGAACCGCTTGGGCCTATCAGCAATTGGGATTGCATCCGGATGTGGTGGCCTTCGGTAAGAAAACGCAGGTCTGCGGCATCATGGCCGGCCGTCGAGTGGATGAAGTGCACGACAATGTGTTTCACGTCAGTTCCCGGATCAATTCGACGTGGGGTGGCAACCTCACCGACATGGTGCGCGCCCGGCGGATACTCGAAGTCATCGAGCAGGACCGACTGATCGACCGCGCGCGATTCACAGGTGCGCATCTCCTTGCCCGGTTGACCGAAGTCTGCGGGCGCTACGCGGCGGCGACCGAGCCGCGCGGTCGTGGTCTGATGTGCGCGATTACGTTGGTGGACAGTGACCTTCGTGATCGCGTCGTCCAGCGACTGCGAGAAGACGAGCATGTGATGATACTGCCAACCGGGAAGAGAGGAATCAGATTCCGTCCCGCGCTGACGGTGACCACCGGTGAGTTGGACGACGCGGTCGACGCAGTCGAGCGAGTGCTCGAGCGCGAAGTCTAGGCTCTGGCCTGGAGTTCGCTCCACACTCGATCCGGTGTCATCGGTGTGGAGTACATACGCACTCCACACGCGTTGGCTATCGCGTTTGCCAACGCCGGTGCTACCGGATTGAAGGGGGCCTCACTCATCGATTTTGCGCCGAAAGGCCCGAGTTTGTCGTACGTGTCGGCAAACAGTACTTCGGTGATCGGCAAATCTCCGATCTGTGGAACGTGGTAATTGCGTAGCTGAGGATTGATCACTCGGCCTTCTTCGATGACGATTTCCTCCGACAGTGCAGCGCCGAGGGCCTGTCCCACACCGCCTTCCACCTGCCCTCGCAGTTGTGCCGGGTTCATGACGGTGCCGGCATCGGCGGCCTGAACCGACTGCAGGATCTTCACCCGGCCGGTATCCGTGTCGACGGCAACGCGAAAACCGTGAACGTTGAACGAGACCGAGCGCGGTGTTCCGTCGTGGCGACCGTCAGCGGCGAGCGGGCCACCTTCGAGTAGCGTCGCGAAATCGAGGCAACCGTGGGACGTTTCGACCCCGTCCGGCGAAAGATCGTCGATCTGCGCGCCGCGGCCACTCAATCGCACCGCACGGGTCAGTATCCGCTCGCGAAGGCGCTCGCAGGCGATCAGGAGCGCCTTGCCGGCGACCACCGTTCCCGTCGACCCGAATGCTCCGGTGTCGTATCCGCCGGCATCGGTGTCGGATTGAACAATCGTGATGCGATCGACTGTCGTCCGCAATTCGGTGGCCGCGATCTGTTGGTGAATCGTGGTGGTTCCGTTGCCGAACTCAGCGGTGCCGATGTTCACGACGTACCGACCGTCGGCCTCGAGTACGACGGTGGTGTCGGAGAAGTGACCACGCGGCGGGATCGTCGCGATCATGGCAATTGCCATGCCCCGGCCGATCTGCCAACGCGACCCTGCCGGTGCAGCCTCCCCGCGTCCGCTCGACAGTGCACTGTCGACGAGGTCGATGCACTGGTCCAGTCCGTAGCTGCCGAATTCGAGATCACCGTCCTCGACGTGCCAGTCGACAAAATCGTCTCCGGGTACGACGACGTTTCGCCGCCGAAACTCGAAGGGGTCCATGCCGAGACGATCAGCGAGCTGATCCATGGCCGACTCGACGGCGAAGATGATCTGGCCGAGCCCGTAACCACGGAAGGCGCCGGACGGAACGTTGTTCGTGTAGACCGCTTCGGCGTCGACGCGTTTGGTTGCAGCGCGATAGACCGCCATGGATTCGGCGCAACCGTGGAACATGACTCCGATCGAATGGTTCCCGTACGCCCCGGCGTCGGAAAGGACGTCGATGGCCAGTGCAGTGAGAGTTCCGTCGGCATCGGCGCCGGCGCGAACCGAAACTCGCATCGGGTGCCGTGACGGTGCGATGGTGAACTGATCGCTGCGGCTGAACTCGTAAGCAACGGGCCTACCCGTTCGCAGGACGGCGAGTGCGACCAGATCTTCGGTGAGTAGTTCCTGCTTCCCGCCGAAGCCTCCACCGACCCGCTTGGCGAACACCCGGATTCGGCTGCGATCGAGATCGAAGATGTGCGCCAATTCGTCCCGAACCAGAAACGGCACCTGTGTGCTGCTTCTGATGACGAGACGGCCGTCCTCGTCGAGCCACCCCACTGCGCCGTGAGTTTCCAAGGCCACGTGCTGGACTCGCGCAGTTTTCCACGTACCTTCGACGACTGCAGTGGCATCCGCGAGCGCACGGTCCAGATCGCCGACACCATCGTGAAGCGCGGCAACCACGTTGCGAGGGACTTCTGCGATCCGCGAGCTCTCGTCTTTGTCGCCGTGCAGAAGCGGAGCGCCGGGGGAACGCGCCAGATCTGGTTCGAATACCGCGTCGAGTACCTCGTAGTCGACTTCGATCAGCGAGAGTGCACGTTCCGCCTGCGTCGGGGTTTCGGCGATGACCGCGGCGACGCGCTGGCCGCGGAAACGGACGGTCCTGTCGAACACCCGCGTGTCGTCCGGATCGTCGTTGCGGTCCTCGTGCCGGGCGGTCGAGAACAGCACGTCCGGACTGTCCTGAAAGGTGAGGACCGCGGCGACGCCCGGCGCCGCTTCCGCTGCTGCCGTGTCTATCCGGGTTATGTGTGCGTGTGCGTGCGGACTGCCGAGTACTGCGACGTGAAGCAGGCCGATCGGCTTCTCACCCGGGGAGAAGTCCATGGTGTACTGCTCGGTCCCCGTGACGATGCGTGCGGACGCCGGGGCTGCGATGGAACGCCCTTGTGCCCCTCCTATTTTGGCGGTCTCGGTATTGGATGTACCCGCGAGGGCGTCACGAATGGACCGATAACCGGTGCAACGGCACAGGTTACCTTTCATCGAGCACGCGAGATCGGATTTTTGTTCGACCGACAGCGCTGATGCGGTGACTACCATTCCCGCTGTACAGAAACCACATTGGAATCCACCGGCGTCCACGAATGCCTGTTGAATGGGGTGAAGTTTCTCCGGTGTTCCGAGGCCGGCGGCGGTGACGACGTCGCGGCCGCCGAGGCGGTGGGCGGGAAATATGCACGAATGGGTGGGGTGTCCGTCGACCAGAACCGAGCAGGCGCCGCAGTCTCCGGCATCGCACCCCTTCTTGACGGAGTTCGCTCCGTGCTCGCGGAGGAAGGTTCGCAGGCACTGTCCGGGGCGGGGCTGGTCGTCGCGGGGAACTCCGTCCACCGAGTACTTCATTCCAGTTCACCTCGGATTTCTTCGGCGAGAAGGTCAGTCATCGCCTTCCGCCACGGCGCAGTTCCATGGACATCGGTGAAGTAAGCGTCTTCCGGAATCCTGCTGTGCAACGCATCCGCAAGTGCAGCGGCGTCGGGGAGTTCGTCGAATTTCAGAGCGTACGGACGGCGGGTCGCGGCGGTGATCGCCAGTGTGAAACCGTCGGCACCGCATCGTCCGGCAACGGCTACGGCCGATCGCCCGAGTGACGTCTGTGCCAGCTTTCGCATCGCGGTACGTGCGGTCAGTGCATGCACGGGAATCCGGATACTGCGGATGATCTCGCCGGGGCCGAGCACGTTGCGAGAATCGTCGATGACGAAATCGACTACGGGGACTGAGTATTCGGTACCGTCCGGACGCCAGATCGTCAGTTCGGCATCGAGAGCGGTGCACAGAGTCGTCATCGCTCCGGCCGGGAAGGAGAGCGCGATGTTGCCGCCGACGGTCGCGTATCGCAACACCTTCCACGATGCGAGCAGTGCGTCAGCGCAGTGTTGGAACAGCGCTGCGGCGGACCATGTGGTGGGAAGATCGGCGCGGCACAGTTCCTCGATGGTGCAGGTGGCCGCGATTTCGAGACCGAGATCGCCGACCGCGACAGCTTTCCAGTCGAAGCCCGCAAGGTCGACAAGAGTGGTCAGGTGCGGCTGCGGTTCCGAGTACAGCCAGGTGCCGCCGCCGATGAACCCGATACCGGGTGAGGCACAGGGGAGCTCGGCGCGGGTCCGCGGCACCAGAACTTCGTCGACGCTGTGCAGATCCATCGCTGCCTCAAGCCTTTCCGAGTAGGTCGCGGTGTGCGCGTGCGACATCCGAGGCCACGACGTCCTCGTCGACGGTGGTGACTCGTCCGTCGGCAACTACGATTCGCCCGTTGACGAGTAGTAACTTCAGCGGGGGCGTCGAGCCGAGTACGAGCGCCGCCACAGGATCGGTGATGCCGGCATGCGCGACGGTGTCGAGTTTCCACACCGCCAGGTCGGCAAGTTTTCCGACCTCGATCGATCCGATTTCGCCCTCGCGGCCCAGAACTCGTGCGCCGCCGATCGTTCCCAATTCCAAGGCTTTTCGCACCGTCATCGTCTGCGGTCCGCCCTTGGCGCGAGCAAACAGAAGCGCATGACGAGACTCCTCGATCAGACTGCATGCTTCGTTGCTCGCCGCGCCGTCCACACCGAGCCCCACGGTGACCCCGCCCTTCACCAGATCGGCGGCACGGGCGATACCGGCCCCCAGTCGCGCATTGGAGGTCGGACAGTGTGCCGCGGCAGTTCCGGTTCGCGCCATCGTCTCGATACCGGCGTCGTCGAGATGGACTGCGTGGGCGTACCAGACGTCCGGACCCACCCAGCCGACGCGTTCCATGTATTCGACCGGCGTGCAACCGAAAAGCTCTCGGCAGAAGCTTTCCTCGTCCAGGGTCTCGGCGAGATGCGTGTGCATTCGCACGCCGTTTTCGCGGGCCAGCGTCGCGGACTCTCGGAGCAGTGACTCCGTCACCGAGAAGGGTGAGCAGGGAGCTACCGCGATCTGCAGCATCGACCCCGCATTCGGATCGTGCCAGCGGTCGATCACCGACTGCGTGCCGGTCAGGATGTCGTCGAGTCTTTCCACGACGTGATCCGGTGGCAGTCCGCCGGAACTCTGACCGAGGTCCATCGACCCACGACACGGGTGGAATCGAAGGCCAACCTGCGCAGCGGCGGTGATCTCGGCTTCGAAAACGTCGCCGGCGTCACGGGGAACGACGTAGTGGTGGTCGGTGGTGGTCGTACATCCGGTTTTTGCCAACCAGGTGAGTCCGCCGGTGGCCGCCACGTGGACGGCGTCGGCGTCGATACCCGCCCAGACGGGGTACAGCGTGGTCAGCCACTCGAAGAGCGTCGAGTCTGCTGCCAGGCCACGGGTGATCCATTGGTAGAGATGATGATGTGTGTTCACCAGACCGGGCGTGATCAGGCAACCGTTGCCGTCGATCACGTGCGCATTGGGGTACACGGGAGCCTTTCCGGCCCCCACGTCGACAATCTTGTTGCCCGAGATCACGACGTAGCCGACGGGGTGCTCGGAACGCTCGCTGTCCATCGTGACCACATGGGCATTGGCGACGACGAGAGTGGTCCCGAGGGCCGGGTCGGTCACGACAACCAGCCTGAATAGGGTGTCCACGACGGCCCCGCGTCTGGTGCGTCGGATCGGCTGACCGCAGCTTGGATCAACCCGTACGGACGATCGGCGGCGTGGAACACCTCGTTGTCGTTCTCGACTCCGAAGCGGCCGAGTGCATATTCGAAATGATGCTTGTTGGGTGCCGACAGTCGAACCTCGGCAATGATCGGAAACTCTTCGAGAATTGCCTTGCCGATGTGGAAGAGCGTCTGCTGCAAGGCAAGTGAATGCACCTGCGCGAACTGTTTGACGATTTGTGCCTTGATACCCACGTAGACCGATTCCCAGTCGACGTCGGTGGTGACGAATCGCCACTGGGCGACCAACGTCGTCGCCATGACGCGGTCGTCTGTCGGCTCGAGGATCGTGTACGGATCTTCGAGGAAACCCGAGAACTCACTACCGGTCGATTTGAGGATCACCAGGTCCTTCAAACCGCCGATCACCCACGTCCCGGCATCGGCTGTCCCAGTATCGGAGATTGTGATCGACGCCGTCCGAACTTCCTGACCCTTCCGAATCCAGGTGTAGTCGTGCTCGCTGCCGTCGACAATCGCACGCTCCCAAGCGTATTCCTCGATCTCGATCCGCGCGCCACTGACCGGTTCGATGTCGTCGACGAAATGACGGGCGAGTTCGAGTCCGTACGTCTCGATCGAGATCAGACCCTTTTCCTTGGCGTAGGAATAGGCCGTTTGTTTCTGCGTGTCGGTCGGCAGAACCTTCGACTGATCGCCGGTGAGGTACGCGTCGGCGAAATCTCCACGCAGGCAGGTGGAGACGTTGATGTCGTGGATCTCGTGACGAGGAGTGTCGCGGTAGATTCGGACTACCCTGTTCTCAGCTTTGCCGTACTGGTGACCGGTAAGTTCGATGGATCCGCTCAACCGGTCGGTGCTTGTAACACCGGTCGTGATGTTGCCGGTCGTGATGTTTTCGGTAGTCACGTGTTCAGCTCCCGCGATAGGTGGAATAAGCAAAGGGCGACAGCAACAGTGGGACGTGATAGCCCCGCGCCGCGTCGTCCACCCGGAAGGTCACTGTCACTTCCGGGTAGAAGTTCTCTTGTCCGTTGGTCTCGAAATACGTTCCCGTGTCGAAAGTCAGGGTGTAGTGACCGGTGGCCAGACCACCGGGAGCAAGTTCGGGGATGCGGCCGTCGGAGTCGGTCTCGGCACTGGTGATCGTGACGCCGTCTCGATCACGAAGTTCGACGCGAATCCCCGCAGCGGGAATGCCCGTCGTCGCGTCGAGAACGTGCGTGCTCAGGGTCTTGCTCATGCTGCGCCTCCGGCGAGTGAATCGATCAGACGGGCAAGCCTGATTCGATTGATGGCGGCCAATTCGGTTCGAAGCACGGAACGCTCGGTCGCCGGGTCGTTTCGGAGACGGCCTCGAAGGATGTCGAGGAGCTCCGTTCCAGATTTCCCCGACGCGCAGACCAGGTAAACATGGCCGAATGTCTCTTCGTACTCGGCGTTCTTCTGTCGAAGTTCCGCGAGGACGTCTTCTGTCGCGGACGAGACTCCCGACTGTTCACGGGTCGAGGCCGCGCTTTCGCTTCGCTCACCGATTCGTGGGTGGCCGGACAGAGCGTCGTCGATTTCGGACTCGGGAAGCTCGGCCAGCACGGCATCTGCTTTGTCGAAGAGAGCTTCCAGATCGGTGAACGGGCGAGACGAGGCGATTTCCTGTGCCCACACGGCGGAATGGCAACACTCGAGCAGCGCCGCGACTGCCTGGTGGTCACCGAGCGCATCGAAGGCTCCGAGACCACTGGAATTCGTTGTAGGCATGTCCACAGGATTACTTGAGCATGTTACGGATCTGTAGCGCAGCAATTACGGGAGATGATGTGTCTCGATCTTATTTCTCCGGCCGCCCTATTCCGGTGACAGATACATTCTTAGGTATGACCGATACTCCGAAGCTGTCTTCCGTCGTACCGTCCCTGGCGAACCTCCGAGACATCGGTGGCCCCGAATCGAGCTTCGGTGGCACCGTCCGCACCGGGAGTGTGTTTCGTTCCACCGATCTGGCATCGCTCAGTGCGGAGGGCGCACAGACCCTCGCCGATCTGGGCATCGTCACGATCTACGATCTGCGCACCGAGTCCGAACGCGAGACGGCGCCGGATCTGACGCCGGACGGAATCCGAGAACTCGGCCTGGACGTATTGGCGGACAAGCAGTATCGCGCCATTCCGGCTCAGATGCAGCAGATGATCGCCGACCCGGCGTTTGCTGCCGAAGCGTTGGGTAGCGGCCAGGCGCTCGAGTACTTTCAGGGAAGTTACCGCGATTTCGTGACCTTGCCGAGTGCGGTCGCGTCGTACCGGCAACTGTTCGTCGACTTGGCGCAGCCGCCCAGCTCGCCGGCACTCATTCACTGCACCACGGGCAAGGACCGCACGGGCTGGGCCGCAGCCGCGCTACTGCTGTTCCTGGGTGCCTCCGAGGACGCGGTCTTCGCGGACTACCTCGAAACCAACAAGGTTCTGTTGCCGATGTTCGCGCCGCTCCTCGAGCGATTCGAGGCCAAGGGTATCGATCCGACCCTGCTCGAAGGTGTCCTCGGTGTCAGGCGCGAGTACCTGCAGGCGTCGATGGCAGAGCTTGCGCAGGTCCACGGATCGATCGAGGCCTACTTCACCGACGGCCTGAAGATCGACGCGTCGACCCAGGAACAATTGCGGAGCAACCTGCTCAGCTGATCAGGACCTGCTCGGCTCGTCGTCGCGGGCCGTTCGACGCCGCATCACGAGGCTGACGATACCGATCCCGATGGCGATGCCGAGCAGGTCGGCGGTGCCGTCCCAGATCGAACCGGAACGCGAAATGGGCAGCGCTGCTTGAAGAACCTCGGACGTAGCAGCAAAAATCACGAGCCAGACCGCGGTGATCCACGCCGGGATCCGGGCGTGCAACGAGGTGATCGCCAGCACCGCGAACATCAACGTGTGAGTGATCTTGTCGGTGTTCTCCGGGCTCGACGGGACGGTGGAGCCCGGGGAGAAGAGCATGATCAGGGCAATGACCACGGCGATCGCCAGCGGCCAGTATCGGTTGTTCTTCAATTCGTCTGCCCCTCGACGACGACGAGTCCGAGTGCACCTTCGGCGAATCTGGTGACGGCGTCGGCGGCTGTCGTGAGCGCCTCGGTGTGCCCGTCGCGGGCCCAGCCGGTCAGCAGGGCGGTGGAGTCGAGAGGCGTCAGAACGACCTCGGCGAGAAGCTCACCGGTGTTGGGCTGGCACACGGCCCAGGAGTAGACGCTGTTTTCGTGCCACTGAGCGCTCCGCTGACTCACGTAATCGGGGTCGGTGATACCGCCGTCGGCAAGGGCAGGGCGGTCGTCCACACGCTCGTCTGCGCGCAGTGCTCGCAGATACCATCCGCCTGCGTTGATCTCGATCGGCTCCATCAGTCGGAGCCCCGCTCGCGGCGACGCTTGGCTTTGCGTTCCCTGTCGGTACCGAACAGCAGTGCACCGGCGAGGGGAATCGCGAGGAACCACAACCAGGTACCGGTGACGAAGAACAGGATCACCGCGAGAATCGGGATGACGGCCATGACGCGACCGGACCAGTCGGGGTTGAATCGTCGCTCCGCCGGTGCGGCGGGAGGTGTCACCATCGACAGGGGAGCGGTGCCTGGAGCTTGATAGTTGCTCGGTAGATCGGCGAACACCGGAACGAGTTCACTGCGAGTTGTTGCGGCACTGACGATTCCGCTTCTCTCGTCGAACTCCGTGACGGTGAGGCGGCCTGCGGCGAAGTGCTCGCTCAGGAGATCGAGTGCCTGCTCGCGTTCTGCAGTGCCGATGCGAATGTCGGGGACGTCAGCCATCGTTACAGCCTACTCAAACGACTGTGCGCCTTTCCGGTAGTGGGGACTACCGGAAAGGCGCACGGGGCCGGAGGCCTTACTTCAGTTCTGCGAGAACCGTTCCCTGCGTGATTGCTGCACCCGGCTCGACGGACAGTCCGGTGACGACACCGGCCTTGTGCGCGTTGACGGGGTTTTCCATCTTCATGGCTTCGAGAACCGCGATCAGGTCGCCTTCGGCAACTTCCTGGCCTTCGGTCACTGCGACCTTGACGACGGTGCCCTGCATCGGAGCGGTGACGGCGTCACCGGATGCTGCGCCGCCGCCGGCGCCGCCGCGCTTGCGTGCCTTC
Source organism: Rhodococcus sp. WS1 (assembly GCF_003797745.1). Taxonomy (NCBI): domain Bacteria; kingdom Bacillati; phylum Actinomycetota; class Actinomycetes; order Mycobacteriales; family Nocardiaceae; genus Rhodococcus; species Rhodococcus sp. WS1. The sequence goes on along the minus strand of NZ_RKLZ01000001.1, from coordinate 1,095,216 downwards.
GGCTTCTTGCGGATGGCACCGGATGCTGCGCCGCCGCCGTTGCCGAGCGAGAACTGGCCCGGGAGGGAAACCTCGACGCGACGTCCACCGACCTCGACGACAATGTTCTGACGCGGCAGAGCCTCGTCCTCGTCGTCGACCGGTGCACCGGAACCGGCGTACGGCTCGATGGTGTTTTCCCAGTCGGTTTCGATCCACTTGGTGTAGATGTCGAACTTCTCGCCGTCACCGACGAATGCCGGGTTCTCGACGATGTGGCGGTGGAACGGGAGGACGGTCGCGAGGCCGTCGATCTCGAACTCGGCCAGAGCGCGCGATGCCCGCTGGAGGGCTTCTTCGCGGGTGGCGCCGGTGACGATGAGCTTGGCGAGCATGGAGTCGAACTGTCCGCCGATGACGTCGCCGGCGACGACACCGGAATCGACGCGGACGCCGGGGCCTGTGGGCTCACGGTAGACGGAGACCGGGCCGGGGGCGGGCATGAAGCCGCGGCCGGCGTCTTCACCGTTGATGCGGAACTCGAAGGAGTGTCCACGCGGGGTGGGATCTTCCTTGATGGAGAGTTCTTCGCCGTTGGCGATGAGGAACTGCTGACGCACCAGGTCGATGCCCGCGGTCTCTTCCGTGACGGGGTGCTCGACCTGCAGGCGGGTGTTGACCTCGAGGAAGGAGATGGTGTCGCCCTGAACCAGGTACTCGACCGTTCCGGCGCCGTAGTAGCCGGCTTCCTTGCAGATGGCCTTGGCGGACGCGTGGATGCGTGCGCGCTGGTCGTCCGTCAGGAACGGAGCCGGAGCCTCTTCGACGAGCTTCTGGAAGCGACGCTGCAGTGAGCAGTCGCGGGTACCGGCGACGACGACGTTGCCGTGCTGGTCGGCGATGACCTGAGCCTCGACGTGGCGGGCCTTGTCCAGGTACTGCTCGACGAAGCACTCGCCGCGACCGAAGGCTGCGATGGCCTCACGGGTGGCCGACTCGAACAGCTCGGGGATTTCCTCGATGGTCTGGGCGACCTTCATGCCGCGTCCACCGCCGCCGAAGGCAGCCTTGATCGCAACCGGTACGCCGTATTCCTTGGCGAATGCGACGACCTCGTCTGCGCCCTTGACGGGGTCCTTGGTGCCGGCAGCCATCGGAGCCTTCGCGCGTTCTGCGATGTGGCGTGCCGTGACCTTGTCGCCGAGGTCGCGGATGGACTGCGGTGACGGACCGATCCAGATGAGGTTCGCGTCGATGACGGCCTGGGCGAAGTCGGCGTTCTCGGAGAGGAAGCCGTAGCCGGGGTGGATGGCGTCGGCGCCGGACTTCTTGGCGGCATCGAGGATCTTGTCGAACACGAGGTAGGACTCGGCGGACGTCTGTCCGCCGAGGGCAAATGCCTCGTCTGCGAGCTTCACGAACTGCGCTTCTGCGTCGGGCTCGGCGTAAACGGCAACGCTGCCGTAGCCGGCATCCTTGGCCGCCCGGATGACCCGTACCGCGATTTCACCGCGGTTCGCGACAAGCACCTTCGTAATGTGCGCGCTGGCATGACTGGGCACTGAGCCTCCTGTGGTTCGCATAGTCTGTCTCCGCGGTGTATTCCTCTGGGATTTCACCATCGGGGGATTGGCATCACTTCGGAGTGTATGCATCGCTTCGGCGCTGGCTGTAACCGGATCGCTAAAGCCCACTCCGGCTTAGGAAACGGTTTCGAAAACTACCGATGAGTAGCTGCCGGAGGTGCCGGTGTCCGGTTCGGCGACGATTTCTTCGACGGTCCGGCGCAGTGTGGCCACGTAGGCGTGAACCGCGGCGTTCGCCGTCTCGTTGCCTGGATACCTGACTGCGAGATTGAGGCCTTGGGGTGTGCGGTTGATCCAGATGTATACGTCGTGCGTGTATGCCTTGCTTCGAAGTGCTCTGGCGTTCCATTCGGGCCACTGTGCGGCCTCGGGTACAAAGCGAACGTCCATGTAGGACACCACGAATCGCGGTCGAATCGGGGTTTCGAGGTGCTCACCGATCCGATCGAACGGGACCGCGGCGGCAGGCTTGACCGAAGCGATCGATTCGGCGGCGCGTGTCGCGAGGTCGCCGAACGAACAGTCCGATCCAACGGCGAACTCGACCGGGCACAGTCCGACGAACCAGCCGAGCGCACCCGCCCACTCCTGAGCGCTGCGGGTGTGAACCGGCGTCACGACCTCGAATTGATCGGATCCCGCGACTTCGCGACCTACGGCCGCAAGTCCGCCGAGTAGTCCGGCGAAATAACCCACGCCGGCTGCTGCACACGTCGAACTGAAGGCCTTGGACTGCTCGGCGTCGAGTAGCCAGGTCGACAGGCCGTTCTGAGAATCGGTTCCGCGTTCACCGATCGGTAGCGGGAACTGGGGTAACCCGTCCGTTCCGAGAGCCTTACGCCAGATCTCCACCGCAGCCTTCTCGGCTTCCATGTCGGCCATCTGCTCGCGTTCGACGGCACCGAAATCGACGTAGCTGCCGACCGGAAACAGATTTGCAGCGCTGCCGGTCGAGGCCTCGCGGTACAGCGCTGCGATCTCGTGAGCGACCAGCACGATCGAGAAACCGTCGATGATCGAGTGGTCCGCCGCGAAGAACACGGTGAACGGACCGTCGCCACCGCGGGGCGTCAACGTCGCGAATACGTACGACGGCCAACTGTGCGGGGACGCGTAATCGTCGAACAGGCGGTGAAGGTGGTCGAAGTTGTCCTGGCTGGACGCGTCGTAGCCGTGGCTGACGACCCCGATGTCGATTCCGCCGATCGGGACGGTGTGCCGGGTGATCTCGCCACTCGAGGGCTCGAGGACGGTATGCGAGCGCAGAACTTCATGACGGTCGATCCAGCGGCCGAGGGCGACTCGGAACGCATCGACGTCGAGCGGGCCGGAAATCTCGAAAGCTGTTCCCAGCCAAGACTTGTCGCCTGCGCCTGCAGCGGAACGGTTGAGATGTGCCTCGTGAATGTAGGAGACGGGCCGCGGATCCGGAACCCAAGGCCCGGTTGCGCACGGCAACCATTCGACGAGTGCGCCGGCCGGAATCGCATAGTCGGCCAGTTCGGTGAACTCCATGTTTTCAGCCCCGCAAGTGCCGCTTGATGCGCGCGAGCATGGCCGACATTCCGCGCAGACGGAGCGGGCTCACAGCTTCTGCGAGACCGAGCGCCGAATAGAAGTCGTCGGGTACACCGAGGATCTCGTCCGCGCTGTGACCGTCGAGCCCCTGCGCGAGGATCGATGCGAAACCGCGCGTCGTGGGAGCCTCGGGGGGCGCGCTGAAGTACAGGCGGACGTTGTCGCGGTCCGAATCGTCGACCGAGAGGAACAGCGGCGACTGACATTCGGGGACCGGTTCCATCGCGCTCTGCTCGAGCTCCGCCGGCAACGGCGGTAGCTCTCGGCTGAACTCGAGAAGAAGGGTGAGCTTGTCCGAGGCGCCGACGGCTGCGAAGTCGTCGACGATCTCGGCCAGAGCCGAAGGAAGAGTGCTCATGACGCCGATACGGAGGAAGGAACTGCGCCGGGCTCTTCGCCCTGGACGATCGGGACGCGCACTGCATTGCCCCACTCTGTCCAGGAACCGTCGTAGTTACGAACGTTCGGGTAGCCGAGAAGATGGGTCAACACGAACCAGGTGTGGCTGGAACGCTCACCGATGCGGCAGTACGCGACGATGTTGTCGTCGGCCGACAGACCGCCGTAGATCTCGCCGAGTTCGGTGCGGGTGCGGAAGCGGCTGTCCGGTGCCGCTGCCTTCGCCCACGGGATGCTGAGAGCGCTGGGAATGTGTCCACCGCGCAACGCACCCTCTTCGGGGTAGTCGGGCATGTGGGTGCGCTCGCCGGTGTACTCCTGCGGAGATCGCACGTCGATGAGCGGCCCGTCGCCCAAGTGTGCGAGTACGTCGTCCTTGAATGCGCGGATGGGAGCGTCGTTGCGCTTGACGACCGGGTAATCCGTTGACGTGATGTCGGGAACGTCGAATGCGGTGTCACGGTTCTCGGCGATCCACGCATCGCGGCCACCGTCGAGAAGACGGACGTCCTCGTGGCCGAAGAGAGTGAAGACCCACAGTGCGTAGGCGGCCCACCAGTTGCTCTTGTCGCCGTAGATGACGACGGTGTCGTCGCGGCTGATGCCCTTGCGGTTCATCAACTCTGCGAACTTCGCACCGTCGATGTAATCGCGGGTGACCGGATCGTTGAGGTCGAGATGCCAGTCGATCTTCACTGCGCCGGGAATGTGGCCGACGTCGTACAACAACACGTCTTCATCGGATTCGACGACCTTGAGGCCCGGCGTACCGAGATTCGCCGAGAGCCATTCCGTCGAGACCAACCGGTCGGGATGCGCGAACTCGGCAAACGCGGTTGAGGGATCGGGGGCAACGGGCACGGGCGTACTCCTGAAGACGAATCGTTCGGTTCGAACACGGACTTGATCGATTCTATGCGCTGCGCGCAAGGGGAGACGCCCGGAAGCAGGTTCTGCCTGCTCGTACCCGTTGCCGACACTAAATCCTCGGTGTTCCTGCCCCGACGCTCGAATCTCTCAATTGTTCGGTGACACTTCCGATCGGCGTCACGCCCCGGGCGCAGACTTCCCTCAGAATCCGGTCGAGATCGGTGAGGAAATTCACCATGGTTTCTTTTGCCGTGTCGGTGTCCGGGAAGCGCGAACGCAGCGAGAGACCACGGTTCGTTCGCGAGATCCAGAACTGGGCATCGTCGGCGACAGTCACATTGCTGATGTGATGAGCGTTGAGGAGATCATGATCGTCGGTGCCGGGTAGTTTGCGGTAATCGATGTACGACACCATGAAGACGTCAGTGCGCGTGCGTCGAATCTTGTCGCCCAAAGCATCTCGAACCTGGGCCATGGTGACGCCCTCGAGCGTCAACGCAACTCGGAATGACGCGTGCGTATGTGCAAGGGATGCACCGAAATCCGCGTCGGGAGTGATCTGGACCGTGATCGGCGCGCTCGTGGTGAGCCAGCCGATGGCGTCGGCCCAGCGTGGATCTTTGCGGATGTGCAGCGGGAATTGCAGTGGAAGCGTCGCCTGTCCGGTGAACGAGTGGACGGAAAGTCCCATCGCAGTGAGGATTCCGGTGAACACGCTACCGCCGGCGGATAGGCAGATCTCGTCGAACGTCGCGGTCAGTTCCTCGTCGAGCAGCACGCGCACATCGGCGCCCTGAGGCGCGGGCTTTCCTGCCTCGACGCCGAGATCCAAGGGGAAACTCGGCGATGTGCCACCACAAATCTCGTAGAACCTTGCCCACTCTCGGATTCGAGGGTCGTTGTCGACGGGAAGCAGAGCGTCGGCCTCCAGTTCGCAGTACCGCACGAAACTTCCCGGGTCACCCAGTCGGCTCATCACTGCGTCGATGGCCTCGTGGTCGGTCAGTTCGGGTATGGCGATCAGTCCCTCGTAGATCTGTCGCAGTTCCCCGAGAGCGATGACCAACGAGTAGCCGTCGACGAGGGTGTGATCGAAGGCGCTCAGGACCGTGTAGTGCTCTTCGCGTTCGACCGTGGCAAACGTGTAGGCGGGGAAGGTCAGTGGATCGCATACCGTCGTGAATCGCTTCTTGAGGTGCGCTCGGAGGTCTTCGGTCGAATCGAACTTCACAGGTTCCGAAGTCTCGATGTGTGTGCCGTCGGGATCGAGTCCCATTCGGGTGGTGGTGAACTCGCCCACCTCGAATCCTGTGTGCAGAGTGTCATGGCGACTGATGAACAGGCGCAGCGCGAGATCGAGTGCGGGCCGATTCAGTTCTCCGGGAAGGTCGAATGCGGCTGCCATCCACACACTCCGGCCCATGCCGTGTGTTCGCGCAGTCTCGAGATGGAAATGTTGGTTGTACGACGGTGGTACTTCCGACTCGGTGACGGCGCCGTCCGCGGGCTGGAGCGACCATTCGGTGACGATTCCGGGCTCGAGTCCGTATCGATCGATCGAGGTGACATGCATCAGGACGCTCCCTCTGGTGCCGAGAACGAGTAGTCGCCCTGAGCTGCAACAGTTTTGATGATCTTGGAGACGTGCTCGGCGAAGCGGGTGGCCGATTCGTGGGCAATGGGGGTGTCAGGGTGGGACACGGCGATCCAGGTGCCGGTGTGCATCCGGTTGATCCACATCGACGCGATCTGCGTCTCTTTGCCGCCGACGATTCCCGTTGCCTTCGTCTCGGCGTAACTGTATGGATCCGGCATGCGGCGGCCGTCGATGTACGAGACGATCGGCGGTGGGGTGAGCGTCTTCGACAATCCGCCGGGTGCGGAATCCGACTCGGCCAAGCTCGACAGAACCAGATCGATGACTTGCTGCACAGAGACATCGAGGAGTGCCTTGCCGTCGTGGTACCCCTGCTGCCCGAGCTTTGCCAACTCGGTGAAGCGTCGCTTGTCGTCGACGTCGATGCCGACCGGGATCAGGTTGATGTACCAGCCCTGTGCAAACGAGTCGGCCTCGGTTCGTGTGCTGACCGGCGAGAGGGCGATGTACTTGTCGCGTCCGGCCAGTTCGAATTCCGCAATCGCGAGGGCGGTGAATATTCCACCGATGAAGTTGGCGCCGTTGGCTTTACAGATCGCACCGAACCTTTCGCACTCATTGTCGTCGGCCAGGTCGAAGCGTGAACCGATAGCCGGTTTGGGCGCGTCTTCCGCCCCGAGCGGGAGCGGAAATCCGGGGAACGAGCCGCCGCTGCGCATGAGGTAACCGAGCCACTGGTGCACTTCGGGGGACTGCATAGTCAGTTCGGTTGTTCGCTCGCGTTCGACGCGACCGAACTGTGCGTAACTTCCCGCGGGGCCTAGTTCGGGATGTGACCCGGTCGTTTCCGCGGCGTAGAGCTGACGCAATTCTGCGTACATCAGCACCATCGAGTTCATGTCCGAATGGGCGTGGTCGACTGCGTGGAACAGGGTGAAGCTCGGATCGGCTTCGAGGTCGGCATGGTGGTGCTCGACGGCGCCGAACACGAAGGCCGGCCACTGAAGGGCACTGGTTTCCGTTGCGAACTTGGTTGCGACGAGTGCGCGGATCGCCTCGGATTCGGAGACGTCGTCGCCGACGCGGTACTCGAGTTCGATGCTCTCGACCGGCACCACGTGTCGACGGACCTCGAACGCGGTGTCCGCAGCGTCGGTGGTTGCTTCGTCGAAGGAGAACCAGCTGTGCAGCGTGTCGTGGCGACGGACGTAGCGCTGCAGGGCTCGCGTCATGGCGTCGCGGTCGAGTGTTCCTGCGAAATCGAAGGCGATACCGATCCACGGAGACTGCGGATCGCCTTTCTCTGCGGTGACGCGGGCGCGTCGCAGGTGGCGATCCTGCATCGTGGTCGGGGGTAGTTCTCGGTCGATCTCGGCTTCGGCGGCTCGTTGAGCGGAAGCATGCGTGACGCCCCATTCGATTACCCGTCCAGGAAGCGGGTGCCAATGGGTGATCAAGTTCAGATCCATCGAGTAGAACTCCTGCGTGTGTCGTCGAGAAGCCTGCTCTGAAAATGGGCAGACGACGAACTATCCCATCTGGGGGACTGAATTGTCCGAAATACTACAATCTAAACAAGAACAGGTTCTAGAAGCGTCGTGTTCGATTAGGATCATTCGGTGCTTCCGGACCCTTTAGGTGACGCTGTCGGCGCCGACCACAAGGGCGGACGGCGAGCTGGTTCTCTGACGCCCTGGCTCGGGTTGGCGACGAGTCTGGCGGCGGCGTTCATGCAGTTGCTCGACGCGACGATCGTCAACGTCGCGCTTCCGAGTATCGCCGTCGATCTTCAAGCAGGCGTATCGGCGCAGTTGCTCATGGTCAGCGTGTACATCCTGGCTTTTGCGTGTTCGTTGATCACCGCGGCCAGGTTGGGGGACCTGTTCGGTCGTAGGGTTGTTTTTCTGACCGCCCTGTTCGTATTCGTCGCGGCCTCGTTGCTGTGCGGGCTCGCTCAGAGCGCGACGATGTTGATCGTCTTCCGGGGTTTGCAAGGGTTGGCGGCCGGTTCGATGTCCGCCCAGACGTTTGCCATCATCTCGGGTCTGTTTCCGAAGGCCAGGCATCCGCGAGTGTTCGGGATCTACGGTGCGACCATCGGGCTCGCAACGGTCAGTGGGCCTCTGATCGGCGGGCTGCTGATCGAGTGGAATCTCTTCGACTGGGGCTGGCGCCTGATCTTCTTCGTCAACATTCCGATCGGCATCGCCGCCTTGATTCTCGGGTATTTCCATCTCGTCGATGCTCGCGCTGAGCATGTGCGCTCACTGGACCTCATCGGCGCCGCACTGTCATCGCTGGCGCTGTTCCTGCTGATCCTTCCCCTGGCCGAGGGAAGGGCGCGTGGATGGCCCACAGGTCTTGTTGTCATGCTCGCGATGTCGGTGCCGGTGGCATTGGCGTTTGTGCTCTACGAATCGCGTCTGGCGAAACGAGGCGGCGATCCGGTCCTTCGTCTGGAGCTTTTCCGCGACCGAGCCTTCGCGATCGGCGCGGTTCTTGCGTTCGTATTCTTCGGAACCCTGACTTCGTTGATCTTCACCATCAGTCTCACGCTTCAGTTCGGGTTCGGGTTCTCCGCATTGCGAGCGGGCGTGATGACGCTCCCGTGGGCCGTCGGCATGGGCGTGGCTGCGGTTCTCTCATCCGCGGTGTACCGGATGCTTGGAAACCGCGTCCTGATCTTGGGGATGGTCGTCTTTGCCGGCTCGCTGATCGCGTTGTCGGTAATCCTCGAACACGAAGGAACTGATCCACGCTGGCTCGCGCTCGCCGGTCCTCTCCTCCTCGGGGGCGCAGGGCTCGGACTGTTCGTGGCGCCACTGCAAACCGCGATCCTCGCGACGGTCGAACCCGCGCACGCGGGTTCGGTGTCGGGACTGCTACCGACCGTTCAGCAGGTTGGCAGCTCGATCGGACTGGCCTTGATCGGAGTGGTGTTCTTCTCGCTGGTCGCGGGGCAAGCTCCGCAAGCAGTGCAGGGGGAGCGGCCCGAGTACGTTGCGAATCTTGAAGCTGCCGGCGTGAATCCCGGCCTGGTCGACATCGCCGAAAAGGCATTTGTCGATTGCGCGACAAGTCAATTGGCATCCGGAACACCGATGGAGGTGGCGCCGGAATGTCGCCGCGAAGGAACTGCCGGCGCCGGGGGCCAATCCGTTCAAGTGGCAGTTGATGCCGCGTACGCATCTACTCGCGCGGCGGCCGGCGAAGCGTTTCTCGAAGCCCAACGCCGCGTGCTCGCGATCATCGCCGCAATTGCGCTCGGCATCGGATTGGCCTCGACTGCCCTGCCGCGGGTCAATTCCCCAGTCTGAAAAAATGCCCTTGACTCGAACGGGTGTTCGAGTATTCTCTGAGTGGGGGATCGGGGGATTCAATGAGTGTTCTGTTGTCGGATGTGGTGTCCGGTTCTGCGGTGGGGTTGCGCGGACGCCTGTGGCAGTTGTCTGCTTCTGAGTTGCGGGCTGCTGCTATCGAGGCGAGTGCGGAGATTCTTCGTCTCGAGGCTGTGCGTGTGGCGGTGGTCGACGAGTTGTCGATGCGTCCCGATGATCAGGTGATCGCCAGCCGCGGTGTCGGTGCCTGGTTGGCCTCGAACACGATGCTGCAGGTTCGGGACGGGAAGAAGATCGCCGCCCTGGGTGCAGCGCTACGGCCGTTTCCGGCGGTGACTGCCCGGTTCGATGACGGGGACTGCTCCTTCGAGCATGCCGTGTTGATCGTGGCGTTCTGCGAATCACCACCAAAGGGCATGCCGGACGCCGCGTTGCCTCGCTGTATCGATTTGTTGTTGGCTGCCGCGTCGGGGGTGGAGTCGACGAACACGAAGGTCCGGAACGTGATCGCGATCTTGGAGCGAGTGTTCGAATCGGATGAGATTCCGCCCGCCGAAGATGTGGATCGGAATGAGTTGCGGATCGCGTCGACGTTGAACGGTCGGGTGGTGGTGCGCGGCGATTTCGATGCTCTCACCGGCGAAATGTTGTTGTCGGCGTTGTCGAATCTGACGATGCCGACCCCGGCACCCGATGGAACCCCGGATTCTCGCTCGGCGGCGAAGCGGACGGCGGATGGGTTCACCGAACTGATCCGCCGGTATTTGGACTGCGCCAAGACCGGTACGGATGGTGGTCAGCGGCCGCATGTGAACGTGCACATCAATGCTCGTGATTTGGCTGAGCATCGGGGTTGCGCCGCACAGTCTTCGGATTCGGGTGATGACGGCTCACTGGAGCCGGCCGATCTTGATGTCGGGCACATGTCCTGGCTCGGACCACTGTCCGTGTCGCAGACCAGACTCCTCGGGTGTGACTGTTTCCTGTCGACTGTTCTGCTCGACGACCACGGGGCGCCGTTGGATGCGAAACCCGGGAAACGGTTGGTGTCCGCCGAACAGCGAGTGGCGTTGATCGCCCGCGACAAAGGCTGCGCGTTCCCCGGCTGCACGTGTGTACCGGCCTGGACGGATGCGCACCATATTCGGCACTGGGCCAACGGCGGGCCGACGGTGATGAGCAACCTTGTCCTGCTGTGCCGTTCACATCACCGGTTGATGCACCGAAAATCCGGGTTCGTCGGGAAATGGGAAATCCGAATCGGGGTCGACAACAAACCGTGGTTCATCCCGCCGCCCTCGATCGACCCGCGGCAGCACCCGCGGCCCGCGAACACCACATTCAAAACCTGAGGGGTCAAGCCTCTTCGGCGACAACAAAAACGACCAGCTTCGCATCGGCATGAACCCGATGCGAGGCTGGTCAGTGGTGCTTGGAGAAAACGTGCTTGGAGAAATCGTGTCAGAAGATGCTCTGCGTGCGCCAGAGATCCGAGACGGAAACCCCGACACGCTCGAGAAGTGTTCGTACCAAAGGTAATCCGATACCGATGACGCTCGATGGATCACCCTCGATTCTCTCCACGAACCAGCCGCCGAGACTGTCGAGCGTGAATGCTCCGGCGACTTGGAGCGGTTCGCCCGTTGCCAGGTATGCCTCGAGATCTTCGGTGGACGGTTGCGCGAAATGAACCACTGTTGCGCTGTGATCCGAGGCCATGCGAACGATGCGGCCGTCGGCGACGCGCAGGACACAGTGCCCGGTCAAGAGAGTGGCGCTGCGTCCGGCCATTGCGGCCCATCGCTTTCGGGCGATGTCTACGCTGCCCGGCTTGCCTTGAAGTTGCCCGTCGATCAGGAGCATCGAATCGCACCCGACAACGACTACGTCGGTGAGATTGTCGGCGGCAAGACCGGGAACGATCTCGGCGGCCTTGGCCTCCGCCAGCACCGTCACGACTTTTTCGGGAGCGGCGTCGGGGCCGAGGTTGTCGGCAATCTTGTCCTCGTCGACGCCGGAGACACGCACAAGCGGCGAAACCCCGGCCGCCCGCAGAACTGCGAGGCGAGCCGGGGACGCTGAAGCTAGAACCAGTTGAGTCACGTCAGCAAGTGATCGTCAGCTGCGACGGATCGCGGGGTTCAGGTACGCGTACGGCGAGAACGGCGCACGCGTGCGGTGGAACTGAGTCGGATCGCCCCAGGTCTCCGCGGGAACATTCGACTCGGGAGCCTGACCGCTGCCGGCAGCCGCGGCAAGCACGCTGACCAGTGCGGCGATCTCGACGTCGGTGGGCGAACCCTTGACGATCTTGATGACCGACGCGTCGGAGGTCGACGTCTCGGTCAGCTCCGTGAGCGAAGCGTCCGTCGCGCTTCCCTCGACGACCGCACCGTTGGTCGGTGCAGTCTCCGCCAGTGCGACATCTTCGCTGAGAATGTCCTCGGTGGTTGCGGTCATAGGGGAATGTTCCCATGCTTCTTGGGCGGAAGGGAAACGGCCTTGCGCTCGAGCAGTCGCAATGCGGAAACGATTTGTCCGCGGGTGTGCGACGGAGGAATGACAGCGTCGACGTATCCGCGCTCAGCGGCGACGTACGGGTTGACGAGGGTGTCCTCGTACTCGTTCTGCAGCTTGAGGCGCAATGCATCGACGTCTTCGCCGTTCTTCGCGGCTTCGAGAAGCTGCTTGCGGTAGACGAATCCGACAGCTCCGGATGCACCCATGACGGCGATCTGAGCGGTCGGCCATGCCAGGTTCACGTCGGCGCCCATGTGCTTGGAGCCCATGACGTCGTACGCTCCGCCGTAAGCCTTGCGGGTGATGACCGTGATCTTGCCGACCGTTGCCTCGCCGTACGCGTAGAGGAGCTTCGCGCCGCGACGGATGATGCCGTTGTATTCCTGCTCGGTTCCGGGGAGGAAACCGGGAACGTCGACGAGGGTGATGATCGGGACGTTGAACGCGTCGCAGGTACGCACGAAGCGAGCGGCCTTCTCCGAGGCGTCGATGTCGAGGCAGCCCGCGAACTGGGTGGGCTGGTTGGCGACGATGCCGACCGAGCGGCCGTCGACGCGACCGAAACCGACGATGATGTTCATCGCGCGCTCGGCCTGGACCTCGAGGAACTCGTCGTCGTCGAGGATGCGACGGATGACCTCGTGCATGTCGTACGGCTGGTTGGCCGAATCCGGGATGAGGGTGTCGAGTTCGATGTCCTCAGCGGTCAGGCTGTCTTCGATCGAACCGATGATCGGGTCGGTGATCTCGCCGCGGGGAGCTGCTGCCTGGTTGTTGGACGGCAGGTAGCTGAGCAGGTCCTTGACGTAGTCGAGGGCATCCTGCTCGCCGGAAGCGACGTAGTGGGCGACTCCGGACTTGACCATGTGGGTGCGAGCACCACCGAGGTCTTCCATCGTGACGTCTTCGCCGGTGACTGTCTTGATGACGTCGGGGCCGGTGACGAACATCTGGGAAGTCTCGTCGACCATCACGACGAAGTCGGTCAGTGCGGGGGAGTAGACGTGGCCGCCGGCGGCGGGTCCCATGATCAGTGAGATCTGGGGGATGACACCCGAGGCCTGGACGTTGCGGTGGAAGATCTCGCCGTAGAGGCCGAGCGAGACGACGCCTTCCTGAATGCGCGCGCCTGCACCTTCGTTGATGCCGACGAGGGGGCGACCGGTGCGGATCGCGAGGTCCATGACCTTGACGATCTTCTCACCGTAGATTTCGCCGAGCGATCCGCCGAAAACGGTGGCGTCCTGTGAGAAGACACAGACGTCGCGGCCGTCGATGGTGCCGTAACCGGTGACGACGCCGTCGCCGACCGGGCGGTTGTCAGCGAGACCGAAGTTCACACTTCGGTGCCGTGCCAGTGCGTCGAGTTCGACGAAGGAGCCCTCGTCGAGGAGGGCGGTGATGCGCTCGCGGGCGGTCAGCTTGCCTTTGGCGTGCACCTTGTCGATGGCGGCTTCGCCGCTCGGTGCCTGCGCCTGGGCTTGGCGATTCCGCAGGTCCGCGAGCTTTCCCGCGGTCGTGTGGATATCGGGTGCGGCCGCCGCCTCCGGCGCGTTCGGCTCTTGGACAGTGGTCATGGACGTGAGCTTAACGAGAGTGCGTGGGGGGCTTCGAAGGCAGGTCCGATTGTCGCTGTCTTGCAGGCTCAAGCTACTGACCAGTACATTCTCGCTGTCGTCATAGGCTGGGGCTATGTGGACCGACTTGAACCGACCGCCCCTCGACGGCAATGCCCTACGACGCGCACTCGTGCGCAGTGACAACGACGACGCGCGCGTTTTCTGGAACCGCCTCGACGTTGTCGAGGAGACCGGTTCGACGAACGCGGATCTCCTTGCGCGAGCGGCAGATCCGGATGCCGACCGTCACGTTCTGATCGCCGAGTATCAGGCGAGTGCCCGCGGCCGTCATTCGCGCACTTGGGTGAGTCCGCCGCAAGCGCAGATCTCGATGTCGGTTCTGCTGTCGATGCCCGGAATGAATCTCACGGACATGGGTTGGCTCCCGCTACTGTCGGGAATCGCGGTCGTCGACGCGCTGCGGAACGTGGCCGAAGTGCCCGCAGAACTCAAGTGGCCGAACGACGTTCTCATCGGTGACAAGAAGGTCGCCGGAATTCTGGCCGAGGTGGCAAGGACAGCGCCCGATCCCGCGGTGGTGGTGGGCATCGGGTTGAACGTGAGCCTGGGTGTCGAGGAGTTGCCCGTCCCGACCGCTACATCACTCCTCATCGAAGAAGCATCGACTGTCGACCGCGACACCCTCGTTCGAGCAATCGCCCGTGAGTTGGCGACGCAATTCCGTGCTTGGGAATCATCGAAATGGGATACATCTGTGTTGGCTGCCGAATACCGGCAGCGTTGCGGGACGCTGGGCAAACGAGTCCGCGCGGTCTTGCCGGGCGACAAGGAGGTGTTCGGTATCGCGACCGACGTCGACACTTCCGGCCGCGTCGTCATCGAAATCGAGGGAACAGATGGGGAGACCTTTGCGGTCGCTGCGGGTGATATCACGCACCTTCGGGCCGCCCCGGTAGCCGAATCGTGAGCCTTGCCGGATTTTCTGGCACCAAAGTGCTAATTTTTGGCCCTGGCCGGTTTTCGAACCAACCGTCCGTCCTTCATTTCATTTAACTGCGGGATTTACTGAGCTGCCTAGGGGCGTCATGACCACACCGATCGTTGTTCCGACCGAAGCCGAGACGGCCGAGAGCGCTCGCCGCGTACTCACCGGTGTGACGGTGCTGCTCGGTGTCCTCACATTGGGCCTGGGTATCGCCGTACTCGCATGGCCGGATGCCACCCTTTTCGTGGTCGCGGTTGTCATTGCGATTCAGTTGTTCGGATTCGGAATCGTCCAGATCATCCGTTCGTTCGCGGACGTGGCGGCTTCGGGTGGAACTCGGACGCTTGTCGCGATCTCCGGCGCGTTGGCAGTGCTCCTCGGATTCCTGGTTCTCCGTAGCCCTTTGCAGACGGTGGTTCTGATCGCATTGGTGATCGGTGCCTGGTGGGTATTCCGTGGCGTTCTCGATCTGGTCGACGCGGCGTCCGGGCACACCGTCGATCGCGGTCTGTCGATCGTGCTCGGAGTCATCAGCATCGTCGCGGGTGCAATCGTCCTTCTGCAGCCCGAACTCTCGCTCGACGTCTTCCGCATCGTGGTCGGCGTGTGGATGGTGCTGTACGGCATCATCATCGTCGTGACCCCGTTGGTGCTGCGAAAGATCGCGCAGCCCTGAGCGTTGCCCTGAACGTGGGTGTGCCTGAAAGTCGGTGTGCCTGAAAGTCGGTGCGGGATGGCAGACTTCCCGTCATGGGATATCCCGAAGACGCCCTCGCTCAGGACGAGGAACTGATACTGCATCGCCATCCTCATTGGAAGATGTTGGTGCTTCCGGCGCTGACGTTCGTGCTTGCGACGGCCGTCGCCGGGTTCTTGTTGGGCCTCGCACAGACGAGATTGGACGGCACGGCTCGCACCGTGTCGTCCATTGCCATCGGAATCATCTGGCTCGGTGTCGTGGCCTGGCGATCGGTTGCACCGTTCACGGTCTGGAAGTTCACGCATTTCATCGTCACCGATCGGCGGGTGCTCATACGCCACGGAGTGCTCACGCATACCGGTATCGACATCCCCATGGGGCGGATCAGCAATGTTCAGTTCCGCCACGGCTTGATCGATCGAATGCTCAAGACCGGAACTCTGGTCATCGCCTCTGCCAGTGACGATCCGCTCGAGTTCGACGACATTCCTGACGTCGAGCACGTTCACGCCCTGCTGTATCACCAGGTTTTCGATTCCATGCAGCAGCCACCATCGCAGCCACCGCAGCGGCCGGCGGGTGAAAACGACGACCCGAACGATCGAAATGGCTGGTAATCAACGTGCAAAGGCGTGTTGTCCGTAGTCTGTTCGTGTGACTGCCGTATTGCTAGCCGAAGACGACGAGGCCATTGCCGCACCCCTCTCCCGCGCACTGGGGCGTGAAGGGTATTCGGTGACGGTCGAACCGACCGGACCCGCTGCGTTGCAGCAGGCGCTCGAAGGTGATTTCGATCTGTTGATTCTCGATCTCGGCCTTCCGGGCATGGACGGACTCGAAGTCTGTCGACAGATTCGTGCGCATCGCACCTCGCTCGCCGTGCTGATGTTGACCGCCAGGACCGACGAAGTCGACTTCGTGGTCGGGTTGGACGCCGGCGCCGACGACTACGTCAGCAAGCCGTTTCGTCTCGCCGAGTTGATGGCACGTGTGCGAGCACTCCTGCGTCGCCACGGTGGCCGCGAGGACACGATCGTCGAGGTCGGTGGCATCAGGCTCGAGCCCGCGGCACGACGCGTACTCGTCAACGGCTCCGAAATCGCCTTGGCCAACAAGGAATACGAACTTCTGCGGGTCCTCCTCGAACATGCCGGGGAAGTAGTATCGCGCGATACGATCCTTCGTGAGGTGTGGGGCGACGTCGAGCTTCGTGGATCGAAGACGCTCGACATGCACATGTCGTGGCTGCGCCGCAAGATCGGTGACGAGGGCCCCGCTGTGGAACGCAGAATTGCCACCGTCCGCGGTGTCGGTTTCCGAATCAACACCGACTAACTTCTCGAGAATCAGGAACTGCCGGCATGCGGCGTCGCATATTGCAGTCGATTCTCGCTGTCGTGATCATGACGGCGTTGCTGCTGGGGGTTCCGCTGATCTACACGGCGTGGCTCTGGGTGGAGGACGTGACGCGAAGTGATCTCCGGGTGCGCCTCGACCGGATGGCCGCTGAGGTCATCGCGCAAGAGGGGACGAACGGGCTCGTCGAAGGTGCGTTGAACACCGATTCGCTCAAGGTTCTCACCCCGAACGACGGGCGCCTCGTCGTCGTGTATCCGACCGTCGTCGACGGCGCTGCACGCGTCGACGTCGGTGAGGCGACGGTCAAGAACGCACTCGTCGAATCGCTCGCGATGGGAACGTCCGGCTCGTTGCGTCTCGAGGTGCCGTCGGAGAACTTGCGCACCCAGCAGAAGCAAGCGGTGATGGCCGTCGGTGTGCTCGTGCTTCTGTCCATCACGGCAGGCACCGTGGTCGCTGTGGTCACTGCACGTCGGCTTGCCGATCCGCTGCAGGATGTGGCCGACCGGGCGGCGCGCCTCGCCGAAGGTGACTTCCGGCCGGATCCTCGTCGGCACGACATCCCCGAACTCGACCGCGTGTCCGACGTCCTCGACGCGGCAACTGTGGAGATTTCGGTGCGGCTGCAACGAGAACGCGCGCTGGTCGCGGACGTCTCGCATCAACTGCGCAGTCGACTGACTGCAGTGCGGCTGCGCTTGGACGAGTTGTCCGTTCACGAAGATCCTGACGTCGTGAACGAGGCCGAGGAAGCCATGGCGCAAGTGGACAGGCTCACCGACGGAATCGACGACCTGATTCGCTCGTCGCGCACCAGTGGGTCATCGGCGAGTCTGGTGTCGGTAGTCGGCGAGCTGGAACAGGTGACCCGCGACTGGCAGGCTCAGTTCGACGGAGAGGGACGCAGGCTCCGCCTACGCGGCGATCGCGCGGTGATGGCCGCGACCACAGGTTCGCGTCTGCGTGAAGCTGTTTCCGTTCTGGTCGACAATTCGTTCGAACACGGTGAAGGTACGTGCACGGTGTCTGTCCGATTGATCGACGGTACCGGGCGCAGTTCGTCTCGTCGCGACTCGATGGTGTGCGTCGAGGTCACCGACGAAGGCTCCGGCGTGGAGAACGATCTTGCACCGCACATCTTCGACAGAGGATTTTCGGGGGCCGGGTCCACCGGCGTCGGGTTGGCGCTCGCACGTGCACTGATCGAAGCCGACGGGGGCCGACTGGAACTGCAGAGGCGTAAGCCTGCCTTGTTCGCGGTCTTCCTGCCGGTGGCCAACACTGCGCCGACCGCGGACGTCGTTCCGCACCGCGAACCGCGCTGACCGAAAGGCTCGCGCAGACGGAAAACTCAGGAGTGCCCGAGCTCCTCTTCGGCATCAGGAATGACCGGGTCAGGCGCCGTGGTTTCGGATAACGCTGTGGTTTCGGATAACGCTGTGGTTTCGGATAACGCTGTGGTTTCGGACAATCCTGTGGTGTCGGACAGCTCGAGCGGTTCCGGATTCTCGTCGGGAAACACGAACTTGCGGAAGGCCCAGAATCGGAACGCCATCTGCAGCAGGTTGCCGATGACATATGCACTGATGAAGTCGGCGATGTTCTCCGTCGCCAAGCTGACTTCGGGTACACGCAGGTTGAAGACGTAACTGGAGATGTAGAGCGGGATGAAGCTGATGACGACGCCGATGGCGCTGATGATGAAGAACAGAGCAGCTTCGTGCGCTGGCTCACGGCCACCACGGTTCTTGAACGACCACTCGCGGTTGAGAATGTACGACGCGATCACCGCGACGACGCCGGCGATGATCTTGGCCGTGATCGGCTTGGATTCGAGGATCGACAGCTTGAGTGTGTAGAAGATGCCCGAGTCGATCAGGAAGGTAGTTCCGCCGACGATCGCGAATTTGATCAGCTCGCTGTGACGCAGAGCGATGTCACGAAACGGTTGGGGTATGCGGGCAATGACCCCGTCGACAAATGGCACAACAGATGAGTTTACGAAACGAAACCGCGTTACCACCAATTTGCCGCGGATTCATCAGCAGAATCACAGATTGGGAACGCTGAATGAACGGGCGAACGCGGCACATGACAACATAGAGAGCCGTGACCGGCAACAACGATCCCGCGCAGATCCCCGCCCGCCCGACCACCCCTCGACCGGCAAAAGCATCCATGCCCGTCGTCACCATGATCGGTGGCGGACAGTTGGCCAGGATGACTCACCAGGCGGCGGTGGCCCTGGGCCAGACGCTCCGAGTGCTCTCCGGAACTGCGGACGAGCCGGCAGCTCAGGTCAGCCCCGATGTCGTGCTCGGTAGCCACACCGACCTCGACGCTCTTCGCCGCGCAGCGGTCGGTTCCAACGCGTTGACGTTCGACCACGAGCACGTGCCGACCGAACATCTCGAGGTTCTTGTTGCCGAAGGCGTGAACGTTCAGCCTCCGCCGCAGGCTCTGATCTTCGCTCAGGACAAATTGCTGATGCGTCGCAAACTTGCCGAACTGGGCGCACCTGTACCCGCGTACGCCGAAGTGACGTGGGCGGAAGACGTCGTGCGTTTCGGTGCCGAACACGGTTGGCCGCTTGTCATCAAGGCAACCCGCGGAGGCTACGACGGCCGGGGCGTCTGGATCACCGATGATCAGGACGAAGCAGAAGCCATTGTCACCGAGCAGTTGGACAAGGGTGTTCCGCTGATCGTCGAGGAAATGGTCTCGATGCGTCGGGAACTGTCTGCCATGGTTGCGCGGTCGCCGTTCGGACAGGGCGCTACGTGGCCGGTCGTAGAGACCGTTCAGCGCAACGGCCAGTGCGCCGTCGTGATCGCACCTGCCCCCGCCCTTTCGAGTGCCGTTGCCGAGGAAGCCGAACAATTGGCGCTGCGCATCGCTTCCGAGTTGGGTGTCGTCGGCTCGATGGCCGTCGAACTCTTCGAGACGACTGACGGCACTCTCGTGGTCAACGAGCTGGCAATGCGCCCGCACAACTCCGGTCACTGGACGATGGACGGCGCACGCACCTCTCAGTTCGAACAGCATCTGCGTGCCGTTCTCGACTACCCGCTCGGCGACACCTCGCCGATCGCGCCGGTCACGGTGATGGCAAACGTTCTGGGTGCGCCGGAAGCGCCCGAGATGACGATGGACGAGCGTGTCCATCACCTCTTCGCGCGGATGCCCGATGCGAAGATCCACCTGTACGGCAAGGGCGAGCGCAAGGATCGCAAGATCGGCCACGTCAACATCGTCGGCGGCGCCGGATCCATCGACGACCCGAATTACGTTGCCGCAGTTCGGGAACGCGCCGAGCGCGCAGCACATTGGCTTTCGCATGCAGTTTGGACCGACGGATGGGATGTACACGGTGAGTGAGAGCGCGCAGGTCGGCCTGATCATGGGCAGCGATTCGGATTGGCCGACCATGGAAGCTGCAGCCGAAGCTCTGGCCGAGTTCGGTATCCGCTTCGAGGTCGGTGTCGTCTCGGCGCACCGCACGCCTCAGCGGATGCTCGACTACGCCAAGGAAGCCGCCGGCCGCGGAATCAAGGTCATCATCGCCGGTGCCGGTGGCGCCGCGCATCTTCCGGGCATGGTTGCCTCGGCTACACCGTTGCCGGTCATCGGTGTTCCGGTGCCGCTCAAGTACCTCGACGGTATGGATTCACTCCTCTCGATCGTGCAGATGCCGGCCGGCGTCCCGGTGGCGACGGTCTCGATCGGCGGCGCTCGCAACGCCGGTCTGTTGGCTGCTCGGATCCTCGGCGCTTCGGATCCCGCACTGCAGCAGCGGATGGTGGCTTTCCAGGAGAGCCTCGAGGCGATGGTGCTCGACAAGGACAAGGCGCTTCGCGAGAAACTGCTGGGCTGATCTTCTCGTGTGTGCACGGCGTGGGCTGCCGCTGATCCGAGCGAGTCGGGGCAGCGCGCAGTCCGCATTCGTCACTCGCGTCGCGCTGTTCTACGCCGGGATTCTCGGCGCGGACATCCGCTTCGACAACGAGTCCGGGATCTTTGTCGCTTCCGGGCTGCGCGGCGGGTTCGCCAGAGGCGGAACAACTCTCGGTGGTGTGTACCTCACCCGGCGAAACACGACTCGATCCGTCCTTCGCCACGAGGCAGTTCACGCGGACCAATGGGCCAGGTACGGAATCGTATTCGGGCTGCTGTACCTGCGTGAGGAGTTGCGTCATCGCGGTCCGCGGAACCGGTTCGAAATCGAGGCCGGTCTCGAAGACGGCGGTTACCGCACCTGAGTGAAAGCTCGTGAGTAAAAGCTACTCTTGGCGGCATGGCTCGTTTTCCGACTAGTGAACGCTTCGTCCGCTGGAGCGCGGAACATGCTCGCGGTGTGGACATTTGCATTGCGACGGTTGCCGCACTGTTCAGCGTTGTCGTTGCGGTCGAGGCGAGTCCGCTGGCGGTGTTCGTCTCGCTGGGTATGACCGTTCCGTTGGCATGGCGACGCTCGCGCCCCGAACTCTCCGGCATGGTGATCGCAGGGTTCGCAGTTCTACACGTGATCTTCATCGGCAACACACTGCTCGCATCGGCCGTTGTCGTGCCCATCTCCCTGTACGCGCTGGCCGCCTATGGCGCTCGGTGGAGTTCGCTCACCGGCCTGGTGCTCGCGTTGCTCGGCTCGATTGCCGGAACTGTTCGATACTTCGGCTACGACGGAATCCCAGTGTCTTCGCAGGTCATGCAGTCCGTGGCCGTCATGATCTTCATGCTCGCGGTCTGGGCGTTCGGTGATTTGCGTCGAGTTCGCACCAAACAATTGGAAGGTCTGACCGAGCGCGCACGGTTGCTCGAACTCGAGCGTGCGCAGGAAGCGGAAATCGCGACGATCAGCGAACGCTCGAGGATTGCGCGCGAGATGCACGACATCGTCGCGCATTCGTTGACCGTTGTCATCGCTCAGGCCGACGGCGGACGCTACAGCGCGGCCAAGGATCCTCAGGCTGCAATCCAGGCGCTCGAAACCATTGCCTCCACCGGTCGCCAAGCGTTGACCGACATGCGATCGCTTCTGTCCGTCCTGCGTGAGGACACGCCCCGGGATTTCTCGGTGATCCCGGGCGCCGGTGATATCGACAGTCTCTTCCACGAGTTACGCAGCAGCGGACTCGACATCGCCGTCAGTGTGACCGGTGAACCACGCGAACTCTCTGCGGGTGCGGGGTTGACGGCCTATCGCATCGTCCAGGAATCGCTGACGAACGTTCTCAAACATGCGGGGCCAGGAGCACAGGCGAGCGTCGAGATGACGTGGGCTGAAACCGAACTCGTTCTCGGCATCACCGACGACGGACGAGGCGGCAGCGCCGCGCTGGTCGAATCGTCACCAGGCGGGCAGGGCCTGATCGGAATGGCCGAGCGCGCCAAACTGCACGGAGGCAAAGTAACCGCCGGGCCGAAATCAGGCGGCGGATACAGTGTCCGGGCCGTCCTGCCGTATGAACGAACGTCTGGGTAGGTCTTGAAACGTCTGAAGGTCTTAAGGTGAGTGGCATGGACGAACACGTGGCTCCGATCGCAGTGGCACTGATCGACGATCAGCAGCTGGTCCGCGCAGGTTTTCGAATGGTCATCGACTCGCAGCCGGATCTGTCCGTGGTGGTCGAGGCTTCGGACGGTCAGCAGGCATTGACCGAGTTGGCGGCCCGACATGTCGACGTCGTCCTGATGGATGTCCAGATGCCGAAGATGGACGGCATCGAGGCGACCCGTCGGCTCCTGGCCGACCCCGATGCGCCGAAGGTCGTGGTGCTCACCACCTTCGACAACGACGAGTACGTGATGTCGGCAATCAGGGCGGGCGCCAGCGGCTTCCTGCTCAAGGACGTGCCACCGGAACAGTTGCTCGACGCCATCCGCACCGTGCATCGCGGGGACGCGGTGATCGAAGCTCGGGCCACTCGGCGACTGCTTCAGCACGTCGGACCTCTCCTGGAAGGTTCGGCGCCCGAATCGCAGTTGCCCGAAGAGCTGACACCGCGCGAGGTCGAGGTGCTCGAGGCCATGGCGTACGGGCTGTCGAATTCGGAGATCGCCGCAAAATTCCACGTCTCCGAAACGACAGTGAAAACCCATGTCGGACGGGTTCTTTCGAAGACTCATTCACGTGATCGTGTGCAGGCCGTCGTCTTTGCCTTCCAGATCGGACTTGTCCGGCGCGCAGATCTCCTGGGAACCGAGGGCTGACGCGCAGCCCTGTTCAGTCCTACCCCGGGATGACACCGGGCTCTCCAAGATCGCCCCGCGCTCCGACGCGGAGACCACTTGCGCTGCAATAACGTCGATTCCGTCATAGCGAGAAGCTTTACGGAGGGCAAAAAATGCATGCGCACACCACGACGGAACCAGCCGCAGTGCCGGCGATCACTGCCCGCGGTGTCACCAAGGTGTACGGCACCGGTGAGACCACGGTTCACGCGCTCGGCGGGGTCGACGTGGACTTCGGTCGTGAGCGGTTCACCGCGATCATGGGCCCGTCCGGCTCCGGAAAGTCGACGCTCATGCACTGCCTGGCCGGGCTCGACACGGTTTCGGGCGGACAGGTCTTCCTGGGCGACACCGAAGTCACGAAACTCGGCGACACAGAACTCACCGAACTTCGACGCGAGCGAATCGGATTCGTCTTCCAAGCGTTCAACCTGCTGCCGGTGCTCACTGCTCGGGAGAACATGCTGCTGCCGATGAAGCTGGCGGGTAGTGAACCCTCGCCCGAGTGGATGGACGAGGTGATCGGGAAACTGGGCCTGTCGAAGCGCCTCGACCACCTGCCGCACGAGTTGTCCGGTGGTCAGCAGCAGCGTGTAGCTGTCGCCCGCGCACTACTGCCGCAGCCCGACGTGATTTTTGCCGACGAGCCCACGGGAAATTTGGATTCCCGTTCCGGGACCGAGGTTCTGGGCCTCTTGCGCACCAGTGTTCGGGAGACCGGTCAGACGGTTGTCATGGTGACACACGATCCGGTGGCGGCGTCGTATGCGGACCGAGTCGTGTTGATCGCGGACGGGCGTATTGCCGGAGAGATCGACCATCCCACCGTCGACTCGGTGATCGGTGCCATGCGAGCACTCGGTGCCGACGACCTGGCTGATGTTCCTGCAGTTTCGGGTGCACTGCGATGAGGGGTCTGGCTTTTGCCCAGGCGCGGGCACATGCCGGGCGCTATGTGGCTTCGATACTCGCCGTGGTGATCGCAGTCGGATACATCGTCGCGACTTTGACATTGAGCTCGACGGTCGATGCGAGTGTGAGTAAATCACTTGCGACGCAATACGAAACCACGGATGTCGTCGCCTCCGGTCCAGGCGTGACGGAAGCACTGCTGAGTGCGGTGCCGGGCGTCTCGGCAGTCGCCGACGACGTGTCGACGTATGTTCGTGTCGACTCCGAGGCAAAGGGCGCGTCCTACGGGGATGCTCTCTCGATCGCCGACAATCCCGAATTGCGTTGGGAGAACTTGTCGGAGGGTTCGCTTCCGGCCGGTCTGGGGCAGGTGTTGGTGAGCGCGGACTCCGGGATACCGACGGGTGCCCGAATCGCTGTCACGGCAAGGGATTCGACGGTCGGTGCCGCTGCGCCCACCGCGCAGGTGGTCGGACTGGTCGATCTCTCCGGTTCGGCGCAACGACTGGGCGGGATCAAGATATTCACCACCGCCGAGCAGGTGAGCGCGTGGGCCGGGGACAGCGCCAAACGTGAGTTCCGTGTCGCCGGTGACGGTTCGCGCTCTCAGCAACAACTCGTGGATTCGATCGCGAGCGCGTTGCCCGCGGACTCCACCGTGTTGACAGGAGAAGAAGCCACCGACAACGCGGCAGCGGAATACATGGGTGGCACCAAGATCCTCAGCACGGTGTTGCTCGCCTTCGGTGCCATTGCCGTTGTTGTTGCCGCGCTGGTGATCGCCAATACGTTTGCCGTTCTGCTCGCCGCGCGCACTCAGGAACTCGCGTTGCTGCGATGCGTCGGCGCCACAGCCAAACAGGTTCGCCGGAGCATTCGCAGCGAAGCCGCTGCGGTCGGCGTGATCGCCTCGGTGATCGGCGTCGGACTCGGTGTCGGACTTGCCTGGGCGATCGGTCGCGTAGCAACGGCCGCAGATGTGCCGGTGCCTCTTTCGTCACTGAGCGTCACCCCGGTGACCGTGCTGGTCGGTCTTGCCGTCGGCATCGTGATGACGATGCTCGCTGCATCTGCGCCCGGGCGGGCGGCAACGAGGCTCTCCCCGCTGGCGGCACTGCAGCCGATGGAGTCCAAGCCCGAGAGCGTTCAGGTGTCGGTCGTGCGCCGGGTTCTGGGCGTCGTGATACTGCTCGCGGGCATCGCGATGACCGTCCTGGGAGTGACGAATCAGCAGGTGCCGGCGGCGACTGCCGGTGGACTCTTTTCGTTCCTGGGGATCGCAGCACTGTCCGGGCGAATCGTGCCCGCGCTGATCAATGCCGCCGGCGGAGTGCTGGCGAGACTGATCGGTCCGGTGGGAAGCCTGGCAGCAGGCAACGCCGGTCGGAACCCACGCCGGACCTCGGCGACAGCCACGGCCCTGTTGATCGGTGTGGCCTTGACGAGCACGCTCGTCGTGGGAATCGCGACGGTCAAGGAAGCCGCACCCGCGGCGATGGACAGTCAATTCCCCGTCGACGTCATGGTGAGCAGTTCCGGTTCGGCACCGCTTTCCGCAGGGTTGGGCACAGACATCGCCGCGGTCAACGGCGTCGGCGCGGTGAGCGGTCTGGACAAGGCCGAACTGACGATCGACGGGCGCGGTTCGTTGGCCGGATTCGGCGTCGACGCTGCTCGGGTGAAAGATGTTCTGCGTACCGAGATCTCGGTACCCGCGGCCGGTCAGTTGGTGCTCTCGCCCGCTGACCTGACCGAATACAAACTCTCGGCGGGCGAGACGGCAACGGTGCGCGGAGATCGTGGAGCTGTCAACGTCAGCGTGATCGAAGGTGTGAAAGGTCAACCAGCGCTGTTGGATCGAGGCGATCTGGGTGCAGCGGCCACCACGCCGACCACCGATTCCTACTGGGTCAGGTTGGGGACGGACACCGACGAAGAGGCGCTCGCTGCCACCGACCGCATCACCGAACTGGCACGCCAGGAAGCTCCGGGCAGCGATGTTCAAGGAATGACCGAAATGCGCTCGGCTCTCGATTCGATCCTCGACACCATGCTCATGGTGGTTGCCGGGTTGCTGTCGGTAGCGGTGTTGATCGCTCTGATCGGGGTGGGAAACACCATGGCACTGTCGGTTCTCGAACGGCGCCGCGAATCCGGACTGCTTCGCGCACTCGGACTGACCAAGAAGGGAATTCGAGCCATGTTGATCTGGGAAGCACTGCTGGTGGCAGGAGTCGCATCGGTGATCGGAGTGCTGTTCGGGATGGTGTTCGGTGTAGCCGGTACCGCATCGGTGTTCGGGATCGAGGACGTCGCCCTCAGCGCAGTGCCGTGGGCGCAATTGGTAGCCATCGTGTTGATCGGCGGAATCTGCGGTGTGATCGCGTCACTGCTCCCCGCTAGGCGGGCGGGGCTGGTGTCACCGGTGACAGCTCTCGCGAGCTAGCGTTCAGAACTGCTTCGTGACCTTCTCGGTGCCCACTCGGCGCGCGGTAGCTTCCGCGTCCGGGTGGGCTACCTGCACGAGTGAGGCGCCCGCGGCGAGAACGGCCAGAAGCCCGTCGATCAATTCGTCTGCCGTGTCCCACGTGCGGCTGGAGAGGACACGATCCGTCGACGCCAATTCGACGTTCTTCGACGATGCCCGTGCGGCGTCGATCGTGTCCGCTACGGACCGGCCTTCCAGCGCCGAACCGGCTCCGGCGCTACGGAACTGGTCGCCGTGGACACGAATGGAGGTTGCGTAGTCGGCGACGCCGAGCGGAAGATCGCTCAAACCTTTGCCGAACGCGTCGAGTGAGAGTGCGGCTACTTCCGGTACGTCCGCAACATCGTCCAGGCGGTCGGCAGTGACAAAAGCCAGTTCGGCGTCGGCGTCGGGGGAGAGGACGACCTCACCGCCTGCCCACCACACACCCAGCAAGACGGCGACGCTCTGCCAGTGTGCGGGAAGCAGCACGGCAACTTTGCCACCGGGCTCGAGGGCGAACTCGTCCCGAACCATGTTCGCTGTCTTTGCCGCCCAGTTGGCCAGAGTGCTCGCAGACAATTCGATGCGCTCGCCGGTGGCGTCGTCGTAGTAGGTCACGCGAGGGCCGGCCGGGTCGGCAGCCAGGATCGGTCCGAGGAGGGCGTCGGTCAGGTTGTCTACAGGCGAAGGCACGTAATCAGCTTACGCAGCCGTTCAGTTAACACAGCGGGGACCGTTGGAGGCTGCATCGATCGGGGGACCGGGCGGTGCCGGGGTTGGGCTGGTCTCGGTGGTGCTCGCCGATTCAGTCGTGGTCGCTGCGCCTTCGGACGGGGATACCGCGTCCGCGGATTGCGGTCCGCTGTAGTCCTCGGCAATGACAACCCGAACCTTGCCCGAGGACAATGACGAATCCGCCTTGACCGTCAGACCGCCGAGTGCCTCGGCCACCGCGAGTGCAGCGTCGTCGTCCGCGGACTTTGCGAACACCGTCGATTCGGAGACGTCGGAGCCGGTGTTGTTGCCGACCTGACCCTGCTTGTACCCGAGGGCACTCAACGCCTCGGAAACCCCGCTGGCCAACCCCGCGATGTCGCTGGCGTTAGCGACGTCGACCGTGATCGAGGACGCATTCACGGTGGTCGGTGCCTCGGAGGTCTCCTCCGAGTCCTCGCTGTCGGCGCCGACCAATCCGGCGATGTACTTCTTGACGGCCTTGGGATCGACCTTGACGATGGACTCGCCGTAATCGGTCATGCCGTTGATGTCGAGAACGGGAATGGTCTCGAATTGCACCTTTCCGCCGGCCAGATTCTGCAACTGCTTGGCGAATTCGATGATGTCCCAGTCGTCGTCGATGACGACGGAACGCTGAACGGCCGAGGTCAACTGACTGAGCTTGCCCGGGTCACTGAGGGTTTTTGCGCTGAGTACCTTACTGACGAGGGACGCCATGAACACCTGCTGGCGCACGATCCGGTCCAGGTCGCCGCGAGGAAGGTCGTGTCGTTGTCGCACGAAGCTCAGCGCGTCGGCGCCGTCGAGTGTCTGTTTCCCGGCTGCGAAGTTGGCTCCGGACATCGGTTCGTCGACTGGCGCGTTGAGGCAGACGTCGACTCCGCCCACTGCGTTGGTCAGCAGGACGAATCCGAGTAGACCGACTTCGGCGTAGTGATCGACGGTGATGCCGGTCAGATTTCCTACCGCTCCGATGAGCGCGGTCCGGCCGGCTTCCGTCGACTTCTTGTCTGCGTCGCTGTCGGACGACCCGTTGTTGACCAACTTCAGTCGCTCGGTTTCCTTGGTGGCACCGAACGCGGCGTTGATCTTCGACATACCGATACCGGGGACGTTGACGTACGCGTCTCGGGGAATCGAGATCGCGGTTGCCGAACTGCCGTCGTTGGGGACGCGGATCAAGATGATGGTGTCGGTGTTGGACGCAACTTCCTCACCAGCGCGCAACGAGTCGAGCTCGCTTTGTGAAAGCGGGTTGCCGTGTGCGTCGGTGCGACTGTCGGTTCCCACCATCAGAATGTCGATGGCTCCGTCCTTGCCCCCACCGAGGCCGAGTCCGCTTGCAGTGGCAAGGCTGTTTCTCAACGAGTCCACACCTCGCCATGCGAACCCGGTGACCAGCAGTACGAGCACGGAGAGCACCGCGACCGCTATGCGAGCCGGGCTCGTCTTGGTCCGAATCGGCGCAGGTCGTGGACGCGCGCGGCGCTGCGGTTGCTGGTGGGACACCCCTTCAGGTTACTGGTCCGATGCTCGGCCGCGGGTACCTCGACGCGGCGTGCCAGACTCAACCATGTGACGAATATCCTGCTCACCGGCGCCCGAGGGCAGCTCGGAACACGTATCGATGCTCTCGCAACGTCGGCGGGTCACACTGTGACGGCCGTCGGTTCCCGCGAGCTCGACATCACAGACAGCCGCGCGGTCGACGACTTCGTCTCGCCCGATTCGGTGCTGATCAACTGCGCTGCGTACACGGCGGTCGACGCCGCCGAGACCGACCAGGAGGCAGCGAGGGCGGTCAACGAGATCGGACCGCTGAATCTCGCGCGAGCGTGTGCGCGGGCCGGTTCGCGGTTGATCCACGTTTCGACGGACTACGTCTTTCCGGGTGACGCGAGCACTCCATACGACGTCGATGCACCGACCGGTCCCGCGACGGTCTACGGCCGAACCAAGCTGGACGGCGAGATCGCAGTACGAGAGTCGGGCGCCGACGTGGCCGTTGTCCGTACCGCGTGGGTGTATTCGGGTGTCGGTACGGATTTTGTCGCCACGATGCGCAGGCTCGAAGCCGAACGAGAATTCGTGAACGTCGTGGACGACCAGATCGGGTCACCCACGTACAGCGTCGATCTGGCCGGCGGCATCGTCGAACTTGCGCTGCGGGACTTCACGAGTGCGTCGACGTTCCACCTGACCAACGGCGGGCAAGCCAGTTGGTACGAGTTGGCGCGAGCGGTGTTCGAGGAGATCGGAGCAGACCCGGCGCGGGTGCGCCCGTGCAGCAGCGCGGACTTCGTGCGCCCTGCGCCCCGCCCGGCATATTCGGTTTTGTCCGAGCGCGCGTGGGTTACCGCGGGAATGACGCCGCTGCGTCCGTGGCGAGAGGCTCTGCACGCCGCTCTGGCGTGAGCATTGTTCGGGGCAGTGCCCGTGGGCGGCTAGGCTGACCGGCGTGAGTCCCAAGCTGGCCGTGGTAACGGTGACGTACTCCCCAGGCGAGCATCTCGAGAATTTCTTGAGCACGCTCGCCGCGGCGACGACAGAAAAACCCCAGGTCATCATGGCCGACAACGGGTCGACCGATGGTGCGCCGGAGGCGGCGGATGCCAAGTACGAGCATGTTCGTCTGCTTCGTACAGGGGGAAACATCGGCTACGGCGGAGCGATAAATCGGGCTGTGGCGGAGATCGATTCGTCGATCGAATTTGTCGTGATTTCCAATCCTGACGTCCAATGGGCACCCGGTTCACTCGACGAATTGGTCGCTGCGGCAAATCGGTGGCCAAGGGCCGGTGCACTGGGGCCGAAGGTCCTCGAACCGGACGGAAGTGTCTATCCGTCGGCACGAACGGTGCCCGACATCACCTCGGGGGTCGGGCACGCGTTGCTCGGCACCGTGTGGCCGAAGAACCCGTGGACTGCTCGTTACCGTCAGGAGAACGAGGCCGTCACCGAGCGCTCCGTCGGTTGGCTTTCCGGGTCGTGCCTGTTGGTACGACGTGATGCCTTCGATGCCATCTCCGGCTTCGACTCGCGATACTTCATGTACATGGAGGACGTCGATTTCGGTGATCGCCTCGGAAAAGCCGGGTGGCTCAACGTCTTTGTTCCCTCCGCTGTCGTGACCCATGCCAAAGGCCATGCGGCAGGCCGGCATCCGGAACTGATGCTGCCCGCCCATCATCGCAGCGCTTACCAGTTCCAAGCTGATCGTCATCCGCACTGGTGGCAGGCTCCGCTGCGACTTGCCTTGCGCGGTGGCCTGGCCGTGCGGTCCAAGATCGCCGTAGCTTCTGCTGTACGCGAGCGCGCTCGCACCGACGACTCGACCGACAACCCATCAGTTTCGAACCACGGGGGAAAATGATGTCCGATCCGAATCCGACCGACGCCGTAATCCTGGTAGGCGGCAAGGGCACTCGGCTGCGTCCGTTGACGCTGTCGGCGCCCAAGCCGATGCTTCCGACCGCCGGCCTTCCGTTCCTGACGCATCTGCTTGCCAGGATCGAGGCTGCCGGTATCAAGCACGTGGTGCTCGGAACATCTTTCAAGGCAGAGGTATTCGAGGACTACTTCGGCGACGGCTCCAAGATGGGGCTCGAGATCGACTACGTCTTCGAGACCGAGCCGCTGGGCACCGGTGGTGGAATCCGCAACGTACTCCCGAAGTTGCGCGGCGACAACGTCATGGTGTTCAACGGTGACGTGCTCGGTGGCACCGACCTGAACGCCATTCTCGAGACCCACGAGAAGACGGACGCCGACGTGACACTTCACCTGGTTCGTGTGGGAGACCCGCGTGCATTCGGTTGTGTTCCGACCGACGAGGACGGACGAGTCTCGGCATTCCTGGAGAAGACCCAGGATCCGCCGACGGATCAGATCAACGCCGGCTGCTACGTCTTCAAGCGCGAGATCATCGAACAGATCCCGGAGGGACGACCGGTATCGGTCGAGCGCGAGGTGTTCCCGAATCTCCTGGCCGAGGGCAAGCGGGTGTTCGGCCACGTCGACTCGTCGTACTGGCGTGACATGGGAACCCCCGAGGACTTCGTTCGCGGTTCCGCCGACCTGGTGCGAGGCATCGCGCCTTCGCCGGCTCTCGAAGGTCCGCGCGGCGAGTCGCTCGTTCACCCCGGGGCGGGAATTGCGCCTGGCGCCGTCCTGATCGGCGGCACGGTTGTCGGCCGTGGCGCAGAAGTCGGCGCAGGTGCGCGCCTCGACGGTGCGATTCTCTTCGACGGCGCCGTTGTGGAAGCCGGTGCGGTAGTCGAACGATCGATCCTCGGATTCGGCGTCCGTATCGGACCACGAGCACTGGTCCGCGACGCCGTCATCGGAGACGGCGCGGACATCGGTGCGCGGTGCGAATTGTTGCGCGGCGCACGTGTGTGGCCGGGGGTGACGCTGCCGGACGGTGGCGTGCGCTTCAGCACAGATGTGTGATCGTTAGCTGACCTACTGGAATACTGGCGGGTATGACTTCTCTTCCGAGCCGTTACGTTGCCCTCGGTGACTCGTTCACCGAGGGCGTCGGCGACGCCGACGAACGATTCCCCAACGGTCTGCGCGGGTGGGCAGACCGAGTGGCCGAGCAGCTGGCGGTGAACAACCCCGAGTTCCGCTACGCCAACCTGGCGATTCGTGGTCGCCTACTCGGACCGATCATCGACGAGCAGTTGGAACCCGCTCTGGCGTTGAAGCCCGATCTGGTGACCATCTACGCCGGCGGAAACGACATGATGCGTCCGAAGCTCGACATCGACGCGATGGTCGCCCGCTACGATTCGGCAATCGGCCAGCTCACTGCTTCCGGTGCGCAGGTTCTCATGTTCACCGCATACGACACCGGATGGTCCGCCTTCTTCGGCAAGCTCCGCGGACGCCTGGCGATTTACAACGAGCTTGTTCGCGAGGTAGCGGACCGCCACGGCGCGACCCTCGTCGACTTCTGGCGATTCTCCGAATATCAGGACCTACGGATGTGGGACTGGGATCGCCTCCACATGTCGCCCGCCGGGCACGAGAACATGGCGACGCGGGTGCTCGACGTACTGGGCGTCGAACACGGATTGATCGCGCCCGACCTCGGGCCTGCGCCGGTTCTCACGAAAGCGGAAACTCGTCGCGAGGATCGTCAATGGGCGCGAGAGTTCTTGGTGCCGTGGGTAGCTCGGCGCGTGAAGGGAACATCTTCGGGCGACGGCGTGAGCGCCAAGCAGCCCGAGCTGTCTCCGATTCAGTCCTGATTCTTGCGCTGATGGGCGAGCGCTACCAGGTGGTCGATGGTCTCGCGTTCGGCAGTCGGCGGTAGCGCGTCCACCGGCCACCACCGGAGGTCGGTGGACTCCGCGCTGCGGACGATATGTGAATTGTCCGGCGCCACAACAAGAAACCGTAGATCGAGATGTCTGGTCGGGACCCCGAGTGAGCACGTGATCGGATGTGTGTGGGCGGAGAGTAGGTCCGCGTCTATCCGAACGTCGTGAATTCCGGACTCCTCACGAGCCTCCCGCAATGCCGCATCGACTACCGTCTCGTCGTCGGGCTCGCAGTGACCTCCGAGCTGAATCCACCTGCCCACCTTGGGATGCAGGGTCAGTAAGACATGGCAGCCACTCTCGTCGAGAACCAGAGACGACGCGGTGATGTGTCCTGGGGCATGGTGACGAAGGCAGCCGTCCGGAGCCGAATCGAGGAACGCGAGCATCGTGTGCCGCAGTGACTCGTCCGCTTCGGAGGACGTCGACCAGCCCTCCAGGACGCCCTTGGCGGAGGCGTGCAGCGATTCGGCTGACATGACCTACAGCTCCACCAACGCGTCCCCGGGGGCGGAGACCGTGCGCGGAGTCAGTGGTTCGAGGGGGTACCCGATTGCGACTGCGCCGAGTGGCTGCCAATCGGCCGGGAGATCGAGTTGTTCGCGTACGAGGTCGGCGGCGAAGATCGTCGATCCGATCCAGCAGCTTCCCACGCCGCGTGTGGCCAGCGAGACCAGCAGTCCCTGCACTGCCGCGCCGGCAGCGACGGTGAACATCGTGGACTCCGCCGCGGTACGTCGGGCATCCGGATAACTGTGTGCGCCGTCGGGCACGCAGAAGGGAATGACGACCTCGGGGGCATCGAACAGGATGTTTCCGCGGGCAACCCGCGCGTCGACGGATTCGTCGCTACGACCGTCCGCACGCAGATCGGCGGCCCACTTCTCACGCATCTGCTCGAGGAGCGACGTGCGGACCGACGCGGTCCGCAGCCACACGAATCGAACAGGCCTCGTGTGGTGGGGTGCTGGAGCGGTGAGTGCCTCGGCGATCGAGCTGCGAATGATCTCCGCGTCGACGGGATCACCTGCGAACTGCCGAACCGACCGACGCAACAGCAGCGCCTGGCCGCGGCCCATCGCCGTAGCCTCCTCGGTTCCCAGCCAGAACAGATCGTCCGGGCCGCGACGGATCAGATCCTGGCCACTCGAACCGTCGTCCTCGAATCGGAGTCCTCGCACGACGGCGACGGGAACGCCGCCGAGCTTGCCCTTGACCAGATCGCCCGCAGCGGCGATCTCGTCCGCGATCGCGATCTCGGTGACGATCAGATCGTTGCCCTGGCTGTCCTGTGCCCCGAGGTAGCCGTGCAGGACCGGAATGCCGGAGGAACCGATCGCGGCATCGGTCTGCCCATTGCGCCACGCACGACCCATCGTGTCGGTCACGACGACGGCGACGGACTTGCCCGTGCTCTCGAGGATTCGGGCACGCAGCCCCGCTGCGCTCGCATCGGGATCCACGGGGAGCAGGGCGAGTTCGGCACCGTCGACGTTGGAGCCGTCGATGCCCGATGCGGCCTGCACGATGCCGAGTTTGTTCTCGGTGATCAGAGTGCGGCCCTTGCGGGCCACGACGCGGACGGCTTCCTGATCCACCAGGAGGCGTCGTGCTGCGTCGCGCTCTTCCGGATCGGTCGGCGAGGAAACGATGCGACCCTCGACTTTTGAGAACACCTTGCTCGTGACGACAACGACGTCGCCGTTCTCGAGCCACGGTGTCGCGTCGACGACAGCGGCGGCCAAGTCGTCTCCGGGCCGGAACTCGGGAAGGCCGAGCACGGGAATGACTTCGATTGCGGCGCCGGGGGAGTGATCGCCGGGAGAGTGATTTCTGTCGCGGCTTGCTTCGGTTCCGGGCTCGGTCACAGTTCGACTCCGGCGATCTCGAAAGCCGTTCGAACCATTTTTGCGGTCTCTTCGGGGGACGTCATCAAAAGTGGGATGCTTCG
Organism: Rhodococcus sp. WS1; assembly: GCF_003797745.1. Lineage (NCBI taxonomy): Bacteria > Bacillati > Actinomycetota > Actinomycetes > Mycobacteriales > Nocardiaceae > Rhodococcus > Rhodococcus sp. WS1. Next base: position 1,061,096 of record NZ_RKLZ01000001.1, on the reverse strand, counting down.
CACGTCCACCCCGTCGATGTCGGCCGTGTCACCTTCGTCGACGAGCCAGCCGTCGAGAATGCCGTTGATCGAGCGAGCTCCGTAGTGGCGACCGATCGCCTCGGAAGTAGTCTCGACCCCGATCACTTCGAGGCACTCGTCAGCCATGCCGCGCAACGGTTTTCCACCGATGACGGGGGAGAGGCCGACAACCTTGGCCGCGGTGGTCCGCAGGGCTCCGCGAATGCCGGGCACCGCGAGGATCGCGCCGACGCTCACGACGGGATTGGACGGTGCGATCAGCACGATGTCGGCACCGTCGATCGCCTCGACCACCCCCGGCGCGGGCTTGGCCTGCTCGGCGCCGACGTGAGCGAAGCTGTGAGTTTCCACCTGTGCTCGATGGCGTACCCACCACTCCTGGAAATGAATCGCCTTCTGTTCACCGTCTTCCGGATCGGTGATCACAACGTGTGTTTCGCTGCGGTCGTCGCTCACGGGAAGCAGTGCGACACCCGGATTCCAGCGATTGCACAATGCTTCGGTGATCGCGGACAACGGATATCCCGTGCGGAGCATCTGGCTGCGAATCAAATGCGTTGCGATATCGCGATCTCCGAGGCCGAACCAGTCCGGCTTCGCTCCGTATGCCGCGAGTTCTTCTTTCGCATTCCAGGTTTCGCCGGCGTGCCCCCACCCGCGTTCGGTGTCGATACCGCCGCCGAGTGTGTACATACAAGTGTCCAGATCGGGGCAGATCCGCAGACCGTGCATCCAGACGTCGTCTCCGACGTTGACGACGGCCGTGATGCGATGTGGGCCTTCGTATTTCTCGAGGGATTCACCACCGGCGATTCCGAGCGCATTTTGCACACCTTGAAGGAAACGGGCCCCGCCGACGCCGCCAACCAATACAGTCACGTTCACGACAACAGAGCCTAGGCGGTCGGCGCGTCGTCGTGTCTGGCGGGCAGAAGGTCCCGTCAATTGGGGGCCGGAATACTAATGGATTCATCTCGTTTAGCTTGACCGCGACACGCTGGACGTGTGTAATCTCAAATGTGTCATTCCAACCGCTACTTGTGAGTTCACTTGCAGCGGGGCCGGTTTCGAACACAGTTTCGAACGGTCGACGGGGTGGGGTTGAAGATGGAGTGAAAATTCTGCGCTATTACAGGTGAGGAGGCGGAACGATGCCCAATGAAAATGTCGAGATCAGTTCTCTCGCAATGACAGTAAGCGACGAACCGCAGACCGATTCCCGAGCAGGCGCAGCAGAAGGTGCCTGCAGCAGTGAGTTCGACGGTATGAGTACTCGGCCAGTGCTGAGTCTCGTCACCGGCTTCGAAGAATTGTTCGACACCATCGAGGATCAGTGGCAGGAGCGTGCTCTCTGCGCGCAGACCGATCCCGAAGCGTTCTTCCCTGAAAAGGGTGGATCGACGAGGGAAGCAAAACGGATCTGCCTCGGTTGTGAAGTTCGTGACGAGTGCCTCGAGTACGCGCTCGCGAACGACGAACGGTTCGGAATCTGGGGAGGGTTGTCCGAGCGCGAGCGTCGGCGACTCAAGCGGGGGATCATCTGATCTGCTGCTGAATCGGTTCTGTCAGCGTCGGGGCTGACGGGCGGTCTTCGAAAGTCTGACCTGCAACGGGGAATTGCAGGTCAAGCAACGACTGTTTTGTTCTTCGTGTGGATTTACTTCTTCGTGTGACATCAGTTTTTTCGTCTGACGGTGCGTCAGTCCTCGTCGGGCAGTATCAGTCCTCGTCGGGCAGTGTGGGGTCGATGACCTGTGGGTCGACGCCCAGATACGTGCCGACTTGATGGACCAACACGTCGTGCACCAGATCCGTGAGTTCTTCCGGATCCTTCGCGCGCTGCTCCAACGGGCGGCGAAACAGCACAATTCTTGCGCGAGTCGTATTTCCGTGACGGTCGATTCCGGCGGGTATCAGTCGTGACAGTGGAACCGGGCCGTCTGCGATGACCTCCGGCGGCCATGTGACGGACTCCGGATCGTGCGCGTGAATCTTCGGAACTTCGTCCACCGCGATGTCGAGTTTCGTCAACCGGTCGTGCCACGCGAGGTCGACGGGCGAGAAGGCGTCGAGCACCAGGAGATCGAACTTCTCGGCCCGGGTACGCCTGGCCGGCACCTCCGGGGGAAGTAGTGGTCCGCGCAGGCCACGGCCGTGTCGCTCGATGGAACGAGTGGTGACCGAGCGTCGGCGGCGGGCTTGTGGCATGGCGCCCAGATTACGACAGAAGAAACTGCTCGGTGTGTCCGAGTAGGTTCCGGACGTGGGGAGGGCTAGGCTCCGTACCTGTGAGATCTCTGCGTCGCTGCTGCCGCCCCGGGTGCAAGAACCCCGCCGTCGCGACGCTTACGTATGTCTACTCGGACTCCACTGCGGTTGTCGGGCCGCTGGCAACCGTCGCCGAGCCCCATTCATGGGATTTGTGTGACACTCACGGCTCTCGAATCACCGCCCCCAAGGGCTGGGAACTCGTCCGTCACGAAGGCGGATTCGCGTCGAGCACTCCCGACGAAGACGATCTGACCGCTTTGGCCGAAGCTGTACGTGAAGCCGGTCTCGGAGATCGCAACAAGTCCAACGTCGACGCAGATGAGGACATACGTCCCGCGGCTCCGAGTACTGCCCGTACAGGGCGTCGTGGACACCTCCGCGTACTGCCCGACCCATCCAACTGACGCGAGATTCGTCGCCGCAGACGCTAGGCTCGACCGAGTACTTCCACACCCGAGTACTGCGAATCTCCGGACGCCATGCGCCCGGACGTTCCCGTCTGTGAGGGTGCATGCACAAGGAGAGTTTTCAGTGGGGCGAACAGCCGAGTCGGTTGCTGCAATCATCAAGGCGTACGACGTGCGCGGCGTGGTCGGTGAGCAGATCGACGAAGATTTTGTCCGCGACGTGGGAGCGTCGTTCGCCCGTCTGGTCCGTGACGAGGCCGGCGCTGCCACGACGGTTGTGATCGGCTACGACATGCGTGCATCGTCGCCCACACTGTCTTCTGCTTTCGGTGACGGCGTGCTCGCTCAAGGACTCGACGTCGTCTACATCGGATTGGCGTCGACCGACGAGCTCTACTTTGCATCCGGTTTGCTGAACTGCCCGGGCGCGATGTTCACGGCGAGCCACAATCCGGCCAAGTACAACGGCATCAAGATGTGCCGGGCCGGCGCCAAGCCCGTCGGTCAGGACACCGGCCTGGCAGTCATCTCCGCCGAGGTCGTCTCGGGTGTTCCCGCGTACGACGGACCGGCAGGTACCGCCAGCACGAAGGACGTCCTCGAGGAATATGCGAGCTACCTCCGCGGATTGGTCGACCTGGCTGCGTTGCGCCCGATGAAGGTCGCAGTCGATGCAGGAAACGGCATGGGCGGCCATACCGCGCCGGCCGTATTCGGGCCGATGCCTCTCGAAGTCCTCCCGCTCTACTTCGAGCTCGACGGCACGTTCCCCAACCACGAAGCCAATCCGCTCGATCCGGCCAACCTCGTCGATCTGCAGGCCTACGTGCGTGAAACCGGAGCAGACATCGGCTTGGCTTTCGACGGTGACGCGGACCGTTGCTTCGTCGTCGACGAGAAGGGCGACCCCGTCTCTCCGTCCGCGGTGACGGCACTTGTCGCCAAGCGCGAACTCGCGAAGGAACCGGGCGCGTCGATCATCCACAATCTGATCACGTCGCGGGCAGTGCCCGAACTGGTCGAAGAACTCGGCGGCGTCGCGATCCGTACCCGAGTCGGCCACTCGTTCATCAAGCAGGAGATGGCCGAGACCGGTGCCGTCTTCGGCGGCGAGCACTCAGCTCACTACTACTTCCGCGACTTCTGGGGCGCCGACTCCGGCATGCTCGCGGCGTTGCACGTACTCGCCGCACTGGGCGAGCAGGACCGTCCGCTCTCCGAGTTGATGGCGGAGTACACCCGCTACGCGGCGTCGGGCGAGATCAACTCCACGGTGGCTGATGCGGCCGATCGCACCGCCGCTGTGCTGGCAGCATTCGCGGACCGCACCGACTCGGTGGATCGCCTCGACGGTGTCACGGTCAGTCTCGAGGGAAATGCCTGGTTCAACTTGCGCGCGTCCAACACCGAGCCTTTGCTGAGACTCAACGTCGAAGCACCCACGTCCGCCGATGTCGACGCATTGGTGAACGAAATTCTGGCGATCGTCCGGGCTTGAATCCGAGTCTGATCGGTTTGTCGGTGAGCCGAAGCCCTGGGATAGTTGGGGGACTATTTCGGGAACGACTGCCTCGGGAACGAGGGCTTTGCCACCACGGACCGCGTAGAGCTGGAATGCTGGATGGTGCGGGAACTGCTAACGGAGAAGGGGGTGCGGTGAGATGACAGCGCCGATGCCGCTTCTCGACCTCGACGACAGCGAGGGTTTGTCGGCTGCCGATTCGGAAGGGTTACTGCGGTCTGTGGCCATGGGGGGCGCACAGATTCGGGCCACCGCATCGGCCGTCGGCGAGGGTGTGATCTCTCGGCTGGCCGGCCTGCGCCCGCGCAGCGTCGTGCTGATTGCCGGTGCCGGTGGCGCTCGGCACGGAGCCAGGATCGCGCTTGCTCTCGTCGGAGATTCGATCGGTTGTCCGCTCCTCGTACTCGACCGGACGCCGTCGTGGGCCGGACCGTTGGACGTGATCGTCGTTGCCGGTGACGATGCCGGTGATCCGCGCCTGGTCGAATCCGTCGACAGTGCAGTTCGCCGTGGCGCCGAAGTTGTTGTCGCCGTTCCGGACGAGGGGCCCATGCGGGCTGTGGCGGCCGGGCGCACCATGTCGTTGCCGCCGCGGCTCTACGCCTCGCCGAGGCACACGATGACGCGGTTCCTCGCCGTCTTCCTCGCGGTTGCCGCCGAAATCGAGGGCAAGGGATCGATCGAGGACCGTTCGGCGGTGCTCGGTCGAATCGCCGACGCCGTTGATGCGGAGGCGCTGCGGGACGGGCCGGTCAACGAGGTATTCCACAACCCGGCCAAGTCGTTGGCAACCAGAATGAGCGGCCGACGGGTCGTGCTGTGTGGGAGTGGTTCCGTGACAACAGCACTCGCAGAGTTCTCGAGCGTTTCGCTGATGAGCTCGGGCCTGAATGCCGCTGCCGCCGAGATGTCGGAGGTGATTCGTTCGGCGCGGGCGCTGTTCGCGCCGGACGCAGCTTCGCGTGATTCGGTGTTCCACGACCCGTTCTTTCACGATCCGCAACTCGACGGCGCATTGCCGACCCCACCGGCGCGGGCGTTCGTCTTCGCGACGGAATCCACGCGCGGGGAGGCGAGGCGCCGGATGGACGCACTGGCCGACGCCGATCTGGTGGTGGCGGCAGACGAAGACCAGACCAACGTGGTGATATCGGAGATGGAGCAGGTATTCGTGTTGGCGTCTCGAGTAGACATGGCCGCGGCGTACGTGCAGTTGACGGGTGGTGCGAAGTAAGTGCGTGAACTCGAAGGTGCACTTCGTTCTTACGCGTGGGGCTCGCGAACGGCAATTGCCGAACTACGCGGTCTTGCGACCCCGTCGAATCATCCCGAAGCGGAGTTGTGGTTGGGCGCCCACCCGGGGGACCCGGCGCGCGTGATCACCGAATCCGGAAGCGAGTCGTTGCTCGAGGTCCTGCACCGCGAACCCGAGCGTGAACTCGGCCGTGAGAACCTCGATGCATTCGGTGAGCGACTCCCATTCCTGCTCAAGTTGCTTGCGGCGGAAGAACCGCTGTCGCTTCAGGCGCATCCCAGTGCCGTTCAAGCCGACGAGGGTTTTCGTCGTGAGAACGCACTCGGCGTTCCCATGGAATCGCCGATTCGCAACTACAAGGACGGCAGCCACAAGCCCGAACTTGTTGTCGCGCTGAGCAGATTCGAAGCGCTTGCCGGATTCCGCGAGCCGACGCGGACTGTCAAACTGCTGCGCGCTCTGGCCGTCGACGAGTTGGAGCCGTACATCGGTCTGCTCGAAGGCCAACCCGATTCCGACGGACTCCGGGCGTTGTTCACGACATGGATCACGCTGCCGTCCACGGTGCTCGGGACGTTGCTCCCTGCCGTGCTTGCCGGGTGCATCACCTACGTCGCGCACCACGACGCCGAATTCGTGACCGAGATCCGCACCGCGCTGGAATTGAGCGAGGCGTACCCCGGCGACGCCGGCGTTCTGGCGGCACTACTGCTCAACCGCGTCACACTCGAGCCCGGCCAAGGGCTGTTTCTCGCTGCGGGAAATCTCCACGCGTATCTCCATGGACTCGCGGTCGAGATCATGGCCAACTCCGACAACGTGCTGCGCGGCGGGCTGACGCCCAAACACGTCGACGTGCCCGAACTGTTGAGGGTTCTGGACTTCGTCGGGGCCGATATCGAAGTGCTCGATCCGGCCCCGTCGCCAGGATCAGGTCAGTCAGGGTCAGGCAGATACGAGTACGTCACGCCCGCACCTGAATTTCGTTTGACGCGTCTGGAGTTCGACTCGAATGCCACCGACCTCGTTGTCGAAGCCGGCGGCCCGCGGATCCTGATCTGCACCGACGGCGCGGTCACTGCGACGTGCGGTGCCGACACTCTCGACCTCGATCGGGGCCGAGCCGCGTGGATTGCTGCCGACGAGCCCGTAGTACACCTGACCACACGAACCCCGACTGCGCAGGTTTTCAGTGCAGTGGTCGGTCGATAGGAATCTCGGTCGATAGCGAGGAGACATTGTGTCGGCTCATGGTGGCAAGAAGGCAATTCTGGCGGCCCTCGGAGCCAATGCCGGAATTGCCGTAGCCAAGTTCGCCGGATTCTTGATCACCGGATCGTCGTCGATGCTCGCCGAATCGGTGCACTCGGTGGCAGACACGTCCAATCAGGGTTTGCTGCTCTTGGGGCAGAAGAAGGCAGAACGTGAGGCAGATCAACTGCACCCGTTCGGTTACGGGCGCAACCGGTACTTCTATTCGTTCGTCGTTGCACTGGTGCTCTTCACCCTCGGTTCGCTGTTCGCGATCTACGAAGGTATTCACAAGATTCAGCATCCGGAAGAACTCAATTCGGCTTTCGTGGCAATCGCGATCCTGTTCATCGCGATCTGCCTGGAGGGCTACAGCTTCCGGACCGCAGCGAAGGAATCACGACCGCTCAAGGGAAATGCGTCGTGGTGGAACTTCATCCGAACCTCTCGTAGCCCGGAACTCCCGGTTGTGCTGCTCGAGGACACCGGCGCATTGATCGGTCTCGTCCTTGCACTCGGCGGCGTCGGTCTCACGATGGTGACCGGAAATCCGGTCTTCGACGGCATCGGAACTCTGTGCATCGGTGTCCTGCTCGGCATCATCGCGGTCATTCTGATCATCGAAATGCAGTCGCTGCTGATCGGTGAGGGCGCAACGGCGGTGGAGACCGAACTGATCCTCAACGCACTGGTCGACGGAACTCGTATCGAACGCGTCATTCATTGCAAGACGCAGTACCTCGGTCCCGAGGAGATCCTTGTTGCTGCCAAGGTTGCGGTGCCGGTCGGATCGACGATCTCGGATGTGGCGACGGCGATCGACGAGGCCGAGTCTCGCGTGCGCGCTGCAGTGCCTGCGGCGCGGGTGATCTACCTCGAGCCGGACCTGGATCGTCTCAGCGCAGGAGATCGCCCTGAAACAGATCTACAGGCTCCCGACAAACCCTGAACAAAGCCGCGCCTGCGGGCTTAGGCTGATGCCATCTCTCTACTTGCCCATGGTGGGACCTGCTGGTCCCCAGCAAGGAGGCGGCAATGGCTGTCAAGGACGAGCAGGCCGGATCTGGACGGTCGAAGCTGTTTCGAACCAAATCGATCGAGCAGTCCATCAAGGACACCGACGAGCCGGAGACCAAACTCCGGAAAGAGCTGAACTCGTGGGATCTCACGGTGTTCGGTGTCGCAGTGGTCATCGGTGCGGGCATCTTCACACTCACGGCTCGGACGGCGGGAAACGTCGCCGGGCCGTCGGTTTCGCTGGCTTTTGTCATCGCGGCAATCGCCTGCGGACTGGCAGCGCTGTGTTACGCCGAGTTCGCGTCGACGGTCCCGGTCGCCGGTAGCGCGTACACGTTCTCGTACGCGACGTTCGGTGAATTCGTCGCCTGGATCATCGGCTGGGACCTCATCCTCGAATTCGCTTTGGCGTCTTCGGTGGTGGCAAAAGGCTGGTCGCTGTACCTCGGCGAAGTGATGGGTTCACGCAGCCCGATCGTCGAGTTGGGGCCGATCTCGTTCGACTGGGGTGCGGTGCTGGTGATCGCCGTCATCACGATCCTGCTCGCGACCGGCACAAAACTCTCTTCGAGGGTGTCACTGGTGATCACGGCGATCAAGGTCGCGGTGGTGTTGCTGGTGATCATCGTCGGTCTGTTCTACATCGACACCGACAACTACTCGCCGTACATTCCGCCGTCGGAGCCGGGCTCGACGGGAGAGGGCATCCACCAGTCGTTGTTCTCGTACGTGACCGGGGCCGGTGGCAGCACATTCGGGTGGTACGGATTGCTCGCGGCAGCCAGTCTGGTGTTCTTCGCGTTCATCGGCTTCGACGTCGTCGCCACGACTGCGGAGGAGGCGAAGGAGCCGCAGAAGGCGTTGCCACGCGGCATCCTGGGCTCGCTCTTGATCGTCACGGTTCTGTACGTGGCAGTGACACTCGTGTTGACCGGGATGGTGAAGTACACCGAACTCGAGGGCGATACTTCCAACCTGGCAACGGCATTCGCCTTCCACGACATCACGTGGGCGAAAAACGTCATCTCGTTCGGCGCGTTGGCCGGTCTCACGACCGTGGTGATGGTGCTGATGCTCGGGCAGACCAGGGTGCTCTTCGCGATGGCACGCGACGGTCTGATGCCGCGACGCCTGGCGCCGACCGGCAAGCACGGAACTCCCGTGCGGATCACGATCTTGGTCGGCGTTGTGGTCGCGGTGCTCGCCGGAGTGTTCCCGATCGGCACCCTCGAGGAAATGGTCAATATCGGCACGTTGTTCGCGTTTGTTCTCGTGTCGTTGGGGGTTCTCGTGCTTCGTCGGACGCGGCCGGACCTACCCCGCGGGTTCAGGGTGCCGCTGGTCCCGCTGATCCCGATCCTGGCTGTCCTCGCGTGTCTCTGGTTGATGTTCAACCTGTCGGTGGAGACCTGGATGAGGTTCGTGGTCTGGATGGCCCTCGGTGTTGTCATCTACTTCGCCTACAGCAGGCAGCATTCGTTGATCGGGAAGCGTGAACGCGGCGAAATCGAGTAAATGTACAAAGATTATGATTTGTCTATCACTTGTACAAATAGCGTAGTACTGTCTATCTCAGGGTGAACTGACTCACAGTTGTCGAGTCGGTCCGAATCGAGGAGGTAGACCGTGTCGACGCACGTGAACTCGCAGTCCGGGCAGACACTCCCGCCCGAGCAGTGGCGTGACAAGAAGAGATATCTTTGGCTGCTCGGCCTGGTGCCGCCGACGGCGGTCTTCATTGCCGTCGGATTGGTCGCGTTGTTCAACAGTCTCGGGTGGAACGCGGTCTCGCCGGTGTGGTGGTGGATCGGGCCGTTGCTCGTCTACATCCTGCTCCCGATCCTCGACATCTTCTTCGGTCCGGACGGCGAGAATCCGCCGGACGAGGTGATGGAGCGCCTCGAGAACGACAAATACTACCGGTACTGCACCTACATCTACATACCGTTCCAGTTGGCCAGCCTGGTCCTGGCCTGCTATCTCTGGTCGGCGACCGACCTGTCCTGGCTCGGAATCGACGGGGGGCTGGGGCTGATCTCCAAGATCGGTCTGGCGATCAGTATCGGTTGCGTCGCAGGAATCGGGATCAACACCGCACACGAACTAGGTCACAAGAAGGACGATCTCGAGCGCTGGTTGTCGAAGATCACTCTGGCTCAGTCGTTTTACGGCCACTTCTACATCGAGCACAATCGTGGACACCACGTGCGGGTCGCCACGCCCGAGGATCCGGCGTCGTCTCGCTTCGGCGAGAGCTTCTGGACCTTCCTGCCGCGCAGTGTGTGGGGATCTCTGCGCTCGTCGTGGTCCCTGGAAAAAGCCAGGCTCGATCGACTGGGTAAGAAGCCGTGGACAATTCGCAACGACGTCCTGCATTCGTGGTTGATGTCCGTCGTACTCTTCGGTGTCCTCGTCGCCGTCTTCGGGCTCTCGGTGCTGCCGTTCCTGGTGCTGCAGGCCGTCTTCGGATTCTGCCTGCTCGAAACCGTCAACTACCTCGAACATTACGGACTGAAGCGTCGCCGTCTGGACAGTGGGCGGTACGAGCGCGCCGCACCGGAGCACAGTTGGAACAGCGATCACATCTGCACCAACATCTTCCTGTATCACCTCCAGCGTCACAGTGACCATCATGCGAACCCGACACGTCGTTATCAGACGCTTCGAAGCATGGACGGTGCACCCAACCTGCCCAGTGGGTACGCGAGCATGATCATGCTCGCCTACGTTCCGCCGCTGTGGCGAAAAGTCATGGATCCCAAGGTCCTTGCCCACTACGGCGGTGACATCACCCGAGTCAACGTTCAGCCGTCCAAGCGTGATCGCATTCTCGCCCGATACGGAGCAGCGTGATGAGCAGCTACCGATGCCCGGTATGTGAATACGTCTACGACGAGTCGAAGGGTGCACCACGAGAAGGGTTTCCGGCAGGAACGCCGTGGGATGCCGTGCCGGACGACTGGTGCTGCCCGGACTGCGGCGTCCGGGAGAAGCTCGACTTCGAACCGATGCCGGCGACGGCGGGGAGTGAATCATGAACGACTACAAGCTGTATCAGTGCGCGCAATGCGGATTCGAGTACGACGAGGCAGTCGGCTGGCCGGAGGACGGTATCGAACCGGGCACTCGCTGGGACGACATTCCCGAAGACTGGAGTTGCCCGGACTGCGGCGCGGCGAAGAGCGACTTCTTCATGGTTGAGGTCGAGCGGCGGTGAGATGCGTCGGCGTCGAACGGACCTAGGTGCGGCGGTAGTGTCGTCACCATGACTTCGACGCCAACTCGTCTGCCGCAGAAAGAAGCGTCGCGCCTGCTGCTGCGTACGTCGGTGCTCGATTCGATGCGTGAGTTGTTGACCGAGCGTGACTGGTCCGAGGTGACGCTGACAGTTCTGGCCAAGCATGCCGGTGTGAGTCGTCAGACGCTCTACAACGAGTTCGGTTCGAGGCAAGGGCTTGCCGAGGCATACGCGCTTCGCCTTGCCGACGGATTCGTCGATGCGGTGGACGAGGCCATGGTGGCGAACGACGGACGTGCAGTCGAGGCATTGACGGCGGGCTTCGGATCGTTTTTCGCCTCCAGCGCAACCGACCCGTTGGTGATCTCTCTGCTCACCGGTGAGGCCAAGCCGGACCTTCTTCGCCTGATCACCACTGACAGCGCGGTCATCATCGAACGCGCGTCGTCGCGGCTTGCGGAGAGCTTCCAGCGAGGGTGGATTCAGGCGTCACCCGCCGATGCCGGGATTCTGGCCAGGGCGATTGCGCGTCTCGGGCTCAGCTACATTTCGATGCCGCCGGAGTCCGAGGTTTCGGTGGCGGAGGATCTGGGCACATTGCTCGGGCCATTCATCGACGTGGCGCGAGAGGGTCGCGCAGTAGAGGGGCGGGCGGGAGAGGGCGTCTAACCGATAGCCTGGTACACCGATAGGCTTGTGCATAGTTTGCACGTCAACCAGGAGAGGCAGATGACGACCTCAGTTTCAACAACGCCCGTGGCCGAGAGCCGTAACGGCATCGACTTCAAAGTTGCAGATCTTTCGCTCGCGGAGTTCGGTCGCAAGGAAATCCGTCTGGCAGAGCACGAGATGCCCGGCCTCATGGCGCTTCGTCGCGAATACGCAGAGGTGTTGCCGCTCAAGGGCGCTCGCGTTTCCGGCTCGCTGCACATGACCATTCAGACCGCGGTTCTGATCGAGACGCTGACGGCGCTCGGCGCCGAGGTCCGCTGGGCTTCGTGCAACATCTTCTCCACGCAGGATCATGCTGCCGCCGCCATCGTCGTCGGTCCGCACGGCACCCCGGAAGAGCCCAAGGGCGTTCCGGTTTTCGCCTGGAAGGGTGAAACCCTCGAAGAGTACTGGTGGGCAGCCGAGCAGATGCTGACCTGGCCTGGCGAGCCCGCCAACATGATTCTCGACGATGGCGGCGACGCCACCATGCTGGTGCTCAAGGGCGCACAGTTCGAGAAGGCCGGCGTCGTGCCGCCGACGGACGACGACCAGGATTCCGACGAGTACAAGGTCTTCCTTGCGCTTCTGCGTCAGTCGCTCGCCGCTGACAAGGGCAAGTGGACTGCGATCGCCGAGTCCGTCCAGGGCGTCACCGAGGAGACCACCACGGGCGTTCTGCGTCTGTACCAGGTTGCCGCTGCCGGCGAACTCACGTTCCCCGCGATCAACGTCAACGACTCGGTCACCAAGAGCAAGTTCGACAACAAGTACGGCACACGCCACTCGCTGCTCGACGGCATCAACCGCGGCACCGACGTTCTGATCGGTGGCAAGGCTGCGCTGGTCTGTGGTTACGGAGACGTCGGCAAGGGTTGTGCCGAGGCACTTCGTGGCCAGGGCGCTCGCGTCGCGGTCACCGAGGTCGACCCCATCAACGCCCTTCAGGCGCTCATGGACGGCTTCGAGGTCAAGACAGTCGAGCAGGCCATCGGCTGGGCCGACATCGTGATCACGTCCACCGGTAACAAGGACATCATCACGTTCGAGCACATGAAGGCCATGAAGCACCAGGCCATCCTGGGCAACATCGGTCACTTCGACAACGAGATCGACATGGCAGGCCTCGAGAAGTCCGGCGACGTCACGCGGATCAACATCAAGCCGCAGGTCGACGAGTTCACCTTCGCCGACGGCCACTCGATCATCGTGCTGTCCGAAGGCCGCCTGCTCAACCTCGGCAACGCGACGGGCCACCCGTCGTTCGTGATGAGCAACAGCTTCTCCAACCAGGTCATCGCACAGATCGAACTGTGGACGAAGCCGGACGAGTACGACAACGAGGTCTACCGCCTCCCGAAGCACCTCGACGAGAAGGTCGCCAAGATCCACGTCGAGGCACTCGGTGGCACGCTGACCAAGCTCACGAAAGATCAGGCTGAGTACATCGGCGTCGACGTCGAAGGCCCGTACAAGCCGGAGCACTACCGCTACTGACCCGGCGATTCGTCGCTGAGAATGTAGTGCCCGCCGTCCCCCGGTCTGCGCAAGCAGGCCGGGGGATAGGCTTGTCCGCCGTGGGAACACTGGTGGCATTGGAAGGCCTCGACGGAGCTGGAAAGCGAACGTTGATCGGCAAAGTGGAGACCGAGCTCCGCCGCGGCGGCACGTCGATCGCGACTCTGGATTTTCCGCGGTACGGAAAGTCGATCCACGCGGATCTTGCTGCCGAGGCGCTCAAAGGATCACACGGAGACCTGGCCGAATCCGTGAACGCGATGGCGGTCCTGTTCGCCTTGGACCGCGCTGGTGCTGCGGATCGGATCTCGGAACTGTTGTCCACCAACGACATTGTTCTCCTCGACCGCTATGTTGCCTCCAACGCTGCCTACAACGCGGCGCGCGTGCATCAGGGCGTGGACGGCGAGATGGTCGCCTGGATCCGTGAATTGGAGTTGGGTCGACTCGCTCTCCCCGCTCCCGATCTGCAGCTGTACCTCGACGTACCGGTAGCTCTGGCCGAGCAGCGCGCCCGCTCCCGTGAGGCCCAGGACGCGTCGCGTCAGCTCGACGCCTACGAGCGCGACGGCGGTCTGCAGGCCAGAACCGGTGAGCTCTACAAGCAGTTGGCAGCGACGAACTGGGCCTCACCCTGGTGGATCGTGGGGCCGGAGACGGACCCGGCCGATCTGGCACGCAGGCTCGCGGATTTCGCGTGATCGGTCACCCTGGCAGCCGGGATTCGAACTTTCCGGCACAGTAGAGGGAAAGACGCGGCACGCCGCACGGCCTCGTAACGGTCTGATTCATCGCTCCGAGATGCAACGATAGGGATATGAAACCAAGGATTCTGGTTGTCGACGACGACACGGCACTCGCCGAGATGCTCACGATCGTGCTGCGTGGTGAGGGTTTCGATCCCTACGTGGTGGGCGACGGAACCCTGGCGCTCGCGGCAGTGCGTGAGACGCGCCCTGATCTCGTCCTGCTCGATCTCATGCTTCCCGGAATGAACGGGATCGACGTATGCCGGGTTCTGCGTGCGGATTCCGGTGTGCCCATCGTGATGTTGACGGCCAAGACCGACACCGTCGACGTCGTGCTCGGCCTCGAATCCGGTGCGGACGACTACATCATGAAGCCGTTCAAGCCGAAGGAGTTGGTGGCGCGAGTTCGCGCTCGCCTGCGCCGCACCGAAGAGGAACCGGCCGAGCTGCTGAGCATCGCCGACATCGTGATCGACGTCCCGGCGCACAAGGTCAGCCGCGGCAGCGAGCAGATCTCGCTCACACCACTCGAATTCGACCTGCTGGTCGCGTTGGCGCGCAAGCCGCGCCAGGTGTTCACCCGTGAAGTCCTTCTCGAGCAGGTGTGGGGATACCGCCACGCCGCCGATACCCGTCTGGTGAACGTGCACGTTCAGCGTTTGCGCGCCAAGGTCGAAACTGATCCCGAGAATCCCGAAGTGGTTCTGACGGTCAGGGGGGTCGGCTACAAGGCCGGACCGCCGTGAGCGGAGTTTCCAGGTGGCGTCGTCGTCTCAATCGACGGCTGACGCCATTTCTGCGGTGGTGTCACTCGATGAGCAACACCCTCGCGCACACGTGGCGACGCTCGCTCCAGTTGCGAGTGGTCGTCTCGACTTTGACGTTGTCCTTGATCGTCATCGTCATTCTCGGTGTCGTGCTGACCAGCCAGATCACCGATCGACTGTTGGAAACGAAAATCACCGCGGCGACCGAGGAAATGGACCGTGCCCGCGGCATCGTCGAAGACCAACTCGCGGGCGTCGACGATTCGACGGCGCTCAACGTTCAATTGGAAAGCGCTGCATCCGGACTGACAAGCCGTCGAAACCAGACCTCGGGCCAGGCCTCCGGGTCGGCCGGCACCTTCGACCCGGTGCTCATCGTGCCCGGGGACGGGCCGCGCCAGCCGACGAGTTCGGGACCGGTCGATCAGATCCCCGACAACCTGCGCGAGTTCGTCAAACGCGGCCAGATCAGCTACCAATTCGCGACGGTGTCCAACCCGAACGGTTACTCCGGTCCCGCGCTGATCATCGGTAGCCCCACCGCGTCGTCGATATCGGGACTCGAGCTGTACCTGATCTTCCCGCTCGCAAGCGAAGACCGGAGTCTGTCGCTTGTTCGAAGCACCCTGCTGATCGGTGGAGCCGTGTTGCTGGTGCTCCTGGCTGCGATTTCGCTGTTGGTTGCCAGGCAGGTCGTGCTTCCCATCCGATCGGCCTCACGAATCGCGGTGCGTTTCGCAGACGGCCGACTCAAGGAACGAATGCCGGTCCGCGGCGAGGACGACATGGCGCGCCTGGCCATGTCCTTCAACGAGATGGCCGAGAGTCTGTCCAAACAGATCACCCAGTTGGAGGAGTTCGGCAGTCTCCAGAAACGCTTCACCTCCGATGTCAGCCATGAACTCCGCACACCTCTGACCACGGTCCGCATGGCAGCCGACCTGATCTACGACGGCAGCGAGAACCTCGATCCGATGCTGCGTCGGTCGTCGGAACTGCTTGTCGCCGAGCTGGACAGGTTCGAGGGGCTTCTGGCGGACCTCCTCGAGATCTCCCGCCACGACGCCGGTGTCGCGGAACTCGCATCCGAACAACTCGACGTGCGTATGTGTGCGCGAGCGGCCGTTTCCACGGTTCGCCATCTCGCCCGCGAATCCGGCACCGAACTGATCGTGGACATGCCCGACGAGCCCGTCATGGCAGATGTCGATCCGCGCCGCGTCGAACGCATCCTGCGAAATCTCCTGGCCAACGCCATCGACCACGGTGAGGGGAAGCCGATTCTGCTTCGCCTTCGCGCCGACGACAATGCCCTCGCCTTCATCGTCCGCGACAGTGGCGTCGGGTTGCGTCCGGGCGAGGAGAAGTTGGTCTTCAACCGGTTCTGGCGATCGGACCCGTCCCGCGTGCGCCGCAGTGGCGGCACCGGACTCGGCCTCGCGATCAGCGTCGAGGACGCGAATCTGCACGACGGCAAGCTCGAGGCCTGGGGCGAACCGGGAGTCGGCGCCTGCTTCCGGCTGACGCTCTCGCGCACCCGTGGCAAGAAAGTCGTGTCGAGCCCACTGCCTCTCAAGCCGACGACCACAAAGTTCGTCCGCACGCCGAGCGAAGCCGATATCGTCGCCGATACCGTCGGCGAGGTCACGTCGTCCCTGCCGACTCCGCGCGAATCGGACTCGCGGAACGAGTCCAACGGTGGGGATCGATCATGATCGGAACCCGCCGCCGTCTGGCACTTCTCGCAACAACGCTCAGCGTGCTGTTGCTGACCGGCGCGTGCGCGAGTCTGCCGGAATCCTCCTCGCCGCAGGCAATCGGAACTCTGGCAACAGCCGTGCCCGGAACCTCCGTCGAATCACCGGCATCGGGGCGAGAGCCGGACTTGCTGGTACGTGACTTCGTCAAGGCGAGTACCGATCCGTCCAACCGGCATGCTGCAGCCCGTCAGTACCTCACCAAAGACGCCTCGGCGCGCTGGGACGACGCGGCCAGTGCCGTCATCGTCGACAAGATCGACACCCTGTCGGCGTCGCGAACCAGTTCCGAAGCGGTGTACACGATTCGTGTGAACAAGGTCGGTCGCCTCGACCCCGGCGGGCTGTACGTCCCCGAAGAGGGCAGCTTCGAAGCGAAGATGACGCTGACGTTGACCGATGGCGAATGGCGTATCAGCGATCTGCCACCCGGTGTGATCATGGAGCGCCCGCAGTTCCTCGGCGCATATCAGCGGAAGTCGTTGTTCTTCCTCGACCCGACCAGCCAGACAGTCGTCCCCGACCTTCGCTGGATCTCCGGCGGACAGGACCAGGTGGCAGCTCAGCTGATCGGCCTGATGATCGACGGACCGAAGGCAGCGCTGGCGCCGGCTGTACGAAACGAACTCGGCAATGGCGTGTCGGTGATCGGTCCGATCACCAAGGCCGACGGCAAGCCGGGACAGGTCGGAGTCGGTCTCGGCGGTGTGCGCATCAACTTCCGTCTGGACAACCCGATGGATGCTGCGACGCGCGGTTTGTTTGCAGCGCAAGTCATCTGGACGCTCGCCAATGCCGATGTCGCGGGACCGTACGTTCTGGAGATCGACGGCGAACCGCTGGACGCTGCTCATGCGGAAGGCTGGACCACCGCCGACGTCGCGTCCACCAACCCGCTGGCCACCACGAGTGCGACCGTCGGACTGCACGCACTGCGCAACGGTTCACTGGTGAGCGTCAGCGAGCAGGAGGCGACTCCGGTGCCCGGTTTCGCGGGCAATGCGGGCAACCTCACGGCGGCTGCTCTCTCGCGGGACGGCAAGTTGGTAGCAGCCGTCGCAGACACCGCTCGGCCGGATCCAGCCACCCGGTTCGACTTGTCGCTCGGTACATACGGCGATGGTTCCGCTCCGGTGCTCGAAGGCAGCGCCATCACCCGACCTTCGTGGGAGCTGGACAACAATGCGGTCTGGGCGGCGGTGAACGGCAATACCGTCGTTCGGGTCGTCCGCGAACCAGGCACTGGTCGGGTGTCGGTCACCAACGTCGATGTCGGGGCGTTGACGTCGGTCGGTTCCACGATCTCGGAATTACGTTTATCCCGCGACGGCGTGCGAGCCGCGATGATCATCGACGGCAAGGTCTACCTGGCCGTGGTCGTGCGCACACCCAGCGGGGTCTACGCCCTGACGAGTCCGCGTGCGGTGGCGTCCGGCTTGGGCAGTACCGCGCTCTCACTCGACTGGAGCAACAGCGACACCATCGTGATCGCGCGCAGCGGAGCCGACATACCGGTCGTCCAGGTCGCCATAGACGGTTCGCGAATGGACGCGCTGCCGAGTGGAAACCTGACCGCTCCCGTCACCTCCGTGGATGCGTCGCCGACCACCGAGTACGTCGCCGACGCGCGTGCGGTGTTCCAACTGAACAACAACGACCCCGCCGGGGATCGACGCTGGCGTGAAGTGACTGTGCTGACCGGACAGAAGGCGATTCCGGTTCTACCTGGCTGACGTCTCGGTGCTCTGGTGCATGTCGGTGCTCTGATGCATGTCGGTGCTCTGATTCATGATTCGGCCATGGGGGACAAGAAATTCGGTGCCGGATTGCTCGATCTGCTGTTGCCACGCGAGTGTGGTGGGTGTGGCCGCACGGGGACGCTGTGGTGCGGTGAGTGCGCGGAACTGCTGCGTGACCATCCGGTTCAATTGAGTCCGCGCGTAGACCCGGGCGTGCCGGTCTGGGCACTCGGCCGCTACGACGGCCCCAGGCGGCGCAGTGTGATCGAGATGAAGGAACGGGGTCGTCGGGACCTCGCGACGCCTCTGGGGATCGCTGTGGCCGGTGCATTGGGCACTCTGGAACGGTGGGGCGAGGTCGGCGGCGGGGGTCGTACGCCGATCATGCTGGTGCCGGCTCCCACACGCGCCCGAGCGGCGCGTTCTCGCGGGGGTGATCCGGTTCGCCGGATAGCCGAGAGTGTGCGCGAAAAGCGGGAAGTTGGTTATGTCGAGGGGCGTCCGGTACGTGTCTGTCCGATTCTCCGGATGACGCGAGGAGTACGTGACTCGGTCGGACTGTCCGCGGCCGACCGGGTGACCAATGTGAACGGTCATGTGTCTCTCGACACCACTGCAGTCTCTTCGATTGTCGGGGACGGCGACATCGTCCTGCTCGACGACGTCCTGACCACGGGAGCGACTGCGGCAGAGTCGGTTCGGGCTCTCGCGCTCAGTGGGATTCGGACAACTCTCGTGCTTGTTCTTGCAGGGGCTTAGATGAATTTCGTTGGAACAGTGGCACTCGCGCGCGTTACGTACTAGCGTCGGCGGCACACCCGAAAATACTGGTAGGAGGTGGTACTTCGATACTGGTGCCGGGCGGATCCCCTCTCGGTACTTGCAGAATTTGCCGCCGCCCACCGTGGGGCGGGGCCGTAATTGGGAGGTACGAGTGACGACCCCTTCGCAAGCCTCGTTTTTCATCGAGGACGCCACCATCGAGCGTTCCGAGAATGCCGCAGCTCCGAGATCCGACGTCGTAGTCAAGGGACGAAATGTCGAGATCCCCGATCACTTCCGAATCTACGTTTCGGAAAAGCTGGCGCGACTCGAACACTTCGACCCCTCCATATTCCACTTCGACGTGGAACTTCAACATGAACGCAACCGACGACAGGCCAAGAGTTGCCAGCGCGTCGAGATCACCGCTCGAGGTAAAGGCCCGGTGGCCCGAGCCGAAGCGTCCGCAGACAGCTTCTACGCCGCCTTCGAATCGGTGATCGACAAGCTCGAAAGCCGCCTCCGTCGAACCAAGGACCGCAGGAAGGTCCATTACGGCGACAAGCGACCGGTGTCCGTCGCGGAGGCAACCGCCTCCCTCGTCGACGCAGACTCACTCGGAGTCACACCGGACATTTCGCTGAACGGCCAAGAGCCGGACGAGTACGACGGCCCGGGACGCGTGGTCCGCACGAAGGATCACCCGGCCGAGCCGATGACCATCGACGACGCTCTGTACGAGATGGAACTGGTCGGACACGACTTCTTTCTCTTCCATGACAAGGAGTCGGACAAGCCGTCCGTCGTCTACCGTCGTCACGCTTTCGACTACGGATTGATCCGCCTGACATGACCCAATCGGTGGTGGGTTTGCTCGCTCGCCGCCGGTAGCGCCTACCATGGAATCCGGCCGGAGTTTTCGGACCCCGGCCGGATTTTCAGTGTGTGACCCCTGTCGCCGAAGATTGAGGACGAAGAAGACTGTGCCGTCGCTGTCGCTATCGAAGCTGCTCCGTGTTGGTGAAGGTCGCATGGTCAAGCGGCTCAAGCACATCGCCGAGCATGTGGAATCTCTGTCGCCCGATGTCGAAGGCCTGACAGACGAGCAACTCAAAGCCAAGACCACCGAGTTCCGTGAGCGCTATGCCGCCGGGGAAACTCTCGACGAGTTGCTGCCCGAGGCATTCTCCGTGGCCCGTGAGACGTCGTGGCGCGTGATCAACCAGAAGCACTTCCACGTGCAGATCATGGGTGGCGCGGCCCTGCACTTCGGCAACGTCGCCGAGATGAAGACCGGTGAGGGCAAGACTCTGACGTCGGTTCTTCCGGCTTATCTCAACGCGATCGCCGGTGACGGCGTCCATGTGGTCACGACCAACGACTACCTCGCCAAGCGTGACTCCGAGTGGATGGGTCGCGTTCACCGCGCCCTCGGCCTCGAGACCAGTGTGATCCTGTCGGGCATGACGCCGGCCGAGCGCCGCGTCGCCTACGCAGCCGACATCACGTACGGCACCAACAACGAGTTCGGCTTCGACTACCTGCGCGACAACATGACGCATTCGCTGGACGACCTGGTCCAGCGTGGCCACGCGTTTGCCATCGTGGACGAGGTCGACTCGATCCTCATCGACGAAGCCCGAACCCCGCTCATCATCTCGGGCCCGGCCGACGGCTCCAGCAAGTGGTACAGCGAGTTCGCTCGCATCGCGCCGCTGCTGAAGAAGGACGTCCACTACGAGGTCGACATCCGCAAGCGCACCATCGGTGTGCACGAGGCGGGCGTCGAACTGGTCGAGGACCAGCTCGGTATCGACAACCTGTACGAAGCCGCGAATTCTCCGTTGGTGAGCTACTTGAACAACGCGATCAAGGCCAAGGAGCTCTACACCAAGGACAAGGACTACATCGTCCGCGACGGTGAGGTCATCATCGTCGACGAGTTCACCGGCCGCGTGCTGGTCGGCCGCCGCTACAACGAGGGCATGCACCAGGCGATCGAGGCCAAGGAGAAGGTGGAGATCAAGGCGGAGAATCAGACTCTCGCCACCATCACCCTGCAGAACTACTTCCGTCTGTACGACAAGTTGTCCGGCATGACGGGTACCGCCGAGACGGAAGCTGCCGAGCTTCACCAGACCTACACCCTCGGTGTGATCCCGATCCCGACCAACCGCCCGATGGTCCGAGTCGACAACGGCGACCTCATCTACAAGACCGAGGAAGCCAAGTTCGACGCGGTGGTCGACGACGTCGTCGAGCGCCACGAGAACGGCCAGCCTGTCCTGATCGGTACCACCAGCGTCGAGCGCTCGGAGTACCTGTCCAAGCAGTTCACCAAGCGCGGCGTTGCACACAACGTCCTCAACGCGAAGTTCCACGAGAAGGAAGCGACCATCATCGCCGAGGCCGGTCGCTCCGGTGCGGTCACCGTCGCGACCAACATGGCCGGCCGCGGTACCGACGTCGTTCTCGGTGGTAACCCGGACATCATCGCGGACATCGCGCTGCGCAAGAAGGGCCTCGATCCGGTCACGACGCCGGACGAGTACGAAGCAGCCTGGGACGCAGTCCTGGACGAGGTCAAGGCTGAGGTCAAGGCAGACGCGGAGAAGGTCCGCGACGCAGGCGGCCTGTACGTTCTGGGCACCGAGCGTCACGAATCGCGTCGTATCGACAACCAGTTGCGCGGTCGTTCCGGACGTCAGGGTGATCCCGGCGAATCGCGGTTCTACCTTTCGCTCGGTGACGAGCTCATGCGCCGCTTCAACGGTTCGGCACTCGAGTCGATCATGACGCGCCTCAACCTTCCCGACGACGTCCCGATCGAAGCCAAGATGGTCTCGAAGGCCATCAAGAGCGCTCAGACTCAGGTCGAGCAGCAGAACTTCGAAATTCGCAAGAATGTCCTCAAGTACGACGAGGTCATGAACCAGCAGCGAACGGTCATCTACAAGGAGCGCCGCCAGATCCTCGAGGGTGAGGACATGGAGGGCCAGGTCGAGCAGATGATCACTGACGTGGTCACCGCCTACGTCGACGGTGCCACCGCCGAGGGATACGTCGAGGACTGGGATCTCGAGCAGCTGTGGACCGCGCTCAAGACGCTCTACCCGGTCGGCATCGATCACAAGACGTTGGCAGGGGAGGACGGCGCAGGCATCAACAGTGACCTGAGCCGTGACGACCTGCGAACCGCTTTGCTCGAAGACGCCCACGCGGCGTACAAGAAGCGCGAAGCCGAGATCGATGCGATCGCCGGCGAAAACGGTATGCGTGAACTCGAGCGTCGTGTCTTCCTCTCGGTCCTGGACCGCAAGTGGCGTGAGCATCTCTACGAGATGGATTACCTCAAGGAGGGAATCGGTCTGCGTGCGATGGCCCAGCGCGATCCGCTGGTCGAGTACCAGCGCGAGGGTTACGACATGTTCATCGGCATGCTCGACGGATTGAAGGAAGAGTCCGTCGGATTCCTCTTCAACCTGCAGGTCGAGGCAGCTCCGGCGCAGCCCGCGAGCGGAATCTCCGTCACGGCGGGCTCGGCCGCTGCGGCGTCCGCCACGGCGCCCAAGCCGCTCCCGACGCAGGAAGCCGCAGCCAGGACAACCGGAACTGCTGCCCCGACGGCGTTGCGCGCCAAGGGACTTGACGACGAAGGTCCGTCGCGATTGACGTACACCGGCCCGGACGAGGACGGCAAGGCGAAGGCAACGCGTGACTCGGCCGCCGACTCCGGTGACGGGGCCGCCTCGCGCCGCGAACGTCGTGAAGCAGCACGGACGCAGTCGAAGAGCAATCGAGCTCCGAAGTCCAAGCGCAAGCGCTGAGGTTCAGTACAGCTGAGCTACCAGCGCAGTTAGTACTCAGCAGGCTGGACAGTCACACCACGTGTAGTGCGGTGACCGTCCAGCCTGTTCCGTCTGTATGGTCGATCCGACCCGCGACGGCAAATGTCTGCGTGCCTCGTGTGTACGTCGCACAGACTTCGGCGGTACTCTTCGACACTGCTTGAACGTGGGTGCGGTGAACGGCCGCGCCGCCCAGCTTCCGGGCCGAAAATTCCGAAGTATAAAGTCGCGCAACTACTTCCAGGACGGACGGCGTCAATACGCCCTTGAGTTGCCGCGGATTTCGTCGCCGGTCGACGGTTTCGAGAACCAGGCGAAGTGATCGGTTCCAGAAAATGTCGGCACCCGCCAACTGCGGTTCCAGCACGTGAGTGAAACCGGCACTGGGCGACGTTCCGTTGTGTGGCGACTTTCGTGGGCGCCGCAGCATTCGGTCTGTTCGGCACTGTGCTCGGTCGGGTCGGCACTGCGGCTGCGTAAGCGCGACGGTATGCGCGTGAGGCTCGAATTGTGGCGCCGGCTCGAGAATGATTGTGCAGTCCTGCTTCATGACATCCCCCCCGGATGATCGTGCGTCCGAGATGGTCGTCTCGGACTTCGCTCCCCCGAGCGATGGTGAGAAGCATGACACGAAACGCTCGAGATGTCGCCGTGATCACCATCGCGACTTAGGGTGATGGCGTGCGGGGACTTCTGTTGGATGTCGGTGGCGTGCTGTTCGGTCCGGGATCGGATCTCGACGGCTTGAGCGCGGTCGTGCGCGCGGTGAAGGCCCGCGGAATCGTGACGGGAATCGTCAGCAACGATCCCGGCGGTGCCAATGCTCAGTGGTTGCGGGATCTCGGAGACGGGGTCTTGGTCGACGACGTGATCTTGTCCGGTGATGTCGAGATGGCGAAGCCCGACGCCGAGATCTATCTGTTGGCGGCGAGTCGTTTGGGCGTCGAGCCGGAGGACTTCGTTTTCGTGGACGATCTCGAAATCAACGTCCGGGCGGCGGTGGCGGTCGGGATGGTCGGGGTCCACCACGTCGGCTCCGAATCGACCATCGAGGAGTTGTCGATTCTGTTCGATCTCGGCGAAGGAGGGGACACGAAGCCATGGTGAACAGACTGACGACTCAGGATGCTGCTTTCTACTTCCTCGAAGCCGGGACGACGCCGATGCATGTCGGCTCGTTGGGGATCTTCCGGCAACTGCGAAACGGGATCGATCACGAGGAATTGCTTCGTCTGGTCGAAGAGCGGCTCGGATCGGTTCCGCGTTACCGCCAGCGAGTGCGTGAGGTGGCGTTCGGCCTGGCCCGCCCCGTGTGGGTGGACGACTCGGATTTCGACATCACCTATCACGTACGCCGATCGGCTCTGCCCAAACCAGGTTCCGACGAACAGCTGATGGATCTGATCGCGCGGCTGACGTCGAGACCACTCGACAGCACGAGGCCGTTGTGGGAGATGTACCTGGTCGAGGGGCTGACCAGAAACAGATTTGCCATCTTCACGAAGTCTCATTCGTCGTTGGTGGACGGCGAGGCGGCTCCAGAGATCAGTCAGGTGATCTTCGATCCGGAGAAGAATCGAGCGCCAGGCCCCGAAGAATTGTGGATGCCCGCCAGGCCGCCGAGCGATACCAGCTTGTTGGTCAGTGCAATGGCAGATCTCGTGACGAGCCCGGGGGAGGGGATCGCACGGGCGCGTGCAGCGTTCAACGACGTGACCACATCCGTCACCGAGGCTGTGAGTGCACTCGGGAAACTCGCGGAAGTGGTTCGAACGGCGACCCAGGTGGCCCCGTCGAGCCCGCTCAACGCCACCATCTCGCGCAATCGACGCCTTGCGGTGGCCAAGACGTCTCTCGAGGACTATCGACGTATTCGCGCGCGGTACGGGTGCGAGATCAATGACGTGATTCTCACCGTCATCGCAGGTGCGATGCGGAACTGGCTGCTCTCGCGTGGTGAGCCGGTGACCGAGGCGACCATCGTGCGGGCGATGGTGCCCATGTCGGTGTACACGGACGGCCCCGAGAGTCCCGACGTCGACGATCCGCAGGCGCCGGGGCATGTTTCCTCGTTCCTCATCGACCTGCCTGTCGGTGAACCCAACGCGGTTGTTCGGCTCTCTCACGTTGCGCATGCGACGGAGGCATTCGCGCGTCAGGGTCGGCGGGTCACCGCGCAGACGATGGTGCGAATGTCTGGGTTTGCGCCGGCGACGCTGCATGCGATGAGCTCCCGTGCGGCCAGTAGTCTGTCGCAGCGAATGTTCAACTTGATGATCACCAATGCGCCAGGGCCACAGTTCCCGCTCTACCTCGGTGGGGCTCGGATGCTGGAGATGTATCCGGTGTCGCCACTGCTCAAGAATCAGACACTCAGCATCGCCCTGACGTCGTACGACGGAAATGTCTACTACGGTTTGAATGCCGACCGTGACGCGATGTCGGACGTCGACGTCGTTCGTTCGCTGATCTTCGAGTCACTCGAGGAATTGACGGATGCGAGTCGGTGACGAACGAGCATGAAGGTGGTCTCATGAGGGTGTACGTACCGGCGACGGTCGAGATTTTGCAGAAGTTGGTCGCAGATCAGGAGTTCGACCCGATGAGCCGGACGGCTTTTGCGGTCACCCCGACTCTGCGTGAGTCGTATGCGGCGGGCGATGACGACGAGTTGGCCGAGGTCGCCATGGGTGAGGCTGCGCGTGCGTCGCTGCGCCTGATCGCCGGAACCGAGGGTGACGTCACCTTCCGGCGTGCTGTCGTTGCCGCCGACGTCGACGATGCCGATGTGAAGTTGCGGCCCGATCTCGACGATTCTGTAGTTCGATTGGCGGGTCCTCTGACGATGGCTCAGGTTGCATCTGTGCATGTCGACCTCCAACAGGCAGAATCGGACATCGAGCGCGCTGCTGGCATAGTCGACGCGGCGGATCTCGGCGATGCTGATGCCGAGTTCACGCTCGGCGACGCGGAGGACCACGAGTTGGCGTGGTACGCCGCGCAGGAGTTGCCGTTCTTGCTCGACCTGCTGTGAATGTGCTTACCGTGAAGTAACCTACGGTACCGTAACCTGATAACCTACGGTACCGTAGGCAGTGGGTTCGGAAGGTGAGAGGTGGAGGTCTGATGGGTCTGAAGGACTGGATCGAGGCACCGGCAGCGTCGGTAGTTCCGGCAGCGCGGTCGAAGCTCAATCTGCTTCGTGGTGCGGCGGCGCGGCTGACCACACCATTGCTTCCCGACGACTATCTGCACCTCGCAAATCCGTTGTGGTCCGCCCGCGAGCTGCGTGGTCAGATCGTCGAAGTCCGGCCTGAGACCACGGATTCGGCGACCATCGTCATCAAGCCGGGTTGGGGATTCGACTTCAACTACCAGCCGGGGCAGTACATCGGCATCGGTCTGCATATCGACGGACGCTGGCATTGGCGGTCGTACTCACTTACTTCGCCTCCCAACTGGGAGAACAAGCGCATTTCCATCGCGGTCAAGGCCATGCCAGAGGGCTTTCTCTCGAGCCACCTCGTCAGCGGGGCCGTGCCGTCGGGAACCATCGTTCGACTGGCCACGCCTTCGGGCAACTTCGCGTTGCCGGATCCGCCGCCGGAGAAGATCCTGTTCATCACCGCCGGCAGTGGCATCACTCCGGTCATGGGCATGTTGCGGACGATGAACCGGCGCGGTCAATTGCCCGACGTCATGCACATCCACTCGGCGCCGACGGAATCCGACGTGATGTTCGCCGACGAACTCACGGCACTGCACGCCGAGCACGAGGACTTCGTGAGTCACGTTCAGCTCACTCGCCGCGACGGAAAATTCAAACTCAGTTCTCTCGACACGGTCTGCCCCGACTGGCGTGAGCGCCACACCTGGGCGTGCGGACCCCTTCCGTTGCTCGACGAGCTCGAAGACGTCTGGAAGGCGGAAGGCATCGAGGATCGACTCCATATGGAGCGATTCGCGGTTTCACGCATCGACGCCTCGGCGGACGGCGGCACGGTCACGTTCGAGAAGTCGGGTAAGACGATCACCGTCGACGGCGCGACGACGCTTCTGGAAGCCGGCGAGCAGTCCGGCGCCTTGATGCCCTTCGGTTGCCGCATGGGCATCTGCCAGACGTGTGTCGTGCCTCTCGTCGCCGGCCACGCAATCGACCTACGCTCGGGAAAACAGCACGCGGAGGGCGAGCGGATTCAGACGTGCATCTCCGCTGCCGCCGGCGACTGTACGCTGGACGCATAGCTTCTAGGCACACGGAGGACCACGGTGGCCATCACCGATATCAAAGAGTTTTCGCACCTCACCGAGGCCGATGTCGAAGCTCTCGGACGTGAACTCGATCAGATTCGACTAGACATCGAAGACTCTCGTGGAATCCGGGACGCCCGCTACATTCGTCGCGTCATTCGCGTCCAGCGGGCGTTGGAGCTCGGTGGGCGTATCGCGCTGTTCGGCAGTCGGTACCGACCGGCATGGCTGGTCGGCACGACCCTGCTGAGCCTGTCGAAGATCATCGAGAACATGGAGCTCGGGCATAACGTCATGCACGGGCAATGGGACTGGATGAACGATCCCGAGATTCACTCCGTTTCGTGGGAGTGGGATCAGACCGGTCCTTCCGAGCACTGGAAGCGTGCGCACAACTACCAGCACCACACGTACACCAACGTCGTCGGGATGGACGAGGACCTCGGTTTCGGGATCCTGCGTATGACGCGTGACGAGCCGTGGAAGCCGATCAACCTCTTCCAGCCGATCGCCAACGTGATCTTGGCGGCCACGTTCGAGTGGGGCATCGCGCTGCACGACCTCACGGCGGCAGCCGAGTTGGAGGGCGCGGAAAAGGGGCAACTGAACTCGCAGGCGAACAAAGACTTCGCGCGCAAGATCTTTCGTCAGGTGGGCAAGGACTTCATCTTGTTCCCCGCGCTGACGGGGCCGGCGTGGAAGTCGACCATGACGGCCAATGCCACCGCGAATCTCGTGCGCAACCTGTGGGCGTACGTCGTCATCTTCTGTGGTCACTTCCCGGACGGCGCCGAGAAGTTCACCGTTGCCGAATTCGAGCAGGAGACTCGTCACGAGTGGTACCTGCGCCAGATGCTCGGTAGCGCGAACTTCAATTCGGGCAAGCTCATGGGACTCATGAGCGGCAACTTGAGCTACCAGATCGAGCACCACGTCTTCCCTGATCTGCCGAGCAACCGCTACCCCGAAATTGCCGTGAAGATGCGTGCATTGTGCGAGAAGTTCGATCTCCCGTACACCACAGGTTCGCTCTTCAAGCAGTATCTCCTGGCGCTGCGCACGATCCACAAGCTGGCCTTGCCGGACAAGTGGCTAACTGCGACCTCGGACAATGCTCCGGAAACGTCCTCGGAACTACGGTTCCGCGACTCAGGGTTCCGGGACGCAGCCATGGCGATGGTCGAGGACCTGCGTACCGATCCGGTCACCGGCAAGCGCCTCGGATTGTTGACCGCACTCAAGTCGCAGGCGCGTTCTCGCATGCCGAAGCGCCGGAAGTGATATAGGTTACATCGGGAAAAACCTAACCTACGGTGCCGTAAGTTACGCTACAGTAGGTGCAGTTGATCTGAACGATTCGAAGTCATGATCGTTCTGCACTTACTACTTTGCGCCTAACTCACTGCTAGGAGGCTTTCCATGGCGATTGCAGATGTCAAGGAATATGCACATCTCACGGACGCCGACATCGAGGCGCTCGGCCGCGAACTCGACGCGATTCGTCGCGACATCGAGGAGTCGCGCGGCGAAAAGGACGCGCGCTACGTGCGCAACGTCATTCGCCTGCAGCGTTCACTCGAAATCGGCGGCCGCGCAGTGCTTTTCGCCAGCCGTCGCCGTCCGGCGTGGCTCGCCGGAGTTGGCCTGCTGACGCTCTCGAAGATCATCGAGAACATGGAACTCGGGCACAACGTGATGCACGGTCAGTGGGACTGGATGAACGACCCGGAGATCCACTCCACCTCGTGGGAGTGGGACGTCACCGGCCCGTCTGCGCACTGGAAGCAGACCCACAACTACCTGCATCACAAGTACACCAACGTCCTCGGAATGGACGACGACGTCGGATACGGACTCCTGCGCGTCACCCGCGATCAGCGATGGAAGCCCTTCAACGCCGGCAATCTGGTCTACAACACGCTGCTCGCGCTGTTCTTCGAGTACGGCATCGCCGCACAGCACCTCGAGCTCGGCAAGGTGGCCAAGGGCCGCGCCGACAAGGAAGAGACCCAGCGCAAGCTCCGCGAGGTCGGCGAGAAGATCGGCAAGCAGGTCCTGCGCGACTACGTCATCTACCCGGCCATCACCGGCCCGGCGTGGAAGAGCACGTTGTCGGCCAACTTCACCGCCAACACCCTGCGGAACGTGTGGACCAACGCGGTCATCTTCTGCGGTCACTTCCCGGACGGTGCCGAGAAGTTCACCAAGGAAGACATCGACAAGGAAACGCAGGCCCAGTGGTACCTGCGTCAGATGCTCGGCAGCGCCAACATCGAGGGCAGCGCGCTCATGGACTTCATGACGGGCAACCTGAGCTACCAGATCGAGCATCACCTGTTCCCCGATCTGCCCAGCAACCGCTACAAGGACATCGCGGTCACGGTGCGTCAGCTCGCGGACAAGTACGACCTGCCGTACACGACGGGCCCACTTGCCGTGCAGTACGCCAAGTCCTGGCGCACCATCGCCAAGCTGTCGCTGCCCAACAAGTACCTCAAGGACACCGTCGACAATGCGCCCGAGACGGCGTCGGAGCGGATGTTCGACGGCGAACTGACGTCGACTGTCGATCCCGTGACCGGGCGTCGTAACGGTCTCAAGAGCGCCATCGCACGTAAGCGCAAGAGTGGAAAGCTGCGCAGCCTCCTCGGCCTGCGCTGATCTCCCGCCTGCGCTGATCTCCCGCCTGCGCTGACCAGACACAACAAGCGGCCCGACACCATTCGATATGGTGTCGGGCCGCTTTGCTGTTCTCGCGCTGGGGCGTCGTGCAGGGGTGTCGCTCAGTACTGATCGTTGGACTTGATCGCTTCCAGCAGTTGTCGCACAGCGACGACGCGTCGAGCGGATTTGCCCTCCAGTAGGTCGAGCTTGCATTCGGGGTCTGCCGGCGGCCCGAGGTGCGTGCATCCGCGCGGGCAATCCTCGATCGCCGCAGCGAGATCCGAGAATGCAGCCACCACGTTCTCGGGCGAGATGTGCGCCAGACCGAACGAACGGATGCCAGGGGTGTCGATCACCCAACCGCCACCGGCGAGGGGGAGTGCCACCGATTGCGTCGATGTGTGCCGGCCCTTGCCGACGCCGGATACGATGCCGACCGCTCGATTGGCATCGGGGACAAGGCGATTGACCAATGTCGATTTTCCGACGCCGGAATGTCCGATCAGGGCGGTCAACTTGTGCTCGAGGATCTGCGTCAGTTCGTCCAGGGGATCGTCGCGACCGGCGACGACCACTTGGATGTCGAGGTCGGCGAAAGTGCTCGCGAATTCCTCGGGTGGTTCGAGGTCGCTCTTGGTCAGGCAGACGATCGGTGTCAGGCCACCCACGTAGGCGGCGACCAGTGCGCGCTCGACAAAACCGGTGCGCGGTGGGGGATCGGCGAGTGCCACGACGATGAGCAACTGCTCCGCGTTCGCGACGACGATGCGTTCGAAGGGATCAGTGTCGTCGGCCGTCCGTCGCAGAACCGTAGAACGCTCGGAGACCCGGACAATGCGGGCGAGGGTATCGGTTTTGCCGGACAGATCGCCGACGATGTCCACCTGATCGCCGACGACGATGGGGGTTCGGCCAAGTTCGCGGGCACGCATCGTGACGATCAGTCGGTCGGGATCGCCGCCGAGGACGCAACCCCAACGGCCACGATCCTTCGACACCACCATCCCCGATTCGGCCGAGAGATGTTCGGGCCGAGTCTTCGTACGGGGGCGGGATCCGCGGCCGGGACGTACCCGGACGTCGGACTCGTCGTACTGCCGCGGACTCAGAAGCTTGCCTTCGGTGTCGCCGGCGAACTCTCGAGCATGTCGATCCACATGTTCTCGAAGCCGGGCAGTGTCTTGGCTGTGGTTCCGACATCGTCGACGTCGACGCCGTCGACGACCAGGCCGATGATGGCGCCGGCTGTTGCCATGCGGTGGTCGGCATACGAGAGCCATTGTCCGCCATGGAGTTCCGCGGGAACGATCGTCAGGCCGTCGTCGGTTTCGGTGACGGAACCGCCGAGCTTGTTGATCTCGTCGGCGAGGGCGGCCAGACGGTCGGTCTCGTGCCCGCGCAGGTGTGCAATACCTCGCAGATGCGAGGTGCCCTCGGCGAGAGCGGCCAGGGCCGCGACGGTGGGGGTCAGCTCTCCCACGTCGTGGAGGTCGATGTCGATGCCGCGCAGTTTCTCCGGGCCGCGAACGGTCAGCACGCCGTCGGCAAGAGTGACGTCGGCGCCCATCGAGGCGAGGATCCCGCGGATCGCGTCGCCGGGCTGCGTCGTCGACGACGGCCACATCGGGACGCTGACGGTTCCGCCGGTAACAGCGGCTGCGGCCAGGAACGGTGTGGCGTTGGAGAGATCGGGTTCGATCGCCCAGTCCACGGCGCGCACCGGCCCCGGTGCCACCCGCCACGTGTCTGCGTCTCCGCCCGTGGCCGGTGTCGTCACGGAAACTCCGGCTCGGCGGAGCATCTCGACGGTCATGTCGATGTGTGGCATGGACGGGACGGGCTTGCCGTCGTGGTGAACGGTGACACCCTCTTCGAAGGCAGCAGCCGAGAGCAGGAGACCGGAGACGAACTGCGACGAGCCGGATGCGTCGATGGTGACCGTTCCTCCGCGTAGGGATCCGGTTCCGGTGACGGTGAACGGGAGTGCGTCACCCTCGATCCGAGCGCCGAGACCGCGCAGTGCCTCCAAGATGGTGCCGAGGGGGCGTGTGCGTGCTTGCTCGTCGCCGTCGAAGCGGACGATGCCGTCGGCCATCGCGGCGAGTGGCGGCAGGAAGCGCATCACGGTGCCGGCCAGGCCGCAGTCGACCTCGCCGCCGCGCAGGGGCCCAGGGGTGATGCGAAGCGTGGTCGGATCGCCGGCTTCCTCGACGCCGATGCCGAGGTCACGCAGAGCTGCGATCATCAGGTCGGCGTCACGGCTGCGAAGTGCACCGGTGATCGTGGACGGGCCATCCGCAAGTGCGGCAAGAATCAGAGCTCGATTGGTGATGGACTTGGATCCGGGCAGCGTCACCACTGCATCGACGGGTGCTTGGGCCCTCGGGGCGCTCCACAGACTCAGACTCACATGGTCCATCTTCTCTCATCGGTGGGGGAATGGTCGAAACCGTGCCACCCTGGGTGTCATGTGCGGAAGGTATGCGACCACAGCGGACCCGGCCACCCTGGCGGTGGAACTCGATGCGCTCGACGAGACGGACCACTCGGCGCCCGTCGAAGCCGATTACAACGTGGCCCCCACGACCGAGGTGTTGACCGTCGTCGAACGCCACGATCGGGAGAACCCCGACAGCGATCCGACCAAGAGGATTCGGCGGATGCGGTGGGGATTGGTGCCGTCGTGGACCAAGGAACTGGGCAAAGGCCCGGTCCTGTTCAACGCCCGCGCCGACTCGCTGGCGGAGAAGCCGGCGTTTCGGACCGCCTTCAAGTTCAAGCGTTGCCTGGTCCCCATGGACGGGTGGTACGAGTGGCAGACCGAGGCCACCGGCGGGAAAAAGGCAGCGAAGATTCCTTACTACATGCACCCCGACGACGGATCACGGCTGTTCATGGCGGGCGTGTGGTCTGCCTGGCGGGACCCGAGGGTCGAGAACGCGAGCCCCGTCCTGAGCTGCTCGATCGTCACAGTCGACTCTCTCGGTCACCTCGAGCAGGTTCACGACCGCATGCCCCTCGCCCTGCCTCGTGACCGCTGGGAGGCGTGGCTCGATCCCGACAACACCGTCGATTCGGCTCTGCTCGAACCGGTGCCGGACCTCTTCGAGCGGATCGACGTCGATCGAGTCCGGCCGCTGGTCAACAGTGTCAAGAACAACGGGCACGAGTTGATCGAGCCGGACGTCGACCGTGCCGGCGAGCAGATCAGCCTGCTCTAGTGGTCAGCCGAGAGCCCAGGTAACGGTCACCTCGAACGAGACCTGCTGGGTTCCCGGGGCGAGAACCATGTCGGACATCGAGGCGTCGGGAGCGCGCATGGTCTGACCGCCGCTCGTGTCGTGTGCCTCGGTGATGGTCACGACGTTCTCGAGCGACGTACCGGACAGATCCGCGTACTGCTCGGCACGGTTCTTCGCGTCCTCGAAGGCCCGGGTGCGAGCGTCGGCCAGAAGCTGAGAGTCGTCGTCGATGGCGAAGGCGACGTTGCCGAGCCGTGCCGCGTTTCCGCCCGCCGCGATGCCGGCGTCCAGGACAGAAGAGGCCTTGTCGAGATCGCGTACGACGATTCGTACCGAGTTGGTTGCCCGGTAGCCGGTCACGTTGCCGCCGACGAACGGTCCGCCGCTGGCGTCGTACTGCGGCTGGACGGACAGATCGCTTGTCTGCACGTCCTCGGGGGCCACACCGGCGGCGACTATCGCGTCGATCATCTGACGGGCCTTGTCATTCGCCTCCGAGACCGCTCCCGATACATCCGGGGCAACCACCTCGATGCCGATGTCGGCATTGAGGATGTCCGGCGCCCCGCGGACCTGCCCTGATCCGACTACCGTGACTTCCTTGGCGGCATTGTCCGAACTCCCGCAGGCCGTCAGCGAGACGGTGAGAGCTGCCGCTGCAGCGGTCAGTGCAAGAGTTTTCAGGTGTGGTCGCATGGTGAGACCGTAGCGACCGGATACTCAGCCCGCCGTGATTTGCGCCGTGACCGCGCCACTCAACTGCGCGAGGTCCGTCGGAGCCAGCTCGATCTCGAGCCCCCGTCGACCGGCGCTGCAGAGAATGCGGTCCCAGTCGAGCGCCGACGCATCGATCACGGTCGGCAGTTTCTTGCGTTGGCCGAGCGGTGAGATACCGCCGAAGACGTAGCCGCTCGAGCGCTCGGCTTCGGCGCGATCGGCCATGACGGCTTTGCTTGCACCGAGGGCAGCGGCTGCGGCTTTGAGCGAGAGCTTGTTCGGGACCGGCAGGACCGCGACGGCGAGCTTGCCGGTGTCGAGTTTGACGACCAAGGTCTTGAAGATCTGTGCGGCCTCGACGCCTGTCGACTCTGCCAGTGCAGTGACCGCCTCGTCGCCGAAAGATTCGGCGCGAGGATCGTGGTCGTAGCTGTGAACGCGGTGCGGTGTCTTCGACTTGTCGAGAAGTACGGTCGCAGGGGTCGCTGTTCCGGCCATGAGGAACACCCTATGTGGATCGCCGACAGGTACATCCGACCAGGCCGGGAACAGAGTCGCAGACTCCCGTGTTGGTACCAGTTGATGAAACTTGTCCCGAGAAGCGAAGGAGCGACCGTGCTGGCTGTGTGTGAGCCACCACCGGCCCGTGGGTCGGATCTTCAGTTGGCGGTAACCTTGATCCCTACGGCTAGTGAAGGGATCAGAGTGCTGGAACACGACCGGCCCAAGGACGAACCGTCAGGGGTAACTGAACCTATCGACGGCGCTGTGTCCGAAACGCCCGAAACTGCGGATGAGTTGATTGCCCGGTTCGAGCGCGACGCGCTCCCGCTGCTCGACCAGTTGTACGGCGCTGCCCTGCGCATGACGCGGAATCCGGCTGATGCCGAGGATCTCGTGCAGGAGACGTACGTCAAGGCGTACACCGCTTTCCGTTCGTTCCGTGCCGGTACCAACCTGAAAGCCTGGCTGTACCGGATTCTCACGAACACCTACATCAACTCGTACCGCAAGAAGCAGCGCCAACCCGCGCAGTATCCGACGGACGAGATCACCGACTGGCAGTTGGCCGCCACCGCCGAGCACACCTCGACGGGGCTGCGATCGGCCGAGGTGGAGGCGCTCGACGCGTTGCCTGACGACGACATCAAGGCGGCGCTGCAGTCGCTTCCCGAGGAATTCCGTATGGCCGTGTACTACGCCGATGTCGAAGGATTCCCGTACAAGGAGATCGCGGAGATCATGGGCACACCCATCGGAACGGTGATGTCGCGACTGCACCGTGGTCGCAAGCAATTGCGTGGTCTCTTGGCCGATGTCGCAAAAGACCGGGGATTCAATCGGGACGGCGCGGTCGACACAGCCACAGTCGCAGCCACCGAGACGGAAGGTGTCACACGATGAGTGAGCAGGACGAATTCGAAAGGCTCGACTGCTCGGCAGTCATCGCCGACGTCTGGTTGATGCTCGACGGTGAATGCGACGATTCAAGTCGTGCTCGCCTGCAGCGTCATATCGACGATTGTGGATCGTGCCTCGAGGCCTACGGGATCGAGGAGAAGGTCAAGAGCCTGATCAACCGTAAGTGCGGTGGAGACCACGCGCCGGAAAGCCTGCGTCAGCGGCTCACCGTCGAGTTGCGTCGGACCATCGTCATAACGACTACCGAAACCGACAGCTAGCCCGTCAGCGAAGATCTGAGCGGCAGCAGTCGGAAGGCAGTAACGCCGAGGGGCGGGGAAGCAATGCTTCCCCGCCCCTCGGACGTTTGTTGCGCTACATGTCAGGCGTTTGGACGCTTGCCATGGTTAGCGGCGTTGCCCTTACGGCTGCGCTTCTTACGACCACGCTTACCCATGATTGGTCTCCCTTCTGTTTCTTTCGCGTCATTGTTTCACGCCGATGCCGGTGTGGTTCCATTGGCAGGTCGATCGAGTGATCCGTCGACGTATTTTCGTGGTCAGAGTGCAGTTCCGACAGAAGTGAGGTTCACGATGGCAGAAGACGTGCGCGCCGAGATGGTTTCGACGGTCTACCAGGTCGTCGTGAGCGAGGGAGACGTCGTTGCGGACGGCGACACCCTGGTCATCCTCGAATCCATGAAGATGGAGATTCCCGTCCTGGCCGAAGTTCCGGGAACGGTGACGACGGTGGGCGTCAAGGTCGGCGACGTGATTCAGCAAGGCGATCTGATCGCCGTGATCTCCTAAGCCGGACGATGTCCACTCTCAGTGACCTCCTCGCCGAACACACCGATCTTCCCGGTGCGGCGGTCGACCATCTCCAGCGCGTCGTGGGGGAGTGGCAACTGCTCGCCGACCTCTCCTTTGCCGACGTTCTCCTGTGGGTGGGCACCGAATCGGAGAAGAACCGATCCGAGGGGACGGTCATCTGCGTCGCGCATTGCCGGCCGACAACGGCATCGACGGCTTTTCCGGAGGACGCGGTCGGAACGGTCGTTTCCGAGTCCGAGCACCCGCAGGTTCTTCGCGCTCTCGTCGAGGGCCGCGTCGTGCGCGGGGAAGACGAGACGTGGCGTGAAGGAATGCCGCCGCGTCGGGAAGCCGTTCCGGTGCGTCTGGACGGGCGAGTCATCGCGGTTCTGAGCCGCGACACCAACCTGTCGCACCAGCGAGCGCAGAGTCCGCTCGAGCTCGCGTATCTCGATTGCGCCGAAGACCTGTGTCAGATGATCAGCGACGGAACCTTCCCGATCCGAGAATCGCGCTCCGACACGAACTCGAGCCCACGTGCGGGCGACGGCTTCATCCGTCTCGATACCGAAGGCACCGTCGTCTATGCCAGCCCGAACGCGCTCTCGGCCTATCACCGGATGGGTCTGAGTTCGGATCTGGTGGGCCAAGACCTCGCGGCGTTGACCCGTTCGTTGGTCACCGACCCGTTCGAGTCTCAGGAAGCTGCGGGATACATCCGAGATACGTTGGCGGACAAGCCCGGTCGCCGTATGGAAATCGAGGCGCGCGGGGCGACCGTTCTGCTGCGAGCCCTGGTTCTCAAGCCGGGCGGCCGGCATGTCGGTGCGGCGGTCGTCGTCCGCGACGTCACCGAGGTCAAGCGTCGTGATCGCGCTCTCCTGAGCAAGGACGCAACCATCCGCGAGATTCACCATCGAGTGAAGAACAACCTGCAAACCGTCGCGGCGCTTCTGCGTCTACAGGCCAGGCGAACCGGCAACGACGAAGCGCGACAGGCGTTGACAGAGTCGGTGAGGCGCGTGACGTCCATCGCCCTCGTTCACGACACCTTGTCGATGTCGGTGGACGAAGAGGTGGATCTCGACGAGGTGATCGACCGGTTGGTTCCCATGCTTTCCGATGTCGCGGGAGTGGGTGTGCCGGTGGCGATTCGGCGTGAGGGCAGTTTCGGAGTGTTCTCCGCCGAGCGCGCCACCCCGCTGGTCATGGTGCTGACGGAGTTGGTGCAGAACGCGATCGAGCACGCTTTCGATCCGGGAGTGACCGGCACGGTCACACTCAGCGCCGAGCGTTCTGCGCGCTGGTTGGACGTGATCATCCACGACAACGGGCGCGGCCTGCCGGAGAACTTCGACCTCGAGAAGTCCGATCGGCTCGGACTCCAGATCGTGCGGACTTTGTTGGGCGCCGAACTCGGTGGCTCGCTCGGACTGCACCCGGGAAGCGGTGGCGGCACCGACGCGGTTCTGCGTGTGCCGCTCGGTAGACGCACTGCGCGTTACTGATTCGAGCAGCGTTAGCGATTCGAGCAGACAAAAAGCCCGACACCATGTGGTGTCGGGCTGTCGTCTTCGACTGTGCGGAGGGGCTGTTCTCCGCCGCGAGTCGAACGTCTCGGTTCTACCTAGACGGAAGTGCGTGCACGGGTACGTGCGTTACGACGCTTGAGTGCGCGGCGCTCGTCTTCGCTCATTCCGCCCCAGACGCCTGCATCCTGGCCGGACTCGAGAGCCCAGGACAGGCACTCGGCGGTGACGGGGCAGCGGTTGCAGACAACCTTGGCATCAGCGATCTGAGCAAGGGCCGGTCCACTGTTTCCCACCGGGAAGAACAGTTCGGGATCCTCGTCGCGACAGATTGCGTTGTGGCGCCAGTCCATCTTTTTTCGCTCCTTAATTGGGTGTGTATTCACACCATTTGGTACCAATGAGTTTGTGTGTGCGTCATCAATGTTTCCGCACTGTTACTTGTGAATGCTTTCACGAACTCGCGGTATGTCAATAGGTTTGAACGGGTTCGTGGGCCAACTCACTAATTTGTGACACACCTGACGGCCACCTGGGCGTCACCGGCATTTTACCCGATTTCGACTATTCGGCACCAGAGTTTTTGCAGGTCAAACGTGTTGCCTGACTCACGTCGGAATCGGTGCGAACACTTCCAGTGCATCCGGGACCGAGGTGAATTCGACTTTTTCGCGAAGTCCGATGTAGTCGCCGTCCATCTGCAGTCCGATCGGTCGCGACGATTCGATGGTGATTGTCGGGACGTCGTCGGTGCGTAGAAGGACCTTCGATTTCGGTTCTGCGCCGCGTGCGAGGAGCTGTCGCACAACCCGCAGAGACGGTAGGACTTTGGTGCTCGTCATGGCGAAGATGCCGAGTCCACTGTCGAAGGTCGTTCCCGGATTGGTGTGTACGGGACGCTCTTCCAGATATGTCCACGGGCTCGAGTTCGACACGAACGCGTAGTGGACTCCGGAGACGGGATCCTGATCGGGGAGGTGGACTGTCAGGGCGGGCTCGGCTCGCTTGGCACGGAAGAACGCCGCGATTGCGGTTCGGACATACCGGGCGGGTGTGGCGGCGTCACCGTTCTTACGGCTGGCGTCGACGGCTTCGCATACATCGGCGTCGAGGCCCATTCCGGCGTTGAACGTGAACCAACGGTTGTCGCAGTGTGCGAGCCCGATTCGGCGTCTCGTTCGTTCCGAGAGTAGATCGACGAGTTGGTTTGTGGCGTCGATCGGGTCGGCGGCAATACCGAGTGAGCGCGCGAAAACGTTTGCCGAGCCTCCCGGGACGACAGCGATCGTCGGGATCGGACCGACCGGAACCGATTTCATCGACGCGGGATGCGGTGACCCGAGCAGTCCGTTGACCACTTCGTTGACCGTTCCGTCGCCGCCGTGGACGATCACCGAGCCGAAGCCGTCTTCGTGGGCTTCGCGCGCCAGTTCGGCAGCGTGTCCCCGATGTGTGGTGTGCGCCACAGTAAGTCGCACCCGACTCTCGAGGGCGTGTGCCAACAGGTCACGACCGGCAGCGGTGGTGGAGGTGGCATTGGGGTTGACGATCAGCAGTGCGCGCACGGGGCATGAGCCTATCCGGTGTCGTGTTCTAGGCTGGCCTCGTGCCGAATACCGCCAGTCCGAACGCCCTGCCCAAGACAGTCACATGGGCAGGTGCCCTCGTGACGCTGCAAGGGCTGGTTGCCGCCGGGTTCGCGATCGTCGCAGTGATTCGCGGCGCGACCGGCCACGATCAGAGCGTCACCAACGGATACGGATTTGCTGCCTGGGTCGCGATCCTCGGCGGCGCGGTGTTGGCTGCCGGTATCGCTTTGCTGACGGGCCGCCGGTGGGGCCGGGCAATCGCCGTCGTCGCGCAGTTGCTGCTCCTGCCGGTCGCCTGGTCGCTCCTGACCGATTCGCATCAGGTGCCGCTCGGCATCGTTCTGGGTGTCGTCGTTCTCGGCGCTCTGGGCTGCCTGTTCTCGGCTCCGACGTCTCGATGGATGGCAGCGGAGTACGGAGCGTACGCAGACGAGGTGTCGCCGGAAGAGGGACGCCCGGACGAGACCGAAGAGCCGCGGGACAAGTAGGACGGAACGCCTACCCTGCTTCAGTCCTACTCAGCTTCGGCGGCAAGAGCTCCGAGGTGGGTGCCGGTCAGGCGATACGTGGTCCACTCCGTCTTCGCGTCGGCGCCGAGTGACTCGTAGAACTTGATCGAGGGCGTGTTCCAGTTGAGCACCGACCAGGACAGCCGGGTGTAGTCGTTGTCGGTGCACTCCTTGGCGAGCGCGGCCAGAAGAGCCTTTCCGTGGCCTGATCCGCGCTGGCTGGGCTTGACGTACAGGTCTTCGAGGTAGATGCCGTGGGCGCCGTCCCACGTGGAGAAATTACGGAACCACAGCGCCATGCCGACGACGTCGTCAGCCGAATTCACAGCGACGTGCGCGAAGGCCGTCGCGGCCGGCCCGAACAATGCCTCGCCGATCTGTTCCGCCTTCACGGTGCACTCGTCGAGGGCCTTCTGGTAGTCCGCCAACTCGTAGATCATGTCGGTGATCGGCTGGACGTCTGCGGGCGTGGCGCGTCGGATCATGGGGAGAATCTTAAGCCTCAAGCCTCCACGAGCGGCGGCACGTTGTGATGGACGAGGTGGCTGGCGCCGTGCTCGTAACCGAGAACCGTGTAAGCGCCCGGGAACAACGCGAAACGCTTTCCTTCGGTGACCGGGAGCTCGAGCCAGCGGGCGATGAGCGCGCGTGAGAAGTGGCCGTGCCCGATCAGGATCACGTCCCGCTCGGGTAGCTGCGAACGCACCATCGACAGCACCATGTCGGTGCGGGCATGGATCTGATCGGTCTGCTCGCCGCCGGGGCACGGGTGTGTCCAGACGGTCCAATCGGGCACCGTTGCGCGGATCTCGGGCGTCGTGAGGCCTTCGTAGTCGCCGTAGTCCCATTCGGAAAGTGCATCCCAGGTTCGCTCTTCCGGCAGGCCGGCGAGATCACCCGTCAACTGTGCGCGCAGCCGCGGACTCGTCAGAATCATGGGGTTCCGGAGGTCGAGGGTTCGCAAGCGATTTCCGGTCGCGGTTGCCTGCATCTCGCCGAGCGGAGTCAGCGGAACCTCGGTCCGGCCCGTGTGTTTCCCGGTGCGTGCCCACTCGGTTTCACCGTGGCGCATGAGTACGACGCGAGCACCGAGGGGGATCGACGAGGGGGCGGACTGGGAGGTCATGTCGACCATCATTGCAGGCTGCCTCGCGTGTGTAGCTCGCCTCCTGGCGCGAAGTGCGCAAGGATCTACGTGTGACGACGGTTCTCGCAGTGGCGAATCAAAAGGGCGGCGTGGCTAAAACCACTACCGTCGCTTCTCTCGGTGCGGCTTTGTCCGCGCTCGGACAACGAGTTCTGGTGGTGGATCTCGACCCGCAGGGCTGCCTGACGTTCTCGCTCGGACACAACCCGGATCGCCTCGAGCGTTCGGTCAACGAGGTCCTGGCGGGTGATCTCGACGCGGTCGACGCCGTGCTGAAAACGGACGACGGTATGGATCTCCTGCCGGCCACCATCGATCTCGCGGGCGCCGAAGCGCTGCTCCTGATGCGACCCGGTCGAGAGTTCGCGCTCAAGCGGGCGCTGTCTCCGCTCCTGGGTTCTTACGACGTCATCATCATCGACTGCCCACCGTCGTTGGGTGTGCTCACACTCAACGGATTGACTGCGGCGCAGTCGGTTCTGGTTCCACTGCAATGCGAAACCCTCGCACACCGCGGCGTCGGACAGCTGCTGCGTACGGTTCGTGAAGTCCAAGCCATCACCAACCCGGATCTTGTTCTGCTCGGCGCACTTCCGACTCTGTACGACGCTCGAACCACGCACAGTCGCGACGTACTCGCTGACGTCAGTGACCGCTACTCCCTCGCCGTTCTGGCGCCGCCGATTCCACGCACGGTCAAGTTCGCCGAGGCCTCTGCTTCCGGCGCGACGGTCCTTGCCGGGCGAAAGAACAAGGGCGCGGATGCCTATCGAGAACTCGCCGACAATCTCGTAAAGCATTGGGCTGGAAATGAAGTCGTGACTTTCGCGCCGGAACTGGCGCTCTGAGGAAGGCGAGAGCTTCTAGCGCAGCGCGAACAAGGTATCGCCGCGCTGTTCCAGAACCGTCTCGCCCGCACTGGCGAGCACGATCGGCGTCGTCGTCTCACCGCGGTCGACTGCGATCATGCGCTGCACCGCTCCGTCCGACGGGCTGACGGCTGCAATGCCGCCCGGAACGGGGATGAGCATCTGACCGGCGACCATGCTTCCGGGCCCGGACGTTCCGTTGACTATCCACGTCGGAGCCAGGTCGCTCAGGCGGAGGTTGACCGTCTGAGAGCCGGTCCACCACG
Organism: Rhodococcus sp. WS1; assembly: GCF_003797745.1. Taxonomy (NCBI): domain Bacteria; kingdom Bacillati; phylum Actinomycetota; class Actinomycetes; order Mycobacteriales; family Nocardiaceae; genus Rhodococcus; species Rhodococcus sp. WS1. The sequence continues at coordinate 1,019,267 of NZ_RKLZ01000001.1, read as the reverse complement.
TGATCGAAGCCTTGTCGGCGTGGGTGCGGGCCCCTTCGGTCACCGCTCCCTCGATCGGATAGTCGACGATCGGATTGCCGGTTCCGTCGAAAATGGTGATGCGAGAAGCGGTTCCGTTGGCGGCAGGGAGGTAGACGGCCGTCTTCTCGCCGGCCACGGCCAGCAGGCGGGCGCCTTCGGAGTCGAGGAGAATCGAGGATCCGTACTCTTCGGGTTCCTGGGCGTCCTTCGGTGCGGGGTTCATCACCGTCAACCTGTTGGAGGCTTCACCCGGGCAGCGTTCGAGTACCGAGACTCGGTTAGCGCTCGACGCAGCGTCGAGCAGCGTGCATCCGGTGCGGGGTTGCTTGTTCGGATTGACCTTCGCGTCGACCCTGCCGTACTCGAGAGTTCGGACGAGGTCCGAGCGCCACAGTTCCATTCGCTCACTGCCGCGTGAGATCAGATAGGTGCCGTCCGCCGACAAGGTGACCGCGGAATCGGCGTCGCTGTTGCGCTGGTCCTTTCGGGCGCCGGTGTCGGCGACCAGTGACGTGACCTGAGAGCAACCGCGATCGTCCTGATAGACGCTGACGACGCGATCCCACGAACCGATCGCACCGCACAGGGGAATGTTGCGCGCGTATCGCCATACTTCTTCGCCTGTTGCCGGGTCGCGGCCGATCACGTCGGAACCGTCGGCGGTGACGACGGCATTTCCGACGGTGATGGGTGCCGTCGAGTCGGCACTGGGAGATTCCCACGTCTGCTTCAGGACGTCGGGTAACAACACCGACGTCGACAGAGGTGGGAGTGGAGATTCGGCGGTGACCGAGGTGGTTCCGCGCGCATCACTGCGCAACCACACCACGGTCACCGCCACGATTACTGCCAGCGCGATTGCCAGCGCACCGATCACATCTGAGCGAGTACGCCTTTCGGGAGCCAGCACATCGGCAGCTTACTCTGCGGCGCCTGCCGTCGCGGAAGCCGCGGGGCGACGACGCCGACGGCGACGCGGCTTCGCCGCTCCGTCTTCGTCCGAGTTCTCGGTAGCGGTTGCAGCCGGTGCCGAAGGGGGAGCTGTGGTGGCGCCGGCGGTGGTGGACGTCGCGGCGTCGGTCGAAGCACCGGCGCGGGTACGGCGGCGAGTCCGGTTGCGACGAGGCGCGGCCTTCTCTTCGTTGCCGTCGGCGTCGGCCGTCTTCGGCGCGTCTGCTTTGTCCGTTGCTGCCTTGTCGGTTGCAGCCTTCTCAGGGGCGGCCTTGGCCCTGCGAACAGTGCCCTTGGCGTCAGCCGGAATCGACAGCTCTTCGTAGAGGTGCGGCGAGCTCGAGTACGTCTCGACCGGATCGGGGATTCCGAGGCTCAGTGCCTTGTCGATGAGCTGCCAGCGAGGAATGTCGTCCCAGTCGACCAGCGTGACGGCGATACCGGTGCGTCCGGCGCGGCCGGTGCGACCGATGCGGTGGACGTAGGTCTTCTCGTCCTCGGGGCACTGGTAGTTGATGACGTGGGTGACATCGTCGATGTCGATGCCGCGTGCGGCGACGTCGGTGGCGACCAGCACGTCGACCTTGCCGTTGCGGAAGCCCTTCAGGGCCTTCTCGCGGGCAATCTGTCCGAGGTCACCGTGGACGGCACCGACGGAGAAACCGCGCTCGGCGAGATCGTCGGCGACTTTCTGGGCTGTGCGCTTGGTGCGGGTGAAGATCATCGTCGCGCCGCGGCCTTCGGCCTGCAGAACACGGGCGACCATCTCGGCCTTGTCGAGAGCGTGCGCACGGTAGATGTGCTGGCTCGTGCGGTCGTGCACTGCGGAGGATTCGGCTTCCTCGGCGCGAATGTGCGTCGGCTGCGTCAGGAAGGTGCGAGCCAGGGTGATGATCGGGCCGGGCATCGTGGCGGAGAAGAGCATCGTCTGACGCTTGTCGGGGACCATGCCCATGAGGCGTTCGATGTCGGGGAGGAATCCGAGGTCGAGCATTTCGTCGGCCTCGTCGAGGACGAGAACGCCCACTTTGCCCAGGATCAGGTGCGACTGGTTGGCCAGGTCGAGCAGGCGACCCGGGGTGCCGACGACAACGTCGACGCCCTTCTGCAGTGCCGAGATCTGCGCCTCGTACGGCCGACCGCCGTAGATGGGCAGAACCTGGAGACCTCGGTCGCCGACTCGGAGGTACTTGCTGGCGTTCTCGAGGTCGCGAGCGACCTGGATGCACAGTTCGCGGGTGGGAACGATGATCAGAGCGCGAGGCGTGCCGTCGAGGACAGCCGTGCCGTTCTCGGCGGTGACGATGCGATGCAGGAGCGGGACGCCGAAACCGAAGGTCTTGCCCATTCCGGTGCGGGCCTGACCGATGAGGTCGTCACCGGCGAGAGCCAACGGAAGGGTGAGTTCCTGGATGGCGAAGGTGCGCTCGATGCCGATCTCGTTCAGTGCGCGGACGATTTCGTCGCGTACACCGAGTTCGGCGAAGCTCGGGGGTACATGGGTGTCGTCGAGCTGGACGGAAACGGTGTTCTCGGTTGCTTCGTCTTCGTGGTCGACAGTGATCTTGCTCAGGGGACTAGCCTTTCCTCGTGGCGGTACGCACGCACAAGGTAAGGGGCCAGGCCGTAAATCGGCCGATGTCGATGCCCTCTTTTTCTTCGGTCATGCCTACGCCTCAGCACTGAATTCCACTCGGACGAATTCGAACCGTCCGGAGATCTCGGCGAAGCGGGCAACAACCGTCGATGCAGGTGCGCGCACATTATCGGTGGGGTCCGCGTGAGCACAGTCGTGTCGGCTGACCTAAAGCAGCCGTCCCGGCTAATCATAAGAGCCGGGGGAACTGGCGAACTCCCAAGACCATTGTAGCTGCACGTTGTCCGCCCCTCGCGATGACATGTCGAAGATCACCGAATCGGACATGCGGTCCTTGGCGGTCGCGTCGGCCGTCGAAGCACTACAGTTCGTAGTCATGGGCGCACACGATCTTGATGCTTCGACGGACGCTGGAACCGGAGGCCGAGTCGCTTCCGATCACCCCGGCGTGATCGATTTGTTTGCCGTTCTCGCCTACGGCGAGATTTCGGCGTTCTACCGGTTGGCGGAGGACGCACAAATGGCACCGGACCTGCGAGGCAAGGTGGCGTTCGCCAGCATGGCCGCCGCCGAGATGGACCACTTCGAGACTCTGGAAACGGCGCTGACGGAACGTGGCCACGAGATCTTTGCCGTCATGGACCCGTTCGTTCGTGCTCTCGACAACTATCACGCGTCGACGACACCGTCGACGTGGCTGGAATCGCTCGTGAAGGCGTACGTCGGCGACGGAATCGCTGCCGATTTCTACCGCGAGATCGGGCACTCCCTCCCGGCGGATGTCGCCGAGATCGTCGAGGACGTGCTGTCCCAGACGGGCCACTCGGAGTTCGTGGTGCTCGAGGTGAAGGCAGCAGTGGAGGCCAGCACCCGCGCCAAGGACCGGCTGATGCTGTGGGGACGCCGTCTTCTGGGTGAAGCAATCACGCAGGCGCAGTTCGTGCTGGCGCAGCGTGAGGACCTCACGGATCTGGTGATCTCGGCCTCGGGTGACCTCAACGGAGTTGTCGCGTTGTTCGACGGTATGCAGGCAAAGCACGCCGAGCGGATGGCGATTCTCGGACTCGTCTAGGTGCCTGTTCGCTCTGGGCACAGCGTGCAGAGGAGCGTGGGCGGTCGCTGCTGCATTAGCCTTGCGTCGACAACGGATGTAATTCACGAACAGTTCGGAGGTTGACCGTGGAGGTCAAGATCGGTGTAATCGACAGCCCGCGTGAGCTCATCGTCAACAGCGAACAGACCCCTGACGAGGTCGAGACACTGGTCGCGGCTGTCCTCGGTGGCCGCGAGCCGGTTCTGGCTCTCGTCGACGACAAGGGCCGCAAGTTCCTGGTGCAGGCTTCTCGTGTGGCGTACGTGGAGATCGGTCCGTCCGATATCCGCAAGGTCGGATTCGCGCCTACCGTCTGACGCGTAGCTGTAACAGCAGAATGGGCGGGCAGTCGTGAGACTGCCCGCCCATTCTCGTTCGGGTTCCGGTTACTTGGTTTCGGCCTGCAGCGGCACGTGTGAGAGACCGCCCCACGCCAGTGTCACGGTGATTTCCACGGCCTCTTCCTTGGGGATCGGCCGCGCGGCTTCGAGCCAGTACCGCGCGGTGAACTGGCTGGCACCGACCAGACCGACGGCAAGAATGCGCGCGCGGTACGGATCGAGTCCGGAATCCTGACTGACCAGGTCGAACACGGCGTCGACGCAGGCTTCGGTGGCTTGTTCGACGCGTGTCTGGACCTGAGGTTCGCCCATGATGTCGGACTCGAACACCAGGCGGAAGCCCTGCGAGTCGTTGTCGACGAAGTCGAAGAACGCCTGGACTGCGGCGCGGACACGCTGTTTGTTGTCCGTCGTCGATCGCAGGGCCTGGCGTACACCCGAGATGAGGCTGTCGACATAACTCTGCAGGACTGCGACATACAGTTCGAGCTTGCCTGGAAAGTGTTGGTACAGGACTGGCTTGCTGACACCGGCACACTCGGCGATCTCGTCCATGCCGGCCGAGTGGTACCCGTTCGCGACGAATACCTCACTTGCAGCCGCGAGGAGCTGGAGGCGGCGCGCATCGCGGGGGAGTCGGGTGCTGCGACGTGTTCCGGCAGGCTTGCCAGCCGTTGTACCGCGATCGGAGTCTGTCCGATCCGCGAGTTCTGTCATGTCGCTTCCAATCTGAGCAAAAGTAAATTCGGTCGGCGCGCGGATCCGCGAGTCGCGTGTGCGTACCCGCCAGTATCCTCCGTCACACCGGTCGTAGCCGAATGAACGATACCGTGTGTCGCCCGGGCGAGTCGCGCGTGCCTCGGTGAGCGAGACCAGCGGTCTTTCTCGTTACAGGACGGGTTGCCATGACACGCCAGGACCAGCATGTTTCGGTCAGCCCGGGCGAGCGACTTGCCGTGTGTGAGATTCTGGACGACGTGACTGACCCAGGGGGACCGCGCATGCGTGGACGAACTACGCAGAACCCTGAACGTGAGGAACGTCGAATGCGTAGCGGAACTGGAGCGCCCCGCGACGAACGTCGGCCAGAGGTGCCGGATGATCGTGCCTACGGCGAACGCGACTATCGCGGCATTTCCTCCCATCAGCCCTTGCGTGCCCAGTGGGATCCGACCAAACGAGAAGTGGGCCGAACCCCGCGTAATCCGCGGCCGGACCGGGCAGCGCGAAAGCAGAGCAAGCTCGGGCGCTTCGTCTCGACATACGGTTGGCGGGCCTACGCGATCCCGGTTCTCGTGGTGCTCACCATCCTTGTGATCGTCGACGCAGTACGTCCGGACGCCACAGACACCGCGAGCAAGACGTCGGCCACTGCCGACCTCGCCCACAGCACCGACGGAACCGACGTCATCGGTGCGCCGCCGGCCGGAGACGGAACCTTTGCGTCGTCGATACCGTCCGGCGCGCTCCCCGACGGTGGTCCGTTCACCGTCGCGGGCGGCGGAACGTGGCACGTCGTACCGGGTACGACGGGCAAGGTCGGACAGGGAACCGAACGCGAGTTCACGTACACGGTCGAGATCGAGGACGGCGTCGACACGACCGGTTTCGGCGGTGACGAATCGTACGGACGCATGGTCGATCAGACGCTGGCAAATCCGAAGAGTTGGACCAATGATCCCAAGGTCGCGTTCCGGCGCGTCGACGCGGGCGAGCCGGACTTCCGGATCTCCTTGACCTCGCAGATGACTATCCGTGAAGGCTGCGGATACGAGATCGAACTCGAAGGATCCTGCTACAACCCGAGCATGGACCGAGTCTTGCTCAACGAACCGCGATGGGTGCGAGGCGCCATTTCGTTCCAGGGTGACATTGGTTCGTATCGGCAGTATCAGATCAATCACGAGGTCGGCCATGCCATCGGATACGCCGCTCATCAGCCGTGCGAGACCGAAGGCGGACTCGCACCGATCATGATGCAGCAGACCTTCGGAACCGCGAACAACGACATCGCTAGGCTTGATCCCGAGGGCGTCGTTCCGATGAACGGACTCACGTGCCGCTTCAATCCGTGGCCGTACCCTCGAGCGTGACCGGATCGAGAATCCCTGATCTCGTCTTGAACTAGGAGTGTTTCGCGGTGTCTGCAACACCCGTCGTATTGCCACCACTGGTGGAGCCGGCAGCCGAGTTGAGCCGGGAGGAAGTTGCCAGATACAGCCGGCACCTGATCATCCCGAACGTGGGCATGACCGGCCAGAAGCGGCTCAAGAATGCGCGAGTCCTGTTCATCGGCGCCGGTGGATTGGGTTCGCCTGCACTGCTCTATCTCGCGGCCGCAGGAGTGGGCACCATCGGGATCGTCGAGTTCGACGAGGTCGACATGTCGAACCTGCAGCGTCAGGTGATTCACGGACGCTCCGACGTCGGACGCCCGAAGGCGGTCAGCGCGAAGGAGTCGATTCTCGAGATAAACGAGCACGTCGACGTCCGGTTGCACGAATTCCGCCTGGACAACTCCAACGCGGTCGAACTGTTCTCGGAGTACGACCTGATCCTGGACGGTACGGACAACTTCGCGACGCGGTACCTCGTCAACGATGCCGCCGTCATCGCCGGAAAGCCGTACGTGTGGGGCTCGATCTACCGCTTCGAAGGGCAGGTCTCGGTCTTCTGGGAAGACGCCCCGGACGGCGCGGGACTGAATTATCGCGATCTTTACCCGGAGGCGCCGCCGCCCGGCATGGTCCCCTCGTGCGCCGAGGGCGGTGTTCTCGGAGTCCTGCCTGCGACCGTCGGTTCGATCATGGCGACCGAGGCGGTCAAGCTCATCACAGGGATCGGCGAACCGCTTCTCGGGCGCCTGATGATCTACGACGCTCTTGCGATGACGTTCCGGACGATCCGCCTTCAGCGTGATCCGACCCGCGTGCCGGTCACCGCCTTGATCGACTACGACGCGTTCTGCGGTGTCGTGTCCGAAGAGGCGAGCGCTGCTGCTGTCGGCTCGACGATCACGGCGCCGGAGCTGGAGGCCATGATCGGCGAGGGACGATCGATCGAGCTGGTAGACGTACGAGAACCGGTTGAATGGGACATCATGCATCTGCCGGGGGCGGTGCTGATCCCGAAAGACCGCATCCTTTCCGGTGAAGCTCTGGCGACGTTGCCGCAGAACAAGCAGATAGTTCTGTACTGCAAAACCGGCATTCGTTCGGCTGAGGCACTGGCCTTTCTCAAGAACGCCGGTTTCTCCGACGCAGTTCACGTTCAAGGCGGCGCGATCGCCTGGGCGAACCAGGTGGATGCGAGTCTGCCGGTCTACTAGGCGCGCCTCGCGGGAGGCGGCGCCGCGCACCGGTAGCGTTGGGGTGTGAGCACAGGCCAACCTCCCCAGCACGTGTGCTCCACCTTCGGCCTCCGTGAAGTCGATCCCATCCCACTCGGTGCGGATTGGGACGGCGGGTGGCTGTGTGGAGACGTCGTCCTTTCAGCAGTCGCGGATCATGCCCGCGCAGCGTGGTCGGCGAAGGTGCGAGAGAACCTCGAAGTCGACGGCGTTCGGTTGGCTCGACCGGTGCGTTCGACCGACGGTCGTTACGTCGTCTCGGGCTGGCGTGCCGACACATTCATCGTCGGATCGCCGGAACCACGTCACGACGAAGTGGTCTCGATGTCCTGCCGACTGCATGCGGCGACGGCCTCGCTCGAGCGCCCGCGCTTCCTTGCACAACCGCCGGTGCCGCCGTGGGCCGAGGTCGACGTATTCGTCGCCGCTGATCGCGCGGCATGGGAAACGGTTCCGCTGAGGATCGCGAAGGGCGTCGAGCAACTCGAGACGCCCACTCCGGACGGTCGCAAAAGTCTGGAACTGATTGCCGGGCTCGCTACTTTGCGGAAGCCGGTGCAGAGCCCGGACCAGCTCGTGCACGGCGATCTGTTCGGGACGGTGCTGTTCTCGGGCAGTATGGCCCCCGGAATCACCGACATCACGCCGTATTGGCGACCGGCTGCGTGGGCCGCCGCCGTCGCTGTGGTCGACGCGATCTCGTGGGGCGGGGCAGACGAGGCACTGGTCGGCCGGTGGGAAGATCTCCCCGAGTGGCCGCAGATGCTTCTACGCGCGGTGATGTTCAGGTTGGCAGTTCATGTTCTGCATCCCCGCTCGACGGCGGACGCGTTCCCGGGGTTGGCCCGTACGTCCGACATCGTGCGCTTGCTGCTCTAGATCGGGGCGCCGGTACCGAAGTCCGAGACCAGGCCCTCGAACAACTCGCGTGCGGCGTTCGAGGCCGCCACGGTGTTCCCGTCGACGACAGCGTTGACGAGGTTCGCGTGCTGCGAGTGGAACCCTTCGCCGGTTGCATCGATGTGCTGTTGGATCGTGGTCTCGATGACCGGGAGCAGGGAGTCGTAGAACTCCAGGTAGACCTCGTTGTGGCTGGCCGCGACGATTGCTCGGTGCAGGGCGACGTCCGCGGTGGTGGCAGCGTCGATGTCCTGACCCTCCCATGACGCGGTGCGAAGCTCGAGTAGTCGCGTCAGTTCGGCGATGTCGTCTTCGGTTCGCCGTGCGGCGGCGAGGGTGGCCGCGGTGATGTCGAGTGCGCGCCGAAGTTCGAGTACATCCCGCTGGTGGGCGCCGGCAAAGTAGTTGCCGAGAGTGCCACCGAGGTCGGAGACAGCAACGACGTAGGTGCCCGATCCCTGACGACGTTCCAGCATTCCGGCGTGAACGAGCGCCTGGACCGCCTCGCGCACGGTATTGCGACCGGTCCCGGTCAGCTCCGACAGTTCCGGTTCGGTGGGGATTTTGGAACCGATCGGCCAGGTTCCGCTCCGGATCTCGTTGCGGAGTTGTTCGGTGACCTGCGAGATGAGACTTGCGCGTCGAACGGGTTGCACGTGGTTGTTTCCTCGGGTCCGGGTAAGTGGTGTGAATGTGACGTTAGATTACCGCGCTTGTGCGAGTTCGTCCGGTCATCCTATGATTTCCCGGTGACTGCTCAACTGGAGAGAACCGAAACCCGCTCGTTGATACAAGGCCGTGTGCTCGTCTTCGCTGCGATTGCGATGTCTGCGCTCGTACTTCGACTTGCGGTGACCTCGTTCTCGCCCTTGGCGGCCGAGATTCGCGACGAGATCGGCTTCTCCGCCTCGATCGTCGGTGTCTTCGGCATGGTTCCGACCGCAATGTTCGCCATCTTCGGTCTCATCACTCCCGCCATCGCGAAACGTATCGGGCTCGAGCGAACGGCCCTCGTCGCGATGCTCATGGCCGGCGTCGGAATGCTGTTGCGCGCCATGATGTCTCAGACATGGTCGTTGCTGGCCCTCTCGGCTCTGGCACTGGCAGGCATGGGAATCGGCAATGTCGTGATCCCACCGTTGGTCAAGCGGTACTTCTCGGATCGCCTCGCCACCATGAGTTCGGTCTACATCGTGGCCGTGCAGATCGGCACCATCGTTCCGGCGTTCGTCGCAGTCCCGGTTGCCGACGCCTTCGGGTGGAGGTTCTCGATCGGCTGGTGGTCCGCCTTCGGCTTCGCCGCAGCCGTGCCGTGGTTGATCACCCTCGCTCGCTCGCGCAAGGCTCGCGCGAATGAAGCCGGGTCCGTCGAGAATGCATCGGATTCGGTTGCGGCAGTGGCAGAACAGCCACGCGGTCAGGTCTGGCGTTCTCCCGTGGCCTGGGGGATGGCCGGCATGTTCGGCATGACCTCACTGATCACGTATTCGATGTTCACGTGGATTCCCTCGATCCTTCGTGACGCCGGAGCCAGTGATGCGTTCGGCGGAACGATGGTCGGAATGTTCTCGGTGATCGGGCTCGTCGCAGCGTTCGGTGCGCCGACGCTGTGCGCCCGCATGGCCAATCCCTTCCCTGTCGTGATCGCGTGTGCCGTCTGCTACCTGGTCGGCATGGGCGGGCTGTACTTTGCCCCGATGGCGGCGCCGATCGTGTGGGTTGTCGTCCTGGGCCTCGGTCCGAGCACGTTCCCGATGTCGCTCACGCTGATCAACCTGCGTACTCGTTCGCACATCGGTTCCTCGGCACTGTCCGGCTTCACCCAGGGCATCGGCTACTCCGTTGCCTGCCTCGGTCCGCTCCTGTTCGGCGTTTTCCACGACGTGTCCGGTGGATACGCTGCGCCGTTCGGCCTGCTCGTCGTCGCGGTGATCGTGGTGCTCCTGGGCGCCTACCAGGCATGCAAGCCTCGGATGCTCGAGGATTCCTGGCACGCACCTGCGAAAAACTAGCTCACACCCGGTCTTGTTACCGGGTGAGGATCAATTGACTTCGCGGTCATCGCACGCAGCACCGGCGCAATAACCGTTTTCTACCTTTGGGTCTCCAACATATTCAGGAGGCCCTGGTGAGTCATTACATCGAGCATTGGGATGCAGAGGACGTCGACGCCTGGGAATCCGGCGGCAAGGACATCGCGAAGCGGAACCTGATCTGGTCAGTGGTAGCCGAACACGTCGGCTTCTCGATCTGGTCGATCTGGTCCGTGATGGTGTTGTTCATGCCGACGGATATCTACGGCATCGACGCGGCCGGAAAGTTCTTCCTCGTCGCAGTGCCCACACTTGTCGGGTCGGTCCTCCGCATTCCATACACGGTTGCCACCGCACGGTTCGGCGGTCGTAACTGGACCGTCATGAGTGCGCTGTTCCTCTTCGTACCAACACTTCTCACGCTCTACCTGATGATGAACCCGGGTGCGTCGTACACCACGTTCATGTTGGTAGCGGCCACTGCAGGTATCGGCGGCGGCAACTTCGCGTCGTCGATGACCAACATCAATGCCTTCTACCCGCAACGCCTCAAGGGGTGGGCGCTCGGTCTCAATGCCGGCGGCGGCAACATCGGTGTACCGATGATCCAGCTGATCGGTCTGCTGGTGATCGCCACCGTCGGTAACCGTGCTCCGTGGATCGTGTGTGCTGTCTATCTCGTGTTCATTGCCGCTGCTGCCGTCGGTGCCGCGCTGTTCATGGACAACCTGGGCAACCAGAAGTCGGACCTGCGCTCGATGGCCAAGGCACTCAAGTTCTCCGAGTCGTGGGTGATCAGCTTCCTGTACATCGGTACGTTCGGTTCCTTCATCGGATTCAGCTTCGCCTTCGGTCAGGTTCTGCAGATCAACTTCCTCGCCGGCGGTGCCACTCCGGCCGCGGCCGCGCTGCATGCAGCACAGATCGCCTTCATCGGTCCTCTCCTCGGTTCGATCGCTCGCCCCCTCGGCGGCAAGCTGGCCGACCGGATCGGCGGCGGCAAGATCACCATGTGGACGTTTGTCGCCATGGCATTCGCTGCATCGATTCTCGTGACGGCCGGAACGATGGACGACAACACCGCGGGCGTCGCCAGCGCCGGAATCATGGTGACATTCGTTCTCGGATTCATCGCCCTGTTCCTGCTCTCCGGCATCGGAAACGGATCCGTTTACAAGATGATCCCGGCGATCTTCGAGGCGAAGGCTCAGAGCTTCGATCACATGGATCGAAGCGAGAAGGCAACGTGGTCGCGCAGTATCTCCGGTGCTCTCATCGGATTTGCCGGTGCGGTAGGCGGTTTGGGCGGCGTAGGCATCAACCTGGTGCTGCGCGCGTCGTACAGCAGCCCCGCGAAGTCGGCGACCATGGCCTTCTGGGTGTTCCTGGCCTTCTACATCGCCTGCATCGCAGTCACCTGGTTCGTCTTCCTGCGCAAGCCGTCGACGCTGACCACAGACGTCGACGAGGCGAAGGTCGCAGTCACGGCGTGAGCGGTCCGCGGAATCTCAGAACTATCTCGTACCTCAGGAAGTAGGCGTCATGAGCAAGTCGGTTGTTGTCATCGGACACGGAATGGTCGGACACCGATTCGTCGAGGCACTGCGTTCGCGCGACGAAGCGAACAACTGGTCGGTGACCGTACTCTGCGACGAGCAGTACGCAGCGTACGACCGAGTCGGGCTGTCCTCGTACGTCGGAGCGTGGGACCCCAAGGAATTGGCACTGGCCGGCAACGATTACGTCGGTGACGGCCTGGTCGATCTCCGAGTGGGGGAAGGCGCGCTCTCGATCGACAAAGATGCACGCACGGTCACGACGACAACCGGCGAGACGATCTCCTACGACGCTCTGGTGATGGCGACCGGTTCGTATCCGTTCGTGCCTCCCGTACCGGGGCACGACGGCGACGGATGTTTTGTCTACCGCACCCTCGACGACCTCGACGGTATCCGGGCCGCCGCCGAGAAGGCGGGTCCTGGCGCTGTCGGCGTCGTGGTGGGCGGCGGTCTTCTCGGACTCGAGGCGGCAAATGCTCTCTCGCTCATGGGAATGACGGCACATGTCGTCGAACACAATGCGCGATTGATGCCGATGCAGGTCGACGAGGGCGGCGGCGCACTGCTCGCTCGCCTCGTCACCGAACTCGGTCTCACCGTTCACACCGGAGTCGGGACGGCGGGAATCTCGCAGGCCGACAACGGAATTGTGGTCGAACTCTCCGACGGCTCCACCATCGACGCGTCGCTGCTCGTCTTCTCCGCCGGAGTTCGTCCGCGTGATCAGCTGGCCCGCGACGCCGGCATCGCAGTGGGGGAGCGCGGCGGCATCCTGACCGACCTCGGCTGCGTGACTTCGGACGAGAACATCTATGCCGTCGGAGAATGTGCTGCGGTGGAAGGCCGTTGCTACGGTCTGGTTGCTCCCGGCTACACGACGGCCGAGATCGTGGCCGATCGTCTGCTCGGCGGCGCCGCGGATTTCCCGGGCGCCGACATGTCCACCAAGCTCAAGCTCATGGGCGTCGACGTCGCCAGTTTCGGTGACGCGATGGCGACCTCACCGGGCGCTCTCGAAGTTGTCCTCAGCGACGCGTCCAAGGGGACGTACGCGAAGCTCGTGGTCTCAGATGACGCGAAGATCCTGCTCGGCGGCATTCTTGTCGGTGACGCATCGGCCTACGCGTCGCTGCGCCCGCTGGTCGGTCGCGAACTACCCGGTGACCCGGCGACATTGATCTCGCCTGCGGGGGAGAAGCCGGGTGCAGGCTCGCTGCCCGACGACGCCGAGGTGTGCTCGTGCAACGCGGTGACCAAGGGAGCCATCTGCGGCGCAATCGCGGCCGGCGCATGCGACATTGCTTCGGTGAAGGCGTGCACCAGCGCCGGAACCACCTGTGGCGGTTGCCTTCCCACTGTGAAGCAGCTGCTGGCCGATTCCGGCGTCGTGATGTCGAAGGCACTGTGCGAGCACTTCGCTCAATCGCGGGCCGAGTTGTTCCAGATCGTCCAGTCGACGCAGACCAGAACCTTCTCGGCGCTGATCGCCAAGTACGGCAAGGGCGCCGGTTGCGACATCTGCAAGCCCGTAGTCGCTTCGATTCTGGCATCGACGGACTCCGATCACATCCTGCACCGCCAGCAGGCGTCGTTGCAGGACACCAACGATCACTTCCTCGCGAACATCCAGAAGAACGGTACGTACTCCGTGGTACCTCGTATGCCTGGCGGCGAGGTCACGGGTGAGCAGCTCATCGTCATCGGTGAGGTGGCGCGTGACTTCGGCTTGTACACGAAGGTGACCGGCGGTCAGCGCATCGACTTGTTCGGGGCTCGTGTCGAACAGTTGCCCGCGATCTGGAAGCGTCTCGTCGACGCCGGGATGGAATCGGGTCAGGCGTACGGCAAGTCCCTGCGGACGGTCAAGAGCTGCGTCGGTTCGAGCTGGTGCCGCTACGGCGTTCAGGACTCGGTGGGAATGGCCGTCGACCTCGAGAACCGCTACCGCGGCCTGCGTTCGCCGCACAAGATCAAGTTCGGCGTCTCGGGATGTGCTCGTGAATGCGCCGAAGCGCGTGGCAAGGACGTCGGCGTCATCGCGACGGAGAACGGTTGGAATCTGTATGTGGGCGGCAACGGCGGACAGTCGCCCAAACACGCTCAGCTGCTTGCCGGAGGCCTCGACGACGCAACCTTGGTCAAGTACATCGACCGCTACCTCATGTTCTACATCCGCACCGCCGATCGCCTCCAGCGCACGGCGCCGTGGGTCGAATCACTCGAAGGCGGACTCGATCACCTCAAGGCCGTTATTTGTGAAGACAGCCTGGGAATCGGCGAAGAACTCGAGGCTCTGATGGCCAAGCACGTCGAGGGCTACCAGGACGAATGGGCTGGTGTGCTGGGTGATCCGGAGAAGTTGTCGAGGTTTGTCTCGTTCGTCAACGCACCGGAAGAAGCCGACCCGACGGTTGTGTTCGACGAGACCGGAGTGCGCAAGGTTCCAGTCCTGATGGGTATGCCGAGCATCCCTACGCGCCGGTAATAGTCGCGTAACCCGTGGGAAACACGGGGTCCGTAGAAACGTAGACAAGAACCCGCGCGACGTTGTCGCCGGATCGACAGGAGGACTTCGATGAGTGTCATCGATGCGCAGATTGCCAAGCTGGATTCGGATCGACTCGAATGGACGTCGGCCTGCCCGCTGAGCCATCTGATCCCTGGACGCGGGGTCGCCGTGCTTCTTCGCGGCGGCGAGCAGGTGGCGCTGTTCCTGCTAGAGGACGGCACACTGCGGGCTGTCAGCAACTTCGATCCGTACGGCCGCGCCGCGGTGATGTCACGCGGACTCGTCGGCGACCGGGACGGTGAACCGATCGTGGTCTCGCCGCTGCTCAAGCAGGCGTTCTCGCTGGTCGACGGCCGAGCGCTGGACGACTCCGCGGTCGCGCTGCCGGTATACGGAGTTCGCGTGTGGGCAGGCGTCGTTCAGGTACACAGCCTTCAGATGCAGGGCGTTCGCTCGACTGTCGCCGATGCAGTCTCGTGAGTGACGACATGCCGTTGGCTGGATTCACGGTAGGTATCACCGCTTCGCGCCGCGCCGAGGAATTCGCGACGTTGCTGACTCGTCGGGGAGCGGACGTCGTTCACGCTCCGGCGATTCGGATCATCCCTCTCGCCGACGACCGCGAGCTCGAAAGGGTGACACAGCAGATCATCTCGGATCCTCCCGAGGTGGTTGTCGCCACGACCGGGATCGGATTCCGGGGTTGGCTGGAAGCAGCCGACGGGTGGGGTGAGGCGGAAAATCTCGGATCCGCGTTGGGCTCGGCTCGTCTGCTCGCGCGCGGACCCAAGGCCAAAGGGGCAATCCGCGCGGCCGACCTTCGTGAAGAATGGTCTCCGGCATCCGAGTCTTCCGCCGAAGTGCTCGAACATCTTCTTGCAGAAGGTGTCTCGGGAAAACGAATCGCCGTTCAACTGCACGGCGCCACTACCGAATGGGAGCCGATTCCCGATTTCTGTCAGGTGCTGCGCGACGCGGGCGCCGAGGTCATCGCGGTCCCTGTCTATCGATGGGAACCGCCGGAGGATCCGACGCTGCTCGACCGGATGATCGACGCCATCGCTTCAGCCGGAATCGACGCCGTCAGCTTCACCAGTGCACCGGCCGTCGCGTCGATGTTGATGCGCGCCGACAAGACCGGGGATCTCGGCGACATTCTCGACGCGATGCGGGGTCCGGTGGCGGCAATGTGCGTCGGCCCGGTCACCTCGGCGCCGCTCGAAGCCTTGAATGTACCGACCACAGCCCCGGCGCGGGCACGTCTCGGGGCGCTCGCGCGACACATCGTCGACGAACTCCCGCAGCGAGCCAACAAGATTCAAGCCGGCGAACACGAAATCAGCATCCGCGGCGGTTGCGTCGTCGTGGACGGTGAAGTGAAGCAATTGCCGCCGGCTGCGATGTCGTTGATCCGCACTCTCGGTGCCAGCCCCGGCCGAGTCGTCTCCCGCGACGAACTTCTGGCATCTCTTCCCGGAGGCGGCGGCGACACCCATGCCGTCGAGACCGCCGTCGCCCGATTGCGCGCGTGCCTCGGTGCGCCCAAAGCCGTTCAGACCGTGGTCAAGCGGGGCTATCGACTTGCCCTCGACCCCGGCGACTACGTACAGAATCCAGGTGACTATGCAACGCGATGACGATGTACTCGTACTGGTAGCTCACGGCACGCGTAGCCCACGTGGCGTGGAAATGGTTGCCGCCCTTGCCGAAGCCGTCTGCACGCGCGTCGGACGCACGCGCGTTGCCTTTGTCGACGTGCTCGGTCCGTCACCTTCTGAAGTCCTCCGGGACACTCCGGGGCGAGCGATTCTCGTACCGGCCTTCCTGGCGTCCGGCTACCACGTTCACACCGATGTTCGACGCGAAGTGGCGATCAGTGAGCACTCGGCTGTGACTGTGACGCCCGCACTCGGACCCGATCCGGCGCTTGCGCGCGTGCTGCTCAGACGCTTGACCGAAGCGGGGTGGAATCCGGGCGACGCGATAGTGCTTGCTGCTGCCGGGTCCTCCGATGCGCGGGCGCTGCGAGACGTCGAGCGTGCTGCGCTGATGCTCGCCGAAGCGGCGGGGGTCCGGGTGGACATCGGATACATCGCGACCGGGGAACCGAAGGTAGCCGATGTTGTTGCAGCAGCACGCGTTCGCGGCGCGAAGCGAGTGTTCGTTGCCTCGTACCTCCTCGCACACGGACTGTTTCACGAAAGATTGCACGCTGCAGGAGCCGATGGTGTGACCGAACCGCTCGGCGTCGATCCGGGAGTGGTGGACCTTGTCGTGAATCGGTATGAGAGTGCGCGAAGGGAACTAGTATCGCTGCATGACGTCTCACTCCGTAACGCCGACGTATGCCGACCTGGTCGCCGCAGTTCGTGAATCCGACGTCAAGGCACAGGCTCTCATCGGCGGACTGACCGAAGAGCAGGCGCGGGAGCCCTCCGGGCTCCCCGGGTGGAGTCGGGGACATGTCGTGACGCACATGTCGCGCAACGCCGACGCGCTGGGCAGATTTGTTGCCGGAGTGCAGGGCGGCGAATCGGGGGAGATGTATCCCGGGGGACCGGACGCGCGCAATGCTGCAATCGAGGAAGGTGCAGATCGCCCGGCTGAGTTGTTGGCTCTCGACTACCGCTTCTCGGGAACGAGACTGGTGGACGCGTTGTGCGAGATCCAGGCAGATCGACTGGACACGCCGGTGCCGTGGCGCAAACCTGTGACGGCATTCGATCTGCCGATTCTGCGCTGGAACGAGATCGAGATTCACCTGATGGACCTCGACATCGGCTACACCTGCCACGACTGGCCTGCCGAGTTCGTGGAATTCACTCTCGCCCGTCAGTTGGGCGCACTGGAGACAGCGGTCCCGGGTGTACGTGTTCCTTCGCTGTCGGATGCGGAGACCTTGGCCTGGTTGGTCGGGAGGCCGACGAGGGTGGGGCTGCCTACCCTCCCTGCCTGGCCTTTTTGAGACACGGCCTTTCTGAGACACGGCCTTTCTGAGAGTTAGAACAGGGTGGGGGCGCTGACGTCGTTGCGTGCTTGGGCCAACCGCGCACTCCACCGTTTCACCAACCACATCTCGACGATCTCGGGTTGGGTGCCGGCGGCATAGGCCCAACTGTCGAGCAGTTCGCAGTACCGGCGGTAGCGACGCGTCGTGAAGCCCGTGACGGAAGGATCCTCGAGCCAGCCCTCGTGGATGAGTGTCGAGACGCCGTACTGATCGATCATCTGAGCGCGCCGGCCTTCGTCCTGTACGCCCACCGCCCACATGAAAGCGGCCATGAGTGATACCCCCACGCCGGGGGTGAGTGGCCACCCGGACCAGGTGTCGCGTCGCACGACCGGCATCGACTTGTTTTTCGAACAGTGATCGAGAATGGCTGTGATCTGGGTCAGCGGATCCTCGTCTTCGCGGTGATGCGGATTGAAGACGTTGGGGAACCGCCGCGTGAACCGTCTGCTTTCGTGCGAGCCTTGCCAGGCCGCGCAGAGAAACAGCAGTCCGAGGCCGTCGTGCTGGGCGACAACGAGGTCGCTCGACGGGCGAAGGTCGTTGCGTTGAACGATGGCTCGGCCTTCGGTGATCACTTTGCCGTCGAGATCACGCCCGCGCAGGCTGATGGTGTGGCCGGCGTCCTTCAGGTGCGCGTTCCACCAATCCAGGTCGACGGTCGCTTCGTCGTCGAGGACGTGCAGTGGAAAGGTGCGGGAGCGGCACCACTCGACCAATGCGTCCGGCGGTTCGAATCCTTCGTCGACACGATTCATGGCGCGATGATCCCACGAGTCGCCGACAGGAATTCGTCCGACGCGCAGGTCACAGAGATGGAACCGGACACTCGCGGTACGCTCCGCTCATGAAATTGGCGTCCTCGCAGGTGCGGCCGGCGCTGTGGACGGTAGCCATCGCCTTGACGGCCACGGGTCTGAGCGGATGCATCGGTGCCGTCGATCGGATGGATTTCGACAACCAGATGCGCGAACGTGGCGGTGGGATGACGTCGGAGTTGGTGCGAGGCGGGTTCGACAGCCTCGCACATAGATACGGCGTCGACGCGATATCGGTGACCAGCATCGACATCAGCCCGATCGAGACGCTCGGCGTCACCGTTCGTGACCCCGGGAAGCCGTCACAGCTCGACAGATTCTCTTTCGACGGCGTCATTCTCGGCGAGCCCATCCCCGTGCAAGTCAGTGTCACCGATGATCTCGATGCGCGATCGTTCACGCTGGATCAAGTGCCGGCATTGGCGAATGTCGAGAAGTTGGTCGACGACGCGCTGGCGAGCAGCGGAGTCGACGACGGCGAAGTCTCCGGGATCTCGGTCAGTCGCACCGAGTCGATACACGCCTCCGTGATGGTGGAATCCCCACGCTCGCGAGTACTTGTGGTCTTCGAGCCTGACGGAACTCCCTTTCTGGTGCAGCCGCTGTGAGCCGCCGAATCGCTCCGTTACTGATCTCGGTAGCGGTGATCGTGGTCGTGGGAATCTTTGCCGCACTGCTGTCTTCGGTGATCTGGCCCGGCCAGGTCGCGCACTTGGCGCCGATCTTCTGTGAAGAACCGACATCGAGCGCGATGGTCGTCTCGGATACCTTTACCGACGGCGACGGTACGTCCACCAATTTCACGCTGTACTGCGTCGGACCGCGCGGTCAGACCGTTGATGCCGGCTGGCTGCTGCCGTTCTTGGTGCTGTGGGGCGTGTATTCACTGGTGCTCGCGATCGTGGTCGGCGTGATCGTGCTGGCGGACGTCGGCCGGCGCAGGCGCCGAAACCGCTGACCCGATCAGCGTGGGAGGACGACCAATTCGGCGACGGCGCCGTCGTCGGAGTGTGCCGGTACGAGTGCAAACGCCGAGCGTTCGATCAACCCCGCAAGGTGCGCGGTACGTACAGACGGATCGGCGCGCCAGCGACCGTCTTCGGATTGTGTCACCGGCAACAGGCGTACCGCATCGGAACTCACCGCAGCGGCGTTCTCGATGATGCCGAGTAGTGGCGGCGGCGTGTCGCTTCCGGTCAAGGCGGCCACGACGGTGGGCAGCATCGTCAACAGGGTGGTCACGGCGGCATACGGATTGCCGGGGAGGCCGAGAACCACCAGACCACTGGGCAGGACGGCCGTTATCTGAGATCCGCCGGGGCGCGAGGCGACTCGCCCGACAATCGTGCGAGCGCCGAGTCGATCGAGCGCACTGCGCATTTCGTCGGCAGCGCCGCCTCCCGTCGCACCGATGACGACGAGTAGATCGGCTTCCTGGTCGACTCCGTCTGCGAGCACCCGCTCGAAACTGTCCGCAGTGTCTCTCAGGTGCGAATTCGCCACGCACCGTACGCCGTTGCTTTCCAGTATGTAGGGGAGAATCCCGCCGACGGAGTCGCGAGTCTGACCTTCACGCAGTGGACCGGTCCGCCGGATCTCGTCGCCGGTGACTATCAGGCGTGCCCGTACCGGACCACGGACGAGGGCGTCGAACACTTCACCGCTGGCAGCTGCGGAGATCACCGCCGGAGTCACCGCGGTACCTGTCGGGGCGATCGTGAATCCGGTGGTCCAATCTTCCCCTCGTGGTCGAGCGTCGTTGCGGTGCGGCGCATCCGGCATTCTCCGTACCATCCGAGATGGCTCGTCGACGGACAGATACTCGTCACGAATTACCGAGGTGGCGCCGAGGGGCAGGTGTGCTCCCGTGGCAATGCGAATCGCTTCACCTTCGCCGAGTTCGAGTTGCCCGTCGGCGCCCGCGATGCGGATCTCGGTGCGGATTCGCCAGGGGCCCTCGCCGGAGACCGCGTACCCGTCCATCGCCGAAACGTCTGACCTGGGAAGATCACCCAGGGCGACCAGAGGCTGCGCGAGCGTTGCTCCGAGGCTGTCGGCGAGATCGGCACGGTGCGGCGGCAATGCTGTCAGCGAGTTCCTGACGGCGGCGCGGGCTTGATCGACCGTCAGCCGCGGATGGCTTCGCGCGCGATCGATGTCTTCCGGTGTGTCGCAGTCGGTCGTACCAGCGACACTCAGCGTCGAGAACGGCTCGGTGACAATCGCTTTCATAGGTTGGTTCTCCAGCCCCGAACTCTCCCGCAATGTGGACAGGCGTTGCCGGAGTTCGCGAAATGTCCATGCGGAGAACAGGAATTGGGTTCGGTTGTTCTCGTCCACGGCACACGTCACCGGATTGTCCGTCGACGTGGCAGCGATCAAGGCGTCGACTGATTCGGCCTCGATGTGCGGCAGGTCGGACGCCAGCACCACCACCACGGCGTTATCGGGTAACCGGGTCGCAGACAAACCGGCCCAGATCGCCTCGACAGGGCCGGCTCCGGCCGGAGATTCCTGAGTTTGGGTGATTCCAGGATCAAGTTCAGGTCGATGCGGGCCGACCACGACGACGGCGTCGAGATGCGACGTTGCTGAAAGCGCGATGTCGAGGAGCCTGCGACCGTGTACGAGAAGGCCAGGTTTGTCGACACCACCCATTCTGGTCCCGCGACCACCCGCCAGAATGACGGCGGCGGTCGGCGGCGTGGTGGTCATGCCTCCATGCTGCCCCATCGCCGGGGTGAGGACGACCGGTGACACGGGATCAGAAGTGAAACCGTGCCTTCTTCAGGTCGATCCGACCCTCCTTGATCGGTACCCCTTCGAGTTCGAGCTTGGCGATCTGACGATGAGCCAGGTGCGCCGACGGTTTGCCGGAGGCGCCGAGAACCCGATGCCACGGCAGGTCGGCAGAGTCCGTCCGCATGATCCAACCGACCGTGCGAGCACTGGAAAGTCCTGCAGCATCAGCGATATCGCCGTACGTCGCCACGAAACCGGCGGGAATCGACGCGATGAGTCGCCGTACCTCTTCGATCTGCTCTTCGGTGGTGGCTGCCATGTCGGTTCCTTCAGAGCACGCTGCGAACGAGGGCGGCAACTTCGTCGGCCCGCACGTGCGGGACCATGTGGTCACAGTCGAATTCGACGCTGGTCAGATTTTCACCGAGGTGCTCGGTGAGCGCTGCCCGGAACTCGTCGGTGACGTACGGAGGCTGGACTTTCATTGCTTGAACCAGCACGGTCGGCATCGAAGGCGGTGGCAGCACGATCGGGCGAGCGAGTTCGCCCCACCCGGTCACGATCGCGGGCGTGGACAGGCGCCAGTTGACGCGCCCGTTGCCCAGTTGAATCAGGTGCTCGGCCATCTCGACGTCGAGGTCCTGGGTGGGAACCTCACCCCACGAGCCGTGAATCTTCTCGGAGTACGCCTCGGCCGCATCGGTGTAATCCGGTGAGCCGATTGTGAGTTCGGCCACTTCCTGCATGAAAGTCGGATCCAAGCCGATCGCTGGATCGAGCAGAACGAGCCCACGAACGCGTTCCGGCGCGGTGGCCGCGAGGTGAAGCGCCAGCATTCCGCCGAACGAATGCGCGACGATCACCACCGGTCCGTTTGCATGTTCGTCCAGTGTCTCGAGCAGGCTCTCCACGTGGGATTCGATGTTCCACGGGGGAGCCCAGGTCGAGCGTCCGTGACCACGCAGATCGGGCGAGATCCAGCGCGCTTGGGGCAGTTGGTTCTCGGCCATCGACTGCCAACGGCGGCCGTGACCGGTCAGACCGTGCAGCGAAAGGATCTCCGGCGCCCCGACGGGTCCGTAGAGATACGTATGGAGTGCAGACACGAGGTCAATCATGCCGGAAGCAGGCGATGTGTGAGTTGTCGGTGCGCTCTGGTGGAATGCCTGGGTGAGTGAGACGGCAACACGCAGCAAGGTCACCATTCCGCGGGCGCGGTTGGTGCACCGAACTGCGCCGTCTCCGATACCCCGAACGTGGGATGAAGGGACGACGCGGCTCTTCGCGCCGCCGTCCGAGGATCCGTTCCAGCTCGCGTTCGGCCCTGTTTCATTCGGTTCGGCAGCGGCTTGGAATCCCTGGCAGGTACTCGGCAGTCCCGGAACCGGCAAGACGTCCCTTCTCGTGGATCTGGCAGTGCAGAAGATCTCGGGTGGCGAAGATCCTGAATCGGTCCTGGTGCTCACCCAGTCACGCCGAGCCGCGACGCAGGTCCGAGAGCAGATCACCGCTGGGTTGCTCGGGTACCAACAGGAACGCGGACCGCAGGCAACCCGTGAGCCGCTGGTACGCACCGTTCACTCCTACGCCTTTGCCGTTCTCCGGCTTCAAGCCGCAGCACACGGCAATGCGCCGCCACGCCTGATCACCGGCGCCGAGCAGGACTCGGTGCTCCGAGAGATGTTGCGCGGCGACATCGAAGACGGCGCCCTCGGGTGGCCGGAGCGTCTGCGACCCGCATTGGGTTTGAACGGATTTGCCGTCGAACTTCGAGATCTGATGCTGCGAGCCAACGAGCGCGGGCTCGGCCCCGAAGATCTGGTCAAGCTCGGCAAGAAGCGTGGCCGTCCGGAGTGGGTGGCGGCCGGGCGGTTCGCCGAGGCCTACGAGCAAGGCGTGCTGCTGCGCGGCAGTGTCGGTGTCGAGGCTCCGGAGGCGACGGCGCCGGCGCTCGACGCGGCCGAGTTGATCGGTGCGGCCTTGACCGCGTTCGCCACCGATCCCGAATTGCTTCGCTCCGAGCGCGCTCGGATCCGGCACCTCCTTGTCGACGACGCACAGCATCTGGATCCGCAGGCGGCGCAACTGGTTCGGTTGATCGGAACCGGAACTGCGGGCACGGTCATCGCCGGTGATCCCGATCAGTCCGTCTTCGGATTCCGCGGTGCGGATTCGGCGTTCCTGCTCGGACTGGCCGAGCGCGGAGACGAGCGCCAGATCGTTCTGCCCGTCACGTATCGCAACAACGCCGACGTCGCGTCGATCGCGGCCAAGATCGCTGCGCGGCTGCCTGGCAACTTGGCTCATCGCATCGCGGTTCCATCCGATCTCACCGATGAGAATCCGGGACGGGCGTCGGTGCGGGTTCTCGGTACGACGGCCAAAGAGGCGGCAGTCGTCGCAGATACCTTGCGCCGGGCGCATCTGCTGGACGGGATTGCGTGGTCCGACATGGCCGTCATCGTGCGGTCGGTCCCGCGCACTCTCGCCCCTCTCCGGCGAGCCCTGCTCGCGGCGGGGGTGCCCGTCACGACCGCTGCCACCGAATTGCCGCTCGCGCGGCAACACGGAGTGTCCGGCCTGCTGCTGGTCCTTCGGGCGCTCGGCGGCGATCAGTTCACCGGCGACGACGCGCTTGCCCTGATGGCCGGTCCCATCGGCGGCGCCGAACCGGTCACCCTGCGCCGGTTGCGTCGTGGCCTGCGCCGAGTCGAGTTGGCATCGGGAAGTGATCGGGACTCTTCGGAGTTGTTGCGGCTCATTCTGATCGACGAGGATCGTGCGCAGTCCAAGCGCCTGATGGGCAAGCTGACAGACGTCGAAGCTGCGGCCCTCAATCGCGTGCTGTCGGTCCTTCGCAAGGCCCGAGTGCCTCTCGAGCGTGGTCTCGGGGTCGAAGAAGTTCTGTGGGCGGCCTGGCAGGCGACGGGGCTGGAACGGCGGTGGGCGGCCGCGTCGGCGCGCGGCGGACCGATCGGCTCACAAGCCGATCGAGACCTCGACGCCGTAGTCGCACTCTTCGACGCGGCTGCCAACTACGTCGACCGGCTGCCGCGTTCGCAACTCTCCGGTTTTGTCGACTACCTGACCAGCCAGGAGATACCGACCGACTCGCGGAGCCGATCGGTCATCGCTCCCGACGCCGTCACCGTGGTCAGCGCTCACGCCGCGGCGGGGCGCGAATGGGCGGTGGTGGCGGTGGCGGGTGTGCAGGAGGGGCTCTGGCCGAGTTTGCGGGCACGCGGCTCGCTACTGCGTACCGAAGCTCTTATCGACCTGGTCAACGGAGTCTCCGACGGCAGTGACTCGGCTGCCGAACGACTCTCGCGAACCGCGCCGCTTCTGGCCGAAGAACGCAGGTTGTTCCTGGTCGCCTGTAGCCGTGCTCGTCGCCGACTGCTGATCACCGCAGTCGAATCGGCTTCGGGGGACACCGACTTGGTGCCTTCGCGGTTCGTGGACGAATTGATCCGTGGTGACGCGTACTCGGACGACCCGTCCTCCGATCTCGACGTCGTTGCACCCGAGACCGGGGATACCCGGGTTCTGTCGCTGCCTGCACTGGTCGCACAGCTTCGCAGCGTGGTGTGTGATCCCGACATCGCGCATTTCGACCCCGAGAAGCATTCTCGGGCTGCTCGCCAGTTGGCCCGTCTGGCTGCGGCCGGAGTACGAGGCGCGCATCCGGATCAGTGGTACGGCACAGCCGAGCCGAGTACCGCTGCTCCCATGTGGCAACCCGAGGACGGACCGGTTTCACTGTCCCCGTCCACCATCGAGCTTCTCGAAACATGTCCTCTCCGATGGGTGTTCGAGCGTCACGGTGGCAGCGACGGAGACAACACTCATGCGATCGCCGGTACGCTGGTCCATACCTTGGTGCAGGCACTGGCCGGCCGGATTCCACCGGATCAGGTCGAGAAGGCACTCGAAAATGCCTGGGAATCCATCGATCTGGGATCGCAGTGGTACTCGCGCCGTGAACTCAATCGAACTCGGGAGATGCTGGCGACGTTCACGGCCTGGATGAACGCAACTCGCGGTGAGCTGACCGAAGTCGGCGTCGAGGTCGCGGTCGAGGGGGTCCTCGAACCGCGCGAAGAAGGAGCGCCTGCGGTCAAGCTACGTGGCCGGATCGACCGGCTCGAGCGCGACACCGAAGGTCGTCCAGTGGTTGTCGACGTCAAGACTGCGCGAAACCCCGTCAGCAACGAGGCCGCGCAATCTCATGCGCAGTTGGCGGCGTACCAGGTCGCAGCGGCCGAAGGTGCGATTGCCGGCGAACCGGCCACACAACCCGGCGGTGCACGCCTGGTATTCGTGGCCAAGTCCAACAAGAAGGACGGTGCGGCGCAGCGAGTTCAGCCGCCGCTGACGGCCGAAGCCGTCGAGATGTGGCGAGACGTCATTCACAACGCTGCGGCAGCGACCCAAGGACCGCAGTACCTGGCCAGGGTCAACGACGGATGTAGACATTGCCCGGTGCGTTCGAGTTGCCCGGCACACGACGAGGGACGACAGGTGAGTAACTAAGTGGCTGCCGCGACGCAGAAGGCACGCCGACCGAAGATCGACCCTGTCGACCTGGCGGTCGCGCTCGGTCAGCACCCTCCGACGCCCGAGCAGGCAGCAGTGATCGCCGCACCGCTCGGTCCGACATTGGTGGTCGCCGGCGCCGGTGCCGGAAAGACCGAGACGATGGCTGCTCGCGTCGTGTGGCTGGTTGCCAACGGCTTCGTCGATCCCGAGGCGGTTCTCGGCCTGACCTTCACGCGCAAAGCGGCGCAACAACTCACGTCGCGAATCCGCAAGCGGTTGGCGCGGCTGGCGGGTTCGGACGTTCTGCGGGCACTCGACCCGACCGGCGGAGTGCGTTCCCGGATTCTGGCCGGCGAACCCGAAGTCAGTACCTACCATGCTTACGCGGGACGGTTGCTCTCCGAACATGGACTGCTGTTGCCCATCGAACCCTCGGCGACGTTGTTGTCCGAGACCGAACTGTGGCAGGTTGCGCACCGCGTCGTGAGCGGCTGGGACAGTGATCTGGACACCGACAAGAATCCGGGTTCGATCACCGAGACCGTTCTGGCTCTTGCCGGTCAGTTGGCGGAGCACCTGGTCGATCCCGAGCAGTTGCTCGAGGCACACACCGAGCTGGACAAGCTGATTCACACTCTGCCCGCCGGCCCGAAACAGCGGGGTGGACCGAGCAAGGAGTTGTTGAATTACCTTGATGTGCAACATAAGCGCATCGAACTGTTGCCTCTCGTCGCCCGGCTGGGTGAGACGCTGCGGCGTGAAGGCGCATTGGATTTCGGCAGCCAGATGTCGCTGTCTGCCCGGGTCGCCGCCGAGCATCCCGAGGTCGGGCAGACCGAGCGTGAGCGCTTTCGGGTAGTTCTTCTCGACGAGTACCAGGACACCGGTCACGCTCAGCGAGTGTTGTTGTCCTCGTTGTTCGGTGGGGGAGCCGACGGCCGCTTGGCACTGACGGCCGTCGGCGATCCGATGCAGTCGATCTACGGTTGGCGCGGCGCGTCGGCGGCCAACCTGCCACGGTTCGCAACCGATTTCCCGCTTGCCAACGGAAAGCCGGCTCCGACGCTCGAACTGCTCACCAGTTGGCGTAACCCGCCGGAGGCTCTCGAACTGGCAAACCTGTCGTCGGCACCGTTGCGTCGACGCGGTGTGGCGGTCAGCACCCTTCGTGCGCGGCCGGGAGCCGTCGCCGGAGACGTTCGACTGGCGTTGCTGGGCGACGTCGAACAGGAACGTCAGTGGGTGGCGGAGAAGATCGCCGGAGAATACGAGGCGGCACGTGCCGAAGACCGCCCGACGCCCACGGCAGCGGTGTTGATCCGCAGGAACGCCGATGCCGCTCCGCTGGCCGAGGCCTTGCGGTCCAAAGGTCTGCCGGTCGAAGTGGTCGGACTCGGTGGGCTCCTGCACACACCCGAGGTTGCGGACGTGATCGCCATGCTCCGGGTGGTCGCCGATCCGCTTGCAGGAAGCGCTGCCGTTCGGCTGCTCACCGGCGCGCGATGGCAGATCGGCGCGAAGGATCTCGCCGCACTCTCTCAACGCTCCCGCGAACTTGCCATCTCCGCGGGATACGGAACGGCGGGTGCGGTCACCGACGCCGAGGCGCTTACCTCGGCGGTCCACGATGCGCTGCCCGGGGAGAACGCCGAGCAAGCAGGATTGGTCGACTCGATCTCCGATCCAGGCCCGGCAGAACGCTATTCGGCTCTCGGGTACACACGCATCAACGCGATAGCGGCAGAGTTGGCGTCGTTGCGCGAACGTATCGGCCAGCCGCTCACCGAATTGGTGGCGGAGGTCGAGCGGGTGCTCGGGATCGGAATCGAGGCGGGCGCGCGGACCCGAGTCGGCGTCGTCGGGACCGCGGGCCGCGAGCATCTCGACGCATTCGCCGACGTTGTCGCCAACTACGCGACGCGTCCAACTGCCAATCTGACCGGGATGCTGGCTTTCT
Source organism: Rhodococcus sp. WS1 (assembly GCF_003797745.1). Classification (NCBI taxonomy): domain Bacteria; kingdom Bacillati; phylum Actinomycetota; class Actinomycetes; order Mycobacteriales; family Nocardiaceae; genus Rhodococcus; species Rhodococcus sp. WS1. Next base: position 991,848 of record NZ_RKLZ01000001.1, on the reverse strand, counting down.
TCGCGGCAGCCGAACAGATCGAAAAGGGCCTCACGCCAGGCGAAGTGGAGGTGGCGCCGGATCGGGTCCAGATCCTGACCGTGCACTCGGCGAAGGGGCTCGAATGGGAAGTAGTGGCGATCCCGCATGTCAGCGACGGGGTGTTCCCCTCGTCCACCGCGTCCGGATCGTGGCTCGGGGCGCTCGCCGAACTGCCACCGTCGTTGCGTGGTGACCGGGCGGTCGACGCGGATTCGGCCGACGGAGTTCCGGTGCTCGACCTCGAGGAGCTCTACAACCGCAAGGACCTCGAGAACGCGATAACGGCGCACAAGAAGGCCTTGTCCAACCGTCGACTGGACGAGGACCGGCGGTTGTTCTACGTTGCGCTGACCAGAACCGAACGGGCGCTGTTCATCTCGGCGCATCACTGGGCGGAATCCGGTTCGGAACCGAAGGGGCCTTCGGAGTTCCTGGACGAGCTGCATCAGATGGTCACGGCCGACAACGATGCCGATGAGGAAGACTCACGCGGTGCGATCGGCGTCGTGGAGGAATGGGCGCCGGCCCCGGAACCCGATACCGAGAACCCGTTGGCCGCCACGCCCCGTACGGCGCAGTGGCCGCCGGATCCGCTGGGTGCGCGGCGCGGCGCCGTCGAGGCCGGAGCCGCGAGCGTCCTGTCCGCTCTCGCTTCGCTGCCGCAAGACAGCGAAGAGGCGGAAGAACCGGGGGACGATCCGGAGAACTGGGCCTCGGACGTCGACGTGCTCCTGGCCGAGCGCGAGGCCCGCGCAAACGCGCGTGCCGAAGTGATTCTCCCGGCGCAGCTTTCGGTGACTCAGCTCGTCGACCTCAAGGCAGATCCGGATGAACTGGCGGCTCGCCTACGTCGTCCGTTGCCGTATCCGCCCAACCCGTTGGCTCGTCGCGGAACCGCTTTTCACGCCTGGATCGAGCGAAGGTTCGGTGCGACTCGGCTGTTGGATCTCGACGAGCTACCCGGCGCCGCGGATACCGGCGCGGGTCCCGAGACCGACCTGGTGAAACTTCAGGATGCGTTCTTGCGGTCCCCGTGGGCCAATCGCAGCCCGATCGAAGTGGAAGTTCCTTTCGAAACATCCATTGCCGGAACGGTTTTGCGCGGTCGGATCGACGCTGTGTTCGCCGATCCCGACGGCGGATGGACGGTGATCGACTGGAAGACCGGTGCCGAACCGTCGGCCGCCAACGAGGACGCTGTTGTGATGCAGTTGGCCGCGTATCGGGTGGCCTGGGCCGAATTGATGTCAGCCAGAGCTCGTTCGGCGGGGCGCAACGAACAGTTTCCGGCCGACAAGGTGAGGGCGGCGTTTCACTACGTTCGATCGGGTCGCACCATCGCACCCGAGAACCTGCCGGACGGTGAGGCTCTCGCTCGCCTCATCCGAACGGCAGGCGCGCAAAATTAGCTTGCGTTTCGACGAGCCTTGAGTGCTTCGGTCACCAGCGGGACCTGCAGGGGGAGACGTGCGATCGAACCGATCTTCTGCGGTGTGGACGTCTTCGGGCTTCGGCACCAGTCGATCGCCATCTGGATGTTGGCGGGGAACACGGCAACAAAGAGCGCGGCGGCAAGGCCCGCGCCGAGCTTGCGGGTCTTCGGCACGGCCAAGGCAGCGCCGATCGCCAGTTCCGCGACGCCGGACACCTGGGTGTAGGTGCGGGCCTGTCCGGGAAGCTGGCGGGGAACGGTGCTGTCGAAGAACGAGGGCGCTGCAAAATGCATGGTGCCGGCGCCGAGAAGGAGGGCCGACAAACGAAGAGCGGCCGCTTGGCTGGGAGTGGACGTCGAACCGGTGAAAGGCATTTGCCCAGCCTGCCTCACGGTGGACCTTCTTGCCACTACCGGTGCCACGACCCGCGCGCTATTCGGCGCCCGAGTTCCGAAGTCGATCTTCGAGGGTTACGCTGCCTGCCGATGTCCGTGTAGGTATTTCGTAAGTTCGAGTGAGAGAGTCGATGTATGGCCGGTAAGCTCCGGGCGCGTTTGACCAGGTCGGAAGCATTGACCGATCAGCCTGACTTCGCCCTTGTCGGGGTGCTGCGCATTCCCCAGCTACAGACCAGTCCGGCGCGGGCCATCTACAAGCGAGTTCTCATCGCGTTGGGTGCTCTCGGTGCCGCCGTGTTGATCGTGTACATCGATCGCGCCGGATACCGAGACGCACAGGACAACGAGCTTTCGCTGCTCGACTGCATCTACTATGCGACGGTTTCGCTCTCGACCACCGGCTACGGCGATATCACTCCGTTCACTCCGTCGGCGCGCCTGGTCAACGTCCTGTTGATCACGCCACTTCGAATCTTCTTCTTGATCGTGTTGGTCGGAACCACACTTTCAGCTCTGACCGAGAGTTCGCGTCAGGCGTTCAAAATTCAGCGTTGGAGGCAGCACGTGCGTAATCACACCGTCGTCGTCGGATACGGGACCAAGGGGCGGACGGCAATCGAAGCAATGCTCGGTGACGGTGTACCGGCGTCGGAGATCGTGGTCGTCGATACCGATCAGACAGTCCTCGACTCCGCGGCGAGCAAGGGCCTGGTGACGGTGTTCGGTTCGGCGACGAAATCGGACGTACTTCGGTTGGCAGGCGCGCAGAATGCGTCGTCGATCATCGTCGCCACGAATCGTGACGACACCGCAGTGCTCGTGACGCTCACAGCCCGCGAAATCGCGCCGAAAGCCAAGATCGCCGCAGCCATCCGTGAAGCCGACAACGCGCATCTTCTGCGTCAGTCCGGCGCAGACTCGGTGGTCGTGTCCTCGGAGACGGCAGGTCGACTCCTCGGCATCGCCACCACAACGCCGACTGTCGTGGAGATGATCGAAGACCTTCTCACCCCGGAAGCCGGATTCGCGATCGCCGAGCGCGCAGTCGAACGTGACGAGGTCGGCGGCTCTCCGCGTCATCTCTCCGACATCGTGCTCGGGGTAGTTCGCGACGGCCGTCTGGTTCGCGTCGGTTCGCCCGAGGTGGACGCCGTCGAGGAGAACGATCGCCTGCTCTACATCCGCCGCGTCACGAACTGAGTGCTGCCGAGCTTCGTGCGCGCAGTAATGTCGTGAGCGTGAACGACTTCCAGCTGACCGAAACACCGCTGCTCTCACGCTCGAGCGTCGGCCGCGCCGAGGAATTGCGGTCGGATGCCGCCGCACTGACCACGGGTTGGGCGGACGCGCTGCTCCTCCGTGTGAATTCACGGGGTCAGGTCAAGGTCTCGCCGGAAGGTCAGTTGGTCTTCGCCGAGGCAACCGAACTGGGTCCGGAGCCGGTGCGCGGTGCAGTGTTCCTGGGAATTCGGGAGAATCGCCACGTCTGGGCGGTGCGGGTGTCGCTGCTGGCGGGCACGTTGTCCGAATTGCGCATGCTCGGCGGAACACTCGACGACGCCGACGCCGGTTTGTTGACCGGTGCCGTCGCGATTCTCAACTGGCACGACAGTGCCGGATTCAGCGCTATCGACGGCGCACCGAGTGAACCCACCATGTCCGGCTGGTCACGCATTTCCACGTCCACCGGCCACGAGGAGTTTCCCCGAACGGATCCGGCGGTCATCTGCCTGGTGCACGACGGCGGCGATCGAGTTCTACTCGCGCGTCAGCCGACCTGGCCGCAGCGACGTTTCTCGATTCTCGCGGGATTCGTCGAGGCCGGGGAGTCACTCGAAACGTGCGTTGTCCGCGAGATCAAGGAAGAAGTCGGCATCGACGTGCACAGCGTTCGATACCTCGGGAGCCAGCCTTGGCCGTTCCCGCGTTCGGTGATGTTGGGCTTCGCCGCAATCGGCGACCCCGCCGCTCCGCTTCTGTTCGCGGACGGCGAGATCGCCGAGGGCACCTGGTTCACGAAGGACGAGGTGCGTGCCGCTCTCGAACTCGGCGACTGGGGTTCGGAAGCGGACGCGCCACTGCTGCTGCCCGGCTCGATCTCCATCGCTCGCGGAATGCTCGAGAGCTGGGTCAAATAAGAGCTGGGTCAGACAGCAGCCTGAAAGGCTCTAAAGACCCAGGGCCTGCTTGACCTGGTTGAGCGACGGGTTGGTCGCGACGCTGCCGTCGCCGTACTTCACGGTCGGAACGACGTGATTTCCACCGTTGACGCTGCCGACGAAATCGGCTGCTGCCGGATCGTTCTCGATGTCGATCTCGGTGTACTCGATCCCCGACGCGTTGAGCTGCGTCTTGAGGCGGCGGCAGTAGCCACACCACGTGGTCGAGTAGATGGTCAGGGCAGGCGCATTTTCGGTAGAAGTCACGGCCGATATAACACCACGACCGAGAGCGTTGTTCCGTATCGGCCCGTGTTCTCTTGCCCACATACCGTCGGGCGCGGCGAATGGAGTGTCGGAACGTCCTGCCATGATGGTCCCCATGCCTGCGGACACCGGACTGGATCCAGAACAATCGGCCGCCGTGCTCGCGCCACGCGGCCCGGTATGTGTCCTCGCGGGCGCTGGAACAGGCAAAACCCGCACCATCACGCGCCGGATCGCGCATCTGGTTGCCGACGGTCATGTCTCCGCCGGGCAGGTGCTTGCCGTGACATTCACAGCGCGAGCGGCCGGCGAAATGCGTGGACGGCTTCGTGAGCTGGGGGTTGGTGGGAGTGGGCCGCAGGTACAGGCTCGCACCTTCCACGCCGCCGCTCTTCGTCAACTCAAGTACTTCTGGCCGCAGGTGATCGGTGACACGCCGTGGCGTCTGCTCGATCGGAAGTTCGCGGTTGTCAGCAGTGCCGCCGCTCGTGTCGGGTTGTCCACCAGTACGGAAAGCGTGCGCGACCTCGCCAGCGAAATCGAGTGGTCCAAGGCCTCACTGATCGCGCCCGAGGACTACCCACGCGCGATAGCCAAGATTCGTCGCGAGGCGCCGGTCGATGCCACCAAGGTTGCGCAGGTCTACGCGGCATACGAAGAGCTGAAGGCACGTGGCCAGGACGGAATGCTCCTCGATTTCGACGATCTCCTACTTCACACCGCGGCTGCGCTCGAAGAGCATTCGACGGTTGCCGACGAGTTCCGCGAGCGGTACCGCTGCTTCGTGGTCGACGAGTATCAGGACGTCACCCCGCTGCAACAGCGGGTGCTCGACGCCTGGCTCGGCGACCGCGACGACCTGACCGTGGTGGGCGATGCGAATCAGACCATCTATTCCTTCACCGGCGCCACCCCGAACTATCTGTTGGACTTCTCGCGGAAATTCCCCGAAGCGACCGTCGTCCGGCTCGAACGGGACTACCGCTCCACCCCTGAGGTCGTGTCGCTGGCGAACCGCGTGATCGGTGCAGCGCGCGGACGGATCGCCGGGACGCGTCTTCAGTTGATCGGGCAACGCGCTCCGGGGCCTGAGCCGGAGTTCATGGAGTTCGACGACGAGCCTGCCGAAGCGCTCGGCGTTGCGCGGGCGATCAAACGGCTGATCGCGGCAGGCACTCCAGCGGCCGAGATCGCTGTTCTGTATCGGATCAATGCTCAGTCGGAGGCGCACGAGCAGGCACTCACCAAGCTCGGCATTCCGTTCCAGGTGCGTGGTGGAGAGGGCTTCTTCACCCGCACCGAGGTCCGTCAGGCCGTGGCGGCACTGCGTCAGGCCGCCGGACGAGACGACCTCCCCGAAGGCGCAGACAACGGCGAAGCGCTGGTTTCACTGGTTCGCGCTGTACTCGCGCCACTCGGTCTGACCAACGAAGAACCTTCGGGCACGCAAGCCCGCGAGCGCTGGGCGTCGCTCTCGGCTCTCGTGGCGCTGACCGAAGAACAACTCGTCCACGAACCCGAACTGTCGCTCACCGGGCTTCTACAGGAGCTAACAGCCCGAGCCGAGGCGCGGCACCCACCGACCGTGCAGGGCGTGACGTTGGCTTCCCTTCACGCGGCCAAGGGGCTCGAATGGGATGCGGTGTTCCTGGTCGGCCTCAACGACGGCACCCTGCCGATCCAACACGTTCTCGGCGACGCCAATTCGGGCGCCGACGACGTCGCGGTGGAGGAGGAGCGTCGGCTTCTGTACGTGGGTGTTACCCGCGCCCGCGAGCATCTGCAGCTGTCTTGGGCATTGGCTCGCAATGAGGGGGGACGCAAGTCCCGTCGCCGGTCGAGGTTCCTCAACGGGCTCATCCCCGAGGACTCACCGGCTTCGCGCGTTGCCGCGCCGTCGTCGGGGAACAAGAAGCGTCCGCGCTGCCGCGTCTGCGGCAAGCCGTTGATCGGGACGTCGGCGACAATGCTCGGGCGCTGCGAAAAATGCCCGTCCAATGTCGACCTGGAATTGCTCGAGCACCTCAAGGCCTGGCGGCTGGACAAGTCCCGAGAACTCAAAGTTCCGGCCTATGTCGTCTTCAGCGACAACACACTGATGGCTATTGCCGAACAACGACCACAAGACAATCGTGGACTGGTTTCGATCCCTGGAATCGGGCCGAAGAAACTCGACAACTTCGGGGAAGACGTACTAGCTGTCATTCGCGGCGAACTGCGTGCGGCAACACTCGATATCTGAAATGCATCCGAATCGACAACGGTGAGTTACATAACCGCAGGTCAAAAATAGGTTGTGCAGATTCGACGGATTCTCTACTCTGGTTTTCAGTGTTACGGGGCAACCTGTGCGCAGAAACTATCCGGACCGACACGAAATGGAGGTGGCAAATAAATGACGAACTTGATCTCGTATGAAGCGTGGGCAAGCGCAAAGTTCGCTGTTGCCGCCCCCATGCTGCCGCGTGCAGCGGGATGGGCGCAGCATGCGTTCCGCCTGCGCCCTCAAGCAGCAGCAAAGAAAGCAGCTGTCGAGTCCGTGTTCTTAAGCCATCGAGGTATTTCTCGGTAGGACACATCCGTTCACTTACGGCCACGGACCCGCAGCCCCTGCGGACCGTGGCCTTTGTGTTGGATACCCCTCTTTATCCGGTTTCCGACTCGGCTCAGGTTCGCACCCATCGAACCCATATCGTGCGACACAGTTTCGCATCCGAGCACTAGGAGACCGAGTTGTCTGCCCAGACAATCCGCGTGGAATCCGAAAACTCCACCACTGCAGTAACTTCCACCGACGTCACTTCGGCTGCAGTCACGTTCATCGAGGTCGCGTCCACCCGCCGCGACCTGCCGTGCCGGGCATCCAACCCCGATCTCTGGTTCGCCGAAGCTCCGGCCGAACTCGAGCAGGCGAAGGCACTGTGCGCGCAGTGCCCCATCCGTTCCCGTTGTCTCAGTGCGGCTCTCGACCGCGCCGAGCCGTGGGGGGTGTGGGGAGGCGAGATCCTCGATCAGGGGGCCGTCATAGCGCGCAAGAGACCGAGGGGGCGCCCACGCAAGCAACTCGTGTGCGCGTGAGAGCCTTATTCGGCGGCGCCGGCGCCTTATTCGGCGGAGCCGGTGTCATCCAGAACCGGCTCCGCGAACCCTGGCAACCAACGAGTCAGGATTTCCATGTACGGGGCATATGCGTCCAACTGGGCGCATATGCCGACCGAACCGAGAAGAACTCGGAAGATCATCAAATACTCGGCCGGAAGGTTGAGTGCACGGGCCGTTCGGAACTGCGCACTGTTGAAGTCAGTGGCGGTTCCGGCGGCCTTTTGCAGCCACGACCGAGTGAAATGAAATGACTCGGTCTGGATCGGGTCGGTGAAGGGTCGCAGGTAATCCGCGATCTCCTTGTCGGTCACCGTGCGTCCGGGAATCACGAAACCGTTGGCGCGCAACAACTCCGTCAATTCGTCGAATTGTTCCTCGACAGCCAAGCGCACCATCGTGCCGAGAACCCGTGGCAGTCCGTTCGGGAACGGCGCAGCCGCACCGAAGTCGATGACGCCGAGTCGGCCGTCCGCGAGAAGCATGAAATTGCCGGGGTGCGGGTCGCAGTGGAGCAAGCCGACACGGGCCGGAGACGCGAAGTGGAATTCGGCGAGTAGTGCACCGGCAGCATTGCGCTGCTCCGGCGTTCCACTTTCGATGATTCTGGTCAACGGGGTTGCCGTCATCCATTCGGTCACGACCACTTTCGGCGCGCTCGCCACGACGTGCGGGATCACGAATTGGGGATCTCCGTCGAATTCTTTTGCAAAAGCTCGCTGATTGTTCGCCTCGATCCGATAGTCGAGTTCTTCTTCGGTGCGCGCGGTGAACTCCTCGATCACGGGGCGCACATCGACACCGGGCATGACCGAACCGAAGAGACCGGCAAATCTGCCCAAGGTCTTGAGGTCGGCGCGTAGAGCTTCGTCGGCGCCGGGGTACTGAACTTTCACGGCTACGTCGCGGCCGTCCGCCCAGACCGCACGGTGAACCTGCCCGATGCTTGCCGACGCGGTCGGTTCGTCGTCGAACGACTGGAATCGGTCGCGCCATTTGGTTCCGAGTTGCTGATCGAGCATCTTGTGTACTTGCTTGGTCGGCAGCGGTGGGGCGGCGGCTTGGAGCTTGTTCAGCGACTCGCGGTACGGCTCCGCGAATTCCTCCGGAATCGCCGCCTCCATGACGCTGAGCGCTTGGCCCAGCTTCATCGCGCCGCCCTTGAGTTCGCCCAGCACCGCGAACAGTTGCTCGGCGGCCTTCGCGCTCAACTGCGCGTCGATCTCGCCTTTGTCGCCGCCGGCGAGCTTGCGTCCGAAGCCCATGGCGGCGCGACCGGCCATCCCCAGGGGGATGCTCGCGAGTTTGGCAGTACGGGCAGAACTCTTGCGTGGGATCTCGGACACCACACCATCATGTCTGACTGGGGCGTCCTTTGCCCGAAACAGGTGCCAGGTATTGGCAACTGCAAGATATTTGCCGAGGCCAGCGCCTGGTTGTGATCCGATACGGACGGAGCGCGATCTCGAGCGTCGACGACAGACTCGCCGCATACGTCGCCGTTGTCTCGGATAATGCGGAGTCGATCTCGGCCAGGGCCAGCGCGACACTTGCATGGATCATCGCCGATTCCGCGTGGCCGGCGCTGCCGAGTAGCTGCGCGGACAGATGAAGCCAATGAGGGTCGAGTTCGGATCGGATGATGTCGGCGCATCGCAGGCAACTCGACTGGCCCGGCAAGACAAGAGGACCGATCACACCGTTGCCGTCGCGGATGCGGACGGAAAGGTGGGGGAGTCCGCAGCGAACGAGATCGCTGACCAGGCGAGGATCAGTGACCACGTCGTCGGCCAGCACCACCAGTTGTTCGTTCCACGTGCGCACGACGTCGGTGTTGCGATACCCGCGCGAGCGACGCGTGCTTACCCCGCCGGTGACCAGGGCGCGCTCGACGGCGTCCGAGAGTGGACCGACACCGTGGATCCGGACGGACACGGTCCTCCTGGCGGCAGTGTGGACGAATCCGGAATCGGTGAGTTGCTCGAGCAACTTCTCCGTCACCGACGTCGAAATCCCGCGCGTCGATGCTTCCCACAGGATGGTCGCGCGGGATCTGGAGCCGTCCATTTTGCGGAGGATCGACTTCACCGCGCGCGCATCGACCCCGACAGGCAGCGTCAGCAGGACGGCACGTCCGGGTGTCCATCCCAGCTGCAGCCGACCGTCCGGGCGCGACAGAACAGCGATCCGCGGGTCCCATCGGGGTCCCGCGGATCGCTGTGACGTGCTGTTCTGTGTGGTGTCGTCTTGCGTGTCACCGGTCATCGTTCGATGCTGGCACGGCGGGCCGTCGGCGAGTCCGCGTCAGTGACAGTTATCCACAGGACGTCAGCATGGCTGAACTGCGAAAATGTGTCGAGAAGGAATTATTTCTCTTCGTCGTCCTCGCGGGTCTTGTCCATCGCTGCCTCGGCCGCACGCTCTTTTGCCTCGACGGCTTCGAGCTGGGCGATCGGGTCGTCGAAATTGCCGGCTTCGCCGCCGCCGAGGACCCGGGCGACAAATCCGTCCGGTGCGTCGAGATCGCTCGAATCGGGCATGAGGTCGGGATGTGACCAGACGCCGTCACGAGTGTCCATACCGGCTTCCGCGGTGAGCTTCTGCCACAACCCGGCCGCTTCACGGACCTTGCGAGGACGAAGTTCGAGTCCGACCAGCGTCGCAAAGGTCTGTTCGGCGGGGCCGCCGGTGGCACGGCGACGCCGCAACGTCTCGCTCATCGCGGCAACACCAGGCAGTCGCTCGCCGAGTGCGGCGGTGACGACCGTCTCCACCCAACCCTCGACCAGCGCGAGCAGAGTCTCGAGCCGTTCGAGAGCGGCTTTCTGCTCCGGGGTGTTCTGCGGCTCGAACGTGCCCTGCTGCATCAGTGCTTCGAGCTTGCTCGGATCGGTGAGAGCGGACGGGTCGAGGTCCTTGGCAAATTCTTCCATCGCCGAGAAGTCCATCGTGATCCCGCGGGCGTATTCCTCGACTGTGGCGAGAACGCGCTGTCGCAGCCACGGAACGTGACTGTAAAGGCGCTGATGAGCTGCTTCCCGCGCGGCGAGGAACACCAGAACTTCCTGATGCGGCTGTTCGAGACCCTCACTGAACGCCTGAACCGCAGCGGGGAGAAGGGCCGCGGTGCCCTCTGGTCCGAGGGGCAAGCCGATGTCGGTGGAGGAGAGCACCTCGGTGGACAGTTGGCCGAGTGCCTGGCCCAATTGCGAGCCGAACGCGAGTCCACCCATCTGGCCGAGCATGCCCAGCATCGGGCCCGCCATCTGCTGTGCTTCGGCGGGAAGTCCCTGGACCCACATGCCCGCCACCTTCTCGGCCACCGGATCACAGAGCCGCTTCCACGTGTCGATCGTGTTGTCGAGCCAGTCGTTCGGAGTCCAGGCGAGAGTGCGGCTCGCTCCGGCAGGAAGCGTCGTTGCGGCGTCCAGCCACATCTCGGCCAGATGTGCGGCGTCGGCGATCGCCTTGACATTGCCCTCGGTGATCGGTGTAACCGATCCGATCTGTTGGCGTGCCAGCTTCTTGGCGATGTCGTAGTTCACCGGACCGGAAGTACCGCCCTGGCCCATCGACGAGCCCATCCCGCTCAGCATCTGACCGAACTGGGTGAGCATCTGGCCGAGCTGAGCCGGATCGAATCCCTCACCGCCCGCGCCGAACCCGAACGGCGTGTCACCACCCCCGAACGGATTGCCACCCGCCGCGTTCTTGTCGCGATCGGGATCGTCGTCGGAGTTGGAGAAGCCGAACGGCATATTGCTCATACCTCAACGGTACAAGGCTCGAGCGGTCGGAGTCGCCCTCCGAGTCACGCTGACGGCGAACACGCACGGCGCTCAGGCGGTGCGATCGGTGCTCCGGCGCCTTCGCGCTTTACTCTGGATCAGGTGAATCGACGGATAGTGACGCTCTTGGCCGCACTCGCACCCATCGTCGTGTTGGGAGTCGTCGGAACAATGGTCACTGTTCCTTATGTCGCACTCGGTCCTGGCCCCACCTTCAACACCCTCGGCGACGTCGACGGTAAGCCCGTCGTCGACATCCAGGGGACCGAGGTCGATCCCACCGACGGCAACCTCAACATGACAACGGTGTCGGTTCGCGACGGCCTCAACATTTTCGAAGCGTTCGGACTGTGGGCGAGTGGCAGCAACGGACTCGTCCCACGCTCGGAGATCTATCCGCCCGAGAAGTCGAAGGAAGAGATTCAGCAGGCCAACACCGCCGACTTCCAGCAGTCCGAGGACAGTGCCGAGTTGGCTGCACTCCACTTTCTCGGTAAGCCGGTGGCACTCACTGTCTCGAAGGTGACCCCGGACGGCCCTGCCGCGGGTGCCCTGCAAGAGGGCGATGTCCTGGTCAAGATCGGCGACACTCCGGTAACCACCATCACCGGCGTTCAGGACACGGTCGGTGCGATCGCGCCAGGCACCGCGATCGACGTCACCGTCCTTCGCGAGGGTGTGGAGACCGTTGTACCGGTCACCGTTGGGGCGCGGCCCAACAAGCCCGAATCGGGTTACCTCGGCGTCACGCCCAACGAGGTCCCGGACGTTCCCTTCACCGTGCAGTTCAACCTTGCCGACATCGGCGGTCCTTCTGCCGGACTGATGTTCACACTGGCGTTGGTGGACAAGCTGACTCCAGGGGAGCTCAACGGCGGAAAGTTCGTGGCCGGAACGGGCACCATCGACTCCGACGGCGAGGTCGGTCCGATCGGCGGTATCAGGTACAAGTTGATCGCCGCCTCCGAAGCCGGTGCTGAGACCTTCCTCGTGCCGGCCCAGAACTGTGACGAGGCGAAACAGAATGCGCCGGACGGGCTTCGACTCGTCAAGGTCGACAACCTGCCCGGCGCAGTGGACTCACTCGAAAGCCTCAACACGGGCGGCGACGCACCCCGCTGCTGAAACCTGCCTTGCCGAAGACAGGCTCGGTCAGTCTTCTTCTTTCAGTCTTCTTCGACCTCGTCGAGCGTCGCGTACAACGCGTGAACCAGGTGAGGTGCAAGACCGTCGTAGGTAAGCAGTTCCAGGTCACCGTACGGATCCGCATCCTCGTCGGGACGCATCTGCAGAAGCGACAGCGAAGGACCGTCACGGAGCACGCCGACGAACAGTCGAGCCTCGCGTCGATCGGGATGCGCGTTGGCCGTCAGTCGCGCGACCTCGTCCGCAGCATGCTGATCGGTCAATACCGGCGCCGTGGCGTGATCGAGATCCGATTCCGCCTCGGGCGGCAGGACGACGATCTCCTGAACCAGGATGCAACCCTGCACCGACTCGGGCCAATGCGTCGTTGCCAGGAACTCGTCGAGTGCCCGTGAACCGCCGATGATGTCCTCGGGAAGCGATTCCTGTTCGATCGGTGTGTATTCGGCGCCCTCGGCGAGTTGGTCGAGCAGTCCGGGTTCGGCCGCGGCGAGCATTTCGGTAGGCACCAACGCGTACAGCTTCGGCGGTTGATCCCAGCCTTCGGCGTCGATGTGGTCGACAACTTCATGAACGCACCGGGCGAGGGCACTCGGTGATCTGCTCATATTCTCTTCACTCACACGTTCATCCTCCCACCTTCTGTCCGGCTCCCTGCTCTCCGTGTTGTCAACCCGTGACCGTTGTTACGTAGAGTGGTCGGAAACGGCCAAGTCCACTCGGGCGTGGCCGCAGTGATCGATGCAATCGGTTGCGACGCCACGGCGTCGCCAAATCTTGGAGCGTGGCACGTGGGCATGCGGCCCCCCGCAGGTTTACCCTCTCTGTCCAGACGCAGTCGAATCTTGTTGGTGGTGGCTGTCGTAGTGGCGGCCTTGCTGCTCGTGGGGCCGCGACTGATCGGCATGTACACGGACTGGTTGTGGTTCGGAGAAGTCGGCTACCGCGGTGTCTTCACCAAGGTTCTGCTGACGCGATTCGTGCTCTTCCTCGTGGTCGGAATTGTCGTCGGAGCCATCGTGTGGCTCGCGATGCTTCTCGCGTACCGCGCACGTCCGGTGTTCGTTCCGGTCTCCGGACCCAACGATCCGATCGCGCGCTACCGCACGACCGTCATGTCGAGGCTTCGTCTGTTCGGCGTGATCATTCCGGTCGCGATCGGCATTCTCTCCGGTCTCATCGCGCAGGCCAACTGGGTCACGATCCAGTTGTTCCTCAACGGTCAGCCGTTCGGCATCACCGATCCTCAGTTCAACTTGGACGTCGGCTTCTACACGTTCGATCTGCCGTTCTACCGCTTCGTTCTGAATTGGTTGTTCGTCTCGATTCTGCTTGCCTTCGTGGCAAACCTGGTCACCCACTACGTTTTCGGTGGGATCAAGTTGGCCGGGCGCGCTGGGACATTCACGACTGCCGCACGTATTCAACTGGCTGTCATCGCCGGCACCTTCGTGCTCCTCAAGGCGGTGGCGTACTGGTTCGATCGGTACTCGTTGATGTCGAGTAGTCGTAAGGAACCGACGTTCACCGGTCCGGGCTTCACCGACATCAATGCGGTTCTGCCGGCGAAGCTGATTCTGTTGTCGATTGCGGTCATCTGCGCGTTGGCGTTCTTCGCCTCGATCTTCACGCGGGATCTTCGGATACCGGCCATGGCAGTCGCTCTCTTGGTTCTTTCGTCGGTGCTCGTCGGTGCGGTCTACCCGATGATCGTCGAGCAGTTCTCCGTCAAGCCCAATGCGGCGCAGAAGGAGAGCACGTACATCGAACGAAACATCGAAGCGACCCGTCAGGCGTACGGGATCACGGAAGAAAACGTCGACTACGTCGACTATCCGGGAGTTGGCACCAAGCAGCCCCAGGACGTTCCGGCCGACCGGACCACGATCGCGAACACACGCCTGTTGGATCCGACCATTCTGTCGCCGACGTTCACCGCTCAGCGTCAGCTCAAGAACTTCTACGGGTTCCCGCAGACGCTCAACGTCGACCGCTACGAACAGGACGGCCAGTTGCGCGACTTCGTTGTCGCCGCGCGTGAGCTGTCGCCGAACAACCTTTCCGGGAACCAGACGGACTGGATCAACAAGCACACGGTCTACACGCACGGCAACGGTTTCGTCGCGGCCCAGGCAAACGAAGTAACGGCCGTGCAGGGCGACAGTCAGAACAACACCGGTGGTTACCCGATCTACTCGGTCAGCGACCTGACGACCACGCCCGAGAACGAGAACCTCAAGGTGGACAATCCTCGGTCGTACTACGGCGAGGTGATCAGCCAGTCGGACGCCGATTACTCGATCGTCGGTTCCGTCGACGGCGAGGGACCTCGTGAGTACGACACCGACACCTCTAAGTACACCTACACCGGTTCGGGTGGTGTCTCGATCGGCAACTGGTTCAACCGTCTTGCATTCGCGGCGAAGTACACCGAGCGCAACATCTTGTTCTCGAGTGCAATCGGCTCGAACTCCAAGATCATCTTCAAGCGTGATCCGAAGGAAAGGGTCGAGGAGGTCGCGCCTTGGCTGACGACCGACGGCGCTGCCTACCCCGCAGTGGTCGACGGCAAGATGCAGTGGATCATCGACGGCTACACCACCGCCCAGGACTACCCGTACGCGCAGCGCAGTTCGCTCGACGGGTTGGTCGAGGACAGTATCGACCAGACGACCGGGCGCCTCATTCCGCGTCAGGAGTTCTCCTACATCCGTAACTCCGTGAAGGCCACGGTCGACGCGTACGACGGCACGGTCACGCTCTACCAGGTCGACGAGCAGGATCCGGTTCTGAAGGCGTGGATGGGAGTCTTCCCGAACACGGTGAAGCCGAAGAGCGAAATCTCGGACGACCTGCAGGCGCACTTCCGCTACCCGGAAGACATGTTCAAGGTTCAGCGAGAGATGCTGGCGAAGTACCACGTCGACGATCCGAGTGAGTTCTTCACCAACAACGCGTTCTGGTCGGTTCCGAGTGATCCGACGATCGACACGTCGGCCAACCAGCCGCCGTACTACGTGCTGGTGGGCGACAAGGACACCGCGAAGGCGGATTTCCGTCTGACCAGTCCGATGGTCGGGTTCAGTCGTGAGTTGCTGTCGGCCTACATCTCGGTGGCGAACGACAAGGAGAACTACGGCAAGTTCACGGTGCTGCAGCTGCCGACCGATACGCAGACTCAGGGTCCACAGCAGGCTCAGTCTGCGATGACGTCGGATTCGCGTGTTGCTTCGGAAGTGTCACTGCTCAAGCAGTCGAACAAGATTCAGTACGGAAACCTGCTGACTCTGCCGATTGCCGAGGGCGGAATCCTCTACGTCGAACCTTTGTACTCGCAGCGAAACTCGCAGAACGCGTTCCCTCAGTTGGCGCGTGTGCTGGTGAGCTTCAGCGACACCAACGGCATTCGGATCGGTTATGCACCGACCGTCTCCGAGGCGATCAGTCAGATTTGGCCGGGCGCAGGTTCGGCAGCGACTGTCACCCAGCCGGCACCCGATCCGGATACCGGAGCGCAACCGGAAACGCCGACTACTCCGACGGCACCGGCCCCGCCGGCTTCTTCGGATGACGTCACGAAGGCGCTGGCCGAGGTCAATTCGGCAATGGCGGCATTGAAGTCGGCGCAACAGAGCGGTGACTTCACCAGCTACGGTGCTGCGCTCGACCGCCTGCAGAAGGCTGTTGACGCGTACCAGGCGCTGCCGAGGTAAGCGGCGTCAGTTCATGAACAGCAGAAGGCCCACCATCCGATCGGATGGTGGGCCTTCTTGTGTGCTCAGTGAAGCTGTATGAGCTGAATCAGCGCAGTGCTGCAACGATCGGTGCGTTGGCATCGGAGAGCTGCTGGAACTGTGCGGCGAATCCGTACTGGCCGGCGAGGTCACGAGCGGTGTCGTAAGCCTGCTGTGCGGCGGGCTTGAGCTCGGCCGGGATTTCGACGGCGGGAGCAACTGCGGGTGCCTCGGCGACGGGAGCCGGTGCTGCGGCGGGAGCCTCTTCGACTGCCGGCTCGCTTGCGACGGTCAGACGCTGGCCGCAGACGGGCCATGCGCCGGGGCCCTGGCTCTGCAGGGTGTTCTCGGCGACGCGGATCTGCTCTTCCTTGGAAGCGTTGGCGGGCGAGCCGGTGCCACCGTTGGCGGTCCAGGTGCTCTGCGAGAACTGCAGGCCGCCGTAGTAGCCGTTTCCGGTGTTGATGTTCCAGTCGCCACCGCTCTCGCACTGTGCGACGCCGTCCCAGTTGTGGGTGGCTGCGGAAGCGGTGCCGGTGCTCATGGTGAGGGGCACTGCGACAAGTGCGCCGGCTACTGCCAATGTGCCGAATGCACGCTTGCTGATGCTGGTGTACGTCATGTCGGGGTAAATCCTCTCCGCGCTTGCTGACATCGGCGGGCCTGCGGGTCGGCGATGATGCTGACTTTCCCGGGCGCTTGTCTCTCCGTGTCTCTGCCCCTCGAAGGTTTCGGGGGTTCCGATCCCGCGGGGCAGAGTGGAGCAGCGGCGGGTCGGCGTTCGCCCGGTTGATTCGGGCCGGGACCGACCGTACGGGAGCGCTGAACGAGGGTCGATTCGCGATTTTCCGGACCACCTGGTCTTCTCCCATCCAGGATTTTCGGCGTTTGTGCTGGTAGAGCCTTTCCGATGCCGTTTCGAGGTACGTTCGTTACATGCTTGTTATGTGTTGATGCTCACGGGCATTTTGTGAACCCAGTCACCCGATTCTTCGACTTTCAGGCGTGTATTTCGCTCCAGCGCAGGCGATTTGCGTTCCGTTCATCTGCTCGTGTAACTTTGTCAATGCATCGCGGGGTGGAGCAGCTCGGTAGCTCGCTGGGCTCATAACCCAGAGGTCGCAGGTTCAAATCCTGTCCCCGCTACTAGAAAAGGACCGCCGCACTGGATTCCAGTGCGGCGGTCCTTTTTTGTGCGCAGCCGTCGTAGGGTGGCGACGTGCGACTCTCGAAGATTCTTTTGGCGATGGCGGTGACCACTTCGCTGGTGGCCACCGCTCTGGCGTTCTCGGCAGGAAGCGCTGCCGCCGGTGGGCGGATTACCGATGCGAAGCGCGTGGTCTTCATCGTTCCAGGGCAGCAGCTCTACAACTCGGGAGAAACGCACCAGGCGACCTACCGCGCCCTCGACGAGGCACTGAGCGCTGCGGGCTACGAGACACACTTCGTCGACGCACCCGGCAAGATGATTGCGGCCGACGCCGAGCTGATTGCCGATTCGATTCGCTCCTACGCTGCCGGCGCTGACTCCGTCGGGGTGATCGCGCACAGTGCGGGTGGACTGAGCTCCCGGTACTACGCGAAGTTCCTCGGTGGCTCCGAAGTAGTGGATTCATTCGTCGCCATCGGTGCTCCGCAGTACGGTAGCCCCGGTGGCTGCGTACAAGGCCCTGCCGACGGTTACGACACCTGCATGTTCTCCGAAGTTCTCACCAAGCTCAATGCCGGTGAGGACACTCCTGGATCTGCCTACTATTCGGTGGTGCAGAGCTCAGGCGAGTGGGCGGACGGTCGGTTGGACGGGGGCCAGTGCCGGGTGTACGTCGATGGCGTTCCCGGGGCCGGAACCGGAGCAGACCATCTCACCGAGCTCGAGCATCCAGAGGTCATCTCGGGAGCGATCAGCGCTTTGGGGCGCGACTGTGTCGGTACGTTCGTGGACGAGAACGACGGCGACATCACCTGGCCTGACACGTTGTTCCCGTCATTTCGGTAAAGCTTCAGGTCCGGGTTGTTCGGACGAGTAGCCCGGCTACGTGTGCGCTCGCGGCAGTTCTGGCCCCCAAGGCGTCACCCGATTCGATGGCCGCGACTATACGAGCGTGCTCGGTGACGGCGATCCGCCGATTGAGCTCGAGGCTCCACATGTCCGAACGGTAGAGATGTGACTGTCCGTCGAGACGATGTAGGGCTTCACTGAGCGGGTGATTGCATGCAGTCTCACGAATCAAGGTGTGGAACTCGAGGTCCAGCGTCGAATCGCGACGCTGATCCGGCGGGCTCTCGAGAAGTTCGCGTTGCACCTGCACCATCTTGTTCAGCTGTGACACGGTTTCATGCGTGGCATTGGCCGTCGCGTTGAACGCCGCGAGACCGTCGAGTACCTCACGCACCTCGAAGACCGCGCGCAGAGACTCTGCGTCCAGCGAATCGACTTTTGCACCCGCATTTCGGGTGTGGACCGCGATGCCCTCGTAGATCAACTGCTGCACGGCCTCGCGGACCGGCGTTCGACTGACATTGAGCTTGCTCGCCAGCGCGGGAACACTCAGTGGTGTCCCCGGCGCCAGCTCTCCCGAAAAGATCAGTTCGCGAAGCGTCTCGTGCACGGACTCGGTGAGCAAAGCTCGTTCGGTGGTGGTCATCTTGTCCTCACTTCGATCCTGCACGATATCGACGGTACCCGGGAGCGCTATCCGGCGGCGCGCACCCGGTCAGCGCTGCGACTGTCGACGTCGGGCGCCGTCGCGCCTTTCAGTCCGGCCACTTTGGCCGCGATGTTCTCGGCGATCGTGATCGGCGGGTATCCCACCTCGCCCGGTTCGAGAGTCCCTGGCAGTGCTTCGATGACGGCGTCGTAGTTTCCGTCGAAAAAGAATGCGGCAGAGCGACGTCGGATGATCTGACCATCGACGATAGGTGGGTCGACTCGGTGCACTGTCGAGCGCCATCGGTCGTTCGTCCAGCGTGCCATTGCGTCGCCGAGGTTGATCAAGAGTGCGCCGTCGGCAGGTTGGACGTCGTGCCATACGCCATCGGCACTCAGAACTTGAAGGCCCGGAACTTGATCTGCCCACAGGATGGTCAAGATTCCGAAGTCGGTGTGAGCGCCCATTCCCGTCATGTCGCCGGAGATGCGGATCTCGCCCTCAGGCAGTGCGTAGTTGTTCATCTTCATCGCGTCGATCGAATGGTCGAGCATCGAATCGAAGTACTCGGGCTGCAATCCGAGGGCGTCGGTAAAGGCGCACATCAGGATTCGTGCCAAGCCCTGGGCATGACGGAAATACTCTTCGATTGCCGGTCGGAATCCGGGCGCGGCCTCAGGCCAAGTGTTGGCGGCGTAGCTGGACTCGGGTAGGTCGACGCCCGGATAGTCGCTCACCTCTGTGCCCACGACTATTGCTTCGTAGAAATCGTTCATCTGGTTCGCAGCGGCGACGCCCAGGCTCATGCTGAGTGATTCCGACTTCGGTGGCGAGTAGCCACGGTTCTCGGACGAGGGACGGCGATAGTTGTTCTTCACCGTCAGTGGGAGAGCAAAGAACTCGTCGAGAGCGTCGGCCAGTCCGTCGGTCGCCGATCGTGGAATGCTGTGTCCGACAATCTGTATGAATCCGACCTCCCGGCACGCGCGATCGAGTTGAGCTGCCACTTCCGCACAGGCAGTGCTGTTGGTGGCGTTTGCAGCCGATGCCTCGCCGGTGAGGTACGGGCTGATATCGATCGTAGGGATTTCGAAGGCGGGAATTTCGTGGGTCATTTAAAGTCCTTGCGGCCGGACGTGTGCCACTTACCGACGAGCACACGTGAGAGGAATCCAAAGGCAGAGAAGACGAGGACGCCGAACACCGACGCGATCACGATCGCGGCGATCAGATCCTCGGACTGAAGGCGGCTTCGGTAGACGTCGAGCAGGGTCCCGATCCCGGGTTGTCCTTTGGCGAAGAACATGTCGCCGATGATGGCACCGACGACAACAAGGCCGGAGGCGGTGCGGATACCGGTGAGAATGGCCGGCATTGCCGCTCGCAGTTCGAGTTTCACCAGTCGATCCCAACGCGAGGCGCGGCCGAGGGTGAAGAGTTCGTGCAGTCCGCGATCGACCGATTGCAACCCGAAGTGTGTGTTGGTGATGATCGGGAAGGCTGCGATGAGAACGCAAACCAGGGTGCGCGCGGTCATGCCGTAGCCGAACCAGAGCCCGATGAGGGGGACGATGGCGAGGATGGGAATGACCTGCAGCACAACGGCATATGGATAGACGATCCGCTCGATCCACTTGGCCTGGCTCATCAGCACGCCGGTTCCGACGCCGACTGCCACCGCGACGACGAAGCCGACCAGCGCAACCTGTGCCGTCACTGCGAGGGCTTCGAGCATGGGAGAGAGGTGTTTCCAGTCGAGTAGCGACTTCGTCAGTACTTGACTCGGCGGCGGAAGGAGAAATCGACGTTCCGGGGAGAGAACGAGGTAGCTGACGATCGACCACGCTGCGACCGCGCCGGCAAGTGAGAGCAGCGGATAGAGCAGGAAGGTGCCGAGCGCTCTCATTCGAGAGGGCCGTCCGGACTGTGCCTGTGCTTGCGCCGTGGTCGCAGAATCAGTACGAACGGCGGTATTGCGTACGGTGGTGCCCTGTTGTACTGCAAGGACTTCGGTCATCGTGAGCTCCCATGGAGGCTGGCCGAGATCTCGGCGACGTGTTCGGTGTATCGGGCGTCGTAGCGCAGTTCCGGGCTACGCGGGTACGGGAAATCGATGTCCACGACCGAATGTATTCGTCCAGGCCTGGCGGTCATGACGACCACCTTGTTCGCGAGGTACACGGCCTCGGATACCGAGTGCGTGATGAACATCGAGGTGAACCCTTTGTCGGTGTAGAGCCTTTGGAGCTCTACCTGCATCTCCAGTCGTGTCATCTCGTCGAGCGCACCAAAAGGTTCGTCGAGCAGCATCACAGCGGGTGCGAGGGTGAGCGCACGCGCCAACGAGACACGCATCTTCATTCCGCCTGACAACGCATTGGGCAGTTGTTTCGCAAAGTCCGCAAGGCCGACTGCGCGGATTGCCTCGTCGGCGCGCAACTTTCGCGCTGCTTTGTCGCCGCCACCGAGTTCAGCCGATAATTCGACGTTGGCCTGCACGGTTCGCCAGGGGAGGAGAGTCGGCTCCTGGAAGATGAAACCAACTGATTCGGTGTCGAGGGCAACCGCACCACTGGTCGGTCGCTCGAGGCCGGCCGCCATGCGCAACAAAGTCGACTTGCCACAGCCTGAGGGTCCGACCACGGCGACGAAGTCTCCTCGCTCCACGTCCAGATCGATGCCGTCCAGCGCGACAGTGCCGGTATCGAACTTCTTGACGACATCGGAAAAGACCATCTGCATCGGCGCGGTGAGCTTGCGAGCGTCGGCATCCTGCATCGTGTTCGCGAGTTCCATCTGAGCCTCCGGTTCGGTAATGCATGCAAAAGTTCTTCAAGATGCAAGAACTATCTTGAATTGCATGTATGTCGCTTAGATTGCTGAATGTAAATGTGAGGTGACATTGCAGGTGAAGCGAGAATCCTGGCGCGCGTTACCTGATGGAAACAACGAGGCGATTGCATGTAATCCACGTGCTGCAGAGTGTGCTCATCGGATCACCCTTCTTGGTTCGCCCACATCCCAATTGTTTTCACGAAGGAGACGCTGTGTATTCAAATCGCAAGGTGCATTCCAATCGCAGAAGTGTGGGAGCGGCGGGCGCGGCACTGGCCATGTGTGCAGCCATCGGATTGACTGCGTGCAGCTCCAGTGAGGCTGAGACGGCGAAAGCCGAATCTCTCGAACCAGCTGCCGAGGCGCAGAACCTTGCGGGTCTCTGTCCGGAAAACGTTGTGGTTCAACTCCAATGGCAGCCACAGTCGGATATGGGAGCGCTCTTCGAGATGCTCGGTCCCGGCTATTCGGTCGACACCGACGACAAGTCCGTCAGTGGGACTCTTGTCGCCGGAGGGAAGGACACCGGAGTCGACCTGACCTTGCGGGCCGGGGGACCGGCAATCGGGTTCCAATCCGTCAGCTCCCAGATGTACGTCGACGATTCCATCACTCTCGGCTTGGTGCACGGGGATCAGGTGATCGCGGCAGCGGCAAGTCAGCCCGTTGTGGCCGTCACGCCATTGCTCAAATACAGCCCGGCAATCCTCATGTGGGACAAAGAGTCTCATCCGGACTGGACGAGTGTTGCCGATATCGGCAAGTCCGACGCGAGTGTCGTCGTTTCCAAGGAGCAACTCTTTCCGCAGTGGCTCGTGGCGAAAGGACTACTGAAGCAGTCTCAGCTCGACACGAGCTACGACGGAGCTCCCTCGCGATTTGTCGGTGACCCGACCATCGCTCAGCAAGGATTCGCGAATTCGGAACCGTACACGTACGAGAAGGAGACGCCGGCGTGGGACAAGCCGGTTTCCTATGACCTGCTGAAAGATTCGGGTTTCGACATCTACGCGTCCAATGTTTCCGTTCGTGCCGACAAGGTCGAGACACTCTCGCCGTGTTTGAGCAAGCTGGTTCCGATCATTCAGCAGGCCACCGCGGACTACATCACTGCGCCGGATGCGGCGAATGCTGCCATTGTCGACGTCGTCTCGCAGGACGTGTCGTTCTCTCCCTACACCGAGGGTGAAGCAGCGTTCAGTGCCCAGCTCCTGAAAGAGAAAGGCCTGATCGCGAACGAGGCAGACGGATCCGTCGGCACGTTCGACATGACGCGAGTCGCTCACACCGTCGAAGAACTGAAGCCCATTCTCAACGCCGGGGGTGCGGCGATACCGCAGTCATTGACTGCTGAAGAGATCTACACCGACAAATTCACCGATCGGTCCATCGGAATCCGCTGAAGGAGCTCACAGCAAATGACGTACGACATGACAGAACTCAACCGCGAGACCCGCATGGGTGGCCTGGGCACGGAGACCACCGACCGCGAGGTCCGAAGAATCGATCTCTCGGATTTCGAGAACCGGCGCAGCGAGATCGCCGAGGAGTTGTGGTCGGCAGCGACCGACATCGGATTCTTCCAAATCGTCAATCACGGAATCGATCTGGACCAGGTCCGCGAGGCTTTCGCGGCGGCCGAGCGATTCTTTGCACTGCCCACTGAGGTGAAAGCGCAGTACCCGCTCAAGAAGGGTTTCAACTCCGGCTGGGAGAGCATGACGCAGGTGCGTCCGTCCATCGGAACACCTGATCAGAAAGAGTCCTACCAGGTGACCCGCCCGCATATGGGTGATCTGTGGCCCACTGCAGACGAATTGGGTGGATTCCGCGAAACGATCCTGGACTTCGAAGCCAAGTGCTGGGGCATTGCGATGGACCTGTTGTCGTGCTTCGCCGAGAAGCTGGGATTCGAACGAGACTTCTTCACCAGGGCACATGACCCGTCGGTGGCCACCTACCAGAGCACACTGCGACTACTCCACTACTTCCCCCTTGCCGCCGACGCAGATGTCGAAGGGATGTGGCGTGCCGGAGCGCACACCGATTTCGATTGCCTGACATTGCTTTTCCAGCGTGACGGTCAGGGCGGGTTGCAACTGTGCCCGGGCAAGGAGATGGACACCCAGGAATGGACGTCGGTGGTGCCGGCCGAGGAAGCGATCACCTGCAACATCGGCGACATGCTGATGAGATGGAGTGATGATGTCCTGCCGTCGAACTTCCACCGGGTCAAGAGTCCCGGAGTCACCGACTATCGGGGAGCCCGCTACAGCCTCGCGTTCTTCGCTCAGGCGAACCGCGACGTGACCATCGAGGGGCCGGCGGGCAAATACCCGCCGATCACTGCCGAGGACTACATCGACCAGCGAGTACGCGCGAACTTCGCGCGTTGATCCGTATCCGTTCCGTCACACACTTTCAGGAGAACTGGCGATGACTACCGCGCCCAAGAACATGACCGACGCGATCATCCGGGACGTGACGTTGTACAGCGGCGGGCAATGGCTGACCGGCCGCGACGTCGTCGTCTCGAATGGGGTGGTCGAATCGATCGAGAAGTCGACCGGCACCGCCACACCTGGAAGTGTGGACGGATCGGGGGCGTATCTGATCCCTGGGTTCGTCAACACCCATACGCACCTTCAGCAGTCACTGATGCGTGGGATCGCCGAAGGGACACCGCTTCTCGAATGGCTACTCGCGGTCGCAGAAGAGTCGGTTCAGATCACGCCGGAGCGCGCATACACGGCCACTGTCGCAGCCTCGCTGGAGGCATTGCGCAGCGGTACGACGACCCTGGTCGAACACATGTGGCCGCACCCGTCCAGCGAGGTTCACGACGCTGTGATCCGGGCGTTGCACGACACCGGGATTCGTGCGGTGCTGGGACGCGGAACCGCAGACCGGGCGGACAAGACGAGGAAGTGGGGCTTCGATCCGCGGCTCATGCAACCACTCGGAGATGTTCTCGCACATACGGATCAGATGATGCGCGACGTCGCAGGTTCCCGCATTGACGTGGCAGTCGCGGTACCGAACCCGCGTTCGCTGACCCCGGACGGGATGTCGGAAGTGCGTGAGTTCGCGCGGGCTCGCGACCTGACGGTCTCGATTCACCTGCTCGAGACGCAGACCGACAACACGATGTGTACGGAACACGCGGGCATGAACGCGGTCGACTACCTGGATTCCCATGGGTTCTTGTGGGACCGGGTGCTGGCGGTCCACTGCGTCGAACTCGACGACCGTGGTCAGAAGGTGCTGGCGGAGCGCGGCGTCGGAGTGTCGTACAACCCCGTCAGCAACATGCGCCTCGGTAGCGGAATCGCGCCCGTCCCGAGTTTCCTCGACGCGGGGATCGCGGTGGGGTTGGGTGTGGACGGCGCAGCCAGCAACGATACTCAGGACATGCTCGAGACGCTGCGCACCGGCGCCTACGTGCAGCGAGCCGCGCGTGGCCGCGCCGACCTGCTCGGCTTCGAAGCCATGATCGACATCGCATCCGGCGGTGCGAACGCAGCACTCGGTCTGCCGGCCAGGTCGGGCGGGATCTCCGTGGGCGATCCCGCCGACCTCACCATGATTCGGTTCGAACGCGACTTCGGTTGCCTCCCGGTGCGAGATCCGGGCGCGTCCATTCTCACGACGGGCAGTCGTCAGATCGTGGACACGGTGTTGGTTGCGGGCGAGGTCGTGCTCCGCGAGGGGCACTCCACTCGCGTCGACGAGGCGGAATTGATCCGGACGCTCAGCGCTTTGTGACTGTGCTCAGTCTTCGCTGATCTCCATCTCGATCAGGACGCGGCGCAACAGCTTTCCGGTGGCGTTGCGGGGAAGTTCGTCGATGAAGACGATCTCGCGGGGAACCTTGTAGCGCGCGAGATTCGACCGGACGTGATCCTTCAGCTCGTCGGAGTTCTGGTCGGCGCCGTGGGCGACGACGACAAACGCTCGCAGGCGGTGCCCGAAGTCGGCGTCCTCGACTCCGATGACTGCCGCTTCCAAGACGTCCTCTCGATCGGCGAGCAGGTTCTCGACTTCGAGCGGGTAGACGTTCTCGCCACCGGAGACGATCATGTCGTCGTCGCGGCCGTCGACGAAGAGGAGGCCGTTGGCGTCGAAGTGTCCGACGTCGCCGGTCGAGAGAAGTCCGTCGATACGTTCCTTGTCACGCCCGTCGGTGTATCCCTCGAAGCTCAGCCCGCTGGCGACGAAGATTCTGCCGATCGTGTGTGGGGTGGTGATCTTCTTGTTGTTCTCGTCGAACAGTTCGACGTGACAGGTTACCGGCGCGCGGCCCGCGGTTCCCGGCGCAATGGTCAGATCCTCGGGAGTCGCGACTGTTGCCACCGCGACCTCGGTGGATCCGTACAGGTTGTAGAGGACGTAGCCGAACGAGGCCGTGACTCGTTTGCACAGGTCGGGTGAGAGTGACGAACCTGCCGAGAAGATGATCTTCAGGTTCGACGTGTCGTACTTGGACAGCACTTCGGGACCGAGGTCGATGATGCGAGTGAGCATCGTCGGGACCACGACCAGACTGTCGCACTTGTATTGTGCGACAAGTTTGATCGTGTTCTCCGGGTCGAACTTTCGATGCATGACGACGGTCTGGCCGAGCGCCAACGCGAGAGCGAACTGCGAAACGCCGGTTCCGTGGAAGGCAGGGGCCGCCATCATCATGGTCTGTCCGCGGCGCAACGGCACGCGGTCGAGGAACTGCGCCGACGCGAGAGGGGAGGTGTGGCCACGCGGCGCACCCTTGGGAGTTCCCGTTGTGCCGCTGGTGAGGAGGACGAAGCCACCGTTCTTC
This sequence comes from Rhodococcus sp. WS1, assembly GCF_003797745.1. Taxonomy (NCBI): domain Bacteria; kingdom Bacillati; phylum Actinomycetota; class Actinomycetes; order Mycobacteriales; family Nocardiaceae; genus Rhodococcus; species Rhodococcus sp. WS1. The sequence goes on along the minus strand of NZ_RKLZ01000001.1, from coordinate 965,504 downwards.
TCGGGTGCCGGTACCGACGACGTGGTGCGTCCGGCGATGGCCTCGTCGAGAGTAGCTGCCGTGGAACCGTCCGCGGCCGTGCCCTCTGGCCAGGAACGATAGACGACGACGTCGTCCGGCAAGGCATCGGCGATGTCAGCGAACTCGTCGTCGTAGACGAAGGCGACCACCTTCTCACGCGCGGCGACGTCCACGAGTTGGGGCCGTGCGAAGCCCGTGTTCATGAGAACGAGCTTCGTTCCGTTCTTCGCTGCCGCCAGCATGGTCAGGACCAAGCCTCGATGGTTACGGCACATCGCACCCATGACGGAGTCGGACGTGATGCCGTCGGCCTGCCACGCCCGGACCAACGCGTTGCTCTGACGCTCGAGCTCGGCATAGGTGATGGGTCCGCGCTCGTCGATGATCGCCACCGCGTCGTAGCCGTTCTCGGCGTGTGCATGGACCGGCCCGGCAAAGGGTCCGTACTTGTCCACGGCTGCAATGGATTTGAGCCCGCGATCGAGGCGAGGGAACGGGACGAGTCCGGCTCGGAACATGACCCCCGCCGCGCCGATGGTGTCAGTGACCTTGGTGACCAATCCGGGCATACGTGAACCTCTTCCGAGCGTCGTTGTAGGACTGATTACACACTAATGGGCAATCAGGTTTCGGTGGTGAAGTTTCACGATGGCGACCGAGCAGTCCGCCCCGCCACCTCGAAAGGTGGCGGGGCGGAGTGTTTCGGGATCGGGTCTGTGCGACCGTCACTTCAATTCGACCGTCACTTGAGTTCGGCGGACGACTTTCCGAGCAGGCGGCGTGCGACGATCAGCTGCTGGATTTGCTGGGTGCCCTCGAAGATGTCGAGAATCTTCGAGTCGCGGCCCCACTTCTCGAGCAACGGGCGCTGCGAGTAGCCGTAGGTTCCGGCCAACTCGACTGCCTTGAGCGTCACGTCGGTGCCGGTGCGGCCGGCCTTCGCCTTGGACATGGACGCTTCGAGCGAGTTCGGCTTCTTGTTGTCCGCCATCCACGCCGCGCGCAGAGACAGCAGGTACGCGGCCTCCCAGTCGGCTTCCAAACGGATGAACTCGGCTGCAGCTGCATGCTGGTTGTAGACCGGTGTGTCGTAGGAGATCTCGACACCGGCTTCGGTCAGGATGCCGCGCAGTTCTTCGAGAGCCGCGCGTCCGACGCCGACGGCCATGGCTGCAACGAGGGGCCGGGTGTTGTCGAACGTCTGCATGACGCCGGCAAAGCCCTGCTCGACGTTGACCTCCGGGCTGCCGAGAATGTTGTCCGCGGGAATGCGGCAATCCTGGAGCAGGAGTACTGCGGTGTCGGATGCCTTGATGCCCAGCTTGTGCTCGAGGCGAGCAACGCTCAGGCCCGGTGCGTCACGCGGAACGACGAACGACTTGATGGCCGCTCGGCCCTTCGACTTGTCGACCGACGCCCACACGACGATGTGCGTCGAACGCTCACCGGCGGTGACGAAGATCTTCTCGCCGTTGAGAACCCACTCGTCGCCGTCGAGAACGGCGGTGGTGGTCACTGCGGCGGAGTCGGAACCGAAGCTCGGTTCGGTGATGGCCATCGAGGCCCACACCTTGCCGAAACGTTCGAGCTGTTCGTCGGTGGACACTGCGGCGATCGCGGCGTTGCCGAGCCCCTGGTAGGGGATCGAGAGCATGAGTCCGACGTCGCCCCAAGATGTTTCGAGCGAGTTGAGGAGCGCAGACATGTTGCCGCCGTTGGCGTTGCCACCCTTGGCGCTCGCGTCGGACCGTCCGCCGCTGGCACCGCCGATGTCTCCACCGGAATCGGAGAGGCCTTCGACCATGGCGGCCATGGTGTCGAGCTCGACGGGATACTCGTGCTCAGCGAGATCGTACTTACGTGAAATGGGTCGGAAGATCTGCGCCGCGACCTGATGTGCCTGGTTCGCTGATGCTTTGAGCTTCTTGGGAAGTTCGAGGTTGATCATCGTGGTTCTCCTGGAAGTTCAGCGGCGTCAGATGAGGACGATGCCCTCGGCAACGCCGATGGCACGGAGGTCGCGGTACCAGCGCTCGACCGGGTGTTCCTTGGTGAACCCGTGTCCACCGAGGAGTTGCACACCGTCGAGGCCGATCTGCATGCCCTTCTCGGAAGCCAGCTTCCGGGCCAGAGCGGATTCGCGAGCGAAGGACAAGCCCTGCTCGGCGCGTGAAGCGCCGCGAAGCGTGACCAGACGCAGTCCGTCGAGTTCGATGCCGATGTTGGCGACCATGAAGGCAACCGCCTGGCGGTGGCTGATCGGCTCGCCGAACGCTTCGCGCTCGTTGACGTACGGAATCACGTAGTCGAGAACTGCCTGGCTGGTGCCGACGGCCATGGACGCCCAACCGAGGCGAGCCAGGCGAATCGCGTCGGCGTATTCGGCCTTACGCTGCTCGGCGTCACCGTCGCCGAGCAGTGCGGACTCCGACACAGCGACGTCGGTGAGGATCAGGCGACCCAGGCCGGCGGCGCGCAGACCCATGCTGGGATCTGCTTCGACGACGAGTCCCTTGGTGTCGGATTCGACGATGAAGAAGGACGGCTTGCCGTCGAGTTCCGCGGCGATGACGAAGAGTTCGGACGTAGCCGCGGCGGGCACCAAGCTCTTGACGCCGTTGAGCTTGTAGCCGCTGGGGGAGCGCACTGCCTTGGTCTGCAGGGCAAACGGATCGAACAGTGCGCGTGGTTCGTTGACCACCACTGCTGCGCCGGGGACCTGCTCGCCGGTGAAGGCCGGAAGGTAGGTCTTCTGCTGCGCGTCGGTGCCCCACTGCGTCAGTGCAACTGCAACACCGCTCGGTGCGAGGATCGGAAGTGCAAGTCCCATGTCTCCGTGCGCAAGTGCCTCGGCAACAAGAGAATTGGTGACTGCGCCGCGATCGGCGGCTGCTCCGTCGAGTTCTTCGGGAACGTTGATCAGCGTGATACCGAGCTCGGCCGCGCGCTTGGAGAGATCGGCGGGGGCCTGAGCTGCGCCGTCGGCGTCGTAGGCCGCGGGACGCAGGATTTCGGCCGCGAACTCACGCACCGTCTCGACGATCATCTTCTGGTCGTCGTCCGGGGTGAGATCGAAGTAGTCGGCGTTCTTGCTCGGGTTGTCGGGCAGGCGCTTGGGTGCACCGTTGCCCGAGACCTTCTGGAATCCTCGAGTGGCGGCACCCAGGGTTTTGAAGCCCGTCTTGGTGCCCTCGTAGGTCACGCGATCGATGGTCTGACGCAGATTGAACTTCTCGGCCAGTTCCGAACCGGTGATCTTGGTAAGCACACGCATGGCTGCGCCCATGGCGTCGCGTTTGATCGGGTTCAGGCCGACGGCGGACGTGTCGCGGGGCGCACCCTTGGCGCCGCCGCGCTGCGCGCCCGATTCGCTGCGCTGAGCGCTCTTGTCGGGGGCAACACTGTCTTGCTTGGTCATGATCACCAGCTGTTTCTCGGTGTTGGGGCGTTGGACGATTTTTATCTTACTCATCAGTAAGGTCTGTTGTCGAGAAACCGCGAAATGATGCGCGTCATAGGCTCGAGGGGTGAGCCGGACAGAGGTGCCAGATCGGATACAGCGATATATGCGCTACGCGCCGTTGGTGGTGGTCCCGTGCCTGTTGATCGCCAGCACGTATCCGGGGGAGTATCGAGTTCCCGTCACCTACTGGATGCTGTCGATGCTGTCGGCGCTCGCCTTCGTCGCCGGCCGTCGATGGCCGGTCTTCGCGTCCCTGGCCATCTCGGCGCTCGCCGTTCCGATGTTCGTCGCCGACGCCTGGGGGCTGTCCGAACTTGTTCCGTATCTCGGGGCTGTCGCCGTCGTCGACGTCACGATGCGGGCCGAGCGCAGAGAAATGGTTGCCGTATCGGCAGCAGGATGGTGCGGTTCGGTGCTCGCGGGGATCTGGTTCGAATCTCACGAAGCATTCTTCTCGGTCACCACGGCTGTGAAAGTGCTTGCGTACGTGGGGTTGCCACTGCTACTCGGACTGTATCTGCGCTCGCAGCGTGAATTGGCCGCGAACAATCTTGCGCAGACCCGCGCTGCGGAGCGCAGTGCGCTCGCCCGCGAACTGCACGACCTGGTTGCACACCACATGGCATCGATCGTCCTGAGAATCGGCGTGGCTCAACATGTCTTGGCGCCCCAGGACGAGGCCGTGCGTGAGGTCCTCGCGGATGTGCGTGCGACGGCGTCGGATGCGTTGGCCGATATCCGTCGGCTTCTGGTCGCACTTCGTGATCCTTCGCTCGGTGAGGTCGCTCTGGTCGAGCCGGATGCCGTCGACGCGGAAATCGGGGCGGCGATAGATCGTGTGCGTGCGGCGGGTTTCGAGGTGCAGTCGGTCTTCGACACGCAGGGGAATGCCGAGTCAGGCGCAGCCGATCTCGATGCGATCGGGAGGCTGACGTTGTTGCGGGTGATTCAGGAATCACTGACCAACGTCATGAAGCATGGCGACAAGAAGGGGCTGGTATCGGTCTCGGTCGGTCGCGATGACAACCGGGTGCATGTCAGGGTTGTCAACGACGTCGAGGGATCGCCCCGGAATGCAGGTCATGGCCTGGTGGGAATGCAGGAGCGCGCGGAGTTGGTCGGCGGCGAGATGACCGCCGGCACGAACAGTGACGGGAAATGGGAAGTGCACGTGAGTATTCCACTGGTTGTCTCGGGCGGTGTCTCGTGATCAGCGTGCTGATCGTCGACGACCAGCGACTGGTGCGCGCCGGTTTGCGGATGCTGTGCGCTGCAGCCGAGGACATGACCGTGGCCGGTGAGGCGTCGAACGGCGTCGAGGCGGTAGCACTCGCTGCCGAATTGGATCCCGACGTGATTCTGATGGACTTGAGAATGCCCGGGCTGGACGGGATCGGTGCCACGCAGCAGATCGTCAAGGCCGGTCGTCGAGCACGCATTCTCGTGCTGACCACCTTCGACGACGACGATCATCTGTATCCCGCACTAGCCGCGGGGGCTTCGGGGTTCTTCGTCAAGGATACCGAACCCGCCGAGCTGCTCGGCGCCATTCGGCGGGTCGCCGAGGGCGAGATGGTGTTCACTCCGGAACTTCTCCGCCGCGTTGTGGATCGAGCGGTGATCGGTGGTATCGCAGACACTGCGGTGACAGAGAGGGTTCCGCTGACCGATCGCGAATCGCAGGTCCTCGCACTGGTGGCAGAAGGGAAGAGCAATCAGGAGATCGCGGACACGCTGCATCTGGGTGTGACCACGGTGAAGACACACGTGGCGAACCTGATGTCGAAGACCGGTTGCGACAATCGGGTTCGCCTCGCTGTGTACCACTTGCAGAACTTTCAGTGACCGGAGTGCGAACCAGGCATCGGCATGTCCATCGGCATGTCCATCTGCATCGGAGCCGCCTTCTGTCCCGGTTCGAGGACGAGGAATTGGCCCATCATCCCTTGGTCCTCGTGCATCAGCAGGTGGCAGTGGAACATGTACGGGAACGTGGGATCGGTGTACTCGGACCACTGCAGTGCGACGCGAACCCTGCTGCCCGGCGGTGTGTAGACGGTGTCCTTGAGTCCGCGCAAGTGCGGCGGGGGAGTGCGACCGTCGACGTCGAGGATCTGGAACTGTACGTCGTGGACATGGAAATTGTGTGGCCAGTTGTCCTTGTTGGTGATCGTCCACACCTCGGTCGCGCCGATCTCGGCCTCGAAGTCGATGCGGTTCATGTCCATTCGTTGCCCGTTGATCATGTACCACTGCAGATCGAAGGTTCGGGAAACGCTTGCCTTCGACGGATCGAGACGCGGCAGTACGGCCAACTGCGCCGGGAGAGTCGACCGTGACGCACGGCTGGCAACCCCCCGCAGCTCGATGATGTCGAAGCGGTCGTTCATGCCGAAGTTCTCGGCGTCGGAGGAACTCACGCCACCGCCGTCCTCGATCGGGAACGACACCAGTGTGGTGGTCGCACCGGGGTCGACGCGAACCACGATCTCGGCTCGTTCGCCGGGGCTGAGCTGAATCCGCTTGATCGCAATCGGTGATTCGAGCAGTCCGCCGTCGGTGGCAATCAGATCGAACGTGCGGTCGTCGGGGAACCCCAGGTTGTAGAGACGGCCGGAAGAGCCGTTCAGGATGCGCAACCGGACGACCCCGGTGGTGACGTCGAGGTAGGCGTCGGAGATGCCGTTGGTGACGATCGTGTCGCCGAGCAGGCCGATGTCGGTCGGATCTGATTCGTCGAAGCTGCCGTCGGCGAGGAATCGACGATCCTGGATTATCAGCGGAACATCGTCGACACCATAGGTTTTGGGGATGTCCAACGCCCGCGTGTCGGCATCGTCGATCAGGAACAGTCCGGCAAGACCGCGCTGCACGTGCCGTTCGGTGGATCCGTGCGGGTGTGGGTGATACCACAGCGTCGACGCCGGCTGACCAATCGTCCACGCCGGTTCCCAGCGTCCGCCGGCTTCGATGGTCTGGTGCGGCCCACCGTCGTATCTGGCGGGCAGATGCATGCCGTGCCAATGGACGGTCGTGGGCTCTGCCAGTGTGTTGTCGATCGTGAATGCGACAGATTCTCCGCGCTCGGCGCGGACGGTGGGCCCCAGAATGGATCCGTTGAAACCCCAAGTGTCGGTGAGTTTTCCCGCGACGATCTCGGTGGTTCCGGTACCGGCACGAAGTGTGAAGTGGCGAACACCTGCGTCGTCGACGGTGGATTCGGCAAGCGGCGGAATCGGTAGCGGACGCGAAGTTCCGGCCACCGTCGACGTGGCGTTCTTCGCTGCCGGGTCGGCGCCGCAGCCCACCGCGAGCCCGAGGGGCGCTGCGGCCAGACCGAACAGAATCGTGCGCCTGGAAATCCGGTTCATCGTTCTCCTGGAAGTAGTGCGTGATCAACTACTTCCAGTCAACGGGCCGAGATGTCGTGCCGAATCCTGCCGACGGGCCTGTCGGAACTCCTCCCTCGGACCCTTGCGGCGGGTGGGATGTTCTGGTATGCGGGTGGTTACCGCAGGCGGGCCAGAACGTCTTCGTGCAGCAGTCCGTTGGTGGCGACCGCGCTGCCGCCGTGCGGACCTGCGCCGCCGTCCAGATCGGTGAACGCGCCGCCGGCCTCACGGACCAATACGTCGAGCGCTGCCAGATCCCACAGGGAAACCTCGGGTTCGGCAGCAATGTCGACGGCGCCTTCGGCCACGAGGCAGTAGGAGAAGAAGTCTCCGTAACCGCGCACGCGCCATACGTGGTCGGTGAGTTCGACGAACTGATCGCGAATTCCGCGGTCCTTCCACCCCGAGAGGCTCGAGAAGCTCAGGCTCGCCGATTCGCTGCGATCGACGGCGGATACCTGGATCGCCCGCGCATCACTGTCCCCGAAGGACGTATGTGCGCCCAAACCTGTTGCAGCCCACCATCGCCGATTCAGGGCGGGTGCGCTCACGACGCCGATAACGGGGACGCCGTCCTCGAGCAAGCTGATCAGCGTGGCCCACACCGGTACGTTGCGGACGAAGTTCTTGGTCCCGTCGATGGGGTCGACCACCCACTGCCTGCCCTCGAAGACTGCGTCGCCGCCGAATTCTTCGCCCAGTACGGAATCCTCCGGTCGGTGCTCACCGAGTGTCGCGCGCACTGCCCGCTCGACAGCGAGGTCGGCGTCCGAGACGGGGGTGAGGTCCGGCTTGTCGTCGACTCGAAGATCGAGCGCACCGAAGCGGGCGCGAGTGATCGCGTCAGCCTCGTCGGCGATACGGAGGGCGAGTGCGAGGTCGGATGCGCGATCGGTCACGGGTACACAACCTACCGGCTCAAACGGGGAGGACTTCGTTCAGCTTTCCGGTGGCGACGTCGAAGACGAATCCGCGTAGGGAGGTCGTCGCGGTGACGAACGGACTGTTCTCGATGCGCTTCAACGACTGACGGACGTCCTCGTCGATGTCGGGGAACGATTCGGCAGCCCAGTTGGGTTTGATGCCGATCTCGTCCTGGATGGATCGCTTGAAGTCGTCGTCGGTGAACGTCAGCATTCCGCAGTCGGTGTGGTGGATGAGGATGATCTCGGTAGTTCCCAGCAGACGCTGGCTGATGGCGAGGGATCGGATCTCGTCGTCGGTGACGACTCCACCCGCATTGCGGATGACGTGCGATTCACCTTCCTGGATCCCCAGCACCCGATAGACGTCGATGCGGGCGTCCATGCAGGCGAGAACGGCAACGTGCTTGCTGGGTGGGAGGGGGAGCGGACCGGTGAACTGCTCGGCGTAGGCGGCGTTGTTCTGCAGGTATTCGTCGGTGACAGTCATCACTCCAGTAGGTTCCCTCGGACCCTGGTTGGCAAGGCTTCCAGTCGCGGTGATCCCAATAGGTGACGCACGGGGGAGCGGACAGGGTGACGCACAGCAGAGCCCAGGTCGGCACCCGGTAGCCTTGAGAACCGTGCATCCCGACGTAATTGCAGACCTGAACGCCCTCGACACCACCCTTCGCACCTGCGAATCGGTTGTGGACGTCGAGGAGCTGCGCCGACGCATCGACGAGCTCGAGCACCAGGCGGCCGACCCCGGTCTGTGGAACGACCAGGAACACGCCCAGCAGGTCACCAGCCAGCTCTCCCACGCCCAGGCGGAGCTTCGCCGCATCGTTGCACTGCGCGAGCGGCTCGACGAGATGCCGATCCTCTACGAACTGGCAGAAGACGAAGGCCCCGACGCGGTGGCCGATGCCGACGCCGAGCGGGCGAGCCTGCGTGACGACATCGCGGCGATGGAAGTCAAGACCATGCTGTCGGGCGAGTACGACGAGCGCGACGCACTCATCAACATCCGCTCCGGCGCCGGCGGAATCGACGCCGCAGACTGGGCCGAGATGCTGATGCGTATGTACATCCGCTGGGCAGAGAAGCACGACTACGGCGTCGAGGTCTACGACACGTCGTACGCCGAAGAAGCCGGACTCAAGAGCGCGACGTTCGCGATCAAGGGCCCGTACACCTACGGAACGCTGTCCGTCGAGATGGGCACCCACCGGCTCGTCCGAATCAGCCCGTTCGACAACCAGGGGCGTCGCCAGACGTCGTTCGCCGAGGTCGAGGTCCTGCCGGTCGTCGAGACGACCGACCACATCGAGATCAACGAGAACGACATCCGCGTCGACGTCTACCGCTCGTCCGGTCCGGGTGGTCAGTCCGTGAACACCACTGACTCCGCCGTTCGACTCACACACATCCCGACGGGAATCGTCGTCACCTGTCAGAACGAGAAGTCGCAGCTCCAGAACAAGGTGTCGGCGATGCGCGTCCTGCAGGCCAAGCTGCTCGCGGTCAAGCGTCAGGAAGAGCGCGCCGAGATGGATGCGCTCAAGGGCGACAGCGGCAGCTCGTGGGGCAACCAGATGCGTTCCTACGTTCTGCATCCGTACCAGATGGTCAAGGACCTGCGTACCGAGTACGAGGTCAACAACCCGTCGGCAGTGCTCGACGGCGACATCGACGGGTTCCTCGAGGCCGGCATCCGCTGGCGCATGAGCGAGAACCAGTCCGCATAGCGTTCGGATACCGAAAGGCACGATGACTTTACTTCGACCTGGGCAGAACCTGCTCGATTGGCTTCAAACCACCGGTTTGTCCGTCCTCATGACCGTGCTCGGCGCGATGATTCTCGCCCGGTTGGTCAGTTGGGGCGGCAACAAGGTCACCGACCAGATCGACTCCAACTATCAGTTGGGCGATGCGCTGGTTCGCTCCGAGGCGACCAAGCATCGCCACTCGGTCGCGCAGGTCATCACCTGGGTGGTCATCACGTTCATCTACGTGATCGCGACGCTGAAGGTTCTCGACCAACTGAACTTGCCGATCGGAAGTCTGGTGGCGCCGGCGACTGTGCTCGGTGCGGCGCTCGGTTTCGGTGCACAGCGCGTCGTGCAGGACATTCTTGCCGGTTTCTTCATCATCACCGAACGCCAGTACGGCTTCGGTGACACCGTCCGGCTTGCAATCACCGGCTCCTCCGACGACGCCGAAGGTGTCATCGAGGACGTGACCCTGCGCGTGACGCGGATGAGAAACTCCGACGGCGAGGTCATCACCGTTCCCAACGGCCAGATCGTGAAAGCGACCAACCTGTCCAAGGACTGGGCACGCGCCGTCATCGACGTTCCGGTTCCGGCGACTGCCGACCTCACCCGGGTCAACGAGGTACTTCGTCAGGTCGGAGTCGACGCGATGGCTGACCGTGGACTCAAGAAACTGCTGCTCGACGAGCCCACTGTCATGGGCGTCGAAAGCCTCGAGGTCGATCAGGTCAACGTGCGGATGGTTGCGCGCACGCTGCCTGGCAAACAATTCCAGGTCGGGCGAGCACTTCGTGTCCGCGTCGCCGCGGCACTGCGACGTCAGGGGATCACGGTGTCACCGGATCTGCACACCGCACGGACCGAGGAGGCGAGCGAATGACCGATCAGGAACCGCGCCGCGGACTCGACCGCCTGATTCACCTGGACTGGCTTCCGTCACGGATCTTCGGTGGCCGGATGCGCACCTCGACGTTCATTCTCGTGGTCGCCTGGATCCTCACGTATCTGCTGCACACGTACCTCAATCCGGAAGAAACGGCAGCAAACCCGCCGCCGAGCGTCGACACGTCGCAGACCGAGCCGTACGTCGCGCCTTCGGTCAAACAACCGTCGACGACGACCCCCGTGCCGTCCTCGACCGAGCAGACGACCACCTCCGAGGCTCCGTCCTCGGAATCGAGTACGGGCAGCTCCGGTTCTCCGACGCCGACTTCTGGTCCAGCGCCTGCTCCGGGAAACGCCGAACAGTCTGCGACCACAGTGCCGACGACTCCTGCGACGACGACCGTCCCGCAACCTGGCGCGGCAATGCAGGCACCGACGTCGGTGCCACAGTCACCTGCGACCACCGGTACCGGATAAGGACGAGGGTGCTCGCGCGTGGCGCCAAGGTCACCGTTAGATAACGGCTAGACTGGCTAGTTGTGATCAGCATGAAGAATGTGTCGAAGTCCTACAAGGCCTCCACCAGGCCGGCGCTCGACAAAGTCAGCGTGGAGGTGGAGAAGGGGGAGTTCGTCTTCCTCATCGGCCCCTCCGGCTCTGGCAAGTCGACGTTCATGCGGTTGCTGCTCAAGATGGAGTCGCCCACGTCCGGTGACATCGAGGTCGCGGATTTCCACGTCAACAAGTTGGCGGCCCGCCGCGTGCCGAAGCTTCGCCAAAGCATGGGTTGTGTTTTCCAGGACTTCCGCCTGCTTCAGCAGAAGACGGTGTCCGAGAACGTCGCCTTTGCGTTGGAAGTCATCGGCAAACCCCGCAACGTCATCGCGCGCACTGTGCCCGAGGTTCTCGACATGGTCGGTCTGGCCGGCAAAGCCGATCGACTGCCCACCGAACTCTCCGGCGGTGAGCAGCAGCGCGTCGCCATCGCCCGCGCATTCGTGAACCGCCCGCTCGTGCTGCTCGCCGACGAGCCCACCGGCAACCTGGACCCCGAAACGAGCCAGGACATCATGTTGCTGCTCGAGCGGATCAACCGCACAGGCACCACCGTCGTGATGGCGACCCACGATCACCACATCGTCGACTCCATGCGTCGACGCGTCATCGAACTCGATCTCGGCAAGGTGACCAGAGACGAAGCGCGGGGTGTGTACGGCGTCGGCAGGTAGCGCCGACTACGACCACACGTCCCGTACGCCCACCGGTTGTCGTGAAACAACCGGCCTCTCGAAAAGGAATCGGATTCCCCGATGCGCGCCAGCTTTATTTTCAGCGAAGTACTGACCGGCCTACGCCGCAACATCACGATGACCATCGCCATGATCTTGACGACGGCGATCTCCCTCGGTCTCTTCGGCGGTGGTCTGCTGGTCGTGCAGATGGCAGGCAAGACCCAGCAGATCTTCCTCGAACGCGTCGAGGTGCAGATCTTCCTGACCGACGACATCTCTTCGGCTGATCCCGGTTGCGAGCAGGAGATCTGCAGTTCGTTGCGCAAGGAACTCGAGCAGACTCCGTCCGTCGTCGCGGTTCAGTACCTCAACCGCGAAGACGCCGTGAAGGACGCCACCGAGCGCGTGTTCAAGGACCAGCCCGAGCTGGCAGCGCTGGTGAGCCCGGACAGCTTCCCGGCGTCGTTCAAGGTCAAGCTCAGTGACCCGGAGCGGTTCGGCGTCATCAACGACACCTTCGGTTCGAGGCCCGGCGTCGAGAGTGTGCTCAATCAGCGCGAGTTGGTGGACCGACTGTTCAGTGTGCTCGGTGGAGTGCGCAACGCAGCGTTCGCGATCGCGATCGTCCAGGCGATCGCGGCCATCCTGCTGATCGCCAACATGGTCCAGATCGCCGCGTTCACGCGTCGTACCGAGGTCAACATCATGCGGTTGGTCGGCGCGACGCGGTGGTACACCCAGCTTCCGTTCCTCCTCGAAGCCGTCGTGGCGGCCTTGATCGGTGCGGTGCTCGCCATTGCCGGACTGTTCACGGCGAAGAACGTCTTCATCGACGGGGTCCTGTCCGATGTCTACGAAGCCAATATCGTGGCGCGGATCTCCAACAGTGACGTGCTGTTCGTCTCGCCGATCCTCGTACTTGCCGGCGTCGGAATGGCCGCGGTGACGGCGTACGTGACACTGCGTCTGTACGTCCGCGAATAATCGGTTTGCACGAGCTTCTATGCTGGAACAGCAAGAACCATTCGACAGCAAGACAGCGGACTGAGAGGCCCGGACAGTGAAGGAAAAGGGCCGCAAGGTCATTGCGACCAATCGCAAAGCACGCCACAACTACACGATCATCGACACCTACGAGGCCGGTATCGCGCTCGTCGGGACCGAGGTCAAGAGTCTGCGTGAAGGCAAGGCGTCGCTCGTTGATGCATTCGCCACCGTGGACAACGGCGAAGTGTGGTTGCGCTCGTTGCACATTCCGGAGTACACGCAAGGCACGTGGAACAACCACTCACCGCGTCGCACCCGAAAGCTCCTGCTGCACAAGCGTGAGATCGAGCACCTCGTCGGCAAGACCCGCGAGGGAAACCAGACACTGGTTCCGCTGTCGATGTACTTCAACGACGGCAAGGTCAAGGTCGAACTCGCGCTGGCAAAGGGTAAGCAGGACTACGACAAGCGCCAGGACATGGCCAAGCGGACCGCCGAGCGCGAGGTGACTCGCGAGCTCGGTCGTCGTATCAAGGGCATGCGCTGACCTCCATCCTGCTTGCCCTCGTGGCGGCAGTTGCCTACGGAGTCAGCGACTTCGTCGGGGGAGTTGCATCACGACGAGTTGCCGCACTGCGTGTGGTGATCGTCTCGTATCCGCTCTCGCTCGTCATCGTTCTGATCGCAGCACCTTTCGTTTCCGGGACGCTGACGCTGAACGGTTTGATCTGGGGCGCGATCGCGGGCGTCACGAGTGGTCTGGCGGTGTGGTGGTTCTATCTCGCGCTGGCAACTGGCCCCATGTCGGTGGTCTCGCCGCTGACAGCTGTTCTGGTGGCGGGTATTCCGGTCCTCGTCGGATTCGCATTCGGTGAGCGGCCGGGGTTGATCGCGTACCTGGGTATTGCCGTCGCGCTGGTCGCCGTCGTCCTGGTCAGCCGCGAGTCGCCTGACGACACCGCGGGTGAGGTCGCCGGCGGAATCACTCTCCGCTTCACCAGGCAAGTGGCGCTTCTGACCGTCGGAAGCGGCGGCGCATTTGCTCTCTCGTTCATCGCACTTCACCAGATCGGCGAGGGCAGCGGACTGTGGGCGTTGGCCGTATCTCGCGGCGCCGCGACCGTCGTGGTGTGGTTGGTCGCGCTGGCGGCCGGTCACTTCGTTCTCCCACGAGGCGAGCCACTCAAACTCGCGGTGTACGTCAGCGTCCTCGACGTCGTCGCGAACGGGACGATGATCTACGCCTTCCAAGGCGGAATGCTCTCACTGGTCAGCGTGATCGGTTCGCTGTATCCGGCTGCGACGGTTCTGCTCGCCATGGTGATGTTGGGCGAGCGGGTAAGCCGCGTGCAACAAGCGGGAATGCTGTTGGCGCTGGCGGCAGTCGGCATGATTGCCGTCGCGGGCGCCTAGATTCTTTCGAGTTCCAGCGTTTTCAGTCCTAGTGTTTCAGCCGCGTCTGTCGGCCGGCGCTGCGCGTAGGTGAACACGCTCGCCCTGTTTCCCGAAGAGACTGATCGCCTCCGCAGGTCGGCTGTCGGCAGCGCTGATGCGGTGCGGAATGTGGGTGTCGAACTCGGCGGCCTCACCTGCCCCCATGATGAAATCTCGGTCGCCGAGTTGGAGTCGGATGCGCCCGGACAGAACGTAGACCCACTCGTAGCCCTCGTGGGATCCCGGTTCGCGATCGTCGTCGGTGGGGGAGATGATCATCTTGTAGGCCTGGAGGTTGCCGGGCTGACTGGTCAGCGGAATGACCGTCATACATCCGACCGTTCGCGGTTCTTCTCGAACGCGGGGGTCCTTGATCTTGCTGTTCACCAGGTCGTCCAACGGGACGCCGTGTGCCTTGGCGATCGGCAGCAGCAACTCCAAGTTGGCTCGGCGAGTACCGGATTCGAGTCTCGAGAGTGTGCTTACGCTGATGTCGGTGGTCTCCGACAGGTCGGCCAGGGTCATGTCGGACTGCTGGCGCAACGCACGTAGGCGAGGGCCGATGCCGGCTAGAACGGCTTCGAACGATGTTTCGGTCATGGATCTATTTTGCCAAAGTGGCAACAGTGTTTGTCAAGAACGCGATCTCTTGTCATTCTGGATTCATGACGCAGAACTCATTCGACGTAGCAGTAATTGGAGCCGGCGCGGCAGGGCTGAACGCCGCACTCATCCTTGGTCAGGCACGCAGGTCCGTGATCGTCTTCGACAACGGATCACCACGGAACGCGGCCGCCGATCACATGAACGGATTCCTCTCCCGCGACGGCATGAACCCCGCCGAATTGTTGACCATCGGCCGAGGTGAGGTCCGCAAATTCGGCGGCGAGTTCCATGACGGCACCGTTGTCTCCGTGACACGGGACGGCGAGAAGTTCTCGGTAGAACTGGCTGACGGCAGCAAGATTCAGGTGCGCAAGGTCCTCGTTGCAACGGGTCTGACGGACCGCCTGCCGGACGAACTCGAAGTCTTCGGCGAGCGTTGGGGCCGCGACGTGTTGCACTGCCCGTACTGCCACGGGTACAGCGTGCGCGATCAGCCGCTTGGCGTGATCGCCAAGAGCGCGGAATTTGCGATGCACCAGGCCCTCATGGTTCGCCAGTGGTCCGACGACGTAGTTCTCTTCCTCCATCGAATCACCGAACTGAGTTCCGAAGATCGGGAAAAGCTTGCAGTTCGCGATATTTCGATAGTCGAGGGTGAGGTCGCTGGTCCTGTCGTCGAGGATGATCGGTTGGTGGGCGTGCGGTTGGCCGACGGCACTGTGGTCGCGCGTTCGGCGGTCTTTGTCGGTGGCGCTCTCACGATGGACCCCAACGATGCGATCTTGCGCGCATTCGGCGCGCAGCGCGCTGAGACGATGATGGGCGATTTCGTCACAGTCGACATGATGGGGGCGACGAGCGTGCCCGGCGTGTTCGCTGCGGGCAACGTCGTCGACCCGGGTGCCCAGGTCATCATGGCCGCAGCCGCCGGGGCGAAGGCTGGAGCGGGGATCAACATGATGTTGACCAACGACGACCTCGAGGTTGCACTGGCGCTTCGCAGTTGAATTGTGCGTAGCGTGGGGTGATGGACGCAGTGAGAGTGTTGATCACGGGTGCGACCGGATACATCGGCGGACGTCTTGCCCCTCGCCTGGTCGAAGAGGGCCATCGAGTTCGAGTTGTGGTGCGCAGCCCGGAGAAACTACGCGATGTTCCCTGGCATGATTCCGTGGAGATCAAGCGTGGGGATCTGACCGACAGTGCCTCCCTCTCAGGTGTTTTCGACGATATCGACGTGGTCTACTACCTCGTTCACGCCATGGGCGGTGGAGGGTCGTTCTCGGATATCGACAAGCGAAGCGCGGAGAACGTCGCCGCCGCTGCCCGCGATGCGGGGGTGCGCCGGATCGTGTACCTGGGCGGGCTTCATCCGTCCGACCGAGAGTTGTCGACTCACTTGCAGTCTCGGCTCGAAGTCGGTCGGATCCTCCTCGACTCCGAGGTTCCGACAGTTGTATTTCAAGCTGGGGTGGTGATCGGATCGGGTTCGGCGTCCTTCGAAATGGTGCGCCACTTGACCAATCGACTTCCGGTGATGACCACACCCAAGTGGGTGCACAACAACATTCAGCCGATCGCGGTGCGTGACGTACTCCACTATTTGATCGCAGCCGCGGCGACAACACCGGAGGTCAACCGCGCCTTCGACATCGGTGGGCCCGATGTCATGCAGTACGGCGAGATGATGAACACCTACGCCGACGTCGCAGGATTGGTACGCAGACGCATCCTCGTCTTGCCCGTCCTCACCCCGCGTCTGGCAGGTCACTGGGTGGGATTGGTCACGCCGATCCCGCGGGGCTTGGCGATGCCACTGATCGAATCACTGCAGAACGACGCGGTGATGCACAACCACGACATCGACGACTTCATCCCGCCTCCGGCCGGTGGCCTCACACCGTACCGGGAAGCTGTGCGTTTGGCGCTTCGCAAGATCGAGACCGGTGAGGTGGAGACGGCGTGGTCCGGCGCGACGATCGCGGGAGCGCCGTCCGATCCTCTTCCGTCCGACCCGGACTGGGCAGGGGAGGCAGTTTACGTAGACCACCGCGAACGTGACTGTGCTGCGGATCCGAAGACCCTCTGGTCGGTCGTCGAGTCGATCGGCGGCGAGAATGGTTGGTATTCATTCCCTTTGGCGTGGGCCATCCGGGGGTGGATGGACCGCGCGGTCGGCGGGGTCGGACTGCGCCGGGGTAGGCGGGATCCACGTCGGCTCAACACCGGTGAAGCCCTGGACTTCTGGCGGGTCGAAGAAATCGATCGAGGCAAGTTGCTCCGATTGCGCGCCGAGATGAAGGTCCCGGGCGGAGCATGGTTGGAGTTGCGAGTGTCGGAAGGTCCGGCGGGTGCGGATGGACGGCCGGTGGGTTCGCATCTCGATCAGCGTGCGGTCTTCTTCCCTCGCGGGCTCGCCGGCCGGGCGTACTGGTACTCGATCCTGCCTTTCCACGGAGTTGTCTTCCAGGGGATGATCACCAACATCACCGGTGCTGCAGAGCGTGAGACCGCAGCTATCAGGGAATCAGCTGCGGCGAGGGACACGGAAAGTGCCGCCGATTAATTGGTATGACTTCCGAACTTCGGCGCGTTATAGTGAATAGCCCCACGAAAGACGCGGGGCACACACGGGGCTGAACGGTTTCGACTGCGTGTGTTGAGTTAGGGGAAGCGTGTCGGTGCAGGCAAGAGACCACCGTAAGCGTCGCTGCAAACCTATAAGCGCCGATTCCAATCAGCGCGACTACGCTCTCGCTGCCTAAGTAGCGAAGCGTGTCTGTCAGCCCGGGGTTGCCCTCGACCCGGTTCCTGGCATCAGCTAGAGGGCTTTACTGTTCGGCTCGGTCACGGAGTCGAATGGGACATCAAACAGTGACTGGGATCGTCATCCTGGCTTGTTCGCGAGACTGGGAGATCCAAGTAGAGACTTAGCGAACTGCACACGGAGAAGCCCTAGCGATTCAACGTAGGACCCGGGTTCAATTCCCGGCAGCTCCACAACAGGTCGGGCCGGAGAGCACACGCTCTCCGGCCCGACCTTTTTGCGGTCTTGCTGCGGCACTCTGCTGAGCGCCCGCGACCTTTTACGATCAGGAGCCGAAGAATCCCAGGTCGACCGAGCCGACGAAGCCGGGAGCTTCCTTGGCCAGCGGCTTACCGTCCAGATCGGCAGGCAATGCAACGCCCAGGCTTTGGAGGATGGTCGGTGTGATGTCGGCGATCGTGTACGCGTCGGTGGTCTTGCCGGCCGCGTATCCCGCACCGCGTGCAATGACGAATGTCGTTGCTTCCGCCGGCGTCTGGCCACCGTGCCCTCCAGCAGGCTTGTGGCCGTGATCCGCAGTGACCAGAACCGTCCACTTCTCACCGGTCTTCGCGGCGCGTTGATCAACGGCATCGACAATCTTGCCCACCTGAGCGTCGACCGAGGCAATGGACTCTTCGTACGCAGCGCCGTTGGTGCCGCCGCTGTGCCCCGCGCCGTCCACCTGATCGAGTTGGGTGAAGATCAGGTCAGGTCCCTTGTCGGTGATGTCGCGGGCGACGGCGTCAGCGGTCGCAGCATCGGTGGCCGCTCCGGAACCTGCATCGGCAGTGGTGACGACAACGTCGGCTTTCGGCGTGCCGCTGGATGCGATGTTGTCGATGCCTCCCCAGGTGGAGATCGACTCGGTGAGCAGAGAGGGCTGTGCTGTTTCCAACCGTGTGAACACGCTCGGGTAGAGGTCGAAGCGGGCGCCTGCGTACGTGTTGTCCTTGACACCGTGCTTGGTGTCCCAGACTCCGGTCAGGATGGTCGACCACGACGGTCCGGAGATGGTGGTGTGGCCGAGGATGGAAGATTCTCCGCTGGTTCCTTCGGCGATCAGCTTCTGGAGACGGGGAGCGTCGGCGGTCTTGATGTGGCTGAGCATGGTGCCGTCGAGGCCGATGACAACTGTCTTCTCGGCGGCCGACGGATTGAGGTCGGACGATCCGGGAATTGCTGCAGCAGTTGCAGTTCCGGCAGCAACAGCGCCGGCGAGGAGGAGTGTGATAGCGGCTGAGGTGCGTGCGATTTTCTTGGTCACGCTAAAGATATTGCGATAGGACTAGACCAATTGCACTACCTGAATGCGAGGGTTGTCCGATTGTTCACGACGGATTCAGATTGGACTAGACCAATGTTTGCTCACGCGGCCCAGCCGTCGAGGATGACGCTGACCGCGTGATCGAGGTGGAGGGGCTCCCCGCTCCACGCCGGCACGATCGCGTCGTCGGGTACGTCTCCGCGCAATAGGTCATCGGCGAACCCCTCTGTTGGCGGTGCTGTGTCGATGACGTCTCCATTGGCGTAGTGGAACTCGAACTTCTGCTCGCCGAGTGCAGAGATCGTGAACTTGCCGTCGTGCAGCGCGCGGTGGCAGGTACCGCAAAGCATGATCAAATTGTCCAAGTCCGTATTGCCGCCGCGTCCCCAGAATTTCACGTGATGTGCGTGCAGGAAGCGGGTCCGTCCGCATCCTGGTGTGCGGCAGCATCCGTCGCGGTAGTTCAATGCCAACATTTGTTTAGCGCTGACGACGCGAGTCCGCCGACCTAGATTCAGAACGCATCCTTCCTTGGTCGTTCCCAGGCGAAGCTTGGCGTTGCAGAGCACTTCCTCAGCGGCATTTTGAGGCAATGCGGGTCCGCTCGGCACTCGGACGGTGTTCGCTTCGTGGAAGAACACAACTTCGTTCGCGGCGGCCTTGGGCGTGCGGTCCGTGACTGCGGCGGTGGCGAGCTCTGCCATCGCGACGAGACCTGGCCCGATATTTCCGACCGGGTTCTTTGCGGCCTTCTCGTCGACGGGGCGGATGGCGGCGATTCGGGTGCGTTCACGTTCCGCCACAGCTAACGCTGCGAGGATTCGGGCGCCGTCCTGCGCAGGCAGGCGTCCTTTGATGACAAATTCGCCCGTATCCGGGTCCCAATGCCAGCGGACCTGAAGATGTTCGACCGCTTTGGTTTTGCCGGATTCGTTGTCGGTTGCTTTACGCAGACCTGCGGCGAGACGATCGATCTGGGCTGCGGGCGCCTCACATCCGAACCGAACCATCTGCTTTTCGTTGGAGGGCGGTGACCCGGGTGAGGGCGCGAACCTTCGAGTAGGACAGGCGGCCTTGCTCGAAGGCCTTCCGCATCTCGGGCAAAGGTCGGAGCGCTTTGGCGACGCGAACGTATTCACGGCCGGTGTGCAGGCTCATTCCGCACTTCCACGACAACCAGTGGGCGCACGAGTGACGTCCCGGACCGGTCCATCCGCGGTCTTCGTCGAATTTCGACAGGAGGGTAAGGAATCGAGCCGTGGCCGCGGCGATCTGGCCGGCGAGGGCGCAGATTTCCGAGCCGAGCTGATCCACGTCGTCTCGGTTGGAACCCTGCGTATCTTCATCGATCAGTGCTGCGTTCTCGGTTAATGCTGCGTTCATGGTTGCCCCCCGGCTCGCGTCCGACATCATTTCGAATGTACGTTCGATGGTAGATGTGGGTGCCGACACCTTCACGGATACGGGGTGAAAGCGTCCCCGCGGGGACGTCTAACTGCTGCCGATCGAGTACTCGGCGTAGGTGCCGACATCGTCGAAGCCGAGGTTTCGATAGAGCTGTGCGCCGTCGCTGGACGCCTGAAGTACTGCTGTTCGGGCACCTCGCTCGCGGGCGATGTCGAGTGCGGCAAGGGTGACCGCCGAGCCGAATCCGCGTCGGCGAGCCGTTTCGAGTGTGACGACGCCATACAGGCCGACGACGCCGGCGGCAAAGTGGACCTCGGCTCCGGCGACAGGCTGGGAGTTCGCGTACCCCACGACAAACGAACTCCGCGAACGCTCATCGAGGGCGGCATCAGCGGTGTCTTCGAAGAATCCAATTACTGCGGCTGAGGGCGGCGACCAGTTGGCGGCCATCACGGCGGCATAGTCGGCGAGCTGGGTACGAGTAGTCACCCGATGAACGGAGAGTTCTGGGACAGGCGTCGGATGAGGGACGACGTCAAGGTCCGCCGTCATCGCTCGTTCTTCCTCGGAGCGCACGCAGCCGAGGGCGGACAGGCGAGCCCCGAGGTCAGAGGGATTATCGCGGGGTCCGGTCCACCAGGAGAACGGATGTCCGGTTGCCCGAATCGAGGCGAGGATGTCGATCAGTCGCCGATCTTCGGGCCCGTCGGCAGGTACGGCGAAGCGAGCACCAGCGATGATGTTGAAAGTGTCGTCGGCGAGGCCGCTGTCTGCGACGACAACGTCCGCAGTGACCGTGACCGATGCAGTCGGCAAGTGTTCATGCAGGTGGCAGGCATGGGAAACCAAGTTGGCGTCCATGGCGTCGAGGACGTCACCGACGAGTGCTTCACGATTCACAAAAGAAATTCTACGAACCCCATCCAAATGGTTTTCGGCTCCGAATGCCATGCATGACGCCCAACCGACGGCAACAGCAGGACGGTGACCAGCACCTGGTGGTGCTCGTGCTGCCTGGAGGAAAGGTCTCGAGCCATCGCCCGGCTCGCGCCTGGCATCTGTCCAACCTTCGGATGCGCCCGTTCACCGCTCAGCTTCGCCGCTCCGGTGTGAGAGCGGTGCAGGCTCGCTATCGGGTGCGTGGTTGGAACGGTGCCGAGCGCAGTCCGGTCGCTGACGCTCGAGCCGCACTCGACGCGATAACGAAACGTAATGCACAAGCTCGGGTGATTTTGCTGGGCCACTCGATGGGCGGACGGGTCGCCGCCGAACTGTGTGGCGATCCGGCGGTGGTCGGTGTGGTTGCGCTGGCGCCGTGGTGGCCCGATGGAACGTCGGTGAATCTGCGTTCGGACACACCACTGGTTGTGCTCCACGGCACGGCCGACTCGTGGACCGACCCGGCAGCGTCTCGTCGGAAAGTTGACGAACTGCAGAAGTCGGGTAAGAGCGCTGAATGGATCGGCATCGGCGGCGCAGGCCACTTCATGCTCCGTCGGGCGGCGACCTGGCATCGCCTCGTCGCGGATGCAATCGCACGAATGAGTCGCGGGGTAGCCGCAACAAAGATGGGAGAACGACGATGAGTTCCGACAAGCGCAAGGTGGCCGTCGTCGGTAGTGGTGTCGCAGGTCTGACAGCGGCGTGGGTGCTCAGTAAGGACAGTGACGTCACCCTCTACGAAGCGGATTCACGGCTCGGCGGGCACGCGGACACCCATTCGGTCACCGACCCGGAAGGGCGAAGCCTCGCCATCGACACGGGGTTCATCGTTCACAACGATCGCACCTATCCGACATTGTTGCGATTGTTCGCAGAACTCGATGTGCCTACGCAGGAATCCGACATGAGTATGTCGGTCAGGTGTGGGGGTTGCGGTCTCGAGTACTCGGGAGGCCAAGGGTTGCGCGGCGTTCTCCCGACGCCGGGGCTCCTTGTCAACGGCAGCTTTCTGTCGATGTTGATGGAGGTCAAGCGCTTCCATCGCCGTGCCCGCGCTCTGCTCGACAACACGGATCCGTCGGCACCCGACCAGACACTGGGAGTGTTTCTGCGCAGCGGCCGGTTCTCCGACTACTTCACCGCTCACTTCATGACTCCGCTCGTGTCGGCAGTCTGGTCGTGTGATCCCGGCTCGGCGCTGAAGTATCCCGCGCGGTACCTGTTCTCGTTCCTCGATCACCACGGAATGCTGAGCGTCACTGGATCGCCGACCTGGCGAACAGTCACCGGTGGATCGGGCGAATACGTTCGTCTCGTCGCCAAAAGTATCGGGGATATCCGCCTGAACACGCCAGTTCGCGCCGTCCACCGGTTTGACGATCGCGTCGACATTCGTGACGGCGACGACCAGATCCAGACCTTCGACGCAGTTGTGGTCGCAACGCATCCGCAGCAAGCACTGAAGATTTTGGCGGATCCGACGCCTGCCGAATCCCAGGTCCTCGGCGCAATGCCGTACTCCGTCAACCACACCCAACTTCACACGGACGAAAATGTGCTGCCCGGCAACACCAATGCGCGCGCGTCGTGGAACTACTACATCCCTGAATGCAACGCGAAGCCGGATCACGTTCTGGTCAGCTACGACATGACGAGGTTGCAGCGGCTGCCGGAGACCGGTCGGCGCTACCTGGTGACGTTGGGGGGAGACGAAATGGTGTCCCCGGACTCGGTGATCGATCAGATGACCTACGAGCATCCGCAGTACACACCCACCTCCGTCGCCGCTCAAGCGCGGCTTCCCGAGTTGGACTCGGACGTGCTCGCGTTTGCCGGTGCGTACCACGGATGGGGTTTCCACGAGGACGGTGCACTGTCTGGCCTGCGTGCCGCCGAACGCGTCGGAGGTCGGTGGCCGTGACTGCACCCATCACGCCGTCCATCGTTCATACGAGCATCCGACACGTACGAACGGAGCCGTTGCACAACGAGTTCGAGTACCGAAGCTACAGCTGGCTCGTCGACGTCGACGATCTGCCCGAGCTCCCGAAGGCACTGCGATCCTTGGCGAAGTTCGACGCCGGAGATCACCTCGGCGACCCCACCCGATCGATTCGTGCCAACGTCGAGTCTTTTCTGGCAACTAACGGATTGGAGTTCGCCGGCGGCCGCATCCTCATGCTTGCGAACGCACGTGTTCTCGGGCATGTGTTCAACCCACTGAGTGTGTTCTGGTGTCTGAACGACGACGGCAGTCAGCGGTGCGTCGTTGCCGAGGTTCACAACACCTACGGCGAGCGGCATTGCTACCTGCTCGAAACCGACGAACGCGGCGGGGCTCGCACGTCCAAAGAGTTCTACGTGTCTCCATTCAACGATCTGGACGGCGAGTACCGGATGCGACTTCCGCTACCCGACACCGCGCTCGCGCTCTCGATAGTTCTGGCCCGTGACGGCAAGGCGCCATTCGTAGCCACGGTGTCCGGTCGTTGTGTGCCGGCGACGACGCGCGAGATCGTCCGCAGTGCGCTCTCCATCCCGCTGGCTCCGCTGCGAGTCGCCGCGCAGATCAGATTTCAAGGAATCCGGCTGTGGGCCAGGCGCTTACCTATCGTTCCCCGACCGCAACATCACCCGCAGGAGGCAGTGCAATGACCACGACCACTCTCGGCACCGAACCTTCCGCTCACACGATCGAATCCGAGCGGTGGCCGGGCGTTGCCACGGTGCCCAGCGGTTTCAAAGTGAGGGTTGCGTCGCCGGTTGCCCGCGCTCTGTTCCACAAGGCGGTCGCGCGCTTGCCGCTGCGCGTTCAGATGCCCAACGGTGAGTTCTCCGGTGGAGGTAGTCCGGATTCGCCGTTGATGGTCATCCACCGTCCAGACGACTTCGCTGCTCGTGTGGGCGACAGTGGGTTGATCGGATTCGGCGAGTCGTACATGGCGGGCGATTGGGAAGCCTCCGACCTCACCGCGGTCCTGGAAGTCTTCGCCTCCCGGGTGGCGACGCTGATTCCCGACTTCCTGCAGCGGCTACGAGGCCTCTACATTCCGAAGCAGCCTCGCAGTGAGCGGAATTCGACGCAGAACACGCGCTCGAACATCTCCCGGCACTACGACCTCTCGAACGAGATGTTCGAACTGTTCCTCGACGACACCATGACGTATTCCAGTGCTCTCTTCGAGGATCTGTCGGTGGGAGCTACCCCGTCGTGGGACGCGTTCGCAGCGGCTCAGCATCGGAAGATCGATCGCCTGCTGGACGGTGCGGGTGTCGGCCCCGGTTCGCGAGTGCTCGAAATCGGCACAGGCTGGGGAGAATTGGCGATCCGAGCAGCCGAGCGCGGAGCAACGGTGCGCTCAGTGACACTGTCGGTCGAACAGCAGGAATTGGCGGCGAAGCGGATAAGCGCTGCGGGACTGGCAGATCGCGTTCAGGTCGACCTTCTCGACTATCGGCAAGTACAGGGGGAGTACGACGCCGTCGTGTCGGTCGAGATGATCGAGGCTGTCGGCCACCAGTACTGGGGAAGCTACTTCCAGACGATCGACGCCCTGCTGGCGCCGGGTGGGCGCGCGGCGATCCAAGCCATCACGATGCCGCACGATCGGATGCTCGCGACCCGCAACACCTACACCTGGGTGCACAAGTACATCTTCCCCGGCGGATTTCTCCCGTCGGTGCGGGCGATAGAGGACGTCACCGAACGCATGACAACCCTTCGGGTGCGTGAGCGGATGTCGATGGGCGATCACTACGCGCAGACGTTGCGGCTGTGGGACGAGCGTTTCAGTGCTCGCACCGACGAAGCGTCCGCGCTTGGGTTCGACGCAGTGTTCGCGCGCATGTGGCATTTCTATCTCTGCTACTCCGAGGCCGGGTTTCGCTCGGGATATCTCGACGTCCAGCAAATTGTTCTCGATCGGAGGAATCAGCGATGACCGCCACGATGGATCGAACGGCACAAGGTACCGGCGTTGCGGGTCGTCTCTCGGACATCCTCAGTCCACTTGTCGGCGGCGAACTTCCGGTGAGATTGACTGCTTGGGACGGCAGCACAGCAGGTCCGGAAGATGCTCCGAAAGTGACGCTCTACAGCCCGAATGTGCTGCGACGCTTGCTCTGGAATCCCGGCGAGTTGGGAGCGGCGCAGGCATATGTTCTCGGTGAACTCGACGTCGAAGGCGATCTCGGTGATGCGCTCACACACGTGTGGAAGGTCTCTGCCGAGCGGGGGCTCGGGTCGATCACCCCGACCCCGTCTCTCGTCCTGGCCGCGGTCAAGGCTGCGCGATCCTTCGGTGCTTTCGGGAGACCTTTGGCTCCACCGTCGTCGCAGGCTCAGGTGAAGGGCCGCTTGCACAGTCTCGCCCGCGACCGCGAGGCGATCGGGCACCACTACGATTTGTCGAACGATTTCTACCAACTGATCCTCGATGAGAACATGGCGTACTCCTCGGGCTATTGGACTTCCGATGCGCCGGAGTACACGCTCGAAGACTCACAGACAGACAAGCTGGATCTGGTGTGCCGCAAGGTCGGTCTCGATCGGGCGCGAGGCCTACGGTTCCTCGATGTCGGCTGTGGTTGGGGCTCGCTGAGCCTGCATGCAGCGCGTGAGTACGGCGCTCGGGTGGTCGGCATCACGATCTCGGCGGAGCAGAAGGCTTTTGTCGACGCGAAGATCCGCGAACTCGGTTTGGAAGACTGGGTCGAGATCCGGCTCCAAGATTATCGTGAGATTCCGGACGGGCCCTTCGATGCGGTCGCGTCGATCGAGATGGGTGAGCACGTCGGTGAGGACAACTATCCGACATACGTGAAAGCGCTCCACGACAACGTTATTGCCGGTGGCCGTGTGCTGATTCAGCAGATGTCACGCACCGGTGCGCACCCCGGGGGAGGTCCGTTCATCGAGTCGTTCATCGCGCCGGACATGTACATGCGGCCGGTCGGTCGCACTGTTGCGATGATCGAGGAAGGTGGACTCGAAGTCCGGGACGTGCACGCCCTGCGTGAGCACTACGTGCGGACCGTCGACGCGTGGATCGAGACCTTCGAATCGAACTGGGATCGCGTCGTGGATCTGGTGGGTGTCGAAGTCGCTCGGGTGTGGCGTCTCTACCTCGTCGGCGGAGGAATGGCATTTCGGGACGGAAGGATGGGCGTCGATCAGATTCTGTCGGTCCGGCCGCACGGTGATGGTCGTTCGGATATGGAATCGGTCCGGCCGCAGTGGGTGTCGAGGCGATGAACGGATTCGACTGGGGCGCATTCGGAGTGGTCACGCTCACGAGCCTGTTGGCGATCGCCGTCGGAATGGCAGTGACAGCCACCATCGGTGTACGGATCGGGCGGCACAATGTTGTCGACGTGTCGTGGGGCGCCGGCTTCGTTCTGATCGCGCTCGTGTCCGCGATAGTGGGAACCGGCGACCTCTGGCGCCGGTTGCTGATGCTTGCGCTGGTGGCGATCTGGGGTCTGCGGTTGGCGACGCACATGGCGATCAGATCCCGCGGCAAGGGTGAAGACCCGCGGTACGAAGAAATGCTCGGACGAGCGACGGGTAGTCGAACGCTGTATGCGATCCGCAAGATTTATCTCACGCAGGGGATTTCGTTGTGGTTCGTCTCCCTGCCTATCCAGGTCGCCGCAGTATCGAACGGCAGCTTCGGGCTTCTTGTTGTGCTCGGTATCGCGCTGTGGATTGTCGGCGTCACGTTCGAGACGGTCGGCGACCGGCAGATGGAGGAATTCAAATCCGATCCGGGTAGCCGTGGCCACATCATGGATCAAGGTTTGTGGGCGTGGACGCGGCATCCCAACTATTTCGGCGACGCATGCGTCTGGTGGGGGATCTTCCTCGTCTCGGCGTCCGTATGGCCGGGAGTGTTGACTGTCCTCTCACCGATCGCCATGACGTACTTCCTGGTCTTCGCCACCGGTGCGCGGTTGCTCGAGCGACATATGGAACAGCGTCCGGGTTATCGCGAGTATCAGCAGCGGACAAGTTACTTCATTCCGCGCCCGCCGAAAGCCCGATCCGGGACGTAGGCTCTTTCGGGTGAGGCGAGAGCATGGGTGATCTGAAGCTGCCGGGTGCGGTGGGAGCGGTTGCCGTCGGCGGAGCATTGGGGGCACTGAGTCGATACGGGCTGGGGGAGCTCTTTCCCCACATCTGGACGACACTGGTCATCAACGTCGTCGGCTCGTTCGTTCTCGGTGTTCTCGCGGCCCTCCTCGTCCACAACAAGGTTGGGTACCTCTTTCTCGGCACCGGGTTCTGTGGTGGCTTCACCACTTTCTCGTCCTTCGCGGTTCACGCTGTGACGGAGAGTCCGTGGCGATCGATTCTCTACGTACTCGGGACACTGATTCCCGCGATCCTCGCCGCTGCACTGGGCAAAGGGCTCGGTGAACGCTGGATCCGCGCGCGGGACGGAGCGTCGGCATGACAGTTCTCCTGGTGGCACTCGGCGGCGGCGCTGGTGCGAGTGGCCGGTACCTGTTGGCGCGGTATGTACCCGCGTACAAGGGATTCCCGGCTGCGACGTTCGCCGCGAACGTGATCGGCTGCTTCCTCCTTGGATTGTTCACCGGGGCAGCTCTTTCCACCGAGATGGCCGCACTTCTGGCGACCGGATTCTGCGGTGGCTTGTCCACCTACTCGACCTTTGCGAACGAGAATGTCGGGATGGTCGAGAGGCGCCAGACGGCCCTCTCGCTGACCTACATCGTCGTCAGTTTGATCGTCGGACTGTCCGCTGCGTGGTTGGGAATCCAGATCACGGATTGACCGATCCGGCGTCGAGCGTGCACGCCACGCGGCCAGGGTAGACAATTGTCCACAGTCGCGTCGACACAGTGGTCGACCACCGGGCCGAGGGGGATTCGTGGCGCACGAACGAGCAGGACAAGTGGCTCTGCCAGAGGATCTGATCGACGTTCCTCATCTGGTCACCGCGTATTACACGCGCACCCCGGATCCCGAGAACCCGATGCAACAGGTACTTTTCGGCACTTCAGGACATCGCGGTTCCAGTCTCGACGCGGCGTTCAACGAAGCTCACATCCTGGCGACAACCCAGGCGATCGTCGAGTACCGCGCCTCGCAGGGCATCGACGGACCACTGTTCATCGGCCGCGATACACATGCGCTCTCGGAACCTGCCTGGCTGTCGGCCTTGGAGGTCCTGGTGGCCAACGACGTCGTCGTCCTCGTCGATTCACGCGATGCCTACACGCCCACCCCGGCTGTCAGTCACGCGATCTTGCGATACAACTCGACGGGACCGGAGGCAAAGGCCGACGGCATCGTCGTGACGCCTTCACACAATCCGCCGCGTGACGGCGGCTTCAAATACAACCCGCCACACGGCGGACCCGCGGATACGGATGCGACGTCGGTTATCGCCGATCGAGCGAACGAGCTACTGCGCAAGGGGCTTTCCGGGGTACGGCGTGTCACGGCGGCGCAGGCGCTGGACCGCGTCGAACGCTACGACTTCCTCCGGTACTACGTCGAAGACCTCCCCTCTGTCCTCAACCTCGATGCAATCCGCGATGCCGGAATCAGGATCGGTGCAGACCCCCTCGGCGGGGCAAGCGTCGACTACTGGGGCGCGATTGCCGAAACTCACCGACTCGACCTCGAAGTGGTGAATCCTCTCGTCGATCCGACCTGGCGATTCATGACGCTCGACACTGACGGCAAGATCCGCATGGACTGCTCGTCGCCCGACGCGATGGCGTCGCTGATCGGAATTCGGGATCGCTACGACATCGCGACCGGAAACGATGCAGACTCCGACCGCCATGGCATCGTCACGCCCGACGGCGGTTTGATGAACCCGAATCACTATCTCGCCGTTGCCATCGAGTATCTCTTCGCGAACCGGCCAGGGTGGCGCGCAGACACCAAGGTGGGCAAGACACTCGTGAGTTCCTCGATGATCGACCGCGTGGTCAGCAGTGTGGGCCGCGAATTGCTCGAGGTTCCAGTCGGTTTCAAGTGGTTCGTTCCCGGTCTGCTCGACGGGTCCGTGGGATTCGGCGGCGAGGAAAGCGCCGGTGCATCCTTCCTTCGCCACGACGGTTCCGTCTGGACGACGGACAAGGACGGCATCATCCTTGCGTTGCTCGCGTCGGAAATCACCGCGGTGACGGGAGAGTCTCCGTCAGCGCATTACGACGCGTTGGCCGAGAAGTTCGGGAGCCCGGCGTACGCGCGGATCGATGCGCCCGCGACACGCGCACAGAAGGCAGTCTTGGCAAAACTGTCTCCCGATCAGGTGAGTGCGACCGAACTGGCGGGTGAACCGATCACGGCGACACTGACCGCGGCGCCCGGAAACGGCGCGGCGATCGGTGGTCTCAAGGTGACGACAGAGAACGCGTGGTTTGCAGCGAGGCCGTCCGGCACGGAGGACGTGTACAAGATTTATGCAGAGTCGATGAAGGGCGCCGATCATCTGGCTCAGGTTCAGGCAGCGGCCAAGGACCTGGTGTCCGGCGTCTTGAAGGCGAACTAGCTCGCGGACCGCTCGTGTCGCCCGGCTAGAATTCCGGGCGACATGAAAACTCGTGCAGCCAAGCTGCCACAGGAAATTTGGGTACTGGTCGCCGCCAGCTTCGTCATCGCCCTCGGATTCGGGTTGGTCGCTCCGGCTCTACCTCAGTTCGCGCGCAGCTTCGACGTATCGGTCACCGCCGCCACGATCGTGATCTCGTCTTTCGCTTTCATGCGATTGGTGTTCGCGCCGATGAGCGGCACTTTGGTACAGAAACTCGGTGAGCGCCCGGTCTACATCGTCGGCCTTTTGATCGTCGCGGTCTCGACCGGTGCGTGCGCTTTCGCGGGGGAGTACTGGCAACTTCTGCTGTTCCGGTCGTTGGGCGGCATCGGGTCGACGATGTTCACGGTGTCGGCTCTCGGGCTGATCATTCGGATGTCACCGCCGGACAGTCGCGGCCGCGTCTCGGGGCTGTACGCGACAAGCTTTCTCATGGGATCGATCGGCGGCCCGCTGGTCGGCGGTGCGCTGTTGCAGTTCGGTCTGCGGATGCCGTTCATCATTTACGCAGTTGCGCTGGTGATCGCCGCGCTCGTTGTCTTCGTGAGCCTGCGTGGATCTCACCTGGCGTCACCGGACAAGGCTGTCGGTGTGAAGTCGATGACTCTCGCGGAAGGGCTTCAGTCGCCGGTGTACCGGGCAGCGCTCGGATCGAACCTCGCCTTCGGCGGCGTGATCTTCGGAGTTCGCGTTGCCATGGTCCCTCTGTTCGTCGTGGAGTTCCTCGACCGAGACCCGTCGATAGCGGCCTACGCTCTCACGATCTTTGCCGTCGGAAACGCGTTGGTGTTGATCGTTTCCGGACGACTCTCGGACCGCTTCGGACGCAAGCCCTTTGTCGTGAGCGGTCTGCTGATCTGCGGTCTGGGAACCATCGCAATGGGATTCACCGACAACCTTGTGGTGTTCTTCGCCATCGCCGCAGTGACTGGTGTCGGCTCCGGGCTCATGAGTCCGGCCCAGCAGGCCGCGGTTGCCGATGTTGTCGGATCGACGGCCCGAGGCGGACCCGTTCTGGCGGTATTCCAGATGATGTCCGACATCGGTGGGGTAGTGGCGCCGATTTGTGCCGGACTGATCGCCCAGCATGTGTCGTACTCGGCGGCCTTCGCGGTGATGGGAGCCGTAGTAGTCGTGTCGGCGACGGGTTGGTTGTTCGTTCCGTCGCGAACGAAGCCCGTCGAATCCGTCGTCGAAGATCTGACTGATGTGACGGTGCTAACGGATACTCCTGCGCGG
This sequence comes from Rhodococcus sp. WS1, assembly GCF_003797745.1. Classification (NCBI taxonomy): domain Bacteria; kingdom Bacillati; phylum Actinomycetota; class Actinomycetes; order Mycobacteriales; family Nocardiaceae; genus Rhodococcus; species Rhodococcus sp. WS1. The sequence continues at coordinate 934,570 of NZ_RKLZ01000001.1, read as the reverse complement.
ACAAACCTGGACTGACCGGGCATTCTGTACTCTCGATCGGGTGGCAATTCGCATCGTGAGTCTTGTGGCCCGATTGGGTTTGGCGGCCGTTTGGCTGATTTCCGGGGGACTCAAGTTCTTTGATCCCGTGCAGACGAAGATCGCGGTGCGCGCCTATCAACTGTTGCCCGAGTCGCTGGTAGGTCCGGTGGCGACGGCTCTTCCCCTGGTCGAAATAGTGCTGGGCCTGCTGATCCTCGTCGGGCTGGCGGTGCGAGTATCCGCTGCGGTCTCGGTGGTCATCCTCACGGTTCTCATTGCGGTGATCATTTCGGTGTGGGCCAGGGGATTGTCCATCGACTGCGGATGTTTCGGCGGCGGAGGTGCAGCCGACGTCGGCGCTTGGGACTATTTGAAGGAGATTCTCCGGGACCTCGGCTTCTTGGCACTTGCCGTCTGGCTGCTCGTGTTCCCGCGTTCGCCGCTCGCATTGGGGCCCGGATCACGCGCGGCGTTCTCAGTGGATACTCAGTCTTCAGTGGCAAGGTAAGCAATCGGTAAATCGTTTCGACGCACGAAGGACTGCATCAGCGTGAGCACCAAGAGCAGCAAGAACAAATACTCGCCGGAACCGGTCTCGAGCCGCTCCACCTACATCATCGGTGGCCTCGCGGTGCTCGTGATCGCGGCCCTCGTCATCGGCGGTGTCTTGTGGACGAACAGCAAGAACAAGCCCCAGAACGACGGCTACGGCTCCGTGCAGAGTTCCGAAGTTGCCGTCACGGTGCAGGACAACGGAGTGGTGCTGCTCGGCAAGCCCTCCGCCGCGACGACCATTGATCTCTTCGAGGATCCGCTGTGCCCGGCCTGCGCTGCTCTCGAGCACCTCAGTGGCCAGGCTCTCGCGGCCGCCGTCGACAACGGTGACGTCGCCGTGCGGTACCACATGCTGAACTTCCTCAACCGGGCGTCGGGCAGCGGTGACTACTCCACACGGGCCGGCGCCGCTCTGCTCTGCGTCGCTCAGGGTGGTGACGCGATCGCGTACTCCGCATTCCACAACAAGCTTTTCGCGACCGACACGCAGCCTGCCGAGGGCGGCAGCAGCGATCACACCAACGACGACCTCGCCCAGATCGCTCGTGATGCGGGCGCATCCGAGGACGTGGCAACCTGCATCTCTTCCGGTACCAACGTCGAAGCAGCCGCGGCCAATGCTGCAGCCGCCAGCCAGGCGCTCAAGGATGTCGGGTCGAACGGGACGCCCACGGTAGTGGCGAACGGCAAGATCGTTGACACGGGCAGTAGCGACTGGGTTTCCAAGCTCTCCTCCTGAGTTGAAGCGGCCGCTCGGACGAGGAGCGGCCGCTTCGCTCTGACCAGGCGATTTGTTGCCCAGGAGTCAAGTGGTGTAACTTTCTTCCAGCAAGCGGAAAGCAGAAAAGCCGCTGCGAGTTCGACTGTTAGAGTGAATTGAATACGGGGCTATGGCGCAGCTGGTAGCGCACCACACTGGCAGTGTGGGGGTCAGGGGTTCGAGTCCCCTTAGCTCCACCCGAACAAATGCTCTGCACCAATCGGTGCAGAGCATTTGTTGTTTTCGAGCCAGTGTTGTGTTGTCGACCCTGTGTTTTTCGAGCCCCTATTGCATGCAGCACAGTTCTGCCTAGATGTGTCGACCGCCATAACGCCAGGGCGTCAATGTTCAATAACGTCCGCGATGAGGCCTGATCATCCCGTGCATTCTCAGCATGGGGACCGTTGGCGGAACGGAGAACCATGAGTGCACACGTGGTGATAATCGGGGCAGGATATGCGGGCGTCATGGCAGCGAAGCGGCTCCATCAGATGATTGCGGCCGGCTACGACGCGACGGTCTCGTTCGACAGGGCGCTACCGCGTGCGGCACACCGAGTCTTCGGAGAGGTGACGACGATCGAGGCGGCGCTCGGCAGGCTCACCCTCGACGACGGCAGCGTGCTCGACTACGACTACTTGGTCTACGCAGTCGGAAGTAGGCAGTTGCCCAGCACGATCGCCGGGGCGGACGAGCACGGGTTCGGCGTCGCCGAATTCGAGGACGCGGTCCGCCTCTCGTCCAGGCTGGCGACTCTCGACGAGAAGGCTGCGGTCTGCGTTGTCGGCGGCGGTCTCACCGGGATCGAGACTGCCGCAGAATTGGCTGAGCAGCGAAGCAGCCGAATCACTTTGGTGACCGGAGGAATCTTGGCCCCGGATCTGTCAGAGCGTGCTCGATCGGCAATTCTCAGAACATTGACCGACCTTGGGGTTGATATTGTCACCGAATCCCGGGTGACTCGGATCGACGGTTCGTCCTGCGAGCTAGCGGGAGGTGTACGGGTGGAGACCGATTGCACGATTCTCGCGACCGAATTCGGGGTCCCCGATCTGGCGCGCCGAAGTAGCCTTCCCGTCGACGAACTCGGTCGTCTGAAGGTCGACGATGGACTGGAATGCTCGTCCCACCCCAACATCTTTGGTGCGGGTGATGCGGTCGCAGTCGGTGATCTCTCACTGAGGATGAGTTGTCAGGCCGCGATCCCCTTGGGAGTCCATGCGGCCGAAACGATCCTGCATCGACTCGAAGGTTCCGCGCCGCGCCCGGTGACTCCGAAGTTCGCAGGTCGGTGCATCAGTCTCGGGAGGCGGCGAGGTGTGTTCCAGCGGACCACTCGTGTCGACGAGTCAACGGGAGTGGTCATTGCGGGCAGGGCGGGTGCATTCGTCAAGGAAAGGGTCTGTTCGTCGACGACCGAATGGGCTGTCACTCCGCGCCGCTCTCTCTTCTACAGCTGGACGTGAGCATCGTTGGTCATGTTCGGTCACAGATTCGGTCGAAGGCCGATGCAGTTTGCCGAACATACGGTGGACGAATCAGGTCTTCGTGACCGGCGTCGATGTCGTCGAATTCGAGTGAGCCCGTGGCAATGAGCGACCAGACTTCGGAACCCCGATTGTTGTAGGCGCCACGGATTACTGTGACTGGGGCAGCACAGGGACGAATGCGATGTCTCGCTATCGCCTGGTTTGCGATGTAGAGGAAAATGATCCACTGCATCGCAGGTGGGTACTGCATGATCCCGGCGAACAGCGAGCGCACCCACAGTGCCGCGACTGCGGGCTTGGTCGGCTGCCACCGGACGTTCGACTGGGGTTGAGGCGCCAACTCGACGACGGACGCATCCAGAGGGACGCCCGCGCGGGCCGCCAACCGCTGGACGACAGTACTCGGAATCCTGCTGTCGAGAACGATGACCCGCTGGATGTCATCGCCGGCCTGTTCGAGCTGAGCGGCTATCTCCAAAGCTACGTATCCACCGTAGGAGTATCCGGCGAGCAGGTACGGGCCCGTCGGCTGAATCTTCTTGATCTCGACTATCAGTCGCCGTGCCGCACCTTTCACCGAGCGGTCGGGTAGGCCACGAGATTCGAATCCGCGGGCCTGCGCCGCGAAAACCGGGCGATCTGTGGTGAGAGAATTCGACAAGTTCGACAATGCAGTCGGTGGTGCTCCGGCACCGTTCACGATGAAGAGGGGAGTGCCACTACCGTCGGATTTGAGTGGCACAACCGTCGGCTGCGGCGCGCTTTGCTTGACGACCGCACTTCGATCGATAACTCCTGCAAGGTCTTTGATTGTGCTGGCGGAGACGAATTGTGCGCTGGAGATTCGAACCCGGAACTTCTCCTGAATTCTGCTGAGAACTTCGATGGAAGCGAGTGAGTCGCCGCCGAGTTCGAAGAAGTCGTCCTCGCGGTCGACGGAGTCGGTGCAGAGAATCGACTTCCAGATACCAGCCAACATCAGCTCGGTGGGGCCGGCAAGAGTTGGCAGATCGCTCCTCACCGCGACAGTCGGCAGCCTCGGGCGATCGACCTTTCCGCGTTCGTTGCGGGGCAACTCGGCCAGGAGGACAAAATGTCGGGGAAGCATCCAGGTCGGTAGAAATTTGGCCAATTCGCGGCGCATTTCGGCGCCCGACCGTGCCATCACGGCTTTGGTCAGGACCACGTAGGCGACAATCTCCGGTCGATCGTTCTCGAGGACAACAGCCACGAAAACGTCGGTGACGCCGGGAATTCGACGAATATGCGCCTCGACTTCCATCGGTTCTACCAGGTAGCCCCGAATCTTGACGGCGTCGTCGACGCGGCCCCGCAGTTGTAGTTCGCCGCGTTCGTCGATACGGCCCCGGTCACCGGTCCGGTAGATGCTCACTCCGTCGCCGAGGCGCGTGAATCGTGCCGCAGTGCGATCCGGGTCACCGTGGTATCCATCGGCAAGATCGCTCGAGACAATCTGTATCTCGCCGATCTCTCCGTCGGGGAGAGGCACGCCGTTCACATCGACGATCTGTACGTCCTTGCCGTCGCGAGCACGTCCGGCCGGAACCACTCCGACGGGTAGTTCGGAATGTGGTGGGAACGCGTTGTACGCGACGACACCGGTCTCGGTGGTGGCCAGCCAGTTGACGTACGTGACGCGAGCGAAGCCGTGACTGCGATGGCGCGCGTAATCCTCGCCGTGCACTGCTTCCCCGTACGTCACGACGACCCGCAGCGATCCGAGCGAATTATCCGGTGCTTCATCGGATTCGAGGCTTGACCACGCCCGCAGGAATGACGGCGCGCAGTGCGCGGTCGTGATCGAATTCTCGATCAGCCAGTCGTCGATTCCCGAAACTCCGTCTATGCGTGGATCCCAGCAGAAGACCGTGACGCCGTTCATCAGTCCCATGATCAGGGCCGTGATTCCGGCTCCGAAACTGACGGGCAACAGGTTTCCGATGTGATCGTCGGGGCGCAGGTCGATTGCTGCGGCAAGTTCGTCGGCTTTGTTCAGGCACATGGAGTGGCTCAACACGACTCCCTTGGGCGCTCCGCTGGTCCCTGATGTGAACGCGATCATGGCAGGGTCGGAACTCGATGGTTCCAGCGCGTTGTCGAAACGGAAGCCGGTTGCGGCCGATTCGTCGAGGATCGACTGCAGCGCGACGGCGCCCGAGGCGCTCATGATGTGCGCTCGCCGGGCCTCGGGGAGTTGTGGGTCGATCATGACCAAGGGTCGACCGGAAATCAGAGTAGCGAGGATGGCGGGCACCGACTCGGCGGTTGGTTCGAGATCGACCGCAACCGGGCGAGCCCCGTGTGACCCACGTAGGCGAAGTTCGCGGACCAATGCATCGGTCCGGAGTTCGAGTTCGGCGAAAGTGATCCGGTCGCGCGGAGTCACGACGGCAACGGTGTCGTGCTGCATCGAGGTGACTCGGCGCCACCTCGACTCGATCGTCTCGTCGATGACTGCATAGCGAGTGCGCTCGAGACCTAAGTCGACAACCTTCATCACAGTAGCTCCGTCCGACTTTCAGCTATCTTTGAGCAAAGACTACATAAGGTTTGTGAATTAGGTCCAGAACAAACCGAAAGTAGTTTTACATACGTCCCCATCCTCCAGTCCGTCAGCTCCGAATACCTTGAGGAACCAAGGCCGATCGAGCGGTGTACAGACGAGGAGCAATGACATGAAGTGGTCGGGGCGAAGTGCGATTGCGATTGCGGGAGTGTGCGCCGCAGCGACGCTGTTTTCGGGAACCGCGCAGGCGAGCCCACTCTGGGAACCTCTGCAGCCGGTGGCGAACCTGGACGCCGCGCGCTACGTAGGGGAATGGAACCAGGTGGCGGCGATTCCTCAGCCCTTCAACCTCGCGTGCGCGAAGGACACCCGGGCGAGTTACGGGATCGTCGATTCGTCGAACGTGAGCGTGAAGAACACCTGTACGACGTGGACCGGCCAAGCCAACGAGATCGTCGGGAATGCCCGAGTTACCGATCCAGCAACGGGTGCCCAGTTGCATGTGAGCTTCCCCGGGGTGCCCTCGCAGGAGAGCTTGGACGGTCCGCCCAACTACATCGTCACGTATATCGCCGACGACTATTCGTGGGCACTGGTGGGCGATCCACTCAGGCTTTCCGGGTTCGTGCTCTCACGGTCCCCGATTGTCGACGCGGCCGGCTGGAGTGAGATCCGTCGGGTCGCCGAATCCCGTGGATACAACGCGTGCACGATCTTGACGTCACCGACCACCGAGGGCACGTCGGACATCCGTCCGCTCTGCACAGTGTGAGTCTGCTGTCAGCGTGAACCTTCCGGAGCCACACTCCACTACGATCACTGATCGGTACGTGTGGTTTCGGAAGGTTGAGTGGTGGCGAAGAAGCAGATTCCCGTAATAGTCGTCGCAGGCTTTCTCGGTTCGGGCAAGACGACGCTGCTCAACCATCTTCTGCGCAACAACGACGGTGTACGCATCGGCGTGATCGTCAACGACTTCGGCTCCGTCAACATCGACTCGATGATGGTCGCCGGTCAGGTCGATTCGATGGTCTCTCTCAGCAACGGCTGTTTGTGCTGCGCTGTCGACGTCTCGGACATGGACGAGATGCTGAACAAGTTGGCGCACCGGCAATCCGGGATTGACGTCATCGTCATCGAGGCGAGCGGGCTTGCTGAGCCGCGGAACATGATTCGACTCGTCCTCGGAAGTGAGAACCCGTCTGTCGTCTACGGCGGCCTGGTGGTCCTGGTCGACGGAGCCAATTTCTCCACCGTTCGCCGCGAACATCCCGAGCTCGATCAACATGTCCGCCTGGCAGACCTGGTGGTAGTCAACAAGATCGACAGCGTTCCAGTCTCCGAGCGCGAGAGATTCACGGCCGGAATTCGCGAGTTGAATCCGCGAGCGCCGATAGTGGAGACGGCGCATTCACGGATAGACCCTGCTCTGCTGTTCGATTCCGGTGAGGTGACCCCTCCCGCTCCGGGCGATCAACTGAGCCTCGACGAGCTCTTGCGCGAGGGGCACGACGACGATCACGAGGACGGCTCGTGTCACCACGATCACCTGCACCACCGCTACGAATCGGTTGATTTCACGTCGGAGATGCCACTCGATGCCAGGGCTCTGACGCATTTCCTCGAGAATCAACCGCCGGGGGTGTACCGCATCAAAGGATTCGTGAACTTCGAGATTCCGGGTTACACAGGAAAATTCGAGATCCAATCGGTGGGTGATCATGTTCGGATCACGCCGCTGCGGTGGAAGTCGGGCGAACCTCGAACCACGCAACTGGTTGTGATCGGTACCGGGATGGATTCGGGAGCGGTCGGCAGCGCGCTCCGCACCTGCGTGCGCGAGGAAACGGTCGAACCGCACCCCGACGCCATGCTGGGATTGCACCGCTATACCGTCGGGGCGTGAGTGAATCAGATGTATCCGTGTACGAAGCGATTCGGCGACGGCGAGACGTTCGCGCCGAGTTCTCGGGAGAGGTCATCCCCGACGAAACTCTGATGCGCATTCTCGACGCCGCCCATCGCGCGCCGAGCGTGGGAAACACGCAACCGTGGGATTTTGTCGTCGTTCGTAATCCGGAGACGCTCAACACCTTCGCGGCACATGTCGCCGATGCCCGGCTGAAGTTCGCGCAGTCTTTGCCCGAGGATCGCCGATCGACGTTCGACCCTATCAAGATCGAGGGAATCGCCGAGAGCGGTACCGGCATCGTCGTCACTTACGACCCGTCGCGCGGTGGCCCGAACATCCTCGGCCGTCATACCGTCGACGACACCGGACTGTTCTCGGCGGTACTCGCAATTCAGAATTTGTGGCTCGCCGCAGTGGCCGAGGAGATCGGCATCGGCTGGGTTTCGTTCTACGACGAGAAGTACCTCACCGAACTCATGGGCATTCCGTCGCCCGTACGCCCCATTGCGTGGCTGTGCGTCGGGAAGGTGACTGAGTTTCAACAGGTTCCGGATCTCGAGCGCTTCGGATGGCGACAGCGCCGGCCATTGGCCGACGCTGTCCACTACGAAACCTATTGAGTTGTACCGGGTGGCCTAGCGCGCGGGACGGCCCCCGGTGGAGCCTGCGGTGCGAGCGCCGCCGCCGGTGCGGGGACGGCGAGCGCCGCCGCCTGCATGTTCCTGACGGGCAACTCCGCCGGTGCGAGCACCGCGTGACTGACCGCCCTGTCCGGAGCGAGCCTGACCCGAACGTGCTGCGCCGCCGCGTCCACCCTGGCCGGCGGGACGCTGTCCGCGTCCACCGTTCGGCTGGGCCGGAGCCTTCGGAGCCGGCGTGACGTGCGGTGCGATGTCGCCGACCAACTTGACGACGTGCTCGGAGTTGGCAGTCGAACGAACCGGGGTCACCTTGATGGCTGCCTTACGCATGAGGATCGCGAGATCCTTACGCTGCTCGGGCAGAACCACGGTGACCACGTCGCCGGCGCTGCCTGCGCGAGCGGTGCGACCACTGCGGTGCAGGTACGCCTTGTGCTCGGCCGGCGGATCGACATGGACGACCAACTCGACGTCGTCGACGTGGACGCCGCGCGCTGCGACGTCGGTGGCGACGAGGACGCGCGCTTCACCGGCGGAGAATGCCGCCAGGTTACGGTCGCGAGCGGCCTGAGAGAGGTTGCCGTGCAGGTCCACTGACGGGATGCCCGACTCGGTGAGCTGGCGAGCCAACTTGCGTGCCTGGTGCTTGGTGCGCATGAACAGGATGCGACGACCGGTACCGGAAGCGAGCTTCTCGACCAGAGCCTTCTTGGCTTCGACGCCGTCGACGTCGAACACGTGGTGCGTCATCGCTGCGACGGGGGAGTTGGCCTCGTCGACCGAATGCATGACCTCGTTCTTGAGGAAACGCTTGACGAGCTTGTCGACGCCGTTGTCCAGCGTTGCAGAGAACAGAAGGCGCTGCCCGTCCTGCGGGGTGGACGAGAGGATGCGGGTGACGACGGGCAGGAAGCCGAGGTCGGCCATGTGGTCGGCCTCGTCGAGCACGGTGATCTCGACGGCGTCGAGGCTGACGAATTTCTGCTTCATGAGGTCTTCGAGGCGACCGGGGCAGGCGACGACGATGTCGACTCCGGCCTTGAGAGCCTGAACCTGGCGGTGCTGCGAGACGCCACCGAAGATGGTGGTCACGCGCAAGTCGTATGCGGCGGCCAACGGTTCGAGGGTTGCGGTGATCTGGGTGGCGAGCTCACGCGTCGGTGCGAGCACCAGGCCGAGCGGTCGACCCGGACGACGCTTGCCCCCGGACAGTTCGCCGGCGAGGCGGGAGACCATGGGGATGGAGAACGCGAGGGTCTTGCCGCTTCCGGTCTTTCCGCGGCCCAGTACGTCGCGCCCCGAAAGAGTGTCGGGGAGGGTGTCGATCTGGATCGGGAACGGAGAAGTGATTCCGCCGTCTTCGAGAGCTTTCACCAGCGGTGCGCGCACACCGAGGGCTGCGAAGGTGGTAGCGGGCGTAGAGATGTCAGACAAGTGTATTCAGAGCCTTTCGGGCACGTGTTCGTGCCCGGATGCCGACACGGGAATTAACCGGTCGAACAATCAAGCACAGTGGTGGCGGCGCTGCCGGTCGGCAGGCTTCTTCGCCGTAAGAAGAGCGGGTGCATTGAGCACTCAGCAAGAAAATTTGCGTTCTACGACGCTGGATGCCCGATTTCAGGCACCTAGTGATCGCAACTCTACCTTCTCGGAGCGTTCGACCTACAACCCGACCCATTCGGAGACGCCGTTTGCGAAGTGTTGCCGCTTCCAGATCGGTACCTCGTGCTTGATGCGCTCCACCAGTTCGGCGCACGCGGCGAACGCCTCCGCTCGATGCGGGGCGGCGACGGCGGCGACCAGTGCGAGGTCACCGATCTCGAGGTGACCGACGCGATGGATCGCGGCAACCGGCAGGCCGGTCGAGGCTGCAACCTCTTGGCAGCACGTCTGGAGGAAGCGTTCGGCATCCGGATGCGCTTGGTACTCCAACGCTGAAACTGCTTGACCTCCATCGTGATTGCGCACCGTTCCCGTGAACACCACAACAGCGCCGTTCTTCGGACCGGCAACGGCGGCGTCGACGGTGTCTGCGTGAATCGGTTGCTCGGAGATCCGAGCCAGTAGCTCACTCATCGTGTGCTCCTCCGCCTGCGACCTGCGCGAGCAGGTGATCGATGATGGGTTCGAGGACGGCGAGACCGTCCTTCACTCCACCGGGAGAACCCGGAAGATTGACGATGACCGTCGTACCTGTGAGACCTGCCACACCACGGCTCAGTGACGCGTGCGGGGTCTTCTCGAGGCCCTTGGTTCGGATCGCTTCTGCGACCCCGGGCAACTCACGGGTCAAGACTGCCCGGGTAGCTTCCGGGGTTGCATCCGTGGGGGAAGCGCCGGTGCCGCCGGTGCTGATGACAAGCGACGGGGAGCCCTCCTTGGCGTCAGCGATGCCCGCCGCGATGTCTGCGTCGGCGTACACAAGCGGTCCACGCACCTCGAAGTCCCGCTCGCGTAGCCAGGCTGCGATCGTCGGTCCGGTGGTGTCGGGTCTGGTTCCGTTGGCACCGCCGGTGGAAGCGACGAGGACGGTTGCGGACCGTGGCGAGGTGAAGGCGTGCGCTGGAGATGTCTGTGAGTTCTGAGTGTCGCGGGTCCAATGTCCGTGTTTACCACCGTCTTTGGTGAGCAGGCGAACACCGTTCATGGTGGCTCCGGGATCGACGGCTTTGACCATGTCGTGCAAGGTCAGGCCGGCTACCGCGACGGCGGTGAGTGCTTCCATCTCGACGCCGGTCTGTCCGCGAGTCTTTGCCGTCGCTTCGACGGTGATCGAGGTTTCGGTGAACCCGAATTTCACCTTGACCGACGAAAGCGCGAGCTGATGACACAACGGGATCAGCTCGGACGTCTTTTTTGCACCGGCGATTCCGGCAATGCGCGCGGTGGTGAGGACATCGGCCTTGGGCATGCCGTCGGCGCGGACGAGGCGAACTACCTCGGCGGTCGTGACGAGTTCACCGGCAGCGACGGCGATGCGCGTCGTCTCGGCCTTGGCGCTGACGTCGACCATGCGCGCTCGGCCTTCGCTGTCGACGTGTGTCAATTCGGTCATGAGTGTCCTTTGAATCAGATCGAGTGAATCAAATCGAGGAAGTCGAGAGCGGGACGACGTCGACGAGATCGCCCGCGCCGAGTTCGGTCACGGCAGCGGGGACGTCGATCAGGACGTCGGCCCACGCCATTGCTGCAACGAGGTGCGAGCCGGGTCCGGCCACGAGTTCGATACCGTCCGCAGTTCTACGCGCGCGCAGGAACTGGCGCTTGCCATCCACCGAACGCAGCGGTGCAGTAAGTGGCAGCCGTTCGCGCGGGATCTCGGGCAGACCCGCGGCCCGGCGCAGTTCGCCGCGGGCGAAGACCTCGAACGAGACCATCGTGCTGACCGGGTTGCCCGGGAAACTCAGGACCGGCACTTCGTTCACGACTGCAGTGCCTTGCGGGCCACCAGGTTGCATTGCGACGTGGCCGAAGTGTGCACCCAGAGGGGTGAGAGTTTCCTTCACCACCTCGAAATCGCCCATGGACACCCCACCGGAGGTGAAAACCAGATCGGCGACCGAGGTTGCGTACGAGAGTAATTCGCGGAACTCGGCCGGGTCGTCGCTGCTTCGGGCGACGGATACGACATCGGCGCCGTTGGCTTCGGCCAATGTTGCCAAAGCTGGTCCGTTGGAATCGTAGATCTCGCCGGGTTCGAGAGTTGTTCCGGCACTTTTCAGTTCGGCACCCGTCGTAATTATCGCGACTCGTGGCTTCGTGTACGTGTCGAGCGAGGCCAGGCCCACAGCGCTCAGCGCGGCGATATGGCGAGGTTCCAAGTGTGTTCCGGCCGTGACCAGTAGCATTCCGGCAGTGATGTCACTGCCACGTTCGCGAACGAATTCGCCTACAGACCTGCCCCGTTCGATGGTGACCACGTGTTCGGTGACGCCCGTTGTGTCCTCGACGGGAACGACGGCGTCGGCACCCTCGGGGAGCGGCGCACCGGTCATGATGCGAAATGCCGATCCTGGAAGGTGTTTCGGTGGTTTTCCGCTTCCAGCGGCGATCACGCCTCGAACCGTCAGTGTGGTCGGAACCGAGGCCACAGAAGCAGCATCGACCGCATATCCGTCCATCTGTGAGTTGCGGAAGAGGGGCAGGTCCACCGGCGATGCGATATCCGAGCAAGTTATGCGCCCCAACGCTTCTGCCGTCGGAACCGCCGACGGAGAGAGGGTGTGCAGGCCGGTGAGCAATCCGGAGATGTGCGCAGCGTGTTCCTCGACCGAACGCGCGCTCATGACAGTAACCTCGACAACCTCGACATGTTTTGATCCTAGGCGGTGTGGTCCGTCCGACACACGGAGTACGGCTTTCGGTCATACTGGAGCAATACGGAAGTTGGTGAAGTGATGACAGTGGTCTCGATGGGAATTCCCACCGTGCGGTTTGACGCTGCCTCCCTCGCCGGTCGTCCCGAGACGGATCTCCTGGTCGACAGGTTCGGGCGTGTTGCCAGAGATCTGCGAGTCTCGATCACCGAGAAGTGTTCACTTCGTTGCACGTATTGCATGCCGGAGGAAGGCTTGCCGGCCATCGCTGCGGAAGACCTTCTGAGTGCCGACGAGATCGTTCGAGTAGTCGGAATCGGTGTCGAACGAGTCGGTATTCGCGAGGTGAGGTTCACCGGCGGCGAACCGCTGATGCGTAGTGACCTCGAAAAGATCATCGCTGGGTGCGCCGCGCGCGTGCCAGGAATTCCACTTGCCATGACCACCAACGCCGTTGGGCTCGAACATCGTGCCGCAAAGCTGGCTGCAGCTGGTTTGACCCGCGTCAATGTTTCCCTGGATTCGGTTGATCGCGCGCACTTCGCGGAATTGACGCGGCGAGACAGGTTGCCTTCGGTTCTCGCGGGAATCCGAGCGGCCGCGGTGGCTGGCCTTGCGCCGCTCAAGGTAAATGCCGTTCTCATGCGCGAAACGCTCCACGGCGCGGCGGACCTTTTACAGTGGTGCCTCGACGCCGGAGTCGAATTGCGGTTCATCGAACAGATGCCTCTCGATGCAGACCATGCTTGGGCGCGCGAGAACATGGTGACTGCGGCTGAATTGCTGTCGGTATTGAGTGACCGTTTCGAATTGGCCGCAATCGGTCGCGAAGACCCGTCGGCTCCTGCTGAAGAATGGCGTGTCAACGGAACTGAAATGACGGTGGGGATCATCGCTTCGGTGACGCGCTCGTTCTGCAGTGATTGCGATCGGACGCGAATGACAGCAGAGGGAACAATTCGGTCATGTTTGTTCAGTGACCGTGAAGTTGATCTGCGCGCGGCGCTCAGATCGGGAGCAAGTGACGACGAACTTGCGGATTTGTGGCGCGGTGCGATGTGGAACAAATGGGCAGGGCACGGCATCGACGCCGCGGACTTCGTTCCGCCCGAAAGAAGTATGGGAGCGATCGGTGGCTGATCCGCATTCGATCTCGGTTCGTTACTTTGCTGCTGCAGCGGATGTATCCGGTTGCCGTAGTGAGGTAGTCGCCATTTCGCCCGACAACACACTTGCCGAGTTGGTGGCGGTCTTGGTCGGGCGATACGGACCGGAGATGGAGCGAGTGCTGTCGGTCTCGGCTTTCCTCGTCGGTGACGAGTTGACCCGCGACGTCTCTCGAGCCTCCGGTAGCGCTGTCGATATTCTTCCGCCTTTCGCTGGAGGCTAGTCCGAGAATTGCCGGCGTAGCTATTTGTGGGCTGCCGTCGTATTGTCCTTTTTCGGTTTCCCGGTCCAAATGTTTATATCTTGATCACTCCAGCTCAAGTGGCATCTATCTCCGTTTTCTCCATTGTTGGTCAATTGTCCAGCATTGGTCGTTTTGTTTAGTTTCTCCTACTTTTGGGGGAGTAAATGCACTTCTAATTGCCCAGGTGAATTGTCATCTGTTTGGATGACAAAAGAAATGCCTTCGCTGTTGGTAATTGTCGACATGTGTTAATTTTGGCGCAATTCCACTCGGGATATGTGAAAGGTATTTCAATGTCGATTAATTCCACGCGCCGTGTCGGAGTCGTCGTAGCGCTCCTCGGGGCAGCTGCACTCACCGCTCCGGCAATTGCTACTGCGCTTCCGTCCACCGGTTCTCTCGGCTCTTCTGCGCCGGAAGCCTCGTGCTCGACCCTGTCCACCGAAGCGACGCCGAACGGGTGGGGCATCCCGTTCACCGACGAGAAGGATCAGACCGCGTCGTACTCGGCCGACAACGTTCTCGACAAGGACGGTTCACTGAAGCTCGCCGTCGACGGCACCGGCGATCGTTCGGTTTCCTACCATTCGGCCGGCGGTATCAAGCTGTCCGACGCAGTCAGCAAGGCGATCGGCTTTGCCGAGCGCGCCGCCACGCCGACTGCGGCGTTCCAGCTCCGCCTTACCGGAACCACCGGCGGAAAGTTCGATAACGGATTCACCACCCTGGTGTGGGTCCCGGGACCGGACGCGACGCCGACGGCCGACGGCGGCGTTCACGCGGATCTCCAGAAGGGCGTGTGGTGGAGCACTCAGAACATCGACGGCGCCAAGGACCGCGTGTCAGTGCCTTTGGCAGACATCGTCGCCGCGAACCCGAATGCGGTAGTCGATCATTACGGCGTCAGTGTCGGGACCGGTTCCGCTGCCACCTCGACGCTGGTCGATGCGGTGCAGTTCAACGGATGCACCACCAACTTCGCGAAGAAGGATCCGGCTTCGGGAACGGGTTCGCTGGGCGAGGTCTTCGGCAGCCTGTTCGGTAGCTAGTCGCTGGTAAGAGTTACTTCCACCAGTCATCCAGGGGTGTGACCGGCACCGTGCGCTTGTGACGAGTGTTGGCGAACATCTTCTCGAGCTTTTCGGCTACCTCGGAGGAAACGTCCTTTCCTTCGAGGTAGTCGTCTATCTGTGAGTACGTGACGCCGAGGGCAACTTCGTCGGGCAGCGCGGGTCGGTCGTCCTCGAGGTCGGCGGTCGGCACCTTGCGCCACGTGCTCTCGGGTGCGCCCAATTCCTGCAGTAGCGCAGCGCCCTGACGTTTGCTCAGGCCGGTGAGCGGCGTGATGTCGACGCCGCCGTCACCGAATTTCGTGAAGAAGCCGGTAATCGCTTCTGCGGCGTGGTCGGTACCGATTACCAAGTAGCCGAGCTGACCGGCAATCGCATACTGAATGACCATTCGTTCGCGCGCCTTGATGTTGCCACGGACGAAGTCGCGTAGTTCGCCGTTCCCCAACGCCTCGGAGGCCTCACGGGCTGTGGCGTCGGCGCCAGGCTTGACGTTGACCGTGAGAGAGCGGTCCGGCTTGATGAAGCCGAGTGCGATCTGAGCATCGGATTCGTCGGCCTGCGCGCCATAGGGGAGTCGAACGGCGACGAACTCGGCCTCGTGGCCTTCTTCACGAAGTTCAGCGACCGCGCGTTGGGCGAGGGCTCCGGCGAGCGTGCTGTCCTGACCGCCGCTGATTCCCAGAACGAACCCTTTGGCGGGGGTCGAGCGCACGTAGTCCTTCAGGAACTGGACTCGCGCGCGAACCTCCGCTGCGGCGTCGATTGTCGGCTTTGTGCCGAGTTCTTCGATGATGCTTTCACGCAGTGTGGCCATGAATGGACTCTAGCGATGTGAGCAGGCGCGTGCAGTGCCACCGTATCCGGGGCGGTACGGTCGCGCACATGAGTGCGAACAACGTTCTGGTGGTCAGTGCGACGAAGTCGGAAGCGGCATACGTGCCGCAAGGATACGAACTGCTGATCACGGGGATTGGAAAGGTCAGTGCTGCAACAGCAGTCGCCTCTGCTCTCGCGCGGTACGAGCGGGAGAATCTGCCGCTGGTCGTCAACATCGGGACCGCCGGTGCGCTGCACGCGCACCACGGTGGCCTCTATGTTCCCGGGGTCGTCATCAATCACGACATCAGCAGCACCGCGATCCGAGCGCTGGGGCACGACGTCGCGGACCGATTAGTACTCGCCGGCGGTGACGACTCGGTGTTGGCGACCGGCGACGCATTTATCGCCGACACTGCGACCCGGGACGCTCTCGCTCAGCGAGCCGATCTGGTCGACATGGAGGGGTTTGCCATCGCATTCGCCGCGCAGGCTGCGGGTGCTACCTGCCGCCTCGTCAAACATGTCAGCGATCACGCGGACGACTCGGCCTTGGACTGGCCCGCGATGATCGATGCCAGCGCCCGCGAATTGGGGCGCTGGCTGCTCGACAACGTCTGATCGAGCCTGCAGCGTCTGGTCAAGCCTGCGCAGTCAGTATCAATCCGGTGTTGTCGGGCTTGCGCAGGGTCAGCGTGTCGGCGTCGACGGTGTAGCTCACTTCACCGTCGAGTACAGCCAGGATCTGACGCTCGATGTCCATGTTCTCCTCGGGGCAGGCCATTCGCGTGGTTGCCATCGGCGTGAACGTGACTGTGGTGTCGGATACCTGGGCGCTTCCGGTCATGCGATTGCATCCGGTGGTTCCGCTGACCGAACCGTCTGCGGCAATCGTGAGTTCGGGAGCTGACGTCTCCAGAGCCAGGCTCGTACTGATCGCATCGGGACTGATGAGTGACGTGACGGTCCACGTCGTGCCCTGCAGAGGTCGATCCGGCGTGACGATCTTCTTGTCCTGCAGAGTCACTGTGGCGTCGTCCGATGTCAGGGTGAGGGTGTCGCCGTCGAGGCTCCACGTCGGCGCGGAGGTCAGCAATGTTGTTGTCCAGGCGTCGGATTCGGCGATGCCGGGAGGGCAGCCCATCATGGTCGACGCCATGGTGCCGGTGGTCAGCTTGCCTTCGGTGAACTCGACCGAGCCGTTTGCCGTGTTGCATCCGGCGCTCGCGGACACTCGACCCGCTTGGCTGAAATCGAGAGTCAGCGGGCCACCGCCGGGAATTTGTGTTCCGTCGACGGAGGTCGAGATGAAGACGCGGCCGGAGGGGTCCGTCTTGTCCTCGGGGGAGTCGGACGAAGCGGAGCAACCGCTTACCGCGGCGATGGTCAGGAGGCCGATGACGGCAGCTGCGATGCGCATGGGCTCACATTAAGTGGTGGGACGGATCTGGGGAGTCAACATCGAGTAACGCGCCGGGCAAGGTCTTCCCAGCCGGCGGCCAGGCGCTCGGTGGTCATCCCGAGATCGCGCACCTGATGAAGGACAAGCGACGCTTCGAGCGGTGCCAACAGTGCTGAAGCGAGCAGATCGAGGTCGCCCTCGACGCCGGCTCCTCGAAGAAGTCCGATGACGTGAGCGATGCCGAGTGCTCGTGCCGGACCGCCGAAGCGGTATTCAGGAGCGTTTTCCGCCGCTCGGAGGACTTCGCCCTGTACTTCCACCATGGCGATCCGGGCTCGTCCGAACGCGATGAGGCGCTCGATCGGCGGCGCGCCAGGACCCAACGGTGGGGGGCCGAACATGAATGCCTGCTGCAGTTCTCGCTCGGTGTGATCGAGCAGTGCCTGCATCAGTCCCGATCGATTGCCGAAGCGCCGAAAAACTGTGCCCTTGCCCACACCGGCCCGGCACGCGACGGCATCCATCGTGACCGCGTCGACACCTCGCTCGGCGACGAGGAGGGCTGCGGCGTCGAGCAGAAGTACGCGGTTACGTGCTGCGTCACCGCGCTCGACGGGTACGGCGCCGATCTGGGGGAGGGGGATTGCGCTCACGGGATCAGGTTACAGGGCCGGGGAATGTAAGTGGACCGCGGTCCGTTTAGTTGATATAACTTTCAACCGGAGCCACCAACCGCACCACTCTCGAAGGAATCTCGTTATGTCACAGACCAATGTTCTCGTTCTCGTCGGCAGCCTGCGCGCCGGATCCGTCAATCGCCAGCTTGCCGAGACGGCTGTGTCCGCCGCACCCGAGGGTGCAACGCTGACGGTCTTCGAAGGCCTCGCCGACGTCCCCTTCTACAACGAAGACATCGACGTCGAGGGTGCTTCCATTCCCGCTGTCGACGCACTGCGCGCCGCTGCGAGCGACGCTGACGCGTTCCTGCTCGTCACCCCCGAATACAACGGCACCATCCCCGCGGTTCTGAAGAACGCCATCGACTGGATCTCGCGTCCGTACGGTGTCGGTGCAGTCAAGGACAAGGCTGTCGCAGTCATCAGCGCTTCGCCCAGCGGCAACGGCGCCAAGTGGGCACACGAAGACACCACCAAGGCAGTCCGCATCGCCGGCGGCAAGGTCGTCGAGGACACCGCACTGAGCATCGGTGGAACCGGCGCACTGTTCGGTGAGCTGCACCCGCGTGAGAACGCAGAGGTGCTCGCTCAGGTCTCCAAGGTCGTCTCCGACCTCGTCGACGCCAGCAAGCAGCTCGTCAACGCGTAATCCGTTTCACGAGCGAGGGCCATGCCGGAAGGTATGGCCCTCACTCGTATGCGATTCGCGCCCGTATGTGCGCTAGAGCCCTTCGCGTTCCATCGCGTCGTCGACGGCGTCGCGAACCGACTCGAAATCCTTGCCGGCCATCATCGCTTCGCCCATCGCGGCATCGATACGGTCGGCGACGACGGCGTACCGACGCTCCCAGTTCTCCTTGTCCTCCCGCCAGTAACCCATCACGTGCATGCGGGGTGCCGGGATTTCCCATGTTCGACGCAGATGGGCGCGGATGCGTCTGGCGGTCGCGGCCTCGACTGCGCACCAGATGTAGCCCTCGCCGGGAGGCAGGGGAATGGCGGCCAATTCGGCGAGCAGTGAGTCTGCTTCGTCGATCCATCGGTAGTGAGCGTCGGCGCGCGTCGTGAACGTCTGCTGTTCGCTCGGCGCGGGCACCTGTGCAATGACGTGGATCGGTAGATCGTCGGGTGCTTCTTCCAAGATCCGCCCGATCGCAGGCAGTGCGGCGTGATCGGCGACGAGTAGCAGCCAGTCGCACTCTGCCGGCGGCTTGAACCACCCGCTCGCAGTCGAAAGATGTACGGTCTCGCCCGGTTGCGCATTCTCGGCCCAGAGCGCAGCTCCGCCGTGGCCGTGGAGAACGAAGTCGATCTCCAGTTCGTTCTTCGAGGGCTGCCAGTGCCGGACCGTGTAACTACGGGCGTGAGGGGGGTCGAGGGGGAATCTGACGAGCACCCGTTCGTCGGGGCTCCCGCTCGTCTCGAAGTCGCTCAGGCCCGCACCGCCGAAGGTGATTCTGCGCATCTTAGGTGTCACCTGCTGCGTTCTCGTCACGGTTGCCTGGTGGCGCGGAGCCTCGTCCTTCGGGGGTGTTTCCACGACGCTCATGGTAGGTCCGAGTAGTGGTTTTCAGATGCTGTCGGACCTGCGACCGAAATGTGACGGGCGACACGCCGACGCGCCGGAAGATGTGTGCGCTGAACTGGGGCTACCTGGGAATTTCAACGATGTGACTCACAACATCTCGCGTTATGTGTTTCTGTCGGCCACTAGGTGTAGTGTCTTGAGCACTGAGAGACCACAACGCGGAACGCCTCGAGCGAGACTCCGGCAATCGGTCGAATCGGTGCTGAACATCACTACATCGGCCTTTGTTGGCTAAGCGAAAGAGGGACTCTCATGAGCATCACCGTCTACACCAAGCCCGCTTGCGTTCAGTGCAATGCCACCTACCGCGCCCTCGACAAGGCCGGTCTCGAATACAACATCATCGACATCACCGAGGATGCCGAAGCCCGCGACTACGTCATGGCTCTCGGGTACCTCCAGGCGCCCATCGTGGTTGCCGGTGAAGATCACTGGTCGGGTTTCCGTCCCGATCGCATCAAGACCCTGACCGTCGCTGCTTGAAGCGCCGCAGTGTCGGCGGTGGACACCTCCGCCGACACATCTGAGTAGTTCCGGGCACCGTACAAGAAAATGGTGACAACCGATGACTTCGCTGGTCTATTTTTCCAGCGTGTCGGAGAACACCCACCGATTCGTTCAACGTCTCGGCCTGCCTGCGACACGTATACCTATCCATGACCGTGACGGCTCATTTCGTGTAAACGAGCCCTATGTGCTGATTCTGCCCACCTATGGTGGCGGGGTCACCGTGACAGGGCGCGACACCAGTTATGTGCCGAAGCCGGTCATTCGTTTTTTGAACAATCCACACAACAGGTCGTTGATCAGAGCAGTGATCGCGGCGGGAAACACCAATTTCGGTGAGTCCTTTTGCTATGCAGGAAACATCATTTCCCAGAAATGCCACGTTCCTTTTCTGTACCGGTTCGAACTCATGGGCACTGCCGAGGATGTCGACCGAGTACGAGAAGGCTTGGGGGAGTTCTGGAATCATCTCGAAACAGAGAAGGAGCACGGGCAGTGGCGCCAACCATCACTGACACGATCGCGGCAGGAAGCGTAGAGCGTGATGCACGCGGCGGCGATTCCACCAACGGTCTCGACTACCACGCACTCAATGCCATGCTCAACCTGTACGGCGCCAACGGTGAGATCCAGTTCGAGATGGATGTCGCTGCAGCCCGTCAGTACTTCTTGCAGCACGTCAACCAGAACACCGTGTTCTTCCACAACCTCGACGAGAAGCTGGACTACCTCGTCGAGGAAAACTATTACGAGCCCGAGGTTCTCGATCAGTACTCACGTACTTTCGTGAAGTTCCTGATCGATCACGCGTACGCCAAGAAGTTCCGCTTCCCGACGTTCCTGGGTGCATTCAAGTACTACACCTCGTACACGCTCAAGACCTTCGACGGTAAGCGCTACCTCGAGCGTTTCGAAGATCGTGTCTGCATGGTTGCGCTCACCCTGGCCGCAGGCAACGAAGACCTGGCCGTCGAACTCGTCGACGAGATCATCGCCGGACGCTTCCAGCCCGCCACCCCGACGTTCCTGAACTCGGGCAAGAAGCAGCGCGGTGAGCCCGTGTCCTGCTTCCTGCTTCGTATCGAAGACAACATGGAGTCCATCGGTCGCTCCATCAACTCGGCACTGCAGCTGTCCAAGCGTGGTGGCGGAGTTGCCTTGCTGCTCACCAATGTTCGTGAGCACGGCGCACCGATCAAGAAGATCGAGAACCAGAGTTCGGGTGTCATCCCGATCATGAAGCTTCTCGAGGACTCGTTCTCCTACGCCAACCAGTTGGGTGCGCGTCAGGGCGCCGGCGCCGTGTACCTGCATGCGCACCACCCCGACATCTACCGCTTCCTCGACACCAAGCGTGAGAACGCCGACGAGAAGATCCGCATCAAGACGCTCTCTCTCGGCGTCGTGATCCCGGACATCACTTTCGAACTGGCGAAGAAGAACGAGGACATGTACCTGTTCTCGCCGTACGACGTCGAGCGCATCTACGGAGTTCCGTTCTCCGACATCAACGTCTCCGAGAAGTACTACGAGATGGTCGACGACAAGCGAATTCGCAAGTCCAAGATCAAGGCTCGCGAGTTCTTCCAGACCGTCGCCGAATTGCAGTTCGAATCGGGCTACCCCTACATCATGTTCGAGGACACGGTGAACCGGGCAAACCCGATCGAAGGCAAGATCACTCACTCGAACCTGTGCTCGGAGATCCTGCAGGTTTCGACGCCTTCGCTGTTCAACGACGACCTGTCCTACTCGAAGGTCGGCAAGGACATCTCCTGCAACCTGGGTTCGCTGAACATCGCGAAGACCATGGACTCGCCCGACTTCGCGAAGACCATCGAAGTGTCGATCCGCGGATTGACGGCAGTGTCCGACCAGACACACATCTACTCGGTGCCGTCGATCGAGCAGGGCAACAACGACTCTCACGCCATCGGCCTCGGTCAGATGAACCTGCACGGATACCTCGCTCGTGAGCGGATCTTCTACGGCAGCGAAGAAGGCATCGACTTCACGAACATCTACTTCTACACCGTGCTGTTCCACGCACTGCGTGCGTCGAACAAGATCGCCATCGAGCGCGGCTCGTACTTCAAGGGTTTCCCGGAGTCGAAGTACGCCTCGGGTGAATTCTTCGACAAGTACACCGACCAGGTCTGGGAGCCTGCAACCGACAAGGTTCGCGGACTCTTCGCCGATGCGAAGCTGCACATCCCCACCCAGGACGACTGGCGTGAGCTGAAGGCTTCGGTTCAGAAGCACGGTATCTACAACCAGAACCTTCAGGCCGTCCCGCCGACCGGCTCGATCTCGTACATCAACTACTCCACCAGCTCCATCCACCCGGTGGCGTCGAAGATCGAGATCCGCAAGGAAGGCAAGATCGGTCGCGTCTACTACCCGGCGCCCTACCTGACCAACGACAACCTGGAGTACTACCAGGATGCCTACGAAATCGGGTACGAGAAGATCGTCGACACCTATGCTGCCGCAACGCAACACGTCGACCAGGGCCTGTCGCTGACGCTGTTCTTCAAGGACACCGCCACCACACGCGACATCAACAAGGCGCAGATCTACGCGTGGCGTAAGGGCATCAAGACGCTGTACTACATCCGTCTGCGTCAGATGGCACTCGAAGGCACCGAGGTCGAGGGCTGCGTTTCCTGCATGCTGTAAAGGGCTCCGCCCCGTGCGCCTTTTCGGTAGTGGTTACTACCGAAAAGGCGCACAGGGGTGTCAAGCCGGCGGACGGCCTGGACCGTGCATCTTGCCGGCATTCTTCGGCATTCGACCGTGCTCGGTGAGTGCGCGCCGAAGGAGAAACTCGATCTGGGCGTTGGTACTTCGGAGATCGTCGGCGGCCCAGCGGGCAAGCGCGTCGTGCACCGCTGGGTCCAACCGAAGCAGGATCTTCTTACGCTCCGATCTCGGAGCTGGATCCGTGGCCATGTGGCCTTTCCTTTACTGGTAGAGCGAACCGGTGTTCAGCACCGGTTGTGCGTCGCGGTCGCCGCACAGCACGACCAGAAGGTTACTGATCATCGTGGCCTTGCGTTCCTCGTCGAGTTCGACGACGTGCTTTTCCTCGAGTTGCTTGAGTGCCATGTCGACCATGGACACCGCACCTTCGACGATTTGCTTGCGGGCGGCGATCACTGCACCCGCTTGCTGGCGCCGAAGCATTGCGCTGGCGATCTCGGGTGCATACGAGAGCCTGTTGATGCGTGTCTCGATAACTTCGACACCCGCCGCACGCACGCGGGCGTGAACCTCCTCCGACAAGGTGGTGGTGATGATATCGGCGTTCTCGCGCAACGAGACTCGACCTTCGGCGTCGTACGGGTAGCTGCCGGCGATATGGCGGACGGCCGCCTCGGTCTGCACCGAGACGAACTCCTCGTAGTCGTCCACCTGGAACGACGCGAGCGCTGTGTCGGCAACTTGCCAGACGACCACCGCCGAGATCTCGATGGGATTTCCGTCGGCGTCGTTCACTTTCGCCTGACCGGTCTCGTGGTTTCGGATGCGCGTCGAGATCGATCGACGGACCGTCAGCGGATTTGTCCATCGCAGGCCCGGCGTGCGCAGGGTGCCGCTGTACGAGCTTCCCAGGAGTTGAAGGACTCGGGCTTGATTCGGTTGCACCAAGGTCAGGCCCATCAGCAGGGGGAGTGACGCGATGAACAGCACCACACCGACCGGAATCAGGGCGAAGAGTCCCAGAACTCCGCCAACGACGGACAGTGCGATTCCGGCCAGGAAGAGAAGTACGCCGCCGAGGAGCATCCAGCTGCCGGACAGGTCCCAGCCTGGGCGTTCGGCGATCGTTGTGGTGGCGACTCCGGTCGGTTTCTCGGCCACGGTGGGTGTGCTGGTCATGCGGGACTCGCTTTCCATCGGTAAGTGATATTTAATTGATATCACATTTTTTGTACTCGTGGAGGGGCGCGTGCGACACATGTTGTTGTGTTGGCATCGCGGACCCGACACAACGGGTAGTGTTCAGGCAAGCCAACATTCGGCAGTATCTCTCTCGCTAGGTAGGAATTATGGTCAAGCTGGTCAGTCGCGTTTCCGCCATCAACTGGAATCGCGTCCAGGACGAGAAGGACGCCGAGGTATGGGATCGCCTCGTCAGCAACTTCTGGCTGCCCGAAAAGGTGCCGGTCTCCAACGACATCCCGTCCTGGGGAACGCTGACCGCGCAGGAGCAGCAGCTCACCATGCGCGTCTTCACGGGCCTGACGCTGCTCGACACCATCCAGGGAACGGTCGGCGCCGTCAGCCTCATCCCGGACGCGATCACTCCCCACGAAGAAGCGGTGTACACCAACATCGCCTTCATGGAATCGGTGCACGCGAAGAGTTACAGCTCGATCTTCTCGACGCTGTGCTCCACCCCGGACATCGACGACGCGTTCCGCTGGTCGGAGGAGAACCCCAACCTGCAGCGCAAGGCGCAGATCGTTCTCGACTACTACAACGGCGAGTCGCCGCTCAAGCGCAAGGTCGCATCGACGCTCCTCGAGAGCTTCCTCTTCTACTCCGGCTTCTACCTGCCGATGTACTGGTCCTCGCGAGCCAAGCTCACCAACACCGCAGACCTCATCCGCCTCATCATCCGCGACGAGGCCGTGCACGGGTACTACATCGGCTACAAGTACCAGAAGGGTCTCGAACAGCTCACCGAGGCCGAGCGTGAAGAGCTCAAGAACTATACGTTCGAGCTGCTCTTCGAGCTCTACGAGAACGAGGTCGACTACACGCAGGACCTCTACGACGGCGTCGGCCTGACCGAGGATGTCAAGAAGTTCCTGCGCTACAACGCCAACAAGGCGCTCAACAATCTCGGCTACGAAGGCCTCTTCCCGAAGGACGAGACGGACGTCAATCCGGCTATCCTGTCGGCACTTTCACCGAATGCGGACGAGAATCACGACTTCTTCTCCGGCTCGGGAAGCTCTTATGTCATCGGCAAGGCAGTCAACACCGAAGACGACGACTGGGATTTCTAGAGCGACCCGCTCGGGATTTCTAGAGCGACCCGCTCGGGATTTCTAGAGCGACCTATATACCGAAGCCCGACTCCTGCACACGCGGGAATCGGGCTTCGGTCGTCGATGGGGGAGTGGGTCAGCGCAGAAACCACGCTTCCGGCTTGTCCAGCAATGCTTTTGCGAGGCGCAGACGCGAGGTTTCCGTCATGTCCGAAGGCAATCCGCTCGGCGCGAACCACGCGACCTCGAGGTTTTCGTCGTCCGCCACGTGTGCATCTCCGCCGGTCCACCTGGCCAGGAAGCAGACGTCGAGGTACTGGGTCACGTCACCATTGGGGTACGTAATGGGTTCTGTGACATCGACACTCGTGATCCGAATCAATTCGGCGTCGACGCCGGTTTCTTCCTTCGCCTCCCGCACCGCCGCCGCCGACGGTTCCTCTCCGGGCTCGAGAACGCCGGACACGACGGCCCACTGACCGTTGTCGGCGCGGCGGGTGAGCAGGACCCGGCCGTCGTCGTCGCGGATCACGACGCTCACGCCGGACAGCCAGAGCGGCGCATGACCGACCTTCTCGCGCAAAGCGACAATGAATTCCGGGATCGGCATGATCAGAACCCGACCGTCACAGTTGTGGCGAGCCGCCTCGAATGTGGGAGTAGCGGTTCGTTCCAGTCAGCTCGCATATCCGTTCAAGGTTCCCTTCAAGTCCGCCAATACGGCACGGGCGGCAGTCATCCCGTTTCCGTTCCAGATTTCGTCTTCAGCGACGAACACACGCCGGTCGGTGGCGGCGGCGAGGTCCTGCCACTGGTCGCTCTTCATGATCTCGGTGCCGTAGGTACGGCCGTTCGGCCCGTCGAAGAGTACGTAGATCAAGTCACCTTCGGCGGCGCTGAGATCGTCGGCCGGAATCGGTGCTGTGGTCGCATCGGTCAATCGCTGCGCCGGTGGGCGCCGGACGCCGACGTCGCTGAGGATCTGTCCGGCGAAGGATGCGGGACCCTCGATCTGCAGGTCCTTCGAACCGAACCGAACCACTGATGCCTGCGTCTGTGATGCATTCAATGCGTCGCCGAGTTGCACGACGTCCTGCTGGTAGCGGTCAAGCTCCGTCGCAGCCGCGGACGAACGGCCAAGTGCCTGGCCGGCGAGGGCGAACTGCGCTTTCCAGTACACGGGATCCGCGCCGGCGAACACGGTGG
This sequence comes from Rhodococcus sp. WS1, assembly GCF_003797745.1. NCBI lineage: Bacteria > Bacillati > Actinomycetota > Actinomycetes > Mycobacteriales > Nocardiaceae > Rhodococcus > Rhodococcus sp. WS1. The sequence continues at coordinate 908,668 of NZ_RKLZ01000001.1, read as the reverse complement.
GGGCGATGGCGTCGAGTTGCCCGTACAAACCGTCGGACGCCGGACTGGACCCGAGGATCAAGTCCGGCGCGGCGGCCTTCACGGCGTTGACGTCGGGTGCGCTCACGGGGCCGACGCTCGGAATCTCCGAGATGCCGAAACCGAGGTACGACGGTTGAGGCGAGTCGACACCGGTCGCGGCGCCCACTACCCGCTCCCACAGACCGAGGGCGCACACGGCGTCCATCGAGACGCTGTCGAGGACCACGATCCGTTGGGGATCGGAAGGAACCTCGGTTTCACCCGCAGTGTGTACGACTCGACGCTTCACCCCGGGGCCCGCTCCCGGGTCGGCTTGCGTCGGCGTCGGGCACGCGGTGGCGGTGTCGCGTTCGATACCCATCACGCCGGCACCGGCGATCGACGTAGTGGTCCGGACGATGGTGCTCGCGGGATCGTCCGACGAGTCGGACGAGCAACCACCGAGGACGAGCATCGTGGCGGCGATCCCCAGGATCGAGACACGACGAATGGACGTGCGGGCGGTCGTGCGTGAGAGAACAGACGTGCGTGAGAGAACAGACAAGTCGACGGCTTCCTGTGTGAGCGGGCGCCGTTCAGGTTAGCTGTTCGACTCAGCTGTTCTGCTTGTCCACCTCGAACGTGTCCGAGAGGTCGTCGAGGATCATGTGGGCGCCCTGGATGCTGACCGGCGACATCCAACGTGAATCGTCCACGTCGACCTTGCGTCCTCGAAGGGTCTGCCACAGAGGGCTCTCGAGGAACGGCTTCGCAGCTTCGGCGCTCTTGCCCTCGGCGTCTTGCCAGGTGCTGATGAAGATGATGTCCGCGTCGGCTTCGTTGATCAGCTCGGGGCTGATCTTCATCATGATGTTTCCGGCATCGGCGGGGTCAGGTCCCTGGTTGTCCGGGCGCTTCAATCCGGCGTCCTGAAGGACGATGCCGCTGAACGAGGTGGTGCGGTAGAGGCGTGCCGTCGGTTCACCGGCGAATCGGACTACCGAGATGACCGGGTTGTTCGCCTTCTCGTTGATTTCCTTGCCGACGGTGGCTGCGCGGGTTTCGTACTCGGTGATCTTCGCCTCGGCCAGTGACTCCTTGCCCAGCGCTTGACCGACCAGGCGGATGTTGTCCTTCCACGTCGGGCCGGTCGTCTGAGTGAAGACGGTGGGTGCGATTGCGGACAGTTGTTCGTAGTTCTTCCCGTCGCGGACCTCGGCGGAGATGATGAGGTCCGGCTGCAGTGCGGCGATCTTCTCGAGGCTTGCACTGCTGACCGTGCCGACCGAGACGGCGTCCGCGGCGAATTCCTCCCGGGAGGATCCGAGGTAGTCGGGCAGACCGGGCTCGCGGTAGTCGACGTAGCCGACGAGCGGGGATTCGAGGAGAAGGACGGCGTCGGTGAAGCTGTTGTCGAGCGCGACGATCCGCTGGGGTGCTGCCGGGATTTCGGTGCTTCCACGGAAGTGTTCGATCGTGCGGGGGAATGCGCCCGACTCGGTCGAGGTGGTGGTTGCAGCGGGCTCGTCGTTACTCGAGCAGGCTGGAACGACCAAGGCGATCGAGGCTGCGACGGCTACCAGCGCGGCGCGGCGGGGAAAGAATTTCACTGAATACTCCTGAGGTGAGTTAGGCGAGGGTGACCTTATCAGTGGAGGAGATGGCCGAAAACGGACACCGGCCGAATTCTTCGACGGGTACGACACGCCGATTCGGATGTGGGTTCGGACTCCCGAGGGAACATAAACCGCAGGTCGTTCGTTTGGTGCCCCCAAAAACGGATGCTCGAGTACGACGCAGAGTAGGACCGGGTCGCGGTGCCTCGGAGTCACGGTCTACGATTCGATGAGCGCAAGCCAGAAGCCGTTGTCCGCAGCCCGGGCGACGGACCCTGCGGGCGCAACCAAGGGCTCTTTGACGGAGTCTGCGGAGCGACCAAAGGCACATTCAGGAGGATCAGTGACTGCCGTAGCGCCCCAGCCAGTCCCCACGATAGCGCCGGCCAGGCCTTACCCGCCGCGGCAGGGACCCAAGGGCTCATTCATTTTCAAGATGATCACGACCACCGATCCCAAGGTGCTCGGAATCATGTACTTGGCGACTTCCATCGCCTTCTTCCTCATCGGTGGCCTCATGGCACTGATGATGCGTGCCGAACTTGCTGTACCCGGCATGCAGTTCCTTTCCAACGAACAGTTCAACCAGCTGTTCACCATGCACGGCACGATCATGCTGCTGCTGTACGCGACCCCGATCGTCTTCGGCTTCGCGAACTACATTCTTCCGCTCCAGATCGGTGCACCCGACGTCGCGTTCCCGCGTCTGAACGCGTTCAGCTACTGGCTGTACCTGTTTGGCGCGATCATCACGACGGCCGGATTCGTCACGCCCGGTGGCGCAGCAGACTTCGGTTGGACGGCATACACGCCGCTGACCAGCGCGCTGCACAGCCCCGGCGTCGGCGCCGACCTGTGGGTCTTGGGTCTGGCTGTCGCCGGTCTCGGCACCATCCTCGGTGGCGTCAACATGGTCACCACCGTGATTTGCCTGCGCGCACCCGGTATGACCATGTTCCGCATGCCGATCTTCACCTGGAACATCTTCATCACCAGCATCCTGATCCTGCTGGCGTTCCCGCTGCTGACCGCTGCATTCATGGGCCTGTTCGTCGACCGCCATCTCGGTGGACACATCTTCGACCCGGCAACGGGCGGTGTGCTGCTGTGGCAGCACCTGTTCTGGTTCTTCGGTCACCCCGAGGTGTACATCATCGCGCTGCCGTTCTTCGGCATCGTCTCGGAGATCTTCCCGGTCTTCAGCCGTAAGCCGATCTTCGGCTACAGCGGCCTGGTGTACGCAACGTTGGCCATCGCCGCTCTGTCGATCGCAGTGTGGGCTCACCACATGTACGCGACCGGCGCTGTTCTCCTGCCCTACTTCTCGTTCATGACGTTCCTGATCGCCGTGCCGACAGGTGTGAAGATCTTCAACTGGATCGGCACGATGTGGAAGGGGCAGTTGACCTTCGAATCGCCGATGCTGTTCTCGATCGGCTTCCTGATCACCTTCCTCTTCGGTGGTCTGTCGGGCGTCATCCTCGCGAGCCCGCCGCTCGACTTCCACGTCACGGACAGCTACTTCGTCGTCGCCCACTTCCACTACGTGGTCTTCGGTACGGTCGTGTTCGCCACGTACGCCGGTATCTACTTCTGGTTCCCGAAGATGACCGGCCGCATGATGGACGAGCGCCTCGGCAAGTGGCACTTCTGGACCACGTTCGTCGGCTTCCACGGCACGTTCCTCGTCCAGCACTGGCTCGGTGCCGAAGGTATGCCGCGTCGTTACGCCGACTACCTGCCCTCGGACGGGTTCACGGTTCTGAACTCGGTGTCCACGATCTTCGCGTTCGTACTCGGTGCCTCGACGCTCCCGTTCATCTGGAACGTCTTCAAGAGTTACCGCTACGGCGAAGTGGTCACCGTCGACGATCCGTGGGGCTACGGAAACTCGCTCGAGTGGGCGACAACCTGCCCGCCGCCGCGTCACAACTTCACCGAGTTGCCGCGCATCCGCAGCGAGCGTCCGGCCTTCGAGCTGCACTACCCGCACATGGTGGAGCGAATGCGCGCAGAAGCGCACGTCGGCCCCGGTCACGGTGGGAAGAACGCCAGCACCGTGCTCGAAGATGCTCGTCACGAGCCGCTCACAGTCGGGGACGAAGGCGACCCCGGCACCGACAGCCGCTCCTGAGCGAAGTAACACACTGAAGTAATCAGCGAAGGCCCCGCCCGAGTAACGGGTGGGGCCTTTCGCTTGGCACAATGGTGACGATCAAGACGCGAACGAAGAAACGATCGGAGTTTTCGGTGGGTGCCTCTGACACCACTGTTCTGGTGACTGTGACCGGGCCGGACCGCCCTGGCGTCACCTCGGTACTGTTCGCAGCGCTGTCGCGGCACGATGTGCGTCTGCTCGACGTGGAGCAGGTGGTGATTCGAGGTCGACTGACACTCGGCGTCATGGTGGCCTGCCCGAACGATCCCGAAGCCCTTCAGGAAGAGCTCGAACAGGCGATGGCGACGGTCGGAATGAACGTCGACATCGAAATCGGTGCCGATCCAGGTCGACCTGCAGTGTCCACTCACGCGGTCGTTGTTCTCGGCAGCCCCGTCAATGCCCGCGCAATGCGCTCGGTAGCACGCGAACTCGCGAAGCAGGGCGCCAACATCGACTCCATCCGTGGTGTCGCCGACTATCCGGTCACCGGCCTCGAACTCAGCGTCAGCGCAGCCGATACTGTCGACGGCGACGCGAAGCTGCGTACCGGACTCGCCGAGGTCGCCGCTCTCGAAAACGTCGACATCGCAGTCGAGCGCGCAGGACTGGCTCGCCGGGCCAAGCGTCTGATCGTGTTCGACGTGGACTCGACGCTCGTTCAGGGCGAGGTCATCGAGATGCTCGCCGCGAAGGCCGGCGTCGAGGACGAGGTCCGCGCCGTCACCGAAGCTGCGATGCGCGGCGAGATCGACTTCACCGAATCACTGCACCAGCGTGTGGCGACACTCGCCGGTCTCGACGCTTCCGTCATCGACGAGGTGGCAGAGAGCATCGAACTGACGCCGGGTGCGCGCACCACGATTCGCACCCTGCGTCGCCTCGGATTCCACTGCGGCGTGGTGTCCGGCGGTTTCCGCCAGGTCATCGAAGGCCTCGCACACGAACTCGAACTGGACTTCGTGCACGCCAACACCCTCGAGATCGTCGACGGCAAGCTGACCGGACGTGTGATCGGTGAAATCGTCGACCGCGCTGCGAAGGCCGTCGCGTTGCGCAAGTTCGCCGATCAGGTCGGTGTGCCGATGGAACAGACCGTCGCCGTCGGTGACGGTGCCAACGACATCGACATGCTCAACGCCGCGGGACTGGGTGTGGCGTTCAACGCCAAGCCCGCGTTGCGGGAGGTCGCGGACGCGGCTTTGTCGCATCCCTTCCTCGATGCTGTGCTGTTCATTCTCGGTGTGACCCGCGACGAGGTCGAGGCTGCGGACGCCGTCGACGGTGGCGTACGACGCGTACCGATTCCATGAGTTCCGATCCAGCAGTCAGTTCCGATCCCGATTCTCGCTGGCGCGAGCGCCACGCGGTGTTGGCCGCTGGGTACGGTGGGCGAGACGATCCCGCGGATCCGGCACTGGTGTTGGCGATGCCGATCATTCTCCACATCCCGAAGGCAGACCCGCCGAAGCGCACTGCACTGCTCGAGGCTGCCGCAACGGCGGCAGTGGCGCTGTGCCTGGACGAACGCGTCGGGTTCACCGAAGACGGGGAGCCCGGCCCGTGGCACGAGGACTATTCGGCGTGGGTGGGTGCCCGGATCCGGAAAGTGTCTCGCCGAGCGCGTGGAGCCCAGTGGCTCGCCGCGCAAGAGGTACCGGGAATCACCGTCGACGTGGATGGCGCCCAGGCGCGGGCTCTGGTTCCCGGGCCGGTCGGAGAACTGGACCCGCGAATCAAGAAGTTGCAGATCGGTGGCACCGACCTGGAGCACGACGAGCCTGGCCAGCCCGAGCCCGGTCTTCCGGTGCTGTGGATCGACTCGGAGCTCGAGATGACGGTAGGCAAGGCGTCGGCACAGGTAGGGCATGCCTCGATGTTGTTGGCAGCGGCCATGTCCGAGAAACAGTGCTGGGTATGGGCGCAGAACGACTTTCGCTGCTCGGTACGCGACGCAAGTCCGAAACAGTGGGCCGAGGCAGTAGACCGATTGAAGCGGTCGGAGGCTGTCGCGGTTCGTGATGCGGGCTTCACGGAAGTGGCACCAGGCTCCATGACAGTCATCGCGGTTCCGTAGAGACCTAACCGACCAGTCCAGTATCGACAACTTGGCTATGGATGAACAGTCCAGTGGCCTTCAAGATGGTCGAGTGTTGATACGGAGATTCGCCTCGCTGTTCGTTGGTCTGTGGTTGTACGGCTTCTCGATGGCCATGATGATCACAGCCGGCCTCGGACTGGACCCCTGGGATGTGTTCCATCAGGGCGTGGCCGAGCATGTTTCGCTCAGTTTCGGCGTGATCACTGCGATTACCGGTGCGGTGGTACTGCTGCTCTGGATTCCGATCCGTCAGCGGCCAGGGTTCGGCACGGTCGCCAATGTCGTGGTAATTGCAATCTCGGTGGATACTTCACTGGCCTTCTTGCCGGTCTTTGATTCCATGCCAGTTCGCGCCGCGATCATGGTCGCGGGAATCCTCCTCAACGGACTGGCCAGCGTTCTCTACATCGGGGCAGGCATGGGGCCGGGTCCCCGCGACGGGTTGATGACTGGACTGGTGGCGCGCACCGGCTTGTCGGTCAGGCTCGTGCGTACCAGCATCGAAATCGCGGTCCTCGCTACCGGATGGCTCCTCGGTGGAACGGTTGGCGTCGGAACAGTGTTGTACGCCTTCGGGATCGGGCCGACCATTCAATTACTGATCAAGGTGCTGCCGGATTCCATGACAGCAGCGGTTACCGGCGGACGTGTCACGGAACGTAAGGCCAAGACCGTGGGTCCGGTCAATGAGATCTCCGTGCCGACGGGAACTTCGGCCGTGGAGGCAGGTTCGCCGGTCGGTGACGCCGAATCGAACGATGCAGTCAAGGTGCCGTCGAACCATTCCGGAGTGCCGACGGTGACCTGAACCGGTCCACCGGAATGCAGGATCAGGAGCCAACTGTCGTCACCGAGTGGGCGCCCGGTCCGAGTGTGAGACCGAACGTCGGCTCCGTCGATCCAGGCCTGCAGCGTTCGGTGACTCTCGTCGTACCATGCGGTGTCGTCGAACTCGACGCCGGCAGCGTCGAACCAGACGAGGTCCGGGTGCTCCAGTCTTCTTCTGCCTTCGAAGAATTCGGGCTGACGCAACGCCGGTGCCGCTCGGCGTAATCCGAACGCTCGGGAGACGAACTGCACCAACGACTGATCGGCCGCCGTCCAGTCCAGGGCCCACGAATCGGCTGGGGAGGCAAGTGTGGGAACACAATACGCGTTGTTGTTTCCGCCGAGACTGTGGCCGAACTCGTCTCCGGCGGTGAGCATCGGTGTGCCTGTCGACAGCACGAGCGTGGCCAGTAGCGCCCGTACATGACGTGCCCTGGCGTCCTGAATCTCGGGATCGGTGCTCGGGCCTTCGATTCCGTGGTTGAACGAATCGTTGTGATCGGCGCCGTCACGATTGTCTTCACCGTTGGCTTCGTTGTGCTTGTGGTTGTACGCGACCAGATCGGCGGCGGTGAACCCGTCGTGCGCTGTGACGAAGTTGATCGACGCCCATGGGCGACGGCCGCTGCCGGCAAAGATGTCCTCGGAACCGGCGAGGCGCGACGCGACCTTCCGGACGCTGGAGCCGCCGTTCCAGAACTGGCGAATAGTGCTGCGGTACTTGTCGTTCCATTCCGACCATTGGAGTCCGAAGTTTCCGACCTGGTAACCGTCGGCAGTGGCATCCCACGGTTCGGCGATGAGCTTGCACCGGGTCAGTACCGGATCGGAGGAGATGGCCGACAAGATGGACGCCCGCTGGTCGAAGCCGCCGCCGCGCGGCCTACCCAACGCGCTCGCGAGATCGAATCGGAAGCCGTCGACACCCATTTCGGTGGCCCAGTAGCGGAGGCTGTCGGTGATCATGCGGACGGCGATGGGGGAGCAGGCGTCGACCGTGTTGCCGCACCCGGTCAGGTCGATGTCGCGGCCGTCGCCGTCGAGAAGGTAGTAGCCGGGGCCGTCCAAACCTCGCCAGCTGACGCTGATTCCGTCGACACTCTGCTCGCAGGTGTGGTTGTAGACGACGTCGAGGATGACCTCGATGCCTGCCGCGTGTAGTGCGTCGACCATGATCCGGAACTCGGTGACTTCGCCGCCCGGAGTTGCCGCGTATCCGGGATGCGGGGCGAAGTACGACGCCGTCGAGTATCCCCAGTGGTTGCGCATCCCTCGCTCGCGGACGCTCTGTTCGGTCAGAAACGCCTGTACGGGAAGCAGTTCCACGGCGGTGACGCCGAGTGAGACGAGGTGATCGATCACGGCCGGTGCCGTCAGGCCGAGGTACGTTCCGCGGTGGGCGGCGGGTACTCCTGGATGACTGGCGGTGTACGCGCCCACATGCAGTTCGTAGATCACGCTTTCCTCCCACGGCGTCTCGAGGCGGGCTCCGGCGGGCACGAGGCCGGGAGTCACCACGGACAGCGGCACGTGGCCGAGCGAGTCGAGGGTAGACGGGTCGCCGAAAGGATCGTCGGCGTACGACAGGAGGGCACGGTGGTCACCGAGTTCCCCCTCGATGCGGCACGCCCACGGATCGATGAGCAGCTTGTGTGGGTTCAGTCTCAGTCCGGCGCGCGGATTCCACGGGCCGCTTGCCCGAATTCCGTATCGCTGCCCCGCACCGATCCCGGCGATGATCCCGTGCCAGATTCCGTACGTGTGTTGCCGGAGTTCGACGCGATCTTCGTTTCCGTCCTGGTCGATCAGGCAGATCTGGACGCTCGACGCAGCTGGTGCGTGGACCGCGAACTGGGTTCCGGAGTCCACGATGTTGGCGCCGAGTGGGAACGGAGACCCGGGCGTCGGGGTGCGAGTTTCGATGAGAGGCGACACGCAAGATGATCCTGCCGTGAACGGCCGGAGAATGTGCGGGAAGATGTTCGGGTGCCGCTACCTGATCCAGATCTGCTCATCGATTTCGACAACGTACTCATCCGTCGGGGAGGGTCCACTCTGGTGGGGCCCGTCACCTGGAAAGTGGAGCTGGACGAGCGATGGGTGGTGCTCGGACCCAACGGTGCCGGCAAGACCTCGCTGCTGCGCATCGCGGCCGGTGAGACTTTCCCGACCAGTGGTTCTGCCCACCTCCTTGGCGAAGTTCTCGGCAAGGTCGACGTCAACGAGTTGCGCCCGCGAATCGGTTTGTCCTCGTCGTCGTTGGCGAACCGCGTGCCCGGCGACGAGAAGGTCAGCGACCTAGTCGTGTCGGCGGGCTACGCCGTTCTCGGTCGGTGGCGCGAGGAGTACGAATCCATGGACACCTCGCGCGCTGTGGAGATGCTCGAAAGCCTCGGCGCCGAGCACCTGGCGGATCGCACGTACGGGACGCTTTCCGAAGGCGAGCGCAAGCGCGTCCTCATTGCGCGAGCCTTGATGACCGATCCCGAACTTCTTCTCCTGGACGAGCCCGCCGCCGGGCTCGATCTCGGTGGACGTGAGGAACTTGTGGCCAGACTCGCCGAACTGGCTGCCGATCCGGACGCCCCGGCTACCGTTCTGATCACCCATCACGTCGAGGAGATCCCGCCGGGATTCACTCACGCACTCCTTCTCAAGGAAGGTGAGGTCGTCTCTCAGGGCCTTCTGGACGACGTCATCACCGCCGAAAATCTGAGCGCGGCATTCAGCCAGTCCATCAGCCTCGACAAGGCGGACGGCCGATACTTCGCGCGCCGCGCGAGGCCGTCAGGAGCTCATCGCGCGTGAGCTTCAGTGGGACCTGAAATGCGTTCCAGATCACAGATCGCGTAGGTTCGCGAAGCATGGCTAACGAGAATGCAAACGCTGTCCCCGAGCCCAAGGATGCGTCGACCGTCATCTTGGTGCGCGATGCCGAATCCGGGATCGAGATCTTCCTGCTTCAACGAGTACAGGGGATGGCGTTTGCCGGGGGCATGACAGTCTTCCCCGGCGGCGGCGTCGACAAGTCCGATGCGACGGCAGAGGTCGAGTGGGCCGGACCGTCTGTCGAGTGGTGGGCCGAGCGGTTCAGCACGGATGTGGCTCGGGCGAAGGCTCTCGTCTTGGCTGCGGTGCGGGAAACGTTCGAGGAGTGCGGCGTGCTGCTCGCCGGACCGACCGCGGACACCGTCGTCGCGGACACGGCCGGCTACGCACAGGACCGCGTTGCTCTCGAAAAGCACGAGCTGTCGTTCAGCGATTTCCTGAAGAAGGAGAACCTGGTCCTGCGAACGGATCTGCTGCGGCCGTGGGCGAACTGGATCACGCCGGTGGGCGAGACCCGCCGCTACGACACGCGCTTTTTCGTCGCAGCGTCACCGACCGGACAGATCGCGGACGGGGTCACCTCCGAGGCCGCCGAGGTGCGTTGGCAGAGCCCGCGGGACGCGCTGGCGCATTGGCGGGAGGGTGGCAGCATCCTGTTGCCGCCGACGTGGAGTCAGCTGACCGAATTGGCCAAGTTCAGTTCGGTGGCGGAGATACTCGCAGCCGAGCCGGAGATTCCCGTCATCCTGCCTACGTTGATCACCGACGAGGAGACTCTGCGCGTCGAGTTCCCGAATCAGGACGGTTACTACGTCGCCGGGCCGCATCCGTGGTCGGTCAAGGCGGCAAAGTAACCTCTCGATCATGGCTGAATTTGTGACTCTCGAGGTTTCCGAAGGCATCGGCACCATCCGTCTGGCGCGCCCGCCCATGAACGCTCTGAACCGTCAGGTCCAGGACGAGTTGGCTGCTGCCGCACACGCTGCGACCGTCGACAAGGCAGTCAAGGCCGTCATCGTCTACGGCGGCGAGAAAGTCTTCGCAGCCGGTGCCGACGTCAAGGAAATGGCCGAGATGGACTACGGCCAGATCCGTGACGCCATCGGTGGCATGCAGGCCGGACTCGGCGCCGTGGCGTCCATCCCGAAGCCGACCGTTGCCGCGATCACCGGATACGCACTCGGTGGCGGACTCGAAGTTGCACTCTCGGCCGATCGCCGGATCGTCGGAGACAACGCCAAGCTCGGAGTTCCGGAGATTCTGCTCGGAATCATTCCCGGTGGCGGCGGAACGCAGCGCCTGGCTCGTCTGATCGGACCGGCCAAGGCCAAGGATCTGGTCTTCACCGGCCGTTTCGTCGGGGCTGACGAGGCGTTGGCCATCGGTTTGGTCGACGAGGTCGTCGCTCCCGACGACGTGTACACCGCCGCTCGCACGTGGGCCTCGCAGTTCGTCGGGGGAGCGTCACGTGCGTTGGCTGCTGCCAAGGCAGCCATCGACGAGGGTCTGAACACCGACCTGGAATCCGGGCTCAAGATCGAGCAGCATCTGTTCGCCGGATTGTTCGCGACCAAGGATCAGGCGATCGGCATGGAGTCGTTCATCGCCAACGGTCCGGGCAAGGCCGAGTTCACGGGCGAGTAGGCTCCCCTAAACTAGAACTTGTTCATCTCTTACCAGCGAGTAGGATAGCCGCCATGACAGCCAGCCCGAATGACGACGCAACCGTCACGCCGCCCGCCGCTACCGACACCTCGGTAGTCGACCCCGCGCCGCGGCCGCACGCCACGGCCGAAGAGGTCGAGGCCGCTCGTAAGGACACCAAGCTCGCCCAGGTGCTCTACCACGACTGGGAAGCCGAAACCTACGACGACAAGTGGTCCATCTCGTACGACGAGCGCTGCATCGACTACGCACGTGGTCGTTTCGACGCCGTCGCGGGCGATCAGCCGCTCCCGTACGAGCGCGCCCTCGAACTGGGTTGCGGCACCGGATTCTTCCTCCTGAACCTGATGCAGGGTGGAGTCGCCAAGACCGGTTCGGTCACCGACCTCTCGCCCGGCATGGTCAAGGTCGCACTGCGCAATGCAGAAAGCCTCGGCCTTCCGGTCGACGGCCGTGTTGCCGATGCCGAGACCATTCCGTACGAGGACAACACCTTCGACCTGGTCGTCGGCCACGCCGTGCTGCACCACATTCCCGACGTCGAGAAGTCGCTGCGCGAGGTCCTTCGTGTCCTCAAGCCCGGCGGCCGTTTCGTCTTCGCCGGTGAGCCCACGACTGTCGGTAACTTCTACGCCCGCTGGCTCGGCCGCGCGACGTGGGAAGCAACCACACGCGTGACCAAGCTGCCGTTCCTGGCAGATTGGCGTCGCCCGCAGGAAGAGCTCGACGAGTCCTCTCGCGCAGCAGCGCTCGAAGCAGTCGTCGACATCCACACGTTCGACCCCACCGACCTCGAGAACATGGCGAAGTCCGCGGGAGCCGATCAGGTCCACGCTGCCACCGAGGAATTCGCCGCGGCGCTTCTCGGATGGCCAGTCCGTACCTTCGAAGCAGCTGTTCCGCCGGAGAAGCTCGGTTGGGGCTGGGGACGTTTCGCTTTCGGTGGTTGGAAGACGCTCAGCTGGGTCGACGAGAAGGTGCTCCGCCACGTCGTTCCTCGCGGATTCTTCTACAACGTCATGATCACCGGCGTGAAGCCCGGCAACTGAATTGGGTTATGACTTCACCCTCGGCGACGTCGACTATCTCGGAAGTGATTCCGGCGTAGCTGCCTTGGCCGAGGTGGATCAGCTCGAACTGTCCACGCGTACGCGTCTGGCCGACATCGGCCGGGCGCGTACGCGTTTCGGTGATCACATGCCTGCGCTCGTGGACACCGTCCTGCTTCGACGCAAGGCCGCTTCGAAACTGCCCGGCAGTGATCAGTGGTTGTTCACGGACGACGCGATGCAGCAGGCCACTCCCGGCGTTGTGGCGGCGCACCGCGCGCAGCGTCTGATCGGGCGCGACGTCCACGACGTGACGTGCTCAATCGGCGCCGAACTGCATGCCTTGACCGGAGTTGCGCATCGCGTGATCGGCAGCGACATCGATTCCGTTCGCCTGGCGATGGCACAGCGCAATGTGCCGAGCGCAGCGTTGTTGCGGGCCGACGCGCTCCGCCCGACGACACGCGACACCGTCGTACTGGCGGACCCCGCCCGGCGATCGGGCGGTCGCCGCACTCACGATCCGGCAGCGTTGATGCCGCCGCTACCGGACCTCATCGAGGCGTACTCCGGCCGTGATCTCGCGGTGAAGTGTGCTCCCGGACTCGATTTCGACAATCTGGGCTGGGACGGGGAAGTCGAGGTCGTCTCGCTCGACGGCGGCGTCAAGGAAGCATGCCTGTGGTCGACGGGACTGGCCGAGTCCGGCGTCACGCGTCGAGCTTCGGTGCTTCGCTCCGACGGGAGCGGGTGGGCGATCACCGACGCCGAGGACGACGTGATTCCGGAGCAAGCTCCGGGGGAGTGGATCATCGACCCGGACGGAGCGGTAGTGCGCGCAGGCCTCGTGCGCCACTACGCGGCCAGACACGGCCTCTGGCAGCTCGATCCACGCATCGCTTATCTGACCGGTGACAGCGTCCCTGAGGGAGTTCGCGGATTCCGGATCCTCGAGCAGATCAAGTACTCGGAGAAACTGCTCAAACAGACACTGTCCAAGCGGGACTGCGGTGTGGCCGAAATTTTGGTGCGAGGAGTCGACGTGGACCCGGCAGCGCTGCGTCCACGGCTCAAGCTCAAGGGCTCGCGTGCACTGAGCGTCGTGATCGTGCGGATCGGACGATCGGCGTCGGCCTTCATCTGTGAGGCGTCCCGCTAGCTCACTTGAAGACGAACAGCTCACCGATTGCGCTGGGCGTCAACACTTCGCCCTTGGGGCCGATCGAGGTGCCGACGGTGAAGCCGACTGCTCCCGGCAACGTGTCCTGATCCACCGTCTCACCGGTTTCGGTGTCGAAGGTGATCAGGCTCAGTCCGTTCTCACCCTCACGGACGACGGTGTATCCGGTGTTGCCGGCGGTCTGCGCCGGAACACCCAGTTGCAGAAGGTCTTTACGTTCCCAGGCCAGTTCGGCGTGATCTCCCTCGTCGCGCACGGCAAGGAGGTGGCCCTTGTCGCCGCCGGCGGGAATGATCAAACCGTCGTCGGACGTCGAGGCACTACCGGCCGAGTTGAAGCCGATGTCGTAACTCCACCTGGTGTCACCGGTTTCGGCGTTCACTGCCCAGAGAGATCCGTTGTTGTCGGTGGCGTACACGGTCTTGCCGTCCTTCGACAGGTCCGGGCTCGACGCCGTTCCACCGGGAAGCGCGTCGGTGGACCACTCGCGGGCGATGGACGGATTGTCGCCGCCCGTGTACTTCATGGCGACCAGATCGGCTGCCTGAGAACTCGGTCCGTAGAAGGTGAAGTAGAACTTGCCGGTGCCCAGGTCCACTGCCGGGGTATTGGCCACCGGGCAGCCGGACGTGCCGAGGAAGCACTCGTTCAAACCCTTGTTGTCGGGAATGAGTTCTGCATTTGCGCCCTGGTCGATCGACGGCGGCGGGATCAGGTCGAACGACGGAACCACTTTGGCACCGGTCTGCGGGTCGAGCACGTTGATCTGACCCAATTGGGTGATGAACAACAGGTTTCCGTCGCCGGTGAACTGCGACGAGAGAGGAGTGCCCACAACGAGCGTGCGCCAACGCAATTGACCCGTCTCGGTGAAGGACATCATCGCGCCGCTCTCGCCGACGTAGACATTGGTGGCCGTGTCGACGATGGGCGTCGAGGCGACGACTCCGTCGTTGAGTCGAGCGCACCACTTCTTGCGACCCGTATCCATCTGGAACGAGAAGAGATTGCAGCCGTTCTCGGTGCGGGCGGTGACGAAGCTCTGGCCGTTCGCGGCCACCGAGGCGTACGCGGCAACCGGACCGCCGAGAGGGCGTGACCATGCGAACTCGACATCGCGTGATCCGGTGACCGGGCTCGTGTCGCTGTTGCGGGCGTCGGCATGCATGGCCGGCCAACCCGCCGACGCGTACCGGTCCACCCGTCCGTCGTCGCTGCCGCAACCGGCGATCAGGGCCGCAGCGATCGCCGTCGACACCATCACGGACGACCGTAGGACCCGCCGCATCACAATCTCCCTGCCTTCACTTGATCAAGAGCCCTCGGTAACTGCACAAGCCCGGACCAGAGACTATCCCGACCGGGGCAACGTGACGGGGCACACCCCGAGGGTCGGTGAGTCGGCCCCACGTAGGCTGAACACTCATGACGAGCATGTGGGGCGCACCGTTGCGCACTCGATGGCGGGGATCACGCCGAGGCGACAGCGATCAGGCCAAGTTCTTGACGGTCGATTCCCTCAAATGGGTTCTGGCGAACAAGGCGTACACACCCTGGTATCTGGTGCGGTACTACCGTCTCGCCAAGTTCAAGATGGCCAACCCGCACGTGATCCTGCGTGGCATGGTGTTCCTCGGCAAGAACGTCGAAATCCATTCGACCCCGGACCTGTCCCGCCTCGAGATCGGGCGCTGGGTACACATCGGCGACGGCAACGCGATCCGTTGCCACGAAGGTTCGCTGCGCATCGGCGACAAGGTCGTCTTCGGCAAGGACAACGTCGTCAACACCTACCTCGACATCGAAATCGGTGCGTCGACGCTCGTAGCCGACTGGTGCTACATCTGCGACTTCGACCACCGCATGGACGACATCAACACACCGATCAAGGACCAGGGCATCGTCAAGGGCCCCGTCCGTATCGGCCCGGACACCTGGGTGGCAGCGAAGGTCACCGTGCTGCGAAATACCCGCGTCGGACGCGGTTGTGTGCTCGGTGCGCACGCCGTCGTCAAGGGAGACATCCCGGATTTCAGCATCGCGGTCGGCTCGCCTGCGAAGGCGGTCAAGAACCGCAAGTCCGATTGGGAAGCCGGCGCTGCCGATCGTGCGAAGTACATCGCGGCACTCGAGGACATCGCACGCAAGAAGGCTGCTGCCGACGCGTCGTCGGCGTCGTAGCTCACTTTTTGGCAGAACCAGCGATTACTTTCGGCGCCGCCACCGGTCTGTATCGGTATCGGCGCCGAAAGTCTGCGCCGGTGAAAGGAGTGCCGACATGAGCGAACAGACACCCGAATGGGTCGTGGCGCAGCGCCGCGAACTGGTGGGATTTCTCGAAGGCCTGAGCGCGGAGCAGTGGAACGCGCCGACCCTGTGCGACGGGTGGCGGGTCCGCGAAGTGATCGCGCACATCACCATGCCCTACCGATACTCGGCGCCGCGATTCGTCGTGGAAATGGTCAAGTCACGCGGAAACTTCAACAAGATGTCGAATCGGCGAGCGCTCGCCGACGCGTCGGAAGTCGGTGAGCAACAACTGCTTGCCTCGCTTCGCGACAACGTCGCACACCCGTGGAAGCCGCCGGGCGGTGGCTTCGAGGGCGCACTCTCACACGACGTGATCCACGGTCAGGACATTCGCGTGGCACTCGGCGACGACTACGTGGTGCCCGAAGACCGGCTCACTCGTGTGCTCAGCGGACTCTCGCCCAAAACCGTGAAGTATTTCGGAACTGACCTCGACGGCGCTCGGTTGCGCGCCGACGACCGAGACTGGACGTACGGTGCCGGCGCCGAGGTTCACGGAGCGGCGCAGGACTTGTTGCTGGTGTTGTGTGGCCGGATGTTGCCACCAGGCCATCTGCTCGGGGATGCGAGTTCTCGCTTCACCGCGCCCCTCCCGACCCGCTGAGGTCAGCGCTTCAGCGACCAGGGAGCGGCCGCTCGGGAATCTGCGGCCGCGCCAACGGCTGCCGCACCCGACGCTTCGCGCCCGCGTAGACGTGAGCAGTCTCCTCGGCGACCTGATGCCAGTCGAAGTCCGACGTCAGGCGTGCCCGGGCGGCCACTGCCCGTTCCTGCGCCCCGGCGGGATCGTCGAGAACCTCGCGGACCGCCGAGGTGAGCCCGGCGATGTCACCCGGTTGGAACGACATCCCGGTCACCCCGTCGACGACGGCTTCGCCCAGTCCGCCTGCGGTGGACGTGATCAGCGGCGTGCCGGCTGCCGCCGCTTCGAGGGCGATGATCCCGAACGGCTCGTAGCGCGACGGCAGGACGATGGCGTCCGCACCGTGCAGCCAGCTGAGCAGTTCCGTGTGATCGAGGTTGCCGAGAAAGTCCACTGCCCGCGCGACGCGATGTGTGCGCGCCTGTTGGTAGAGCCAGGTGAACTGGGTGCCTTCGCCCGCGATCGCGAGGGTCGTGCCGGGGTGGCTACGACGGATTCGGGGGAGTGCCGCGATAGCGTCCTGCACACCCTTCTCGTATTCCAGGCGGCCGACGAAGAGGAGTTTCGGCGGCCCTGACCGCGGTCCACGTTCGCGAAAGCTCCACGTGGTCACGTCGATTCCGTTGCGGATGACAGTGATCGGCGGCAGCGTCGGACCGTAGAGTTCGGTCACTTCTTCCTGCATGGACGCCGAACAGGTTATGAGAGAGTCGGATTCGTTTGCCAGCCACCACTCGACCGAGTGGACCTGGCGGTTGATGCGTCCGGAGATCCAGCCGCTGTGGCGACCCGCCTCGGTGGCGTGAAGCGTGGAAACCAGTGGGACGTCATAGAATTCGGCCAAGGCGATCGCCGGATGTGCGACCAGCCAGTCGTGTGCGTGCACGACGTCCGGTTGCCAGCCCTCGCCCACTCCTGGCTTGTGCAGCGCCATCCCGGCACGGACCATCGCGTGACCCATCGCGAGGGTCCACGCGAGCATGTCCTCGCCGAAGACGAAGTGTGCCGGGTCCTCGGCCACTGCGACGACCAGTACGCCTTCGGAGATGTGCGTGACCGTCGGGTGCGTCGACGCATCGGTGCCGGAGGGGCGGCGCGAGAGAACCACGACTTCGTGGCCTGCAGCCGCAAGCTCGGTGGCGAGATGGTGGACGTGTCGGCCGAGGCCGCCGACAACGACCGGTGGGTACTCCCACGAGACGATGAGAATCTTCACGACGCGCTCCCGTTCACCAGTTCTGTGTCAGGCAGACGGCGAGCATCCAGCCCCGGGAACAATCCGTCGGCGCGATTCCAGCCTTCGGCCAGCCGCTCGGCCACGGCATCGCGGCCGGAAACGAGCGCTTCGGAGATTTCCCGGGTCGCGTGGGCGTGCTTGTGTGCGCGTTCGCGGGCGTACCCCGCGGCCGAATCCTTGCTCACCATGAATGCCCAATCGCTCGAAACTGTCATCAGTGTCTCGCGAAGGACCTGATCGTTGACCCGGTTTCGCAGTTCCGGTCGGCCGGGTGCGTTGTCGCGGCCGCGAGACTTGTCCACGGTGGTGAGGGCGGTATCGACCACCTCGGAGTTCAGTTGCACGAGGTCGGACACCTGATCGCCGGCCCATACGCGCCAGTCCTTGCCCGATCCCCAGGACGAATCCTCGAGCTGAACGGGTTCGCCCACGTATCCCGATTCCTTGGCGTCGGCGAGGGTGCCGACGCGAATTCCGGCTTCCGGAAGCGCGCGCAGGAGCTTCTCGAGCCACTGCGGGCCTTCGTGCCACCAGTGCCCGAACAGTTCGGTGTCGAATGCTGCGACCACGAGGGCGTCGCGGCCGATGCGGGTGGATTCACTGCGCAGACGCGCCCGAACGGTTTCGACGAAGTCGGCGACGTGCTTGTCGACGGCGGCGGCGGCGAGTTCGGGGTCGTACGGCAACTTGTCGGCGGAGTCGACGGTCCGTCCGGTGACCCGCGACGGCTTGAGGCCCGTCTCGTGGTCGTAGGTGTGGAAATCGCGGTAAGCAGCGTGACCCGGATATCCGGATTTCGGGGACCAGACGCGGTAGCTGACCTGCAGGTCGCGGCCGAAGGCAACCACGTCGGATTCTCGAACCGGGCGACCGAGGGACGTGTCGCCGCGCAAGGCGGGACCGTCGACCATGAAGTGGGTGACGCCCGCTTCGGCGTACCCGCGCTCCATGCCCGGGGTGTACCCGCACTCGGGCCCCCAGATCCCGGTCGGAGTGCGGTTCCACCGGGCATGCGCGTCGGCGAGACCTTCGCGGAGGGAGAACGCACGCAAGCGAGGGTCGAGCAGCGGTTGGAACGGGTGGGCCAGCGGCCCGCCGAGAAGCTCGAAGGCCTCGCGGTCGATGAGGTCGCGGAACACGGGTGAGGCGCCGTGCTGCCAATGAGTCTCGAAATCTTCGAGAGCTGCTGCGGACGCTCGGTGTTCGCGCGCTCCGAGTTCGCGGTGCGCTGCGTCCGGCATGCCGGCGGCCTCGTGTGCACGGATCTGCCAGTTGCCGAGCCAGTGATGCATACCGGCGAGGCAGTGGGGATCGTCCAACTGGGCCGCGAGCACCGGCGTGATTCCCAGCGTCAGCAGGTGCGATCGGCCCTCGTCGGCCAGGCGTCGTAGCGCGGCGGCGAGCGGAATGTACGACGCAGCCCAGGACTGGTAGATCCATTCCTCGCCGACGGGCCATCTGCCGTGGTTGGCGAGCCACGGCAGATGGGAGTGCAGAACCAGGGCGAACATCCCCGGTTCGGTGACGGGTGTTGCGTTACTCACTCGCCGGATTCCTTCACGGCAGTTTCTTTCACGGCGATAGCGACGAGGTCGAGGCTGTCGTTGATGTCGGGTTCGCTGATGCTGAAGTCGTCGACGGTGATGCCTTCGACGTCGCGGGTGAGATCTTCGGGCCAGGGCTCACCGGCCAACGCGCGGTCGATCTGCGCGTTGATGAACGATCCGCCGTGCTTGGCGTCGAGTTCCTTCAGGCGTGAACCGTGGTGGACGCCGGTCATCAACTGAACGCGGAATCCGGCGTCTTCGAGCAATTCGGTCATTTCGGCGGCGTTGAGCTCACGAGTGTGGAAGGGGTTCAGCGGCGTGTCGCGGCCGGGGGAGAACGTGATCCGGTTGGGGGTACTGATCAGAAGTTCACCGCCGGGGGCGAGAACTCGGAAGCACTCGCGCAGGAACTGACCCTGATCCCACAGGTGCTCGATAACCTGGAAATTGACGACGACGTCAACCGAGTTGTCGGCCAGTGGAAGCTCGGCGAGGTTGCCGTGGAGCATCTCGACGCGGGGGTAGCGCGCACGAACGTGTTCGACCGCGGAGACGTCGTAGTCGAGGCCGGTAACCTTCGTTGCGACGTCCGCAATCATGTTGGCGCCGTAGCCTTCTCCGGATCCGGCCTCGAGGACTCGGCGGTCCGTGCAGCGCTCCAGAAGTGCGCGGTACACCACTTCGTGGCGTCGGAACCAGTAGTTCTCCTCGGGGATTCCTGGCACGGTTCGTTCGCCCGTCAAGGGCAGGGGTGCGTCCTCGTGGTTGCTGACACTCGTTTCACTCACCCGTGCGAGATTAGTGCCATCCGAGTAGAACGTGTTCGCCGTGGTCCAGATCACTGCTGTCAATTCCTGTTCGTGCCGTTATGGTGGACGAGGTTCCACGTTAAGTTACCCACCGGTAACTTAACGTGGGGTAATCTAACGCACAGCCGACGTGAACCGAGAAATTCGCCCGTGGGGAGACCTGTCGGACTCTCTTTTCGGACGCTCGGACTGCGCGAGCACCACAGACGATTTATCAGGTGAATTACACACAGGAGGTCGACGAAGACCCATGACGAATATCGTTGTTTTGATCAAGCAGGTCCCCGACACATGGTCCGAGCGCAAGCTGACCGACGGCGACTACACGCTTGACCGTGAAGCCGCCGACGCAGTCCTCGACGAGATCAACGAGCGCTCCGTCGAAGAAGCACTCCTCATCAAGGAAGCTCAGGGCGGTGAGGTAACGGTGCTGTCCGCAGGTCCCGACCGCGCCACCGACGCTATCCGCAAGGCTCTGTCGATGGGCGCCGACAAGGCTGTCCACATCAACGACCCGGCACTGCACGGCTCCGACGCGATCCAGACCGCATGGACGCTCGCTGCTGCTCTCGGACAGATCACCTTCGAGAACGACGAGCCTGCCGACCTGATCATCGCCGGCAACGAGGCCACCGACGGCCGCGTCGGCGCTGTTCCGGCCATCATCGCCGAGTACCTGGGCATCCCGCAGCTCACGCAGCTGCGCAAGGTCGTCGTCGCCGACGGCAAGATCACCGGTGAGCGCGAGACCGACGAGGGCGTCTTCGGCCTCGAGGCTTCGCTGCCCGCGATCGTCTCGGTCACCGAGAAGATCAACGAGCCGCGCTTCCCGTCCTTCAAGGGCATCATGGCCGCGAAGAAGAAGGAAGTTCTCGTCTACACGCTGGCCGACCTCGGAGTCGACCCGGAGACCGTCGGAGTTGCCAACGCAGGCACCACCGTGACGTCCTCCACCCCGAAGCCCCCCCGTACCGCTGGTGAGCGCATCGCCGACGAGGGAGACGGTGGCACCAAGATTGCCGCTTACCTCGTCAGCAACAAGGTCATCTGATCGCGCCCTTCTAGACATCCAGCAGAAGAACTCAGGGAGAGTTAAGTCATGGCAGAAGTACTTGTGCTCGTAGAGCACGCAGAGGGTGCGCTGAAGAAGGTCAGCACCGAACTCATCACCGCTGCACGCGCACTCGGTGAGCCGTCGGCAGTTGTCGCCGGCCCCGCGGGCACCACAGCAAAGCTCGCCGACGCTCTGGCAGCAGCCGGAGCCGAGAAGATCTACGTCGCCGAGTCCGACGACATCGACGGCTACCTCGTCACCCCCAAGGTCGACGTTCTCGCCGCTCTGGTCGAGTCCACCAGCCCGGCAGCAGTCATCACCGCAGCCGGCACTGAGGGCAAAGAGGTTGCCGGTCGTCTGGCCGCACGTCTTGGCTCCGGACTGCTGACCGACGTCATCGAGATCAAGGCTGACGGCACCGGCGTCCACTCCATCTTCGGTGGCGCGTTCACCGTCGAAGCCAAGGCCAACGGCGACGTTCCCGTCTACTCGGTTCGTCCGGGTGCAGTCGAGGCTGCTCCGCAGGCCGGCGCAGGCGAGCAGATCACCGTCGAGGTTCCGGCTCAGGACGAGAGTGCCGTCAAGGTCACCTCGCGTGAGCCCATCGTCGGCGGCGACCGCCCCGAGCTCACCGAGGCGTCGGTTGTCGTCTCCGGTGGACGTGGCGTCGGCAGCGCGGACAAGTTCTCCGTCGTCGAAGAGCTGGCCGATTCCCTCGGTGCTGCAGTCGGTGCTTCGCGTGCCGCTGTGGACTCGGGTTACTACCCCGGACAGTTCCAGGTCGGTCAGACCGGTAAGACGGTCTCCCCGCAGCTGTACATCGCGCTCGGCATTTCCGGTGCCATCCAGCACCGCGCCGGCATGCAGACGTCCAAGACCATCGTCGCGGTCAACAAGGACGAAGAGGCACCCATCTTCGAGATCGCTGACTTCGGCATCGTGGGCGACCTGTTCAACGTCGCACCGCAGCTCACCGAAGCTGTGAAGTCCCACAAGGGCTAAAAAGCACAAACTGCTGTGCGCCTTTATCAACCCCCCGCGGTTGATAAAGGCGCACAGTGCTTTATTCACCCGGCCTGCATCGGCATGTCACTTCGTCGATACCGAGACGCCGTTCGCGCTCGATAAACCTTGCGCATGACAATTACGTCAGTCCTTCGCTCCGCGAGTGACAATCTCGGCCGTGAGGTCGCCCAGCCGAGATATTCCCTGATCGTCTCCTCCGACCGCGAGCATCGTGTCGCAGCGCAGCGCCTTCGATACCGAGTGTTCGCCTCCGAGCCAGGCTTCTCCCTCCCGGCCTCGGCCGGGGTCTTCGAACTCGACGCCGACGGCTTCGACGAATTCTGTGATCATCTACTCGTTCGTGACAACATCACCGAGGAGTACGTCGGCTGCTACCGAATGTTGCCGCCGGATTCCGCTGCGGCGGCGGGTGGGTATTACACCGCAACCGAATTCGACATCTCCGCGCTCGATCCGGTGTCGAACAGGATCGTCGAAATGGGTCGCGCGTGCGTCGATCCCGCGCACCGCACCGGATCCGTCCTCAGCCTGATGTGGTCGGGCATTCTGCACTATCTCGAACTGACCGGATACGAGTGGGTGATGGGCTGCGTCTCCGTGCCCATCTTGCCGAGCCCCGATTCAATTGCCGGCGCCGATGTCCGCGGCGTCCGTGACTTCGTGATGAACAAACACGCCAGTCCGGGGTCGCGGCGGGTGACGCCACGAAACCCGGTGGTCCTCGGCGGTCTGACGCTCGACGAGATTGCCGCACCGGAACGCGTGACGATGCCGCCGTTGCTACGTGGCTACTTGCGGATGGGCGCGATGATCTGCGGGGAACCTGCTCACGATCCCGAGTTCGGTGTAGCCGATTTTGTTGCGCTGCAAGGCCTTCACTCCGCCAACAAGCGCTATCTGGAACGGCTGCGATCGGCGGCCGCCGCACACGAATCGGGGATCGGCTGATGACCGCGACGGTGCCGTACTGGGTGCCGACGAGCCCCTGCGGCGACGGGTGCCTACCTACGGACGCACCCGGTGTGTCGAGTATCACCGTGATGGCCCGCGGGGTCATGGTCGGCGCCGCACTGGTGACTGCGCCGGTGCTCTCCGCCGGCTGGCTGCTCCCGCGCACCTGGCGTACGGAGATGCAACGCGGATACTCGCGCGCGTTGCTGCGTTGTCTGGGAATGAAGCTCACGGTCGACGATCAGCGGTTGGGGCGCGCCGAACCGGCGGGCGTGATGGTTGTCGCCGGTCACGTGTCGTGGACCGACGTCCTCGTCGCGAGTGCCGTTGCCCCGGCCAACTTCGTCGCCCGTGCCGACCTGCTCGACTGGGCAGTGCTCGGTGGTCTCGCGCGCCGGATGCGCGTAGTGCCCATCGATCGCGCCCGACTGCGTGAACTTCCCGGAACCGTCGACGTCGTTCGCGAACGACTTCAGCGTGGTGTCCGCGTAATGGTGTTTCCCGAGGGAACGACCTGGTGCGGGCGGGCGTACGGAGGTTTTCGCCCGGCAATGTTCCAAGCTGCCGTCGACGCCGAATGCCCGGTTCAGCCGATGGCGATCCGCTACGAGAACGCCGACGGTTCCCTGTGCACCGGACCGTGCTTTGTCGGCACCGAAACTATCGGTCAGTCCATCCGTCGGATCCTGCGTCAGAAGAACGTCGAGGTGAAGGTCAGGCTGGCTCCGCTCGAGGAGGCAGGGGAGTGTCGAGTCGACCTCGCGCAGCGATGCGAGAGAGCCGTACGTGGCGTCGAAACCATCGATTTGGCAGCTCACGACATCTTCGGCCCCGCACCGGAACTCGTGACACAAGCCGTGGGACAAATCGATACCTCCCCGGCAATGACCGCTTAGCCTGCTGAGCGAGGCTGGGCGAACTCTCGTGCTGGGCTATCCTTGTCAAGCCATGACTCTGCCTGCACACAGTGCCCACGCCGGATTTCCGGTGTACCTCGATCATGCCGCCACGACTCCGATGTCGGCAGCCGCTATCGAGGCGATGACCGATACCTTCAAAACCGTGGGCAACGCGTCCTCGCTGCACGGTTCCGGCCGTGCGGCCCGGCGCCGCGTCGAGGAGTCGCGGGAATCGATCGCTGCCAGCCTGGGTGCGCGGCCTTCGGAGGTCATCTTCACCTCCGGCGGAACCGAGAGCGACAATCTCGCGGTCAAGGGCATCTACTGGGCTCGCCGTGACGCCGATCCGCGACGCACTCGCATCCTGGCCAGCTCCGTCGAGCATCATGCGGTGCTCGACGCCGTCGAGTGGCTCGAGCAGCACGAGGGCGCGCGCGTGACGTGGTTGCCGGTCGACGAGAACGGTGTCGTCGACCCGCAGACCTTGCGCGACGAGCTTTCCGTCCACGCTGACGAGGTAGCACTCGTGACGGTGATGTGGGCCAACAACGAGGTCGGCTCCATCATGCCGATCGTGGAGTTGGCGGAGATTTCGGCTGAGTTCGAGATTCCGATGCACAGCGACGCGGTTCAGGCCGTTGCGCAATTGCCGGTCGATTTCGCGGCGAGCAAGTTGTCCGCGCTGAGCATCGCGGCGCACAAGTTCGGTGGTCCGCACGGCGTCGGCGCACTGCTGCTCGGACGCCAGGTTCCGTGTGTGCCGCTCCTTCACGGCGGCGGACACGAACGTGATCTGCGTTCGGGCACACCGGATACTGCGGGCGTTGTCGGGATGGCTGCGGCGCTGCGCGCAAACGTCGAGAACTTCGATTCCAGCACAAGGGAATTGGCGCAGTTGCGTGACCGTTTGATCGACGGAGTCCTGGAGATTCTTCCCGAGTCGGTGCTCAACGGCCCGACCGGATCCGATCGGCTTCCCGGTAATGCGCACTTCACCTTCCCCGGCTGCGAGGGCGATTCGTTGCTGATGCTGCTCGACGCCGCCGGTATCGAATGTTCCACCGGTTCGGCCTGCACCGCCGGTGTGGCCAGAGCCAGCCATGTCTTGATCGCGATGGGCGTCGAATCGCCCGTCGCGCGTGGCTCACTGAGATTTTCGCTCGGACATACGTCGAGTGTCACCGATGTGGACGCGCTGATCGCTGCGCTTCCACAAGTAGTAGAGCGCGCTCGGGCCGCCGGTCTTGCCGGTGCCGGTTCGCGTGGAGGGGATCGCTGATGCGAGTACTCGCAGCCATGAGCGGAGGTGTCGACTCCGCTGTCGCCGCCGCCCGCGCTGTTGCCGCCGGACATGACGTCGTCGGCGTTCATCTTGCGCTGTCCACGGCGCCGGGTGCATTGCGGACGGGTTCGCGTGGATGCTGCTCGAAGGAAGATGCCGGCGACGCCAGGCGCGCTGCCGACGTCCTCGGAATACCCTTCTACGTCTGGGATTTCGCCGATCGCTTCAAGGAAGACGTGATCGACGACTTCGTGGCGTCGTACGCAGCGGGTGAGACCCCCAATCCGTGCCTGCGGTGCAACGAGAAGATCAAGTTCACCGCACTGGCCGACCGTGCGGTCGCTCTCGGCTTCGATGCCGTGGCGACCGGTCACTACGCGCGCCTCGAAGACGGCGTCCTACGCCGGGCGGTCGACGCGGACAAGGACCAGTCGTATGTCCTCGGTGTGCTGACGGCCGATCAGCTTTCGCGAGCGATGTTCCCGATCGGTGACACACCGAAAGAACAGATCCGCGAGGAAGCCGCCGAGCGCGGTCTGGCTGTGGCGAACAAGCCTGACAGCCATGACATCTGCTTCATCCCGACCGGCGATACCCGAGCATTCCTGGGTGCGCGCATCGGCGTTCGTCCGGGAAGCGTCGTCGACGCCGATTCGGGTGAGGTCCTCGCTGCACACGACGGCGTACACGGCTTCACGATCGGACAGCGCAAGGGCCTCGGCGTCGAAGGTCCCGCAGGTGACGGCCGTCCGCGGTACGTGACCGCGATCGAGCCCGAAACCGGAACGGTGCGAGTCGGTTCGGCCAAGAATCTCGACGTCTGGGCCATCTCGGCCCAGCGCGCGATCTGGACCTCGGGCCAGGCGCCGGAAGGCCCCGTCGAGTGCATGGTGCAGGTTCGTGCGCACGGCGGACTGGCGCAGGCCGTCGCCGAGGCCGTCGACGACGGTACTTCGGGCGGCGGCATCTCCATTTCGTTGCGCGAACCACTGACCGGCGTCGCGAAGGGCCAGGCCGTCGTGCTGTATCGCCCCGACAGCGAACTGGGCGACCAGGTTCTCGGCAGTGGCACCATCTCCGGCACCGAATCCGAGCCGAACACACTGTGACACAGCAGGTTTCCATCGGTGGCCTCGTCACCGGAATCGGATCCTGGCCGGGCACGGACGCCCGCGAAAGCGCCGCAACCATCCTTGGCGAACTGGGCGGTTTCCCACACCTGGTGGAGTTGCCGAGCCGCGGTCTCGGCGCTGACATGGTCGGCCGAGCAGGCGCCATTCTGGTCGACATCAACCTCGACGCCTCGACCCGCGCCTATCGCGTCGTGCCTCGGCGGGGCAACGTCGCGAAGCGAGCCGAGGACTTCCTGAATCAGGATCTCGACGCACTCGAGGAAGCCTGGGAATCGGCCCGTCTGGTCGGCGGAGACCACGTTGTCAAGCTCCAAGCTGCCGGCCCGCTGACACTCGGCGCCGAGATCGAGGTTGCAAACGGTTCGCGAGTTCTCGTCGACCGTGGGGCACTCCGGGACATCGCCGAATCACTTGGTGAGGGGCTCGCGCGCCACGCCGCCGAGGTCACTCGTCGTACCGGTGCCCGAGTGGTGATCCAATTGGACGAGCCGCAGATCGCGGCAGTGCTGGCCGGTTCACTACCCGGGCGCACCAAGATGGAGAGCGTTCCGGCTCTCCCGGAACCCGAGGCGCTCGCCGTTCTCGACTCGACGATCAGCGGTTGCGGACTGCCCACAATCGTCCACAGTTGCGGCGCCGACATGCCGTGGGATCTGCTGAGGCGAAGCCAGGCGTTCGGCGTGAGCTTCGACATGTCGCTCATCGGCTCACGTGATCTGGACGGCATCGGCCAGTTGTTCGACGCCGGCAAGGAATTGGCGCTCGGTCTGGTTCCTTCCGCCCCGCCGGAAAAGCCGGTGACGTGGAAAGAATGCGCGATGCCGGCCGTCACCCTGATCGATCGTCTCGGCTTCTCGCGTGAACTCCTGCAGAACCAGGTCGCGGTAACCCCAAGCTGTGGTCTTGCGAGTGCGAGCCTCGAGTGGAGTCGAGCAGCCCTTCGGCTGTGCACAGACGTCGGCAAGGCATTGGTGGACGATCCGTCGGCGTTCTGATGTGTTGCGTTCTGACGTGGAGTCGTGTGGTGTGTCGGTGTGAACCGATAATCTTCTAGCTGTGACTGAAACCGCGGATGCAATGCAGCCAGCGCCCAACGAGGCGCGCGAGCAGTGGACGGAGCTGGCCGAAGAGGTACGCCAGCATCAGTTCCGCTACTACGTTCGTGACGCGCCCGTCATTTCGGACGGTGCATTCGACACATTGCTCGGGCAGCTCAATGCTCTCGAAGAGCAGTACCCGGATCTGCGAACTCCCGACTCTCCGACGCAACTCGTCGGCGGCGGATTCGCGACGGACTTCACGTCCGTCGATCACCTCGAGCGGATGCTCAGCCTCGACAACGTCTTCGACGAGTCCGAACTCCGCGGATGGATCGCCAAGGTAGAGCAGGAAACCGGGCCGGAACTGCACTATCTCTGCGAAGTGAAAATCGACGGTGTCGCGCTCAATCTCGTCTACGAGAACGGCAAACTCGTGCGTGCCGCAACCCGCGGCGACGGTCGTACGGGCGAGTTGGTCACTCTCAATGCCCTGACGATCAACGACATCCCGGAGCGGCTCACCGCTACGGACGAATACCCGATTCCAACCTTGCTCGAGGTGCGAGGAGAGGTGTTCTTCCGCCTCGAGGACTTCGCGGCACTCAATGCCTCCCTCGTGGAGGAGGGTAAGGCGCCGTTCGCCAATCCGCGCAACTCTGCGGCGGGCTCCCTGCGTCAGAAGAATCCTGCCGTCACCGCGCGTCGTCGCCTCGGCATGATCTGCCACGGGTTCGGGCGCATGGAAGGTTTCGAGCCGGCTTCGCAGTACGACGCCTACGTGGCCCTCGCCGCCTGGGGGCTGCCGGTGTCCACGCACACCTCGCGGGTGGTCGGAGCCGACGCCGTGGTCGAGAAGATGAAGTACTGGGGAGAACATCGCCACGACGTCGAGCACGAGATCGACGGGTTGGTGGTCAAGGTCGACGAGATGTCGTTGCATCGACGTCTGGGCACCACGTCTCGCGCACCGCGGTGGGCGATCGCGTACAAGTACCCGCCGGAAGAGGTCACGACCAAGCTCCTCGACATCCGGGTCAGTGTCGGCCGTACGGGTCGCGTGACGCCGTTCGCGTACATGGAACCCGTCACGGTGGCGGGTTCCACTGTGTCCTTGGCCACGCTGCACAACGGATCCGAGGTCAAACGCAAGGGTGTGCTGATCGGCGACACCGTGGTGTTGCGTAAGGCCGGAGATGTGATTCCCGAGGTCCTCGGACCCGTGGCAGACGTGCGCGACGGTACCGAGCGCGAGTTCGTGATGCCGAAGCATTGCCCCGAGTGCGGCACGTTGTTGGCACCCGCGAAAGAGGGCGACGTCGACGTGCGATGTCCTAATCAGCAGTACTGCCCGGCGCAGTTGCGCGAGCGCGTGTTCCACGTCTCGGGGCGCGGAGCATTCGACATCGAGGTGCTCGGTTACGAGGCCGCGACCGGGCTGCTGGAGGCGAAGGTCATCGGTGACGAGGGTGATCTCTTTTCACTCGACGCCGAGAAACTGATCGAGGTTCCCATCTTCCGCACCAATGCGGGAGCCCTGTCTGCCAACGGAAAACGCTTGCTGGCCAACCTGGATTCGGCCAAGGACAAGCCGTTGTGGAGAGTGCTTGTGGCACTGTCGATTCGGCACGTCGGCCCCACTGCTGCGAGGGCGTTGGCCGGCGAATTCGGTTCGCTGCAACGTATTCGGGAAGCGTCGGTCGACGAGTTGGCTGCAGTCGACGGTGTCGGATCCACAATCGCCGCCGCTGTCGTGGAGTGGTTCTCCGTCGACTGGCACCAGCAGATCGTCGACAAGTGGGCTTCGGCCGGAGTGCGTATGGAGGACGAGCGAGACGACTCGATTCCGCGCAATCTCGAGGGTCTCTCGATCGTCGTCACCGGTTCGCTCGAGACGTACTCGCGAGATCAGGCGAAGGAAGCGATTTTGGTGCGCGGCGGTAAGGCGGCTGGGTCGGTCTCGAAGAAGACTGCGTTTGTCGTCGTCGGTGAAGCGCCCGGTTCCAAGCATGACAAGGCAGTCGAATTGGGTGTGCCGGTGCTCGACGAAGACGGCTTCCGGCGGTTGCTCGAAGATGGCCCGGATGCGGTTGCTCCCACCGATTTGGACGAATCAGAGTGACTTTGTCCGATTTCTGAGATTGGTGTGCTGGGTGCGATAGTGACGCCATGATCGAGATTCGTGAAGTTCTACCGGCTGAGTTCGAGACCGTCGGGGAACTGACTGTGCAGTCGTACGTGGGTGGCGGATTTGTCGCCGGCGGATCGCCGTACGCGGAGCGCCTGCGAGACACCGCAACTCGGGTGGAGCAGGGGCGGGTGCTGGTTGCCGTTCTCGGCGAAGAGGTCGTGGGTTCTTTGACGATCGCCGAACCCGGCACGCCCTTCGCGGATGTTGCGCAGAAGGGCGAACTCGAGTTCCGCATGCTCGCGGTCTCGCCGCAGGCTCGGGGATCGGGCGCCGGAACCGCATTGGTTCGCGCAGTGATCGCCGAAGCCTACGACCGAGGCGATCACTCGGTGGTCATCTCGACGCAGCCCGAGATGGTCGATGCTCGTCGCATCTACGACCGCAACGGGTTCGTCCCCGATCCGGAGCGCGCGTGGGAGCCGATTCGCGGTATGGAGCTGACGGTCATGGTTCGCGGTCTGGCCTGATTACCCGGCCTGGTCAGCCCAGCACTGTCGCGACGATTCCGGCGAGATAGCCGAGGCGAGCTATCTCCGAAGGGCGAAATTCGGGTCCTCCGGGACGACCGAGCATGAGGACGCGATTGCCGGAGCCGAGCGGTGCGGCAGCGAGGCTGGTGTTCATCTCTCGCCAGACGTCCGGAACCCAGTCGGCCTCGCCGTCGAGGGCGGTGGGCTTGTCCAGTGGCATCCACGGAATGTCGGTGGCATGGGTTTCCGGCGCGCCGGCGCTACCGACGACGCGGTATGCACCGTGCTTGCCGATGTCCGCGACGACGCACCAGCCGACTCGCAGTACACGCGGCGCGCCGTCGACGAGGACCTGTAGTCGATCGTTTCGGGCTGTCGCAACGGAATCGATGAGTTCGAGCTCACGATGGGTGTCGAGAATCCCGGCGTAGGGGCGGATCGAATCGACCAGCACGTCGGGCAGATGCTCGGCAGCGGTGATCAAGGTGTCGGGCAGTGCGCCCGGTTCGACGTCGACCACGAGGTCGTCGATGGCAAAACCGTCGCCTCGCTCCACGACGTCGAGGGAGAGGATGTCTGCGCCCACGGATCCGAGAGCTACGGCGAGCGCGCCGAGGCTGCCGGGTCGGTCGGGCAGTTGGACGCGAAGCAGG
Organism: Rhodococcus sp. WS1; assembly: GCF_003797745.1. Taxonomy (NCBI): domain Bacteria; kingdom Bacillati; phylum Actinomycetota; class Actinomycetes; order Mycobacteriales; family Nocardiaceae; genus Rhodococcus; species Rhodococcus sp. WS1. The sequence continues at coordinate 878,000 of NZ_RKLZ01000001.1, read as the reverse complement.
TACGACACGTGCGTGCCTTTCGCTGATCGGTTCTCGCCCGGATCACGTCGACCCGGGCCACACCCATCTTTGCACTTGCTCAGCACGCGTTGGTGGGCGCCGCGGCGGGGTCACACCGGGTGCACATGCTTGTCACACGAGCGAAACACGAGGTGGATTCGACGTGGCGGTGGACACAGTAGGCGTGCGTACCGGTCGACACAGCAGGCGTGCTTACAGGGACACAGCAGGCGTGCTTACAGGTCTGTCGCGGCGAGCAACTAGGCTGGACCGGCAATGTTCACGTCCTCTTCCGAAAGGGGCCCCGCGGTGCCTGCCATCTCCCGTGACGAGGTCGCGCACCTCGCGCGGCTGTCCAGACTCGCCCTGTCCGATGCCGAACTCGACGAGTTCGCCGGTCAGTTGGATTCGATTCTCAACCACGTCAAGGTGGTCACCGAGGTTGCGGCCGACGACGTCCCGCCCATGGCGAACCCCAATGCCGTCACCAACGTGACGCGCCCCGACGTGATCGTGCCCGGGTTGACCCCCGAGCAGGCATTGTCCGGAGCACCCGCAGTCGAACAGGATCGCTTTGCGGTTCCGCAGATCCTTGGAGAGGGCGAATGACCGATCTGACCACGCTGGACGCCGCTGAGCTGGCCGGCAAGATCCACTCGCGTGAGGTGTCCTCGGTAGAGGTCACGCAGGCGCATCTCGACCGCATCGCTGCCGTCGACACCGAGTACCACGCCTTCCTGCACGTTGCCGGTGAACAGGCTCTCGAAGCCGCCGCAGCAGTGGACAACTCGCTCGCAGGCGGAAACGAACCCGCTTCGGCACTCGCCGGAGTTCCGATTGCGTTGAAGGACATCTTCACCACGACGGACATGCCGACCACCTGTGCGTCGAAGATTCTCGAAGGCTGGGTTGCGCCGTACGACGCGACCCTGACGAGCAAGCTTCGCGCTGCAGGCATCCCGATCCTCGGCAAGACGAACCTCGACGAATTTGCGATGGGCTCCTCCACGGAGAACTCCGCATTCGGTCCGACGCGTAACCCGTGGGATGTCACCCGCATCCCCGGCGGATCCGGTGGTGGTAGCGCTGCAGCGCTCGCGTCGCGTCAGGCCCCGTTGGCCATCGGCACCGACACCGGCGGGTCGATCCGTCAGCCCGCTGCGGTCACCGCGACGGTCGGAACCAAGCCGACGTACGGAACTGTCTCGCGCTTCGGGCTCGTCGCGTGCGCCTCCTCGCTCGATCAGGGTGGCCCCTGTGGTCGCACCGTGCTCGACACCGCTCTACTGCACGAGGTCATCGCCGGGCACGATCCGCGTGACTCCACGTCCATCGACGCCCCCGTGCGTCCGGTGGTCGCTGCGGCACGTGAAGGTGCAGTCGGCGACCTGCGCGGCGTCAAAGTCGGTGTGGTCAAGGAACTTCACTCCGACAGCTACCAGCCCGGCGTCATCGCTTCCTTCGACGCTGCTGTCGAGCAACTCAAGGCTTTGGGCGCCGAAGTTGTCGAGGTTTCGTGCCCGAGCTTCGAGCATGCGCTCGCGTCGTACTACCTGGTGCTGCCCAGTGAGGTCTCGTCCAACCTGGCCCGCTTCGACGCCATGCGCTACGGACTGCGTGTCGACGAAGGCAACATGAGTGCCGACCAGGTCATGGCGGCAACCCGCGCCGCCGGTTTCGGCCCGGAGGTCAAGCGCCGCATCATGATCGGTACCTACGCACTGTCCTCGGGCTACTACGACGCCTACTACGGTTCGGCGCTCAAGGTTCGTACCCTCATCGCACGCGATTTCGACAAGGCCTACGAGAAGGTAGACGTACTGGTCTCGCCGACCAGCCCGTTCACGCCGTGGAAGTTGGGGGAGAAGGTCGGCGATCCGTTGGCCATGTACCTCTCCGACCTGTGCACGCTGCCGACCAACCTGGCCGGACACTGCGCCATGTCGGTGCCATCGGGTCTGTCCGCGGACGACAACCTGCCGGTGGGCCTGCAGATCATGGCGCCCGCCATGGCTGACGAGCGCCTCTACCGTGTCGGTGCCGCCTACGAAGCTGCTCGCGGCCCGATTGCAACTGCAGTCTGACCTGTTTGCTGTGCGCCTTTATTAACCCCCCGCGGTTAATAAAGGCGCACAGCAGTTTCAGGAGCAAGTCCCCAAAGCTGTTCCCTGATCGGTTCCGTAGCGGTGGCCGTGACCGGCGGGGACACCGAGCGAACCGAGCATGTCGACGGTGGTCTGCAAGAACGTGACGCCTGGGATCCACTGCGGGATCGGGCCGTCCTGCACGGCACGGCTCAGATCCGGCTTCTGCGTCGCGAGGGCGGGGGACCACCACACCACCGGGTCAGACGTGTTCGCGAGGACGGTTGCGCCGTCCGTCCGTGTCGCGCCGGCCGGGGGACCGGCCCACAACACGTCGCACGGGACGGTGGCACTGCTCTCGGTCAGTGCGGCGCTGCCGCCGACGGCGCCGAGGCTCTGTCCGTAGAGGAACAGGTCCGGTCGATCCTCGGCCGGCATCGCGGCAATGTGGCTACCGACAGCCGTGAACAGGGCGGTGGCTGATTCTTCGGCGTCGTCGCGGCTGAACAGGAATGTCGCCCAACTGGGTGCGTCGGAGTATTGCTGCCCGACTATCGCGACGTCTCCGCCGAACCGTTGCTCGATACCGTCGACTGCGTGGGTGTCGATCCACCCCGAGCCGGTCGGAACGGCCACCACGACGCTGTTGCGGGCGAAGCCGCCGACGCGATCGAGTTCACTCACGGCGAGAGCGGCACGCGATGCGGTATCGGGTGCGGAATCCACACCGGCGTAGACGCGCACCGAGTCTTCGCCTGCAGCGATGAATTTGCGTCCCTCCGCGCCCATCGAGGTCCACGAGATGAGCGATTCGGAGCTGCCTGTCGCAGAGGCCGAAAGTGGCTGTGTCAGAGCGGTGTCGATGTACGCGTTGGACTTGTCGAACGAATCGGCGAGGCCGTTCCAGACGGCGGGACCGACGACCAACTGCACGCCGAGGACTCCCATGACCAGTGCGCCCACGCTCCGCGCGAAACCCATCCACCGCAGCGCCTTCGAAAGTCCGACCCCGAGGCCCCAGAGTGCAAGGGCGGTCAGCGAGGCAATGCACCCCGCCTCCACCCAGTGGATCAGCCCGGCAGGCGGTGCGCCCATCGCTGCTCGCAGCGAGTTCTGCCAACCGGCGGCGGCGAACATCGCAACTGCGGTGCCGGCAGTCGACAACCCGAACGCGGTGATGCGCCAATGACGTTCGTCGAATCGGGCCTTGACCCGGTCGGGGACGAGCCGACGGGCTACCGCGGAGAACGCCCACATCGCCAGTAGCCCGACCGCGACGAGCAGACCGCTGAATACCCCTTGGAGTACGGCTGATCTCGGCAGGAGTCCGGGAGCTAGCGAGATGGCGGACATCGCTGCCACGGCGACGCTCGTGGACACCCGGGGGAGTGCGAGCGCCCCGACTCGGGCGAGGACGGGGGTCCGTGACGCATTCAGAACGCTCATGCTGCAATCGCTTTCGGGGAGAAGGAGAACTCGTTCGACGGATCGAGGCGCCGCGATCGCATCAGGGTGAAGCCGAGGGCGGAAACTGCCAGAACTCCGGCCGTGCCGTAACCGAACCCCGATTCCGCGACCGGTGTCAGATAGCTTTGGCGCCAAGAGTTTCCGTTCACCGCTGTGACGGCGACATCGGCCATCGCGAAGCAATACCCACGTGAGAGAAAGGACGTGCGGTCTTCACAGGCCGCATGCATTCGCTCGTCGAGCTGACCGTCGAGGACCTGACGGGCCCACGGCCCCAGTTCCGTTCCGTGCGAATGCGCGTAGCGGAGTAGGTCGTACCCGAGATCGTGTGCTTTGCAGGCCGAGTCGAATTCGTCGGGAAGCGGAATCGGTGACGAGCAGTCGCCGTGGGGGTTGGCGAGGTATCCGTCGACGACGGTAGGCGTGTAGCCGGCAAATGCGGCGAAGTCCGACGGGATGGTGGTCGCAGCATCAGAGGCATCCGCGGTAGTCACAGTGGCGATCGCCCTGGATGCGTTCGAATTCTCGGTGCGCGGCGGCTCGGCTCCGCTCGCTCCGGCAGTGACGGTGATCGCTGCCGTTGCCGCCAGCGCCAGGGCAGCCCAGGTGCCGGCGCTTCGAGAGAGGTCTTTCACTCGTGTGATCCGCATGCCGTTCACGCTATGAACGGACAATCCTGGCGGTCATCGCTCTGGAGAGGGGTTCTCCGACGTGCGATCGGGTGAGAATTCCCTCCCCTGTGATACCTCGGAGGTAGGGGGATCTCACTCTGCAGTATGAGGACTTTCCGGGTTCGCCTTCATAGGCTTGACGGGTGATCAAGGTCCGAAGGAAGAACAGAGGCGCACCGGGTGTGCCCGCGCCGACATACACCACTGCCGGGTCGGTGCTGTCCGGCCTCGACGGGGCGGTCGTACATTCGGAGAAGGTGCGCCGGGCAACCAGTTTCGTGGCCCGCGGTCAGTTCTGGAACATCGTCATCGTAGTGATCACTCTGATCCTCTATTCGATTGCCTGGCCGACACTGCAACTGACGCATCATGTTTCGCCGCCGATCATGCCGTTCGTCGCCGCGTTGGCCGCCTTTCCGTTTGTCCTGATCCGGATCAACGCTCCGTTGGGATGGGCGGTGTCGGCGGTGTCGGCACTGATCATCCCGTTGGTGTTCGACAACACGACTGGTTACGACTACCCGTGGCAGGTCGTCCACATCATCGTGCTGATGTCGTTGCTGGCCGCGGTGAGTCTGCGAGCACCCATTCAGGTTGTCGGTGTCGCCTGGATCGCCACGGTGCTGCTTTTCCTCGGCAACGCTCCGGGAAGCGACGGAGCCGGTTGGGCCGTCGGGCTGAGCGCCCTGGTGGTCTTCTGCCTGCTGATCCGCTGGTTGGTTCTCTCGCGCCGTCAGTTGGCCAAGCAGGAGGAAGTCAGCGAACTCGAACGCACACGGCGCACGATCCTCGAGGAGAAGGCGCGTATCGCCCGCGACTTGCACGACATCGTGGCCCACCACATGTCGATGGTGGTCGTGCAAGCGCAGAGTGCGCCGTACCGACTCGATGCGGTCACTCCCGAGATCCGGACCGAATTCGAATCGATAAGTGAGACAGGGCGAGCAGCGCTCAACGAGATTCGTGGTCTCCTCGGAGTGCTGCGCAGCGACGGTGACTCCGTGGTGACGGCCCCGCAACCGGGCGTCGACCAGTTGGACGAACTGCTGCTCGGCAGTACCCGTGCGGGACTTCCGGTGTCGTGGCGAGTCGACGGAGATCGAGCGTCGGTCTCGGAATCCACGGGCCTTGCGCTCTACCGGATCATTCAGGAGTCGATTACCAATGCGGCCAGGCATTCACCAGGCGGACCCATCGAGGTCGCCGTGGCGTTCGGCCCGCAATCGGTGAGCGCGCTCGTGAACAACGGGCCTTCGCCATTGGGTGGCAATCAGCACTCGGCGTCGGAAACCACTGGTGGCAACGGAATACGCGGAATGCGTGAGCGGGCTTCGGCGGTGGGCGGCATGCTGTTGGCAAACCGGCGCGAGGACGGAGGGTTCGAGGTCCGGGCCGAGTTGCCGTCGATGCCCGCCTAGGCTGTCCGAGTGCCCATCACAGTATTCATCGCAGACGACCAGGCGATGGTTCGACAAGGGTTCGGAGCCCTACTCTCCGCCCAGCCCGACATCAGCGTGATCGGCGATGCGCCGGACGGGAAGATCGCCGTCGCCGAGGTCGCGCGATTGCGTCCGGACGTGGTGTTGATGGATGTTCGTATGCCCGAGATGAACGGACTCGACGCTGCCCGCCAGATTCTGTCCGCCGGATGGGAGCCGCCGGTGCGAGTCCTCATGCTTACCACTTTCGACATCGACGATTACGTCTACGAGGCCCTGAGCGTCGGAGCGAGCGGTTTCATGCTCAAGGACGCACCGGCTGAGGAACTGATTCGGGCGGTGCGCGTCGTCGCCGAAGGGCAGGCCTTGCTGGCGCCGACGGTGACGCGTCGCCTGATTGCCGATGTGACCAGCCGGCGGGCCGCACCGCGCGCACGGCCCGCAGCGCTCGATGCGCTGACCCCGCGTGAGCGCGAGGTCCTCGAACTGATTGCCCGCGGATTGTCCAACGTCGAGATTGCCGAGCGGCTGTTCGTCGCCGAGCAGACCGTCAAGACCCATGTCGGGAAGGTGCTGTCCAAGCTCGATCTGCGCGATCGCGCCCAGGCAGTCGTGTTGGCGTACGAAAGCGGGCTCGTCACGCCGGGTTAGGGGTCCCGTGCGGCGCGGCGTTGCGGCTCGGCAACGCCGCTATCCTGCGGCAATACGGTGACTGGGGGAAGATGGACACCAAGATCCACAATCCGGTCACGAGAGGTGCTGCACTATGCGAATCGGAATCCTCACGGGCGGCGGCGACTGCCCGGGCTTGAACGCGGTCATCCGCGCCGTCGTACGTACGTCGGCCGGTCGTTACGGCAGCACCGTGGTCGGATTCCGGGACGGCTGGCGAGGATTGCTCGAGGACCGCAAGGTCCCGCTCGACTCCGATGACCGCATCAACCGCATCCTCACCCGCGGCGGCACGATCCTCGGCACCGCTCGCGTGAACCCCGACAAACTGCGCGCGGGCCTCGATCAGATCAAGCAGACCCTCGACGACAACGGGATCGACGTCCTGATCCCGATCGGCGGCGAAGGCACACTCACCGCGGCCAGTTGGCTTTCCGAGAGCGGCGTGCCCGTAATCGGCGTGCCCAAGACGATCGACAACGACATCGACTGCACTGACGTGACTTTCGGTTTCGACACCGCATTGGCCGTCGCCACCGACGCCATCGACAGACTCCACACCACGGCTGAATCGCATCAGCGCGTCATGCTCGTCGAGGTCATGGGCCGGCACGCGGGCTGGATCGCGCTGCAAGCCGGACTGGCGTCGGGGGCACACCTGACTCTGGTTCCGGAACAGCCGTTCGACGTCGACGAGGTATGCGCGATGGTCAAGAAGCGCTTCCAGCGTGGCGACTCTCACTTCATCTGCGTCGTCGCTGAAGGCGCGATGCCCGATCCCGCGTCGATGACCCTGCGCGAAGGTGGCATCGACGAGTTCGGCCACAAGATCTTCACCGGCGTCGCGCAGCAGCTCGGAAACGAGATCGAGCGCCGCATCGGCAAGGAAGTTCGGACCACCGTCCTCGGACACATCCAGCGCGGCGGCACCCCGACGCCGCACGACCGCATCCTCGCCACTCGCTTCGGCGTTCATGCCACCGACGCAGCTCACCGCGGAGATTTCGGTCAGATGGTCGCGTTGCACGGAACGTCCATCGACCTCGTTCCGCTCGCCGAGGCGACCCGCAAACTCAAGACGGTGCCCAAGGAGCGCTACGAGGAGGCAGCCGCATTCTTCGGCTGAGCCGCAGACGCATAAACTGATCACCATGACTGCTGTCGATGCGCCCGACATCCTCGATTACGACGAAGTACTGACCAAGTACGAGCCTGTGATGGGTATGGAGGTGCACGTAGAACTCGGCACCGCGACCAAGATGTTCTGCCCGTGCCCCACCGAGTTCGGTGCCGAACCCAATACCCAGGTGTGCCCGGTCTGTCTGGGCATGCCCGGTTCGTTGCCGGTGGTGAACGCAGCCGCTGTCGAGTCCGCGATCCGGATCGGCCTTGCGCTCAACTGCTCCATCACGCCTTGGGGCCGATTCGCACGCAAGAACTACTTCTACCCGGATCAGCCGAAGAACTACCAGATTTCCCAGTACGACGAGCCGATCGCAACCGAGGGATACCTCGACGTGATCCTCGACGACGGGACGACGTGGCGTGTCGACATCGAGCGCGCACACATGGAGGAGGACACCGGTAAGTCCCTCCACGTCGGTGGCGCTACCGGCCGTATCCACGGTGCGAGCCACTCACTGCTCGACTACAACCGTGCGGGTGTGCCGCTGGTGGAGATCGTCACCAAGACCATCCACGGTGCCGGTGAGCGCGCTCCCGAGGTTGCCCGCGCCTACGTGACGGCGCTTCGTGATCTGCTCAAATCACTCGACGTCTCGGACGTGCGGATGGATCAGGGATCGATGCGCTGCGACGCCAACATCTCGCTGATGCCGATCGGCGCCAAGGAACTCGGAACGCGTACCGAGACCAAGAACGTCAACTCCCTCAAGAGCGTCGAGGTCGCAGTTCGCTACGAAATGCGCCGTCAGGCAGCAGTTCTCGACGCCGGCGGCGAGGTCATCCAGGAGACCCGCCACTTCCAGGAAGCCGACGGCACCACGGCCGCCGGACGCCGCAAGGAAACAGCCGAGGACTACCGCTACTTCCCGGAACCGGATCTCGAGCCTGTTGCTCCGAGCGCCGAGTGGGTCGAAGAACTGCGCGGCACCTTGCCGGAGCTTCCCTGGATTCGCCGCGCGCGGATCCAGAAGGACTGGGGAATCTCCGACGAGGTCATGCGTGACCTCGTCAACGCCGGCGCCATCGATCTGGTGATTGCGACCACCGAGGCCGGTGCTTCGCCCGAGGCAGCGCGCTCCTGGTGGCTGTCCTACCTGTCGCAGCAGGCCAACACCCGCGGCGTCGAACTCGGCGCTCTGCCGATCACCCCGGCGCAGGTTGCGCAGGTCGTAGCTCTCATCGACAGCGGCAAGCTCAACAACAAGGTCGCTCGCCAGGTCGTCGATCACGTCCTCGACGGCGAGGGTGACCCGGAGCAGGTTGTCGCGGCCCACCCGGAGTTGGTCGTCGAACGTGACGAAACCAAGCTCAAGGCAGCCGTCGACGAGGCACTCGCAGCCAACCCCGACATCGCGGACAAGATCCGCAGCGGCAAGGTCCAGGCCGCCGGAAAGATCGTCGGCGACGTCATGAAGGCCACCCGAGGACAGGCAGACGCGGCTCGTGTGAAGGAACTTGTCATCGAGGCGTGCAGCTAGCGCACACTGAATCTCTGACACTGATGCCCGGCCGAATCTAATTCGGCCGGGCATCCGTATTTACCGCTGTCGTTTTGCCGCTGTCGGTCTACAGACCAGGGACCACAACCGCACGGCCGCTGAGCGTTCCGGCAGCCAGTCGTCGATACGCTTCGGCACCGTTGTCGAGACTGAAGGTCTCCACCGCGATGTCGAAGATGCCGGCGTGGGCGAGGTCGATCAATTCGATCAACTCGTTGCGGGCACCCCAATACGGAACTGTCACCGAAGCCTCGTAAGGACTTTGGAAGAATCCGACTTTGGCGTGGGCCTGGCCGTCCCCGATCCCGACGATCGTGACGTCTGATCCGACGCCGGCGACAGCCATCGCGGTGTCGATGGTGGGCTGGTAGCCGACGAAGTCGAGAACCAGTGCGGCGCCTTGACTTCCAGTGATCTTGCGGACGTTCTCGGCCGCGTCCTTGTCGGACAGAACCACTTCGTGAGCGCCTACCTTGGTTGCCAGTTCGAGCTTGTCCGCGCTCACGTCCAAAGCGATGACCGTTGCCGCCGAGAGGTGACGGAGGAGCTGAATGGCGACGTGGCCGAGCCCGCCGGTACCAATGACAACCGCGTACGAGCCTCCGCGAAGTTTCGGCAGAGAACGCTTGATCGCGTGATACGGCGTCAGACCGGCGTCGGTCAGCGGCACCGTCTTGACCGGGTCGAGGTCACCGATCGGGACAAGGTGGCGAGGAGAATCGACGATCATGAACTCGGCCAACGCGCCGGGTGCACCGAGACCGGGAGGATTGATGCCGAGTTCTTGGGCGCGAGAGCAATAGTTCTCGAGTCCTTGTGAGCAGTGCCAACAGTTGCCACAACCCCAAGGCCCGTAGACGACGACATTGGTTCCGATGTCGAGACCTTCGACACCCTCGCCGACGGCGGCGACCTTGCCTGCGCCTTCGTGGCCGAGCGTGAGCGGAAGGCCGTAGGTGTACTGCTCTTCGGGCAGGCTCATGATGAAGTCGTCCGAGTGGCAGACGCCGGCAGCGGTGACTTCCAGGAGCACTTCACCTGGACCGGGCTCGGGTTTGGGAATTTCCGTGAGTTCGGGTTCCGCGCCGATTCTCGTGTACTGGATTGCCTTCATTCCGACTCCTTTGTCGTGGTTGGCCAACCGCTCCTGGCACAAGCGGGGTGTTTAGCCCCGCTAACGAAAGAGTACGCATCTGTGCATGTTCGGTCACGCGATCCGTGACCGAACAGACATGCTGCTCGGCGATCTCAGGTCAGTCGATCCCGCCGCTGCCACTCGGCATCGGGATCTTGACCACCTTGTCGTCGTTCGGCCCCGGCTCACCCGCGGTCTTGTTGATCGTGCTCGCCCACATCAAACCGTCGGATCCGAGCGCCAAACCGCCCAGTTGGCCGTACGTGTCTTTCGCCACTGCCGACGGCGCGGTGGTGATCGCTCCCGTTCCGGGGTCAGCGGCCAATGCGGAGATCGCTTTGCCGGCCCCCAACGCGACAGCTACCACTCCCTGCGCTGCGATGCACCCGCCGACTCCGGGTCGGTCGGGCCACGTCCACGCGGGGGATGTCACCGTGCCGTCGGCGCCGACGCGTTGGAGGCGATCTTCGAGAGTGGTTCGGTCGGTGACCCACGTCGCGATGCCTGGATCGACACATACGCCGCCGCCGTTTCCGATTCCGGACAGAACAACTTCCGGGCGAGGCGGCGCAGCGTTGGGCGTCAGCGATCGGACTCGCAACAGCTTCCCCGCCAACGAGCCAGGATCCTGAGCAACCGCAGGGTTGCCGGTATCGCCGGTCAGAACCATGAGCTGGTCCGGGGCCGCGAACTCGAGTGATCCGCCGTTGCCGCTTGCACCGCGCGGGATTCCGCCGAGGACCTCCTTGGCGGTGTCACCGGGAGCAATGCGGACCACCCGGTTGTCGGTTCCGGTGGTGACGTAGGCATAGATCAGGTTGTCTTCGACAAATGTGGGGGAGAGGGCGATGTCGAGCAGTCCGCCGTCGCCGCTGCCGTCGACATCGATTTTGGCAACCTCGACCGGTGTCGTGTTGGGGGCTACCTGCATGATTCGGCCGGTTCGCCGTTCGGCCACCAGCCCGGAGTTCCCGTCCGGGAGTGTGACGAGGCCGCCGGTGGTGTCGAGACAGGTTGCGATCACGGCGGTGTCGGCGTCCTGACACGGCCCGAGGGGGCCGGTCCGCGGCGCCGGCGGCGTGGTCGACGGCGGTGGGTTCTCCGGCTGCACTTCGGCGCTTGCCTGGTTGGTCGGTTCGGGTGTGAACGGCGAGGCAGTCGATTCGTCGAAGTCCGCGCAACCTGCGAGCAACGATGTCCCGAGCACCAGAGCCAGTGCGCCCAGCGCTGCATGCCTACCCGTAGTCATGCCCAAGACGTTACGTAACCCACGGCAGATGCCGCCACGCCGGACCAAGGTTCCCCGTCGAGTTCGTGAATCGGTCATAGGCTCACCTACGTGACTGACGAGCGAAAAGATCCCAGCGAGTTGTCGGATGCGGACAAGCCGACGGGCAACGTGTCCAGTCCGTATGACTCGCCCACCGAACAATTTCCGACGGTGAGCGCCAAGAATCCGTTGCCGCGGACCGACGACGATCTCGATTTCGGTTCCACGAACGCCAACTCGCTGACCGAACAGATACCGACATACCGAGCGCCGGGCGCGGATCAGCCGACAGTGGCTCTCGAGCGAGAAACGGCGTACGACGCTCCGATCACCGCCGTCCCCACCGCCGAAGCCGTGGCAGGGACCACCGAGACTCCGCGGGGCCGAGGCACTCTCGACCTCGGTTTGCTTGCACTGCGTTTGGCCGTCGGCGGAACGGCACTGGTGCACGGTCTGCAGAAGTTGACCGGTATCTGGAACGGGCCGGGTCTGGGCGGTTTCGAGACGATGCTGGCGGATGCCGGGTTCCAGCAGGCGAAGTGGATGGCGATCCTCGGCGCCGTCGGTGAGGTCGCAGGTGGCGCCCTCCTGATCCTGGGGTTGCTGACTCCCGTTGCGGCAGCATCGGTTCTGGCCGTGATGATCAATGCGTGGGCGCTGCGTCAGGCGAGCGCACCTGGACTGGAGTACTTCGCCCCGGCCGGTACCGAGTACGAGATGCTGCTCGGAATCTGTGCGGGCGTCATCATTTTGACGGGTCCTGGCCGTATTTCGCTCGACGGTCGTCGTGGCTGGGCAACCCGCCCGTTCGTCGGATCGCTCGTGGTCTTGATCCTCGGCATCGCTGCCGGCGTCTGCACTTGGATCTTCCTGAACGGTGCCAATCCGCTCATCTGAAACTCGCGCCGTCGAACAAACGAACCGCCGCTCTCCGAATCGGAGAGCGGCGGTTCGTCTGTGAAGGATCAGTCCTTGACGAGTACCGGGTCGGCGTTCGCGGACGGGATGGCTGTTCCGTCCTTGAGCTTGCGACCGAGGACCGACTTGCGGTGACCGTAGGCGAAGTACACGACAACACCGATGGCCATCCAGACGAGGAACCGGATCCAGGTCTCGACCGAGAGGTTGAGCATCAGCCAACCGCAGGCGAGCACGGCGACGATCGGCACGAAGGGCACCAGTGGGACGCGGAATCCGCGCGGCAGGTCGGGGCGGGTGCGGCGTAGGACGATGACACCGACACAAACCAGGACGAATGCGAACAGCGTTCCGATGTTGACCATCTCTTCGAGCGTGCCCATCGGGAAGAAGGCTGCCAGGACGGCGACGATGCCACCGACGATCAACGTGATGCGCATCGGGATGCCCTTGGCGTTGGTCTTGGCCAGGCTGCGCGGCATGAGGCCGTCACGGGACATTGCGAAGAGGACGCGGGTCTGGCCGAGCATCATGACCATGACAACTGTCGTGAGGCCGGCCAGGCCACCGAAGTTGATGGCGGTTTGTGCCCAACCGATTCCGTTGGCCTCGAATGCGGTTGCGAGGGTGGCGCTGGAATCGCCGACCAGAGGACTGCCGTCCTTGAGTTCGGTGTACTTGACCATGCCGGTCAGGACGAGTGTGACGGCAACGTAGAGAACGGTGACGATGGCGAGCGAGCCGAAGATTCCGCGTGGCAACGACTTCTGCGGGTTCTTGGTTTCCTCGGCCGTGGTGGCGACGACATCGAAGCCGATGAAGGCAAAGAACACGAGGCTGGCTGCGGCGAGCAATCCGTAGGCGCCGTAGCTACTTCCGCCTGCACCGGTCAGCCAGGAGAACAAGGTCTGATGGATTCCGCTTGCAGAGCTCTCGGATCCTTCGGACGGCGGGATGAAGGGAGAGTAGTTCTCCTTCTTGATGTAGAACGCGCCCACGACGATGACGAGCAGGACTACTGCGATCTTGATCGCGGTAATGATCGCGGAGACTCGCGAGGAAACCTTGGTGCCGATCGCGAGAATCAGGGTGATCGCGCCGATGATGAGCAGTGCGCCCCAGTCGAAGCTGATCGACCCGATGTGGGCGGTGGTGCTGCCGCTCGCCCCGATGACGTTGCCGAGGTACAGCGACCAACCCTTGCCGACGACGGCGGAGGCGAGAGCAAACTCGAGGATGAGGTCCCAGCCGATGATCCAGGCTGCGAACTCACCGAACGTCGCGTAGGAGAACGTGTATGCGCTGCCTGCGACTGGAACGGTGGAGGCGAACTCCGCGTAACACAGCGCGGCAAGGCCACAGGCGATCGCAGCGAGAACGAATGCCAGTGAAATCGAGGGTCCTGCGACATTGCCTGCGGTTCGAGCAGTCAGCGTGAAGATGCCTGCGCCGATGACGACGGCGACTCCGAATACCGTGAGGTCCTTCGCGGTCAGTTCCTTCTTGAGCTTTGTCTCAGGCTCGTCGGTGTCCGCGATCGATTGCTCGACGGATTTGGTGCGCCATATGCCGACTCCGGGCATGTATTGCTCCTTGGTTGTTTCCCGTCGACCTTGTGGGTGGCGGGCGGTGGCTGACTGTCGTCGTTGTGATGTGCGTCTCAGCGACCTGATGAGGGAACCACTGGTGAGCGCCGTGTGCAAGTCAGCTCGCTCGAACTGACCGAAATGATCACCTGACTGGAAGTCATCCCCCCTCATGTATCTGAATTGATCAGCTGGTGTCTGGAACCCTACGTCCAAGTGAATTCGCTCACGAGCCGGACGCGCGATTCAGTCTGAAATGTCTGATAGCTCATATCGTTCCGTTCGTGCTCCGCGTGTCGGCCGACTATTCGGTACCTGTCGGTCGGTCTTGTGGTCAATGAGTCTCACCGTTGCGGTACGTCCGTACCAGAATTATGTATATGTGTATCCGCGCAAGACGGCTTACAGGCCACTGAACCCACTACGACGCAGTGGCGTTCGGTGGTGGTACTCCGACGTCTCTCGACGCTTCCGAACTCGACCGGATGTGCGATGTCGCGGAATTCCTTATGGGCGCTGACCTTTCATCCGTTCTCGTGTGAAAGAAGTCCCTGGACGCTGCGCCGGCTCAGGTCGCCATGCGCAAGTTCCTACGTGTCGGCGTGGTTGTCGAAGGTGCTGCCGACGATGCGTACCAAACCGACGGGATGATCGGATTGGGTTGTGGTGCATGCTCGTACAACACCGGAGGAAGATTTTCCGGAGGAACTGGCGCGAATCTGATCCCGATTCATCTCGCACGCTGACAGAAAAGATCCCCGGCCGAAAAGCGGCCGGGGATCTTTGTCCGTTCGTGGCAGAACTTACGGAACGTAGCGAACCGCTCCCTTGTCGGCGGACGTTGCCAGAGCGGCGTAGGCGCGTAGGGCTGTCGTCACGGTGCGCTGACGATCGACCGGCTGCCACGGGCGCTCGGAGGCCTCCATCTTCGCGCGTCGCTCGGCGAGGACGTCGTCGTCGACCAGGATCTCGAGCGTGCGCGAGGCGACGTCGATGCGGACCTGATCGCCGTTCTGGACGAGTCCGATGACTCCGCCTGCGGCAGCCTCGGGGGAGATGTGACCGATGGACAGTCCGGAAGTTCCGCCCGAGAAACGACCGTCGGTGATCAGTGCGCATTCCTTGCCGAGGCCTGCGCCCTTGAGGAAGGCAGTGGGGTGCAGCATTTCCTGCATGCCGGGGCCACCCTTGGGGCCTTCGTAACGCACGACGAGAACGTCGCCGGCCTTGATCTTCTTCTGCAAGATGACCGAGACGGCTTCTTCCTGAGATTCGACGACCAGCGCCGGGCCCTGGAAGGAGAACAGTTCCTCGTCGATGCCGGCCGTCTTGAGGATTGCGCCGTCGAGTGCGATGTTGCCGCGCAGGACAACCAAGCCGCCTTCGACGGTGTAGGCGTTCTCGACGTCGCGGATGCAGCCGCCGGCCGCATCGGTGTCGAGAGCAGACCAACGGTTATCCGTGGAGAACGGTTCGATGGTGCGCACGCCGCCGGGAGCCGCGTGGAAAAGCTCGATTGCCTCGTCGGTTGCCTTGCCGGAGCGGATGTCCCAGTCGTCGAGCCACTGGTCGAAGCTCTTGGTGTGCACGGTGGACACGTCGGTTTCGAGGAGTCCGCCGCGGCGAAGCTCACCGAGCAGCGCGGGGATTCCGCCGGCGCGGTGGACGTCCTCCATGTGGTAGTCCGAGTTGGGGGAGACCTTGGACAGGCACGGCACCTTGCGGCTGATCGCGTCGATGGTGTCGAGGTCGAAGTCGACCTCGCCTTCCTGAGCCGCAGCCAGCGTGTGCAGGACGGTGTTGGTGGAGCCGCCCATGGCGACGTCGAGAGCCATTGCGTTGCGGAACGCTGCCGGGGTCGCGATGTTGCGCGGCAGCACCGACTCGTCGCCGTCGCGGTAGTACTTGAGGGCAGCCTCGACCACGGTGGTGCCCGCACGAGAGAAGAGTGCGTGACGAGCCTTGTGAGTTGCCAGCGTGGAGCCGTTGCCCGGCAATGCGAGGCCGAGGGCTTCGGTCAGGCAGTTCATGGAGTTGGCGGTGAACATGCCCGAGCACGAGCCGCATGTCGGGCACGCGCTGCGCTCGACCTCGTCGAGGCCTTCGTCGGACACGGCATCGTTGGCAGAGGCCGAGATCGCCGTGATGAGATCGGTGGGGGCTTGGGCCACGCCGCCGACGACCACTGCCTTGCCTGCTTCCATCGGACCGCCGGAGACGAACACGGTCGGGATGTTCAGACGCATCGCGGCGTTGAGCATGCCGGGAGTGATCTTGTCGCAGTTGGAGATACACACCAGTGCGTCGGCCGTGTGGGCGTTTGCCATGTACTCGACCGAATCGGCGATGATCTCGCGGCTCGGGAGCGAGTAGAGCATGCCGCCGTGGCCCATTGCGATGCCGTCGTCGACTGCGATGGTGTGGAACTCACGAGCGACGCCGCCGGCCGCACTGATGGCCTCGGCAACGATCTCGCCTACGTTCTTGAGATGCACGTGTCCGGGTACGAACTGGGTGTACGAGTTCGCTACGGCGACGATCGGCTTTCCGAAGTCGGAATCCGTCATTCCTGTGGCGCGCCACAGGGATCGGGCTCCGGCAGCATTACGTCCGATGGTGGTGGTGCGTGACCTCAACGGGGGCATGGGCGTGTTCCTTATGTGATCGTTGCTGGTCCACTCAAATAGAAGCGAGGGCCTTCCAACGCTACTCGCGTGTTACGGGCGCTTCTCTTCGGGCTGGTCCTGTGAGTTCTCGGCGACCTCGGATTCTGCTTCTGCTTCTGCAGCTGCTTCTTCCTCTTCGGCTTCCTTGGCGGCGAAGGCTTCTGCAGCCGATGCATAGGGATCAGTGATGCGGCCGCCGCTGGCGATCGCGATCTCGGGAAGCCTGACGAAGCTGACCGCAGGCAGGGTCACCTCGGTTCCGTCGGTGAGTTCCGCGCGCGCCCAGCTGCGCTTCGGGAATCGGAAACCCTTGACGTCGTCCCAGGCGAGGGTGCGCTTGGAGAACGTCGAGCGGACCTCGAGGCCGTCAGGGCTGACGGTGGTGCGCAGTCGCGCGACGAGATAGACGGCGATGATCGGAAGGATCAGCAACCAGCTGAAGGCGACGGGCCACCCGAAGATCGGGAAGCTGACCGCGAACAGGAGGAACGCGCACGCCATGTAAGCGAGCTGCGAAATGCGGATGACGTGCCGAAGTGGTTTCGGCGTGTGGGATGATTGAGCCGGTGGCACGGGCTGCTGCGAAGTTGACACCTCTACATCTTCGCATTGCAGCCGATGTATCTCAGATTCTGGGACGGTCGACTCACCAAGTTTGCCGTTCGCGACTAGCGCCTCTACTGTCGAGTGCGTGAAACAGAATGAGTTGCTTGTAATCGGCCGGCGCGTCGTCGCCTGAGTCGATTTTTCAACTCACCAGATAACGACGCGCCACCCTCGCTCAGCAGATGCTGACGGGGGTTTTTTGTTGCCCGGAGCCAGAATCAGAGGATTTCCCAGTGAGCGCACCAACAGCACGGCCTCAACCCACGCCGCGCAAGTCAGGGACACCGAGCCCGACAACCGCGGCTGCCGCAACCCAGACGGCCAACCGTCGCCAGCTCCCGCCTGAGCGGGTAACCGGCGCGCAGTCTGTGGTTCGAGCCCTCGAGGAGCTCGAGGTCGACACGGTATTCGGCATTCCCGGCGGTGCCGTGCTCCCGGTTTACGACCCACTCTTCGATTCGGTCAAGGTCCGCCACGTGCTCGTGCGCCACGAGCAGGGTGCAGGCCACGCTGCCACCGGTTACGCCCAGGCGACCGGCAAGGTCGGCGTCTGCATGGCTACCTCGGGTCCCGGTGCGACCAACCTGGTCACGCCACTGGCCGACGCGCAGATGGACTCCGTTCCGATCGTCGCGATCACCGGACAGGTGGCGCGCTCGCTGATCGGTACCGACGGCTTCCAGGAAGCCGACATCTCAGGCATCACGATGCCGGTCACCAAGCACAACTTCCTGATCACCGACGCGATCGACATCCCGCGCATCATGGCCGAAGCCTTCTACCTCGCGGCCAGCGGTCGCCCCGGCGCCGTCCTGGTCGATATCCCCAAGGACATCCTGCAGTCGCAGACCACGTTCTCGTGGCCGCCGGAGATGCGTCTGCCGGGCTACCGCCCGGTCACCAAGCCGCACGGCAAGCAGGTTCGAGAAGCTGCACGTCTGATCGCCGACGCGAAGTCGCCGGTTCTGTACGTCGGTGGCGGCGTCATCAAGTCGGACTCCTCGCCGGAACTGCTCGAATTGGCAGAGCTGACCGGTATCCCCGTCGTCACCACGCTGATGGCCCGCGGCGCGTTCCCGGACAGCCACGACCTCAACTGCGGTATGCCGGGAATGCACGGCACCGTTGCCGCAGTCGCCGCTCTGCAGCGCAGCGATCTGCTGATCACCCTCGGCGCGCGTTTCGACGACCGCGTCACCGGTCAGCTGAATTCCTTCGCGCCCGACGCCAAGGTCATTCACGCCGACATCGATCCGGCCGAGATCGGCAAGAACCGCTACGCCGACGTCCCGATCGTGGGCGACTGCAAAGAGGTCATCACCGAACTCATCGAGGCTATCCGTGCCGACATGGCCACGGGCACCACGTTCGAACTCTCGGAATGGTGGGCGTACCTGAACGACATCCGTCGTACCTACCCGCTGAGCTACGACCGTCCCACCGACGGTCAGCTGAGCCCGGAGTACGTCATCCAGACCGTCGGCAAGCTCGCCGGACCGGATGCCATCTACTGTGCCGGCGTCGGCCAGCACCAGATGTGGGCCGCGCAGTTCGTCGGTTACGAGAAGCCGCGCACGTGGCTCAACTCGGGCGGGCTCGGCACGATGGGGTACGCGGTTCCCGCAGCCATGGGCGCCAAGATGGGCATGCCCGACACCGAGGTGTGGGCGATCGACGGCGACGGCTGCTTCCAGATGACCAATCAGGAACTCGCAACCTGCGCACTCGAAGGTATCCCGATCAAGGTTGCCCTCATCAACAACGGCAACCTCGGCATGGTGCGTCAGTGGCAGACACTCTTCTACGAAGAGCGCTACTCCAACACCAACCTCGGAACGCACGGCGCCATCCGCATCCCGGACTTCGTCAAGCTTGCAGAAGCATTGGGCTGCCACGGAATTCGTGTCGAGCGCGAAGAAGATGTCGAAGCTGCGATCCGTGAGGCGCAGTCCATCAACGACAAGCCTGTCGTGATCGACTTCATCGTCACCGCTGACGCACAGGTGTGGCCGATGGTCGCTGCCGGAACGAGCAACGACGAAATCATGGCGGCCCGGGGCATCCGGCCGCTGTTCGACGACGACGAGGCAGTTGCCGAGCCCGCCGTCATCCACGAAGCCATGTCACGCGAGCAAGCCGGACCCGCCGCGGGCACAGGGGAGGATCAGAAGTGAGCACCAGTCACACCCTCAGTGTTCTCGTCGAGGACAAGCCAGGCGTGCTGGCCCGCGTCTCCGCACTTTTCTCCCGCCGCGGATTCAACATCGAATCCCTTGCGGTGGGCGGAACCGAGATCCCCGAGATCTCACGTATGACCATCGTCGTCACGGTCGACGAGTTCCCTCTCGAGCAGGTGACGAAGCAGCTCAACAAGCTGATCAACGTCATCAAGATCGTCGAGCAGGACGGTGAAGCATCCGTCGCTCGCGAGCTCGTGCTCATCAAGGTGCGCGCAGATGCAAGCGTGCGCACGCAGGTCATCGAAACGGTGAACCTGTTCCGCGCCAAGGTGATCGACGTCTCCCCGGAGTCCGTCACCATCGAGGCGACCGGTACTCGGTCCAAGCTGGATGCACTGCTGCGGATGCTTGATCCGTACGGTATCCGGGAGATCGTTCAGTCCGGGGTCGTGGCAGTCGGTCGAGGGCCGAAGTCGATCACGGCCACCCGCTAGTACTTTTAGACACGTAAAAATCCAAGGAGAGGTTGAGAACTGTGGCAGTCGAGATGTTCTACGACGACGATGCCGATCTGTCGATCATTCAGGGCCGCAAGGTTGCTGTGATCGGCTACGGAAGCCAGGGCCACGCCCATTCGCTGAGCCTGCGTGACTCGGGCGTCGATGTGCGCATCGGCCTCAAGGAGGGCTCCAAGTCCCGCGAAAAGGCGCAGGAGCAGGGCCTGACAGTCGGTACGCCGGCCGAGGTTTCCGAGTGGGCCGACGTCATCATGGTGCTCGCACCTGACACCGCTCAGGCCAGCATTTTCAAGGGCGACATCGAGCCGAACCTCAAGGACGGCGACGCGCTGTTCTTCGGTCACGGCCTGAACATTCACTTCGACCTGATCAAGGCTCCGGAGTTCGTCACCGTCGGCATGGTTGCCCCCAAGGGACCGGGCCACCTGGTGCGTCGTCAGTTCGTCGACGGCAAGGGCGTTCCCGCGCTCATCGCCATCGACCAGGATCCCAAGGGTGAAGGCCAGGCTCTCGCTCTGTCCTACGCCAAGGGCATCGGCGGAACCCGCGCAGGCGTCATCAAGACCACGTTCAAGGAAGAGACCGAGACGGACCTCTTCGGCGAGCAGGCTGTGCTCTGCGGCGGCACCGAGGAACTGGTCAAGACCGGTTTCGAGGTCATGGTCGAGGCCGGCTACGCACCCGAGATGGCGTACTTCGAGGTTCTGCACGAGCTCAAGCTCATCGTCGACCTCATGTACGAGGGTGGCATCGCCCGCATGAACTACTCGGTGTCCGACACCGCTGAGTTCGGTGGATACCTCTCCGGTCCGCGCGTCATCGACGCCGACACCAAGGAGCGCATGAAGGCGATCCTGGCCGACATCCAGTCCGGCGAGTTCACCCGTCGTCTGGTTGCCAACGTCGAGAACGGCAACACCGAGCTCGAAGGCCTGCGCAAGGCCAACGCCGAGCACCCCATCGAGGTCACCGGCAAGAAGCTGCGCGACCTGATGAGCTGGGTCGATCGTCCGATCACCGAAACCGCGTAATTCGTAGTTTCACGCTCCACGTCTCCACTGGCCTGATGTCGCGCCGGTTCAATTACGTTGAACCAGCGCGGCATTGGGCCGGAGTCGTTTTCCGGGCCGGCTGAGTCCGGATTCATATTCCATCGAGAATTCGCCCGCGAAAGTGTCCACTATGTGGTATCGCCTACCGCGTTGTGGATTCGAAGTGAGCGCGCACTAAACTATCGGTGGTTAAACCACCTTCACACCCACCTAATCAGGGAGTTTGCACGTGAGCCAGCCTGGCCGTCCCGTTGTTCTGATCGCCGACAAGCTCGCGCCGTCCACAGTCGAGGCGCTCGGTGACGGTGTGGAGGTGCGTTGGGTCGACGGACCCGACCGCCCGGCGCTGCTCGCCGCGGTACCCGAGGCCGACGCGATTCTCGTCCGTTCCGCCACCACCGTCGACGCCGAGGTTCTGGCCGCAGGCACCAAGCTGAAGATCATCGGCCGCGCCGGCGTCGGCCTGGACAACGTCGAGATCCCCGCAGCCACCGAGCGCGGCGTGATGGTCGTCAATGCACCGACCTCCAACATCCACTCGGCAGCCGAGCACGCAGTTGCTCTGCTCATGTCGACCGCTCGCCAGATTCCCGCAGCAGACAAGACACTGCGTGAGAACACCTGGAAGCGAAGCAAGTTCAACGGCGTCGAGATCCTCGGCAAGACCGTCGGCGTTGTCGGTCTCGGCCGCATCGGCCAGCTGTTCGCGCAGCGTCTCGCCGCGTTCGAAACCACCATCATCGCGTACGACCCCTACTTGCCCGCAGCTCGTGCAGCGCAGCTCGGCATCGAACTGGTCACCATCGACGAGCTCGTCGAGCGCGCCGACTTCATCTCCGTGCACCTGCCCAAGACCAAGGAAACGGCCGGCCTGATCAACGCCGAGCGTCTCGCCAAGGCCAAGGACGGCGTCATCATCGTCAACGCCGCCCGCGGTGGTCTGATCGACGAAGACGCGCTCTACGACGCACTGGTCTCCGGCAAGGTCCGCGGCGCCGGTCTCGACGTGTTCAGCACCGAGCCGTGCACCGATTCCAAGCTCTTCGAGCTCGACAACGTCGTCGTCACCCCGCACCTCGGAGCATCGACGTCCGAGGCTCAGGACCGCGCGGGCATCGACGTGGCGAAGAGTGTTCTCCTCGCTCTGGCGGGCGAATTCGTTCCCGAGGCTGTCAACGTCTCCGGCGGCCCCGTCGGAGAAGAAGTTGCTCCGTGGCTCGAGCTGGTCCGCAAGCTCGGTCTCCTCGCTGCGACGTTGTCGCCCGAAGCTGTGCAGACCGTGCAGGTTGTCGCCACCGGCGAGCTGTCTGCCGAAACCGTCGACATCCTCGGCCTGGCTGCACTGCGCGGCGTGTTCTCCGCCAGCAGCGACGAGGCCGTCACGTTCGTCAACGCTCCGGCACTGGCCGAGCAGCGCGGCGTGACCGTATCGGTCGAGAAGCACTCCGAGGCTCTTGCTCACCGCAGCGCGGTCGAGGTTCGCGCAGTTGCCGCGGACGGCACGGTCACGTCGGTCACGGGCGCACTCACCGGTCTGCAGCAGGTCGAGAAGATCGTCAACATCAACGGACGCAGCTTCGACCTGCGCGCCGAGGGTCACAACATCGTCGTTCACTACAGCGATCGCCCGGGCGTTCTCGGTGTCCTCGGCACCGTTCTCGGCAACGCGGGCGTGGACATCCTCGCCGCAGCACTGAGCCAGGATGCCGAAGGCGAAGGCGCAACGGTCATCTTGCGCGTCGATCGCGTCGTCGGAGACGCCGAGGTCGAGGCAATCGTCTCGCAGCTCGACGCTCGCGTCGCCCAGGTCGACCTTTCCTGATTGTTTTTGCTGTGCGCCTTTATTAACCGCCCGCGGTTAATAAAGGCGCACAGTTCTACTGAGATGAGGACTCCATGAAGCTTGCGGTCATTCCGGGCGACGGAATCGGTGTCGAGGTCACAGCCGAAGCACTCAAGGTGCTCGGCAAGTTGGTTCCGGGTCTGGAAACCACCGAATACGATCTCGGTGCCCGTCGCTACAACGCCACCGGCGAGTTGCTCCCGGCGGACGAGCTGGACCAGATCCGCCAGCACGACGCAATCCTGTTGGGCGCCATCGGTGATCCGCGGATCGTCGCACCCGGCATCCTCGAGCGTGGTCTGCTGCTGAACATGCGTTTCCAGCTCGATCATCACGTGAATCTTCGCCCCGCACAGCTGTACCCGGGTGCGCTGTCGCCGTTGGCCGCCCAGCCGGAGATCGACTTCGTCGTGGTTCGTGAAGGCACCGAGGGCCCGTACACCGGTAACGGTGGAGCAATCCGCGTCGGCACCGATCACGAGATCGCGACCGAGGTGTCGATCAACACCTGGTTCGGCGCCGAGCGTGTTGTTCGTTATGCATTCGCGTTGGCGCAGACACGTTCCAAGCACCTCACACTGATCCACAAGACCAACGTGCTCTCCAATGCGGGCGCAATCTGGACGCGTGCGATCGAGACCGTCGGGGCCGAGTACCCGGACGTCGAGACCGCGTACTGCCACATCGACGCTGCCACCATCTACATGGTGACCGACCCGTCGCGGTTCGACGTCATCGTCACGGACAACCTCTTCGGTGACATCATCACCGACCTGGCCGGTGCCGTGACCGGTGGAATCGGTTTGGCCGCAAGCGGAAACATCGACGCGTCCGGTACCAACCCGTCGATGTTCGAGCCCGTGCACGGCAGTGCTCCGGACATCGCCGGCAAGGGAATCGCAGATCCCACCGCCGCGATCCTCTCGGCCGCACTGCTTCTTCGCCATCTCGGACGCGAGGACGACGCCGCTCGCGTCGAGGCTGTGGTCGCTGCCGACCTGGCAACGCGCGGCGAAGGCCCCATCTCCACGACCGAGATCGGCGACCGGATCACCGCAGCGCTGTAAGGATTTCTTTCACGAGACTGACGCGCGTAAGCCTTTCGGCTTGCGCGCGTCAGTCGTTTCCGGCACCCCGATAGACTGGCCAGTATGCGTCTTGGTCGAATTGCCAGTCCCGATGGTGTTGCGTTCGTCAGTATCGAAGGTGAAGAGGATGCCCTCGTCGCCAAGGAAATTGCGGAGCACCCGTTCGGGAACCCCACCTTTACCGGCCGTAGTTGGCCGCTTGCCGATGTTCGTCTGCTGGCTCCGATTCTCGCCAGCAAGGTGATCTGTATCGGCAAGAATTATGCAGATCACATCGCGGAGATGGGCGGCGAGGCGCCGGCTGATCCGGTGATCTTCCTCAAGCCCAATACGTCCATCGTCGGCCCGGGCGCCCCGATCGTCTTGCCTCCGACGTCCAACGAGGTGCATTTCGAGGGTGAACTCGCGGTGGTCATCGGTCAGCCTTGCAAAGACGTACCCGCGGCGAAGGCGTTGAGCGTGGTCCTTGGCTACACGATCGCCAACGACGTATCGGCGCGAGATCATCAGCGTCACGACGGGCAATGGACGCGCGCGAAGGGCCACGACACCTTCTGCCCGCTCGGTCCGTGGATCGAAACCAGCCTCGATGCGTCCGACGTCGACATCAAGACCGAGGTGAACGGTCAGGTCAAGCAGGACAGCAGCACCGCCTTCCTGCTTCACGACATTCCGAAGATCATCGAGTGGATCTCGGCGGTGATGACCCTCCTGCCCGGCGACGTCATCCTCACCGGAACCCCCGCCGGAGTCGGCCCGATCGTCGAAGGAGATTCCGTGTCGGTCACGGTGTCGGGGATCGGCACGCTCACGAACCCGGTGACCGCAAAGAATTGATCTGACCCGGTTCGTTCCGTCATGTCACTACGAAGGCCCCATTCCCACCGGATGGGGCCTTCGTCGTGGTGTGAGTCGAGAGGTGTCTGTCAAAGAAAAGTTGCAAGATGGTAACTAACGTTCGGTGGCCGATTGGGATTGCCTTCCGGTTCCAGGTAATCGGGCCCTGGGACTGACCTGCGGGTTTCATGAGCCAGGCGAAGCTTCGTTCCTGATCCTCCTGGCGTTATGTCTGATTTAGCCAGGTTGAGAGAGTTCGCCTCGCGGTTTGCTGCCGCGGCTCACAACAGACCAAATTCCCTGAAATGTAACGCTGAGCAGTAGGGTGACCGATAACTGAAGAGAAGCCGATGGGGCAATCGAGTGGATTGCGCAGAAACGTGGTGATACATGACGACCTTCGCGGAAGGCTCCCGGACAGCGGCAGGGCAAGCGCAGAACGGTCAGCGGCCGGTGTGGCGAGACAAGAAGCGCTACCTGTGGCCACTGGGTTTGCTGGTGCCCCTCAGTCCGTTCGCTGCGTGGTTCCTGGTCGACAAATTCAGTCTCGGGCTCTTCTGGGCCATCGGGGCCTGGCTCATCGTGATCGTCATTCCCCTGATCGATCTACTGGCGGGCGAGGACGGTAACAGCCCACCGGACGAAGCGATCCCTGAATTGCAAGAGGATCGTTTTTACCGCTGGTGCACGTATCTGTTCCTGCCCCTCCAATACGTCGGTCTCGTGTTCGTCGCCTGGTGCTGGGTGAATGCGCCGATGGCGGCGGGGGAGAAGTTCGCGCTCGCGATGACTGCCGGCGTGGTTGCCGGTGTGGGGATCAACGCGGCGCATGAATTAGGGCACAAGAGCGAGAAGCTCGAGAAGTGGCTCGCGAAAGTAGCGCTGGCGCAGTCCTTCTACGGCCATTTCTACGTCGAGCACAACCATGGTCACCACGTCCGTGTCGCGACGCCGGAGGATCCGGCCAGTTCGCGATACAAGGAAAACTTCTGGTTCTTCTTGCCGCGCAGTGTCATCGGCGGCCTGCGCTCGGGATGGCGGATCGAAAGCGCTCGCCTGCAGCGTCAAGGCAGACGGACGTGGAGCTATCGGAACAACATCCTGAACGCGTGGGCGATGAGTGTTGTCCTGTTCGGCAGCCTGATCGCGGTGTTCGGGTGGGAAATCGCACCGTGGCTGGCCGTTCAGGCGATTGCCGGATTCACGTTCCTCGAGACCGCCAACTATCTCGAGCACTACGGCTTGCTACGTGCGAAGCGGCCTGACGGCTCGTACGTTCGCTGCTCGCCCGAGGACAGCTGGAACAGCGACCACGTCGTCAGCAATCTGTTCCTCTATCAACTTCAGCGTCACAGTGACCATCACGCGAATCCGCGTCTGCGGTACCAGAGCCTGCGCAGTGCGGCCGAAGCGCCGCAACTTCCAGCGGGTTACGCGGTCATGATCGTATGCGCGTGGGTGCCGCCGCTGTGGCGAAAGGTCATGGACAAGCGACTACTCGCCTACTACGACGGTGACATGACACGTATCAACGTCTTGCCGGGTAAGTGATCGGCGGGATGGAGGAAGCGCTGCGGGACTAACCTGTAGTACGACCATCCATCATCGCCGAGCCAAGTGAGCCATGACCAACAGCGAAGTACGCGTCCGTTTCTGTCCGTCACCCACCGGAACCCCGCACGTAGGTTTGGTGCGCACCGCCTTGTTCAACTGGGCATTCGCACGACACCACGGCGGCACGTTCGTGTTCCGTATCGAAGACACCGATGCGCAGCGCGACAGTGAAGAGTCCTACCAGGCCATCCTCGACGCCCTCCGCTGGTTGGGGCTCAATTGGGACGAGGGCCCGGAGGTCGGTGGGCCGCACGCACCGTATCGCCAGTCCGAGCGTCGCGACCTGCATCTCGACGTCGTTGCCAAGTTGCTGGCCGCGGGCGAGGCCTACGAGTCCTACTCGACCAACGAAGAAGTGGAAGCGCGACACAAGGCGGCCGGACGCGACCCGAAGCTCGGATACGACAACTTCGATCGCGACCTCAGCGACGAGCAGCGCGCTGCCTACGTCGCCGAGGGTCGCAAGCCGGTCGTCCGCCTCCGGATGCCCGATCACGACCTGACGTGGAACGACCTGGTTCGCGGCGAGACCACGTTCAAGGCAGGCACCGTTCCGGACTTCGCGTTGACTCGCGGGAACGGTATTCCGCTGTACACGCTGGTCAACCCCGTCGACGACGCGTTGATGAAGATCACCCACGTACTGCGCGGAGAGGACCTGCTGTCCTCGACCCCGCGTCAGCTCGCGTTGTACGAGGCTTTGATCCGCATCGGTGTCGCCGATTTCACACCGTCGTTCGGGCACCTGCCGTTCGTGATGGGTCAGGGCAACAAGAAGCTTTCCAAGCGCGATCCCGAGTCCAACCTCTTCATTCACCGCGATCGGGGCTTCATTCCCGAGGGACTGCTGAACTACTTGGCTCTGCTCGGGTGGAGCATTGCCGACGATCACGATGTCTTCTCACTCGACGAGATGGTTGCGGCCTTCGACGTTTCGAAGGTCAACTCCAACCCTGCCCGCTTCGACCAGAAAAAGGCCGACGCGATCAATGCCGAGCACATTCGCTTGCTCCAGCCGGCCGACTTCGCGGCCCGCCTGAAGTCGTTCCTGGTGGAGCACGGCCACATCAGCGCCGACGTCGATGAAGCCACGTTCACTGTTGCGGCGGACCTCGTGCAGACGCGCATCGTCGTCCTGTCCGACGCGTGGGATCTGCTGAAGTTCCTGTTCGTCGACGAGGCGTCGTTTGCTCTCGATCCGGCCGCGGCGGCAAAGAACCTGAAGGAAGACGCTGGTCCGGTTCTGGACGCGTCTCTTGCGGCGCTCGAGGCAACCTCGGAGTGGACTGCGGCCAGTATCGAGGAAGCACTCAAGAAGGCCCTCATCGAGGATCTGGAGCTCAAACCGCGTAAGGCCTTCGCTCCGGTTCGGGTCGCGATCACCGGCTCTCACATCAGCCCTCCGCTGTACGAGTCGATGGAATTGCTCGGTCGTGAGGTCTCGATTGCTCGGTTGCGCGCCGGTAGGGCAGCGGTAACCGCCTAGATCGGACGGTCTTCCGGCCGAAAATGAAGCAAAAACCTCCCGTGACCATACGATTTGGTATTTGGGGCAGGGGTACTGGTAATCTTCTTTTCGGCCGGAGACGAGCCGCCGAGCACAACAGCGAAGCGGATCGGGCAAGGCTGGTGAGCAAGACCTTGGGGTATGGTGTAATTGGCAACACAGCGGTTTCTGGTACCGCCATTCTAGGTTCGAGTCCTGGTACCCCAGCGGAAATCCGGTCGATTTTGTGGCCGGACTCAGACAAGCTAAGCTTGCTGAGCATCCAAGAGCAAGACTGAATACCACGTTTAAAAGCGTGTCCTGGCCCCGTCGTCTAGCGGCCTAGGACGCCGCCCTCTCAAGGCGGTAGCGCGGGTTCGAATCCCGTCGGGGCTACAAAGGAAAGACCCTCCGATGATTGATCGGAGGGTCTTTTCGTATGTGCCGGAAATGTCTCCGGCGATGCGAAAAACGATCACCCCCAGTCGAATTCGACTGGGGGTGATCGTCATCTCACTCTGTTGTCCGCGATCGGCTATCCGCTCTTGCGGCGGAACTCTCGCTTGTGATCGGCCGGGCCATGCGTGTTGTGGACCTTGGACTGTCCGTCGCGATGGTCGGTCGATTTGGCGTTCTGATGATTCTTCCGTTCGAGGGCTTCACGGAACTTTCGTTTGGTTTCCTCCGATTAGGATTCGGGTTCCGACGGGGTGTTGCTGTCGAGATCGCTCATATGCTCACTCCTTGTTGTTGGGCCTGTTGGTGAAACTACGCCGGCCCGAATTCGAAAGCTCGTGAATTTCGCTTCACGAATCTCGGGGTCTACGGCGATGGTGCAGTAGAACCGGAAAGAGGCATCGCAGGCATCCCGAGTTTGCGGTGATCCCACGAACGAGTTCGATCGGGAACGAACCGTACCGCGACGCGCTTGTGGAGCATCGCGTCGACGGCCGGGCGGAGATCCTCCGTGTACGGGCCCGTGTATCGCTCCCAGACACTGATTCCCACGGCAAAGAGAGCCCCCGGATCCTCGACGATCACTCCGGTGCCCTCCATCGAGACTCCTCGCAGCGTGTCGTACGTCAGACCGTCTTCGATCAGGACGGACATACGGGTGTCCCGGCGAAGATTGACCGCCTTCTGCGACTTGGCTTTGGTTTCGAACCAGATTTCGCCGTCGACTATCGCAAACCACATCGCGATCAGGTGAGGCATTCCGTCGGCGCTCAACGTCGCCATCGTTGCCGTACGGCTCTTTTCGACGAAGCTCGAAATTTCGGCCTCGGTCATCGTGATCTGACTACGCTGCTTTCCTGCCATGGTCGCGTCGTACTCCTACGTGCTCGAGGATCTGAAGGCCTTACTGTGTCACGAATTACAGACGCTTGTGGAGCGCTTCGGCAGCTGCGAGAAGGTCCGCCGCCCAGCGGGCTCCCGGTCGTCTACCCATCCGATCGATGGGGCCGGAGACCGAAATCGCGGCAATGACAGCGCCTGCCGAGTCTCGGACGGGAGCCGCGACGCTGGCGACACCCGGCTCACGTTCGGCTGCACTCTGTGCCCAGCCGCGCCGGCGAACCTCGAGGAGCACTCGTTCGCCGAACGACGCATCGGCGAGAACGGTCCGTTGGGTTTGTGGATCTGCCCATGCGAGAAGGACCTTGGCGCCGGAACCGGCATTCATCGGCAGCCTGGCCCCGACGAGAACTGTGTCGCGAAGGCCCGTGGGCGGTTCCATCGACGCAACGCAGATGCGTTGGGTGCCTTCCCGGCGGTACAGCTGGACGCTTTCGCCGGTGATTTCGCGAAGGCGGGGGAGGATGAGTCCGGCCGCAGCAATGAGTGGATCATTAGCGGTGGCAGCGAGTTCGGCGAGTCCGGGCCCTGGGCACCACTGACCATCCGAGTCGCGTGTGAGGAGTCGATGGACTTCGAGACCGACGGCGAGTCTATGGGCGGTCGCGCGCGGCAAACCGGTTCGTGCACAGAGTTCGGTGAGGCTGCACGGTTCCTCAGCTACTGCATGAAGAACGCCCATTGCTTTGTCCAGGACGCCGATGCCGCTATGCTGTCTCATAGGTCGATACCAGTTTCTCGCATAGTGGGATAATAGCGCATTTCCTGGTGGACTAGCGCATTTACTGAAGGGCTAGTGCATTTCCTAGGGGCAGCCTGCATCTGCTGCGAGGGCTGGGGACCTACTTCACGCGCGGCGGGCCAGCCCGTAGTCCGCCGACGCGAGGCTACGTACAGAGGTGGAAGACATGGCACAGAAAGCACGCACTCTCGCCGAGAAGGTGTGGGACGACCACGTTGTCGTGAAAGGGGAGGGGCAGGATCCCGACCTCATCTACATCGATCTCCACCTCGTTCACGAAGTGACGAGCCCGCAGGCCTTCGACGGACTTCGCTTGGCCGGACGCCCGTTGCGCCGTCCCGACCTGACGATCGCCACCGAGGACCACAATGTTCCGACGATCGACATCGACAAGCCGATCGCCGATCCCGTGTCCAAGACTCAGGTCGACACCTTGCGCCGAAATTGCGAAGAATTCGGAGTTCGCTTGCACCGCATGGGCGATCTCGATCAGGGCATCGTGCATGTGGTCGGACCGCAGCTCGGCCTGACTCAGCCGGGAACCACCGTGGTGTGCGGCGACAGTCATACGTCGACGCACGGCGCATTCGGTGCGCTCGCAATGGGAATCGGCACCAGCGAGGTCGAGCACGTGATGGCGACGCAGACATTGTCGTTGCGCCCCTTCAAGACCATGGCGATCACGGTCGACGGCGAGCTGCCTCCTGGCGTCACGAGCAAGGACTTGATCCTGGCAGTCATCGCCAAGATCGGCACCGGCGGCGGCCAGGGCTACGTCCTGGAGTACCGCGGCGAGGCCATTCGCAAACTGTCGATGGAAGCTCGTATGACCATCTGCAACATGTCGATCGAGGCCGGAGCCCGTGCGGGCATGATCGCACCGGACGAGATCACTTACGAGTTCATCAAGGGCCGTCCGCATGCACCGTCGGGCGCAGAGTGGGACGAAGCCGTCGCCGCGTGGGAGTTGCTCAAGACCGACGAGGGCGCCGAATTCGACAACGAGGTCCACATCGACGCAAGCGCATTGACGCCTTTTGTCACGTGGGGAACCAATCCGGGACAGGGTGCACCGCTCGGTGACCGTGTTCCCGATCCGGAACTGATCGTCGACGAGAGCGAGCGTCAGGCTGCCGAGAAGGCGCTCACCTACATGGGTCTCGACGCCGGCATGGCGCTTCGGGATGTTGCTGTCGACACCGTCTTCGTCGGTTCGTGCACCAACGGACGCATCGAAGATCTGCGCGCGGTGGCCGAGGTGCTCGAGGGTCGCCATGTGGCAGAGGGCGTTCGGATGCTCATCGTTCCCGGCTCGATGCGGGTGCGTGCTCAAGCCGAAAGTGAAGGTCTCGGTGAAATCTTCACGGCGGCAGGGGCCGAATGGCGCCAGGCCGGTTGCTCGATGTGCTTGGGAATGAACCCTGACCAGCTTGCTCCCGGCGAGCGTTCGGCATCGACGTCCAACCGGAATTTCGAAGGCCGACAGGGTAAAGGCGGTCGGACCCATCTGGTTTCCCCGCTCGTCGCGGCTGCCACTGCGGTCCGCGGAACGCTCTCGGCACCGGCCGATCTGGTCTGACCCACTTACCATCTCGAGGAGAATTTCGATGGAATCCTTTACCACGCACAAGGGTATCGGCGTCCCGCTGCGACGCTCGAATGTCGATACCGATCAGATCATCCCTGCCGTGTACCTGAAACGGGTGACGCGCACGGGATTCGAGGACGGGCTGTTTGCAGGCTGGCGCACCGACCCCAACTTCATTCTCAATCTGGCTCCGTACGACAAGGGAAGTGTCCTCGTAGCCGGTCCCGATTTCGGCACGGGCTCTTCGCGTGAGCATGCCGTGTGGGCTCTCTCCGACTTCGGATTTCGGGTCGTCATCGCTTCCCGGTTCGCCGACATCTTCCGCGGGAACGCCGGAAAAGCCGGTCTCGTAGCGGCACAGGTCGAGCAGAGTGACGTCGAATTGCTCTGGAAGTTGCTCGAAGAGCAGCCCGGACTGGAATTGACAGTAGATCTCGAGAATCGGACCGTGAGCGCCGGAACTACGGTGGTGCCGTTCAATATTGACGACTACACACGGTGGCGTCTGCTGGAGGGTCTCGACGACATCGGACTGACATTGCGGCAGGTAGAAGCGATTTCCGAGTTCGAAAAGTCAAGGCCTTCATGGAAACCGACTACCCTTCCAGCCCGAATTTCGCAGGGCTGAACCGAAATCCGCAACTCCGCGCGGGAAGAGAAATAGGTCACCATTTCGCAGTCACGTTGAATGAGAATTGGCGTGGCACATAGACTCTTGCCGTTATCAGGTTTACCGTGGTTCTCAGTCGGTCCGACGGTGGACCACAATTAGCGGAGGAATTTCAATGAACAAGGCAGAGCTCATCGATGTTCTGACTGAAAAGCTGGGTTCGGACAGGCGCACAGCGACCGACGCAGTGGAGC
The DNA here is from genome assembly GCF_003797745.1 of Rhodococcus sp. WS1. Lineage (NCBI taxonomy): Bacteria > Bacillati > Actinomycetota > Actinomycetes > Mycobacteriales > Nocardiaceae > Rhodococcus > Rhodococcus sp. WS1. The sequence goes on along the minus strand of NZ_RKLZ01000001.1, from coordinate 845,634 downwards.
ACGTCGTGGACACCATCGTCCGCGCCGTCCACCGTGGCGAGAGCGTGACCATCACCGGCTTCGGAGTCTTCGAGCAGCGTCGTCGTGCAGCACGTGTTGCACGCAACCCGCGTACGGGCGAGACCGTCAAGGTCAAGCCGACGTCGGTTCCGGCTTTCCGTCCGGGTGCGCAGTTCAAGGCTGTTATCGCTGGTGGACAGAAGCTTCCGGCCACCGGCCCGGCAGTCAAGCGTGGCGTAGCAGCACCGGCCACCAAGGCTGCAGCCAAGAAGGCTGCTGCCAAGAAGACCGCAGCCAAGAAGGCTCCGGCAAAGAAGGCTCCGGCCAAGACCGCAGCCAAGAAGACGGTTGCCGCGAAGGCTCCCGCCAAGAAGGCTCCGGCCAAGACCGCAGCCAAGAAGACGGTTGCCACCAAGGCTCCCGCCAAGAAGGCTCCGGCCAAGACCGCAGCCAAGGCTCCGGCCAAGAAGGCTCCGGCCAAGAAGGCTCCGGCCAAGACCGCAGCCAAGAAGGCTCCGGCCAAGAAGGCTCCGGCCAAGCGCGGAAAGTAGTCGCGTTCGGGTGAAAAACCCGATGCCGTAAGACAAAGAGGTGCAGCCGCGGATCTGATCCGCGGCTGCACCTCTTTTTGCTGTCTGGGAGAAGTGTGAATTCTCCTGTGTTTCAGTGCTTTGCAAAACTACCGAATCGAGCTGGGGCCGGTTGGTCCAAATCCCTCAGGAGTTGGCGACTTTGGGGAGCGGGCTGTCGAGGTGATCGGCGGCGACGAGACGGCCGTCGAGGAACGAGAGCACCCAAGTGCTCGCCTTACGGTTGCGTGCAGAGGGCAGTGTTACACCGGCCGTATCAGCCCACCAGCGCATCAAATCGGGGATGACGCCTCCTTGGCTGCAGATCACTGGAGTGCCCTCCAGTGCGGCTATCTGCAGCGCACGTGCCCGCGCGGCGTCGGGATCGGCCTCGTAACCTTCTTCGGTCAGAAGAGGTTCCGTCGAAATCTCGACACCCAATGCCTCCGCCAACGGCATTACGGTGTCGATGCAGCGCGTACGGTCAGCCGCGAAAACCGAATCGGCTCCGAAGATTTTCAGCTGTTCGACCAAGGCGGCGGATTGTTCTTTGCCCTTGGCGTCGAGTGGACGCAAATTGTCGTCGCCCTTGTACCGCTTACGGCTTCCAGCCTTTGCGTGGCGGACGAGTAATACCGTTTTCGTGTCAGGCCGAATGGAAACGAAGCGGCGAAGAATCATTCGATCCATCGGGTAGGAAAGATGATCGGCGACTTCGGCGACCGGAAGCCAATAGAGAACATCTACTTCGTTATTCGGCCCGAAATCTCCGTCGACTGCTTCGGCCGACCAGTATTCGACTCGTTTGAGTTTGCGATGTCCCGGGATCGGGTACGTCACGCCACCGAGGTGCCTTCCGAAACGTCCGGTGATCGAGGTCTCTTCGCGGACCTCGCGAACTGCTGCGGTCAAGAAGGTCTCGCCTGGATCGAGCTTTCCTTTGGGGAATGACCAGTCGTCGTACTTCGGTCGATGTACGACGGCGATCTCGATGGCGGAAGGATCCTGGGGAGCCTTCCGCCACAGAACCGCGCCTGCGGCAAAGATGTTGGCTTTGACCGGCTTGTCGCTCATGGTGTGATCCGAGCCCGTCAAGACCCGCTGGCGGTGCGGCTGCGCATCAACGACTGTTGATGCTCACGTACGTCCTCACCGCGTTCGGGTGCAGCGACCCAACTGCCGTCCGGATGCAGTACCCAGCAGCGAGTTCGCGGATCGAGAGCGGAATCGAAGATGTCACCGAGTTGCTTCGACAGTTTCGGATCCTTGACCTGCACCATGACCTCGACGCGGCGATCGAGGTTGCGGTGCATCATGTCTGCGCTGCCGATCCAGAATTCGTCGGCCGAGCGGAAATGGAACATTCGCGAGTGTTCGAGGAACCGCCCGAGAATGGAACGTACTTCGATGTTTTCGCTGAGGCCCGGAACACCCGGCTTGAGCGCGCAGATTCCGCGGACCACGATCTCGACGGGGATACCGGCCTTGGACGCGCGGTACAACGCGTCGATGACCTGCTCGTCGACCAATGCGTTGGCTTTCAAGCGGATACCGGCATCGCGGCCTGCAAGCTTGTGAGCGATCTCGTTGTCGATCCGCTCGATGATCCCGCGGCGAACCCCGTACGGCGCAACGAGAAGGTTGCGGTAGCTCGTCTTTCGGGAGTATCCGGTCAGCGAGTTGAAGAGGTCGGTGAGGTCAGCACCGATCTCCGGTGCTGCGGTGAGCAATCCGACGTCCTCGTACATGCGCGCGGTCTTCGGGTTGTAGTTGCCGGTGCCGATGTGGCAGTAGCGACGAATTGTCGAACCTTCGCGCCTGACGACGAGGCAGGTCTTGCAGTGAGTCTTGAGACCGACGAGACCGTAGACGACGTGAACGCCGGCCTGCTCGAGTTTGCGTGCCCACTTGATGTTGGCCTGCTCGTCGAAGCGCGCCTTGATCTCGACGAGGGCAACAACTTGCTTGCCGGCCTCGGCGGCGTCGATCAGTGCGTTGACGATGGGGGAGTCGCCCGAAGTTCGGTACAGGGTCTGCTTGATCGCGAGCACCTGCGGGTCGGCCGCGGCCTGTTCGATGAAGCGTTGAACGCTGGTGGAAAACGAGTCGTAAGGGTGGTGGACGAGCACGTCGCCCTCGCGCAGGGTCGAGAACACACTCTTCGGCGTCTCACGCTCGCCGAACGCCGGATGCGTCGCCGGGACGAACGGAGCGTCCTTGAGCGCCGGGCGATCGACGGCGTAAACCTGCCAGAGGCAGGACAAGTCGAGGAGCCCGGAAACCTCGATCACGTCAGCCGGATCGACGTCGAGTTCACGCAGAAGCAGTTCGAGCATGTGCTCGGTCATGTCGTCGGCAACTTCGAGGCGAACGGGCGAACCGAAACGACGACGCGCCAATTCACGTTCGAGTGCCTGCAGCAGATCCTCGTCCCGATCCTCTTCGACCTCGAAATCGGCGTTGCGTGTGATTCGGAAGGCGTGATGTTCGACGATTTCCATTCCGGGGAACAGCACGTCCAGATGAGCCGAAATCAGTTCTTCCATCGGGAGGAACGAATCGATGGTGGACGAAGACGTCGTGCTCTTGACTCGCACGAACCGGCCGACGTTGTCGGGGACCTTGACTCGAGCGAAGTGTTCGCCGCGGGTGACGGAGTCCTTCACTGTCACGGCGAGGTTGAGGCTCAGTCCGCTGATGTAGGGGAACGGGTGGGCGTGATCGACTGCCAACGGCGTCAGTACCGGGAAGACCTGCTCGTGGAAATGCGCCGATAGCCGGCCGTGATCGTCGGCGCTGAGGTCGGCCCATCTAACAATTGAAATGCCTTCTGCCGCCAGGGCAGGGCGGACCGAGTCGAGAAACACGTGTGCGTGCTTGTCGGCGAGTTCCTGGGTGCGACGCGCAATGAGCGCCAATTGTTCGCGTGGGGAGAGGCCGTCGGCGGACCTGACCGACAGTCCCGTCTCGTCGCGGCGCTTGAGTCCGGCGACCCGGACCATGAAAAATTCGTCGAGATTGGAAGCGAAGATGGCGAGGAACTTTGCGCGTTCGAGCAACGGCAGTGACTCGTCGGCAGCCAATGCGAGAACACGGGCATTGAAATCGAGCCAGCTGAGTTCGCGGTTTAGGTAACGATCCTCGGGAAGTCCGACGAGCAATTCGGGTAGCTCTGCCTTGGTAGCTGCTGGGGGAGCGCCCGGGATGTTGGTGGCGACCGCGACGGCCTGAGATCGCGGCGAGGTGGCCGCGCCGTTCTCGTGTCGGCCGGAGCTGTGGTCTCCGTCCGACTGGTCTTCGGAAATACGGTTTTCGAGTGCTTCGCCATTGCTCACTCGTCGATCATCCCCCACAATCGCGCGGTCCGACAATCGATGAAAGAAAATTCATCGACTGTTCGACGGCGTGGCCTTGAGTCTGGTCAACGAAGCCAATGTCGCGGGGCCTACTCCCATTGCGCGCACGGTGTCGAGATCGGCGTGGGTATCGACGTCGGTGCGCAGTCCCGGCCATTGGCCGTTGAGTGGACGAGCACCTGAATTAGCATGTCCCCGTGCGGATTCCGGACCGAATCGGGGGTCGAGCGCACTCTCGCCACACGCAAACAATGCGGAAGTGCCGGTGCCGTGGTGATCGACGACGACTGAACGTCCACCGCTTCGGGCGGCGGCCACGGCCTCCGTCAGTTCGCTCGGTTGCATCGCGGGCAAGTCGGCTTGCAGCACAACGAGGTCGACCACTCCGCGTTTGGCTCGGATATCGGCGGCCGCTGCACTCAACGCTGCGTTGAGGGTTTCCTCCGCGCGCGGTGAGGCGCCGTTGGTCAGCGAGATGTCGGGAGCTGGATCGGCGTAGACCGTCACGCCGACGGAATACGCAAGAGCGGCAACGGTCGGGTCTGGGGTGACCACTGTGACGGTGTCGATGGCAGAGACGGCGGCAACGGTCGCGAGGGTGTCGTGAAGCATGGCCAACACGAGGTCTGCACGCGCGTCCGCGTCGAGTTCGCCCGCGAGCCGGGACTTGGCCGATCTCAAGGACTTGACGGCCACTATCGCATGCATGGGGCGTTCGATCTCCGTGCGCGCATGCGGTGTCTCCACGACGTGTGGGTACGGGGGTTCCGCGCTGTCCATCCCTCGATCTTGCCAGTCATCACGCTCGGTGTCCGCGGCTGCCCACCGCAGTGCACCACAGGCGATACTCTGTGCAGACGATTTTTCTGGCGGCGACCCGCTTCGCCGGGTAGACGGGGTGAGCGTGTGAGTAAGGCAGCTGTATTGGGCGCAGGTTCGTGGGGAACAGCGTTGGCCAAGGTGATGGCCGAGGCCGGAACCGACGTGACGATGTGGGCCAGGCGTGAAGAGGTCGCGAAGCGCATCGACACCACGCACGAGAACAGCGACTATCTGCCAGGCATTGCTTTGCCTTCGTCGATTCGCGCGACCCATCACCACGAGGAGGCGATGGCAGGCGCTGACTTCATCGTGCTGGCGGTTCCCTCGCAGTCGCTACGGGGAAACCTGGAGCAGTGGAAAGGCTCGATCGGACCCGATGCGACTCTGCTGAGTCTGGCCAAGGGAATCGAGACCGGGACGCTCATGCGCATGAGCCAGGTCATCGTGTCGGTGACCGGCGTGGAACCGGGGCGCGTCGCGGTGCTCTCGGGCCCGAATCTTGCACACGAGATCGCCAGCGGGCAGCCAGCGGCCACGGTGATCGCCTGCTCGGATTCCTCGCGTGCCCTCGCTCTCCAGGATGCTTGCGCTACCGGCTATTTCAGGCCGTACACCAACTCCGACGTCATCGGTTGCGAGATCGGTGGCGCGTGCAAGAACGTGATCGCGCTGGCCTGCGGCATGGCCGCCGGTAGTGGATTCGGCGACAACACGGTTGCCAGCATCATCACCCGTGGTCTCGCCGAGACGATTCGGCTCGGTGTCGCGCTCGGCGCCAAGGCGTCGACGCTTGCAGGCTTGGCGGGCGTCGGTGACCTGGTCGCGACCTGCACGTCCGAGTTGTCGCGAAACCGGACGTTCGGAGAGCGACTCGGACGGGGCGGGTCGATGGAGTCGGCACAGAAGGCAACCAACGGTCAGGTCGCCGAGGGCGTGAAGTCGTGTACGTCGGTACGCGCACTCGCTGCCGGCTACGACGTGGAGATGCCGTTGACCGACGCGGTCCATCGGGTGTGCCACGAAGGCATGGCCGTCAGCGATGCGATCGGTCAGTTGCTCGGACGCCGGACGAAGCCGGAATGAGTGAAATCGGTGTGAGTGATTTCGAGGGTTACGGGGATTCGACGCGCAGTGTGAGCGCCGTTGCGCGCGAACACGCTGCGGGTCAGCCCATGCAGCTGGGTCCGATATTTGCTGCGCCGTACCAACTTTCGGTGGACGAAGGCTCCGAGTCCGATACCTATGCTCGAGCGTCGAACCCGGGTTGGCGTGGACTCGAATCGGCGCTCGCGGCGCTCGAAGGAGCGGACCACGCACTCGTCATGGGGTCGGGGATGTCTGCGATCACAGCGACCTTGCGCAGCGTGCTCGTCGCCGGGGATACCGTCGTCGTGCCCTCGGACGGGTACTACCAGGTGCGGTTGTACGCGAACGAACGTCTGGCTCCGTTGGGAATCACCGTTCGCGAAGTCTCGACCCTGCAGATGGGCGACGCGAGCTTCGCGGATCTGCTCGACGCGTCACCGGGTCGCGTGGTCGTCGTCGCCGAGACGCCGTCCAACCCGGTGCTGGACGTGGTCGACCTTCGCGTGCTCGCCGACGTGTGTCACCGATCGGGCGCGCTGCTGATCGTCGACAACACGACTGCGACACCGCTGGGGCAGCGCCCGCTCGAATTGGGTGCCGACGTCGTGGTGGCCAGCGGTACCAAGGCACTCAGCGGGCACAGTGACCTCCTGATGGGTTACGTCGCTACTTGCGATGCGGCGGTGAGTCAGCGGATCGAGCGTGAGCGACTTCTTTCGGGAACAGTGCTCGGCCCCTTCGAGACGTGGCTTGCGCACCGGAGTCTCGGCACGGCAGGCCTGCGATTCGGGCGTCAGTGCGACAACGCGCTGGCCCTGGCAGAGATGTTGGCTGGACACAAAGCGGTCCGGTCCGTTCGTTATCCCGGCCTTCGCGGTGACCCGTCCTACACAACGGCATCCGGTCAGATGAAACGATTCGGCGGATTGGTGAGCGTCGAGTTGGATTCGGCTCAAGCATTCCACTCGTTCGTCGAAGCGAGCAATCTCGTCACGGCCGCCACCAGCTTCGGTGGGATCCACACGACGGCGGATCGTCGTGCGCGCTGGGGCGATCCGGTCAGTGCGGGTTTTGTCCGAATCGCTTGTGGCATCGAGGACACCGCCGATCTCCTGGCCGACATCGAGCGCGCGCTCGACGCGTGAGCGGACCACGTCGATGATTTCCGGCCCGGCCCGATCGCGTGCCGAAGTCGATTCGGCGGTACGGTTTGACGCGTGAACAGCAGCCGTACCCGCGTGGCCGTGATCTTCGGTGGCCGGAGCAATGAGCATTCAGTGTCCTGTGTTTCCGCCGGAAGCGTCCTGAGCAACCTCGACCCGGATCGGTACGACGTCGTACCGATCGGCATCACAGTCGACGGTTCCTGGGTCCTCGGGTCGAGCGACCCCAGCTCCCTCGCGATCAGCGGGCGCGCGTTGCCGTCGGTCGACAAAGACGGAACGTCGGTGGTCCTCAGCGCGGACCCCACCCGCGAGGGCGAGGTCATCTCCTTCGACGGCTCCGACGCCGGTGCTGTGCTCGCGTCGGTCGACGTCGTTTTCCCCGTTCTGCATGGGGCTTACGGCGAAGACGGCACCATTCAGGGATTGCTCGAACTTGCCGGGGTTCCGTATGTCGGACCAGGAGTCCTGGCCAGCGCCGCCGGCATGGACAAAGAGTTCACGAAGAAGCTTCTTGCCGCTGAAGGACTTCCCGTCGGAGTGCAGGTCGTGCTTCGACCGGGAATCGCAACGCTGACCGAAGAGCAGAAGGCGGAGTTGGGCCTTCCCGTGTTCGTGAAGCCCGCTCGTGGTGGTTCGTCCATCGGCATCACCCGGGTGAGCAATTGGGACGGTCTGGACGGGGCGATCGCTCATGCGCGCCTGCACGATCCCAAGGTGATCGTCGAAGGCGCGATCATCGGCCGTGAGGTGGAATGCGGCGTCCTCGAATTCCCGAACGGTGACGTCAAGGCGAGTGTGGTCGCTGAGATCCGGATGCCGGATTCCGACACCGATTCGGACGCGTTCTACGACTTCGACACCAAGTACCTCGACGACGTCTGCGAATTCGACATCCCCGCGAAACTCGACGAGTCGGTGAGCGACCAGATCAGGGAGCTTGCAGTCCGCGCGTTCAAGGCACTCGATTGCCAGGGACTCTCGCGAGTCGATTTCTTCGTCACGGCTGACGGCCCGGTGATCAACGAGATCAACACGATGCCCGGGTTCACTTCCATCTCGATGTATCCGAAGATGTGGAACGCCACCGGAATCGATTACCGCACTTTGATTTCGACACTGGTCGACACCGCCATCGCTCGCGGTACCGGACTTCGCTGATCAGGGAACCGCGACCGGCGCCGGGTCGAGGGGCTTCTGTTCGAGAGTCGCCGTGATGGTGTCGGAGATCTCCTGAATCGGCGTCGGGCCGGTCCCGTCGGGGATCGTGATACCGATGTACTCACCGCGGTCTACGGCAAACCAAGTGCTCGCAGCCAGACCGACGTCGGTTCCCGAGACCTGGAACCATTGGACACCGTTCACAACCTGTAGTGCTGCAGCCTGGTCGAACTCGGTCGGACGGTCGAGCCCGCAGCGCAACACGATCGGCTCACCTTCGCTGCGCTGCCAAGCTGCCGCTCCAGCCGGAGCGGGGTCAACCAACTCGGCTTTCGTGAAGTCGTCGATCTTGTCGGGGAGCGCACCGAGGAGGGAAACGCAGGCCTCCGACTCCGCTGCCGGTGCCGGTACGGGTCCCAGCGCTACCGGCGAGAGTTCAGGGTTGTTTCCCGCTACGACGGCCGCGATCACCACTCCGACGATCAGGGCTACCGGGAGCGCGATGGCGGTGGCGATCAGCGCCGGACTGCGGCGCTCGGACGGATCGTCGTCGCTATCGGGGTCGATGTCGGCGTTGTCTGCGGTGGAGGTGTTTTCTGCCATGCTCAGTTCTTCGCTCGGGTCCTGGTCCAGTCGATCAGCGGCCTTGTCACTTCTGAGGGCACGTCGGTGAATCGGTAGGATTGCCGACACACGCGTGAGCTTGCAGAAGCATTCACGACCACAGCTAGAAGGTACCGCAGGCCGCTTACGAGCGAATTGCGTCGGCATTGGAGACACTCATCGCATCATCGGAGTTCGGGTCAGAGCACACTGTTGAACAGGTGGGGGAGTTCGACGTGATCGCGCGATCTCTGGTCGGCCGAATCCAACCGGTCACCACCGAATTGGGGCCGGGTGACGATGCCGCGATCGTGACGTCCGGAGACGGCCGTGTGGTTGTCTCGTCCGACATGCTGGTCGAAGGTCGGCATTTCCGAATGGATTGGTCTTCGCCACGCGACATCGGCCGAAAGGCAGTGGCACAGAACGCTGCGGATGTCGTCTCGATGGGAGCGCGGCCGACGGCATTCACCGTGTCTCTGGGATGCCCGCCTTCGACTCCGGTCGACGTGATCGACGCAATCTCCGCGGGAATCTGGGACGCGGCAACTGATCTGGGGGCCGGTGTGGTCGGCGGTGACCTGGTCCAGTCACCGGTGGTCGTGGTGTCGGTGACCGTGCTCGGCGATCTCGGTGGCCGTCCGGCAGTTCTGCGTTCGGGAGCAAAGATCGGTGACAAGATCGCGGTCGCCGGGTTGTTCGGTTGCTCGGCAGCAGGGTTGGCACTACTGCTCGACGAAGCCGTATTGCTCGACGAGGCCGAAAGCTTTCCAGACTTGCTTGCCTCTCATCGTGTTCCGAATCCGCCGTATCAATCGGCATGGGATGCCGCAGAATCAGCACATTCCATGACGGACGTATCCGACGGATTGATCGCGGACCTTCGACATCTCGCAGAGGCCTCGCACGTGCGGTTCGACATCGTCTCGGCCGCGGTTCCCACCTCACCCGATGTCGCATCGGTGGCCGAGGCGCTCGACGTCGATCCGCTGGACTGGATCCTCTCCGGTGGTGAAGATCACGGATTTGCAGCAACTTTCGGGCCTGAGGTCGAGATTCCGTCGGGTTGGACTGTGATCGGTGAGGTTGCGGCCGGTTCCGGCGTGAGCGTCGACGGTTCGCCTCGTGAGAGCGGTGGGGGCTGGCACAGCTTTTCGACCACCGGCACCACCGCGGTATAGGTTGCTTTCATGGCTGTATATGCACTTGGAGACAGAGTTCCGGACATTCATCCGGACGCATACGTTCACCCGGACGCAGTGGTGATCGGCGCCGTGACTCTCGCGGCAGGCACCTCGATCTGGCCGCAGGCGGTATTGCGTGGTGACTACGGAACCATTTCGGTGGGAATCGGATCCAACATCCAGGACGGAACTGTCATCCATTGCACCGCCATCGATGCGACTGTCATCGGTTCCGGTTGCGTCGTGGGCCACAACGCGCACATCGAGGGGTCGACCATCGAGGACCACTGCCTGATCGCATCGGGATCCGTGGTTCTCAACGGAACGGTGATCGGGACGGGGTCGATCGTCGCCGCGGGTGCGGTGGTGGCCAACAAGATGCAAGTTCCCCCGCGCAGCATGGCACTCGGTGTGCCCGCCAAGGTCCGTGCGGGATACGAAGTTCCGCTCGGCCACCTCGACGGAAACGTCAAGATGTACGCAGCCAATGCGGCGTACTACCGCGACGCGTTGCGCAGGCTCGACTGATGGCGCCGCTTGCAGAGATCGTCGATCCAGGGTGGGCGCGGGCACTCGAACCGGTCTCGGAGCAGATCTCCGCGATGGGTAAGTTCTTGCGCGAAGAGATCGCTGCGGGACGGGAGTATCTGCCTGCGGGAGAGAACGTCTTGCGTGCATTCACGAACCCGTTCGACGACGTTCGGGTGCTCATCGTCGGTCAAGATCCCTATCCGACGCCCGGTCATGCTGTCGGGTTGAGCTTTTCGGTTGCCCCGGACGTGCGGCCGGTTCCACGAAGTCTCGGTAATATCTACAAGGAGTATCACCAGGATCTCGGGTTGCCGATACCGCCGAACGGCGATCTGACGCCGTGGTCGAAACAAGGTGTGCTGCTTCTCAATCGCGTACTCACCGTGCAGCCGGGTCAAGCCGCTTCTCATCGTAAGAAGGGCTGGGAGCCGGTGACCGAGCAGGCTATCCGCGCTTTGGTGGCGCGGTCGTCACCGATGGTGGCGATCTTGTGGGGTCGTGACGCGGCCACTCTCGCGCCGATGCTGGGCGACACACCGATCATCGAATCAGCGCACCCGTCACCGCTTTCGGCTTCGCGCGGCTTCTTCGGTTCGCGCCCGTTCAGTCGTGCGAACGAACTCTTGACCGGACTCGGGGCCGACCCGGTCGACTGGAATCTGGGCTGATCGAACTGCGCCTGCACTCACCTGGCATGCCGAACGTCGTGACACGACATTCGGCATGCCAGCTGACTAGGCCTGCTTTGCGGAAGTGAAATCGGGGCGACGCTTGTCGACGAATGCGTCGACACCCTCGCGCCCGATCGGGCTGTTCGCCGCGAGGGCGATGGACGCAGCCTCGGCGTCGAGTTGCTCGGCGAGCGAGTTCGTCCGCGACGAACGCAGCAGTGCTTTGATTCCCGAGTACGACGTACTCGGTCCGTTGGCCAAAGCGCGGGCGAGGCGAGCTGCCTCTTCCTGGACCTCGTCGTCGCCGACGAGGCGGGTGAGGATCCCCAGCCGGACGGCTTCGTCGCCACCGATCACCGAATCGTTGAGAAGAATCTCGCGAGCGCGTGCCACGCCGACGATGCGGGGGAGTGTCCACGACATTCCGCCGTCCGGGGTGAAACCGATGGAGGGGTACGCGGGGCGGAGCTTGGTGCCGGTGCCGCCGATTGCGACGTCGGCGAGGCAGACCAGGCTCATTCCGGCGCCGGCAGCCCATCCGTGGACCCCGGCCACCACTGGAGCGGTCGCGGCGTCGAGCGCGCGAACGAACACGTGGAAGACACGGGCAACCTCGGCGACGTACTCGCCGCGGTCGGGGGCGGCCGCGAACGCGCGGACGTTGCCTCCGGCGCAGAAGTTTGCGCCTTCGCCGACCAGAAGGATGCTCCCGATGTCGTTTCCGACTGTCTCGAGCGCCTGCGCGCCCTGAACCAGTCCTTCGTCGTCGAGGGAGGTGCCGTTGGCGGCGGTGGAAATGGTGATGCGGAGTACGCCCTCGTCGAGGGTCACTTTGCTCAGGTCATCGATGGAAGTCACTCAACGCACATTACGGGTGTCGGACAGCCATACGAAACACGGGGACACATAGATACAGCCACATAGAAACAGCTCTGCCCCCGTCACCGAAGTGACGGGGGCAGAGCCTGCAATAGTTTGTGCTCGGGCAATCAGCCCCGAGCGACCTTGCCTGCCTTCAGGCAGGAGGTGCACACGTTGACCTTACGGGTGTTACCCGGGGCAACCTCGGTACGAACAGACTGAATGTTCGGGTTCCAGCGACGATTGGTACGCCGGTGCGAGTGCGAGACCGACTTACCGAAGCCGGGCCCCTTGGCGCATACGTCGCAGACGGCAGCCATAGTCGCGAACTCCTTGTTAGAAATGAATATTGAAGTGGTTACCCTACACGGTAGGGCAGCCAGAATTACAATCCGAATATACTCGACTTCGAACCGATCCTTGACCGCTCACTGTGCAGTCGAACGTGAAAACAGTCAATCAGCAACAAACAAAGTGCAGCATTATTTCGTGTAGCCCGTTCGAGGCAACCGTGTAAGAGTAACCGCTTCCGGCCCGAATGGCCAAACCGCCCGGTAATGACGGTTGCGCAGAAGCGTCGGACTACCCTCGACTGCACCGATCACCGATCTCTTTTTCATCGTCAGTCTTTCCATCGTCGAGGGGAACCGTCAGTGGGGGAAGTGCAACGCGTCGCCGAAGAAGCGGAATCCGTCGCGGACGGACATCTGCTGCGGCGCTGGGCCCGCCGGGCGGTCGACAGCCTCCAGAAACGTCGCGGAGAGATCAACAGCCTCAACGTCTTTCCCATCCCTGATTCGGATACCGGCACCAACCTGTTGTTCACGATGCGGGCCGCGCTCGATTCCGCCGAGACGATCGAGGACGACGTCCGCAGTGCCGGCCGCGTCGCCAACGCGCTGGCTCGGGGCGCAGTGTCCGGTGCACGCGGTAATTCCGGAGTGATCCTCTCCCAGGTGATCCGGGGTATCGCGGAGAGCGTTCAAGGCGAGCACATCGACGGCCGGAGCTTTGCGAACTCACTGACCACGGCGACGGGACTGGCTTCTCGGGCTGTCTCCGATCTGGTGGAAGGCACCATCGTCACGGTTCTGCGCGCGTCGGGTGAGGCAGCGCAGGAGTGCGTCGACACCAAGACGCCGAGCGGCGAGGACCTTGCTTCCGTGGTTGCCGCCGCTGCCGATGCGGCTGCGATCGCGCTGAACAAGACCCCGGAGCAACTGGACGTTCTGGCGTCGGCCGGGGTGGTCGATGCCGGGGGATTCGGTCTGGTTCTGATCCTCGACGCTTTTGTCGAGGTGGTGACCGGGAAGTCGCAGGTTCGCGAGGATCTGGGGACGCCGGACCCGAGGTCGAGCGCAGTTGTCGACGTCAGCGCATTCGATCACGATTGGGCTCACAAGAGCCCGATCGAATGTGGTGATCACTCGGAACAGGATTTCGAGGTCATGTACCTCGTCGACGACTCGGACGACGATCGCATGACGGCGCTGCGCACGCGACTGTCCGTCCTCGGAGATTCGACGGTCATCGTCAGCGACGGCTTCGGTGGCTGGTCGGTGCACGTGCATTGCTGCGATGCCGGTGCAGCCGTGGAAGCCGGCCTCGAAGCCGGGAAGGTCCACGGTATTCGCATCAGCAGTTTTCTCGTCGACGAACGCGACCAGTTGGTGGCACGGGCGGAGAGGCGATTCCCGGGTGCCGGTGCCCGCGGCGTTCTGGCCGTCGTCGCCGGTGAGAGTGCGGCGGCGTTGTTCGAGAGTGAGGGCGCGACGGTTCTTCGGTGCGACGACGCGCCGGTGACACGTGCGCAACTGCTCGGCCGCATTCGTCAGATGGAGCGAAGTGAAGTTCTGGTGCTGCCGAACGGAGCCTTGACGGCTCAGGAACTGGTCGCAGTCAGTGCCGCTGCACGCGATCCGCTTCACCAGGTCCTGCTGCTGTCGACATCGTCGATGGTTCAGGGCTTGGCCGCACTTGCCGTTCACGACGCTCAACGCAACGTCGCCGACGACGGCTTCACGATGTCCGAGGCGGCGGCTGCGACGCGCTGGGGATCATTGCGAATTGCGGTCGAGCGTTCGCTGACGTACGTCGGGACGTGTGATCCGGGTGACGCGATCGGTCTGATGGGGCACGAGGTGGTGCTCATCGGTCCCGACGTCGCGGAGTCGAGTGCGCGACTGGTCGACCTCGCGCTCGGATCCGGTGGCGAACTCGTGACCCTACTCATGGGCGCCGACGCGCCGGACGACCTGGCCGGGCAGCTCGAGGCGCACGTCATCGCGCACCATCCGGGCGTCGACGTGCTCGTCTATCAGGGTGATCAGCCGGGTGACCTGTTCCAGTTGGGTGTGGAGTGATCGAATCGGGTCTGTCGGTGACTACTGATATACGAACACATGTGCTTACCGCGACACTGTGCTGGAGGAACTGATGGCGACGCTCGCCGACCCACTCGATCGGCTGCTGGGAAAGAAGACCGCGGACGCGCTCGACGAGGCATTCGAGATTCGGACGGTCGAGGACCTGCTGCGTCACTACCCACACCGGTACGCGTCGGCAGGCAAGGAACTTGCCGAGAAGGAGCCGCCCGAAGGTGAGCACATCACCATCATCGCGCGGGTGGCGTCGGCGGCGGTCGTGAAGATGAAGAACCGTCCGGGGCAGATGTTGCGAGTATCGCTCGCGACTGATTCGCAGACCGTCGACGTCACGTTCTTCAACCCGCAGAAGGTGCGGCACGTCATCAAGCCCGGCGTGCGCGCGATGTTCTCCGGGACGGTGAAGTACTTCCGCGGCAAGTGGTCTCTCACCCACCCGAGCTACCTGATTCTCCCGGAACCTCGTGTCGGCGAGGAGGATTCGGTAGTTCCGCTTGCATCCATCAAGGGGGCCGGTGACCTTGCCGGTCTGGCTCGCGCAAACCAGGATCCCGGCGCCGAACTCGACCTGTCCGTCTTCGACCGCGCATTGATCCCGCTGTACCCGGCAACCCGCGAGGTCGAGAGCTGGACCATCATGCGGTGCGTGCGGCAAGTGCTCGACCAACTCGATCCGATCGAGGAGCCGTTGCCTGACGAGACCAGGGCCGAGCACGGATTCATCGGTTTGGACGAGGCACTGCGCACCGTTCACCTCCCGGATACCAAGGAGGACATCGAACGATCTCAGGATCGTCTGCGTTTCGACGAGGCGCTGTCTCTGCAGTTGGTCCTCGCGATGCGTCGTCACGACAATTCCGAGCGGGTGGCGCCGGCCAGCGCTCCGGTTGCCGGCGGGATCGCGGACCAGTTCGAGGAGATGCTCCCGTTCACTCTGACGGAGGGACAGCAAGCAGTCGCGGAGGAGATCTCCAGCGATCTCGCTCGCCCACACCCGATGAGCCGGCTTCTTCAGGGCGAGGTCGGGTCAGGCAAGACCATCGTGGCTCTGCGCGCGATGCTGCAGGTCGTCGACGCCGGTTATCAGTGCGCGTTGCTCGCACCGACCGAGGTCCTGGCAAATCAGCACGCGCGATCACTGCGCAAGATGATGGGCCCGCTGGCCGCAGGCGGTGAACTCGGTTCGGCCGAACATTCCACCCGTATCGCCCTTCTGACCGGCTCGCTGCCGGTCGCTGCGAAGCGCGCAGCGCTGCTCGAAGCCGTGACTGGCGATGCCGGGATCGTCATCGGTACCCATGCGCTCATCCAGGACAACGTGGAGTTCTTCAACCTCGGCATGGTTGTCGTCGACGAGCAGCACCGCTTCGGCGTCGAGCAACGTGATCAGTTGCGATCACGTGCCCGTGAAGGTCTGAGTCCGCATCTGCTGGTGATGACGGCAACGCCGATTCCGCGAACCATCGCCATGACGGTGCTCGGCGACCTCGAGGTCTCGACCCTGCGGGAACTACCGCGTGGGCGAACCCCGATCAAGAGCAGCGTCGTGCCCGCGAAGCAGAAGCCGCAGTGGGTGGATCGCGCATGGGAACGAATCCGTGAGGACGTTGCCGCTGGTCGTCAGGCGTATGTCGTGTGCTCACGCATCGGCGACGGTGAGCAGGGTGCCGGTGAGGACCAGTTCACCGAGGAGAAGCAGCCCGAGACCAAGTCGGCGGTCGACGTCTTCGAAGAGCTGTCGAGTGGCCCGCTGGCCGATCTGCGAGTCGGGTTGCTGCACGGTCGACTGCCTTCCGACGAAAAAGACGTCGTGATGAGCGCGTTCAACGTCGGTGACATCGACGTCCTCGTCTGTACGACTGTCGTCGAAGTCGGTGTGGACGTTCCGAATGCGACGGTGATGGTGATCGTCGACGCCGAGCGGTTCGGCGTCAGTCAGCTCCACCAACTACGTGGACGAGTCGGTCGAGGCAAGCACCAGGGACTGTGCATCCTCGTCACCGGAAGCAATCCCGGCGGACCGGCGTACGAGCGGCTCTCTGCGGTGGCAGCGACCAACGACGGGTTCGAACTGGCACAACTCGACCTCGCGACCAGACGTGAAGGAGACATCCTCGGTGCGGCGCAGTCTGGCACAACCTCGAATCTGAGACTGCTTTCCCTCATGGCCCACGGAGACATCCTCGAGTCCGCCAGGGAGTTCGCTCAGGGAATCGTCGACTCCGATCCGTCGCTCGAGGATCATCCCGCCCTCGCTTCCATGGTGACCGCTGCCCTGGACTCCGACCGGATCGAGTACCTCGAGAAGTCGTGACGGGTATGACGACAAGCTGAAATCGAATAGCACGAGGACCACCGGGTTGGTTTCTCGATTCAGTCCGAAATATGAGACTCCGCATGTAGACGCAAGATGAAATCGGGGTAGTTTTCTCGAATGTTCTCCAAAGTGCTCGTCGCGAACCGCGGCGAAATTGCGATCCGTGCCTTCCGCGCCGCCTACGAACTAGGTGCCGGAACCGTCGCGGTGTTCCCGTACGAGGATCGGAACTCGATCCACCGTCTCAAGGCAGACGAGAGCTACCAGATCGGGGAGAAGGGTCACCCCGTTCGGGCGTATCTCTCAGTCGAGGAAATCGTCGCCGCCGCCAAGAGTGCCGGAGCCGACGCCATCTACCCCGGTTACGGCTTCCTTTCCGAGAACCCGGATCTGTCGGCGGCGTGCGCCGAGGCAGGCATCAAGTTCGTCGGCCCGTCCGCCGAGATCCTCGAGTTGACCGGCAACAAGGCTCGGGCCATCGCAGCGGCAAAGGCCGCCGGTCTCCCCGTGCTCGCGTCGTCGGAGCCGTCAGCGGACATCGACGAGTTGCTCGCGGCCGCCGAGGACATGACCTTCCCGATCTTCGTCAAGGCCGTTGCAGGCGGCGGTGGACGCGGAATGCGCCGCGTTGCGGAGCGCTCACAGCTCAAGGAATCGATCGAAGCCGCAGCGCGCGAAGCGGAATCGGCCTTCGGCGATTCGACGGTCTTCCTCGAGCAGGCCGTCATCGACCCCCGGCACATCGAAGTGCAGATCCTCGCCGACGAGCAGGGCAACGTCATCCACCTCTTCGAGCGTGACTGCTCGCTGCAGCGTCGCCACCAGAAGGTGATCGAGCTTGCTCCGGCGCCCAATCTCTCGGAAGAGTTGCGCGCCAAGATCTGTGCCGACGCCGTCGCCTTCGCGAAGGAGATCGGGTATACGTGCGCGGGCACCGTCGAGTTCCTCCTCGACAAGCGCGGCAATCACGTCTTCATCGAGATGAACCCGCGAATTCAGGTGGAGCACACCGTCACCGAAGAAGTGACGGACGTTGACCTGGTCCAGTCGCAGCTCAAGATCGCGTCCGGTTCGACGCTTGCAGAGCTTGGTTTGTCACAGGACACGATCAAGCTTCGCGGCGCGGCGCTGCAGTGCCGCATCACGACCGAGGACCCGGCCAACGGATTCCGCCCGGACACCGGCCGCATCACCGCGTACCGCACCCCGGGCGGAGCCGGTATCCGCCTGGACGGCGGCGCCACGCTCGGAGCCGAGGTCGGCGCCTACTTCGACTCGATGCTGGTCAAGCTCACCTGCCGTGGTCGTGACCTCGAAGCCGCTGTCGCGAGGGCTCGCCGCGCGGTCACCGAGTTCCGCATTCGTGGCGTCTCGACCAACATCCCGTTCCTGCAGGCGGTTCTCGACGACCCGGACTTCCGGGCCGGACGTGTGACGACCTCCTTCATCGAGGAACGTCCTCAGCTGCTGACTCTGCGTTCTTCGGCAGACCGCGGCACGAAGATCCTGACCTACCTCGCGGATGTGACGGTCAACAAGCCTCACGGTGAGCGGCCCTCGGCGGTGTACCCGCAGGACAAGCTGCCCAAGATCGATCTTTCGACGACTCCTCCTGCCGGTAGCCGTCAGCGCCTGCTCGAACTCGGACCCGAAGGTTTTGCGAAGGCACTGCGTGAGCAGAAGGCCGTCGGCGTCACCGACACCACCTTCCGTGACGCGCACCAGTCGTTGTTGGCCACGCGAGTTCGAACCAGCGGACTGCTCGGAGTTGCCGGGCACGTTGCGCGGTTGACGCCGGAACTGCTCTCGATCGAAGCCTGGGGCGGCGCGACCTATGATGTGGGACTTCGCTTCCTGCACGAGGATCCGTGGTACCGGCTCGCCGCACTCCGCGAGGCGATCCCGAACATCTGCCTTCAGATGCTTCTTCGCGGCCGAAACACGGTGGGCTACACGCCGTATCCCGAAAAAGTCACGCGCGCATTCGTTCAGGAAGCCACCGACACCGGTATCGACATCTTCCGAATCTTCGACGCGCTCAACAACGTCGACCAGATGCGGCCCGCCATCGACGCGGTGCGTGAAACCGGAACGGCCCTCGCGGAGGTTGCGCTGAGCTACACCGGTGATCTGTCGGATCCGAACGAAACTCTGTACACGCTCGACTACTACCTGAAGTTGGCCGAAGAGATCGTCGATGCCGGCGCTCACGTGCTCGCGATCAAGGACATGGCAGGCCTGCTGCGCGCTCCGGCAGCTACCAAGCTGGTGACGGCGCTACGCAGCAACTTCGATCTGCCGGTTCACGTTCACACGCACGACACTCCCGGTGGACAGCTGGCCACGTACTTCGCAGCGTGGCAGGCGGGCGCCGACGCAGTCGACGGTGCTTCCGCGGCACTGGCCGGAACCACCAGCCAGCCTGCGCTCTCGGCCATCGTCGCCGCTGCCGCGCACTCCGAGTTCGACACCGGACTGAACCTGCAGAACGTGTGCGACCTCGAGCCGTACTGGGAAGCGCTGCGAAAGGTGTACGCGCCGTTCGAATCCGGACTGCCGGCGCCGACGGGTCGCGTGTACACGCACGAGATTCCGGGCGGCCAGCTCTCCAATCTCCGGACGCAGGCCGTTGCTCTCGGTCTCGGCGACCGGTTCGAAGAGGTCGAAGCCAAGTACGCCGACGCGGACCGCATGCTCGGGCATCTCGTGAAGGTGACGCCGTCGTCGAAGGTCGTCGGCGACCTCGCGCTCCATCTTGTCGGTGCCGGCGTGCCTTCGGAGGAGTTCGCCGCAGATCCGGCGAAGTTCGACATTCCCGACTCCGTGGTGGGCTTCCTGCGCGGTGAACTCGGTACGCCTCCCGGTGGTTGGCCGGAACCGTTCCGCAGCAAGGCACTCGAAGGACGTGGCCAGGCCAAGCCGGAAGCGACGTTGTCCGCTGAGGACGAGGTGCTGCTAGAGGGCTCGTCGAAGGACCGTCAGGCGACGCTGAACCGTCTGCTGTTCCCCGGCCCGACAAAGGAATTCCTCGAACACCGCGAGAAGTACGGTGACACGTCGCGGCTTTCGGCAAACCAGTTCTTCTACGGTTTGCGGCGCGGCGACGAGCACCGGGTCGAGTTGGCTCCCGGCGTGGAACTGATCATCGGTCTCGAGGCGATCTCCGAGCCCGACGAGCGCGGCTACCGCACTGTCATGTGCATCCTGAACGGCCAGCTTCGCCCGGTCTCGATCCGCGATCGCTCCATTGCCAGTGACGTACCGGTGGCGGAGAAGGCCGACAAGAACAACCCGGGCCACGTGGCTGCACCGTTCGCGGGCGTCGTGACGCTCGCGGTCAAGGAAGGCCAGAAGATCGAGGCCGGCGACACCGTGGCCACGATCGAAGCGATGAAGATGGAAGCGGCGATCACCTCGCCGCGCGCCGGCGTCGTCTCGCGGATCGCGATCAGCGCCGTCCAACAGGTCGAGGGCGGAGACCTGCTGGTAGTCGTCTCGACGGGGGAGAGCGCCGCAGAGTGACACGCATCATCTCGGGACTCGCGGGCGGTCGACGCCTGCGAGTCCCGCCGAGCGGCACCCGTCCGACGTCGGACCGGGTTCGTGAGGCGCTGTTCAGTGCTCTCGAAGCGCGCATCGATCTCGAAGGGTGCGCGGTTCTCGACCTCTTTGCGGGTTCGGGTGCTCTCGGCCTCGAGGCGCTCTCGCGGGGAGCCGAGCACGTTGTTCTCGTGGAATCCGATGCCAAGGCTGCTGCCGTCATCAAGGCGAACATCGGCACTGTCGCGTTGCCGGGGGCGACGGTTCGCGCCGCTCCGGTCGCGGCCGTGGTCTCGGGTCCGAGCGCGCGTGAATACGACATCGTGATCGCGGACCCGCCGTATGCGGTAACCGACGAGGCCGTCGTGTCCATGCTCGCTGATCTGCAGGCCAACAAATGGGTGGGGGAGGGCACGATCGTGGTACTCGAACGATCGTCGCGCTCGCCGGAGACCGTGTGGCCTCAGGGCTACGAGCCGATCAAGGCCAAGAACTACGGTGAAGCCCGCATCGAGCTGGCCACCTGCTACGGTCTGGACTCATGACTGGCGCCGTCTGCCCCGGATCCTTCGACCCTGTGACCAACGGTCACCTCGACGTAATCGGAAGAGTTGCTGCGCAATTCGACGAGGTCGTGGTCACCGTGCTGATCAACAAGAGCAAGCGTGGCATGTTCACGATCGACGAGCGGATCGAGATGCTCGAAGACGCGACGAGTCACCTGCCCAACGTTCGCGTCACGTCGTGGCACGGATTGTTGGTCGACTACGCGAAACAAGAAGGCCTCAGCGCGATCGTCAAGGGTCTGCGCGGCGCGAACGACTTCGATTACGAGCTGCAGATGGCTCAGATGAATCAGAAGCTCACGGGCGTCGACACGCTCTTCGTTGCCACGAATCCGACTTACAGCTATCTGTCGAGTTCTCTGGTGAAGGAAGTTGCGACCTTCGGCGGCGACGTCTCCGACATGCTCCCGGCCAAGGTGCATTCTCGGCTACTCGCGCGTATCGCCGAACGAGCAGCCGAAAACAGCTGATCCCCGACACACCGACCACGACGACACCCCGTTGGCCGTTCTTCCGGCAAACTTGGACAGGAACGGGCACAGGTCCGAGTGGACCGGTGACGATGTGGGCCGATTTCGGCCGGTAGAGATTGGGGTTGCTTGTGTACCGCGTATTCGAGGCACTGGACGAACTGGTCGCAATTGTCGAAGAGGCGCGCGGTGTTCCCATGACCGCAGGGTGTGTTGTGCCTCGCGGTGACGTACTCGAGCTACTCGACGACGTCCGGGACGCAATTCCGAGTGAGCTGGACGACGCTCAGGACGTCCTCGATCATCGCGACAAATTGGTCGGTGACGCGCGAGCAAACGCCGAGAAGACAGTCAGCAGCGCCAATGCCGAGGCAACCTCGACTGTCGAGAACGCACGCGACGACGCCGACCGGATTCTGTCCGATGCCAAGGCTCAGGCCGATCGCATGGTTGCCGAAGCACGCGCGCACGCCGATCAGTTGGTCGAGGACGCCGAAGCAGAAGCGGAACGGACCGTCACCGACGGCCGTCGTGAGTACGAGGCCGTCACCGGACGGGCGCGTGCCGAGGCCGATCGGATGATCGAGTCCGGCCAGGCCTCGTACGAACATTCGGTGGCGGAGGGAACGGCGGAGCAGGCTCGTCTGGTGTCGCAGACCGAGGTTGTCCAGTCAGCTCACGCGGAATCCGCGCGAGTGATCGACGCCGCTCATGCCGAGTCCGACAGGATGCGTTCGGAGTGTGACCTGTACGTGGACACCAAGTTGGCCGAGTTCGAAGAGTTCCTCACCGGAACGGTTCGATCGGTCGGGCGTGGTCGTCAACAGCTTCGAACAGGTTCGGGAGTCCCCGACTACCAGGACGACGATCGTCGTTCGGAGCGTCGTCGCTAGAGCGAACGAGACAGTCGAGGGTGGGTCGTCCGATATGGGGCGGCCCACTTTTTCGTGGACGGAATTGGGATTTGCGCTGTAGCTGCCGTATTGTGGAGTGGTTGCCCATACCAGTTTCAACAGTTAGGTGAGTTCTCTTTGTCAACGCATCGTCGTAGTTCGTCGCATCAGTCAAGTGATGCGGGATTTTTGCTGGACACGGTCAAGCTCGGTCGTCGTCCAGGGTCGATGCGTACCGTCGAGAGAACAATTCAGTCCCCGAACCGTATCGGTCTCGATCTGATCGCGATCGAAGCGGGCGCGGACATAGATCTCGATCTTCGTCTCGAAGCAGTGTCCGAAGGCGTTCTCGTCACCGGAAACGTGCACGCACCCACCAAGGGTGAATGCTCGCGGTGCCTTGAACCTTTCACCGACACCGTGGACATCTATCTCACGGAGTTGTTCGCTTACCCGGACAGCACCACCGAGGAGACGACGGAAGAGGGAGAGGTCTACGCGGTCGAAGACGACGAAATCGACCTCGAACCGGTCATCGTCGATGCAGTCGGTCTGGCGCTTCCGCTCCAGCCTCTGTGCAGTGACGATTGCCTGGGATTGTGCTCAGAATGTGGCATTCGCCTGGCGATTGCGGAATCTGGGCATGGGCATGACATACTTGATCCTCGCTGGGCTGGTCTCGCGGCCAAATTTGGCGTGGAATCAAACACCAGCGAAAATCTTGTGATCACCGAAGCCGAGGAGAAGTAGAAGTGGCTGTCCCCAAGCGCAAAATGTCGCGATCCAACACGCGGTCGCGTCGTAGCCAGTGGAAGACCACTGTGCCCACCCTCGTTACCTGCCCCAACCGTGGCTGTGGCGAGCAGACCCTTCCCCACATCGCATGCCCGTCATGCGGTACTTACAAGGGCCGCCAGGTAACCGCTGCTGTCTAGTTCTCCCCGGAGAAAGACTATGACGAGCGAAAATACAGTTTCAGCCGCCGGCGGCGAGGGCAATCACGACAAGCTCCTCGCCGCTGTCGGCGTAGATATAGAGCCCGGTCTTCTGACCCTGGCTCTAACGCACCGCTCGTACGCGTACGAGAACGGCGGTCTGCCCACGAACGAGCGCCTCGAATTTCTCGGGGATTCCGTTCTCGGCGTCACGGTGACCGAAAATCTTTATCTGTCCCACCCGGACAAATCCGAAGGTGATCTGGCGAAGATTCGTGCCAGCGTGGTCAACATGCATGCACTCGCCGAGGTTGCCAGGACTCTGGGTGAAGGTGGACTCGGAGCTCACCTGCTGCTGGGTAAGGGCGAGGAAATGACGGGCGGCCGTGACAAGCCGTCCATCCTCGCCGACGGTATGGAGTCGATTCTCGGCGCCATACACCTGCAGCACGGCATCGATACTGCGAGACGTGTTGTTCTCGATCTGTTCGACGATCTACTCACTCGCGCACCGCTTCTCGGCGCGGGTCTGGATTGGAAGACGAGTCTGCAGGAACTGACCGCAGAACACGGTGCCGGAGT
Source organism: Rhodococcus sp. WS1 (assembly GCF_003797745.1). Taxonomy (NCBI): domain Bacteria; kingdom Bacillati; phylum Actinomycetota; class Actinomycetes; order Mycobacteriales; family Nocardiaceae; genus Rhodococcus; species Rhodococcus sp. WS1. The sequence continues at coordinate 821,940 of NZ_RKLZ01000001.1, read as the reverse complement.
TCCCGTCTACGAGATCACCGCTACCGGACCCGATCACGACAAGGAATTCACGGCCACAGTTCTCATCAGTGGCAAGCCCTTGGGCGTCGGTGTCGGTCGTTCCAAGAAGGAAGCCGAGCAGAAGGCAGCAAGTTCGGCATGGAAGACGATGTCGGAGAATGCCGCTGCTAGCGCAGTCGCTGCTGACAACCCGTCTGATCTCGCCGGCTGAGTTCACTCTTGCCTGAGCTTCCCGAAGTCGAAGTCGTTCGCCGCGGCCTACAGTCTCATGCTGTAGGTGCGGCGATCGAGGCCGTCGAGGTCCTCCATCCCCGCGCGATCAGGCGCCACATTCTCGGTTCCGAGGACTTGATCGGCCAACTCACCGGGCAGACCATCGCTTCGGCAGAGCGTCGCGGCAAGTATCTGTGGCTGGTTCTCGAGCCTGCCGGTGTCGGACTGGTGGTTCATCTCGGGATGAGCGGACAGATGTTGGTCCAACCCCCGACAGTCGACTGGGAAAAGCACCTACGCATTCGGTTGGCCCTCGATTCCGGGGCTGATCTTCGATTCGTCGACCAGCGGACCTTCGGTGGCTGGTCGATTTCACCCCTCGTCGAGGTCGACGGAACGATGCTGCCCGAGTCGGTGGCGCACATCGCTCGCGATCCTATGGATGCTGCGTTCGATCTCGAATCCGTCGTGAAAGTCCTGCGGGGCAAGCACACCGAGATCAAGCGGGCGATTCTCGACCAGACAGTGGTCTCCGGAATCGGAAACATCTACGCCGACGAATCATTGTGGCGTGCAAAGATTCACGGCAACCGAATCGCCGAATCGCTCACCAGGCCCAAACTTCGAGAACTGTTGACCGCGGCGCACTCGGTGATGGGCGAGGCGCTCGATCAGGGCGGTACGTCCTTCGACGCGCTGTACGTGAACGTCAACGGGGAATCGGGCTACTTCGACCGGTCGCTGTCGGCGTACGGGCAGGAGAATCTTCCGTGCCCGCGATGCGGCGCGCCGATCAAGCGTGAGAAGTTCATGAATCGATCGTCGTTCAGTTGCCCGCGGTGTCAGCCGACCCCGAGGGCACGGCGAATCGCCTAGGTCTCCGCCCCTTCGGTTCGGCGGAGTGGCAAGATTGCGTCATGGCTGAACAGACTCCAGACAACACTGCAACCGCCCCAGCTCACACGGAGCTTTGGGTGGAACGCACAGGAACCCGCCTCTACACCGGCAAGAGTTCGCGCGGCGCAGAGGTTCTCATCGGCTCCGAATCGGTGCCAGGAGTCTTCACGCCCGGCGAACTCCTCAAAATTGCACTGGCTGCATGCACCGGGATGAGCTCAGACTTCCCGATCTCTCGCCGCCTCGGTGACAACTACGACGCGACGGTCCGAGTGTCCGGTGCCGCCGATCGTGAAAACGAGGTCTACCCGCAGCTCGACGAGGTTCTCGAACTCGACCTCAGTGAGTTGGATGCCGAAGCGCAGCAGCGCCTCATCACTCTCGTCGAGCGTTCCGTCGACAAGGTGTGCACGGTCGGGCGCACTCTCAAGGCCGGAACCAAGGTCACGCTGTCGTTCGACACGGAAGCCTGATGTCCCGCGCCGGCAGTGTTGTCGCTGCGATCGCACTGGGTTCCGTTGTGGCGGTGAGTGCTCCGGCACAGGCCTCGGTCCCGGCCGACGGCTCGGACGGTGGTTGCGGCAAATGGACGTCGAGCGTCGTGACGACTGGTGCCGGAATGCTCGAGAATCTCGAATTCGACGGCAGCGGATCGATGGTGTTGTCGCAGTCGGCTCTGATCGGGCCGGGTGCACTGCTGAAAGTGGCGCCGGACGGAACACGGACAACTTTGGTCGGTGACGTCACCGGACCTGGCGGGCTGGTCGCGCGTGACGGTTCCGTGTACTTCACCACGGGCAACTCGACTGTCTCGGGTCTGTTCGGAATCGCCGACGGCAGCCTTCGTAAGGTCGACGTCGCAGACGGATCGGTGACAACGATTGCCGACGGTCTGGTGATGCCGAACGGGCTTGTGCCGCTGGACGGTAACCGTTTCCTCACAGCTCGCACCCTGACCCGGCCGGGGCTCACGGTCATCGACAGTGACGGAACCAGTTCGATCGTTCGTGAGGATCTCGGCACCGTCGACGGCCTCGCACGCTCCGGTTCGACGATCTACGTAACGACCACTTTCGACATGGTGACCGCGGTCCACGTCCTCGACGCACACGATCTGGGCGGGCCGGTGCGAACGATCACGCTCCCCGGGTTCGGTCCGGCAAACATGGCGGACGATCTGACCGTCGGACCGGACGGCGCGTTGTACGTCGCATTCAATGCCGGCGGCAAAGTTGTTCGCGTCGATCCGGATTCAGGATCTTCGTGTGAGATCGCCTCGGGTCTGCCGTTCACATCCGCGGTGAAGTTCGGTGCCGGCCCGGGCTGGGACCCCAACTCGATCTACACCACCGGTTTCCTCGGCGACGTCCACCGTCTCGAACGTGTGGCGGGCTGAACGTCATGACTGAGACACCGCCTGTGCGGTTGACGGCGTGGGTTCACGGATATGTTCAGGGCGTCGGGTTCCGGTGGTGGACCAGGGCCCGCGCCCTTGAACTCGGGTTGATCGGATATGCGTCGAATCAGCGTGACGGTCGAGTGCTCGTCGTGGCGGAAGGCGAACGCACGCAGCTCGAGAGATTGTTGGAGTTGCTTCGCTCGGGAACAACACCGGGCACGGTGGATCTCGTGGTCGACAGCTGGGACCCCGCCAGGGGCGACCTGACAGGGTTCGTCGAACGCTGACCGGTTTGGCGGTAAAGTTTCCCCCCATGCACCTCAAGAGTCTGACACTCAAGGGATTCAAATCCTTTGCGTCGGCAACGACTCTTCGGTTCGAGCCGGGGATCACCTGTGTCGTCGGGCCGAACGGCTCGGGTAAATCCAACGTCGTCGATGCGTTGACCTGGGTGATGGGCGAGCAGGGCGCCAAGGCTCTGCGCGGCGGCAAGATGGAAGACGTCATCTTTGCCGGCACCTCCGGCCGCGCGCCGCTGGGCCGCGCCGAGGTGACCTTGACCATCGACAACGCCGACGGCGCGCTCCCGATCGAGTACTCCGAGGTGTCGATCACGCGCCGGATGTTCCGCGACGGCGCGGGGGAGTACGAGATCAACGGCTCGTCCTGCCGTCTGATGGACGTCCAGGAACTGCTCAGCGACTCCGGTATCGGCCGCGAAATGCATGTCATCGTCGGGCAGGGACGGCTCGCCGCGATCCTCGAATCCCGCCCCGAGGATCGACGCGCCTTCATCGAAGAAGCCGCGGGAGTCCTCAAACATCGCCGCCGCAAGGAAAAAGCGGTACGCAAGCTCGATTCCATGCAGGCCAATCTCGCTCGACTCAGTGACCTCACCGCGGAACTGCGTCGGCAACTCAAACCGCTGGGACGCCAGGCCGAGGTTGCTCGGCGAGCACAGACGGTCCAGGCTGACCTGCGTGATGCCAAGATGCGGCTGGCCGCTGACGACCTGGTGACCCGTCGAACCCAACTGAACGACCAGGCGCAGGACGAGATAGCGGCCCGCGAACAGCACAACGAGGTGGCGTCCGCGCTCGACGAGGCCAACCTCGAACTCGGGCGCCAGGAGCAAGCTCTCGCTCGTCTGACTCCGGGATCGGAAGCGGCAGCGCAGAGTTGGTTCCAGCTCTCCGCGCTTGCCGAACGAGTCAACGCCACCGTGCGCATCGCCCGCGAGCGTGCACGACATCTCGACTCCGAACCCGTCGGCAACCGCGGCCAGGACCCGGACGAGATGGAAGCGCGCGCCGAACGTCTTGCGGCCGAGGAGGCCGAACTCCTCGAAGGCGTCGAAATCGCGCGAGCGGCGTCGGAAGCTGCTCGGGACCAGCTGGCAGCCACCGAAGATGCTGCAGCAGAAGCGGAACGGGCGCACATGGCGGAAGTTCGTGCCGTCGCCGACCGCCGTGAAGGTCTTGCTCGACTCTCCGGTCAGGTCGACACTCTGCGTACCCGCGTCGAATCCGTCGACGCGGAAGTTTCGCGACTGACCGAGGCCATCGACGAGGCTCGTCTGCGTGGTGATGCCGCACAAGCCGAGTTCGACACGGTGCAGGAAAGCATCGGGGACCTCGACGCCGGTGAAGTAGGCCTCGACACCAATCATGAACGCGCCGTCGAAGCTCTCGAGATGATCGACGCACGTGTCGAAGAACTTCGTGAGGAAGAAAAGACGAGCGGGCAACGCATAGCTTCGCTCCGTGCACGCGTCGAGGCACTGTCGATGGGCTTGCAGCGCAAGGACGGTGGCGGCTGGCTGCTCGAACATCGGCGCGACGACGGCATCACCTCGCTGGTCGGATTGATTCACGTCGAACCCGGCTACGAAGCTGCGATCGCTGCCGCGATGGGGCCGGCGGCGGACGCCGTCGTGGCGCAGTCGCTGGACTCTGCTCGCTCCGCTGTTGCAGTGCTGGCCGATCAGGACGGTGGGCGTGCGTCGCTGATCGTGAGCGGTGAACCGGTGATCAAACGCGAGGCCGAGATCGCACCGGGCGGTCGTCCTGCCGTCGACGTCATCGACTGCCCTGACGAGTTGCGTGCGGGGTTGACCGCAATACTCGATGGCGTTGTCCTGGTCGAGACCCTCGAGGACGCGATTCGAGTTGTTGCTGACCACAAGGGAATTCGTGCAGTGACGCGTTCCGGCGATCTGCACGGTTCGGGGTGGATGATCGGTGGCTCGGATCGGCAACCCAGCACGCTGGAGGTACAGGCGGCGATCGACGCGTCAGCAGCGGAACTGGCGGCAACGGAGAGCCGATCAGAGGAACTCGACGCGGCGCTGTCCGGCGCTCTGGCCGAACAGGCCGCTCGACGCGAGACCGCGGAGCAGACTTTGGCGGCGCTCAACGAGTCGGACGCCGCCATGTCCGCCATTTACGAGCAGTTGGGCAGATTGGGGCAGGCAGCACGAGTCGCCCACGCGGAATCCGAGCGGTTGACCGCCCAGCGAGTGCGTGCCGAGGAGGGCCGCGGTGAGTCGCTGACAAAGCTGGCGGACCTGGAAGAACGTCTGCGTGTGGCCGAAACCGACGGCAGTGCACCGGGACACGGTGCGGAATCGACCGCTGCCGATCGCGAAATGGCCGCAGCAGCGCTGGCCGAAGTGCGCATAGTCGAAATGGATGCTCGCCTTGCCGTGCGCACCGCCGAAGAACGTGCGGAATCCGTACGCGGAAAGGCTGATTCGCTTCGCCGCGCCGCTGCTGCCGAACGAGAGGCACGAATTCGCGCCGAGCGGGCTCTGCGCGCCAGAGCGCACGCTGCGGAGGTTGCAGCTGCCGTCGCCGAGTCGGGGCAGCGCGTGGCGGCCGAACTCGAGGCCGTCGTCGCTGCAGCTCTTGCTCATCGCGACGAGTTGGCTCGGGCCCGCTCCGAGTGCACAGCCAAGCTGGATCAGGTCCGCGAGATCGTCCGGGCACTGACCGGACAGCTCGCTTCACTCACCGACGCCGTCCATCGCGACGAGGTTGCGAAGGCTCAGGCAGCGCTGCGCATCGAACAACTCGAGGAGTCGATCCTCGATCAGTACGGTATCGGCCTCGATGATCTGATCGCCGAGTACGGACCCGACGTCGAACTGCCGCCGACCGCTCTCGAAATCGAGGAGTACGAGCAGGCCAAGGAGCGCGGCGAGCAGGTAACCGCCCCCGCTCCGCTTCCGTACGATCGTGCGACTCAGGAACGGCGCGCGAAGCGGGCGGAGAAAGACCTCGCCACCCTCGGCAAGGTCAATCCGCTGGCCCTCGAGGAATTCGCAGCTCTCGAGGAGCGGTATACCTTCCTCTCCACTCAGCTCGAAGACGTCAAGACCGCACGCAAGGACCTTCTTGCTGTGGTCGCAGACGTGGACGCACGAATTCTGCAGGTGTTCACCGAGGCCTATGCCGACGTCGAGCGTGAGTTCGTGGGCGTGTTCGAGAAATTGTTCCCCGGGGGAGAAGGACGACTGGTTCTCACCGATCCGTCGGACATGCTGACCACAGGCATCGAAGTCGAGGCGCGTCCGCCCGGTAAGAAGGTCAAGCGGTTGTCGTTGCTGTCGGGCGGCGAGAAGTCCTTGACCGCGGTGGCCATGCTGGTCGCGATCTTCCGGGCACGCCCGTCCCCGTTCTACGTGATGGACGAGGTCGAGGCGGCGTTGGACGACACCAACCTGCGGCGGCTGATCGGACTCTTCGAACAATTGCGGGAGAAGTCGCAGTTGATCGTGATCACTCACCAGAAACCGACGATGGAGATCGCCGACGCGTTGTACGGAGTCAGCATGCGCGGCGACGGCATCACCACCGTGATTTCGCAGCGACTTCGCGGTCAAGACATGGCCTCGACGTAAGCCCTGCTCACTTTCCGGGTCGGAGCCTGAAACAATGGGCCGGTGACTACCCAGGCTTGGATCATCATCGCGGCTGTAGCGGCCATACTACTCGTCGTTCTCGTTGCCGGATTCCTGCGCTACCGCAAGGGGCAGGTCTCGCTGAAGGCGCCCGAGACGAAGCCGGAGCTCGGCACCCCCGAGAAGGACAAGTCAGGCGGCTACAAGGCCGGTGGCGGGTTCAACTTCAGTCAAGGCTCGACGGCAACGGCGCCACCTCCGGTGGTTCCGACGCCGCCGGTCGCGGAGAAGCCGCCTGTCGTCGAAGAACCTGTCGTCGAAAAACCGATCATCGAAGAACCTGTTGCGGAGAAGCCGGCCGTCGTCGAGGAGCCGGTTGTCGAAGAACCCGCTGTTGTCGAGGAACCGGTTGTCGAAGAGCCGGTAATCGAAAAGCCGGTCGTAGAAGAACCACCAGTAGCAGAACCTGTTGTCGAAGAACCTGTCGTTCCCGAACCTGCAGTCGTACCCGAGCCCGTCGTAGTTCCCGAACCCGTCGTAGTTCCCGAACCCGTCGAGCCTGCACCGCTCGTGTTGGACGAGATCGACCCGACCGAAGGCCGGCTGGACCGACTGCGCGGGCGCCTCTCCCGCTCGCAGTCAGCAGTCGGCAAGAGCTTGCTCGGCCTACTCGGTGGCGGCGATCTCGACGAGGACTCGTGGGAAGAAGTCGAGGACACCCTTCTCATCGCAGACCTCGGCTCCGCGACCACGGAAAAGGTCGTCACGAAGCTTCGTGAGCAGATGGCGGCCCGCAGCGTCCGGACCGAGGCTGCCGCCCGCGCGCTCCTGCGTGAGGTGTTGATCGCCGAGTTGCGTCCCGAACTGGACCGCTCCATCCGCGCGTTGCCGCACGATGATCACCCGGCTGTTCTGCTCGTCGTCGGCGTCAACGGAACCGGCAAGACCACCACCACCGGCAAGCTGGCTCGCGTGCTCGTCGCCGACGGTCGTCGCGTCGTGCTCGGCGCCGCGGATACGTTCCGCGCGGCCGCTGCTGATCAGCTCCAGACGTGGGCCGAGCGTGTCGGCGCTGAAGTTGTTCGTGGCAAGGAGGGTGGCGATCCCGCTGCGATTGCCTTCGACGCGGTCTCACGGGGCATCGCGGACGGCGTCGACGTGGTCCTCATCGACACCGCCGGCCGTTTGCACACCAAGACCGGTCTGATGGACGAGCTCGGCAAGGTCAAGCGGGTCATCGAGAAGAAGGCGTCGGTCGACGACGTTCTGCTGGTTCTCGATGCGACGGTCGGCCAGAACGGACTGGCGCAGGCTCGAGTGTTCGCGGAGGTCGTGGACATCACCGGCGTCGTACTGACCAAGCTGGACGGAACCGCCAAGGGCGGAATCGTCTTCCAGGTTCAGCATGAACTGGGTGTGCCGGTGAAGTTGGTCGGTCTCGGTGAAGGTGCCGACGACCTGGCGCCCTTCGAGCCGGGTGCGTTCGTCGACGCCCTGCTGGGCTGACGCCCCGTGCGCCTTTTTGGTAGCGCGAACTACCGAAAAGGCGCACAGGGTCGGTAGAACCCCCTGGCGAAACCTGTTTGCAACAAAGTTGGGCAATTGGTTCACGTCTGCGAAACGCGACAGCGCCATGGACGAAACACCAGCCCAGCACTCTTCTCCTTAACGACGTGCTGCCCGGCACGTGCGACTAGGAGGTAGTAAGTGAGTACCGACGATTTGTTGGCGAACTCCGGTAACGCCGCATGGATGCTGATGGCTGCATCTCTGGTCTTGCTGATGACACCCGGCCTCGCTTTCTTCTACGGCGGGATGTCTCGGTCCAAGTCCGTCCTGAACATGATGATGATGTCCTTCGGGGCCATGGCCGTCATCGGCGTCATCTACGTTCTGTGGGGATGGTCGATGTCCTACGGCACCGAGAACATCGGGGGCATTTTTGCCAACCCGTTCGAGTTCTTCGGCCTCAAGAACAGCATCACCGATGCTGACGGCAACTTCATCGCCGGCGCGTGGGGCTACCCCAACGTCATCGACATCGCGTTCCAGGTGACATTCGCGATCATCACCACCGCCCTTATCAGTGGTGCCCTGGCCGAGCGGGTCAAGTTCGGCACCTGGCTGCTGTTCTCGGGTATCTGGGTCACCGTCGTCTACTTCCCCCTCGCACACATGGTGTGGGGCGGCGGACTCCTCTCGGGCTCCGAGGACGGCATCGCGGCAAAGCTCTTCGGCACCACGGTCAACGACGACGGAGTCACCGTCGCCAACGTCGCTCCGATCGACTTCGCCGGTGGCACAGTCGTTCACATCAACGCGGGTATGGCCGGTCTGGTCCTCGCCCTCATCGTCGGCAAGCGTCTCGGCTTCGGCAAGACCGCCTTCCGTCCGCACAACCTGCCCTTCGTGATGCTCGGCGCCGCACTTCTCTGGTTCGGTTGGTTCGGCTTCAACGCCGGTTCGGCATTCGCCGCCGACGGTAACGCCGGTCTCGCCTGGGTCAACACGACCACCGCGACGTGTGCCGCAGTCCTGGCCTGGCTCGCCACCGAGCGTATTCGTGACGGTCACGCCACCAGCCTCGGCGCAGCTTCCGGTGCGGTCGCCGGTCTGGTCGCCATCACCCCTGCTGCCGGTGCGCTCAACCCCGTCGGTTCCATCTTCCTCGGCGCCGTAGCCGGCATCCTGTCCGCTCTCGCAGTCGGCCTGAAGTTCCGCTTCGGCTTCGACGACTCGCTCGACGTCGTCGGTGTTCACCTTGTCTCCGGCCTGTGGGGCACGATCGGTATCGGATTCTTCGGCACCGCAACCGGCCTCTTCTACGGCGGCGACTACAAGCAACTGGTGGTTCAGATCGTGATCGCACTCGCAGCACTCGTCTTCACCGGCGTTCTGACGACGATCATCGGCTTCGCACTCAAGCCCCTGGGCTGGCGAATCTCGGCCGAGGACGAGGCACGCGGCATCGATGAGACCGAACACGCAGAGACCGCATACGACCTCGCGTGATCAGCACGTGATTAAAGTGAATTCAGGCACTTCAGAGTTTGGAAAGGGATGAGCACATGAAGCTGATCACAGCAATCGTCAAGCCGTTCACGCTCGAGGACGTCAAGACCGGACTCGAGCAGGCCGGAGTGCTGGGTATGACAGTCAGCGAAGTTCAGGGCTACGGCCGACAGAAGGGCCACACCGAGGTGTACCGAGGCGCGGAGTACTCCGTGGACTTCGTACCCAAGGTCCGGGTCGAGGTCGTCGTCGACGACGCGGCCGTGGACAAGGTGGTCGAGGTGATCGTCGAGGCCGCTCGCACCGGCAAGATCGGTGACGGCAAGGTGTGGGTCTCGCCAGTCGAGTCGGTCATCCGGGTTCGCACCGGGGAACGCGGTGGCGATGCACTCTGACCCGAAAGGGTCCGAGAACTTCGGCCCTGGTTCCGTCGCGAAAGCGACGGGGCCAGGGCCGGTCTCGTCAGGGGGATCCGACGAAGCTGCGGACCTGGCCCGCGCACGCAAGGCCCTACTCACCGGAGGCGTCAAGAACAGGAGGCTCGACGCCCCCTCACTGCGACATGCACTGGTCGATCTGCACGAATTCTGGTTGACCACCAAGGGGACCGAACTGGGCATCAAACCGGATTGTGGGTTTGCCATCGTCGCCGTGGGTGGTCTGGGCCGACGCGAACTGCTGCCGTATTCCGATCTCGATCTGATTCTGCTGCACGACGACATGGACCCAGCAGTCGTGGCCCAGGTTGCGGACAGCCTGTGGTACCCGCTGTGGGACGCGCACATCAAACTCGACCACAGCGTGCGGACGCTTCCGCAGGCGCTTCAGGTTGCGGCCACCGACATGACGGCGGCACTCGGAATGCTCGAAGCACGCCACATTGCCGGCGATGTGGAGCTGAGCAACCTGTTGATCAGTGGTGTCCGTCGACAGTGGCGCATGGACATCCGCAGCCGATTCGACGAATTGATCACCCAGACCCGTACGAGGTGGGAGCGCAGCGGCGAGATCGCCCATCGCGCCGAACCGGATCTCAAGAGCGGCCGTGGCGGGCTGCGTGACGTCCAACTGCTCAACGCCCTGTCCATCGCGCAATTGACCGACGGGATGCCAGGGCTGGGACCCAACTCGCCCGGCGGCGGTCTGGCACTTGCGCACAGGCGGTTGCTCGACGTGCGCACCGAACTTCACCGCGTTGCCGGTCGCGCCCGCGATCAACTGCGAGCGCAGGATGCCGACGAAATCGGTGCGGCGCTGCGGATCGGTGATCGATTCGATCTGGCCCGCCTTCTCAGTGAATCGGCGCGCACCATCAGCTATTCGGTGGACGTCGGTATCCGTACCGCCGGAAACTCCTTGCCCCGGCGTGGTTTGTCGCGGCTGCGTCGCGCGCCGGTGCGGCGACCACTGGACGAGGGCGTCGTCGAGCATGCCGGCGAAGTTGTCCTGGCGCGCGATGCGAGGCCGAAGAAGGATCCCGGTCTGGTGATGCGGGTCGCGGCAGCGGCGGCCACCAACGGCATGCCGATCTCCGCATCGACGCTCAATCGACTGGCCGACAATGCCCCGGAACTGCGTGAGCCGTGGCCGAAAAATGCGGTCAACGATCTCTTGGTCGTGCTCGGTTCGGGATCGCGTGCGGTTCCGGTGATCGAGGCGATGGACCGGACCGGGCTCTGGGGTCGACTCCTGCCGGAGTGGGGGACCATTCGCGATCTTCCGCCGCGCGACGCCGTCCATACGTGGACGGTGGATCGCCACCTGGTCGAAACCGCCGCGTATGCAAGCGGATTCACCACTCGCGTCGCTCGGCCGGATCTGCTCATGCTCGGTGCGCTGATCCACGACATCGGGAAGGGGCGAGGGGGAGACCACAGCGTCGTCGGTGCCGAATTGGCCACCGCGATCGGAAATCGCTTGGGACTCTGGCCTTCCGACGTCGCGACGTTGACGGCGATGGTGCGCTATCACTTGCTGCTGCCGGAAACCGCGACTCGTCGCGACCTCGACGATCCGGCAACGGTGCAGCGAGTGGTCGACGCACTCGAAGGGGACGGGACGCTTCTCGATCTCCTGCATTCGTTGGCGGAGGCGGATTCGCTGGCCACCGGTCCTGGCGTCTGGGGCGACTGGAAGTCGTCTCTGATCGGTGAGCTCGTGCGTCGTTGCCGTTTGTTGATGGCGGGGGAGGAACTCCCACAACCCGATCCACTCGCTCCCGAGCAGTTGGCCATTGCCGAGGATGGCGGGGTTCACGTCTCGCTCGTACCGGCCGAGAATCCGCACACCTACGTCGTGACCGTCATCGCGCCCGACGCGCCCGGGTTGCTGTCTCGGGCTGCCGGCGTTCTGGCGCTGCAGTCGTTGCGGGTGCATTCCGCTTCGCTGGGGTCGCATGCGGGTTCGGCGGTCAATTCGTTTGTCGTCACACCGAGGTTCGGCACACCGCCGCAGGCGGTGCTGCTCAGGCAGGAATTGATCCGCGCTTCGGCCGGTGAACTGAATCTGCTCGAACTTCTCGACGCCAAGGACGAGGAGGCACGGGCAGAGCAGTGGGACGACCCGATCCAGACAAACAAGGACTCGGCGGTTCCGGTGCTCTATTCGCAGGCGCCGCCGCGGGTCATCTGGTTCGACGCGCCCGGTGACGGTCACGCGATCCTCGAATTGCGTACCGAGGACCGCGTCGGCCTGCTTTGCCGACTGGCCGCAGCACTCGAACACAGTGGTGCCGACATCCGGTGGGCGAAGGTCGCCACGTTGGGTTCCTCGGTGGTCGACGCGTTCTGCCTCGACTTCGGTGAGGCCGATACCCGCGCGGCGCGAGAGCGCGTCGAGGAGGCGGTGCTGGCGGTGGTTCCGGTGCCACAACCGAAGAAGAAAGAGGATTGACGGACCGGTTTCGGCAGTTACGCCCGCATCGGCTGGGATCGGTGCGGGCGTAGCGGCTAGGCTGGTGCCCGAGAATATCCACGGCTAACTCGCACGACCTTCAGGAGCGCACTCGGTGTTCGAATCCCTTTCCGACAGATTGACCGGATCTCTCAAGGATCTGCGTGGCAAGGGTCGTCTGTCCGGCGCCGACATCGACGCTACGGCCCGCGAGATCCGCCTTGCCCTGCTCGAGGCCGACGTCGCGCTTCCCGTAGTGCGCAGCTTCATCGCCAAGATCAAGGAACGCGCCAAGGGCGCCGAGGTCTCGGGTGCACTGAACCCGGCTCAGCAGGTCGTCAAGATCGTCAACGAAGAGCTGGTCGAGGTTCTCGGCGGCGAAACTCGTCGACTCCAGTTCGCCAAGACTCCGCCGACGGTCATCATGTTGGCCGGTCTGCAGGGTTCCGGTAAGACCACGCTGGCCGGAAAGTTGGCCAAGTGGCTCAAGGACCAGGGGCACACGCCCCTCCTCGTTGCCTGCGACCTTCAGCGTCCCGGCGCCGTCACTCAGCTTCAGATCGTCGGTGAGCGTGCGGGCGCGGCAGTCTTCGCGCCGCACCCCGGTACCTCCATCGGCGGCGGCGAAAACGCACTGGGCGTGTCCGCAGCCGACCCCGTCGAGGTCGCCCGGGCCGGCGTCGAAGAAGCACGCAACAAGCATTACGACGTCGTGATCGTCGACACCGCCGGTCGCCTCGGTATCGACTCCGAGCTGATGGCGCAGGCCGCCGGTATCCGTGACGCCGTCAACCCGGACGAGACCATCTTCGTCCTCGACGCCATGATCGGTCAGGACGCGGTCAGTACCGCCGACGCGTTCCGTGAGGGAGTCGGCATCACCGGTGTCGTCCTCACCAAGCTCGACGGCGACGCCCGCGGTGGTGCCGCACTGAGCGTCCGCGAGGTCACCGGCCAGCCGATCCTCTTCGCGTCCACCGGCGAGAAGCTCGAAGATTTCGACGTCTTCCACCCCGATCGCATGGCCAGCCGGATCCTCGGTATGGGCGACGTCCTGAGCCTCATCGAGCAGGCCGAGCAGGTTTTCGACGCCGATCAGGCCGAAGCGACCGCAGCGAAGATCGGTTCCGGTCAGCTCACCCTCGAAGACTTCCTCGATCAGATGATGGCCGTCCGCAAGATGGGCCCGATCGGCAACCTCCTCGGCATGCTGCCGGGTGCCGGCGGCATGAAGGACGCGCTGGCCAACGTCGACGAGAAGCAACTCGATCGCATTCAGGCCATCATCCGCGGTATGACGCCGGCCGAGCGCGACGATCCGAAGATCATCAACGCCTCACGCCGACTGCGCATCGCGAACGGTTCGGGCGTCAAGGTTTCCGACGTCAACCAGTTGGTGGATCGCTTCTTCGAAGCCCGCAAGATGATGGCTGCAATGGCCGGCCGTATGGGCATGCCCGGCGCGCGTAAGCAGGTTCGCAGCAAGAAGGGCAAGAAGGGCAAGAAGGGCGGCAAGGGCCCGACGCAGCCCAAGATGCGCGGAGGATTCCCCGGCATGGGCGGATTCCCGGGTATGCCCGGCGGAATGCCGGCCGGTATGCCCGACCTGTCGAACATGCCCAAGGGTCTCGATCAGTTGCCGCCCGGACTGGAAGGCATCGATCTTTCCCAGCTCAAGCTGCCCAAGAAGTAGTCGGTGGCTGCGCTTCATCTGCGGGGTATCGGTCTGCCCGATGCCGAGCCGATCGAATTGTGGATCGTCGACGGGCTGATTTCCTTCGAGCCGGTGTCCGGTGCGGAGACGATCGTCGAATCGGGTTGGATCACACCGGGTCTCGTGGATGCGCATTGTCACGTCGGTATCCGCTACGGCGGTGGCGGCGGCGAAACCGTCGACGGCTTGCTGGAGCAGGCGAAGACCGAACGTGACGCGGGCGTGCTGTTGCTCCGCGACGCCGGATCACCGGTCGACACCAGGTTCATCGACGAGCGCCTCGATTTGCCGCGGATCATTCGCGCAGGTCAGCACATCGCGGCACCCAAGCGGTACATCCCGGGCTTGCCGGTCGACCTGGACGACGAATCTCAGTTGCCGGCCGAGGTAGTGCGTCAGGCACGCGCTGGTGACGGCTGGGTCAAGCTCGTCGGCGACTGGATCGATCGTTCCGTCGGCGATCTGGCTCCCTTGTGGAGCGACGAGATCCTGGTCGAGGCCATCGCTGCCGCCCACGCCGAAGGCGCAAAGGTCACCGCTCACGTTTTTGCCGAAGACGCTTTGCCCGGCCTGATCAACGCCGGTATCGACTGCATCGAGCACGGCACCGGATTGACGGACGCGACCATCGAGTCGATGGTCGCGCACGGCACGGCCCTGGTTCCGACGCTGATCAACATCGCTACTTTCCCCGAGATCGCGGACTCCGCCACGCGGTATCCGATCTACGCGGCGCACATGCGCGATTTGCACGCTCGTCGGCACCAGACAATCGGTGCCGCTCACGAGGCCGGGATTCCGATCTATGCCGGAACGGATGCCGGCGGTTCGATCAGGCACGGGCGGATCGCCGACGAGATCGCCGAACTCGAAGTTGCCGGATTGACAGCTCACCAGGCGTTGGGCGCAGCCAGCTGGGATGCGCGGAGTTGGTTGGGTGCCCAGGGCATCGAAGAGGGAGCGCCCGCCGACCTGGTGGTTTACTCCGAAGATCCGCGCGGAAACCCCGATGTGCTCGCGAAGCCGGCGCGTGTGATCCTCCGCGGCACCCCCGTGAGTGGTTAGGGAGTCCCTGCACTCTCGAAGCGCGCACAGGGTGGTTTCCGAACGAGCCCACCCATCTGGCACAATGGACCATTGTTCGTCGCAACCGGTTACGTACCGCTGCGACGGTCACAGGATAGAGGCAAAACCGGGCTCACAAATCGTGTGGGTCGCTGAATTGCACGTGACATGCGCAGCACTGTTGTGCGCGCTGAAGGAGAACTGCAGCTGTGGCTGTCAAAATCAAGCTCACCCGCCTCGGCAAGATCCGCAACGCTCAGTACCGCGTTGTCATCGCCGACTCGCGCACCCGTCGTGACGGCCGTGCGATCGAGACCATCGGCAAGTACCACCCCAAGGAAGAGCCCTCGCTGATCGACATCGATTCCGAGCGCGCTCAGTACTGGCTGTCCGTGGGCGCACAGCCCACCGAGCCCGTCGAGGCACTCCTCAAGATCACCGGTGACTGGCAGAAGTTCAAGGGCCTGCCGGGCACCGAAGGCACCCTTCGCGTCAAGGAAGCCAAGCCCACCAAGCTCGAGCTCTTCCAGGCTGCACTCGCGCAGGCCGAGAACGAGCCGGTTGCAGAAGCAATCACCCCCAAGAAGAAGAAGGCTGCAAAGGCTGACGAGGCCAAGGCAGAAGACACCGCGGCTGACGCCGAGGCTCCCGCTGCAGACGCCGAGGCTGCTGACAAGTGAGTGCCGTCGTCGCTGATGCGGTAGAGCATCTCGTGCGTGGCATCGTCGCCAATCCCGACGATGTGCGTGTCGAGCTGATCACCGGACGTCGGGGACGGACCGTCGAGGTGCACGTGCACCCCGACGATCTCGGCAAGGTCATCGGTCGGGGTGGTCGCACGGCGACCGCTCTGCGGACCTTGGTCTCCGGCATCGGTGGCCGCGGTATCCGTGTTGATGTCGTCGACACCGATCAGTAGACGGCAGTAAACAGGTGGAACTCGTAGTCGGTCGTGTCGCGAAGTCGCATGGCATCAAAGGTGAATTGGTAGTCGAGGTTCGTACAGACGAGCCCGAAGATCGTTTTGCCGTAGGTTCTGTGCTGCGTGGGCGCAAGCCGCGCGAGTCCACACTGAAGTCGTACACAGTGGAAGCCGCCCGGGATCATTCCGGGCGGCTTCTGCTGCGCCTCGAAGGCGTCAGTGACCGTGGCGACGCAGATGCGTTGCGCGGCACACTGTTTGTCATCGACAGTTCCGAACTCGAGCCTTCGGATGATCCGGACGAGTTCTACGATCACGAACTCGAAGGACTGAAGGTCGTCCTCACGGACGGTACCGAGGTCGGTTCGGTCATCGAGGTATTGCATTCCGCAGCAGGCGAATTGCTTTCGATTCGTCGTACCGGCGAGACGTCCGGTGAATTGCTGATCCCGTTTGTCGCCGCCATCGTCACCTCGGTGTCGATTGCCGACGGCGTCGTGATGATCGAGCCTCCCGAGGGACTGCTCGACCCGGACTTCGGCGACAAGTCGAACAGCGATAATTCGAACCCAGACAACGACTGATCGTTTGTCATGCGTCTCGACGTCGTCACCATCTTTCCCGAGTATCTCGAACCGCTTCGTGCTGCCTTGCTGGGCAAGGCAATCGAACGTGGCTTGATCTCGGTCGACGTCCACGATCTTCGGTCGTGGACCCATGACGTACACAAAGCCGTCGACGATTCCCCGTACGGCGGCGGGCCCGGCATGGTCATGAAACCCACCGTCTGGGGCCCGGCGCTCGACGACGTGATCGGTCGCTCCGATTCTTCCGGCCCGGATGATGCCGAGACGATCTTGGTGGTGCCGACTCCCGCAGGCGTCCCGTTCACTCAGGCGACCGCACATCGCTGGGCCACCGCCAAGCACCTTGTCTTCGCCTGCGGCCGATACGAAGGTATCGACCAACGGGTTTTCGACGACGCCGCCAAGCGGGTTCGCGTCGAAGAAGTCAGTATCGGCGATTACGTTCTGATCGGCGGTGAAGCAGCCGTGCTGGTGATGGTCGAGGCTGTTGTGCGACTGATGCCCGGTGTTCTCGGCAATCAGCTGTCACACCAAGAGGATTCGTTCTCCGACGGGCTCCTCGAAGGGCCCAGTTACACTCGCCCCGCCGTGTGGCGTGATCTCGAGGTTCCGCCTGTTCTGCTTTCCGGAGATCACGCGAAGATCAAAGCCTGGCGCCATGAACAGTCGCTGCAGCGCACGGCCGAGCGTCGACCGGATCTACTTCCTTAGGTATTTCTCTTCAACCAGGTGATGCTTGCGCCGTCGTCGAGCGATTCGGTTGCAGTCGGTGTGAACAGTGTCGGCTCGAAGTTACCTCTGATCAGCGGTATGCCCGCGCCGGCGACAACCGGATACCTTTTGACGATCAACTCGTCGATCTCCGGTAGTAGTTCGCCGGCGAGAGTTCCGCCGCCGCACAGCCAGATATCTTGTCCTTCTTCCTCTTTGAGGGATCTGACGACCGCACGTGGATCGGTGCGAACGATGGTGACCGCGGGATCCTCGGCGTCAGGGAGGGTGCTGGAGACGACGAACTGGCGCAGGTGCGCAAAGGGGCTGGTCACGCCGAGGCTCAGCCCGGGCTCGTAAGAGCCGCGGCCCATGACGACCGTGTCGAAGGTTCTGTTGGGTGCGTCCTCGATTCCGAGAGCGGGCCGCACATGCGTTGGCACGGTCTCGGGATATCGATCGCATATCCAGGCCGTGATCTGTTCGGAAACCGGGAAGAAATCGAATTCGCCGTCTGGTCCCGCGATGTAGCCGTCGAGGGAAGCTCCCACGTAGTACACAAGCTTTCGCATGAAACGCTCCGTTCGTAGTACTATGTTTGTAGTGGTTTAACTTAGGGGCGTGTCAGGAGTGATGTCAAGTGCGAAAGAACCCGGAACGACGGCTTGCCCTGATCGACGCGGCAATCGAGGTGTTGGCCCGAGAGGGTGCTCGAGGCTTGACCTTTCGAGCCGTCGACACCCAGGCAGCCGTGCCGAACGGGACAGCGTCGAACTACTTCTCCAATCGCGACGACCTACTCACGCAAGCCGGTGGCCGGATCTACGAGCGACTGATTCCGGACGACCTCGAGGGATTGATCGATCCCGTCAACGGCACCGATCGTGAGCGACTGGTGACGCTCATGCTCGACGTGGTCGAGCGGGTCACCTCGTTTGGAACGGGTTTCCTCGCGCTCATGGAGTTGCGACTGGAGGCGATACGTCGTCCGGACCTGCGAGCGGTCCTGACCGTCCGCATCCGAGAAGACTTCGATCTGAACGTAGCCAATCATCTGGCGTCGGGCGTGCCGGGTGATGCGATGACCGTTCGCCTGCTCTATTTGTCGCTGAACTGGCTCGTACTGGATCGACTGACATTGCCGAACCTGTTCGGGGAGGAAGATATTCGTACGATCGTCGAGGCCGCGGTGGATCGAGCGCTACCCCGCGAATCGTAGAAGGGTCAGTGCCGCTCGGCAGGTTTGCGGCGGAACGAGAAGTATCGATGACCGAAGAAACTCACCCCGGCAACGATCAACATGACAACCGCCTGGGCGGGAAGCGGCGGGGCATGCAGAATCGACACCGCGATCGTTCCGAGTATCAGATTCAGCACGAGGCCACCGGAATTGACGACGATGAACGCGCCCAGGTCGCGTGCCACATGTCCGCGGACGCGGAAAACCAACGTCCGATGCAGAACGAAAGCGATGAGCACGCTGATGGAGTACGCACCGATCACAGCCACTTGATACAGATCCTTGTTGTCGAGGATCAGTGACCAGATCACGAAGAGCCCGTATCCGATCGCCGTGTTGGCCACTCCGACAATGGCAAACGCGATGGGTTGATGCTTGACCACCCGCAGCAGTGGGCCGGGGTTCTCGGGTGATGCGATGTCTTCGGTCATGAAGACTCGGTTTTCACGGTGTTGATCCGGTCCTTGCGTCGTGTCCGCAGATACATCCACTCGAGCACGCCGAGTCCGAGGATTCCGGCGACCATCGAAGCGCCGCCGACCTTCCATCCCGGGGGTCGCCACGTGAGGACAAGTTCAGCGTCCTTCGTCCCGGCTGGGATGTCCACGGTGACAAAGGACTTCGCGACGACGTCGATCGGGACAGGCTGACCGTCGAGGCTAGCTCGATACCCGGGCCAGCCGAGCCGTGCGAACACAACCTTGCCGCCGGTCTCCGAACTGACACGAAGGGTGCTCGACATGTTCGACTCGGCGGTCGAAACAGCTTCGACGCCATGGGTATCGGCGATGCGGCCGTTTCGTGTCGAGACGGGCCCGTCGACGCGTTCGAGTACGGAGATGTAGTTCTCGTGACCGGGGTAGTCCACCCATGTCCACCCGTCGGGGGCCGGGCTCTTACGTGCATCGGGGTAGAGGGCGTTCTGCAGTACGACGCGGTCCACGTTCATCAGGTCGACGATGGTGCGGCCGGTGGTGGGTTCGACGGTGAATGCCCGTCGGAAGGCGTCGGGGCAGACGCTCATGTCCCAGCGCATGCAGAGCAGATCACCGAAATAGAAGTGCCCGTTGGGGGTGTAGCCGCTGGTGTAGGTCAGTTCGAGGTCTTTGGGGTAGTTGCCGAAAGCCAGGGAACCGTACGCTCCGTCGAGGGTTTTGTCCCCGGGTGCGATGAGTGCACGGTCGCCCAGTTGCAGTGTCGTGCCTTCGAAGTCGGGGAAGGCCTCTTTCATCTCCGAGCGGGATTCGGGCAGGTCCCAGCTCATCGGGGTTGGTTGCGCGGCCCGAACCTGGGCGTAGGCGATGGGGGAGACCGCGGCGATTGCCAACAGGCATGCGAGCGCGGTGCCCTTGGTGCGGCCCAGCCACACCATCGCAGCGCCGAGTGCGGCAACGACCAGGGCTGAGATCACATGCCATTTCGCGAGCCCGGGAGCTGCCGAGGCGGACCTGATCAAGAGCAGGCCCACGAGGATTCCCGCTGCAACGCAGCGTCCGCGCAACTTGTCGGTCGTGGCGTAACGCCCGAGCAGGATGCACACCAGAAGCAGGAGTCCGATGGCCACCATCGGAAGCACGCGCGCGGGCCACCGCAGGGGGCCGATCGTGCTCGGCCCGGCAGTCCACATGAGGACGGCGACCGTGAAGATCCCGACGGCGGTCAATTCACGTGCCGCGGCGCGTGCCTTGCCCCAGTCGATGAATGCCAGAGCCGGAATGAGGAACCACGCGACGTAGACCATGGGCATGGTCTGGATGTATCCCCACCACGAGGAGAACGCGGGCATCGTGCTCGGCAGGCTCGCGTTCAGCGATTCCGACCAGGGAACGGCAAGGAAAGCGTCGTTCTTGACTTCGGATGCACCGCGCCAGGTGACGTCGGCGGTGAGCAGGCTCGGTAGATACGTCGCGAGACCGGCGAGGGCGGCACACGCGGACACCGCCAATAGCCGCAGCGACGGCAGCCAACGCCGCTGATAGACAACTTCGCCGATCGCGACTGCGACGATCATCAAGCCGGATTCGACTGCGGGGAAAACATATTGGACCGACATCGCGAGATACAAGAACACGAAGGTCGGGATCGGACCGCTCTTGCCTCTGGCGTAGCGGATTGCCGAGGCCCACGCCTGCACCATCCAGGCAGTGCCGGTGAAGGCTGTCATCCAACTGGCCGAGTCGAAGAACAGGAGGAAACCGGTGAACGGAATCGAGACTCCGGCGACCGCAGCCCACGTGGGCTGCGAGCCGTACTCCAGGCAGATCCGATAGACGCCCAGCGCAAGGATGATCGCGAAGATCAATTTCACGATCGTCGCGTACAGCGCCAGGTTGTCGAAGGACGGTGCGATCAGGTCGATCAGAAGTTGTGGCGGATTGAGAAGGCCCGCTTCCTCGATCGCGTAGTTGCCCGCCATCCAGTTCTCGGGGACGAGTACCGGCAGGTGTCCTTCTCGCAGGCTACGGCCGAGCATGACCCACAGCGGCGCGTACTGGGACTCGGTGTCGTCGGTGTAGAAGTGACGAGCGTTCGCGAGCACCACGGCCAGGTAGCCGGCGATGACACCGACCGCCGTGACGGCGCCCCACTTGTACACGTCTGCCCGGGCGAGAGTGCGAGTTTCCACCACGAGTTCCAGACCTTAACAGGGCAGGTGGGGCGCGCGGAGACGCGAGCGCATCACGCGCCGTCGGCATCCGAAGTCCAGACATCTCTGCGTGTTAAAGTTCGCGACGGTGTGGGCCCGATCGTGCCTGTCTCTCGGCGCCAGTCGAGCCCCCTGAAGGGAGTGGAAGCGAGTGCACTCGATTTCCGTCGTAGTGCCCGTTTATCAGGGCGAAAAGACGATCACGGCGCTCGTCGAGGAGTTGGACGGCCTGTGCGCACCGAGTTCGACGCCCGGTGGAGCGCAGTTCACCGTCGACGAGATCGTGCTGGTTCACGACAACGGTCCGGACCGTTCCGACGTCGTGTTACTCGAGTTGGAGCGCCGTTTCGATCAGGTGCGTGTCGTGTGGCTCAGTCGCAACTACGGCCAGGACGCGGCGACTATCGCCGGTATGGCCGTTGCACGTGGCCAGTGGATCGTGACGATGGACGAAGACGGCCAGCACGACCCGGTGCACATCGGGGCTTTCCTCGACACCGCGCTGACGGAGCGATCCGATCTCGTGTATTCCAAACCCACGAACACCCGCCCGCATGGATTCTTGCGGAACCTGACCTCGCGCGGCGCAAAGATCGTCTTGGCGACGGTATTCGCGTTCCCTGATTCGACGAGATTCGAAAGTTACCGCCTGATCCGAGGTGACATCGGCCGACAGTTGGCCGGCGTCGCCGCCAACGGCGTGTATCTGGACGTCGCGCTGACGTGGGTCGTCGGCAATACCGCCACTGCGCCGGTGACACTTCGAGCGGAAGGCCGCGAGGAATCGGGGTACAACTATCGCCGTTTGTTCTCGTTGTTCTGGAAGATGGTGTTGTGTAGCGGAACCCGCGGTCTGCGGCTGGTGAGTCTGCTCGGGGTCACCCTGGCGTCGGCCGGTGTGATCATGGCTGCGGTGATCTTCGTCCAAGCCATGACCGGTGACAACAACGACCCGGAAGGATGGGCGTCGATCATCATGGCGCTGCTGGTCTGTTCGGGTGCGATCCTGTTCTCGCTCGGTCTCATCGCCGAATACCTTGGCGTGGCACTGCACGTCCTTGTCGGAAAGCCTCTGTATCTGACTGTCGATTCACCGCGCCCCGGAACCTCGATCGATCGGCGTAGTCGTGAGCACTGATCGCATCATCTTCTCCCGCCCCTATCGGGCATCGAACGAATTGTCGAATCTGGCAACGGTTCTGGAGTCCGATCACATTCACGGTGACGGACGTTTCACCAAGTCCGCGACTGCAGCGCTCAAGGCGATCACCGGATCCACGCATGCTCTGCTGACGACCTCGTGCACGCACGCACTCGAATTGGGTGCGCTGCTACTCGAATTGGGCCCAGGTGACGAGGTGATCGTCCCGAGCTTCGCGTTCAGTTCGGCGGCAACCGCCGTCGCGTTGCGCGGTGCCACTGTTGTTTTCGTCGACATCGATCCGAGTACCGGCAATATCGATCCCGACTGCGTCGCAGCGGCGATCACGGAACGCACGAAAGCTGTACTGGTCATGCATTACGGCGGAGTCGCCGCCGACATGGAACCTCTCCTCGACCTCGCGGAACTCCACGGCGTCGCGTTGATCGAAGACAACGCTCACGGGCTCGGCGGAAAGTGGCGCGGGCGGGCGCTCGGCACCATCGGAACTATCGGTACGCAGAGTTTTCACGACACCAAGAACGTTCACTGCGGTGAGGGTGGCGCGCTGTTGCTCTCCGACGATCAGTTGATGACCCGCGCCGAAATCATCCGTGAGAAGGGGACCGACCGTGCGCGTTTCCTGCGCGGCCAGGTCGACAAGTATTCGTGGCAGGACATCGGGTCGAGTTATCTGCCCAGTGAACTCAATGCCGCTGTCCTCGACGCACAACTCTCGGAGTTCGACGCGATTCAGGCGGCCAGGCATCGCGTCTGGGATGCCTACAGCGTGAGTCTGGGCGAGTGGGCGTCCGAGAACGGTGTCGTTCCCATGGCGGTTCCCGATGATCGCGAGCACACCGCGCACCTGTTCTATCTCAAGATGCCTACCGAAGAGAGCCGCGACGGCTTGATTCGGCATCTTGCCGCCGACGGAATCGTGGCGCCGTTCCACTACATTCCGCTCGATACGAGTGCGGCCGGTGTGCGCTACGGACGAACACCGGAGCCGTGTGTGCGTAGCGCCGAGTTCTCCGCGTCGATCCTTCGACTGCCGCTGTGGCCCATGCTCACGTCCGAACAACAGGAACGGGTCATCGGTTCCGTCCTCGAGTACAAGCAGGCTTGAGGACGAACACGACCGCGTGGATCGAATCAGGGCCCGGAAGCTTCGGGCATCACCGAATCCGCGGTCGTGGATGCCGCCGCCCAGTCGTCGATGCTTCCGCTCGGGAAGAGAATCTGTGTGACGCCGGTGACCGTGTCACGTGCGTGCAGTGCGCTTTCGTCGTCGACGGCGTCGGTGAACGAGGTGTCGGGATAGAAGCTGTCCTCGTCCGTGTACTGGACGTCTTCTCGCGAACCGATTGCGATGATGTATCGGTTGTCGTCACCGACGATGCCGGTGGACAGATGGATCCACTTGTCCTCGACACAGCACATCCAGCCTTGCTTGACTCCGATGACCGACTCGCCGAACAAGGCCTCGGGCAATCCGAACCTCTGGTCGTAGCCGTCGGTTCCTTCGGGAGTGGATTGCCGCAGGTACTCGACGAATTGCTCGACCCGCTCAGGTCCGAGCTGGTCGGAGTCGTCGAGGACGCCGTTGTAGAAAGTGACCAGGTCGTGCGTCGTGGTCTCGGTGTTCCACCACATTCCGTCCCACGGCGGCGTCGTCGCGGTCAGTGCGTAACGCTCGGCAACCCGGGTGATCACCTCTTGTCCGCCGACCTCGTCCCACAGAAGGTTGGCTGCGGTGTCGTCGGAGGATTCGAGCATTGCCGCCATGAGGGTGCGATCGTCGTCGGTGATGGGCCGCTCGCCGCGAGCGTCCTGATGGAGGAGATCCTCGGCGATGAAAAGTTTTGCCACCGAGGCAGTTTCGATTTGCTGGTCGCCGGCGACATCGAGGTACCTGTCCGAGGATCGATCGAGGACGGCGATGGAGACGTCCGCACCACGCCCGAGCGCCGCCACCTGAGCTTGAGCCAGTCGGCCGTCGAGAGTCTCCGCGACCGGAACATTGGTGTCGGGGAAGGCGGGGGTCTGCATCGAATCATCCGGGTTCTGTCCACCGCTGCACGAAGCCGCAAAAGTAACTGCGGCCGCCATTGCGGCAATCCGGACGTACC
Organism: Rhodococcus sp. WS1; assembly: GCF_003797745.1. Taxonomy (NCBI): domain Bacteria; kingdom Bacillati; phylum Actinomycetota; class Actinomycetes; order Mycobacteriales; family Nocardiaceae; genus Rhodococcus; species Rhodococcus sp. WS1. Next base: position 797,467 of record NZ_RKLZ01000001.1, on the reverse strand, counting down.
GCGTACTCATCTGTTTCCCCCGGTAGCCCTGACACGGCACTGTTGCCGATCTTCTTGTCTCAGGATAGCGGTAGGGTCGGATCTCGTGATTCTCAAGACCGTGAACCAGCGCATTGCCGAGGAACTCGACGTCCGCGAAGGCCAGGTTGCAGCAGCAGTCGACCTTCTCGACGGCGGAGCCACGGTGCCCTTCATCGCCCGGTACCGCAAGGAAGTCACCGGCACGCTCGACGACGCCCAGTTGCGACTCCTGGACGAGCGGCTGCGGTATCTCCGCGAGCTCGACGACCGTCGTGACGCCGTGCTCACGGAGATCGACTCTCAGGGCAAACTCGACGATCAACTGCGCGGTCAGATCATGCTGGCCGAGACAAAAGCGCGGCTGGAGGACATCTACCTCCCCTTCAAGCCGAAGCGGCGCACCAAGGCGCAGATCGCCCGCGAGGCCGGCCACGAGCCCGTCGCGGACGCTCTCATCGGAGATCCCACCACCGATCCCGCGCAGTATTCGGACGAGCAACTCGACGGTGCCCGGTCGATCCTCGTGGAGCGCTTCGCCGAGGACGCCGATCTGGTCGGTGAATTGCGCGAGCTGATGTGGAGTCGCGGCCAGGTCGTCTCATCGGTCCGCAAGGGCAAGGAAACCGATGGCTCGAAGTTTGCTGACTACTTCGAGTTCTCGGAACCGTTCTCCAAATTGCCCTCGCACCGCATTCTCGCCGTCCTGCGCGGAGAGAAGGAAGAAGTGCTGTCGCTCAACATGGCGGCCGACACCGAAGAACTCGCGCCGGGGGAGCGCACAGTGTACGAAGGCCGCATCGCGTCGCGGTTCGAGATCGCCGACCGTGGTCGGGCCGCCGACGGGTGGCTTCTCGACACCGTCAAGTGGGCGTGGAAGACGAAGTTCGCCGTCACGCTCGGTATCGACACTCGAATGCGTCTGCGGCAGTCGGCCGAAAAGGACGCAGTCGACGTCTTCGCCACCAACCTCAAGGATCTACTCCTCGCGGCCCCCGCCGGCGCCCGACCCACCATGGGACTCGACCCCGGATTTCGCACCGGAACTAAGGTTGCCATCGTCGACGGAACCGGCAAAGTTGTTGCATACGAGACGATTTACCCGCACCAGCCGCAGAACAAGTGGGACGCGGCGCTTGCGACGCTTGCCGGGCTGGTCGCCAAGCACGGCGTCGAACTGATCGCCATCGGCAACGGCACGGCCTCACGCGAGACCGACACGCTCGCTACCGAACTGATCAAGAAGACCGGCGCGCCCAACCTGACCAAGATCGTCGTCTCCGAGGCAGGCGCATCGGTGTACTCGGCTTCGGCCTACGCGTCGCAGGAACTTCCCGACCTCGACGTCTCGATTCGCGGTGCGGTGTCCATTGCGCGTCGCCTGCAGGATCCGTTGGCGGAGTTGGTCAAGATCGATCCCAAGTCCATCGGTGTCGGTCAGTACCAGCACGACATCACCGAATCGCTGCTCTCACGTTCCCTCGACGCCGTCGTCGAGGATGCCGTCAACTCGGTCGGCGTCGACGTCAACACCGCGTCCGTGCCGCTGCTCGCTCGGGTGTCCGGAATCGCAGGTTCCCTAGCGGAGAGCATCGTCGCCCATCGGGACCAGAACGGTCCGTTCAAGTCCCGCAAGGGACTCAAGGACGTCTCCCGACTGGGACCCAAGGCTTTCGAGCAGTGCGCAGGCTTCTTGCGGATCACCGACGGCGACGACCCTCTCGACGCGTCGAGCGTCCACCCGGAGGCATATCCGGTGGTTCGCAAGATCGTTGCCAGTGCCGGCGGGGACGTGCGCACCGTGATCGGAAACTCGCAGGCACTTCGATCGGTCAAGGCGTCCGACTACGTCGACGAGCGATTCGGTCTACCGACCGTCACCGACATCATCTCCGAGTTGGAGAAGCCGGGGCGAGATCCACGACCCGAATTCAAGACCGCGACCTTTGCCGCAGGCATCGAGAAAGTCGCGCATCTCAAGCCCGGTATGACTCTCGAAGGTGTGGTCACCAACGTCGCAGCCTTCGGTGCCTTCGTCGACATCGGAGTTCATCAGGACGGTCTGGTTCACGTCTCGGCGATGTCACACAACTTCGTCAAGGACCCACGCGAGGTCGTCAAGTCAGGTGACGTCGTCAAGGTGAAGGTCCTCGAAGTGGACGAGGCACGCCAACGCATCGGGCTGACGCTTCGTCTCGACGACGAGGTGGGCGCACCCCGCAAGTCCGAAGGCCCGCGAGGTGGGCAACCACAGCGTCAGGGCCAGCCACAGGGTCAGCGTCAGGGGCAGCAACGAGGTAGTGGCGGACGTCAGGGTGGACGCGAGTCGCGTCCGGACAACCGCGCGCCCGCTGCCGGGTCGATGGCTGAGGCTCTGCGCAAGGCGGGCTTCGGCAAGTAATTCCGTCCGCCGGGTTTTCGGAGTCCGTATCGTCTCATTCGAGTCGGTTGGCGGTATCAATCGGAAGAATGATCGGATCTGAAATTCGGTGAAGGGAGGACAGTGATGCGGGAGTGGCTCGAGCGCGAGATCATCGCCCATGGCCGATTGCCATTGCTGTTCTTCCTGCTCGGATTCCTCTCTGCCTTCCTCTTCATCCGTCTCAGCGTCCGGATGATCCGTGCGCAGGTGAAATGGTGGCCGGGCAACATCGCGCCCGGAGGTCAGCACGTGCATCACGTCGTGTTCGGTGTGATCGCCATGATGATCTCCGGTGGTGCGCTGATCGCGGTCTACGTCGATGGTTCGCAGACCACCGGTGCCGTCCTGGCGGCGATCTTCGGTATGGGTGCGGCATTGGTGCTCGACGAGTTCGCACTGATCTTCTATCTGAAGGATGTGTACTGGTCCGAGCAAGGTCGGACCTCGGTGGATGCGGTTTTCGTCGCAATCGCGGTGACCGGTCTGGTGCTGTTGGGTTTCCGCCCGCTCGAACTTCTCGACGTCGCCGGGTTCCGTGAAGAACGGGATCCGTGGATCAAGTTGGTGTTCGTTTTTGTCGCGTTGATCAACTTCGCCTTGGCAGCCATCGTGATTCTCAAGGGGAAGATCTGGACGGGGCTCGTCGGCCTGTTCGTTTTCCCGTTGCTGGTAATCGGTGCGGTTCGCCTGAGCCGGCCGGGTGCGCCGTGGGCGCGTTGGCGGTACACGCGTAAGCCGAAACGGATGAACCGCGCGCTCGAGCGTGAGCGGAAGTGGCGGCGACCGGTCATCAGGGCCAAGATCTACGTCCAGGATCTGATTGCCGGATCACCGAGCGTCGAGCATGCGATGACCGCGGCCGAGCAGGAATTGGACCACACCATTCACGCGGCTCCGCCGCCACCGATTTCCCCGCTGGTGTCCGCGTCTGGCACAATGGACGGGTTGCCTGGACCAGGCAGCAGCACTTGATCTGGGCACGAACCAGACGAGCGCCGTTTCGGGAGACCGAAACGTGTGCCGCTCGGTTCCTCTGCTCCTGCGAAATACAAGGATGACATATGAACACCCTGGACTTCCTGGACAAAAAGTCGCTCCGCGACGACATCCCCGAGTTCCGTCCCGGCGACACGCTCAACGTGAACGTCAAGGTTATCGAAGGCTCCAAGGAGCGCGTGCAGGTCTTCAAGGGCGTCGTTATTCGTCGCCAGGGCGGCGGCGTTCGCGAGACCTTCACCGTCCGTAAGGTCTCCTTCGGCGTCGGCGTCGAGCGCACCTTCCCGGTTCACAGCCCCACGCTGGCCTCCATCGAGGTTCTGACCCGCGGTGACGTCCGTCGCGCCAAGCTGTACTACCTCCGTGAGCTTCGTGGCAAGAAGGCGAAGATCAAGGAAAAGCGCTGATCTTTCCGATGAGCCCGGCACCGCGTACGCGCGGTGTCGGGCTAATCTGGTTTCTGTGGCAGATTCTTCGAAGGAGCAGGCATTGTCGTCCGGACCCGAGAATCACGAGGGATCAAGCGGTTCCGCGGAACCGACCTCACATCGGCCGCAGAAGAAACAGCGATCGTTCCTGCGAGAACTCCCTGTTCTGATCGGCGTAGCGCTGGTACTCAGCATCGTCCTTCAGGCATTTGTCTTCAGAGTTTTTCTCATCCCATCCGAGTCGATGGAACCGACACTGCACGGCTGTGCAGGATGTACCGGTGACCGCATCGTGGTGGAGAAGATCGGATACCGCTTCGGCGATCCGGAACCCGGCGACGTCGTCGTCTTCAAGGGACCCGATTCGTGGAACACGAAATATGTGTCCAATCGGTCCGACAACGTTGTGGTTCGCGGCATTCAAGAGGTCGGTTCGTGGGTCGGCCTCGTTCCGCCGGACGAGAACGACTTGGTCAAGCGAGTGATCGCTACCGGCGGCCAGACCGTCGAATGCTGCGACGATCAGGGCCGAGTCCTGGTCGACGGCAAGCCGCTCGACGAGCCGTACATCAAGATGGATTTCCCGTTCACTCCGGGAACGCAAACGTGTGACACCGAATTGAAGTCGGGCCGCTGCTTCGGACCGATCACCGTTCCCGAGGACCACGTGTGGGTCATGGGTGACAACCGCAGCAATTCCGCCGACTCGCGCTACCACGTGGACGACGAGTTCCAGGGAACCGTCCCGATCGACAACATCATCGGTCAAGCTCGATTCATCGTTCTTCCCCCGTCGCGAATGGGCGCCATCGATGCGCCTGATATTCAGGGCAATTGAGTTGTCGTACCGCACACATGGATTCGCGTAGTTTCGAGTAGGCAGAGACAGTGAGTAGTTGGCCCCCTCGCGTTGTCATTCGCAGATCGGCAGGTCTGCGGACGATGGAGTCTGCGTTGGCGCGAACCGGACTCGGTCCGGTCGCCGGCGTCGACGAAGCCGGGCGCGGAGCGTGCGCTGGTCCACTCGTCATTGCCGCGTGTGTCCTGGCGCCGAAACCGCAAGCGGCACTGGCGCGGCTCGACGATTCGAAGAAGCTGACCGAACGTGCGCGCGAGGAGCTTTTCCCGGCGATCAAGCGCTTGGCGTTGGCGTGGAGTGTCGTTTCGGTACCCGCTGCGGAAGTCGATCAGATCGGTATCCACGTCGCCAACATCGAGGGGATGCGTCGAGCAGTCGCGGGCCTCGATCTCGAACCGGGCTACGTCCTCACCGACGGTTTCCGGGTTCCAGGACTGACGGCTCCGTCGCTACCGGTCATCGGCGGTGACGGCGCCGCTGCATGTATCGCCGCGGCCAGCGTTCTCGCGAAGGTGACCCGAGATCGTGTGATGACCGAGATGGACGAGACTCATCCCGGATACGGCTTCGCGATTCACAAGGGATACAGCACGCCGCTGCACATGGACGCTCTCGACGAGCTGGGGCCGTGCCCCGAGCATCGCATGACGTACGCAAACGTGGTGGCTGCGGGAGTCCGGTTGGAACAACGCGCGGGCCGTACGGGATGATGGACGTTCAGACGAACTGGGAGGACTGGCTAAACCGATGAGTGCCGAGGATCTCGAGAAGTACGAAACCGAGATGGAGCTGTCGCTCTACCGTGAATACCGGGACATCGTCGGACAGTTCTCCTACGTCGTGGAGACCGAACGACGTTTCTACCTGGCCAACACGGTCGAGTTGCTGCCCCACAATTCAGACGGGGAGATCTACTTCGAACTGCGGATGTCCGACGCCTGGGTGTGGGACATGTACCGCCCGGCGCGATTCGTGAAGTACGTGCGCGTCGTGACGTTCAAGGACGTCAACATCGAAGAGCTGGACAAGCCGGATCTGCGCCTTCCTGACTGATCTTGACAACGAAGTGCCCCGCCGATATCGGCGGGGCACTTTGCATTTCGCGGAGTTGCGCGGGGTCAGTTGCCCTTGACATTCACGATCTGACGCAGCGTGTGTCGAATCTCGACCAAGTCCCTCGCGTCGTCCATCACGACGTCGATGTCCTTGTACGCACCCGGGATCTCGTCGAGGAACGCCGCGGAACGCTTGTATTCGATGCCGACCATCGCCTTGTCGAGATCTTCGATGGTAAAGGTCTTGCGTGCCTGGTTACGTCCGTACACCCGACCCGCGCCGTGGGGGCTGGACTTGAACGACGGCACGTTTCCCTTCCCGACGACGACGTAACTCGCCGTCCCCATCGAACCGGGGATGAGCCCGGGCGTGCCCTCGTCTGCCTTGATCGCACCCTTACGGCTCAGCCACACACCCCGGCCCATATGGAACTCCTTCTGGGTGAAGTTGTGGTGGCAGTTGATCCGCTCGACTTCGTCGATGATCGCGGGCTTGCCGTCACCCATGAAGTGCGCGAAGTCCTTCACCACGCGGTCCATCATCTCTTCGCGGTTGAGCAGAGCGAAGTGCTGAGCCCAGTTGAGATCGGTGATGTACGAGTCGAATTCGGGCGTCTTCTCGACCAGGTAGGCAAGATCCGGATCGGGAAGGTTGATGTACCACCGCTCGCACAAGTCCTTGGCGATCTTGATGTGATGCTGTGCGAGCTTGTTTCCGATACCGCGGCTGCCCGAGTGCAGGAACAGCCAGACGCCGTCGCTCTCGTCGAGCGTCACCTCGATGAAGTGGTTGCCAGAACCCAGCGTTCCGAGCTGAAACCTCCAGTTGTTCTTGAACTTGTCGTAGAAGGCCAGGCGATCGCCCGCCATTGCCTCGAGTTCTGCGATGCGGATTTGCGCCGTGTCGCTCAGCGTCTTGTTGTAGACACCTGCCGAGAGCGGAACGGAGCGTTCGATGCTGTGGCGAAGAACGCTCAGGTCGCGGCCTTGAAGGTCGCGTGCGCTGAACTGGGTTTTGACCGCAATCATTCCGCAGCCGATATCGACTCCGACGGCGGCGGGCATGATTGCGCCTTCCGTCGGAATGACCGAACCCACCGTCGCTCCCGCACCGAGGTGCGCATCCGGCATAAGCGCCAGATGTGGACGGACAAAAGGCATCTGGGACGTACGCAGCGCTTGCTCGCGAGTGTTCTCGTCGAGTATCGATGCCCAGTTCCACAGCCTCTTGGTGATCTTCTCCATCAGATTTCTCCCACATAGTTCACAGCCGAACCGATCGGTCCGGTGTGTCGTGCAGGAATGACCATGCGCTCCGTCAGTGGTTGTGTGCAACCTCTTTTCAGGTGCGCAGACCGTCTGCGAGTTCGTAGATCCGTCCGACGTACTTTTCCTGGAAGGCTTTTCGGGCAGCATCTGCTTGTTGCCGTGCGCCCATCCTGGCGTAGAGGTACTCGAGTTGAACCAAGCTCTCGCCGATGTCGACGCGTCGCTGGTCGAGAACCGTCAACTCGTCGACCAGCCGAGCCAGATCGAGTCGTGCAAGATCTAGCGCTGTCTCCGGTACCTCGTCCATGGTGATCCTCGATGTCCGTGAGTGCTTCCTGGGTTTGAGGCTAGCATCATTCGAACATATTTTCGATACCTGGAATTGTTGGTTACTTCGACAATGTGGCGGACAGTTGGTCTATGGCGTACGGAATGCTCAGGACGGTATTGCCGGACATCGCCGCGCCGACGGGTGGATCTGCGGTGTATCGCACGACTATCGCATTTCCGTTTTTCACAGCGGGTAGCCGCTGGTAGAGAGTGTTGCCGGGGAGGGCCTTCTCTCCCTCCGGATCGGCCATCACGATCAAACGATCAACGGGTTCGAGGATGTCGTATCGCTCGTTCGGCAGCCAGTCGCCGAACTGGTCGCCGACGAATGCGTCGACCGTCGGGGGGAGGGTGAATCCGAGTGACGAGAGGAAGATGCCGCGTGGGTCGTGCGACGAGAACACGTATCCCTCGGGAGTGTCGAGGTTGACGATCGTTGCGGTTTGCCCGGAAAACTCCGGGTGTGCAGCGCGAGCGGTGGCAAACGCGTTTTCGGTATCCGCGATCAGTTGCTGAGCTTGTGGTTCTTTGCCGAGGGCGCGCCCGGCGGTGAGTGTCATGTCGGTCCACGGCGTTGTGTATGCGTCGTAGTCCTTGCTCTGCGCGACAGTCGGCGCAATCGAGGTCAGCTTCTTGTAGGTCTCCGCGTCGATGTCGGCGTACAGCGCTAGGATCAGATCTGGTGCGAGGGAGGCGATTTGCTCGAAGTTGAATTCTCCGCCGCTGTTGATGTAGGTCGGAGTTTTCCCCTTCCAGTAGTCCTTCGTCCACGGCCAGCTTTCATCCATGCCGGACCCCCACCATTCGGCCATGCCGACGGGTTCGACTCCCAAGGCGAGCAGTGGTTCGTGATCGGTGTATCCGAGTGTCACTACCCGCCGCGGTTCGGCATCGATGGTCGTCGAACCCTGTGCGTGCTCGATCGTCACGGGGAATGCGTCGTTGCTCTGGGTCGCTGATGCGGTGTCGACGCCTTGCGAGGTTCCACAGGCGGTCGAGAACCCGATGATCGCGGCCGTCGTGAATAAGGCGGCGAGGATTCGGGTGCTACGTGAGGGCACGTGCATGCTCCTTCGAAGTGGTGGGCGAAGTGATCTGAGTTCCGCGTGAAGTGCTGAACTGGTCGCGTCAGCAATAAAGTGAGGCTAACCTTTGCAGGATCGTCGGTCCATCCTTCAGGATGGACTCGGATACGCCCAGAAAGACGCAAAATGTCCACTATCGAGTACTCGACTCGTCCAAAGTCCTTGCTAGCGCTGCCCGATAGTCGCGGACGGACATTCAAAGATTTTCAGGTCTACACCAACGTCGTCGACGGAGTGACTGCGTACGGAGCTCATCGACACCCCGAGCATCAGATCGCCTGGATGAGTGAAGGGACGATGCAGATCGCTGCCGGAGGCAATGTGTGGCACCTGCACAGCGAGCACTTGGTCTGGTTGCCGGGCACCGTTCTCCACGACATGACACTTCTGACGGAGGGGTGCATGATTGCGGCCTATGCGCGTCCGGATCTACGCCCTGCCGGGCCGCGGTGGACTCAGCCACTTGTTCTCGAAGTCGATGCTCTGTCCGCTCAATTGCTGCGTCATCTCGCAGATCGGACCATCGACGATGCTCGGCGGTTGATGAGTCAGGAGTTGCTCTACGACATTCTTGCTGCCGCGCCCGAACGGCACGACGTCCTCGCGGTTCCTCGTAATGCTTTGGCGAGTTCGGTTTCTGCCCGCATCCTTGCCGATCCGGCAGACTCACGGACGCTGGGGGAGTGGGCGGGCGAACTCGGGGTCAGTTCCAAGACCTTGATGCGAGCCTTTGTCGCCGATACCGGGATTACCTTCGGGCAGTGGAGAACTCGAGCACGCATGTACGCATCACTCGAGATGCTCGCGCGGGGTGAGGGTGTCAATGACGTTGCCCCGCAGGTTGGTTACCGCACCAGCAGTGGGTTCATAGCCGCATTTCGGGAAACCTTCGGTACGACGCCGGCCCGGTACGGCGGAAAGCTGATGCGGTGATTTGCTGATGATTTCTTGAACTCGGTTGACGGCAAAGCTTTGTTCGGCAACGTAGAAATGGGCCGAGCTACCAGCATCTGCTGGTAGCTCGGCCGATTTACTAATCTGAACTGAGTCAGCTCATGTTGCCGAGCACATTGCCCAAGACACCGCTGATGACATTGGTCATCGACCCCTGCGGGTCGGTCAGGGAGCCGAATACCTGGCCTGATCCGGAGTTGAGTGAGCCGAAGCCCATGTCCTCGAGGCTTCCGGCGCCCGCCTCGACGGGGTTCGGCTGCCGGATGGTGACGCAGACGCCCATCGGATTGATGTTCCAGTCGCCCGCCGCCAGCACAATGTTGGTGCCGGCGCCGCTGTCGAGCTGCGTGCCTACAACTGCGTTATCGGGAACTTTGTAGGTGGTTTCCAAAGCGATGACGCCGCCGCCCGCAGTGGTCCATCCGCCGCCCTTTGCCACCACGGAGTTGTTGCCGACAACGACGGTCTTGGTGACGTCGTCCCACTTCTGGTCGCCGATAAGCCATTTGACGTTCAGGCGAGCCTTGACCAGCTGGAATCCTGCCGGGTGGAAATCGCGGATCTGATTGACGAGGGCTCCGGAACCGGAAACCTTGGTGATGTAGGTGACCGTCTGACCCGCGGCGACCTTGCCATCGCCGACAACCTCCTTGCTGACGGTGTACGGCGTCCCGAGGGAACCGGCCCAACTGTCGGTGACCGACTGGTTGAGCGCGCATGCCGGTGCTGCTTGCGCCACCGAGGCTCCAAGTCCAACAGTGACGCCGGCGGCGATGAGAACGAGGGATGTAGTGGTTGCTACTGCGTGGCGAAGTGAGCGGCGGGCCATGTAGAACTCCATTCAGCGGGGTGCGTGACGGTTTGAGCAAAACTGTAACTAGTTCTACTGGACTTTCGTCCAAATTGTGGGGATTTCAGAAAATTGTCACGGTTCGGGCCGCCGTTGGTGTGTCGCGCTGCCGAATTCCACAGGTTCTGAGTTGTCAACAGGTTGTTTTCGGGTGGCTTGGTTTTGTCGTGGTGGGTCGAGGGTGGTGGTTGGGACGCGTTTCGTATGGGGCGGGCGCGGGGTGTGAGTGGTGGGGGCTGGGATGGCGAGGAATATGGCGTTGGGTGCTCGGGGCGAGGATGTAGCTGTCGAGTTCCTGATCGATTCTGGTTTGGAGATTGTCGAGCGCAATTGGCGTTGTCGGTACGGCGAGTTGGATGTTGTTGCGACGTCCGGTGATCGGATTGTGTTCGTGGAGGTGAAGACTCGGTCGGGTGTCGGGTACGGGAGTCCGGCGGAGTCGGTGACGTTCGCGAAGCAGCGTCGGATTCGGGTGTTGGCGATGCAGTGGCTCACTGATTCGGGTCGGTCGTGGTCGAGGGTGCGTTTCGATGTGGTGGCGGTGTTGATCGGCCGCGACGGCGTGCCTTCGGTCGAGCATTTTGTGGATGCGTTCTGATGGCGTTGGGGCGGGCGCATTCTGTTGCGGTCAGTGGCGTGGACGGGCAGATCGTGGAGATCGAGGCGGATATCGGGCGCGGGTTGCCTGCGGTGCATTTGGTGGGGCTGCCTGATACGGCGTTGCACGAGTCGCGTGATCGGATTCGCGCCGCGGTGACCAATTCTGGTGAGGAGTGGCCGGACAGCAAGGTGATTTTGGCGTTGTCGCCGGCGACGTTGCCGAAGGTGGGCAGTGTTTACGATTTGGCTCTGTCGTTGTCGGTTCTCGATGCGGCGAAGAAGTTGCCGCGGAAGTTGTTGCGGGAGACTGTGTTTTTGGGGGAGTTGGCGCTCGACGGGCGTTTGCGGACGGTGCGTGGTGTGTTGCCTGCGGTGCTTGCGGCGAAGCGGGCGGGGTGGGGGACTGTGGTGGTTCCAGCTCGGGCGTTGGCTGAGGCGGGCCTGGTGAAGGGGATCGAAGTGCTGGGAGCTGACGATCTGTCTGCGGTGATCGGGTGGTTGCGTGGTGAGTTGGCGCTGGCTGTTCCTGATGTTTTCGAGCGTGCGGATGTGGTGACGGTGCGTGATTTGAGTGAGGTTGTCGGGCAGACGGATGCTCGGTGGGCGATCGAGGTTGCTGCGGCGGGTGCGCATCATTTGATGTTGACGGGTCCGCCGGGGATCGGGAAAACGATGTTGGCGCAGAGGCTTCCGGGGATTCTTCCGCCGTTGACGGAGGGGGAGTCGTTGGAGGTGACGGCGATTCATTCGGTGGCGGGGGTGTTGCCGGAGGATCGGCCGTTGATCGATATGCCGCCTTTCATTGCGCCGCATCACAGTTCGTCGGTCAGTTCGCTGGTGGGTGGTGGTAGTGGGATGGCTCGTCCTGGTGCGGTCAGCCGCGCCCATCGCGGCGTGCTGTTTCTCGACGAATGTGCCGAGATCGGGGTGAAGGTGCTCGAAGCGCTACGCACGCCACTTGAAGACGGGGAAGTGCGAATCGCCCGGCGGGACGGAGTTGCCCGATACCCGGCGCGGTTCCAGCTGATCCTGGCCGCCAATCCCTGCCCATGCGCGCCGCCGCGAGACGCGGACTGCGTCTGCGCACCTGCGGCGCGTCGCCGTTACCTGGGGAAATTGTCCGGTCCACTCTTGGACCGAGTCGACATCAGGGTCCGGATGCAGGCCGTTGCAACCGGAGCGCTGATCGACGAAGTAGGGGAAAGTACCGGCGATGTCCGTGCGCGCGTGGCGGCGGCTCGAGACACTGCAGCCCAGCGGTGGAGTGAGTACGGGTGGCGGACCAACGCGGAAGTACCAGGGCCGGCGTTGAGACAGAAGTTCAGACTCTCGCGTGCGGCGCTGGCGCCGGTGGAACGGGCGCTGCGCAAAGGTGTCATCACTGCTCGTGGGGCGGACCGAGCGTTGCGGGTTGCCTGGAGTGTCGCCGATCTGGCAGGTGAGGCGATGCCCGGACCAGACCAAGTTGTCACCGCACTCGACTTCCGAGACAGGGGATTCCAATGACTGCGCACGATCCGCGACTACTCGCTTGGGCATATCTGTCCCGCGTCGTGCAGGGCCCAAGCGCGTATATGTCCATGTTGATCGACGAGCTCGGGGTCGAAGAAACTGCGAGGGCGGTCCGCAACGGCGATCTGCCACCCGCGATCGAGGAGAAGACACGAGCCCGCGCTCACATCGACACAGCCCAACGAGACCTCGACCTGATGGAGGCGATGGGTGGCAGGCTCGTAACACCGAACTGCGCCGATTGGCCGGCGTGGCGAATGCTTTCCTTCGACGGACTCGATGCCTCCGGGGGTGAGACGGCGCCATTTGTGTTGTGGGTGTTGGGGTCCGGGGATTTGGTTGATCTGACCGAGAGATCGGTTGGGATTGTCGGCACGCGAGCATCTACTGCGTACGGCGAACACGTGACGGCAGAGATTGCCGGTGACCTCGCTGTCGACGGATGGACCGTGATTTCCGGGGCGGCCTTCGGTATCGACGGGGCCGCGCACCGCGCTGCATTGGGCGTAGGTGGAAACACACTGGCTGTCTTGGCCTGTGGGGTCGATCGAGCGTATCCGTCAGGGCATGCGCGACTACTCAAACAGATAGCGAGTTCGGGTGCAGTGATAAGTGAATATCCACCGGGCACAACACCTGCAAAGTTCCGGTTTCTGGCAAGGAATCGACTGGTAGCTGCGTTGTCGGACGGAGTAGTGGTGGTCGAGGCGGGTTGGCGCAGTGGTGCACGCAATACCGCCAATTGGGCCCGGAAATTGGGCCGGCCGGTAATGGCGGTGCCCGGGCCGGTTACTTCGGCATCGTCGACCGGATGTCACCGGATGATCCGCGAAGGTGAAGCGCAACTCGTTTCCAATGCCGTGGATGTAGTCGAAGCGTCAGGTCCATTTGGTGTCGGGGATTCCGCGGAGGATGCAGCCGCTACACGTGACATCGACGCATTGCGGGGCAATTCTCGATTGGTATACGAAGCATTGCCGGGTACAGGTTCACGTAGTACGCGTGAGCTGTCCGAGGAATCGGGATTGCTCATAACGCAGGTTCGTGCAACTCTTCCTCTGCTCGAACTCGAGGGGTTTGCGAGTTCTGATTCGAGTGGATGGTTTCGGACGCGGTAGCGCGTGAACTTGATTGTGCTCGTCCGGTGGGCGGGTGGCGATGCCCACTAACCGTTCCGGCGAGAACGAAACTCGAATACCCTCGCGATGCTGGTAATTGCACGTCAGGACTGCTTTTCGTGAACTCGATCGGCCTGTGTGCAGCGTTATTCTCGACCCAGCTTTGCAGACCTGGCCGTGAATTTAACGGGCCTCAGGAAAGTCTCAGGTCAATGTGCTTTGAAGTCTGATTAGTCTGGATCCCCTGAGTGCGGGTATTGATTGGTGCGTCGTTAACCCGCTGCTAATTCGGACCATTGAGTCTGTTCGGAAATGGCACAGGTTTCCGGACTTCTTTTGTTCATCAACGCTCTATCTGTGTATTGTGAAGGAGAATTGAATCGATCATTGAAAGAGGAGTGCAATGGCTGAGAAGCTGATTCGGCAACTCATCGACGACCTTGACGGTAAGCCGATTGACGATGGATTCGGTGATCGAATTGAGTTCTCTTACCAGGGAACGGATTACGTGATCGATCTGCGCGCCACCAATGCAGAGAAGTTCGACGCTGCGGTGAAGCCGTTCGTCGAGGCGGCGGCGAAGGTGAGCGGGAAGCGTGGCAAGAAGGCGCAGGCTGCATCTCCGCAGGCCACCTCGGGTTCTGGCCGCTCCAAGGAGACGCTCCAGGCCATTCGTGATTGGGCGGGTAAGAACGGTTACGAAGTTGCTCCGCGCGGGCGTATCAAAGCGGAAATCATCGACGCTTTCGACGCTGCACACTAGGTTGAATTAATACCTCCTCTGGCCCCTGGCGAACCTCGCCGGGGGCCAGAGGCGTATTTTACTATTGCTTTGCTGAATTTCTCCGATAGCGATGTGCTGCCTGATCATGCACGAGTCCTGATTCGGAAATTTGGCTGCCACCGACGAATTTACCCGGCAGAGTGGTCGGTTTATTTCGTTGAGCACCGTGGTCTGTCGCGCGCGGGGCGGATGTACCGGGGGAGGCATTTTGTCCATGCGCTGCAATTGTCGTGTACCTTAGTTAGGTAACACTAACTTTTGGAAGGATCTTTCTGTGGCCAAGCCGACAACTGCATTGACGGTTCTGCGGACCGAACAATTGACTCCCCATATGGTGCGAGTGTTTCTCGGGGGACCGGGCTTCGAGTCCTTCACTCCCAGCGAATACAGCGATTCCTATGTAAAGATCGAATTCGGTACTCCTGATCAGCCGATACTGCGCACCTACACGATTCGTTCGTACGATCTTGATGCCAAAGAGATTGCAATCGATTTTGTCGTCCACGGCGACATGGGAGTTGCAGGTCCGTGGGCCGCGTCCGTTCAGCCGGGCGCTGAGATTACCCTGCGTGGACCGGGTGGCGCGTTTTCGCCGTCACCATCCGCTGACTGGTATCTCTTCGTCGGAGACGAGACCGCAATACCTGCTATTACTGCTTCGATAGCGAGATTGGCGCCGGATGCGGTCGGCTACGCCGTCGTCGAAGTCGGGGGGCCGGAAGACGAAATCGCGCTCGATGCCCCCGAAGGTATTGCCGTGACCTGGCTGCATCGCGGAGCATCGTCCGATGCGGTCGGCGAAGAATTAGCTGGCGACAACGCTCCGGTTGTCGCCGCGGTCAAGGCACTCGAATGGTTACCGGGCGAACCGCACGTGTTCATTCACGGTGAAGCACAAGCCGTCATGCACAACCTCCGGCCGTACATTCGCAAGGAACGAAATGTCCCGGCGGCGGCTGCTTCTATTTCCGGCTATTGGCGTCGTGGTCGCACCGAAGAAGGCTTCCGGGTCTGGAAGTCCGAACTCGCCGCGGCCGAAAACTAACTCGCGGCGGCCTTGCCGCGAGTCAGCAACACGAGCGCAACGGCCGCAAGAACTCCGAAGGTGGGAATTGCGATTGCCATCGGCACGGCAGTGTCTTCTCCCGCAATTCCCACCAACGGCGAAACCAGCGCTGCCAAGCCGAACTGGCCCGCTCCCATCAGGGCTGAACCAGTTCCGGCCGCGTTGGTGACCTCTCCTTGGGCGAGAGCGGTTGCATTGCCCATGATGAACCCGATGCTCGAAATCGCCACGAACAGCGGGACCAAGATCAGCCACGTATTCGTGGAACTGAAAACCACGCTGGTACAGAACAATACGGCGCCACCAATGAGGAGCAGGCACACCCCGAACCGCAGCAGCGTGCGAGCTCCGACGCGACCGAGCAGGCGAGTGGTGATCATCGCTGCCGTGACCATTCCGGTGGCGTTCACTGCGAACACGATCGAGAATTGTGACGGACTCAGCCCGAGAACATTCTGAACGACGAACGGTGACGCGGAGATGTACGCGAACAAGGCGCCGAATCCGAAGACGAATGCGAGCGCATATCCGAGGTAGTGCCGGTTTCGGACCACGTACTGCAGATTCGAGATCAGGGCCTTCAAACCACCGCCATGGCGTCGCTCGGGTGGAAGTGTCTCGGGAACGAGCAAAACCACACCAGCCACCATCACGGCGCCCGCGACAGCCAGGACCCAGAAGATTCCGCGCCATCCGACGGGGCCGAGAAGTGCGCCGCCGATCAGTGGTGCGACCACGGGAGCGATACCGCCGATGATCATCATGATGCTGAAGAGCTTCGCTGCGTCGTCGCCGCGCGCTCGGTCGGCAATACAAGCGCGGGCAAGAACGATGGCAGCGCCTCCACTCAAGCCCTGGACGAGTCGTGCACCGATGAGAAACTCGATGTTCGGCGCCACAGCGCATGCCGCGCCGCTCAGTGCCGTGATGATTGTCGCGGCCAGCAGTATTCGTCGCCTGCCAAGTCCGTCGGAGATCGGACCGATGATCAGCTGGCCGATTCCGAGGCCTGCCATGAAGGTGGTCAGGGTGAGCTGAACGCTGGCCGCAGTAGTGTCGAGTGCATCCGCCATCAAAGGTAGGCCGGGCAGGTACATGTCGATGGACAGTGGAGCGATTGCGGAAATCAGTGCCAGTACACACAACATCTTCAGAGGAATTGCTCGATTCACCGATCAACCCTATCGGCGAGGCAGCTTGCGGTTTCAATCGCGGCGAGCGAGCGTGTGTTCATGACTGACGCATTGCCGGCGAGCTTGAGCGTTCACCTCGATGCGTATGCCGAGCACCTCCGACTGAGCCGAGGCCGGTCGGAACACACGATCCGCGCCTACGTCGGTGACGCGCGGGCGTTGCTGACCCATTTCTCCGCGGGTTCGGAGAATGCAGATCTCGACCGCCTCGACCTAAGTGTCATGCGTTCGTGGTTGGCCGCCCAGAATGCCGTAGGAACAGCCCGTACGACGGTAGCTCGACGGGCTTCTTCGGCGCGTGGTTTCACTGCGTGGCTCGCGCAGACCGGACGTATTTCCGTCGACCCGGGCACACGTCTGGCGGCTCCACCTGCTCGTCGCACGCTGCCGACGGTGCTGCGTCAGAGCCAGGCCCTCGACGCAATGGATGCAGCGGAAAGCGGTGCGCAGCAACAAGAGCCGCTCGCCCTGCGAGACCGACTCATCGTGGAATTGTTGTACTCCACCGGAATTCGCGTCGGCGAGTTGTGTGGACTGGACGTCGAGTCGGTCGATGCTGATCGACGTTTGCTTCGTGTCCTCGGCAAGGGGAACAAGGAGCGATCGGTGCCATACGGCCTGCCCGCAGAATCGGCACTGAACGGGTGGCTGGAGCACGGACGACCCGCGCTGAGTTCGGATAGGTCCGGGCGAGCATTGCTCCTCGGAGTTCGAGGCGGCCGGCTCGATCAGCGTCAGGCGCGTTCGGTGGTCCACGAAACCATGGCTGCAATTCCAGGGGCTCCCGACATGGGTCCGCACGGGCTTCGGCACTCGGCTGCGACGCATTTGCTGGAGGGTGGTGCAGACCTTCGTGTGGTCCAAGAACTCCTCGGGCATGCGAGTTTGGCGACCACTCAGCTGTACACGCACGTGTCGGTCGAACGCCTTCGATCCGTCCACGATCAGGCCCATCCACGCGCCTAGATTGTGAAGCGACGCGAGTTCTCGGCCGGTATTTGGTAGCGTCGCAGCTCAGAAGAGTGAACAATCGGCAAGTTCGATCGTCGTGTCGAGACACTCGATGACATGCGAAATCCGGGGGATTCGTGAACCGCCAAGATGTGAAGCACCTGCCGAACAGCGGCCAACCGGCCTGGCTGTCCGAAGCGCCGCAACCGGCTCCCGAGCCTGCGCCGACGCCGACGCCTGTGGCACGACTGCAAGAGGTCTGGCCCACGCCACCGCCACCGTCGAGCCAACAGCAGGTGACAAACCAGGATCTGGTTGCCGAAGCTTTACTGAAACGCCCTAAACGGACGCCGCGTGGCGGATGGCGTAGAGGATTGCATCGTGCGACCGGAGGTGTGGTCAATCTGGGGGATTCGACCAACGAACAGCGCAACCGTGCACTGGCCGCCCGAATCGAGCAGCCGATCCGTAACGACTACCGAGTCGCTTTGCTCTCGCTCAAAGGGGGCGTGGGCAAGACGACGGTCACCGTCGGACTCGGTGCGACATTTGCTTCGCTTCGTGGTGACTGCGTCGTAGCGGTTGACGCCAATCCAGATTTCGGAACTTTGGCGCAACGTGTTCCGCTGCAGACCAATTCGACGGTGCGCGATCTGATTGCTGCTAGACCGGACATAAAGAGCTATTCGGACGTTCGAGTGCACAC
This sequence comes from Rhodococcus sp. WS1, assembly GCF_003797745.1. Taxonomy (NCBI): domain Bacteria; kingdom Bacillati; phylum Actinomycetota; class Actinomycetes; order Mycobacteriales; family Nocardiaceae; genus Rhodococcus; species Rhodococcus sp. WS1. Next base: position 779,271 of record NZ_RKLZ01000001.1, on the reverse strand, counting down.
ATCCCAGTCGTCGAGTCGTCTCGAGGTCCTGGCGAGTGAGCAGGATCCGGCGATTTCGGAGGCATTCAGCGAGGCGGACTATCGCCAGGTCATCGACATCTTGCAGGTCTACTACAACATCATCCTCACTGATTGCGGTACCGGGATCATGCACTCGGCGATGAACGGCGTTCTCGATCTTGCCAATTCGTTGGTTCTCGTCAGTTCGCCGGCAATCGACGGAGCGCGCAGCGCAGCGGCAACGCTCGATTGGCTTCAGTTGCACGGATACGGCCATCTGGTCGAACGGACCGTCGTCGTCATCAGCGCCGCCCGACCAGGGTCGAGCGTGATCGACATGGACGCTTTGGTGGACTATTTCATGCGTCGATGCCGCGCCGTCGAGGTCATTCCTTTCGACGAGCATCTCGCGGAGGGGTCGGTGATGGACCTCGAGTTGATGCGACCGGCCACCAGACGAGCGTTCATGGAACTGGCAGCGATGGTGGCCGACGACTTCGCGGACGCTGTGGGTCGGCACGCCGTTTCCGAGTGGCACTGATTCTGCGACCGATTTCTGCGACCGATCAGCCTCCTTTCAATGGCTTGAGCCTGAGCGGTTGCGTCCGAACGAGTCCGAGTGGATCGAGATACTCGCGTCCACGGCGCAAGCCCCAGTGCAGACACGCTTCGACAGCACACCCTTCGTGCCCGGTTTCGAGGGTTCCGATCACGGACCTGGCGGCGACGCGTTCTCCTGCGCGAACGACTGCTACGACGGGTTCGTAGGTCGTGCGTAGGCCGCCGGAATGATCTATCGACACCGTCGGCTTTCCGGCGACCACTCCCGCGAACACCACAATGCCGTCGCCGGACGCGAGGACGGATTGGCCGGCACTGCCGCCGAGATCGACCCCGCGATGACCCGGCAGCCAATTCTTGGCCGGTTTGTCGAAAGCGCGTTCCACGTGCGGCCGGGGAGCGAGCGGCCAGTCGAAACGCGTGTCTGCCGACGCCGTGCCTACGGCGACACAGCAGGAGATCACGGCCACGACCACTCCTCGTCGAGCTCCGAGCAACATCGTCATTCCTTGATCTTGCGTGGAGTCGCACGCGCGTCAATGCAGATCAGACGGGTAATCCACAAGATGATCGCCGATCCACAACCGCCGGTTCGGTCTGTTGCTTACAGGGTGGTTATGGCATCGGCGGACGAGGACGTACACTTGTCGAGCGGTCTGTGCTCGCACAGTCCGACTTCGCGCGCCCGCGCACGTTTTCCGGCCTCGGCTGGTCCTGGTTCTCACGAAACAGGTCCGACGGCCGTGCGGGTGCCAGGGCAGGGATCACCCGATCGCCTGCATCAACCGGATTGAAAGTTTGAGGTACACAGCCATGGCTGTCGTAACCATGAAGCAGATGCTCGATAGTGGAACCCACTTCGGACATCAGACCCGTCGCTGGAACCCGAAGATGAAGCGATTCATCTTGACCGACCGCAACGGCATCTACATCATCGACCTCCAGCAGACGCTGACGTACATCGACAAGGCGTACGAGTTCGTCAAGGAGACCGTTGCCCACGGCGGCACCGTCCTCTTCGTCGGCACCAAGAAGCAGGCGCAGGAGTCCATCGCTTCCGAAGCGACTCGCGTCGGAATGCCCTACGTCAACCAGCGTTGGCTCGGCGGCATGCTCACCAACTTCACCACCGTTCACAAGCGTCTGCTTCGCCTCAAGGAGCTCGAGGCAATGGAGCAGACCGGTGGATTCGAAGGTCGCACCAAGAAGGAAATCCTCATGCTCACGCGTGAGATGACCAAGCTGGATCGCACCCTCGGTGGTATCCGCGACATGGCCAAGGTTCCTTCCGCGGTGTGGATCGTCGACACCAACAAGGAGCACCTGGCAGTTGCCGAGGCTCGCAAGCTGAACATCCCGGTCATCGCGATCCTGGACACCAACTGCGACCCCGACCTCGTCGACTACCCGATCCCGGGCAACGACGACGCCATCCGCTCCGCAGCACTGCTGACCAAGGTTGTCGCTTCCGCGGTTGCCGAAGGTGTGCAGGCACGTGCAGGACTGAGCGCCGACAAGGACGCGAAGCCCGAAGCCGGCGCAGGCGAGCCCCTCGCCGAGTGGGAGCAGGAACTGCTCTCGCAGGCAGCTCCGGCTGCAGAGGCTGAGGCAGCTCCGGCTGCAGAGGCTGAGGCAGCCCCCGCCGCAGAGGCACCGGCCACCGAGGCCTGATTCGTTGAAACCGGCCCTGACCAAGAGTTCTTTTGGTCAGGGCCGTTTCACCGTTAGGCCCGAGCACCACCGTCAGGCCGTGCTTCACCGCTAGGCCGTGCTTCACCGTTAGTCCTAGGTCCGAAACAGACACATGAGGAGGCTCGCTAATCATGGCGAACTACACCGCCGCTGACGTCAAGCGGCTCCGTGAGCTCACCGGCTCCGGAATGATGGCATGTAAGAACGCACTCGCAGATGCAGACGGCGATTTCGACAAGGCCGTCGAGCAGCTGCGCATCAAGGGCGCGAAGGATGTCGGAAAGCGCGCAGAGCGCACCACCGCTGAGGGTCTCGTCGTCGCCAAGGACGGCGTCATGATCGAGATCAACTGCGAGACCGACTTCGTCGCCAAGAACGACGAGTTCATCAAGCTGGCCGACGAGATCGTGACCGTCGCTGCTGCTGGCAAGCCTGCGGATCTCGACGCTCTCAAGGCGCTCGAGCTCGACGGCAAGACCATCGACACCGTAATTGCGGAGCAGTCCGCGAAGATCGGCGAGAAGCTCGAACTGAGCCGCGTCGCTTCCTTCGACGGCCCCGTTGCCGTTTACCTGCACAAGCGCAGCTCCGACTTGCCGCCCGCTGTCGGCGTTCTCATCGAGTACACCGGCGAAGGCGATGCTGCCGCTGAGGCCGCTCGCGGCGCTGCAATGCAGGTCGCAGCACTCAAGGCAAAGTACGTCACGCGTGACGAGGTTCCCGCTGAAATCGTCGCTTCCGAGCGTCACATCGCCGAGGAGACCGCCCGCGCAGAAGGCAAGCCCGAGCAGGCTCTGCCGAAGATCATCGAAGGCCGCGTCAACGGTTTCTTCAAGGACGTCGTTCTGACCGAGCAGTCTTCGGTCACGGACTCCAAGAAGACCGTCAAGGCGATCCTCGACGAGGCAGGCGTGACCATCAAGCGCTTCGTGCGTTTCGAGGTCGGCGCCTCCGCTTAATTCGGAGCCCGTACACATGGACCCCGCCTGAAGAGCATTTGCTCTACCGGCGGGGTCTACGTGTACCTGGGGCCTCCGATGAGGCAGGATAAGAGTGCTTCGGGACGAGTCCCGGGGGCTTTCCTATGTCGCGGTGTCCGATTCGGCGGCAGAAGAAGAATGAAGGACCTACAAGGTCTTGTATCGAACTGAGGAGAACAATGTCCGAACCAGCCAACGAACGTCCAGGATTCAAGCGGGTCCTGCTCAAACTCGGCGGCGAAATGTTCGGAGGCGGCAAAGTCGGTCTCGATCCCGACGTGGTCACCAAGGTGGCTGAGCAGATCGCAGAGGTCGTTCGATCGGGCGTACAGGTTGCAGTGGTCATCGGCGGCGGAAACTTCTTCCGCGGAGCGGAACTGCAGCAGCGTGGCCTCGATCGCGCGCGCTCCGACTACATGGGCATGCTCGGCACCGTCATGAACTGCCTCGCTCTGCAGGATTTCCTGGAGAAGGCCGGCGTCGATTCTCGAGTGCAGACGGCAATCACCATGGGACAGGTCGCCGAGCCGTACCTTCCGCTTCGCGCACGTAGGCACCTCGAGAAGGGGCGCGTAGTCATCTTCGGTGCCGGGATGGGTATGCCCTACTTCTCCACCGACACCACTGCTGCGCAGCGCGCGCTGGAGATCGGTGCCGAGGTAGTGCTGATGGCCAAGGCCGTCGACGGCGTCTACTCGGCCGACCCGCGTATCGACCCGGACGCGACGATGTACGAACAGATCACGCACCGCGAGGTCATCGAACGTGAGCTCAAGGTCGCGGACGCGACGGCGTTCAGCCTGTGCATGGACAACTCGATGCCGATGATGGTGTTCAACCTCCTCACCGAAGGAAACATCGCTCGCGCGGTGTCCGGTGAGAAGATCGGCACCCTGATCAAGTCGTGAGTGACACCCAAAAAATGATGCAGAACAACATGGAGGAACAGCCGTGATCGATGAAGCGCTCTTCGAGGCAGAAGAGAAGATGGAAAAGGCTGTCACGGTAGCCAAGGACGATCTCGGCTCGGTTCGCACCGGACGCGCGAACCCCGGTATGTTCTCGCGCATCGTGATCGACTACTACGGTTCGATCACGCCGATCACGCAGCTCGCGAGCATCAACGTCCCCGAGGCCCGCATGGTCATCGTCAAGCCGTACGAGGCTTCGCAGCTCAACGCGATCGAGACGGCGATCCGCAACTCGGATCTCGGTGTGAACCCGTCCAACGACGGCAGCATCATCCGCATCTCGGTTCCGCAGCTCACTGAAGAGCGTCGTCGTGAACTGGTGAAGCAGGCCAAGTCCAAGGGCGAGGATTCGAAGGTCACGCTGCGCAACATCCGCCGCAAGGCGATGGACGAACTCGGCCGGATCCAGAAGGACGGTGAAGCCGGCGAGGACGAGGTCGGTCGCGCAGAGAAAGAACTCGACAAGACCACGGCGAAGTACGTGCACACGGTCGAGGAACTCGTCAAGCACAAGGAAGCAGAGTTGATGGAGGTATAGCCTCCTCATTTGCAGTGTTTGTCGTCGGGAGTAGATCAGGGAGTTTGGGTGCACGCACAAGAGGGAACCGCCGGTGGTCCCGTCACGGACGGGCCTACGGGCGGCGCTGAGGGCGCGCAACCGCCGAAGTCGAAGGCGGGCAGGAACCTACCTGCCGCCATCGGCGTCGGAGCTGGTCTCGGAGCCTTGGTCATCGGCACTTTGATCTTCCTGCCCCCGGGATGGATCGCTGTCGTCGCGATCGCGATGTTCATCGCGACGTGGGAGGTCACCACGCGGCTTCGTGAAGCCGACATCGAGGTGCCGCGAATTCCGCTTCTCGTCGGAGGGCAAGCCACGATCTGGCTCGGCTGGCCGTGGGGACCGGTCGGGGTGCTCAGCGGATTCACCGCGACCGTCCTGGTGTGCATGGTGTGGCGGTTGTTCGACCACGGGCTCAAGGCGACCCCGAAGAACTTCCTGAGAGACACCTCCATCACGGTGTTCGTTCTGGCGTGGATCCCGCTGTTGGCGTCGTTCGGTGCGTTGATGGTGCTCGAAGACGACGGCCCGGGTCGCGTTTTCGTCCTGATGATCGGTGTCGTGTGCTCCGACATCGGCGGTTACGCGGCCGGAGTGCTGTTCGGGAAGCACCCGATGGTGCCGGCTGTGAGTCCGAAGAAGTCCTGGGAAGGATTTGTCGGCTCCCTCATTTTCTGCGTCATCGGCAGCCTGCTTTCGGTGACGTTGATCCTCGACGCGAACTCGATGATCGGCGTCCTGCTCGGTGTCGTCCTGGTGGTAGTCGCGACGGTCGGCGACCTGATCGAATCGCAGATCAAGCGTGAACTCGGCATCAAGGACATGGGAACCCTGCTTCCCGGCCACGGCGGAATCATGGATCGCCTGGATTCACTCCTGCCGTCGGCATTTGTCACCTGGCTGATTCTGTACGCACTCGTCTGATTTCGCGTGCGTGATTTCTTCTCCGGCCGTTCCAAGCCGATCCCCAGCCCGAACATCTGGCATTGGCCGGACGTGTACGAAATCGAGAACCGCGCGCAGGACGTCGACGGTTCCATCTGGGCCGCGATGCGAGCCCAGGTCGACTGGTCTGGACGCGACGTCGTCGACGTCGGCTGTGGGGCGGGGTTCCATCTACCGGAGTTCGCTCGTACTGCCCGTCGTGTTGTCGGAGTGGAGCCGCACGCACCGCTGGTGAAGGCCGCGCGGGAACGAACCCGCGATTCGGCGTCGATCGACGTAGTCCAGGGTTCAGCAGAGTCCACGGGTCTGGTGGATGCTTCAGTCGATCTCGTTCATGCCCGTACGGCGTACTTTTTCGGCAAAGGCTGCGGCCCGGGAATTCGTGAAGCCATGCGCATCCTGAGGCCCGGGGGAGCCCTGCTGATCGTGGATCTCGATGTGAGCGCCGGCCCGTATGGAGAGTGGATGAGGGCGGATCTGCCCAAATACGATCCCGCGCCGGTCGAAGGATTCTTCGAGGCTCAAGGGTTCTCGCTCACGCGTGTCGACGCCCGGTGGGAGTTCGAGAATCGAGACGACTTGCGGCGGGTACTCGGAATCGAGTTCACCGAGAAGACTGCCGAGCGTGCGTTCTCGCAAGTAACGGGATTGGGCTTCACGGTGCGATACCGGATCCATGTTCGGTCCAAACCACGATCACTCGAACTTGCGTGAAAGCGGGCTCGAAAGACGAACGTCAGGCGCTCCGACCTGAGCGCCTGACGTTTTCTGCACCGATTCAGTAGTAAAAAAATCAGTGATCGGTGGGGATGTGGAACAGGGTGGCGAGCTTGTGAATCTTCTTCGCCTTGGCGAGCTTGGGTAGGTCGCTGCCATCGCGCACGCGTGAGCCGTCTTCGCCGAGATCGTCGATGACATTCTGAGCCCAGATCGCGTCGGCCACGGAGGGACTCAGTCCCGCGTTGACGGGGGCGGTCTGCGCGGTGGTCATGCAGAGTTTGCCGGCCATACCGAGTGACAAGGTGATCGCACAGTCTCGGGCGAGCAGATCCAGATCGGGGCCGAGCGTGGGACCGTCGATCGGCGGAGCGATGCGTGCCGCGCGGCTGGCGATGGTGAGCCGCGAACGCGGGTACGACATCGACGTGGGGGAGTCGTCCATCCCAGTGTCGCGCCGGAAGTCGCCGCTGCCGAAGGCGAGACGGAAGATGCCGTCTGTGCGTGCGATCTCGGGCGCAGCCTCGAGTCCCACCGCGGATTCGACGAGAGCAAGAATCTTGGTGCCTTCGGGAAGTCGCTCGGCCGTGGCGTCGGCCTGCTGACCGCTTTCGGTCTTTGCGAGCATGACACCCTCGAGTCCGGGGAGGCCCGCGAGTGCGGCCAGATCCTCTTCCCAGAACGGTGTCGTGGCGTCGTTGATCCGAACCCAGGCGTGATTGTGTTCGCTCAGGAATGCGGCGACGTCGCGGCGGGCCGCCGGTTTGTTGGGTGCGGTGACGGCATCCTCGAGGTCGAGAATGACGGCGTCGGCCGCACTCGCGAGTGCGGCGTCGAAGGTGTCCGGTTTGGACGCGGGGACGAGGAGCCAGGATCTTGCCTGTTGCGGGGCAATACGCGAGGTCACAGGTCTCTCCATGTGAGTAGTCACATCGGGGCCTTTCGGGTGATTTCCACGACAACAATGATGCCTGCTTACTCGCGGGTAGACCCAATTGCCTAACTAGATTTCAGTCACATCTGCCGCTTCGCTGCGCGCCGGATCTGAATGATGCGAACCCCGCCTGCCAACGCCATGATCAATGCGCCCGCGATCGCGGAGAGCAGGATCGTGATTCCGAGCGGAAAGTCGATTTGCCAGGCCAGGATCTTGACGGAGACGCTCTCGAGGTTCTGCAGGATGAACACCAGCAGCATGATCAGCACGATTGCGCCGATGACCAGGCCAACCCACGTCGTCGCAGCCCTGGTTCGGTCGGTTACCGCGGTTCCGGTCGGCACCGGTTCAGGCGTCGGGTTCGGTTCGGGATCGTGTTTTTCGACTGCCTTGTCCTCGCCCACCTTCGGAAGTTCCGGGTCGGGACCGAAACCGTCGGCAGGGCCGTACACGGGGGAGTTCGACGGATCCTCTGGTGTGGTTGACATGACATGATCATCACGCAACCTGCGCAAAGTTGCACGGGTAATCCGGCCACAATCGGGTGGCAGTGGGGTAGCACCCCAAAACAATGGGACAATGGTGTAACTATGGCTGCCTCTCTTCCCCTCGTTTTCACTGCACCCAAGCGCGGAATGCCTCCACGGCACCTCGCCGATCTCGATTCCGCCGAGCGCAAAGAAGCGGTGAAAGAGCTCGGCCTTCCGGCTTTCCGGGCCGATCAGCTCGCGCGTCAGTACTACGCGCGTCTCGAAGCCGATCCGGAGAAGATGACCGATCTCCCCGCATCGGTGCGCGAGAAGGTGGGGGAGTCGCTGTTCCCGACCTTGCTGACCCCGATCAAGCACCTCGCGTGCGATTCGGGCGACACTCGCAAGACCCTGTGGAAGGCGCATGACGGAACGCTGCTCGAAAGCGTCCTGATGCGCTATCCCGATCGGGCGACGCTCTGTATCTCGAGTCAGGCAGGCTGCGGAATGGCCTGCCCGTTCTGTGCGACGGGTCAGGGCGGCCTCGACCGCAACCTTTCGACCGCCGAGATCGTCGATCAGGTTCGCGAGGCAGCGGCCGCAATGCGCGACGGTGATGTTGCCGGCGGACCCGGACGCCTCTCGAACGTCGTGTTCATGGGTATGGGCGAGCCTTTGGCGAACTACAAGCGCGTGGTGGCAGCGGTACGACGCATCACTTCGCCCGCACCCGACGGGCTCGGCCTGTCTCAGCGGTCCGTGACGGTCTCGACTGTCGGCCTCGCCCCCGCTATCCGCAAGCTCGCTGACGAAGGCCTGAGCGTCACGCTGGCGGTATCGCTGCACACACCGGACGACGAACTGCGCGACACACTTGTGCCGGTCAACAATCGCTGGTCGGTGTCGGAGGTACTTCAGGCTGCCCGGTACTACGCAGACAAGACCGGTCGGCGTGTGTCCATCGAGTACGCGATGATCAAGAACGTCAACGATCAGCCGTGGCGCGCGGACATGCTGGGCAAGAAGCTGAAGAAAGCACTCGGCGGGTTGGTGCACGTCAACCTGATTCCGCTCAACCCGACTCCGGGTAGCGAGTGGGACGCGAGCCCCAAGGACGTCGAGCGTGAGTTCGTGCGTCGGGTCATCGCCCAGGGTGTCTCGTGCACCGTGCGCGATACGCGCGGTCAGGAAATCGCCGCAGCCTGTGGCCAGCTGGCAGCCGAGAACTGAAACCCTCCAGGCCTGAAAAACACATAAAGAGAAGGCCTCCACGAACTTTCGTTCGTGGAGGCCTTCTCTTTGTCAGGTCTCTAGCGCGGGCGGCGACGGATGACGATGTCGCGGACCAGAACGAAGATCATCAATCCGGCGGTGCCGATGAGCCACAGATCCTCGACCTTGCCGTGATGGTTTCCGATCATCATCAGAAGCAGGAATATTGCGAAGAACCATCCGAGGAAACGGAAAAACTTGAGTCCTTCACCACTCCACCCCCATGCGGCAGAGGGGACCTCGGCCTCATCGACGTGCGAGACCACGACGGGGGCGCTGGACTTGACGTCCAACTGGGTATCGGCCACGGTCGATCCTCCTGCTCATTCGGTTGCACTACTGCCCAATATGGTGACATACGACTGCCTGTCGTACGTAGTTGGGCGTCGATAAGGTTGTTCTCAGGTGTTATCAGGAACAATGGGCGAGTGCAGGAAACCACACGTACCCGCGTCCTCCTCCTCGGCAGTACCGGTTCGATCGGTACCCAAGCGCTGGAGGTCATCGCAGCCAACCCCGATCGTTTCGAAGTAGTCGGTCTCGCAGCGGGCGGCAACAACGTCGAGTTGTTGGGCGAACAGATTCGTGCAACCGGCGTCACGGACGTCGCCGTCGCCGATCCTGCAGCGGCATCGGCGCTGGAATCGGTAACCGCCCGTTCGGGACCGAGCGCCGTGACGGAACTGGTTCGGGACAGCGGTGCCGATGTTGTCCTCAATGCACTCGTCGGTTCGTTGGGACTCGAACCGACTCTGGCGGCGTTGAACTCGGGAGCGCGCCTGGCGCTGGCGAACAAGGAATCGCTTGTCGCCGGCGGAGCGCTGGTGACCAAAGCCGCCGCACCAGGTCAGATCGTGCCGGTCGACTCGGAGCATTCGGCGCTTGCCCAGTGTCTACGTGGTGGAACTGGCGACGAAGTGGCTCGGTTGGTTCTCACCGCTTCGGGTGGACCGTTCCGTGGCTGGAGCGCCGAGGATCTCGAAAGTGTGAATCCAGCTCAGGCAAAAGCGCACCCCACCTGGTCGATGGGGCCCATGAACACCCTCAATTCGGCAACTCTGGTCAACAAGGGCCTCGAGCTGATCGAGACGAACCTGCTGTTCGGGATCGACTACGACCGCATCGACGTCACCGTGCACCCGCAGTCGATCGTGCATTCCATGGTGACCTTCTTCGACGGGTCGACGCTGGCACAGGCAAGCCCGCCGGACATGAAGCTCCCGATCGCTCTCGCTCTCGGCTGGCCGGACCGCATCGAAGGTGCTGCGTCGGCGTGCGACTTCACCACCGCCTCCACCTGGGAATTCGAGCCGCTCGATTCGTCGGTGTTCCCCGCCGTCGATCTGGCGCGAAGCGCGGGCAAATCCGGCGGTTGCTTCACCGCGATCTACAACGCGGCCAACGAAGTGGCGGCTCAGGCATTCCTCGACGGTGTCATTTCCTTCCCGGCGATCGTCCGCACGGTGGCCGCTGTTCTCGACGATGCAGGTCAATGGTCCGCGGAACCGGTTACCGTGGACGACGTTCTGGCCGCAGACGGCTGGGCACGCACACGAGCGCGTCAGCTCGTGAAGCAGGAGGGCTAGAGCTTTCATGGTTTTTGCACTGGGCGTAGTGCTGTTTGCCCTCGGCATCGGCGTGTCCATCGCCCTGCACGAAGCCGGCCACATGTGGACGGCCAAGGCTTTGGGAATGAAGGTTCGCCGCTACTACATCGGCTTCGGACCGAAGATCTTCTCGTTCCGTCGAGGTGAGACCGAGTACGGCCTCAAGGCGCTGCCGCTCGGTGGATTCTGCGACATCGCCGGTATGACGGCTCTCGACGAGATGACGCCCGAAGAAGAGCCGCACGCGATGTACAAGAAGGCGGCGTGGAAGCGTGTCGTCGTCATGTCCGGCGGTATCGCGATGAACTTCATTCTCGGGTTCCTCCTGATCTACGCGTTGCTCCTCGGTTGGGGCCGAACTGAACCCGCTCAGCCAGTGGTGCAAGAGGTCACATGTGTAGCCCCCGATCAGCTGGGCCAGGACGGCAACTTCGAGCTGACAGAGTGCTCGGGTGGAGGCCCCGCAGGAGATGCGGGCCTGAAATCGGGGGATCGGATCACCGCAGTCGATGGAAAGTCGACGAGTACCTTCCCCGAGGTGGCAGCTGCTATTCGAGGTGTGGATGGCCCGATCGTGTTGTCGGTTGATCGCGACGGAGAGGCGTTGTCGATCACGGTCGTCCCCGAACGAGTCCAGCGATATGTGAACTCGGCCAGTGGCGTTCCCGTGAAGCAGGAAGTATCCGCTGTCGGAATCGGTGGTCCGGGCTCGGCGCTGGTCGAGTACAACGCGCTCTCTGCTGTTCCGGCAGCCTTCGACTACACCGGACAGATCATGGTCGACTCGGTGAAGGCGTTGGCCGACATTCCGTCCAAGGTGGGGGCTCTGTGGGAGTCGATCACGGGCGGCGAGCGGGCACTGGACACACCTATCAGCGTGGTCGGCGCCAGCGTGATCGGTGGCGAGGCCGCTGATCGAGCCGAGTGGCCGATGTTCGTCGGACTGCTCGCATCGATCAACTTCTTCCTCGGCGTTTTCAACATCCTGCCGCTGTTGCCGCTAGACGGCGGTCACATCGCGGTGGTCTTCTACGAGAAGATCCGCGATTGGTTCCGCGCTCGCCGCGGCTTGATTCCGGGCGGTCCCGTCGACTACACGAGACTCCTTCCGATTACTTACGTATTCATCGTGATCGGTGGCGCGTTCATGTTGCTGACACTCACGGCTGACATCGTCAATCCGATCAAGATCTTCTGACCGTGTGAGCATGGCGACGGTTGCCGCGCGGTAGTGCGGCGATCGCCCGGCTAAACTTGCAGTGAAGCTATGAAAGAAGGCACAGACGTGACCATCCCTATCGGACTGGGAATGCCCTCGGCACCCGCAGCGATTCTTGCTCCTCGACGCAAGACACGGCAGCTGCAGGTCGGCACGGTAGGTGTGGGCAGCGATTTCCCCATCTCGGTGCAGTCCATGTGCACCACGAAGACGCACGACGTCAATGCAACGCTCCAGCAGATCGCGGAACTGACCGCGTCCGGTTGCGACATCGTCCGTGTCGCCTGCCCGCGTCAGGAAGACGCGGACGCGTTGTCGATCATTGCGAAGAAGAGCCAGATTCCGGTTATCGCCGACATCCACTTCCAGCCGCGCTACATCTTCGCGGCAATCGATGCGGGATGCGCTGCGGTGCGCGTCAATCCGGGCAACATCAAGGAATTCGACGGCCGTGTCAAAGAGGTAGCCAAGGCTGCCGGTGATGCAGGCATTCCGATTCGTATCGGTGTCAACGCGGGATCGCTCGATCCTCGGTTGATGGAGAAGTACGGCAAGGCGACGCCCGAAGCGTTGGTCGAGTCCGCGCTGTGGGAGGCCGGGTTGTTCGAAGAGCACGGCTTCGGTGACATCAAGATCTCCGTCAAGCACAACGATCCGGTGATCATGGTCGAGGCTTACCGCCAACTCGCCGCGAAGTGCGATTACCCGTTGCACCTCGGCGTCACGGAGGCAGGGCCGGCGTTTCAGGGCACGATCAAGTCCGCGGTCGCCTTCGGTGCGCTGCTCGCGGAGGGTATCGGCGACACCATCCGGGTTTCGCTCTCGGCTCCGCCGGCCGAGGAAATCAAGGTCGGTAACCAGATTCTGCAGTCTCTGAACCTGCGTCCCCGCAAGCTCGAGATCGTGTCATGCCCCTCGTGTGGCCGTGCACAGGTCGATGTCTACACACTTGCCGACGAGGTCTCTGCCGGCCTCGAAGGCATGGAGATCCCGCTGCGCGTGGCAGTCATGGGTTGCGTCGTGAATGGACCGGGTGAAGCACGTGAGGCTGACCTCGGTGTGGCGTCCGGCAACGGCAAGGGCCAGATCTTCGTCAAGGGCAAGGTCATCAAGACGGTGCCCGAGGCGCAGATCGTCGAGACTTTGATCGAAGAAGCGATGAAAATCGCCGAAAGCATGGAGGGTGACGCTTCGGAGGGTGCGCCGGTCGTCACCGTGAGTTGAGTGATTGCCGGATGAATCTTCCCCGTCGGTGTCAGGTTCGTGGCAATCTGAGTGCATCATGATCGGGTAGTGATATTCGTGGACGCGCAGTCGAGTCGAGGGGGTTGACGGATGCTCAAACTCCTCGGAGCCAAGCAGGTCGGAAGTCGAGATCTCGAAGACGTCCGACGGGTACTCGACGCCGATCCGGTGGCCGCCTGCATGATTGCCGCGCGCGTCGAAGAATGCGGTGTCGACCCACGAATGATTCACGGCGAGCTGTGGAGTCGAGGCGGGCCGTTGTCCTCGCTGTGCTTTGCCGGGGCAAATCTGGTTCCACTTCGAGGCGATCCGGATGACATTCGGGCATTCGCTGACCGCGCCTGTCGGATTCCGCGCATGTGCTCGTCGGTGGTCGGTCGCGCCGAATTGGCGTTGCCGCTGTGGGAGATGCTCGAGCTCGATTGGGGAACTGCGCGGGAGGTTCGCCCCGAACAGCCGTTGCTCGCGGTATCCGAGCCGCTGGCATGCCCGTCGGATCCACTGGTCCGGCAGGTTCGCTCGGACGAACTCGAGATCTATCTGCCTGCCGCGATCGCGATGTTCATCGAAGAGGTTGGCGTCGATCCGCGTGCAAACGACGGTGGGCGCGGATATCGACATCGTGTGGCAAGCCTGATCGCCGCAGGTCGAGCATGGGCGCATATCGAGGACGGCCAGGTCGTTTTCAAGGCGGAGGTCGGTTCGATGTCTGCTCGCTGTGGCCAGATTCAGGGCGTGTGGGTCAACCCGGAATTTCGTGGGCAGGGCTTCGGCGTGACCGGTACAGCGGCTGTAGCGGAGTCGATCATGGCGACCGGTCGCATTGCGAGCCTGTACGTCAACAGCTTCAATACGATTGCGCGGTCGACCTATTCGCGGGTGGGGTTCCGGCAGGTCGCGACCTTCTCGACGGTGCTGCTCGACTGAGCGTCCAAGCTGCGTGCAATGGTCGCGCCTACGCTGGGTGGAGCATTTGTCGCCCTACTATGGGGCTCGATGAACACTCGGCATTTCTCTCGTAGTCGCTCGGCCCAACTGTTGGCCTCCTGCACCGTGATTTTTTTGGCGGTGGGGATCAGTTCGTGTACTCCGAAACCCGCCGGCCCCGAGCCCGTCGCGCAGCAGTTCCTGAGTGCGTTCGGTAACAGGGACATCGACGAGGCAGCAAAAATGACGGACCGGCCTGATTCCGCGGGTCCTGTATTGAGTGACACCTGGGATGCGCTTCAGGCGGAGTCGATGACTGCCGAGACCACGTCGGTGAAGATGAACGGTGACACTGCGACGGTCGGCTACACCTACGAGTGGCACCTGCCGAAAGACCGCGTCTGGACGTACGACGGCGAGCTGCAGATGGGACGCAAGGACGGCGACTGGTCCGTCCGTTGGAGTTCGACGGACGTTCATCCGCGCCTCGGTGACAAGCAGACGATGTCGTTGCGGGCAACCGCGGCGCCGCGAGCGCGGGTCAACGAGCATTCGGGGACCGACGTCCTGGTGCCGGGAATCGTCTACCGAGTGAAGTTCGATCGCTCCAAGAGCAACGACATCATAGGTTCCGCGAACAGTCTCGCAAGTGTTCTCGGGCGGTTCGATGCGTCGCTGACGGGTCAGTCGATCGCCGAATCCTCGACGGCCGTCAAGGGTGACTATCTGGTGACGCGGCTGCGCAGTGACGACTACGACCAAGTTTCGGCGCAGTTGGGTGCGATATCGGGAGTATCGGTATCGGACGAATCGGATCTCGTGTCGACCGACCCGGAGTTCGCGCCTGACCTTCTCGGGCAGATCAAGAAGACGATCATCGACGAGGTCGACGGCAAAGCCGGCTGGAGTGTCGTCACTGTCAACCAGAACGGCGTCGACACCGACGTGTTGACCGAGACTGCGCCACAACCGGTTCCGTCGTTCAGTATCAGTCTGGACCGCAACATCCAGATCGCTGCTCAGCGCGCGGTGAACGTGAACAAGGATCAGGCGATGATGGTGGTGATCGAACCGTCGAGTGGCGCGATCCTGGCCGTCGCGCAGAACAAGGCAGCTGACCGCGACGGGCCGGTCGCGACGATGGGTCAGTACCCGCCTGGTTCGACCTTCAAGATCATCACGGCAGGTGCGGCAATTTCGACCGGTCAGGCGACCCCCGACACGATGGTGCCATGCCCGGGCCGAATCGAGATCGGCGAGCGCAGCGTCCCCAACTACAACGAGTTCGCACTCGGCACGGTGCCGATGGCAACGGCCTTCGCGCGTTCGTGCAACACGTCCTTCGCCAAGTTGGCCAGCGAGATGCAGGCAGACACGTTGACCACTGCGGCAGCGCAGTTCGGCATCGGCCAGGACTACAACGTGGTGGGATTGCCGATCGATTCCGGTTCTGTGCCGCCGGCGTCGGACCTGGTCCAGCGGACCGAAGACGGGTTCGGTCAGGGCAAGGTTGTGGTCAGTCCGTTCGGAATGGCGATGGCTGCTGCGACGGTCGCGAACGGTTCGACTCCGGTGCCGCAACTGATTTCAGGGCGCGAAACCACCATCGACGGTGAGCGCCCGGCGATCACGCCTGCCATGGTCGACGGCCTGCGCGGCATGATGCGGCTCGTGGTCACGAGCGGTACTGCAGAACGCGTCGAAGATCAGGGTGAGGTGTACGGCAAGACCGGTGAAGCCGAGGTCGACGGGGGATCGCATGCGTGGTTCGTCGGCTATCGCGGCAACCTGGCCTTCGCCACTCTGGTTGTGCGGGGCGGAAGTTCGGACAACGCCGTCGCAGTCACCCGCGACATGCTCACCGCCCTGCCGGAAGGCTACTGACCCCTCAGGGGAGCAGTCCCAACCTGCGGGCGGTAACCACGGCTTCGTGGCGTGAGCTCGCGTCCAGCTTTCCCATCGCGCTCCGCAGATAGCTCTTGACTGTTTCAGGTCGAAGGGAAAGCCTTTGGCCGGCTTCGATGTTGGTGCAGCCGAGTGCGACTTGCGAGAGAACGTCCACTTCACGCGGGGTGAGCGCGACGTCGGATTCGGCGTCGGCGGTAGGCCGCAGCAAGTTGGCCAAACGCTGGGAAAGTCCGCGAAGCTTGGTCTGCAAGTCGGTGTCGGTCACGGTCTGGGCGACACTGCGTAGTTCGGCGTGGACTCCGCGGATCTCTTCCGAAGACATACCGTCGGCGGTGGTCGCGGCGGCGGCCTGAAGTAGTTGCAGGCGACGATCGACCTCGTCGCGGATGGCGAACTCCATCCCGAGGCGCCGGGACGCGCTGACCATGACGTCTGCTGTGCGATCGCCGAGGGGAGCGGAATCGCGGATCGCGGCGTAGAGGACCGCGCGCGATTTGCCGGACACCATGACCGGAACGGCGATGATCGAATGCAGGCCCTCACTGAGAACAGGCCGGTCGAAGTGATGCGTGATGGACTGCGAATTGCCGTAATCGTTGACGGTGATCGGTGAACCCTGGGCGACGACGCGTCCGCCCATGCCCGAGCGCGGCGGGATGGCCAAGCCCTTGAGATTGTTGGTGCGGGTGCCGACGAATTCGCTCAGGTGCAGGGTTCCGTCCTGGACCTCGCCTCCGAACAGCACGGGAACAACGCCCTGAGCTGCAATTGTTCGGAGTTCACCTCGCATAGCGTCCCCGTCGCGGGGACGCAGAAGTGACGAAGCATGTCGATTCACGCAGGTACCCCTTTCTGGGGGTAGTGAAGTTCTCTTGTGAGCTAGATCATAGGGGGTGAACAGTACGTATGACGAGCCGCCAACGTAACCGGTCGGGCCAACCATACGACGATCGATAAGGAGCAAGTTGATGAGCACCGATCCCACCGCACGGGTGCGCGAGCTGCTGGACCAGTACGACACCCCGCATGCCAGCGCCGCAGAATTGCTCTGCGATCGGCATCCCGCGGATGGCGTTGCATTCACCGTCGTCGAAGCAGACCTTAGCTCGGTGGACCTCACTTACGGTCATCTACGTGAGCAGTCCGCGCGTTTCGCGGCAGCTCTGGCCGGCCTCGGAGTCGAGCCGGGTGACAACGTCGCGACCTTGATGGGCAAGTCTGCGGACCTCGTGGTCGCGCTCCTCGGAATCTGGCGCCGGGGCGCGGTCCACGTGCCCTTGTTCACGGCGTTCGCTTCGCCGGCCATCGCTTTCCGCTTGACGGCCAGTGGCGCGAAGGTGGTCGTTTCCGACGCCAATCAGCTCGACAAGCTCGCGCCGGGCGAGGACATCCCCGCCGACGCAGCGTGGCAGGTCATCGTCGCGGGCGGCGCGGCCGGTGACGAGTTGGACTTCGATGCACTTGTCGCAGCTCAGGATGCCGAAGACCCGAAGGGCGCTGCTCAGGCAGTCGGCGGCAACGCACCGATGGTGCAGTTGTTCACCAGTGGCACCACGGGGACACCCAAGGGCGTGCCGGTTCCGGTGCGCGCGCTCGCGTCGTTCCACGCCTACCAGGAGTTCGGCCTCGACGTCCGTCAGGACGACGTGTTCTGGAACGCCGCAGACCCGGGCTGGGCGTACGGGCTGTACTACGCGTTGCTCGGTCCGCTTGCCGCGGGAACGCGAAGCATTCTGCTGCACGCCGGATTCTCCGCGCCGCTGACGTGGCAGATCATCGAGAAGTTCGGTGTCACCAATTTTGCCGCTGCTCCGACCGTGTACCGCAGTCTGCGTGCCGACAAGGCACCCGTTCCGGAAGGCATCTCGCTTCGCCGCGCGTCCTCGGCCGGTGAGCCCTTGACTCCGGATGTTGTTGCGTGGTCGAAGAACTCGTTGGGCGTCGAGGTTCGTGATCACTACGGCCAGACCGAGCACGGCATGTTCATCGTCAACGCCTGGGCCGACGGACTCCGCGAGGACGTCCGTCCAGGATCCATGGGTCGTCCGTTGCCGGGCTGGTCTGCCGCTGTGCTGGAGGACAATTCGGATGACATCGCACCGGCTCGCACTCAGGGACGCGTGGCGATCGATACTCACAACAGCCCGTTGATGTGGTTCACCGGATACGTCGATGCGCCGGAGAAGACGAAGCAGCGATTCAGCGAAGACGGTCGCTGGTACATCACCGGTGACGCCGGAATGACGGACGAGGACGGATTCTTCTTCTTCTCCTCGCGCGACGACGACGTCATCATCATGGCGGGCTACCGCATCGGTCCCTTCGACGTCGAGAGCGTGCTGGTCATGCACGAGCACGTCATCGAGGCGGCAGTGGTGGGCATGCCCGACGAGTTGCGCGGTGAGGTCCTCGAAGCGTTCGTCGTACTTCGCGAAGGTGTCGACGGTGACGACGAACTCGAGAAGGAACTGCAAACCCTGGTGAAGAAGAAGTTTGCAGCGCACGCGTACCCACGCACAGTGCACTTTGTTCCGAACCTTCCCAAGACCCCGAGCGGCAAGGTTCAGCGGTACATCTTGCGGAAGGGATAAACCCCTTGCTGTGCGCCTTTATTAACCGCGGGCGGTTAATAAAGGCGCACAGCAAGGTCAGCGCCGACGGATTCTGCCGACCACCATGAGGGCGATCAGGGTAACTGCAAGCAGCAGTGTCGTATTTGCTGCGGCAAGAAATACCTGGCCGCGGTCGGTGAGTCCGAAGATGCTGACCGGCAAGGTCTTCCATGTCGCCGGGTAGACCATGACCGTTGCGCCCAGCTCACCCATCGACAGTGCGATGGAAAGCCCGGCGGCCGCACCCAACGCTGGGAGCAGCAGCGGTAGCGTCACCCGCGTCAGCACCCGCACTGGGCCGGCGCCGAGTGATTCGGCAGCTTGACGGTAGGCGGGATCGAGCCGTTCGAGCGCGGCCGATACGGAACTGAAGGCAAAGGCAAGCACGAGAACCGTGTGAGCGAGGATCACGATCCATTTGGTGCCGCCGAGCAGTAGTGGGCGCTCGTTGAAAGTGATGAGCAGACCCAAGCCGATCGCGACCGACGGAACCGCAATCGGTAAATGGAATACGGCATCGGTGATGCGCCGCAGCCACATCGGTGCCTCACGAGAGGCCAGCGCGGCCCACGTTCCGACGATCAATGCCAGTGCTCCCGAGATGAACGCAGTCTGCAAACTGACGATCAGGCTGGCGAAGTTCTCGTCGGACAGCGCCGTGGAGAAGTTCTTGCCGCCGAGATTCGACGGAAGTGGACCGGTCCACGATCCGGCCAAGGCAGCTGCGACGACGGTGGCGATGGGCGCGACAAAAACCACCGCGACGACGAGGGTGAAGAATCCGAGTACGAGAGCCCTAGAGCTTCGTGTCCACAGCAGCACGGCTTCCTCCCATCAATCTGTTGAAGGTGAATCGGTAGAGGCAGTACAGGCCGAGTGAGAGTGCGACCTGGACCGTCGCGATCACTGCCGCGCCGGGCAAGTCGAAGGTGACGATGCCGCGGGTGTAGATGAGGACCGGAAGAGTTACGACGTCTTTTGCTCCGGTGAAGAGCACGATGCCGAATTCATTCAGTGTCATCAGAAGTACGAGCGATCCACCGGCCAGGAGGGCTGGCCACGCTTCCGGCATCACCACCTGCCGCAGAACTCGGACGGGTGACGCGCCGAGACTGGCTGCAACGTCGAGCTGTTCACGCGGAATCTGGGTGAACGCGGCCAATAGCGGACGCACGACAAAGGGTGTGAAGAAGGTGATTTCGGCCGCGATGACTCCGAACGGAGTGTTCAGGAAATTTAGCGGGCCGCTCGCGTCGCCGGTGATGCTGATGATCAAGGCGTTGACGGCGCCGGCCGTGCCGTACAGAAACGTGAACGCCAGCGTGATCAGGAATGACGGCAGGGCGAGCACGGTGTCGATCAATCGCCCCACCACCTTGGATCCGGCGAATGGAACGAAGGCAAGCACCAAGGCGAGGAAGGTTCCCAGGATCAGGCACCCCAGAGTCGACGCCACGGCGATCTGGATGGTCCGCCACAGTGCGGTTCGGAACAGTTCCGAACCGAGCACGGAGGACCACGTGGACAACCCGGTGCCGCTTCCGGTGCTCAGCGATTCCGTGAGGACACGCGCAGTGGGATAGACAGCAAACACGAGGACAAGAAGCAGTGGCGGTAGCGTCCACCCGATCCGGCGCCAGGGGATGGGGTCTTTGTGCTGGGGCACAGCGGTTTCAGGGCGTTCCAAGGTTGTCGTCATGGGTGGCGATCCGCCGGCACCAGGACACTGCCGTCCGTGGGCAAGACGACGCCCACTTCGGTGTCGACCGGTCGTTCGTCGTGCCCTGGAACATCCACGTCGACGCGGACGTCGTCGAGGCCACGGACAGCCAGCGTCAGTCGCGTCGTGGAACCGCGCCAGACGCTCGAGACGATGCGCGCCGGGAATGATCCTCGTGCGCCGACGCCGGTTACGCCTACCGCGTGTGGACGAACACACAGGTAGGCGTCCATGTCGGACTCCCATTCGATGTGCCCGATCTCGGGCTGCGGGGCGTGAGCGGTGAACGGCGTGCCACCGATCGAGACCAGTGCGGAGGTGCCGATGACGCGTGTGACGGTGCAGGGCAGCAGGTTGGCACCCCCGAGGAAGGCCGCGGTGAAGCTGGACGGCGGGCGTTTCCACAAGGCCTCGGCGGTGTCGATGTCCGCGAGTCTGGCGTTGCGCATCACTGCGATTCGGTCTGCGAGCGCCAGGGCTTCACTCTGATCGTGCGTCACATAGAGCATGGCTGTGTCAGGTAGTGCGGCGCGCAGTCTCGCCAGTTCGCCGAGCATGCTCTCGCGAAGTTGCGCATCCAGGGCGGCCAGTGGTTCGTCGAGGAGGAGTACTCCAGGGCGAATTGCCAAGGCTCGGGCGATTGCGATTCGCTGCTGTTGACCGCCGGAAAGCTCACGGGGAAGGCGCTTTCCGTACGCCGACATCCCGACCATGTCGAGGGCTTCGGCTACGCGAGGGCCGATCTCCGACCGCGGCACGCGATGGGCTCGGAGTCCGAAGGCTACGTTCTCGGAAACTCGCATGTGCGGGAAGAGTGCGTACGACTGAACGACGACGCCGATACCGCGTTGTGCGGGAGGCAGATTGGTGACGTCTCGGGTGCCGAGCTTGACGGAACCGGACGTGGGGCGGACAAATCCCGCGAGGGCCTTCAGAGCGGTCGACTTGCCGGATCCACTGGGCCCCAGCAGTGCCACAGTTTCACCCGGTGCCACTCGCAGATTGAAATCGACGAGTGCATGGGTTGCGGTCTTCCCGCGGCCGTAGGCGACGTTGACGCGATCGAAGGTGATGGCCGGAGCGGAATGTTCGATCGCTCCGTGAACACCGACGGTCTCGGGGAGCGTCCGCCCCAGTCTGGTTCTTGCCATGATCAGCTCCCGGTGGCTTTCTGGTAAGCGGCGATGTCGGCGTCGAGCGAGCTGAGGACGTCGTTCCAGTTCGGGGTCCACACGTTGACGCCCTGTAGAACTCCCGACGGCGTGTTCTTGTCGGTCGATTCACCGGCACTGCTTCGGACGTCCTCGCGGACCGATACGCCGAGTGCATCGGTGGCGACGGTCTTCTGGGATTCTTCGGAGAGCAGGAACTCCATCAACTTCTTGGCTTGTTCGCTGCTCGGTGCGCTCTTGGCGAGGCCCATCACGTAGGGCAGTGCAATGGTGGTGCGAGTGCCGTCGGCTCCCGCGGGGAAGAAGATGTCGAACTTCGAGCCGTCGTCGGCGATGGAGGCGAGGTTCATCTGGACGTCACCGTTGGCGACCAGGAGTTCTCCGTTGCTGACCTTGGGCTGGAGCTTTCCGGTGGAGGACGAGGGACCGACGTTGTTGGCCTGGAGCTTTCCGAGGTAGTCGAGTGCGCCTTCCTTGCCCATCAGATGCTGGAGCAGCAACAACACCGCGGTACCGTCGCCGGCCTGGCCGGGCGTGGAGTACTGCAACTTGCCCTTGAACTGATCAGTGAGCAGGTCGTCCCAAGATTGTGGGGCGGGTGACGCAGTCGGATTGGCGATGAACGAGAGGTAATTCTCGACGACGGGTACGTATTTGCCGGCGTCGTCCTTCTCGTCCGCGGGAACGGCGGAGGTGTCGATTCCGCTGGGCTCGAGCAGACCTTGGGCGTCGGCCTTCTGGATGAACGGCGGCAGCGTGATGATCACGTCCGCCTGTGGGTTGGACTGTTCTTTCTCGACCCGCGAGACGACCTCGCCGGATCCGGCTTCCACGAGGTTGACGGCGATACCGGTCTGCGCGGTGAAGGCGTCGAATCTTCCCTTGTACCAACCGGACAGACCGTCGGCGCTGTAGACGGTGACGGTTTCGGTGTCTGATCCGGCAGCAGTGCCGGTGCCACCGCAGGCGGTGGTGAACGAAAGGACGGACACGGCGAGAGCGGCCGCAGCGATGCTCGGGCGTAGACGCATGACGATTCCTTTTTCGGAGGTGAGATCAGGAGTGGGTGAGGAGTTCGGCGAACTCCGTCACCGACGGGACGATGTGGGTGGCTCCGGCGTCGCGAAGCTGTTGCTCGTCGTGTGCGCCGGTCAGAGTTCCGGCGACGATGGATGCGCCGGAACGAATGCCGCTGAGCACGTCGTTGGACGTGTCGCCGAGTACGGCGATCTGGTGGACGTCGTCGATCGAAAGTTTGAGCAGGGCAGTCAGAATCAGGTCCGGGTACGGTCGACCGCGACCGGCCTCGGCGGGGGAGAGGGTGAGATCGGCGAGGGTTTCCCAGCCGAGCGCGACGAGGAGTTTGTCCTGCGTCGATCGGCTGAACCCGGTGGTCAAGGCAACTTTGATGCCGGCCTCGCGCAGTGTGGTGATCGCCTTCTCCGCGCCAGGGATCGGCTCGGCCAGCCCCTGGTCGATGAGGGAATCGTAAGTGGTTTCGAATGCGGCGTTCGCGGCCTGGGCGCGGTTCTCGTCACCGAAGATCGCCCGGAACACGACGATCTTCGACTGGCCCATGGTGTCGAGGACGTACTGGCGAGCGGCGTCGGCTTCCGGGCCTTCGGCAGGCAGTCCGCCGGCTTCGGCAGCGGCGGCGAACGCGCGAAGAACCAGTCCGTCGTCGGCGACGGTGGTGCCGGCCATGTCGAGAACGGCAAGGGTGATGGGAGACATGAGAAGTCTTTCTTGTCGGAAGGATTCAGAGACCGAGCTGGTCGGCGGTTTGTTCCGCCAGTGCCGGGCCGAGCGTCATGCCGCGGCCACCGGGACCGGCAACCACCCAGACGTTGTCGGCGGCTTGTGCGCGGTGAACAAGTTGTGAGGGGTCGAGGCACTGGCTGTAGACGCCCGCCCATCGCTTGACGATGGGCGGAAGATCGCGCCCCAGAAGTATTTCCACCACTCCGGACAGATGGCGATAGGGCGCCTCGTCGACGTCGAAGTCGAAGGGCTCCTCGTATTCGTGGGTGTCACCGATGGTCAGACCGCCGTGCAAGCGCTGCACGCACAGGAGTTGCATGCGGTGCTCCTCGGCAGTCGGTTCCTGTGGCTGCACCGTGCGAAGGTGATCGAGGGCAGATCCGGCGAAACCGGGGTAGTAGCGGAAGCTGTCACCGTCAGCGATTGCGGTGGTGAGCTTTTCGCCGAGTGGGGCGGTCTGCATCATCTGCAGGCGCACACGTCGCAACGGGAGATCGCCGGCGAGATCGCGGGCCAATCCGCCGAGTGTTGCTCCGGGGCAGACGATCACGAGATCGGCGTCGAAGTTGCGACCGCGATCGTCGCGGATGTGTACGCCGGGGGTGTTCGTCGTGATCTCGCGGGCTTCCGTTCCGGCGTGGAAGGTGTAACGGCCGGTGGATTCGAGGTAAGAACGGATGGCGGGGAGCGCTTGCCGTGACTCGACAGCGGCGTCCAGGGTGCAGTGCAGTCCGCCGAGAAACTTGCCCCGGAGCGCGGGGTTGACGACGCGAACGGCGTCGGGATCGAGAAGTGCGAACCCTCGGTTGTCGGCGTCCGGCCGAGCGAATGCTTCCTGCGCGACTGCGACCTCCTCCTCGGTGCGCATGAGGGTGATGGAGCCGGCCGGGCGGTATCCGACGCCGGGGACACGGGCGGCAAGGTCCGCCCACAGCTCGCGCGAACGCAGCGCGGCTTCGAGTTCGTGCGGAGCGCGCCCGGATACCCAGACCAATCCGAAGTTCCGTACCGTTGCACCGCGGGCTTCGGGCTCGCGTTCGAGATGGATGACGTCGTGTCCCCGGCGGATTGCCTCGTCGGCGTGCGCCGTTCCGAGGATTCCTCCGCCCACAATCAAAATTCGCATGTAGAGATAGTGACGTTTGGTCTAGACCAATAGGGGGAATCGAGACGAACTCAAGGTTAACAATTGGTATAGACCGAATTCTTGTACGCTTGCGCCATGAATCAGCAGACGTCCACCGGGCCGGGGACCTCGAGCGTCGTGATCGAACCGGAGCTGAAGTACTACCGGGTGCGCACCGAGATCGAGACCATTCTCAGTGGGCTCGAGGAGGGCGACGCAGTCCCGTCCGAGCGGGAATTGGCGGCACGTTTCACTGTCGCTCGCGAGACGGTCCGTCAAGCGCTTCGTGATCTGCTTGTCGAAGGACGGATCGAGCGGCGGGGGCGGGGCACTGTCGTCGCGAGTCCGAAGTTGGTTCAGCCGCTCTCGATTCGTTCTTATACCGAAGGCGCACTGAGTGCTGGGCGAGTGCCCAGTCGTAAGGTTGTGACGTTCGAACGAATGTCGGCCGACGACGGTCTCGCCACGGAGTTGGGTATCGAGTTGGGCGACAGCGTCGTTCATCTCGAGCGTGTCCTCTTCGCCGACGGTGAGAAGATCGGACTCGAATCAACCTTCCTGCCGGACAGCAGGTTCGGTGAAATGCTCGACGCTTTCGACGCGACGACATCGCTCTACGCGGCCATTCGCTCGATCGGCGTGGTCTTCGCCTCCGCAACCGAACGGATCGAGACGGTACTTGCCTCACCGCGGGAGGCAACCCTCGTCGAGTCCACCACCTCGATGCCGATGCTTCTACTGCACCGCACGTCTGTCGACCCGGATGGTGTGCCGATCGAGCGGGTTCGCTCGCTCTACCGTGGTGACCGTATTGCCTTCTTGACGACTCTTCGCGAGTAGGAGGGGCGCCGAGGGGGTCTGCTGTTACCGGGAACGATAGGCACTCCCAGGCCCGTGGAATCTGTTCTGTACTGGACTCCATCAAACGGGAGGACAGTGAACATGGGTGACAAGAAAGTCTGGTTCGTAACCGGCGCAGGCCGGGGCATGGGAGTCGACATTGCTCAGGCGGCTCTTGCCGGCGGGCACGCGGTGGTGGCAACGGGGCGTGATGCGGACCGTGTTTCTGCAGCGATCGGTGAGCATGACGACCTGTTGGTGATTGCCTTGGACATCACCGACGAACAAGCCGCATATGCTGCGGTGGACACGGCAGTTGCGCGATTCGGTGGAATCGATGTGCTGGTGAACAACGCCGGAAACTTCTACGCCGGGTTCTTCGAGGTTGTCAGTCCGGCGCAACTTCGCGCTCAGATGGAGACCAACTTTTTCGGGCCGATCAATGTGACACGGGCGGTGTTGCCGGTGATGCGTAGGCAACGGAGTGGACATGTCGTGACTGTCAGTTCGCTTGCGGGCCTGGTTGGTCAGGAGTTTTGCGCAGCCTACGCCGCGTCGAAATTTGCGCTGGAGGGCTGGATGGAATCATTGCGATTCGACGTCGAACCGTACGGAATCGGGACGACGATCGTGGAGCCGGGATTCTTCCGGACCGAACTGCTTGTCGAGGGTGCGTCGTCGATCTGGCCTGAATTGTCGATAGACGATTACGACGCCCGGACTGGCAAGACCGTCGAAGCGTGGAAGAGCATGAACGGTGCCCAGGGTGGGGATCCGGTGAAACTTGCCGCGGCACTTGTGGCACTTGTCGATTCGCCGCTACCCCCGCGTCGGTGGGTCGCCGGCGCCGATGCACTGTCCGTGGTCGAGCAGAAAGCCCACCAACTGCTCGATGAAGTCGAAGCCCACCGTGGTTTGTCTTCGTCGCTTGCCCTCGAGGCATGACGACCTGATCCGAATTCGTCAGGTCACGGTTGTGAGTTGAACATGTCCAGGAGCCCCTGGGGTGCGTTCTCGCCGAAGCACATGTCCAGACCGTCAGCCGACTGTTGTGCCGATGCGGCGCTGCGTGGGAAGAGTCGTTCTTCGTAGGCAGCAAGTCCTTCCTCCGTGCCGCTATGTGATGCGATCGCCTCGCCGAGTTCGGCGCCGTCGAGCATTGCCAGGTTCGCGCCCTCTCCGGCAAACGGCGACATGACATGCGCTGCGTCCCCGAGCAGAGTGACCCCGGGAGTACGGCTCCAACTGTGCCCGATGGGAAGAGCATGGATGGGGCGAGGGGTCAGCGAGCTGTCCGCTTCGACGATCAGTGACCGCAGCGACTCGTCCCAGTCCGAGAAGTGTTCCAGCAGAATCTTCTTCGCAATATGATCGTCGGAGAAGTCGACACTCGCTGACCAGTTCTCGGGAACTCGCAGGGCGGCGTAGATGTGCAGACTGTTGTCGGTCTCACGGTGGGCAAGGAAGCCCTTGTCGGCGCTGAGCGCGAACATCATTCCGCCGCCTACTGTTTCAGCGGCCTTCGCGTGCTGGTTGTCGGCGTCGTGAAGGTCGAACTCCACGAAAGATACTCCGGTATAGGCAGGAGTGGCGTTTGAAACCAGTGGGCGAATTTTCGACCACGCGCCGTCGGCGCCGACCAGGAGATCGGTGGTGAAGTGGGTGCCATCCGTGAGGTGGACCTCGTGTCGACGGTCCGGCAACGGATGGGCACTGCGGACCTTTGCTCCCCAGTGGATTGTTTCTTTCGGAATAGAGCTGAGCAGTAGGTCACGCAGCTGGCCGCGGTCGATTTCCGGGCGGTCGCCGTCTCCGGTGTCCTGCTCGCTCAGGTGCACGACGGCATTTCGATCGAGGACGCGTGTCTCTTCGCCGCCTTGATGAACGAGTGCGCGGAACTCGTCGTAGAGGCCTGCGGCACGAAGCGCGATCTGGCCCGAGTCTTCGTGGATGTCGAGCATCCCGCCTTGGGTCCGAGCTGTTGGTCCGGATTCGAAATCGAATACCGCCGAATCGATTCCGCGGAGATGGAGGACTCGGGCGAGGGTGATGCCGCCGAGGCCGGCGCCGATGATTGCGATGGGGTAGTGGTTCATGGTGGGTTCCTAAGAAGTGAGTGGGGTGTTCTCGATGCCCGTGATGAGCGTGCGGAATCCCCAGGAGAGGCGCGCGGTGGGTTCACCGGCAAGTAGAGCTGTTGCATGGCCTGCGACGAGTGGGTGCGTCTGCGGGTTTGCGTTCCGGATTGCGTCGGTCAACGCGCTCCATTGGGCATCCGAGTCGGCGGAATTGTTCGGCGCCGAGTGTTCGGCAGCAGTGGACGTCGCGTACTGCAGCAGCAAGTCCACGCCCCACGCGGCTTGACCCGAAGGGACTTCGCCTTCGTCGAGCAATGCCAGCAGGCGCTCGAGCAGGCGTACGTAGTGAACTCCGCTGGGCCGGGAAACGAGAACCGACTGGGCAAGGCCGGGATGATCGAACAGTATGGCCGTGTAGGACGTCAGCACCCGTTCGAGGCGCGCTTGCCAAGTGCCGGAGGAATTTTCGGCGAGGTCCACGACTCCGAGCAGTTCGTCCAGAACGGCGGCGTGCAATTCGGCGGTATTTTGAACGTACACGTACAGCGACGCCGGCCCGGTGTCGAGTTCGAGGGCGAGTCGACGCATGGTCAACTTCTGCAACCCCTCCGACCGCAAGATTTTCACCGCGGTACTGACGATGCCCTCGCGTGTCAGAGCGGGTTTGGCCGGACGATTGCGTCGGCTCGATGGACTTGCTGGCTGATTGGGCATATTTTCACGGTACACGAACATGTTCGTAACGAACATGTTCGTTGAGTCACGTGAAGATGTCACGAATCACATGCTGATGTGAATGGGCTACATGCCCGTACCGCCGGAGAGCATTGCGATCGTCAGCAGGATGCCGCCGACTATGCCCACGAGCGGGCTGTCGCTGTTGAGTAGCCAGTCGTTCAACGATCCCATGAGCGCCTCTTTCGGGTTTCGATCTGCCGACGGTCGAGCTTATCGACAGATCGAACCCGGTATGTCACTTTTGTCCGAATTGTGGATCGGACCTGAGGTGATCAGCCG
This sequence comes from Rhodococcus sp. WS1, assembly GCF_003797745.1. Lineage (NCBI taxonomy): Bacteria > Bacillati > Actinomycetota > Actinomycetes > Mycobacteriales > Nocardiaceae > Rhodococcus > Rhodococcus sp. WS1. The sequence continues at coordinate 750,935 of NZ_RKLZ01000001.1, read as the reverse complement.
TAGACGTTGTCGGGGCTGATCAACTTGGTGATCGGTGCCATCAATGCGCTGGTCAGATCAGTCTCGCCGTCGATGTCGGTGTTGATGAAGACGACCAGGGTGGTGTCCTTCTCGGGCAAGTAGACCGAGACTGTCTTGTAGCCGGGCAGGCTTCCGTTGTGACCGATCCAGCCACCGCTGTTGAACAATCCGAGTCCGTAGCCGGAGCTGTCGTCCCCTTCGCTCAAGTTCACGGTTTGCAGGCGCTGCTTCTGAGTGTCGTCGGTGAGGAGATCGCCCTTGGCCAGCGCCGGAACCCAGATGCGCATGTCGTCCAACGACGAGATCATTGCACCCGCGGCGCCGCCCCACGACGGATTCCAGTCCGTCGCCGCGGTCACGGATTCGTCGAGCGTTTGGTTGGTGTACCCCTGTGCGTGTGGTGTCGGGAACGCGTTGGTCGTGGGAAAGCTTGTGTGCTCCATGCCGAGTGGTGTCGTGATCTTGGTGTCGATGACGTCCGACAGTTTTGAGCCGGAGACCTTTTCGATCACCATTCCCAGCAGAATAGTGTTGGTGTTCGAGTAGTCGACGGTGGTCCCTGGTCGAAGTTGGAGTGGGAGGTCCTTGACGTATCCGACGAGTTCCTCCGGTGTGAAAGTTCGGCGAGGATCCGAAAGATATTCCATCACAAACTGTTCAGACGTCGTGTAGTCCACGAGGCCGCTGCGCATCCCTGCCAGATGACGCAAGCTGATCGCATCACCTTCCATGACCCCGTCGACGTACTGGGAGATCGGATCGTCGAGACCGATCTTTCCCTCGTCGACCAATTGCAGCAGGGCGGTGACGGTAAATGTCTTGGTGACGCTACCGATCCGGTGGTAGAAGTCGGTCTCCATCGGTGCCTTGGTTGCAGTGTCGGCGACTCCTGCAACCTTCACATAGTTGCCGTCGGGTCCCCAAATGCCCACCATCGCACCGGGAATCCCCGTCGAATTCACCGCAGCGTCGATGATCGAATCGAGCTGGCCGGTGATGGCAGAGTCCATGACCTTGTCAGTGGTGGATGTGGGATTGTCTGCGGATTTGTCCGTGCTGCAGCTGATTACAGCGCCGGCAACCATGGCGCTGCACAGGCCGACAAGCATGATGCGTCTTGCTCCGGTTTTCATGAGTCGAACTCTGCCTGTCCGAGGGCACTCACACATCGACCCCGGGTACGGCAGACGCAGTCCCCAGGTACCTCCTCAACCGGTACCGGGGGACTACGGAACCCTGGTCTGAACCCTTGACTTGGGTCAGAGCCCGCCGTCGAAGAACGCCGCCAGGGCCAGTGCGGGGTCTGCCGCGGTGCCCATATTTGCTACGCCGACAACGATCAATCCCAGCGTGAACAGTGCAGTGAGAAGACCTATCGACCCCGACATGAATCTCGTCCGCCTGTCGGATCGTGCCGTTCTCGCGAAGCGTGCCCACACGACCACAGCCACGGCCAGTGATATTGCTGCCGCGATCAGCGCGATCACCGCCATGGCCAAGTGATACCGCGCGAAGTCGCTGATCATCAGTTCGAGGGCGGGACTTTGCTGATTTCCGGTGCCCGTCGACTGAGCGAGCTGTTGTCGGACCTGCCCGACAGTTTCGGAGAGTGCCCCATCCGTCTGGGCCACGGGCAACATCGAGATCAGCGAAGAGAAGGGTGCGACAACACCTTGGACATTTGCCATCACGAGTACCGAAGAGAACAGTGCGAGGAGCGCGACCAGGCCTCCCGCCGAGACGAATGCGAGTTTCTTTCCAGTCGTCAGAGGGCCGGCGTTCACGAACGACGCCTTGAGCATGCGGCCGAGTGCGAACAGAACCGTCAGCAGGATTACCGCGATCACAGCCTTGGCCACGTGGTAACGCAGCCAGTAGTCGACAGCGGACTCCAAGCTCGGAGAGAAGGCTTGGGCACCGGAACTCCAGTATTCGACGAACGCGGCGCGGACCGTCTCGACGAGTTCCCCCTCGCCTGCGTACCCATCGCCCGGCCTACTCGTCAGCATGCCCGGGGCGAGAACGAAGGCAGCGGAGAAACCGGCGACCAACGCGATCAACGTGGCGATCTTGCGACCGGAGGACTGCGTCGAGCGCGACGGCCCCGCGGTGTTGTGCAGTGGAGAGTTGTGCAGTGGGATTCCTCCAGCGTGATGAGCGATCATCTGGTCACCGTCCACAAAGTCATGTCAACGAGTGTAGAAATCGGTACACCGGACTTCATCGTTCGAGAGGATGATATTTCCGGCGATGGCGTCCGCCCGCCGTCGCCGCTGCCGTCGACATCCCCTCAGCACTCGACGACATTGACGGCGAGTCCGCCTTCACTGGTTTCCTTGTAACGCACGGACATGTCGTTTCCGGTTTGGCGCATGGTTTCGATGACGGTATCGAGGCTCACCACATGCGTCCCATCACCCAGGTATGCGAGCTGAGCTGCGGTGACTGCAGTCGAGGCGGCTACGGCATTTCGTTCGATGCAGGGGATTTGGACCAGGCCACCAACCGGATCGCAGGTCAGCCCCAGATGGTGTTCCATGGCAATCTCAGCTGCATTCTCGATTTGTCGTGGTGATCCGCCCATGACAGCGCACAAGCCGGCTGCCGCCATCGCGCAGGCAGCTCCGACTTCACCCTGGCACCCCGCCTCCGCACCCGAGATCGAGGCATTCGCCTTGATGATCGATCCGATTGCGGCAGCAGTGAGGAGAAAGGTTCGAACGTCGTGAGCGCCGGCGCCCGTCGCACGTATGTGGTGATAGAGCACCGCCGGCACGATGCCCGCAGCGCCGTTCGTCGGAGCCGTTACCACGCGGCCACCTGCTGCATTTTCTTCGTTGACCGCCATGGCGTAGACGGTCAGCCACTCGCGTGAGGAGGGGTCGCAGTTACGTTGTTCCAGTTGAGTGTTCGCAGACCGTGCTCGTCGGCGAACTCCGAGACGCCCGGGCAATACACCTTCGGTCTGGGTGCCGCGTTCGATGCATGCGCGCATCGCGGACCAGATCGCGTCGATGCCGGTGAATGCTCGATCCTGGCCATGCATCGCGATTTCGTCCGACAGTGCCAGCTCGGCGATGGTTCCGGAGCCGCATTCCGCCAGTAGCTCTTTCGCGGTTCGATAGCGTGAGTTGATCGAATGCGCGCTTGCTTGCGTCTCCGTTCCGGCGCGCAGTACGAATCCGCCACCGATCGACAGATATGTACTCGTACAGACGATTTCGTTACCCTTGAAGGCTGTCAGTGTCATCGAGTTGGGGTGCCCGTGACGGCGAACGAGTGGCTCGAACACCATGTCCTCGCGAGTGAACACTACGTGTTCGAGTGAGCCACCGACGAGCATCACCGATCCGCCGTCCGACAGTTCGGCCCAGCGCCCGTGAACGTCGGTCGGCTCGCACGTTTCAGGATCCAACCCACGAAGTCCCGCAATCACCGCGTCGGGAGTGCAGTGACCTATTCCGGTGGCGGCGAGAGAGCCGTGCAGGTAGCAGCGAATTCGGTCGACCGACGCGGTCAAGCCGGCGGCGGAGAGCTCGCCGCCGAAAGTGTGGGCGGCGCGCATCGGACCGACCGTGTGTGAACTGGAGGGTCCGATGCCGATGGAGAAGAATTCGAGAGCGGAAACGTAGACGCCGGTGGTGCTCATTTGGCGCTCGTGACGGTGGTCGCTCCTGACTCGCGCTGGGCCGCAATCGTCAGGAGGTTGGAGCGCGAGTCCCCGGTTGCGGCTCGGATCACTGTGCGCGCCATTGCGATTGCTCCGTGCAGAACAGCTTCGTCGCCCGCTGCGGAGCGGGCATCAGCGGCAAACTCGATAGTGTGAGGAACTCCGGTGACGCCGCGCAACGCGATCATCGGGTGGATCGAGGGGACCACCTTCGACACGTTGCCCATGTCCGTCGAGCCGCCGGTCAGGGGAGTTCGGGCGGCCGCGGTGCGGCCCAGGCTCGCGATCTCCTCGTCCCAGATCGTCGCCAGCACGCGATGTTGAACAAGCTCCTCGTAGCGCGGTTCGGCGCGTTCGGTCGACCAGGAGCAGTCGCTGGCCACAGCTGCGCCCTCGAAGCAGGCGAGCATGCGACGCTTGGCGTCCAACAGCACGTCGAGTTCTGCGGCCCGAACTTCCGCTCGCACCAACGTCGAGGCCGGAATGATGTTTGTTGCTTCGCCGCCGTGCTCGACGTAGGCGTTGAGCCTGACGTCGGACGGAAGTTGTTGACGGAGAAGTCCGATGGCGACCAAGGCGATCGTGGCGGCGTCACCTGCGTTGATGCCCTTGTGTGGCGCAGCGGCCGCGTGTGCGGCTCGTCCGGTGTAGGTCACGTCGAACCGGTCGACTGCCTGCGTTCCGGTGACCGTGCAACTGACGTCTTCACCTGCAGCACCGTGGACCATGATCGACATCGCCGCGCCCTCCCATGCGCCACGTTCGAGCAGCAAGACTTTCCCGCCGCCATGTTCTTCGGCCGGCGTACCGAGAAGGACGACGGTCAGGCCGTGTTCCTCCGCGACCTCTCCGAGCGCGATCGCTGCTCCCAGTCCGGCAGCGGCGATGACATTGTGTCCACACGCATGACCGATGTCGGGAAGGGCGTCGTACTCAGCGCAGACTACGACGCGGAAGGGGCCGGAGCCTCGCACAGCTTCGAATGCCGTCTCGAGGCCGTAGGCGGCGCGAGTAACCGTGAAGCCGGCTTCCTGTGCGGCGTCCGCCAAGAGGGCGGACGCCCGATGCTCTTCGAATGCCAGCTCTGGGTGAGCATGGATCGTGTGGCTGACATCGATGAGGCGTGATGCCCACTTCTCGATCGTGCTCGAAACCGAGTCTGTGTGGGTGAGGGTGTCAGCGATGGACATGGGTATTGCTTCCTTTCAACATCTTTGGTTCTCTGTGTCTTCGGATCGCGGTGTCTTCGGTTCTCAGCGTCTTCGGGTGCAGTTCTAGTGCCAGAGGCCCAGCGCGAACTCCGCGACGACCACGGAAAGTAGGTAAGAGGCGAGGATCGCGACGATTCCGACGGGCACGATCTTCCAGCCGATCGTCTTGAGCAAGGGAAGGTCCTTGCCGAGGCTGAGACCTGCGACAGTCAAGGTGAGGGTGCAGATCGAGAGAAAGTCGACAGTCCCGACGGTGCTCGAGACGAAATCACCGATGGGGGACCACGGTGTTGTCGCCAAGGCGCCGATGGTGATGATTGCGATCATCGCCGCGATCTTGCCGCGCGTCAGGCGGGCCACGCCGACGCCCAGGAGCAACAATCCGGTGAGGATCAGGTAACCGACGATGATCGATCGAGATACGCCACCCGCTGCGATTGAGGAGACGATGACCCCACCGACGAACAGAATCGGAACGATGGTGGTCAGCGGCACGGTGACGCTCGGCGCAACCGCTCGTGGGGCAGTGTCGGCTTTCCGTTCGCTGGTCGTCTTCGAGCGCTTGGTGAGTGCGCCGTAGATTCGATCGGCAAGGGGGAGTGCGACATACATGCCGACATACACGCCGAGGAGGCCGGTGATGATGTTGGATGTTGCCGCTACGGCGAGTACCTGGTCGGCCATCTCGGGGTGCGCCGAAACGACGCTGGCGGCAGCGGCAGCCATCATCGAGCCGGATCCGACCCCAGCACCCATCGCCAATGCAAGGGGGTCGAAGATGTTGAAGGATGTCGCCAGCGACGCAATCAGGCTGATCAGCACGGCACCGAACAGAGTGCCGAAGACGTACATCGACAGGACACCACGGTACTGGTCGGAATCGGGACCGTAGCGTTCACTGACCATCGCGAAGGACCCCTCGCGGTCGATGGAGAAGGTGGCTCCGACGGTGGCCGGTCCCATCCGAAGGAGTACCGCCAACGGGAGTGCGAGAGCGATAGTGCCGAACAAGTGCCCCAGTTCCTGCAGTAGCAGGGCGGGGCCCGCCTCGAACAACAGTTGGATGTTCGGGCCGATGGTGAAAGACAGTCTCGCGCAAAGCAAGAGAACAGCCAGCCCCATGATTGCCGAGGCTGCGGCCTGAAGATCGAGGCCGAGAGGTTTCCACTTCTGACTCGAGACGGCACCGCCGGCAATCAGTCCCCACACCATGGGCAAGATCGTGATGGCGGCAGCGCCGACAGGAATCACTGCGGGGCCGATCAGTTGAGCGCCTGCCGCAAGCGCGAGGAGCAGAATCGCCACGATCCACAGCCGTGGCGACCTCAAGGCGAAAACGATCTTTTGCGTCGGGGTTTGATCGCTGACCGGAGAATCGTCATGCGAGACAGGGAATGCTTCGGTCATGTCGGTGTCTTTCTCGAGGGGGCGAACGAACGCAAGAAGCAAGCGTTCTCGAGGTTCAGGATTTGGTGGACTATTGATGTGATGAAGTTAGGATCGATGCGTTTCGATCCTGTTTCGGTGCAGCATTCTTTTGAAAGTGAGGTCCTCGGTGCAGGATCAGGTGCTCAAGGACGAAGATCTTCGGCTGTTGAACGCACTGCAGATCAGGCCGCGAGCCTCGTGGTCCGAGCTTTCACGCGCGATCGGTTCCGACCCGGTCACCCTGACCAGGCGTTGGGAGCGTCTGCACTCGCAAGGGATAGCGTGGATCGCTGCGTACCGTGGGGGTCCCATCGTGTCGGCGACCGCACTGCTCGAGATCGAATGCGCACCGGCACAGACCTTGAGCGTGGCCGAACAGATCGCGCACGATCCCGAAGTTCTCACAGTCGATCTCACAACCGGCAATCGGGATCTACTCGTCACGCTCACCTGCACTGACCTCGATCAATTGTCCAGGTATGTCTTGGAACGAACACGATCGCTGCCGATGGTCACTGCGATGCGAACTCAGATCGTGTCCTCGGCGAATTCCGACGCACGAAACTGGCGTCTACGTGCTCTCGATGCGGAAGAAATTGCCGCGCTCGAGTCGGCCCCGGCGGCGAAGAGTCGTGGGGTACGCGCCAGCGAAGAGGAACAGTCGAAGCTGTTCGACATCCTTTCTCGCGAACCACGAATTACCGTCTCGGCCCTCGCTGCAGCCCTCGGCGTCACGCCGGCTCGCGCCGGGGCGCTCCTTTCTCACGAGCTGTCGACGGGGCGCCTGGTCGTCCGCACGGAGATTGCTCGGCCCTACTCCGGCTGGCCGGTCTACGCCTGGTATTTCTTACGTCTCGAGGGGCGAAAGGAAGCCATTGCTCAGCGCCTTTCCCTCCTGCGTGAGGCGAGGCTTGTTGCTTCGACGATCGGCAGCTACGACATCGCATTGGCGGTGTGGCTGCGCTCGATCGACGACGTGCAGCGTTTGGAAGGTTATCTCGCCGAGCAGTTTCCGGGCGTATCCGTGGTGGACCGGTCGATCGTCCTGCGTACGCCGCATCATCTACATCGAACAATCGATGTGTCGGGTCGAAGCATGCCGAAGCACGGGTGATCCGTAACGCGTTCGCGCGGATCGGGTGCTCTCCGACTACTGGGGGATCGCCACGTCGACGATCAAGCCGTAGTGATCGGAACCTTCGATCTCGATGCGCTCGAGAGTCTTCGCCTGTGCACCCCGCAGAAGTACATGGTCGATGCCGACGATCGCGGGAAATTTTTTGTCCGCCGGGTAGGTGCGAACGATGCCGACTCCCAATTGGTCTGCGGTATCGGAGTAGCCGACGTCGAGAAGGTCACGGAATTGCTTGTGCGTGAAGGTCGTGTTGAAATCGCCACTGACGACGACGGTTCCCTCCGCGGCAGCGGCGTCGAGCGCGTTTCGCAAAGTGCTCAGCTCGGCAGTCCACACGTCGGGCGGGGTCACGTACGCCGGTCCGGGGTGAACCGCCAGAAGGGTGAACGGGGTTGAGAATCCCACTTCGGCAACAAGATTGGTAGGTCCGAAGCCGTTCAATTCCCGAGTTTCCGTCAGCGGATAACGACTGTAAATACCTGCGCCACCCCCGCCGGCCTCGTCCGGTACCAAGTAGTGATGCGGCAGCAGTTGCTCGAGCCCTTGATCTCTCAGAGAGCCTTCGAGTGATGTGGTCAGTTCCTGAACCGTCAGGACATCGACTGCCTTCTCACGCACCGTCGCAGTCAAACTGACGGGGTCTGCCTGCCCGAAGAGAAGGTTCGCTTGCATTACACGCAGAGACGGCCCGTCGATTTCGGAACTGTTTGCTACATACAATGGACTGATCACCGACGCGCCCACCGCTATCAGTACCACCGAAATCGCCAGCAGGATCCAGCGGCGAAAAACCAGGCATATCAGGGACGCTGCGAGTGTGACTGCAAGCAGCATCGGGACAAAGGAGGCCACGGCGATCAACGGGTTGATCGGCTTGGTGGAGTACAACGAGATCAGCGCAATGACACCGACGGCAATCCCACCCACCCCGGCGACCTGAGCGATACGGCGAGCCGGAACGTTGTCCGTCGTGAATCCCATACCAAACGGTACCTGATGCAGCTTAGGCTCCCGATTGCCTGGCGTTGTCAGTCGCCGGTTCGGGTGCGGAATGCGTTCACGGCCGCTTCGATGGTCGGGTAGAAGTGCGTCGAATCGAACCTGTCGCCGACCCCGAATCGGATGAGTCGATCCTTGATCGGACCTTTCATCTCCGCGAATGCCAATCGAATTCCTTTGCCCTCCAAAAATGTATCCAGATCGACGAGTTCGTCGACGGCGGTCGTGTCGAGTCCGGTGATCGGCTCGGCGGCAATGACCACCCATTCGACCGGGTCGGGTGCCTTGGCGACGACGGAGCGAACGTACTCGTCGAAGATCTCGCCGTTCGCGAAAAACAGTGGTGCGTCAAATCTCACCAACACGAGGCCGGGGATGCGATGTCCGTCCGGGTGGCGTTCGACGTCGTGGAATCCCGCGGGTTCGCCCGTCTCGACGAGTTCGGTTCGATGTGGCTGCCATACCTGCGCGATGACCGCTACGAAGGAGAGTCCGATCGCAACAAGGATGCCTTGAAGCACCCCGACCAGGGCAACGCCCAGAAACGCCGCGACGGCGAGGCCGAATTCCACGGTGCTCATGCGCCACATGCGGACCATGCCGCCCACGTCGATCAGTGCACACGCGGCGACGATGACGACGGCGGCCAGTGTTGCATCGGGCAGATATGCCGTCAGTCCGGGAGCGACGAGGACAAACACCAGGACGGCGAGTGCTCCGACGACACCGGCCAATTGTGTATGCGCCCCACTCTGTTCGGCTACCGGCGTCCGTGATCCGCTCGCCGATATCGGAAATCCGCCGAACAGTCCGCCGGCCACGTTCGCGACACCGATCGCCTTCATCTCGGTACTGCCGTTCACGTCCTCGCCGTGTCGGGCGGCGAAGGTGCGCGAGAGAACGCCGGTGTCGGCGAAGGCAATCAGCGCGATACCGGCCGCCGGTCCGATCAGGTGCCCGACGTCTTGCCAGGTGACTCCACCGAGAGAGGGGAGGGGAAGTCCTTCCGGCAGTGCGCCGACCATGCCGATGTCATCGGTGAGACCGGCGGCGGCGGACAAGACTATTGCCGCGACGACGGCGACCAGCACACCGGGTACAACAGGTACCCAGAGCCGGAAGACCACAATGACAATGAGTGAACCCACGCCGACGACGGCAGCGAGGGGATCGACATCTCCACCGGCCAGAGCCTTTCCGATCTCACCGATTTCACCGAGGAGGCCGGACGCGTCGACGGAGAAACCGAGCAGCTTGGGAATCTGACCGATTACGACGACGAGCGCGATGGCGTTGAGGTAGCCGAGGCGGATCGGTTTCGAGAGGAGTTCGGTCACGAAACCCAGACGCAGGAATCCGCCGATCACCAGGATGAGCCCGACAAGGACGGCGAGAACCCCGGCGAGTGCAAGCGCGTTCTCCGAATCGCCGACCACCGCCAGCGGTATGACTGCGGCGGCGATGAGCGGTGCCAGCGACGAATCAGGCCCGAGTACAAGAATCTTCGACGGTCCGACTACCGCGTACGCGAGCAACGGCACGATGGTTGCGTACAGACCGGCGTACGCGGGCAATCCGGCGGCCTCGGCGTAGCCCATCCCCGCCGGGATCAGCAGGGCCGTCAAGACGAGCCCTGCTGTGATGTCGGTTCGCAGCCATTCGCGGCGGTACCCGCGGGCAGTCGCGATCCCCGGTAGCCGACCTAGACCCTCCGTCCACGTCATCGTGTGATTGTCCCTCCCTCAGCGGAGTGACGGGCGCGCTCGGGGGCAACTGCAGTGGTCGCGGTGATGGCGACAGGTGTCGGTGAGAGGCGGCGGCGTCGGATCGCCTTTTCCAACTCGACGACAACCGGGATGATCAGCGACCAGCCTAGGCAGACGAGCCACTGGGCGCCGGTCAGTGAGGTTGTCATGAGGAGATCCTGGAGAACACCCGCCTCGACGGCAAATACGGTCACGACCGTGGGGATGGTCAAGATCTTGATGGCACCGAGAACCGGCGGAACAAGGCCGGACTCGGGATCACGCCGCATGGTCAACCCAGCGAATATCGAACCGAGAGAGAGCACTACGAATGCGGTGGTCATGGGGACATTCGCCTCAGTAGTGCTCATTTCGCCGGGTGCGAGAAGCATCGCTGCGAGTGTCACGGCAAATTGCAAGACGCCGTACGCGAGCCACTGAGCGACTGCGCTTCGATGTGCGATCGGCATCTTGGGATCGCGTGGCGGCTTGTTCATCAGATCCGGTGGCGGCGGGTCGAGCATGATCACGGCGACGGGGAACAGTGTGATGAAGAAGTGCTGGAACAGCACCATCAGCGGTGTCAGTGCCACACCCTCGTTGATGTTGAAGATGCTCGCGGCGAGGAAGAGGAGAACCAACGAGAAGAGTTTCGACATCTGGTAGCGGATGTACGAGACGATCTTCCCGTAGATGTTGCGGCCCAGGGTGATCGCGGTGATGAGGGTTCCGAAGTTGTCGTCGGTGAGCACCATCTTGCCCGCCTGTTTGGTTACCTCACTGCCCGAGCCCATGGCGACGCCGATATCGGCCTTCTTCAACGCGGCGGCGTCGTTGACAGCATCTCCGGTCATCGCGACCACGGCGCCACCGCTCTGCATGACATCGACCAAGCGAAGTTTGTCCTGCGGAGTGACTCGGCCGAACACGTGCAGGTTCGGCAACGCGGCCGAGAGTTCGTCATCGGTCATCGCTTGCAATTCGGCTCCGCCGACCGCGCCCGGGCCGAGTCCGAGTTCGGCACCGATCGCGGCGGCGGTGATGGCATGGTCGCCGGTGATCATGCGGACCTCGATGCCGGCCCGGTGTGCGGTTCGCACCGAATCGACCGCCTCCGGACGCAGCGGGTCGATGATGCCTGCCATACCGACAAACGTCAGGTCCTCGACAAAGGACATAGGGTCCGCCACGACAGCGTCTTCCCGTCCGTCGAGTCGTCTGACCGCGAATGCCAGCACCCGAAGACCCTTCTCGGACATGGACTGATTTGCTGCCGTGAGTTCGTCTCGGACTTCCTCGATCGGTACCTGCCGGCGGCCGGGGAGAAAGGCCGAAGAACAACGAGCGAGGACGACATCGGGTCCGCCCTTGACCAATCCGACGAACTGACTTGAGCCGTCGACTTCGAGATGGTGGTACGTGGCCATGAACTTGTACGCGGAATCGAACGGAACCGTCGCCACCCGCGGGTAGGTCCGTCTGGTGAGTGGGGCGTCGGCACCGATCTTTGCCGCGAGCACCACGAGTGCGGCCTCGGTCGGGTCGCCGACAACTTCCCCGGAATCGGAAACCGTTGCATCGCTGTCGAGACACAGTCCGTATGCGAGAAGGGTGAAGTCGGGCGGTGCCTCGCCGGCAACCTGCGTGATCCTTCCCGCTTTGGCGTAGCCTTCGCCGTCGACTGTGTACCAACGGCCGTGGACGTACAGCGATCGGACGGTCATCTGGTTCATGGTCAGCGTGCCGGTCTTGTCCGAGTTGATTGCACTGGTCGCGCCGAGAGTTTCGACGTCGGTCAGGTTCTTCACGACGGCCTTGGCGTCGGCCAGTTGACGGGCCCCGTAGGCCAGCATTGCCTGGACGAAGGTTGGCAGGCCGGTCGGAATCGCGGACACTCCCATCGCGATACCAAGGAGCAGAAGCGTTGTCAGGTCCTGACCACGAATGAGTCCGATGACGACGATGACGATCACGGCTGTCCACGCGATGATGCCGAGAAGTTTGGTGAGAGAGTCCAATTCTCGTTGCAGTGGCGACTTGCCAGGGGCGACGGCCGACAACATCGACGCGATCTGGCCGATCTGCGTCTGCATTCCGGTCTCGGTGACCACCATGGTCGCTGTGCCGCGGGTGACCGAGGTGTTCTGGAACACCAGATTGCTGCGGTCTCCGAGTGGAATATCCTCATTGCTCAGCGTTTTCGGGTCCTTCGGGATCGGCGCGCTTTCCCCGGTCAATGCGGCTTCCTGTGTCTCCAGGGTGGTCGAGGCGAGCAACCGCCCGTCGGCAGCGATGATGTCTCCGGCCTCGACTTGGACGACGTCACCCGGCACCAGTTCGGTAGCGTCGAGCTGAATCAGGTTCCCGTCACGAATGACCCGCGCTTGGGGTGTCTGCATCTTGGCGAGCGCGTCGACGCTGGCCCGTGCCTTCAACTCCTGTCGAGTTCCGAGGACGATGTTGAGCACGACGAGCACCGCCACCACGATCGCTGTCGGCACTTCACCGATGGCGATGCTGACCGCGGCCACGGCGACGAGCATCAAGTTCATCGGATCTTTCAGTTGCAACAGTGCGATCGACCACGTCGACGGCGGTGGCGTCGAGGTGATTTCGTTCGACCCGTAGCGTTGTCGACGTTGGTCGGCCTCACTCGATTGCAGTCCGCGCTGCTGGTCCGACTGCAGTACGGACACGACTGATTCGCCACTCTGCGCATGCCACGGCGTGGGGCTCATGACCGCACGTCCTTTCCTTGGCGATCGTCAATACCGGGTCGGAATCCAGTGAAGCGGTTGTTTGGGCGTCTGGTAGCCGTGGGCCTTCTGCCGTTTCGGCAGGGTGATGTCAGTGGATTGCACGGGCTCGTAGGGGATCTGACTCAAAATGTGACTGATGATGTTGAGTCGTCCGCGTTTCTTGTCGTCGTTGTTCGCGACATACCAGGGCGCCCAGCCGGTGTCGGTGAAGCGAAACATCTCGTCGCGGGCACGCGAGTAGTCGTACCAATGACTGAACGACTTCAGATCGAGATTCGACAGCTTCCAGATCTTTCGAGGGTCGTCGATCCGGCTCTGCAGACGTAAGAGCTGCTGTTCTTCGCTGACCTCGAGCCAGTACTTGAGCAGAATGACTCCCGATTCCACGATCGCGCGTTCGACGGTCGGAATGAGCTGGAGAAATTGATGAGCCTGTTCTTCGGTGCAAAAGCCCATCACTCGTTCGACTCCGGCACGGTTGTACCAACTTCGGTCGAAGATGACGATCTCGCCCGCCGCCGGGAGATGTGGGACGTAACGCTGGACATACATCTGCGAGTGCTCTCGCTCGGTCGGCGCCGGTAGAGCAACCACCCGGAACACTCGTGGACTCACGCGTTCGGTGATGGCTTTGATTACTCCGCCCTTCCCCGCGGTATCTCGGCCTTCGAACACGATGCAGACCTTGGCGCCAGACGATTTGACCCACTCCTGCAAAGCCACGAGCTCACCGTGCATCGGCTTGAGTTCGTGGCGGTATACCTTGTTCTTCATCGGTTTTTCTGCGACGAGTGCCGCGTCGTCGTGAAGAATCCGAGCGTTCTTTCCCACTTCCACTCCTTGGAGACGTGAGCGCGCGGGGCATCGTCCGCTCGTATGTGTATGCCCCGTATTCGGTCAACCTATTCTCTCCGGGATCGCGACTCGAATCGTGTTGTTTTCGAGCCCGTTTCGAGTCTTGACGGTGTCAGCGATCGGCGCGAGTATTAATTGATGACTGGCGACGAAGAGTTGCTCCACGTCGAGCGGGTGATCACTCGCCTGATTTCCCGGTATCCGAATGTTCCTCCACCGGAGATCGAAAACAGAGTGCGAACAATTCACCAACGTTTTGCGGGGTGTCGGATACGTGATTTCGTGCCTCTCCTTGTCGAAAAGGCGGCCAGACACGAGATCTCGAACCGGATGATCGTGATTCCGATAATGGATGAACGGTCCGCAGTGCTGAACCCTCTCGAACTGTAGCCGGAACGGACGTCGTCGGCGCATACTGAAATGACCTTGGACCAGGGAGTTTTGGCCGACTGCAGATTTCAGGCGCGGAATGTCAGCCTCCCGAACTCCTTATGTGTAAACCGAGTACAGGGAGCGTTGACATGGAAGGTTTCTGGGAATTCTTCTGGTTCATCTTCGTCTGCTTTGCCTTTGTGGCGTATTTGAGCGTGTTGTTCTCGATCATCACCGACTTGTTCCGTGATCACGAGACTTCGGGTTGGGCCAAGGCGTTGTGGATGATTTTCCTCTTCGTCATTCCATTCTTGTCCGCGATGATCTACGTGGTTGTCAAGAATGACGGAATGACTCGGCGGTCGATGGAGGCCGCTCAACAGCACATACACGCGCAGAGTGACTACATTCGAACCGTCGCCGGCAGGTCTCCGACTCAGCAGATTGCCGACGCCAGAGAGCTTCTCGACTCCGGCGCGATCAACGAAGAGGAATTCCAGGCAATCAAGGCAAAGGCGCTGGCGTAGTTTTTGTATCTTCTGCCCCAGGCCTGGCGTCGTCGGTTCCGGCGTCGTCAGGCCGGGCGTCCTGCGCGGCGGCGCGTGCGGGACGAACCAGCACTTCGAGAGCTACGAGTGCAACCAGCGCAATGATGACGATCCAACCCACGACCAGACCGGTGGGGTAGCGCCAGAAGAGCAGCAACAGTGCGGCGATGCCGATGATGGCGCAGCGCAGCGGAACACGAAGCTGATTGGCCCACCGCTCCACCTGATTCGGCGTACGGCCGCTTGAAGAATGCCGGACGAAGTCCAATGCCTGCCCGTAGCCTCGTCGAACGGCGATCGCCGACGACGACCCACCGACCAGGTAGGCCCCGAGCCCTATCACCACGCCGAGGACCGCGACCGCTCGCAGGCTCGTGCGCAGTGGTACCAGAACTGTGTCGATGACGGCAGTCGCGGCGTCTGGCGAGAGGATATCGGTGGGCACACTGTCGAGGTAGATTGCGCGTCCGATGAGAATTCCGATCGCGAGAACCAGCATTCCCAACGCAATCGACAGGCCGACCAGGGACAGTGCGCGGAGCCTGCGACCGGTTGGCGCAACGGCGACAGCGGCTGCCGCGCAAGCGATTCCCAACCACGGCAGCACCGCTGAGACCTTGTCGAGTGCCGAGACGGCTCGCTGAGCCTTCACCAGCTCGGGGGACTGGAAGAGAACAAATTCCTTGTCCACGGAGGGGATTTTGTCTGCGAAGGCGAAGCCGCGGTCGATCAAAGCTGCTTTGACCCTGTCGATGATCGTACTGAGCGAAATGCTGACGGTTCCGCTCTGATCGACTTCGACGGAATTGGGGCCGTAATCTCCGGTCATGACCGAGACCAGTGCGTTGTGCGCCGATCGGTTCGCTTGAATCCACAAGTCCTCGAACTGTTGTGACCGAACGAGCGAGCCCACCGTGTCATGAACAAAGCTCTTTGCCTGGCCGGCGATCACCGGTGCCAACCCCACTACGGCTTGATCCAGACGCGGCGCGTTGGCCGCAAGATTCGACACGTCGGTCAGTGCGGTGAGTGCGTCGGTGGTGAGCCCCTCGACGTCGACACGATCGAAGATCTCGTCGGTGATCTGATTCGTGATCTCGGCCTGAACGGCGGGGTTCTCGCCCAGTGGCGCGACCGTACTGACGTAGCGGTCCGTGTCGAGTATCTGACTACGGGTGAAGCGGGTGGTCACGGACAAGACGGCAAGGAGCGCGACCAACACCAGCAGTATCGCCACGGCAGTCCACCGCAGTCCGTGTCGAGGTGGCCGGGAGACTTGCTCGACGGTCGTTTCGCGGGCGCTGGGAGTCTGCTCGCGGAGCGTTGCAACCTCTTGCCGCAACCTGGATAGTTCGGCACGTTCGTCCTCCTGGAGTGGGCCGTCGTTCGTGCCGTTTGCCATCATGTTCCTCTCCGGAGGGAAACTGCTGCCGCACAGATGAAAACGCTGAATTCGATGGGTGGATCCGGAGTCGAGACCTCAGATCACGTCGGGATTCCATGTCGCGACAGCCCAGATGACGAATACGTCGAGCGCGATGATGGTGATCGACCACCACGGAGAGTGGGGTAGCCACAGGAAATTCGCGAGGATCGACAGCGAACAGAAGATTATCGCGCCTACCCGTGCCCACGTCGCGCCGGTGAAGAGCATGATTCCGACAGCGGTGACGAGCACGCCGAGTACGAGGTGAATCCATCCCCAGGAGGTGAGGTCGAATTGGTACGCGTATTCAGGGCCGACAACGGTCACATCGTCCTTGGATATCGCCGAGATGCCTTGGAGAATTTCGAGCACGCCGACGGTGACGAGAAGAACGGCTCCGCCCAGCGCGCTTCCTTTTGCCACACCTTGCTTGACCAGTGATTCCTCGGCCATGACCGCCCCTTGGTATCAAGTGCGAAATTGCCTGGCGTAACTCCGTATTGCGACTATTTACGGTGGTGAAGTATCCCGCCACGGGGCAAATCAAACATTGAGCGCTGGACATCCTCGCGATATTCGCTCGCTCACGAATCCGAGAGGATCTACCGTGACGGCATGGATGTGGAGGACGCAGGCATGACGCCGACGACTGCGCCGGTAACAATTCGGACGGATCGACTGGTGCTTCGTACCTACCGTCTCGGCGATCATCAGGACCTTCTCACCTTCTACGGGCGTAGCGACGTGTGCCGGTATTTGTTCAACGAACCCTGGAGCCCGGACGATGCGCGAGAGGCAGTGCAGACCAGAATGTCTCGCCGCGACCTGGCAGCGGGCGCGGTGGCTCTTGTTGTCGGATACGAGGGCCGGGTTGTCGGAAGCGTGAGTGCCTGGCTAGTCGAGGAATCGGGTTGCACAGCCGAAACCGCGCACACGGCAGAAGTCGGGTGGGCATTCTCGCCCGAGTACGGCGGCCGAGGATTCGCGACGGAAGCTGTGACCGCTCTGATCGACCTGGCGTTCGCAACACCCCGATTGCGCCGCGTGGTCGCGCAGATGGATGCGAGAAACGAATCCTCGGCGCGACTCGCGCGGCGAATCGGGTTGCTGCGAGAGGCGCATTTTCGGCAGAACGCGTGGATCAAGAACGAATGGACCGACACTGTGGTTTTTGCAACGCTGCGCAGTGAGTGGCCTTCAAGTCTCTGATCAGGAGGGCCGTGCTGCTACTTCGCAACCAGTTCGGTCAACTGGGGGACCAGCTCGTCAGTTGCCCATGGAACGCTCAAAACGCTGACGTACATTGTGGCGGCTGTCAGGCGATTGTCGGTGATCCACAAGTCCTTCCCGTTGGCGATAACCGGCCACCGTGCGAACAGGGTGTTGGCCAACGTGCTGTCGACTTCCGACTGATCGCTTGCCCATCCGAGATATACGTCGGTGTTGATCGTGTCGAGCTTTTCCATGCTGATGCCGAACAGGAACGAGTCGCCTGCAAAGTTCTTGGCACCGTTGACCACGTCGGGAGCGACTGTGAGTCCGAGGTTTTCGACGAACTTCACGCGCGGATCGTCCGGGCCGTAGATGGCGGTCTCGGTTTCGCCTTCGCGGATGTAGGACCCGAAGGCGAACGTGACTCCATTGAATTCAGGATGGCTGGTCTTCGACTCTTCCACCGTCTTTTCGACGGACTTGATCAAATCCGCGGTCTGGGCCGGGCGCCCCAAGGCCTTGCCGACATCGGTGGCGAGGTTTTGCCACGAACTCGGCTGGTACGGCTTGGTGTCGTAGGGGAGTGTCGGGGCGATCGAGCTCAGACGCGAATAGTCCTGCTCGGAGAAACCGGAGTACGGGGCCAGAATCAGGTCAGGTGCGGCATTGAGGATCTGCTCGAACAGAAGCTCACCGCTGTCGGAGTAGTACGGCGCCGGTGTGGGCAGCGGCTGGCCCGACTTCTCGAGTTCCGCGCGCGTCCAAGGGAGGAAGCCGTCGGCGTCGCCGGCCCACGAGTCCTTCTGCATTGCAATCGGAGTGACGCCGAGGGCGATGACAGTGTCGGCCGCTGCGGAATCGAGGGTGAGGATCCTGGTCGGTTCCTTGTCGATGGTGGTGCCGCCGAATGCGTGCTCGATCGTGACGGGGTATGCGCCGTCCTCGACAGCAGATGCCGACGAACTATTTTCCTGGGCGTCCGATGACGACTGCGTGCAGGCGGTCAGAGGCAGTGCGGCCGCCACCATCAGCGCAACGACAATTCGCCTCTTCCGTTGGGGACGAATTCTCTGACGGGCAGATCTGAACACGCGAAACTCCTCGGGATTGATCGGGGAAGTGCTTGCACGACTCAGCGCGGTACGCACATGAGAGCAGGCTTACCTAAGTGAATGTAGGGCGCGTGCGTGTAGCGAAGGGGCCAGCAGATGTCGACAACAGGTCAGGCTCGAGTCAGTTGACAGCGGCGAGCGCATTGCCAGGGGTGTAGCCGACCGTCTTACGAAAAGCGGCGATGAACGAGCTCGACGTCCCGTACCCGACTCGACGGCTGACGGCGTTCACACTCATCCCGGTCCCGAGCATGCCCAGTGCTGTGCTCATGCGAACCAGAGTGCGCCATTGCGCAAAACTCAGCGCAAGTTCCGCGGCAAAAATCCGGGTGACCGTGCGTCGGCTGAGGTTGAGAACGTGCGCCCACTGGTCGAGTGACCGATCGTCGGCGGGATCCGACAACACTTTGTCGACGAGTTGTCGAAGCCGGGGATCGCGGGGGATCGGTACGTCGAAGTGAGGTACCGATGCCGGGGTGAGGAGATCGACACAGACCTGCTGTGCCCGAAGGCGTTGTTCTGCAGGCATTCCGGTATGGGCGAGGTGTATCAGCAGTACCCGGGCTGCCTCACTCAAGGTCACGATGCACGGTTCGTTCCAGGCGGGAGTCCACAACTCGGGGGTGAAGAGAGTGGCGCGGAATGCGACGTGCGGATTGGCCTGACCTTCGTGGAGGACCCCGCGAGGGATCCACAGGCCGACGCCGGGCGTGACGGTCCAGAGTTGATTGTCGATGATCATGTTGACGACGCCGCGGTCGGACCAGATGAGTTCGTGCTCGGCATGAGCGTGCTGTGGCCACTGGGTGATGTGGTCGGTCTCGACGATGTACGTCGTCAGTTGGAACGGCGCCGGGACGGCGCGCGCCATCGGAGTGTGGCGGTCGGAATCCGACAGGTGGAGGCCACCGTCGATTTCACGAAGGGCAGGGATCGGCACCGCGGACTACCTCCAAAGCAAAGTTAGGTAAACCTTACACCCTGTTTGCTGGGCTCAGTGGCCCGCACCGAGTTCGATGAGAAGCACGCCTGCCGCGATAAGGCCGATCCCCACGATCATGAGCTTGGTCAGCGGTTCGCGAAAGAGAATGCGGGATGCGATTGCTGTTAGCGCCACCCCGCAAGCAGTCCAGATGCCGTACGCAACGCCGATTGTCAGGCCCGCGTCGAGTGCGAGCGTGAGGAAAGCGAAAGCGGCGAGGTACCCCACGGTGACAACCGCGAGCCATCGTTTGTCGCTGCCGTCCTGCGACGCCATCCGTAGTGACAACGTCGCGGTGACCTCGGAAATAATTGCAGCGATCAGAAATACGAAAGTCATGCCGGGTCCGCCGGCCCGCTGTCGGCAGCAACCTGGGAACCGAGTTCAACGCAGAGGACTCCGCCGATGACCAGGGCAATGCCGACGCCCATCGTGGCTGTCAGGGGGTCGCCGAAAAGGAAAGTCGCGAACACCGCGGTCAGGACAACTCCGGTTGCGCCCCAGATTCCGTATGCAACACCGAGTCCCATGCCCTCCCGCAGGACGAACGACAACGCGGTGAATGCTGCGAGATATCCGCCGACGACCACGACGTACCAGGCGGGGTGATCGAGGGCCGCGCGCAGAGACAGAGTCGCAGACACCTCGGTCAGGATCGCGGTGATCAACAGGAGCCATTTCTTCACGGTTCGGATTCTGTCAGGCTCCACCGATTCCGGTCGCGCACTACGGTTGAGACATGACGTGCGTGCTGCTCGGCGGAATCCGCCAAGGTGACATCCGCCACGATGTGTCCGGTGGCGATATAACCGCGACGCCGATTCTCGACTGGGGCCACGATGACGTGGCTCGCCTCTACGAGGACATTGCAGAAGGTGCGATCCAGTCGGCGCAGGAGTTCCTGGTGTCGGCGCATCGCAGCGTCGCTGCAAATATTCGGCCGGTGTACGGCCTCGACGACCGGCAACCCGTCTCGGTGACATTGAGCCGAGGACGCGGATCCTGCAGTCAGAGACTGGCTATCGTCGAAGCGTTGGCTCGCCGCCGAGGTATCGCCACCCGAGTTCGCGGTCTCGTACTTCGTGGGGAGTTCTGGTACCCGAGATTTCGGCGTCTACATGCGGTGATTCCGAAGTCAGTGCTGCTGGCGTGGCCGGAATTTCTGGTCGACGGACGCTGGCAGGACATCTCCGAGATCGTTTCACCTGCGGTGGTCTCAGCGCTCGAACCGTTCACGAATACCGGCGAGGAGACACTGTTCGACGCGATCGGACGCGCTCCGATCAGTTGGGGCAAATCAATTTCGTGCGATTGCTTGGACTTCTCCGAATTCGTCGACCGTGATCTGGGCACCTTCGAATCTCGCGACAAGCTCTTCGAGGAATTCGGACAGACGATGTCGACCCCCATCAGAATTCTCGTCGATCCGGTTTTCCGGAACTGGAGTGCATCCGGCTGACGCGCGACGCGAGGTCTAGGCTGTTCTGCATGTCTGTGCGTACCCCATTGGTCCCTGGAACCGTCTCTCCCGTCCTCGCTGTGCCCTCGAAGATCGAGCGGCCCGAGTACGCGTGGAAGCCGACCGCCAAAGAGGGCAACGAGCCCTGGGTTCAGACGCCGGAGACGATCGAGGCGATGCGCATCGCCAGCAAGATCGCTGCCGGCGCGCTGCAGGAAGCCGGCAAGGCTGTCGCTCCCGGTGTCACGACCGACGAGCTCGACCGCATCGCACACGAGTTCATGCTCGACCACGGCGCATACCCGTCGACGTTGGGCTACAAGAGCTTTCCCAAGTCGTGCTGCACGTCTCTCAACGAGGTGATCTGCCACGGAATCCCCGACTCGACCGTGATCCAGGACGGAGACATCGTCAATATCGACGTCACCGCATACATCAACGGAGTGCACGGGGACACCAATGCGACGTTCCTCGCCGGTGACGTGTCCGAAGAGAACCGCTTGCTCGTCGAGCGCACACACGAGGCAACGATGCGGGCCATCAAAGCCGTCAAGCCCGGCCGCGCGCTCAACGTGATCGGACGCGTCATCGAGTCCTACGCCCATCGGTTCGGGTACGGCGTCGTCCGGGACTTCACCGGACACGGAATCGGCGAGACCTTCCACAACGGCCTCGTGATCCTGCACTACGACGAGCCCGCGGTCGAGACGATCATCGAACCGGGCATGGTCTTCACGATCGAACCGATGATCAACCTCGGTGGTATCGACTACGAGATCTGGGAGGACGGCTGGACCGTCGTCACCAAGGACCGTAAGTGGACGGCGCAGTTCGAGCACACCTTGGTGGTCACCGAGACCGGTGCAGAGATTCTCACCCTGCCTTGAGTTCGGCGATGCGCGGCGCTCTGCTGGTAGCCGGCACTACTTCCGACGCAGGCAAGAGCGTTCTGGTAGCCGGATTGTGTCGCATGTTGGCGCGTCGAGGCGTCCGAGTGGCGCCGTTCAAGGCACAGAACATGTCGAACAACTCCGTGGTCACGCTGGACGGCGGAGAGATCGGCCGTGCGCAGGCACTTCAGGCGCGGGCATGCGGTCTGGAGCCGAGTGTTCGATTCAATCCCGTGCTGCTCAAGCCGGGGAGTGATCGCACTTCGCAACTGGTCGTTCGGGGCAAGGCGATGACCACGGTGGGTGCTCGCGATTACATGCAGCATCGGCAGTGGCTTCGCGCCGTCGTGGCCGAAGATCTCGAATCGCTTCGATCCGAGTTCGACGTCGTGATCTGTGAAGGCGCCGGTTCACCGGCCGAAATCAACTTGCGCGCAACGGATCTTGCCAACATGGGATTGGCTGAGGCTGCGCAGATTCCGGTCGTCGTCGTCGGTGACATCGATCGCGGCGGCGTCCTGGCCCATCTGTTCGGGACCGTTGCTGTGCTCTCGCCGAGCGACCAGGCATTGATCGCGGGATTTGTGATCAACAAATTCCGCGGTGACGTTGCACTGTTGGAACCCGGACTGGATCAACTGCGCAGCCTCACCGGTCGACCCACTCTCGGAGTGATCCCGTTTGCCGACGATCTTTGGCTCGACGCCGAGGATTCGCTTGGCGTCACCGGCAACGCCCCGGTAGGGCGCCCTGGCCCACCCGTCGGTTCGGCCTGGCTCACCGTTGCTGCGGTTCGGCTCCCGCGCATCTCCAACTCGACGGATGTCGAGGCGCTGGCATGTGAACCGGGCGTGGCAGTTTCGTGGGTGACCGATCCGTCGCGGATCCGCGACGCAGACCTCGTGGTGATCCCCGGTAGTAAGTCCACCGTGAGTGACCTCGAGTGGTTGCGGAGTACCGGCCTGGCTGACGAGATCATCGCCCGAGCGGGCCGCGGGCAGGCGGTGCTGGGAGTCTGCGGCGGATACCAGATGCTGGGTAATTCGATCGTCGACGAGGTCGAATCAGGATCAGGGATCACCGCAGGACTCGGTCTGCTGGACCTCGACATCGAATTCGCTTCGGACAAAGTGCTGGCGCAGGTAACCGGTTCCGCCGACGGTATCTCGTTGTCGGGGTACGAGATTCATCACGGACGCGTCGTGCACAACGGGGACCGTCCATTGCTGGCGGACTCGGGCGGTGTGCCGGAAGGCAGTGTGCGAGGGTCTGTTCGAGGGACACACTGGCATGGTCTCCTGGAAAGTGACGACTTTCGGCGCAGCCTGCTGCGTGAGATCGCGGTTCCCGGTTTTGTTGCTGCACCCGACACCTCGGTTGCCGCGGTGCGAGAACAACAACTCGACCTTCTCGCTGATCTCGTCGAGCAGCACCTCGATCAGGATCTACTCGAGAAACTGATCAACGGTGGGGCGCCGATCGGGCTTCCCGTCATTGCCTCCGCACTCGAAGCCTGAGAGCGCTCCCGCGGGCGTCGACGTGGACGCGGTAGAATAGCCAGGCCTCACTCCCGCGACGGCTCCCTAGTAGGAGTGTGCGCGGTGACAGATCAATTCGACGGCTTGCTTACCGACTTCAGTGACGAGGTGCTGGTCGACTCGGCAATGCTCGGCGATCATGCGGCCTTCGACGTCATCGTTCGCCGATACGGCCCGCACTTGTATCGATTTGCCCGTCGACTCGTCACCAGTGAGAGTGACGTCGACGACATCGTCCAGGAAACCTGCGTTGCCGCCTGGCGCCAACTTCCGGGGTTTCAGCGGCGCTCGAGCATCAAGACCTGGTTGTTCGCGATCTGCTCTCGCAAGATCGCGGATGTCCATCGAAAAGTCGGCTCCTGCGCCGCCGATGTGGACGGACTTCGGGACGAAGTCGATACTCGATTGCGCGATCCGAGCGAGGAAGTATGCGGCACAGCATTTCTCGACGCTCTTGAAGCCGAACTCGATCGTCTACCGCTGCGTCAGCGCGCCGCCTGGGTCTTGCGGGAAGTGGAGGGCATGACGTATCCACAGATCGCAGTTGTCCTGGAACTGAGTCCGGACGCGGTTCGTGGCCAACACACTCGGGCGAGGCGGAATCTGGGTCTCGCGCTCGACCGATGGCGATGACGACTCGGCGGTTTGCCGGGTTCTGTCACCGAACTCACTCTCCTGACGGCCCGGGTAGCTGGAAGAATGCTTCGTCGTGGATACCGCTTTCGACCCCAGAGGCTTCGACCCGAGAACCGAGGATTCGGTGCCGTCGGTAATGCCGGACGATGCGACGGCAACGGGTGCTGACGTCGCCGTCGAGGCTGCGGAAACTCGGCTGACTGCAAGCGCGGTCCGGGAGTTGCTGGCAGCGCTCGGAGGAAGTATCGGCGACGAGGACGAACTCGTGGTTTTGCTCCAGCGCGCCGTCGAAATCGCGAACGACGCCATCGAGGGCGCCGACAGCATCGGCGTCACCATCGATCTGGCCGGGCAGACCTACACCGCCGTTCATACCGATTCGCGGACTCTGCGTGTCGACATCGAGCAATACGACGCCGGCGACGGACCATGTCTGCACGCCGCTCGAACCGGTGAAACCGTTGTCGTCGATGCCGAGACCAGCGCGGAACGCTGGCCGCGGTTCGCGGCGGCGGCGAAGGACGAAGGGATCAAGTCGTTTCTCGCGGCGCCGCTCTTCACGCCGGATCAGCGACTGGGTTCGTTCAACCTGTACGGACGCGCCTCAGCGGCATTCGACCGGGTCGACGCGGATGTCATGGAGATTCTCACGACAACGGTCTCACGCGCGATCGGCGACTTCTCTCGTTTCAAGTCCGCCAAGGCGGTGGCTGATGCCTTGCAACGTGCGCTCGAGACCCGGGCGCCGATCGAACAGGCCAAAGGCATGCTGATGGCCATCCATCGGATCGACGCCGACACCGCATTTCACATGCTGCGCAAGCAGTCTCAGACGACGAATACCCGGTTGCGCGACGTGGCAGCCGAGATCGTCGAGACGTATTCGGCGCCGCCTACCGCTGTCTAGTTCGAGGGGACCGACGTACAGCCTCGAGCGCGACGACGACGCCCGCGGCGACAACCACGTGCATCAGCGCGAGCATGACCGTGCTGGCGGCGTCGAAGTCTGCGGCAATGGTCAGAGCGATGGTGCCGAGCGCCACGACTGCCCCCACGATCTGGGCGATGCGGATGATCGGCTCCCACTTCAGTGAGATCAACATTGCGACCGACAAACCGACCAGCAGTGGCACCACCGTCAATGTGATGACCCCACCAGGCGCGACGCTCGCCGGCTTTCCCTGATCTGTCATCTCGAAGGATCCGCCCAATGCGAGGCCGATCAACCACAGGATCAGATTGACGACGAGAGCAATTACCGTGGCGCCGAGTACGGCACGTGGCTTGGTGACGTGGAGGTTGTGTGCGGTTGACGTGATTGCAGACATGGTGTTCTCCCGGCTCGATGCGATGGTCTTGTGACGTCGCTCTGGTGAATAGACCCGCCGGCGGGCAGAAACTCATCGCTGAGGTTGACTATTGCCCGTTGACGACGGGCACTGCGGTGCCGGTGACCGAGATACCGCCGTCGACTGGGATGTCGACCTCGAGCACACTGGGACGCCCGACGTGTCGGCCCTGGTGGATGGTGATCCGCCGCGGAGTGGCCGCGGGTTCGAGTTTGCGCAGGTAACCGCCGGTCGACGCCGCTGCGGACCCGGTTGCAGGATCCTCGACGATGTTTCCCACCGGAAACAGATTTCGGGCTTCGAAGGTGTTGTCGTCGAGGGGGTGCAGGATTGTCACCGTGCCGGCCCACCCCTGCGCGTCCATCAGGGTTCTCATCGCTACGGGATCGAAGGTGAACTCGTCGAATGTCGACTGATCACGAAGTACGACGATCGGGTGAGTGTTGCCGGCGTACGAAAGCATTGCGGGATACCGCGCGTCGAGCGCAGACGAATCGACGCCGATGAGCCCGAGCAGCGCTGTCAGCACGGCGTGATCGATCGGCGAGACCGACGGTTCGACGCTGGTGAAGGTCGCGGTCGACCTTCCGTCCTCGTCGGTCGCCGTGTCGATGGATACCGGTCCGATCGGTGTTTCGAATGTGAAGGTTCCGTCGCCGTCTCGCTCGGTGAGAGCGATGGCCGTCGCAATAGTGGCATGACCGCAGAATGGTACTTCGGCGATAGGGGAGAAGTACCGGATCCGGCTGTGGCGCGGGTTGCCTCCGAGTTCCGGTTCGATGAGGAACGCAGTCTCGGCATACCCGACTTCGGCTGCAACGGATTGTAATTCGGGGTCGTCGAGCCCGCGGGCGTCGAGCAGCACGCCGGCGGGATTACCGCCGGCCGGATCCGAACTGAACGCAGTCAGTCGGAGGATGTCGTGAGAAGTTGCCATGCCGACCATCTTTGTCCGCTGTCGTCCATCGGGGGAAGAGACATCGCGCGATTGCGGTCCGCGATCTTCGAACTGGACTGCCTCCGGAACAAACCGGCCGCACGGCGTCGTTGGTGCAGATATGAGCAATGACACAGACACCGCCGAAGCGTTGTTCGCACTCGTGGCCCAGGGAAAACAAGGCGTGCTGGCAACCGTCAAGCGTGACGGCCGCCCACAGTTGTCCAACATCATTTACCGCTGGGACGTCGAGTCGAAGACGGCTTCCGTGTCCATCACAGCCGATCGCGCCAAGAGTAAAAATGCGATCCGCGATCCGCGGGTTTCCCTTCACGTCAGCGCGCCCGACTTCTGGAGCTACGCCGTGATCGAAGGACTTGCCGTGGTGACACCCGTGGCGGCCGATCCTCACGACGAAGTGTCTGACGCACTGGTCGAGCTGTACCGGGACATCAGCGGCCAGGAGCATCCTGATTGGGAGGAGTACCGCGAAGCAATGGTTGCGGAGCGTCGACAGATCCTCACGGTGCGCGCTGATCACGTCTACGGAATGACGAGGCTCCCCAAGCCGTCCGGCACCTGAACTGCGTTCGTTCAGGTAGGAGATAACGTTACGAGTTAATATGTAATGGTGAAAACCGAGTCTCCCGCCCGTATCGGACGACCACGCGACCCAGGCAAGGACGAGGCTGTGCTGCTTGCAGCTCGCACACTGCTGGCCGAAGTCGGGTATCAGCAGACGACCATTTCGGCGATTGCCAGGACTGCCGGTGTCAATACGCCGGCCATCTACCGTCGCTGGTCGTCACGGGAAGCCCTGATCGAAGAAGCAGTGCATGGACCGGGCGGACATCCGTTGCCTCGGTCGACCGGTGATTTGCGGGTGGATCTGACGACGTGGGTGCACATCTTCCTGGTCCGCGCTGCCCGCCCCGCGGCGCGGGCCGGAGTTCCTGGCCTGCTTGCCGATTCGCGGACGGCGGAGGCGCGACAACGTCTGTTGGCTATCGGTGCGCCGGTTCGTGCAGCGTTTCAGGATCTGCTGGACGACGCGGTGAGGCGTGGTGAGATCCCGGCAGGTGCAGACGCGATGTTCTTGTTCGATCTGCTGGCCGGAACGACGACAATGCAGGGGCTGACCCGTGGGCGCGAGGGTCAGGACCGCTTTGTAGATGCCCTCGCACGATCTCTGTACGTCCTGGCTGCGCATCCGGCCGACGCCGTCGGGACGGAAGCGGTGGGGCAATGATCTCGGTTTCGGTGGACGGCGGCGTTGCCGTCGTGACCCTCGACAGGCCTGACAAACGGAATGCCTTCAACAAGCGCATGGGTCGAGAATTGGGGCAGGCGTACCGAAAGCTCGACGAAGACGATTCCGTTCGCGTGATCGTGCTGACCGGTGCGCCACCAGCATTCTGCGCGGGTGCAGATCTTGGCGACGGTGCCGGCACCTTCGATTCACCTGACGGCGAGCAGTTTTCGTCATCACCGGTGGATCCGCCGGCGTTCGAGTTGCGAAAGCCGGTCATCGCAGCGGTGAACGGACATGCGATCGGAATCGGCCTCACCATCGCGATGCAGGCCGATATCAGAATCTTTGCAGCTGACGCCAAGTATGCAATTCCGCAGGTTCGCCTCGGTGTGTTGCCGGATGCGATGGCGCATTGGACGGTTCCGCGCATCGCCGGAATGGCTGTGGCCGCCGACATCCTTTTGACTGGAAGGACGTTCGACGGAGCCGAGGCAATCGCGCTCGGGTTGGGTAGCCGTTGCCTGCCCGCTGACGAAGTCCTTTCGGCGGCGTTGGTGATCGCCCGAGACATTGCGACGAACACTGCACCGATGTCGGTGGCACTCTCGAAGCGACTGCTCTGGCAGAGCCAGAGCAGCAGCTGTCGACCAGAGACGGTGGCGGCCATCGAAACGGACCTGCATCTACGCGTCATGGGGAAGCCGGACGCGGTGGAAGGTGTTCGTGCATTAATGGAACGGCGCACGCCTGTGTGGGTTTCGCGCTTGTCCGCCGAGTGGCAGGAAATCCCGTCGGAATGATTCGGGAGCCTTGCGGAAAATCACACGCGGACGACTACGCGTCTCGCAGCAACTGTTCGAGACGATGTTTGCAGAACGCGGTGATATCCGTATGTTCGCCGAGTTGGAGATGCGTGGACAGGCGCAGGAGCGGAACAGCGAGTAGAACCGCAGCGAGTACCTCGTTGAACAAAAGGTTCTCGACCCTCCAGCCGGTCAGTTCCTCGTAGCGGGCAATGGTCTCTTCTCGGCTGGGAGTGCCTGGCAAAGGTGTGTGTCCCTCGAATTCGCTACACGCCCAATCGAGAAACAACAGCCAGGCGAGGTCGGCCTCGTGATCGCCGAGGTAGGCCATCTCCCAGTCGAGAACCCCGGCGATCGACTGGTCCGGACCATAGAGGATGTTCGACATCCGGGCATCGCCCCAGCACAGTGTCACATGTTCGGGTTGGTAGATATTCTCCCTCAGCCAGGCCAGTGCTTTGTCGAATATCGGCGGTAGGTCCGGCGATGCCCAACGAACGGCCCAGTCGAGGTAGTTCACCGCCTGTTCGACCGGATGGGTGCCGAACTTGGGGTAGGCGAGGAATCCGAGTTCGAGCTTGTCCGGGTCCAAGCGATGAATCTGCGCAATCGTCTCGACGCATCCCCACCACATCTTCGCTCGGCCTGCCTCATCGGCTTCGAAGTAGGTTCCGGCACTGTGATACGACGGAAAGTCGCTGGGCGCCTCGGCATTACCGATGCGGTCCATGACGTAGTAGGGGCTGCCGAGTGGGTTGTCGCCGCTGTCGATCCACCGAACGTGGGGGACTGCGAGGTCGGACTTCGCGAGCCTTTGTGTCACGAGGAACTGGCGGCGGAGATCGTAGTCGGGGAACAGCGAAACCTCCGGTGGACGCCGGAAAACAAAACCACTCGACTCGCCAGTGGCGCCATCGAGGTCGAACAGGTATGTCTCCGTCGAGAATCCGCGTTCGGTGCGCTTGAAGTTGACGATCTTGGCGCCTCGAGTACCCGGAATGTGCTCCCGGACAAGTGGTTCAAGGGCGGGTGCGATGTCTTCTGCGGCTGTTCGGTCAGTCATTGTTCGTACCTGTCCGTGTGTTGCTCCAATCGGTGTACCCGTAGCGGGGATTCACGCCCATGAAGACCATTTCCACGAGCCCGTATCCGACTTTGTCTCCCATGCGGACCTCGCACAGCGTCTCGCTGAGCATGCTCACCTGCCGGATTTCATCGAGGTTCGTGATGTCGACGGTGAAGCTGTCGCTGAAGTCCTTGCCGCGGTACATGCCGGAGGCGTATCCCCGGTACTCGTCGTAACCGGCCAGTCCGGGCCAGAAATCGCACACCGGATTCACCTCGATCACGTCGGTGGTCCGGTCCGCTCGGTGCACGGTGAAAGTGCCGGATTCGACCACCCGCATGTCGTCACGGAATTTCAGGTCGTGCTCGACGTCGATGATCGGTAGCGCGTCCTTGCCGGAACCGATCGGGAAGAGCACCTCGCCCTCGAACTGCCAGCGCGCGCCGGTACTGGTTTCGCGCTGCGCGAAATGCACTACCTCGTCGTCGAATTGGAATATCCCCATGTAATAGAGGACTCCGTCCGGAACCTCGGACGGCTGCAGGTTCGCGCCCTCGGACAGACTGCCGCCGCCACCGCCGTGTCGTACGCCCCACGAGTGATCGCGGCCGAACCACCAGTTGTCGGGATCGATGTCGATGCGGGTGCCGTCGATTTCGATCCA
Organism: Rhodococcus sp. WS1; assembly: GCF_003797745.1. Classification (NCBI taxonomy): domain Bacteria; kingdom Bacillati; phylum Actinomycetota; class Actinomycetes; order Mycobacteriales; family Nocardiaceae; genus Rhodococcus; species Rhodococcus sp. WS1. Next base: position 720,866 of record NZ_RKLZ01000001.1, on the reverse strand, counting down.
ACCCGTGATGGTGCCGTTCTGGTAGAAGCGTCGGGCGTCTTCGCGAACGCGGCCGCGCGTGCGATGGAACGCTGCCGTCTGTTCGTACACCGGGAAGTCGCCGTGGAAGTCGAGTTGCAGGCTTAATCCGTGTTCGTTTGCGTCGACCGTGGAACGTACCTGGCGGAGTGGTTCGACGATTTCATAGGTGTACGGCCCCACACTCCACGCTGCCAGTCCTCCGGTCTGAGGGTTCAACTCGGTGGACAGGCGCACCACGCGGGCTTCCTCACCCTTGCGCGTCACCATCGCGTAGGCGTCGAGGACGTTGCGGTTCGGGTATTTGGCCAGTCCCGTCATGATGCTGATCTCGCCCGTTTTGTCGAAGCCGTACATCACGATGCGTTCGGTCCAGCGCAGGTCACTTTGGGAGACGTGGTCGAGTGTCGTCGGGAGTTGATGAATGAGTAGTTCGTCGTGCGGTGTGATCACAGTCGGTCCTTGTGTCGACGGAGTGGGGTGTTCACAATCTATTACGGAGCGCTACGCAACGTAATGGTTTTCGGCGAAACAGGTCGGGTACTGTCCGCAGTTGTGGACGAACGCAGAGATCGACGTATCGGCACCGTCGGAGTGGGGCGCCCTCGAGATCCGCAGGTGGACGACGCCATTCTCACCGCCGCCCGCGAGTTGCTGGCGGAGCAGGGTTACCAGAAGACCACGATCACAGCCATCGCGCGACGGGCTCAACTGGGCACTGCCGCAATTTATCGGCGCTGGGCGACCAAGGAATCCATCATCGAGGATGCGGTCTTCGGAATGCAGGATGCTGCGCTACCGGTGACCACGTCGAATTTGCGTGACGACATGCAGGCCTGGACGAGATGGTTCCTCGCGAGAGTTGCCGAACCGGCAACGCGCGCAGCGATTCCCGGCCTGCTGTCGGCCTACCATCAGGAAGACGGCGCCTACGAACAACTGGTTCGGAGATCGGAAGACCCGGCCCGGCTCGCGCTCGCCGAGCGCGTGCGTGTCGAATTTCCCGAGCGGTCCGACGCGGAAATCGCGTCGACCGCCGATGTGGCCTTCGACATTCTCGTTGCAACCACCATCGTGCGGGGCCTCACGAGTGGCCTCGCCGACGGTGACGCGTTCTGCGCGCGCACTGCGGACGCACTGGTTCTGCTGGTTACGTCGACGGGAACCGAGATCAGCCGGCAATGAGGGGCTGACCGAGGCGCTTCCTCCGGTCAGGCGCTCGTTGCTTCGCCCACCCCCCACCTCGAGCGAACGGTACGTCGGTCGCCTCAGATGCGCCGAAAGCCACTTTCGCTCAGGGGAGAGGCGGTGCAGAGCGAACAAATCGGACTCGCCGGCGGTGGTGAGAATGTATGAGTGGTCATACTTCTGTCGACTCCAGGGTCCTCCACAGTGTGGATCGCGTACCGTTTCCAGACATGGAATTGACTCGAGTAGCGGTGGGCAGTGGTTCGTGCACCGTTCGGATCGACGGGCCGGTCAGCAAGCATGCGGTACTCCTGCTCCCCGGCAAGGGCGACCCCGTCGACTTGTACGACGATGTGTGTGAGCGACTGCACCATTCGGATCTGCGGACCGTCGCGGTGGAATCGATCGAGAATCTCGACGAGACCTCGGCAGTGGTACTTCTGGACGAGTTGAACATCGCCTGGGTGAATCTGGTCGGTCACCGGGAGGGCGCCGATCTCGCGTGGCTGTTGGCTGCACGTCAGTTCGGCCGCTTCGCGAGTTTGATCGCCGTGGACCGTGGGCATCCGTCGGCCAGCGATATTGCCGGCGTACCGCCGGTCGAGGTTCCGACCACCGTAGTCGTGGGCAGTGGAGGTCGGGCCATCGCCGACGCCAGCGGTCGTTTCGTGTACTCCGACTTCCGCGTGACGGAACTTCCGGGTGTCGACGACGTCGTCAAGTCGGCACCGGCCGAACTCGCAACCGAGATCGTGCTGCGTACCAGCCCCTGGTGAAACTCTGACCTACGAAAAGGCGGGCACTCCCACTGCGCGGAGTGCCCGCCTTTTCGGCGTCATTAGGGCTGCGGGGCTCAGATGTCGAGGCCGAGCAGCGCGTTCTCGACCACTTCGGCCAGGGCCGGGTGGATCCAGTACTGGCCGCGTGCCATGTCCTGAGCTGACAAACCGAAGCTCATCGCCTGAATGAGCGGCTGGATGACGGTCGGAGCCTGCGTACCCATGACGTGGGCGCCGAGTATGCGTCCGGTGCCGCGTTCGGCGATCACCTTGCAGATGCCCTCCTGATCCTCCATCGCCCAGCCGTACGCGACGTCGCCGTATGCCTGCACCTTGACGGTGATGTCGAGTCCGGCGTCGCGAGCCTGCTTCTCCGTCATTCCGACGTCGGCGATCTGCGGGTCGGTGAACACGGCTGCCGGCACGAAGCGGTGATCGGTGCTGCGAAGCCCGGACGTGTCCTTCCAAGCGTCCTGGAGCAGGTTGTGCTGAACAACGCGCGCTTCATGGTTGGCGACGTGCTTGAGCTGGTACGGCGACGAGACGTCACCGAGTGCGAAGACGCCCTCGGCGGTGGTGCGTTGGTATTCGTCGACCACGACCGAGCCCTTGTCGTCGAGTTCAACGCCGGCCTTGTCGAGACCGAGTAGGTCACCGTTCGGCTGACGACCCACCGCGACGAGGAGAACGTCACCGGAAACGACTGTGCCGTTTGCCAGTTCGACGGCAATGTTGTCGCCGTCGCCGCGTACCGACGTGAGGGGGGAGCCCAGATGGACGTCCCACTTCTGTTCGGCCAACTCGGTGAAGCGCTCGGAGATCTCGTCGTCGAGGTGCCGCAGCAGTCTCTGGCTGCGACCGATGATCGACACGCGAGAACCCAACGCGGAGAACACGTGTGCGAACTCGGTGGCAATGAATCCTGAGCCGACGATCACCAGGTGCTCGGGAAGTTCGGGCAGTCGCATGATGTCTTCGTTGGTGTAGTACTTCACACCACTCGACGCGATCTCTTCCGGGATGATCGGACGCGAACCGGCAGCGATGACCACCTGGTCGGCGGTGATCGTCTCGCCGGTTCCGGTGTCGATCGTCTTGTCGCCGGTGAACGTGGCGTGGCCGCGGTAGACGGTGGTGTTGGGACTGTCTTCGCTGCGGTACCGCTCACCACCTGCGGAAATGGGATCGATGCGGCCGAAGACGCGCTTGACGATGTCGGACCAACGGACGCCGTCGAGCGTGGCGTCGACGCCGTACTTCTCGGCAGTGGTGATGGTGCGTGCCACCTCGGCGGCGTAGACGAACATCTTGGTCGGGATACACCCGACATTGAGACACGTTCCGCCGAAGGTGCCCTCTTCGAGGATTGCGATCTTCTTGCCGTCGAACCGCTCGTCGGGCAGCGAGTTTCCGGATCCGCTGCCGATGATTGCAAGGTCGTAGTGCGTCACTGCGCGATCTCCTGTGTGTTGCTTGCTGTGCTTGCCGAACTTTCTGCGGCCGGAGTGAGGTGGCCGTCGAGCCACTCCAGCCACAGGTCGAGTTCGGAAAAGGCTGTGGCCAAGGGCTTCTCGGTCGAAAGAAACACGTCGTGACGGGCGCCGTCGATCGGGACGATGGTGGTGCGATCGCCGAGGCAACCCGCCCAGCGTGCGATCTGCTTGACGTCGAGAACGGAATCGGCGAGGTCGACGCTCGGGTTGTACGCCTTGGCGAACTGCGACTTCTTCGAGCGCAGAATCAGCGCAGGCACTCCGATGTCGAGGCCGCGGTGAAGTTTCGCGTGACCCGCTCGGACGGCCCGCATCCAGCCGAAGGTGACGGGGCAGCCGGCCAGCGGCTTCCAGTCGAGGTTGTAGTCCCACACTCCGTTTGCCGAAACATGAAGGCTGGAACCGTAAGTCGGTAGTCCGGTTCCCGGGATCACCGTCTTCGCCGATACCCGTCCGAGGGCGTCGATCGCGGTGGTTCCCACGTTACGCACCACCGAGGGGCCCTGAAGATCGAACCAGGGACTGTTGAGCACCAGCCCGCAGATTCCGGCGCCGTCGCTGCCACCGGGCTTGCGCTGCAAACGGTTCAGCCACAGCGGGACGATCAGACCGCCGGTCGAGTGCGCCATGAGCAGCACCTCGCTCCCGTCGGTCTCGCTGCGGACGATGCGCAGCGCCTCGTTCAGTTCGGCGTCGTAGAGCGCAAGGTCGGAGACGTAGTGCGCCGTGTGTCCCGGCTTGAGGGATCGCCCGCACTTGCGCAAGTCGAGTGCGAAGAATGCGTAGCCCTGCTCGGCAAAATGCTCGGCCAGGTGCTTCTGGAAGAAGTAGTCGGTGAATCCGTGCACGTACAAGACGGCACGACGTGTCTTCACCGCCTCCTTCCGCGGTTGGTAGCGGACCAGTGTTGCGTCCACCTCGCCTTCGCCGTCCGGATCCGTTCCGAGCGGGATCGTCAGCTGCTGATATCCGTCACCGAGGACGTCTGGAACCCAAGTAGTCACAAATCACAATCTAATCGTCGTTTCGGGTGCGCGTTGTAGAGCACAATTGGGGGTGGTGAACCGCGCGAGTACGCACGGGTAACCTATTCGGCGTAACACAGCAGGCGGATGCGCGCACGGCTAATGACAAGGAAGTCGATTCTCCAGTGTCGAATCAGAACGCGGTAGAGACGAAGACGGATGTAGTGCTCGTGGGCGCAGGCATCATGAGCGCCACGCTGGGTGCATTGCTGCGCCAGCTGCAGCCCGATTGGTCGATCTCGACCTTCGAGCGGCTCGATGCCGTCGCAGCCGAGAGCAGCGACCCCTGGAACAACGCGGGAACCGGTCACTCCGCCCTGTGTGAGCTCAATTACACCCCGGAGAACTCCGACGGCACGGTCGACATCAAGAAGGCCGTGAACGTCAACGAGCAGTTCCAGGTGTCCCGCCAGTTCTGGGCACACGCGGTCGAGCAGGGCGTCCTGACTCAGCCCAAGGAATTCATCAACCCCATCCCACACGTGAGCTTCGTTCACGGTGAGGCCAACGCCAAGTACCTGCGTGCTCGCTACGACGCACTTGCCGGCCACACGCTCTTCCGCGGCATGGAGTACATCGACGATCCGGCCGAGTTCAGCGAGCGTTTGCCGCTCATGGCCAAGGGACGCGACTTCTCCGATCCCATCGCCCTGAACTGGAGCCAGGACGGCACCGACGTCGATTTCGGAGCGCTCACCAAGCAGCTCATCGGCTACATCGGTAAGACCGGCGGCAAGATGTACTTCGGCCACGAGGTCACCAACCTGACCCAGAACTCGGACAAGTCCTGGACCGTCAAGGTCACCAACCGTCGCACCGGTGAAAAGCGCACCGTTCGCTCGCGCTTCGTGTTCGTCGGTGCCGGTGGCGGCGCCCTGCACCTGCTGCAGAAGTCCGGCATCAAGGAAGCCAAGGGCTTCGGTGGCTTCCCGGTCAGCGGTGCTTTCCTGCGATGCACAAACCCCGAACTCATCGACCAGCACAGCGCCAAGGTCTACGGCAAGGCTGCCGTCGGCGCCCCGCCCATGTCGGTGCCGCACCTCGACACCCGTGTCATCGGCAACAAGCCGGGTCTGCTGTTCGGCCCCTACGCCGGATGGTCGCCGAAGTTCCTCAAGCAGGGTCGCGTCACGGACCTGCCCGGCTCGGTCAAGCCGAACAACATCCTCTCGATGCTCGGCGTCGGCGTCAGCGAGCTCGGCCTGGTCAAGTACCTGGTCAGCGAACTCGCCAAGAACGAAGCCGGTCGCATCTGGGATCTGCGTGAATTCGCGCCCAAGGCGCAGGCTCAGGACTGGGAGCTCATCACCGCGGGCCAGCGCGTCCAGGTGATCCGCCGTGCCAAGGGCAAGGGCGGCGTCCTCGAATTCGGTACCGCTGTGGTCGCCGCTGAGGACGGCTCCATCGCCGGCCTGCTCGGCGCCTCGCCCGGTGCGTCCACGGCCGTCCCGGCGATGCTGGACGTACTAGAGCGCTGCTTCCCGACCGAGTTCCAGGGTTGGAAGGGCAAGCTTCGCGAGATGGTTCCGTCCATCGGCGTCAAGCTCACTGACAACGAAGGCCTGTTCAACCAGGTCTGGGATTGGTCCTCGAAGGTTCTCGAGCTCGATTCCGCTGGTGCTTCCGAATCGGCTCCGGTCGCGGATACCGTCGCGACTGTGTGATAGTCCAACCCATGACGGCAACAGCAGCTTTGAAGCGTTCATGGGCACTCGACCTCGACAACAAGACGTTCTACGAGTTGTTGAAGCTTCGAGTGGAGGTCTTTGTCGTCGAGCAGGCCTGCCCGTATCCCGAGTTGGACGGGCGGGACCTGCTGACGGAAACACGCCACTTCTGGCTCGAGCAGGACGGCCAGGTGGTGTGCACACTCCGTCTGCTCGAAGAGCACGACGACGGAAACAAGAGCTTCCGAATCGGACGCCTCTGCACGTCGCGTCAGGCTCGCGGCCAGGGCCACACGACCCGCCTCCTGCAGGCCGCACTGGCCGAGGTCGGCGAAGCGCCGTGTCGGATCAACGCCCAGACCTACCTGGTCGAGATGTACGCCAAGCACGGATTCAAGGCTGACGGCGAAGAGTTCATCGAAGACGGCATCCCGCACACCCCGATGCGCCGTGGCGGGGGAGAGCCTTTCGTGGCTGTCAGCTAGTTTGTCGGAGATTTGACCCTGGTCGGCTCGTGGAAAAGCGAGCCGACTAGGGTTTTTTCGATACCGAATGTTCGCGGGGAAGTCCTGTTCGATCCAGGCGCGGTCCCGCCACTGTGAAAGATCTCTCCTCTACCGACTGACCGGGAGATCTCAGCCAGGTTGCCGCGACATTCGAGTGCAGCCAAATTCTCGGCGAGGAAACCGAGAGGTGGAGGGATATCGACGTGCGAAGTGAAGAAGATCGACCAGTGGCGGGCTTCCCGTTCAGTGCTGTGGTCGGCCAGGATCAATTGCGGTTGGCGCTGATTCTGTGTGCTGTGCATCCGGGGATCGGTGGAGTTCTGGTCCGCGGTGAGAAGGGAACTGCCAAGTCGACGGTCGTGCGCGCGCTGACTGCGCTGCTGCCCGCGGTCGACGACGCCGGAACGACACGACCGGCCCGCTTGGTGGAACTGCCCGTCGGCGCCACCGAGGACCGAGTGATCGGGTCCATCGACCTCGAGAAGGTTCTCCGCGACGGTGAGCGCGCTTTCCAACCTGGACTGCTCGCCGCGGCTCACCAGGGAGTTCTGTACGTCGACGAGGTGAATCTGCTTCACGACCACCTGGTCGACGTGCTTCTCGACGCCGCGGCGATGGGTCGCGTTCACATCGAGCGTGACGGAATCTCCCATTCGCACCCGGCCAAATTCGTACTCGTCGGCACGATGAATCCCGAAGAGGGAGAACTGCGTCCGCAGCTGTTGGACCGTTTCGGACTGGCGGTCGATGTCGCAGCTTCCCGCGACGTCGACGTACGCATGGAAGTGGTGCGTCGCCGGCTCGACTACGAGCGCGACCCCGAGGCGTTTGTCGCTCGGTACGAATCCGCCGATGAGGAGCTCGCGGCCGAAATCCTCACGGCGCGTGAGAAACTGGACTCGGTCGAGCTGAGCAACCGCGAGCTGCGTCGTATCGCCTCACTGTGTGCGTCGTTCGACGTCGACGGTATGCGCGCGGACCTGGTGCTGGCGCGCACCGCGACCGCCCACGCTGCCTGGCGAGGCGACAGTGAGGTCACTGCGGAGGACGTGCGAGTGGCTGCGGAACTGACGCTGCCGCACCGCCGCCGCCGCGATCCGTTCGACGAGCCCGGCTTGGATCAGCAGCAGTTGGACGATGCACTCGAGCAGGCCGATCAGGACGCCCAGTCGCAGGTAGAGGACGACGCGCGCGACGGAGAGCCCGAACCTCCCGAGAATCCCGAAGACCGTGGCCCTGACGAAGACCGTGGCCCGGAAGATGGTGGCCCCGAAGACGGCGGTCCGGACGACGAGGGTCCGGACGACGACGGCCCGGAAGACCCTGACGGACCTGGTGGGGGAGTACGCGCTGCCGATCGCCCCTCGGCGCCACCGGCCGGCGAATTCAAGGCCAAGCTCCTCGAGGTTCCTGGTGTCGGCGAAGGTGCACCGGGACGCCGCTCGCGGTCCATGTCGTCCCGTGGACGAGTCGTGCGGTCCACGCGGGAACGTGGCCACGGATTGCATCTGACGAGCACGGTCTTCGCCGCAGCCGAGTCTCAAGTTGCGCGCGGCCGCACTGCTGGACGGCTGCGGCTGGCACCTGCTGATCTCCGCGGCGCGATTCGTGAAGGGCGAGAAGGCAATCTGATCGTCTTCGTTGTCGACGCGTCGGGGTCGATGGCAGCACGCGACCGCCTCTCCGCGGTCACCGGTGCGGTTGTCTCGTTGCTCCGCGACGCCTATCAGCGCCGCGACAAGGTCGCCGTCATCACTGTGCGTGGTCGTGAAGCGGAGCTCGTACTGCCGCCGACCTCTTCGGTGGACATCGCCGTCCGTCGCCTGCAGTCGATGCGTACCGGCGGCAAATCCCCACTCGCAGAGGGATTCCTGCGTGCTCGCGAAGTGGTTCTGCGTGAACGGCTTCGTGACCCGCAGCGCCGCGCCCTCGTCGTCACGCTCACCGACGGCCGGGCTACCGGAGGCAAGGACGCGCTGCACCGCGCCCGCGTCGCCGCGCATCTTCTTGCCGACGCGTCCGTCGCTTCCATCGTCGTCGACTGCGAGACCGGCCTCGTGCGTCTGGGGCTGGCAGCCGAGTTGGCCCGAGAACTACGTGGCGGTTACGTCCGCCTTGCCGAATTGTCAGCGCAGCAGGTCGCGGGTGTCGTCCGCGCCGCAGCCTAGATCCCAGCTCAGGAGTTCACGATGCCCAAGGGTGTTCCCGAGACAGTTCCCGACGACGGTCTGACCACGCGTCAGCGTCGTAACGCGCCGGTACTTGCCGTGCACACCGGCCCGGGAAAGGGTAAGTCCACCGCCGCTTTCGGTATGGCGCTGCGTGCCTGGAATCAGGGGTTCGACATCGGCGTGTTCCAGTTCGTGAAGAGCGCCAAGTGGAAGGTCGGCGAGGAAGCCGCGTTCCGTGCGCTCGGAAACCTGCATGACGAAACCGGCGTCGGTGGGCCGGTGCAGTGGCACAAGATGGGCGAAGGTTGGTCATGGACACGCAAGGCCGGTAGCGAGGAAGATCATGCTGCTGCCGCTGCGGAAGGTTGGCAGGAGATCGCGAGAAGGCTTGCAGGCGAGGAGCATCGATTCTATGTCCTCGACGAGTTCACGTACCCGCTCAAGTGGGGTTGGGTGGACGTGGACGAGGTGGTGCAGACACTGCGCGATCGCCCAGGCAACCAGCATGTCGTCATCACGGGGCGTGATGCCCCGCAGGCACTGATCGACGCCGCCGACCTCGTGACCGAGATGACGAAGATCAAGCACCCGATGGATGCCGGCCGAAAGGGTCAACGGGGCATCGAATGGTAAGTCCTTCCACTCCGGCCGTAGTGATCGCCGCTCCTGCCTCGGGTAGCGGAAAGACCACGGTGGCAACGGGATTGATCGGTGCGCTGCGACGGTCCGGTAGCAGCGTTGCCCCCTTCAAGGTGGGGCCGGACTACATCGACCCGGGTTATCACGGACTCGCGGCAGGGCGGCCCGGACGCAACCTCGACACTGTTCTGGTCGGCCCGGATCGCATCGGACCGCTCTACCGGCATGGAACCGCCGGCTGTGACATCGCCGTGGTCGAAGGCGTCATGGGTCTGTTCGACGGAAAGATCGACGAGGCCAACTCGCAGCCGTCGGCGGAGGGATCGACGGCGCAGGTAGCGTCGATCCTCGGTTCGCCGGTAATCCTCGTGATCGACGCCCGTGGGCACAGTCAGAGTCTGGCCGCCGTACTCCACGGCTTCGCGACCTACGACGCAGGTGTGCGCATCGGCGGCGTCATTCTCAATCGCGTCGGGAGCGCTCGTCACGAGCAGGTGTTGCGTCATGCGTGCGACAAGGTCGGCGTCGCAGTGCTCGGAGTTGTGCCACGGTTGACGGAACTCGAAGTTCCCTCCCGGCACCTCGGTCTGATTCCGGCAGCCGAGCACGGCGCCGCCGCTGTGGCCGCAGTGGACGCGATGTCCGACTTGATTGCCTCGCACGTCGAACTGGACGCTGTTCGCGCACTGGCCGCCTCGAACGTGGGTGCAGCTGCATGGGATCCGGTTGCCGAGGTCGGCGCACACGCAGTGTCTCGCCCTGTGGTTGCCATGGCGGGCGGCCCGGCCTTCACCTTCGGCTATGCCGAGCACCGTGAACTCCTGACTGCCGCCGGCGCGGACGTGCAGGTGTTCGACCCGTTGCGTGACGAGCTTCCCGCGGGAACTGCTGCTCTTGTCCTTCCTGGCGGGTTCCCGGAAGAGCATGCGGTGGACCTCGCGGCCAATACCGTTCTGCTGCAGCAGGTTCGTGACCTGGCGGACGGCGGTGCGCCGATCCACGCCGAGTGTGCCGGTCTGCTCTACCTCGCTCGCAGCTTGGACGGTCACAGCATGGCCGGTGTTGTCGGGGTGGATGCCACATTCGGGAAACGCCTGACCCTCGGGTACCGCGAAGCAGTGGCGATCAGCGACTCCAGCCTCTTCGACGCAGGCTCCCGCGTCACCGGTCACGAGTTCCACCGAACGTCTCTCGTCTCGGCAGACGCGGACGGTTGCGGAAGTGCGTGGGGATGGCGGCCCTGGGACGGCGGCAGTGTCCGCGAAGGATTTGTTCGCGGCGGCGTCCACGCGTCGTATCTCCACACTCATCCGGTGGGGCAGCCCCAATCGATCGCGAAGTTCGTCGATGCCGCACGGGGATGACCTCTGTATAGGCGTTGGATTCACGACGAGCGCCACCGCGAAGGACATCGTCGCTGCGGTGAACGCGGTGCTGCAGGAGCGAGCGAGGATCGTGGTCCTCGCCACTGCGACCGGCAAGGCGGCGTCTGCAGCTCTGCTCGCTGCCGCCGATGAACTGAACGTCCCGATTGTGAGTTTCGACCCGGACGTACTTGGGCGAGTTCAGGTTCCGTCACCGTCGACTCGCGTCGAGCACGCGATCGGGACGGCAAGCGTCGCGGAAGCGGCGGCGATCCTCGCTTCCGGGGGCGGGCCGCTCCTAGTGGCCAAGACTGCCAGGGATGGAGTGACCGTGGCGGCGGCCCGTAAAGTTCCCTCCAGCTTGAACAATTCTGACGACGAAACGGAGTGCGAGTGAGCGAGTCCACCGCAGACGAGACCAACTACTTGGTCGGCCTCAACCTGACCGATCGACGCGTGGTCGTGTTCGGTGGCGGCACTGTGGCTCAGCGCCGACTCGGACTGCTGGTCGCCTCTGGTGCCCGTGTTCACGTCATCAGTCGCGCGTTCACTCCAGCCGTCGAAGGTATGGCCACGGCCGGGCAGATCACGGTCGAAGAGCGCCCGTACGCCGACGGCGACCTCGAAGGTGCGTGGTATGCCATCGCCTCGACCGACGAGCCGGAAACCAATGCAGCGATCGTCGCCGAAGCGGAGCGTCGCCACATCTTCTGCGTGCGCGCCGACAACGCGAAGCACGGCACCGCGGTAACTCCCGCCAGCGCCGAGTACGACGGTATGAGTATCGGAATTCTTGCCGGCGGCGATCACCGTCGTTCGGCAGCAGTCCGCACCGCGGTCGTCGAAGGTCTTCAGTCGGGCGTGCTCGCCGATACGGCCGAGCCGGCCGCTGCGGGCGTTGCTCTCGTCGGTGGTGGCCCCGGTGACCCCGACCTGATCACCGTGCGCGGACGCCGTTTGCTCGCACGCGCTGACGTCGTCGTGGCCGACAGATTGGCTCCGCCGGAGTTGCTCGCCGAACTGGGTCCCGACGTCGAGGTGATCGACGCCGCGAAGATCCCGTACGGCCGTGCCATGGCTCAGGAGGCCATCAACGCCGCGCTGATCGACAACGCGAAGGCAGGCAAGTTCGTGGTCCGCCTCAAGGGCGGGGACCCGTACGTCTTCGGGCGGGGATACGAAGAACTCGAAGCGTGTGCCGCTGCCGGCGTTCCCGTGACCGTAGTGCCCGGAATCACGAGCGCGATCTCGGTCCCGTCGGCCGCGGGCATCCCGGTGACCCACCGCGGTGTCACCCACGAGTTCGTCGTCGTCAGTGGGCACGTGGCTCCGGATCATCCGGATTCGCTGGTCGACTGGTCGGCACTGGCCAAGTTGCGCGGCACGATCGTGCTGCTCATGGCGGTCGAGCGCATCGATCAGTTCGCCAAGGTACTCGTCGACGGTGGACGCCCGGCAACCACGCCGGTCACCGTCATCCAAGAGGGCACGCTGCGCACTCAGCGTGAACTTCGGGCCGATCTGGCGACCGTTGCTCAGCGCGTCAAAGACGAGGAGATCAAGCCTCCGGCGATCATCGTGATCGGGCCGGTCGCGGGCTTTTCCGTCGACGCTGGGTAACGTGAAGTCTTGTGTCTGATTCCCCAACATCTGAAACCGCTTCGGCGAATGCCCCGGTAGCCACTCGAGTCATCGGGCTCGCCATCATCGTCCTGAGTGGTTTGCAGATGATGGTGGTGCTCGACGGCACCGTCGCGAACCTCGCGCTGGCGCCATTGCAGGCAGACCTCGGGCTGAGCGACAGTGGTCGTAATTGGGTGTTGACCTCGTACGCGCTTGCGTTCGGTGGGCTCATGCTCCTCGGCGGTCGCCTCGGTGACGCGTACGGGCGCAAGAAGATGTTCATCGCGGGAGTCTCGCTGTTCACGGTGGCGTCGTTGCTCTGTGGTCTCGCCCTGAACGAGGGCATGTTGATCGCAGCGCGGGCGCTTCAAGGTGTCGGCGCAGCCGTAGCGTCGCCCACCGCCTTCGCACTTGTTGCCACGACTTTCGCCGCGGGTCCGGCTCGTAATCAGGCCATCGCGATTTTTGCCGCCATGACGGGCGTCGGATCGATCGCCGGTCTGATCATCGGCGGCGCATTGACCGAGGTGTCGTGGCGTCTGATCTTCCTCATCAACGTCCCGATCGGCATCGCGCTCGTCGGCATGGCGTTCCGCGCCCTTCGCGAGACGAATCAGACGCGTCTGGCTTTGGATGTCCCCGGCGCGATCCTCGCGACCCTCGGTTGTACCGGTGTTGTTTTTGCTCTCACCGAAGGCCCGGAAATGGGATGGGGGAGTATCGCCGTCATCGGTGCATTGGCGGCCGGATTGGTCGCCCTCGCCGCCTTCCTCTTCGTCGAGCGAACTGCGGACAACCCGCTCTTGCCCTTCTCGTTGTTCGCCGATCGCAACCGTGTCGCGACGTTCCTCGCCATCTTCTTCGTCGGTGGCGCGATGTTCAGCATGACGGCCTTCGTCGCACTGTTCGTGCAGGACATCATGCAGTATTCGCCGTTGCGTGCCGGTATCGCGTTCATTCCGTTCGCGTTCGGATTGGGCGCCGCCGCGTCGGTTGCTTCCAAGCTCGCCGTGAAGGTTCAACCCCGTTGGCTGGTCCTCACCGGCGTCGTGATCATGATCGTCGGACTCCTCTACGGATCTACTCTCGATTCAGATTCCACCTACCTGGCCAACTTGTTCGTGCCCGTGATCGGGATCGGATTCGGTATCGGCCTCGCGATGGTGCCCTTGCCACTGTGCGCGATCGCCGGTGTGCCGGAGACCGAGATCGGCCCGCTGACGGCCATCGCTCAGGTTGCCCAGACGCTCGGTGGGCCACTGGCGCTGTCGGTGATCGGTGCGATGGCGACGTCGAAGACGCTCTCGCTCGGCGGCACTTCGGGCAAGGCAGCGGACATGAATCCGGCGCAATTGATCGCACTCGGAGAGGGATACACCTTCGCACTTGTGGGCTGCGCGGTCTGCGCGGTGTTCGCCGGTATCGCGGCGCTGTGCATCAGGTTCACACCTTCTCAGGTAGCCCAGGCTCAGGCTGCGGAGAAGGCAGCTCAGGGAATCGCCTGATCAGTCCTGTTTTTCCGCTTCGCTAGCCGATACGATCGTTGCAGGACGTGCCGAGAGTCTCGACGAATCGGGGTGCCGTGATGCGGATCGCGGACATATTGCGAAACAAGGGCAACAGCATCGTCACGATCGACGCCCACACGACGGTCAACGGGTTGCTGTGCGATCTTGCCCGCCACAACATCGGAGCCATGGTGGTGGTCGACGACGACGCGGTGGTCGGCATCATCTCCGAACGCGATGTCGTTCGACGCCTGCACGAGCGTGGCCCGGACCTTCTCGGGATCCAGGTTTCCGAGGTCATGACCGCACTGATGTACACGTGCGTTCCGGCAGACGCGGTGGACAGCATTGCCGCGATCATGACCGAGCGTCGAATTCGGCATCTGCCGGTGATCGAGGACGGCAACCTCCTCGGCATCGTCAGTATCGGTGACGTGGTGAAGAGCCGCATCGACGAGCTCAAGAGCGAACGCGATCAGCTCGAGTCGTACATCGATCAGGGCTGATCGATAGGTTGTCGCACGGTGACTACTCTCGTGTGATGGCCGCATTCCAGGAATCCACAGCAGACACGGTCACCATCGTGGCCGGCCTCGAGAGCACCTTCGCCGACGAACTCGGCGCTCTGACGGTGCCGTGGCAAGGTGCTGCCGCGCCCGACCCGCAGTTGCTCGTGCTGAACGAGCAGTTGGCTGCGTCGTTGAGATTGGACGTAGCAGCGCTGCGAAGTGTGGACGGGATCGGCGTCCTGTCCGGGTCGACGGTGCCGGTCGGGGCCACACCGGTGGCGATGGCATATGCGGGTCATCAGTTCGGTGGGTACGCACCAATTCTCGGGGACGGTCGCGCTTTGTTACTCGGCGAACTCGTCAGCATTGACGGGCAGCGAGTGGACTTGCATCTGAAGGGCTCCGGGCGCACGCCGTTCTCTCGGGGCGGCGACGGGTATGCGGTCGTAGGGCCGATGCTGCGCGAATATCTCGTCAGTGAGGCGATGAATGCCCTCGGTGTCCCCACTACGCGCGCGCTGTCGGTGGTGGCGACGGGCCGAGACGTTCGCCGCAACGGCGCAGAACCCGGTGCCGTGCTTGCACGGATCGCGTCGAGTCACTTACGCGTTGGGACCTTCGAGTTCGCGGCCCGGCAGGGCGAGGTATTGCAGCCGCTCACCGATTACGCGATTGCCCGGCACTACCCGGAGCTGACCGAACTTCCGGCAACGGGTACACACAATCGCTACCTGAAGTTCCTCGAGGCGGTGGTCGAGGCGCAGGCATCACTGGTGGCGAGGTGGATGCTCATCGGTTTCGTGCACGGGGTCATGAACACCGACAACACGACAATTTCGGGGGAGACCATCGATTACGGTCCGTGCGCCTTCCTCGACGCGTTCGATCCGGCGGCAGTGTTCAGCTCGATCGACCACGGGGGCCGCTATGCATTCGGCAATCAGCCCGCTGTACTGAAGTGGAACCTGGCGCGCTTGGCAGAAACACTGTTGCCACTGATCGATTCCACACCCGACGAAGCAATTTCCGCGGCGTCAGCAGTTCTCGAGACCTTCGACGAGCGCTACGAGGGTCACTACGCGGCCGGTCTCGCGGCAAAGCTCGGTCTGGCCCAGCCGTTTGTCGATCGGGCGCTCGTCGACGATCTGCTGACGTTGTTGGCGGGACACGGTGCTGATTGGACGGGCAGTTTCCGCGCTCTCGCCGACGTATTGCGCGGAAATTCGGTGCCTCTCGACAACCTCGTGCCACGGGAGCACATCGCGCCCTGGTTGCAGCGGTGGCAGGGAGCCCTGACCGAAAACGGATACGGGGCCGCGGAGACCGCGAGCGCGATGGATCGCGTCAACCCGCTGTACATTCCGCGTAATCATCGGCTCGACGCTGCCCTGCGCGCCGCGACCGACGGCGACCTCGCTCCATTCGAGAAGCTGCTGGAGGTTGTCACGCACCCGTTCGGCCGACGCGACGAGTGGGCTGACTACACCGAGGCGGCTCCGCAGTCTTTCAGCGAAACATTCCAAACCTTCTGTGGCACTTGACAGACGAAGCCATCAATCCGTCAGGATGATCAATTCGCGCTCCGACGCGATTTCGACGCGCAAGCCCGCCTTCGACGCCACCCGCGCAACACCCTTGATGTCGGTCGGTTCGCCGCGCGAGACCACCAGCGCACGGGCGAGCAGACCTTTGTGATGCTTGTTGAAGTGACTGACGACAGTGCGGGTGCCGTCCGGCTTCTCGGTGAGGACCGTTGCGATCAGTGCGTCCGGAACCGGTCCGAGGTCTTGGTAGGTGCCGGACCGTAGATCGATGACAAGGCCGTCGGCTTCGGCCGCCAAGGCCTTCGGCAACTCCGGCTTCCACAGTGAGCGGAGCGTGCCCATCCCGGGCAGCTTGGACCCGCCGGAAAGGCGGTAGGCGGGGATCAGATCTCCCGCACGGACTGCACCGAACAGAGCGGAGCCGATCGCGATCCGATCGAGAGCCTTGGCCTTCTGGGCGCGGGTGAACGACTTGGCGTCGAGGGCGTCGAAGAGCACCCCGGTGTAGCGCTGCAGCGCGGGCCGCGTCGCGGACACCCACAGCTTGGCGTTGCGTTCCACTTCGTCTGCTTGCGTCGGACCGAGCCCGAGCGCTTCGCACGACGCCTCGACGTCAGCGGCCAGATCGACCAGCGTCTGAACCAGCAATTCGCGCGTTTCGGTCAACTGTGGCATCGACAGTTCGGCCAGATCGAGGGGCGCATCCTTGCCGCCGTCGGACTTGGTTTCTGAGGGAGGCAGCAGTACAAGCACGCTGTAACCGTACCGAGGCCCGCTCGGCCGACTGCGGCGACTATCCTTACACCTCGTGATTACCCGTCTGTCCCACCTGTTCCTGCGTACCCTGCGTGACGATCCCTCGGACGCCGAAGTTGCCAGCCACAAATTGCTGGTTCGTGCCGGCTACGTGCGTCGTATCGCTCCAGGCGTCTACTCGTGGTTGCCGCTGGGATTGCGGGTGCTGCGCGAGGTTGAGCGTGTTGTCCGCGAAGAAATGAATGCCATTGGTGGGCAGGAAATTCTGCTGCCTGCTCTGCTCCCGCGCGATCCCTACGAGGCGTCGAACCGCTGGACCGAGTACGGCCCCAACCTGTTCCGCCTCAAGGACCGCAAGGGCAACGACTACATGCTCGGCCCGACGCACGAGGAGCTCTTTGCTCTGACGGTCAAGGGTGAGTACAACTCGTACAAGGACTTCCCGGTCACCCTGTACCAGGTGCAGACCAAGTACCGCGACGAAGAGCGTCCGCGTGCGGGCATTCTGCGTGGTCGCGAGTTCCTCATGAAGGATTCGTACTCCTTCGACCTCAGCGACGAAGGTCTGACGGAGTCGTACCAGGCGCACCGCGGCGCCTACGAGAAGATCTTCACGCGTCTGGGCGTCAAGTACGTCATCGTCTCGGCGACCTCCGGTGCGATGGGCGGCAGCGCGTCCGAGGAGTTCCTTGCCGAGAGCGAGATCGGCGAAGACACCTACGTGCGCTGCCTCGAATC
Organism: Rhodococcus sp. WS1; assembly: GCF_003797745.1. Classification (NCBI taxonomy): domain Bacteria; kingdom Bacillati; phylum Actinomycetota; class Actinomycetes; order Mycobacteriales; family Nocardiaceae; genus Rhodococcus; species Rhodococcus sp. WS1. The sequence goes on along the minus strand of NZ_RKLZ01000001.1, from coordinate 703,338 downwards.
CGGCTACGCCGCCAACGTCGAGGCCGTCAAGACTGTTGTTCCCGACTCGATTCCGTTCGACGGGCTGCCCGAAGCCAAGGTGTACGACACCGCGAACACACCCACCATCGACACTCTCGTGGACTGGGCGAACGGTGCCGACCTCGGCCGCACGATCACCGCCGCCGACACTCTCAAGAACATCATGGTCAAGACCCGCCTGCCCGGCGGCGAGTGGGAACTGCTCGGTATCGGCATCCCCGGCGACCGTGAGGTCGACGAAAAGCGCCTCGAAGCTTCACTGGAGCCGGCCGAGTTCGTGATGATCACCGAGACCGACTTCAAGAACAACCCGTTCCTGGCCAAGGGTTACATCGGCCCGAAGGCTCTGCAGGCCAACGGTGTTCGCTACCTTGTCGACCCGCGCGTCGTCGACGGCACCAGCTGGATCACCGGCGCCGACGAAGACGGCAAGCACGTGGTCGGCCTCGTTGCCGGTCGCGACTTCACCCCTGACGGAACCATCGAAGCCGCCGAGGTTCGTGACGGCGACGCCTCGCCCGACGGAGCCGGCACGCTGGTCTCGGCTCGCGGTATCGAGATCGGGCACGTCTTCCAGCTCGGCCGCAAGTACACCGACGTCTTCACCGTCGACGTCCTCGCCGAGAACGGCAAGCCTGTCCGCCCGACCATGGGTTCGTACGGCGTCGGCGTCTCGCGTCTGGTGGCCGTCATTGCCGAGCAGCACCATGACGAGAAGGGTCTGCGCTGGCCTGCCGAGGTTTCACCGGCCGACGTCTACCTCGTCATCGCGAACAAGGACGAGACCGCGCGCGAAGGCGCCGAAGGCCTCGCCGCGCAACTCGACCGTGCCGGACTCGAAGTGATTCTCGACGACCGTAAGGCGTCGCCTGGCGTGAAGTTCAAGGACTCCGAGCTGATCGGTGTTCCGCTGATCGTTGTCGTCGGCCGTGGTTGGGCCGACGGCAAGGTCGAGATTCGCGACCGCTTCACCGGCGAGAGCCGTGAGATCGACGCCGACTCGGCGATCGAGGAGATCATCAGCGCAGTTCGCGGCTGATTCGAATAGTCGTCAGGGCCGCCGCAGCCACCTCCCGAGGTGTCTGCGGCGGCCCTTCTTTTCTGCCACAATCGTGGCTATGGAACGCGAACCGGATTGGGCAGAAGTCGACGGCTATCTCGTTTCCACGTTGGTAGGTGAAGATCGGGTTCTCGACGCGGCACTCGCCGCCAACTCCGAGGCCGGTCTCCCGCCCATCGACGTGGCGCCGAACCAGGGCAAGCTCCTCAACCTTCTGGCGCGAATGTGCTTGGCGCGCAATGTCCTCGAGATCGGAACGCTCGGCGGATACAGCACGATCTGGCTCGCTCGCGCGGTCGGCCCCTCGGGCCAGGTCATCACGCTGGAATTCGATCCCACTCATGCGGATGTCGCTCGGGCGAATATCGAGCGCGCCGGCTTGGCTGACCGTGTCGACGTCCGCGTCGGGGCCGCGCTCGACAGCCTCCCGTCGATCGCGAAGGAAGAGTTGGGACCTTTCGACTTGGTCTTCATCGACGCCGACAAGGAGAACAACACCGAGTACGTGCGGTGGGCGTTGGCCCTTTCGCATCCCGGAACCGTCATCATCGTGGACAACGTGGTGCGTGGGGGACATGTGTCCAACCCGGATATCGACGACGAGCGCGTCAAAGCGAGTCGAGCGGTGTTGGAGATGATCGCGGCCGAGCCGAAACTCGACGGCACCGCCATTCAAACCGTGGGTTCGAAGGGGTGGGACGGGTTTGCCGTTGCAGTAGTGAACGAGTGAGCGCAGACTCGAAGCGGTGAGGATGCTGGGGGCAGCAAAGGCGGCATGGCGATGGGTGCGCAGTGCTCCCGGTACCTATGTCTGGTTGCTTGCCCTGCTGTTCACCACGCTGTTCCTGCGGCATCTGCCTGACAATGTCGAGGAGCGTTTTCTCGGCAAGCGCTCGACCAATCTGCATCACCTGGCCGAAGACCCGCTACGAGTCCTGTTCTCGAGTGCCTTCTGGCTCGAAGGTGGCGGTTGGTTGGGATACCTGGTTCTCTTCACCATCTTTCATGCAACGGCTGAGCGTTGGCTCGGGACGTGGCGGTGGCTGTGTGTTGTCGTCATCGCCCACGTCGGAGCCACGTACATCAGCGAAGGTGTTCTGTACGAAGGTATTCGGCACGGATACGTGGCGGAGTCGGCGGTCAACACTCTCGACGTGGGAGTGAGCTACGGTCTGGCCGGCATCATGGGGATTCTGGTGTACCGCATCGTCGATCCGTGGCGATACGTCTATCTCGCGGGGCTGTTGCTCTTCTACGGTGTACCTCTGATTTTCGCCACCAATTTCACCGCCATCGGCCACATGTCTGCGTTGTTGCTGGGATTGGCGTGCTATCCGATCACGCGTGCTCGGGCGGGCACGTGGAATCCGATGGACCTGTGGCATTCGCGAAGAATCGCAGGTCTTCCATGAATCGCACCGCGGAAAGTTACCCGCTGGTAGTTTAGCGTCATCGACGAAAGGTAATGACGTGTCTGGCACCGATGGATTGCTCTTCAACCCCCATACTTACGACCCCGCTCAGTTCGATCCGGAGACCCGCCGTTTGCTGCGAGCCACCATCGAATGGTTCGAGAGCCGCGGCAAGAAGCAACTGCTTCAGGACGACCTCGACGCCGTGTGGGTCTCCGACTTTCTCGAGTTCGTCGGCAAGGAGAAGTTGTTCGCGACGTTCCAGACTCCGGCGGCATTCGCCGACGGTGACGAGAACCGTCGTTGGGACGGTGCCCGCAACGCGGCCTTGAGTGAGATCTTCGGTTTCTACGGACTCGCTTACTGGTACGCCTGGCAGGTCACGATCCTCGGACTCGGACCGATCTGGATGAGTGACAACGACGCAGCGAAGAAGCGCGCAGCGCAGGAACTCGTCGACGGTGGTGTCATGGCGTTCGGCCTGTCCGAGCGTGATCACGGCGCCGACGTGTACTCCACCGACATGCTTCTCACTCCCACCGACGGCGACGTCGCCTTCCGCGCGAGCGGCGAGAAGTACTACATCGGAAACGGCAACGTAGCCGGAATGGTGTCTGTGTTCGGGCGTCGTACCGACGTCGAGGGTCCCGAAGGCTACGTGTTCTTCGTCGCCGACAGTGCACATCCGAACTATCAGCTTGTGGACAACGTCCTGCGCGGGCAAATGTACGTCAGCAATTTCCGCCTCGACGACTACCCGGTGCGCGAGGAAGACATTCTGCACACCGGCGTCGCCGCATTCGAGGCCGCGCTCAACACGGTCAACGTCGGAAAGTTCAACCTGTGCACCGGCTCCATCGGGATCACCGAACATGCGTTCTTCGAAGCAATCACTCACGCGCAGAATCGAATTCTCTACGGTAATCCGGTCACGGACTTCGCCCATGTACGCGCCGCCTTCGTCGACGCGTACTCACGGTTGATCGCGATGAAACAGTTCAGCGCGCGGGCGGTCGACTACTTCCGCAGCGCCAGCCTCGAAGACCGTCGCTACCTGCTGTTCAATCCCATGACCAAGGCCAAGGTCACCTCGGAAGGTGAAAAGGTCGTCACGTTGCTGCACGACGTGATCGCGGCAAAGGGGTACGAGAAGTCCACGTACTTCCGTGAAGCAGCGCAGATGATCGGCACGCTGCCCAAGCTCGAGGGCACCGTCCACGTCAACGTCGGCCTGATCCTCAAGTTCTTGCCGAACTACCTGTTCAACCCCGCGGAGTTCCCGGAGATCGTCACGCGCGACGACGCAGCCGACGACGAGTTCTTCTGGAATCAGGGACCGACCCGCGGCGCTGCGAAGATCCAGTTCCACGAGTGGAAGCCCGTCTACGAGAAGCACTCTTCGATCCCGAACGTCGCTCGTTTCTACGAGCAGGCGATCGCACTCACCGAATTGCTCACTGCGGCAGCGCCGGACGCGCAGCAGCAGAAGGATCTCGATTTCATGCTCAATGTCGGGCACCTGTTCTCCCTCGTCGTCTACGGTCATCTGATTCTCGAGCAGGCCGAGATCAGCGGACTCGACGCCGACGTTGTCGATCAGATCTTCGACTTCCAGATTCGCGACTTCTCGGGATACGCGATCGCACTGCACGGAAAGCCGTCGTCGACGCCGGAGCAGCAGAAGTGGGCCTTGGCCGCAGTGCGGAAGCCTGTTGTGGACAGTGAACGCTTCGACCGGGTGTGGCAGCAGGTCAAGGCGTACGACGGTGCATACGAGATGCGCGCATGACCGCGCCGGTGGTACGTGAGCAGTTGATGGCCGTCGTGGAGGGATCCCCGAAAGCCGTCGGCGCGCATGACCGCTCGACCTGGGTTGCGCTGTTTGCCGAAGACGGCCAGATCAACGACCCTGTAGGTTCACGTCCGCATAACGGGCAGGTGGCGATCGAGAGTTTTTACGACACGTTCATCGCCCCCAATTCGATCACCTTCCACGTCGAGCGCGATATCGTGTGCGGCCGCACAGTGTGGCGCGATCTGAGCCTCGCTACCGAGATGTCGACCGGAGTCGTCCTCGACGTGCCGATGCATTTGCGCTACGACTTGGTGGGGGAGCCCGATTCCTTGCGGATCGGAACCCTCTATGCGCATTGGGAATTGGCAACGATGCTGAGCCAGCTCGCTACCGCCGGCGTTGCCGGGGTGAAGGCGGCCGCGAAATTGACCCCGCAGCTGCTCTCGAACCAGGGGATCGGCGGTGCGCTCGGATTCTCGCGCGGCATCTTCGGAGTCGGAGACAAAGGCAAGAAGGCGGCTTCGCGGTTCCTCGATGCGGCCGCTGTCGGTCGAACGCCGCCGGTACCCGTCGAGCTTCCGGCGGGGACGCAGTTGTCCAATGCCGACGTCAACGCTCTGCTCACCGGCGTGACGAAGAGCAAGATGCTGGTTGCCGGTCGCACCGTGACGGCGAGCGTAATCGTGTGCGGGGAACCGGCCATCGCCCTGTTCGGCTTCGAGGCGAGCGGTCATCGCCTCAATCGGGTGCGCTTCTTCACCGAGAGCTGATACCGAGAACACTCGAATGCAGGTCAGGCTCGGCGCGCCACTCCGGCGCGCCGAGCCTTCGCTTTTCTGAGAATTGTCAGATCGCCCCGAGATCCGCAGACAGCCAGTGCTGCGGATTCATATAGATCGCTACCTGCTCGCCCAACTGCGATCGCGCGAATTCGAGATATCCGTCGACCTTGTCCGGGGTCAGGTATCGCCGCGAGACTTCGACCAGCATCTCGTCGGTGCCCGGAACGATCTTGTCGACGGATCCGCTGACGCTGACGTAACGGATTGTCGGATCGAGCCTTTCGGCCATCAACGAGAAATGCCCGGCCGACTCGATGAGTCGTGCCTTTCGTGAATCCTTGCCCGTGAGGATCCATGGTTTGCCACCGGGTGAGTACAGGTACCAGATCGGGACGGTCAACGGACCGCGTTCGGTGCCGTCCGCTACGGACAGCGCCCCGATGTGGGGTTCGGCCAGGAACTGTTCACGCTCATTTTCGGAGAGTGCCATTCCTCGAGATTACCGCGACGTTTGACATGGCGTTGTGACTCCGTACACAATCGATGTGCTCATTATGAACATGCGTTCGCAATGCGAACAGATCTCGATCTGGACTACTGGATCTGAACCGGTAGCGAACGCCCACAAGCAGTGAATGTCGAGGATCCGATGACCGCACCGCATACGCAATCGAGTTCGATCACCGGTTCGCCTGGGGCGCGTGCCGCAATGTGGGTAGCACCGCTGTGTTGGATCGCTGTGCTTCTGGACGGATTCGACCTGGTCGTACTCGGTGCGGTCATTCCTTCGCTTCTCGACTACGACGCGTGGGGATTGAGTACCGGCACGATCACGATGATCTCGACCTTCGGGCTCATCGGCATGACCATCGGCGCCCTCGTCATCGGCACTCTCACTGACGTCATCGGTCGACGCCGCGCGCTGCTGTACGCCGTTGCCGCATTCTCGATTCTGACTCTGTTGTGCGCAATTGCGCCCAATCCGTTCATCTTCGGTCTGCTGCGCTTCCTCGCCGGGGTGGGACTGGGTGGCGCCCTTCCGACGGCATTGGCTCTGGTCAACGAATTCTCGAAGAAACAAGGCGGTGGATCTGCGTCGACCATGCTGATGACCGGCTATCACGTCGGCGCCGTTGCCACCGCCGCGCTGGCGCTCGTCGTGATCGAACCTTTCGGTTGGCGGGCGATGTTCGTTGTCGGCGCACTTCCTGCCGTCGTCCTGATTCCACTCATGTTGCGGTATCTGCCGGAATCCCCGTCGTACCTTCTCGCTCACGGAAAGCGTGCCGAGGCCGAGGAAATCGCTGCCCGCTACGGTGTCGAGCTCGAGGCTGCGCCTACGTCCGAAGCTGGGCGCGCCGAAGCCGCCAATCCCGTTCGCGCACTGTTCTCTTCGAAGTTCCTGCGTAACAGCATCGCCATCTGGATCACCAGTTTCATGGGCTTGCTGCTCGTCTACGGATTGAACACGTGGCTTCCGACGATCATGCGCGAGGCCGGTTACAACCTCGGAGCCTCGTTGACGTTCCTTCTGATCCTCAATGCCGGAGCCGTCGTCGGGCTGTTGATCGCCGGGGGCGTCGCGAACAAGATCGGCCCGCGTACCGCAGCAATCGTGTGGTTCACGGGAGCAGCGTTGTTCCTGGCGCTTCTGAGTGTGAAGGTGTCGTTCGGAATCTACGTGATGGTCTTCCTCGCCGGATGCTTCGTTTTCAGTGCACAGGTACTGGTCTACGCCTTCACGAGCGCCAATCACCCACCGCAGATTCGCGCGACAGCGCTCGGATGGTCGGCGGGTGTCGGCCGGGTCGGTGCGATCTGTGGCCCGATTCTGGGCGGAGTTCTCCTGGGTGCGGGTTACGCCGTGCCGTGGGGTTTCTACGCTTTCGCGCTCGTCGGACTGCTCGGTGCAATTTCGATCTCCTGCACACGGGTTCGCACCTGAAATACCAGTTTCGCAGGTTGGTGCGCTACTGCTATCGTTGAATATGAGTATGAAGAGTAGCGCTATCGTCACGTCACGGGCACCGCTACCGATGCCATCGTCTCGATCCGGTTTGTGGTGGGGCTTGCTCGGTGTTCTGGCGTTCTCGTTCACCGTTCCGCTCACGAGGGTCGCCGTCGCGGATCTCGACCCCCTGTTCGTCGGCGCGGGCCGCGCCGTCGTTGCCGGGGCCCTTGCGATTGTGATGCTGTCGGTTACTCGCGCGACGCTTCCGACGCTTCGGCAGTGGTTGCGCATCGCACTCGTGACCGTTGGCGCGGTACTGGGGTTTTCACTGTTCACCACGTTTGCGTTGCAGACATCGCCGGCGAGTCACGCGGCAGTCGTGATCGGGCTACTTCCCGCTGCGACCGCGGTATTTGCCGTCGTCCGAGGAAAAGAGCGTCCCAGTAAGGGATTCTGGTGGGCAAGCGCCGCCGGTGCGGTATCGGTCGTAGGGTTCGTGGCCGTCGCAAACGGCGGACTCGGCTCGTTCCATCTCGCTGATCTTCTTCTGTTCGCCGCGGTTGTCTGTGCAGCGCTGGCATATTCGGAAGGTGCGTTGCTGGCCCGCGAGATCGGGTCGTGGCAGACGATCGCCTGGGCATTGATTCTCGGACTGCCGGTCACGATTGCGTTGACGGTGGCGTCCATGGCCCAGGCTCCGGTCTCTGCCGATGTGAATTCGTGGCTTTCGTTTGCCTACCTGGGATGCGTGAGTATGTTTCTCGGGTTCTTTCCCTGGTACCGGGGTCTGGCGATCGGTCCCATTTCCACTGTGAGCCAAACACAGTTGGTTCAACCGGTGCTCAGCATTGCCTGGTCGGCGCTGATCCTCGGTGAGGCGTTGTCACCCTCGATCGTGGCCGGCGGCGTCGTCGTCATCGGGTGTGCCTGGCTTGCCCTGAAGGCGCGAGTGGCAGCGCCGCGTGCTGTGCCGGCACGCGACGCGACCACTGCGACCGATGATTCAGAAAAGCGGGCCGCCACCGAAGGCACTGCGGTGTGACGCAGGTTGTTTCCCGTTGGCGTCGGTGATTCCGTACTCGACGGCCGTCTCGGCGGTGATCAGTGTGTGACCGCTGCGCGCGTTCACTTCTGGATCGTTGGCCAATGCAGTGATGACCTGGCCGACGAATTCCGGGGTTTCGGCCTCGGCCAGTGAGAAGCCTTCGAAGCTCTCGATCCCACTCGCCTCCATCCGCTCGTTGCGGATCAACCCGAGCCAGAAGGAAAGTGCGGTGACGCCGGTTCCCTTCAAATCGACAGCCATGTCGGCGGCCATCTTGTCCAAACCTGCCTTCGACATCCCGTACAGGACAGAGTGCAGGTACCCGCGGGTGCCGAATGACGAGATATTGCCGATCACTCCACTGCCCCGGGGGACCATCAACTTCGCCGCTTCCACCGAAGCAACGTAGTGGGCGCGCAGTCCGATTCCGATCAGCGAATCCCAATCGTCGATCGGCCTCTTCCAGAACGGATCGGCGAAGCCGGCATAGCCCGCCGGGTTGGCCCAGACGTTGTTGACCAGAAGATCGAGGCGGCCTGACTGTTCCTCGGCGATGCGTGCAAACAGGTCGACGATCTGTTGATCGTCGGCGTGATCGCACTGCACGGCAATGCCGTGACCGCCGCGCTCGGTGATCTCCGCCGCGGTGCGATCGAGTGGGCTGTCGGCGCCGACGGTGCCTCGGGCCGTCACGTACACCGTCCAGCCGTCGCTTCCCAGTGCGAGGGCAATGCCTTTACCGACGCTCCTACTCGCGCCGGTCACGAGCGCTACTTTGCCGTTTGTCGACGTGGTCATCGGGGGCCTCCCAACGAACCCTCGGCGATATCAGTGTCGGGGGACAGGGGAGTGGTGATCGACCACGTCTCCGTGAAGTGGCATTGACTCATTTTCCACACACCGTCCTCGATCACGTATTTGTCGTCGTATTCGCCGGTCATCAACTTCTCGGTGCGTCCGACAGTGTCGACCTGGCGGAACTGCAGAGTCCATCGCCCCACCGCCGACGTCTCCGAGGTCAGTGTGATGTCGGGATGCAACCCGTGATGCATGTCGAGCACCGCGTACCGGCCGTCGACCTTGCGAAGAGCGATCTTCTCGAAGATGTCCGCCATCGGCCCGGCGTCGTCGAACGCGCCGAGACGGCCGTAGTCGATCGACGCTCCTGAACGGATGAAGCTGCTGCGGAACCGAACCGGATCCTTGGCGTCACATGCTCGCCAGTAGCCATGTTTGAGCTTCTTGATTTCCTCGATCTGTTCGAGCGCGTCGAGGCGTTGTGCGAGATCCACTACCGTCGGTCCTTTTCGTCTGGGTTTCCCGGAGACATGTCGGATCGACTGTAGGGTGTCCTCAGTCACATGTGTGTAGTTTTTCCCAGTGACCGGTCAGGAAACGGTGTCGGTTTCGCTCGAGGATTCGTCGCCGGTGAGAGTGATTGCAGTCGAGTCGCTGAAGACGCTGCCCCAGAGTTCGCCGAGGGCCGGATCTTCTTCGGCGTGTTCGGGTGCCATCATTGCGAGCAGATTGTTGATCAGCATGCCGTTCGCGATGAACAAGCGTGCTTGCTCGGGCGTGCAACCGGTGCGCTCGCGCAGCAAGGTGTAGATGCCGGACATGGCGGTCCGGGACACGGCGGCGACGTCGTCGGTGCTGGTTGCGAAGCCGTGCAACATGACGAGCAGCAGATCTCGATCGAGGACCAGCTCGCCGTAGGCGGATCCGAGTTCGGCCCAGAACTGCGGATTGCTCGGATCGATTGTGACGGTGTCCAATTTGTCGTTGAAGGTGCGGACGATTTCGTCGAGCGCACGCGTGAACACCGCGTGGAACAAATCTGCCTTGGTTCCGAACATGCGCACGACGTAGGGCTGCGAGACGCCGGCTTCCTTGGCGACGGCGTCCGTGCTGGTGCCGGAGTATCCGCCCTTTGCAAATGCCCGCGTTGCCGCGGCAAGGACCAGTGCGCGACGTTCCGGTGCGCTCATCCTGCGGGTACGTGGTTCAGCTGCACCGATCGACATATTGACACGTTATCACCGGATAGCTTAGTTTCGACTTAAGTAATCAATCGATGCCTTAAGGCACCTTCACATCGAGGAATCACGATGACCGTTTTGACGAAGTCCGGATCGGACGCCGCATCCGGGTCGGAAAACAGTGGAGGACGTAAGGTTCCGATCGCGATAGCGATGGTTGCTGCTTCTCTGCCCATGTTCATGGCTACCCTCGACAACCTCGTGATGACGAGCGCGCTGCCGGTGATCGAGAAGGAACTGAACGCGTCCGTCGGGCAGCTCCAATGGTTCATGAATGCGTACACGCTCTGCTTTGCGACGCTGATGCTTTCGGCGACGACGCTCGGCGATCGGTGGGGACGCCGCCGGATGTTCGTGTTCGGAATCGGGCTGTTCACGGCTGCATCGATCGCTTCGGCGCTGTCGACAACTCCCGCCCTGCTGATTGCGGCCCGGGCATTTCAAGGCGCGGGCGCAGCCGCGATCATGCCGCTCTCGCTGACCCTCCTCGTCGCAGCCGTACCGGAAGCCAAGCGCGCCATGGCAATCGGTGTCTGGGGTGGCGTCTCCGGACTGGGAATCGCGATGGGTCCCGTGGTCGGTGGAGCGGTAGTCGACGGGTTCTCTTGGCAGGGGATCTTCTGGATCAACGTGCCGGTTGCGATCGTTGCCGTTCCTCTCGCGTTGTATGCGTTGCGTGAATCGACCGGTCGCACACAACCTCTCGACCTTCCCGGTGTCGCACTCGCCGGACTCGGTGTGTTTCTGGCGGTGTGGGGGATCGTTCACGGCAACGACGACGGCTGGGGATCGCTTGGAGTGGTTGCGTCGTTGGTCGGTTCCGCAGTCGCGTTGGCGCTGTTCGTTCTTCGCGAGATGAAGACGTCACATCCGGTCATGCCACTACGTCTGTTCCGTTCACGCAGCTTCTCGATGGCGAACGTCATCGGCTTGACCTTCTCGATCGGGATCTTCGGAGCGGTGTTCCTTCTGTCGCAGTACCTCCAGATCGTGATGGGCTACAGCCCGTTCCAAGCAGGCCTGCGGACGCTTCCGTGGACGGCAGCGCCGATGATTTTCGCTCCTCTCGCCGGTTTTCTGGCGCCGAAGGTCGGGCTCCGTTCACTTCTGCTGACCGGTCTACTTCTCCAGGCCGGAGCATTGTTCTGGTTGGCCGCGTTGATCGGTCCCGACGTGACGTACGGTTCGCTGGTTCCGGCGCTACTGATGGCGGGCATCGGCATGGGCCTGACCTTCGCGCCGAGTTCCACGGCGGTCCTCGTCGACATGGACGAGCCTGATCACGGAACGGCCAGTTCGACCAACTCGACGCTTCGCGAGATCGGTGTTGCGCTGGGAATCGCGGTTCTCACCGCAGTCTTCCTTGCGGCCGGGGGTGCGCTCACGCCACTCGGTTACGGAGATGCGCTGACACCTGCCCTGCGCGTCGGCGGTTGCTTCGTATTGGTGGCCGTGGTTGCGGCTTGGTTCGTGCCCTCGCATCGCAAGAGCTGAGCACTGCTGTGCGCCTTTATTAACCGCCGGCGGTTAATAAAGGCGCACAGCAGTTTACGAAGCCGGGTCCCCTGGGAACGCTGATGTGGACGGAGCGGTTCCCAGTGCGGACCGCCATCCGGCGCCGCGGATTGCCGCATCGGTCAGGCCGTCGATTCCGAACGTGCGGAGTTGGTCGGTATCGACCTGTTCGACGAATGCCCGGTAGGTCACGGCGGTGTCGGATTCGATCTGTGCTGCCAGTTGTGCCGCGGTAACGGCGTCCGTCACCGGGAACGGGATCTCGTAGGCTGCCGCGGCTGTCGGCGGGGTCTCGCCCGCGTCGGTCGACAGGGCAACCAGCGCATCACGTCGCGCGCGGTGCGCGGCTGTATGTGTGGCAACTTCGTTGACACGGGCAGGATTCGAAAACGCGGCAACCACTCCGTAAGCGAAGATCGCGGCATTCTCTGATTCGATTGCGGTCAGCAATGCAGAACTCTCGGTTCGACGGGTGTGCGAAGTGATCATGGAAGCAACACCGCAACCTGGGTCGAGCACGACGCGCTGATCGAACCGAGCAAGCCCGCGCGATAGCCGGACATCGTGCGAGCGAGATCCGCGGCACTGCGCGCCGAATCGTTAAGCGAGGTCCTCAAGGTGTCGACGCCCGTCGGAGCGTTTGCGACCGAGGTCGACGGGGGCGCAGTGGTCGTAGCGCCGCCGCCCGCTGCTCGCGCAATCTCGGCGTCGAGTTCGAGTGCATGCGCTGTGCGTTCGGCGCTGATCGTGGTCAGTGATGCCGACTTGTCCGGCGCAAGAGCGATGGCGGCGGTTGCGGCTGCCGCGTCGGAGCGAGCTCGCTCGGCCTGGGCCGTCAACTGGTCGACTTCTGCAGCCGCCTCCGCTGTGCCGGTGTCGGTGCAGGCGGACAACGAGAAGGCTGCAGCGCCCAACGCTGCTGCGGTTCCCGTCATCTTGAGCGCACTCCGCCGGGAGAGTGGGGTAGTAGTCATGGGCGTCAGCACCAGTCCATCGTGCCAGGTGGTCGGCCGATCGTTCGAATCCGCGGCACGTGTTCAAGTGTGACGTGCGTCGGGCACTCTGGTCACGGAGACGCGTAATGAGCGGTACTCTTGGATGCTTGCAGCATGAGGCACCTGGTGTCTTTTCATGCTCGCAGCCGCCCACGTCGACAGTCGACACAAGTCGGACAATCGACGACAACTGAAATGAGGAGTTCGCGAGATGCCGGTGCCATCCAGGGAGAGGGTGATCGAGCTGATCTCCGAACTCGTGCACGCCCAGGGTTACGACGTCGAAGACGTTGTCGTGACCAGTGCGGGCAAGCACAGCGCGGTGCGCATCATGGTCGACAGCGATGCCGGGATCGAACTCGATGCCGCCGCAGAGATCAGCAGACTCGTTTCGGAACTTTTCGACAGCCTCGAGGAAATCGGTGAAACGCCGTACACCCTCGAGGTGACCTCTCCGGGAATCGATCGTCCACTGACGCTCGAGCGTCACTGGCGTCGAGCTCGTGGACGCAAAGCGCGTATCGATCTGGCCGGCGAGACCGTGGTCGGCCGTATCGGAACGTTGAACGACGATTCCGTGGCGGTTGTCATCGGTGGCCGTGGCGGACTGACCGTGCGAGAGATTGCACTGGGCGACGTTCAGAAGGCCGTAGTTCAGGTGGAGTTCTCGAAGCCCAGTGAGGCGGAGTTGGAACTCGCGGGCGGCATCCCGGAGGGGCGCGCAGTTCCCTCGGATGCGGTTGACCTCACCGACGACTCGGGCGTGGACAGTGTCGAAGACGACGAAGCAGAATTAGAAGACGTAGAAAACGAAGAAGGGTTCGACAAGTGAATATCGACATTGCAGCGTTGCGAGCGATCGAAGCCGAAAAGGGCGTTTCGATCGAAACTGTGATCGCCACGATCCAGACCGCGCTGCTGACGGCGTACCGCCACACCGAGGGGCACAAGCAGAACGCTCGGATCGATGTCAACATCAAGACCGGTTCGGTGCGAGTGATGGCACACGACACCGATGCCGACGGCAACATGATCGGCGAGGAGTGGGACGACACTCCCGAAGGATTCGGTCGAATCGCGGCGACCACCGCACGCCAGGTCATCCTGCAGCGTTTGCGCGACGCCGAGCACGAGCGCAGTTTCGGTGAGTTCTCCACCCATGAGGGTGAAATCGTCGGCGGTGTCATTCAGCGCGACACGCGTGCAAACTCTCGCGGGATGGTCGTCGTTCGAATCGGCAGCGAATCCAATGGCGCCGAAGGATTGTTGCCGCCCGCAGAACAGGTTCCCGGCGAGAACTACGAACACGGCGAGCGCATCAAGTGCTACGTCGTCGGGGTTGCTCGCGGCGCCCGTGGCCCCCAGATCACCCTCTCGCGGACCCATCCGAACCTGGTTCGCAAGTTGTTCGCACTCGAGGTTCCGGAGATCGCGGACGGCAGCGTCGAGATCATCAACGTCGCGCGCGAAGCGGGACACCGTTCCAAGATCGCCGTTGCCTCACGCGTGCAGGGGCTGAACGCAAAGGGTGCATGCATCGGCCCGATGGGTCAGCGCGTCCGCAACGTCATGAGCGAACTTGCGGGGGAGAAGATCGACATCATCGACTTCGACGAAGATCCCGCGACGTTTGTGGGCAACGCACTTTCCCCGTCGAAAGTGGTCTCCGTCACTGTCGTCGATCCCGAGGCTCGTGCGGCCCGTGTCATCGTGCCCGATTTCCAGCTTTCGTTGGCCATCGGAAAAGAGGGTCAAAATGCCCGCCTGGCTGCACGGTTGACGGGTTGGCGTATCGACATTCGGAGCGATGCGGCACCTGTTGGCGACGCGTCCGACCGGCCCGCCACGTCCAACGGATAACGGTGGAATGCAGTGATCGAGACGGTTCGGCGGTAGAGTGGACAATGGTTCGACGTGAGTCCTCGGATTCTGCGCGCGTGAAACCCGGTTCGCCGGTCAGAACGTGTGTGGGGTGCAGGGAACAAGGGTCGGCTGTCGATCTGTTGAGGGTCGTGGTTGGTGAGCAGGGGCCGGAGGGTTCCCCGCTCGTCCCCGACGTATCGCGAAGACTCCCCGGTCGAGGTGCATGGCTGCACCTGGATCCGAGTTGTCTGAGCCTGGCAGAGCGGCGCCGAGCATTCAGCAGAGCACTGCGAGTGTCCGGAAATCTGGACACGTCCGCTGTCGACCAGCTGGTCGACGCAGTTCACACAAAAGCAGTACCTCTCGAGAAGAACAGGCACAAGCACTCATGAGCACACCGTGAAGCACCAACGATGAACGTCCATCGGCGATAACCCGAGGTCGTGCGGGACCCACATCTGTGGGATGCCTCCTGCTCGACCTCATCAGTGAGGAGAGCAGTGGCAGGCAAGGCCCGCGTGCACGAGTTGGCTAAAGAACTCGGTGTCACCAGCAAGGAACTACTCGCAACGCTCAAGGAGCAAGGCGAGTTCGTGAAGTCTGCGTCATCCACAGTGGAGGCGCCCGTCGCCCGTCGTCTGCGGGAGTCATTCCCGTCGGCAGGCGGAGCAGAAACCAAGTCCGAGACCGGCGCAGCCGCTCCGGCGGCTCGCCCCGCGGCAAAGCCCGGCGCACCGTCGCCGTCAGCTGCAAAGCCCGGTGGCCCGCGTCCCGGCCCCAAGCCGGCCGCACCCGCACCGGCTGCTCCCGCAGCTCCGGCACCGGCAGCCCCCGCGGCTCCCGCAGCCGCTGCTCCGGCAGCACCGTCGGCGCCGGTCCCCACCCCGACGTTCAACGCTCCGAAGCCGGCACAGCCGGCACGCCCGGCTCCGGCTGCTCCCGCTGCATCGGCACCGGCAGCCCCCGCGGCTCCGGCGGCACCGTCCACCGGCGCAAAGCCCGGCGGACCGCGTCCGGGACCGAAGGCACCTCGCGTCGGTAACAACCCGTACTCCTCGGCACCCGCCGAGCGTCCGGCACCTCGTCCGGCTCCCGGCGCACCGCGTCCGGGTGCAGGCCAGGGCGGTTCTCGTCCGGCTCCGGGTCAGGGCGGTCCCCGTCCGGCTCCCGGCCAGGGTGGACCTCGTCCGGCTCCGGGTCAGGGCGGTCCCCGTCCGGCTCCCGGCCAGGGTGGACCTCGTCCGCCTGCAGGTCAGGGCGGACCCCGTCCCAGCCCCGGCTCCATGCCTCCTCGCCCGAACCCGGGTGCAATGCCTGCTCGTTCCGCTCGTCCCGCGCCCGGTGGCGGCGGACGTCCGGGTCGTCCCGGTGGCGCTCCCGGTGGTCGTCCGGGCGGCGGCGGCGGTGGATACCGCGGCGGCGGCGCTCCCGGCGCCGGTGCTGGTGCAGGTGCTCCCGGTGGAGCAGCTCCGGCCGGTGGATTCCGCGGTCGTCCCGGCGGCGGTGGCCGTCCCGGTCAGCGCGGCGCAGCGGCAGGTGCATTCGGTCGTCCCGGCGGAGCAGTTCGCCGTGGACGTAAGTCGAAGCGGGCGAAGCGCGCCGAGTACGAAAGCATGCAGGCTCCCGCAGTCGGCGGCGTCAGGCTGCCACGCGGCAACGGTGAGACCATCCGTCTCGCTCGCGGCGCATCGCTGTCGGACTTCGCGGACAAGATCGATGCGAACCCCGCAGCACTCGTGCAGGCGTTGTTCAACCTCGGTGAGATGGTCACGGCAACTCAGTCGGTCAACGACGAGACGCTGGAGCTGCTCGGCGGCGAAATGAACTACGTCGTGCAGGTCGTCAGCCCGGAGGACGAGGACCGCGAGCTGCTCGACAGCTTCGACCTCACCTACGGCGAGGACGCCGGCGGAGAAGAGGACCTCGAGTCCCGTCCGCCTGTGGTCACCGTCATGGGCCACGTCGACCACGGTAAGACCCGTCTGCTCGACGTGATCCGTAAGGCGAATGTCCGTGAGGGCGAAGCCGGCGGCATCACGCAGCACATCGGTGCCTACCAGGTGCTGACCGAGCTCGAGGGCAACGAGCGTCTCGTGACGTTCATCGACACCCCGGGTCACGAGGCCTTCACGGCCATGCGTGCTCGTGGTGCCAAGGCCACCGACCTCGCGATCCTTGTTGTCGCAGCCGACGACGGCGTCATGCCGCAGACGGTGGAAGCGATCAACCACGCCCAGGCGGCCGACGTGCCGATCGTGGTCGCGGTGAACAAGATCGACAAGGAAGGCGCGAACCCGGACAAGATCCGGCAGCAGCTCACCGAGTACGGACTGGTGGCCGAGGAATACGGCGGAGACACCATGTTCGTCGACATCTCGGCGAAGCAGGGTCTCAACATCGACGCACTGCTCGAAGCAGTGCTGTTGACGGCGGACGCTTCCCTGGATCTGCGCGCCAACCCGGACATGGACGCTCAGGGTGTTGCCATCGAGGCGCACCTCGACCGTGGCCGCGGCCCCGTCGCTACCGTGCTCATCCAGCGCGGAACGCTGCGGGTCGGCGACTCGATCGTTGCCGGCGATGCTTACGGCCGCGTCCGCCGCATGGTGGACGAGCACGGTCAGGACGTCCACGAGGCACTGCCTTCACGTCCGGTCCAGGTCATCGGCTTCACGTCGGTCCCCGGTGCAGGAGACAACCTGCTCGTGGTCGACGAGGACCGTATCGCTCGTCAGATCGCGGACCGTCGCAACGCACGTAAGCGCAACGCGCTTGCAGCGAAGAGTCGTAAGCGCATCAGCCTCGACGATCTCGATGCAGCTCTGAAGGAACATTCACAGCTGAACTTGATCCTCAAGGGTGACAACTCGGGAACCGTGGAGGCCCTCGAAGAGGCTCTCCTCGGAATTCCGATCGACGACGAGGTGCAGTTGCGCGTCATCGACCGCGGTGTCGGTGGCATCACGGAGACCAACGTCAACCTGGCTGCTGCGTCCAACGCGATCATCATCGGCTTCAACGTCCGCGCCGAAGGCAAGGCAACGGAGCTGGCGAACCGCGAGGGCGTCGACATTCGCTACTACTCGGTGATCTACCAGGCCATCGACGAGGTCGAAAAGGCACTCAAGGGTCTGCTCAAGCCGGTGTACGAAGAGGTCGAGCTGGGCAAGGCAGAAATCCGCGCCATGTTCCGTTCGTCCAAGATCGGCAACATTGCCGGTTGCTTGGTCACGTCGGGCAGCATCCGTCGCAACGCCAAGGCACGTCTCATCCGCGACAGCAAGGTCATCGCCGAGACGGTCACCATCTCCTCGCTCAAGCGGGAGAAGGAAGACGCTACCGAGGTTCGCGAAGGCTACGAATGTGGTTTGACCGTCACCTATTCCGATATCAAGATCGGTGACGTTCTCGAGTGCTACGAGCTTCGCGAGAAGCCGCGCGACTGATTATGTCGACACGGGCGTTGGGGCGGACGCACGTGAGTACTAGCTGACATGGACTCTTCCGGACTTGAACATACAAGTCCGGAAGAGTCCATTCGGCTCTGTCTAGGGGGAAAATGTTTGTAGGGGCACTGGAGTTCGACATTCTTTTCGGCGATGTCCACTCACTCAAGGAAAAGCGTTCGATGCTGTCGCCGATCCTGACGGAACTCCGTCGATTCGGCGTGAGTGCAGCGGAGGCGGGGGAGCAGGGACGCCTGCGTCGTGCGCTCGTGGGCGTCGGCGTGGTCAGTTCGTCCGTCGATCACCTGCACGATGTTCTCGATCATTGTGAGCGAGCGGTCGCCGAGCGTCCGGAGATTCAGTTGCTGGCTGTGCGAAGGCGAATCTTCGGCCCGGAAGACTGAGTGTCACCGATCTGTGTCGCTGAGCCACTCTTCCGGACGGCGTACCGAATCGAGTTGGTCGGCAAGGGATTCGGCGTCCTCGCAACCGAGTGCGACTGTGTCGACCGCGTCGCGCATTTTCCGCGCAATCTCGGTTTCACTCTGTGCAATGGTGATCCCGACAGAAGCGGTCAGCGCTTTCACCCGGTCCGCGCCTGCGTCCGGGAATCGAAGTAGACCAACGTCCAAAACCAAAGCGGCGGTGTGATCGTCGCTTCTGAATTCCCGAAGAATCTGGGCGTCGTCGACAACCCTCACCAGCTCTCTCAGCAACTTCGATCGCCGTATTCGACGTCTTCGGGTTCGTCACGCTGAATGAAGATGACGTTGTTGCCCGAGGGATCGACGACGGGTGAGTCGACTTAGATCCGGTCCGGGAGCGCGTGATTCGCGGGGCGCCCTTGGCGAGGACCTCCCGGTAGGCGGCGCGCTACTTCATGCCACGACGAAGCGCACGGTAGACGCGCCCGGATCGATCAAGGTTGATGTGAGCGATTCGCTGGTCAGATTGAGGCCCGCGTTTCCCGACCCGACCTCAATGGATATCTGGCGGCTCGATTCACCCCGCAGCGAACCGGATCCGTCAGAGATATGCGTCAAGTCGATTGCTCTGGTTCCACCGGTGCGAGTGTCGCGGTTCGAATAATTGACGTAGGCGGTGATCGAACACGGGCTGTCGAAAAAGGAAGTCCAGGAGACTGAAACGACTGCAATGCCTGGACGGTCGTGCGGGGTTTGGACGTAGCCCGTGAGTTGTCCGCTACAAGGAAGGGTGTTGTTCCTTCCCAACGAATATGTCAATGGAAGCGGTGTGAACTCGCTGTGGTCGGCCGACGCGATTGCCGGCGAGCAAAGTAGTGCAGTCGCAACGAGTCCTCCGGAAATTATCGATGCGGTGATTCTTGATCGCGTCATCGACCGAACGTTACCAATAAAAGGGCGATCGGTCTGTGCTCTGGGTCCGGCATGCGCGGGTGGATGGTGATTTGGTTGCCGGGTAGCCGATGGACGAGACTGTTGTCGGTAATAATTCTTGTTAACCAGAACTTTGATCGATCGAGTCACCTCGATTCGAGTGGCCAGGTAGAGGAGACTGACAGTCATGGTAGATCCAGCCCGGGCACGCAAGTTGGCAAAGCGTATCGGAACCATCGTCGCGACCGCGATCGATCACGAGATCAAGGATCCGCGACTCGCATTTGTGACCATCACGGACACCAAGGTCACCAACGATCTGCACGACGCGACGGTGTACTACACAGTCATGGGCGAGAAGGTCGATTCCGCACCCGATGTGGAAGCCGCCGCCGCAGGACTCGAGAAGGCCAAGGGTGTTCTCCGCTCGAAGGTCGGTGCCGGAACTGGCGTTCGCTTCACACCGACTCTGACGTTTGTCGCCGATACCGTTCCCGACACCGCGCGTCATATGGAAGAACTGCTGGCCCGTGCCAAGGCCGCCGACGACGAGGTCGCCAAGGCGCGTGAGAATGCACAACCGGCCGGAGATGCAGATCCGTACAAGGAGCCGCGAGTGGCTTCGGACGAAGACGAGGCGTCGCCAGATGTTCGTGAAGCCGACTGACGCGCACCGAGAATGACGATCACCGCACTTTCGGACGTCGACCCCTGCGAGGCGAAGTTCGCTCAGGTGGCCGAGGTTCTCGAATCGGCACACACGGTGACAATTCTCTGCCATGTGCAGCCGGATGCGGACACGATCGGCAGCGGACTTGCGCTCGGTCTCGTTCTCGAGCGTCGGGGCATTTCGGTGCAGGTCGCGTTCAGTCGGCCGTCGGCGCTGCCCGAGTCGATGTGTGATTTCCCTGGTGTTCACTTGCTCACGGCGCCCGCCGATGTTCGGGAAAGCGTCGATGTTCTGGTGACCGTGGATGTCGGCAGCGAGGGCCGCCTCGGTGAGTTGGCGAGTCGACTCGCCGGCGCGCATCGCACAATCGTCCTTGATCACCATCGCTCCAATTCCGAATTCGGAACCATCAACGTCGTCGACGAAACCGCGGCTTCGACGACGGCGCTCATCGCACGATTCTTCGATGCATGGGGAGTCGCGATCGATCGCGATATCGCGCACTGTCTCTATGCCGGACTGGTCACCGACACCGGCTCCTTCCGGTGGGGAGGTCCGCTTCCGCACGTGCTCGCGGCGCGTTTGCTGGCGACCGGCATCGACGGCGACGCGATTGCGCGAAAGCTGCTCGACACCCATCCGTTCGGGTGGTTGCCGATGCTGGCTTCGGTACTCGGGTCCGCGGTGCTGGTCCCGGAAGCCGCGGACGGCCGTGGGCTGGTGTACGCGGTGATCCGACGCAGTGACATCGGCGATCTTCGCTCCGAGGAGATCGAGAGCGTCGTCGATATCGTGCGAACTACTTCGGAAGCCGAAGTTGCCGCCGTACTCAAAGAGTCGGTTTCCGGAAGCTGGTCGATCTCGTTGCGTGCAAAGTCGGCGATCGACGTGTCGGCGGTCGCTGAAAGTCTTGGTGGCGGCGGGCACCGGCTGTCGGCCGGATATACGTCGACCACTTCCAGCGACGAGATTGTTGCCGCGCTCGTCGCGGCACTCGGCTGAATCCGCGGCATTGAGCGAATCTGACGCCACCTCGGCGGGATCTTCGGCAGCTGATTTCGACGTCACTGGGCGTCGAATCTTTTCCCTGGCGTTTCCGGCACTCGGGGTACTGGCGGCCGAACCCCTCTATCTGTTGTTCGACATCGCCGTGGTCGGCCGACTCGGGGCGCTTCCGCTGGCCGGATTGGCAGTCGGTGGTCTGATCCTGTCGTTGGTGAGTACGCAGCTGACCTTCTTGTCGTACGGCACGACGGCGCGCGCCGCACGGCTGCACGGGGCGGGCCGCGAGCGCGACGCGGTGGGCGAGGGTGTTCAGGCGACCTGGCTGGCGGCCGCGATCGGCTTGGCCTTGGTAGTGATCGTGCAGGTGATCGCGGGCCCGCTGACTTCGGCGGTGGCCGGAACTCCCGACATTGCGGCGGCTGCGGAAAGTTGGCTTCGGATAGCGGTATTGGGTGTTCCACTCATCCTGGTGGCTCTGGCCGGCAACGGCTGGATGCGCGGGGTTCAGAACACGGTGCGACCGCTTCGGTTCGTCCTTGTCGGCCTGGGTATTTCGGCGGTGTTGTGCCCGATTCTCGTGCACGGTTTGCTCGGTGCTCCCCGGATGGAACTCGAAGGATCAGCTGTCGCGAATCTGGTCGGCCAGAGCGTTTCGGGTGTCCTGTTCGCTTGGGCACTCTTTCGTGAACCGGTCTCGGCTCGACCGCATTTTGCAATCATGCGGGCGCAGATGCTGATGGGCCGTGACCTGATTCTGCGCAGCCTCGCATTCCAAGCGTGTTTCGTCTCGGCGGCCGCGGTGGCGTCGAGGTTCGGTGCAGCCGTAGTCGGTGCACACCAAGTTGTCCTCCAACTGTGGAACCTGGTTTCGCTCCTTCTCGATTCCTTGGCGATCGCCGCCCAAACGCTCATCGGAGCTGCCCTCGGCGGTGGATTCGCAGTCGCGGCGAAGAGGATGACCTGGCGGATCACTGCCTGGTCGACGGTATTTGCCGTGGTACTCGCGATCATCTTCGCCGCGGGCCACTCCGTGATCCCCGGACTTTTCACGTCCGACGCCGAGGTGCTCGGTCAAATGTCGATCGCCTGGTGGTTTTTCGTCGCGATCATGCCGGTAGCGGGAATCGTCTTCGCCCTCGATGGTGTTCTGCTCGGCGCCGGGGACGTGGTGTTTCTGCGCAACGCGACCATGCTCTGCGCAGTTCTCGGATTTCTGCCCGCGATCTGGCTCTCCCTCGCCTACGACTGGGGGCTGGCCGGAATTTGGGCAGGGCTTACCGTGTTCGTAGTACTTCGGATGGTCGCGGTGTCGTGGCGAGCGTTTTCCGGCAAGTGGGCCGTAACAGGTCCGGCGACGGCGAAGCGCGGAAGTTCAACTGAGGAAGCAGAGGGATCGTGGCAGCAAAGCTGATGGCGGTGAGCGACATTCATGTCGGTCACAACGGCAACAAGCCGATGACGGAGGAACTGTTCCCGGATTCGCCTGACGACTGGCTCATTCTCGCCGGAGATGTTTCCGAGAAAACTGACGACATTCGGTGGGCGTTGAAGCTCCTTCGCAGCCGATTCGCAAAGGTCATCTGGATTCCGGGCAACCACGAACTGTGGACGACCGCCAAGGATCCGGTTCAGATTCACGGAGCGCCGCGGTACGAGTACCTGGTCAACATGTGCCGCGAACTCGACGTCGTCACACCCGAGGACCCGTTCCCGGTGTGGGAGGGAGACGAGGGTCCGGTCACGGTCGTCCCGATGTTCCTTCTCTACGACTACTCCTTCCTGCCGGAAGGCGCGCGAGACAAGGAACACGGGCTCGAGATCGCGCGGGACAAGAACGTCGTCGCCACCGACGAGTTCCTGCTCTCGCCGCAGCCGTATGCAACGCGCGACGCGTGGTGCCGGGCGAGAATCGAATACACCCAGGCACGGCTGGACGCGCTCCCCGAAGGCACAAAAACCGTTCTGGTGAACCATTTCCCGATGGTCCGGCAGCCCACGGACGTGCTCATGTATCCGGAGTTCGCGTTGTGGTGCGGAACCACCGCGACCGCCGACTGGCATGTGAAGTACAACGCGGTGTGCTCGGTGTACGGGCACCTGCACATTCCTCGAACCACGTACTACGACGGCGTCCGCTTCGAGGAAGTATCACTCGGATACCCGCGCGAATGGCGTCGGCGTGGACTGCCGGAGAAGTTGTTGCGTCAGATTCTTCCCGTTCCGGAGTACCCGCCGGGAACGCTCAACAAGTGGGGTGGCCACTTCAAGGTCACGCCGGAGCAGGAAGCCGAAGTCGAGCGCATGCGCGCCGGACGCTGAGAGGTATCGCTACGTGATCGAACAGATTCTTCCCGGTGGAGTTGCGACGGCCGAGGCCTTCGTGGATCCGCCCGGTCTGGTTCCGCACCCCAGTGAGGAGGCGTTGATCGGCCGCGCGGTCGAGAAGCGCCGTCGCGAGTTCGTGACTACCCGGCACCTCGCGCGTCAGGCGATGGGCAAGCTCGGTGTTCCGTCTGCCGCTGTCATGCGCGGCGAGCGTGGTGCCCCACTCTGGCCGCAGGGAGTAGTCGGAAGCCTCGCCCATTGCGACGGCTACCGCGGCGCTGTCCTGGCGTACTCCATGCAGGTCCGCTCACTCGGTATCGACGCCGAGCCGCACGGCCCGCTGCCGGACGGGGTATTGCCCGCGGTCAGCATCGAAGCGGAACGAACGTGGCTGGACACTCAGGAAACCGGCGGTCCGGTGCACTGGGATCGAGTGCTCTTCTGCGCGAAGGAAGCCACGTACAAGGCGTGGTTTCCGCTCACCGGGCGCTGGTTGGGTTTCGAGGACGCCCACATCACATTCGAGGCGGAGTCGGAAACTTCCGGAACTTTCAACTCGCGTCTGCTGGTCCCCGGTGAGGCGACGTCTGGTCCGCCGCTCACCTCTTTCGACGGCAGGTGGTTGGTGTCGGACGGGCTCATTCTGACGGCAATTTCGGTGCAGTGAGCGCGACTGGCAGAATCGGCACACGTGTCAGCTCGTGAAAAGCCTTCCTCCGGTCTTGTCGGCGCCGGAATCCTGATTGTCGACAAAGAGGCGGGCATCACCAGCCACGACGTGGTCGCGCGATGCCGCAAGTTGTTGAACACCCGCAAGGTGGGACATGCCGGGACTCTTGATCCCATGGCGACCGGCGTCCTCGTTCTCGGCGTCGAGCGTGCGACCAAGTTGCTCGGACTCCTGGCACTGACAACCAAGGCGTACTCGGCGACCATTCGCCTCGGTGCAGCGACGGACACGGACGATGCCGAAGGTGAGGTCCTGACTTCCGCAGACGCTTCGCAGGTGACGGACGCGGAGATCGCGGCGATCGTGGCAACGCTGACCGGAGACATCAAGCAGATCCCGGCAAGCGTGAGCGCTATCAAGGTCGACGGTCAACGCGCACATGCCCTGGTGCGTGCGGGAGAAACCGTCGAGCTGGCGCCGCGCCCGGTAACGGTGTCGACTTTCGAAGTTCTGGCTCGGCGAGATGTCCCTGGTGGCTTCGTCGATCTGGATGTAGACGTTGAGTGCTCTTCCGGAACATACATCCGCTCGCTTGCACGCGACCTCGGTCGTGAATTGGGCGTCGGCGGTCATCTGACGGCATTGCGCCGCACCCGCGTCGGGCCGTTCACTCTCGAACATGCGCGCACGCTCGAAGATCTCGCGGAACAGCCGGGTGTGAGCCTCGACATCGATCAGGCCGCGCAGACGGCTTTTCCGCATCGGCAGATCACGGCGGAGGAAGCCGAGGCGATCAGCCAGGGGCGCTGGCTCGAGCCGATCGGGATGAAGGGGATCTGTGCGGCGATCGATCCCACCGGTCACACGATTGCGCTTCTGCAGGAGAAGGGTCGACGCGCCAGTTCGGTGATGGTCGTGCGACCGGCGACGCTTCGCGGGTGATCGTCCGCGAGCGTGTCGACGGCGACCTCGACGTTTGCGTCGATGCGCTGGCACAGGTCCACGAGTGCGACGGATATCCGAACACGTGGCCACAGAACCCGCACCGCTGGCTCAGTTCGCCCACGGTGGTGAAGGCGTGGGTCGGTGAGAGCGACGGCCGTGTTGTCGGTCATGTGGCCGTCGACCGCGAGGTTGCAGGCGCGCCCACCACCGCGGGATCGATTGCCGTGTCGCGATTGTTCGTTCATCCCCATGCCCGCGGAAACGGCCTCAGCGGTGCGCTACTCGACGCTGTCACGGATTTCGCAGCAGAAAGTCAGTTGGAACTGGTGCTCGACGTCGTCGAGGACGCTTTGCCGGCGATCGCGCTGTACGAGCGTCGAGGTTGGGTGTACGTCGACGAGAGGCTCGCCGACTGGACCCGGACCGACGGCGTCCGGCCTGTAGAACGGCGATATCGTCTGCCGCTCTGAGCGGCCTCGACTACACGAGCCAAATTGCTTGAGCGACTGGGCTTCCCAGGTCGATGGTGTCGGGGCTGTCGCCGAGTCGAACGGACACTGTTCCGGCGAAATCACGGCGTTCTTCGACAGTGATGTCGACATCGAGACTGACGCCGACGGAATCGAAGTACCGAAGCATTTCGGGATCGGAATCGGAGATCCGGGCAACGCGGCCCCGCTCGCCGTTGGCGAAGTCGCTGAGCTGACGGGCCGGGGGAGTCGGCACCGAACCATCGGTGGCGGGAATGGGATCGCCGTGCGGGTCACGTTCGGGGAAGCCCAGTTTGGCGTCCATCCGCGAGATCATCAGATCGGAAACGGCGTGTTCGAGGACTTCGGCTTCGTCGTGGACTTCGTCCCAGCCGTACCCGAGTTCCTGAACCAGATAGGTCTCGATCAAGCGGTGGCGCCGGACCATGGACACAGCAGCCGCGCGGCCACTGTCCGTCAGAGCGATGGAACCGTAGCGGGCGTGATCGACTAGGCCCTGGTCCGAGAGTTTGCGGATCGCCTCGGACACCGTCGAAGCCGAGACGTTCATCTTCTCGGACAGGAGCTTGGTGGATACCCGCTCGTGGGACCACTCCTGGATCGTCCAAATGACCTTGAGGTAGTCCTGAGCCACCGACGAGAGTGCGAGCGTGTCGATTGCCGCGCCGTGCGCCGAAGTGCTGTCGCCATCCGACGTCGATGATGCTTCCGAGGTTCCGGTCTTGTGAGCTGCCACAACGCTTAGCTTAGGCTACGAAATCCGGAACTTCCGTACGTGAGCGGCAGCACAGCGGTGATTCGCTGGGCGGGTCCGAACGTGACCCGCCGCCGGTGGACCCGTAGGCTGCCAATCGTGCTGAGATGGCGTGGTCTCGACGAAGTTCCGGCCGATTGGGGTCGTTGTGTGCTCACTATCGGTGTGTTCGACGGTGTGCATCGTGGGCATGCCCAATTGATAGCGAGAGCGGTTACCGCTGCGCGCAAACGTGGTGTTCCGAGCGTGTTGATGACGTTCGACCCGCATCCCATGGAGGTTGTGCGGCCGGGTAGTCATCCAGCCCAGTTGACGACGCTGCAACGGCGTGCGGAATTGGCTCAGGATCTGGGCATCGACGTGTTCTGCGTGATGCCGTTCACCGCTGATTTCATGAAGCTGACGCCGGAGCGCTACGTCCACGAAATTCTCGTCGAACGTCTGCATGTCGCCGAGGTGGTGGTGGGGGACAATTTCACCTTCGGCAAGAAGGCGCTCGGCAACGTCGATCTTCTTCGTGAGATGGGCGCTCGCTTCGGCTTTGCGGTCGACGGCGTCCAGCTGCTCGCCGAGCATGCGGTGACGTTCTCGTCGACCTACATCCGCTCGTGCGTCGACGCAGGCGACATGGAAGCCGCCACCGAAGCTCTCGGCCGTCCACATCGTGTCGAAGGTGTGGTCGTCCACGGTGACAAGCGTGGACGCGAGTTGGGATTCCCGACGGCCAATGTTGCACCGCCGATGTTTTCGGCGATTCCGGCCGACGGCGTCTACGCAGCGTGGTTCACGGTGCTCGGCGCCGGCGAGGAACTCGGAACTGTCGTTCCCGGTCGTCGATACCAAGCCGCAGTGTCTGTGGGGACCAACCCGACCTTCTCCGGCCGGACCCGAACCGTCGAGGCGTACGTTCTCGACACCGAAGCAGACCTGTACGGACAACACGTCGCTGTCGACCTGGTTTCGCGGATTCGGGGCATGGAGAAGTTCGACTCGATCGAGTCGCTCATCACGGCGATGAACCGAGACGTCGAACGCGCACGCCAAATCCTGAGTGAGGATGCAGAGCGCAGCGTAGGTTGAGCTCGTCCTGCACTAGTGGCGGCGGCCACATTCGCTCCAGGTGGGCGAAAGCGCCTCATTGCTGCTGGTAGGATCTTCTCTCGGTGCGTGCTGCGGTTTGCGGTGGCCGCGCCCGATCTAGTTCCTTTCACGCAAACGTCATCACAGGAGTGAATCAAGTGGCATTGACCACGGAAGAAAAGAAGGTCGTTCTCGGCGAGTACGGCTTGCACGAGACCGACACGGGATCGCCTGAAGCTCAGGTGGCAATGCTCACCAAGCGCATCACCGATCTCACCGAGCACCTCAAGACCCACAAGCATGACCACCACTCGCGTCGTGGACTGCTCTTGATGGTCGGTCGCCGTCGTCGTCTGCTGAAGTACGTGGCAAAGACTGACGTCGCTCGCTACCGCACGCTCATCGAGCGTCTCGGCCTGCGTCGCTAGATTTTTCTCACGACGCTGATCGAAAGCAACACGGCACGCTTCGGTTTGCCGAACACTCCGTTAGCCGGCGAAGCCACGCATATACTGGGCTTCGCTGGCTTTCGGCGTTAGCTGCCGCAAGGCAGTTTCCGCTGTCGGCGCTATGCACAGTTGTCTACGCACAGTTGTGCAGTGCGCAGCCAGCACACCGTATGCACCAGAGAACGTGGTGTCGGTTGTCGGTAGTGGTTCTCCGGACCGGGCAAGTGCCCGAAAGCTCCGGCGGACTTCGATCGACGGCCGCCCGAACGTCGTGACGTCCCGAAGCAGAAATCGCTCGCATCGCAAGGAGCGTCTGCAATTCAAGAGGGGGACGTCCCTCGGTGCGCAGTTTCCACCAGGAGGGTGGAAACGCCCGCGCGGGTACGGCGAAGACGAGAGGGAAGTGAAGAGAAAAGAATGACAGAGAATTCCGTAGTAGAGGTCGACGAAGGCGTGTTCGAATCCACCGCCGTGATCGACAACGGGTCCTTCGGTACCCGCACCATCCGTTTCGAGACCGGACGCCTTGCTCAGCAGGCCGCCGGCGCCGTCGTTGCTTACCTGGACGACGAGACCATGCTGCTGTCCGCCACGAGCGCCAGCAAGCACCCCAAGGAGCACTTCGACTTCTTCCCCCTGACGGTGGACGTCGAAGAGCGTATGTACGCAGCGGGCCGCATCCCCGGTTCGTTCTTCCGTCGTGAGGGACGCCCCTCCACCGACGCGATCCTGACCTGCCGCCTCATCGACCGGCCGCTGCGCCCGTCCTTCGTCGACGGTCTCCGTAACGAGATCCAGGTCGTCGTCACGGTCATGAGCCTCAACCCGCAGGATCTGTACGACGTCGTGGCCATCAACGCCGCTTCCGCGTCGACGCAGATCGCAGGCCTGCCGTTCTCCGGACCCGTCGGTGGCGTGCGTGTTGCACTCATCGTCTCCGAGGACAACAAGGCCGGCCAGTGGGTTGCATTCCCGACGGTCGATCAGCTCGAGAACGCCGTCTTCGACATGGTCGTAGCCGGCCGCGTCGTGTCCGGCAGCGGTGACAACGCCGACGTAGCGATCATGATGGTCGAGGCCGAGGCCACCGACAACGTCATCGCGAAGATCGCCGACGGCGCTCAGGCACCGACCGAGGCCATCGTTGCCGAAGGCCTCGAGGCCGCCAAGCCGTTCATCGCACGCCTGTGCGCTGCTCAGGCAGCACTGGCATCCAAGGCTGCAAAGCCCACGGGTGACTACCCGGTCTTCCCGGCGTACCAGGACGACGTTTTTGCTGCCGTCGAGGCTGCTGCGTCCGAAAAGCTCAATGCCGCACTGACAATCGCCGGCAAGCAGGAACGCGACGACAAGACCGACGAGGTCAAGGTCGAGGTTCTCGAGCAGGTTGCACCCAACTTCGAAGGCCGCGAGAAGGAACTGGGAGCAGCGTTCCGCTCGCTCACCAAGAAGCTGGTTCGCCAGCGCATCCTGCGCGATCAGTTCCGCATCGACGGCCGCGGCGTCACGGACATCCGTTCGCTGTCCGCCGAGGTCGCGATCATCCCGCGCGCACACGGCTCCGCACTGTTCGAGCGCGGCGAGACCCAGATCCTGGGTGTCACCACTCTCGACATGGTCAAGATGGCTCAGCAGGTCGACTCGCTCGGTCCCGAGACCACCAAGCGCTACATGCATCATTACAACTTCCCGCCGTACTCCACCGGTGAGACGGGTCGCGTCGGTTCGCCGAAGCGTCGCGAAATCGGTCACGGTGCACTCGCCGAGCGCGCTCTCATGCCGGTTCTGCCCAGCGTCGAAGAGTTCCCTTACGCGATTCGCCAGGTCTCCGAGGCTCTGAGCTCCAACGGTTCCACCTCGATGGGCTCGGTGTGTGCGTCCACGCTCGCACTGCTCAACGCCGGTGTGCCGCTTCGCGCTCCGGTTGCCGGTATCGCCATGGGTCTGGTCTCCGACCAGGTCGACGGTGAAACCCGCTACGTCGCTCTGACCGACATCCTCGGCGCCGAAGACGCCTTCGGCGACATGGACTTCAAGGTCGCAGGCACCAAGGACTTCGTCACGGCCCTGCAGTTGGACACGAAGCTCGACGGCATCCCGTCGCAGGTTCTTGCCGGTGCACTCTCGCAGGCGAAGGATGCACGGACCACGATCCTCGAGGTCATGGCGGAAGCCATCGACACCCCGGACGAGATGAGCCCGTTCGCTCCCCGCGTGACGGCCATCAAGGTCCCCGTCGACAAGATCGGTGAGGTCATCGGCCCCAAGGGCAAGATGATCAACTCCATCACCGAGCAGACCGGTGCCAACATCTCCATCGAAGACGACGGCACCGTGTTCGTCGGCGCCACCGATGGACCGTCTGCACAGGCCGCGATCGACATGATCAACGCCATTGCCAACCCGCAGCTCCCCAAGGTCGGCGAGCGGTTCCTGGGCACGGTCGTCAAGACCACCGCCTTCGGTGCCTTCGTGTCGCTCCTGCCGGGACGCGACGGACTGGTGCACATCTCGAAGCTGGGCAGTGGCAAGCGTATTGCCAAGGTCGAAGACGTGGTCAACGTCGGATCCAAGATCCGCGTCGAGATCGCCGACATCGATGCACGTGGCAAGATCTCGCTGATCCCGGTCGAAGAGGGCAACGACGAGGCTGCCGCTCCGGCCGCCGACGAGGCTGCTTCCGAGTAGATCTCACTTCGTACTCTGATGCGGCCCCGCGCGGATTTCCGTGCGGGGCCGCATCTGTACTGTCTGTAGACACGAGCCTGTAGATACCTGATTCAACACTTGCACCGAGGACTGCTGAACCTTTTCATGGCAAAGACCACTCCCAACACCACGCGCAGCCGCAGCGCTGTGCTGAAATCGCCGATCGATGCGACTCCTGAATCGGGAGTGCAGCGCACGGTCCTTCCCGGCGGCCTGCGCGTCGTCACCGAATTCATCCCCGGTGTGCGTTCCGCCTCCGTCGGCGTGTGGGTCGGAGTCGGTTCCCGCGACGAGCAGCCGAGTGTGGCCGGTGCCGCGCATTTTCTCGAGCACCTGCTGTTCAAGTCGACGCCGTCACGGACCGCGTTGGATATCGCGCAGGTCATGGATGGTGTGGGCGGCGAACTCAATGCATTCACGTCGAAGGAACACACCTGTTTCTACGCGCACGTGATCGACGAGGACCTCCCGATGGCGGTGGACCTTGTTGCCGACGTCGTACTGCGTGGGCGCTGCAGAACTGCGGATGTCGACGTCGAGCGGCAAGTAGTGCTCGAAGAGATCGCGATGCGAGACGACGATCCGGAAGACCTGCTCGGCGACGCCTTCCTGACCGCGTTGTTCGGAGATCATCCTGTCGGTCGTCCCATCATCGGTAGCGTCGAATCGATCGAGTCGATGTCGCGCAATCAGTTGCACTCCTTCCATGTTCGGCGTTACACGCCGCAGCGGATGGTGCTGGCAGTAGCGGGGAACGTCGACCACAAGCAGGTTGTGACGCTCGCTCGCCGCGCCTTCGCCGGGCATCTCGAGCGTGGGGTCAAGCCGGCGCCGCGGCGCGAAGGCACTCTGCGGTTGCGAACGATGCCTGAACTGAGCTTGACCCACCGCGACAGCGAGCAGGTCCACCTTGCGCTCGGGGTACGCGCGTTCGGTCGGCACGAGGGTCATCGCTGGGCCCTGTCTGTTCTCAACGCCGCAGTGGGCGGCGGGCTGAGTTCTCGTCTGTTCCAAGAGATTCGCGAGAAGCGTGGGCTTGCGTACTCCGTCTATTCCGGCGTAGACACCTTCGCGGACACCGGAGCGTTCTCCGTGTACGCGGGTTGCCAGCCGGAGAACCTCGGGGAGGTTGCCACAGTGATCCGCGAGGTACTTGCGAACGTGGCGACGGACGGAATCACCGATGCCGAGATCGCCCGCGCCAAGGGATCGCTGCGCGGCGGATTGGTTCTGGCACTGGAAGATTCAGGTTCACGCATGAACCGTATCGGTCGCAGTGAACTGAATTACGGCAACCATCGCAGTGTTGCGCAGACGCTCGCGACCATCGACGCAGTCACCTCCGAAGAAGTTCTCGAGGTGGCGCAGGTGCTCTTGACCAGGCCTTTTGCAGCCGCCGTCGTCGGCCCGTACAAGCGGGTTCGTGACCTCCCTGCGTCGGTACGCGGGATCGTGGGCAAGTAGTTCGAACTATCGAAATCGGGGTGTGCAGTTGAAGATCCGTGGTGCAGTGCTCGAAGAGATCGGCCGGGAGCGTCCCTTTGCGGAGTCGACTCCGATTTCGATTTCGGAACTCGACCTCGAATCCCCGGGCCCGGGTGAGATCCTCGTCAAGATCGAAGCTGCCGGGCTTTGTCACTCCGACCTCTCCGTGGTCGACGGGAATCGCGTTCGCCCCGTGCCGATGTTGCTGGGCCACGAGGCAGCTGGTCGAATCGTCGAACTCGGCGACGGCGTTGATTCGTTGTCGGTGGGCACCCGCGTCGTGATGACTTTTCTTCCGCGGTGTGGCGAGTGCGCGGGATGCGCCACTGACGGCCGGATGCCGTGCACGGTGGGTAGCGCCGCCAACAACGACGGCAGTTTGCTCGGTGGCGCGCAACGACTGCGGCGCTCCGGCGAGAGCGTCAAACATCATCTCGGCGTTTCGGGTTTCGCGACGCATGCGGTGGTCAACGCCAAGTCCGTAGTTGCCGTCGAAGACGATATTCCGGCCGAGATTGCAGCCGTACTCGGTTGCGCGGTGTTGACCGGCGGGGGAGCGCTACTCAACGCGGCCAAGCCTCGCCCGGCGGACACTGTGATGGTGGTCGGCTTGGGCGGCGTCGGGATGGCCGCAATCCTGACGGCGCGGGCACTCGGGGTCGAGAACGTCATAGGCGTCGATGCACTGGAGTCCAAGCTGGCTCAGGCCCTGGAACTGGGCGCGACCGAGGTCTTCACACCGTCCGGCCTGTCCGAGAGTGGCGTTCGCGCAGACATCGTCGTCGAAGCTGCGGGAAATGCTCGGGCGTTCGAGACAGCCGTGGCTGCGACGGCAGCTGGCGGCACGACCGTCACGGTCGGGTTGCCTGCGCCTGACGCGCGCTCGTCGATCTCGCCGCTCGGGCTGGTGGCCGAAGCGCGGACCATCATCGGCAGCTACCTGGGATCCGCCGTCCCCGCCCGCGACATCCCGATCTACGCGCAATTGTGGCGGGACGGGAAGCTACCGGTCGAGAAGCTCATCTCCTCGCGAATCGAGTTGGACGACATCAATTCCGGCATGGACGAACTGGCCGATGGAAAAGCAATCCGACAGGTCATTATTTTCGAATCGGAGTAGGCGCGCATCGGTGTTATGCAGCGGAAATGAGAGGGTTGCGCCTCCGAGAGCCCCACGCCTCGCCGCGGAAAATCGTTACCCCTTGTAACGCTCCTCTCGTACTGGACGACTACTCGAATGACGTTGCGTGACGCCCCGGGGGTCGGTCGTACGTTTTCCAAAAGTTGATTGGGGAGAAGATATGCCGGTTCGTGGGTTCTTTTCGCGACATCGAATACTGGCGGGTGCAGTAGCGCCCGCAGCGCTCGGCGTGGCCGCACTGGTCGCGGTTGCGGTCGCAGTGGACTCTCCGGAGTCACGCACGATCGAGACGCAACTGACGTCGTCGGTCACGGAGTGCCACGACATGGTGAGTATCGCGGTTGCCGGTCGACACGACACGCCGGATGCTTCGACGGTGAAGATGTTGCTGGGAGCCGACGGGAAGCCGCTGCCGGCCGCCCTGTCCGGTGACTACAAGAGTGAACGCGTCGACCAGGTGATCAACCCGGCAGGCTCGGTCAACGCGAACAAGCCCGGCTCGTACGCAGCGGTGTACATCGCATATCCGGCCAACATGGCGTCCTACGAGGACGCCGTCGCTGCCGGTGCTGCAAATACGCAGTCCGTGATGAGTGCCATCGCCAAGGAATGCCCGAAGACTCAGTTCTCGATCGTCGGTTACAGCGAGGGCGCCGATGTGGTGCGTCGTGTGGCGATGGACATCGGTACGCAGGAGAACAACGAGTTCGGTGTCGACCCGGACAAGGTTGTCGGCGTGGTCATGCTGGCGGATGCAGGCCGCGAAGCCGGCGACGGTACGTTCCTCGGTGCCAAGAATCCGTTCACGAACCCGGACAACTTCGATACGAAGTACCAGAGCGGCACCTCCGCGACACCCGGCGAAGGTGTCCTCCCCGGCACTGCCGGAGGTTTCGGCAAGCTGAACGGCAAGGTCGCGTCCTTCTGCTCGGACGGTGACTTCACCTGCTCGGCTCCCAGCAACATCTCTCTGTTGATCTTGGCGGCAAATGTCGGTCGGCAGTTGAACATCGACCAACTCGAATCACAGGGTCTGAACCCGGCCACCGGCCAGGACGTCGCGGTGGTGTTCGGCCAGATCGTCTTCGAGGCGTTCGCAGACATTTCGTCGAATCCCAACTGGATGCAGAGTGACGAGACGTTCCTTCAGGTGATGCTCAAGGTCTCGGATCCGGAGTACAAGCCCGGTAAAACACCCGCGCCGGCGCCGGTAGCCGAGGGCGAGACGGTATCTACCGACAAGGTGTCTCCGCTGGCATATCTGCCGCAGAAGCTTTTCAAGGAGATCGTCGGTCTGATTGCTACCAACCAGAACACGATTCCCGTGATCTTGAGCGACCCCTACCAGCAGACACTCGCTCCGGACGTCGGACACCACTTCGATTACTGGCGTGATGCGGACGCGGCCAACGGCAAGCCGTTGACTTCAGCTGAGTACGCAGCGGCCTGGCTCACCTACCTCGCCCAGCAGGCGAAGGAAGGAAAGCCCGTCGACACAACGGCGAAGCCGACCCCGGAACAGATCCGCGCGGCAGTCGATGCCTACATGGCCGACGGCAATGCGGAAGGCGACGCAGCAGTGGCTGACGGCACCGGTCAGGCACCGGCCGCAACCACGGGCTCGACGGAATCCGCTGGAGCGCCCGCAACGACGTCGCCGGTACCTGCGGCAGGATCCGCGCCGGTCACATCGGGAGCAGCAGCGACGCCGACTGGTTCGGCCGCGGTCACTCCTACGTCGACTGTTCCGACCTCACCGGTTGCGGGAACGGATGCGACGACGGCGCCCCCGACCACGACGGTGACGTCGACGACGACGACGAAGGTGCCGGTTCCGAACCCGTAGGGGTCCTCGCGACATTACGTCACCAATAGCTCGGTCACAGGCTGCGATCCGCAAGTAGTTGCGGATCGCAGCCTGTTTTGTATGTACGGGTTACGTACGGCGACGGTTGGTGCTTATCGTGGAAGGGAGGTTTCCGGATCACGAATCGTGGGTTTCACCGTGCACGAGCTGTCTATTGCGCAGAGTGTGGTCGAGGCCGTGTGCGAGCGTGCCGGCGACCGACGAGTAGCGAGCGTGCGGCTTGAAGTAGGGCAAATCTGCGCGGTGGTTCCACACTCTCTGCTGTTCTGCTTCGACGTTGTCACCGCGGGTACTCACGCCGAGGGTGCCAGCTTGCACATCGATGAGATTGCAACCAGCGCGCGATGCAAAAGCTGTGGCGTGACTTTCTCGCCCCCCGACATGTTCTTGTTGTGTGGGTGCGGCAGTGCTGATGTCGAGGTGCTTGCCGGCCGCGAGTTGCGGATCCTGTCGATGGAAGTGAGCTGAGCATGTGCGCGACGTGTGGGTGCGGGGACGCCACGGGACCTCGGGTGTCGGTCGTCGCCGGCGGAGAACACGAGCAGGACGACAGCCATGGGCACGGTCACCACCACGACCACGACCATGACCATGACCATGACCATGGGCACGGTCACTCCGACCACACTGTAATTCTCGAGCAGCAGGTGCTTGCCAAGAACGACGGCATTGCGGTTCACAATCGTGAGTGGATGCGGGGCCGCGGAATCACGGCGCTCAACATCATGAGTTCGCCCGGCGCGGGTAAGACGACATTGCTGGCGCGAACGATCCGGGAACTAGGACGACAACGACCGATTGCCGTGATCGAAGGTGACCAGGAAACCCGGCTCGACGCCGAGCGGATTCGTGAGGCCGGCGCGTCAGTGGTCCAGGTCAACACGGGGGCGGGCTGTCACCTCGATGCCGAGATGATCGACCGCGCGCTGCGCGCCTTGGACCCCGCGGACGAGTCGCTGCTTCTGATCGAAAACGTAGGAAACCTGGTGTGCCCCGCGCTCTTCGACCTGGGTGAGGAAGGCAAGGTTGTCCTAATATCGACGCCGGAGGGGGGCGACAAGCCAAAAAAGTACCCGCACATCTTTGCCGTCGCGGACCTCGTGGTGATCAACAAGATCGACTTGCTCCCGTACGTCGAGTTCGACGTCGATGCCTGTGTCGCGCAAGCGAAAATCCTCAATCCTGCTGTGCGCGTTGTTGTTTTATCGGCCACGACAGGTGAGGGCATGGACGAGTGGTACGAGTGGATCGGTAGTCGTTCGGCGATTTCTCCGGTGGCCGTTGACAACTGATCTGCTCGGGTAGTTAATGAAATGAGTGGGTGCCACGCAAGTGGGCCGAGGTTCGACTCCGGTGGCGTCAGCGTTTCGGTGCCGCAGCAATTTGAGGCCATAGCGTGTCAGGCAGTAGCGGCGCCGAGAATCAGGCGCAAGTGCACCCGTGAAAGCGGCTGACATGGACACACAAAAATCGACTGCTGGCACCACGGCGGAACCTGCCTCCGAAAGCGCAGCTACCCCCGAAAGCGCAGCGGCCAAAGCGGAAGAAACTCTGATCCACGTGCTGTGGATCAATGCCGGTCTCAGTTGCGACGGTGATTCGGTGGCGCTCACCGCGGCCACGCAACCCAGTATCGAGGAGATCGCGCTCGGTGCGTTGCCCGGCCTGCCTCAGGTGGCGGTTCATTGGCCGCTCATCGACTTCGAATGTGGACCGCAGGGCGGCGCTGACGATTTCCTGGAATGGTTCTGGAAAGCCGACCGAGGAGAATTGGAACCCTTTGTTCTTGTTGTCGAAGGATCTATACCGAACGAGAAACTTCACGACGAAGGGTACTGGTGTGGTTTCGGGAACAATCGCGAAACCGGCCAACCGGTCACCACGAGCGAATGGCTCGACAAGCTGGCACCGAAAGCCACTGCGGTAGTTGCGGTCGGCACGTGCGCAACCTACGGCGGCATACATGCGATGGCCGGCAATCCGACCGGTGCGATGGGCGTGCCGGACTATCTCGGGTGGACCTGGAAATCGAAGGCGGGCATCCCGATCGTGTGCGTTCCCGGGTGTCCCATTCAGCCGGACAACCTCTCCGAGACCCTGACCTATCTTCTGTACATGGCCACTGATCAGGCGCCGATGATTCCCTTGGACGAATCCCTCCGCCCGCAGTGGCTTTTCGGTGCCACCGTTCACGAGGGCTGTGACCGTGGCGGGTACTACGAGCAGGGCGAGTTCGCGACGGAGTACGGGTCGCCGAAGTGCATCGTCAAGCTGGGATGTTGGGGACCGGTCGTGAAATGCAATGTCCCCAAACGTGGTTGGATAAACGGAGTCGGCGGGTGCCCTAATGTCGGCGGGATCTGCATCGGCTGCACGATGCCGGGATTCCCGGACAAATTCATGCCGTTCATGGATGAACCACCTGGCGGCAAACTCTCCACCAATGCGGTGGGAATGTACGGGTCCGTGATCCACAGTCTGCGCCGGATCACCGGTCACACGTTGGACAAGGAACCGCACTGGCGCGAGCGCGGGTCGAAGTTGCTCACCGGTGCGACGCGTACGTGGTGACCGACCGGATACCTTCAAATCAGTTCGTGAGCAACGTCTCTGGGAGGCACTGCAATGACGGCCATCGTTCCCGAACCCACCTCGACTGCGGACCGCGACGGTCTTGTCGAGATGGCGTGGGACCCCATCACCCGAATCGTCGGCAGTCTGGGTATCTACACCAAGATCGACTTCGCCAATCGCGAAGTGGTGGAGTGCCACAGCACGTCGTCGATCTTTCGTGGGTATTCCCTGTTCATGAAGGGGAAGGACCCGCGCGACGCGCATTTCATCACCAGTCGTATCTGCGGCATCTGCGGTGACAATCACGCCACGTGCTCGTGCTACGCACAAAACATGGCGTACGGCGTCAAGCCGCCGCATCTAGGCGAGTGGATCGTCAATCTCGGCGAGGCCGCCGAGTACATGTTCGACCACAACATTTTTCAAGAGAATCTGGTCGCAGTCGACTACTGCGAGAAGATGGTCTCCGAGACGAATCCCGGTGTGCTGGCGCAGGCAGAGAACACGCGCTGCCCGCACGAGGAGCAGCACGGTTATCGCACGATCGCGGACATCATGCGGACTCTCAATCCGTTCACGGGTGAGTTCTATCGCGAAGCGTTGCAAGTCTCGCGTTCGACTCGCGAAATGTTCTGCTTGATGGAGGGTAGGCACGTCCACCCGTCGACGCTCTATCCCGGCGGCGTCGGCACCGTCGCGACGATCGAACTGATGACGGACTACATGTCGCGGCTGATGCGGTACGTCGAATTCATGAAGAAGGTCGTGCCGATGCACGACGACCTGTTCGACTTCTTCTACCAGGCGCTGCCTGGTTACGAGAAGGTTGGCCTGCGGCGGACCCTGCTGGGTTGTTGGGGATCGTTCCAAGACCCCGAGTACTGCAATTTCTCGTACAAGGACATGACCGACTGGGGCCGGAAGATGTTTGTCACTCCCGGTGTGGTTGTCGACGGAAAGTTGGTCACCACGGATCTGGTGGACATCAACCTCGGTATCCGAATCATGCTGGGGTCCTCGTATTACGAGGACTGGAGTGATCAGGAGATGTTCGTCAAGACCGATCCGCTGGGTAACCCGGTCGATCGCCGGCACCCGTGGAATCAACACACCAACCCTCACCCGCAGAAGCGGAACCTCGAGGACAAGTACAGCTGGGTCATGTCACCGCGATGGTTCGACGGAAAAGACAACCTCGCTCTGGATACCGGCGGGGGAGCATTGGCTCGTCTGTGGAGCACCGCTCTTGCCGGCCTGGTCGACATCGGATACCTGGAGTCGACCGGACACAGTGTGAAGATCAATCTTCCGAAAACAGCACTGAAGGGTCCTGTCTCGCTCGAGTGGAAGATTCCAGAGCATGGCAGCAATACTCTCGAAAGGAACCGTGCGCGAACGTATTTCCAGGCATACGCAGCAGCGGCTGCCCTTCACTTCGCAGAGAAGGCGCTTGTCGAGATCCGGGCAGGCCGTACCAAGACGTGGGAGTCGTTCGAGGTTCCGGACGAGGGAATCGGTTGCGGATTCACCGAAGCCGTCCGCGGAGTTCTCTCACATCACATGGTGATTCGTGACGGCAAGATCGCGAACTATCACCCGTACCCACCGACCCCGTGGAATGCGAGCCCGCGCGACAGCTACGGAACCCCCGGTCCGTACGAGGATGCCGTGCAGGGTCAGCCGATCTTCGAGGAGAACGATCGAGACCACTTCAAGGGCATAGACATCATGCGGACCGTGCGTAGTTTCGATCCCTGTCTGCCGTGTGGTGTTCACATGTATCTCGGCGGCGGTAAGACCCTGGAGAAGTTGCACTCTCCGACGCAGTCCGTGACCGGGGAGTGATCGATGGAGCATTCGGCCGACTACTGGCGCGGAGCAGGGGAGCGCATCGAGACGTTGTTGCAGGCCAATGCCGGTGCAGGCCCGGTGGCCAGGGATCGCGCCGAGCAACTGGTGCGCGAGGTCGTGCAGTTGTACGGCGCCGCACTCGAACGCACCGTCGCACTGGCGGATCCGGCCATGATGGATGCGATGGTTCGCGACGATCTGGTGTCGAGCCTCCTACTGGTGCACGGACTTCACCCGCACGACGTCGAGACCCGCGTACGCACTGCGCTCGACAGCGTGCGTCCGTACCTCGGCTCGCACGGCGGGGACGTCGAACTGATCGAGGTGGCGGACGGCGTGGTGCGGCTACGGCTTCTCGGAAGCTGTAACAGTTGCCCTTCGTCGTCGGTGACCCTCGAAACCGCGATCCAGGACGCGGTGCAGGCGGCGGCACCCGAGACCACCGGAATCGACGTCGAAACACCGGATTCGCACGAGCTGAAGTCGGGTGTGATCTCGGTCGAGTCCCTGTTCTCGCACGTACACGCCGACGGGGGAGGCGCGCACTGGGTGGAGGTCCCCGAATTTGCCGAAGTCGACGCGGGTGAGGTCGCGGGTTTCCGGGTATCGGATACCGATCTGTTGGTCTGCCGCTCCGGTGACGATCTGTACGCGTATCGCGACCATTGCCCCGTATGTGACCATTCGATGGCGGGGGCTGTGCTCGAACGCATGATGGGCCTTCCTGTCCGAGACGCCGCTGTCCTTACCTGTCCGACGTGCTCTGCCCACTTCAGCGTGTACGGAGCGGGTGCGCGGGTCGGCACCGGCTCCGAGCACCTGGCGCCTCTGCCGGTGCTTATTCGCGACGGTGTGCTCTCGGTCGCGCTTGCCGACGATTCCGTGTTGCCGGTGACCTAGCCGTGGACGAAGCCTGGTCATGAAAACCACTGTGGGAGAGGTGCTCACGCGAATCGCCTCGACGCGCGCCGTTCCGACCGGGCCGCTGTGTGAGATGTGCGCGGCGGGCATAGGTGACGAACACCAACACGTCGTGGACGTACAGGTCCGGAGCCTGATGTGCGTGTGCCGTCCCTGCTATCTGCTCTTTGCGCCGGTCGACGCGGATCTCCGATACAAAGCGGTTCCCGATCGGTATCTCGAATTTCCGGGCTTCGAACTCGCCCCTGGCCGGTGGGAGTCCCTGGAAATTCCTGTCGGCCTGGCATTCTTCTTTCGGAACTCACTCCTCGACAAGTACATAGTCTTCTATCCGGGACCTGCCGGAGCTACCGAATCCGAGCTGCCCATCGACTCGTTCGAGACTGTGCTCGCGGAGAATCCGGGGCTCTCGCAGATGCGGGCCGACGTCGAGGCGTTGATTGTCTCGGTGCCCACGTCAGGACAATCGCCGAGATGCTTCGTTGTTCCCATCGACGCCTGCTACGAGCTGGTGGGCAGGCTGCGCACCGTGTGGCGCGGATTCGACGGTGGCCAGGATGCAGCGCGCGTGGTGGACGAGTTCTTCGGGCGCGTCGAGGCGCGAAGCAGGTCGGCATGACCGTCCTCGACTTCTCGGTCGACAACGTGGAGGTGGAACCGTATGCGGTTACACCAAATCTGACGGTGAGATTGAGGATGTCGGAGACTACCGGCGCGACCGTCCGAGCAGTCGCTCTACGCGCACAGGTTCGAATCGAACCGCACCGCCGGCCGTACTCCGACGAGGAAGGCGACGCCCTGCGCGATTTGTTCGGTCCGCGGGAGCGTTGGTCGAGTACGCTGCGAACCTTCTTGTGGATGGAGTGTTCCGCGGTCGTTCAGGGATTCACGGAAACAACGGTCGCGGCCTTACCCATGGCGTGTACGTACGACTTCTCGGTGACGGCGTCGAAGTACATGCACGCACTCCGTGACGGAACGATTCCGATCGTGGTTCTACTGAGCGGAACCGTATTCACCGACGGGCAGCGCGGTTTCTCGGTACAGCAGATCCCGTGGGACAGATCTGCTGCCTACGAATTGCCGGTCGACGTGTGGAAACAGCTGATGGCCACGCATTATCCGGCCTCTGGTTGGGTACGCCTCGACCATGAGACGATTGCCGATCTCGTGCGATTCAAGGCAGCGCACGGCTTCACGGACCTCGATTCAGCCGTGCGGCAGTTGCTCACGGCGAGCGAGGTGCCCCGATGACCCGAACTGAGATGGATCACGACGTTCGGGCCGTGGCCGACGCTGTCCTGTACGAGGGATATCTTCTCTATCCTTACCGGGCCGGCTCGGCGAAGAATCAATCCCGTTGGCAGTTCGGGGTTCTCGGACCGCCCGGCGCCGCCGGTGACGGAGTCGGCGAGGAACCGTCGATGTCCGCCCAATGTCTGCTCGGCGAACTCGAGCGGAACGGCGCCGAAGTAACGGCGACGGTGAGATTTTTGCACCACCAGTCGCGGACGGTTGAACGACTCGGCGCCGGCGGCGCGTGGATTCCGGTGGATCGGTTGGTAGTCGACGGGCACGAGGCGATCTCGTGGGACGAAGCCACCGAATCCGAGATCGTCTTGGGTCCGTGGGGTCTGGACGAACTCGAGGCCGGTGTCGAAGGATCCTTCTGTGCGGAGGGAGTTGTCGACGGAGAGACTCTGGCGGATTCTCGGGGCCGGGTAGTCGGACGGGTCGTTCGGACACGGCTTCCGGTGACTGGCCGCTTGGAATTGAACGCCTCCGCAGGGGACAGACGCAGGGTGATCTCCGTGAGCATCATGAACGACACGAGCGTGGACATGAGGGACAAGGGCACGGCCACGGCGCAGTCGATGCTCGGCACTCACGTCATTTTGACCTGCGCAGGCTCGAGGTTCGTGTCGTTGTTCGACGAACCAGATCACTCGGAGCCGCTGCGGCAAAATCGCTGTTATCCCGTGCTTGCGGGGACCGAGGATCCGACTCGCCCCGGTACATCGCCCACCGTTCTGGTGTCACCGATCATCCTGTACGACTTTCCCGAGATTGCGCCGCAGAGCGAAGGATCCCTGTTCGACTCGACGGAGATCGACGAAATTCTCACCCTGAGAATTCTGGCCATGACCGAAGAGGAAAAGGCGCGGGCGCGGGCGACCGACTCGAAAGCTGCCGACATCATCGACCGATGTGAAAGCTTGACGGCCGACGATCTAGCCGGCCTGCACGGCGTGCTGCGAGATTCGAATGCCGGTTCTGATCTGATACCCGAGGTGCCTGACGGCGTGGACTGGTGGACGCCGGAAGCCGACACCAGTGTTCAACCACGCACCGACGCAGTTTTGATCAACGGCGTCCGCGTCTGCGGTGGAAGTACGGTTCGGCTTCACCCCTCACGTCGCGCTGATGCTCAGGACCTGTTCTTCGACGGCCGGATCGCCCACGTCGCCACCATTCATGAAGACGTGGACGGCGACATTCATGTTGGGGTGACGCTCTTGGACGACCCGGCCGCCGATCTACATAACTGGTACGGCCGCTACCTGTACTTCGCGCCGGACGAGATAGAGCCGGTGCCGCGAGACGGCGCGAGTTGACGTACTTCACGCTGTCGTACTTCACGCTGTCGGACTTCACAGCTTTCGGACTTCACTGCTATCGAGAGGAGAACCCGCCATGAGGAGCATGGGATTGCTGTCGACGGCACTTCTCGGCGCCACCGCGATCGCAGCCGCGATCGTTCTGGTGGTGTCGATGCCGGACATCCAGCGCTATCTGCGAATGCGAAAGATGTAAAGCACTGTGCGCGTGCTGATTGCAGGCGTCGGAAACATATTTCTCGAAGACGACGGATTCGGCCCCGAAGTTGTTCGAGCGTTGCAGCATGAGAATCTCCCGACGGGGGTTCGCCTGGTCGACTACGGGATTCGTGGTGTGCATCTGGCATACGACTTGTTGGAGTCGTGGGACGCGCTGGTGCTGATCGACGCATTACCGGTGACCGGAGTGCCGGGGAAGCTTGCGATCATCGAAGTGGATCCCGAAAGTGAAGGTCCGCAAAGAGGTTTCGACGCACATTCCATGCATCCGAGTTCGGTGTTTGCCAGCCTGCAGGCCCTCGGCGGAACACTCCCGCGGACGTTCGTGGTGGGGGCACACGCGAAATCGATTGGCGACGGAATCGGATTGAGCACAGAGATGCGTGATTCGGTCGGGCAAGCCGCCTCTGCGGTGATGGCACTCGTCCGGTCGATCGACGTGGATTGTGATGCCACCACTTTGGGGCCGGAGGTGTGAGTCATGTGTCTGGGGATTCCGGGACGGGTACGCGAACTACTGGACGGATACGGCGGTCAACTCGCCCTCGTCGACGTGGAAGGTGCACCGCGCAAGGTCAACATCGGGATGCTCGACGAAGGCACCGTCACGGCAGGTGACTGGGTGGTGATCCACATGGGCTTTGCAGTCGAGAAGGTCGACGAACAGGGAGCACAGCGCGCTCGGGCCGGCCTCGAACTGATGGGCCGTGGTCAAGACGGTGAGATCGACGAATCCGATACTCGTACCGGCGAGGTCGGGACATGATGATCGCCAGTCGTGTCATCGTTCGTGGCGTAGTCCAGGGTGTGGGATTCCGGCCGTTCGTTCACGCGACTGCGACCGAACTGGGACTGTCGGGTTCGGTGGGAAATTCTGCTCTCGGGGTCGTGATCGACATCGAAGGCGACGGAGAGGCAATCGATGCATTTGTCGCTCGGGTGCGAAACCGCCCCCCACCGCTGGCGCGAGTGGAGTCGATAGAGCGCGAGGACTCGCCGCCGCTAGGTCGTCAGGGGTTTTGCATCATCGAGACGGATGCGGGGGCGGTCGGGCGAACCTTGGCGCCGGCCGACGTCGGGATCTGCGACGACTGCCTGCGGGAGCTGACTGATCCGAGCGATCGGCGATATCGTCATCCCTTCATCACCTGCACCAATTGTGGTCCACGATTCACGATCATCGAGTCGATGCCCTACGACCGGGCCGCTACGACGATGAAGCGGTTCCCGTTGTGCGCGAACTGTGCGGCGGAGTACGTGGATCCCTCCGACCGCCGGTTTCATGCGCAACCGATTGCCTGCCCGGAGTGCGGTCCAACGCTTTCGTTTGTGGAAGGCGACGCGCCCACGGAGACCGGCGAGGGTGCACTGCTACGAGCCCGATCGCTGCTACGAGACGGGAAGATTCTTGCTGTCAAGGGAATTGGAGGATTCCACTTGGCCTGCGATGCGCGTGATGATCGCGTGGTTCACGAATTGCGTGACCGCAAGCATCGACCGAGCAAGCCGTTGGCGGTGATGGTGCGCGATGTGAGAGAAGCCAGAGCGCTGGGTGTGGTCGGGGATGCCGAGGCCGATGCCATGTCCTCGCGCGAGCGTCCCATAGTGCTGGTTGCCAAAGCGTCTGGA
Organism: Rhodococcus sp. WS1; assembly: GCF_003797745.1. Lineage (NCBI taxonomy): Bacteria > Bacillati > Actinomycetota > Actinomycetes > Mycobacteriales > Nocardiaceae > Rhodococcus > Rhodococcus sp. WS1. Next base: position 658,653 of record NZ_RKLZ01000001.1, on the reverse strand, counting down.
TACACGCCGTCTCCCTCGATTGCCCCAGGCATTCCGGACATCGGAATCATGCTGGCCTACAATCCGATTCAACATCTTCTTCTCGGGTTGGCGGGAGACGCTGCGGGCCCCGCGGCGTTGGTGATGACGTCGGCGAACATCGGTGGCGAGCCAATTCTGTACTCCGACGACGATCTCGAACGGGTGGGTGACCTGGCCGACGGGGTGTTGACCCACAACCGTCCGATCTTGATGCCGTGTGACGACTCGGTGATGCGAATAGTCGGCAACGGACGACAGTTGCTTCGTCGCTCGCGCGGATATGCACCGCTGCCCGTTGCGGCGCCGTTCGATTTACCGCCCACCTTGGCGGTCGGGGCCGATCTGAAGAACACCTTCTGTCTTGCCGAGGGTGCGTATGTCTGGCCGAGTCAGCACATCGGAGACATGGGCGACCTCGCTGTCCTCGACAGTTTTGCTGCCTCGGAGTGTCACTTCGAGTCGATCACCGGAGTAGTGCCGCACCAGATTGCCTGTGACGAGCATCCTCGGTATCGCTCGTCCTCGTGGGCTCGCAGTCGTAGTGGCGACCGACCGGTGCGCGTCGTCGGGCATCACCACGCACATGTGGCTTCCGTGATGGGGGAGAACGGCCGGGACGGGAGCGAACCGGTTCTCGGAATAGCGTTCGACGGCACCGGTTACGGGGCGGACGGCGCAGTGTGGGGAGGGGAATTGCTGCTGGCGACGTACAAGGGTTATCGCCGTCTCGCGCATCTGGGATACGTACCGCTGCCAGGGGGCGATGCCGGAGTGGAACGACCGTACCGAATGGCGCTCGCCCACCTCTGGCATGCCGGGTTGGACTGGGAATCCGACCTCGCGCCGGTGGCAGCCTGTCCGCCACGAGAGCAGTCGGTCCTACTTCACCAGTTGGAAACCGGTTTCGGGTGTGTGGACACCTCGAGCATGGGGCGGTTGTTCGACGCAGTCTCCTCGCTGACCGGGGTTCGTCAGAGCGTCGACTACGAAGCGCAGGCCGCCATCGAACTGGAGGGCATTTCGAGGGGAGTCGACTGCGCCCCGTCGCGGTACACCTTCGACTGGGTGCAGTCGGACGACGATTCCTGGACAGCTGATCCGCGGTCGGTCATTCGGGCCGTTGTCCGTGATCTCCGAGCGAAGGTGCCCGCCGACGTGATCGGCGCGCGCTTCCACGAATCCGTCGCGCACCTCGTACTCGAGTGGGCAATCCGTGGCCGGGAACTGGCGGGAGTGGACGAGGTAGTTCTCACCGGAGGCGTGTTTCAGAACCCTCTCCTGCTCGTCCGGGCGTGTGCCCTGCTCGGAGAAGCCGGATTCACGCCGTTTACAGGACTGCAGTTACCACCGAACGACGGTGGTCTCGCCTACGGCCAAGTGCTGGTCGGGAGTTCGTCATGAGGTCAGGAGTTGTGCCATGTGCCTAGCCGTACCAGGACGTATCGAGTCCTTGGAGGAACGCGACGGAACGACGATGTCGGTGGTGAACTTCGGTGGCGTCCGAAAAGAAGTGTGCCTCGAATACATTCCGGGCGCCCGAGTCGGCGAGTACGTCGTGGTGCACGTCGGATTCGCCATCCAACGACTCGACGAGGAATCCGCGCGCAGCACGCTGGCGGAATTCGAACACCTCGGCGTACTCGAAGAGGAATTCGGTGACGGGTTCGCCAGGGCTGCCCGGGCCGCCGGGATCGAACCGAAGGAGACGGAATCATGAAGTATCTGGACGAGTTCTCCGATCCGGAACTGGCCGGCAAACTGCTGGATCAGATCCGCGCGCTGGCCACGCGCCGATGGGCGATCATGGAAGTGTGTGGTGGTCAGACACATTCGATCATCAGGCACGGCATCGATCAACTACTCCCAGAGCAGATCGAGATGATTCACGGACCTGGTTGCCCGGTCTGCGTCACGCCGCTCGAGATCATCGACAAAGCTCTCGAAATCGCGGCAAAGCCCGATGTCATTTTCTGTTCATTCGGGGACATGTTGCGAGTTCCGGGGAGTTCGTCGGATCTGTTCCGGATCAAGAGCGCCGGCGGCGACGTTCGCGTGGTGTACTCACCGTTGGATGCACTGACTATTGCCAAGGAGAATCCGGACCGGCAAGTGGTGTTCTTCGGGATCGGATTCGAGACCACAGCGCCGGCCAACGCCATGACCGTCTATCAGGCCAATCGCCTGGGTATCAAGAACTTCTCGCTGCTCGTCTCGCACGTTCTGGTCCCGCCGGCAATGGCCGCGATAATGGACTCGCCAGAGTGCCGCGTGCAGGCATTTCTGGCGGCCGGGCATGTGTGCAGTGTGATGGGAACGTCGGAGTACCCGGCCCTCGCCGAGAAGTACAAGGTCCCGATAGTCGTCACCGGATTCGAGCCGCTGGATCTCCTGGAGGGCGTCAGAAAGACTGTGCTGCAGTTGGAATCGGGTCGACACGAGGTCGAAAATGCCTACGCCCGTGCTGTCACGGCGGAGGGCAACACCGCAGCGAAAGCGATGCTCGAGGATGTGTTCGCGGTGTCGGACCGGACGTGGCGCGGCATCGGATCGATCCCGGACAGTGGTTGGCAGCTGGCGCCGAAGTATGCGTATTTTGATGCGGAAGAACGTTTTTCGGTGACCGATATCCACACCGACGAGTCGAGTGTCTGCCGGTCCGGTGAGGTATTGCAAGGCTTGATCAAGCCACACGAGTGCAGTGCCTTCGGGAAGGAATGCACTCCGCGGAATCCACTCGGTGCCACGATGGTGTCGTCCGAGGGGGCGTGCGCTGCGTACTACCTGTACCGACGCCTGGAACTGCAGGAGGCGGGTCATGCCGGCTGAGGAGACCGCTGTCGTGGACCTGTCGGCATGGGTGTGCCCACTGCCGCTGCGTGATTCGCCGAACATCGTCATGGGACACGGCGGTGGGGGAGCGATGTCCGCCGAGCTCATCGAGCATCTGTTCCTGCCCTCGTTCGGAAGCGCTGCCGATGCCGAGCTCGGCGACTCGGCCGTATTCGACGTCGGCGGGGTGCGGCTCGCCTTCTCGACGGACTCGTACGTCGTGAAACCTATGGTGTTTCCCGGCGGAACGATCGGCGATCTTGCGGTCAACGGAACGGTGAACGACCTGGCGATGGCGGGAGCGCAACCCTTGGTGATGTCGACGGCATTCATCCTCGAAGAAGGGACCGCGTTGACCGACATCGCGGGGATCGCGAAGGCGCTCGGGCGGGCTGCGCACGTTGCCGGCGTTCGACTGGTGACGGGTGACACCAAAGTTGTCGATGCCGGTCACGGCGACGGAGTCTTCATCAACACCGCGGGAATCGGGATTGTCGCCGACGGGGTGGACATCAACCCCACTCGCGCACAAGTGGGTGACGTCGTGATCGTCAGCGGCGACATCGGTGTTCACGGGGTGGCCGTGATGAGTTGTCGCGAAGGTCTCGAATTCGGGACCGAGGTGCGCAGTGATTGCGCGTCGCTCAACGGCGTGGTCGCCGACATGATTGCCACCGGCGTCGACATCCACGTCTTGCGCGACCCTACCCGGGGCGGAGTTGCCGCCACTCTCAACGAGATCGCTCAAGCGTCGAATATCGGTGTTGCGCTGGTGGAACGAGATCTGCCGATTCCCGCTGACGTGCGCGACGCCTGTGGGCTACTCGGTCTGGATCCTTTGTACGTCGCCAACGAGGGTAAGTTGATCGCCTTCGTTCCGCGAGAAGACTCCGACCGAATTTTGGAAGCGATGCGCGGTAATCCACTGAGTGCGGGAGCTGCCGTGATCGGGGAGTGCGTGGCCGAACATCGCGGAATGGTGGTGGCGCGTACGGCATTGGGAGGCAATCGGGTAGTGGATTTGCCGGCAGGTGAACAACTTCCGCGGATCTGCTGATGACTGCCGTCGGTATGAACGGACCGGCGTTGTTTGCCCGCTACGCGTATCCGCCGAACGAGTTGGGTTACTGCGGACCCGACGATCCTTCAGCGCTGCTTCGTCTGGCCAGCGGCAACTCGGGCAGCGGCGACCGTGATCGCGCTCGTCAATTCGACGGTGCGTGGCCGTACCTCGAGGCATTGGCCGCAAGTGCGGGCATCGACGATCCTCTCGATCCGCGAGTGATCGAAGCCTATTGGGTAGGAGGTGATCTCCTCGACTCGCTTGATTCGGGGGCGTTGTTGCAGCACTTGAGGGGGGCATTCGGTGAACGCGAAAACACCGGGTTTCTCCCTGCCCTCGGGGATCGGGACCGCGCGCTCGCGCACCACAGTTTTCACGTATTTCTGGTGTATCCGTGGGTCAAGCTTCTTCGGAAGCGCGGTGCGGTCCCACTGTCCGTCCTCCAGAACTGCCGGATCAGATGGGGAGTGGTCGAGGACGTGAGTGAGGAGCACGCGTTGGTGGTTTCGTCCCCGCTCGAGTTCGACGGTGAGCAACTCGTACGCGGCACGCCGGTGACGCAGCGAGTGCGATGGAGCGTTCACGGCCGCTCACTCGCACCGACGCCCGTCCAGGGCGCCTTGGTGACGATGCACTGGGATTGGCTGTGTGACAACATCACGTCAGAGCAATCACGGGCATTGGATGCCGCGGAAGACTCGGCATTGCGGATCGCGACCCGGATGCTGTCGACGTGACAGGCCCTGTCAGAGCAGGGACCACGGTCTGGAGGATACGCAGGTGTCAGGGCACGAAAAAGGTTCCGAGGCCCGGTGTTCCGATCGCCTGGGGATCGACGTATGCGACGACCTGACCCGAGCCCGGACGAATGGTGACGGGTTGTGCATCCAGTGTCGGAAATGATGCGGATCCGTACGCTCCGGTGCCGAGACTGAGCCAGTGGACGACCGCGGAGTGGGGGTTTCCGTCTCCGGGTGCGCGTTGCACGTGCAGCACGGCGACGCCCGGTTCTTCGCCGACGATCGCTGCAAGGTGGGGAGTGGGCAAGTCGACGAGCGGGACGTAAGGGTCGACCTGGAACGGAACCGTGCTCGGCGCCGCTGCCGCAGTACCCGGCATCATCACGCCGGAGATCGCAAGGGCCGCAAAGACCGCGGCACCGGTACGTGCAAAAGCGTTGAGTGCAGTCATACGATTGGACGCTAGTCGCTTGACCGGCGATTCGGTGCCGTTTCGCGTTTCAATCGGTGGCGGGGTGACGTCGACGCCACCGCCCAGTGGTACGCGAAGGTACTCGGAATGGCGATCGAGATAATCGGCCCCACGGCACGCACTGCACTGAAGTTCGGAGATCAGAAGATCAATCCGAGGCCTCTCGGATCGGCGGAGCAAGACCCGGCCTGGACCACCGGCGCCGTCGAGACGGCAGGTTCCGAGGATTTGTGCTTCATCACTCTTGCGTCGCCTGGAACTGTCCGTGAGCACCTGGAGAACTGTAGGGTCGAGGTGCTCGACGGGCCCGTGACCAAACTGGGTGCCCTCGGCGAGATGGTCTCGCACTATTGTCGTGACCCCGACGGAAGCCTCATCGAGATCACCGTCTACCCGTGAACCAACCACTCCGAGGAGAAATTACTCCAGATTCAATGTCGTTCAGTGCTGCCTCCGCCGGCTGTCGACATCTTTCCCGGCCGTGCACTTGGAATCCTCCTTCGTCACCGGACTTTGCGGGTCCCGCTTCTCTGATCGTTCGTCCGCGGTCCGCGTCCGTCGGACTGTTCTCTTCCAGATCGCTGATCGAACTGGTTTCGAGAAGGTGTCGGACCGGCGTCCGATGGCTTTCGAGGGGGATCTAGCTACTTCCATCGTCTATCGAGTGAGCGAGGGTGGAGACGGTGCGCTTTCGGTGGGTTGTTGCCGGTTGCACTGTGTCGGGCCAGTCAGCAGTTTCTTCCAGCGCCCAGTCGGCCCATTCTGCGATGTGGTTGAAGTGGCCGATCATGAACCGGTTGGCCAGTGCCATCAGATGATTCTGCTGGGGGAGTGTGCCGGCTTCGGGGGCCGAAATCCGTTGTGCGTGTGAGACGAACAGACTTCGGGACCGAGTTGCCTGTTCGCGCATGGTGGTCAGGTTGGTCCGCAGGTCGGCGATCGTGCCTTGGTTGGCGAAGATCACGCGGATCATGCCTTCGAACTGCAAGGCGGGGGGTGTGGCCTGGGTGGCGAGCCAGTCACTCAGCGCTGTGCGACCTTCGTCGGTGATGGAGTAGACCGTGCGCGAGCGCTGAGTGCCTTTCGTTACCGTGCTCGCCGTGACCAGACCGCGTTCAAGCAGTATTTTGGGGGCGTTGTATCGCTGTCGGTCTGCGCTGGGCCACAACTCGGCGACCCCGCGTCCGACCTGTTCGGCGATCTCGTATGCCGACCAGTCCTTGACCGTCAGCAGTCCCAGGATCATGTACGAGGTAGGTGTGAGATCACGCTGAGCCACATGGCTCCCTTCGTTCCGCGGTTACATCCGAGCCTACAAGTGCTACTTCCCTTCACCGTTTGCATCCTCGGTGTCGGCGATGTCGTCGGATGTGTCCTGAGCGGGCTTGCCGTAGATGAAGGGGACGAGCGCTGCAGCGACGGCAGAGGCCGGGGCGAAACCGTCGGCCGTGGGTGCCAGATTTCCCCACACCACCAAGGTCACGTCGTTGACCGGGTCGTACCCCATGAACGAGTTGTAGCCGGGCAGTTCGCCGATGTGGCCGTACATCGGACCCATTTGAGCGATACCGTATCCGTATCCTGCGGATCCTTCGCCATCTGTGGGTTGCACACTGTTCAAACGCAACTCTTGTGTGGCGGGACTCAGGAGCGAACCGGTTCCCAGAGCTTTGACCCATGTCGCCATGTCGTTTGCAGTCGAAATTCCCTGACCTGCAGACCATGTCCACGAGGGATTGTGCCTAGTGGTGTTGGTCGGTTTTTCGGTGCCTGCGGCGATCGCGTCGAGGCGAGATTGTGGGAGAGCCTCTTTGCCTTCGCCGAGCGTTTCGACGTTGCCACTGTAGGTGTAGCCGTCTGCAAACGGAGTCGGGATGCTGGTGTCGGTGTTCGCAGGAAACGACGTCCCTGCGAGTGCGAGTGGCCCGAAGAATCGGTCCGCGAAGATCTGCTGAATCGGCTTGCCGTCCAACTGCTCGGCGATCAAGCCGAGGAGAACGGTATTGGTGTTGGAGTAGTGATAACCGGTGTCGGGCGCGAAATACGGCGGCTGGCTCAGCCCCATTGCCAGCAGTTCCTCGGGTGTCCACACCCGCTCCGGCTGCTCGTCGAGCGCCCGGTTGAGTTCGAGGGTTTCGGTGTAGTTGTACAGGCCGCTACGCATGTCGAGTAGGTCGCCGATGGTGATGTTGTCGCCGTTGGGGACATCTGGGCGGAACTTGCTGACCGGATCGGTTACCGCAACCTTGCCTTCGTCGACCAACTGCAGGATGGCCGTACCGGTCCAGGTCTTGGTGTTCGAGCCCACGCGAACCTTGGTGTCCAGAGTGGGAGGCTCGTTCACGCCTTCCCTGACCGAACCCCATGTGTTGACGTACTTCTGCGTCGGCGTCGTGACCATGACCACCATTGCGATCTCACGGAACTCTTCTGCCTTCTCGGAGACGACGGAATCCATTGCGGCGCTGTCGAAAGACAAGACGGCGCTGTCCGCAGACCCGGCGGAGGTCGGCGGGGACGACGAGGGGGACTCGGAATCGGTTGCGGACGAACAGGCTGAGAGCAGCAATGCCGTAGCGATGCAGGCCACAGCCACTTTGCGGGTCTTGACGTTGTGAAAGGACGTCGACTTCCCAAAAGGGTTCATAGAGGGACTTTAAGCGATACTGCACTCTGCATGCTGCACTTTGCAGTAAATTACGACAAATCAGTCATGCATCCTCAGGAGCGTCCATGCCGCACACCACATCAGTTCGCGCCGTCGCTGCGTTGATCAGCGTCGGAGTAGTCCTCACCGCATGTTCGGCGAAGCCGTCGAATTCCGATTCGGCATCGGCTCCGGCGCAACAGGTTCCCGAGGAGGCAGCCCGCATCATGGCCACCGATCCGTACGCCATGGCTCGGTGGTCCTATCTCTTGGTCGACCCCGCCACCGACGAGGTGATTTACAGCAACAATGCTGATAGCTCTATGTTTTTGGCTTCCCAGACCAAACATTTCACCGTCGGCACCGCCTACGACACCCTTGGTGTAGACCACACTGTCACCACCCCCGTTTATGCCACTTCTCTCCCCGTCGAGGGCACCCTTACCGGTGATCTGGTGCTGGTCGGCTCCGGTGACCTCGCGCTCGGTGGGCGCAACGCCGCACAAGGCCGATTCGATTTCGCCACCGACGGCATCGACCACGTCTACGCCGATGCCCTGCCAGGAGCCGTTCTCGCGCCCGGTGATCCACTGTCAGGCCTGAACGATCTCGCACGACAAGTAGCCGACGCCGGCATCACTCGGGTAAACGGCGACGTTCTGGTGGACCCTCGTCTGTGGGACACATACTCGACAGTCGAAGGCCTGGTCCCGTCGATTTTCGTCAACGACAACCTCGTCGATATCCAGGCGAGTCCGGGTGCGGTAGGTGAGCCCGCCGCCATCGACATGCTTCCCGGCAACGGCCTGTTCCGCGTCGATGCTCAGGTCACCACGGGTGAGGAAGGTAGCGACTCGACTCTGAAGGTTGCGGCCGATCCGTCCGATCCCACCCAGATCAACGTAACCGGGTCGGTACCGGCTGGAAAGACATCACTGACTGTCTATCGCATTACCGACGCGCCGACGTGGGCGCGTCAGCTGTTCGTAGAAGCACTGCGACGCAATGGAATCGAGGTTGCATTGGTATCTCGTACGAACAGCACGGCTGCCCTGCCTGTCGATCGGACATATTCAGGAAGTCGACAGGTTGCGAGCCTGCAATCGGCACCAATTTCGGAGTCGGGAGGGATGATTCTCGCGACAAGCTACAACACGGGCGCGAACACTTTCTTGTGTCTGTTGGCAGTAGCGACAGGATCGTCGTCGTGCAGCGACGGTCTGCCCACCGTGCGGGCACTCGCCGAGAAGGCTGGTATTGCAGCATCCGACCTGGTGGTCATGGACGGTCAGGGCGGAGACCCGTCACAATCGACGCCCGCAGCCGTCCTCCAGTGGCTCGACTGGGTGGACCAGCAGCCATGGGCCGATACGTTCTGGGCAGGTCAACCCGTACTCGGTGAGCGAGGCTCGTTGTCGGGCGTGGGAACCGACAGTCCGGCAAAGGGGAAGGTCATCGGTAAGACGGGAACATCCGCCGACGTCGAATCTGACACCGGCAGGTTGATAGTCACTCTTCAAGCGTTGTCGGGTTACATGATCACCCCCGACGATCGCCGACTTCTGTTTGTCGTCGCCGTCAGCGATGCAGTGTTTCCCGACCTGCCTAGGGGCGTGTTCCAAGTCGGGGGAGACGTCGGTGGTGTTGCCGCTGCATTCCAACAAGCACAGACGAATTGACGGGGCGAGACGGAGGTCCGGCGTTCGGGCGCTCATCCCTTTCGAATGAGGCACGAACGATGTAGGCGCACAGAGTGTCAGCATTGGCGCGCAGCGGTATCGACTGCGTCCCGATGAGAAACGAGTTTTGACATGGGTTCCGTTATCGGAGATCTCCTCCCCATAGCTGTCGGTGTCGCCGTGTCTCCGGTAGCCGTCATCGCCACGATCTTGATCTTGCTCTCCAAGCGCGCGGGTAGCACCAGCATCGGGTTCGCGTTGGGTTGGCTGCTCGGAATCTTCATTGCCACAGTTCTTTTTGTCACCCTGTCCAGTGCCCTCAGCACCTCGGACAATGGACCGTCTGCCACGGTATCGTGGATCAAACTCGCTCTCGGTGTCCTCCTGTTGGCCTTCGGGGTCAAGCAGTGGCGGGGGCGCAGCGGCGAGCACGAAACACCGAAGTGGATGCAAGCCGTCGACGAGATGACCGCGGTCAAGGGGTTGGGCCTAGGATTCGCGCTCGCCGCGATCAACCCGAAGAATCTGCTGATGTGCATCGCGGCCGGAGTCTCGATCGGGTCGGCGTCGCTGGCGACCGGTGGAGTGATCGCCTCTGTCCTTGTCTTCACGATCATCGCCAGTTCAACGGTCGCGATCCCGGTCATCGGATACCTGGTGGCTGCTGATCGTCTGCGCGAGCCGTTGGCCAAGCTCAAAGTCTGGCTCCAGGACAACAACACCACGGTGATGAGTGTGTTGATCTTGGTCGTCGGAGTTGTTCTGATCGGCAAGGGAATTGGCGGAATCTTCTGATAAACCCTCTTTCAGGTGGTGTGAACGCGGACCGCCGAGGTGGGTGTCCTATCAGGCCAAGTTCACCGCGTAGTCGCCATCGGCGTGGCCGATCAGTTGCCAGCCGCCTTCTATCGGGGACAGTCGGACGTCAGCGAGATTCGTAATCTCGAGCTGTGGCCGGTCGGTGCCGGGGTACCAGGCTTCGACCTGTCCTGTACCGGTCCCGGTAAACCCGTTGCGCGACAACCCCGTCAGTGTGCCGGGCGCTGCTCGCGGATAAGCACGCGAGAGAGGCCCGGCAAATCCCTCTACGAGCCCGAGTGATTCGCCGGAAGGGCAGTCGATGCGATTCAAATTTCCTTGCGGCTGGTGGGTATTGCCGTCCCGAACCGGGTGGGGGTCACCGCACGCTTGTGTCCACGACCACCACGCGCCGCCCATCCGGTACTTGTCGGTGGCGTCGACGAAGCGGTCGACGTCTGCTCCCTGCTCGCCGGCATCCCCGAACCAACCCCATTCACCCGTCCACAACGGGGCGTCGTACCAGGCGGCAGCGCGGTCGGCGATCTTGAACCCGTCTTCGATTCCGGGGAATTCGCTACTGACTGTTATCGATTCGCTGTAGAGATGTGGCGAGAAGACCACCAGAGGATCGGTCAGGTACTGGCGTGGGGGCAGCGCGTCGAAGCCGAATGCCGACCAGATCGCGCTGGGCTCGAAGAACACGAGGTGCGGAAATCCGCCTGATTCGGCCTGTCTGATGGCGTCGGTGGCCCGCTTGTAGAACTGCCCGATCTGATCAGCGGCGGTGAATGGATCGCGCAGGCCGGGATTCGGTTCGTTCAACAGGTCGTATCCGGCCACCGCCGGTTCGTCTTTGAACTCGGCGGCCAACCGCGCCCACGTAGCCACGAGGCGACTCTGGATTCCTTGCTCGTCGTCGTAAAACGCCTGGAAGGCATGGGCGATCGCCGGTGCGGCTTCCCGGAGTCCAGCGATATTGCAGGTCGTCCATCCGCCGGTCAGGGTTGCCCACTCCGGTGCGCCGTCCCAGCCGACTCCCGGCTCCATGAAAGACGGGCACGACTGGTCGCTCGGGGTGCCGACGTACGGGCCCCATGCGTCCTGATGCATGTCGAGAACGGTGTAGATGCCGTGGTCTTTCGCGTTCTGGACTGCGCCTCGAATCCGGTCGACATACGCAGCGTCGAATGCACCGCGGGTCGGTTCGAGGAGGGACCACGCGACGTTGAGTCGGACAACGTTGAAGCCCAGCGCGGCCATCTGCGCGAAGTCCGTTATTCCCAGCGGCGTAACGGTGGGTAGACCGGTGCCGTTGGTTGCGTAGTCATTGAGACCGTTGGCGTTCACGCCGCGGAGCAACACCGTTCGTCCGTCGACGTCCTTGATCGTTCGATCTGCGACGGTCAGTTGGGGGAGAGTCCAGCCCGGATCCGGAGGTGAAGCGTTTGCCGCCGGGGCTGCAATCTGGATAGCCAGGATTGCAAGGGTGGCAAGCAACAGCGCACGCATCCGTCGACCTTTCTAGACAAACGTCCAATTCAGAGATGAGGGTAGCGTGAGAACGCCTTATTGCGGCGCGATTCGCACATACCCGTCACGTCTTCACTGCCTGGAATGCCCCGGCTCGAGGCTGCTGTACGGGGTGCGAGAATTGTCGACAAGTCGCGACCCGAGGGAGCATTTGTGAAGCTTGCACTGACTGATCTGGTCGAACAACTACCCGGCGACGATGTGGCGATCACCCGAGCGTTCTATGCGCCGCGGCTTGCCGGTGTCGGTCCGAGTTCGCTGCAGGAACTGCTTGTGGCGCGAGCATCCAGGGTGGTTGAGCCCACGGCGACCCGGGCTGTTGAACACACACTCGACATCGAGGGTCGATCCGTTTCAGTGCGCGTAGTCACGCCGAAAGACGGCGTTGTCAACGGGGTCTATCTGTATCTTCCGGGTGGTGGTTTCTACATGAGTTCAGCGGCCAGCGCTGACGCCCGAAGCACGAGACTTGCCGACGCGGTCGGGGTGGCAGTGGTTACCGTCGATTACCGGCTTGCGCCGGAATTCCCTTGGCCGGCAGCGCCGGACGATTGTGAGGCAGTCGCTTTGTGGCTACTTGATGTCGCTGCCGAACGGTTCGGGACGACCAGGCTCGCCATCGGTGGCATGTCGGCGGGAGCAACCTTGGTGACGACGACATTGCTGCGCCTTCGTGATCGAGGTCTGGCCAAGTCGTTTTCGGGTGCCGTGCTGGAAGCGGGCACGTACGACGTCAGTGCGCAGACTCCCGCGGGCCGCACCATCAGCGACGAATACTTCATCGAAGCCTATGTCGGGCATGTCGATGATCGCACTCTCCCGGATATTTCTCCGACATTCGGCGACCTCAGCGGCCTGCCGCCTACCCTCGTGGTGGTCGGGTCAGAAGACGTGGTTCTGGCTGAGAACCTCTCCATGGTGGCGCGGCTGTCGGCGGCCGGTAACGACGTCGACTTGCGTCTCTATCCTGTTGTCCCGCATGGATTTACAAACCATCCAACGCCTGTTGCCCGGCGTGCTGCGCTAGATATGGGTGCCTGGCTTCGGAATCGTCTCGACTCCGACCCCGCGTGACAAGCGCGGGCGCGGTTCAGTGTGCCGAGGGTGTAGGAGTGGCAGGAGCGGGCAATTCGGACACCTGAACAAATGTCCGGTTTCTGGGGCAAAGTCGGGACGAGGAGCGCGCCACCCTTGTAATCTCGCACGTGAGTTTGCGGGGGCGCGGGTCGTCCAGCACAGCGAGTGAAGAGGACGACGATGACGACAGCTTACACGCGCCGCCGAGGGGCGCATTCTTTCGGAATCGCCCTCACTGCGCTGTTTACCGTGGTGGCGGCCTTGACCGTTCCCGCACTCGCCTCCGCCTCGAGCGGCGACCCGCAATCGCGTTCGAGCCAGTTCGGATCGTCCGGGGAGCAACCGCCGCTGCCGGAGATCCCACCGCCGTCCGCGGCCGAGATCAGGCTCGACGAGGCGCGGAACTTCCGCGACATCGGCGGCTATCGGACTACCGACGGCAGGACCGTCCGGACAGGCCTGGTGTTCCGTTCCAACAAGCTCAGCTCGCTCAATGAGACTGATCTGGCCAAACTCACCGCCGCGAACCTGACCCTCGACGTCGATCTGCGTAACACCTCCGAACGCACGGAGGATCCCGATCGGATCCCCGCCGGGGTCACCTACCAGGTCGCCGACGTCGTCAGCATCGACCATGGCATCGCGTTCCACGAGTTCGTTCCCCTGACCCTCGGTCGCGCGTTGATCGACGGCGCGGTCAACGGAACCTCGAACATCGGCCAGAGCATCGGCTACCCGTTCATGGTCAACTACCGTGGCTCCGATGTCGCCTTCCATGATCTGCTGACGGCGATCGCGAACAACTCCGACGGCGCAACCGTCTACCACTGCAGCGCAGGGAAGGATCGCACCGGTTGGGGTACCGCGATCCTGCTGACCATCCTCGGTGTCCCGCGTGAGGTCATCAGTGCCGACTTCATGGCGTCGAACACGTACCTGGGCCGGGACGACGCGGTGGACCTGTCGTGGCTCGATGCGGCGTACGCCCAGGTGGACCGGCTCTACGGCGGTATGGATACTTACGTACGGGAGGGCCTCGGCGTCGACCAGGGCACTATCGACTCTCTGCGTGCCAAGCTTCTCCTCTAAGCGCAGCCCCACACCTCGACTTATTGGCCACTCGGACCCTCTGCTGTTCCAGTGCGACCAATGATTACGGGAATGCGCAATTTTGTGGCGCTGCTCCTGCGGTGGGCTCGAGGTTGCGGTCTCCACCATCAGGCCGCATGCCATCACCAAGTGGCGCAGGAACTTTGCTCACAAGAAGCACGCCTGATCATGCACTCGACGCTGGCCAATTGGTCAGCATCGAATCGAGAGCCTCGAGGATCCTGGACCAGCTTTCGGCGCTGTCCGGTGCACTGTGGCTGAACGATCCACCTAACTCCAGGCTGGCATATCCATGGAAAACGCTGCCTAGCAACCGAACTGCGTGAGTCTGGTCGAGGTCGTTGAGGTTGTATCCGCGCAGAATCGATCGCATCATCTGCGAGTGTCTGAAGCCCGCGCTCGCTGCTGCGTCCTCCGGGGTGAGGCGCATCTGTGACGCGGCGTACCGGCCGGGGTGTGCCTTCGCGTAGTCGCGATAGACGTTCGCGAAGGCGGTCAAAGCGTCGCGGCCGGACCGACCGGCCACGGCGTCGGCAGCCTGGTCGGCCATCTCCTCCAAAGCGAGCAACGCGATTCTGGTTTTGAGGTCGTTCGAACTTTTCACGTGGGAGTACAGGCTTGCGACCTTGACGTCGAACTGCCTGGCGACTGCCGATACGGTCACGTGCTCGAAGCCGACCTCGTCGGCCAATTCCGCGCCCGCCATCGCGAGGCGGTCGGCTGTGAGTCCTGCGCGAGGCATGTCAATCGGTCCTGTTCGTTGGGAGGGTAAACCACTTGCCTAAAGAGTATAGGCAAATTACTATCAGCAGTAGCAAACTTCCGTAAACGATTTTCAGGTGAATGAAATGCACAGCCAGAGCAGCTGGATTACTACCGAAATTTCCGAGGACATCGTGCGCGGAGCCCTCGAAATCGAACGGACCGAACGCGGTGTGCTGACGCACCGCCTACCTGCCACGGCTCGCACGCAATTCGCTGACGGGCAGATGGCAATGGCGCAATCACAACCGTCCGGAGTGCGGCTAGTATTCCGAACCAGCGCCACGAGCATCGAACTCGATACTCTGCCCACGAAAATGATCTACACCGGCGCTCCGCCGAGGCCGCAAGGGGTGTACGACCTGCTCGTCGACGGCGAACTGGCCGGGCAAGCAAGCGCTACGGGCGGCAATACGGTGACGATCGACATGGCTACCGGTACCGCTCAGAGGCAGTCCGGACCTGTCAGTATCATCCGTTTCGCGGAGCTGCCCGCGCGATCCAAGACCGTCGAGATCTGGTTGCCACACAACGAGACCACCGAACTTGTCGCATTGCGATCCGACGCGCCACTCGAACTCGCGGTTGATACGAAGCGCCGCGTGTGGCTCCATCACGGAAGCTCGATCAGTCAAGGATCCGGCGCTGAAAGTCCCTCCGGCACTTGGCCTGCTCTTGCAGCCTCCGTCGGCGGCGTGGATCTGATCACCTCGGGTTCAGTGGCAGTGCTCTGCTGGACCAGTACACCGCCCGCGCGATGCGCGACACTTCTGCTGACCTGATCAGCATCAAGATGGGCATCAATCTGGTCAACTCCGACGTGATGCGCCTACGGGCCTTCACATCTGCAATGCACGGCTTCCTCGACACGGTTCGCGACGGTCATCCAGTGGCGCCGCTGTTGGTCGTTTCGCCCGTCTATTGCCCGATCCACGAGGACACACCGGGGCCTGGTGCCTTCGACTTCGACGCTCTTGCCAGAGGCGAAATGCGATTCGTTGCCACCGGAGATCCCGCCGAGCGGGCATCCGGGAAGCTGACGCTGCGCTCGATTCGGGAAGAGTTGGCGCGCATCGTAACCCAGCGGTCAGTCGATGATCCCAATCTGCATTACGTCGACGGGTGTGATCTCTACGGTGCCGCGGAGAACGAAGAGTTGCCGCTTCCCGATCAGCTCCATCCGGACGCTGCAACGCATCGTCTCATCGGCGAACGCTTTGCCCAACGTGTATTCGCAGACGGCGGTGTATTCGCCGGCGAGGTGTAATCGCGCAATCTGATTCGGCTCACACCACCACTCACATCACGGTGAGCCGAATCAGCGGGTACTTGCGATCGGACTTGCTCTGGTACTTGGCGATTCGGGGCTGGGCGGTGGCCACTTGGTGCCACGCTTGCTCGCGATCGTCGCCTTCGAGTTCGTGAGCTGTGACTGGTACGGGATTTCGGCCGGGCATCTCGATAGACACTCGATCGGGATGCGCCACCACATTCGAGTGCCAGTCCGGGTTTCGACCGCCGCCGCCCGAAGCCACGATCAACAGACCGCCCCTGCCGTCGGACAGGTGCATCAGCGGAGTCTCTCGGGGTTGCCCGCTGCGTCGGCCTACCGTGTGCAGGATGAGGACGTCCATTCCCATGAACGTGCCTTTCCCGCGCCGAATCTTGCGATTCGTGCGGGCGTTCGCGTTCCGCTGCATCCACCGTGACAGTGCGCCGGGACCGCCGGACTTCGGTTCGCTGTGATTCCCGATGGGATCTCTCGGTGTTGGATCCGTCTGTGCCATGGTCGGCTACCTCCAGTTTGTCGGCGTGAGCGTCGTTTCGACAAACCTATGAGGATTGCGGGCTCGGTGCTTCTCGATTTCTGATCACTGTGTTTTCCGGTCACTGTGTTTTCTGATCGGAGTTCACACGATTTGACCCTGACGTAGCGTGAGGGCTCACGATGACTTCATGACCGACACCTACCCTGCATTCGACATCAGCCCCGTCCCTGTCCCTACGACCGATGCCGTGCCTCCGGAACAGTTCCGAGGTCTCTACGGTATGCCGATGTTCGTGTCTGTTCCGACTTCGGATCTGGCCGAATCGGCAGACTTCTGGATCCGCGGGCTCGGTTTCTTCGACTTCTTTTCGGTGCCTGATCGACTGACGCATCTGCGGCGCTGGGCATTTCAAGACGTTCTGCTCGTGCCCGGCGAGCGAGCAGATTCGCCACCGTCCATCAGCGTGAGCTTTGCGTGTGTGCTGAGTCAGATCGACCAGATAGCAAAGGCGTGTGAGGAATTGCGGCCCGGATGCACCAGCGGTCCAGACCTGAAGCCGTGGAATTCACTGGAGTTGGAGATCGTGACACCGGAGAACGCGCGTGTGATCATGACGGCCGCTCGTCCGTACGACCCGAACAGTGCCGAGGCCGAGCATCTGCGAGGTATGGGAATTGACGGACCCGACGACTGAACAGAAGTCTGACGCGGTGGTCTCGCGCGCCGCGTCTGTCAAACTGGATGCCGTGACGGACCAACTCTTCGGAGACGAGGCAGACAGTGCTCTTACCGTCGGTGCTGCCGCATCTCGGCTGGGCATAACTGTACGTACCCTTCATCATTGGGACGCAATCGGTTTGGTGTGCCCGTCCGGGCACAGTGACGGTGGCTACCGGCTGTACACCGACGCCGACCTCGGCCGAATTGGTCGCGTACTTGTCTACCGCGACGTGGGCTTGTCGCTCGACGAGATCGGGATATTGCTCGAATCGCCGGCAGCCCACGTGGACGAAACTCTGCGCGGGCAGCGCGCCGAGTTGCGACAACGGATTGCCGACTTGGAGCAACGGGGCGAGTCCTTGGATCGCATCATCGATGCCAGGAAGTCCGGTGTGCTGTTGCCGGTAGACGAGCAGGTGTCGATCTTCGGCCGACACTGGCAGCCGTCATGGGGACCGGAGGCGCACGAGCGTTGGGGTGACAGTGCGCAGTGGGCGCAGCACGCGGAACGGTCGGCGGGTAGGACCGCTGAGGATTGGCAGAAGATCGCCGACTGCGTCGAGACGCTCAACGAAGATCTGGCGCTGGCGTGCCGCGCGGGTGTCGAACCGGGAAGCGCCGAGGCGAATTCGCTGGCAGAACGCCACCGAGCGTCGATCGGGGTCTACTTCGACTGCACACACTCGATGCAGGTGTGTCTGGGACGGATGTACGTGGCCGATCCGGGATTCTCCGAGTTCTACGACGCGCTGTTCTACGAGACGGTCGAGGCCGGTCTGACCGCGTGGCTCCGCGCTGTCATCGATGCGAACGCTCTGGCCCATGGAGTTGTCCCCGAATCGGCGACATGGGTGTGAGTGAGCTGGTGGTCGCTCGTCAGTCCAAAGACGCGCAGGCAGTGCACCACGGTCGGCCGTCGACCCCGGGGGCACGATGGGGTACTGCGATGCGCGCGGCCAAGATGCAGCTTTCGTTGTCGTGATAGACGTCGAGGTCCGAAGGTTCCGTCGAGTGGAACGCCGGGACCTTCATGTCTACCTCCGTTGTCACTCGCCAGAGAGTTGGCTCGTTGCGGTAATCCTCCCACCCCAGCGATCATCTCGCCTGTCGGAAGAATTAGGAGTCCAGGCAGGGGCCGACACGGGCTGTCTTTGCCGCGCGATCATGCAGCCGCACAGCGGTTTACAGGTGTGAGTGCCTGATCGCCCTTCCTGTCGAACCGATGCGCACTGCGCGCGCGGTGTGATCTTCGACGGCGCTCACCGCAGAGAATCGCACAGGGATAGGCTGGACGAATGCGTGGAGAGTACAAGGTTCCTGGTGGAAAACTGGTCGCGGTCGACGTCGAGGTGGCGGACGGTCGGCTGGCCGAAGTCGCAGTCTCGGGGGACTTCTTCCTCGAGCCCGACAGTGCGCTCGACGACATCAACGCGGCGTTGCGCGGAATGCCCGCCGACTCGGATGCTGAACAGTTGGCACAAGCCATCTCCAGTGCGCTCGACGAGTCCGTCTCGATGATCGGCTTCACGCCGCAGTCGGTCGGTATTGCGATCCGGCGCGCACTCGGTCACGCCACGAGTTGGGCGGATCACACGTTCGACCTCATCCCACCGGTGGTTCTGGACCCAGCGATGCACGTCGCGCTGGACGAGGTCATCGCGCGTGAGGTGGCATCGGGTGAGCGTCCGCCGACACTGCGATTCTGGGACTGGGACTCGCCCTTGGTCGTGATCGGATCGTTCCAATCCGTGCGTAACGAGGTCGACTCCGAGGCTGCTGCGCGGCACGGCATCGGCGTGGTGCGCCGAATCTCCGGTGGCGGCGCGATGTTCATGGAACCTGGCAACTGCATCACGTACTCGTTGGCAGTACCGGCGTCGTTGGTCGAAGGTTTGAGTTTCGAGCAGTCCTACGCGTTTCTCGATCAGTGGGTGATGGGAGCGCTGGCCGAGGTGGGTATCAACGCTCGGTACGTGCCGCTCAACGACATCGCCTCGGACAAGGGCAAGATAGCCGGCGCCGCTCAGAAGCGATTCGCGTCCGGCACCGTGCTCCATCACGTGACCATGGCCTACGACATCGATGCGGAGAAGATGACGCAGGTGCTGCGAATCGGGCGAGAGAAGATGTCGGACAAGGGAACCAAGAGCGCAGCCAAGCGGGTCGATCCGCTGCGTTCTCAAACCGGAATGACGCGTGCAGCGATCCTGGAGTCGTTTGCGCAGCACTTCCGCGGCCAGTACGACACCCGTGACAGCGACTACACGGACTCGGAGTTGGAGCAGGCGCGCAAGCTGGTGGACACGAAGTTCAGCACCGAAGCGTGGACTCACCGCGTCCCGTGACGCCGTTGTCTCGAGACACCGACAAACCGGGACGAGACCCCAGAGGTCTCGCCCCGGTCGACCTAGCTGGCCGGAGTCGTTGAGTTTGCCCTAAGAAGTTCAGCGTCGTCGTCGACGACGGAGTTCCTCTTCGGAATGGTGAAAGTTGCGCTCACACACAGGATTGCGATGACGAAGCACGCCAGTGTGTACCACAGGTTCCCGATGGGATCTCCAGCGCTGGTGGAACCTTCGACTGCGTCGAAGAAGTCCGGAAGCGCACTCGCCCACAGTACGGCCATGACAACCAGGTACACCACGCTGTAAATCTGGACGAACCTGTTGGTGTGTGCAGGAGCGTTCGATTCTGCCGAGCGCAGGTTTCTCCACTGGCGGACGAGAACCACGATCGCGACCACTGTGAGGACGGCGAGTTCTGCCGCATAGAGGAACCCACGAACGGTGTCACTGCCCATCCCGAAGACCGTCGCCGGGAGCGGGAGAATGAACGTGCCCAGCGAGGCCAGCAGGCCGATCACGATGGTGCGCCAAACCAACTGAAGCCCGGAGAAGTGCTTGCCGGCATCGACATGCCGTCCGACGAAGTACTGGACGCAGAATGCCAACGACATCGGCCACAGAGCGGCGAAGACGACCACGCTGGGGAGTGGAACCGCGTCGAACATGGGTTGGTTGATCGGGTTCGACGTCGACCACTCCCACCACCGCAACTGGGGTCCGAGGTGATCGAAGATTTCGTAGAACGCATGGTGGACGAAGCCGACGCAGACTGCACCCAGCAGTGGACCGTATTTGCGGAAAACGCCGAGCATTCTGACTATTTCGAAGGCCAACGTCGCCATGAGCGGGTAGATGGCAATGATGTACAGCGGCAGTCGACCCCACATGAAGTCGACGGTGAACACGTTGTGCGCGAACATCGTGTCCACTTGTTCTTCGATGCCGAACGCTGCCGGGAAGTACAGCGGAGGCTCGATGATGAACAGGTAGGCGGTGGCGCCGAACCAAAGGACCAGGTTGGTGGGGTCGCCGTTGCGGCGCAGTCGCACGATCGCCAAGACCAGTGCGAGTACCGAGCCGACGATGATCGTCCATTCGAGTACGGGCAGGGTCCAGTTCTCGAGGGCCGCCGGGTTACGGAACTCGACGAGTCCACCTGCTTCCTGACAGGAGAAACCGAGTTCTGTTGCCAGTTGGGCAAACGTGGGGGAGCAGTGCTCTGCCATCAGTTGGCCCCTGACGTGATCGACTCTTGTGCCTGAGATTCGGCGGTGTACCAGCGTGTGCAGTCGTAGCCGTCGTCGTAACGCTTGAACCACTGGTCGGCCAGTGCGGGGAGCTTCTCGTGGTCCGGGTTGTGATTGGGCATCTGGCTGCGGAAGACTCCGCCGAGCGCGACGAGTTGTTCGCCGAGTTGTAGGTGATCGAAGGCGCGGGGCATGGTGCCCTTGGTCAGGTAGGGCGCAAACGACGTCAGAATCTTCTGCTTGGTGCGGTGCATGGCGAACATCGACAGTGAGTCGACTTGCCGTTCGGAGAGTGGAACGTGCTGGTTGAACCCTGCACAGGCGATGCGAATCACCTTCATGACGTGCGCGAAGATCGACGGCGCCATTCGCATCCGGTAAAGCTCGCTTCCGACAACGGAATTGAAGATGATCAGTGCCGAGCTGCGATGCTCGACCTCCTCGACGAAGTGCCAGATGAACAGTGATGCGACGCGGTCGTCTCCCGGACGGAACAAGGTCGCCTCGTTGTCGAGCATCAGTTTGAACACCGGTGTGAAGGTCGCCTCCAGATCTGCGGTGTACGCGAGCCGGTAGTTCAACGAGGTCGCCTCGGTGAGCAGATCGAATTCACCGATCACGGCGTCGAGTGTGTTCTGGAGTCCGGGGTATCGCCTGATCAGAGCTTTCACATGTTGGCGGTGGGCGGTCGAGTGGTGGCCTTCTTGACGCATGAATGCCACGGCTTCCTCGGCGACCTCCGGATCACTGATCCGCGACTTGGTTTGCATGATCATCTTCACGATCATCTTTTCGAAACCGATGGCCAGGAACGAGACCGCGTTGGACATGCTCGACCAGGCCGGATTCTCCGGGTTCCACAGGAAGGGAACGTCATGATCCTCGAATCCGAAATCCATCTTTCGGGGCTGAAGGTTGGTCACTTGTCGAACCTCGTCTTTCGGAGGGGCTGGTCAGGTGGCCGCTCTGGCACTCGAAGCCACGTGTGGCGGTAATCATACATATTGATGTGCAGTTGTATGTTCACTTTCGATGACGGGAGTGGATTCGGGGAAAGCAGATGCAAAACCTGCCTGTGTTAGCCTGTGGCTCTTGGACTTCGAGCGCAAAGACATGGTTCGAGCCTCGTTCGAGCGAGGAAGTGGGCAGTGGCACGAAGGCGTGGGTGGGGCGGCAATCCACCGGACAACGACGAAGATGCGTCACGTCGAATTGTCGAGGCCGCAGTCGAGCTGATCGGACGGACGAGTTCGGAAATCAGCATCGGCGACGTGGCGGAGTCACTGGGCGTGATCCGGCAGACCGTGTATCGATACTTCCCCAGCGCCGACGCTCTGATGCGGGCAGCGGCGATCGCGTCGGTCGACGGCTACCTCGATCGACTCACCACACACGTGAGCGGCATCGAAGATCCCGTCGAGGCGATGACCGAGGGTGTTCTCTACACACTGACTCAGGTCCACCGAACACCGCATCTCGGCATCCTTCTCACAAGCACGAATTCGAGTCTGCACCCGGAGGGTCTGACCTCTCAGGAGGCGCAAGCCTTCGGAATGGCGATGATCAACCGCTTCGACGTGGACTGGGTGCATTACGGCTACGACGACGCGTCACTTCAGGAACTGGTCGAATACGTCCTGCGGACGATGCAGTCGTTTTTCCTCGCGCCTGGCGACCCACCGCGGAGCGATGAGGAACTGCGGCGATACCTAAGGCGCTGGATGGGTTCTGCGATCATCGCCCAGGCAAATTCTGTCAGCGATGACCCGATCAGCGCAGGACTATCGTCAAAGCAACGGCACTGACGCACGCGGCGATGACGACGGTCAGTGCGAACAGGTCGGCGAGCTGAGGGCGCTTGGGGTACGCCGCAATCAGTCCAGTGCCCCCGCGAGCGGAGATTGCTTCGCCCATTTCGGCAGACCGCCGAATTGCCACGGACATGGTTGTGGTGATCAGGTCGACTACCGAATTGTCGGCCGCGCTGTTCACCACAGCTTTCGGGCGCAGTCGTCGCGCCGCTACCAGGGTGAGCATCTCGTCGATCAACAGTGGAAGTGAACGAATGCAGAGGGCGGTCGCGATGGCCCACTCGTCGACCGGGATCTTGAATATTCGCAGCGGTCTACCGAGCGTTGCCAGTGCCGGCGCCACGTCGCTCATCGACGTGGTCCACGCCAACATCAGTGAGACGCAGAGCAATACAAGACCGAACGTCACAGCTTGCAGGTAGATGAACACCGCGTCGAGGCCGATCGGAAGGTTGATCAACGCGCCGAGCAGGATCAGCGCCCACAACCACCACGGAGGTCGGGGAACTGCAGTCGGGGGGATGCGTCCGATCACCGCGGTCAGCAACAACAATCCCAGTACGACGCCGATCGCAGGCCAGGACGGCGCGGCCACGACCACGATGCTGACGAGAACGACGGCAACGATCTTCGTTCCGGCCCATAATCGGTGGATCGGCGATGAAGTCGGGACTTCGCGCAGAAGTGTTGTCACGTCGTCGATCCTTCCAAGGCGCTGCTGGCGGCAGGGTCGAGGATGCGACCCTGCGACAGTCGAATTGTTCTGCTGCAGACGGCATCCATGCCGTCGACATCGTGGGAGATGACGACTACTGCGGTTCCGTTCCGACGAATCCACCTGAGTACGTTCAGGATTTCGTGTCGGCCGGGTGGATCGAGCCCGGCCAATGGTTCGTCGAGGATGAGTACTCGGGGTTGGCGGACGAGGAGACCGGCCAGTACGACGCGTCGCATCTGTCCGCCGCTCAACTCGTCGATACTGCGGCCGGCGATGTGACGGTCGAGTCCGACGGCGTCGAGCGCCCAGGAGACTTGCACCGATCCGATCTCCGGACCGCCGGCGGCCTCGATGTCTTCGGCGACGGTTCGGCGTTGCAGCTGCAGCCTCGAGTGTTGGAACGTCAGACCGACAGTGCCGAGCTGACGCGAGACGGGTTTGCCGTCGAAGACCGCGGTTCCCCGGCTCGGTGCGATCAAGCCCGCCATGATCCAGGCCAGGGTCGATTTACCGGAACCGTTGCCGCCCAGGACCAGTAGCCCGTCCCCGTCTCCGATGGTCAGATTCACGTCCGAGAGTGCGCGCCGCGACCACGGAGTCCGGTCGTTGTAGGTGTGGGTGACATCGGTGAGTTGGAGGACAGTTCGAGTGCCGGCCGGCCACGGCGCAGACGGCGGACCCGCGAACGTCGACGTCATCCAACCGGGTTGGTGATCGATCTGCCGTCCGCGTTGTAGTTGAATCACCCGATCTGCGTTGCGGGTGTCGGCGTGGTGATGGGTGACCAGCACCACGGCCATCGGATGGCGCCGGGGCAGTTCGGCGAGGAGCGAGACCAATTCCTCCCGGCCGGCCTGATCGACCATCGCGGTGGCTTCGTCCGCGATCAGCAGAGCGGGGCGACGAGCCAGAGCGGCAGCAACCGCCAGACGTTGCATCTCGCCGCCGGACAGCCCTGAGGTCTCGCGCATGCCCATGCCCGCGAGTCCCACCTCGGCCAGCAGTGCATCGACGTCGGGATGCGACTCGGGCGGAAGCCCCCAGACGACGTCATCGGCGACGCGGGTTCCGAGGATCTGGCTCTCGGGACGTTGGAGGACGACGGCGGTTCCGCCGTGTCGACCGAGACCGGCGGACCCGGGCCTCGTCAGGGTCCCGACGGTCGGTGCGCGACCGGCGAGCAACCGGGTGAGTGTGGACTTGCCCGAGCCGTTGTGGCCGACGACGGTGACGAACTCTCCTCGTCGGACCGTGAAGTTGACGTCGACGAGCGCCGGCGTCGATGCACTCGGATAGGTGAAGCCCACGTGATCGAAAGTGACCGGTAGCGGGTCGATCGGACGGTCGTCGGGAGCTGTCTGGAGCGGGTCGGCCGAGGGGAGTGCGGCCAATCGATCGAGGACGGCACCGAGGACAAAATAGGAGACGACGGTGCTGAGGACGATTCCGGAGCTGATCGACAGGCCGATCCACAACCACCAGTAGTCGATGATCGAGCCGATGCTGTTCTCGATCCATTCGGCTGCGCCGACCAGCGTCGGGGCACGCTTCAAGATTGCGGCCACGCCCAGCGCGGTGTTCTCCAGCGAGGTCAACAACAAGGTGCGCAGGGGCGCGAGAACAAGCAACAGGACTATGGAGAACAACGCCAGCGCGGGTCCGATGACAAGCGACGACAGCAACGCGGAGATGAAGCCGAGACCGCGCCGCTTGACCGTACCGATGATTCCGCCGAGGAGAGCGCTCAGCGCGACCGCCGCCGCAGATCCCGAACCCGCTGCGACGAAAGCGACCGCAGTAGCCGAGACGCCGGCCGTCATCACGGCGCGGACTCGAAAGCGCTGGGCAACAATTCCCATCGGAACGGCGGCCACGAGGTTGAGGGCGCTGGCCATGGGGATGACCGTGGCAATGACGGACAACGCGACCGTGAATCCGGCCATGACGGCACCCGTTGCCAACTCGAGTGGTCGAAGGTTGCCGGTTTCGCGGACTTGCGGACGGTTGCTCACTACGTCCAGTGTGCCAGTGGTGACATAACTCCTGCCCGACTGATGGTGAGCGCATCGGCACGATTGCGTAGGCTTCACCTCAAACAATGCATCGGACGGAGCGTGGAAGACGTGAGTGCAGCACCCATCAGGGTCGGGGTTCTGGGAGCCAAGGGCAAGGTCGGTCGAGCGATCTGCGAGGCAGTGGAAGCTGCTCCCGATCTGGAACTTGTCGCTCAGGTCGATACCGGTGATCGCATCGAGACGTTCGTCGACACCCGCACTCAGGTAGTCGTCGATTTCACGCACCCCGACGTCGTCATGGGAAATCTGGAATTCCTCGTGGCCAACGGAATTCACGCCGTGATCGGCACCACCGGTTTCGACGAGTCCAGGCTTGCGACTGTGCAGTCCTGGCTCGACGAGCAGCCTGCAACGGGTGTTCTGATCGCCCCGAACTTCGCCATCGGTGCTGTGTTGTTGATGCGTTTCTCGGCTGCCGCGGCGCGCTTCTTCGATTCCGTCGAGGTCATCGAACTTCACCACCCCAACAAGGCAGATGCTCCCTCGGGCACCGCATACCGAACGGCCGCCAT
This sequence comes from Rhodococcus sp. WS1, assembly GCF_003797745.1. Lineage (NCBI taxonomy): Bacteria > Bacillati > Actinomycetota > Actinomycetes > Mycobacteriales > Nocardiaceae > Rhodococcus > Rhodococcus sp. WS1. Next base: position 632,725 of record NZ_RKLZ01000001.1, on the reverse strand, counting down.
GATCGCCGAAGCTCGCGCGGAAGCAGGCGTCGGACGCAGCCCTGACGCCACCACGACCGAGCTCGAGGGTGCGCGCGGAGCCGACGTCGACGGAGTCCGGGTTCACTCCGTGCGGATGGCCGGACTGGTCGCGCATCAGGAAGTGATTCTCGGAACTCAGGGCGAGACGCTGACCATTCGCCACGACTCGATCGACCGGAATTCGTTCGCGCCGGGCGTTCTGCTCGGTGTCCGCCAGATCGGGTCACGTCCGGGCCTGACGGTCGGTATCGATTCCTTCCTCGATCTATGAACAAGACCACCCGCACCCTCGCGCTGATCGTTGCGATCTGTATCGCGCTCGCGGTGTACTTCGTATTGCTCGGCCAGCGCGGAATCCAGCTCATCCAAGACGGAGGCGGCGCCGCGATCGGTCTCGGGATCGGCGTGCTGATCCTGCCGTTCCTGGGGCTGTGGCTCGTCATCGCCACCCTTCGTGCCGGCTTCACACACCAACGCCTCGCGCAGCAGATTCACGACGAGGGCCTCGCTGTCGATGCGTCTTCACTTCCGAAATTGCCTTCGGGCCGGATCGAGCGGGCGGCTGCCGACGAGTTGTTCGCTCAGATCAAGGTCGACTGGGAAGCAGACCCGGACAACTGGAAGCAGAACTTCCGACTCGCTCGCGCCTACGACTATGCCGGTGACCGAAGCCGGGCGCGGGAAACCATGCGCCGCGCAGTGGAACTGGAACGTCGGTCGCGAGGCAAGTAGTTTCTCCCTGCTGTGAACAGGGGTCTGCTGGGATGCTACCGCTCCGGAACTGTTGCGGGAGAAGACGGATCCGGAGTGGTGGGGTCGAATGGCGGCGGGTTGTTCGGGTCGAAGCTAGTCATCGGCACCGAACACGTCGCGCCCACTTCGGGATACGTGTTCGGGTTGACTCGTAGCGCCGAGACGAATTGATCGATGCGAGCGTCCTCAGCGTTGTCGAGTTTGAGTTGACGGCCCCAGGACTGCAGCGAGATCGGCGAATCCAGGGTCGGATACGGCGACATCAAGGTGTAGCTCATGCCTTCGACTCGCTGTGCCAAGCGCGCCTGATCCTCACTCGAGACCAGGTCGGGGTTGTACGTGATCCACACTGCCCCGTGCTCGAGGGAATGGACCGCATTCTCGGTTCGAATGGCTTGCGGGTAGACAACTCCGGTGCAGTTTGCCCAGACCGAATCATGGCGACCACCGAAGGGCGGTGAATGTGTGTACGCCACACGTTCGTTCGGCCGTACGTGTTGAGCTGCCGGGTAGTCGACCGTGACAACTCCGTCGATGGATTCGGACGGATCCGGATTGTCGACGCTCGGAACAAACGCATCCGGTCGAGGTGTTCCTTCGAGAGAATTCGCGCACGAAGCCAGCGCGAGAACTGTCGAGATCGCCACTGTTGCTCGAAGTTGTTTGTTCACTCGGCCATGATAGCGGCGCCTGTCCGCTTTCCCGAGAGGTGAATCGACTACGACCCGAGAGAGCTTGTGGTTCCGCCCGAGTGCGCGATGTCACTGGCGCCTCGAAGAATTCGGAGCGGAGGCAGCGGCCCTTGGTATGCCTCGGAGCCACTGATCAGATCACCGGCCGCGTCGAACGCGATCGCTTCACCTTGTGGCTCGTCGGGAAGGGGCACACGAATAGGCGTGGTGGTCAAGGCTTTCGCGACATCGCCGTCGGGAGCTGTGTAGAGGTAGACATCGGTGTAGGTGCGCAGCGCTACCACCGTGCCGTCTTTGCTCACGGCGCCTCCGGTGACAGCCATCGTTCCGGCGTGGGGGACCGGCCCACCGGAAGTGAGGGTGGGAGAAAATCTGAGCTGACCTTCCTTGGCCAACATGGTCGGCGACGCCGTCCTCGGATCCTGAACCTGCTGTCGCTCAGCGGTTGTGTAGACCACGCTTGCGCCCAGGTAATCCTTGGTGACGATGACGGGAAGCCCGTTGCTCTGGATCAGCAGTGTCTCGGCATCGTGCGCCCCGTCCGGATAAACCAGGGGGTAGGGGGTCGCGGCACCTGAAGTCGGATCGAGTTCGATCAGCCCGATCGACGTTCGTACCGCGTTGTTGTCGCCGATGTCTGCCAGCCACAGGTGGCCGTCGGGAGTCGACGAGAGATCCTCGACATCGACACGAGGGGTGCCCACGCTGATCCAGCGCTGAACGTGGCAGTTCGAATCGAGTTCGGCGACTCGATCATCGGAGCCGCTGTCGCCGATTGCGTATATCCCGGCCGCGGTGACGGTGAGTCCGGACAGCTCGGAAAGGCCTTCATCGGTGGGTGTGCACAGTACGTCGAAGACGCGCGGGGCCTGTTGCGCCGCCGCCGGAACAGTGTGAACGCCGACGACTGCGGCGGCGAGAAGAACCGATCCGGCAGCCGCAGCGACTGAATGGGCAAGCGGGCGATTCCACATCACGATGCAGTCCTCCGGGCCGAAGAATCGGGACTTAGTGCCCAGAGAATACTGGACGTCCGTCTCACTTTGTCCGAATTCCAAGAAATCGCGCTTGCCGAGACGTCGTGATGCGTCAGTGATTCGCTGAGTGAATGTTGGTGCAGGAGGGGATACTCGACTCACCGGAGATCGGCGGCAACGAGCAGGAAGTGACGAAGCGATGGCGAAGCGTGATTCCGAAAAGCAAGGCGCAGATTCCCCGTCTCAGTTGATCGACCAGCGAATCGAGGAACTCGGAGACTGGCGGGGCGAGATGCTCTCCCGGATACGAACTCTGATCAAAGAGGTGGATCCGGATGTGGTGGAGGAATGGAAGTGGCGAGGAGTTCCCGTGTGGTACCACGCTGGAATGATCTGTACCGGTGAGACTTACAAGAGTGCAGTGAAGGTGACTTTTGCCAAAGGCGCATCACTCGACGACGCCTCAGGTCTCTTCAACTCCAGCCTCGAGGGCAATACGAGACGGGCGATCGATTTTCACGAAGGTGAAGCCGTCGACGAAAAGGCGTTCAAGGCACTCGTTCACGCCGCGATTGCCCTGAACACCTCGAAGAAGTAATGCCTGGTCAGAGCTGATGTTCAGCGAGGTCGAACGCACTGAGTAACGTGCGGAATTTTGTACTGGTCTCTATCAGCTCGATTTCCGGATCGGAGGAAGCGACGATTCCGCCGCCTGCGTACGCCCGCGCCGAGAGGCCGTCTGCTGCAATCTCGGCGCAACGAATAGCCACCATCCACTCGCCGTCTCCGGTTCGGTCGCACCAGCCCACGGCACCGGCGTAGAACCCGCGGTCCCCTTCGGTCGCGGTGATGTGCTCGCGTGCGGCGCCCGTCGGTGTTCCGCAGATGGCGGGGGTCGGGTGCAGCGCCATTGCCAGCTCGAGCGAGGTCAGGTTCGGATCGGTCAGGACACCTTCGATCTTGGTCCCGAGGTGCCACAGTTGCGGTGTCCGAAGGAGTTCCGGTGCGCTGGGTGCATTGAATGATGTGCACAGTGGTCCGAGTATCGCGCTGATGGAGTCGACGACAAACGCGTGTTCGGCGAGATCTTTGGTCGACGCGCGGAGTTGCTCGGCATTCGCCTCGTCCTGATCCGAATTCGGGTGCCGTGCAATCGAGCCCGCCAACGGGTGGCAGGTGACGACGTCGCCTCGCCGTTCGATCAGAACCTCGGGCGTCGAGCCGACCAGCGAACGCCCGCGGTACTTTCCTCCGGCGGGGGACAAGTCGACGCAGAAACCGTTGTGCGCGTGATCGAGTGCAATCAGTTTCTCGGCCAGATCGGCGGGAAAGATCGTGGACTCGGCCTCGATGGTCAGGGAGCGTGCGAGGACAACTTTGTCGAGTTCGCCTGCTCGAAGACGTTCGATGGCGCCGCGGACCCTGTCGGTGTGGATCTGCGGGCTGGGTTCGAATCCGGCTACCCGCGAAGTGGGTAGCGTCGGCACGTTCGAGTGATATAGATCACCGCGGACTCGTGTGAAACTCAGTGGCGCGGTGAGGGCGGACGGCGTCTCCGGGGAGAACGGCAGGGCGCCGACGACCGAGTCGATGCGGCCCGTTTTGAGGGCTTCAGCGGCGTCGAAGGCCGAGTCGAATTCTTCGACTACTCCCGAAGTGCGGATCGACGTTTGCCTACGTGAGAGCAGGAAAACGGAGTCCGTTTCATCGTCAGTCCGGTTGTTGCGCAACGGGAATTCGGAGACTTCGGCGAGTGCTGACATGGACACCCTTCCAGTTCGACAGGATTACTTGCTATGTTGAGGCTAGCCTTAGTTTGGGTGAATTTGTGTCCTGAGCATCCGGGTTGTGTACTTCCGTACCGTTATGGTTAGGCTGGCCTAAAGTAAAGGCGTGCGGACGGGGTCGACACGAGGGGTGGGTTGGCTCGATCTGAGCGCGTCGACCACTACTCGAGGAGACCGATGAGCAACACCGTGGACCGTGACCAGATCGTGCGCGACGTCGCCGAGGTTCTGTCGATGAGGGCAGAACAACTCGGCGACGACGCGGACCTGGGTGACGAAGGCCTGGACTCGGTTCGCTTGATGACGCTCGTCGAACGTTGGCGAGGAGCGGGCGCGGATGCCGACTTCGCGGAGTTGGCAGAAGAACCGACGATCAATGCCTGGGTTCAGGTGCTGTGCCCGCAGTGAGCGATCGCCGAATTGCCGTAGTCACCGGTGCGGCGGCGGGGATCGGCGCCGCAGTGGCCCGGACTCTTGCGCGCGACGGGTATTCGCTGGCACTTCTCGATCGCGACGACGTCGAATTGAAGCGGGCAACTGCGGAATTGGCAGAAACAATCGTCGAAGGCGCCGATATCGAGAGTCACGTCGTGGACGTGACCGATCGGCAGGCAGTCGACGCTGCAGTGGCCTCCACGATGGACACGTTCGGCCGGATCGACGCGCTCGCGCACGTCGCCGGAATTCTCGACACCGGATCGGTGCTGGACTCCGATCCAGACCAGTGGCGGAAGATATTCGGCGTCAACGTATTCGGATTGCTCAACGTTCTGCAAAGTGTGGGACTGGAAATGCGTCGCCGGCGGGCTGGGTCGATCGTGGTGGTCTCGTCCAACGCGGCCGGTGTCCCACGTATCGGGATGGGTGCTTACGGTTCGTCCAAAGCTGCTGCCACCATGTTGGTTCGAACCGCGGGCCTGGAGTTGGCTGTCGACGGGATTCGCGTCAACGTTGTCGCTCCGGGTTCCACAGACACAGCGATGCAGCGGTCATTGTGGTCGGACCCTTCCGACGATTCGGGTGCCGACGCTGTCATCGAAGGCGATCTGGCGGGCTATCGCCTGGGCATTCCGCTCGGAAAACTTGCCACCGCAGACGATATCGCGGACTCGGTGCACTTCCTGCTGTCCGACCGGGCGGCCCACATCACCATGCAGGCGCTGTACGTCGACGGCGGAGCGACGCTAAAAGCGTGAGATGTATTTGCTGACAGTACTTTCGAAGAGGAGTCACTTGCATGACATCGAGGATCGCTCGCGAGCCCTTGGCGCCCGTCGCACAGTATCCACCCGAATTGGTGACGCATTATCGGGAACGAGGCTACTGGACTGACGAGACGCTGGCCGGATTCATCACGGCCGCGGCCGCACGGCATCCCGACAACGAAGCGGTAGTAGGCAGCGATGCCACCGGGGCACAAACACGGCTGACGTATTGCGACCTCGATCGTCGCAGCTCGGCAGTGGCCGGAGGCCTGTCCGGGTTGGGTGTTCGCGCCGGTGACCGTGTGCTTCTGCAGCTACCGAACATCGTGGAATACGTCGAAGCATTGTTCGGTGTGTTGAAGCTCGGCGCCCTGCCGGTATTCGGGCTGCCAGCGCATCGCCGAACCGAAATCGGATACTTCTGCCAGTTCGCTGATGTCGCTGCCTATATCGTCGCCGACCGTCATGGCGGGTTCGACTACCGCGCACTGGCGCGTGAGGTGAACGAAGGCCTCGAAACTCCGCCTGTTGTGATCGTGGCCGGCGACCCCGAAGAGTTTGTCGGTTTCGATTCGCTACGCGGATACGAGATTCCCGTTCTTGCCGACGTCGATCCGTTGTCGGTCGCCTTTCTTCAGCTTTCCGGTGGCACGACCGGTGTTCCGAAGCTGATTCCGCGAACGCACGCCGACTACCTCTACTCGGTGCGGGCATCCAACCCGATCTGCGGCGTCGACGATTCGACGCGCATGTTGGTGGTTCTCCCTGCTGCGCACAATTTTCCGATGAGTTCGCCGGGCATTCTCGGTGTCTTCCACGCGGGCGGCACCGTGGTTCTGGCGCCGGACACCATGCCGTCCACAGCTTTCGGTCTGATCGAATCAGAGCGAGTCACGCACGCGTCGCTGGTTCCGCCGATCGCATTGGCCTGGATGGCCGCCCCCAGCAAGGCAGATCACGACCTGTCGAGCTTGCGGGTTCTCGGCGTCGGCGGAGCGAAGTTCAGCGCCGAAGCTGCCGCACGCGTACCCACGGAGCTGGGCTGCACCCTTCAGCAGGTGTTCGGCATGGCTGAGGGTTTGGTCAACTACACCCGCCTCGACGACACGCAAGAATTGATCGTCAGCACGCAGGGCCGGCCCATTTCACCGGACGACGAGGTTCGTGTAGTCGATGACGATGGCGCGCTCGTCGAGCCCGGAACCACGGGGCACTTACTGACTCGGGGGCCGTACACGATCCGTGGCTATTACCGGGCGGATGCGCACAATGCCGAGGTCTTCGACGCCGAAGGTTTCTATCGCACCGGCGATCTGGTCAGCGTCACCGATACGGGACACCTGATTGTCGAGGGCCGCGCAAAGGACCAGATCAACCGCGGCGGCGAGAAGGTGGCCGCCGAGGAGATCGAGAACCACCTGCTCTCGCATCCTGCTGTCCACGATGCGGCCGTCGTCGCTGTTCCCGACGAGTACCTGGGCGAGCGAACCTGCGCCGTTCTGGTGATTTCCGGAGATGCACCGACCGTCGGCGAGATCAAGCGATACATACGAGGCCGAGGCGTTGCGGCGTACAAGGTTCCGGATCGAGTGGAGTTCGTGACCGAGTTCCCCGTCACCGGCGTCGGAAAGACCAGCAAGGCGGCCTTGCGCCGTGTTCTCAGCGAATCGATTGCCGCACAGACTCTGTCGAGTTGATCGGTTCCCACCCCCACATTTTCGAGGAGATTCATCATGGCGCTACCCACAGCAGTGCGATACGAGATGCCCACCGAGTTTCCGCAGAATCGGGTCGACTGGACTCTCGATCCTTCCCGAGCGGTGCTGCTTCTGCACGACATGCAGGAATATTTCGTGAACGCGTACGACCGAAGCGTCGACCCGCTCCAAACCGTGGTTCCGAACATCGACCGGCTTCGTTCGTCGGCGCGAGCTGCCGGAATCCCGATCGTCTACACCGCGCAACCCGGTGATCAGGATCCCGAGGAGCGTGCGTTGCTGTCGGATTTCTGGGGACCGGGTCTGAAGGCAGATCCCGCTCACACCGACGTGATCGCCGAGTTGGCTCCGCATCCGGACGACGTGATGCTCACAAAATGGCGCTACAGCGCCTTCATCAAAACGGATCTGCGTGAGCGGCTGCGCGAGAGTGGGCGTGACCAGCTGATCATCACCGGAATCTATGCCCACATCGGTTGCCTGACTACCGCTTTGGACGGGTTCATGCAAGACGTGCAGATCTTCTTCGTGGGCGACGCGGTGGCCGACTTCTCCCTGGGCGAGCATGTCGGCGCCCTCGAGTACGCGGCCGGGCGCTGCGCCTCGGTCACCCGAACCGATGACCTGGTCAAGGCGATGAGCGCGGAAACGGTTTCGGCGTAGGCGTGAACGGCGACGGGTGCGCCGCCCGTCGCCGTATTGTCAGGTGTGTGAAGACTTTGTTGGTGGTTCACCACTCGCCCTCGCCGACAACCCACGAATTGTTGGATGCAGTCCTTGCCGGTGCTCGCGATCCGGAGATCGAGGGTGTGGAGGTGAAGGTGGTGCCGGCGTTGGCGGTGACGGTGCCCGACGTCCTCGCTGCTGACGGCTATCTTTTCGGTACCACCGCCAATTTCGGATACATGTCGGGTGCGCTCAAGTACTTCTTCGACACCACGTACTACCAATGTCTCGGTGCGGTGTCGGATCGGCCGTACGGCCTGTGGGTTCACGGCAACAACGACACTGCTGGTGCCGTGTCGTCGGTGCGCAAACTCGCGACAGGGCTCGGGTTGGTCGCGGTGGCGGATCCGCTCGAAGTGACTGTGAGCGTGGACAAATCTGTCCGCGATGGTTGTTATGAACTGGGCGGAACCGTCGCAGCAACGCTGATGGACTAGCCTTCACTTTCTCGTTTCGGTTCACGAAAGAGACTGTCCCGCAAGCGGTTGTAGAAGCGCGTGTCCTCTGGTGAACGCGTCGGGAGCCGTCGGTTTTCGGGTCACCGGCGAGGCGGATTCCCCGATTCATTGACATTTAGTTTAGGCTACCCAAAACGACGTTAGGTCACCCTTGGGTGACGTGTGTCCACAGACGAGGGGATCAGTGTGAGCGTTCTTCCAGGTTCGAACTCCGGAGCGGCAAACGAAGCTACGTTTGCTCTCACAGGAGCTCAACTCGGGATTTGGAACGCACAGAGGCTTGATCCCGAATCTCGGAGCTATCTCGTCGGTGAGGTGCTCGAAATCTCGGGCGACGAACCGATCGACACCGAAGTTCTGACGGCCGCCATCAGGGCGACGATCGGCGAAGCCGAAACCATGCGGCTGCGGATGATCGAGACGGCGGACGGCCCGCGTCAGTACATCTCCGACGAGCCGGTTGGTGTCATCCCGATCACCGACGTCCGTGACGAGCGCGATCCCGTAGCCGTGGCGCACGCATTGGTCGACGCCGAGCGCAGCCGGGCGTCCGAGTACTGCCGCTTGATGGTGGAGCGCCCGCTTTACACGTACTCGCTGATCAGGCTGTCCGATCGCGAGATCTGGTGCATCCAGCTCTATCACCACCTGATCGTCGACGGATACAGCGCAGCCATGATTTCGCGTCGTGTCGCCGCGCACTACACGGCGGCGAAGAAGGGAACCGACGTCGCACCAACGCGATTCGGTTCGATGAGTGCGTTGGTCGCCGAGGACGAGGCGTACCGGGCGGGCAACCAGTTCGTCGAAGATCGTGACTACTGGCGTGATGTCCTGACGCCTTTGCCCGCGTTGGACGGACGGGGCCAGCAGGTCACCGGTCCAGCGGAACGAACGATCCAGGTTCGCGAGGTCATCAGTGCCGACGCCCTCGGCCGCCTCAAAGCGGTGGCAGACGCGACGGGAACAACGTGGGCCGAGGCACTGATCGCCTGCTACGGCGCGTTTCTCCACCGGTTGCTCGGCGAGACGGATGTTGTCATCGCGATGCCACTCATGGCGCGCGTAGGCCGCACGGCACTCAAGACGCCGGCCATGGCAGTCAACGTTCTGCCTCTCCGGTTGACGATTCGCAGCCACGATCGACTCGGTGACCTGAGCAAGCAGGTGGCCGCCACGATGAAAAGCCTGCGCGCACACCAGCGCTACCGCGGTGAGAATCTTGCTCGGGACCTGGGCGTCGCCGGCACCGGCGCACTGCTTCACGGGATCGGAATCAATCTCAAGGCTTTCGACTTCGCCCTCGATTTCGCCGGCGCTGTGGGTGTACTACGTAACGTCGCCGGAGGTCCGCCCGAGGACCTGGGTTTGACGGTCACCCCCATCGCGGACGGCGAAGTTCTCCTCGGGTTCGAAGTGGACGCGCGCACCAACACTCGGGATTCGGTTCAGCGTCGCCTCGCTGGTTTCGTGAGCATCGTCAACGCGATGGTGGGGGAGGGAGACCCTGCCGTCGGACAGGTGCAGATGATGCCGGCACCCGAAGCTGCGCGGATCCTTGCCGGCCGTGAAATTGAACCTGTGCCTGGCTCCGTCGCCCTCGTCCCGGACGTCTTCGACCGCATCGTCGCCGATCATGCGGATGACACGGTCCTGGTGTGCGGTGAGGAACGTCTGACAGGCGCAGAACTCGGTGGCCGCGTCCGCAAACTCGCCCGGTTGCTTCGGGCTCGCGATGTCGGCCCGGACGACATTGTCGGACTTGCGCTTCCGCGTACCTCCGAGATGGTGGTGGCTCTGCTCGCGACACTGAACGCGGGCGCAGCGTACGTGGCCCTGGATCCGCAGCACCCGGCCGAGCGGTTGCGGGATCTGATCGACGACGCGCAACCGAAGGTGGTGCTCACCACTTCCGCGCTGGCCGAGCAACTCGTCGGAGATTCTCGACCCGACCCGCTCGTACTCGATTCCGACGAAGTGCGCGAAGAACTCCGTGCCCATTCCGAGTTTCCACTCGAACTCGGTGAACTGGCGACGGCGCGGCATGGCGATCACCTGGCGTACGTCATCTACACCTCGGGATCGACAGGCAAGCCGAAGGGCGTGTTGGTCAGAAGCGGTGGATTGGCGCACCTGCTTCACCATCACCGCGCCACCATCTACCGGGACACGGCCGCGCGCGTCGGAAACCGGCAACTGCACACCGCGCATACGGCGTCGTTCGCCTTCGACGCGTCTCTCGATCAGCTGTTGTGGCTGCTGTGTGGTCATCGGGTGCACGTATACGACGAAGAACTGCAGAAGGACGCCGTTGCCCTGGTCGCGGCGTTCGAGCGAGATTGCGTCGACGTGGTCGACACGACGCCGTCGATGGCGGCAGCGATGGTGGACAACGGATTGCTGCGCACGCAGCGGCTGCACCTGCTTGTCGTGGGCGGCGAGGCGGCACCGCCCGCACTGTGGGACGCGATCATCGAATCCGGTGTTCCCGCTCGAAACCTGTACGGCCCCACCGAAACGACGGTCGACGCGATCGCGACCACGGTCGAAGGTGCCGGACCGCGTATCGGGTACCCGCTCGCGGGAACCCGCGCGTACCTGCTCGACAGCGCGCTCGAACCGGTCGCCGACGGCGAACGAGGTGAGCTCTATCTGGCCGGACCGCAATTGGCCAGGGGATACCTCGGTCGCGCCGGAGCGACCTCCGAGCGTTTTGTCGCAGATCCCTTCGGGGCTCCGGGAGATCTGATGTACCGCGCCGGGGACGTCGCGCGCTGGGTACCCGGGCGGGGATACGACTTCATCGGTCGTAGCGACAAGCAGGTGAAGATCCGCGGACATCGCGTCGAGTTGAGCGAGGTCGAGGCTGTTCTCGGATCGGTGCCCGGAATCGGCGCGGCCGCCGCGCTGATCCGTACGGATGGAGGACGGCCCAGCCTGGTCGGCTACGTTGTAGCCGCCGCCGGTACGACGCTTCCGCCGCAGGAAGAATTGCGCCGAGACCTCGCCGGTCGCGTACCGGATCATCTGGTTCCCGCCGCAATCGTCGTTCTGGACGAACTACCCGTCACGGTGAACGGAAAGCTCGATCGTGCGGCACTACCTGCGCCGGCTACCGAATCGGAAGGTCGCGCTGCATCCACACCACACGAGGAAATCCTCTGTGACGTGGTGGCCGAGGTGCTAGGCCGCGAGCGCGTCGGTGTGGACGAGGATTTCTTCGGCCTCGGTGGTGACAGCATCACGGCAATCAGTGTCAGCAGTCGCCTGCGGGTGCGCGGACTGGTCGTCGCTCCGAAAGAGCTACTGGCACAGCGAGATCTGGGAACCATCGCCGCTGCGGCGCGTGAGATTGCCGATGACGCCGACGCCGTAGCCTCGGTTGCGGACGTGGCGACCGGCACCGTGATCGCTCCGCCGATCGTTCGGGCACTGATCGACAAGAATCCGACAGACGAGGCAATCGCGGGCTACACGCAGTGGACCGCAGTGCGCATCGACGACGGCCTCTCGCTTGGCGACCTGCAGTCCGGCGTGCAGACGATCCTCGATCACCATGACGCTCTACGTCTGCTCCTGCGCCGTGACAATGACAGCGGCACTACCGAATTGATCGTCCGAGACGTCGGCGCGGTGCGCAGCGAGGGGCTCGTTCACGAGGTGTCCGACACCTCCGAGCCGTCCCGGATCAGAGAGCTCGCGGAGGCGTCGGCGGCGAGTCTCGACCCACGCGCCGGTGAACTCCTGCGAGTCGTACTGGTCAATACCGAGGCCGGTCGACCCGACCACTTGATCGTCGTGGCTCACCATTTGATCGTCGACGGTGTGTCCTGGCGAATTCTGCTTCCAGACCTCCACGAAGCTACCGATGCAGCGCGCGAGCGTAGGTCGGCCCGGCTGGGTGCGGGCGGAAGTTCGTGGCGCCGATACGCGGGGTTGCTCGCAGAATTCGGGACCTCGGGCAGCATGGCATCGGAGCTCGAGTACTGGAAGTCCGCGTCGGTACAGGCGGACGACGAGCCGATCGGCAGTCGTCGTCTCGACCCGAAAGTCGACCTCACCGCAACCGCCTCTCGCACGACAACTGTTGCACCCCCGGCTGTCACCGACGCGCTGTTGACCACGCTTCCGGCGGCGTATCGAGCCAAGGCCGACGAAGTGCTTCTCGCGGGTTTGATGCTTGCCTTGCGCTCATGGCAGCACGGCCGCGGCCTCATCGGCCTGCCCGCGCAGACAGTCACCGTCGAAGGCCATGGCCGCGACGCGCTCACCAGCGACACCGACTTCGCCGGAACCATCGGGTGGTTCACCAGTGAGTTCCCCGTCCGGGTTCCCACCGATGCACTGCTCACCGCAGACGATCTTGCCGACGCACTGAGCGGCGGAGCAGCTGCCGGGCATCTGCTTCGTGCGGTGAAGGAAGCAAAACGCGCCGTACCCGGAGGTGGAGTCGGCTACGGAGTTCTGCGGCATCTGGATCGCGACACCGCACGTGACCTTTCCGCGTGCGCTACACCTGAACTGTTGCTCAACTATCTCGGCCGCTTCCCGTCCCTACCCGGAACCGGATGGCGATTGCCGGAGCAGGATCCATTCGCGGTCATCGAACCGGCGAGCAAGGCAATGTCGGAAGTGCTGGCGCTCAACGCATTTGTCCGAGAGGACGACTCGACGACGCTGGCAGTCGAATGGACTGCGGCGGGTTCAGTGCTCGACGCCGCGACGATCGTCGAGCTGCAAGAGCATTGGGAACGTGCGCTCGCTGCACTGACCGCGCATGCCGCGCTCTTCGAGGGTGGTTTGACGCCTTCCGATTGCTCGGCGACGATCTTCGGCCAGGGCGCGGTGGTCGATCAAGCCGGGATCAACGAACTCGAAGCCGTCCACGGACCGCTTGCCGATGTACTTCCGCTCTCGCCGCTACAAGAAGGCCTCCTGTTCCACGCGGTCCGTGACGGCGAAGCAGACGTCTACACACTTACTGCACGCTTCGACCTCTCCGGCCCGTTGGACGAGGTGAAGTTGGCCGACGCGTTCGAGACCGTGATCGACAGGCACCCGAACCTACGCGCAGCTTTCCACTACGAGCAGTTCGAACGGCCCGTTCAGATCATTCCGCGCGGTGCAAAAGTCGAGTGGCGTTCGGTCGACCTGACCTCCGTTCCAGCTGACACTGCATTCCGCTCTGCAGATCAGCTCGAGGACGAGGCCGCCGATTACGTCTTCGATGTCAGTACACCGCCTCTGCTGCGTGCGCTGCTGATTCGGCTGCCCGGCGGGGTGCACCGTTTGGTCCTCAATGCGCATCACCTGCTCACCGACGGGTGGTCGACTCCGATCGTCCTGCGCGAGCTGATGAACGTCTACCACGACGGCGATGCGCACCTTCCTGCGCCGACGCCGTATCGCGACTACTTGGCATGGATCGCCGGCCGTGATCAGGACTCTGCCCGCGCAGTGTGGAGTGAGCGTCTGCGTGGGCTCACCGCGCCGACTCTCGTTGCCGACGCAGGGGCGCCGCGAAGTGTGCCCGTCGCGCTCGAGGTTCCTCTCGCGACATCGGACGCCGAAGCGCTGATCGAACTCGGTCGTGCGCGAGCGCTGACGGTCAACACCCTGGTTCAGGGTGCGTGGGCGGCGGCGCTCGCCGAAGCGACGGGACAGTGGGACGTCGTGTTCGGGGCCACGGTGTCCGGCCGACCTGCCGAACTCTCCGGGGTGGAGGGAATGGTCGGGTTGTTCAGCAACACGATTCCGGCCCGCCTCGACATCGTCGCGGATCAGCCCTTGCTGGATCAGTTCGTCGGTCTGCAGAACGCGCAGTTCGACATCGTGGACGTCGAGCACACCAGTTTGGCCGAGATCGAACGCATCGCCGGGATCGGTCAACTGTTCGACACGCTCCTGGTGTTCGAGAACTTCCCGAACTCCGGTGCGGGACAGCCTGCATCGCACACACTTCGAGTCGAGGGATTCACCAACCGCGGAGTCACGCACTATCCGATGACGTTGATGGCGCCGCCGAGCACCGGTCTGGATCTGGTCCTGTACCACGATCCGGCAGTTGTCTCCGAAGCCACGGCGCAGCGAATGGTCACACGGCTCGCGGAGATCCTGCGTGGGTTGCTGACCGAGCCGACAGCTCCCGCATCCGCGGTGCTCTCGGTTGTCCGACAGACCCGCCGCGTTGCCGATGCGGTGGCTGTCACAAAAATGGTGGCTGTCACGAAAAAGGCGGCCGCGTCTGATCAAGCGATCGATGTCGATCCAGCGGTCGTCGATGCAGTGTGCGCCTGTGTCGCAACGGTGTTGGAGATTCCCGACGTCGATCCGGGTGACAATTTCTTCACTCTCGGCGGTCACTCGCTCACAGCGATGCGGTTGGTGGGAAGTCTGCGGAAGCTGGGAATACGCGTCGTCGTCTCCGATGTCTTCGACACCCCGACCCCCCTCGGTCTTGCAATGGCCGCACGCGTCGATCAGAAGAAGTTCTCGCCGGATTCGGTTGCTGTCGTCGATCGACCCGCCGTGACCGTGGCGACGTTCCGCGCCCCGGCAGTGGCGGGAAATCCTGATCACGAGCGGTATTGGGTTCGCACGCTCGCGGGCTTGCCCCTCGAAACGGACCTTCCCTACGATCGCCCGCGCGGCGAAGAGTGCCGCCCGCACACCTACGTTCGTCAGCTACGCGATGCTCGGTTCGGTGACGGATCAGGATTCGACGCGGTGCTGTTGGCCGCAGTGGCGGCGACGCTGAACGGCTTCGGTGGCGGTCGGGACCTTGCGGTCGGACTGTTCTCGGAAGGGACTGACAGCCTGATTCGGGTCGATCTGTCCGGTCGGCCGAGAATTGCCGATGTCGTTCGACGAGTCGAAAACGCTGTCTCTGAGGCACTTGCGCATTCCGATGTCAGCCTGGACCGAATCGCCGATCTACTCGGGCGTCCCACCAGCAGTCTGTTCGCTGCCCGTGTCGGTCACTCGCCCGGAAATAGCGTCGACCTCGAATTCGTCCGAACCGCAACAGAACTTCGATTGACGGTTGATGCCGGGCTGTTCGACGCCGCGACTGCGGACGCATTGCTCGACGGTGTGATCGCGGTCCTCGGTCACGAAAACAGCACTGTCGTCGCGGATCTGCGATTGTCGGAAAGCAAGTGGGATCGCGATCCGGGCCGACGCGCGACGCCGCCGTCGGGGATCTCGCAGTTGTTCGCTCGACACGTCAGCCGTCACCCCGACGACGTCGCGGTGATCTCCGGCGAGGTCGGAATTACCTACGGGGAACTGTCGGCGCGCGTCGACGAGCTGGCCCGCGAACTTCTCGCGGCCGGCGCCGGACCCGAGAAGGTAGTCGCCGTCGCGCTCGATCGAGATGCGGATCTGGTGGCCGGACTGCTCGCGGTACTGCGTATTGGTGCGGCGTACCTGCCACTCGACGTCGACTACCCGAGTGAGCGGCTCGAGTTCATGATCGAGGACGCGGCCCCGGTGTGTGTCCTGACCAGTATCGACAGCGCAGGGCAACTTCCGTCGACGGTCGCCACGAGTGTCTTCGTGGACGGTGAGTTCACCAACTCGGGCGTTGTGCTTCCTTCACCGCCCGCGGCGGGTGATCACCTCGCATACATGATCCACACCTCCGGTTCGACGGGTCGCCCCAAGGGCGTGATGGTCTCGACGGGCAACCTCGCGGCCTTCGCGGACACGGTACTCGAGGATTGCTGGATCAGGCCGGGCGATCGCATCGTCGCGGTGACAACGGTGTCGTTCGACATCGCCGCACTCGAGTTGCTGTGCCCGCTCGCAGCGGGCGCGACTGTCGTGATCGCAGACCGCAGGACGGTTCGCGATCCGGATGCGTTGTCGGCGTTGATCATCGCAAGCGATGCGACAGTGATGCAGGCAACGCCGGCGCTGTGGCGAGTGGTCACCGAACACGAGAACGCAGTCGGACTCGCCATGGTGCGAGCCCTGGTGGGAGGGGAAGCCCTCCCTCAGGATCTGGCTGACGATCTGGTGGCCAACGCTGCTTCGGTCCGGAATGTCTACGGACCCACCGAGGCCACGGTGTGGGCGACATCTTCGGTCATCACGACCGGCGACCGAGTCACGATCGGTCAGCCCTGGACCGACGTGCACGTGCGAATCCTCGACGACGACCTGCGTGAGGTTCCGGAAGGCGTTGCGGGCGAGCTGTATCTGGGTGGTGCGCAGGTGGTCCGCGGATACCTGAATCGCCCCGATCTGACCGTCGCTCGGTTCGTTGCCGATCCTTCTCTGCCGGGGGCACGTCTCTACCGCACCGGCGATCTGGTCCGACGCAGGCGAGGGGTTTTGCACTTCCTTCGTCGTGCGGACGATCAGGTGAAGGTTCGCGGTTTCCGTATCGAGCTCGGCGAGGTCGAAGGCGCGCTCGGATCGGTGGCCGGTGTGTTCCGCGCGGCAGCCACCGTCCGTGTCGATGCGGCGGGCACCGGAAGTCTGCACGGATATGTGGTTCCCGAAGGTGGAACCACGCTCGATTCGGTACTGGTGCGCAAGGAGATTGCGCGGCTGCTCCCTGAGCACATGGTGCCGCAGAGCATCACGGTGCTCGAAGCACTCCCGCTCACCCTCAACGGCAAGGTGGACCGAAAGGCATTGCCCGACACCGCGCCGGATCGTGTGCCGAGCCCACTCGTAAACGTCGATGCGGATCGTCGGGCACGGCTCGAGTCGCTGAGCCCGGGCTGGCAGGACGTGTTGCCACTCGGTCCCTTGCAGGAAGGCATGTACTTCCAGTCGGTTCTCGACGGCGCGGGCGGTACGGATGTCTATCACATGCAGCCGCGATTCGAGTTCTCCGCCGATGCTGCCGTCGACGTTCGCTCACTCCGAGCAGCGGGGGATGCGCTCTTGCGGCGCTATCCGAACCTGCGGGCCGGCTTCACACACGCCGGTTTCGACACTCCGGTGCAGTTCGTGCCCAGGGCAGCCGAAATGCCTTTCCGCGAGATCGATCTGAGCGCAGTTGCGACCGAGGACATCGATCGCGAGGTTCGCGCCGTCGACGAGGCCGAATTCGGTACGCTCTTCGACTTGAGTGCACCACCACTCATTCGAATGGTGCTGGTCTGGTTACCGGGTGGGGGAGCGCATCTCGTCTTCACTCAGCACCACCTGCTGACCGACGGTTGGTCGCAGACCTTGATGTACGCGGAGTTGTTTGCGCTCTACGAGTTTGCTCGCACTCACGGCACGGACCCGGTTGGACTCGACGGCGCGCTCGACAAGCCTGCGGACTTCCGTGATCACCTGCGATGGATCGCCGAAGCGGATCGCACGGACGCCCTCTCGTCCTGGAAGGACTACCTCGCGGATCTCGGGCAACCCACACTCGTGGGTGGTACGGGATCAGGCGGACGCGCTCCGTTGCCGGTGTTCACCCGGGTTCAGCTCGAACAGAGCATCACCGAGCACGTTCGCGAGCTGGCCAGACGTAGCGGAGTGACGCTGTCCACCGTCGTCTCTGCGGCGTGGGGCCTGGCATTGCGCGCCGTGACGGGGCGTGACGACGTGGTCTTCGGATCGACGGTTTCGGGACGTTCACCCGAGGTCGAGGGCGCCGACCGCATGGTGGGCTTGGCGCTCAACACCATTCCCGTGCGTGTCCGGGTCCGGCCAGGCGAGGAGATCTCGGCGTTGCTCGGACGCCTGTTCCGTGAACAGGGTTCGCTGCTGGGGCATCACCAGCTCGGGCTCGGCGACGTGCAGCGAAGCGCTGGGTTCGCAACACTGTTCGACACGCTCTACGTCTTCCGCAACACGCCTCGTGACGAACAGGCACGTCGAGACACGTTCGGGCGCAGTGGAATCGTCGGGTTCGACGCAGTGGACGGCACCCACTATGCGCTCACGCTCGACGTGGATCCGGGGGTCGGGGATGCGCCGATGGCGCTCACTCTCGAAAATCGTCCCGACCTGATTCCCCACGACGTGGCTCGGGACGTTCTTTCACGCACCATCACGATCCTCGAAGTGATGGCGAATTCCGATACCGCCACGGTGGCGGACACGGCGGTTCCGCTTTCGCACACCCCCGCGGAATTCGCTTCGGAGCACATTGTGATGCCGCGGCCGGACCAGGCAGGCGGTAGCGTGGACGCCTTGCTCCGCGAAAGGGCAGCGGCAACTCCGGACGAGACGGCGCTGGTCTTCGGAGACGTCACACTGAGCGCAGCCGAGATGAACACTCGAGTGGACAGGCTGGCACGGATACTCGCTTCGGCGCTGGGGCAGTCGGTGCCAGGCGCGGGATCGACCCGTGTTGTGGCGCTCGCACTTCCGCGTACCGCCGATCACGTCGTAGCGATCTTCGCGGTCATGAGAACCGGAGCGGCATACCTTCCCTTGGATCTGGCTCACCCGCCGGCACGCCTGCGCGAACTGATCCTCGACAGCGATGCGGCGCTGGTGATCACCACGACTCAGACGCGTGACCTTGTTGTTCCGGACGGACAGGTATGTCTGGTCCTCGACGACCCGGACGTAACCGGGGTACTCGACGGGCAGTCCCCGGCACCTGTAGTCGACGAGGCCGCAGTGTGCGGGCCGACCTCACCGGACCAGCCTGCCTACGTCATCTACACCTCGGGCAGTACCGGAAAACCCAAGGGCGTCGTGGTGGGTCACCGCGGGTTGACGACGATGTATCACAATCACAAGGCCGAGATCTTCACTCCGACCGAAAACAGTGTGGGTGGCCGACGTTTGCGCATCGCGCACACAGTCTCGTTCTCGTTCGACATGTCGTGGGAGGAACTGTTCTGGTTGCTCGCGGGGCATGAAGTTCACGTGATCGACGAGCAGGCGCGACTGGACCCCGCGTCTCTGGTGAAGCATTACCGCGAAGTCGGTATCGACGTCGTGAATGTAACCCCCTCGTATGCACGGGAACTGATGGCCGCCGGTCTCCTCGACGGGGAGCGGACGCCTGTGTTGGTGATGCTCGGAGGAGAAGCTGTACCTGCCGAACTGTGGTCGCGATTGCGCGATCAGGACGGTGTCGACGGGTACGACCTTTACGGGCCGACGGAGTTCACGATCAACGCGATGGGATCCCCGGTTCAGGGGAGCGAGACACCGTGCTTGGGTCGTCCGATTCTGAACGCGTCCGCGCGGGTACTCGATTCGGGGCTGCGGGAGGTTCCGATCGGAGCGGCGGGCGAGCTGTACATGTCCGGTGACGGAACGGCGATGGGTTACCTTCACCGGACCGCGCTGACATCTTCCGTATTCGTCGCTGATCCCTACTCGGTCGGTCACCGCATGTACCGCACGGGTGACGTCGTTCTGCGTCGCCGCGACGGCGAACTCGAATATCTGGGTCGCGCAGACCATCAGGTCAAGATCCGAGGCATTCGGATCGAATTGGGTGAAGTGGAATCCGCGCTGGCGTCGTTGCCGGGAGTGTTGAGAGCGGCAGCGTCAGTCCGTAGCGAAGGCGGTGGGCCGCCGCGACTGGTCGGGTACGTCATCGAAGAACCCGGCGCTGATTCAACCGATCTGCGAGCTGCGTTGCGGGAACGCGTACCGGCACACCTGGTTCCGTCGGACATCGTCGTCGTGGATTCGATTCCGCTGACGCCCAACGGAAAACTGGACCGCGGTGCGTTGCCGGCACCCCCCGCCCGAGCAGCGGCCCGAGCACCGCGAACCGAGATGGAAAGGCAACTGTGCCAGGTCTTTGCGCGGGTACTCGGCGTCGAGGCCGTCGATCCCGACGAGAGCTTCTTCGATCTCGGCGGCGACTCGCTTCGAGCCATGCGACTGGTGGGGGAGATGGAGCATGACCTGTCGGTGAGCGTCGGTGTGGGAACGCTGATGGCCCGTCCGACAGTTGCAGAACTTGCAGCACACCTTGGCGAGTCGGCGTCCGAAATCGATTTAAGTCGCGATCGCCTTCTGACACTCCGAGCCGAAGGCAGCGAAGAACCACTGTTCTGCGTGCATCCGGCCGGTGGATTCGCTTGGCCCTTTGCACCTTTGATCGGTGTCCTCGAGGCTGACCGTCCACTGTTCGGCCTGCAACTTCCCACAGTTGCCGGTGAGCCACTCGAACCGACGAACGTGGACCAACTGGCAGCGATGTACGTCGACACGATTCGGGGCGTTCAGCCGAGCGGGCCGTACCACCTGCTCGGCTACTCGTTCGGTGGCAACGTCGTTGCCGCGATGGCGGCTCAGCTGGTCGGTATCGGCGAGAGGGTGGAGTTCGCCGGTCTGATCGATACTCATCCACTGGGAGATCGTGACGATCGCGGTCGCGACGATGCCGACGACCGAGATCTGGCCGCCGCCCTGCCACCCGAGATCCTCACTCAGGCAACGGGACTGGTCGAGGATGTTCGGGCGGGTTTTGATGCCACTCGTTTGCTCGTGGCCCGCTCGACTGACACAACCTACGACGGACCGGTTACTCTGATCACCGCCGACGCCGAGGCGTCCGGACAGCTGCTGGCCGATCGCTGGCGCAGAGTCCGCGGGGACCGGGACATGGCAGTACACCATCTGCCGTACGACCACGCCGGATTGGTGACCCCAGCCGGGTGGGCGGCAATTGCCCCGCTGCTCGACAGCCATTTGTCGAAACGCACGGCCACATAGTTTGAAAACCACACAGTTGAAACACAATGGGAGCTCAATGATGAAGTCCACACCGCCCCTCGCGATACGGAGTTGGCGACGATTCGTCGCCATCGCAGGGTTGCTGATCGTCGCACTCGTGGCGATGATCGGTTGCAGTAGCGATTCGAACGACGAACCGACCAAGGCTGCAGAGCCCACGACGCGCGTGATCGAAACCGAAAAGGGCTCGGTCACCGTGCCCGCGTCGGCGGAGCGCATCGTGGTTCTGAGCGGCGGTCTCGCCGGATACCTGTACGCCCTGGACGCACCGGTGGTTGCCACCGATACCCGCGTCCTCGGTGTCACGAACCTCGACGGTGGATTCCCGCCGGCATGGTCGGATGCCGCAAAGGCGCAGGGCACCAAGGAATTGCCGGCCGGCGAGCAGCTCAACATCGAAGCCGTCGCGGCGGCTGAACCCGACCTGATCATCGGCGGTGGACAGGGCATCACCTCGGTTCAGGCCGAGGAACTCTACGACCAGCTGACTGCTATCGCACCCACCGTGTTGGTCCCCAAGACGGTTGCCAACTGGGACAAGCAGCTCGAGATCGTCGCCGATGCCGCAGGTCGTTCGGACAAGGTTCCGGCACTGATCAGCGCGTACGACGACAAGGTCAAAGAGGTCAAGGGCAAGATCAAGGTTCCCGAGGGCAACGTCGTCTACATTCTCTCGCTCGCCAACAACAAGCCGTACCTCGTGCCGCCGACGGCAGCGCTCCCCGCAATGCTCGCCGAGCTCGGTTTCAAGGCCGACGACGTCATGGCCAAGGCCGGCAACCCGCAGCTCTTCGGCTCGGGTGACTCGTTCGAGGTCAGCCCGGAACTGCTCTCGCAGGTCGCCGATGCTCCTGTCGCCTTTGTGATTCCGGTGTCCGGTCGCCCGATGGCCGAACTTGCCACCGATCCGCTCTACTCGCAGCTGCCGTCCTTCAAGGCAGGCACGACGTTCGAGCTCCCCGCCACCAGCTACCGTCCTGACTACGACGGCGCAATGGCTACGCTCGACCTGATCGGCCAGACCTTCGCATGACTCGATTCGGTGGGCTGGTGATCGATGTTTCACCGTTGCGGACCAGCCGTCCATTCAGGTACGCGTTTTCCGCGCGATTGATCTCGCTGCTCGGGATCGGACTGCTCGTCGTAGCCGTTCCCGCACAGACGTACCAGCTCACCGGCTCGACCTTGCAGGTTGCCGGAGTGTCCACGGCGATGGCCATCGCCATGTTCTTCGGCAGCCTGTTCGGCGGTGTGCTCGCTGATCGTTACGACCGGCGACGCACCATCCAGTTGGCCCGCAGTGCTGCGGGTCTCGGCTTTGTCATTCTCGGGTGCAATGCGCTCTTGCCACACCCGTCGATGTGGGTCATCTACGTCGCGGCAGCCGTCGACGGCTTGGCCGGCGGTGTCAGCAGCTCGGCCTTGATGGCTTTGATGCCGACGTTGTTGCCGCGCAACAAGATGGCTGCGGCCGGCGCTTTGGTAGCGCTGACCACCGACATCGGGACGATGATCTCGCCGGCAATCGCCGGCGTGATCATCGCCTCCGGCGGCATCCCCGCGACACACTTTGTTGCTGCGGTGGCCACCGCAGCAACTGTCACGTTGTTCCAAGCCATCGGCCCTTCCCCTGCACCGGGCACGAATCACGAAAGCCCGATGCGCGCGCTTGTGACCGGCGTGAAATTCGCCGGCACGCACACAGTCATTCGCGGCATCCTGATCAGCGGACTGTTGGTCATGTTCGTCAGCGGGCCTATGGTGTTGCTGCCTGCCTTCGTCGACCAGGTTCTCGGCGGCGGACCCACCATGCTCGGTCTGCTCTACGGCGCCCCCGCTGTCGGCGCTGTGGTCGGTTCCCTCACCAGCGGGTGGACGGGACGAGTCCACCGCAACGGCGCCGCGATGTTGATCTCTGTTGCGCTGATGCCTCTCGGCCTGGTGGTACTGGGTGCGTCGGGAGCAGCGATTGTCGCGTTCCTGGGCCTGGCCGGATTCGGCCTCGGCCGCGCACTCAACGACATTCTGAGATTTGCAGTCCTTCAACAGAACACGCCGGACGAATTGCGCGGACGCGTGTCCAGTCTGTGGATGGTGCAAGCCGTCACGGGTACGGCGATCGGTTCGATGGCAGCCGGGTTCCTCGGGCAGTGGCTCGAGCCTGGCGCCGCGCTACTGGTCTTGGGGCTCGCCGGTGTGACACTGGGCCTGGTGCTCCTGGCAGCATTGGGTTCGGTGCGCCGGGTAACTTCGGAGATCAACGAAGTCGATCTCTCCGAAAACACTGTGCCGGTGGGGAATGCTCCGCCGGAAAAGGAAGGTAGTTCATGAACCGAGGAGACCACCTCGCGACCATCGCCGAAGTTCTGGCGGGAACCACCGGCGCAAAAGTGCCGTACCCCATCGGCATTCGCGAACTCGAAGTTGTTCGCAGCGAAATGGTCGGGACCGGACTGTTGCGTCTGACCTTGGGTGGACCGGAGTTGGCGGGCTTCGAATCGCACGCTCCCGACGAGCATGTCCGCCTGGTGTACCCGGATGCAGACGGAACTTTGCGTCTACCCGAACGCGACGGATTCAGCCTGAAGTGGCCTCGTCCATTGCCGATCTCGCGTGAGTACACCGTCCGTCGATACGACGCCGAGGCGGGGGAGCTGGACCTCGACTTCGCGCTCCACGAAGGTGGGTACGCCTCTGATTGGGCTCAGGCGGCCACCGTCGGCACTCGGGTGCACGTGGCAGGTCCGCCCGGCGGCGTCGTAGTTCCATGGACGTACGATCGCTATCTGCTGGCCGGTGACATCACCGCCCTTCCTGCCATTGCTCGTTGGCTCGAGATGATGCCCGCTGCTGCCGCCGGGTGGGTGTTCGTCGAGATCACCGACCCTTCACAGGAAATCGAACTCACTGTTCCGGAAGGAGTCGAGGTGCGATGGTTGCACCGTGGTGACGTCCCAGCCGGTCACTCGGATCTGCTCGAGCAGGCAGTCCGGACGGTCACCGTGCCCGAAGGTGAGCGCCTCTACGCCTGGATCTCCGGTGAGGCCACCAGTCTCAAGCCGATTCGCAGATTCGTACGCGACGAACTCGGCCTGAGTTCGGGCGACCACCTGATCACGGGCTACTGGAAGCGCGGAGTCGCAGACTTCGACGAGGACGACGACGACCACTGAACATCGGTTGACGCCGGTTTCGGCATCGTCACCGCGACAACGAGTCCGACAATCGCAACGATTGCCGCCACTCCGAAAGCCGTGGCGAATGCCGAGTGCTGGGGAAGGCCGCCGGATGAAGTCGCGCTCGCGATGATCCCGGCGGCAATTTGGGTTCCCACAGCAGAACCCAGCGATCTGGCGATCGTGACTATTGCCGTCGTGACACCTACGCGGTCTGCCGGTGCGCTGTCGGCGGAGATGACGAACACTGCCGTCGACGCGGCGGCAACGCCGGTACCCGCAAGGATCAGCACCACAACGATCTGCCACATCGTGGTTGCAAAGACCCCGGCGGCGCCGCTGAGGCCGAGAGAGGCAACTCCCGCTACCGCAATGGCTTTCGTGCCGACCCGTTGCGCGAGCTTTCCGGAGATCACCGACGCGATGACCGCTGCGCCGTAGCCGACGCACAGCAGGAAGCCGATGGCGCTGGTCGACGCACCGCGGCCGAATCCGCTCTCTGCCGGCACGGCGAGTTGCTGCGGAAGTAGATAGACAACAGCGCCGTAGGTGAACCCGAAAACCACGCCGACGACCACGGCGCTCCACATCGAACGATGCCGCATCATCGTCAGGTCGACCATCGGCTCGGTTGTCCGGCTCTGATACCTGGCCCAGATCGTGAACACGGCAGCGGAAGCGAGAAGCAGCAGCATCGACGTCGGTGCGCCCCACCCGTTGCTCGATGCGCTCGCCAGCCACGCCGTCAGCGTCAACAAGCCCAGAGCCAATCCGGCAGCTCCCGGCCAATCGAGTCGGCCGCCGACGTTCGACATATGATCTCGTGGTGTGCTCACGGCAAAAGCAATTGCGCCGAGCAAAACGAACGCGGTCGGAACTGCATACATCGCGGTGCGTGAGACGTTTTCCGCGACGGGTCCCGCCAGCACGACTCCCAGAGCGCCGCCGGCCACGACGACAGCCCCGAGCAAACCCGTGGCCGTCTTGAGTCGGTCCGAGGACAAAGTGCGTCGTAGGACCACGAAGCTCACGGGCAACAACCCGAGCCCGAATCCCTGGAGAAACTGGCCGAGGACGAACAGCGGGAAGATCGTTGCAAGAGCGGACACGCTGCCGCCCAGGACGACGATTGTCGTGATCGCGAGCAAGGTGGGGCGGGCGCCGTACACGTCGGCTATTCGCCCGGCCATCGGCGTGACGAGAACAGTGCTCAACGTCAGAGCGACGGATGCGAGCGCTCCGACGTCGGCCGTCACTCCGAAGTCTCTCTGTATCAGGGGGAGTGCGGGGACGATGATGCTTTCGAGCGCGGCGACGGCAGCGATCAGCAGGGTCAGGCTTGCGATAGTTGCTACCGGTCGCGGCTGATTTCCGGAGATGCTCTCTGTGGTCATCGTGCTCTCTTTCGATCGGGGAGTGAGGGGCTTCTGGACACGACGAAGCGCCGCCCCAGCAAGAGTCCGGAAGGGTTGTGGCACTGGGTATATAGGTCAGTGCGGTAGAGCGTCTTGTTATTTCGTTACGCGTACCGATATTGTGGAGAAATGTAATCGGATTCAGCGCACAAAGCAAGAGCCGGATGGGGCGGAATTGGCGCGAAGTATCGCGAGACCACAACCGGCAGACTTTCGCTGTTGTGGTCGGTCAGGGTCAGGTGATGTGACGATGAGGCGTATTTCTCGTCGAACATGACGCTGGTCACCAAAAGGGCTCTGCCAGCAGGGAGTTCATCTGCCGGACACATCCAAGGTCCCCGTTTGCATGCCGGGTTTGTTAGCTTTCTGCCTGTGACGCGACGTCACGGAAAGTTCACGAATCACGGAGGATCATCATGGGTTCTATTTCAACGATCATCGGCATCTTCGAGCTCTACAAGCTGCTCGAGCCGCTGCTGAGTTCGCTGAGCTGATTCAGGTGTGATTTCGCTGTCGAGCCGGGGCGCCGAGGGACTCGGCTCGGCAGCGGATCTCGAGGATCCGGCGCGATCAGGACCCGTGGAACGGATGTCGGCACCGGCAGAATTCCATCGCTCCGGTGTAGTGGTCCATCACCAGGATTTCTGCGCACCGAGCGGGCTGCGGTGCGAACCTGAGGCAGCGCTCGATCCAGCCGCGCTCGAGCGAAGGGGCCGGGTGCGCGCAGTTCCCGCATCGGCCGGGACGTTCGGCGACACGTACGGAACCGTGGTGCTCCGGGGGCATGCCAAACATCTTGGTGGTGCGATGTTTCCAGGGCAATGGTTCGGCTCGAGCGGAAGCTATGTCACGAAAGCGCGACGGCGATATGCGAGGACCGAACCCGATGAGGCTGCCCTACCTAGCTACCTGATAGATCCGATTGTCCAGACTGAGTTTTTTGGTGCAAGCTGCGGCTACTGCGCTGACGCCCAGAAATTCTCGGACTATCTGGGCAACGATCATGTGGTTGTAACCGCGAACAGAATCCGATCCGGCTCGCGTTGCATACGGGTGATCGCGACGCGGCCCCCGATCCAAGCACCAAGTGCACCAATCGCAACAGCGACAGGGATGGCGAAATAGTTCACCGGGTTCGGTAGCAGCGCCCCGAGTAGAACGCCGGGCGCCGTTGTCGCGGCGAAGATGACGATGGCGAGGATGATCAGTCCGAAGGACGAGCCGTTGAAGGACCCGCGGGTGTTGAAGGAGAACGTCTTCTTCATCTCCGGAACCGGGTAGGGCGCTTTGGCGGATATCGCCACTACCAATCCTGCACCGACTCCCATCATCGAAATGCCGACGGCGATCGGCACGGCCAGTCGGTCGGTCCCGAGGTCCCCGAAGATCCGTACAGCAGCTGTTGCGACGACCACGAAGGGTGTCATCACGATTGCCCACGCGATTTGTCGGCCCCGGACGTCAGCGGCAGCGGCTTCGGGGATCATCACCAGATGCCAGATCGATGCGCCGTCGAATCCGTACAGATTCGATCCGGCTGCCAATGCCAGGTAGATCAGGAACCAGGCACCCCATGCGGCGGAGAAGGGGATCGATGACGAGATCAGCGGTCCGAAGCCGGAGACCAAGGTCATGATGGCAACGGAGAGCAGTTGTGTTCGTCGGCGCATGTCTCCGTGCCAGAGCGAAAGCTCGCGAGAGATGACGGTGCCCAGTCGGGATGCGCGCCAACCGGTTCGAATGTCGCGGCCCTGGTTCTTCAATTGCACGGAAGTGGCGCCCGCTGATTCTGCGACCTTCCCGTTGAAGTAGCGAACGACCAGGCGTTGCCATGACCACAGCAGTGCGAGATCGACCAGCACCAGGGCGAGGACTGCTCCGGCGGCGAGGAGCCAGGCGCCTCCTGCTGCTGCGTCGACACTGGTGATTCCCCACGCGAACGGTATCGAATGCGCGACCGTGAGCGGCCACGTGACGTCGCCGTCCACGACCGTGCCGAGGCGACTCTGCAGCGGAAATTGCAGCAGATACAGCCCGCCGAAGAACGTGCCGAATGCCAACAGTCCCAGTTCGCGGCTGCGACGACTCCGCAGGAGCTGCGACATCGCCAGCATCGCGACCCGTGAGGTGCCGACAATGAGCAGGACCGTTGCGGGCCAAGCGATAATGGCCAATGGCAGTGCGGCAAGGTGGTGTGTAGCGGCATAAATTGGAATCGCTGCTGCAGCCAACGCGGTAATCGGCACGGTCATACCGACCAGCGACGTCGAGAACAGTGCTCTGGCGAGTCGGACGGGTTTCAGGGGGAGTAGTTGGAAATGTCTGGGGTGAAGATTGTCATCTGACAGACCAGACATGATCGGCATCAGGATCCACATCACGCCGATAGCCGACAGTGCGAGACTGGTTGTGCCGCTGACGAGTTCGGAAGAGCTCGCGCTCGTCCCCGAGGCTTGCAGGCACAGCAGAGCTGCCCCCATAACGCCGAAGAGTGCTGCCACGACTTTGATGACGGCTCTGCCGCCGGTGAATTGACGTTTGTAGAGGGTCACGCGCATGCGGAGAACAGTGCGCCACAGTGAGGTTGGGGCGCTGCGCGTCGTCGGCAAGCTCGTAATGCTCATGCGCGCATCCATGACAGTCCGTCGGGATTGGGACTGCGGCTGCCGACAAGGCGAACGAATGCCTCGTCGAGTGTGCTGCCTGCGCGCACCTCGTCGACCGTTCCTGAAGCCACGACGCGACCGTCTGCGATGACTCCGATGTGAGTACACAGTTGTTCGACAAGGGCCATCACGTGACTGGAAAGAATGACCGAGCCACCTGAGTGGACGAACGAGAGCAGAATGCTCCGAATTCCGGCCGAAGAAATGGGGTCGACAGCTTCGAACGGCTCATCCAGTACCAGTAAGCGAGGGCCGTGCAACAAGGCCGAGGCCAACCCGATTTTCTTCGTCATGCCCGCTGAATAATCGGCGATGACCGTTCCACCTGCATCGGCGAGATCGAGCGCGGCCAACAGTTCGTCGCGTCGTGACGCGATGACGTCCTCTGGCATGCCGCGCAGGCGTCCGAAATAGGTGAGTAGTTCATGGCCGGTGAACTGGGCGGGTAGCGCCAGACCGTCGGGTAGAACGCCGAGCAGACTCTTCGCTGCCACAGGGTCGTTCCACACGTCGTAGCCGTACACCAGGCTGCGACCGTAGTGCGGGCGAAGCAATCCGACAGCCATCGACAGTGTGGTCGTTTTTCCCGCACCGTTAGGGCCCACCAGGCCGAACAACGAACCTGAGGGCACCGCGAGGGAAAGGTCGTTCACAGCAACTTTCGCGCCGAACGCCATGCAGAGGTGTTCCACCTGTAAGGCCATCGGTCCGGGAGGCAACTGGCCTGTCTCGGGGAGAGGGTGCATCGATCGAGGGTAACTGTCCGGAGCCCTGTGCGCGGAGACAGAGCGGAGCGATGCAGGCTGCGTGCACCGAATGTCATTGGTAGGTGGTTGGTCGCGGCATGAGTCGCTGGTTCGCAAGCTGAGCGGATGGCAGGAGTCGAACCTGCGTGGACGGTTTTGCAGACCGCTGCCTTGCCGCTCGGCCACACCCGCATTGATCCAATTATGTTCGTAGTGAACAACAGTCGCCAGGATTGTGATCAGGGTGAATTGATCGCCATGTGACGGATTGTAGGGAAGGCGGTGAACTGGCGGGCTAGGCGCGGGAGAACACCGCGACCAGGAATTCGGAATTGTCCTTGAACGGGCGCAGGTCCCACGTGGACAGCAGCAGATCAGCCTCGAGGCCACTCGCGGCCGCGTCGGCGAGAAACTCGGGGAACTCGTAGCCACGGCCGGCACCGAATCCGATGACCACTCGGCCGCTCGGAGCGAGATGACGAGCAAATCCTGACAATACTGCTTGCCTGGTTGACGGAGCGAGAAACGCCATCACGTTGCCTGCCGACACGATGACGTCGAAATTCGCCTCGACACCGCGGGCCGGTAGATCGAGCTCGGAGAGATCGCCGACAAGCCACGTCGGGCCTGGGTGGTCCTCCTCCGCGGCAGCGATGAGAACCGGGTCAACGTCGACTCCGACAACCACATGCCCGACGTCGTGCAGATAACCGCCGAGTCGGCCCGGCCCGCACCCTGCATCGAGAACCCGGCCACCGCGTCCGAGCATCGCGTCGATCAAACGTGCTTCCCCGACAATGTCCTTGCCGTCCGCTCTCATGGAACGGAAACGCTCGACATATCGTGTGGAATGCGTCGAGTCGGCTGCAGTGATCTCTTCCCACTGGCTGGGGATGCGCTCGTTCGGGGCCTGTGCAGTCATCTTTCGAGGGTACCGACAGCTCACCGGGTGCCGACGACCGTCCCGTCTGCGGCATATCCGACGAGAGTTGGACGCGGGAAGGTGAGCGAGAGGGGAATCCATCCGTAGAAGCGGTCTTCGGCAAGAATTGTCGGATAGATTTGGCCGTCTGCGGTGTGAAGTTCGGCCCGAACGGCACCTCCCGCCCCTGCGTCGTAGGTCGCCTCGTGCGAACCGGCCTCGTACCCGGCGCCGCCCCCGAATGAATCTGCGCCGTACAAGTCGTCGTTCGATCTGCAGCCGTGTCCGAGGCTGATGAATTTCGACGGACCAACCTTGTCGGTCTCGGATGACGTCTCGAAAACCGGGGCGACGCACCTCCAGCCATCAGCGCCGTGGGCAACGAAGACGCTGAACACGGTTCCGTCAGGTCCGGGGATGGACCCGACCCGCTCGGCGGTGGACGGATCTATTCCGCCGTTGGTTCCCGGCATGGTCTGCCAACCCGAGTACATATCCGTAAACGGTTTAGGCATCATCGCCGTGGCAGCAGCGCAGCCCACCATTCCCGCTGCACAGAGCATCGCGACGAGAGCTACGGCGCCTACCCGGCGGCGTGGAACTCTGGGTGTTCCAATGTTGTTTTCGTCAGCGATGATTCGGATGCGAGCGGCAACCTGGACGTTCTCGGGCCAGAGTTCGGCGGAAAGAGAATCGGTCGGCCGCAGCTTCTCGAGGGTGGTCAGCAAATCTTTGCTCATGGAGTACTCCCGTGTTCGGCGGCAGCGCAAGGTCGGGCGGTGTTCATCGGGATCGCGGTGTCAGGTTCTGAAGCCAACCCGGTGCTCAATCGACGCCGAGCGCGAAAGAGTCGAACATGCATGGCTGGAACCGAACACCCGGCGACCCGCGCTGCTTCGGTGGCGGTCAATCCGTCCCAGGCAGTCAGGAGTAGGGCTTCACGCTCGGTGACGGTGAGTGTTGCCAGTGCTTCGAGCAGTTCCGTGCGGTCGGTGACAGTAACGTCGGCGCCCGGCGTCGATGCCGCGATCTGCTCGATTCGTCGCATCTTCTCGGTCAACGCATCGTGGCGCCGAACACTTCGACGGTTGTTGTTCAGGGTGTTTCGAGCCACCACCAACAGCCATGGAAGTGCCTGTTCGGGCACCTCGTCCAAGCGTCGCCAGACAACGAGGAACGTCTCGGAGACAACTTCCTGTGCGCTGTGATGATCAACGTGGCGGCAGGTGTACGCGAACACCCGACCGGCGTAGGCGTCCCACAGGACGGTGAAACGCTCTTCGTCGCTCGGTGGTGGCCCGTCCTCGGATTTCGGCGTCATAAGAAGAGATGTCCGGCTGGTTGCTGATCCTTACAGCGTGGGCGCCAATGGACGGTATGCCGTGTTACTCCGGCCGAGGATTCCGACGGTCAGGAGCAACAACGCAAGGATGTACAGCGTCATGATCCAGATGCCGGCAGCGGCAGGCTGCCACTTGTTCGCCTGACCGAGCAGGATCAGGGCGTCAGAGGTGAGGAACAGTGCGCCGCCGATACCGGTGATCGTGTTGTAGGCCAGTGCGGTGGACGCGGTTCCCACCAGGATTGCGGCGTACACAGGGACGGCAATCCGAAGTGCCGGTTCGAGACCGGTCCAGGCGTACGACACAAGGGCAATTCCGGCAACGGCGTACGCGCACAAAAACCATGGCCGCCTTCGTATCTCCCGAAGCGCGCCGTGCGAGAGAAAGAATCGGATGAAACAGACGTGACCGATCGCGAAGGCGGCCATCCCGATGACAAACGTGGAGTCCCAGATCAGGAACAGGTCTCCGAAAGCGCAGGCAATCAGCGCAGCAGCAACAATCCTCGGCCCGCCTTGGTCGACAACCCAGGCAGCCAGAATCGGCGCGAGCATGACCTTGGTGATCCCGTCCCAGGGCGCAGCATCAGCGGCATTGACGATCAGATGAAGAATCGCTACCGCGGAAAATCCGACAAACCATGGCGACCGGAAGGTACTCGGCAGTCCGGCGTCGCCAACAGATTCACGCATCGGCTCAGTGCACGAAGTCCGCTGCACGCTCGGCGAGATCGAGCGCCGGCTGGGGGAGTATGCCGAGGATGAGCGTTACACCGGCGCCGAGGCCGATCACACTGCTGGTCAGTGCACTTGGCACCACGACGGTCGGTGCGTCTTCCGCCGATTCGGTGAAGAACATCAACACGATCACTCGCACGTAGAAGTAGGCGGCGATCGCGCTGCACAGGACGCCGACGATCACGAGAGGCGCCGCCCCACCCTCGGCGGCCGCGCTGAACACCGCGAACTTTCCGATGAACCCACTGGTCAACGGAATCCCGGCGAAAGCCAGCAGGAACAGTGCAAACACAACGCCGACCAATGGTGAGCGTCTTCCCAATCCGGCCCAACGCGACAGCGCAGCGACCTCACCGTCAGCGTCCCGGACCACACTGACGACGGCGAACGCACCCACGGTGCTGAATCCGTAAGCCAGAAGATAGAACATCGCCGAGGCGAGGCCGGCATCCGAGTCCGCCACCACGGCGGTCAGAATGAATCCGGTGTGCGCGATAGCCGAATAGGCCAGCATTCGCTTCATATCGGTCTGCGTCACGGCAACGATCGATCCGACAACCATCGTGAGAATCGCGACCGCCCACATCAGCGGGCGCCAGTTCACGTATTCATTGGGCAGGGCCACGTAGAAGACGCGAAGGATGGCGCCGAACGCGGCAATCTTGGTCGCAGTCGCCATGAAACTGGTGATCGGCGTCGGCGCCCCTTGATAGACGTCGGGAATCCACGAATGAAACGGAACTGCACCGACTTTGAAAAGCAACCCCACTGCCACCAGGGCCGTTCCGAGCCAGAGGAAGGCGTCGGTGCCCGACCCGATGCGTGCTGCGTCGGCGATACCGGAGAGCGTGACCGTCCCGGCATAGCCGTACAGCAACGCAATTCCGAAAACGAAGAACGCCGACGAAAATGCCCCGAGCAGAAAGTACTTGAGCGCAGCTTCCTGGGAGAGCAGGCGACGTCTGCGTGCCAGACCGCACAGGAGATACAGAGGCAGTGAGAACACTTCGAGCGCAACGAACATCGTCAGTAGATCGTTCGAAGCCGGAAACAGCAACATACCGCCGACCGCAAAGAGCGTGAGCGGAAAGACTTCGGTCTGGGCGATACCGACCTTCACTGCTTCTTGCTCCGCAACACTTCCCGGGACGCTCGACGCTTGAGGGGTGAAACTGCCGAGCGCGTCATGTTGCGCAATCACTTCGGCAGTGTTGCCCGAGCCTCGCTCGGCAATCAGCAGTACCGCGGGGATCGACACAAGAAGGATCGTGGCCTGCAAGAACAGCGTCGGTCCGTCGACCGCAACAGAACCCATCATCGCCGTCGACCGCGTGCCGGCGAGCAGAAGCACTGCCACGAATGCGGCCGCCAAACCTCCGACACCGAGAACGAGCTGCACTGGGTACCGAATACGCCGGGGTGCAAAGGCTTCGATGAGTACCCCGACCACCGCAACACCGAACACGATCAACATCGGCGCGAGCAGGCTGTATTCGATACTGGGTGATGCCGCGTCGGCCGAGCCGAGGATGGTCACGTCGTTGAAGGAACTCATTTGTGGGCACCTCCTTCGTGGTCGGCGACGAGCGGCGTCGGTGCCTCGTAGACGACGGTGTGGCTCACTGCAGGAGTGATGACGTCCAAGGCAGGCTTGGGGTAGATGCCGAGGAGCAGGAGGAGTGCGATCAGTGGGGCGACCACCACGAGTTCGCGTCGCGCGAGGTCGCGGATCGTTCCCTGCCCTTCCTTCACCGGTCCGCCCATCATGCGCTGATAGAGCCAGAGTATGTAGATCGCGGACAGTACAAGCGCGACAGTCGCCGCGATAGCGGCCACGTGGTAGCGCGAGTACGTTCCGATCAGCACCAGGAATTCACTGATGAACGGAGCCAGACCCGGCAGCGACAGCGTTGCCAACCCCGCAACGAGGAATGTGCCGGCCAGGACGGGTGCGACTTTCTGAACGCCGCCGTACGCTGCGATCGATCGTGTACCTCGCTGCGAGACGAGGAATCCCGCGATCAAGAACAGCGCGGCAGTGGAGATTCCGTGATTGACCATGTACAGCGCGGAACCTGCCTGGCTCTGGCTGGTCATCGCGAAGATTCCGAGAATGATGAAGCCGAAGTGTGAAATCGACGTGTAGGCGATCAGTCGCATGACGTCTGTCTGCGCGATCGCCAGTATTGCGCCGTAGACGATCCCGATCACGGCGAGCGTGATGATCCATGGTGCAAAAGTCGACGACGACTCCGGGAACAGTTGCAGGCAGTAGCGAATCATCGCGAAGGTGCCTACCTTGTCCACGACCGCCATCATCAACACTGCTGTCGACGGAGTCGATTCCACCGCGGAGTCCGGCAACCAACTGTGCAGCGGCCAGAGCGGTGCCTTGACCGCGAACGCGAACATGAATCCGAGGAACAAGGCGTTGAGCACCCCGGGTCCGACGCCGAGTTCACCGCTGCTCGCCGCGGACGCGATCGCTCGGAAGTCGAAAGTGCCGCTGGTGAAGGGACTCTCGTCGCGCGTGGTGACCACGTACAGGCCGATGACCGCAGCGAGCATAACCAGGCCGCCGAGGAGGTTGTAGAGCAGAAACTTCACGGCGGCCCGCGATCGGCCAACTCCACCGAACCCGCCGATGAGGAAATACATCGGTATCAGCATTGCCTCGAAGAAAATATAGAACAGGAGAATATCCAAGGCGCTGAACGAAATCATCACCATGGACTCGACAACAAGGATCAGCGCGAAATAGGTGTGCGGCATCCGCTTGGGTGATGCCGGGTCCGCGGGGACGTCGTTCCAGCCCGCGATCAGTAGTAATGGCACCAGCACTGCGGTGAGAAGAACCAGAACGAGTGCGATGCCGTCAAGCCCGAGTGTGTAGCTGGTACCGAAAGCCGGTATCCAGCTGTGGCTTTCGACGAACTGATACTGCTCGCCGCCGCGGTCGAACGCAACTCCGAGACCGGCGGCGATCACCAGGACTGCCACGGACACTGCCAGCGCGAGAGATTTGGCAAATTGGTACGAACGTGCAGGCAGAGCGAGGACAACACCCGCTCCGATGAGCGGAAGCAGCCAGAGCGCCGTCAGCGCAGGGAAGCCGGCATTGGTCACAGAGTCGCTCACCGCCGCTTCGATCACCACAGTGTCACCGCCATCATTGTCGCGACCACGAGTGTTGCTCCGACAAACATCACCAGCGCGTACGAACGAACGAACCCGGTCTGCAGCTTCCGCGTGAGCGTGGACAACCCGGTGACGACCACCGCAAAGCTACCCACGACGCCGCCTATTCCCTTGGTGTCGACCACTTCCAGCGACTTGGTGAGTTGTTGTCCCGGCTTCATGAACACCGCCTCGTTGAAGGCGTCACCGTACAGATCGCGGCGAGCCGCAACGGTCAACGGTGAAACCGGAGTCGGTGCCACCACGGGAATCTCCCGGGTGGCGTACTCGCGATAAGCAATCGCGACGCCGGCGGCAACTGCGAGCAGCGCCAGCGCGGTGATCGACCATGCGGGTATCGGCGGTTCGACGTGATGGGAGCCGACTACCGGTTCCAGCCAGTTCTGCAAGCTGGACCCGATGGTCAGGAGCATGCCGGCCCCGACGGATCCCACCGCCAGAATGATCATCGGAGACGTCATCACCGCCGGAGATTCGTGAGGTTTCTGGTTCTCCCAGCGGGCCTTCCCGAAGAAGGTCATCAGCATCACGCGGCTCATGTAGAAGGCAGTGAGCGCCGCACCCAAGAGCGTGACGATGCCAAGCACAACACCCTTGACGCCGCCCTCGCCGATTGCAACCTCGATGATCTTGTCCTTGGAGAAGAACCCGGCAAACGGCGGAACACCGATGATGGCAAGATATCCGAGCCCGAACGTGACAAAAGTCAGTGGCATGAACGCTCGGAGTCCGCCGTAGCGCCGCATGTCGGTTTCGTCGTTCATCGCGTGCATCACGGAGCCGGCGCCGAGGAACAGGCCCGCCTTGAAGAATCCGTGGGTGATCAGATGAAGGATTGCGAAGGCGTATCCGGCTGGTCCGAGACCCGCGGCCAGGACCATGTATCCGATCTGACTCATGGTCGATGCGGCGAGCGCTTTCTTGATGTCGTCCTTCGCACAGCCGATGATCGCACCGAACAGGAGCGTCACGGCACCGACGATGACAACCACGAGTTGAGCGTCGGGCGCGAGATCGAAGATCGGATTGGAGCGCACGATCAAGTAGACGCCGGCGGTGACCATCGTGGCCGCGTGAATCAGAGCCGAAACGGGGGTGGGGCCCTCCATCGCGTCGCCGAGCCACGACTGCAGCGGCACTTGCGCCGACTTCGCGCACGCAGCGAGGAGGAGCATCAGACCGATCGCCGTCAGGACACCTTCGCTTGCGCCGGACGCGTCGCCGAAGACATTGCTGAACGAGAGCGAGCCGAACGTGCTGAACATCAACATCATCGCGATCATCAATCCGATGTCGCCCACCCGATTGACGACAAAAGCCTTCTTGGCAGCGGTCGCCGCCGACGGCTTGTGCTGCCAGAAACCGATCAGCAGGTACGACGCCAAACCGACGCCTTCCCAGCCGACGTAGAGCCCGAGGAAGTTGTCGGCGAGCACGAGGAGCAGCATCGCAGCGAGGAAGAGATTGAGGTACGCGAAGAACTTACGACGCTCGGGGTCGTGCGCCATGTATCCGACCGAGTAGATGTGGATCAGCGAACCTACACCGGTGATGAGCAGAACGAAACACATCGACAGTTGGTCCAGTTGCAGTCCGAACTCGACCTGAAGACTGTCGACCGGGACCCAACTGAACAGGTGCTCGGTGACGGTGCGGTCGGCGGTGTCGCGGCCGAGCATGGCGATGAAAAACACCACTGCGACGACAAACGACGCGATAGCCATGACGCAGGCAAGCAGGTGACCCCACGCGTTCGTGCGACGACCGGCCAGCAAAAGAACAGCCGCGCCGCACAGCGGCAGGGCGGGGAGCAACCAGATGGCGGACGTGATTCCTCCTGACATATCAGTACTTCAGCAGGTCTGCGTCGTCGACGGATACAGAACGCCGAGATCGGAAGATGATCATGATGATTGCCAGGCCGACGACTACTTCGGCCGCAGCGACCACCATCGTGAAGAAGGCGAAGATCTGGCCGTCCAGATTGCCGTGCATGCGCGCGAAGGTCACGAACGCCAGGTTGGCGGCGTTGAGCATCAATTCGATACACATGAACACCACGATGGCGTTGCGGCGCAGGAGGACTCCTGCAGCTCCGATCGTGAACAACAGGACGGACAGATACAGATAGTTCTCGGGATTCATCGCTGAGTCTCCTCACCGGTGCTCGGATCCGGGGAACGTGGAGTGAGCGCGCTGCTGACCGAGAGCGTCGAGAATGTTCCGTCCGGCAACAAGGCCGGCATGTCCACTGCGTTGTGACGTGCGTACACGCCGGGACTGGGGAGTGGAGTGGCCGAGCCCTTTTCGGGATTGTCTTCATCGCTGCCCAGGTACGCGAATCGTTGCTTGGAGAGTTCGCGTTGGCTGAGTGTGGCTCCGATCTTCTCCCGGTGTGCGAGCATCATTGCGCCGAGTGTCGCCGTGATCAGCAGTGCGCCGGTCAGTTCGAAGGCCCAGACGTAGCGGATGAAGATGAGATCGGCGAGTGCGTCGATGTTGCCCTGGTCGAGTCCGGTGAATCCGGTGAAGCCCGAGATCGACGCATTTCCGAGGCCGCCGATAAGGAGTAGCCCGAATCCGACGCCGATCACGATCGCGCTGACTCGTTGTCCGCGTAGCGTTTCGACCAGGGAGTCCGAAGAATCCACGCCCACCAGCATCAGGACGAACAAGAACAACATCATCACCGCGCCGGTATAGACGACGATCTGGACGACACCCAGGAACAGCGCGCCCTGGACGATGTAGAACACGGCCAGAATGATCATCGTCATCGCAAGGAAGAGTGCAGAGTAGACGGCCTTGGGAGCGGCGACGACACCCAAAGCGCTGATCACCGCAAGGGTTCCGAGGATCCAGAACTGCACCGCCTCGCCGGTGGAGGTCGATGTCATCGTTCCCTCCGCCAGGATCGTGGTCGTGACCGCCGCGATCATTTCTCGGTCTCCGGGTTCGGCTCTCGCTCGGGTGCTGGCTGTTCGGGTGCTGTTTGTTCGGGTGCTGCTTGTTCGGGTACTGCTGTGATGTCGCCGCGGTAGTAGTCGTCCTGAGTTGTGCCGGGACGCAGCGCGTGTGGTGGCGCTGTCATGTCGGGTTTCAGGGGCGCGAGCAATCGGTCCTTCTCGTAGATCAATCCAGCTCGATTGTCGTCGAC
Source organism: Rhodococcus sp. WS1 (assembly GCF_003797745.1). Classification (NCBI taxonomy): domain Bacteria; kingdom Bacillati; phylum Actinomycetota; class Actinomycetes; order Mycobacteriales; family Nocardiaceae; genus Rhodococcus; species Rhodococcus sp. WS1. Next base: position 594,359 of record NZ_RKLZ01000001.1, on the reverse strand, counting down.
CATCTCGTACTCGTTGGTCATCGTGAGGGCCCGAGTGGGGCAGGCCTCGACGCAGAGGCCGCAGCCGATGCACCGCAGGTAGTTGATCTGATACACCTGCCCGTAGCGCTCTCCGGGGGAGAACCGTTCTTCTTCGGTGTTGTCAGCACCCTCGACATAGATCGCGTCGGCGGGGCAGGCCCAGGCACACAGTTCGCAACCGATGCACTTCTCGAGTCCGTCCGCATACCGGTTGAGTTGATGGCGACCGTGGTATCCGGGCGCGGTGGGGCGCTTCTCCTCCGGATAGAACTCGGTCTCGGCTTTCTTGAACATGGTCGAGAGCGTCACTCCGAAACCCGCGATAGGTCCGAGGAATTCAGGCATGGGAGTCCTCCGATGTGTCGGAAACATCTGTGCGTCGAGGCGGTGGCACGTTCTGACCAGGCAGTTTTTGACCAGGCAGTTTTTGACCAGGCAGTTTTTGACCAGGCAGCGGTGGAACCGGGAAGCCGCCCGACATTGCATCGAAAGGCAAGGTCCCCGAAGCGGTGACCAACGCGGCAGTTCGGCGTCGGCCGCGGTAAGTCCCGGCCAACACGATCAGGAGCGCAGCTCCGAGAACCAGTGCGACGCAGAGAAGTACGACCCAGGTGTTGTAGCCCTCGTTGCGGAACGCACGAACGGTCGCGATCACCATCACCCATACCAAAGCTGCTGGGATCAGAACCTTCCAGCCGAGATTCATGAACTGGTCGTAGCGCAATCGAGGAAGCGTGCTGCGCAACCAGATGAATACGAAGAGGAAGCCCCACACTTTCGCGACAAACCACAGCACCGGCCACCAACCGGAATTGGCGCCGTCCCAAAGATTGAACGGGAACGGTGCGTGCCACCCGCCCAGAAACAGCGTGGTGGCCAGTGCGGATACCGTCACCATGTTCACGTACTCGGCCAGCATGAACATCGCGAACTTGAGGGAGGAGTACTCGGTGTGGAACCCACCTACCAGCTCACCTTCGGCCTCGGGAAGGTCGAAGGGAGCCCTGTTGGTTTCGCCGACCATGGCTGTCACGTAGATCAGGAAGGACGGCAGGAGGAGAAAGACGTACCAGGCTCCCTGTTGGGCGTCGACGATGCCGGACGTGGACATCGTGCCGGCGTAGAGGAAAACGGCAGCGAAAGACAGGCCCATCGCTACCTCGTACGAGATGACCTGCGCGGTCGATCGAAGTGCGCCCAGTAGGGGATACGTCGATCCCGAAGACCAGCCGGCAAGGACGATCCCGTACACACCGATAGAAGTGACGGCCAGGATGTACAGAACGCCGACCGGTAGATCGGTCAGTTGCAGGGGTGACCGGGTTCCGAAAATCGACACCTGTGGACCGAACGGGATGACAGCAAAAGCCATGAAGGCGGGCACGACCGCGATGACGGGCGCGAGGAGGTAGATCGGTTTGTCGGCGCCGGTCGGTGTGATGCCCTCCTTGAGGGCGAGCTTGATTCCGTCAGCGAGGCTCTGGAGCATTCCACGGGGGCCGACGCGGTTCGGTCCGACACGCATCTGCATGCGTGCCATGACCTTTCGTTCCGCGTAGATCGCCACCAGCGGGGTGAGTACGAGGAACACGAAGATTGCGAGAGCCTTGCCGATCACCAACCACCACGGGTCGTGCCCGAACGCCGACAGGTCGACCGGAGCTGCGACCGTCCCGTACTCGTGGGTGTTCATTGCGCTCCCGCCTTCGCAATCTTCACCACGGACCCCGCGGTGACGCAGAGCGTTTCGTAGATCGTGCTACCCGGTGAATTGAGCGGGAGCCAGACTGTTCGAGGCGGGAGGTCGGTGATCTCCAACGGTAATGTGATGGAACCGGATTCAGTCGACACCGCAACGTGATCGCCGTTGTCGGCGCCGATCTCGGCAGCGGTCTCGGCCGACAAACGCACGAGCGACGGCCGTGCCGTACCCGCCAGGTTGGGCTCGCCGTCTTGCAATCGGCCGTTGTCGAGCAACATTCGCCAACTCGACAACACTGCCTCGCCCAGTGCCGGTGTGGGCATGGTGCCTGACGGGACCTGAGGCGAGGTGGGGCGCGATCCGGACCAAGCTCCGAGGCGGTGTATCTCCGAGCGTGCGGAATCTGCGTCGGGTAGGCCCAGATCGATGCCCATCTCGGCTGCGATCGCGTGGAGAACGCGCTGATCCGGCATTACTCCTGTCGTTCTCAACGCGGTGTCGAACACGCGCTCGCGGCCTTCCCAGTCGAGGAAGGTTCCGGGCTTCTCGGCGACCGGTGCCACCGGGAAGACGACGTCGGCGAGTTCGGTGACTCCGCTGTGACGGACCTCCAAACTCACAACGAACCCTGCGGCTTCGATCGCGGCCCTTGCCTTCGCCGGGTTCGGGAGATCACTCAACTCGACGCCGCCGACAAGAAGCGCAGCAGTCGTCTGCCCCGGATCCAGCAGACTCGCGGCGTCGCGACCGTCGGATGCCGGGATGGAGGCCCCCCACACTGATTCCACCTCCTGACGTGCTGCCGGGTCCGCAACGGGGCGTCCGCCGGGAAGCAATCCCGGTAGCGCGCCGGCCTCGACGGCGCCGCGATCACCAGCGCGGCGTGGGACCCAAGCGAGAGATGCTCCCGTCGATTCGGCGAGTCGCAGCGCCGCGGCGAAGCCGCCTACTACCGCACTCAGTCGCTCACCCAGCAGGATCACAGCACCGGGCTGCCGGAGGAGCTGACCCTCCTCACTGCTGGGGTGGGACAACGAATCCATCAGAGCTGCTTCACTTCCGGGTACGGTCCGAAGTAGACCACCGCCCATCTTCTGCAGGCCGCGCGTAGCGAATGGCGCGCTGGAGAGCACCGCCGTCTTGCCGAAACGTGCGGCCTTGCGCAGTCGCAGGAAGATGATCGGTGACTCCTCCTCTGGCTCGAGAGCTACCAGCAACGCGGTCGGGGCAGATTCGAGGTCCTGGTACGTCACCGACCCTTCAAGTGTGCGGCCAGCGACGTGAGCTGAGAGGAAATCTTCCTCTTCGGCTGAGTGAGCGCGGATTCGGAAGTCGATGTTGTTGGTAGCGAGAGCAACTCGCGCGAACTTACCGTAGGCGTAGGCGTCCTCCAAGGTAGAGCGTCCGCCGACGAGTACGCCTGCGTCACCGCGGGCCTGCGCGAAGGATCGCGCAACGAGGTCGAGTGCCATGGGCCACGACGCCGGAATCAATTCGCCGTCAGCATTGCGGATCAGGGGAGTGGTGATCCGATCACCTTGGGTCGTGTACGTGAAAGCGAAGCGCCCCTTGTCGCAGTTCCATTCCTCGTTGACGTCGGGGTCGTCCCCGGCGAGACGACGGAGAACCTTTCCGCGACGGTGGTCGGTGCGCTGAGCACATCCGTCGGCGCAGTGTTCACACACGCTGGGGCTGGACACCAGATCGAACGGTCGCGCCCGGAATCGGTATGCCGTACTGGTGAGCGCGCCGACCGGGCAAACCTGGATGGTGTTGCCCGAGAAGTAGGACTCGAAGGGCTCGTTGGCGTAGATTCCGACCTGTTGAAGCGCGCCGCGCTCGAGGAGATCGATGAACGGGTCGCCGGCGATCTGACTCGAGAATCGCGTGCACCTGGCGCAGAGGACACAACGCTCGCGGTCGAGGAGGATCTCGGACGAGAGGGGGATGGGCTTGGGGTAGGTCCTTTTCTCCTCACCGAACCGGGATTCGGTGCGACCGGTCGACATCGCCTGGTTCTGGAGCGGACACTCGCCGCCCTTGTCGCACACGGGGCAGTCCAGAGGGTGGTTGATGAGCAGGAGTTCCATCACCCCGCGTTGCGCCTTCTCGGCCACAGGCGACGTGAGCTGTGTGGTGACGACCATTCCGTCCGCAACCGGTGTCGTGCAGGACGCCACCGGCTTGCGTTGACCCTCGACTTCCACGATGCACTGGCGGCAAGCACCGACCGGGTCCAGAAGAGGATGATCGCAGAACCGCGGAATCTGGGTGCCGATCATCTCCGCAGCGCGAATGATCAACGTGCCCTTGGGGACCTGGAGTTCCCGGCCGTCGATGGTGAGGGTGACGAGATCGGTCGGCGGTGCCGCATCGGTTCCAGTGGCGGCGTCGGCTGCAGTCATGAGACGAACGCTCCTGTCGCGAGAACGGACCGGTGAGGATCGAACGGGCATCCGTTACCGTCGAAATGCGCTACGTATTCCTCGCGGAAGTACTTCAAGGAAGACATGATCGGGCTGGTCGCTCCATCACCCAACGCGCAGAAGGACTTTCCGAGGATCGTGTCCGAGATATCGAGAAGTTTGGTGAGATCGGCCTCGGTTCCTGTTCCGCCTTCGAGCCGACGCAAGATCTGCACCAGCCAGTACGTGCCTTCGCGGCACGGCGTGCATTTACCGCAGGATTCGTGAGCGTAGAACTCGGTCCATCGCAACACCGCACGCACGATGCAGGTTGTCTCGTCGAATATCTGCAAGGCCTTGGTACCGAGCATGGATCCCGCGGCGCCGACGCCCTCGTAGTCGAGTGGGACATCGAGATGTTCGTCGGTGAAGATCGGTGTCGAGGATCCGCCGGGAGTCCAGAATTTGAGGGTGTGTCCAGCGCGGACCCCGCCTGCGTATTCGAGCAGCTCGCGCAAGGTGATCCCGAGTTCAGCCTCGTACTGGCCGGGGGTGGTGACATGACCCGAGAGCGAATACAGCGTGAATCCCGGTGACTTCTCACTTCCCATCGATCGGAACCACTCCGGGCCGCCCAGGACGATCGACGGAACACTCGCGATGGACTCGACGTTGTTGACGACGGTCGGGCAGGCATAGAGACCGGCGACAGCGGGGAACGGCGGCCGCAGTCGAGGCTGACCGCGTCGTCCCTCCAACGAATCGAGGAGGGCCGTCTCTTCCCCACAGATATAGGCGCCGGCTCCGGCATGGACGACGAGATCCAGATCGAAACCCGAACCGAGGACGTTGCGGCCCAGATATCCGGCCGCGTAAGCCTCGGCGACAGCGGTCTGCAGGCGTCGCAGAACCGGGACAACCTCACCTCTGACGTAGATGAACGCCTTCGCTGCTCGAATTGCGTAGGCCGCGATGATCACTCCCTCCACCAACGTGTGTGGGGTCGCCATCATCAACGGCATGTCCTTGCATGTGCCCGGTTCGGACTCGTCGGCATTGACGACGAGGTAGTGAGGCTTGCCGTCTCCTGGCTTGTCTGCGGAGACCTGGGGGATGAAGCTCCACTTGAGGCCTGTCGGGAAGCCCGCGCCGCCACGTCCGCGCAGGCCCGCGTCCTTGACGGTTTCGATCACGGCGTCGGGGGGCGTGGCCAGCGCTTTGCGCAGCGCCTGGTAGCCGTCGCGGCGAAGGTAGCTGTCGAGGGTCCATGAATTCGGTTGATCCCAGTATCGACTCAGGACGGGGGCGAGTGTCATGTCACTTCCCTTCGCCGGGAGCGTCGGCCGCGGAAGCCGAGCCGGGTGGATTGTCGTCGAGAGATCGGCTGATACGTAGTCCGGCAAGAGTTGCATCGCCGACGGTCTGCGCTTCGGCTGCCTCGATTCGCGTATCCGGAAAACCAGCCAGAGTGCGCGCAGTCTGCCGGAACGAGCACAGCGTGGCACCGCGATCGGGTGTCACGCGCTCTCCGGCGCGGAGCGCATCGACGAGTGAGCGCGCCGATTCCGGGGTCTGATTGTCGAAGAACTCCCAGTTGATCATCATGACGGGGGCGTAGTCGCACGCCGCATTGCACTCGATGTGTTCGAGGGTGATCTTACCGTCGGACGTCGAGATGGAGTGTCCACCTTCATCTCTGGAGCCTGTCGAGCCCAGGTGCTCTTCGAGTGCCGCGAGGATGTCGTCGCCGCCCATGATCGCGCACAGCGTGTTGGTGCAGACTCCGACCAGATACTCACCCGTCGGCCCCCGGCGATACATGGAGTAGAAGGTGGAAACTGCGGCGACCTCGGCGCCCGTCAAACCCAGCTTGGCACTGCAGAAATCGATCCCAGCCGGGGTGATGTACCCGTCCTCGGATTGCACGAGATGAAGGAGCGGCAAGAGGGCGGATCGACTGGTGGTCGCGGCGGCGTCAGGCTCACGGTAGCGAGCGATGACGGTTTCGGCGTCGGCGTCGAGTCGGGCGAGTACGTCGGGTGGATAGCTCGATCGTGCGCCATGGCGTACCAATTGCGTGGGCTCCTCCGGGCGCGGCCCGAGTTCGATGAACACGCGTGACGAGCTGTTCGGGCCGGTCATCGGTCCACTCCGCCCATGACGGGATCGATACTGGCAACCGAAGCGATCACGTCGGACACCATGCCTCCCTCACACATCGCGGCTACTGCCTGAAGGTTGGTGAACGACGGGTCCCGGAAATGGACGCGGTACGGCCGGGTTCCCCCGTCGCTGACCATGTGCACCCCCAGTTCGCCACGCGGAGACTCGACGGCGACGTACACCTGACCTGGCGGCACGCGGATACCCTCGGTGACCAGTTTGAAATGGTGAATCAGACCTTCCATGGAGGACTCCATGATCTTGGCGATGTGCTTCTGCGAGTTGCCGAGGCCATCCGGTCCCACAGCGAGATCGGCAGGCCAGGCGATCTTCTTGTCGTCCACCATGACCGGGCCCGGTTGTAGCTTGTCGAGGCACTGCTCCACGATCTTGAGGGACTCCTTCATCTCCTCGACGCGGATGACGTACCTTCCGTAGCAATCGGATCCGTCGTGTGTCACTACGTCGAACTCGTAGTTCTCGTAGCCGCAGTACGGCTGCGCTCGACGCTGATCGTGGGGGAGACCTGTGGCGCGAAGGACCGGCCCCGTCACCCCGAGCGCCATACAGCCGGTGAGATCGAGATATCCGATTCCCTGGGTACGTGCTTTCCAGATGGAGTTGTCGCTGAGCATCAGTTCGACGTCACGTAACCGTTTCGGTAGGACCTTCAACAATTCCCGAACCTTCGCGACCGACCCGTCGGGTAGATCCTGAGCGAGACCACCAGGCCTGATGTAGGCGTGATTCATCCGCAGTCCGGTGATCGTCTCGAACACGTCCAGAATCAATTCGCGTTCGCGGAATCCGAACAGCATCGCCGTTACGGCGCCGAGTTCCATTCCGCCGGTCGCCAGGGCCACGAGATGTGAGGAGATCCGATTGAGTTCCATCATCATGACGCGAATGACGGTGGCTCGCTCGGGAATGTCGTCGGTGATGTCGAGAAGTTTCTCGACTCCGAGGCAGTACGCGGTTTCGTTGAAGAACGGTGACAGGTAGTCCATTCGAGTAACGAAAGTGACGCCCTGCGTCCAGTTCCGGAATTCGAGATTCTTCTCGATTCCGGTGTGCAGGTAGCCGATTCCACATCGAGCTTCCACGACCGTCTCACCCTCGATCTCGAGAATGAGGCGCAAGACCCCGTGAGTGGACGGATGCTGTGGGCCCATGTTGACCACGATCCGTTCCGCCTCGCCGGTTCGCTGGCGGGCGGCCGCGGTGACGATGTCGTCCCAGTCCTGACCCGATGCCGTGACGACGGTTTCCGTCGTGGCACCGGAGTTGCTTCCTGTCGTCTCGTTCATCAGTTGTACGACCTACGCTCGTCGGGAGGCGGAGTCTGGGCGCCCTTGTACTCGACCGGGATACCGCCGAGCGGATAGTCCTTCCGCTGGGGGTGGCCTTTCCAGTCGTCGGGCATCTCGATGCGGGTCAGGGCCGGATGACCGTCGAAGACGATCCCGAAGAAGTCGTACGTCTCGCGTTCATGCCAGTCATTGGTCGGGTAGATCCCGACGATCGACGGAATATGCGGATCGGAATCCGGCACAGATACTTCCAGCCTGATTCGGCGGTTGTGCGTAATCGAGGCAAGTGGATACACGGCGTGCAGTTCACGACCGGTGTCCTGCGGGTAGTGCACTCCGTCGACACCCAGGCAGAGCTCGAAGCGAAGGTCCGGTTCGTCGCGCAGTCTTCGCGCAACCTGCGGCAAGTGGGAGCGTTCGACGTGCAGCGTCATCTCGTCTCGAAAGATCACCACACGCTCGACTGCAGCGGTGAAAGTGCCACCCGCGCTGCTCAATGCCGCGTCCAACGAATCCGCGACTGCATCGAAATAACCGCCGAAGGGTCGAGAAGCCTTGTCCTCTAGAGAGATCGGAGGGGCAAGCCTGCTGTAGCCCGAGGTGTCGCCAGTGCCGCGGACCCCGAACATCCCTCTCGCGCCGGTGTTACCCGAGGTCATCGCAGCAGCCCCTTCATGTCGATGGTGGGGGTGGATGCCAGTGCGGCGCGCTCGGCTGCCGCGCGTGCCTCTTCGCGGTTCACGCCGAGGGGCATTTCCTGGATCTTTCGGTGCAGTTCGATGATCGCGTTCAGGAGCATCTCCGGCCGCGGCGGACAGCCGGGCAAGTAGATGTCGACCGGCACGATGTGGTCGACGCCCTGAACCACTGCGTAGTTGTTGAACATTCCGCCGGACGACGCGCATACACCCATGGCCAGAACCCATTTCGGCTCGGCCATCTGGTCGTAGACCTGACGAAGTACCGGGCCCATCTTTTGACTGACCCGCCCGGCCACGATCAGAAGGTCTGCCTGTCGCGGCGACGCGCGGAATGCCTCCATACCGAACCGCGCCAGGTCGAAGCGACCCGACGTGGTTGCCATCATCTCGATGGCGCAGCACGCGAGCCCGAAGGTGGCAGGCCACAGTGATCCTTTGCGGGCATAACCTGCCAGGCCCTCGACCGTGGTCAGTAGAAATCCGCTGGGGAGCTTTTCTTCGAGACCCATATCCGACTCTTTTCAGTCGTAACAGCTGCGGTGTGACCGGTTTTGTCTGACTCGTGTGTGCTGTTCCTGTGTTCGCTGAGCTAGTCCCAACCGAGACCGCCTCGTCGCCATTCGTATGCGTATGCCACCGAGACGTTGACTATGAAAAGGCCCATCGCCGCGAGGCCGAACAAACCGAGCGAATCGAAATGCACCGCCCACGGATAGAGGAAAACGATCTCGATGTCGAAGATGATGAACAGCATTGCCGTCAGATAGAACTTGACGGGAAACCGTCCGCCACCAGCGGTACGGGGTGCCGGTTCGATTCCGCATTCGTAGGCTTCGAGTTTCGCCCTGTTGTACCGCTTCGGGCCGACCACGGACGCGAGAACAACCGACACCACAGCGAAGGCCATCGCGATGACCCCGAGAACGAGAATGGGGATGTAAGCGTTCATCTCACCCGAACTCCTCTCCGCTGTGCGGATGTCCGCCTAGCCCGAAGGTGCCGTTAACCCGAAGGTGCCGTTAACCCGAAGGTGCCGCTCGATTTCGATACTGCCAGCAATTCGACACTTATGTGACCTGCGACACCCACACTAGGGGAGGCCTCCGACATTGGGTTGATTTTCGAGGTGCCGAGTTTCGCTCTCGAAAGTCCGAAGTAGTCGGCGCCGCAACGAATCACCGCTGCAACGGGTGCTCACCGGCTCAGTTGCCGACGCAGAAGCGCGATGACGGTGGAAGAGAGTTCCATCGGATCTATCGGCTGCGGCACTGAGGCTTCCGCTCGCGACCACGACGCCAGCCACGCATCGTCGGGTCGACCGGTCAGTACGAGGATCGGCGGACAGTCGACGATCTCGTCCTTGAGTTGTTTCGCGACGCCCATGCCGCCCGCCGGACTCGCCTCGCCGTCGAGGATGGCGAGATCGATTCCGCCGGCATCGAGCTTGTCGACGACGATCGGCGCGGTCGCGACCTCGACGTAGTCGATGGTGGGCATCGAAGGATGTGGGCGCTCTCCGAGAGCGAGCCGAACTTGCTCGCGGGTGTGTGCGTCGTCGCTGTAGACGAGGATGCGCACGGGTGCCATGGAGTTGGGCTCTGCGGTCTCGGCGGACACGCGGCCGACGTTACTCCGGGCGGTCCACGGCTACCGGCGAATGTTCAACATCGGCAAGAACTTCCGAGAAATCGCAGCTGGGCTTCACAGCAAACGGCCCCTACCCGGCGATGAACGCCGAAGTAAGGGCCGCCTGAATTGCGTGTGCGCTCAGAAGTTTTCGACGAACTTCGTCAGGCCCTTGCTTGCAGTTTCCAGGGCCGTCTTCTGCGCCTTCTTCACCAGGAAGCCCGGCAGCGGGATCTTGGGATCGATGGTCAGTTCGAAGGTGACCTTGGTTCCACCGTCGGTGGGAGTCAAGACGTACGAGCCGTCCTGCTGGTTCTGCTGGCCGCTCTCGACGAGTGTCCAGGTCACCTTGTCGTCGCCCTCGAAGGTGTAGTCGACTACCTGCTCGTCGTTGATTCCCAGAATGGACACGGCCATGCGAACGCGATGGGGTCGACCGTCGTCGTGGGTGCTCTCGATGGTGATCTTCTTGTGCGCAGACGACCACTCCGGCAGCCGATCGACTGCAGCTACGGCCTTCATCACCGTCGCCGGATCAGCCTTGATCTCGAATTCCTTGACGCCCGAAACGGCCATGAACGTGCTCCTTCTCGCCTTGCGGCAACGGTTCGTGATTACTGCAGTTGCGCAATTAGATCATCGGCGATCAGGGTGGCGTCGAACTAGTCCATGCCGTTCTTGCGCATCTGGTCCCGCAATGCGCCCTGAACGGCTTGTGAAACCCACGAGTTGAGGGAGACTCCGTTCTGATTGGCTGCCTCCTCGGCGCGGGCTTTGATCTGCTCCATCATCCTCAACGTCACTCGGCTGATATCGCCGCTGACGTCGTCGAACGAGTAAGTGGAGTCCTTCTTCTCGTCGTCTGCCTTCTCGTTTCCGCCCTCGCCGCCGGTCGAATTCGTCGGGCGGACGACGTCGGTCACGATCTCGTTGCCGTCGAGATTGACCCTGACCTCGCGGCCGTCGAGTTTGGTCCCGATCTCCTTGGCCAACTCCGTCGCCGCGGCCAACAAGACCAGGCGGACCGAGGGTTCGATGGCGGCGGACAACGACGCCGCAATCCGGCGCGTGTGATCGTCGCCGAGTTCGGCTGCGGTGACGAGGTCATTCTGCAGCTTCGCGGTGTACTCCGAAATGTCCATGACACCAGAGTGGCGTCAAAAGTGACGTCAGTCAAGGGTGTGGTGACGTCACTCGATCTCGGGGGAGCGCAACCGCTATAGAGTTGCCCAGCACCTGAGGCGAACGGCGCCCGGGTTTCGTGCTGGTCGTTTCGTGCTTGTCGAGGAGTGGGTTGTGCCGAACACGGTGTCGCTGAAAGTGCAGTTGGTGGCGAAGTCCGAGTTCTTCCCGCCCGAGGACATTCCGTGGGAGACGGACGCGGACGGCGGCGAAGCGCTCGTCGAGTTCTCCGGCCGAGCCTGCTACCAGAGTTGGTCCAAGCCGAATCCGCGAACCGCAACCAACGCCGGCTACCTCAGACATCTGCTCGAGGTCGGACACGTTTCGGTGCTAGAGCACGCGACGGTGAGCTTCTACATCACTGGTATCTCGCGCTCGTGCACTCACGAATTGATTCGTCACCGGCACTTCTCGTACTCGCAACTCTCGCAGCGATTCGTTCGCGAGAATGATGCGAACGTTGTCGTGCCTCCCGCGGTCGAAGGTGATCCCGAGCTCGAATCACTGTTTCTGTCTGCCACCGACGAGAGCCGTCGCGCTTACGGCGAACTGCTGACCGCCCTCGAGGGGAAATTGCAATCAGTGCCCGGTGCCCCGATGCGTGGGAAGCAAGCCAGGCAAGCTGCGCGCTCGGTGCTGCCCAACGCAACCGAGACGCGCTTGGTCGTGACCGGGAACTATCGGGCCTGGCGGCACTTCGTCGAGATGCGCGCCACCGAACATGCCGACGTCGAGATCCGGCGAGTCGCGATCGAGTGCCTACGTCAGCTTCGTGACGTCGCCCCAAATGTGTTCGGGGACTACGAGATTCTCCGCGGAAGCGACGGATCGGAAATCGCCGTCAGTGCATTTGCGGCCGAGTCGTGACTCGTGTGCAGAAGTAAGAGCTGAACCGGGTAACCTTCTGACCATGACCTACGGTGATTCCGCTTCTCTTGTCGAGCGTCCGTTCGGCACCATTTCCGTTGCGATGGTGACCCCGTTCACTGCCGACGGGAAGTTGGACGTCGACGCGGGAGTGCGCCTCGCAGCCCATCTCGTCGACAACGGCTGCGACGGCCTCGTTCTTGCCGGCACGACCGGTGAGTCTCCCACCACCACCGAGTCCGAGAAGCTCGACCTGCTCCGCGCAGTGATCGACGCCGTCGGCAACCGCGCGAAGATCGTTGCAGGCGCCGGGAGCAACGACACCGCCCACAGTGTCGAACTCGCCCGTGACGCGGCTCGCGCCGGTGCGCACGGTCTGCTCGTCGTCACCCCGTACTACTCGCGTCCGCCCCAGGCCGGACTCTTTGCACACTTCACCGCCGTCGCCAACGCGACCGACCTGCCCGTCATGTTGTACGACATTCCGCCCCGCTCCGTCGTCCCCATCGAGACCGAAACGATCCGCCGACTCGCCGAGCACCCGCGGATCAAGGCCGTCAAGGATGCCAAGGGTGACCTCAACGCCGGCGCAGAGTTGATCGGCACCACCGAGCTTCAGTTCTTCTCCGGTGACGACCCGCTGAACCTGCCGTGGCTCGCTGTCGGTGCTACCGGCTTCGTCAGCGTCATCGGCCATCTCGTTCCGGGTCGCCTCCGCGACCTCCACACCGCGTTCGTGTCCGGCGACATCGCCCGCGCACGCGAGATAAACCTCAGTTTGATCCCTGTGATTCGTTCCGTTGCCCGCCTCGGCGGTGTCAGCGCTTCGAAGGCGGGTCTGCGACTCATCGGAATCGATGTCGGAGAACCACGCCTTCCGCAGGTTGCACCCACTAAAGAGCAGATCGACGGTCTTGCCGCCGATCTGCATGCGGCAGGAGTTTTGTAAATGACCCGTCCCCCCCGACGTCGTAGTGCCAGTCGTCAAGCCGGTCCGCCTTCGCCTCCGGCTCCCGAGACGGCCGCGAAGGCCGCACCGGTAGAGGCACCAGCTGCGCCGGCGGCAGAAGCGGCCCCCGCCGCAGCCGCCCCGCCCAAGAAGGCCGCAGCAGCCAAATCTGCAGCGACCAAGTCCGCCGCCACCAAATCTGCTGCACCCAAGAAATCGACCGAAGACAGGTCGCCACGCAAATCTGCCGGCGGCAACCGTCCGGCAGCGTCGAAGGCGGGCAACGGGCGCGGAAACAAGCGCCCCGAGAACCGTCCGGCCGTCGATCCCACCGGTCGCCTCGGAACACCCCCGAAGGCGCCGGCATCAGGTCTGCGCATCGTCGCTCTCGGTGGCATCGGCGAAATCGGTCGCAACATGACGGTGTTCGAGCACCGCGGCAAGTTGCTGATCGTCGACTGCGGTGTGCTGTTCCCCGAGGACCAGCAGCCCGGCGTCGACCTGATCCTCCCGGACTTCCGCTACATCGAAGACCGTATGGACGACGTCGAAGCCGTCATCTTGACTCACGGCCACGAGGATCACATCGGTGCTCTGCCGTTCTTGCTGCGCCTGCGCGCGGACATTCCGGTCATCGGCGCGAAGTTCACTCTCGCCCTCGTTGCCGCCAAGTGCCGCGAGCATCGCCTGCGACCGAACCTCGTCGAGGTCGTCGAAGGAAACACCACCACTCACGGCCCGTTCGACTGCGAGTACTTCGCCGTCAACCACTCGATTCCCGACGCGCTCGCGATCGCGATTCGCACCGACGCCGGAGTTGTACTGCACACCGGTGACATCAAGCTCGATCAGCTGCCTCTCGACGGCCGCTTGACCGACCTCGCCGGTTTCTCCCGCCTGGGCGACGAGGGTGTCGACCTGTTCCTCGTGGACTCGACCAACGCCGAGGTCCCGGGATTCGTCACGCCCGAGCGTGAAATCGGGGGAGTGCTCGACAACGTCATCGGCAAGGCGAAGCAGCGCGTCATCGTGGCATCGTTCGCCAGCCACGTGCACCGCATCCAGCAGGTCGTCGACGTTGCCGCTCGGTACAACCGTCGCATCGTCTTCGTCGGCCGCTCGATGGTCCGCAACATGCAGATCGCCCAGGATCTCGGCTACCTCACGGTGCCAGACGGACTGGTCGTCGACATCGACACCGCCGCCACCCTTCCCGACGATCGCCTGGTGCTCATTTCGACGGGTTCGCAGGGTGAGCCGTTGGCAGCGCTCTCGCGGATGGCACGCGGCGAACACCGCCAGATCAACATCCGTGCCAACGACCTGGTCGTTCTCGCATCCTCGCTGATTCCGGGTAACGAGAACTCCGTTTTTGCCGTGGTCAACGGCTTGGCCAAGCGCGGTGCCACCGTCGTGACGCAGCAGAGCGCCAAGGTTCACGTCTCGGGCCACGCGTCCGCCGGTGAGTTGCTCTACCTGTACAACGCGGTTCGGCCCACCAACGCCATGCCCGTCCACGGTGAATGGCGGCACCTGCGTGCCAACGCCGCCCTTGCCAAGGCCACCGGCGTTCCGGAAGAGCGCATCGTGCTGGCCGAGGACGGCGTCGTGGTCGACATGGTCGACGGCCTCGCCGAGATCGTCGGACGCGTACCGGTCGGACACGTCTACGTCGACGGTCTTTCAGTCGGTGACGTCGGCGAGCCGACGCTCTCCGATCGACTCGTACTCGGTGAAGGCGGCTTCATCGCCATCACCATCGTCATCAACGAGTCGACAGGACGCGCAGTCAGCACTCCCGAGGTGTCCGGCCGCGGTTTCTCCGACGATCCGACGGCACTCAAGGCCGCCGCGGATCTCGTGGAATCGGACCTGGCCCGATTGGCGAGCGAAGGCGTCATCGACGCTCATCGCATCGCGCAGTCCGTGCGCCGCGTCGTCGGACGCTGGGTCGCGGACAAGTACCGCCGCCGTCCGATGATCATTCCGACGGTCATCGCGGTTCCGTAGATTCGGCACAGCAGGTCGCTTCCGCTCGAACCCGGTCCGGTTCGAGTACTTTGGCGAAGGTGACCTTCGCTCATGACGAACGACTCGCCCTGGTGGACAGCATGGTCGAGTTCGGCCCCGATGCTCCGACACTGTGTGGGGAGTGGACCAATCGTGACCTGGCAGCACATCTGATTGTCCGGGAGCGGCGTCTCGACGCCGCTCCCGGAATCATGTTGAGCCCTCTTGCCGGTCACACCGAGAGCGTTCGAAAGGCCGCAGCGGCGCGTCCGTGGGAGGAGATCCTCGACGACGTTCGGAGCGGGCCGCCGCGATGGTCGCCGATGTACTGGCTCGACGCGCAGGTCAACACCACCGAGATGTTCGTTCACCACGAAGATGTACGCCGCGCACATCTGAACTGGGCGCCGCGTCCGTTGTCGGAGGGTCGGCAGGCTCAGCTGTGGAAGTACGCACGCCAGATCGGCAAGATGGGCTACCGCAAGGCTGCTGTCGAGGTAATTTTCGAACTTCCCTCCGGCGAGAGTGCGGTCGTCCATAAATCCGGCTCTCGCAGTGTTGTCTTGCAGGGCGAACCCGCCGAGTTGCTGCTGCACGCATTCGGTCGCAACGAAGTGAAGATCGAAGCCAAAGGTGAACTGGCCGACGTCCAATCCGTGATGGCGCTCGATCGCAGTTTCTGATTGCCTTTTTCTACCTGAGTGGCGCTCGAACGACGGGTTGCGAAGATCACGTTTCGCACTCGCGACCAGTGTTGCTGGTGTTGCGGATGGTCCAGATGGGGTCGCACAGACTAGCCTGAACTCCATGGCAGGTAAGTCGAGCGCCCGGGGATCCAGTACAAGCACGTCCACGTCCAGGGCATCGACCAGGTCGTCAGCCTCCACTCCGAGTGCGCGCACGACCGCAAAACCTCGCACCTCGCGCACCACACGGACCGTGTCGACTCCTCGGAACGTCACGACTTCGGCCAGGGCTGGTGGGCGCCCGGCCTCGGGCAAAGGCTCCAAGCCAGCGCCCAAGAAGGCCTCCGGTACGTCGTCGGCCGCGCGCCGCCCGGTATCGAAAACGTCTCAGCGGGCCAGCCCGTTGGCGGCTGTCGGCAAGGGAATCGGAGCCGGGTGGTCCCTGGCTGCCCGCGGCGTCGGCGCCACCACACGCACCGTCAGTAAGGTCGGCGAGATCGAAGCCGGCCACCGCCGCGACGGAATAGCGCTCGGCCTGATCGCATTCAGCGTCGTCATCGCCGGCGGCGTCTGGTTCAAGGCCGGTGGTCCGATCGGCGGCGGCATCGACACCCTTGTGCGCGCTATCTTCGGCGCGGCCTCGGCCGTGCTCCCCATCGTCGGCGTCGGCCTCGCGATCCTGTTGATGCGCACAGAACCGAAACCTGAGATCCGCCCCCGACTGATCATGGGATCGTTGCTGGTCGGTCTGCCGGCGCTCGGCCTCTGGCACATCATCTCGGGTTCACCGACAGACTCCACCGGTCGCTCCAACGGAGCAGGGTTCGTCGGGTACGTCGTGGGGGGCCCGCTCACCAACGGGCTCACCGTCTGGCTGTCTGCGCCGCTGCTGGTCATCGCCGCCGGATTCGGAATCCTCCTTCTGACCGGAACCACGCTGCGTGAGGTGCCGAGCAAGTTCCAGTCCTTCTTCGGTGCCTCGTATCGCTCGGACGAATACGGCGACTACGGATCCGAATTCGACGAGGATGGCGAGCACCACTACGGCGAATCTGCTTACGATCCTTCACTGTTCGACGCCGACGGCTACCCGGTCGACACCTACGCCGAGCCACCGCTCAAGCCCGCCAAGCGGACCAGCCGACGCGCACCGATCGACAACTACCCGACGGACGAGTTCGAATCCGGCGACAAGAAGACCGAAGTACTCGGTCTGTGGAACGCCGACGACACCGCAGTACCCGACGAGCCCGTCGTGGCTGCTGCCGCGCCCGTCGTGGAGACTCCGGCGCCGCGCCCCAAGGTGCCGGCCCGTTCCGTCCCTATCGCCAAGCCTGTGCCGAAACCCGAACCGGAGCCGGAGGAGAAGGAACACTTCGTCACCGATCGGGTCACCGACGGCGACTACAACCTCCCTCCGACGACGTTGCTGATCGAAGGGGACCCGCCCAAGCTCCGCAGTTCTGCGAACGACGCGATGATCGAAGCGATCAGCGAGGTCCTCGAACAGTTCAAGATCGACGCCGCCGTTACCGGATTCACCCGAGGCCCGACAGTGACGCGGTACGAGGTCGAACTCGGCCCAGGCGTGAAGGTCGAGAAGATCACCGCGCTCGCCCGCAACATCGCCTATGCAGTGGCTACCGACAACGTCCGTCTCCTGGCCCCCATTCCGGGTAAGTCCGCGGTGGGCATCGAGGTACCGAACTCCGACCGCGAAATGGTTCGCCTCGCCGACGTGCTGAACGCGCCGAGCACCCGACGCGATCACCATCCACTGGTGATCGGTCTGGGCAAGGACATCGAAGGTGACTTCGTCAGTGCCAACCTCGCGAAGATGCCCCACCTTCTGGTGGCAGGTTCGACCGGCTCGGGTAAGTCGAGCTTCGTGAACTCGATGCTCGTATCGTTGCTCACCCGAGCAACGCCGGAAGAAGTACGGATGATCCTCATCGACCCGAAGATGGTCGAGCTCACGCCGTACGAAGGTATCCCGCACCTGATCACGCCGATCATCACTCAGCCGAAGAAGGCCGCGGCAGCGCTGGCCTGGTTGGTCGAGGAGATGGAACAGCGTTACCAGGACATGCAGGCCAACCGGGTGCGTCATATCGAC
This sequence comes from Rhodococcus sp. WS1, assembly GCF_003797745.1. NCBI lineage: Bacteria > Bacillati > Actinomycetota > Actinomycetes > Mycobacteriales > Nocardiaceae > Rhodococcus > Rhodococcus sp. WS1. The sequence continues at coordinate 576,621 of NZ_RKLZ01000001.1, read as the reverse complement.
GACTTCAACTCCAAGGTCAAGTCCGGCGAAATCACCGCCCCGCTGGGCAGCGAGCGCGTCTACCGTCCGTACCCGTACATCCTGGCAATTGTGGACGAGCTGGCCGACCTCATGATGACCGCTCCCCGCGACGTCGAAGAAGCGATTGTCCGCATCACGCAGAAAGCCCGTGCTGCCGGTATCCACCTGGTGCTGGCAACGCAGCGCCCGTCCGTCGACGTCGTCACCGGCCTGATCAAGACCAACGTGCCGTCTCGTCTGGCGTTCGCGACGTCTTCACTGACGGACTCGCGAGTCATCCTCGATCAGCCAGGCGCCGAGAAGCTCATCGGTATGGGTGACGGCCTCTTCCTGCCCATGGGTGCGGGTAAGCCGACCCGTATGCAGGGCGCGTTCATCACCGACGAAGAAATCTCGGCGGTCGTCGACTTCGCGAAGAACCAGGCGGAGCCCGAGTACACCGAAGGTGTCACCGCGCAGAAGGCCGGGGAGAAGAAGGACGTCGACCCCGACATCGGCGACGACATGGATGTCCTCTTGCAGGCCGTGGAATTGGTGATCACCAGCCAGTTCGGTTCGACGTCGATGCTTCAGCGCAAGCTGCGAGTCGGGTTCGCCAAGGCCGGCCGACTGATGGACCTCATGGAAAATCGTGGCGTCGTCGGACCCAGCGAGGGCTCGAAGGCCCGCGAGGTACTCATGAAGCCTGAGGAACTCGACGGTCTGCTGTGGTCGATTCGCGGCGGCGACCCGGATGAGGCACCCGCAGACGAGTAGGGACACCTCGGCGGACAAGCCGTCGACAGACGACCGGAGGAACCCGTGCATGTGACGCCGTTGGCTTGGGGAATCACGATCGTGGTGATCCTCGGCCTGTTCGTCTTCGACTTCTTCGCCCACGTCCGCACGCCGCATGCGCCGACCTTCCGGGAGTCCGCATTCTGGTCGACGGTCTACATCTCGATCGCCATCGTCTTCGGCCTCGTCGTGATGTGGATCTGGGGCACCACGTACGGCGGTGAGTACTTCGCCGGCTATGTCACGGAAAAGGCGCTCTCGGTCGACAATCTGTTCGTCTTCGTGATCATCATGTCGACCTTCGCGGTGCCACGAGAGTTCCAGCAGAAGGTATTGCTGATCGGCATCGTCCTCGCGTTGGTGATGCGCGGAATCTTCATCGGTGTCGGTGCCGCCGCCATCAACGCATACAGCTGGGTGTTCTACCTCTTCGGTGCGTTCTTGATCTACACCGCGTACACCCTGATCCGCGATCACGGGCATGAGAAGGAAGCCGAGGAGAAGCGCGACAGTCGCATCATCTCGCTCGTGAAACGGGTGCTGCCGACTACCGAGGAATACGACGGCGACAAGTTGATTACCCGGATCGACGGCAAGCGCGTCGTGACTCCGTTGTTGTTGGCGCTCATCGCAATCGGCTTTGCCGACGTGCTCTTCGCGCTCGATTCGATTCCGGCGATCTACGGTCTGACTCAGGAACCGTATCTGGTGTTCACCGCCAACGCCTTCGCGCTGATGGGCCTACGGCAGCTGTACTTCCTGATCGGCGGGTTGCTCGAACGGCTGGTCTATCTCTCGTACGGGCTCTCGATAATCTTGGCGTTCATCGGTGTGAAACTGGTACTTCACGCGTTGCACGAGAACACCCTCTCGTTCGTCAACGGAGGTGAACACGTCTCCGTGCCGGAGATCTCCACGGCACTCTCACTCGGAGTGATCATCGGAGTATTGGCGGTGACGACGGTCGCGAGCCTGTTGAAGACTCGCGACCGGGCCGGGGAGTAGGCCGACGCTCTCAGGCGCTGAACTGACCCAATACCGGAACCCACTCGGTGATCCGGACCTTCTCGATCAAATCGGCGATCGCGAACGGATCGTGGGTGAAGAGGAGTGAAACGGTGTCGGCGTCAGCGGCGTCGACGATGATCAGCGCGCCGTTTCCATCTGCAAACGGGCCAGATGACAGAACGATCGAGCGGGAAACCAGATCCGCGAGCCAGGCGCGGTGATCGCTGCGGACTTCGTCGCGCTGAGGGTTCTTCTCGGGTGCGTAGGTGTATTCGACGAGGAACAACGACATCGTGAACCGCTTTCGGAGGCTGGTGATCGAGACGGGTGTGTTTGAAGAGTCTGAACGGTTCAAAGTGTCAGGAGCATGCGAGTATTGCCGAGTGTGTTGGGTTTCACATAGCTCAGATCGAGGAACTCGGCGACGCCGGCGTCGTAGGACCGACACATTTCCGCATAGACCTCGGCGGTGACGGGAGTGCCGTCGATCTCCGCGAATCCGTGACGGTGGAAGAACTCGGTCTCGAACGTCAAAACGAACAACCGTTCCAACTCCAATTCCTTGGCGACCTCGATGAGTTTGTCGACGACGTGGAAACCTGCGCCCTGCCCTTTCGCAGTCGGATCGACTGCTACGGTGCGGATCTCACCCAGGTCCGCCCACAGCACATGCAGTGCGCCGCAAGCGATTACCTGGTCACCCCGCTCGGCGACCCAGAACTCCTGGACTGCCTCGTACAGCGTCACGAGATTCTTCTCGAGGAGGATCTTGCCGGCGTAGATGTCGATCAGACGCTTGATTTCGGGGATGTCCGACGTTCGCGCGCGACGCACGATCAACTGGCTCTCGGTATAGGTCGGCGCGGTCGAAGTCATGTGGTGCACATTAGTCAATGGCCCTACCGATATTCTAAGTCGCGTGCCTGTCCGCCCCACGCAATTCCCGCGCCGCTCGGCTGTATCCCGGGTTCGGCTCACCGCCTGTGCGGTGATCCGATGAGTACCCCGCGTGATCAGACCGACGCCCATCGCGCCGCCGTCGGCCCGTCCGACGGCACACCTGTCGCGGACAACCCGGTTCCGTTGCTGAACATCGCGAACATTCTCACGATGATCCGAATGGTTCTCGTTCCGGTGTTTCTCGTTGTTCTGTTCGTCGACGGCGGACACTCGACGTGGTGGCGTCTCGGTGCGATGGGCGTGTTCATCGTCGCCGCGATCACGGATCGGATCGACGGCCAATTGGCTCGGAAGTACGGTCTGGTCACCGATTTCGGGAAACTCATGGACCCGATCGCGGACAAGGCGCTGATCGGAGCCGCGCTGATCGGTCTCTCGGTTCTCGGTGATCTGTCGTGGTGGGTGACCGGAGTGATCATCGCCAGGGAACTCGGAATCACGCTGCTGCGGTTCGCGGTTCTGCGGCACGCGGTCATCCCGGCGGGCAAGGGCGGCAAGCTCAAGACCCTCGTGCAGGCCGTTGCGATCGGGTTCTACCTCTGCCCGCTGCCGAGCAGTTGGGACATCGTCAGCGGGCTGCTGATGGCTGCTGCCGTCGTGCTGACGGTGGCGACGGGAATCGAATACATCGTGCAGGCGATCAGGCTTCGCGCCGGAGTTCGCGCAGTCGAGTCATGACCGACCCGCTGCTCGGACTCGGAGTGGTCGAACTTGTCGAGGCCCTCGGCGCCGCGAAGCAGACTGTCGCCGCCGCCGAATCTCTGACAGCAGGGTTGTTCACGGCTGCAGTCGCGTCGGTGCCGGGGTCGAGCGTGGTGCTGCGCGGGGGCCTGGTCGTGTACGCGACCGACCTGAAAGCAACGCTGGCTGGTGTGGATCCAGGCCGCCTGGCAACGGACGGCCCCGTGTCCGAGAGCACGGCGGTGGCATTGGCGCTCGGTGCCCGGACGAAGTGCGGTGCGGACTGGGGTATCGGTCTGACCGGAGTCGCCGGTCCGAGTGAGCAGGACGGACACCCGGTCGGAACAGTGTTTCTCGGTATCGCCGGCCCTGACGGAACCGAATGCGAACCGCTCGCGCTCGGCGGCGAACGGTGGGAGATTCGGACAACCGCGGTCGCGACTGCCGTGTCGCGGTTGCGTGATCGTGTCGTAGAGCGTGCGGCACGATAGGCTCGGGAACCAATCGGATGTGTTCGGACGTTGACGATTGTGAAGACGTACGACCATGCACGATGAGGTCACGGATGAAGGAGGAGCGAGATGGCGCTGCTATTGCGTGAGGCAATCGGTGACAGTCTCCGGCGTACGCGCGTTTCGCAGAGCCGCACGCTACGTGAGGTGTCGAACAGCGCGCGTGTGAGCTTGGGCTATCTGTCCGAAGTGGAACGTGGACGTAAGGAAGCATCGAGCGAATTGTTGGCGGCGATCTGTGATGCGCTCGCAGTCCCACTGTCCGACGTGCTGGTCGACGTGAGCGAGACCCTGGCCAAGAAGAAGAGCGCTCCGGTAGCTGGTCGGCAGGTTGCCGAACCGGCCGTGTCTGCTTCCGGCTCTGTCTCGGCTTCCGGTTCGCCGACTATCGCACGCGACACCCGCGTCGTGATTCCGGCACCGAACGCTCGAAGGTTGGCGGCGGCGTAGCCACTACCGGCCGTAACCGATAGATTTTGTACGTAACCGCCGGTTTCCAGCAGGTGGGGTCAGAGCAGATAGGGCGCAGCCCTTGTTTCGGTGCGCGACGGTCGCGCTCCGGGTCGCGTTCGGCGCGGCGCATCAGATGGAGGCAGGATCAAACCAATGGCTAATCCTTTCGTCAAGGGCTGGAAGTACCTGATGGCGCTCTTCAATTCGAAGATCGATGAGAAGGCAGATCCAAAGGTTCAGATTCAGCAGGCGATCGAGGACGCACAGCGCCAGCATCAGGCGTTGTCCCAGCAGGCTGCGTCGGTGATCGGTAATCAGCGTCAACTCGAGATGAAGCTCAGCCGTCAACTCGACGAGGTCGAAAAGCTCAACGCCAACGCGCGCCAGGCAGTCAACCTCGCCGATCAGGCCGCTGCTGCCGGCGACAACGACAAGGCGATTCAGTACACCAACGCTGCAGAAGCTTTTGCGGCCCAGTTGGTGACGGCCGAGCAGGGCGTCGAGGATCTGAAGGCACTGCACGACCAGTCCTTGCAGGCAGCCGCTCAGGCCAAGAAGGCCGTCGAGCAGAACGCGATGACTCTGCAGGCAAAGGTTGCCGAGCGCACCAAGCTGCTCAGCCAGCTCGAGCAGGCCAAGATGCAGGAGCGCGTGAGCGAGTCCCTTCGTTCCATGGACAGCACGCTGTCGGCTCCGGGCAACACACCCAGCCTCGATGCTGTGCGCGACAAGATCGAACGTCGCTACGCTGACGCACTCGGCTCGGCCGAGCTCGCCCAGAACTCCGTTCAGGGCCGCATGATGGAGGTCCAGCAGGCCTCGGTCCAGATGGCAGGGCACAGTCGCCTCGAGCAGATTCGTGCATCCATGAAGGGCGAGGCGCTGCCGTCCGGCGGCGCAGCAGCCACTCCCGCGACTCCGTCCGTCGAGAAGCAGCCCCCGGCTGCCGGTCAGACCGGGCAGTAGCCGAATCCTCGATGTCGGCAGTGATGCTCTGATGTTTTCTTCACGAGACGGTCGATCTGGGCGTGAGCCCCGGTCGGCCGTTCCCGTTTCCGTATCCGGCGCTTTCGGAGCCTTGGGACGCACCGCGGATACATTGCGCGAGGTCGGGCTTTCGGCGGCGGATGCCGCTCGGCGGTGGCAGGACCCGCGGGCCAAATTCGAGCGCAAGCGTGCCCGTGCGCGCCGACGCGCTCAGCGTTGGGGTTTCATGTCCGGCGGATCCGTGGTCGGCACGGCCGGCCTCGCCGTCGCGTCGGCTCCCGAGTGGTCGGTGGTCGTGGCAGGCGGGGGAGCGGCACTGTTCGCGGTTCCCGCCGTGATCGCGGTCGGCCGCTACCGTTCGATGAGTTCCGGCCCACCGCCGTCCGCGCCGATTCGCAGGCGGTTGCCACCGTCGTCGTCTCGCGCGTTCATCCCGATGTCGCGCCTCATCGGCGCCGAGACTTCGCTGTTCGAGATCTTGAGTGTGCTCAGACGCGCCGACACCATCGACCCCGGTGAGTTGGACGAAATCACTGTTACCGCCGATTCGGCACTGAGAGCGATGTTCGCGGTGTCTTCGGATGTCGTCGCGATGGAACGCGCCGTGGCCGCGACGCCGAAGGTAACCGAACCTCTTGATCCCACCATCGACGGCGCAGTCCGTGAGTTGCAGTCGGGCTTGGATCAGTACGAGGATCTGGTGACCTCGGCAGCTGCTCTGACAGCGCCTCACAGCCCGTCGGCGCTCGTGGGATTCAACCGAGAGCTTTCGGCGCTGCACGCGGCCGCCGAGCGGCTCTCGGCGCTTGCCGACGCCATCGGCGAGGTGGACGACATCACCCGCAAGTACAACTGATCGGCCCTCGCGCCGGGTCAATGCTCCCTGTTCGACGTCTCAGTCGTCGGCGCCGCGGGCCGCCAATGCTTCACCCATTGCGTCCGCGGTCATCAGGGTGCCGACGATGACCGGCACTGCGAAGGATCGCAGCGAGAATCCGAGCCCTCGCGCCTTGCGTGCCTCGGACACCTGTGTGATGACCTCGAACATCAGCGGGATACACCGGATCGTCATTGCGAGGAGCAAGGCGATCCGTTCGGGATTGACGCCGAAGCGTCGCAAGGGTGTCAGGAATCTGGTGATCGCGTCGAGCATCTCGGAGATCCGTGTGGTCAGACCCATGATCGCCGCGAAGGCGATCGAAATGATCAGAACCCCGCAAACGACGGCCGCTCGCTGCCATCCCGCGACTACCAGCTGAAACGCCCCGATGAAGAGCAACATCCACAGCGCTGGACGCAGCTGCCGGATTGCAGTCATCGGAGGAATGCGCGCAATCGCGTACAGGGCCACAACGACGATCGTGGGAGCAGCCAGTTGCCACGGCTCACGCACGAAGATCGAGACGGCGAGGATGGCCACGACCAAGGCGAAGAGCTTGATCCCCGTCGGCATCCGGTGCAGGAGTGAGCAGCCCGGTCGGTAGACGCCGAGAGTGGTCACGAGACCAACGACCGGTAGTGATCGATGGAGTCGGCGGGGGAGCCGTCAGCGACGACGCGGCCTTGGTCGACGACCAACACCCGTTCGAAGGATTCGAGGAGATCGAGTTGGTGGGTCACGACGATAAGTTGCTGATCGAGTGACTCGAATACCGAACTGATCAGCCGAGAGTTGCGAAGGTCGAGGAGCGTGGTGGGTTCGTCGGCGACGAGTACGTTCGGTTCCGTCACCATGATGGCCGCGAGCGCGAGGAGCTGTTTCTGCCCGCCGGAAAGCTGGTGGGTGGGATGGTCGGCGTGCCCGGCGAGGCCGTAGCGTTCGAGCACCGAGGCCACCTTTGCGGCGCGCTCGGCTTTGCCCAATCCGCTACGGCGGAGCGAGAATTCGATGTCCTCGGCAACCGTCGGCATCACGATCTGGTGGTTGGGATCGGTGAAGACGAATCCGACCTGCTTGCGTACGTCGCGGCCCTTCTTCGCCGTGTCCAAGCCGTTGACGTGGACGCGTCCTTCCGTTGGAACGACCAGTCCGTTGATCATGCGAGCGAGGGTCGACTTGCCGCTTCCGTTCGCACCCACGATTCCGATTCGCTGCTCGCTCAGTCGCAGATTTATCTGCTGCAGGACCGTTCGTTCACCGAAGCTGTGTCCGACGTTCTCGAAGACGATCTCACTCATCGGAGATTAATTCGCCACCACGGTCTTGTTCGACGAGATCACCGAGTCGCGCAGTAGTGCCGGGTATGCCCGATGGACCTGGGACGCGACCAACGCGGTGACGACCGCTTTTGCGGCGTCGAGAGGAATGAAGGCGGCGTTGGCCGACCATGCGGCAACGAAGCTCATGTGTCCGCGGACCATCATTCCGACGATGCCGAACGCGTAGAGAATGACGACGCCGCCGAGAAGGTTGATGCCGATGCCCGCGATGATCCGGTACTTGGGCAGCATCTTGGCAGTCAGCCATCCGATGACAAACGCCGTCGGGATCCAACCGATGAGGAATCCGGCCGTCGGGCTGGAGAGGGACACGAGTGCGGTGCGACCGCCGGCAAGGACCGGTAGCCCGACCAATCCCAGGGCAATGACCGTCAGGACGGCGAGAACACCCTTGCGCGGTCCGAGTAGAGCGCCGGCCATCATGACGCCCATGGACTGAAGTGTGATCGGCACGCCGGAAATGCCGATGTTGATCGACCCGGGTAGGCCCAGCGCGATGATGAGTGCGGCGAAGACGGCTACATGCGCGAGATCGCGAGCGGGGAAACGGGTCGTAGACACTGCGGACGTGCTCCTTCGGCATACGGGATCGAACTTCGCGAGTTTACGCCAGGAGCAAGCTCCGATGGGTTGGACACCTGACCTGCGTGAGGGCCGGTCTCGGGGTGAACCCTGATCTTTACCTGAACTTGCCGCTGAGCTGCTGCTTTGTCACGCCAGACCTGTCAGGCTGGTTCTACGGACGACGCAGCACCTGTCCGATTCGACTGATTATTCAACGGCACGTTGGAGGTAAGCATGTTTTGGAAGATCGTTTTAGCCGTCGTCCTGGTGTGGGTCGCACTCGCGGTGGTCGGTGCCCTGATCAAGGGGCTTTTCTGGGTTTTGGTTGTCGGCGCCGTCGGCTTCGGAATCTATTTCCTGGTGAAGGCGATGTCGGGAAGTGACGACAATTCGCCCGCTTCGCGGTTCTGACGGGCAAGATCTGCCCTATGGAAAACTTCCCCGAGGACTGGCAGCGCGCGATTGTCATCGTGGCGCATCCCGATGACATCGAATACGGCGCAGCCGCAGCAGTGGCGCAGTGGACCGATCGCGGCAAAGACGTGCGATATGTCCTGGCCACGCGCGGCGAGGCCGGAATCGCCGGTCTGTCGCCCGAGGAGTCCGGCCCGGTCCGCGAGGAAGAAGAGCGTCGCTCGGCCGCGATCGTCGGTGTCAGTGAGGTGGAGTTCCTCGGCCTGCCCGACGGTCGTCTCGTGGAAGGCTTGGAGTTGCGCTCGACTCTCGCCGCAGCAATTCGTCGTCACCGCCCGGAATTAGTGGTGACGATGAACTTCTCCCATACCTGGGGGCCTGGCTACCTCAACAGCGCGGATCACCGAGCGCTCGGGATCAGCGTCCTGGACGCGACCGCTGATGCGGCGAACGAATGGATCTTTCCGTCATTGACGGCGCAGGGACTGGCGCCGTGGTCCGGCGTTCGGTGGGTTGCGGTCAACACGATGACTCCTACACACTGCGTCGACGTGACGTCGACGGTCGATCGCGCCGTGGATTCGCTCGCGGAACATGCGCGATATCTGGCGGCGTTGAGTTCCACGCCGATCCGGGAACAGGCGCGCGCACAGATCGACATGGTCAGCGGACCGAAGCCTGGATTCGACGCCGAGCGCGCAGTTGGTTTCGAGTTGTACTATTTCTGATGATCTCTGAGCGAGAGAACTCGCAAGTCCCGACGGGATTACCGGTGACTTGTCCGGTATTGTGTTACACACGATGGTAATCCGTAACGCAGATGGCCCAATTGTCCCTCGCAAGGCAGACGGTCAGCGCATCCCCAGCCGCGAGATCGACGACGTGATTCTCGACGCAGCAAGGTCGTGTGTCCTCGATTTCGGAATGCAGCGAACCACACTGGCGGAGATCTCGCGTCGCGCCGGCGTGAGCCGGCCGACCGTCTACCGGCGATGGCCGGACACGCGAGCCGTCGTCGCGGATCTGCTCACCCGGGAGATTCGATCGGTGCTGCCCGAGGTGACCTTCACCGGGTCTGCGGCCACATTGCTCGTGGAAGCGATCGGGGACGTCGTCGGCCAGATTCGCGACCATCCGCTCTTCGTGAAGATTCGGCACGCTGATCAAGAGTTGCTCACCACCTACATCGTGGACCGACTCGGCGCGAGCCAGAAGTCGATTCTCGAACTGATCACTTCCGTCGTCGCTGCCGGTCAACAAGACGGTTCGATTCGCGAGGGAAGCGTCAACGAGATTGCGGCGATGGTTCTACTGATGGCTCAGTCCGTCGTCATCTCCGCACCGACTCTCGCGCCGGAACTTTCCGCCGACGCGTCGGTCGAGCAACTCAGACATGCGGTCGCTGCGTATCTGGCACCTGCAAAGAATTCGGGAGAATAGCTGTGGACCCTCGAGATTCAGCAGGCAGTGATTCAGCAGGCGGCGATTCAGCTCTCAATGCACAGAGGCGTACTCGTGAGCTCGAGCAGTTGGCGAACGGCGATTCGGTTGACGTCCTGGTCATCGGCGGCGGAATCACCGGTGTCGGTGTCGCTCTCGACGCCGTGACTCGTGGGCTCAGTGTTGCGCTGGTCGAAAAGCACGACCTCGCGTTCGGCACCAGCCGCTGGAGTTCGAAACTGGCACACGGCGGCCTTCGGTACCTGGCTTCCGGCAATGTCGGTATAGCGCGTGAAAGTGCGGTCGAGCGCGGCATTCTCATGACGCGCACCGCGCCGCACCTCGTTCGCGCCATGCCTCAACTCGTACCGCTGTTGCCCGAAACGTCGTTCTTCGGGAAGGCCCTGGTGCGTACCGGTTTCCTGGCCGGTGACGCTCTGCGCATGTCGGCGCGAACCCCAGCTTCGGTTTTACCCAGATCACGGACGGTCAGCGCTGCGCGAGCGCGCGAATTGGCTCCCGCGGTCAAGCAGGAGAACTTACGCGGCGCCTTGACCGCGTTCGACGGGCAGCTCATCGACGACGCCCGCCTCGTCGTCGGCATCGCCCGAACCGCAGCGTCCCACGGCGCGCGAATCCTGACCCGCGTCGGTGCATACGACGTATCCGGAACGTCGGCCACCTTGCGCGACGAGTTGACCGGGTCCGAGTTCTTGATGCGTGCCCGCGTCGTGGTCAATGCGACCGGTGTCTGGGCTGATCAGGTCGACTCCAGCATCACCCTGCGCCCCAGCCGCGGGACGCACCTGGTGCTCGATGCAGCGCGATTGGGGAACCCCACGGCAGCACTGACCGTGCCGATTCCCGGCGAGACCAACCGTTTCGTCTTCGCGCTGCCCGCGCAGCTCGGCCGGATCTACCTCGGGTTGACCGACGAAGCAGCGCCGGGACCGGTGCCCGACGTACCGACGGCGTCCGAGGACGAGATCGACTTCCTGCTCGACACCGTGAACACGGCGTTGGAAGTTCCGCTGACCCGTGAGGACGTCTTGGGGACCTTCGCGGGTCTGCGTCCGCTGCTGGACACCGGTGAAGGCTCGACGGCCGACCTCTCGCGCAATCACGCTGTAGTCCGTTCGGACTCGGGCTTGGTCACGGTGGTGGGCGGAAAACTCACGACGTACCGCAAGATGGCCGAAGACGCCGTCGACGCCGCGGTCGAGGTCGGATCGCTGAGCGCCGGGGCGTGTCGGACACGCGCGTTGCCGCTGGTAGGCGCTGCATCACCGGTGGAATTGAAAAAGATCAAGGCACCGGCGTCGTTGGTGGTGCGATACGGCACAGAGGCCGAGGTCGTGGCCGCGGCGAGCAGCGATCGACTCCGATCGGTTGCGGACTTGGAGATCTGCGGCGCCGAGTTCGATTTCGCGGTATCGCATGAAGGCGCACTCGACGTCGACGACGTCCTTGATCGCAGGACGAGAATCGGATTGGTGGCTTCGGATCGCGAACGCGCACTGGGTGCGGCGGAACAGGCCTTTCACTCGGTGTGACACTCTGATCCGGTGCGTGTAGCCGTTGTTGCCGGGCCGGACCCGGGTCATGCTTTTCCCGCAATAGCGTTGTCGCTGGCGTTGATCCAGGCCGGCGACGACCCGATTCTGTACACGGGGACCCGGTGGGTCGAGGCAGCGCGAGCGGCCGGCGTGGAAGCCGAGCCTCTCAAGGGCTTGGCCCCGCGGCCGGGAGACGACGATCTTGATGCAGGCGCTCGGATTCATTCGCGCGCCGCCTATATTTCCACCGAACTGCTTCCCGACCTGAAATCCGTCTCCCCGGATCTCGTCGTCTCCGACATCCTCACTGCCGGAGGCGGATTGGCCGCCGAACGGCTCGGCGTCCCCTGGGTGGAACTTTCGCCTCACCCGCTGTACTCACCGTCGCGGGGGTTACCGCCGATCGGCAGTGGGCTCGCGCCCGGCATCGGAATTCGTGGTCGACTTCGCGACACCCTGATGCGCGCCGCAACAGGACGTTCGATCAAGCAAGGGTTGGCGCAGCGCTCGCAGGCCCGTGTCGGCATCGGGCTACCCGCCCTGGATCCAGGCCCGCATGCTCGCCTGATCGCAACACTTCCGGCACTGGAAGTGCCACGTCCCGACTGGCCGGAGCACGCTCACGTCGTCGGCCCGCTTCTCTGGGAGCCGACCGAGGTGATTCTGGACCCACCGCCAGGTGACGAACCGCTGGTCATGGTGGCGCCGTCCACGGCGCACACCGGCGCAGTGGGAATGTTCGAGGGCACGGTCGAAGGACTCGGCGGCGCCGGTGTGCGACTGATCGCGTCGATGCTCGACGGAGCCGAAGGCGAGCATCCCGATTGGGTTCGTGCAGGTCTCGGACGCCAGGACGCGATGCTGCGTGACGCGTCGGTGTTGGTGTGCGGCGGCGGGCACGGCATGTTGGCGAAGGCCTTGCTGGCCGGCGTGCCGACGGTCGTCGTTCCCGGGGGTGGGGACCAGTGGGAGTTGGCCAATCGCGCTGCGCGGGCAGGGACGTCGGTGATCGTGCGGCCCGCAGATGCCCGCTCGATTCGCGATGCCGTACTGCAGGTGCTCTCCGACAAACGATTCGCGGAAGCTGCGATGTCCGCTGCCGCGACTGCGTCGCAGGTCACCGATCCGGTGGCGGTGTGCCGACAGGTGGTCAACGGCGGTGTGACGGCGTGAGCATGTTGCGCCTGAATGCAGGTGCACCGTTCTGTGGACTACGGTGGCGGCTGTGCGGTTGACCGAATTTCATGAAATGGTGCGCGAAGAGTTCGGGCAGGTACGAGGCGACTCGATGCTGATCGACCATGTACTCCAGAGTCTCGACGGAATGACTGCTGCGGAGGCCGTCGAAGCAGGTTGGGAGCCTCGCGAAGTGTGGCGTGCGCTCTGTGTGGAGTTCGACGTACCGCCCGCCCGCCGCTGATTTTTTCGGCGTGTCGAACGTCTCCCATCTTCTGTTCGAACACGTGTTCGTCTATGCTGAAGCTGTTCGGTGGTGACGCTCCTTTCGTAACTGCGAACTTTCGGTTATCGACAAGCACGGTTATCGACAAGCACAGTGATCGACAAGCACAGTGATCGACAAGCGCGAAAGCAAGATCGAAAAGTCTGTCGGTGGCCGGATCTACTCTGATCGCAACACACCAACAGGGTCGGCTCAGGCAGGCGCTGAAGAGACGGAGTCTGCTCAGGCAGGCACTGAAGACTGAAACAAGGATGGGGATCACGATGGCACCACAGGCACCTGATCGGGACAAGGCACTCGACCTCGCGTTGGCGCAGATCGACAAGAACTTCGGCAAGGGTTCGGTGATGCGCTTGGGCGAGGGTGTTCGTCAGCCCATCGCCGTCATTCCCACCGGTTCCATCGCGCTCGACGTCGCGCTGGGTATCGGCGGACTGCCGCGTGGCCGCGTCATCGAGATCTACGGCCCGGAATCTTCGGGTAAGACCACCGTGGCACTGCACGCAGTTGCCAATGCTCAGGCCAACGGCGGCATCGCGGCGTTCATCGACGCGGAGCACGCACTCGATCCCGACTATGCAGCCAAGCTGGGCGTCGACACCGATGCACTCCTGGTCTCGCAGCCCGATACGGGTGAGCAGGCCCTCGAAATCACCGACATGCTGATCCGTTCGGGCGCCCTCGACATCGTCGTGATCGACTCCGTGGCCGCTCTTGTTCCTCGCGCCGAGATCGAAGGCGAGATGGGTGACAGCCACGTCGGTTTGCAGGCTCGACTGATGAGCCAGGCACTGCGCAAGATCACCGGTGCCATGAACAACTCGGGCACCACCGTCATCTTCATCAACCAGCTTCGCGAGAAGATCGGCGTGATGTTCGGTTCTCCCGAAACCACCACCGGTGGTAAGGCACTGAAGTTCTACGCTTCGGTCCGCCTCGACATCCGTCGTATCGAAACTCTCAAGGACGGTACCGACGCAGTCGGTAACCGCACCCGAGTCAAGGTCGTCAAGAACAAGGTCGCGCCGCCGTTCAAGCAGGCCGAGTTCGATATTCTTTACGGCCAGGGCATCAGCAAGGAAGGCTCGCTCATCGATATGGGTGTCGAGCACGGGTTCATCCGCAAGTCCGGCTCCTGGTACACCTACGAAGGTGACCAGTTGGGTCAGGGCAAGGAAAATGCTCGTAAGTTCTTGCTGGAGAACACCGATATCCGTGACGAGATCGAGAAGAAGATCAAGGAAAAGCTCGGTATCGGTGCTGACGTCACTGCAACCGACGAAGCTCCCGCCGACTTCTGAGTTCAGTCATGAGCTTCGACGACGGTGACAACGGCGAGAATGCTCGTGAAGAGTACGGCGCTCCTCGGCGTCGATCCCGTCAACGATCCGAGATGCCGTCGCAACGCGCAGAAGGCGGGACAGAGGCGCAGGCCAAAGATGCTTGCCTGCGCCTTCTGACCGACCGGGCGCGCAGCCGCTCCGAACTGGAAACCAAGCTGAGCGGACGCGGCTTCGAACCCGAGATCATTACCAAGGTCCTCGATCGACTCCAGGAAATCGGGTTGATCGACGACGCGGACTTCGCGAACCAATGGGTTCATTCGCGGCATACGTACTCGGGCAAGGGAAAGCGTGCGCTTGCAGTCGAGTTGCGGCTCAAAGGAATCGACCAGGACGTCGCTTCCGAAGCGTTGTCGCAGATCGATCCGGAAGATGAGCGCGAGCGAGCAGCGGAGCTGGTTCGGCGGAAGCTGAAGAACAAGCCCGTCGATGATCGTGACAAGGTCACGCGTCGACTGGTCTCGATGCTGGCACGCAAGGGATATTCAGCTGGGATGTCGTACGAGGTGGTCAAAGCCGAGATGGCGGCGGTCACCGACTCATAGCGAAGTGCAGCATTCAGAACAACAGGGCGGGGGTACCACCGAAATTCGGTGGTACCCCCGCCCTGTTGTGTATTCGCGCTAACGCGGCTGGATTCGACTCACGGCTCCATCTGATTCACGGCTTGGTCAGGTCCATGCCCGGAACCGAAACGGCTGGGTCGGCGGACGGAGCCGCGATGGGGCCCTTACCCTTTCGCTTTCCGGAACGCAGGCGCTTCTCCACCTTGGTTGCCAGGAAGGTCAGAGCCGAGTTGAGAGCGATCATAATCGCGGCGACCACGATGAGCGCCGGCAGGAAGTTTCCGTAGAAGGTGCCGAGTTGTTGGGCCTGACGCACCAGTTCGACATACCCGATCAGGTAACCGAGGGCGGAGTCCTTCAACGCCACGACCATCTGTGAAATCAGTGCCGGGAGCATGGCGGTAACCGCCTGGGGGAGCAGGATCGTCACCATGATCTGCGTCTTGCGCATGCCCAGTGCCTTGGCGGCCTCACTTTGCCCTCGTGGGAGTGAGTTGATTCCGGCACGGACGATCTCGGCGATCACTGACCCGTTGTACAGAGTCAGACCCACGACGACTGCCGCGAGTGCGAGGTACTTGGACTTGAAGACCTCGTATTCGGCGAACACCTGATACGAGAAGATCATCAGAATCAGAACCGGTACTGCTCGGAACAATTCGACGATGACGCCGCAAATCTTCCGAATGATGTTGTGCTCGGAGAGTCGGCCGATACCCAGGGCAGAACCGAGGATGAGCGCAAAGACGATGGACATCGCAGCCGCGATCAGCGTTCCCCGGATGCCGGGTATCAGATACGTTGTCCACGACGTGGATTCGAGGAACGGATCCCACTTCGCTGCTGTCAGCTGGCCCTTTTCGTCGAGTGCGCGGTAGATGACGTAACCGATTGCGACCATGAGTGCAGCGACGACAAGGGACGCGAATCGGTAGAGATTTCGCGCTCTGGGGCCGGGCGCGTCGTAGAGGACTGTTGCGCGGTTGCTCATCGTGAAACCTCGAATCGCTTGCTCAGCTTGCCGAAGATCAAGCCCATGGGAAGTGTCAGGATCACGAAACCGACAGCGAAGATTCCACCGACGACGAAGATCGCCGCTTCGTTTTCGATCATCTTCTTCATCAGCGCTGACGCTTCGGATACGCCGATCACCGCGGCGATGGTCGAGTTCTTGGTCAGTGCGATCAGCACGCTACCCAGCGGTGCTGTGACCGCGCGAAATGCCTGAGGCAGGACGATCAGCCGAAGATTTTGTGCAAACGACAGACCGAGTGATCGGCCCGCTTCGGCCTGGCCGACCGGAACGGTATTGATTCCCGATCGAAGTGACTCACACACGAACGCGGCGGTATAGACACTGAGGCCGAGTACTGCGAGTCGGAAGTTGTTGTCTGTCAAGAACGTCGGTGAGTCCGACTTGGCGAGATTGACTCCGAGCGTCTGCGACAGACCGAACAGACAGAACAGCAGAATCAGTGTCAGGGGGGTGTTGCGGAACACGGTCACGTACGCGGTACCCAGGAATCGGGCGACCGGAACCGGTGACACGCGCATGGCCGCGATCAGGACACCGATGATGACGGCGCCGATCGCGGAGAAGAACGTCAGCTGGATCGTGGTCCAGAAGGCTTCCAGAATCTGGTCGCCGTACTTGCTCAGAAGGTTCACTTGCCGTCTCCCCAGATCACGGGATCTCCGTTGGTGGCGTCACGCGCTGCGGCTCCCGAAGTGGGGAGCCGCAGCGCGATTGACGGTGAAAAAAGCAGGTCAGTAACGATCAACGGTGGGCGGGGCCGGGATGGGGTAGCCCGAAGCACCAACGGTGTTGTTGAAGGCTTCTTCCCACGCGCCGGTGGAGATCATCTTCTCGATGGCATCGTTGATCTTGCCGCGACCCTCGGAATCGTCCTTGGCCAGGCCGACACCGTACTTTTCGGTCGTGAACGGTTCTCCGACGACCTTCAGCTCGCCCGGGTACTGGGCAGCGTAGCCGGCGAGGATGATGTCGTCGGTGGTGACAGCGTCGACAGCGCCGTTGCGCAGAGCCTCGACACAAGCGGAGTAGGTGTCGAGCGGCTGGAGCTGGACGTCCTTTGCGTAGTTGTCCTGGATGTTCTGCGCCGGAGTCGAACCCGACACCGAGCAGAGCTTCTTGCCGCCGGTCAGGGAATCGGGGCCGGTGATGTCGGTGTTGTCGGAGCGAACGAGCAGCGACTGGCCTGCGATGAAGTACGGGCCGCCGAAGCTGACCTTTTCCTTGCGCGTGTCGGTGATCGAGTATGTTGCGACGATGTAGTCGACCTCGCCGTTCTGGATCAGGGTCTCGCGCTGGGCTGACGGAGATTCCTTGAAGGTGATGCCTTCGGGCTTCACGCCGAGTTCGTTTGCGATGTAACGGGCTACCTCGACGTCGAAGCCGGAGAAGGTGCCGTCAGGGTTGCGCTGACCGAGGCCGGGCTGATCGAACTTGATGCCGACGGTGAGAGTGCCGTCGGAAGCGCTCTCGGTGATCGACTTGTTCTCCTCGCCGCCGCCACAGGCCGTGGCAGCGAACGCAATGGCCATGATTCCGATTCCGAAACGGACGGAACGATTGATCTTCATGAAGATCCTCTCAGTTGTCGACACACGAACAGTGCAGTCGAGATGAACGGTGCAGCCGAGGTGAACGGTGCAGTCGAGCAAGTTGTCTTGTGGACGAGGACAGGACTGTCGGAGGGGAGACTGTAATCAGTGCGTGAGGATCTTGCCGAGGAAGTCCTTGGCCCGATCCGACTTGGGATGGGTGAAGAACTCTTCGGGCGTGGTGTCTTCGACGACCTGGCCGTCAGCCATGAACAGCACACGATCGCCGGCTTTGCGCGCGAAGCCCATCTCGTGCGTGACCACGAGCATGGTCATGCCTTCCTTCGCGAGGGAGGTCATGACGTCGAGGACTTCGTTGACCATCTCGGGGTCGAGAGCGGAGGTGGGCTCGTCGAACAACATCACCTTCGGCTGCATCGCGAGAGCGCGAGCAATGGCGACACGCTGTTGCTGACCGCCGGAAAGCTGCGCCGGGTACTTGTCGGCCTGATTGGCGATACCGACACGTTCGAGCAACGCCTGCGCGGTCTTCTTGGCTTCGTCCTTTTTTGCCTTGCGGACCTTCATCGGTGCGAGCATGACGTTCTCGAGGATCGTCTTGTGCGCGAACAGGTTGAAAGACTGAAAGACCATCCCGACGTCGGCACGAAGTGCGGCAAGTGCTTTGCCCTCTTCGGGGAGCGTCTTTCCGTCGACGGCGATGGTGCCGGAGTCGATGGGTTCGAGGCGATTGATGGTGCGGCACAGAGTCGACTTACCGGAGCCCGACGGACCGAGGACGATCACCACTTGGCCCTTGGGTACCTCGAGATTGACCTCTTGCAGGACGTGAAGTTCCCCGAAGTGTTTGTTCACCGAGGTCATCGAAATCATGGATGTGGAATCGCCGGAGGTGGTCGGCGTCGTCGCATCGTCGGCTTGGGTCATAAACGAGAACCTTAGGCGTAGTTTGCGTCGACGCCCGTGATTTCGCCATGGTTCTTGTCATATGTAATGGAAATTTTACTGTGACGACGTTTATGTCGCGTTTCGGCTGTTTATCAGGGCGTTATTACACGTCGTAGTGGACGTGAGCTAGGCTGAAGCGTGTCACTGATCGACGAAATGTCCCCTGCACTTCCGGAGCCGACTGCAGTTCCGGAGGCAACTGCTACGCCTGTTCGCACTTACGAGGTGCGGACGTACGGCTGTCAGATGAACGTCCACGATTCCGAGCGACTGTCCGGTCTGCTCGAGGACGCCGGGTATTCGAAGGCGGAGACCGGAACCGATCCTGATCTTGTCGTCTTCAATACGTGTGCGGTCCGCGAGAACGCGGACAACAAGTTGTACGGCAACCTCAGCCAGCTCGCCCCGAACAAGGAGGCGAACCCCGACATGCAGATCGCGGTCGGTGGGTGCCTGGCGCAGAAGGATCGTGACACCGTCGTCAAGAAGGCGCCGTTCGTCGATGTCGTCTTCGGCACTCACAACATCGGCTCGCTTCCCGCGCTGCTCGACCGCGCGCGTCACAATCAGCGCGCCGAGGTCGAAATCCTCGACGCACTCGAGGCGTTTCCGTCGACACTGCCAGCCAAGCGCGAATCTGCTTATGCAGGTTGGGTTTCCATCTCGGTGGGCTGCAACAACACATGCACGTTCTGCATCGTTCCGGCCTTGCGTGGCAAGGAAGTGGATCGACGTCCCGGCGACATTCTGGCCGAGGTGCAGGCACTCGTCGACGAGGGTGTCTCGGAAGTGACCCTGCTCGGACAGAACGTCAACGCCTACGGCGTGTCGTTCGCCGATCCGGAGCAACCGCGCGATCGCGGAGCCTTCGCTTCCCTCTTGAAGGCATGTGGACACATCGACGGCCTCGAACGGGTCAGGTTCACATCGCCGCACCCGGCAGAGTTCACCGATGATGTCATCGAAGCGATGGCAACCACTCCCAACGTCTGCCCACAACTGCACATGCCGTTGCAGTCCGGTTCGGACAAGGTTCTCAAGGCGATGAAGCGCTCGTACCGCAAGTCGAAGTACCTCGGGATCATCGAGAAGGTGCGCGCCGCAATGCCGCACGCCGCCATCACCACGGACATCATCGTCGGGTTCCCGGGGGAGACGGAAGAGGATTTCGAGGAGACGCTGGACGTCGTGCGTAAGGCGCGATTCTCCAACGCCTACACCTTCCAGTACTCCAAGCGCCCGGGCACGCCGGCGGCGGAGATGGCCGATCAACTCCCCAAAGAGGTTGTCCAGGAACGCTACATGCGATTGCTCGCGGTTCAGGAAGAAGTGAACATCGAGGAAAATCGCAAACTCGTCGGCACCGAGGTAGAACTGCTGGTGGCTGCGGGGGAGGGCCGCAAGAACGCAGCGACTCACCGTCTCAGCGGTCGCGCGCGAGACGGCCGCCTGGTGCATTTCCGACCCGAGGGAAACCTCGACGGCACAATCCGACCCGGCGACGTGGTGACGGTCGTCGTCACCCACGGAGCCCCCCATCACCTCGTGGCAGATGACGGAGTGCTCACACACCGTCGGACCCGCGCCGGTGATTCGTTCGAAAAGGGCATCACACCCAAGACCCCGCCCATCGGCGTAGGTCTCGGACTACCGAAGATCGGTGCCCCAGCCCCACAACCCGTCCAGATGGGATGCAACGCATGACCTCGCAACACGAGAACAAGACACCTCAGCCGGGCGACGACGCCTTCGAGGGCTACCGCAAGGACCTCGACGACGCGGAACGCAAGGTCGCGGGAGAAATCGATCCGGGTGCGCGCGCCATGGTTGTCGCGGTTGCGGTGCTCGTGCTGGTCGGCACCCTTGCACTGCCCCATGCGGGAGTGGCGAACGGTTGGGATGTGCTCGCGTACAACCAGGACGCGGAAAGTGAACGGATTGCACTGTTCTCACGCTTGTTCGTGTGGTTCGTTGTCATCTTCGGCATCGGATTCTCGATGCTCGCACTCGTGACGCGGCGCTGGAGTCTGGCGTGGGTCGCGCTGGCCGGTAGTGCCGTGGCGAGTGCGCTGGGAATGATGGCCGTCTGGTCACGTCAGACCATTCCCGCCGGATTCAACGTGGCAGGACCGTCGATCGGGCTGGTCATCGGATGGTTTGCCGTCGTGTTCTTGACGTTCCATTGGCTCAAGGTGGTCTGGACGCGAACCAACATTCAGCTCGCCGCCGAGGAGCAACGCCGGATCGCTGCGGCTGAAGCCGAGAAGCATCAGGAATGGAACGTCGGCTGACACGGAAGTTCTCTTAGCCAATAGCGCAAGACAACGCCGGCTGACTCCTTTCGGAGTCAGCCGGCGTTGTAGTCGTACTCGTTTGTCGTCTGCTACTCGCTGACAGCGCTCTCGGCTGCTTCGGCCCACTCACGCCACTGCTTTGCCTGAGCGAGAGCCTTCTCGGCGTCCTTCGTCTTGCCGGCAGCCTGAGCCTTGGCGGCCTGCTCCTCGAACTGGCTGACCCGCTCCTTGAACTGCGCGACCCGGGCAAGTGCTTCCGGATCGGTACGACGCCACTCGGCGTCGACGGCGTCGCGCACCTTGGTTTCGATGGCCCGGAGCTTCGCTTCGAGTTCCTGCATCCGGTCGCGCGGCACCTTGCCGATCGCGTCCCACTTCTCCTGCAGGTCGCGCAGCGCTGCACGAGCGTTCTCGAGTCCGTGTGCCGGATCGATGTTCGCGTTCGCAGCGAGCAGCTCTTCCTTCGCGACTGCGTTCTGCTCGAATTCGGCGTCGCGCTCGGATGCAGCAGCGTTGCGTGCGGCGAAGAACACGTCCTGAGCACCCTTGAAGCGCTTCCACAGGTTGTCGTCGGCCTCGCGCGGTGCGCGGCCGGCAGCCTTCCACTCGCTGAGAAGATCGCGGAATTCTCCAGCGGTCTGTCCCCATTCAGTGGAGGTCGACAGCTTCTCGGCGCGCTCGACCAGTTCTTCCTTCGTCGAACGGGCGCTCGCACGATCACGATCGAGTTCGGCGAAATGCGCTCCACGCCGTCGGTTGAAGGACTCGCGAGCCTTGGAGTACCGCTTCCACAGTGCGTCGTCGACCTTGCGGTCGATTCCGCGAATCGTCTTCCACTCGTCGAGAATCTCGCGCAGACGATCACCCGCGGTCTTCCACTGGGTCGACTCCGAACCGATCTGTTCGGCTTCGACTGCGAGGGCCTCCTTGCGGGCGGTGCTCGCGGCGCGAGACTGTTCCTTCTCTTCCTTCGCGTGCGCTGCGGCCTCGTCGGACCCGGCAACGATCACGTCGAGTCGGCGGGCCAAAGCGTCGAGGTCACCGATCACGGCAGCGGTGGAGAGGGATTCGGACAGAGCGATGGCGGCAGCCTTGGTCTTCTTGGCGTCTCCGGCGCCCGACGTCAGACGAGCCTCGAGTAGCGAGACCTCGGTCGCGAGGTCGTCGTAGCGACGACCGAAATGGGCGAGGCCCTCGGTGGCGTCGCCGGCCTGCCACGAACCGATCTGGCGTTCACCGTCAGCGGTCTTCACCCAGGCGGTTCCGTCTTCCTCGACGCGGCCGAACTTGCTCGGGTCGCTGGCCGGCGCGGCGGTGACGGCATGCGAGGCTGCCGGGCCGGGGCGAGGTGCTCCGGGGCGGGGCGCACCGGGGCGTGGTCCACCAGGTTTGGGAGCACCGGGTTTGGGTGCTGCCGGGCTCGGGCTGGCCGAACTGCTGTCGGCGCCGGTGGTGGGTTCACTGTTCTCGGTCATCGGTCCTCGTCTCTGCCGCGCGTCACGGCTGCCTGATCGCATTCCTGGTTCCATTGAACCCGGTACTCACGTTCTCCGACTATTGAATCAGGTAAGAGGGTGTGAGGTCGCCACCTCGGGGTCGACTAGCGTGGCAACTGTGTTGACTTCCGCTGTTCTCGTCCCCTCGGCGCCGTTACTCGTGCCGGAATTGTCCGGTGATTCGGCCGAGTCCGCTCAGGTGCGCGCCGCGGCGACGGCCGCCGTGCGCCGGCTCTCTCACGAGGCGGTTCACTGGGTGGGCGTCGGTGTCGGCCCCGAGAATGCAGAACCCGAGAATGCAGCAGGTGAACTCTGGCGATCGGGCGTCGGACGTGGGCAGATCGGTACTTTCGCGGGATTCGGCGCCGATGTCCGGACGTCCCTGAACGCGGATGCGGCAGGCGAACCGCTGCCATCTCTCGAACTGTGCGCCCTGGTTGCCGGCTGGCTGCGTGCCCGAACGGACGTGGAGATCACCGTCGACATGCACGTCGTCAGTGCAGAGGCGTCGGCGAATGAATGTCGTGAATTCGGGCAGCAGCTGCGCAAGCAACTCGACAGCGACAACCGACCGCAAGGGCTTCTGATCGTGGCTGACGGTGCGTCCACGCTGACGGCCAAGGCGCCCGGAAGCTTCGACGAGCGCGCCGCTGGCGTGCAATCAGCCATCGACGATGCCCTGACCACCGGTGACCCGGAGGCGCTTCTTGCTCTCGATCCGCAGCTCTGCCGGAGTGTCGGAGCCCAGGGACGCGCGGCGTGGCAGGTCCTGGCCGGTGTCTTCATGGACTCGTCTCGGTCAACCACGACACGTTCGGTGGTCGACTACAGCGATGCGCCGTTCGGCGTCGCTTACCACGTCGGGACGTGGCGGCCGTGAACGTCCCTGAAGAACTTCGCCCGATCGCAGTTGTCGGTCCGACCGCGTCGGGAAAGTCCGATCTCGCGTTGGCACTGGCCGAGGAATTCGGCGGTGAGATCATCAACATCGACGCGATGCAGCTCTATCGCGGCATGGATATCGGGACCGCCAAACTGACGCCGGCCGAGCGTCGCGGGATTCCGCATCACCTGCTCGACGTTCTCGACGTGAAGGAGACCGCCACCGTCGCGCGTTATCAAAGCGACGCGATCGCGATCGCCGAGAATCTGATCGCGGCGGGCAAGGTTCCGGTGATCGTCGGCGGATCCATGATGTACGTCCAGTCCCTACTCGACGAATGGTCCTTTCCGGCAACGGATCCCGAAGTTCGTGCGAAGTGGGAGGCAGTGCTGGCCGACGGTGGGGTCGGTGCGGTGCATACGGCGCTTGTTGCTGCTGATCCGGTAGCGGCGGCGTCGATACTGCCGACGGACGGTCGGCGGATGGTTCGGGCGCTCGAGGTCGTCGAGCTGACAGGTCTGCCGTTCGCGGCCTCAGCTCCGCAGATCGGTGACCCTCGTTGGGGAACCCGCATTCTCGGCGTGGATCGGGATACGGAAGAACTCGACGCCCGGATTCGGTTGCGAACCGAGCTGATGTTTTCAGGCGGACTTGTCGACGAAGTCGCCGTACTCGTCGAGCAAGGATTGCGTGAGGGCGTCACAGCGCCGCGAGCCATCGGCTACGCACAGGTGCTCGCACATTTCGACGGTGAATACGATCTGGCCGAGGCACTCGAACGGACGTTCATCGGGACGCGGCGCTACGTTCGCCGCCAACGATCATGGTTCCGTCGTGACGCACGCGTGCACTGGCTCGACGGTGCCGATCCGGAGCTGGCTCGCTCGGCCTTCGCTGCCCTTGCAGATCGCGGCCTGTAACACGATCGGGCCGATCAGCTATCTTACAGTTAGCTCGATCGCGATCCATTCGTTCGCGATCGACGGACTGGAGGACAACGAACATGGCGCAGACCGGGACACACGCGCGACCGAGAGGCCGACGCGCGGGTCGGCTGCCGCTTCTCCTACTGCTCGTCGCATTTCTCGCGGTCGGCGGGGTGCTCGTCTATTTTGCGGTGAGTGCGGCCGGGAAGCCCATCAGCGCACCTGTTCCCGAAGCACCCTTCGACGTGGGAGCCCCAACCGATCCAGGGGCGAGTTGGGCGCCTGCGCCAACGGATCTGCCGCCTAACATGCTCGCGATTCCCGATCTGGATGTGCGAGCCGACATCGTGACCAGTGGGTTCGGCGCCAACCGCGGAATGATCCTTCCGCATCCTGACAAGGTTTCGCATTTCACCAACGGTGTGCAGTTCGGATCTTCGGAGGGCACCAATCTTGTTGCCGGCCACGTCGACGACGGTGATCGCACACACGGCGCCTTGTGGGCGCTGCACCAGATGAAGCCCGGAACACCGATCTACGTGAGCGACGACACCGGAACGATGTTCACCTATCACGCAGCGAGCCTGAAGCTGTACGAAAAGGTGGCTTTGCCGGCCGAGTTCTTTTCCGAAACGGGTGCGCCCAGGCTGGTCCTCGTGACCTGTGGCGGCGCAACCGTGCCCGACCCCTCGTTGCCGTCTGGATTCACGTACGAACAGAACGTCGTGGTCACCGCGTCACCTGCGTGAGTCGGTCGGTAGGTCCGGATAGGATGGCGACCATGGATTTCAGTAAGGGCCACGGCACGCAGAACGACTTCGTTGTTCTCCCTGACCTCGACGTTCGGGTCGATCTCGAGCCGGCGCGAGTTTCAGCGTTGTGTGATCGTCAGCGTGGCCTCGGCGCCGACGGCATCCTTCGTGTCGCCCGGGCAGGCGCACTTGCGGACGCGGGCGTGCTCGGTGCGCTGCCAGATGGCGTCGCTGCCGAAGACTGGTTCATGGACTACCGCAACAGCGACGGCTCCATCGCGGAGATGTGCGGAAACGGAGTTCGCGTATTCGCCCACTATCTCAAGGCCTCGGGCTTGGAGAGCAAGGACGAGTTCGTGGTCGGCAGTCGTGCCGGAGCGCGTCCGGTCGTGGTGCACGGCTACGACGCCACACATGGTGACGTGACCGTGGCGATGGGCCCGATCAAGGACCTCGGCACCAGTTCGGCAACAATCGACGGCCGTGTCTTCGCCGGCGTCGGCATCGACGTCGGTAATCCGCATTTGGCGTGTGTCGACGAGCACGTGACGGCAGAAGTTTTGAGTGCGCTCGATTTGAGTGTTTCTCCGGGCTTCGATCCCGGGTTCTTCCCGCACGGGGTCAACATCGAGATCGTGACGCCGATCCACGACGGTGGGGTCCACATGCGCGTACACGAGCGTGGTGTGGGCGAGACTCGTTCCTGCGGAACCGGAACGGTCGCAGCTGCGGCCGCGGCGCTGAAGTTCGACGGCCGCGACGAAGGCTCGGTGCTGGTGCGCGTGCTCGGCGGCGACGTGCAGGTCACCGTCGAAGGCGGCGAAGGGTCGTTGCGGGGGCCCTCGGTTCTGGTGGCGAACGGGACGATCAGCGATGCCTGGTGGCAATCGCTCGTGTGATATCGCCCGCGGGAAATACGCCTGCAGGAAATACGGATGCACCGTGGCCAGGTTTCGTGGGACCATGGATCTTGTATGACGAACACACATGAAAACGAAGAGTCCACCGCTCACGAGCAGTCCGAGTACGCGCAAGCCGAATACACGACAGCGTCCGCATCGGGCAACCCGTCGACCGGTGAGATGCAACTCGCAGATCGCGGCGCCCTGCGCCGCGTGGCTGGTCTGTCGACCGAGCTCGAGGACGTCACCGAAGTCGAGTACCGCCAGCTTCGACTCGAAAGAGTTGTCCTGGTCGGTGTCTGGACGCAGGGAACTGCCGAGCAGGCCGAGGCGAGCATGACCGAGCTGGCCGCACTGGCCGAGACGGCGGGCTCCGAGGTCCTCGAAGGACTGGTTCAGCGCCGCGACAAACCCGACGCTGCCACCTACATCGGTTCCGGCAAGGCCCAGGAACTGCGCGAAGTAGTCCTGGCGACCGGCGCCGACACCGTCGTCTGCGACGGTGAGCTGACGCCGGCGCAGCTCACGGCGCTGGAGAAGATCGTCAAGGTCAAGGTCATCGACCGGACGGCTCTGATTCTCGACATCTTTGCTCAGCACGCCACGTCTCGTGAGGGTAAAGCCCAGGTGGCTTTCGCTCAGATGGAGTACATGCTCCCGCGTCTGCGTGGTTGGGGCGAGTCGATGTCGCGCCAGGCCGGTGGCCGTGCCGGCAGTAACGGAGGTGTGGGCCTGCGTGGTCCCGGTGAGACGAAAATCGAGACGGACCGTCGCCGTATTCGTGAGCGCATGGCAAAACTGCGCCGCGAGATCAAGGGCATGAAGGCCGCCCGCGACACCAAGCGCACACGTCGACTGCAGAGCGACATCCCGTCGATCGCCATCGTCGGATACACGAACGCGGGCAAATCGAGTCTTCTCAATTCGCTCACCGGATCCGGTGTGCTCGTGGAGAACGCGTTGTTCGCCACCTTGGACCCGACAACTCGCCGCGCCGCACTCGACGACGGCCGCGAGTACGTACTCACCGACACGGTCGGCTTCGTGCGACACCTTCCGACTCAGTTGGTCGAGGCATTCCGGTCGACTCTCGAGGAAGTGACCGACGCGGATCTGCTTCTGCACGTCGTCGACGGTTCGGATCCGTTGCCGACAGAACAGATCAAGGCTGTGCGGGAAGTCGTCACCGATGTTCTGCGCGAGACGGATTCGAAGGCTCCGCCGGAGTTGATCGTGGTCAACAAGATCGACGCGGCAGATCCGGTTACCTTGACGCAACTACGTGGTCTGCTGCCTGGTGCCGTGTTCGTCTCGGCGCGGACCGGTGAAGGAATCGCTGAACTACGAGCACATCTCAGCGAGGTGCTGGTTCGGCCGGAGGTCGAGGTCGACGTGCTGGTGCCGTACACGCGCGGTGATCTTATGGCTCGAATCCACTCGGACGGAACGATTTTGGAATCGACTCACGAAGAGGCGGGAACGCGGGTGCACGCACGCGTTCCACAGATGTTGGCCTCGGCATTGGTGGAGTACGCACCTAGTGCGTAGTTTCGGGGCCGTGGTCGCGGTGCTTGCTGCGACTACGGCAACCGCACTGCTTCCCGGAGCGCTCGCACAGGCGTCGTCGTTCGAACCGAGCGAGTTCGCCCCACTCTGTACACCTACCGATCCTGCGCTCCAGGAGTTGTCGGGGATGGTCGTCGTCGACGATCGGATCTACGCGATGGGTGACGGCGGCAGTGACGACTTCGTATTCGAAATGGACCTGAACTGTGTTGTCCAGAAACAGATTCCGGTCCCGATCGATCCATACGACGTCGAAGATCTTGCGGTGAGTGGTCGAACGCTCGTTCTGTCGGATACCGGCGACAACCTCCGAACCCGCGACACGGTGGCGTTCATCACGATGGACCTCGATTCCGGTAACGGTACGTTGCACCGCCTCACGTACCCGGACGGCGCGCACGACACCGAATCGATTCTGCTCGACCCTGACGGCCATGTGTTTGTCGTGACCAAGGAATTGTTCGGCTCCAGCAGTGTCTACACACCCGTCGGGGATCAGAAACTGAGTGACTTGGCGCAACCCGGCCCGACGCCGCTCGAGCGCGTCGGAGCCGTATCTCTCGGACCGGAGAAGCCCGTCTCGGTGATGTTCACCGGGGGAGCGGTGTCGTCGGACGGTTCGGCGATCGCGCTTCGGAGTTACTCCGATCTGTACCTGTACGAGGTCGTGGACGGCGGAATCGGCGCGACGCTCACTGATACCGAACCGTTGCGGATCCCGCTCCCGACGGAGCCTCAGGGCGAGGCCGTGGCGTTCAACGACGCGGGCG
This sequence comes from Rhodococcus sp. WS1, assembly GCF_003797745.1. NCBI lineage: Bacteria > Bacillati > Actinomycetota > Actinomycetes > Mycobacteriales > Nocardiaceae > Rhodococcus > Rhodococcus sp. WS1. The sequence continues at coordinate 548,534 of NZ_RKLZ01000001.1, read as the reverse complement.
ATGTTCTGATCGGATCGGAATCTGCGGGTGGAGCTTTGCCGCCGGTTCACGTGATGCGCGCGCTCGTGGAAGCGACCGAATCGACGGCAGTCTCGTCTGGCGATTCGGTCGGCGTCGGGGTCGATCCATGGACATTCGTGTGGGCCGGATTGGTCGCGGCAGGATGCGCGCTCGGGGGCGCGGCGTTCGTGAGATCTCGACGACGCCGCTGATTCCCACCAATTCCACGAATTCGCAGACCGCCGGTAGATGTGGATACTGGAACGAATGCACGGGCATCAACTCCTGACGCGGCTCTCGCGTATGTCACTCGAGCACGGACACATCACCGCAGCGCTGCTCGTTGGTTCCGTCCTCGTCGGCGTCGGCACGCTGCTTTTGCTTCGGTGGTTGCCGCGTCGGGCCGTGCTTGTCGCACTGGGCTTGTCAGTGGTCGGGTCCGCCGGCGGCGCGATGTTCGTGTGGCTCAGCTTTCGGCCGTTGCCCGCGCAGCTACCCCTGTCGAGTTTTGTGTGGATAGCGTTGGCGATATTCGGAGTCATCGGCGCGGCGCTTGTTCTCCTTCGGCGTCCAGGACTGGCCCGCGGCCTTTCGGTGACGGTGTTGGCCGGTCTGGCCGCGATCGTCGCGGTGGGTCAGGTCAATGCCCAGACCGGCACTTACCCCACGCTCGGATCACTGGTCGGGCACTGGCCGGTCGGCTCGGTCGAGCACGTTGCTTTCGATTCGCTCCCCGGGGCCGAATCTTGGCTACAGCGGGGACTTCCCACCGAAACTCATTGGGAGGTTCCGGTGCGGATGCCGAGCAACGGCGTCGTGACGGAAGCGTCGATTCCGGGAAACATCTCGGGTTTCGACGCGAGGCCGGCGACGTTGTATCTCCCGCCTGCATATCTTGCCGATCCACGTGCGGAGTTGCCCGTACTGGTGTTGGTGGCGGGTGAGCCCGGCAGCCCCAGCGACTGGCTGGACAGTGGCCGTCTCGCGACCACAGTCGACGCCTATGCGTCGAGGCATTCCGGGCTTGCTCCCGTGGTGGTGGTGCCCGACGCGTTGGGGGACTACGACGCCAACCCCGGCTGCATGGATTCTGCGCTCGGCAACGTCGCGACGTATCTGGACCAGGACGTCCCGAACTGGATCGAATCGAACCTTCAAGTGAATCCGGACGCTGCGCAATGGGCTATCGGTGGGTTCTCCTACGGCGGGACGTGCGCGATCGAGATGGCCGTGAACTTCCCGGACCGATACCCGTCGTTCCTGGACTTCTCCGGCCAGGACGAACCGTCGACCGGTGACCACGAGGACACTGTGGCTGCGATGTTCAACGGTGACGAAGACGCTTTCGACGCGGTCAACGCCCGAGACCTGATGGCGCAGAATCGGTATCCGCAGTTGTCTGGTGTATTCGTCGCGGGTGAAGACGACGACATCTACCGCCCTCAGCAGGAGATCATGTTCGAGGCTGCGCGCGCCGCCGACATGAACGTGGACTACTACACCCTTCCCGGCGGGCACTCGGGTGATGTGTGGGGCACTGCTCTGGAACTCGAAATGGACTGGCTGGGCCGGACACTCGCACTGACTCCGTGAGAGTGTCCGGCCCGCTACACAGCACCGACTGACATCAGGTCAGGCGTCGAGATCAGCGGCTACCAGTTCGGCGACCTTGGCGAGTGCGTCGGCGTCGTCGGACTCGATGGTGACTTCGGTGTCCTTGGCGGCTCCGAGCGTCATGATCATCAGTGCCGAACCTGCATCCACCGGTTCGCCGTCGGCGACTGCGAGGGTGACCGTGGCGCCGGAGGCTCCGACTGCTTCGGCGATGAGAGCGGCGGGGCGGGCGTGGAGGCCGACTGCGGAACCGACGGCAACTGTCTTGCTGGGCATGGGATCTCCTCGTTGTGGATCTATCGGTGCGGACGTTGTGGGGTCTTTGGGCGGATTTGGTGACAACAGTGGTGACTGCAGCGTTGCTTGCGGTCGATCATGCCGCAGCGGGCACGATTTCGGGGTCGAGTTCGGCATCGGACGGCCCCTTGCGGAAGAACTCCTTGGCTCCGACGACGGCGAGCGCAGCTACCACGGTTCCCGCGGCGAGCGAGACCAGGAACCAGCCGATTCCGCCGACTGCGAAGAAGACGAAGATCCCGCCGTGCGGGGCGCTGAGAGTGACGTCGAAAGCCATGATCAGCGCACCGGTGACGGCGCCGCCCGCCATCATCGAGGGGATCACGCGAAGCGGGTCGGCAGCGGCGAAAGGAATCGCGCCCTCGGAGATGAATGCCGAGCCCAGCAACCAGGCAGCCTTTCCGTTCTCACGTTCGGCTTCGCTGAAGAGCTTGGGACGCAGCACCGTCGAGGCAAGTGCCATGGCCAGTGGCGGAACCATACCGGCAGCCATGACTGCCGCCATGATGCGCAAAGTGGCCGGGTCGTTGACGTTGAGTCCGGCTACAGCGAAGGCGTAAGCCGCCTTGTTGACCGGTCCGCCGAGGTCGAAGCACATCATCAGGCCGAGAATGATGCCGAGGAAGATGGCCGAGCTGCCGGAAAGTCCGTTGAGCCAGTCGGTGAGACCGGAGGTGATCGCGGCGAGCGGACGACCGAGGACGATGAACATCAGTGCTCCGACAACCAGCGTCGCGAACAGCGGAATGATCACCACCGGCATCAGGCCCCGCAGCCACTGCGGGACGGCGATCCGGCCGATGTAGAGCGCGACGACGCCGGCGATGAGACCACCGACCAGGCCGCCGATGAATCCGGCACCGACAAACACGGCGACCGCGCCGGCTGTGAAGCCGGGAGCGATGCCAGGCCGGTCGGCGATAGCGAAGGCGATGTAGCCGGCCAACGCGGGAACCAGGAAGCTGAATGCCAACGAACCGATCTGGAACAGCACTGCGCCGAGATAGGTGGCCAGACCACCGTCGGGAAGGTTGGTGATCGAGTTGTTGAGAACGATGTCCTTGGCAGGACCGGAGATCTCGTATCCGCCGAGCAGGAAGCCGAGTGCGATCAGCAGACCGCCGGCCGCGACGAACGGGATCATGTAGCTGACACCGGTCAGGAGGACCTGACGGAGGTGGGTGCCGAACCCTACGGAACCGGCATCGGAATCCGCGGCCGCGGCGGCGGTGCCGTCCACGGTGGCGGCGGCGGGATTCTCGGAGGCGCGCAACGCTTCTGCAAGCATCTTGTCCGGCTCGTTGATCGCCCGCTTCACACCGGAAGCGACAACGGGTTTGCCGGCGAATCGTTCGCGGCCCTTCACTCCGACGTCGGTGGCGAAGATGACCGCGGCGGCTCCGGCGATGACGGAAGGGTCAAGGGGGGTGCTTCCGCTCGAGCCCTGCGTTTCGACGTGAACCTTGACCCCGGCGCGTTCACCCGCGGCGACGAGTGAGTCCGCAGCCATGTAGGTATGAGCGATTCCGGTCGGGCACGCGGTGACCGCGACGATGTGACGCTCCGCGGGCGTTGGAGCCGGGGCCTCCTCGGTGGAGTGTTTCCCAGTGGAAACAGGAGGGGTGGGTGTGGCTGCCGCAGCTTTTGCTAGAGCATCCTTCGGCGCGGGATTGAGTACCTCGTCGACCAGTCTCACGATCTCGTCCGGCGTCGACGCCTCACGAAGCGACGTGACAAACGCGGGTCGGACGAGCGCTCGGGCCAAGGACGAGAGCAGCTTCATGTGCTCGGCTCCGGCGCCTTCGGGTGCCGCGATCAGGAACACCAGATCGGCGGGGCCGTCGGGTGCACCGAAATCGACCTTCGGATCGAGTCGAGCAAATCCCAGGGACGCGGACGAGACGGCCTCGGCGCGGCAGTGGGGAATGGCGATTCCGCCCGGCAGTCCGGTCGCGGACTGCGCTTCGCGAGCGAGTGCGGCATCGACCAGCCCCGCGGCGTCGCTCGCCCGTCCCGCTGCAGTCAATCGCGCTGCGAGAGAACGAATGACATCTTCCTTGGTCGTACCCAGGTCGGTGTCGAGTGAGATCAGTTCGGGACTGATGATCTCGGGGCCGGAACCGCCGGCTGCGTTGGTATCGGACATGTCAGGTTCCTTAGGGCGTCAGGCGAGTTCGGTGGGGACGGGGATGGGAGAGGAGGCATCGGCTGCAGATACCGAAACCGCTGCCAGATTGATCTGTTCGGGCGTGGGAAGGGTTGTGCCGGGAAGGGATGCAGCGGCGCTTCCGTAGGCGACCGCGTGACGTAACCGCTCGGATTCCGAGCCGCCTCCCGCTTCGGCGAGGATGTAGCCGGCCAGCGAAGAATCGCCTGCGCCGACGGTACTGACTGCGACAATCGGGGGAGCGGTGGCGATCCACGCGCCGTCGGCGGTGACGAGGACAGCACCTGCTGCGCCGAGCGTGGCGAGCACACTGCCGACGCCGCGGTCGACCAATCGCTGCGCCGCCGTGATTGCAGGCCCGGGATCACCGTTCTCGGCAGCACGTTCGAGGACGTGGCCGTCGACGCCGGTCAGTTGTGCGAGTTCCTCGCCGTTGGGTTTGAGCAGGTCGGGTGCCGAGCCGGGGAACGCTTCGGCGAGTGCCGTCAGCGGGGCGTCCGAGGTGTCGACCGCCACCTTGCACGGGTGATCGCGCAGCGCCGCGACAAGCTCGCCGTACCACCCGAGCGGAACGCCGGGGGGCAGTGAGCCGGACAGCGCGAACCACAGTGCGGTATCGGCGCGGACAATCAACTCCTGTGCCAGGGCGTCGAGCGTCGAACCGGACAGCGTTGCGCCGGGTTCGTTGATCTTCGTCGTTGTCCCGTCCGGTTCCGCGATGGTGATGTTGGTGCGAGCCAGACCCGTTGTGGCGACACCGATGTGGGGAATCCCACCGGCTGCCAGCGCCGAGAGCAGAGGGTCCCCACCGTTTCCCGGTAGAACCGCGAGAACGTCGAGGTCGGCGGCGGCGAGAACACGCGCGACGTTGACCCCCTTGCCGCCGGGGTCGCTGCGAGTGGAGTGGGCGCGTAGGACGGAGCCTCGTTCGAGCCGTTGCTCGAGTTGCACGGTCCGATCGATACTCGGGTTGGCTGTCAGTGTGACGATCATGCGATCACCACCTCGATTCCGTGGTCGTGGAACTCGGATGTGTCTGTGGGACTGATCTCTTCGTCGGTGATGAGGACGTCGATGCTGTCGAGCGGGGCGAAGCTGATCAAGTGCTCGCGGCCGACTTTGGTGGAATCGGCCACCACCACAACGTGATTGGCGGCTTTGACCATTGCTCGTTTGACGGCGGCCTCTTCGCTGTCCGGAGTGGAGAGTCCGTGCCCGACGCTGATCGCGTTCGTTCCGATGAAGGCGACGTCGACTCGCAACGTGCTCAGCAGGCGTAGGGCGTCCTCGCCGACCACGGCTTGAGTCACCCCGCGTACTCGACCGCCGAGCAGTATCAGGGAAATCGAGTTCATCGATGCCAGGCGTGCGCCGATCGGGACGGAATTGGTGACGGCTGTGAAGTCGTTCTCGGTCGGCAGTTCGGGGATCATGCGGCCCGTGGTCGTGCCCGCGTCGAAGATCACGCTGCCGCCGGTGGGAGGGAGGTAGGTGACCGCGCAGCGGGCGATCCGGTCCTTCTGTTGCGCGCGGGTCTGATCGCGTTCCGCCATGCCCGGTTCGGTGACGTGGAGGGATCCGGTCGGAACGGCGCCGCCGTGTACACGCCTGATCTGTCCGATCCGCTCGAGGAAGGCCAGATCGCGACGCACGGTCTCGGTGGTCACACCGAAGGTCTCCGACAGAGCCGCCACGGACATGCGTCCGCGCTGCGACACCATGGTGCCGATCGCTTGTTGGCGTTCTTCCGCGTACACGTGCTCTCCGATTCCGAAGTGTGATCCGACGGTGCGTTGTGGATCACAGTGAATGTTGCTTTATGTTGTTTTACGCCCGAGTGTGTTGACATGTCAAGACTTGGGAGTAATCTTCGTCACAACGAAGGTGAGGGCTTTACGCGCTCGAGGTGATCCGGTGTGACACCGGGCCCATCGCTCAAGGAGGACAGATGACCGAACAGCTCAACCGAATCACCGTGCACGGCACCCCCGTGGTGCCTGGAATCGCCTACGGCCCGGCGATCTGGCCGTCCAGCCGACCAGAACTCGTCACCGATGCGCCGGCACTCGACGAGGCCGATCGAGAGGCCGCCGTGGACGCCTTCGTCGCAGCGGCGAAGGCTGTCGAGAACCGCCTTCTCGGACGGGCCGCCGAAGCTACCGGCGCGGCCGCAGAGGTTTTGCAGGCCAACGCGGCGATGGCAGCTGATCGTGGCTGGATCGGGGCGGCCAAGAAGTCGATCGCCGGCGGAGTGCCCCCGGTGCAGGCTGCGATCGCGGCGACGGAGCAGTTCGTGGTGCTGTTCACCAAGGTCGGCGGTTTGATGGCCGAGCGCGTCACCGACCTCGAGGACATCCGCGACCGCGTGATCGCCGAACTCTCCGGATTACCCGAACCTGGAGTTCCGATGCCCGAGACACCGTCGGTGCTGTGCGCGGACGATCTGGCTCCTGCAGACACCGCGGGCCTCGATGCATCCAAGATCATCGGACTCGTGACCATCTACGGCGGCCCGACCAGCCACACGGCAATCATCGCGCGGCAGTTGGGCATCCCGTGCATCGTCGCCGCGAAGGAATTGGAATCCATCTCGGCAGGAATACCGATTCTGATCGACGGAACAACCGGCGACGTGATCGCGGAGCCGGATCCCGGGCACGCGCGTGAACTGGTCGAACAATCCCGGATCGATCGCGAACGCGTCAGCACCTGGACCGGACCGGGCCAGACGGCGGACGGCCGGCCGGTAGACGTTCTCGCCAATGTTCAAGACGGCGCGGGCGCTCGCGCCGCGGCGTCGACTGCTGCGGGGGGCATCGGGCTCTTCCGGACCGAACTCTGCTTCCTCGGCCGTGAGACCGAACCGACCGTAGACGAGCAGGCGGCGATCTACGCCGAGGTTCTCGAGGCCTTCGCAGGAAAGAAGGTCATCATTCGCACGTTGGACGCGGGTTCGGACAAGCCGCTCAAATTCGCCAACCATCAAGAAGAAGCGAATCCGGCACTCGGCGTTCGTGGGGTCCGAATCGCCTGGCAGGACATGGGAATTCTCGACCGCCAGCTCGACGCGATCGCGGCAGCCGCGGCGTCGACCAACTCGTCCCCGTGGGTCATGGCACCGATGATCGCCACCCCGGCCGAGGCGAAACGTTTTGCCGATGCGGTGCGGGCACGCGATCTTGTTCCCGGTGTGATGGTGGAGATCCCGGCGGCGGCGCTGTTGGCCGACCAGATTCTCGAACACGTCGAATTCCTCTCGATCGGTACCAACGACCTCGCTCAGTACACGATGGCCGCTGATCGGATGTCCTCCGAACTCGCCGACCTGACCGATCCATGGCAGCCCGCGGTGCTCGCCCTTGTCGCACGTACGGCCCAGGCAGGTCAGGCGGCAGGCAAGCGCGTCGGCGTCTGCGGTGAGGCGGCCGCCGATCCACTGTTGGCGTGTGTTCTGGCCGGACTCGGAGTTTCCTCGCTCTCCTGTGCTGCGGCGTCGGTCGCGGGTGTGGGCGCGAAGGTCGGATCCGTCACCATGGCGCAATGTGAGGCGGCTGCGGCAGCGGTGCTGGCAACCGGTGATCCGGTGGCAGCGCGCAAAGCGGCGGCTGACGCAATCAGCTGAACTGGTTTGATCGGTCTCGGTCGGAGACCGAGCGCCTGACCTCTAGTATTTCGACCTGTGATCGAACGAGAAACAATGACCGGGGCCGGCGGAATCGGCTGGACTGTCCACGGAGACGGCAAGCGGATCGCCGACGGAGCCGTCGTGGCGCCGGACGAACGACTGAGTTGGCCGCGCACCATCGGAATCGGGATGCAACACGTCATCGCGATGTTCGGAGCGACACTGCTCGTTCCGACCATCACCGGCTTCCCCGTCACGACGACGCTGCTGTTCTCGGGTATCGGCACCGCGCTGTTCCTGCTCATCACCCGGGGCCGGATCCCGAGCTATCTCGGTTCGTCCTTCGCGTTCATCGCCCCGCTGACAGCGTCGGCAGGATCGGGCCCGGCCGCGCAACTCGGTGCCGTCATGGCCGTCGGCATCGTGTTGATGTTGATCGGCGTCGCCGTACGTCTGATCGGCAGCCGGGTCATCGACGCCGTCATGCCGCCGGTGGTGACGGGCGCTGTCGTCGCGCTGATCGGTCTCAACCTCGCTCCGACGGCGGTCGGCTCCTTCGAATCGCAGCCGCTGATCGCCACGGTGACGCTCGTTTCGATCCTGCTGGTCACGGTCGTCGGTCCCGGGTTGCTCGGCCGGCTGGGCATTCTGGTCGGCGTCGTGATCGGCTGGGTTTTCGCCGCGGTCATCGGCGGACTCGACAGTGAACGAGTGTCCGCTCTGCGCGAAGCGGACTGGTTCGGGCTGCCGAGTCTGCACGGACCGTCGTTCGACTGGTCGGTGATCGTGCTCGCGCTCCCCGTGGTGATCGTTCTGGTCGCCGAAAACGTCGGACATGTCAAAGCGGTGTCCGCCATGACTGGTAAGTCCCTCGACGATCTGGCCGGCAATGCACTGTTTGCCGACGGTCTCGCCACTACCTTGGCGGGCGCCGGTGGCGGATCCGGAACCACCACGTATGCCGAGAACATCGGTGTCATGGCAGCGACGCGTGTGTACTCGACCGCCGCGTACTGGGTAGCCGCCGCTACCGCTGTGATCCTGGCATTTTCGCCCAAATTCGGCGCACTGGTCTTCACGGTTCCGAACGGCGTCATCGGCGGCGCAACGATGGTTCTCTACGGCCTCATCGGCATTCTCGGTGTGCGCATCTGGATGGAAGCGAAGGTCGACTTCACCGATCCGGTCAACCTCACGGTCGCCGCGGCAGCGTTGGTCGCCGGCATCGGGAACTTGACGCTGACCATCGGTTCGGTCGAGTTGGGCGGCATCGCCTGGGGATCGATCGGCATCCTCGTCGCGTACCCGATCATGCGATATCTCGCCAAATTCCGTACTTCAAGTAACAGATAACCGCTACAGTCACGAATCGTGATCGTTCGGGTCATCGACGGGTATCGCAACAGGTTCTACCGTCGGAGGCAGTGACGTGGGCCCGCGCACTTCGGCGTGCCCAGTCTCAGCGAATACACCCCAGCGGGTATATCCCCAGCGGGTACATCACTGAAGTGCCATATATCGAATTGCAAGGAGTCGGCGTGGAGCGCACCCTGTTCGAACCGGAACATGAACTCTTCCGGGAGTCGTACCAGAAGTTCTTGGCACAGCACGTGGCACCGAACCACGAGAAGTGGGAAGAGCAGAACATCGTCGATCGTGACGTCTGGGTCGAGGCCGGAAAGCAGGGCTTCCTGGGAACTGCGGTCCCTGAGGAATTCGGCGGCGGCGGTGTCAAGGATTTCCGCTACAACGCGATCATCACCGAGGAAACCACCAAGGGTGGGTTCAGCGGTATCGGCTTCACGCTGCACAACGACGTCGTGGCACCGTACCTCCTGGAGTTGAGCAACGAGGAGCAGAAGCAGCGTTGGCTACCCGGATTCGCGTCGGGTGAGCTGATCTCGGCGATCGCGATGACCGAACCGGGTACCGGTAGCGACCTACAGGGCATCAAGACGAAAGCGGTTCGCGACGGGGACCACTGGGTCCTCAACGGTTCGAAGACCTTCATCACCAACGGAATCAACGCCGACATCATCATCGTTGTCGCGTGCACCGACCCGGACAAGGGTGCTCAGGGCTTCAGCCTCCTCGTGGTCGAGCGGGACATGCCTGGCTTCGAGCGTGGACGCAACCTCGACAAGATCGGCATGAAGGCTCAGGACACCGCCGAACTCAGCTTCACCGACGTACGCGTTCCCGCTGCCAACCTGCTGGGCGAAGAGGGAATGGGCTTCTTCTACTTGATGAAGAACCTTCCCCAGGAACGACTCTCGATCGCCGTCGTTGCCGCTGCCGCAATGGAATCGGTTCTCGAGAGCACGATCCAGTACTGCCGCGACCGCAAGGCATTCGGCAAGTCGATCGGTAGCTTCCAGAACACCCGATTCGTACTGGCCGAATTGGCAACGGAGACCACGGCAGTGCGCATCCTGGTGGACAAGTTCATCGAGCAGCTCAATGCCGAGAAGCTGACCGTGCAGGAAGCTGCGATGGCGAAGTGGTGGACCACCGAAGCTCAGGTCAAGCTCATCGACCGCTGCCTCCAGTTGCACGGAGGCTACGGCTACATGAAGGAATACCCGGTTGCCAAGGCGTACATGGACTCTCGTGTGCAGACCATCTACGGTGGCACAACCGAGATCATGAAGGAGATCATCGGACGTTCGCTGAATCTCTGATTCGGGTGATGGACCGCTGATCGTCACGAAAAGACTTTGGGCCCCGGCTGATGCCGGGGCCCAGAGTTTTGTGATCGAGGGTGCGAGCGAATTCAGATCTTCCGCATGACGGTGACAACCTTGCCCAGGATGACGGCGTTGTTGCCGGGAATCGGCTCGAAGAGTTCGTTGTGCGGCATCAGCCACACCTCCTTCTTCGTACGCTTGAACGTCTTCACGGTGGCTTCGCCGTCGATCATGGCGGCCACGATGTCACCGTTCTCCGCCACGTTCTGCTGACGGACCACAACCCAGTCGCCATCGCAGATCGCTGCATCGATCATCGACTCGCCGACAACCTTGAGCATGAAGAGCGAACCCTGGCCGACGAGTTCGCGGGGGAGTGGGAACACGTCCTCTACCGCTTCCTCGGCAAGGATCGGTCCGCCGGCAGCGATGCGACCCAGGATGGGGACGAACGCCGGCTCCGGTAGCGGGTCGGCACTGTTGTACTCGCCGGAATGCTTCGACACCGACGCGATGGCGGTATCGGCCGCAACCTCGTCGAGACCTCGAACATCGACTGCACGAGGGCGATTGGGATCGCGTCGAAGGAAGCCCTTGCGCTCCAACGTTCGCAGTTGATGTGCGACCGACGACGTGGAGGTGAGCCCCACCGCATCACCGATCTCGCGGATGCTCGGCGGATACCCGCGCTCCGTCACCGAATCGCGGATGACTTCGAGAACGCGCCGCTGACGCTCGGTGAGCGTCTCGCTCGACGGAGACGGAACTGCAGAAGCTCCTGCCTCCGCGGCTGTGCTGGAGCGATCGTCCTTCATGGCCTGTTGCCTCCGTGTCTGAAGAAGTCGTGTCTGTAAAGGCTGTGTCTGAAAAAGTGCCTGGTGCAAATCGCGCAGAAACCTGTCGGTGCCTCCTGCCAACATTCGAGCTGTCGACAAACACGGAGGCTTTCGCAATTCCCGCTGTGTGGTCTGACACGAATCTAGCCGGATTTGCTCGCGGTTTCAAACATCTGTTCGATTCGTGTCGCTTGAAGTAGAGACATTGTCGGCCAGGCGTGGTAGAAATTCGAACATGCGTTCCATCGAACGCATGATCGAACACATCGATCGGTGTCGACCAGCGGAGGTCACGATGGGTAACGCAGCACTGAGAAGCAACAGGGTTTTCGACGACGCGATTGGTGACGACGCGATTGGTGATGACGCGATTGGTTTCGACGGCACGTCGGCGTTGAAGTACCACCCCTCGTTCTATGGGCCCGATGGTGGATCCGACGCTGACGGTGTGTCGTTCGAACGGCGCGGCACGGCCGAAATGCGGGGCGTGGCCAGGTATGTCGACAACGACCCGCAGGCGGCCGTCGTTCGTCGTGTTCCGGCGGTGGGCGCGGTTTCAGGTTCGCGTTCATTGCGTGAATCTCCTCGCCGGTGGGACGGCGAGCACGATTCGTCACGCCCGTACGGAGGAAGTTTCGCGCACCGAAACAGAGTCGGTGTCTCACGGGTCGAACATGAAGTGGCTGCCGAGGACGTCAGTTGGAAGACAGTGTTCCTTGGCGCCGTAATCACTGCACTGGCAGTGTTGGCGTTGGTGGGGATCGGCGCTTTGTCGAGTGGTGATGGCGCTGCGACAAACGGTGCGACCGAAGTGGTTCGTGTTGCTGCGGGTGAATCCCTCAGTGATATTGCTGCCAAGGTTGCGCCTGGCCAGGCTGTCGGCTCGGTGATCGAGCAGATCATGGATCTCAATGCGATGTCGAGTTCCGGACTGTCCGTTGGGCAAACGCTGATCGTGCCGGCCTCGGGCCGCTGACCGTACCCCGTGCCAGGCGGGGGCGTACCGAGCGTGAGAGCAGTCGGTTCACAGCGAGTAAGCTGTCCACTTGACAGTCCCACCACCTCGGGTGGTCGCGTTGAGTACGTGGATCTGCTCTGTAAATCGTCGGAGGATTTGCAGTCGGTAGCGAATCTGAGTTGCGGCCATTTCGGCGACAACGAAGGAACCCCGATGCATTGCCCGTTCTGCCGGCACCCTGATTCCCGAGTGGTCGATTCGCGCGAGGCCGACGAGGGCCAGGCGATCAGGCGGCGCCGTTCGTGCCCCGAGTGTGGCCGCCGATTCACCACGGTTGAGACGGCAGTTCTCTCGGTTGTGAAGCGCAGCGGCGTGACGGAGCCGTTCAGCCGAGAAAAGGTGGTCAAAGGAGTGCGTCGCGCATGCCAGGGCCGCCAAGTGGACAACGATTCGCTGAATTTGCTGGCCCAACAGGTCGAAGATGCCGTACGTGCTTCGGGTTCTGCCGAAATTCCCAGCAACGAGGTAGGGCTCGCGATTCTCGATCCGCTTCGAAATCTCGACGAGGTTGCATACCTGCGATTCGCATCGGTGTACAAGTCCTTCAGTTCTGCCGCGGATTTCGAACGTGAGATCACCGACATGCGCGAACATGCCGAGACCCGTGCTGCCGACAAGGCTTCCGGCGCCGAGACCGTTTCCGTCGACTGAGGCCTTTGCCTTAGATAACGCTGAGAGCACAAAGCGGCCGTAGGTAACGCTGAGAACACAAAGCGAACAATCGAACAAATCGGGCAAGTTATTCGCTTAGTGTCGACCAAGTACGTTCGTCCGCATCTCGGATCTTCACGGAGGCGTTATGAACTTAGTTGCAGTTCTCGGAGTCGTGAACAGCCTGGTAACCCTCGGGTTCGCCAACACTGTTGCCACCTTTGGTGGTTTCCTCACCAACGTCAACATTCAGACAATCTACTGATCGCGCAATTCTCGCCGAACGTCAACGCTTGATCGCTTCGATAGCTTTCAGGACTCGCTTTTCGGAAATCGGTGTGGGTGTACCGAGGGACTGCGCAAACAGGCTCACGCGCAGTTCTTCGATCATCCAGCTGATCGAGTCGACATCTCGAGCAGTGCGACGCTCTTCGGGAAGTGAACTCAACAACCGGTCGTACGCTGCGTACACCCGGTCGAGGACGTCCATCGCCTGCTGATCTCGTTGTGCACTTGCGGGTAGAGCTTCGAGACGGAATTTTGCTGCGGCAAGATACCGCGGCAAATCGCGTAGGCGGGCCGAGCCCAATTCGGCGACAAATCCCGGAAACAGCAGTGAGGTCAACTGTTCTCGGACGTCGTCTGCTGCTTCGCCGCGGGAGCGGTCCAGAACGACGCTCAGTTGGTGTGCTTGTTCGAGGATCGGAACAATCATGCGCAGGATCGCGGAGACGCGTCCGGCCAGTTCGGAGCGTGCGATCTTCACCAGGGCGTCGAACGCCTCAGGCGTGCGTACCGGTCCGCCGTGGGCAGCTATCACTTCGTTGGCAGCTGCCACCCGGCAATCTTCGACGAGGGCCTCCAAGCCGCCGTCCGGATTCTGGCCGAGAGCCAGACGCTGAGTGTTCGACAAGCCGGCGGTCACGGCCTTGAGTTGGGTGGGAACGGCCGCGAGAAGAAGCGCCCGAGTGCCTTCCCGCATCGCCTGCGCCTGCGCAGCCGGCGTACTCAGGACACGAACGGCAACTCCGCCGTTTTCCGGCACCAGTGCTGGGTAGCCGGTTACCTGCTGTCCGCCGATGGAGCGAGTGATGGTCGGTTCCAGTGCGCCGAGCGTTTCGGATGTCCAGACGGTTGCCGCTGCCCGTTCGGTACCGGTTGCCGCCTTGGCCACTTCCTTCTGTACGCGCGGGGCGAGCGTGCGTCGTAGCTGCGCCAGATCCTTACCCTTCGCGAGAACCGTGCCCGATTCGTCCTCGACGACAAATGTCATCCGAAGATGGTCGGGCAGCGCGGCGGGATCGAAGTCCTTGGCGTCGATCTGGATCCCGCCCAAGTGCGAGAGTTCGCGGGCCATTGCGGTCATCAACGGCTCGGATCGAGGTTTGACTGCTGCCAATGCTGCGGCGGCGTAGTCGGGTGCGGGCACGACAGCGCGTCGGATGTTCTTGGGCAACGTCTTGATCAGAGCAGTAACCAGATCGACGCGCATACCGGGGACCAACCAGTCGAAGCCGACCGGCTGAAGTTGCGCGAGCAGGCCGACCGGGATGTGCGCGCTGACGCCGTCGTCGTCCTTTCCGGGCTCGAATTGGTAAGTGAGCGGAAACTGCATGTCGCCCTGGCGCCAGGCGTCCGGGTACTCGCCGCCCAGTACTGCAGCCGCGTCGGAGTTGACCACCGTTTCCGGCGTGAAAGTCAGCAGACTCGGATTCTTGCGCCGCTCGGTCTTCCACCACTGGTCGAAATGCTTGGCGGATACGGCTTCCTGGCCGATACGTTCGTCGTAGAACTCGTAGAGAGTTTCGTCGTCGACGAGGATGTCGCGGCGGCGCGCGCGGTTCTCGAGTTCCTCGACGTTGTCGAGCAGTGCACGGTTCTCGTGGAAGAACTTGTGGTTCGTCTGCCATTCGCCCTGCACGAGCGCATGGCGGATGAAGAGATCGCGAGAGGCCTCGGGATCGATTCGTGAGTACGTCACTGCGCGGCCCGTCACCAGAGGAACTCCGTAGAGAGTGACCCGCTCGTATGCCATCGCCGAGCCGCGCTTGGAGGACCAGTGAGGTTCGGAATAGGTCCGTTTCACCAGGTGCGGGGCGAGCTTTTCAGCCCACTCGGGTTCGATGCGCGCGGACATGCGAGCCCACAGTCTCGACGTTTCCACGAGTTCGGCGGCCATGACCCAGCGTGGTGGCTTCTTGAACAGTCCTGATCCGGGGAAGATCGCGAAGTGGCTGCCCCTGGCGCCCAGGTAGTCCCGCTTCTCGCCCTCGCGTAGCCCGATGTGCGAGAGCAAACCGGCGAGGAGTGACTGATGGATCGCGTTCTCGCTTGCGGGTGTCTCACCCACCGTCCAGCCGAGGCCGCGGGTGATCTGCCGGAGTTGCCCGTGCAAATCCTGCCATTCGCGGATGCGGAGCCAGTGCAGGAACTCGTTCCGGCACATCTTGCGAAACTGGTTGGAGGACAGATCGTTACGTTGTTCGCGTAAGTAGTCCCACAGTTTCAGGTATGCCAGGAAGTCGGAGTTCTCGACGTTGAACCTGGCGTGCTTTTCGTCGGCGGCCTGCTGGAACTCGGCGGGCCGCTCGCGAACGTCCTGGATGGACAACGCCGCGACGATGACAAGGGTTTCGTGAAGGCAACCGTTGTTCTTGGCTTCCACCAGCATTCGTGCCATCCGCGGATCCACCGGAATCTGGGCCAGCTCGCGGCCGACCGGCGTCAGTTCGGGGTGGCTTGCCTCGGAACCTCGCGCGATGGCGCCGAGTTCTTCGAGCAGTCCGATTCCGTCCTTGACGGCGCGCTGGTCCGGCGGTTCGACGAAGGGGAAGGCAGCGATGTCGCCCAGACCGAGGGCCGTCATCTGCAAGATGACGGATGCGAGATTGGTCCGCAGGATTTCCGGCTCGGTGAACGCCGGCCGTGACTCGAAGTCCTCCTCGGAATACAGGCGGATGCAGATTCCTTCGGCGACGCGGCCGCAACGCCCGGAACGTTGACGAGCTGACGCCTGCGAAATGGGCTCGATCGGCAATCGTTGAACCTTGGTGCGCACCGAATATCGCGAAATGCGCGCGGTTCCCGGATCGACGACGTACCGAATGCCGGGAACGGTCAACGAGGTCTCGGCCACGTTGGTGGCAAGGACGACGCGTCGGCCGGTGTGCGGCGAGAACACTTTGTGTTGCTCGGCAGCAGACAGTCGCGCGTACAGCGGGACGATTTCGGTGTTGCGAAGACGCCGATCGCGTAAAGCGTCTGCGGTGTCGCGAATTTCGCGTTCGCCGGAGAGGAAGACCAAGATGTCGCCTTCGCCCTCCGCGCTCAGCTCGTCGACCGCCTCGCAGACCGCGTCGACGGGATCACGGTCGAAGGTGATGTCGCCGGACTCGACGGTCAGTGGCCGGTAACGCATTTCGACGGGGAATGTTCGACCGGATACCTCGACTATCGGCGCGGGCTTACCGTCGACAGCGAAGTGCTTGGCGAAGCGTTCGGGATCGATGGTCGCCGACGTGATGATGACCTTGAGATCGGGTCGGCGGGGGAGCAGCTGAGCCAGGTAACCGAGGATGAAGTCGATGTTGAGGCTGCGTTCGTGCGCTTCGTCGATGATCAGCGTGTCGTAGCGTCGGAGCATACGGTCGCGCTGAATTTCGGCGAGGAGAATGCCGTCGGTCATGAGCTTGACGTAGGTGCGGTCCGAGACCTGGTCGGTGAACCGCACGGTGTATCCGACGGCGTCGCCGAGTTCGGTGTCGAGTTCTTCGGCGATACGTTCGGCAACGGTGCGTGCTGCCAGTCGGCGAGGCTGTGTATGTCCGATCAGGCCGCGGACGCCACGTCCGAGTTCGAGACAGATCTTCGGGATCTGAGTTGTCTTACCCGAGCCGGTCTCGCCGGCGACGATGACAACCTGATTCTCCGAGATCGCGGTCGCGATGTCGTCCTTGCGCTGACTGACGGGCAGAGCTTCCGGATACGAGACTGCGGGAACATTGGCGGAGCGTGCCGCCAACCGTGCGCGCGCCGTTTCAATTTCCTCGGCCAGCGCCACCAAAGCGTCTGGTGTGCGGGCACGGTCGAGTTTGCGACGGAGTCGACTCTCGTCGCGGAGTGAGACCTGCGCCAGCGCGCTCTTCAGGTCACTCCGCTTGGGGGAGAGTGGGGCCGGTGGTGTTGTAGACATGCTGATGACAGCCTATCGAACGCGTTCACAACTACCGCTCGCAGATCGTTTTGATGTGCAAATATCGACCAGTGACGACAAATACCGCAAATGAGGCAGTTACACCGGTCGCGTCGACGCCTGTTGCCGTGCGAGTACTTCGCTTGTTGTTCGCGATCTACGGACTCACGGCGCTGCTGTGGATTCCGATTCGAAACGCCGACGGATTCTCGTTGTCGAACTATCTGAGCTACTTCACCATCGAGAGCAACATCCTTGCGGTGATCGTATTGCTGGTCGGCGCCCTTCGGGATCCGCAGTCTCGGACATGGCAGTCGGTTCGCGGTGCGGTGACGCTCTACATGGTGATCACCGGAATCATCTACGCCGTTCTACTGGCCAATATCGACGTCAATTTGAACGACGCGTGGATCAACTCGGCGCTCCACCGCATTCTTCCGCTGGTGATGCTCCTCGACTGGGTGTTCTTCGCTTCGAGGCACAGGATCTCCGAAATCCGCTCGCTGCAGTGGCTGCTGTTTCCGGTGATCTACGCGGTGTACACGTTGATTCGAGGGCCGATCGTCGACTGGTATCCGTATCCGTTCATGGATCCTCGCCACCAGGGCTATGTGGCCCTGTTCATCGGATTTGTCGTACTGGGCATCGCGATGGCCCTGATGGCGTTGGCGGTCAATGCCGTCGGACGGCTGGGAGCCGGGCTACGCGGACGGAACGCTGCGAAGTCCTAGTGGATTGCCGGAGGCGAGCACCTGCTCGAGGCGGTCCACGTTCGGGTGCTTACCGGGGTTCGCCCGCGCGTCCTCGGTGTGTTCGGCAAAGATCGTCAGTCCTGCCGAGGCGGCTTCGGGTGTGAGCGCGCCGTAGACCTGAGCGAGATGGTTGTACACCTTGACCGAGCCGGACTTTCCGGGCTTGTTCTCGACGGTGTCGATGACGGTTCCGTCGGCGTCGAGTACCTCGATGGCGGCCAGATGATCGATGGTGGGCAGTGCGGCGAGATTGTCGGCAAAAGTCATGGTCGACAGATTACGTGTGTACCCGGAAATGCCGGTGCCCGGCGAGCGCCGTCGTCCGCCGATTCCCGGTGTCGATATAGTCGCAGCACATCGTTTGCACACCAGCATCGTTTGTATTCGAAGGGGACAATGATGGCTTCGGCATTGTGGCACGGGTTCGCGGACATGGGCGCTGTGGAGAAGAACGGCGCGTTTGTCGTCTCTCGCGGTGAGGGCGCGTACATCTGGGACCGCGAGGGCACTCGGTATCTGGATGCGACGGCGGGCCTGTGGTTCACCAATGTCGGGCACGGGCGCACGGAGATCGCGGATGCGGTGGCGGCTCAGTTGTCGAAGATCGCTCATTTCTCGAATTTCGGTGATTTTGTTCCCGAGACCACGCAGGTGTTGGCGGAGCGGTTGGCGACGATCGCGCCGGTTGCCGGGAGCAAGATCTTTTTCACTTCGGGTGGTTCGGATTCGGTGGACACTGCGGCGAAGCTCGCTCGCCGGTACTGGCACGAGGTGGGGCAGCCGGAGAAGGTGATCATCGTCGGTCGTCAGAAGGCGTACCACGGAATGCATGTTGCGGGAACGGCTCTGGCGGGTATTCCGGTGAACCGTGAGGGTTACGGCGAGTTGATGGCGGATGCGGCCACGGTCGGCTGGGATGATGCGAAGAGTCTGCTCGAGTTGATCGAGAGGATCGGTGCGAACAAGATCGCCGCGTTCTTCGCGGAGCCGATCATCGGTGCCGGTGGGGTGTATCTTCCGCCGGAGGGGTACCTGGCCGAGGTGCGCGACATCTGCCGCGAGCACGACATTCTGTTTGTCGTCGACGAGGTCGTGACCGGTTTCGGTCGTATCGGCGGCGAGTGGTTCGCGTCTACTCGTTTCGATTTGCAGCCCGACATGATGACCACGGCAAAGGGTTTGACGTCCGGTTACGTTCCGATGGGTGCGGTGTTCATCGCGCCGCGGGTGGCGGAGCCGTTCTATGCGGGTTCGTGGTGGCGTCATGGTTACACGTATGGCGGGCATGCCGGTGCTGCTGCGGCGGCGATGGCGAACCTCGACATTCTCGAGCGTGAGAATTTGCTTGGGGAGTCGAAGCGTCTGGAGGCGTCGTTGCATACGCATCTGCAGCCGTTGGCGGAGCATCCGCGGGTGGCGGAGGTTCGTAGTGGACTGGGTGCGGTCGCTGCGGTGCAGTTGGCTGATCCGGCGGAGGCGTTGCCTTTCGTGAAGACGTTGCGTGAGCACGGTATTTCGGGTCGTGCGGCGGGTCAGGGTGCGATGCAGATTTCGCCGACGTTCGTCATGACCGACGATCAGGTCGCGGAGATGGCAGCAGGGATCCTCGCAGCTCTCGGATGAGTTCAGTTGCGGCGCCGGAAGAGTTTCTCGATTCGGCGCCGCACAGCGTTGGGTGCAGGTTCGAGTTCCAGAACCTCTTGTTCCGACTGCTTGGCGTAGGCCTGGGTGTACCGCTCGTGCAGTACCGAGCGAATTTCGTCCGGAGAGTAGGCCCGACGCTGGCGTTCGCCGCGCGCAACGAGAACCCCGGTGGCGGCAACGCCCATTGCACCGGCGAGGCCGACCAGTTTCCAAACGTGCGAGGCGCGCAGAGGAGTAGGGAGTTTCATCCCTCTACGCTAGAGGCATGGACCGACGATTGCTTTCGCAGGTGAGTCTCGAGGAGGCCGCCGCGGCGACCCGCACGGGCGACATCTGGATCTTCCGCGGAGAGTCGACGGCGGACCGGGCCATCCAGACGCTGACCAACAGCCCGGTCAACCACGTCGGAATGTCGGTCGTGATCGACGACCTTCCGCCGCTGATGTGGCATGCGGAACTCGGTCACTCGCTGCAGGACATGTGGACCGGACGCTTCCAGCGTGGTGTCCAACTGCACGATCTGCGATCGGCGGTTCAGGTCTGGGGCGCCAAGTACGGGCAGCGTGGATGGTTGCGCCAGCTCGACCACGAAGTCACCCGGGAGCAGGAAGACGCTCTGCTCAAGACGATCGCACGGCTGGACGGTACGCCGTTCCCGTCGACGGCCAAGCTTGCCTCACGCTGGTTCGGAGGCCGAATCCCGAAGCTGCGCAAGAAGTCCGACGTGTCCGCAGTGGCCGTCGAGAGCGCCTACTGCGCCGAAGTGGTTGCCAAGACCTATGAGGCGATGGGTCTGCTTGTCGGTAACCGTCGTATCAACTGGTTCGATCCGGGCAAGTTCTGGAGTGGAGATCAGTTGCCCCTCGCGCCGGGAGTTGCGCTCGGTGACGAGATCTCGGTGTCACTCAGCGCACGTGACCTCGAGGCCGGACGCAATCCCGCCGGGTACTCACAAGGTTCGTGACGGCTCGGCGACGACGCGGCCGCCGACTTCGAGCCACCCTTCCGGAGAGAAGGTGGTGTGAAGCACCGATCCGCGTCCCTGGGTGATGAGCAGTGATTTCCTCAATCGGTCCGTGATGCGCAGCGCTGCAGATCCGGTCGCCTCGTCCTCGGCGATTCCCATCACCGGTGCGAACATGCGTGCGCGGATGGCAGCTTCGAGCTTGTCCTGCCATGCCCACAGATACGAATGATCCGCCTCGTAGTCGGACGGATCTGCGTCGATGACGTCGTCGACCGTGTCCATCGGATAGATCGCGAATTCCGGTGCCCATTCGGCACGCGCGCGTACCCACGTCAAAGCGCCGGATTGGCGGACGTCGACACTGCCGGCAGGAACGTCGAGGGCGCTCACGCGACGGCCCTGTTCGCCCAGCCACCACGTGGCACCGACGGTCGGGTGTCCGGCGAAGGGGAGTTCTGCTGCCGGAGTGAAGATCTGGACCCGCGCACGCGAGGCGCCGTCATCCGGAACGTCGATGAAGATGGTCTCGCTGTAGTCGAGTTCCTTCGCGACGGCTTGTCGATCCGATTCTGCAACCGTGGACGCGTCGACGATTCCCAACGGATTCCCGTGCTTGCCGTTCTCGTCCGTGAAGACCCGGACCACACTCACCTCGATACCCATCGGTCCACCCTAGCGCGCGAAAAGCCCTCCCCACCTTCACGGTGGGGAGGGCTCGTCGAACTGCACTCAGGTCCGAGTGATCAGACCTGTGCGGCAGAGAGGATCTCGTTGGCTTCGACAGCCTGTGCGACGCCCGCGACGATGGAACCGGCGCGGATCGCTTCGAAGATGACCTCGCGGTCGACACCTTCCTGGCGGAGGGTGTTCTCGTGAGCTTCGAGGCAGTGGTTGCAGCCGTTGATCGCGGACACTGCAAGCGACCACAATTCGAAGTCGGCCTTGTCGACGCCCGGGTTGCCGATGATGTTCATCCGCAGGCCGGCACGAAGGTCGTCGTACTTACCGTCGAGGTAGCCCTTGGTGCGGTAGAAGACGTTGTTCATGCCCATGATCGACGCTGCGCCGAGAGCGGCGTTGTACGCCTCTGCCGACAGGTTGTCGGCAGCCTCGGAAGCAATCTCCTTGAGCGTGGACGCAGACTTGGTGGCTGCGGCCGTTGCGAGGAGCGTTCCCCACAACTGCTGCTCGTTCAGGACCGTCGTGCGCGCAATGGAACTCAGGTTGAGCTTGAGGTCCTTCGCGTACTCGGGAAGCGAGTTCTTGAGGTTCTCGACGCTCATACTCAGACGCTCGCAGTCAGGAGCTCGCCGGCGTTGATGGTCGGGTCGCCCTTCTTCCAGTTGCATGCGCACAGCTCGTCGCTCTGGAGAGCGTCGAGGACGCGGAGAACCTCGTCGACGTTACGGCCGACGGAACCAGCTGTGACGGAGACGAACTGGATCTCGTTGTTGGGGTCGACGATGAACGTCGCGCGGTCTGCAACGCCGTCGGCGTTGAGGACGCCGGTGGCCTCGGCAAGCTCGCGCTTGAGGTCCGAGAGCATCGGGAAGGGGAGGGTCTTGAGCTCTTCGTGCTGTGCACGCCACTGGAAGTGCACGAACTCGTTGTCGACGGAAGCGCCGAGAACCTGAGCGTCACGGTCTGCGAACTCTTCGTTGAGCTTGCCGAATGCAGCAATCTCGGTGGGGCACACGAAGGTGAAGTCCTTGGGCCAGAAGAAGACGATGCGCCACTTGCCTGCGTAGTCGTCACTGGTGACGGTGGTGAAGTAGTCATCGGGCTGCTGGGCATCGACCTTGGACAGGTCGCCGCCGATGACAGCCGTGAGGTTGTAAGCGGGGAACTGGTCGCCGATTGTGAGCAGAGCCATGTGTCTCATTCTCCTACGTGTCTCGTGAACAGGAATTTCTTGCGCACACGATCCGGCTGTTCGGACTGTGACGGCCGAACGTGCTGGATCGAGAGGGTTTGTCACCGTCAGCGGGTCGGACGGTTTCGACTGGAGTGTCGAGGTTGTGACCGGCGCTTTTTGGTATGAGTCCATTCTGCATCAAACCGTTCAAAAGGTAAAGGTGATGGGTGGCACTACACTGATAGGCATGTCTGATCAGACTTATCAACCTTCCTTGTCACAGCTGCGTGCCTTTGTGTCGGTGGCCGAGTACCGGCACTTCGGTACTGCCGCAGCACGTTCCGGTGTGAGCCAACCCACACTGTCGCAGGCGCTGGCGGCTCTCGAGGCGGGACTAGGGGTCAAACTGATCGAACGTAGTACGCGGCGCGTGCTCGTGACCGCGGACGGACAGCGCTTGCTCGGTCAGGCGAAGCAAATCCTCGAGGCTGCCGACGGTTTCGTCGCGAGCGCGGCCGGCTCCGGCGACTCTCTGACCGGACCGCTACGCATCGGGTTGATCCCGACCGTTGCGCCGTACATTCTTCCGGGGTTGTTGCCGGAGCTGCGCGAGAAGCTACCGTCGTTGGCGCCGCAAATAGTCGAGGATCAAACGGCGCGCTTGCTTGATGCCCTGCGATCGGGAGCGCTCGACGTCGCGGTGTTGGCGCTTCCTGCCGGAACACCTGGCCTGGTGGAAGTTCCTGTGTACGAAGAGGATTTCGTGATGGTCGTGCCGAACGATCATTCCTTGGCCGGACGTGTCGATCTCACGGCGGACGTGCTCGACGCGCTGCCGTTGCTCTTGCTCGACGACGGCCACTGCCTGCGTGACCAGACGTTGGATCTGTGCCGTTCGGTAGACGCCCATCCGCTTGCCGGCGACACGCGGGCTACCTCTCTCGCGACAGTCGTGCAATGTGTGGCCGGGGGACTCGGGGTGACTTTGGTCCCGGAATCGGCTGTTGCCGTGGAGGTTCGACGCGGGGACTTGTCGACGGCGCATTTCGCCTCGCCGGCTCCAGGTCGCACGATCGGCGTCGTGTTCCGCTCGTCGAGTGGCCGAGCAGAAGGATTCCGTCAGCTGGCCGAGCTGGTCCGTTCGGTCAGCCCGACGGTTCCTCGATGACGTAACTCGTTCGACGTCGACGTGAAAGCTAGTCGAGAGAGCCTTCTTTCACGGCAATGACGGCTCCGGGATTGAGAATTCCCAGCGGGTCGAGCGCATCCTTGACCTTGCGATTGAGGGCCATGACGTCTTCACCCAACTGTGACGGCAGCCAGTCGCGCTTGAGTCGACCGACCCCGTGTTCGCCGGTGATCGTGCCGCCGAGCGCGATGGCGAGATCCATCACCCGTCCGAATGCGATCTGTGCGCGTTCGGACATGTCCGGGTCTGCGGGGTCGAAGACGATGAGCGGGTGTGTGTTTCCGTCTCCGGCGTGCGCCACCGTGCAGATCAGGACGTCGAGGTCGTCGGCGATGGCTTCGACCCCGGTTACCAGCTGCGGGAGTGCGCGCATGGGAACGCCCACGTCTTCGAGAAGCAGACTTCCCATCGCGAGCACTGCCGGGAACACTGCCCGCCGTGCCGCCGCAAAAGCGTCACCTTCGGCCTGGTCATCGGTGGCGAATACTTCGGTGGCTCCGTTGTTTTCGCACGCCTGAACAATCGTCTCGATTTCCAGCACGCCGGCCGCGCCGGGTGCGTCGGACTGCGCGAGCAGCAGGGCGTGAGCCTTGCGGTTCAGACCCATGCGTACCGAATCCTCGACGGCATTGATGCTGGCATGATCCATGAACTCGAGCATCGCCGGACGCATGTTGCTGGTGATCGCCAAGACCGCGTCCGCAGCTTCTTGTACCGAGTCGAACGACGCGACGACGGTTGATGCGGGCGGCTGCGCGGGAATCAAACGCAACGTGATTTCCGTGATGATGCCGAGAGTTCCCTCACTGCCCACGAACAGTTTGGTGAGGGAGAGTCCGGCGACGTCCTTGAGAAGGGGACCTCCGAGGCTGACCGCTGTCCCGTCTGCCAGCACGACCCGGAGTCCGAGAACGTAGTCGGTGGTAACTCCGTACTTGACGCAGCAGAGTCCGCCGGCGTTGGTTGCTGCATTGCCGCCGATGGAACAGATCTCGAAGGACGACGGGTCAGGTGGGTACCAGAGTCCGTGCTCTGCGGCGGCGTTCTTGACCTCCGCATTCATCAAGCCGGGCTGAGTAACCGCCACACGGGCGACCGGGTCGATCGTGATCTGTCGCATTCGCTCGGTGCTGACCACTATGCAACCGTCGACGGCGCTGGATCCACCGGAAAGGCCCGAGCCGGCACCTCTGGGAACCACCGGTACGCGGTTGGCGGTTGCCCAGCGCATCACTGTTTGGATGTCTTCGGTGCACGTTGCGCGAACCACGGCAGCGGGATGGCCGGCGGTCGGGTCGGCGGCCCAGTCCTGGCGGTAGCCCGCGGTCACATCCGGATCCAGCAGGACGGCTCCCTCGGGGAGTGCCGCTACAAGTTCGTCCAAGGCGTACGAATTTTCGACCGTCATCACTCCATCATGCGTCCGGCAGCGCCGCTGAGGTCCTGACTTGGTCAGATTTGGGCGCGGCACCGTTGCCCTGGCCCCTACCGGGCCGCATCTTCTGGCCAGCCGGGGTAGTTGGGGAGGACGAGGGGTGGGGCGAAGTCGGTGCTCATCCGGAGTCGATTCCCGTCGTGACGCGATTTGAACCAGTCAGAGCAAGTCTCCTGTTGCACACGGTCGCTGGTGGAGCTGGTGAATTTGTCGACGATCCAGCCGCCGAAGACGTCCCCTTCCGGTGCATTGCGGGGCCCTTCGAATCGAGGGTAGGGGGTAGCTGTAGAAGCGGTGTTGTGCATCCAGATCTCGTAACTACTGCTCGGGAGTCGCGACGAATCCGGTTTGCGGCCGTCGTAATCGGTATCGTAGGCGTCGGAGCAGGCGTAAGCGACGACGGTCGAATCGCCAGGGTATCCGGCGGGAATTGTTTGAATACTCAAGATCCGGTTGATGCTGGTACCTCGGTAGACGCGTGGTGGTGTGTCTGCGGGTTCTCCGTAGCGGCGATCGCGCGAGACCGTTCCACGAGTGTTCGCAGTGATTCTCGAGAACCCGTGGTAGGCGTCGCTGCGATCGCCACCACTGTCAACGATGTAGTCGGATTCTATGAATGCTCGGATTATGGTGGCCTCTTCGCTGAAGAGGTCGATGCCGGGGTCTGCGAGCCATTGGTTGTGATAGTCGGTCATGTAGCTCGGTAGTACATAGACGTTTGACGCGGCGGGCGTGGTTGTGGCGCTGACGTTTTCGGTTGAGTTGGGTGCCGCGCAACCCGCGATACATGATCCCATGCTGAATGCCAGTGCAAGAGCGGTTGCGGCGCGGTGGTTTCGCCTTGTAAACGCAGGAAATCTATCCGACATCGTCGAGTCCGTCTCTCATGTTGGTCATGAACGTATCGCGATTGAATCCCCGAAACGTCAAATAGTCCTGCAGCGTGCTGTCGAATTTGCCGTTTAGACCCAGGGTCTCCAGATCGACTGGTCTGAGGGATTCGCTCGGATCGCCATTGACTCGAAAACCGTTCAGTTGCTCGAAGTCTTTTCTTCCGTAGGCGTTGTCGAGTGCCTGAACCAATCGGTAATCGAGAAGGGTCGTCGAAGCCGAACTCTGGTCCGTGAAGTTGAGTTGTGCCGGAGGAACTTCGACCGGGGAGCCCAGGACGTGATCTTTGAGTTCGACTCCCAGCATGCTGACTGCAACGCTGGTCGGTGGTCCGAAGCCTGGGATCATGGCGGCACCGCCGGAAATCAGCCAACCGAGTTCGTCGTATGTTTTCCCACGTCTGCTGATGATGTCCTGTTGCGCCGCCGCAGCGTCACCGGTTCGGTTGAAGGCTTCTTCCTCCAGAGCGCCGTCCATCAGTGCCTGGACGCGTCCCGCATATATTGCATATTGCGAAGAACCCGCGGCGATGTCTCCGCTCATGCTGGTTTCGACGAAGATCCCTTGGAGTTGGCCCGCGGCTCCGAGCATGTTCGCATTGAAACTTGCGGCTGCGTGGGGGTCGCTGTCGATGATCGCGATCACCGATTTTGCATTGGCGAATCTGTCGTCGTAGGCATCGAGATTTTCGAAACCGAGGGTACCGGTTTGATCGGGTTCCAATCCGGCGAGATTCCCGATGTACGGGGTCACCGCGGAACCAATGGATTGCGTCAACGCGGGATTCACTTCTCCGATGGATCTGTTGTCCAGGCCGGCGATGTCGAGGTAGGCACCTTTGTTGTCGGCGAGATTGTGGGCGAGTGCAAGGGCAGAGGCGCCGGCCCGTTCGGCAACAGCTGGGTTGGAGTTGGTGGCGTCGGGTCCGATCCAATCGGTGAGGCCGCTGACGGTTCGTCCGTCATCGTTCCATTCGCGGGTGAACAGATTCACCACGTCGTCCTGATGAGCAGGGGTGGTGGGGAAGTCGGCGTTCGAAGGTATGTCCCGAGTGGCAACGTCGAGGGCTTTGGTGAGGCTGGAGTCGAGCTCATCGTTGCTGACGGGCTGGCCGTCGTCGTCGAAGACCAATCGCATCGGGGCGCTCGATGAAGTTTGCGATTGGAGAGGGGCGAGATCTGCGCTGCGATCGAGCAGTGCAGAACTCAAAGCGCTGCCGGATTGTGTCGCGGGGTCTGCATTTCGAAGTATGTCCGTGAGTGCATTCGAATCGTCGAAATGGTTGACGTTCACGGTGGTGGAGTACCCACCGGGTTGGAGTTGCGAGCTGTACGCGGGGTCGCTGAAGATTCTGCGGACGTCTGGCGGAAGGTTGTCGAGGCTGCCCGCGTTGCCGTTGCCGTCGGTGACGTTGGGATTGGAGACGGTGAACATGCCCGAGGCGAGGGCGCTGGGGATTCGCGCGTCGGCGGGGACATTCGCATCGGGGAAGTTGACCGTGCGGAATCCTTCGGCTCCTGCACCGATATTCTTCAGCTCGTCGAGGTTGGTATCGGCGTAGAACTCACGTAGGTAGGCGAGTTGTTCCGGGTCGACGACCACGGGCCCGCCGGCAGCAAGTTGCGCTTGTTGTTCCGGAGTGAAAGTCGTCGCGGCGATCAACCGTTGCTTGGCCGCCTCGCTCTCGGGTGTTGCGCCCGGGGACTGCGCGAGAATGTCGGAGTCGTGGGCTCCCTGACCATCGAACCGAACGTGATGTGAAGGGGTGGTCGACGCTGCATCGGGGATCCCGAAATCGGCCTTGCGGTCGATGAGCGAGGTGCCTGCGGCGGTGATCTCCGTGAAGATTCTGGCGGCGCTCGCGTCAGTCTCGTCGACGTCCGTGAGTGCCGTGCCGATGCGCCACGAGTGATATTCGAGGCGGGCTTCTACCCCGCGCGGATCTGTGCTCGCCAGAGTTGCGGGCGTCGCGGTGACGGAACCGTCGTCAGAGACGGTGAAACCGTCGGCGCTCGCGTCGTCGACGCGGCTGACCAGTGTTTCGCGGGTGTACCGGAGGTTTGCCGATTGCGCTGCGACACAGCGCCCGGCGTCTCCGACTATCGCGACGGCGTCTCGCCCGAAGGCATGCTGCTGGGTTGCCGAATCCCATGCTGCGGTCGCCGCGCTGCCGCTCCAATCGCTGGTTGCGGTGTCCATGATGCGGTGCGCGATGTCGACGTTGCTGTCGAATACGTCATGTCCGCGGCCCAGGGAGCCGGCATAGTTGTCGAGGGCGTCCAGATTCCAGGATCGGATCTGCGAGATCGACAGTGTCATCGCACGTCTCCCGAATCCTCGATCCGTGCGCCGTTGGCGATGTCGACCCGGGCGAACACTCGTGCGGAGTTTTCCAGTTTCGTGCGGGTAGCAGTGATCCCCGCACCGATCGCGCGGCCGAGTTCGTCGACGGTGACGACGTTGTCGGCTATGGCTGCAGCGAACGCCGACCCGGCGGCTCCGGCCGATGCGGCGGTAGCGGCCTCCGAAGCCGAGAATCCACCGAGTTCCTCGGCAGATGCCGTCAGCCCCTCCGCAGCACTTGCCAATTCGGCTGGATCAGCTGAAAAAGTATCCACACCCATGAACGAATCCCCCGAATTCATCTGCGAGATCACAGTGAATCGAGGATAGAGCATGCCAGATGACCCGACCTCGAGGGCTGCGTCATCGTCCTCGCGGTCGAGGGGGTTGTGTGAAAGCCCTAGCGGCCCTTCTGCTTTCCGGAGAACCGGCCACCCGAACTCTTGGTCCCACCGGACTTGCCGCTGCCCGATTTGCCGCCGGCCTTGGCCTTACCGGAACCGGCGTTGCGTCCGGATATGTTCTTTGCGGTGCCGGCGCCCTTAGCTTTCTGCCCGTTCTTGGCAGCTTCTGCGCGACGCTCGCGGGCCGCGATCTTGGCCTTGACGGAGCCCTTGATCTTCTCCGCCGGCTCACCGTTTCGGCCGCGGGAACTCTGCGCCGTTCGGCCCCGCACGATGCCGATAAGTTCCTCGACCAGATCTGTGGTCTTGGACTCCATCCATGCCAAAGCCACAGGAGCCTCGGGCGCACCGTCCACCGGACGGAAGGTCAGGTCCTTGCGATGGTGGAACCGCGCCAGCGAATGGGGAACCACGACAACTCCGACGCCGGCGGCCACCAACTCGATGGCGTCGGCGATGGTCGCGGGTCGCTCGGCGGCGGTCTTTCCGGGACGGGTCGGCCAGTCGAGTCTGTCGTCGAGAGGATCGAGCACTATCTCGTCGGCCAGATCGTCGACGGAAATCTGATCGACAGTAGTGAACACGTGATCTTTCGGTACCACCACCACCGGGGTTTCCGCATACAGCGAGATGGCGCTGATGCCGGTCCGGTCGATCGGCAGGCGAACCAACCCTGCATCTGCTTCACCTGCGCGAAGTGCAGCTTCGAGTTCGAGAACCGGGAACTGAACAAGTTCCAGACGCACCTCGGCGAGCCGCTCGTGCCACACCCGGACCCACTTGGTGGGCGTCACCCCCGGGGCGTACGCGAGTCGAAAAATTGCCTGACTATCCGCGTCTGTCACCAGGCAAGGCTACCGCCTTGGTAAAAGCACCCGTATCGGCTGGTTACTCTTGTTGCATGACGTCGAACAAAACTCCCCAGACGATGAAGCCGACGACGGCTGCCAAGAAGCTGGGTGTGTACCTGGAAGCAACACCTGCGCAGTTCCAGGAAGGCGACGTGACTCGTGACGAGCTGACCGCTCTGCAGACCGATCCGCCGGAGTGGCTGCTGGAGCTGCGACGCACCGGACCGCACCCTCGCCCGGTCATCGCCGCCAAGCTGGGCGTATCGATCGCCGGCCTGGCCCGCGGCGGCGTCGAAGAAGCACTCACCACGGATCAGATCGCCGCACTCCTCGAAGAGAAGCCTGATTGGCTCGAAAAGGAACGCGCTGTTCAGGCCGACGTGCGGGCCGAAAACGTTCGCATCAAGGAAAAGCGCGCTGCGCGTCGTAACCAGCCGCGGAAGGCTCGAAGGGGCTGACGCCCCCTGTGCGCCTTTCCGGTAGCGATGACTACCGGAAAGGCGCACAGGCGCTAGCCTTCTACGACGCTCAGTTCGTCGAACACGATTTCACCCGCGGCATCCGATTCCGGGATGTCGACGACGGCAAGCAGCGCCCATCCGTGATCGCCCTCCGGATCCTCGAGCACCTGCCGCACCCGCCAGAACTCTCCGTCCTCAGTGACCTGGAAGAGCGCCGGACCGCGCGCCGACGGCCCGGTTCCGATGGTTGCGTACTCCTCGAAGTACGGCAGTAGTTGCTCTTCCCACTCGGCGGCCTCGATACCGTCCTCGAGGTTTTCCAGCTCGTTCCACTGTCGACGCGACGCGAGATCGATGCGTCGGAACATCGCATTGCGCACCATGACGCGGAATGCGCGCGGGTTCGCCGAGATGGGACGGGGAATGTCGGCGCCGAACGCAACCTCTTCCGTGTCTGCCTCGGCTCCGGGGTCGGTGAGTGACTCCCACTCGTCGAGCAGGCTCGAGTCGACCTGACGGATCAGCTCGCCCAACCACTCGATGATGTCTTCGAGTTCCTCGGTGCGCGCTTCGGTCGGGACGGTTTGCCTCAGCGCGCGGTAGGCGTCGGCGAGGTAGCGCAGGACGAGGCCCTCGGACCGGGTGAGTCCGTAATGGCTGATCAATTCGGCAAACGTCATGGCGCGTTCGATCATGTCGCGCACCACGGACTTGGGGGAGAGGGCGAACTCGGTGATCCACGGGTGGCCACCCCGGTACATTTCGAAAGCCGGGAACAGCAAGTCCGACAATGGTTTCGGCCAGGTGACCTCTTCGAGAAGCTCCATGCGCTCCTCGTACTCGATGCCGTCCGCCTTCATCTGCGCCACCGCTTCGCCGCGCGCGAAGTGCTGCTGCGCCATCAGAACCTGACGCGGATCGTCGAGCGTCGACTCGATGATCGAGACGACATCGAGTGCGTAACTGTCGGATTCGACGTCGAGAAGTTCGAATGCCGCCAAGGCGAACGGTGACAGTGGCTGGTTCAAGGCGAAGTCGCGTTGCAGGTCCATCGTCAACCGAGCCATGCGGCCGTACTCGTCGGGTTCGTCGAGGCGTTCCACGATGCCGGCGCTGAGCAATCCGCGATACAGCGAGATCGCTTTGAGGATGTGCTTGCGTTGCGCCGGACGCGATTCGTGGTTGTCCTCCAAGAGATGCCGCATTGCGTCGAAGCAGTTGCCCGGGCGGGCAATGACATTGAGCAGCATCGAGTTGCTGACCGAGAATCGCGACACCAACGGTTCGGGCGATGCCGCGACCAAGCGGTCGAACGTCGCTTCGCTCCAGGACACAAACCCCTCGGGAGCCTTCTTGCGTTGAATCTTCTTGATCTTCTTCGGATCGTCGCCGGCCTTGGCGACAGCCCGCAGATTCTCCACTTCGTGTTCCGGTGCCTGGACGACAACGGTGCCCATCGTGTCGTAGCCTGCACGACCCGCGCGGCCGGCGATCTGATGGAACTCGCGGGCCTTCAGATGCCGTGTGCGGACGCCGTCGTACTTGGCGAGACCGGTCAGCAGCACTGTGCGGATCGGGACGTTGATTCCGACGCCCAGAGTGTCGGTACCGCAGATCACCTTGAGAAGCCCGTCCTGCGCGAGAACTTCGATGAGCCGTCGGTACTTGGGCAACATGCCAGCATGGTGAACGCCAATGCCGTGCCGGACCAGGCGCGAGAGTGTCTTTCCGAACCCCGTGGTGAAGCGGAAACCGCCCAGCGCTTCGGCGATCGCTTCCTTCTCGGCCTTGGAACAGAAGTTGACGCTCGTCAGTGCCTGGGCGCGCTCGAGCGCGGCCGCCTGCGTGAAATGCACGATGTAGACAGGGGACTGGTTGGTGGTCACCAGATCTTCGATGGTTTCGCCGACCGGCGTGGTCGCGTACGAGAACATCAAAGGCACAGGGCGTTCCGTGCCGGAGACGACGGTGGTCGGCTTCCCGGTGCGACGCGTCAGATCCTCGGAGAAGAAGTCGACCTCACCGAGAGTTGCCGACATCAAGAGGAACTGCGCGTGCGGCAACTCGATGAGCGGAACCTGCCACGCCCAACCTCGATCGGGTTCGGAGTAGAAATGGAACTCGTCCATCACGACTTGGCCGATATCGGAGTTCGGGCCCTCTCGCAGTGCGAGATTCGCGACGATCTCTGCCGTCGCACAAATGATCGGCGCCGACGAGTTCACGGCGGCGTCGCCGGTCATCATGCCGACGTTCTCGGCTCCGAAGACTTCACACAGCGCAAAGAACTTCTCGCTCACCAAGGCCTTGATCGGCGCTGTGTAATAGGTGCGCTTGCCGAGCGACATCGCATAGAAATGCGCGCCGATCGCTACCATCGATTTGCCGGACCCGGTCGGCGTCGCAAGGATCACGTTTGCACCCGAGACCAACTCCATGACGGCCTCTTCCTGGGCAGGATAGAGCGTCAAACCTCGTTCGAGGGTCCACGAAGAGAAGGCGTCGAAAACGGAATCAGGATCCGCGTTGTCGGGGAGAAGTTCCGTCAGCAGCACTCGTACAGGCTAGCCGCAACCGCGGATCAGGTTGCGCTTCGCTCGTCCGAGCCCATGGCGTCGAGCACTGCCATGCGGGTGGACGACGTTCCGGTGATGGTGTTCTCGCCGACGCCGGAGATCAGCATGTGACGCCAGCGGGCCTCGTCGAAGACGAGTGGTGCGGTGCTGGAAAGAAAATCTTCGACGATCTGCAGGAAACGCATCGGATCGTCGCGGAACGGGAAGTGGCCCGAGCCGCGGAAGATTTCGAGACGTGAGTTCGGCATCGCTGCGTGCGCGAGGTGAGCGTGGGAGACGGGAATGACGGAGTCGTCGTCGCCCCAGATCAGTTGAACCGGCAGATTCTCGGTCAGATAACAGCGGTCGAGCATCGTGACGACCTGCCCGCGCCAGTCCACGACTGCCCGCAGCGTACGAAGGTAAGCCTCGTAGGCAGTGGGGTCGGGGAGATCAGCGAGCACTCGAATCAGGTCCGGCGTGTCGTGCAACATGGTGCCGGGGCGCAGATTCGAACCGTGGACGACACCGGCAAGGTTTCCGGCCATCCGGACGAGCGGCATCGCGCCAGGTATCCGGAGCAGTTTGACGACCTCGTTGACCACCGGAACGGACATGAGGCGCAGCAGTGGGTGGACGTCCTTGGTGACGCCACCGGCCGAGACCAGCACGAGGCGATCCACCATGTGTGGGAATTGGTAGGAGAACTGCATCGCGACGCCGCCGCCGAGCGAATGCCCGATGACGGTGACGTGCTCGATGCCGAGCGTCGACAGAAGATCACGCATGCCGTTGGCATACGCGGCTACCGAATAATCGGCGCGCGGCTTGTCGGAGCGGCCGTGACCCAACAGGTCAGGTGCGATGACGGTGTACTTCTTGGCGAGGTGGGGAATGATCTCGGTCCACGTCGACGAGTTGTCGCCGATTCCGTGCAGGAGCAGTACTGCCGGACCCTCGCCGGCTATCCGAAATGCGCGTCGGTAGCCGTGAATCGTCCGGAACATCATCCGCGGTTCCTCGTCGGGGACCGGTCGGAGCTGACGGTTCCGTGGTCTGCTCATGTCGCCTCCTGGCTCGGCGTGTGACCACGTTGACTGTCTGCTCCAGTTGTTGAGCCGTCAACGAAAATCACACAGAGTTTGAGGCTATCCGACGGATGTGTCCTGAACAACAGCCCAGGTAACGGAGGGGTTGCGGAATGCGCACAATGTCGAATTATGCGCCCCCGCCCGTCACATTTTCGTCAGTTGTCGCCTCGATCGAGGTCTCCAGCTGAGCCGAAGTCGTCATTTCCTGCCTGTTCGGCCAGGAACTTTTCGAACTCTGCGCCGATCTCGTCACCGCTGGGAAGGTCGGCCTCGCCGGCCAGAAGGGACGACTGTTGTTCCTGCGCGGCGACAAAAGTGTCGTATTGACGCTCCAAAGCGTGGACTACAGTCTGAACTTCTTCGTTCCCGGCTATGTGCTCGTTAACCTGTTCCCGAACGCGCGCCGCGGCCTCACCCAGTGCAACCAAGGGCAATTCCAGATCCGAAACCTCGGAAACGTTTTCGAGCAAAGTTTCTGCGGCGCCCGGGTAGTCCGTTTGCGCGAGGTAGTGGGGGACATGCACCGAAAAGCCCATCGCCTCGTGCCCGTGCTGAGACATACGAAGCTCGAGGAGTGACGATGCGCTGCCGGGAACCTGCAGTTCACCTGACCAACGCTGATGGTCCTGGATCAGGTCCTTGTTGGTCGAATGTGCTGTCACACCCAGCGGTCGGGTGTGCGGAATTGCCATCGGAATCGCGTTGAGCCCGATGGTTCGACGAACTCCCAGCTGTTCGGACAACAGACGAACGGCCGTGGTGAACCGCTCCCACTTGAGGTCCGGTTCCATCCCTGCGAGCAGCAGGAACGGCGTGCCGGCCGTATCGCGCAGTGCGTACAGATTGAGCGCCGGAGCGTCGTAATCGGAGAAATGATCGGCCTTGAACGTCATCGTTGGTCGACGTGAGCGGTAGTCGATCAGCTCGTCGACAGCAAACGACGCGACAAGCTCGGTTTCCAGGCTTTCGCGCAGATGCGTCGTCGCCAACTTCACGGCGTGACCGGCGTCGGAGTAACCCTCGAGTCCGTGAATCAGGATCGGTCCCTGGCCGTCGGCAGCCGCCAACTGGGGCGCCGGAAATTCCAGCTCGTACATCCTCGACTGTTCGTCCATCGCAGTCCCCTTCGCTCTTCGGTCTTGATCTCAAGTGTCCACTATCGGCGCACGCTCGACAGCATCGGAGTCAGGTGCCCGACAGCACTGGATCAGACGTTCATCGGTAAGAACACCGAGTCGGTGACCGATCATTCCCGATCCGACGAGACGGACGTTCGCCGAGAGCGAAGCCGAGCGGTATCTTTCGACACTTGGCCTGGGCGTTCGCTAGATGTCGGGTGCGCGGCTTCGGACATGGCAGAGTGGAAGACAAGGTCGGCACGGCCGATTTGTCCGAAATGCATTGGTCGATTGTCGGGATCGGTCGAGGTCGAGTGCGGAGGCTTACATGCGGGTGTGTCCACGATCGTCCAGGCGAGTGGCCGCATGCTCCCTTGCTGCGGTGGCCGCCGTTGCACTACTCGCGGGCTGCTCCGGGTCGGTCCAAGGTGCACCCGTTCCGGACTCCGCGCCGGCGACTGCCGGTGCGACCGACAGCGGCTCGGCGGCGCCGAGTACGACGACTGCACCCAAATCCTCGACGCCGAAATCCACCTCTCCGAAAACGGCGGCACCGTTGTCCGAACTGCTGCTGACTCCCGAGGAATTTCCCGAGCCCTTCGGCGCTGTTGTGCTGCCCCCGCAGGCCGTTCCGATGGCAGCGCCGGATCTAGTCGGCGTCCCACGCGGTGCCACCGTCGATCCATCCGAATGTGAGCCACCGGAACAGGATTACGGTCCGAACGGGACCGTGATGGCGGTCGGGACCGACAATGCGACGAGGGCAACGATTTCGGTCGAACTCACGAAGGTCGATGCACCACTGGACGAGTTGGAAGCGCAAACGCGCCAGTGCCCGTCCATGACGGTCACTGCGAACGGCGTCACCACTACAGTGACGACGGAAATTCTTCCGCCGTCGCCGATCGATGCCGACAAGACGATGTCACTTCGCCGCACCGTCGTGTCCCCCAAAGCCGCAGCCGGCGATCAGACGATGCTGACATTGATCGCGCAGGTCGGCGACGTACGGGTAGCAACAACACTGATGACGTTCGGTTCTGCGACGCCCTCGACGGCACCTCTGGATCAAGCGTTCACCGCAGCCGTACAGAAGGTCAAAGCAGGCAAGTGATTTCGCAGCACACGGGTCCGACACAGAGCGGACCTTTTCGGTGCGGCGCGATCATTCGTCCCCAACTGACTCGATAATCCACAGACGAATTCGGCGTCGCTGTTTTCCCTGGTCGAGCGGATGGCGGCATCGGGGCGATCGACGAGGGTCTGTGCATGACCACATCACCTCTTCCAGGAGAATTCGAATTCTCCGACGACGACCTGGCCCTTTTCGGACGCGTTGAACGTGTTTCCGATCCAGGCGAATTGATCGCGGCAATACCCGCCCTCCTGGGATTCCATCCGTCCAACTCCGTCGTTGCGCTGTCTTTGATGGGCGCTTCCGCCTCGACGCTCGGCCCGGTAATGCGACACGACTACTTTCCCAGCGTCAAGGGAAAGCCTGCGAGGCAGATGAGCGCGGCGCTGCGCCAGTTCGCCGCCGTGTGTGACGGGGAAGGGGCGCGTGCGGTCGTTCTCGTGGTGATCACCAATTGCTCGACAGCTGAAACTCTCATCGACGAAACCATCGAGCTGGCCGAGGTATTCGAAGACATGCTCGGCGGAACCTGCGTCGAGCTGGCTGACGTATTGTGCACGGCCGCAATAGAATCTGGCCAGCCGTGGACGAGCGTCACGCGTTCGATTCACCGCGGCACCCTGCCAGACCCGGCATCTTCGTCGGTCGCGGCGGCGCAAGTGGTGGGCGGGAGGGTCATTCGCCGTTCGCGCGAGGAACTGGTCCGGTGGGTACACGGTGCCGCTCGCAATCACGACGCGATTGCCCGACTGATCGCGAGCCGCCGAGAATCGAGTGAGTACAGCGGGGGATCGGCCGGTGATGCCGCAGTTCAGCGCCGGGTGGATCTGGTGTTGGAACATGTCCGCCGTGTGGAGGCAGGCACTTACTGCCCTGACCCGCAGGAATGCGCCGATCTGGTGGTCGCTTTGACGGACGTTCACGTGCGCGACGTGGTGTTGGGTCTGGCGATCACGTCGGTTGCCGCACATGCCGAGCAATTGTGGCTCGTACTTACCCATGAAGTACCGTCTCCCGAACGAGCTTGGCCGGCAACACTTCTCGGGTTCTTTGCATACGTGCGCGGCGACGGGCCCCTGGCAGGTGTTGCGCTGTCGGCCGCACTGTCGGCCGATTCGGAACACACTTTGGCCGGATTGCTGGATTTATCGCTCCAATCCGGTGTGCACCCCGATGGGATCCGTGACCTTGCGGCCGTCGGATTGTCCATCGGCGAATCGCTCGGAATTGCCGGCTTGCCGCCGGCGCTGCCGAGTGGAAGCTAGCGAGCAGCGTGTGAGCGGTCGCCCAGATCCTGGAGGAACTGCCATGCATCGGCGACTATGACGTCGAGATCGGTACGCGTGGGCGTCCAACCCAACTCGGCAATCGCCTTGTCGCTCGATGCGATCAGTACGGCCGGATCACCCAGCCGTCGTGACGCGTCTTCGACGTTGATCGGCAGGCCGGTGACCCGCGCACAGGCAGCGATCACCTCGCGCACGCTGAAGCCGGCACCACTTCCGAGGTTGTAGATGCGGTGCTCGCCGGGAACCGAGGATTCGAGCGCCAGCAGATGCGCTTCGGCGAGGTCAAGCACGTGTATGTAGTCGCGTACCGCGGTGCCGTCCGGCGTGGGCCAGTCGGTTCCGAATACCGAGATCTTGTCTCGCTGCTCGAGTGCGACCTGAAGGACGAGCGGAATCAGGTGGGTTTCGATCACCCGGTTCTCGCCGGCGGACTTGTACGCACCCGCGACGTTGAAGTAGCGCAAGCTGGTAGCGCCGAGGCCGTGGGCGATCGAGTACGAGGTGATCGCATGATCGATCGCGAGCTTGGTCGCGCCGTACGGATTCGTAGGGCGGGTCGGAGCGGTTTCCACGATGGGGGACTGCTCCGGCTCGCCGTACGTTGCGGCGGTGGAAGAGAACACGAGCCGGGGAGTGCCGGAGACACGAATCGCCTCGAGCAGCTCGATGGTCGTGACGACGTTTCCGCGCCAGTACTTTTCGGGGTGCAGCACGGATTCGCCGACCAGCGACTGCGCAGCGAAGTGAAGTACGCCGTCGAAAACCGGAGAACCCGCATTGCCGAGGATGTCGGCGGCCAGCGCCCCCACATCCCCTTCGATGAACTCGGCACCGGCAGGCACCGCGTCGGCATTTCCGGTGGAGAGGTCGTCGATGACGACAACTTCGTGTCCACGCTCGAGCAACACAGTGCTGCACACACTGCCGACGTAACCGGCGCCGCCGGTGACTAGGAGTTTCATCTAGTTCCTCAGACCTGCTTGACCTGAACGGCGTGAGCCATTTCCTCGGACAGGTCGAACCCGCTGTGGCCCGGCACGATGATGGTCACCGAGCCCGGACGGGTTTCGACCGTCACCCTGGCGTCGGGAACGACGCCGGCGTCACGCAGCTGCGCGATCACCTCGGGATCGGACTGCACGTGCTCGGCGAGTCGCCGAACGACCACAGCTGTCTGTGCGCCGTGCGGAATATCGGTCAGGCGCACCAACGTTTCGGTGGTGGCAACCGGGCCGTCGAGTCCCAACTGGTCCAAGCCCGGAATCGGGTTGCCGTATGGCGACGTCGTGGGGTTGTTCAGAACGACGACGAGCCGACGCTCGACCTCCTCGCTCATCACGTGCTCCCAACGGCATGCCTCGGCATGTACGTCTTCCCATTTGAGACCGATGACGTCCACCAGTAGGCGCTCTGCCAACCGGTGCTTACGCATGACAGAGATCGCGAGATCGCGACCCTTGTCGGTGAGTTCCAGATGTCGATCGCCGGCGACCATCAGCAAGCCGTCGCGCTCCATACGCGCAACTGTCTGGCTGACGGTGGGTCCGCTCTGTTCGAGCCGTTCGGCGATCCGCGCCCGGAGTGGGACTACGCCCTCTTCTTCCAAGTCGTAGATCGTCCGGAGATACATCTCCGTGGTGTCGACTAGATCCTTCACACTCAACCCCTTCGTCAGTTGATCATTCTACCGTTCAGTTCGTGGTTCCGGTGCCGCCTCCACTGCGGCGAGTCCAGCGCGTGTCCGAATTGGATTCGTGTCACTCGATCTCGGTCTCCGAAGCGGGCCGCGAGTGTGGTGTGCGGCACGAAACGAGAAGGAAGTAGCGTGATCCCATGACCGCGTCGATCAGATCTGACGGGGACCCCGCGGCGTCTCGAG
This sequence comes from Rhodococcus sp. WS1, assembly GCF_003797745.1. Taxonomy (NCBI): domain Bacteria; kingdom Bacillati; phylum Actinomycetota; class Actinomycetes; order Mycobacteriales; family Nocardiaceae; genus Rhodococcus; species Rhodococcus sp. WS1. The sequence continues at coordinate 509,588 of NZ_RKLZ01000001.1, read as the reverse complement.
CGAATCGAGTCGTGGTGTGGAGTCCGGAGTACCTGAGCTATCGGTGGAGCGCCGATCACCCGATGAATCCCACTCGCCTCGATCTCACGATGGCACTCTCGCGAAGCCTCGGACTTCTCGAGGGCATCGAATTTCTCGAACCGAGTGCCGCGTCCGATGCCGACCTCCTCAGAATCCACACACCGGCATATCTTGCAGCGGTCAAAGACGCGGGTAACTCTGCGAACAACGGTGTGAGCGGCCAGGATGTTCCCCACGGGCTCGGTACCGAGGACAACCCGGTCTTCCCGCACATGCACGAAGCAAGTGCGATCCTCGCCGGCGGCTCGCTGGCCGCAGCGCAGGAAATCGCTTCGGGACGTACGCGTCGCGCGGTCAGCATCGGCGGCGGCATGCACCACGCGATGGCGGATTGGGCTTCGGGATTCTGCGTCTACAACGATGCGGCTGTGGCGATTTCGTGGCTGCTCGACAACGGCTACGACCGCATCGCCTACATCGACGTCGACGCTCATCACGGCGACGGAGTGCAACATGCGTTCCTCGGGGACCCCCGGGTGCTCACGGTCTCGCTGCATCAGCACCCGGCAACCTTGTGGCCGAACACCGGATGGTCGAGCGAGGTCGGCGACGGGGCCGCTGAAGGCACTGCAGTGAACATCCCGGTGCTTCCCGGGACCGTCGACGCGTTGTGGCTGCGCGCATTTCACGCCGTCGTCCCGGGAGCCATTGCAGCCTTCCGCCCGCAGATCATCATCAGCCAGTGCGGAGTCGACTCGCACCGCGAGGACCCGCTCGCGGACCTCGCTCTGACCGTCGACGGCCAGCGAGCAGCGTTCCTGGCAATGCGCGATCTTGCCGACCGCTACTCCGAGGGCCGGTGGCTGGCAGTCGGCGGCGGCGGATACGGACTGGTTCGCGTCGTGCCGAGGGCATGGACTCACCTGATCGCTGCCGCGCTCGATCGCGAGGTCGACGTCGACACAGCTGTGCCTGACGAGTGGAAGGAATCGACGAAGCTGCGAGCGCCGAGCGTCGACCTCCCGCCGACCATGGGCGACGGCGGAGATGTCGCATACACCCCGTGGGACGGCCCGGGTGGTACACCGGAGACAGGTGTCGCCTCGGTAGATCGTGCACTCACCCGAATCGACTCGGCGATCATCGCCACACGCCGCGCTTCGTTCCCGCTACTCGGACTCGACCCGGAGGATCCCCGTGACTGAACAGTCCGATACCGATGCCGGCGGCGCGAGCGACCAGGCGCCGAACACCGACCCCGCTCACACCTATCCCCATTCGTGGGTAGTCGATGTTCTCGCCTCCGACGGCGGCGCGGTGGCGTTGCGACCCATCGTTCCCGAGGACGCGGACAAGCTCGTCGAATTCCACGGCAAACTCTCCGAGCGCACCCGGTACCTGCGCTACTTCGGCCCGTACCCCACGATGTCGGCGCGCGACGTGAAGAACTTCACGACGGTCGACCACCACAACCGCGTCGCCTTCGTGATGATGCTCGGCGACGAGATCATCGCGGTGGGTCGCTACGAACGACTCCTCGACGTCGGTGACGGAAAGTCTGCCGAGGTCGCCTTCGTCGTCGCCGACGCACACCAGGGGCGCGGCCTCGGCCCGATCCTGCTCGAATACCTGGCAGCAGCAGCGGCTGAGAACGGCCTGACGATGTTCGTCGCCGAGGTCCTGTCCGAGAACCGCAACATGGTGACGGTGTTCCGTGAGGCGGGGTATCAGGTGAGCCGCTCGTTCGACGGTGGCGTGCTGCGACTCGAATTCGCGATCGACCCGACGGAAGCGCTTGTTTCAGTGCGTAATTCGCGTGAGCGGGCAGCTGAGGCCCGCAGCATGGGAAACGTGCTGAGTCCACGATCGGTGGCAGTGATCGGCGCATCAGCGGACCCCGCCAAGGTGGGTAACGCGGTGTTGACCAACCTGCTGCGCGGCGGATTCACCGGACCGGTCTACCCCGTCAACGCTGAGCATCGTTCGGTTCACGGGGTGCGGGCGTACCCAACTGTTCGTGACATTCCTGACGACGTCGATCTCGCCGTCGTGGCTGTACCTGCGGAATCGATCAATTCGGTACTCGACGACTGCCTCGACAAGGGCGTCAAAGCGCTGGTGGTGGTCTCGTCGGGCTTCAGTGAGAGCGGTCCGGACGGACGCTCGTCCGAACGCAAACTGGTCCATGCAGCACGCGCTCACGGAATGCGCCTCATCGGTCCGAATGCGCTGGGTGTCGCGAACAACGACCCCGCGATCTCGTTGAATGCGACTCTCGCGCCGGTCTTGCCGGTGGCAGGCAACGTGGGTTTCTTCTGTCAGTCCGGCGCGCTCGGTATCGCCATTCTCGACGAAGCCGCGCGCAGCCGAATCGGGTTGTCCGCCTTCGTTTCTGCCGGCAACCGTGCGGACGTCTCGGGCAACGACCTTCTGCAGTACTGGGATTCCGACCAGTCCACCGAAGTGGTCCTTCTCTACCTGGAGAGCTTCGGCAACCCGCGAAAGTTCTCCCGGATCGCCCGCCGAGTTGCGCGGAAGAAGCCGATCGTCGCGGTCAAGAGCGGTCGGCACGCGGTTCCGCCGGTTCTCGCCGCCACCGGAGTCGAGATCGACGATTCCATCGTCCGCGCCCTCTTCGAACAGGCGGGCGTCATCCAGGTCGGCTCCATTTCACAATTGTTCGACTGTGCCTTGCTCTTCGGATACCAGCCGTTGCCGGCCGGTCCACGGCTTGCTGTCATCGGCAACTCGACCGCGCTCGGTGTCCTTGCCGCGGACGCCGCCCGCAGTGAAGGTTTGCAGGTCAGCGACCCGGTCGACCTTGGCGCCCAGGCGAGTCCGGAACTGTTCGCCGCTGCCGTGCGCGACGCGTTGGCGTCGTTCGACGTCGATGCCGTCATCGCCGTCTTCGTTCCTCCGGTTGCCATTCCGGTCGAGCCGTTCGCGAAAGCACTCAAAGACGCCGTCGCCGGCTCGGACAAGCCGATTCTCACGACGTTCCTCGCAGCCGAGGGTGTGCCGGACGTCCTGGCGGTCCGCGACGAAGTCGGAAACCCGACCCGCGGTTCGGTGCCGTCCTACCCAGGGCCGGAGCGCGCCGCACTGGCGTTGGCGAGGGCCTGGCGTTACGCGGAGTGGCGCAGCAAGCCTGCGTCGAAGGTTGTTCGCCCCGCGGGAATCGACTCCGAACGAGCCCAGAAGATGGTGGCCGCCTGGCTTGAAAACTCGCCTGGCCGTTGGCTTTCGGACGTCGAAGCAGCAGCTCTTCTCGAGTGCTACGGGGTTGCAGTCGTCGAATTCCGTTCGGTCCTGAGCGAAGACGAAGCTGTAGAGGCAGCGGATGCTGTCGGCTACCCGGTCGCGGTCAAGGCAACCGGCGAAATGTGGCGCCACCGACCGGATCTGGGCGGCGTCAGGCTGGATCTGAGTGGACCTGAATCGGTGCGCCTCGCTTACCGAGATCTCGCGGCCGCGTCGGGTGAACCGCTGCTGCACGTGCAGAAAATGGCAACCAAGGGCATCGGGTGTGTGGTTGGTGTCCAAGACGACCCGTCGTTCGGTTCGCTGATCTCATTCGGTCTCGCCGGTGTGATCTCAGATCTCCTCGGGGACCGTGCCTATCGCGTACTGCCGCTCACGGAAGACGCTGCTACGGAGTTGATCGACGCACCCAAGGCAGCGCCGCTGCTCTCCGGATATCGAAATGCCGTTCCGGTCAACAAGGGTGCCTTGGTCGATCTGGTCCAGCGGATCTCGGCGCTGGCCGACGACATTCCGGAAGTCCGCGAACTGGCCTGTGAGCCGGTACTTGCTTCGGCTACCGGCGCGGAGATCACCGATTCGCGAGTACGCATCGGGCCCGAGCCGAGCGCAATCGACCTGGGGCCCAGGCGTCTGCGGTAGATACAGCGTCTGCGGTAGACGCTGCGGTTGCGGTAGACACAGCGAACAACACCGGCCACCGCACATTCCCGAGGGGGAGGGAATAAGCGGTGGCCGGTGCTTTGTGCGGTGCGTCAGCGCGAGTGGTGTGGCGCGCTGACGCACGTGCTGTGTTGTTTGATCAGCTCGCGTAGGAACGCAGTTTCTCGGCGCGATCGCCGACGCGGAGCTTGCCCATGACCTCACGCTCGATCTGACGAACCCGCTCACGCGAGAGGCCGAAGAGCTTGCCGATCTGATCGAGTGTGCGAGGCTGGCCGTCGTCGAGACCGTAGCGAAGTCGGATGACCTGCTGCTCGCGCTCGTCGAGCGTCCCGAGCACGCTGCGCACATCGCTGTGCAGCAGACCGGCGATGACGGCGTTCTCCGCCGAAGTTGCCTCGGAATCTTCGATGAAGTCGCCCAAGGGAGCTTCTTCGTCGTTGCCGACTGGCATGTCCAGGCTTACCGGGTCGCGGCTGTGGTCGAGCAGGTCCGCGATCTTGTGGGCGGGAATGCCCGACTCTTCGGCCAACTCGTCGTCCGTCGCTTCGCGCCCGAGCTGCTGGTGCAGTTCACGCTTGATGCGGGCGAGCTTGTTGACCTGTTCCACGAGGTGGACTGGGAGCCGGATGGTGCGGCTCTGATCAGCCATTCCGCGGGTGATCGCCTGACGGATCCACCAGGTGGCGTACGTCGAGAACTTGAAGCCCTTGGCGTAGTCGAACTTCTCCATGGCACGGATGAGTCCGAGGTTGCCTTCTTGAATGAGATCGAGGAGCGGCATTCCACGGCCGGTGTAGCGCTTGGCCAGCGACACGACGAGTCGCAGGTTCGCTTCCAGGAGGTGGCTACGCGCCGACTGTCCCTCGCGAACGATCGTTGCGAGATCCCTCTTCTTGGTGACTGTCAGGCGCTTTCCCGTGGCAAGGACGTGGCTGGCGTACAGCCCCGCTTCGATTCGCTTCGCCAGTTCGACCTCGTCTGCTGCTGTCAGCAGTGCAGTACGACCGATCCCGTTCAGGTAGACGCGGACCAGGTCTGCGGCCGGGCTCTGGGCGTCCAGATCTGCGGCGCTCGGACGAATGCGAGTAGTGGTGCTGGGGCTTGTCATGACTTGCCTCCCTATCGGCGGTCTCTCACACAGTTCAACGTGTGAGAGTTCCGGGAAAGTTCCCGCGCCGATTTCCGCTAAAACGCCGTGACCTGCAGTTATTTCCCAGTCGTCCTGAGAAGTTGCTGAGAACACAAAAATCTGCAACTCACCGGGAACTCAGTTCGTGACGGGAAGCACCAACCCGTGCCGAACCAGCGAGACCAGCAATGTGACGACGGCCTCACGTAGCTGGTCCGGGTCTTCGCCGTTCGCCGCGGCAAGAAGTTCGACCAGTTCGTCGACCACCAGTCCGTCCGCTCGGAGCCCGGCCAGCAGCGCAGCACCGAGCTCGTCGATCTCGTGCTGCCAGTGCGGTCCGTTGCCGCGGTGTACACGCGTGACCACTTGCTGCCATCCCTCGTCGCCGGGGAGGTAGACGCGTTCGAGAGCCGTGTCCGGATCGAGGACGAATCGCTCCTCGAGGACGTCGTGTTCACGCAACCAGGCAAGACGGTCGAAGTAAGCGAGCGCCTCGGCCCCGAGCGGGTCCGAGAAGCCGTGCATGAGGTCCTCGGCCATCAGGTCGGTGGGGGAGTCGGTGCGGCGAAGGAACACGAAACCGAAGCCGACGCCCTCGACATCGGCTTCTTCGAGGTGATCCAGCCAGGCGTTTGCTCTCGATGCCGATTCCGGATCTCGCGGATCCTGCCCGCCGTCCTTGAGCCACGTGCCGACGTACAGAGCTGGGTCCGCCACGTCGCGCTGCACCACCCAGGCGTCGACGCCGCGCGCCGGCAGCCATGACGCGATCCGCGAACGCCAGTCCTGTCCTTCGATGTGCACCCACGAGGCCAACAGTGCTGCCGTGCCGCCGGGGTTCAGATAGTCGATCGAGCGCGAGATCATCAATTCGCTCGCACCGTCGAGATCGAGGCCGGAATCGCGGTACGTGTGATGGACGCGTGCCTCGCCGACGACAAACGGGGGATTGGCGACCACCTGGTCGAAGGTTCGACCCTCGACGGGTTCGAACCAGGACCCCTGAAGCAGTTCGACGTCCAGTCCGTTGAGCGCCATGGTTGCGGCCGTGAGGTCGACGGCGCGTTGATTGATGTCGGTTGCGGTGACCGAATCCGCGTATGTGTTCGCGTGCAGGGCTTGGATGCCGCATCCCGTACCGAGGTCGAGCACGCTGCCGACCTTCGCGGTGGGCGTGGCCTGCAGCAAGGACAGTGACGCATGTCCGACTCCCAGCACGTGATCGGCCGTGGCCTTCTTGGGACGGATTCCGCCGTCGAGATCCGAGATCACCCAACGGTCGCCGTCGCCGACGTCGATGGGGCGAAGATCGACCGCGGCCCGCACGAGCGGATTCTCACTGTCGAAGTTTTCACCTTCGAGCAGGCCGGCGTCGACGCACTGCGCAATTGTCAGCGGAGTCAACGCCGCGGCGACGTCGCCTGCTGCGCAATCATCGGCGAGAAGGAACAGTCTGATGAGAACGCCCAGGTCCCCGAGTTCTCGGGTGGCGCGGCGCACGGGTACCGGCTCACTTCGGCCGAGAGCGGCGTGAACTTCGGGACCCAATGCCTCGAGCATGGTTCCCGTGTCGAATCGATTGCGAAGCAGGGCCTCACGCAGCGCAGGGGTGATGGACAGGAGCGTTTCGCTTCTCACCCCGTCATTCTCGCAGGCGGAACTTGTCAGCCTTCGATGGTGTGGTGCGTCGCGGATTCGATCTCGCCTGCCGTCTTCTTTCGTCCGTCGTATCGGCTCGGTTCGTCCTTGGTGCGCGGTGGTCGGTCGTTGGCGATCAGGACGGCGATCCAGGGAAGCGGAATGGATGCACCGATGATGAGCATCGAGATCCAGGCGTTGGCCCAGATGCCGTACGCGATCGCCGCGAGGATCAACGCCGGGAACCGGAAGGACATGATGATCATGTACTTGCGCACTCGGGCTTTGTGCTGTTCTTCGACGGACTTCTGCGCTTCGGTGATCAGTACGGGATTATCGGGAGTCCCGGCCTCGTCGGACCTGCCGAACGCGCCATTTCGTGCCATGACTCCACTGTTCCACTCTCGGCCGACAATTGCACACGACCCGTGGGTCGCACCGCTGTGACGGAGACGGCATTATTGGAGGGGTGAGCACTCAAACCAAGGAACGTCCCGACGTCTCCACCGACGAAACGACCGACGACGACACCCCGAAGTTCTTCCACTACGTGAAGAAGAACAAGATCGCCGAGAGCGCCGTCATGGGAACCCATGTCGTCGCGCTGTGCGGCGAGGTGTTTCCCGTGACGAAGTCCGCCAAGCCGGGATCGCCGGTGTGCCCGGATTGCAAGAAGATTTACGAAGGACTCCGTAAGGGCGACTGACCTCGGGTCACGCGAGGGGGAGTACTTCCGGAGCTCGGCGGATCGACAGCCTCGACGCAGTCGGCCGCCGGGCTCTTCGCGTCTGCCTGCGGTTCATCGCAGGGATCTTGGTCGGCGCACGAGTTCTGGCGCGACTCCGTTTGTCTGCTGCGGGGCCGCCCGTACGAGGGGACCGTGGCCGGATCCGCTTTGTCGCCCGAGATGCGGATCGGGCTGGTGGCCAGGTGCCAGGTCAGGTTGGTGACCGGACCGGTCTCGTCGTCGGTGTTCTGAGCCGCAAGCCACTCTCGCATCTGCTCCATCCGAGTGGCACGAGCCGGCCAGAACTCCTGAACCGTCGCGTTGAACTCGGCGCCGAGGACGACGGCAAAACCGAGGAAGAACGTGAAGAGCAGAAAGGCGATCGGCGTTGCCAGTGCGCCGTACGTGTAGCCGGTGCTGGTGACAAATCCCAGGTACCAGCGCAATCCGGTACTGGCGGCCATGAAGAACACACCGGCGACCAGCGCGCCCGCGAGCAGCCGATGCCACGGCAGCGACTTCGGTAGAGCGACTTTGTAGAGCGTCGTGAGGCCGATGATCACCAGCAGACCGACAGCGGGGTAGTAGAACGTGTCGACCAGATTCGAGCCGACCACGTACCAGGAGGCCGGCAGTGCTCGCCCGACGAGCGTCGGCCCGAGAGCTACCAGCGGCAGGATGAATACCGCCATCACCAGGAACATCACGTAGAGCAGCAGGGCGAAGATGCGCTGCCAGATGGGATTGCGCGCATCCTGCTGACCATGTGCTTCCACGATCGAGTCGACGAACGTACTGATCGCCGATGATCCCGCCCACAGGGAGAGCAGGAAGCCCACCGAGATGATCTCCGGTCGTCCGCGCTGAAGGACGTCCGTCACCGTCGGGCGGATGATCTGGTCGACGACGCTTTCACTGAAGATCGTTCCGCTGAACGTGACGATCTTGGATTCGATGATCTCGACGGTGTTGGGTCCGAACCACCCACCGATGTAGCCGATCATTCCGAGAAGGCCCAGCAGCAGGGGAGCCAGTGACAGCGTTTGCCAGAACGCGGCCGTAGCCGCCTTTCCGAAGATGGAATCGTCCCAGGCCTTGCTCAGTGTGCGACCGATCAACTGCCCGGTGCGGCGTAGCGGATGCCATCTGCGGTGGCGCAGATCACTTCCGCTCGACTTCTCGCCTCGCGCTTCACTCATGATGTCTCCAGCATCCCTGACGACACACCCGGTTGCCCAACCATGGCGCCGACGTGTCGCACATTTCTGAGACAATTCGCGTGCAGGTCGGCAGGATGCGAGAGCAGCGAAACCTCGCCGGCCGGAGTGAGAACGGCCATGAGTACGCGCTTCGAGTGCGGCTTTCGTCGGTGGCGGCGGCTAGGCTCGTCGCCGGACATTGATGAAAATTCGAGGAGCGCGAGACAACAGTGCGATTCCAGTGGAGGCGCGGCCTATGACGTCTGAGACCGTGGCAGCCGAGTTCGGCAATTCGCCCGAACCCGCCGGAGCTCTATCCGCGGGAACCCAACCTGGCGCCCCTACCGGTTCCCTTCGTGCATGGCAGCGCCGTGCACTGACCAAGTACCTTTCCAGCAGTCCGCGTGACTTCCTTGCGGTCGCAACGCCGGGAGCAGGTAAGACCACCTTCGCTCTGCGGGTAGCTTCGGAATTGCTCCGTGACCGGACGGTCGACCAGATAACCGTCGTGGCGCCGACCGAGCACCTCAAGCACCAGTGGGCGGAGTCCGCTCAGCGATCCGGCCTGGCATTGGACTCGCGGTTCTCCAACTCGACCGGCCAGACCTCGAGTGACTATCACGGCGTCGTGCTGACCTACGCCCAGGTCGCCTCGCACCCGTCGAAGCACCGTGTGCGCACCGAGGGCCGCAAGACGCTGGTCATCCTCGACGAGATCCACCACGGCGGCGACGCCAAGAGCTGGGGTGACGCCATTCGTGAGGCGTTCGGCGACGCGACTAGGCGTCTCGCACTGACCGGAACTCCGTTCCGCAGTGACGACAGTGCCATTCCTTTTGTCGAGTACGAGCCGGACAAGGAAGGTCTGCTCCGCTCGAAAGCCGATCACTCCTACGGATATTCGGATGCCCTCAAGGACGGCGTGGTTCGCCCCGTCGTGTTTCTCGCCTACTCGGGCGAGGCACGGTGGCGAAACAACGCCGGCGAGGAATTCACCGCTCGGCTCGGCGAGCCGCTGAGCGCCGAGCAGACGACTCGGGCATGGCGTACGGCCTTGGACCCTGCCGGCGACTGGATTCCTGCCGTGCTGCAAGCAGCAGACACCCGTTTGGCGCAGCTGCGCAGTACGGGTATGCCCGATGCCGGCGGACTTGTCATCGCGACGGACCAGACGGTGGCCCGCGAGTACGCGAAGGCGTTGACAGCGATCACCGGCGAACAGCCGGCCGTCGTGCTGTCCGACGACCCCACCGCGTCCAAGCGAATCGCCGAATTCGGTGCGAGCGACCAGAAATGGATGGTCGCGGTCCGCATGGTGTCCGAGGGCGTCGACGTTCCCCGTCTGGCGGTCGGTGTGTACGCGACCAGCGCGTCGACCCCGCTGTACTTCGCTCAGGCGATCGGGCGCTTCGTGCGTTCGCGTCGTAAGGGCGAAACTGCCAGCGTCTTCCTGCCGTCGGTGCCGGTGCTTCTCGACCTTGCTGCACAGCTCGAGGCTCAGCGTGACCACGTACTCGGCAAGCCGCATCGTGAGAAGGACGGCCTCGAAGACGACCTGCTCGCCGATGCGAACAAGCAGAAGGACGAGCTCGGCGAGGAGGAGAAGGCGTTCACGTCCCTGGGCGCCGATGCCGAACTCGACCAGGTGATCTACGACGGATCGTCCTTCGGTACCGCGACATTCGCCGGAAGTGACGAGGAAGCCGACTACCTCGGTCTGCCAGGCCTACTCGACGCCGATCAGATGCGGGCATTGCTGCGTCAACGCCAGCAGACACAGGTCGAGGCCAACTCGGCCAAGGCCGCCGCACCGCAACCCACGGCGGCAGTGGTATCCGATCGAGCGGCCACGGCAGATCAGCTCGGAGCGCTCCGCAAGGAGCTGAACGGGTTGGTGGCGATGAACGTTCACCGCACCGGCAAACCACACGGCATCATTCACGCGGAACTTCGCCGAGTGTGCGGAGGCCCGCCGACGGCCATCGCGACTGTCGATCAGCTGACCGAGCGCATCGCGATCCTACGCAGCTGGTAGCAGCCGATACCGGTCCCGCACGCTTCGCGTGCTTGCCGGCCCCGGAACGGCAGAACGGGCGATCACAGTGAATGTGATCGCCCGTTCTGGCGTTCATGGCGCGCCTCGTGAAGAGGCCACCCCCGGCTGACAGGTCAGATTGCGGGTTCGCTTTCGGAGACGACGGCATTCATCTCGCGAAGTCGATCCGCGTGTTCGGTTGCGTGGTGTCCGCAGAAGAGAAGCTCGCCGCCGGTGGGAAGCACGGCGCGTACGCGTGCTCCGGCACCGCACCGGTCGCACCGGTCGGCAGCGGTCAACTGTGGGCTGGTCAGTGTTCCGGGCATGACTCCTCCGTACTGGCTTTGCGGCATTCGGGCCGCGTGCCTGGGGCCTGGTCCGCCGCGTCGGAATGGCGCGGTAGATCCACTCTTACAGACGTTTGGGGTTTACGGGTTGTTCCCGAAGGCGTTTCTTAGTGTTGTGTCTCACTGGAAATGCGCTGGGCAGGCATTCTCGGGTGAAGATTGTTCGCTGACAGCTGATTCGAATCGCCGACCTCAGCCCGATATTCTGGGCGGATGAACCCGGGACGCGAACCACTTGTCGACGAGAGCGTCGAGTTGCTCCACATGTGCACGCGCGAGGAATGGGCGCGGGCACAACAGCACGGCGAACGTATCCCCGACGGATTCGAGGCGGAGGGATTTGTTCACATGTCGACTCCGGCGCAAGTTCATCTCCCGGCGAATCGGATCTTCGCCGGCCGCGATGACATAGTCCTTCTCGCCATCGATCCGGCCCTGCTCGGTGGTCAGGTCAAGTACGAACCGGGCGTCCCTTCTGACCCGGAATCGATGCGATTCCCGCATCTGTACGCCCCGATTCCGGTCGCAGCCGTCACCGCTGTCGTCGAGTATCTTCCGGACGAGAACGGCGTGTTTTCGCCGGTTCGGTAGGTCGCCGGTTCGCTCGCCGCGAAGTGCTCCCGGCGGATTGTGGCCCTCACGCGATGCAGGTCGCCGATCGGCGCTACCGTTGGTATATGAACGTAGAAGTCACCCCACTACCGGGGATCGGGACGCGCAAGGATTTTGTTCTGTCTTCCGGTCGTCGCGTGGGTGTCGTCACCCATCGGGACGGTCATACCGACCTCATCGTGTCCAAGGCAGACGACCCTGACGCGTGTGCTGCCTCGCTGCCTCTGACCACAGAGGAAGCGGCAGCGCTCAGCAATCTCCTGGGTGCCCCACAGCTCGTTGCGCAGCTCGAAGAAGAGCACCGTGACCTTCCGGGCATTCGAACCAAACAGCTCTACATCAAGGACGGTTCGCGCTACGACGGGCAGACCCTCGGGGACACCGGCATGCGCACGCGTACCGGAGTCTCCATCGTCGCCGTCATGCGTGCCGGACAGGTCAGCCCGTCCCCGAACCCCGACTTCACCTTCACCGGGGGAGATCTTCTCGTAGCAGTCGGAACGCCGGACGGTTTGGCCGCAGCGGCAAAAATCTTGGCCAACGGCTGACTGGCGCGTGGACACAACCACCCTCGCACTGATCGAACTCGGCGCGGTCTTCTTCGCGCTCGGACTGCTCGGACGACTCGCTGCTCGCGTGGGGATGTCGCCGATCCCGTTCTACCTGATCGGCGGCCTGTGCTTCGGACAGGGCGGTTTCATCCAACTCGGAGACATCGGCGAGTTCTCCCATCTGGCAAGTGAGATCGGGATCGTCCTGCTCTTGTTGCTGTTGGGGCTCGAATACACCGCGGCCGAGCTCGTGACCGGTCTCAAACGCTCACGCGTAGCGGGCATCGTCGACATCGTCCTCAACGCGACTCCCGGCGCGGTGGTCGGCTTGATTCTCGGCTGGGGCGTCGTGGGGGCGACGGTCATGGCCGGCGTCACCTACATCTCGTCTTCGGGAATCATCGCCAAGGTGCTCAGCGACCTGGGGCGCCTCGGTAACCGCGAAACACCGGTCGTGCTGTCGATTCTGGTGTTCGAAGACCTGGCGATGGCGCTGTATCTGCCGATTCTGACCGCGATGCTTGCGGGCGTCAGCTTCATGGGCGGGCTCGAAGCGGTCGGGATCTCGTTGTTGGTCATCACCGTGGTTCTTGTTGTGGCCCTGCGATACGGGCGGTACGTCTCCGCGCTCCTCGACAGTCCCGACAGTGAGACGCTCCTGCTCAAGCTGCTCGGTGCCGCACTGTTGGTTGCCGGCATCAGTTCGGCGATGCAGGTGTCGGCGGCTGTGGGCGCGTTCCTCCTCGGGATCGCGATCTCGGGGTCGACGGCGCACAATGCCAGTCGCGTGCTCGAGCCCCTTCGAGATCTGTTCGCTGCAATGTTCTTCGTGGTCTTCGGTCTCAACACCGATCCCAGTTCCATTCCGCCCGTCCTCGGGTGGGCTGCGATCCTGGCCGTCGTCACCGCGATCACGAAGCTGATCACCGGCGCCTGGGCGGCCAGACGTCAGGGTGTCGCGCGAATGGGTCAAGCGCGCGCCGGTGCCGCCCTGATCGCCCGCGGTGAGTTCTCCATCATCATCGCCGGGCTGGCGGTGTCCGCGGGTGCGGTCGACGCCGAACTGGCGGCATTGGCAACGGCTTACGTGCTCCTGATGGCGGTCATCGGTCCAGTGGCGGCAAGAGTTATCGAACCGGTTGCCTCGTTGTACATCAAGGTTCGTACGAAGTCCTGATTGCGGCCCTATTCTGTCCGGATGTCGAACAGAATCGCCCGTCCCGCCGCGACAGTCCTGTGCGCGGTGATCCTCTCGTGCGGTCCGGTGCCGGCGCTCGCCGGGGGAATACCCGCGCTCGAACAAGCCGGACCTGCAGTTGCGCAGGTTGCCGCAGACCGATCGCTGCATCTCGAGGGTGCTTCGAACGCGCGTGACATCGGCGGCTACGTCACCGAGGAGGGGCGGACCGTTCGGTGGGGGAAGGTGTTTCGCTCGAATGCCCTCGACAAGCTGACGCCGTCGGATCTCGCGTCGTTGAGCGAACGCGGAGTGGAATCGGTGGACGACTTCCGCACGGTCGTCGAACGGACGCTCTCGCAAGACCGCATTCCGAACGGGGCACGAACCAACTGGTTCGACGTCATCGGAACCAACCCCGCCAACCTCCCGGCCCTGGTGGACATGCCCACGATGTACGCGTTGATGGCGACCGATCCGGGGGCGAGCCGCGCATTCCACGATGCTCTGGTGAACGTCGCGAACACCGAGGGTGCAGTCCTCTACCACTGCTCGGCGGGCAAGGACCGTACCGGCTGGATGACTGCGGTTCTTCTGACCCTCCTCGGCGTGAGCCGCGCCGACGTGAACGCCGACTACATGCTCAGCAACCAGTACCTCACCGGACCTCGCACCGGGAGTGCGTTCATCGACGGCGTCGAACAGTCGTGGCTGGACACGTCTTTCGCCACGGTGGATCGGGTGTACGGCAACTTCGACAACTACGTCCGGGACGGCCTGCAGTTGAGCGACGGGGACATCGCACAACTCCGGGACACACTCTTGGCCTGAGGCGGCAAACGAAGAAGAGCCGCTCTCCGGAAATCCGGAGAGCGGCTCTTCTGCGTATAGCTGGTGTGACTAGTCGAGGTAGTCGCGCAGAACCTGCGAACGCGACGGGTGGCGCAGCTTCGACATCGTCTTCGATTCGATCTGACGGATACGCTCACGCGTGACGCCGTAGACCTGTCCGATTTCGTCTAAAGTCCTCGGCTGGCCGTCGGTGAGGCCGAAGCGCAGGCGAACCACGCCGGCTTCGCGCTCGGACAGCGTCTCGAGTACCGACTGCAGCTGATCCTGCAGCAAGGTGAACGAGACGGCGTCGACTGCGACAACAGCTTCGGAGTCCTCGATGAAGTCACCGAGCTGGCTGTCGCCCTCGTCGCCGATGGTCTGGTCGAGAGAGATCGGCTCACGCGCGTACTGCTGGATTTCCAGCACCTTCTCCGGCGTGATGTCCATTTCCTTGGCAAGCTCTTCCGGCGTGGGCTCACGGCCCAGGTCCTGGAGCAGCTCACGCTGGATACGGCCGAGCTTGTTGATGACCTCGACCATGTGCACCGGGATGCGGATGGTGCGAGCCTGGTCGGCCATCGCACGGGTGATGGCCTGTCGGATCCACCACGTGGCGTAGGTCGAGAACTTGTAACCCTTGGTGTAGTCGAACTTCTCGACTGCACGGATCAGACCGAGGTTGCCTTCCTGAATGAGGTCCAGGAACGCCATGCCGCGGCCCGTGTAGCGCTTGGCCAGCGAGACGACCAGGCGGAGGTTGGCCTCGAGGAGGTGGTTCTTGGCGCGGTTGCCGTCGCGGCAGATCCAGCTCATGTCGCGTCGCTGAGCCGCAGGCAACTTCTCGCCCTTGTCAGCAAGATCCTGCATGATCTGCACGGCGTAGAGGCCGGCTTCGATGCGCTTGGCCAGTTCGACTTCCTCTTCGGCGTTGAGGAGTGCGACCTTGCCGATCTGCTTGAGGTAAGCGCGAACCGAGTCGGCGGACGCCGTCAGTTCGGCGTCCTTGCGTGCCTGGCGGAGAGCCTCGGACTCTTCCTCGTCCCAGACGAAGTCGCCGGAAGCCTTGTCCTTCTCGGACGGCTCTGCAGCGGTCTCTTCGTCTTCGCCGACTGCTACGACCTCGACGACATCGGACTCGACCTCGGCAAGGTCGCCGTCCGTGATGTCGATGTCTTCCAACTCGACATCGCCGTCTTCGGCATCAGGATCGCCGGCCTTCTTGGGGCTGGCCTTCTTAGCTGCTGCCTTCTTGGCCGGAGCTTTCTTGGCCGGAGCTTTCTTTGCTGCTGCCTTCTTGGCGGGAGCCTTTTTCGCCGGAGCCTTCTTGGCTGCCGGAGCGGTGACGGTGGCCGCCTCCACGGCTGGAGATTGTGGCTCTGACTCTGATGGAGAATCAGCAGTCTGACGTGTATCGGTGGCTGCCACGTACGCCCTTTCGTGACGGTGTCGTGCGGCGTCACGCCAGAGTGGTGATCCGGCGGAGAGGTCAATGGTTGTTGGCCGGCGCGCAGCCGGACTTCACCATTGTAACGACTCTCAGGAAACTCTTACGTCACGGCGGGCCGTAACAGGTAGATTTCCCGCTTTTCACGTGCAGGTTTTCTCATCCGGCGACGGGGGCCGGCCTGGTCAGTCCGACCGACGCGAGCGCAGCTCCGGCGATTCCCGCGGTGTTGAGGAGGGTGGCGGGGACGACCTTCGTGCGGTTGGTCAGGTGCGGAATCCACTTCTCGTGCTTGCGGCTGATTCCGCCTCCGGCGATGAAGAGATCAGGCCACAGCAGGTTCTCGAAGGTGGTCAGAACTCGGGAGACCTCGACCGCCCACTCCTTGTAGCTCCAGTCCTTTTTTTCCTTCACCGACGACGCCGCTCGATGCTCGGCTTCCTTGCCGTCGACCTCGAGGTGGCCGAACTCGGTGTTGGGCAACAGAACTCCGTTGTGCAACACGGCAGATCCGATTCCGGTGCCGAAGGTCAAGAGGATCACGACGCCGGAGGTGTCCTTGCCCGCTCCGAACGAGTCCTCGGCAATTCCGGCGGCGTCGGCGTCGTTGAGGACGGTGACTTCGCGCCCGCCCAGGGCCTTGCCGAAGAGCGCGGCCGCGTCGGTGTCGATCCAGGACTTGTCGATGTTCGCGGCGCTGCGCGCGACGCCGCCGGTCACGACAGCGGGCAACGTGATGCCGACCGGCCCGGTCCACTTTGCCTGCTCGACGATCTCGGCCACAGTGCCCGCGATCGCATCGGGAGTCGAAGGCTGCGGGGTCAGGATCTTGATGCGGTCACCGATCATTTCCCCGGTGCTCAGGTCGATCGTGCCGCCCTTGACGCCGCTGCCGCCGACGTCGATCCCGAAACCTGTGGTTGTCATCGTCCTGCGCTCCTGAGTGTCGAATTCGAGGTCACGATCTACCGTTGCAAACACTAACCCGAACGAGGACTCGGGCGCGTGCGACTCCAGGCGTTCGAGTGGTGCCCCTCGGTAGAGATGTGTTGCGATGGTCCGGTGCGCCCTTCAGAAAGAACGTTGCCCGACTTTTCCGCCGATTCTCTGGACCCCGCACAATTGCGGGCAGTTGCCGTAGCCGTCGCCGAACGCGCAGCCGAACACGTCCGCGTGCGTCGGCCCGAGGTATTCGGCCTGGTGGGTTCCGGTGCCTCCGAGGGTGGTTCGGTTGCTGCGAAGAGCACGCCGACCGATCCCGTCACGGTGGTCGATACCGAAACCGAACAGGTGATTCGCGACCTTCTGGCGCAATTGCGCCCTGCAGATTCGATCTTGGGTGAGGAAGGTGGCGGAGACACCGACGATTCCGCGGGAGTTCGATGGGTTGTCGATCCCATCGACGGCACGGTGAATTTTCTCTACGGAATCCCCGCGTTCGCCATTTCGGTGGCCGTACAGATCGACGGGATCTCAGTGGCCGGGGCTGTCGTCGACGTGTCGCTGGAAACAACGTATTCCGCGCACCGGGGCGGCGGCGCAACCATGGCCACGGCCGACGGCGTCGTCAGCGAACTGCACGCCAATGAGGTGACCGAACTGTCAATGGCTCTGTTGGCCACCGGTTTCGGCTACGGAGCGGATCGCCGAAAGGTGCAGGGCACCTTGATCGGGCAGATCCTGCCGCAGGTTCGCGACATCCGACGCATAGGTTCGGCTGCTTTGGATCTGTGCATGGTTGCCACCGGCCGGGTCGACGCTCACTTCGAGCACGGGCTGAGTCCGTGGGACTGGGCCGCGGGCTCCCTGATCGCTTCCGAAGCGGGCGCCGTGATCAACGTCCCGGCGCCCAATTCCACTTCGGCCGACGGAGATGTCGTCTATGCGGTGGCTCCGGCGATCGCCGAGCAGTTCGCGCACATGCTCAGTTCGATCGGCGCAGATCAGCCGATTCCGAGCTGAGGCCGAACCGGGTTTGTCAGCAGCGCGCCGTGCGCGCTGCTTTGAGCAGTGCGATGTCCATCGGAGCGACTTCGGCGTTTGCGGGCTGCTCGGCCAGAGCATGCAGGATCGCGGTGGCGTCGGTGTTAGGGGTCAGGGCGCCCTTGTTGTAGGTGCCGAGAGCCAGGTCGACGGTGTCGTCGCCGCGGCCGTCCTGGACCAGTTCGGCGCAGGGGGCGACCAGCCAGACGGAACTGGCGGCGGCGAGGCCGTTCGCTCCGAAGCGGATCTGACCCTGGCACTCCATGTTCTGGTCGACGTAGACGGGGTCGTTTCCGACCTGGACGTCCGGCGCGCTGGAGAAGCCGAACTCGCTCAGTTGCGCTGCCACCTGGGCGGCCTGACCGTGTTCGCCGTTGGCGTTGAACACACGAACCTTGGTGGCCGCCAGGGGAGCGGGATCCACGTCGAGCAGCTTCGAGCGGTCGACGACGGTTCCCAGCGGTAGTGGCGCCGCTGCCGAGGGATCGGAGGAAGGCTGCGGGAGGTTGCAGGCGACGGTGTCACTGACTTCTGCCTCGGCGCTCAGGATGCGGACCCACAAGACACTGCCGATCAATGCGAGTACCGCGAACACGGCGATCACCGGCCACGCGCGCCGACGGCGGAACGGACGTCCCTGGTCATCGGTAGAGCTGCCTTCGGTGATCAGAGAAACCACGGTATCCCTCGACTTTCTTGACGAAACTTCTACTTCGCCATCGGGCCGAGCGGCGCCGGCATGACGTTCGGTGCCTACCTTAGAGGGCTTGTGTGACGACACAGCCGAGGCGCGGCTCGACGCGTCGGGCCGCTGGCGATCGCCCAACGGTAGTTGGGCAACTAGCGGGCAGTTTCTACCCGGATCCGGTCTGAAAATGTCGCCGAAAGGTCACAGCTTGCTCTTGCCTTGGTGACAATTCGCAGTCATTTTTCGGAAATTTCCGATTCGGTTACTACTTTCGTGCTCACGTCGGCTACTGTCTGGCGGCCCAGGTCGTTCAACTGGGCATCGGCCGGACGCCGAAATGACAACCAAATGAGGCGCAGATCACGTTCTCGGAAGGAACTTCCGGGCACTAATTCCAGTCCTGCAGCGTTATGCAGCGACAGGGAATGATCTGGATGCCACGGCGGTTTCCATGCGCATCAAGGATCTACCGGATTCTCGGCGCACACGGGACCGGGATACACGAAGAGGATGGGGTAGACGAGATGGCAACTGACTACGACGCACCGAGGCGTACAGAGTCCGACGAGGTTTCGGAGGACTCTCTCGAGGAGCTGAAGGCGCGACGCAACGAAGCGCAGTCAGCCGTCGTCGACATCGACGAGACGGACACCGCGGAGTCCTTCGAGCTGCCGGGTGCCGACCTTTCCGGCGAGGAACTCTCGGTTCGAGTTGTTCCGAAGCAGGCAGACGAGTTCACGTGTTCGAGCTGCTTCCTGGTTCATCACCGCAGCCGCCTGGCCAGTGATGCCAACGGGCAGCTCGTATGCATGGACTGCGCTGCCTGATCTCCCTTCCCGGTGGTCGACCCGTCAGCTCGCGGGTCGACCAAGGGTCGGGAAGTACTGCTTTGCTGTGACCGCGCTGGTCAGCGATCCAGCGCAGCCAGCAGATCAGCGGGACGACGTGTGCTCACGAGCCAGTACGGCGTGGGATCCTCCGGGTCGTCGAGCACGATCAACACCATTGTCTTGACCCATGGGCGATGTTGGACGAACGCCGACGGATCGAGTTGGCGCCCCATCGCCGCACTCTTTGCGGAAGCCGGCACTGCTGCCGCCCGCGAAATCAGTTCGACCGGCAGGTGGGCTCGACCCACGTGCAGTTCTTTCACCCCTGCTGTCTCCACCACCTCGACGCGCATCCGACTGAGCCAGAATGCCGCCCAGATCGGGATGGGGAGCAGCACGACGTACGCCAGGTACGAGAGAAGCCCCGGGCGGCCCATGTGGACCTCGGCCGCGAGGAGTCCGGCTACGGCCAGCCCGGCGATCCACCACCAGATCGGCACCCACAGGCGCTCGGAGAACAGCGTCGTGGACGGGGGCGTTGTGGTGGCGACGTCAGGTCGAGATGTTTCGGGCACCTGTCAAGGATAGTCCGTCGCTACGAGTAGTCTTGGCCCACGTGAGCGACCATCTCTCCATCGCCTTGAAGCGACTGGATCCAGACCTGCCCGTTCCACAGCGTGCGCATCCCGGAGATGCGGGTGTGGATCTGTGCTCCACCAGCGACGTCACCATCGAACCCGGCCATAGAACACTGGTCGGAACGGGGATCGCGATCGCGTTGCCGGTGGGCACCGTCGGGTTGATCCATCCGCGTTCCGGACTCGCAGCCAAATCGGGACTGTCGATCGTTAATGCGCCCGGAACCGTGGACGCGGGATACCGGGGCGAACTCAAGGTCTGCTTGATCAATCTCGATCCGGCCACAGCCATCGACATCCGCCGCGGTGACCGAATCGCTCAGCTCGTGGTTCAACGAGTCGAACTTCCGGTTTTCGAGGAAGTCGAGTCGCTGGACGACACGACCAGAGGAACCGGAGGCTACGGTTCCAGCGGCGGTCACGCGATACTCGATACCGATGCGCCTGGCGCGGTCGTCGGAGAGGGAGTCTGAATCATGTTCGGACGCAAGAAGAAGACAGACGTCGACGAGGAACCCACCAGCTTCTTCGGTGACGAGAACGACGAGTCGGTGGAGATCGACGAGGTCGAAGACGATCTCGACGTCGCCGGCGACGAGTTCGGTGACGAATCGGAAGGCCCTTACGACATCACGGAGATCGATTCCGACGATCCGACGGCAGGCCGTGACGGTCAGCGCCTGGATCTCGGTTCCGTTCTGGTGCCGATGCCGACCGGCGGACAGTTGCAGGTCGAGATGGCACCCAACGGTTCGCCGCAGGCCGTGCACCTGGTCACCGAATATGGCCGCATCACGGTTGCTGCATACGCCGCCCCGAAATCACCCGGTCAGTGGCGTGAGGTCGTTGCCGAGCTCGCGCAGTCGCTTCGCGACGACAATTCTGCGGTGAGCGTCGAGAACGGCCCTTGGGGCCGGGAACTGGCTGCCGTGACGGCCAACATGGACCTGCGGTTCATCGGCGCCGACGGTCCGCGGTGGATGGTCCGCTGCGTGGTTGCGGGTCCGAGCGGATCCACCGCCGCGAACACCCCTTTGGTGGCAATCGCACGCGACATCCTGCGCGACACCGTCGTCAACCGAGGATCGGAGCCGCATCCGGTGCGGACACCGCTGCCCGTCGTGCTCCCGCAGGTACTCGCCGAGCAGCTGGCGGCCGCACACGAGCAGCAGTTGGCAACAGCGCAGCAGCAACAAGTCGCCGCCCAGCAGCAACAGCAGTCAGCTCCGCCCGCTCCGCCGTCACCTCCAGCGCGACCGACCCCGCCGCCGCGTAGCGGCGAATCCGGTTCTGCCATGCAGCAATTGGGTCAATAGCAGGTTTTCTTTCAGGCGCTCGCGGTGGTATCGGATTCGATCGCCGCGAGCGCTTTGATGCAGGTGGACCCGAGAACCGCGGGGTCGCGCCCGATCATGTCGAGCGTCGTCGTGGCGACTGCGCCGCGGGGGAGTGCATTCGCCCAGGCCTGCGCCACTGCCGCGGGATGAACCGGATCGTCCACCGCCGAAGCGATGCCGACCGGAATGCCCACCGCCTGTAACGCGCTCTCGCTGAGCGAGTGGTACGACGCCGCCTCGTCGAGCGCGGCCGGGAGATCGGGCCATTGAGAGCGCCAGGAGCGCTCGAGTTCGGCTCCGAGCCACGCCGGACTCGACGCGAGCATCGCTGCGATCACCGCCTCCAATCCTTCGGAGCGCAGTTGTGCTGCGGTGAACCTCGCGCTCGCTGCAGCGGGTGCGTCGTCCGCCGACCCGATCCAGGCCGGAAGCGCTGCCAACACACTCACGGTTCTATCGGGGTTCTCGGCGGCCCACTGGAGCGCCACGGCGGCCCCGATCGAGACGCCCCCGACGATGATTCGGCCGTGCGTGTCCGCGGCTCGGTCCATCGCGTCCAGATAGCCGTCCACGACACGCCGAGGGTCCGGTTCAATTGCGACGATGCGCACACCCAGAGCCGCTAGCGGCGCCCGGAATGCGCGGTCTGCGAAGTGGGCGTCAGACCCTGTACCTGGGAGAACGACGGCAACGGTCGCCGATTCTGAGTTCTGCATCTTTTGATCTTGCCCGGTGCCCCCGAGACGCGGACTGACCGGTGTGGTTACACGCTCGTAATGGGTCTACAGTGGCGATCACACAGCCCTTCACGTGACGCGAAACCCTTGCGTCATACATGTTCGCAGGAGCGCGCAATGGCACCCGCCGCCGCAGGATATTTTCGTCGACTGACCCAGCGTCTGACCGAGGACGTCGACCAGTTGGACGCCCAGGAGATGGCCGAGTCCAACAAGGCTTCCGGAGGTCAGAAGGCCTGCGATTGTCGTCGCGGTGAAGAAGTCACGATGGTGGGCCGACTCCGCAGCGTCGACGCGTGTCCCAAGTCGGGAAATGCCAGCATCGAGGCCGAGTTCTTCGACGGCACCGAGGTGATCAATCTCGTCTGGATCGGGCGTCGCCGGATCCCGGGAATCGAGACCGGTAAGACCCTGCTGATCCGCGGTCGTGTGGGCGAGCGTGACGGTCGCAAGGCGATCTTCAACCCTTACTACGAACTGCGCGGCGAATAGGCGCGTTTCCCGCATTTACCGTGCAACTCGGTGACTGTGGCACCCTCGACAGGTGACTGAAACACAACAGCGATCGGTAATCGACCAACTCGGCGGGCTGAGTGGTCTGATCTATTCGTCTTTGCCGATTCTGATTTTTGTCCCGGTCAACAGTATCTGGAACCTCACCGCGGCAATCTGGGCCGCATTGGGCGTCGCTGTCGCTATCGCGGCCTGGCGCCTTTTCCGCAAGGATTCCCTCCAACCCGCAATTTCCGGGTTTCTCGGAGTCGGAGTTTCCGCGTTCATCGCCTATCGCACCGGCGATGCCAAAGGATATTTCCTCTTCGGTATCTACACGAGCCTCGCCTACGGTGCGGTCTTCCTGATTTCCATCCTCGTGCGCTGGCCCCTCGTCGGAATCATCTGGGGTTATCTCAACGGGCACGGCAATCTCTGGCGCAAGCACAGCTCCGCCGTCCGGCTCTACGACATCGCGACGGCGGCGTGGGCGCTGGTCTTCGGTGCACGGTATCTCGTTCAGTCACAGCTCTACGACACCGACCACACTGGATGGCTCGCAGTCGCGCGTATCGGCATGGGTTGGCCATTGACCGGTTTGGTGCTGCTCGTGACGGTCTGGGCTGTGCGGAAGGCCGATCGCATCGTCGAGCCGGAACCGGTTGTGGAGCCCGAAAGCAGCGAGCCCACCGCAACGGACGCAGGGTCCGAAGAGGTGGGCTCGGTGAATTTGACGAAGCCGCGCGAAGACCGCGATCTCAGCTGATCAGGTCCTGGTACTCGGGGTGCTTGTCGAGAAACTTCACGACGTACGGGCAGACCGGGTGAACCTTGAGGCCACGGGCGCGTAGGTCGTCCAGAGCCTGGCGGACCAGAATCGCGGCCAGCCCGAAACCTTCGAAGGCCGGGTAGATCTCGGTGTGGTTGAACGAGACGACGTCACCGGACGTGGTGTAGTCCTCGATGCCGGCGAGGTCGCCGTCTGCATGGATCTCGTACCGGCTCTGGGCTGGATTGTCGGTGACTACGGTGTTTTCGGGTGCTTGTGCCATGTGATTCCCTTTCGTCGTCAGTGTGTTCGTCGGTCAATTCTCCAGGCGGAGTGCAACGCGCAACTGATCCTCGGCGTCGACGGCCGCGACGAACAGGAGTTCGTCTCCACCTTCGATGGGATCGTCCATCTGCGGGACGATCACACGCCCACCCCGCAGAATGGTGACCAGTGCGCAGTCCCGCGGAAGTTCGAGCTTCTTGACGGCTTTTCCGGCAAGAGGTGTGTTGTCGGGCAACGTGATCTCGACGAGATTGGCCTGCCCCTGCCGCAGTGTCATCAGTTTGACCAGGTCACCGACGGAGACGGCTTCTTCGACGAGCGAAGCGAGCATCCGCGGTGTCGAGACGGCGACGTCGACGCCCCACGACTCGTCGAAGAGCCATTCGTTGCGGGGATCATTGACGCGGGCGACAACTCGGCGAACGCCGAACTCGGTTTTCGCGAGCAGACTGAGGACCAGGTTGGCCTTGTCGTCTCCGGTTGCGGCGATCACGACCTCGTAGGACTCCATCGACGCGTCCTCGAGGCGGCTGAGTTCGCACGCGTCCGCGTGTACCCACTTCGCCTCGGGCACCGACTCCGGTTCGATGTGATCGAGTTTGCGCTCGATCAGCATGACGTCGTGTGAGCTTCGAATCAGCTCTCGCGCAATGGAGCGGCCTACGGCGCCGGCTCCGGCGATGGCGACCTTCATCGAGAACTTCCAATCACGTTGTAGTGCAACACAGTCGCAGGCTTGTTGTGAGGGGCGGCGTTCGGATCAGTCATCTGCGGCCTCCGTCAGTCGTCACTCGGCGGCGGGTTGCCGGCCAGTGCGATCGCTTCGGCGACAGTTCCCGATACCGCGGCGATGTAGACCTGGTCGTCGGCCTGGATGACGGTCTTGCGATCGGGGAGCACGCCGGTTCCGAATCGGATGATGAAGGCGACTCTCGAACTGGTCGCGCTCTCGAGTAGTGCGATCGGCTTGCCGGCCCAATCCTCGTGCAGGGCAAGTTCGGTAATCGCAACAGTGCCCGAAGGATCGCGCCACTTCGCGGTCTGACTTTCCTTGGTCAGCGTGTGCAGGAAGCGATCCGTCGACCACGGCACGGTCGCGACGGTGGGGATGCCGAGGCGCTCGTAAACAGCGGCACGCTTGGCGTCGTAAATACGCGCGACGACGCGTTCGACGCCGAAAGTCTCGCGTGCGACTCGCGCCGCGATGATGTTGGAGTTGTCTCCCGAGGACACCGCAGCGAAGGCGTCGGCCCGCTCGATGCCCGCCCGGACCAGCACGTCACGGTCGAACCCCATTCCCAGAACCTTGGTTCCCGGGAAGTCGAGATCGAGACGCAGAAACGCACTCTGATCGCGGTCGATGACGGCGACCTCATGTCCGATCCTGGTCAGAGACGCGGCGAGGGAAGAACCCACTCGACCGCACCCCATGATGACGACATACACGCCCTACTCCGTTCATGGACCCTCATGGCGCGATTGCACGCCGAATCGAACGGTACAGCCCCTCACGGGAAGAGCAAGTACAACGGTCGCCTGCGTGCCGGGTGTCACGACAAAAGGTGAAGTTGGGGCTCTGATGACTCCGAATCGGGCGAGACGGCTTACGCTTTGCACGTGTCTAAGCTCTCGACCGCTACCAAGCGGCTCCTGCTCGGTCGGCCGTTCCGAAGCGACAAACTCGGGCACACGCTGCTACCCAAGCGAATTGCACTACCGGTCTTCGCGTCCGACGCGATGTCGTCCGTCGCGTATGCCCCCGAAGAAATCTTCCTGGTTCTCTCCGTCGCGGGTATTTCCGCGTATGCGTACACACCCTGGATCGGATTGTCCGTCGCCATCGTCATGGCTGTGGTGGTGGCGAGTTACCGCCAGAACGTCCATGCATACCCGTCCGGTGGCGGCGACTACGAGGTCGCGACGGTCAA
Organism: Rhodococcus sp. WS1; assembly: GCF_003797745.1. Lineage (NCBI taxonomy): Bacteria > Bacillati > Actinomycetota > Actinomycetes > Mycobacteriales > Nocardiaceae > Rhodococcus > Rhodococcus sp. WS1. The sequence continues at coordinate 484,260 of NZ_RKLZ01000001.1, read as the reverse complement.
CCTCGGCCCGACCGCCGGTCTGACCGTCGGTAGTGCGCTGATGGTCGACTACGTGCTGACGGTCGCCGTGTCGATCTCGTCGGCGGCGTCGAACATCGGCTCGGCTCTGCCGTTCGTCGCGCAGCACAAGGTGTTGTTCGCGGTTGCGGCGATCGTGTTGCTGACCGCGGTCAACCTTCGCGGTATCCGTGAATCCGGTACCGCGTTCGCAATTCCGACCTACGCATTCATCGTCGGCATGTTCCTGATGCTCGGGTGGGGATTCTTCCGGATCTACGTTCTTGGTGAAGACGTGCACGCGGAATCGTCGTCGTTCACACTCAACGCCGAGGATTCGCATCTGTACGGAATTGCCTTCGCGTTCCTGATCGCGCGTGCCTTCTCCTCGGGCTGTGCTGCATTGACCGGCGTCGAGGCCATCAGTAACGGCGTACCGGCGTTCCAGAAGCCGAAATCGCGCAACGCGGCCACGACCTTGCTGCTGCTCGGGTCGATCGCCATCGTCCTGTTGATGGGCATCATCATCCTGGCTCAGAAGATCGGCATCGTCTACGCACACAATCCGCAGGAACAGCTGGTCGGTGCGCCGGAGGGTTACCACCAGAAGACCTTGATCGCGCAGATCGCCGAAGCCGTGTTCAGTGGTTTCCCGATCGGATTCTTCTTCATGGCGATCGTCACGGCACTGATCTTGGTTCTGGCCGCGAACACCGCGTTCAACGGATTCCCGGTACTCGGATCGATCCTGGCGCAGGACCGGTACCTACCGCGTCAGCTGCACACGCGCGGCGACCGACTGGCATTCAGCAACGGAATCCTCTTCCTCTCCGGTGCTGCGATCGCATTCGTCGTGGTGTTCGGCGCCGAGGTCACCAAGCTCATCCAGCTGTACATCGTCGGCGTCTTCGTCTCGTTCGTGCTCAGCCAGACGGGCATGATCAAGCACTGGACTCGGCATCTGAAGTCCGAGACCGACAAGGCACAGCGGGCCCGGATGCAGCGCTCGCGAGTGATCAATTCGATCGGTCTCGCAATGACCGCCACCGTCCTGATCATCGTTCTGATCACCAAGTTCGCTGCCGGCGCCTGGATCGCCATCGTCGCGATGGTCGCGATCTTCATCGTGATGAAGATGATCCGCAAGCACTACGACAGCGTCGCAGCCGAGCTCGAGGAGCAGGAGTGGGACGGCGTACTTCCCAGCCGCACGCACTCGATCGTGCTCGTCTCGAAGTTGCACATGCCGACGATGCGAGCTCTCGCCTACGCGCGAGCCACGCGACCGGACACCCTCGAAGCCATCACGGTCAACGTCGACGAGCCCGACACCCGTGCACTCGTGCGTGAGTGGGAGAAGAGCGACGTGACGGTTCCGCTCAAGGTGATCGAGTCGCCGTACCGCGAAATCACCAAGCCGGTTCTCGATTACGTCAAGCGTGTACGACGCGATGCTCCGCGTGATGTCGTCACCGTCTTCATTCCCGAGTACGTCGTCGGACACTGGTGGGAGCAGATCCTGCACAATCAGAGCGCGCTTCGTCTGAAGAGTCGTCTGCTCTTCCAGCCCGGCGTGATGGTGACCAGCGTTCCGTGGCAGCTGAGTTCGTCGGCAAAGGCAAAGCCGCTGGACATCGAGAAGACCGCAGGCGCCACGCGTCGCGGTTACGACACCGGCGAGAAATGATCACCGGCGAAAAATGATCGGCAACATCGAAATGGCAGGCGTAGTTCGTTGAGTGAGAATTGGACCGGGCAGACCTTCGAGGTCGATCTGGGCAACCCCGGTCACGGCGGGTTCGTCGTCGCCCGGCACGAGGGACGGGTCGTGTTCGTCCGTCACGGTTTGCCGGGGGAGCGGGCGCTGGTCCGGGTGACGGAGGACAAGGGCGGATCGTTCTGCCGCGCCGACGCGATCACAGTTCTCGACGCATCTCCGCATCGCATCGATCCGACATGCCCGATCTCCGGCCCGGGCGGGGCGGGCTGCTGCGACTACTCGCATGCGGATCTGAGTGTCCAACGTGAGATGAAGACCTCGGTCGTGCGTGAGCAGCTTCTGCGACTCGCTCGTGTCGAATCGGACGTCGCGGTGGAGGAACTACCTGGAACCGGAGACGGGACAGGGTGGCGCACGCGAGTCCGGTTGGCGGTGGACGGGCACGGGGTCGCGGGATACCACGCGTACCGGAGCAACCGGATCGTCACGGACCTGCGCTGCACCCAGATCGATCAGAGCGCGTACGACGGTCTCGGCGGTGCGCAATGGGCGCCAGGGAGCGAGCTGCAGGTCGTTCTCGACGCTGCCGGTCAGCGGCACGTCGTGGAAGTTGCCGCACCCGCGGTGTCCAAGACGGGACGGCGGACGCCGGGGCGTCGCGGCGCGATGGCACGCCGAGCGGCGAGCGGCGGCCCGCGAAAGACCCGAGTGGCCATCGGATCGGACACAGTGATCGAGCGCGTCGGCAATCGAGAATGGGAGCTGGCCGCGACCGGTTTCTGGCAGGCCCATCGCGGCGCTGCGAACGCGTACTCACAGGTGGTCGGGGAGTGGGCCGACGCCGCTACCGCGGACACGGCGTGGGATCTCTACGGCGGAGTCGGGGTTTTCGCATCCGTGCTCGCCGACCTTGTCGGGCCGTCCGGCGTGGTGGAGTCAGTCGAATCTTCGGCGCGCGCAGTCGCGGACGGGCGGGCAGCTCTGTCCGATCTCGGTCACGTGCGCTTCCACAGCGCCCGCGTCGAGAACGTCATCGCGGAGCTGGAGCGTTCGCCTGCCGTCGTCGTGCTAGACCCGCCACGTGCGGGAGCCGGCCGTCCGGTCGTGGAAGCTCTCGCCGCAACGGGCGCTGAACGGATCGTGCACATCGGATGCGACCCGGCGTCGTTCGGCCGCGATATCGGTCTCTACCTGGAGCAGGGCTTCAGAATCGGCGGCCTCCGGGCGTTCGACGCCTTCCCTCAGACACACCACATGGAGTGCATCGCGCTCCTAGAACGCTGACGCGTCCCGAAATCTTTCCCTGAAACGGTGTGACGCTTCTCGCGTTCAGAACAGTTGCTTGCATTACGCAACTAATCGTATAGTTTCGTTCTGCAAGTAGTTTTCCGTTTTCAAGTCACGGCTCGTTCGAGCCACTCGAATTCAGGGGTAGGCAATGTCGGTACAGCCGGAGACGGCCCAAGCGCTCGTCGACACGATCTTCATGTTCGGCAGATCGCTGCGAGCCGCGGTCACCACCGGTGCAGACAGCCTGCTGCCGCCTGCGCTGGTCAGTGTGTTGTTCATGCTGGCAGCGCGTGGGGAGTGCCGACAGAACGAATTGGCCGTCGATCTGTGTGTCAGTCAGTCGTCGCTCAGCCGGCAAATGTCGGATCTGGTCGACGCTGGGTATGTCGAGAGAAATCCCGATCCGGCTGACAAGCGGGCGTTCCGCATCCGAGTATCGGAAGAGGGACACGACGTTTTACGGAGAACCACGCAGCGGCGTGCGGCGCGTTTGCGCAACATGCTCGAAGACTGGAGCCAGGAAGAGGCCATGGCCGCAGTGACATCGCTGCAACGTCTCAACGAGACGTTCGGCGCATCGAATCGGCAGGCCTCACCGGCAGTTCCGCACACGGGCGTAGAAAGTATTGGGAGATAAGGCACATGGCAGCAACAGTAGGAGAAACCCGGGCAAGTACCGGAGGTGACGGATCGGCTCGCGAAGCGGGCGCGATGACTCACCGCGAAATTCTCGAAGCACTCACCGGACTCATCGCAGCGCTGTTCACCGCGCTGCTCAGCAGCACCATCGTTTCGACAGCGCTTCCCACGATCATCGGTGAACTGCACGGAACTCAGACGCAGTACGCCTGGATCATCACCACGGCACTGCTCGCCACTGCGGCATCGACGCCGATCTGGGGCAAACTGGCCGACCTTTACAACAAGAAGGTCCTGGTCCAGACCGCGATCGTCATCTTCGTGATCGGCTCGGTCATCGCCGGCGCGGCGCACAATGTTCCGTTGCTGCTGGGTGCACGTGTCATCCAGGGCATCGGCATGGGCGGCCTGACTGCTCTCGTCGTAGCCATCATCGGCACGATCATCCCGCCGCGAGATCGTGGTCGCTACTCCGGATACATGGGTGCGGCAATGGCCGTCTCGATGTCCGGTGGACCGATCCTCGGCGGCGTCCTCGTGGACACTGCCGGCTGGCGCTGGTGCTTCTACGTGTGTGTTCCGTTGGCAGTCATCGCACTGTTCCTGCTTCAGCGCACACTGCACGTCGAGACCGTGAAGAAGGACAACGTCTCCATCGACTGGATGGGCGCCACCTTGCTCACCGCCGGTGTCAGCGTCCTGCTGATCTGGGTTTCGTTTGCCGGTCAGGACGACTACTACGCCTGGTTCTCGAAGGAGTCGGCCTTCTTCGTCATCGGTGGTCTGGCCCTGCTCGGCCTGACGATGTTCGTCGAATCCAAGGTCAAGGATCCGATCCTGCCGATCAAGATCATCACCGAGCGCACAACTGCTCTCGCGATCATCGCCTCGATCGCAGTCGGTGTCGGCCTCTTCGGTGCGACGACCTTCCTGACGCAGTACTTCCAGACCGCACGCGGATTCGATCCCACCGAAGCCGGATTGCTCACCATTCCGATGGTCGCAGGCATGCTCGTCGCCTCCGTCGGCTCGGGACAGCTGATCACCAAGTTCGGTCAGTGGAAGCCCTTCATCGTCGCCGGCGCAGTTCTGCTGCTGGTCGGTTTCGGGCTGCTGTCGACGATCGACCACGCCACCAGCCTCTGGACCATCGGAATCTTCATCGCCATCGTCGGTCTGGGTACCGGAATGTTGATGCAGAACATCGTGCTCGCGGTGCAGAACACGGTCAGCGTCGAGAACATCGGTGCGGCCAGCAGTATCGTGGCGTTCTTCCGCACGTTCGGCGGCGCGATCGGCGTGTCGGTGCTCGGTTCGATTCTTGCGACCCGCGTCAAGACACTGACAGTCGATTCGGTCTCCACCTTGCCGCCCGAGCAGCAGGCAGTAGCTGGAAAGAGCCTCCAGGACGGCCTCGACCTGAGCAATATGCCTGACTTCGTCTCGCAGATCGTTCGGTTCGCCTACGGCGACGCAACAGGACGGATCTTCCTGGTCGCAGCCGTCGTCGCTGTGGTCACGCTCGTGTCGGTCATCTTCATCCCGAACCGTCCGCTGCGCACCACGATCGACATCGCGACTCCTGACGCCGAGCAGAAGTACGAAGAAGAGCGCGAAGAGAAGAACCTCACTCGCTGATCCGCATGCCCGGCTGGTCTACCGCCGGCCGCGTCTTCTGAACAGTTCTGTCACGCCATAGCCCATCGAACGCGGACAGAGATCGATTCTTCGATCTCTCCGCGTTCGACGGCTATCGGGGCCGAATCCGCTTTCATCGCCGCGACACGTCCGCGCATCGGCACGATCTGGTCGAAGTCCTCGAGCACCTCGAGAACTTCGACCAGATCTTTGTCTGCCAGGTCTGCGAACTGTCTGGCTTTCGATTCGGCTGCCGTCCATGCCAATTCGCGTGCTTTTGTCGCCAGATCGCTGCGGTCGTCGAGGTCGAACTCGAGCCCGTCGAGCCGAATCGCGTCGCCGCCCACCGATACACACGCCGCGATGACGGCGGCGGGGGAGTTCGCCGCTTCCGGCTCCAGCTCTCGCAGTACGACTCGGAAAGTTGTCGATGCGGTGAATCCTGTTGTCTCCTGGCGGCCTCCGTCACTCCAGTGAGTCTGCGGATGGACGCTCAGCCCGGCGGTGGTGAGGTCCGCTCCGCGCACACCGCGCGCGTGCAGGGTCTCGGTCAGAGCAGTGGACAGACGCGCGACGGCGTCGAATGCGTCGGAAACGGCCGTCTGCGTCACCGATACTCCGATCGTCAGCCGCACGATGTCGGGAACAGCTGTTGCAGTGGCAGTTCCGGTCACCGTGACAGTGGACGGCTCCGAGGTGAGGGCGGTGGTCGGCATGTGTACTTCCTATCCGATTCGTCCGGCGGATATGACACTCCGCAACATCAGGTCCAATTGCTCGTAGGCTCCCGCAGCCAGTCGTTCGAGCAGCGCAAGTTTCAACTCGGGTGCCTGCGCGGTCAGTTCTGCATATCGCTCCGGAGTCAGCACGGCCACGGTGACCGTGGAATCGGCGCGGATGTCGTTGAGGAACGGAGTGTCGAGGAACATCGTCATCTCGCCGAACGTCATTCCGGCGGAGAGCGTCGTGATGCGGTGCTCGACCCCGTGTGCGTCGGTGAACATGGTGCTGACCTGGCCACTGAGAATCAGGTAGAAGCCAGACGCCGATTCACCTCGGCGGGCGATCTTCTCGCCGCGGGCATAGGTACGAGTCTCCAACTCTGCCGAGAATCCCTCGATCTGTGCCGCTGACAGAGCATCGAGAACTGGGTGGTCCTCGATCGAGATCGTCGACGCCTGCCGTTCGGCCTCACAATGCACCGCAAGCAACGTGTCTTCGCACCACTGCATGGCGGAATCGAGATCCGCAAAAACCCGACCACTTCTTCTGGCGGGGTCGATGCTCGAACTTCGTTGTCCCAGCAGTCCTTGCGGATCGACGACGGCCACCGCACAAGCCTGCTCGGCCAGTTGAACCTGCAGCGCAGTGATCATGCGTACTGCGACGTCGCTGGCGTCGTCGACACGGCGGACGTCGATGACGACAACTTCGAGGCCCTCGTCCACCGAGCCGATTTCGCGGACCGCCGATTCGGCACCGGTGAAGAGGAGATCGCCGTGCAGTTCGTAGACCCGGCTGCGCTTGCCGACGTCGTCGAGCACAGCCTGTTCGGTCGGGGTGCGTCGTACTCGCGACGGTGCTTCGATGACGCTGTATCTGGCCCGGATCGACGAGCGTGACGCCCGCGTCACGTGGAGGAAGTGCAGTTCGAGTTCCTTCGACAGTGCACGGGCAGACGCAACTCCGCGAACGCTGTTTCCGTGAACGTCGAGCCTGGGGGAGTACACCGCGATGCCGATCTGGCCGGGCAGAACCGCCAGGACTCCGCCGCCGACGCCGCTCTTGGCCGGCAATCCGACCTCTACCAGCCACTTGCCGGCGCCGTCGTACATGCCGCACGTAGCCATGACGCTGAGGACCTGTTCGACGCCCGCGGGAGCCAGCGCGCGCTCGTGGGTGAGCGGATTGACACCGTTGTTCGCCATCGTCGCAGCCATCAGACTCAGGTCGCGGCAGGTCACGTCGATCGAGCATTGACGGAAATACAGGTCGACGGCCTCGTCGGGATTGCCGGTGATGACGTCGAAGGATCGCAGCATGTGTCCGATCGCGCGGTTGCGGTGACCGGTGCGCGCCTCGGAGGTGTAGACCGACTCGTTGAATGCCAGTTCGCGGCCCGCGTACCTCGAGTACGCCGAGCGGATGCGCTCGAAGCGGGCCTCGGGATTCGGGCCGGCGACCAGTGATGCAGCGGTGATCGCCCCGGCATTGATCATGGGGTTTCGTGGCCGTTCGGTGAGCGGGTCGAGGCTGATTTCGTTGAACGGCTCGCCGGATGGTTCGACGTCGATTTTCGCGGCAACCGCCTCGCTTCCCCGATCGGCGAGAGCCAAGGCGTAGGTGAAGGGTTTCGAGATCGACTGAATGGTGAACGGGATTCGCGAGTCGCCGATCTCGTAGACGTAACCGTCGACGGTGGCGATGCAGATTCCGAACGAATCGGGGGCGACCGCCGCGAGTTCGGGGATGTAGTCGGCCAACTCGCCCTCGTCGAGTGATCGGACTTCGTCGAACACTCGCGTTATCAGGTCTTCGACCACAGTTCCCATATGTCGACCTTAAGCCGACATGGCGGTCGTTTTGTGGAACAAGAGTTGTCGAGTCGATTGCGACGGATCCCATTTGTCTGTGATTGCGATCACGAGCGATCCGTGAGATTTCGCTGTTACGCGAAGTCACACCGGATTCGGGCCGAGTCCGCGTGTCGGTTCGCCGGAACGCTCCGTAGACTGGCAGCACTGTCGCGAAGACAGCCGCGGCGCGCACCGGTGCAGCTGTGAAGCACGGAGGGAGCGATCTCGTTGGGTGTTCTTGCCCGCATTCAGGGTCCTGACGATCTACGTCAGTTGAGCCACGCCGAGATGACGGAGTTGGCCGACGAGATTCGTGAGTTCCTCGTGCTGAAGGTCGCTGCGACCGGTGGTCACCTCGGGCCCAACTTGGGCGTCGTGGAGTTGACCCTCGCACTGCACCGAATTTTCGACTCGCCGCAGGACGCGATCATCTTCGACACGGGCCATCAGGCCTACGTGCACAAGATCCTCACCGGTCGTCAGGATCAGTTCGACACTCTGCGTAAGCAGGGCGGACTGTCCGGGTATCCGTGCCGCGCCGAGAGCGAACACGACTGGGTCGAGTCCTCTCACGCTTCCGCCGCGTTGTCCTATGCCGACGGCCTCGCGAAGGCCTTCGCGCTCACGGGCCAGAATCGCCACGTTGTCGCCGTCGTCGGTGACGGCGCCCTGACCGGCGGAATGTGTTGGGAAGCCCTCAACAACATCGCAGCCGGAAAAGACCGTTCGGTGGTGATCGTCGTCAACGACAACGGCCGCTCGTACGCGCCGACCATCGGCGGCCTCGCCGACCATCTTTCGGCACTGCGCACCGCGCCGAGTTACGAGCGCGCCCTCGACAGTGGCCGACGCATGGTCAAGAGACTGCCCTGGGTGGGGCGCACCGCGTACTCCGTCCTGCACGGAATGAAGGCGGGTCTCAAGGACGCTGTCAGCCCTCAGGTCATGTTCACCGATCTGGGTATCAAGTACCTCGGACCGGTCGACGGACACGATGAAGCCGCCATGGAATCGGCGTTGCGCCGGGCGAAGGCCTACGGCGGACCGGTCATCGTGCATGCCGTCACTCGTAAGGGCAACGGTTACGCACACGCCGAGAACGACGTGGCCGACCAGATGCATGCCACCGGCGTCATCGATCCCGTCACCGGTCGCGGCACCAAGTCGTCCGCGCCGGACTGGACGTCGGTCTTCTCGGCCGCATTGATCGAGCAGGCTTCACGTCGTGAGGACATCGTCGCCATCACCGCGGCGATGGCCGGGCCCACCGGCCTCGCGGCCTTCGGTGAGAAGTTCCCCGATCGGATTTTCGACGTCGGTATCGCCGAGCAGCATGCGATGACCTCGGCCGCCGGTCTTGCACTTGGCGGCCTTCACCCCGTCGTTGCTATCTACTCGACCTTCCTCAATCGGGCTTTCGACCAGTTGTTGATGGACGTCGCACTGCTCAAACAACCGGTGACAGTCGTGCTCGACCGCGCCGGGGTCACCGGAGTCGACGGTGCCAGCCACAACGGCGTCTGGGATCTTTCGCTGCTCGGAATCATCCCGGGGATTCGCGTCGCGGCACCGCGTGATGCAGACACACTGCGGGAAGAGTTGGACGAGGCGCTTCTCGTCGACGACGGTCCAACGGTCGTACGGTTCCCGAAGGGTGCTGTACCCGAAGCGATTCCGGCAGTGAAGCGACTCGACGGAATGGTCGACGTCCTCAAGGCCAGCGAGGGTGAGCGCGGCGACGTGCTCCTCGTCGCGGTGGGCCCGTTTGCATCCTTGGCGCTCGAGATTGCCGAGCGGCTCGACAAGCAGGGCATCTCGGTTGCCGTCGTTGATCCGCGTTGGGTTCTGCCGGTCGCGGATTCGCTGGTGAAGATGGCGGACAAGTACGCCCTCGTGGTCACCATCGAAGACGGCGGTCTGCACGGCGGCATCGGTTCGACGGTCTCGGCCGCGATGCGTGCCGCCGGAGTGCACACGTCGTGCCGCGACATGGGCGTTCCTCAGCAGTTCCTCGATCACGCCAGCCGCGAAGCCATCCACAAGGAACTCGGACTCACGGCTCAGGACCTCTCCCGCAAGATCACCGGCTGGGTGGCGGGGATGGGCAGCGTCGGCGTCCACGTCCAGGAAGACGCGTCGTCGGCTTCGGCTCAGGGCGAAGTCGCGCAAGGCTGACGGCTCGTCTCACGATAATCTCGAAAAGCGGTGGCCCTCGGATCAATCCGAGGGCCACCGCTTTTCGGTGTGAAACCGTGAGATCTCGCTACTGGACGGATTCGAGTGTGCTGCCTCGCGTTTCCTTCACGAATCGCAGGACGACGAACAGTGACAACGCTGCCATGACGGCGTAGCCGGCGTAGGTGTACGACAGATTCCAATCGGCCAGTGCCGGGAACGTCCAGGAGACCAGGAAGTTCGCGACCCAGTTGGTGGCGGTCGCAATTCCTACTGCTGCAGCACGCACGCGATTGGGGAACATTTCGGAGATCAACACCCAGACCACCGGGCCCCAGGACAGAGCGAAGAAGAACACGAATGCGTTCGCACCGATAAGTGCGATAGTCGCGTTGGCTCCGGTCAGCGTGGCCACAGATTCGCCGATCTCGTTCTTGGTCACTGTTGCCGAATGGAAACAGAATGCCGCGGTGCCCAGTGAGATGGCCATACCGGCGGAACCGACCAGCAACAGCGGTTTTCGACCGACCCGGTCGATGACGGCGATGGCGACAAACGTACCGACGATGTTGACCAAGGCGCTCACGACGCTGATCAGAAGGGAGCGGTCGGCGCCGAATCCCACCGCCTGCCACAGGGTGCTGGAGTAGTAGAAGATCACATTGATACCGACCAGCTGCTGCAGTGCGGCCAACGCGATACCGACCCACACGAGGTGGGAGACGCCGAGCCGCTTCGAGAAGAGTTGGCGGACCGTGGTTTTGGCTTGCTTCTCGCTGAGCGAGTCGCGGATCTCGTTCATCCGCTCGGTGACGGCGTCGTGATCGCCGCCTTCCAGGTCGGAGATGATCTTGCGAGCGCGATCGTCCTTGCCCTGCGCTACGAGGAATCGCGGCGACTCGGGAATCGTGGTCGTCATGATCAGATACAGAACTGCGGGAACGGCTTCGAGCATCAACATCCACTGCCAGGCCTCGAGGCCCGCGATCTGATTGCGATCGCCACCGGCCGCGGCCTGGAGTGCGTAGTTGACCAACTGCGACACGGCGATTCCGAGAACGATCGCCAATTGGTACATCGAACCGAGACGGCCGCGAATCGCAGCGGGAGAGATCTCCGCGATGTACGCCGGAGCGATGACCGATGCGAAACCGACGGCCAGGCCGCCGACTACGCGCCAGAACGTGAGGTCGTAGACGCTGAACGGAACTGCGGAACCGACGGCGCCGATTATGAACAACACCGCGGCTATTTGCATGACGCGGATGCGGCCGAGGCGATCTGCGAGTGTGCCTGCGATCCAGGCGCCGAGTGCTGCGCCGAGCAGAGTCAGTGAGACCGTGAGCCCGGTGCCCGAGGCGCCGATGTCGTACTTGTCTCGGATCGCACCGACTGCCCCGTTGATGACAGCGGTGTCGTATCCGAACAGAAAACCGCCGAGCGCGGCGGCGCCGGCGAAGAGCACTGCATGTCCGACGTCGGCGCGAGTAGCGCCGGATCCACCGCCGGAGGCGGTTCCGCTGAATGCCATTCCTGCCCCCTCAAAGGCCCTACGGTCGACACCCCGATGCGTCGATCCATCCGCGAGCACTCTGCACGCTACGCCCACCGGACGAGATTTGGCGGGGACTCACGCGCCGTTATCCAGCTGAGTCCATTCCCAGGTCGAAACAACCGGACGCAGAGACAAGGTATTGATTGCAGTGATTATGCAAACAATAATGTCGGTGCAGGTGACGGCGGTTTACTTACCCGCGCGACGCTCGGCTTTGGCTGCGATGTCCTCGAGATCCTTTGCCATGAATTTCCGGTCACCCGCGCGCCCAATCGACCGAATACCGCTGTGAAGATCTTCGAGATACGTGAAGTGGATTCGGATTCCCCGGAGAAGTACATCTCGAGGATCGTGCCTGTGGCGTCAGGCTTCAGAGTGAACCCGCTCGTGTAGTTCATGCCGTGGGAGTTGGCTTTGAGGGTGTCGTGAAAATCCCGTTTCTAGGCGGTCGCGCGCTTTGCGGCTTCACTCAACGTCGGTGTGATCTGGCCGAGGACCCAAGGCGTGCTCAGGACGTTGACGTTGCTCAGTCCGCCGATGACGCGGGTGTCGCTGAGGAATGCGGTGGATCCGCGTTTGACCGCGTCGAGTCCACCGACTGCGGGTACGCCGGACGGATCGCCGGAGCCGTCGGTGAAGCCGACGATCACGTCGGCGTCGATGTCGGCGATGTTCTCGTAGGAGATCGTCTTGAAGAACGATCCACCTGCATTGTCCGCGGCGAGCTTCTCGACGCCCGGCGCGTTGACGAATCCGAGTTCCGTCAGCACCTGGACCCGCGGGTCGGTGGGCAGATAGACGTTGATGTTGCTCGAATCGGTGTCGAAGTTGACCACTGCCAATGTCTTTCCGGCGAACTCCGGGTGGGCTGCGGCGGTATCGGCGAGAGTCGCGTCGAGGCCGTCGACGAGCTTCTCGGCCTCTTCGCTCTTGCCGACTGCCTTGCCGACGATGCGGGTCTGGTCCTGCCAGGACGTCTGCCACGCTGCGCCGGGATAAGCGGTCGTCGGTGCGATCTTGCTCAGTTGGTTGTAGACGGATTCCTCGAAGCCCTCGTACGGCGCCAGGATGACGTCGGGGGTCAACGACGCGATGGACTCGATCGGCGGTTCTCCGCTGGCCGGCATGTCGAAGAGCGTTGTCTTGTCCGCGTCGAAGTAGTCCTGGGCCCAGGGCATGACGCCGTTGTCGTCCGCACCGTAGGTGTACTTGGGCTGTCCGACCGGAGTCAGATCGAGTGCGTACAGGATGTCCTGCGCGTTCCATCCGAGGGTGACGAGGCGCTCGGGCTTCGAGTCGATGGTCGTGGTGCCGAAGGTGTTCTCGATGCTGACGGGGAATCCGTCCGTACCTTGGGATGTCGTGGATGTGCCTGAATCCGAGGAGCACGAGACAAGTGCGGTGACCGCGATTGCAGCCGCACCGAGGGCAGTGAAGCCCTGAAGAGAAGTTTTCATGAAGGGCAGCCTAACCTACTGAATTTCGGCAGCCAAACGAAACCGATTGTGCCGTTTATGCAGGTGGGGGTCGGATCTGGACCGCGTTTCTCAGGGCGCCGTTTCGGTGGGCGATACTTTCCTCGTGCGATCTCAGCAGAAGATTCTCGGCGCCGCCCTCGGACTGATCGAAGGTGGCGGATTCGAGGCTGTGAACATTGCCGCAGTTGCCACCGCGGCCGGTGTCTCGCGCCAGACGGTGTACTCGATTTTCGGTACACGTGAAGAGGTCGTCTCCCAGGCGATGGGCGGTCTCGCTGTCGAGGTTCTCGGGGAGATCACGGCGCAGGTGGAGTCGGTCGACACGGCGTGCGACTACGTCGTCGAATTCATCGTTGCCGCGCGAACTGCCGTGCGTGCTCACCCGGTGCTCGCGACTCTGCTCCTCGCCGAGCGGGGAAACCCTGTCTTCGATCTCGAAATGATGAGTCGAGCAATACCTTTCGCTGGTCAGATGCTCGCCCCTATGGTCGAACGTGGCCTGGCCACGGAGGCGGAGTTGGATGAGATAGTGGAAATTGCCGTGCGACTGGGGCTTTCGGTTGTTGCATTCGACAGTGACCTCGTCCATTCCGATGACTCCTTGCGGGCCTTTCTCTCGAGGTGGCTCGGGCCCGCAATCCGGTCGACCTCGTAGTTCCTCGCCTGCTCCGCCAAAACCTTGACACTCGAGCGTCAGAGTGTCTAGTTTTGGCGTGCCCGGAATTCTCTGGCGACATTCTTCGAGGGAGTACCAGTCATGTCCGGAGTGAAACGTAGATCGTTCTTGGCCGGTACGGCCGCCGTGGGAGTCGCGATGATGGCGCCACGCACTGCCAAGGCTGCAACAGGGATTCCGCTGACACGTGAAGTGCACCGTGTCGTGGTTATCGGTTCGGGGTTCGGCGGAGGGGTGACGGCACTTCGCTTGGCCGAGGCCGGGGTTCCGGTCACCCTGCTGGAGAGAGGGATTCGGTGGCCGACCGGGCCGAATGCCGAAACTTTTCCGCATCCCGCCAGTCCGGACAAGCGTATCCTCTGGCATCAGTCCAACCCGACTCTGTTCGGCAGGCCGGCGATCTTCGAGCCATACGCGGGTTTGTTGGAGACGGTGACCGGTGAGAACATGACCGCGATCTGCGCAGCCGGTGTGGGCGGCGGATCGCTTGTGTACCAAGGGATGACGCTGCAACCGGAAGAAGCGGTCTTCAACACGCACTTTCCGGAGGAGCTCGATTACGCACGAATGGACCGCGTCCATTACCCGCGGGTGGCGCGGATGTTGCAAGTGGAAACTGCACCCGACGAACTGATTTCCAGCCCGAACTACGAGGCGGCACGTGTATTCGCGCGTAACGCAACGCGTTCCGGTCTACCCGTGTCGAAAATTCCGATGCCGATCGACTGGAACTACGCGTTGGCCGAACTGCGGGGTGAGATGAAGCCGTCGTACACCAACGGTGACGGCGCGCTCGGTGTCAACAACGGGGGCAAACATTCGGTGGATGTCACCTACATTGCGGCAGCGGAAGCGACCGGATTGGTGAATGTGGAGACTCTGCACCAGGTCACCGATGTCGAGCGGGCGGCCGACGGACGGTGGCGTGTGTACGTGGACCGGACCGACATTTCCGGCAACATTCTCGAGAACAAGATTTTGACGACGGATGCGCTCGTGATGGCTGCCGGCAGCATGAACACCACCAAACTCCTGGTCCGCGCCGCGGCAACGGGGCGGATCACGGATTTGCCCGACGAACTCGGCGCGGGGTGGGGGACCAATGCCGACCGGATCTACATCTGGTCGGATCTCGCGGAGAATTTCGGCGCGACGCAGGGCGGGCCGGTCGTCTACGGCAGCCGGAACTGGGACGACCCGCATAACGCGTTCACTGTCATTCAGGCGTCGTTCCCGCCGGTGGCGTTCGACGCTCACAGCACGGTGATGGTCGGATTCGGGGTCAGCAGCGACCGGGGTCGGTTCGTGTACGACTCAGCGCGAGGCGAGGCGGTGCTCCGTTGGCCGAGAGATGGCGACTCTGCGATCCAGCAAGGCCACATCGGACCTGCGGCCCAGCAGATCGCGGCAGGAGGACTGCTCACCGACACCAACGCGTTACTGCCGTCCACCTGGCATCCCCTCGGCGGTGCCTGCATGAACTCGGTGTGCGATCTTGATGGTCGGGTTCTGGGCCAGCGGGGGTTGTACGTGCTCGACGGCGCTCTGTTGCAGGGCAACTCCGCTGCGTGCAATCCGTCGATGACTATCGCCGCCGTCGCGGAGCGTGCGCTCGAGAACATCGTGAAAGACGATGTGGGAACCCTATTCTGAACCTGCGCAAACGCCACGGACGGCGTACCCGAAGGCACGCCGTCCGTGACGGGTCGATCGACTGACTCAGACGCTGGCAACACCAGGCGCGAGGAAGCGCTTGCCGTTGACAGCCTCGGAGGTACCGGTCCGGTCCAGGTACGGCGTGATTCCGCCGTTCCAGAATCCGAACCCGCCGCCGAGCAGCAGGCAGAGGTCGATGTCCTCGGCTGCCGCTACGACGCCCTCGTCGAGCATGATCTGAATTTCCTCGGCAAACGCACGACGTGTGCGCTCGAGGACCTCTTCCGAAGTGGACACCTTGTCACCCTGCGGCCACAGTGCGGCGACCTCGGGATCGACGGCCTGACCGTTCTCGCCCCAGGTCCACACGCCGGGCTTGCGAGCCTCGACGAGTGCTTCGAGTCCAGGTGAGCTCTTGAACCGGTCCGGGTACGACTCCTGCAGGGTCTCACCGGTGTGCAGAGCCACTGCGGGTCCGACGAGGGCCAGCAAGGTGAACGGCGACATGGGCATGCCGAGTTCGGCTATGGCATTGTCCGCGACGTCGAAGGGGGTGCCTTCGTCGACGGCGGACATGACCTCACCCAAGGTGCGGGTGACGAGGCGGTTGAAGACGAAGCCTGCTTTGTCGCCGCAGAGGACGGCGGACTTCTTCAGCGACTTCGCGGTGGCGAAAGCCGTTGCGAGAGTGGCATCGTCGGTCTTGCTGCCCTTGATGATCTCGAGGAGGGGAAGAACGGCAACCGGGTTGAAGAAGTGGAAGCCGACCACGCGCTCGGGATGCTCGAGGCCGGACGCCATCTCCGTGATGGAGAGCGAGGAGGTGTTGGTGGCGAGGATGGTTTCGGGAGCGATGAACTGCTCGAGTTCCGCGAAGACCTTCTTCTTGACGTCCATGTTCTCGAAGACGGCTTCGATGACGAAGTCGGTCTTGGCGAACGCGGCCTTGTCGAGGGAACCGGAGACGAGCGCCTTGAGGCGGTTCGCAGCGTCGGGGGACAGGCGCCCCTTGCCCTGGAGCTTCTCGATTTCGGTGTGGACGTAACCGACACCCTTGTCGATGCGCTCCTGGTCGATGTCGGTCAGGATGACCGGCACCTTGAGCTGGCGGACGAAGAGCAGCGCGAGCTGGCTGGCCATGAGACCGGCACCGACGATGCCGACGCCGCTGACCTTGCGGGCGAGCGAGCGGTCGGGTGCTCCGGCGGGGCGCTTGGCGCGCTTGTTCACCAGATCGAAGGCGTACAGACCTGCACGGAGTTCGTCGGTCAGGAGGAGGTCGGCAAGAGCCTCGTCCTCGGCCGCGAAGCCCTTGTCGAGCGAAGCGGCATCGGTGATGTCGGTACTGCGAGCCAGTTCGAGCAGCTCGACGGCCTTGACGGCGCCGGGAGCGTTGCCCTTGGTCTTGCCGTCGACGATCGCCTTCGCACGAGCGATCGCGTCGTCCCAGCCCTGGCCACGATCGATCTCGGGGCGAGCGGGGGTCACTGTGCCGGCGAGGACCTGCGACGCCCAGGCGAGGGACTGCTCGATGAAGTCGGCAGAATCGAGAACGACGTCGACGACGCCGAGTTCGAGTGCCTTCTTGGGGGAGAGCACCTTGTTCTGGTTCATCGAGTTCTCGATCACCACGGTGACGGCGTTCGACGGGCCGACGAGGTTGGGGAGCAACTGCGTTCCGCCCCAACCGGGGACCAGACCGAGGAATGCTTCCGGAAGACCCAGTGCGCCCGCATTGGCGGCAACCGTGCGGTAGTGGCTGTGCAGGCCGACCTCGAGGCCGCCGCCCAGAGCGACACCGTTGATGAAGGCGAACGTGGGAACGGACGACTCACGCAGGCGTCGGAACACCTTGTGACCCAAGCGGCCCAGCTCGAGTCCCTGCTCGCGAGAGGTGATCGCGGGAACACCCTTGAGGTCTGCGCCGGCGGCGAAGATGAACGGCTTGCCGGTGACGGCGATGGCAACCGGGTTGGCTGCGAAGGCTTCGTCGAGGGCGGCGTCGAATGCTGCGAGTCCGCCGGGACCGAAGGACGACGGCTTGGTGTGGTCGAAGCCGTTGTCGAGGGTGATCAGTGCAAACGGGCCCTCGATGCCGGGGACCGAGATGATCTTCGTGTAGGCGTTCGTCACGACCTCGTCGGCGAATGCTGTTGCAATATCAGACATTTAGTTAACCCCTGCCTGGTAGTCAGCGTGGTTCGGGTTCTCCCAGATGACGGTGCCGCCCATGCCGAGTCCGATGCACATGGTGGTCAAGCCGTAGCGCACGTCGGGACGCGTCGCGAACTGGCGGGAGAGCTGCGTCATCAGGCGAACGCCCGAGGAAGCGAGGGGGTGGCCACACGCGATGGCGCCGCCCCACTGGTTGACGCGCGGGTCGTCGTCGGCGATTCCGTAGTGCTCGAGGAACGCGAGGACCTGAACGGCGAACGCCTCGTTGATCTCGAAGAGTCCGATGTCCTCGATCTTCAGGCCGGTGCGTGCCAGGAGCTTCTCGGTGGCGGGAACCGGGCCGATACCCATGACGGCGGGGTCGACGCCCTGGTAGGCGAAGCCCACCATGCGCATGCCGACCGGCAGGCCGAGCTCGGCTGCGGTGTCCTCACCGGCGAGCAGTGCTGCGGTGGCACCGTCGTTGAGTCCGGCGGCGTTACCGGCGGTGATGCGTCCGGCCGGGCGGAACGGCGTCTTGAGCTTCGCGAGATCTTCGACGGTGGTTCCGGGGCGCGGCGGCTCGTCTTCGGTGGCCAGACCCCAGCCCGCGGAACTGCGGGTGGCGACGGGGACCAGGGTGTCGGCGATGAAGCCGGCCTTCTTGGCAGCGTCGTACTTGTTCTGGCTGTTGACGGCGTAGGCGTCCGTGCGGTCCTTGGTGATGGTCGGGAACCGGTCGTGCAGGTTCTCGGCGGTGTTACCCATCACGAGGGCGCTCGGGTCGACCAGGCGGTCGGCGAGGAAGCGCGGGTTGGGGTCTGCGCCCTCACCCATCGGGTGGTGGCCCATGTGCTCGACGCCACCGGCGATCACGACGTCGTACTGGCCGAAGCCGATGCCCGACGCGGTGGTGGTGACGGCGGTCATCGCGCCGGCGCACATGCGGTCGATGGCGAATCCGGGAACGGTTTCGGGGAGACCGGCGAGGATCGCAGCGGTGCGGCCGATGGTCAGGCCCTGGTCACCGGTCTGCGTGGTGGCTGCGACAGCCACTTCGTCGATCCGTGCGGGATCGAGCTGCGGGTTACGGCGAAGCAGCTCACGAATCGCCTTGACGACGAGATCGTCTGCGCGCGTGTCGGCGTACATGCCTTTCGGGCCGGCCTTGCCGAACGGGGTGCGAATGCCGTCGACGAAGACGACGTTGCGTTGGTTGTTTGTGGATGGAGCCACGCGAATTCCTCCTGATGGAGCTGCCCACCACTCCGAAGTGCGGTGAGACGTTGGTTCGGCGATCACGGCCAGGCGTCCGGCCTCGTATCGAGCGTACTACTGCCCATTACTGACCGGTAACTTAACGTGCCGAATTGCTCCAACCTCACACCGGGGTCAGGTCAGGATTCAGGCTCTTCCGCTTCGGGCTCGGCCGGGACCACGGAGTTCAGTGCCTCGGCGAGGACGGGAACCGTCAAAGTGCGTTGCCAGCCACGTGCGCCACCGGAAGTGAGCTTGGTCTCGATTGCGCTCTCGACTTCGGTGATGTCCGAGTCGGGTTCCAACTTCCAGTCCCAGCACAGGCGCCTGACCAGGTCGGGTTGGAGCAGATTCTCCACGGGCACCGACACTTCCTTGCTCAGGTCCGACAGTGCTGCCCGAGCCGCCGTCAGTCGGTCCGCGGCCGCCGGGTCCTGGCGAGCCCAGCGGCCGGCGGCAGGGGGTCCGACGATCGGCGGGGTCTTCGGCGGAAGCTCGCTGTCCGGGAGCCTGCGCGCAGCTTCCAGCGCGTCCATCCACACACGCGAATACCGGCGTTGACGTGGTCCGCCGAACACGGGAAGCGAACGGAGTGCATCCAGCGACTGAGGATCTTTGAGGGCGGCATCGATGATGGCGGAGTCAGGGAGAACCCGGCTCGGCGACACGTCGCGCTTGCGCGCGAGATCCTCACGCGCCTGCCACAGCGCCCGTACTGCCGCCAACTGTCGAGTGGTCTTGAGCGAGGTGATGTGCGATGTACGACGCCAACGGTCGGGCTTGGGCTTGGGCGGGCCGGCCAGACGGATGTACTCGAACTCCTCCTTCGCCCACTCGAGCTTGCCCTGGGATTCGAGTTCGGCTTCCATGGCGTCGCGCAGTTCGAGAAGCACTTCGACGTCGAGGGCGGCGTAGTTCAACCAGGCGTCCGGCAGCGGACGTGTCGACCAGTCCGCGGCCCCGTGACCTTTGCGAAGTTCCACCCGAAGGGTTCGTTCCACTATCGCGGCGAGTCCGACTCGTTCGAACCCGGCCAGTCGACCGGCCAGTTCGGTGTCGAACAGCTCGGCCGGTGTCAGGCCCAGTTCGGCGAGGCCGGGGAGATCCTGATCGGCCGAGTGCAGCACCCATTGCAACGGGTTGATCGCCTCGGCCAACGGCTGCAGGTCCTGCGCTGTCGGGATCGGGTCGAGCAGGAACGATCCCGCTCCTTCGCGTCGGAGCTGGATCAGGTACGCCCGTGCCGAATAACGGAATCCGGATGCTCGCTCGGCGTCCACGGCGAGCGGACCGTGGCCGGAGGCCAGCGCGGCCGCGGCGTCGGCGACACCGGCGGCAGTGGTGATGACGTCCGGAACTCCGTCACGCGGAACGAGCAGCGGAACTACGTCGGAGGTGGGCTCGGTTGCATCATCGGTGACTTCGGACATGGTCACTGACTCTACGTCGCAGTCGGGGCCGGGGTTGTCACCTCAGCGTCGAACAGTTCGTCGAGTGCGGCTCCGAAACCTTGCGCGAGCTGGTCCAATTCGGGTGCCAGATCGGAGCAACTGACGATGCCGACGTCGAGTTTTCCGTCGAGTGACATCACCGTCACGTTGAGTCCTGCCCCGTGAAAGATCGGGCCGAGCGGGAACATTCCCTTGATCTGGGCGCCGAGGAAGTAGAGCGGGACCGGCGGCCCGGGCACGTTCGAGACGACCAGGTTGGACACGACGGGGTGACGCTCGGCGAGTTTGAGCGACGAGTACACCCGCATGGCGGCGCCGAACACCGCTGGTGATGCGAACTGGGACCAGTCCTGGAGCATGTTCGCACCCAGAGCCTCGTTGTGGTTCTTCGAGGTGGCGTTGTAATCGCTGATCGCGTGCAGACGCTCGACCGGATCGCCGATCTGGGTGCCCAGCTGCGTGAACATGCCCGAGATCTGGTTTGTGCCCGGCCGATCGGATTTACCGTGGACCGATACGGGGACCATCGCGACGAGTGAGTCCTCCGGCAGTTCGTCGCGGTCCTCGAGGTAGGTCCGCAAAGCACCCGCGCACAGCGCGAGAACCACATCGTTGACCTTCACGCCGTGACGGTCTTTGACGGCTTTGACCTTCGCGAGATCGAGCTGGCTGAAGGCGACGTTGCGGTGACCGGTGATAGCGCCGTTGAACGAGGTCCGCGGCGCGGTGAACGGAGCAGGCATCGCTTCACCCTTTCGTGCACGCGTCACCCACTTGGGGAGCATCGCGATTCCGCCGGGGACCAGACGGGCAATTCTTGCGGGTCGGGCGATGACGGCCATGAGTCCGCCGATGGCGATGTCCAGCGTTCCCGCGTCGCCCGCACCCTGTGCGGTGGGATCCACGAGCGCCGGTGAATCCGGTTCGAGACTGCACAGCTGAGCGAGGATGTTCGCGCCGGTGACGCCGTCGGCAGCGCTGTGATGAATCTTCGACATGACGGCGATCTGTCCGTCGGCAAGTCCCTCGATGACCCACATCTCCCACAGTGGGCGGGAACGATCCAGCGGTTGGCTCGCGATGTGTCCGGCGAGTTCTGCCAGTTCCGCGTGTGTGCCCGGAGCAGGTACCGCGGTCCGGTGGCAGTGCCGCTCGATGTCGAAATCGTGATCGTCGACCCATACCGGGTAGTCGAGATTGAGGCGGGAATCTTTGAGTTTGCGCCGAAAGGTCGGCATCGTGGCCATCCGCGAGTCCAACTCGCGAAGCAGCTTCCGGTAGTCGTAACCGCCCGGAATGGTCGAGGGGTCGAGCAGTACGAGTCCACAAACGTGCAATAGCTGGGTCGGTGTTTCCAAGTAGAGGAAGGTCGCGTCGAGTCCGCTGAGACGTTGCATGACTCATTTTAGAACAGGTTCTAGTATTTTTCCGGGGGAATGCGTAAACGAGTAGTGGAGTTAGTCGCCCTGCCGCGACAGCGTGGTTATCCCGGCAGGCGGAAGTCCTGCCGCGTACGCGAGAACTTCACAGAAAGCCTCGACATGGTGAGCCAATTCTGATGACGTTGCAGTCCAGGATGCACGTAACTCGAGTTGGTGGGCTCGCGGCGGACCCGCGATGTCGCCGTATCGCACGGAAGTTGTGGCTGTGACCGTACCGCCCAGGGCCACAAAAGGTTCCGGTCCGGCTTCGAGTGCGTCCACCAGCCAACTCCAGGCTACTTCGGGAAGTAGTGGATCCGCGGCGACGGCTTCGTCGAGATCGGCCTGGATGTAGGCCACCAACCGCATGGTGCCGTTCCACGCCTCGTCGCCGTCCGGATCGAACAACAGGATCAGGCGGCCGAAAGCGTCGCCCTCGGACTGCTCGGCCACGACGTCGGAGTCCGGGTGCAGAACCTCGGCTCCCACTGCGTGGCTGTACGGAGCGAGACGCTGCGGCGGACGGATGGGACCGACCTCTATCTCGGGCCGAACCCGCGCAGCGGTCATCGCCTCCACGGCGGCACGGAACTCGGCCGGGTCGGCTGTCGATCCGGATGTCGTCACAGGTCAGGACGTTAGTCGGGGATAAGGGCGGGTAGGTGGAGGCGCGCCGACCGAGTGTGGTTCGGGTGTGTGGCCGCTCACGAACCGCTCGGGTGTCCGATCCCGAGTGTGGGACATGGCAGCATTGAGTCGATCGAAGACACACGTTGGCGGAGAGCGCGAGGACTGATGAGCGGGTTGGACAACATGAATTCAGGCATGACCGGGTCGGCGGAATACAGCGCTCGGCGAGTTTTGCCCGACGCACCGTTGCTCGCCGCGGCGACCGGACGCACTCCGAGTCGACGGCCGGTGTGGTTCATGCGCCAGGCCGGACGTTCATTGCCGGAGTATCGCGAGATCCGCGCGGGGATCGGCATGTTGGAGTCGTGTTTCGATCCGGCGCTGGTCTGTGAGATCACGATGCAGCCGGTGCGTCGTCACGATGTAGACGCGGCAATCCTGTTCTCGGACATCGTTGTTCCGCTCAAGGCTGCGGGAATCGATCTCGACATCGTTGCCGGCGTCGGACCGGTGGTTGCCAATCCGATTCGCTCCATCGCCGACGTCGCGGCCCTCCCTCGATTGGTTCCCGAAGAGGTCGGGGCGATCGCGCAGGCCGTTCGACTTCTCACCACCGAGTTGGGCTCGACTCCGCTGATCGGCTTTGCCGGAGCGCCGTTCACCTTGGCGTCGTATCTGGTCGAGGGTGGTCCGAGCCGGAACCACGAGAAGACCAAGGCGCTCATGCACTCCGATCCGAAGACCTGGCACGCGTTGCTCGGAAGCCTGGCAGACACCACGATCTGCTTCCTGCAGACGCAGCTCAAGGCGGGTGTCGACGCGGTTCAGCTGTTCGACTCGTGGGCCGGCGCGCTCTCGCTGGCCGATTACCGGGAATTTGTTCTCCCACATTCCGAACGGGTGTTTGCCGAGGTTGCAGCTGCCGGCGTTCCGCGTATCCACTTCGGTGTCGGAACCGGTGAACTTCTCGGCGCGATGGGGGAGGCAGGTGCCGACGTCGTGGGTGTCGACTGGCGGATTCCGCTCGACGTCGCGGCCGGTCGTGTCGGTCCGGGCAAGGCGCTGCAGGGCAATCTCGATCCCGCTGTACTGTTCGCGGGCCCCGAGGTGATCGATCGTGAGGTGCGCCGGATCGCCGCTGAAGGTGACCGCGCGATCGAAGCCGGTGCCATCGGCCACATCTTCAACCTCGGCCATGGAGTTCTTCCCGACACCGATCCCACGGCGATCACCTCGGCGGTGGAGCTGGTGCACTCGCTGTGACAACCACTCGGCCGTCGGTCGCGGTGATCGGAGGCGGAATCTCCGGTCTGGTTGCCGCGTACCGGCTTCGGCGCAGTCTGGGCTCCGTTGCCGACATCACGGTCGTCGACGACTCTCCGCGACTGGGCGGGAAGCTGCGAACGATTGATCTTGGCGGTGGCCCGATCGACATCGGCGCCGAGGCGTTCATCGCCCGTCGGCCCGAAGTCCCTGCGCTTCTCGCCGAGCTGGGACTGACCGATCAGATCGTTTACCCAGCGGGGTTGAGCCCGTTGATCTGGTCCCAGGGCTCACTGAATCGACTTCCTGCCGGAACCCTGATGGGAATCCCGGCATCGTCCGAGTCGGTGAGAGATCTAGTCGACGAGCAGACACTGTCGCGCATAGCTGCCGAACCAGGCGCTCCGTTCGAGTGGACCCGCGGTTCCGATTGCAGTGTTGCCGAACTGGTTTCACAGCGATTCGGTGATCAGGTGGTCAGCCGATCGGTGGATCCGCTTCTCGGCGGGGTGTACTCGGGCCTGGCGGAGACCATCGGAGTGCGTGCAGCTTTGCCGACACTCGCTGCGGCGCTCGATGCGGGCGCTCAGAGCCTCACGGATGCAGTTGCAGCCGCAGTGCCGACACCTGCACCCGGACCAGTGTTCGGAGCGCTCAGGGACGGTTACGGCATCTTGCTCGATGCGCTGCGGCAGGCCGCCGACGCGACGTTCGTCCGCGGCGAGGCTTCCGGGTTACGCAGGGACGGGAAAGGTTGGAACGTCGATCCGCTCGGCAGCGTCGACGCGGTGATTCTGGCTGTTCCGGCGCCGCGCGCAGCGGTGCTGTTGGCCGGCGTCGATGCGGATATTGCGCGTATCGCGTCGCGGATCGAACTGGCGTCGTCCGCGGTGGTGGCGCTCCGCCTGCCCGGTCAGGCCGACCTTCCGCAGAATTCGGGGATCCTGGTTGCCACCGACGCCGACCTGACCGCCAAGGCGTTCACGCTGTCGAGCCGAAAGTGGACGCACCTCGCTGATCGCGGCGAGCATCTCGTTCGGGTGTCGTTCGGTCGATTCGGCGCATCGGAGATCGTCGACCGGCCGGATGGTGAACTGATCGAACTTGCGCGCGCCGATCTCGAGACCGTGACCGGAATCACCGAGGAGCCAGGAGCGAGCTTCGTACAGCGGTGGCACGGCGGTCTTCCCCAGTACTCCCCAGGTCACACGGAAATCGTGGCTGAAATCGAGTCCGGGATGACGCAGTTCGACGGCCTCGAAGTGGCCGGGTCGTGGCTGCACGGCGTCGGGGTTCCGGCGTGTGTCGCAGTCGGCACGACGGCGGCTACACGGATATTCGAGCGAGTGGCACGATAGACCCATGGCACGCCTTGATTTCGACAAACTGAACTCTGAAATCCGTTACCTCATGTTCTCCGTGTTCCAGGTGGAACCCGGTGTGCTGGGCGATGATCGGGAAGCTGCGGTCAAGGACGCCCGCTTGTTCTTCGAGGGTCTCGAAGACAAGGGCGTCGTGGTTCGCGGCGTCTACGACGTCGCCGGCTTGCGCGCCGACGCGGACTTCATGATCTGGACCCACGCGGCCAGCATCGAGGAACTTCAGGCCGCGTACGCGGATTTCCGCCGCACCACCGTCCTCGGACAGGCCAGTGCTCCCATCTGGAGCAACTCGGCGGTGCACCGCCCCGCGGAGTTCAACAAGAGCCACGTGCCCTCGTTCATCGCGGGTGAGGATCCGGGCGACTACATCTGCGTTTACCCGTTCGTCCGCTCGTACGAGTGGTACCTGCTCCCCGACGAGGAGCGTCGCAAGATGCTCGCCGATCACGGTATGGCTGCTCGTTCGTACAAGGACGTTCGCGCCAACACGGTCCCGGCCTTCGCTCTGGGGGACTACGAGTGGATTCTCGCGTTCGAAGCGCCTGAGCTCATCCGTATCGTCGATCTGATGCGCGATCTGCGTGCCACCGAAGCTCGCTTGCACGTTCGCGAAGAGGTGCCGTTCTTCACCGGGCCGCGCGTGGACATCGAGAAGCTGGTCCTTTCCCTACCCTGATCTACTTCGAAAGTAGTTTCTGTGACAACTGCACCGAACCGGCGTCGTCAACACATGTCCCATTGGGGAATGTTCACCGCCGAATCGGTCGCCGGCGAGGTGACCGCCGTGCATCCGTACGAGGGTGATTCGAATCCCTCGCCGATGCTCGGGAACCTCGCCGGTTCGGTGCGCAGTCGGGCTCGCGTTTCGGGCCCGGCGGTGCGCCGCGGTTGGCTCGAGAACGGGCCTGGTCCCAGCGACCGACGTGGAGCGGACGAGTTCGTCTCGGTCTCGTGGGACGAACTGACCGAACTCCTCTCCCGCGAGTTGCGTCGCGTGGTCGACACGCACGGGAACAAAGCGATCTTCGGCGGCTCGTACGGCTGGGCCAGCGCCGGTCGATTCCATCACGCGCAGAGCCAAGTTCACCGATTTCTGAATCAGCTGGGTGGATACACCAAGTCGGTCCACAGCTACTCGCTCGGTGCCACCGGTGTCATCATGCCGCGTGTGGTCGGAACACACTGGAAGTTGTTCGCGCGCTCCACGTCGTGGCACGTCATCGCCAAGCACTCCGATCTTCTCGTCTCGTTCGGGGGAGTACCGATCAAGAACACCGGCGTCAATGCCGGTGGTACGAGCGATCATCCGACGCGCGGGGCGCTCGACGCATTTCGTGCCCGCGGCGGAAAGATCGTCTCCTTCAGTCCGTTGCGCGACGACGTCGATGGCGACTGCGAGTGGATCGCACCCGTTCCGGGAACCGACGTGGCAATCATGCTTGCCCTGGCGTTTGTCCTGGCGTCGGAGGACCTGCACGATCGCGATTTCCTGAACCGCTTCTGCGTCGGCTACGAACGCTTCGAGGATTACCTGCTCGGACGTGCCGACGGTGTACCGAAGGATCCGCGCTGGGCGCAGAAGATCTCCGGGGTGCCGGCGGAGTTCATCACCGACCTGGCTCGGAGAATGGCGTCCGGCCGGACGCTGGTGACCGTCACGTGGTCGTTGCAACGCATCAAACACGGTGAACAGGCACCGTGGATGGGCGTGACACTCGCCGCGATGCTCGGCCAATTCGGGCTTGCGGGTGGCGGTTTCGGCCACGGCTACGGTTCGATGAACGAGCCGGGTCTGGCTCCGGTGCCGTATCCGTTGCCGACCTTCTCGCAAGGTGTGAATCCGGTGCCCGATTTCATTCCGGTGGCCGCGATCTCCGATCTCTTGCTCTCGCCCGGCGAGGAGTTCGACTACGACGGCAGGCGCCTGACCTATCCGGATATTCGGTTGGTCTACTGGGCCGGTGGCAATCCGTTTCACCACCACCAGGATCTCCCGAGGCTGAGACGAGCATTTGCGCGTCCGGACACGATCGTCGTTCACGATCCCTACTGGACGCCGATGGCTCGCAATGCCGACATCGTTGTCCCGTCGACAACGTCGCTCGAACGAAATGACCTGAGCTGCACACGAAATGATCCACTTCTGGTCGCGATGCAGCAAGTAGTTCCACCTTTCGCGAATTCGCGAGACGACTACGACACGTTTGCCGCTCTGGCTTCTGCGCTCGGATTCGGGGAGCAGTTCACCGAGGGGAGATCCTCACAGGAGTGGATCGAGCATCTCTACGGTCAATGGCGGCCGTTCGTCGATGCAGACGGCGGCAACACACCGACGTTCGAGGATTTCTGGTCGGACGGGCACTACCGGATGCGAACCGAAGACAACCTCGTGCTCTTCGGTGACTTCCGCGAGGACCCCGAGAAGTATCCGCTCTCGACTCCGAGTGGGAAGATCGAGATCTTCTCCGAGACCATCGAGTCTTTCGGCTACGACGACTGCGCCGGCCATCCGCGCTGGTACGAGCCCGACGAGTGGCTGGGTGGACCACGGGCCACGCAATTCCCGCTTCACTTGATCGCCAACCAGCCCAAGACGCGCCTGCACAGCCAACTCGATCACGGCGCTGCGAGCCAGGCATCGAAGATTCAGGGACGCGAGCCGATTCGTATGCACCCCGATGCAGCTGCCGCGCGCGGCGTGTCGGCTGGGGACGTGGTGCGCGTATTCAACGATCGCGGGGCGTGCCTGGCTGGTGTGATCGTCGATTCGGATTTGCGGAGCGACGTCGTCCAGTTGTCGACCGGGGCGTGGTACGACCCGCTCGATCCTGCCGATCCCGATTCGCTGTGTGTTCACGGAAATCCCAACGTTCTTACGCCGGACGTCGGCACGTCTTCGCTTTCGCACGGGTGCACCGGCCAGCACGTTCTGGTGCAGATCGAGAAATTCGAAGGTGTTCTGCCGCCGGTCAAGGCGTTCGATCCGCCCGTGCTTCGTTCGCGCTGACGGAACCGATCGGCCACCTCCCGCGTCGAACCTCGTGAGCGCCTGAATCAGGTGTCACGATCTATCGAAGGTGGGGGCCATCGTGAGTGGGGCGGATGTTGGTTCGATGAGGGGACACGTCGAAGTTCTTCGGGCTCAGATCGATTCGATGCAGGTTGATCTGTTGGAGCGAACGCGATCGCTGGCGGATATGCAGGAGAAGATCGCACGAGCAACGGCGAGCGCGCGCTCGAGTGATGGCAGCGTGGAAGTCGTCGTAGACGCTTCGGGGGCGACCGTGGGAGTCACCCTCTCCGGGAGCGCTTACGGCAAGCATTCGCCGGTGGCGTTGGGAAATCTGATCCTGGCCACGGCCACATCTGCGGCGGAGGACATGCGCCGACAGATTGCCGAGATGTCGAGGCCGTTCACCGAAGCGGCCAGGATCGATTTGCCTGACCTCGTTCCCGGTGTGCTCGGATTGCGTGAGATTCTCGCGCCTCGTCCGGCGTCGGTGCCGGTCGGCGGCGACGAGCACTGGGACCGCACCGTTCTGAGGAGCTCCGGCAATGTCTGAACTGGACGTGGACGTGGCCGCGATGGGAAGTGCTGCACCAGCATTCGAGGTGGTCGCTGCCGATCTCGACGAGGCGCGGAGTGCTCTGGAAACAGTGGCCGGCGCCGAAGAGGGGTGTTGGGGCGCTGACCAGTTCGGAACCGCATTCTCGGACGCGTATGTTCCCGGTGCGGAGTCAGCAGTCGGCGGGATGACACTGGTCGCGGGCGCGCTCCGCGAATTGACTGCCACGCTGATCGAGATCACCGATCGTTTCGAATCGATCGACACCTCGCTTGCCGACGACATGGCGGGTGGGCTCTGATGGGACTCGAGATTCCAGGCTGGTTACAGGCGGTTGCGTCGGTTGCGGTGGGCAGTGACTGGCCGCAAGGAGACGAAACGGCACTGTGGAGGTTGGGTGATGCCTGGTCAGGCGCGGCTGATCGGATCGAGGCTTCGGCCGCTGCCGGTGGTTACGGATTGCAAACAGTACTGGCATCGATCGACGGTCGAGCCGGCGACTCGTTGTCTCGGTATTGGTCGGAGGCCGGGGGAGTTGCGGAGGTCTTCGAGCGGTTGTCCTCTGCCGCGGCCGAACTGGGTCAGTCATGCACCGATACCGGCACGGACATCGAGTACACCAAACTGTCGATCCTCGCGGCGCTGGGCGCACTTGCGCTCGAGATTGCCGCCATGGTGGCGGCGGCTGTCCCGACACTGGGTGCGAGTACCGCCGGAATCGTGGCGGCTGAGGTGGCAACAACACTCACGGTCCGAATGCTGTTGCAGCAATTGTTGATACGAGTGATCGAGGCTGCAGCAGTGGAAGCTGCCGCTGCCGTCTTCTCCGGCCTCGCCATTCAACTCGGGCAGATGACGATGGATCATCGCCAGTCGATCGACGGTGGCAAGGTCGTGACCGAGGGGCGCGACGGTTTCATCAAGGGACTTGCGAACGGAGGGTTGAAGACGACGCCGGATCGTGTCGGCCCCGACCCGAACCCGCTCCCGACCGGTTCGAGATTGCAGCAGATCGCGCGGGGGGCTTTCGACGATGCGGTATCGGGAGCGTCCGCTGCGATCGTGACGAAGGAAGTCACGGGCGGCGATGCCTCGTTGACGGACATCACGTCCGGCGCGATCGGTGGTGGGATCGGGTCAGTCAAGGACGGTCTTGTCGCTCGAAACGAGGGCCTGAACGCTGCTGGTCTGAGCCCGACTGCGCTGAACTGGGACTTCTGAGTTGAAGTCTCGAATCGTGGGCTACCAGTGACACGGGGTAGCCCACGACCTGGCTACTGAGCGACACGGGGTAGCCCACGACCTGGCTACTGAGCGACACGGGGCAGCCCACGACCTGGCTACTGAGCGACACGGGGCAGCCCACGACCTGGCTACTGAGCGGGCTTGAGAACCAGCGAGATCGAGTTGATGCAGTACCGCTGATCGGTCGGCGTCGGGTATCCCTCGCCCTCGAAGACGTGACCGAGGTGGCTGTGGCACTTCTTGCAGATGACCTCGACACGGCGCATCCCGAGTGAGCTGTCTTCCTTCAGGATCACGGCATCCGAATCCGCCGGATCGAAGAAGGACGGCCACCCGCAGTGCGATTCGAACTTTTCGGTGCTGCGGAACAGTTCGGCTCCGCACGCACGGCAGGAGTAAACGCCTTCCGTGGTGGTGTCGGTGTACTCGCCGACGAAGGGGCGTTCGGTGCCGGCTTGGCGCAGGACGGCGAACTCCTCCGGAGTCAGCTTTTCGCGCCACTCGCTCTCGGTGTACGTGACCTCAGGTGTGCTGTCGATGCCATCGTGTGAAGAACTCATGCCTCCACGCTAATGCTTTGTCGCCGTTTCGGCTTCGTCGGCAGGTGAGACGGTATCGAGCGGGGGATCGAGGAGGTAGGCGGGATCGATTCCGCGATCCAAGCGGCCCTCGCGACGCGCGACCAGATACCGGTATCCGAGGACACAGAAGATCACGATCAGCAGAAGGCTCCAGCCGAGGGTGCTCTTGGTGTATTCGGCTGCCCGGCCGAAGGTCGGCCAGCGGTTCGACCACCAGCTGTCGAATGTCATGAAGCCGTAGACGGCGAGCCACGCCGGCCAGTTCCGCATGACCGAGTTCTTGAGCACCACGGACATCAACAGCGGCAACAGCATCATCGAGTAGTACATCTGGCCGAGCGATGGCAGCAGGAACGACGCGGTCATGATCACACCGGTCGCGGTGGTGAGGAAGAAGAGTTCGTCGTTGCGGTAATAGCGGTACAGAAGCCACAGAGAGACGACGACCATGGCGGCCAACACGACGCGCAACAGCAGGATCAACCATTCGGGCAGACCGAAGTAAGCGCCGTTTCCGACAATCGAACTGTTGAAGTAGTCACGAGATTCGAGCAGGTACGGCACGGTGCGGCGGACGAAGTCCATCGGATCCGACGCAAGCGGCCATGCCACGACCGTGAGAATGAACGGGATGCCCAGGGCGGTGACGAGCACCTTCCACTGACCGCGAACGAGCGGCAGCAGGAGCAGTGGCGCGAGAGTGGGTTTCACTGCGATGGTGAGACCGATCGCGGCGCCGGCCCACAGATCCTTCTTGCGCATCAGCAGCAGGAGGAAGGCAACTTCGCCGAGCAGTACGAGGCCGTTGATGTTGGTGAACACCAACGTGTTGGTGACCGTCTCCGACATGAAAGCGCCGAGCACCAGAATCGGCGCCGCGATGGAACTGATCGTCAGGTCGAACAAGCGCAACAGCAGGTAGAGAGCCACGAGAATGGCGACGGCATTGACACCGATGAACAGCCACCGCGAGCGCTCGGGATCGAGGATCGCCAGGGGTGCCATCAACAAGGAACCCGATGGTGGGTACAGATAATGGGGGTCTACGGAGTTGAAATCTGCGGTGTAGACGTCGCGCCCGTTCCAGAACGCCAGCGCGGCGTTGTAGACCGGTCGGAAGTCATCGGTGATGGCGCCGTTGACTGCTGTGACGATGACACGATTGAGCACGGTCATCACGGCGATCGGCCACAAAACGAAGTTGACGACTTGTTGGGTTGTCCGCCCGGTACGCGGCTCGAGCTGTCGAAGGAACACTTCGGCACGGTACACCGGAGCAGGGTGTGATCGGGGGATGCACCCCTTTTCGGTCGTGGTGGACAAGCGCCCGAGTCAGGCCGGGCACACGCTTCCGTTGCTGGGCAGGGAGGCGTCGGTGAGGTATGCCCTCATCGCCTGCTGCGCGCAGGTGGATTGTGCCGCGGGGTGACCTGCACCCTGCCAGTCCAGGGTTGCGAAGCGCGACCCCGCGTTGGTCACGACGCCGGTGACGGTCGAGAGTCCGGAGTTCCCGACGGCCGGGTCGCCCTGACCGCTCAGCACGAGGACGGCGGGCTTCAACTGATTCGGCAGGGGAGAGTTGGCGGTCGACGGCCAGCTGGCGCACGCGAGCAAACCGAGCGCGGCTTCTCGACCGAATACCGGATAGTTGGTGCCCCAGGTGTCCGCCAGTTCGCGGACGCGCCCGATCCCCGGCCACTGCATGCCGTCGGTGCATCGTCCGATGAACTGGCCGTCACCGTCCACCTCGTTCTCTGCCCGGGCGGCGCGCTCTCGAATCGGCGAAGCGTTGCCGGTACCGAGCGCGGACAGAGCGTCTGAGAGCGAGCGGGTCTCTTGCTCTCGGTTGGTTCCGGCAGTCCACAGGCTCGCCGAAATCGCGTTCGACACCGCAGCGGCGGACAGCGGCTGGAATTCATCGGCCCGAGCGCGCTCCATCAAGTCCGTGACCGCCTTCTTCGGATCAGGTCCGAGCGAGCACCCCAGCGCCACACATCGCTGAGCGAATGCGGTCAACGCCGCTTCCTCGCCCTGCACGCGGCTCTCTGCCTCGGTGGCAGCGTCCGTGGCCACCGGAGCGGGAGAATCGAGGATCAACCTCGCGAGGTTGTCGGGGTGGGCTGCCGCGTAGCTCAGCGCGATGTCCGAGCCGGACCCTGCCGACCACAGAGCGATGGTCTCGACGCCCCACCGCGTACGTAGAGCGTCGATGTCCTCGGCCGCGGAGTCCGCGCCGAACTTCAGTTCTTGAGGATCGAGATAGTCGGTACAGGCGATGGTTGCATCGTGACCGAGAGCGGCGACCGCGTCGGCGGCGTCGCCGGTGGAGTCCGCGTCGAACTGGCCCAGATCGTGAAGGCCGCGCCGAATCTCCGGCGTCATGCAGTCGATTGCGGTGGACCTGTCGATTCCGCGTCGATCCAGGGCAACGACGGGGTGGTCCGCGAGCACCGTCGTCAAGCCGGACGTAGCGAGCATGGCCAGAGAGTTTCCCGACGAACGGTCGGTGCCGGATGTGAACACGATCGGATACGCGTTGGCAGGCGTCGAGGACGTCCGAGCGCGGGTCAAGCCGGCAGTGAAGTTGCCGTCGATGGCGCCGGTCACGTCGATGGGGGCACTGAATTCCGCGCATTCGAGGATGACGCCGGCGCTCGACGCTGCGAGAGCCTGGTCGGCGAGTGACGTGCCGGTGCAGTCTCGCCACGGTATGTCGTCGGTCGGGACGCCGGGGTCAACCGGCGGCGCATCGGGTGACGGTCCCTCGCTCTGGGCAGGGCTGCCGTCGGTGCGGCCTTCGACCGCGACGGCGGGCCGAAGCGACGGCCCGGCGCCGCACGCACAACACGTCGCGAGGACGACGGCCATCAAAGCAACTCTGCGCATGCCGACCAGAGTGCCAGGTTCACCGACGTGGCTGCTGACGAACCCATCGAGTGAGGATCGTGCCGTCCGAATCGCCGAGAATGTGAGCGGGATGCATCGACGTGGGCATTGCATTGGGGGAGAGCGAGATTCGGCCGACTTTGCTCCCCACCAGTTGAGGTGAAGTGGTGATGCAGAGTTCGTCGACGGCATTGTCCTCGATCAACTGCCCGAAAAGTGACGGCCCTCCCTCACACAGCACGCGACGGAGCTTGCGAGCCGACAAGGCCCTGTCGATGTCGCCGCTGCTGACATTCGGTGAGTCCGTCACCTCCACCTGCGCTCCGGCCGACCTCAGCGCTGAAATCGCTGCGCTGTCCGCGGCGCTACCGACAACAAGAATCGGCGGAATTTCGGTATCTCGCAGGAGCCGGCTTTCAGGGTCGATCGACGCGTGCGCCGAGACGACGAGGATCTGTGGGACCGGAGCGAGGCCGCCCGCCTTTCGTCGCGCCCGGGCTGCGTCCGAGATCTGCACACCCCCGTAGTTCTCGGCTCGCGCTGTGCCTGCGCCGACCACGACGACGTCACAAAGTTCGCGCAAGATCCCGAATACCGACTTGTCCGCAGGTGTGCCCAGTCCATGGCTCACTCCGTCGACGGAGACGCACCCGTCGATGCTGGAAACGAAGTTCACGCGCATCCAGGGTTGGGAGAGGTTCTCCGGATAGGCGTACAAGCCGCGGAGTTCGTCTTCGTGGCCTGGTGTGAAGTAGGTCGCAATATCCATACGGTGCACATGAGAGATCACATCACGTAGATACCCTTGACGGATGCATGAACGTCTTGTCGATCGCAGCCCGGTGGTACCCGCCGATCAACTGGTAGCTCAAATGGTGCCTCCCGCAATGTTCGACGAGGTGAGTTTTGCCTCCTACATTCCTGATCCGAAGGAACCGAGCCAGGCAGCTGCTGTCGCCAAGGCCGAGGAATTCTCCAAGCGCGTAACCAAGATCCGTAGTGGTGGACGCCGCGGACTGTTCGGCAAGAAGACCCAGGCGACCGGCGCCGGCCTGTACCTCGACGGCGGGTTCGGTGTCGGTAAGACTCACTTGCTGGCGTCGATCTTCCACAGCGTTCCGTCGCCGAAGGCTTTCGGAACCTTCGTCGAGCTGACACACGTCGTCGGCGCTCTCGGCTTCAACAAAGCGGTCGAAGCGCTCGCCGACCACAGCGTTCTCTGCATCGACGAGTTCGAGCTCGACGATCCGGGCGACACCATGCTCGTCTCTCGCCTCCTTTCGGAGCTTTCCGCGCGCGGCGTGTCTATCGTCGCGACGTCGAACACGCTTCCCGGCCAGCTCGGTGAGGGTCGCTTCGCGGCTCAGGACTTCCTGCGTGAGATCAAGAAGCTCGGCTCGATCTTCGAGACGATTCGCGTCGACGGCCCCGACTACCGTCACCGCGATCTCCCGCCCGCACCGGAGCCCATCTCCTCGGAGGAATTGGTCTCTCGGGCCGAGGCGATCGACGGCGCCACGCTCGACAACTTCGACGAGCTGTGCAAGCACCTCAGCACACTGCATCCGTCGCGCTACAACAAGTTGGTCGAGGGGGTGAAGGCGGTCTTCATCGACGGCGTTCACCCGGCCACGGATCAGTCTGTTGCACTGCGCATCGTGGTTCTCGCCGACCGCTTGTACGACGCGAGCATCCCGGTCACCGTTTCCGGCGCACGCCTCGACGAGATCTTCACCCCCGAGATGCTTGCCGGTGGGTACAAGAAGAAGTACCTGCGCGCGACCTCGCGTCTGCTCGCACTTTCTCGTTTCGAGGTCGCGGCCGGCTGATCAGCAGGCCTGTCAGCTGACGGGGCGCTCCATCACGAAATCGTGGTGGAGTTGTGCCCCCACGAGAAACGTCTTCGTGCCGACCTGGGTGAAGCCATGTTTGGCGTAGAACTTCTGGGCGCGCAGATTTTCCTGATTGACACCCAGCCAGATCCCGGCACTTCCGCTGCGTCGTGCATGGTCGACAACCGCGTCCATCAGGGATGCTGCCGCGCCGGTTCCGTGGTTTCCCGGAAGCACGTACAACTTGCTAAGTTCCGTCGTCGGGCGAAGTGTCACAGCAGCTTTGACGTCCGGGTCGGCGGGCTCGTCGTCGACGAGCATCGCGTAGCCGACGATCGCGCCGTCGCGAATGACCTTGAGAACGGTTCGTGTCGGGTCCGTCAGATACTCGGAGAACTTGTCGACGGATAGGACGTTGTCGATGAAGGCACTGATGTCGTCGTCGGATGCGCCCGGCGGACAAGCCAGCGGAAACGTCACCGCTGCCACGTCGGCGATTGCTTCGGAATCCCAGATTCCGGCCCGGTCAACGGTGATCGTCACGTCAGTTTCTACCTCTCGCGCACATGATTCGGTTGATCAAGTACACCACCTTCGTCGAGCGTGATGCTCAAGCGGCGTTCTCGGCGACCGGCGTCGTGGCTCGTTTCGGTGCGAACGCGGGAGCAAGAACTATCAAGATCGCGCAGAACGCCAGCGGAATCAGGAACCCGATTCGAAGGTCACTGAAGGCAGCGACCGCGCCGACGATGCCGCCGCCGACCACCGTGCCGACGTAATTGAAGAGGTTGATTCGTGCGATCACCGCGTCGACCTGATCCGGGGGAGCCATCCGTCCGGCGGCGCTGAAGCAGATCGGGGCGATCACCGGTACGCCGAGGCCGACGATCAGGAAGCCGGCGATGGCAACGGCGGGAGATTGCGCGAGGACAACGATCGTCATGCCGACCACGCCGATGAGAGAGCCGATCCGCACGACGGTGGTCTCACCGAACTTGCCGACCCAGTAGTCGCCGGTCAGTCGTGCGACCAATGCCGCGATTTGGTACGCCGCCACGGAAAGGGCGGCCGTCCCGGCGTCGGCGAGCAGTTCGTCCTTGACGTACAGCGTCGACCAGTTTCCGACGCTGAAGTCGACCGCATAGAACAATGCCATCGCGACGCCGAGCAGGACGAAGGCGCGGGTGGGTACGGTGAATTTCGCGGTGCTCGTGATGTTTGCATCGGCAACCGGAGACTCGGAGCGATCGAGCAGTTGCGGGCCGAAGGCCAGAAGCATCAGTCCGACAACAACTCCCGCGATCACCTGCGTTATGCGGATCGAGATGTCGAGGCTTGCGGTAGCAGAGATGAACAGAGCGCCGACAATCGCTCCGACGCTCCAGGAAGCATGGAACGAGGAGAGGATGAAGCGGCCCTTGGCGTGTTGGATCGAGACTGCCTGCATGTTGGCGGCGGCGTCGACCATGCCGAGTCCGATGCCGTAGATCGCCAGGAAGACGAAGAACATCGCCGCGTTGGGCGCGATTCCGGTTGCCCCGCCGAAGACTGCGATGACGGCGAGTCCGGTTCGCAGAGTCACCTTGCTCGACGTTCTCACGGCCAGAATCTCGGCGAGCACGCTGCCGAGCCCGGCGATGGCGGACACGGTGACAACCGCAACCACAACCAGTGTCTCGCTCAGCTCGAACAAATCCTTGTACTGCGGCAGCTGCGTCAGAATGGCGGCGAGCAGAAATCCTTGAAGTCCGAAGGCCACCGAAGTGGCGATCCGAGCCCTCGTCAGGGTGCGGGTGTTATCCGTCATCAAGCAGGGCCTTTGTCTCGTTCGTTCGGTTAGGCCGAACGGTACTGGATCTTGATACTGGTCGAGTGTCCAACAAAGCTGCGTGTTTTGCACGGTTCTTTGATTAACTGACCGACATGACTCGGCAGCCGACACCAGAATTTCCGTCTTCCTTCGTCTGGGGAACCGCCACCGCGGCCTACCAAATCGAAGGAGCTGTGGCCGAAGACGGTCGCGGACCGTCGATTTGGGACGAGTTCTGTGACCGCCCCGGTGTAGTCGTCGGGGGCGACACCGGAGCGGTTGCTGCCGATCATTATCACCGCTGGGAATCGGATATCGAGTTGATGAAAGACCTCGGGCTCGACGCTTATCGGCTGTCCCTGTCGTGGTCGCGAATTCTGCCCACCGGATCGGGAGCCGTGAATGCGAAAGGGCTCGACTTCTACGACCGCCTGATCGATCGACTGTGTTCGGTGGGAATTACTCCTGCCGTCACTCTCTTTCACTGGGATCTGCCCCTCGCACTGCAAGAGCAGGGCGGCTGGATGAACCGAGACACCTCGTACCGGCTGGGGGAGTACGCCCAGGTCGTCGGCGAACGGTTGTCCGATCGCGTCGGAATGTGGATGCCGCTCAACGAACCGGTAGTGCACACGCTCTACGGTCATGCCCTGGGAGTTCATGCCCCCGGCCTGGCCTTGGGGTTCGAGGCTTTCCAAGCCGCACATCACCAGCTGCTCGGGCACGGCCTCGCTGTCGAAGCGCTTCGGGCAACCGGATGCACGAACATCGGAATCGCCTCGAACCATGCACCGGTGCGGGCCGCTTCCGATTCCCCGGAAGACGTGATGGCTGCCGACATCTACGACCACGTCGTCAATTGGATGTTCGCCGACCCGGTATTGGTCGGAAAGTACCCCGCCGACGAATTCGCCCAGCTGCTCAGCGGTCCCGTCGACGAGGACTTGAAAATCATCGGGGCGCCGCTCGACTGGTACGGGATCAACTACTACGAGCCGACGATGATTGCCGCTCCGGTGGAAGGCCAGGGGACCGAAGGTGTGCTCGAGGTCGACCTACCGCCGGGCCTGCCCTTTGCGCCTGTCGCGATTACCGGTTATCCCACAACCGATTTCGGATGGCCGATCGTTCCCGAAGGGCTGGGTGAGATCCTGCGGACGTTCCGAGCTCGGTTCGGTGACGCACTGCCGCCGATCTACATCACGGAAAGCGGATGTTCATTCCACGACACACCGGATGCCGCAGGCGTCGTCGAGGACGAAGCGCGAATCGACTACCACGATGCGCACCTTCGCGCCCTCCGATCGGCAATGGACGACGGTGTCGACGTCCGTGGCTATTTTGTGTGGTCACTCCTCGACAACTTCGAGTGGGCAGCCGGCTACCAGGAACGATTCGGCCTGGTCCACGTCGATTTCGATACCCAGAAGCGCACACCGAAGACCTCGTTCGAGTGGTATCGCGCCCTGATCGCCGGGCACAAATCGGCTCAGGTCTGACCTGTGCGGAGGCGGTCCGGGTTGCATTCTCGAACCGGGCCGCCTAGCCTCGTCTCTCATGAAGCGAATTCTCGTAGTAAGCCGCCGTAGCGGGGTCTGAATCGGACCGACCCCTCGCTGCGGGTCGTCTTGCTACCAGTTGGTCCTCCACTTCATTCCAGGAAGACCACGATCATGACTTACAACTTCGCCTTCGCTTCTGATTCTGCCTTCGCTTCTGATTCTTCTTCTACCGCTGCTGATCCTTTCGCGACGCGTCACGGAAAATCTCTGCCAGCCGGCCTGCGCGCCGAATGCTCAGCGATGTCTTGGACCGAGTTCGAGTCCACGTATGCGGCTATGAGCGGCCCGATCCGTTTGGGCGCGTGGTCCTCCGAGAAGATTGCGCCGGGTCGTTGGACTTTCGAAGCGACTCTCGGTCTGGGGGAGCGCATCCAGAAGGCTTCCGCCACCTCGACTGGCGCGATCTCGGCTATGACGTCGATGCTGCACGACGCGGGAATCTCGCTCGAGATCCTGTCTTTCCATCAGCACCAGATCGGCCACCGCACGGCGACGTTCATCTTTACCGAGTGCGACGGCCGTCGGAGCTGGGCGATGGGGATTGCGGAGTCGTCGACTGAGTCCTCGCTGCGCGCGATGACTTCGGCAGCGAACCGCTTCTCTCACTGATCAGCTACATCAATCTGATCAGCTACATCAACCGCAGTACTGACGTGGATTCCCGAGAGGGCTTGCGTCTGTACTGCGGTTGATGTGTTCGGCGCTCGAACGCAAAAAGCCGGAACCCTGAGGTTCCGGCTTCTTGCAATTTCAAATGGTGCGCGATACTGGGATTGAACCAGTGACCTCTTCCGTGTCAGGGAAGCGCTCTCCCGCTGAGCTAATCGCGCGGGTTCTGGAGAAAAATGGAGCGGACGACGGGATTCGAACCCGCGACCCCAACCTTGGCAAGGTTGTGCGCTACCAGCTGCGCCACGTCCGCATGAGCAATGAACTCCGTTACCGGAACTCAGTACTTTTCTAACTTATCAGACCTTCAAGCAGGTCTTGACCATCAGGCCCGAGGGCCTGACGTGGTGCGCGATACTGGGATTGAACCAGTGACCTCTTCCGTGTCAGGGAAGCGCTCTCCCGCTGAGCTAATCGCGCGAGGTGGAGACGGGAATCGAACCCGTGTGCACGGCTTTGCAGGCCGTTGCCTCACCACTCGGCCACTCCACCGTAAAAGGTTGAGTCACACCTCTCGAGCGGACGACGGGATTCGAACCCGCGACCCCAACCTTGGCAAGGTTGTGCGCTACCAGCTGCGCCACGTCCGCATCGCACCGTGTTGCTTGGGGAGCTTCTCGCTCTCCTCGGTGCGTTGGAAACATTAGCCGACCGTGTCGGATACACACAAATCACCAGCTCAGTGGCGTGTTCGGAGTCGAATTGGCCCGTCGCGCGCGTTGCAACTGTCCGTCTTGGCGATGAATACGGTCTGAAATCAGCTCGAATTCGTAGATTTCGGGGTCGCCTGGAGCAAAACGAATGCCAACCTGGTGATTCGTATTCATCGCGCAGCCGTGTTAATGTTCCAACTCGTTCGAGCGCATGCGTTCGGATGACTTACGGTCCCGTGGCTCAGTGGGAGAGCGTCCGCTTCACACGCGGAAGGTCGCTGGTTCGATCCCAGCCGGGACCACAGAAAAGCACTGAAGGCGTTCCCGATCATCGGGGACGCCTTCAGTCGTTTGAGAGCACAGCTGTTTGAGAGCACAGTCGTTCGAGAGCACAGCTGTTCGAGGGCACGGTTGTTTCGGCATGCAGACCGTCGTCGCAGGTCGCCGGCCGATGATTTCGGTAGCCTGGTCGAAGAGACATTTCGCGACCGAAAAGGTGACCGACTTGAGTACCGAAAAGGTCGATTCTCCCGTCGACGATTCAGACCTGTCCGTCTTCCAAGACGCAGAGTCCCGCTGGGAGCGGTGGCGCGCTGGAATCGCCGCGCGGCCCACCCTCAATCTTGCGTACCGCATCGGTGTGGGAGTCGTGGGCACGATCGTGTTCGCAGCAGGCATCGTGGCTATTCCGTACCCCGGGCCCGGTTGGCTCATCGTCTTCGCCGGCCTCGGCATACTGGCGTCGGAGTTCGCGTGGGCACATCGACTCCTTCATTTCGCGAAGGCTCGATACGACAGGTTCATGGAATGGTTCGGCAAGCAGTCGCTGTTCGTCAAGGGGTTGGGCGTTCTGTTCA
Source organism: Rhodococcus sp. WS1 (assembly GCF_003797745.1). NCBI lineage: Bacteria > Bacillati > Actinomycetota > Actinomycetes > Mycobacteriales > Nocardiaceae > Rhodococcus > Rhodococcus sp. WS1. The sequence continues at coordinate 443,641 of NZ_RKLZ01000001.1, read as the reverse complement.
CCACAGTGATCGTCCTGGCGACGTTGTGGGTGCTCGGCACCTTCGGCCTGATCGGGACATGGGTGGGCCTGGACTACTCGTGGCTCGAGTCGCCACTGTGAGCTGAACGCGGCCCGGTTTCCTTCACTCGGTTGTCTCACCATGTCGGTAGGGCCGATAACATGATCGTGCGCGTGCTCGCAGTGGGTACGACGCCTGTCTAACTTGTCGCAATACCTTTAGGAGCACATCGCCGTGACCAGTCCCGCGCCAGAGCACTCAGCCGCCCCACTTCGGGTGCCCGCGGGGACGACCGCCGGGACTGCAGTGCGCGAAGCCGGATACCCCACGAAGGGGCCCGACGTGATCGTCGTTGTCCGCGATGGCGAGGGAACGCTCAAGGATCTGTCGTGGACACCTGAGGTCGATGTCGACGTCGAGCCGGTGGCAGCATCCACCGAGGACGGCCGCAGCGTCATCCGGCACTCCGCGGCCCACGTCCTCGCGCAGGCGGTCCAGAAGGAATTCCCCGACGCGAAGCTCGGGATCGGTCCGCCGATCAAGGACGGCTTCTACTACGACTTCGCAGTGGATCGTCCGTTCACTCCGGAGGATCTGGCCAAGCTCGAAAAGCGTATGAAGCAGATCATCAAGGGATCGCAGCGTTTCTCGCGTCGGGTGGTCGATTCGATCGAGGACGCTCGGGTCGAGTTGGCCGACGAGCCTTTCAAGCTCGAACTGATCGACGACAAGTCCGGTATCGACGATCCCGAGATCATGGAGGTGGGCGGCAACGAGCTGACCATCTACGACAATCTCGATCCGCGCACTGGCGACAAGATCTGGTCCGATCTGTGCCGCGGCCCGCACATTCCGACCACCAAGCACATTCCGGCCTTCAAGTTGACCCGAAGCTCCGCCGCCTACTGGCGTGGCAACCAGGACAACGCCGATCTTCAGCGTGTCTACGGCACCGCGTGGGAGTCCACCGAGGCTCAGGACGAGTACCTCGAACTGCTCGCCGAGGCCGAGCGTCGTGATCACCGCAAGCTCGGTACCGAACTGGACCTCTTCAGCTTCCCCGACGAGCTCGGTTCGGGTCTGCCGGTGTTCCACCCCAAGGGCGGCATCATCCGCACCGAGATGGAGAACTACTCGCGCAGCCGCCACATCGAGGCGGGCTACGAGTTCGTCAACACTCCGCACATCACCAAGGGACATCTGTACGAGGTTTCCGGTCACCTCGACTGGTACCGCGACGGAATGTTCCCGGCGATGCACGTCGACGAGGAACTGAACGAGGACGGCACCGTGCGCAAGCCGGGCCAGGACTACTACCTCAAGCCGATGAACTGCCCGATGCACAACCTGATCTTCCGTGCTCGCGGACGCTCGTACCGTGAATTGCCGTTGCGGCTCTTCGAATTCGGCTCGGTCTACCGCTACGAGAAGTCCGGCGTCATCCACGGCCTGACCCGCGTGCGCGGCATGACCCAGGACGACGCTCACATCTACTGCACCCGTGAGCAGATGCGCGACGAGCTGACCACCACGCTGCAGTTCGTGCTGAACCTGCTCAAGGACTACGGCCTCGACGACTTCTACCTCGAGCTGTCCACCAAGAACCCGGACAAATTCGTCGGTAGCGACGACGTCTGGGAAGAGGCAACTGCAACCCTCGCCGAGGTCGGTGAAGCTTCCGGCCTGACGCTGGTGCCGGATCCGGGCGGAGCCGCCTTCTACGGTCCCAAGATTTCCGTTCAGGTCAAGGACGCCCTCGGCCGCACCTGGCAGATGTCGACCATCCAGCTCGACTTCAACCTGCCCGAGCGGTTCGAGCTCGAATACACCGGCAACGACGGCGTCAAGACTCGTCCGGTCATGATCCACCGCGCGCTGTTCGGCTCGATCGAGCGGTTCTTCGGTGTCCTGACCGAGCACTACGCGGGCGCTTTCCCGGCGTGGCTGGCGCCGGTGCAGGTCGTCGGAATCCCAGTGGCCGAGGCGTTCGCCGATCACCTGTTCGACGTCACGAAGAAGCTCAAGGCAGCCGGTGTTCGCGCCGAGGTCGATTTCAGTGACGACCGGATGCAGAAGAAGATCCGTAACCACACCACGCAAAAGGTCCCGTTCATGCTCCTCGCGGGCGAGCGTGACGTGGAGGCCGGCGCGGTCAGCTTCCGTTTCCGCGACGGCACCCAGATCAACGGAGTTCCCGTCGACGACGCCGTCCGGATCATCACCGAGTGGATCGGCCGCCGCGAGAATGCCTCGCCGACAGCCGAACTGGTGCAGCCAAGCGTGGCGCAGTGAGCGCCCCCGGTGACGATGGTCCGGGTTCGCTGATCGACCACGGCGTCGGCGATCCTGATCATTTGCAGCGTATTTGGTCGCCACATCGGATGTCGTACATCACCGAGGCGCCCAACACCCCGGGTACGACGGGTGAACCGTTCATCGACATTCCGAAAATGTCGGACGAGGAAGGGTTGATCGTCGCCCGCGGTGAACACGTCTACGCGGTCTTGAACCTGTACCCGTACAACCCGGGTCACCTGATGGTGGTGCCGTACCGCAAGGTCGCGGCCCTCGAAGACCTCACGCCGGAGGAGAGCGCCGAGTTGATGGCGTTCACCCAGCGTGCGTTGCGGGTGATCAAGAGCGTGTCGAATCCGCACGGATTCAACGTCGGTCTGAATCTCGGTGCTGCCGCGGGCGGTTCGCTGTCCGAGCACCTTCACCAACACGTAGTCCCACGTTGGGGCGGCGACGCCAACTTCATCACCGTGCTCGGTGGGGTCAAGGTGATGCCGCAATTGCTGCGGGAGACCAGGGGACTACTCGCCGGTGCCTGGCAACAATAGGTTGATGCATCCGGCTTCATGGCAGGATGCATTGCTGCAACGAGTTCCGAACCGGAACTCACGACGGGGAGGGTTCCTGCGGTGTTGAGCTTCTTCGGGCGCGCATCGGTGTCCAAGGTGACGGCACCTATGGGGAAGGCGCTGGTCAAGACCGGTCTGACGCCGGACTCGGTGACGGTGATCGGCACGGTGGCAAGCGTCGCCGGTGCGGTGACGCTGTTTCCGTCCGGACATCTGCTCTGGGGAACCTTGTTCATCTGGTTCTTCGTCATGTTCGACATGCTCGACGGCGCAATGGCTCGTGCTCGCGGGGGCGGAACGCGGTACGGGGCGGTACTGGACGCGACCTGCGACCGCGTGGCCGACGGCGCGATTTTTGCCGGCCTGGCCTGGTGGGCGGTCTACCACGAGAACAGCAAGTGGCTGCTCGTCGCGACTCTCATCTGCCTCGTCACCTCGCAGGTCATCTCGTACGCGAAGGCGCGCGCGGAGGCGAGCGGGCTGACTGCGGACGGCGGGTGGATCGAGCGCCCGGACCGACTGATCATCGTGTTGGTCGGATCTGGCCTGACAGGTATGGGTCTACCGTGGGCGATTCACATCGCGATGTGGGTACTTGCCGCCGGAAGTATCGTGACGGTCTTCCAACGAGTGCTCGCGGTGCGCAATTCGCCTGGCGCCCGGGAACTTCTGCCGATCGCCCCGGCGGCATCGACGGTCGAAGGCGCGGCGGGCACCGAGGGCGATCCCAAGCCTGAAGGTGAGGCCGAGCAGTGAGTTTTTCCGAGCGCGCAACCGATCTGGGATATGCCGCGGGTTGGCGGCTGGTGAGAAGCCTGCCGGAATCGGTGGCGGTCAAGCTGTTCGACGCCGGAGCGGATTTCGCGGTACGCAAGGGCGGACCCGAACAACTCAGGAAGAACCTCGCGAGAGTTCTGGGCACGACGCCGGAGGAAGTTCCGGATCAGTTGATCAAGGATTCGATGCGCTCGTACGCCCGGTATTGGCGTGAGGCGTTCCGTCTACCGTCGATGGACCTGGTTGCGACAGGTAAGGCGTTGCATGCGCTGGTCGAGGGCCAGGATCATCTGGAAAAAGCAATGGCAGCAGGTCATGGCGCGGTATTGGCGCTGCCGCACAGTGGCAACTGGGACATGGCCGGCGTGTGGTGTGTTCAGCAATGGGGTGGGTTGACCTCCGTTGCCGAGCGGCTCAAGCCCGAATCCCTGTACGAACGGTTCGTCGACTATCGCGAGAGTCTCGGTTTCGAGATCTTTCCGCTCAGCGGCGGGGAGCATCCTCCATTCGTCGAACTGTCCAAGCATCTGCGCGAGAACAAGATCGTGTGCCTGCTGGGGGAGCGCGATCTGGCGAAGAAGGGTGTGCCCGTCACCTTCTTCGGAGAACCCACTCGCATGCCCGCCGGCCCGGCGAAGCTCGCGATCGATACCGGCGCGCCGCTACTTCCGGTCCACTGCTGGTTCACTCCCGACGGTTGGGGTTTCAAGATCGACCCGCCGATCGACGTATCCGGCGGAGTCGGCCCGGCCACGCAGGCACTTGCCGACCGTTTCGCGGTCAACATCGCAGCGCACCCCGCTGACTGGCACATGCTTCAGCCGCTGTGGCGCTCCGACCTCTCCGAATCGCGGCTCGCCCGCATGGAGGGTGAATGAAGATCGGCATGATCTGCCCGTACTCCTTCGACGTCCCCGGTGGCGTGCAGGCGCACGTGGTGGATCTGGCCGAGGTGCTGATCGAACGTGGTCACAAAGTGAGTGTGCTTGCGCCGTCGTCCGATGACGACGAGTTGCCGGATTTTGTGGTTTCCGCAGGTAAAGCCGTCGCGATTCCCTACAACGGTTCTGTTGCGCGGTTGTCTTTCGGCCCGACGGCGAACAACCGCCTCCGCAAGTTCATCGCGGAAGGTGACTTCGACGTTCTACATATCCACGAACCCAATGCGCCGAGTCTGTCCATGCTCGCGTTGCGTATCGCGGAAGGCCCGATCGTCGCCACCTTCCACACGTCGACTACGAAGTCGTTGGTGCTGAGCACTTTTCAGGGTGTCTTGGCTCCGTATCTCGAGAAGATCAGTGGCCGGATCGCAGTCTCGGAGTTGGCGCGTCGGTGGCAGGTCGAGTCCCTCGGATCCGACGCGGTCGAAATTCCCAACGGCGTCGATGTCGCAGCGTTTGCCGAGGCCGATCTGTTGCCCGGCTACCCGCGCGAAGGTGGAACCATTCTGTTCCTCGGTCGCTACGACGAACCGCGCAAGGGGATGGCTGTACTACTCGGCGCACTGCCGGAGTTGGTCGAGCGTCACCCGGATCTCGAAGTGATCGTGGTCGGACGCGGCGACGAGGAGAAACTCCGCAAAGAGGCGGGCAAGTACTTCAAGCATCTCCGCCTGCTCGGGCAGGTCAGCGATGAGGAGAAAGCGTCGGCGCTTCGCAGTGCGGACGTCTACTGTGCGCCCAATCTCGGCGGTGAGAGCTTCGGGATCGTGCTGGTCGAGGCCATGGCGGCTGGCACTGCCGTCGTGGCCAGTGAGTTGGACGCTTTCCGCCGTGTTCTTCGCGACGGTCAGGCCGGCTTGCTGGTCCCCATCGGGAACTCCGATGCCTTGGCCGAGGCAATCGATTCCGTTCTCGGTGACCCGGATCGACGACGCGCGCTGGTCAACACCGCGACAAGTGTTGTTGCCGAATACGACTGGCCGGTGGTGGCCGAACAGATCCTGCGTGTCTACGAGACCGTCACGGTTGGCGGCACCGGCGTACGCGTGGTGGGTTCATGACCTTCTCCGCTCTGACGATCTTCATTCTCGGGCTCGTCGCTGCCGTCGTCCTGGTCGTCGGACTGTGGGCGTACGGGACGGCGAACCGACTCGATCGACTGCATGTGCGTTCGGATCAGTCGTGGTTGGCGCTCGATGCGGCTCTGTCCCGTCGTGCCGCGGTTGTCCGCGCGGCGGCTGTGGACATGAGCGCCGACGACGCCCGCAGATTCGTCACCTTGGCGGACGCCGCCGAACGGGCGGATCGTCAGGATCGCGAGCTTGCCGAGAACCGGCTGTCCAATGCTCTCGCTGCCTACGGCACGACGTCGCTGCGACCTCAACTGGTGGCCGAGTTGGCCGATGCCGAGGCGCGCGTGCTGATCGCCCGGCGGTTCCACAACGACGCGGTGCGAGACACTCTCGCGTTGCGTACCCGACGACTTGTTCGATGGCTACATCTCGGCGGAACGGCGCCACTGCCTCAATACTTCGAGATCTCTGAGCGCACGACCGCGGCGGCGGTGCCCGAGGGAATCACCGTGGATACGTCACGGACCTCTGCCCGCGTGGTGATGCTGGACGAGGAAGATCGGGTGCTGCTGTTGCGCGGGCACGATCCCAAGATCCCGAACACTTACTTCTGGTTCACCGTCGGCGGCGGGCTCGAACGCGGCGAACATCTGCGAGCGGCCGCGGTTCGTGAGATCGAGGAGGAAACGGGGTTCAAGGTAGCGCCGGAGAATCTGCGAGGTCCGCTTTGGCGTCGGGTGGCGATCTTCCCGTTCGACGGTGAGCTGATCCGTTCGGAAGAGCTGTTCTTCGCTACGCGCACTCACGGCTTCGAGCCGGTCTTCCAAGGCCACACGGAATTGGAACAGCGTGCCATCACCGGCCATCGCTGGTGCAGCGCCGACGAGATCCGCCGACTGGCCAAGTCCGGTGAGCCCGTCTACCCGTTGGATCTGGCAAACCTCCTGGTGGAGGCCGCGACGATTGCGGACGGTTCCGAGGATCCGGAAGTGCGTTCCATCCGCTGATCGTTCGGTCGTTCAGTGCTCGCGGCCGTTTAAGGCCAGCAATGGCAAATTGGATACGGAATCGAAGGCCGGTTCGTCCTAGAGTTCTGGCCAGAGGCCTCCGAGCGTATGAACTCGTGTGTTCGCCGTGCCTTGTTTCTTTCGTCACGCCACTACTGCAGGAGTTTGCTGTGAGCACCCCCGACTCTGCCCCCACCACCGCCATCGGCACCGCCCGCGTCAAGCGCGGCATGGCTGAAATGCTCAAGGGCGGTGTGATCATGGACGTGGTCACCGCTGAGCAGGCCAAGATCGCCGAAGACGCCGGCGCCGTCGCCGTCATGGCACTCGAGCGGGTCCCCGCAGACATTCGCGCACAGGGCGGCGTCTCGCGCATGAGTGACCCGGACATGATCGACAGCATCATCTCCACCGTCAGCATCCCCGTCATGGCGAAGGCACGCATCGGTCACTTCGTCGAAGCTCAGATCCTGCAGAGCCTCGGCGTCGACTACATCGACGAGTCCGAGGTCCTGACCCCGGCCGACTACGCCAACCACATCGACAAGTGGAAGTTCACCGCTCCCTTCGTCTGTGGCGCCACCAACCTCGGTGAAGCGCTCCGTCGCATCAACGAAGGCGCGGCCATGATCCGCTCGAAGGGTGAAGCCGGCACCGGAGACGTCTCCAACGCCACCACTCACATGCGCACCATCCGCGGCGAGATCCGCCGGTTGACCTCGCTGAGCGAGGACGAACTGTACGTAGCCGCCAAGGAACTGCAGGCCCCCTACGAACTGGTCGTCGAGGTCGCCAAGGCCGGCAAGCTGCCTGTCACCATGTTCACCGCCGGCGGCATCGCCACCCCGGCAGACGCTGCGATGATGATGCAGCTCGGCGCCGAGGGCGTGTTCGTCGGATCGGGCATCTTCAAGTCCGGCAACCCGAAGCAGCGCGCCGAGGCAATCGTCAAGGCCACCACGTTCTACGACGACCCGGACGTGCTCGCCAAGGTCTCGCGCGGACTCGGCGAGGCAATGGTCGGCATCAACGTCGACGACCTGCCCGTCGGACACCGCCTCGCAGAGCGCGGTTGGTGACAGCAGGTTCGACGACCGGGCTCAGTGCCTGAAAGTCTTTACACAAGAAGGGGCGGCGGTTGCATTGGCAACCGCCGCCCCTTCGGGGTGTGGCGGACCGTCAGATGCTGTCCGATACCTCGAACACGAACTCGACCTCGACGGCACTGTTTCGGGGGAGTTCGGCCACGCCGATCGCAGAGCGGGCGTGCTGTCCAGCGGTACCGAAGATCTCGGCCAGCAGGTCGGACGCACCGTTGATCACCTGGGGTTGCTGCGAGAATCCGGATCCCGAAGCAACAAATCCAACGACCTTGACGACCCGAACGATGCGGTCGAGACCGACCAAGGCATCAACGGCCGCGAGTCCGTTGAGAGTGCACAACCGCGCCGCCTGGGCGGCGTCTTCGACGGAGACGCCCTCGCCCAACTTGCCGATGCACGTCGTAGTGCCCTCGACGAGCGGCAATTGCCCCGACGTGTAGACGTATGACCCCGTCTGAACGGCGGGAAGGTATGAGCCTGCGGGGGTGGCAACAGGCGGGAGGGTCAGGTCGAGTGCGGCGAGTCGTGCGGTCCAGGTACTTGCGTCGTTCATCGGTTCCTCAATGGGTTCTTTTGTCCGGGAATGGTGTTCGAGTCTGTCATCGGGAGTCTCGGCAAGTCCAAGTCGTATTTGCGCCCACCCCATCACTTTTGGTGATATTCGCCGTCGTCGGATTCAAATGGTGTTCGAGTTGGCCACCTAAACTGTGTCGTATGTCGTCAATTCGTAACATCTCACTGGGGATACCTGTCCGTTCCGGTCACGTACTCATGCTCGACGGCACGGACTCTGTCACGGGGGAGAACTTTCATCGATTGATCGGTGGCGGTATCGAGTTCGGTGAGACGGCCGAGGCAGCGCTGCGACGCGAGTTCGCGGAGGAACTCGGTGTCAGGTTGGGAAGCGTCGAGTTGCTCGAGGTCGTCGAGAACATCTTCGAGTACGAGGGGCGACCTGGGCATGAGATTGTCCATGTCTTTGCAGTCGACTCAACTGACATCGATGCGTTTCCGCTCGACGTGCAACTCCGAGTCCTCGACGAAGGTAGTCCAGTCCACTGGGTATTGAGTGGTGGGTCCGACCGCCTTATCTACCCGGCCGAAGCTGCCCGCATTATCAACGCCCTGGTTCAGTAGGGGAATCCGTTGCCGGAACACGAGTGGCCGCAAAGGTTGCTCCGCAACAATTTTCGGTCAATCGGGATTGTTCGGACTGATTCCTGGAAATCATGGATATCGAACGTATATTCGAATAATGTTGAGGAATGTTCGATGACGGAGTAGGAAGTTCGGGTACCGCAGCGCTGCTGTCCGGTGCCGAATCCGACTGCGCCCTCATCGATCTCATCGCCGATCTGCATGCGCGCGAATCGATGCTCGTGGAACGGAAACTGGCTGCCATTGCCGAGTTTTTCGAGCGTCGCAGCGCTGACCACACCGATAATGGTGCTTGGTCGTCTACCGCTCACGAACTGGCTGAGGCCGAGCTCGGCGCGGCATTGACCATGGGCCGTGCCGCAGCGGGAAAGTTGATCGGTCTCGGCTTTTCTCTCAAGTCTCGGCTCCATCGCACGCGTGCCGCCATGGCGCGCGGAGAACTGGATCTGTATCGAGTCGGATTGATCGACTCCGCTACGGCCAACGTCGCTGACGATTTGATCGACGAGGTGGAACGGCAACTCCTCGAAAAGATCTCGGCGCCACCGATGCCTGGCGGTACTGGCTTGACCGGTCGCCGATTGACAGCGGCTATCGACCGGATCGTCGCCGTGGTGGATCCCGAGGGGATACGCGAACGTCGACGCCGCGCCCTGGCTGATCGGTTCGTGGGTGTGAGCGCTGCCGAGGACGGAATGGCGCGGATATTGGGGAGTATTCCGGCGGAGGAAGCACGGGCTTTCGACCGTCGGTTGCGGGAGTTGGCAATGTCGGTGTGTCGACACGATTCCCGTAAGTACGAGCAACGACGAGCTGACGCATTGGGAGCGTTGGTATCCGGGTCGACGATTCTGCCGTGTGATTGCGGCCTGGACGATTGCCCACAAGATCGAAGCGGGATTGTCGTGGTGCGTCGGCCGTTGGTTCACGTGGTCATGCTGGAATCAACACTTCAGGGCGGTGACGCACCAGGTGCAGACGAACCCGCTCACCTTGACGGTTATGGAGTGATCAATGCAGAGCATGCGCGTGACATCGCCGCGGGTGCGCTGATTCGGAAGGTGAAAGTACCAGTCGATGCCGCGCTCGAGTCTTCCGGTGAGGGCGAGCCAGTACCTCCGCCCGTTGTTCCTTCGGCGTCGGTCTACCGCCCAGGCACTGTCCTCGACACCTGGGTGCGGGTGATCGCAGGAAGCTGCCAGTGGTTGCACTGCGATGTCGCTGCATGGAATTCAGATCTTGATCACACTGAGCCCTTTGATCATCGCAATCCCGCTCGTGGTGGAAAGACCGTGGCGTCGAATCTGAGTGCGTATTGTCGAAACCATCACCGCCTCAAGCATTCCGGTCAGTGGCTGCACATCTCGAACCCGGACCGGAGTGTCATGCTGACCTCGCCGACCGGACATTGCTACCGAACCAGGCCGTCAGGTCTGCTGGCGGGAATGCTCGAGCCTGTACTGCCCGAGGGTGGTCGGCGTCGGCGCACACGTCTGGAGAACAAGGCCTCTCGTGTGCGGGGTGAACGCCGGCGTCAGCGGATACGGATGCACCGGCGGATGAAGAAGGCACAGAGGAGGACCTTCGACGGCGGAGACGATCCACCGCCATTCTGAGTCGATGCGCCCCGTCGCTCAGTGTTTTCGGATGCCCACTTTGGTGGCCGGGGGTGCGTCAGGCATTGTGTGAAGGTCGGTAGACGTCGGTACACGGGAAGATGTGGAGCATCGATGGCGAGGATCGAAGAAATTCTGGAGTTGGAACGCCTCGAGCGTGACATCTTTCGAGGAATCATCGCGGAGACCACCCTGACCCGCACTTTCGGCGGCCAGGTCGCCGGCCAGGCATTGGTGTCGGCGGTACGCACGGTCGATCCGGCCTATTCAGTTCATTCGTTGCACGGATACTTCCTGCGTCCGGGCAATCCGATGGAGCCGACCGTTTTTCTGGTCGATCGTGTTCGGGACGGTCGATCGTTCGCGACCCGCTTGGTCACCGGAATTCAAGACGGGCAAGCCATTTTCACGATGTCGGCATCCTTCCACGTCCAAGACGAAGGCATCGAGCACCAGGACGAGATGCCACCGGTCCCTGACCCCGAGACCTTGGCCATCGCCCAGGATTCGGAAGATCCCGAGACTGCGTGGTTGGCTCGCGAGTGGTCCGATTGGGACCTCCGGATGGTGCCGAAGGCCGACATCAACAAACGTCCAGGCGCTGCCGCACAGCAGCAAGTATGGTTCCGTTCCCGCGAGGCTCTCCCGGACGACCCGGTATTTCACGTGTGCACGCTTGCGTACATGAGCGACATGACGCTGCTCGGATCTTCCCGAGGCCCTCACATGGACGTCGCCATGCAAAGCGCCTCGCTCGATCACGCCATGTGGTTCCTGCGGCCGTTCCGGGCCGACGAGTGGCTGTTGTACGACCAGACGTCGCCGTCAGCGGGCTTCGGTCGCGCATTGACGCAGGGACGAATCTTCGACAGCCGAGGAAACATGGTTGCTGCAGTCGTCCAGGAAGGCCTGACCAGGCTGTATCGCCCGAAGTGAGGTAGGCCGAAGTGAGGTCGCCTGAAGTGAGATCAATCGCAGTGAGACCTTCACGGGCGAGACCGCACCGCAGGCCGGGCCGGATGGTCGTACCTGACCTCGAAATCGACCTTCTCGGACACCTCTGATCGGTGTTCGAGGAGTGCGTCGACGGTCCACAGATCCGCCTCCGGTGTGTGCCGCCGCATGGCAGGTTCGCTCATGTCCAGGCGGACGCTGACGTCGAACTCCAGCCCACGCCCGAGCAACATCGGACCGGCGATCACGATGACCGCGCGCTCATGGACGGGGACGCGGGTCGAGCGAGCCGATCGATCGGTGGGTTCGTCCCAGAGTTTCGGCAAGAACGCTCGTTTGGTGCGGGCAGCGGTAATCACTTCACGATCGAGTGCCGGATAGTCGAACCAGATGGTGCGGTAACTCAGCGCATCCTCGTGACCGAACTCGTATCGCAGCGAAGCCGGCCGCACGTAGTCGTGTAGTGACACAACAGCACTCGGCCTGCTGTGCGACTCGACGGCGGCCCGGACCAGTTCCGCGAGCCGAGACGGCTGCGCACAATCAGGTCCGTCGATCGCTACTACCGCCACCGACGGAAATGATCCGCTCAGCGTTGCGATCTGCTCGGCCAGGGCGAGGGGAGTGGACGGGATGAATGTGCTCACGCCCACCATGGTGCCGTGCCCGCTCGCCGAGGCGATATTGTGAACCGTCATCGCGCCCACTGCGGCGGTCTATTTCCGGAGGACTCATGGTTGGTATCGAGGAGATCCTCGCGCTAGAACACCTGGAGAAGGACATCTTCCGTGGTGCGGTCCATCCCACTGCACTTCAGCGGACGTTCGGCGGGCAGGTTGCCGGGCAGTCTCTGGTTTCTGCCGTGAGCACCGTCGACGAGAGCTACCACGTGCACTCGTTGCACGGATACTTCCTGCGCCCGGGCAACCCGAAGATTCCGACGGTCTACCTGGTGGACCGCATCCGCGACGGGCGCTCGTTCTGCACCCGCCGGGTGAACGCAGTCCAGGACGGCAAGACGATCTTCACGATGTCGGCCTCGTTCCACGTCGAGGACGAAGGTATCGAGCATCAGGATCGGATGCCTTCCGTTCCGGCGCCGGAGGACTTGCAGGACGCGCAGACCGTTCCCAAGTTGGCGGAATCGCAGTTCTACCAAGAGTGGAAGAACTGGGACATCAGAATTGTGCCGGCCGAGCAGAGTGCGTCAGCGCCGGATCTCGCCGCACAACAGCGCGTGTGGATGCGCTACCGCGAGCCTCTGCCGGATCGTCCGCTGCTGCACATCTGCACGCTTGCGTACCTCAGTGACATGACCCTGCTCGGAACTTCGAAAGTCCCGCACCGGGGCGTGAAGACGCAGACTGCTTCGCTCGATCACGCGATGTGGTTCCTGCGTCCGTTCCGGGCCGACGAGTGGTTGCTCTACGACCAGACATCGCCGTCGGCAGGTTTCGGTCGCGCGCTCACTCAGGGGCGTATCTACGATCGCGATGGCAACATGGTGGCAGCGGTGGTTCAGGAGGGTTTGACGCGTCTGGAACGCGAACCCGACAGCCGTGAGAACAAGACAGGAACTGTGTGATGACGCGTCCGCTGATCGGTGTACTCGCCCTCCAGGGTGATGTTCGCGAGCACCTTGCTGCACTTGATGATTCGGGTGCGGATGCCGTGGGTGTCCGACGGCCGGAGGAGCTGGACAAGGTAGACGGAATCGTGATTCCGGGTGGCGAATCCACCACCATGAGCCGGCTTCTGCAGGTGTTCGAACTGTTGGATCCGCTGCGTGAGCGTCTTCGCGGCGGGCTGCCGGCCTACGGTTCGTGTGCCGGCATGATTCTGCTGGCGAGCGAGGTACTCGACACCCGGCCGGACGCCGAACATCTCGGCGCCATCGACATGACGGTGCGCCGCAACGCTTTCGGCAGACAGGTCGATTCTTTCGAGTCCGACCTGGAGTTCGAGGGCATCATCGGAGATCCCATCCGCGCCGTCTTCATCCGCGCGCCGTGGGTGGAGCGAGTTGGACCGGGCGTGGAGGTCCTTGCACAGGTTCCCGCCGCCGCGGGGGAGGCCGCGGGCCGGATCGTCGCGGTTCGGCAGGGCTCGGTGATCGCCACTTCTTTCCATCCCGAGGTCACCGGGGACCGTCGAGTGCACGAGATGTTCGTCGATCTGGTTCGCGGATAACTCGAGTAGTCAGCCTCGGCCGAACCTACAGCTCCAGTTCGCGGGCAAGGATCGCCGCCTGGACGCGTGAGGTGAGGTGCAACTTCGACAGAACTCGTGACACATGAGACTTCACCGTCGGAGCACCGACACCGAGTTCACGCGACAGTTCGGCATTGGACATACCCGTCCCAAGCAGCGCGAGCACCTCGCGTTCACGATCGGTGAGCTCGCTCAATCCCAGCGGTTCGGTGGGTTTGGGTGCACGCTGAACGAACTCGCCGATCAGTGCACGCGCCGCGCGAGGAGCGAGCACTGCATCTCCAGCCGCGACGTTGCGGATAGCGCTGGTCAGCTCGTCCGCGGTCGCAGTCTTGAGCAGAAATCCCGACGCGCCGGCGCGCAAGGCCGCGAAGACGTATTCGTCGAGGTCGAAGGTGGTCAACACCAGAACCCGGCTGCGGGTCGTCCCGATGATCTGACGCGTCGCCTCGATGCCGTCGGTGCCTGGCATCCGGACGTCCATGAGTACGACGTCGGGTTGATGCGTGCGGGTGACGGTGATCGCCGACGCTCCGTCACCGGCTTCTGCAACGACATCGATGTCGTCGTGCTGCCGCAGGATCATCGCCAGGCCGGAGCGGATCGCGGCGTGGTCGTCGACCAGGGCGACGGTGATCACCGATCCGTTCCGTTCGGTGCGGGGACCGGTAGCTGTGCGCATACCGTCCATTCTCCGTCGACCGGAAGTGCGTCGAGTGAACCGCCCAGCAGCTCGGCGCGGTGACGCATGTTTGCAAGTCCGCGCGTTCCTGCTCGCGGATGGGATGTGTCGGGACCGACGGGGTTTCGGATCTCGATCTGTAATGCATTGTGCTGGAGAGAGATCGACATCGAGATCGGCGCACCGGGCGCATGTTTGAGTGCGTTGGTCAAGGCTTCCTGGGTGATCCGATACGCCGTGTGATCGACCACGCTCGGCAAGGCGGCAGCATCGACGTCGATCGCAACGTGCACAGTGCCGCCGGCTGCCCGAACTGCGTCCAGGACGACGGGCAACTCGGTCAGCCGCGGGGGAGAGGAACGCGGGTCCGGGGTCTCGTCGTCCCCGGCGTGGAGCAGTTCGATCATCGACCGCATCTCGGAAAGGCCCGCGAGACTGCTCGATCTGATCGCCCCGATCATCTCCCGCAAGCCGTCGTCTGGTTCGCCCCGTTCACCGGAGAGAGCTGTGGTGGACAGTGCCGCCTCCGAATGGATTGCAATGGCGGAGAGGTGGCTTGCGATGACGTCGTGCAGATCGCGCGCCATGGTTGCTCGTTCGTGAGCGACTGCGGCCTCGCGGTCTAGAGCGGCGAGTGCTTCGTGGACTCTGGAACGCTCGCGTTCGGCCTCGGTCAGTTCGACTTGTCGACGGATGACCAGTGCCCACCACACCGGCGTACCGAAGAACAGTGCCGTCACCACGCCTGCCCCAGCCGCAGCGCGGACGTCCTGGGTGGACAGGTAGACGAGTGCGGTGAGCGCGGCAACCGTCACCGCGGTCAGAGAACACACCACTCGGCCCAGCCGCGCCGTCCCGTACAGAACTGCGGCGTAGGTGAGATCCGAGAGGACCAGCCACATCGGCAGAGTGGGTCCCAGGGCAGCGTCGACCGCGACGATGACGGCCCCCGCCGCCAAAGCTGTTGCCGGACGCACCCGCCGGAACGAGTCGATCGCACACAGCAGAGCCAGCATCCCGATCCGAACCCCGGCGGGAACCTCGGCGACACCTCCGACATCGGTCCACATTTGGTACAGGCCGACCAGGTAGAGGAGTACCCCGATCGCGAACAGGCCGAAGGCGATGAGCGGATCGTTCCACTTGCCGACACTCCGACTTCTGGTCACCACAGACTTATCAGAGCACATCGGGGCGCCTGACTTGTCATACCAAATGATGAGGTCGGCGTTGTTCCGATGGCTGATGTGCGGATTCGATAGAGAAGACAGGCTCGACGTATGAAAATTCGCTTCGAGTTGATGATCGGCATTCTCTTGGTCGTCGGTGGCGGCTGTCTGTGGCTGTTCGCGCGTGACGCCGAGTTCTTCTGGTTTCGCGGCGGACCACTCGGCGTGATCCTCGCGATCATCGGTGCCTTCGACATCGTGAATGCAGTCCGAACGAGGGAGGCAGCGATACCCGAGCGCCGAAACGACTGACGTGGAACTCGTCCTGCTCACCACGCTGGGCGGGCTCGCCCTGCTGGACAGTACGAGCATCGGAACTTTGGTCGTCCCGGTCTGGATGTTGTTGATGCCGGGACGACCGCAGGTTCGCAGGCTGCTGACGTATCTGGTGGTCATCACGACGTTCTATTTTGTTGTCGGGGTGGCAGTCTGGACGACGGCACGGGCAGGTATGCCTGTCGTCGCCCCGCTGCTCGAAACCCCCGCCGCCCGCGGTGCGCAGTTGATACTCGGTATCGCGTTGTTCGCGTGGAGCTTTCGATTCGATTCCGAGAAGAGGCGCACATCCGGTCAAGCCGATCGAACCCATGTTTGGCGAGAGCGGGTGCTCGGCTCGGCCAGTTCCGCGAGAAGTGTTGTACTTCTGGCAATTGCTGCCGGGACCGCCGAATTGGTGACGATGCTGCCCTACTTGGCGGCGATCGCGATGATCACCGCTGCTGGGCTGTCCGCAGTCACGTCTGCGTCGATACTTGCCGGATACTGCCTGATCATGGCCACTCCGGCAGTGCTTCTGTTGTGCGGGCGGATCGTGGCCGGCGACCGACTGGACAAGCCGCTGAGCGGGGTGGACTCCTTCATCTCACGCCACGGCGACAGCGCGATGGGTTGGGTGTTCGGCATTGCCGGCTTCTACCTCGCCGGCAATGCCGCTGCCGTGTTGTTCGTGAATTGACGTTGTTCGTGAATTGACGTTGTTCGTGAATTGACGTTGTTCGTGAATCAACCAGCCTGAACCAACGAATTGATCAGCTTCACACCGTCTTCCGGGTGATCGACGGTCACGGCGAACAGTCGTCCGTTCTCGAGAGTGACCACGATGGCCTCACCCGAGCGGAGAGTGACGGCTGTTCCGCGCGGTGTCATTCGGTAACCCCATCCGCCCCATTCGGCCGGACGTATCGCGTCGACTGATGCGGACTTCACCTTCGAGATGGGGATCTTCTTCCATCGAACGCCCCAGGAACTGATGCCGACACCGTGACGGTCGACGCGCACGGTGACCGACGCGAATGCTGTGACGGCGAGGGTGGACACACCCAGGATCACGGCAACCCACCAATCCGAGTACGCGGCAGTCGCGATCACGAGAACTACGAGACCGGCGGTAACGATCCACGGCCAGACGCTGCGGACCTGCCCGACCCACACTGCACGTTCGGAGGCCGTCAGCGGAGTGTCGAGCGTCGGGGTCGGCAGTGGCGACTCCGGGCCGTTTCGTTGCTGGTCAGGCAGCGCGTATGCCAGAACTCCTACGAGTACCGCCGCGATCGGCGCAAGAATCCACCAGCCGATACGCGCGTCTTCCGGCGACCCGGCGTCGATCGTCAGGGCGACGCTCAGAATCCAGATCGTCGCCAGTGTCGCACTCGAGATCGAGGTTACGGCGAGAAACAAGGGCGCGTTGTCGCTCGAGCGGGCCGCGACGACACAGGCGCAAACGACAGCCACCAGTGAAATCACCAGCGCGATGGCGAAAAACGTCGTCGTGGTGCTGAACCCGTCCGGGGTCGATCCGGACCAATGGCTCGCGACGGTCTCGGGTAGGCGGTCACCCCACGCGAAGCGTGCGAACACCAGAATCAGGGTCGGGATCAGAGTCAGCGAAGCTGCTGTCCAGAGTCGGATCTTGCTGGTCGTCATTGTGTGCTGGTCTCCTTGATGAGGTCGAGCATGTGCGCAGTGTCGAGTCCGAGATTTCGGGCCTGCCGTACGAACTCGCGCGCAGATTCGTTGAGAGCTGTTCTTCCCGAGTCGAATTCGGCGCGAATGACGGCGCCACGTCCGCGTCGGAGGTCGATCAGGCCTTCGTCGCGGAGTGTTGCGTACGCACGAAGAACCGTGTGGAGATTGACGTCGATCGACTCGGCGAGAGCGCGAGCGGACGGCAGGCGGTCACCTGGTCCGATCTCACCGCGGATGACCGAGCCACGAACGCCGGCTGCAATCTGCTCCGCTAGTGGAGTTGTGGAGGCGTGATCTATTCGGACCAACATGTTTGTATTCTATGCAAACAATGCGCGGTTTGACTAATTCGTGTCGGGGGATGCAGCGAGTTGTGACGTGGGACGGGTAACATCGGCAGAGCTGAAAGACGCGCATTCGGCGTGCGCAACGCAGCAGGAAAGGGGCTTGAATCGCATGAGCGGCCACTCAAAATGGGCCACCACCAAGCACAAGAAGGCTGTGATCGACGCACGTCGTGGCAAATCCTTCGCGAAGCTGATCAAGAACATCGAGGTGGCGGCACGAACCGGCGGTGGCGATCCCACGGGCAACCCCACCTTGTACGACGCCATCCAGAAGGCGAAGAAGACGTCTGTTCCCAATGACAACATCGAGCGTGCGCGCAAGCGCGGCGCCGGTGAAGAAGCGGGCGGCGCAGACTGGCAGACCATCATGTACGAGGGCTACGGACCCAACGGCGTCGCCGTTCTGATCGAGTGCCTCACCGACAACCGCAACCGCGCAGCCGGTGAAGTTCGCACCGCGATGACCCGTAACGGTGGCAACCTCGCTGACCCGGGTTCCGTCTCCTACCTGTTTGCTCGCAAGGGCGTCGTCACGCTCGAGAAGAACGGCCAGTCGGAGGACGACGTCCTGATGGCTGTGCTCGACGCCGGTGCCGAGGAAGTCACCGATCTCGGTGAAACCTTCGAAATCGTCAGTGAGCCACAGGATCTGGTTGCCGTCCGTTCGGCACTTCAGGAAGCCGGCATCGACTACGACTCCGCTGAAGCCGATTTCCGCGCTTCCGTCGAGGTTCCCTTGGATGTCGACGGCGCACGCAAGATCTTCAAGCTCGTCGACGCGCTCGAAGACTCTGACGACGTGCAGAACGTCTACACCAACATCGATCTGTCCGACGAGGTTCTCGCGGCTCTCGAAGACTGATTGCTTTTCAACTCAACCCGGCCCTGACGTCCGCGTCTCGGCCGGGTTGCGTGTTGATGCGGGGCAGTACGCCCGCGCACCGCTAAGCTATCGAACAGCTGTTCGGTATGGAGAGGTGTGACAAAGTGCGCGTGCTCGGAGTGGACCCAGGCTTGACTCGCTGCGGGTTGGGTGTGGTCGACGGGAGCAACGGCAGGAAAGTGCGCCCCATTGCCGTCGACGTGGTGCGGACCCCGCCCGAGATGGACCTCGGGTCTCGGCTACTGCGGATCTCCGATGCAGCGGAACTGTGGATCGAGCAGTACAAGCCGGAGGTCGTCGCGATCGAGCGTGTATTCGCGCAGCACAACGTCAGTACCGCGATGGGCACGGCGCAAGCAGGCGGAGTTGTCGCGCTCGCTGCCGCCAGACGCGGCATCCCGGTGTGTTTCCACACGCCCAGCGAGGTGAAGGCCGCCGTTACCGGCAGCGGTAACGCCGACAAGGCGCAGGTCACCGCGATGGTGACGCGAATCCTGAACTTGAAGACGGCGCCGAAACCGGCTGACGCCGCTGACGCTCTGGCGCTCGCGATCTGTCACTGCTGGCGAGCACCGATGATCGAGCGAATGGCCCGCGCCGAGGCGATGGCCGCTGAACAAATGCGTAAGTATCAGGCAAAATTGGCCGAGATGAAGAAGGCAGGTTCACGATGATCGCGTCGGTACGCGGCGAGGTACTCGATATTGCACTCGACCATGCGGTCATCGAAGCGTCAGGTGTCGGCTATCGGGTCAATGCCACCCCGGTGACTCTCGGTGCACTGCATCGGGGAAGCGAAGCGCGACTGTTCACGACGATGATCGTTCGCGAAGACTCGATGACGCTCTACGGTTTTTCCGATACCGAGTCGAAGGACCTGTTCAGCCTCTTGCAGACGGTTTCCGGAGTCGGACCGCGCCTGGCGATGGCAACTCTTGCAGTGCTCGAACCGGACGCATTGCGGCGGGCACTCTCGGAAGGCAACCTGACGGCGTTGACGAGGGTCCCCGGTATCGGGAAACGCGGCGCCGAGCGCATGGTCGTCGAACTGCGCGACAAGGTCGACGCCGTCGCGACGACGGCCGGCGCGGCGTCCGGTGTCGTCGTCGGCAGTTCGATCCGTGATCAGATCGTCGAGGCTCTCGAAGGTCTGGGCTTCCCGATCAAGCAGGCCGAGCAGGCCACGGATTCGGTCCTGGCGGAATCGCCCGAGGCCACTACGTCGGTAGCACTGCGTTCTGCTCTGTCGCTGCTCGGTAAGACTCGATGAACTTCGACCCGATCGACGATTTCGACGACGAGTCGCAGGTCTCTGCCGAATTGGTGGCGGGAGACGGCGATGTCGAAGCGAGTTTGCGCCCCAAGAGTCTCGACGACTTCATCGGGCAACCCCGTGTTCGCGAACAACTGCAGCTCGTGCTCACCGGAGCAAAACTTCGCGGCAGCACACCTGATCACATCCTGATGTCCGGTCCCCCCGGACTCGGAAAGACGTCGATGGCGATGATCATCGCGGGGGAGTTGGGCTCTTCTCTGCGGTTGACGTCCGGACCGGCGCTCGAACGCGCCGGAGACCTGGCCGCGATGCTGAGCAATCTCGTCGAGGGTGACGTGTTGTTCATCGACGAGATTCACCGAATCGCTCGTCCGGCCGAGGAGATGTTGTACCTGGCGATGGAAGACTTCCGTGTCGACGTCGTCGTCGGTAAGGGGCCGGGTGCCACGTCGATTCCTCTGGAGGTTGCACCGTTCACGCTGGTCGGTGCGACTACACGGTCAGGTGCGCTGACCGGTCCGTTGCGCGACCGCTTCGGGTTCACCGCTCACATGGATTTCTACGAACCCGAAGAGCTGCAACAGATTCTGATGCGTTCGGCCGGAATTTTGGGAGTCAATCTCGAAGTTGACGCCGGGGCCGAAATCGCACGACGCTCGCGGGGGACACCGCGTATCGCGAACCGATTGCTGCGCCGGGTTCGCGACTTCGCCGAGGTGCGCGCCGACGGAATCGTCACCATGGACGTCGCTCAGGCGGCCTTGGCTGTCTACGACGTGGACCAGTTGGGCTTGGACCGTCTCGACCGATCCGTACTGAGTGCATTGGTGCGGTCGTTCGGCGGCGGGCCCGTCGGCGTGTCGACGCTTGCGGTGGCCGTCGGCGAGGAACCGTCGACGGTGGAAGAAGTGTGCGAGCCGTTCCTGGTTCGGGCCGGGATGATCGCCCGGACGCCGCGAGGACGCGTGGCTACCGCCGCTGCCTGGACTCAACTCGGAATGACACCGCCGCCGGATGCCGCAGCGGGCGGTATCGAGGTTCGTGTCAACGAACCGCAGGCCACGTTGTTCGATCCGAACGGAGAGTGAATTTCGACTGGAAAGGCCTACTTGAACGGCCGATCTGTCAGGAATCCTCAGCAACTAATGGCACACTGGTGTATTGCGTAGGTCCATCCGGGACCATCGCGGCGTAAAACGTGCAACACAACCGAGGTTGATCAACACATGTCGAGTTTGCTTTTCCCACTCTTGATCCTCGCACTGCTGGTGCCCATGTTCCTGGGCATGCGCAAGCAGAAGAAGGCTTTGGCTGCCACTTCCGAGATGCAGGACTCGCTGCAGGTCGGCGATCGAGTGCAGACCACGGCCGGGCTCTATGCCACGATTGCTTCTCTGGACGACGACACCGTGGACCTCGAGATCGCCGACGGTGTCATCACCACCTGGTCGCGTCTGGTCATCCGTGAGCGCGTTGTCGAGACGGCCGAAACCGACGAGTACGACGACGACTCGGTTTCCGAGATCGAAGAATCAGCTGCTGACACCGAAATCCGGCTCACCAAGGAGTCCTGACTTCGTCGACCTGGCACGTGTTCTAGAGTTGTGAACTCGGACACACGTCCAGATCGGTTGGTCTGTAGTAGTTCTTTCATCGGAGTAGTTCTTTCACCAGCAGCTCAGTTCATCCCGTTGATCAATCGTTGCAGTTCGAACGCCGCAGCTCGGGTGGTCGTCGACCGCCCGAGCCCTGCATTTACTGAAGCTCTGCACCTACTGAGGAGACTTAAAGATCGTGGCACCTTCCACCGGAACGGTGCATCCGGTCCGCTACCTGGCCCTTTTCGGGGTCCTGGTGGTGGCACTGTATGCCCTGGTGTTCTTCACTGGAGACAAGTCGGCCACGCCGAAACTCGGCATCGACCTGCAGGGTGGAACGCGCGTCACGTTGACCGCTCGTACCCCGGACGGCAGCGCTCCCAGTCAGGACAGTCTCAAGCAGGCTCAGGAAATCATCGAGACCCGCGTCAACGGTCTCGGCGTTTCCGGCTCCGAGGTCGTCGTCGACGGTGACAACCTCGTCATCACCGTTCCCGGCGACGACAGTGCGCAGGCTCGCTCGCTCGGCCAGACCGCCCGTCTGTACATCCGCCCGGTGACGGGTTCGATCGACGTCGCCACCCGTGACGCGAACCGGACAGCTACCCCAGAGGTGCCAGCGGCTGAAACTCCGGCCACTGATGCTCCGGCTCCCGAGGCGCCGGCCGACGGGACCCCGACGCCGCAGAACCGCCCGTTCCTGGCTCAGGACCCGACCACTCCGGAGGCAACCCCGGCGCCGGAGACGACAACACCGGCTCCCCCCGCGGACGCATCGAGTGACGGCACCGACGAAGGCGACGCAGCAGCAGCGGAAATCGCCGCAGCGCGCGCCCTCCGACAGAGCAGCGATCCGACGGTGCAGCAGCAAGCAGTGGCGAACCTCGACTGCTCCGTCGCGGATCCGCTCCGTGGAAACGACGACCCGACTCTTCCGCTGGTCGCGTGCTCGCAAGACGGACTGAACATCTATCTTCTCGGTCCTTCGATCATCGACGGCCAGGAGATTGCCGACGCGTCTTCGGTCTTCAACTCGCAGCAGTCGCGCCACGAGATCAGCCTCTCGTTCAAGACGACCGGCAGCAACACCTGGGCCGAGTTCACCTCAGCCAACATCGGCAAGCAGGCAGCGTTCACGCTCGACTCGAAGGTCGTCAGCGCTCCCACGATTCAAGGTGCAACGCCTGCGGGTAGCGCGACCTCGATCACGGGCAGTTTCACTGCGGAGAGCGCCAAAGAACTTGCCAACACTCTGAAGTACGGTTCGCTTCCGCTGTCGTTCGCAGCCTCCGAGGCCGAGACGGTCTCGGCAACGCTCGGACTGGCCTCACTGCAGGCGGCATTGATTGCCGGCGCGGTCGGTCTCGTTCTCGTGCTGCTGTACTGCCTCGTCTACTACCGGATGCTCGGCGTCCTGACGGCGTTGTCGCTGATCCTCTCCGGAGTCATGGTCTACGCGATCATGGTTCTGCTCGGCAGATACATCGGCTTCACACTCGACTTGGCCGGCATGGCTGGTCTGATCATCGGTATCGGTATGACCGCCGACTCGTTCGTCGTGTTCTTCGAACGCATCAAGGACGAAATGCGTGAGGGCCGTAGCTTCCGCTCCGCGGTGCCACGCGGTTGGGCGCGAGCGCGCCGAACAATTCTTTCCGGCAACGCGGTGAGCTTCATCGCCGCTGCAGTTCTGTACGTGCTGGCGGTCGGACAGGTGCGAGGCTTCGCCTTCACCTTGGGTCTGACCACCATCCTCGACGTGATTGTCGTGTTCCTCGTGACGTGGCCACTGGTCAGTATGGCGTCCCGTTCGGCGTTCTGGTCCAAGCCCAGCGTCAACGGTCTCGGCGCAGTGCAAGAGGTTGCCCGCGAACGTAAGGTTGCCGCCGCTGCGTCGGCTAAGGAGACACGAGCATGAGCGAGTCCAACAACTCCCCGGTGGGGTCCAACAACAGTTCCTCGGCCGAGTCCGCCGACGCCGCAGCCCGGTCGGAGATCACCGACTCCGGCGTCGATCAGGGCGCGATGCCCAAGCACAGTTGGCTCTCGCGGCTGTACACGGGAACGGGTGCGTTCGAGGTCGTCGGCAGGCGTCGTTTCTACTACGGACTGACCGGCGCTCTGGTCGCCATTGCGCTGCTCAGCATCATCCTGCGCGGCTTCACCTTCGGTATCGATTTCGAGGGCGGATCGCGCATTCAGTTCCCGGCCGAGGGTGGAGTCGAGACGTCGGAGGTGGAAACCGTCTACTCCGACACACTCGGGTTCGAGCCGGTCAGCGTGCAGACGGTCGGCTCGGGTGCCAGCGCCACCGTACAGATTCGGTCGGAGACGTTGAACGCGACGCAGATCAACGATCTGCAGTCGGCGCTCTTCGACGAGTTCCAGCCCAAGGACAAGAACGGGAACCCGTCGGCGCAGGCCATCAGTTTTGCGGACGTGAGTGAAACCTGGGGCGGCCAGATCACCAAGAAGGCGCTGATCGCGCTGATTGTGTTCCTGGTGATCGTGAGTATCTACATCGCCATCCGCTTCGAGCGGGACATGGCGGTAGCCGCGATCGTCGCGTTGTTCTTCGACATCATCGTCACTGCCGGCGTCTACTCGCTCGTCGGTTTCGAGGTGACGCCCGCGACGGTGATCGGTTTGCTCACCATTCTCGGCTTCTCGCTGTACGACACAGTGGTGGTGTTCGACAAGGTCGAAGAGAACACACGCGGTGTTCTGCATCTGACGCGCCGGACGTACGGCGAGCAGGCCAACCTCGCGGTGAATCAGACCTTGATGCGATCGATCAACACGACCGTCATCAGTGTGCTCCCGGTGATCGCTCTGATGGTTGTCGCGGTCTGGATGCTCGGCGTCGGCACGCTCAAGGACCTTGCGCTGGTTCAGCTCGTCGGCATCATCGTGGGTGCGTACTCCTCGATCTTCTTCGCGACGCCGCTCCTGGTGTCGATGAAGGAACGCTGGGGACCCGTTGCCGCGCACACTCGTAAGGTGCTCTCGCGCCGGGCTACGCTGGCCGAGAAGGGTACGCAGACG
Source organism: Rhodococcus sp. WS1 (assembly GCF_003797745.1). Lineage (NCBI taxonomy): Bacteria > Bacillati > Actinomycetota > Actinomycetes > Mycobacteriales > Nocardiaceae > Rhodococcus > Rhodococcus sp. WS1. The sequence goes on along the minus strand of NZ_RKLZ01000001.1, from coordinate 418,912 downwards.
GTTGCCGTCGGCGCACCAGTTGCACGCCGTGCGCCGGTTGCTCCGCAGCCGGGTGTGCGGCCGACCGGAAAGCGAAACAAGAAGGGGCACTGAACATGCTCCCAAGAACACGCACACTGGTTCGATCGATGGCGTTCGTTGCGGCCACCGCTGTGGCTGCCGGTTCGTTGGCGGCCTGCTCGGAAAGCGCCGAGCAGGTTCCGTCCATCGGATATGCCATCGACAACTCCATCTCCACGTACAACGCCAACACGACAGCTGGATCGGTGTCCGGGGCGATGGCCGCGTTCGGCCGGGTGCTTCCCGGCTTCACGTTCACCGGCCCGGCCGGAGCACCTGTGTCGGACACCGACATCGGAACGGCGTCGGAGTTGCCCGGTGACGTGCTCACGGTCTCGTACAAGCTCAATCCGGCGTCGGTGTACTCCGACGGGATTCCGATGTCCTGTGACGATCTGGTCCTCACCTGGGCGGCGTCGAGTGGCAAGTTCACCAAAGACGTCGATGGTGCTGCGAAGCCCATGTTCGACACGGCGAACAATCTCGGTTACGCGGACATCGACCGGATCGACTGCCAGAGCGGGTCGAAGGACGCGACTGTCTTCTTCAAGCCCGGGCGATCGTTCACCGATTGGCGGTCGTTGTTCGGTGCGACTGCATTGATGCCTTCACACATCGTGACGCAGCGCGCCGGAGTCGGCGACGTGGTGAGCGCGGTGAATGCCGGTGACACCGACGCGTTGTCGAAGATAGCGGACTTCTGGAACACCGGGTGGAACCTGACTCCAGGTCAGGTGGACACCTCCGTACTGCCTTCCGCTGGTCCGTATCGAATCGACTCGTACAGCGCCGACGACGGCCTGGTGCTGGTCGCGAACGAGCGGTGGTGGGGCAACAAGCCCGCGACCGATCGCATCGTCGTCTGGCCACGTGGTGTGAATCTGACCGAGGATCTCGACAAGAACTCGATCGAGGTCGTCGACGTCGCTTCCGGGTCGGCCGGCGAGCTCGGTACTCCGTCCGGGTTCGACGTCCAACAGATTCCGTCGCGGTCGATCGAGCAGTTCGTTCTCGCGACGTCTGGTTCGCTGGGCGACGAAGCCGCCCGTCGAGCGTTCGCGCATTGTGTTCCGCGGACAACTCTGTTCGAGAAGTTCGGGCAGACGGAGAATGCGCCGCAGGCTGGTCTGGGTTCCGGCGTGGTCGATTCGCGACTGATGGCGCCGGATTCACTCGTGTACAGCGACGCCGCTGCGGTCGACGGTGACCGGTACGCCAATGCCGACGTCGATGCCGCGAAGACGTCGTTGTCGGAAGCCGATCTCGACCAGTTGACCGTCCGGGTCGGGTACCTCGCACCGGACCCGGTGCGGGCGCAGATCGTCTCTGAAGCGAAAGCCGCGTGTGCTCCGGCGGGAATTACGATCGAGGACGCGAGTACCGACAGCTTCGATCCTGCGCGTCTGCAGTCCGGGGGAGTCGACGCTGTGCTTTCCGGCATGGCAGGCAAAGTCGGGGCAGGCGGAACAGCGAGCATGATCGACGCGCGCGGAGCGTTGCGATCGGGCAACGGCGCAAACCTCGGTATGTACGGAAATGCACGGATCGATCAGATCATCGATCAGTTGAACGTGGATGCGAGCACCAGTGCGCAATTGGGACTCTCGGTGGAGGCGGAGAACATCCTGTGGACCCAGGTGCCTACGATTCCACTGTTCAATCAACTACGAACTGTCGCTGTAGCTCCAGGCATGTCGGCAGTGTTGGTCAATCCGACTCGGGCCGCTACCGGCTGGAACATGGACAGATGGGTATTACGCAGATGAGCGTCTCGAATGGTGTTGCCTTGCACACGCCTGAAGAATTGATCGCAATCCACCGGGCTGCCGGAGACGCCGTTGTTCGGCTGACCCGTTGGGCGGACAACTTTCCCGGGCCCGGGGTTCGGTTCGCCGATCTGACTCCGGTGTTCGCCGACGCCGAGGGGTTCGGGGCCGTGCTCGACGCCCTTGTCGCCTGTGCTCCGGACGCCGACACGATTGCCGCCGTCGATGCTCGCGGGTTCCTGCTCGGTGCCGGCGCGGCTGCGAAGATGGGTGCTGGGGTGGTGGCCGTGCGGAAGGTCGGCAAACTGCCGCCGCCGGTGCTCTCTCGTTCGTACAGCCTCGAGTACGGATCTTCGACGCTCGAGATTCCTGCAAACGGCTTCGATCTCACCGGGCGGAATGTTCTGGTGATCGACGACGTTCTGGCTACCGGAGGGACACTCGAGGCGGCTGTACAGTTGGTTGAGTTGGGTGGAGCGAACGTCGTCGGCGTCGCAGTGGTGCTCGAGATCGAGGAACTGCGCGGTCGAGATCGCTTCTTGAAGTACCCACTGACATCCCTGGTGAAGGTCTGAGTATTAAAGTTGTCTCCTGGGGGTCGAGTTAGACCTCCAGGGCAATTACCCGATGCAGGGCGGTTGCCTCAACCAACTCGGTGGTAGGAGGTGGCGACATGACGTCGAATCTTGATCGATCACAGAACTCGGGTGCAGTGTCGCAGGAGACGGGTGCAGATCCGGCTCCGGAGACGACACCATCGAAGTCCGCGGTGCCCGACGATTCGGGATCTGCGCAAACTGCCGGCAATCGGGGTGGGCAGAACCTGGCCGTGCCCGCTTCCGCCTCCCGTAGGGTGCGCGCTCGGCTTGCTCGGCGCATCACCGGTCAGCGCAACGCCACCATCCGCCCGGTGCTCGAGCCGTTGGTCAGCCTCCACCGTGAGCTGTATCCGAAGGCCGACCTCGCGCTGCTCCAGCGTGCGTACGACGTCGCCGAGGACAGACATTCGAGCCAGCGTCGCAAGTCCGGCGATCCGTACATCACGCATCCGTTGGCCGTCGCAAGCATTCTGGCCGAGTTGGGTATGGACACCACCACCCTCGTCGCAGCCCTGCTGCACGACACCGTCGAGGACACCGGGTACTCACTCGAAGAGTTGACCAAGGACTTCGGTGACGAGGTTGCTCACCTCGTCGACGGCGTCACCAAACTCGACAAGGTCGTTCTGGGCACCGCCGCCGAGGGCGAAACCATCCGCAAGATGATCATCGCGATGGCGCGGGACCCGCGCGTGCTCGTGATCAAGGTCGCGGATCGTCTGCACAACATGCGCACGATGCGATTCCTGCCGCCAGAAAAGCAGGCACGTAAGGCGCGAGAGACTCTCGAAGTCATTGCGCCACTTGCACATCGACTTGGAATGGCGACCGTCAAGTGGGAACTCGAGGACCTCTCGTTCGCCATCTTGCACCCGAAGAAGTATGACGAGATCGTTCGACTGGTCGCCGATCGCGCGCCTTCTCGTGACACCTATCTGGCCAAGGTTCGCGCCGAGATCAACTCGACCCTGTCCGCCTCGCGGATCAACGCCATCGTCGAAGGCAGGCCCAAGCATTACTGGTCGATCTATCAGAAGATGATCGTCAAGGGCCGCGATTTCGACGACATCCACGATCTGGTCGGCGTCCGCATCCTGTGTGAAGAAGTGCGTGACTGTTACGCCGCGGTCGGCGTTGTCCACTCACTGTGGCAGCCGATGGCCGGACGCTTCAAGGACTACATCGCACAGCCGCGCTACGGCGTCTACCAGTCGCTGCATACCACCGTCGTGGGACCGGAAGGCAAGCCCCTGGAGGTCCAGATCCGGACCCAGGACATGCACCGGACCGCGGAGTTCGGTATCGCCGCGCACTGGCGGTACAAGGAGACCAAGGGCAAGCACGCGGGCGACATCGCCGAGGTCGACGACATGGCGTGGATGCGTCAGCTACTCGACTGGCAACGTGAAGCGGCCGATCCGGGGGAGTTCCTCGAATCGTTGCGTTACGACCTCGCGGTCAAGGAGATCTTCGTCTTCACGCCGAAGGGTGACGTGATCACGTTGCCTGCCGGATCGACTCCCGTCGATTTCGCGTATGCGGTGCACACCGAGGTCGGGCACCGATGCATCGGTGCCAGGGTCAACGGTCGGTTGGTCGCGCTGGAACGAACTCTCGAAAACGGCGAAGTGGTGGAGGTCTTCACGTCGAAGGCTGCCACCGCCGGGCCGAGCCGAGATTGGCAGACGTTTGTCGTCTCGCCGCGTGCCAAGGCGAAGATCCGTCAGTGGTTCGCGAAGGAACGCCGCGAAGAGGCGCTCGAGTCCGGCAAGGATCAGATCGCGAAGGAAGTCCGCCGTGTGGGACTTCCGTTGCAGCGGTTGATGAATGCCGAATCGATGAGCACGATCGCGCATGAACTTCGCTATCCCGACGTCTCGGCGTTGTACACGGCGGTAGGCGAGAGCCAGGTGTCAGCGCACCACGTCGTGCAGCGACTGGTTGCTCATCTGGGCGGCGTCGGCGCCGTCGAGGAGGAACTGGCCGAGCGTTCGACGCCGTCGACCATGCCGGTGCGCACCCGCAGTACGGGTGACTCCGGAATTCTGGTTCCCGGAGCACCCGGTACGGTGGCAAAACTCGCAAAGTGTTGCACGCCGGTTCCGGGCGATTCGATTCTGGGCTTCGTCACGCGCGGTGGGGCGGTCAGCGTGCACCGTACCGACTGCACCAACGCCAACTCGCTCCACGATCAGTCCGAGCGAATCATCGACGTCGAATGGGCACCGTCAGCGACGTCGGTGTTCCTGGTCGCGATCCAGATCGAGGCGCTCGATCGTCATCGGTTGCTTTCCGACGTCACCAAGGCGTTGGCCGACGAGAAAGTGAACATCCTATCGGCCTCGGTCACCACCTCAGGTGACCGAGTGGCGATCAGCAAGTTCACCTTCGAGATGGGCGACCCGAAGCACTTGGGTCATGTGCTCAACGTGGTTCGCAATGTGGAAGGCGTCTACGACGTCTACCGCGTGACCTCTGCTTCGTAAACTGCTGTGCGCCTTTATTAACCGCGGGCGGTTAATAAAGGCGCACAGCAGGGTTAGGCGACTACTGCAGTCTCGATGGTGATCGGGGTGTTGGGTGCGCCGCCACCGGTTGCGCCCATGCCTCCGTCGTCGCCGTCGGCTGCGATCTTCTCGATCGTCGCCAGGCCGGCGTCGTCGATCTTTCCGAAGACCGTGTAGTTGGGCGGCAAGACCGAATCCTCGTAGACGAGGAAGAACTGGCTGCCGTTGCTGCCCGGTGCACCCGAGTTGGCCATTGCGAGCGTGCCGCGAGGGTAGACGGCAGGCAAGGAGAGCGCCGGATCGTTAGCGGAGTACGCAGTGGTCGGGTACTCGTTGTCGAATCCGTAGCCCGGTCCGCCCGTGCCCTTGCCCGAGGGATCGCCGCACTGCAGGATCTGAAGACCGGGTGTGGTGACCAGTCGATGGCACGGGGTGTCGTCGAAATACTTCTGCTCGGTCAAGCTCACGATGCTGTTGACCGTGCATGGGGCTTCTGCCCGGTTCAGTTCCATCCCGATCGGGCCGGCCGTAGTCGTGAGCGCGACGTTGACGGTTCCCTCGGTGGACACGCCCGTGGAGTTCGGCGGATTGACGGTCTTTGCAGCGCCCGCTGCGCTCGGGTACGAGCAGTCGACGGTCGCCGACGCCGGAGTCGGGACAGGCGGGAGTGCGTCGAACTGTGACATGTCGAGCGGCGGCATGGCAGCCGTTGTCGTCTTCGCCTTGGAGGTACTGGACGGCGAGTCCGAGCTACCGGAATCACTGGAACAACCAGCCAGAAGCAGCGCTGCGGCGCTTGCGGCGGCAATAACTACAGGAAAGCGCATCACAGGATTACGTCGCATCAGTCGAGCCTTACTGTCTTGATGTCGGTGGTCAGATTCGGCTTGCCGTCGCCCTCTGGTGTCGATCCGCCGGCCGCGACCTTGTCCAAAGTGGCGAGACCGGTCTCGTCGATCGTGCCGAAAACCGTGTACTGCGGCGGGAGTTGTGAGTCGCCGTAGACGAGGAAGAACTGGCTGCCGTTGCTACCGGGTGCCCCGGTGTTGGCCATCGCAACCGTGCCGCGCGCGTAGGTGACTGGCTCTTGCGCTGCCGGGTCGGTGGTGGCGTACGCCGTGGTGGGGAACTCGTTGTCGAATCCGTAGCCCGGTCCGCCGGTGCCGGTGCCCGACGGGTCACCGCACTGCAGAACCTGGAGCGAGGGGCTCGTCGTCATGCGGTGGCAGGTGGTGTCGTTGAAGTAATCCTGCTGCGCCAAGCTCACGAAGCTGTTGACCGTGCACGGAGACTTCGTTCCGTCGAGCGTGAGCCCGATGTTTCCCTGCGAGGTCTCGACGCTGATGCTCGGCGTCGCGTCCGGCGCGGTGGTGGGAATCCCGTCGGTACGAGGAGGGTTGTTGGCCTTGGACGCGGTAGCGCCGTCAGCCGGGTACGAGCAGGAAACCGTGTCGGCCAGCGGCGTCGACAGACCGGCCGGCATTGCACCCGCAGTCTGTGGCGTGAGGCTCGAATCGTCGGCAGCAGTGTTGGTGGTGTTCGCGTCGTCGTCACTGCGATTGCTGAACCAGATGAGTCCACCGACGACGCCGACTACGACGACCACGCCGAGCGCAGTTCCGGCTATCGTCATCTGCTTGCGCTTGCGGGCACGTTCTGCGCGACGTTCGAGCTGACGCTCGAGCTTGCGTTTCGCCGCCTCGCGGCGTTGCTCGTTACTCGGCACTGCTGTAGTCCTCCGTATCGCGGGTGGATCGTGGTCGGCCCGCCGAGCGACACCCTGGGGTCGGCTTCGGCAAGCGGCTCTACTCGTCGTCAGAGTCTCCCATTGCAACCTGAGAACTTACTGGCGGGGCAGCAGCTTAGGCTGTAACCGACAGCGTGTTGTTCGTTTCCACCCTTCGAAGAGGAGTTGCCCCCGTGCTCGTCACTGGTTTTCCGGCCGGGATGTTCCAAACCAACTGCTACATACTCGCTCAGGACGACGCGTGCGAATGCGTAGTCGTCGATCCGGGTCAGGATGCAGCCGAGCCGCTCTTCGAATATCTCGACTCCAAGGACATGTCGGTCAATGCAGTACTTCTGACCCACGGTCACCTCGATCATGTGTGGTCGGCCCGCGAGGTCTGTGAGCGGTACTCCGTGCCCGCGTACATCCATCCCGAGGATCGCTACATGCTCAGCGATCCGGCACGGGGGATCGGCCCGACGATGAAGGAATTCATTCAGGGCATGACGTTCGTGGAGCCGGACGAGGTGATCGAACTGAGTGACGGAGACAAGATCACCGAGGCCGGAATGACGTTCGTCGTGGACCACACGCCCGGGCACACGCAGGGATCGGTGGTGTTCCGCACCCAGGCGAACACCGAGAGCGGGCCCGCGGACTTGGCGTTCACAGGTGACACCCTGTTCCAGGGTTCCATCGGGCGCAGCGACCTGCCAGGCGGAAATCACGAGCAGTTGCTCGCTTCGATCGCCCGCAAGCTACTGGTGCTCGGTGACGAGACCGTGGTCCTGCCCGGGCACGGTGGCAACAGCTCGATCGGCGCCGAGCGAAGCTCGAACCCGTTTCTCGTTGGACTCAGCGCACAGAAATAAGGAAAAGTACCTCTCGTGAGTAAAGCCAGCACCTTCTCTGCACCCAAGGGAATTCCGGACTACGTTCCGCCGCAGTCAGCCGAATTCGTCGCCGTTCGTGACGGTTTGACGCGCGCCGCCAGGTTGGCCGGGTACGGCCACATCGAATTGCCGATCTTCGAGGACACCGGCCTGTTCGCGCGCGGTGTCGGCGAGTCGACCGACGTCGTCAGCAAAGAGATGTACACGTTCGCCGATCGCGGTGACCGTTCGGTGACGTTGCGTCCCGAGGGAACCGCCGGTGTCATGCGTGCCGTCATCGAGCACAGCCTCGATCGTGGACAGTTGCCGGTCAAGGTCAGCTACGCGGGCCCGTTCTTCCGCTACGAGCGCCCGCAGGCCGGCCGCTACCGCCAGTTGCAGCAGGTCGGAGTCGAAGCCATCGGGATCGACGACCCCGCGCTCGACGCTGAGGTCATCGCGATCGCCGACGCCGGATTCCGGTCGTTGGGGCTCGACGGCTTCCGCCTCGAAATCACCTCTCTCGGCGATGACACCTGCCGACCGCAGTACCGCGAACTGCTGCAGGAGTTTCTCTTTGCACTCCCGCTCGACGAAGACACGCGTCGACGCGCCGAGATCAACCCGCTCCGGGTGCTCGACGACAAGCGCCCAGATGTACGCGAGATGACGGCCGGCGCACCGCTCATGCTCGATCACCTCTCGGAGAGCTGCAAGGCCCACTTCGACGAGGTGCTTGCGCACCTCGACGCCTTGGGAGTTCCCTACGTCGTCAACCCGCGCATGGTCCGCGGCCTCGACTACTACACCAAGACGACCTTCGAATTCGTCCACGACGGACTGGGTGCCCAGTCCGGAATCGGTGGTGGTGGTCGTTACGACGGACTGATGGAACAGCTGGGCGGACAGCCGCTCTCGGGGATCGGGTTCGGAATCGGCGTCGACCGCACGGTTCTCGCGCTCGAGGCCGAGGGTAAGTCGGTTGCGCCACCGGCACGTGTCGACGTCTTCTGTGTACCGATGGGAGCCGAGGCGAAGGCGGCACTGGTGAAGATCGCACACCAGTTGCGTGCCAATGGGATTCGCGTCGACCTGGCGTACGGAAATCGTGGCGTCAAGGGCTCGATGAAAGCGGCCGATCGCTCGGGCGCCGCAGTCGCGTTGGTTCTCGGCGAGCGCGAGCTCGAAGAGGGCGTTGTCGTTGTCAAACAATTGGCGACGGGTGAGCAGGAGACGGTGCCGCTCGACCAAGTTGTCGACAAGCTCGGGGATCTCGTTGAGCACTGAGGCTGAACCGGTTTCGCTCGATCTGGTTCCCGTGGCGTTGATCGCGCCGCGGCTGAAGAAGTTTGCCGTTGTTGTGGTGGTCTTCGGTGTGGTCGTCGGGTTGATCGTCAGTGTGTTCTCGACGGTGACGGTCGGAGTGATCGTCGGTGCCGTCATCGCGGTTCCGACGTCACTGGCGATTCTGATGACGCTGCGCCGGCATATCACCTTGTATGGCAACAGGATTCGAGCACAAGCTGGTTTTCGCACCAACGACGTCGACGTGGCCGAGGTGCTCACGGCGGCGTTGACGGTGCGATCCGGCCGGATCAGCGAGGTCAGCCTGACACTCGGTGACGGTCGGTCCACCGTGCGAATACCGCTGGCGCTCTACACGGCAGGGGGCGGGCGCGAGTTGGAGATCCTTGCACTCCGCAAGCTCGCCGACGCCCTGGCGGCCAGTGAGTTGGTACCGGCTGCCGCGTTGTCCTCGGTGCTGATCGAACAGTTGCGTGCCGAAGCCCGCGGCGCCGGACTGGCCGAGCGTCCGCTCTACCGCGCCGTCGAACTCGTGACGGCGGAGGGACGAGTGCCGAGAACCACACTGACGGACCACGAAGTGGCCGGATTACTCGACTAGCGTGGAAACCGTTCTTACAGCGTTGTAGAACGGACAGTCGTGAAAACGGCAGGTGAGGAGTCGGCAATGAGTATTGCGCCCGTAACCGTCACGGTGACCGGAGCGTCGGGTCAGATCGCCTACGGCATGCTTTTCCGCATAGCTGCGGGGGAGATGCTCGGCGCTGACGTACCGATCAAACTTCGACTGCTCGAGATTCCCGCCGCCGTGTCCGCTGCCGAAGGCGTCGCGATGGAGCTCGAAGACGGCGCATTCCCCTTGCTGAGCTCCATCGACATCACCGACGATCCCGATGTCGCCTTCTCCGGCGCGAACGTCGGGATGCTGGTCGGTGCACGTCCGCGGAGCAAGGGGATGGAGCGCGCCGACTTGCTGAGCGCGAACGGCGCTATTTTCACAGCGCATGGGAAGGCGATCAACAACAACGCAGCCTCGGACGTCAAGGTGCTGGTCGTCGGAAACCCGGCCAACACCAACGCTCTCATCGCGATGAACAACGCGCCGGATGTACCCGATACTCGGTTCAGTGCGCTGACGCGCCTCGACCACAACCGAGCGATTGCGCAGGTGGTGAAGAAGACCGGCGTTCGTGCGTCGTCGGTGCGCAAGGTGTCCGTCTGGGGAAACCATTCGGCGACGCAGTACCCGGACCTGTCCCACGCGACCGTCGCGGGTGAGCCTGCGCTCGCGGTGATCAACGACCGAGACTGGGTGGAGAACGATTTCATCCCGACTGTGCAGGTGCGAGGCACCGCCATCATTGCTGCGCGTGGATCGTCCTCTGCGGCAAGTGCGGCCAGCGCGTCGATCGACCACGTCCGTGACTGGGTGATCGGAACGGCCGAGGACGACTGGGTATCCATGGCCGTCTGTTCGGACGGTTCCTACGGGGTGCCCGAAGGATTGATCTCGTCCTTCCCGGTGACCTGTGCCGATGGTGAATTCGCTATCGTTCCGGATCTCGCGATCGACGACTTCTCACGCGAACGGATTGACCTGTCCGTCAGCGAATTGGAGCAGGAGCGTGCGGCGGTACGGGAGTTGGGCTTCGTTTGAGGTTGTAATGCCTCCCCGGCCGGGGAGTCCCGATCAGAGATCTCGGAACAGGTACTGATCGGGATTCTCGGCACCGAGCACGGGCGGTGACACCATCGGTAGATCGTCGACCATCGAGTTTTCGTCACCGGCGCTGACGAGATACCCCGGAGTCGTGCGTGACGACTCGTCGTCCCGCGTTCCGCGAGGACCGCCGCCCATCATGCCGCCCGGCGATATGCCGCTACTGCCGACCGCCGAAGATGGTGCACCCAGGCCGGGCGTTGCTACCGGAACCGGTTGAACTGCAGCAACTCCCGCTGCGCCTCTCATCGTTCCACCGGTAGTGCCGCTTCCACCCACCCATGCTCCGCCGGAGCTCGCTGTCGCACTGGGCGACGGCGACCCGCCGGCTGCGAGTGACGTCGATGAATTGCCTGCGCCCCACAGCTTGTCGACGCCGGTCGGAAGTCCGGCGCCTGCCTGCGCTGCCGCGGTCCGAACGGCATCGGTTCCTGAGTGCGCGGATAACGGTGCGTCGCCGGCATCGGTCGATCCAGACAGCGGCGATCCAGACAGCGGCGATGCCGACGCGGCTGATGCCGCCAGAGGTTGGGCGATCTGACGGGCGGCGTCGGCGAGCGCCCCCGGAGTGGCAAGGTTGGCGAGAGCCTCACCGATCGGTGGAGTCGGCACGGGGATCGACCCGGCAAGGGCGTTCATGGCAGCGGTGTGCCCGAGCATTTCCCCGCGAGTCTGTGTCACCGCCGCGACGGCTGCCTGCATGTGTTCGGCTGCGGAGGCAATCAGCATCGCCTGTCCTGGTGGTGTCCACGCGATCGGTGCAGCAGCTGCAACCGTGGTCGCGAAGGACTGCGCGATCGCCGCGAGATTCGCGTTGCCTCGCTGCACCGATTCCGCGGCGGCAGCAGCGGTTTTCGATATCGCGGTTCCGCGTTCGCTCAATTCTGCGCCGCTGTTCTGGGCGGATCGCGACAGTTCGGTCGCGGCTTCACTGCCGGTGCTGTTCCAGGTCTGGCCCACCTCGGCGACCGCCCTTTGGGACAATCCCATGGCTTGGTCGATGAGAGTGGACGCCTGGTTGAAGATGCCGACGGGATCGGTGCCGGCAAAAGTGCCGGTGCCGAGGCTCTTCCCGAGTTCGATCAACGGCGCGAACAGATCTTCGATTCCGGGTAATGCCGGAACCGGTATGCCGGCGAGCATCGATTCGACCGTGTTGTTCGGCAATGCCGGGGCCGGAGCACCACTTTGAAGGAATTCGAGGACCGTCGTCGAGTCGTCTTCGGTGTTCATGCGATCGGTGTCGACGCGATCGCTGTTCACGCGGTCACGTCCGTCGATCCAGCGATGCCGGCGAGATCTGACGCGGTTGAAAGATCTGTGGTGTCGTAGGCCTGAGCGGCTGCACTCGCCGTTGCTGCGTTGCCGGCGTAGAAGGTCGCCAGTGCTGCAACATCTTTGGTGTGAGTTGCCTGGGCGCGCGCGAATGCCGCGAGAAACTCGATGCCGACAGGACCGACGGCTGGTGCGACTGCCGCGATGTTGGCGCCCAGATCGACGGCGGCGGCCTGCGCGATGTGTCCTGCAGCTTCGGCCGACGTCGAGCCGTACCTTCGGATGTCGTCAGTGACGACAGTCAATTCGCTCATCATTACCCCCCAGTTGGTAAGCGTCGTGAGAACTGTAACGGACGGAATCGGCGCCGGAGGGGAGTGGACACGGCTCACCCTGCGCTTTCCGGACAACCTGGACGAAGTGGCAGAGATTACATTCTGATCCGGTGTTGGTATTGCGGGTGCGATCGATTTGGCACACTCGAACCATGCGAACCGCTTCGGACGTCATCCTCCGACTCACGTCCGATCCAGCTCGCTGTGGGCTGGTGATGGATTTCGACGGTGTGCTTGCACCTATCGTCGACGATCCGTCGGCCAGTGCGCTCCTGCCCGGTGCCGAGGAGGTGCTCGCGACTTTGTCGAGGCACTTCGGCGTGGTGGGCTTGCTCTCGGGACGGCCGGCGTCGTTCTTGCGAGAACGACTGAGTCTGGATTCGGTTGTTCTCATGGGTTCCTACGGCGTCGAGACCTGGACGGAGAACGGAATCGAAGTGCTTCCGGCCGTCGCTGCGTTCAGTGATGCCGTCGCCGAAGCAGAAGCCGAACTGCGTCGCCTGTTCGACTCTCAGTCAGTTCCTGGCATCCACGTCGAGAGCAAAGGCCTTGCGGTGGCTGTGCATTGGCGTCGGGCCGCGGATCGAGCGGTCGCGCAGCGCCTGGTGGAAGCAGCGACGACAGAAATCGCGAGCCGGACCGGGTTGCGGCGTGAGCCCGGCAAGTTGGTCGAAGAATTGCGTCCACCCGTTGAGGAGGACAAGGGGACAGGCCTCCTTCGCGCGATCGCCACCGCAGGCGTCGACGTCGTCGCGTACGCGGGCGACGACCGTGGTGACCTACCTGCCTTTGCTGCTGTCCTTGCCTCGGGTGGAGAAGCGTTGGTGGTCAAGGGCGATGACATTGCACCGGAAGTGGCTGCTGTCGACGGCGTCCAGTTCGACGGCCCGCCGGCATTCCTCGATTGGATGAAAGAGCTTGCCGCGCACCTGGAACGCTGACACGTGAGGTCAGTCTGCCAAGAACTCGACCAGCGCGCGGTTGACCTCTTCCGGATTGTCCTGTGTGCATTGATGTCCGACGCCGGTGATCACCACCCGGCGAATCAGGTCCGGTAGTTGATCGCTCAGGGCGTCGTAGATTCGATCGAGTTGGCGCGGCATGTCGACCTCTCCCCGCATCAGGAGGGTCTCCTTTCGGGGTGCCGTATCCACCGGGCAGAGTGACGCGAACCCGCTTGTTCCCAGATCCAGCCAGGTCTGCCGTCCGGCGGCCAGCATGCAGTCTGCAACGTATCTGCGAGTTGCGGGATTTCGACTCGACCACCGGCCACTGTAAAAGGCAAAGGAACCCCACGGAATCCGTCGATACAAATGCGTGCCGATTTTGATTGCCGAGGCAGCGGCTCCACTCATTTCCCGGTGCTGGCCAGGGCTGCCGATCATGACGAGCTTGTCTACTCGATTCGCATGACGATGGGTGAACTCCTGCGCGATGTTTCCGCCGAACGAGTGTCCGACGATGCTTGCGCGATCGATTCCGAGCGAGTCGAGCATGACCTTCACGTCGTCGATCACAGTGTCGAGAGTGGCGCGGTGGCCTTCCTCGAGAATCGACAGCCCTTGACCGCGTAGGTCGGGCAGCACCAGGGAATAGGCGCCCGCGAGTTCCGCGACCTGGTCGTCGAACATTCGATGATCAACTCCGGCGCCATGCAGAAAGACCACGCATTTCCGATCGAGCGCCGGCGTGCGCCACACACGCATTTCGGTGCCCGGAGTGGAAATAGTCTGGGTTGTCAGAGTCTGCATCGCTGTCCGTTGCCTCAGTTCGTTGCCAAATCAGATGGAAGTGAGCCTATCCTAACTTCTATTGACCGCGGTTGTGGCAACAAGAAACTGGCCGCACCGGAACATCTCCGGTACGACCAGTCTTGGTGTTAGGTCAGGCGTCGCGCTTGTTGACGACGGCGATGCTGATTCCGAAAACCACCAGCACAAATGCTGCGAAGTAGAACAGGCTTCCCCAAGGGCCCCAATGGAAATTGGTGCTCGAACCCGAAGAGAGGAAGTGGTCGGCGTTGGCGAACGGGAGGAACGGTGTGACGTTTCTACCGAAGGATCCGAACATGCCGAACAGGCTCTCGATGAGCAGCGGCCAGAGCAGGAGCAATGCAATAGCGCCGGCAGATTGCCGGAGGAGTGCTCCGACGGCGATGGCAAGGACAACGCAGAGGAAGGCGAAGATCGGTACGCCGTAGACGGCGCGCCAGGCATCGGCGTTGTCGAGTGCCAGATTGGTGGAACCTTCAGAGCCTGCAGCAGCTTTGGTGATGAATACCGCGCCGAGCATGAGAACGAAGGACAGCGCCGCGCCGAAGGCGCCGATCAGGCCGGCTTTGGCGATCAGGACCGAAGCCCGGCTCGGGATGGCCTGGAAGGTGGTGCGGATGATGCCGAAGCGGTATTCGCTGGTAATCGCGAGGGCCGCCATGATCATCAGGACCATGACGCCGAAGCCGGAAACTCCTAGTCCCGCTTCATTGAACGTGGGGAGGAACTTCTCGAAATCAGGAGTTCCTGATGCGGCTTCGTCGTTGTACGCCTGAATGCTCGAACTCGACGAACGCCCGATCATCCAGGCGACGCCCAACCCTAGGACGATGATTGTGATCGTGCACCACAGCGGCGACTTGGTCGTGGTGATCTTGATACGTTCAGCACTGAGAACAGCCATTACAGTGCACCTCCCATAGCGTGCTGTGTGTTTGTGTGGTGGGCTCCGGCACCCGGATCGATACCGGATGCGTGGTACTGGACATCGTCTCCGGTCAACTTCATGAACGCGTCCTCGAGCGATCCCTGCACAGACGCCAACTCGTGCAATACGATTCCCTGCGAACCAGCCAGACCGCCGATCACATCAGTGGTCGAATCCACGACCACCAACACCGGCTCCGATCCTGAATGCTCCTCGCGGACAGTCAGTCCGTGGGCAGTCAATGCGGCATGGAGAGCGTCCAATTGTGGGCTGCGCACGCGCACCGTCGACTCCGACGAGCGATCCACGAACTCCGCGACCGTCGAATCCGAAATCAACCGACCCCGACCGATCACCACCAACTGCTCCGCCGTCAACGCCATCTCCGAGAGAAGGTGACTCGACACCAGCACCGTGCGGCCCTCGGCCGCCAACCGCTGCATGAACTTACGAATCCAGACGATGCCCTCCGGATCGAGACCGTTGACCGGCTCGTCGAACAACAACACCTTCGGATCACCCAACAACGCACCCGCCAACCCGAGACGCTGCGACATACCCAACGAGAACCCGCCGGCCTTCTTGCCCGCCACCTCGGACAATCCGACCAACCCGAGCACCTCGTCGACGCGGGACTTCGGGATCCCGTTCGAAGCGGCCATCCACTGCAGATGCGCCCGCGCACTGCGATTGGGGTGCACCCACTTCGCATCCAACAACGCGCCGACAGTCCGCAGCGGTGTCTTGAGCTCGCGGTACGGCTTGCCGTCGATCAACGCCGCACCCGACGTCGGCTGATCCAAACCCAGGATCATCCGCATCGTCGTCGACTTACCCGCACCGTTGGGGCCCAGAAAGCCCGTCACGATGCCCGGCTTGACCGTGAACGACAAATCGTCCACCGCTTTCGTCGGTCCGTAAACCTTGGTCAATCCCCTCAGTTCAATCATGAGGAGAACTGTGCCTTACGGCGCTGACCAGCACATCGGTCCGGAGGATGACATGGACTGCCCTGTCAACGAAATGCCGGGGTCTGCTGATATCTGACAGAGAATTGGATATTGACAGTGACTGTCACAATAGGTGAGACTCGCATTATCGAGAATGGCCGGATCTCGGCCGAGGCGGGAGGACGTTGCTGATGTCACTACGGGAGAGACAACGGTTGCAGGTGCGAGCAGACATTCAACGTGCGGCATTCGATCTGTTCGCGCGTGACGGTTTCGAGGATGTGACCACCGAGCAGATTGCGGCAGCAGCGGGGGTGTCGGCGAGTACGTACTTCCGGCACGTTCGTAACAAGGAGGATCTGCTGTTGGACCCGGTCAGGCAGGGCGGTGCCGGGATCGTGACACTGCTCGAGGATCGCCCGGCATCTGAGTCGGCTGATCTTGCGATCTCGCGGGCAATCCTCGAGCGTTCCAATGCTTTCGAGTCCGCGGAGATCGATCAGTGGCGAGCAGCGTTCCGCACCGCGCCGCACCTGATGGATCGAGTCGCGCTGATCGCGCCCGAGCATCGTGATCGGTTGGTGGAGTTGGTGGCACAACGAATGCAACTCGATCCTGAAAATGACAGCCGACCAGGACTACTCGTTCACTTGATGTTGGCGGCGGCGGAGTTCGGCTATCGGCAATGGATACGTAACCCCCAGAAGCGTGGGGCATCACTTCCCGTGTGCGTCGAGGGGGCACTCGACGCGGTTCAGGGATCCCGGTGGCGCACGCAGGATGACGATGACACGAAAGGTCGTGACCAGTGATGAACGAGAACTCTCGAAACTCCGAGCTCTCGGTAGTGGATGTACCAGCGGTGGATGTGATCGTTGTGGGATCGGGGGCTGCCGGCATGTCCGCAGCCATCACTGCAGCACGCAACGGACTCTCGACAATTCTCGTGGAGAAGTCGGAGTACTGGGGCGGTTCGTCGTCCCGGTCCGGGGGCGGAGTGTGGATTCCGGGAAACTCGATACTTCGCCGCGAGGCGCCGGCGGATGATATCGACTCTGCGCGAACATATCTGAAGAGCATTGTCGGAGAGGATGCAGACACCGACCGTATCGACACGTATATCGATCGAGGCCCGGAAGCCCTCGATTTCCTGATTCGGCACTCCGCACTCGAGCTCGAATGGGTGAAGGGTTACTCCGACTACTTTCCGGAGGCACCTGGCGGACTTGCAAGCGGCCGCTCGTGCGAGCCGCGCCCGTTCGACGCGCGAGCTCTGGGCGACGATCTCGCGACCCTTCATCCGCCGTACATGAAGGTGCCACTCAACATGGTTGTCCAA
The DNA here is from genome assembly GCF_003797745.1 of Rhodococcus sp. WS1. Taxonomy (NCBI): domain Bacteria; kingdom Bacillati; phylum Actinomycetota; class Actinomycetes; order Mycobacteriales; family Nocardiaceae; genus Rhodococcus; species Rhodococcus sp. WS1. The sequence goes on along the minus strand of NZ_RKLZ01000001.1, from coordinate 401,755 downwards.
CAATCTGATTACCGTTGGCTGAGCACGGGGGTTCGGCATTGGCGGGGGCCGGTGCGAATGCTTCGGGTGGGAATGAGATCCCTGGTCGCAAAAGCTCGGAAGAAGAAGCTGATCGGGCTCGGGCCGGCGCTCATGGCGGAACTGATGCTCGGAGTTCGGGACGCCGGAGTGACGGTCGAGCTCGGAACGAGGCTTGTGGATTTGGTTACCGACAATGATCGTGTCGTGGGTGCGCGACTCGAGTCCGGGGGAGTGCAGACAACCATGCACGCTCGATGCGGTGTAATCCTCGCGTGCGGCGGGTTCGACAACAACGACGACATGCGAGGCGAGTACCAGCGCCGGCCGAGTAGTGCGCAGTGGACTCTCGGGGCACCGACCAATACCGGGGATGGTATCCGTGCCGCTCTGCGCGTCGACGCGGCAATTTCGTACATGGACGACGCGTGGTGGGCCCCGTCGATTCCGCTGCCCAAAGGCCCGTGGTTCGCCTTGGCGGAACGCTCGTTGCCTCGAAGCCTGATGGTCAACGCCAGCGGTCAGCGCTTCATGAACGAGTCGCTTCCCTACGTCGAAGCCGCGCACGCCATGTTCGGCGGAAAGTACGGCCGAGGTGAAGGACCCGCTGAAAACATCCCCGCTTGGCTGATCTTCGATCAGACGTACCGTGACGGTTACCTGTTCGCGGGAGTGCCGGCGCGCAGGCCGATACCTCGGTCGTGGATCGAATCGGGTGCGATCGTGCGAGCTGGATCGATCGCCGAACTCGCTGCCGAGATCGGAGTGCCGGGCGATGCGCTGTCCGCGACCATCACACGATTCAACAGTCACGCGCGCGACGGAGTCGATCGCGACTTCGGCCGTGGGACAAGCAGATACGACCACTACTACGGCGACTGCACCAACAAGCCCAACCCCAGCCTCGGAGAACTCACGAAGGGTCCGTTCTATGCCGCGAAGATGGTGCCCGGAGACCTGGGGACCAAGGGCGGCATCAACACGGACGCTCGCGCGCGAGCGTTGCGCGCCGACGGTTCGGTCATCGACGGGCTCTACGCAGCAGGTAATACCAGCTCGCCGGTCATGGGTCATACCTATGCCGGTCCAGGTGCAACTATCGGTCCCGCAATGGTTTTCGGATATCTGGCCGCGCTCGATGCGGTCGGACGATCCCATGACGGTCGTGAACTCGACACCGAAGGCAGGAATAATGGTTTGGCAGATCGCCGTGGGTAGGGTTCCCTTGAGAGCGTGACCCACCTCAACATCGCCGACGTCGATTACTTCCTTCCTGATGGTCGACAACTGCTCAGCGGTGTCAGCTTTCGGGTCGGAAACGGTGCAAAAACTGCACTGATCGGGCCCAACGGGACTGGTAAGACGACATTGCTTCGCATTGTCGCCGGAGACGCCGTCGCTGACGAGGGAGCTGTCACTCGATCCGGAACACTGGGCGTGATGCGGCAATTCGTCGGCCAGGTTCGCGACGAGTCCACCGTGCGCGATCTTTTGTTGTCCGTCTCTCCGGCGAGGATCCGGGATGCAGCACTGGCGCTCGATACGGCAGAAAACGCGATGATCGAGCGCGACGAGGAATCAACTCAAATGAAGTATTCGCATGCGCTGGCCGATTGGGCCGATGTGGGCGGCTACGAGACCGAAGACTTCTGGGACAAGGTCACTACCGCGGCTCTCGGTGTTCCTTATGACCGTGCGAAGTGGCGCGCGGCCAACTCGCTCAGCGGTGGCGAGCAGAAGCGGTTGGTTCTCGAAGCACTGTTCGCTGGGCCCGACGACGCACTCCTGCTGGACGAGCCGGACAACTACCTCGATGTTCCGGGCAAGCGATGGCTGGAAAAGACGATCTCGGAATCGTCGAAAGTGGTTTTGTTCGTCAGCCACGACCGCGAACTGATCGCCAACGCGGCCACCCACATCGTGACGCTCGAGCCCGGAATCAGCGGCGCAACGTCGTGGACCCACGGCGCTGGGCTGGCCAGCTACCACCAGGCCCGCGAGGATCGCAACGCTCGATTCGAAGAACTGCGTCGACGCTGGGACGAGGAGCACGCGAAACTGCGTGCCCTGGTTCTGCGATTGCGTGAAAAGGCCAAGTTCAACGACGGCGTCGCTGCGCGGTATCACGCCTCGCAAACCAGGTTGGCGAAGTTCGAGGAGGCAGGGCCACCCGAAGCGATTCCACTTCAGCAGAAGGTGACAGTTCGGCTGGCGGGCGGGCGAACCGCCAAGCGCGCGTTGGTATGTCAGGATCTCGAGCTGACCGGATTGATGAAGCCTTTCGACACCGAGATCTGGTACGGAGATCGGGTTGCCGTGCTGGGCTCCAATGGATCCGGGAAGTCACATTTCCTTCGTCTCTTGGCGGGTGGTGGGACCGATCCGGGGACCGAGCATCTGCCCGTCGAGGCGCTCGACATCGCGCCGGTCGAGCACGGGGGTACTGCGACGCTGGGTGCCCGGGTACGTCCCGGATTGTTTGCGCAGACCCATTCCAGGCCTGATCTGACCGGGAACACGCTGCTCGAGATCCTGCACATGGGCGACGAACACCGAAACGGAATGGGGCGTGAGGCGGCGAGCCGCGCGCTCGACCGTTACGGATTGTCCCAAGCAGCCGAACAGAAGTACGACGACCTGTCCGGCGGACAGCAGGCGCGCCTGCAGATTCTGCTCCTCGAGCTTTCCGGCGCCACGATGTTGCTGCTCGACGAGCCGACCGACAACCTCGACCTTCATTCGGCTGACGCGCTCGAACAGGGCATTGCACAGTTTGCCGGCACCGTCATCTCGGTAACCCACGATCGTTGGTTCGCGCGCGGGTTCGACAGGTTCCTGGTATTCGGATCGGACGGGAACGTGTACGAGAGCGAGTCTCCGGTGTGGGACGAGGCCAGGGTCGAACGAGCGCGCTGAGATCGAGCAGCCGCTTGCTACGTGGGGAGTGGCGGCAACTCGTTGATCATCGCGCGCAGGAGGCCCGGATCGCTGCGATCCGATCGAGGTGGGGGACAGCGCGAAAGATCGAGCAGTGTCGGGAAGCCCCACAGAACGCGACCTGGATCCACCCTGTCCACCGCCGAGTACCAGTGGGTGAGCGGCTCGGCGAGCGCCGCGTGAAGCTCGAAATGCCGTCGTCGGCGGCTGGGGTCTCCTTCGCGCTGCAGTCGAAGTTGCTTCGGTGACGGTATCGAGATGACGGTCAGATCCGCGAGACCCAGTTCGAGGCGCGCAAAAGCCGTCTCGACTGCCTCGAGCTCGTACTCGAATCGCTCCCGAGGTGCGGCGCCCACCGCGGCGAGACACCAGCTGTAGTGCAGTTTCAGCGGGTCGCTGTCGCAGAGCGCGATCCCGGTTCTCGATTCGAGTTCTTCCGCTTGCGACCATCGCTTCGAATTGACCGTTGCCCAGTAACTTGCCTGGATGTCGAGATCCGTGCCGTCCGGCTCGCGCCCCGTGGGCTGATACTCGGCGACGAATCCTTCCGCTGCGGTTTGTCCACCGAGTTGGGTTCGGCACCAGGTGGTCTTGCCGGCGGCGCTGGGTCCTTCTACTGCGACGATCACCAGTTCATTCTCCATAATGATTGGGGCGGTTGGTTTTTGCTCGTTGCCAGGACTCTCTTAACATTTGAATGGGGCTGTTTTGCGTTCCGACACGCCCGTTTCGGTGCGGTGGGTCACAAAATCGCAGTGACGGTTGCCACATAACGGACGGATAACGATCGGTATGGTTGAAGCTCGAATCAACTAGTTGACCTGTGGTTATTTCTTGAATCTCGACTGAATCTGGTACGGCAGTGCCGGAAAACTGCCCCGTGACCAATCCGTGACCATCGCCTACGGTCGTTGACAGCCCGAAACTACCGGGCAAACACCGACCCGCAACTGCGTGCTTCTGCCCCGCGGGTCCGGTACTCCCGAAACCTTCGCGGGGCAGGAGTGAAACAGGCGAGTCGATCGACGAGACGTGAAAGCGTCCGGGCCGACCTCGTCCGCGGTAGCGGAGAGGATTTACCCAATGACCAGCATCACCTTCAAGCGCGCCCTCGGCGCAGTTGCAACCGCAGGCGCAGTCGTCGCAATCCCGCTCGCCATGAGCACCGGCACCGCTTCGGCAGCCGGCCACGACTGGTCCGGAGTCGCAAACTGCGAGTCCTCCGGTAACTGGGCCGCCAACACCGGAAACGGCTTCTACGGCGGACTGCAGTTCACGCAGAGCACCTGGAACGCATTCGGTGGATCGGGCAACGCTGCCAACGCCAGCCAGTCTGAGCAGATCCGTGTCGCCGAGAACGTTCTCGCAGGCCAGGGCGTCGGCGCATGGCCCGTCTGCGGTCAGTACCTGACCACCGGCACCACCGCAGGCAACTACGAGGCCGCAGCAGCCCCCGTCACCGCTGAGGCTTCCGTCGAGTCGGCTCCGGCAGCAAGCACCGGAAGCGGCAACTACGTGGTCAAGGCAGGCGACACCCTGTCGAAGATCGCTGCTGCACACGGCATCTCGCTCGAGAACCTCGCCAGCCAGGTCCCGAACATCAACCTGATCTTCCCGGGACAGTCCCTCTCGGTCTAGTCTCGTGGCCGTTTAGGTCCTCATTGCGTCGAAATTGTCCGGAGCTGATGCAGCCCCGGACAATTTCGACGTTTCTGCGTTCGCAATGAGCTCTGCTGCTTCCGTGTGGATGGGATCAAGATCCTGGCGCCACCCCAGAATGTGCAGTGCCGACCCGGCGATGACGGCGGCGTCGGGGATCGGGGTGCCTTCGAGTGCGTCGGCTCGCGCGCTGATCACGCTTTCCACCAGGCGAAACGGAAGCTCGGCCAGGTGAGTTGATGCTGGATCGTCAATCGCGTCGAGCACTGTCTGGGCGAGGGCCCGGTATTGCTCGCGAAGCCGATCGCGATCGGCTCGGAACGACATGAACCTGTCGCTTCTCAGTTCCGGCAAGAGATAGAGGACACCGAGGTTCCACCGTCCGGTGATCAGTTGGGCCGCGTCGATGTACGAAAGCGCGTACAGCTTCACCTCGGGTGAGGTGCCGAGTGGCCTGAGATTCTCCGCGAAGTCGAGCGCCGGAGTCACGGTGTCGGCGAGCAGTGCAACCAGGATGTCGTCCTTGGTGGCGAAATGGTTGTACAGCGACGCCTGACGCATTCCGACTGCTTCGGCGATGTGGCGTGTCGACGTCGCGGCGAAGCCTCGGGTGGTGAACAGTTCAGCGGCTGCATCCAAGATCTCCGCCCGGGCAGTCCCACCCGGGCGTCGGCGAGCGGTCAGGCGGGGTCGTCCGGGGCCGGAGTTGGTCACGCCTTCCATAGTGGCAGGCTCTGGCCTTACATGCGGGGTGGCCGTCGCTGTGAGCATTCGGTCACGTGCTCGAAACGTACTCAACGAGCCTGTTACAGAATCAGGCGAATCGTATACGCGGGCGTCACCTGCGGCGAGTGGATTTCGCGAAAACTATCAATCGACAGTTATTCGCCCCTGAATCGCTTCGCCGAAGGAGTACGCCGTTGAGTGCAACCACCCCGGCTGCGCAGCCCACCACCGCATCCGCACTCGCCTCTTCGCCTCACGACGACGGTGACCTCGCGGAGTTCGGCTACGAGCAGCAGCTGCATCGATCGCTGGGAAAGTTCGCGTCGTTCGCCGCGGGCTTCTCCTTCGTTTCCATCCTGACCACGATCTTCCAATTGTTCGGCCTCGGTTTCGGTTTCGCGGGTCCGGCGTTCTTCTGGACCTGGCCCGTCGTCTTCATCGGTCAGTTCATGGTTGCTCTCAACTTCGCGGAACTTGCTGCCAGATATCCGATTTCGGGCGCCATCTACCAGTGGTCGCGGCGGATGGGTGGTGAAATCGTCGGCTGGTTCGCCGGTTGGTTCATGATTCTCGCTCAGATCGTCACCGCGTCCGCCGCCGCGATCGCCTTGCAGGTCGTGCTCCCCAATGTGTGGAGCGGGTTCCAGATCATCGGCGAGGACAGTGCACTCACCTCCTCGAGCGGTGCTGCCAATGCCGTACTGCTCGGTTCGGTACTTCTGGTTCTGACCACCTTCATCAACTGCATCGGCGTCAACTGGATGTCGCGTATCAACAACATCGGCGTGACCTGCGAAATCGTCGGTGTCATCGCGGTGATCGGGATGTTCTTCACCCACGCTCAGCGCGGACCGGACGTCGTCCTCGACACCGGCAGTGCCGGCGGTCAGCCCGGATACGCCTGGGCGTGGATCATGTCCGGACTGATGGCTGCCTACGTCATGGTCGGCTTCGGTTCGGCAGGCGAACTGGCCGAGGAGACCCGCAACCCCCGACGCGTCGCACCTCGTACGATCCGCCTTGCACTCTCCGCTTCCGCGCTCGGCGGCGGCTTGATGATCCTCGGCGCGTTGATGGCAGCGCCCTCACTGACCGACGGACGCCTGGCCACGGAAGGTTTGCCGTACGTACTGACCTCCATTCTGAGTTCGCCGTGGGGCACGGTCTTGTTGATCGACGTCTCGATCGCAGTGTTCGTGTGCACCTTGGCCATTCAGACTGCTGCTTCACGGCTGATGTTCTCCATGGCCCGCGACGGGCGGCTTCCTGCCTCGCAGGTACTGGCAAAGGTCAACCCCCGCACCGGAACACCTATCGCGCCGTCCGTCCTCATCGGTCTGGTCTGCATTGCCGTCCTGGCCGTCAACGTAGGCAACTCGGCAATTTTCGCAACCCTGTCCAGCGTATGCATCATCTTGATCTACTTGGCCTACCTCATGGTGACGGTGCCGCTGCTGGTTCAGCGTCTCAAGGGATGGCCTCGCACGGCAGTCGGCCCCAAGTTCGACGCCGAAGGCAAAAAGCTTTTCTCCCTGGGCATCTGGGGAGTTCCGGTCAACATCGCCGCGGTTGTGTACGGCGCGCTGATGGTGATCAACCTGTCCTGGCCACGAGCCGAGATCTTCAACCCTACGGGGGAGTACCCCATTCTGCAGTGGGCCGCGCCCATCACGGTAGCGCTGGTCGTGGGGCTGGGAGTCGCTTGCTTCCCACGTGGCCGCGCCACCCCGAATCCCGTCACGATCGGAGCCTGACCATGAGTACTCAGACCACCGCCGGAGCGCGTGAGCATGCCCGTTCTCAAGCCGGAACGATCACCGATTCCATGCCGGTGTTGCCGGCCACCCGCTGGCCGAACCCGCCCGAGGACGTCGCTCCCGAACGTCTGACCTGGGCTGAAACAGTGCCGGGTGGGCGATACACGACCAAGGTTCTCGCCCGTGGAACCCGATTACGACTTTGCGACATCGTCGGCAGCGCCTGTGCAAACATCTTGCTCTACCGCGCCGACGCCCCCTGGGAGCGTCTCAACGTCGCCGATACCGTCAAGGTGCCATGGCAGGCCTATCTCGGTGTCGGGCACCCGTTGCTCTCCGATCAGGGGCGAGTACTCGCGACGGTGGTCGCCGACACGTCGGGGCACCACGACGCGTTCTGTGGAACGACGTCACGCGCTACCAACGAGGCGAAGTACGGGCAGGGTTCGCTGCACAGTGCCTCACCCGCCGGTCGTGAACTGTTCACCGTCGCTGCCGCGAAGAACGGACTCGGGCCGCAGGACATAGCGCCACCGTTGTCCTTCTTCCATGGTGTCCGCGTCGAGGCGGACGGCGCTCTCACCAGTACGGGTTCCGCCGGCGCCGGCGCGACGGTCGACCTTCTGATCCACCTGCCGGTCATCGTGATGATCGCCAACACCGCGCACCCACTCGATCCGGCGCTGGAGTTTCCCACCACGTCCCTCGAAGTGCTCGCGTGGAACGCGGCCGACGAACTCGGCAGCCTTGACGATCTCGGGCCGGAATACCAACGCGCAGTGCTCAATACCGAAGATGCCTGGACGGCTTCGAACCTGGAGGAGATCGCATGACCACCACCTTGGATGTCCCCGCCCTCGTTCCCGGAACGGTGATCCTCGACGAGATTACTGAAGCGTTCGGGCCGTGGTCCGCAGTTGTCCGCGCCGGCGACGTCCTGACCATCGTCGATCTGCACGGAAATCAAGCCGTCGACACACTCGTCTACGCCAGTGACGATCACAGCGTTCGGTACTCGGCAGCAGCGACGGTCACAGCGCAGCAGAATCTGTTTCTGACCACAGGATCCGTGCTCCGCAGTGACGACGGAACTCCGCTCATGACCCTGGTCGCGGACGAGGTCGGAAACCACGACACCGTCGGCGGCGCGTGCTCACAGGAATCGAACACCCTGCGATACGGCCACCACACCAAGCATCAGCACGCGTGCGTCGAGAACTTCCTCGTCGAGGGCGCCAAATGGGGGCTCGGTAAGCGGGACCTGGTGTCCAACATCAACTTCTTCATGAACGTCCCGGTCGACCCCGACGGCACACTCGGAATCGTCGACGGACTGTCTGCGCCAGGCAAGCGGCTCGCGTTGCGTGCCGAACGCGACGCGCTCGTCCTCGTGTCCAACTGCCCGCAGATCAACAACCCGTGCAACGGCTTCGATCCGACGGCCGTCCGCATGATCGTCACACGGCCGGAGGCAGACGAATGAACGCAAAACTGACCATCGTGCGTCCCGGAATGTTGACGACGGTTCAGGACTATCCAGGGCGCGTCGGGTACTGGCAGATCGGTGTCCCACCGTCGGGCCCGATGGACGACCTGTCGTTTCGGTTGGGAAACACCGCACTCGGAAATCCCGAAGGCGCACCCGGCATCGAATGCGCGATGGCCGGACCTGCGATGACGTTCGACGAGGACACCACGGTGTGCGTCACGGGCGCTCCAGTGTCTGTGACCGTCGACGGCATCGCCCACGGTCAGTGGCGTCCTGTTTTCGTCCCCGCTGGAGCGGTGCTCGACGTCGGGACGCTCAGCGGCCCAGGACTGCGCATCTACGTACTCGTACAGGGCGGAATCGAGACCGACGACTATCTCGGCAGTGCGTCGACCTTCACCCTGGGCAGGTTCGGTGGACACGAAGGTAGGACTTTGCGGGCGGGGGACGTTCTCAAACTCGGACAGGCGACCGGGGCAGCGGGAGGTGTTCCCGCCGAGCATGTTCCGGCGATACACACGTGCTGGGAACTTGCGGTGACCGAGGGCCCGCACGGGGCGCCGGAGTTCTTCACCCGCTCCGACATCGACACGCTGTACGCGACCGAGTACGAGGTCCACTTCAACTCCGACCGCACCGGAGTCCGGTTGATCGGTCCGAAACCTGACTGGGCCAGAACCACCGGCGGCGAAGCGGGACTTCACCCTTCGAACATCCACGACAACGCGTATTCGATCGGTGCACTCGACTTCACCGGCGACACGCCCATCCTCCTCGGACCCGACGGACCGAGCCTCGGCGGCTTCGTCTGCCCGATCACGGTGGTGTCTGCTGATCGCTGGAAGCTTGGACAGTTGTCTCCCGGGAACAAGATTCGCTTCGTGCCGGTCCGCGCCGACCGGGTAGCCTCCCGCCGTGACCTCGGAGTATCGCGTCGAGCGTCCAATTCGGTTGTGCATTCCTCCGGTGGTGACGGCGACGACGGCGTCATAGCCCGCCGTGACGGCGACACCGCGGTCACGTACCGGCGCTCAGGCGATGACAATGTGTTGGTCGAATACGGCGACATGAATCTCGACCTGGCGCTACGTGCGCGTGCACATGCACTGCATCAGCGACTCGAAGCCGAGAAGCCGGCCGGACTACTCGATCTCACCCCGGGAATCCGTAGCCTGCAGGTCCGCGTCGACCCGGACGTGCTGCCCGTCGGCAAACTGATGGGAATGCTCGCCGAGGCGGAGGACACCTTGCCTGCTGCCAACGAACTTGTTGTGCCCAGTCGCACTGTGCGGATGCCACTGTCGTGGGACGACCCGGCTACGCGCGAAGCGATCCAGCGGTACATGCACGGAGTGCGCGCAGACGCGCCGTGGTGCCCGTGGAACATCGAGTTCATCCGCCGGATGAACGGTCTCGAATCCGTGAACGACGTGTTCGACACCGTTTTCGGCGCAGAATACATGGTGCTCGGGCTCGGCGACGTCTACCTCGGAGCTCCGGTCGCGACGCCGCTCGACCCACGTCATCGCCTTGTCACGACCAAGTACAACCCCGCCCGCACCTGGACCCCCGAAAACGCCGTCGGGATCGGTGGGGCTTACCTCTGCATCTACGGCATGGAAGGCCCGGGCGGGTACCAGTTCGTCGGGCGTACGACGCAGGTGTGGAATCACCGTCACCCCGCGAAGTCGGGCCCGTTCGAGGAGGGCACTCCCTGGTTGCTGCGATTTTTCGACCGGATCTCCTGGTACCCCGTCGAGCCGGAAGAGCTGATGGATCTGCGCGCGGACACTGCGGCCGGCCGCGGCGGGGGAGTCGAGATCGAGGACGGCAGCTTCTCGCTGGCTGAGCATCAGGAGTTCCTCGCGTCGAACTCGCGCTCGATCGAGGAGTTCCGCGCGATGCAGTCCGTCGCATTCGGAGCCGAGCGTCAGCGCTGGTCCGACGCAGGAGAGTTCGCGCTGCCCGGTTGATGGTCGAGTGAGCACCCTTTTCTTCGAGTGAGCACCGCTTCCAGCGTGTCGGAAGCGGTGCTCACTCAGCAGTAACGGTGTTCAGTCCGCGGTGGTTGTCATCATTGGTCATTCATGGGTTGGTCATTGTGGAGGTCGACGAGGTGAGCGACACTCAGCCATGCGATTCGTGACACTGCCCCAAGGAAGCCTGGACGCCGACGAGTACGGCAGCCGGAACATCACCATGATGCAGCTCGCCCGTTCGGTGGACGGTGGAGAATTCAGGAGTCACTTCGCGTGGTGTCGGCCGAACAGCCTGTTGGGGAAGCACTCTGCGAACCTCTGGCAGCTGTACGTCGTCGTGGACGGCTCGGGCTGGGTAGCCGAAGACGACGGTCGACGGGTCTCGATGGCGTCAGGCGAGGCAGTGTTGTGGAGCCCTGGCGAGATCCACGAGTCCGGTTCGGATGACGGGATGCTTGTGGTGATAGTGCAAAGCGGCGCTCCGTTCACCGGGCTCGTCAGCGAGTCAGCGCGCGATTGAACAGATCGATGAACGGGCGAGGCGACGGGGTCCCGGTGGGCCGGAAAGGCGCAGAATCCCTCGACGCGGATACCCACTCGGTTCTGCTCACCCGCGACAAGTCGAGCTGATATCGGGTGTCGGCGGCGAGTCGGTGCAGGAAGAGTGTTCCGGTTCGCCCGTTTCCTTCCCGAAACGGGTGGGCATGATTGAGCGTCGAGTACACCGATGCGAGCGCGAACGACGCAGCGCCGTGATCGAGCGCTACCCAATCGACGGCGGCGATGATCTCTTCCACCTCGGACAGGTAGTTCCGAATCGCCGAGACCGGAGCAAACGTTGCCGCACCTTTCCTGATGTCGACGGTTCTGATGTGTCCGGCCCACTGGTACAGATCTTGGAAAACGTGCTGGTGAAGTAGGAGAAGTTCGGCTGTGTCTCGCGTGTGCGGTACGAGGTCGCCGCCGAGATGCGCCTCACCCAGACGAAGCGCGGTCGCCGCGAACTCGAGTGATTGCAGTGCGGCGGGATCTCGCACGTCGAAATTGTTCTCGAGCACCGATGTACCGCGATAGACGTACGGCGCTGATCTTCGCCAGCGGATCCGCGGGGGAATTGGTGACGACAGGCCGACGGCTCGCGCCAATTCCTGCTCGAAATACTCACGCCGAGAGAGCATCCCGATCATGACGGCCTCGAGTTCCGCGATCTGCTCGTTACTCGGATCCCAGCCTTCGAGGCGCTCCGCCGCCAGAACCTGTTCGAGCGCAGTGCGATTCACGGGTCGATGTCGGGTAGCGCCGACGCGGACGCGGCATATTCGAGTCGTCGTTGCACACCTGCGACCTCGCGCACTGCATTGCTCAGCAAGCTCCGCGAGAGCGGAGTGAGTTCGGAGATCACGACTTCGTCGGTCGGTGGCCGACCTGCCGCGAACTGATCGGTCTGGTGGCGGACACGAATCTGCTGCAACACCTCGAAAGATTCGATCAGTACCTGGGCGTCGTCGTCGAGTAGGAAACCGCTTCCCGCTGCAGCCTTGAGACGTTCGAGTGTCGAACTCGTGCGGGCGCCCACGGAAATCCCCGCCCATCGAGCGATGTTCACGATCGGTTGGACGGCGCTGGCTTTGAGGTCGACGGTTCCGGTCCGACGCGTCATCACGTCCTTGAACGAATGGAGCTTTGCCTTGTCTCCGACCGCTTCGCGAAGGAGCAGTCGCATGACGGCCGGGTGCAGTCGCAGTTGATCCAACGCCGCAGGGCGTGGATCCAACGCCGGATCGCCTGCGACGACGCGGGCATCCGCCAGCATCGACAACATGACCAGGGCTTGGTCCTGGTACGGATTGGATACCCATTTCCGCAGCGCAGTGCGCCATTGTGGGAGCGTCCGAGCAAACCTGGCCTGGGTCGCGACGGCGTTCTTGGTGTCGCGAGGGAACCCGCAGAGATCGAGGATGTCGTGGATGGTCTTCGCGGCGTCGGCTCCCTCGTGATGAGATTCGCCGCCCCACACCAGCGCACTGTCGATATCCGAAGAGGGGAGCGCTTCACGCCTGGCGACGCTGCCGAGCGACAGCCACGCGAAATCCGGTCGCTCGTCTCCGCCCACCACCAATTCGATGGCTCGCCTGACCGTCACGTCGATCAGCACGGCCAGCGTCGCGCCGATGTCGAGCGGTGAGACCCGTGAGGCCACCAATTCCGTCACCAGAACAGGGACCGCGCGGGCTGTTTCGACGAGGTGGGCGTCGTCCTGTGCTGTGGCGAGCGCTGCGCGCAGTTCGAAACCCTGATTGGTGGCCGAAGTCAGGAGGTCGCTGAGTTCGAGCACACCCATCAGTGCGCCTGCCTCGGTCACGACCGGGAGATGGCGCAATCCGTACTCGAGCATGTCGGTCACGGCGTCGGCGCCCAATCGATCCGGATCGACTGTCACTGCTGACGGCGTCATCACTGTTGATACCGGCTGATTGCTGTCGATACCACCGACTACCACGCGAGCGCGTAGGTCACCTTCGGTGAAGATTCCGAAAGCGCTTGTCTCCGTCGGGATCACAACAGCACGGCGGCCCGCATCGGTCATCAACTTCGCGGCCTCGCGGATGGTTGCCTGGCCGTCGCAGACAATTGCGGGCCCGCGCAACAGGTCTCGCACCCGGCGCATGGCGGGACTCTGGATGCCTTGCCCCGCCGAGTGCCCCGTCATGGGGTCATTGTCGCAGGTGTGTCCGTTTCAGGCAGCGGAGGGTGAGATGTCAGAGACCGCCGAGTCGCGAGAGTACGTCGAGAGCGGAATCCGTAGTACGCCAGAGTGCGTCGATCTCCTGTTCTGCGCCGGGACGTGTCTGCGGATTCTGGAGGGCGAATCCGTTGGCCAGTGTGATGGTGTTGTATCCGCTGTCGGCGGCGCGGAGCAGCAGTTCCGAGGGCTGCGAGTTTCCGGCCAATCGGTCGAGTCCTTCGCCGACGAAGTAGAACCGCCAGAGCGGCCCCAGATCGGCGTCGTACTCGGCCTTGGTGAGGGTCACGATCGAACCACCCTTGACGGCAATGGAATCGACGATCTTGTAGAAATCCGTGACATCCTCCGCAGTGGTTCCGGACGTGGCGACGGCGTGAGCGAGGTCGACGGTGAGATGCGCGTTGTAGCCGGCCATGGCAACCCGTGCTGGACTGGCGTCGCACTGACGTGTCAGGGCGAAGTAGTTGGTCCACGCCGGATCGGTGGGAGTACCGGTGAACTCCGCATGGACGTTCACCAGGTACCTGCGCAGCAATTCGAAGCTGACGGAATGGGCCCACTCGTCATCGGCGAAGGCCGCAGGGTCTCGCTGCAGCGGCATCACCGCCTCGTGTTCGACAGCGTCGAGGCCGATGGAGAACAAGCCTCGCCAATCGTGGTGTGAGACGAGGATCGACGTGATCTCACGATGACGTTCGACAGCGGTCTCGAGCCGAGGCAGTCCGGCACCGTTCAGCGTCGTGACGTCGCTGAGTTCGGCAATCCGGCCCACCTCGGCATTGCTCAACTGGCTGCCGCAAGCCGTCGAAAGACTCTCGCCCGGATCTGCGAGTGCAGAACCGGGCGAGAGGAAAGCGGCGGTGATGCCGAGCGCGAGCGTCAACGGATACAGCCGCATCGGTTTCATCGGCTCAGACTAGGCGCCCATTTCACAAATGTCCGGATTGGCGATCAGCTGAGAACCGCGTCGGCCTCGATCTCGATGAGCAGAGCGGGGTCGATCAGCGAGCTGACCTCGAGGATGGTCGTGGCGGGACGAATCTCGCCGAACACTTCACCGTGCGCGAGAGCGGCCTGCTCCCACTGCGTCATGTCGCGCAGGTACATGCGAGTGCGGATGACGTCGTCGAGCGAGGCGCCGGCCTCGGCAAGTGCTGCCTTGATAGTTTCGAGCGCTGCGCGGGTCTGATCTGTGAGGGTCTCACCAGGAGCGGTGGTGCCAGAGACTGCGATCTGGTTACCGATGCGCACGGCACGGGAGTAACCGATCTTGGGTTCCCATTCGGAACCGGAGGAAATATTGATTCTGTTCGACATGCACCGAATTCTGCCAACAACTTCCCGGCCGTGGTGAGGCACGGTCGGGTATTCGCTCCATCTTGACATACCTTAGAACAAGTGTTCGACTTGGGGCCATGAGGTGGTCGGGTCAGGCATTGGATGCAGATGACGGAGCGCTACCCGGACTCGAACGGGCCGGGTTGGTTCGCTCCGTGCAGACTCCCGAGTTCGAGGGAATCACGTTTCACGAGGTGCTCTGCAAGAGCGCGCTCAACAAGATGCCCGAAGAGTCGACGTTGCCGTTCAGCTTCACCGTCAACGCTTTTCGTGGTTGCTCGCACGCATGCCGATATTGCTTCGCGAGACCGAGTCACGAGTACCTCGACCTCGACGCCGGCGCGGATTTCGATTCCCAAGTGGTCGTGAAGACGAACATTGCCGCGGTGCTCCGCAAGGAATTGGCGCGAAAGTCCTGGAAACGGGAGGCAGTGGCACTGGGTACCAACACTGATCCTTATCAGCGAGCGGAGGGCCGATACCGCTTGATGCCCGGCATTATTCGCGCGTTGACCGAATCGGGAACTCCCTTCTCGATCTTGACGAAGGGAACTCTGCTCCGACGGGACCTGCCGCTGTTGAAGATGGCGGCGGCGCAGGTCGACGTCGGAATCGGAGTGTCGTTGGCGATCAACGACGCTGCACTTCAGAAGCAGATCGAGCCTGGTACCCCGTCACCGCGGGCGCGTCTCGAGATGATCCGGGCCATCACCGACGCGGGATTCTCGTGCAATGTCATGGTGGCGCCGGTCATTCCGTTCCTCACCGATTCCACCAGTCACCTCGACGGTCTGTTCGAGGCACTGTCCGAAGCCGGTGCGACGAGTGTGACGGTCTTCCCGATGCACCTGCGGGGGAGTACTCGGGGTTGGTTCATGAATTGGCTTGCTCAGGAACATCCGGCACTCATCCGTCGCTACCGCGAGCTGTACGGGCGGGGTGCGTATGTCACTCCCGAATACAAGCGTTGGCTCGCAAGCCGTGTCGAGCCATTGGTCGAGCGTCATGGGTTGGGTGGTCGTTCGGAGCATCGAGATGTCAGTGCGGCTGGCAGTGAACCGCGTGAGGCGCCTCGGGAACTGGTGGGTGCGGGAGCAGCTCTCACTTTGTTCTGACGGCCGCGGGCGCGTAAATCGGAGGCGCCCCGGACGTTTGCCGGGCTACATTCGCCTGGTGCTACTCACACTGACGTCCACCCCGACCCCGCAGACTCCTGATGCGACCGCGTTGAGCTACCTGCTGCACAAACATCCCGACCGCGTGCAAACCTTCGACTTGGCGATCGGCACCGCCACGGTTCTGTACCCGGAGGCCTCGGCCGAAAAGACCACGGTGGCAGTGATTGTGGACGTCGACCCCATCGAACTTGTGCAGAGTAGGTATCGACGAGGCAAGAGTGGCGACAACTTTTCGCTGGGGGAGTACGTCAACGATCGGCCGTATGCGGCGTCGTCCATACTCTCGGTTGCTCTGTCGAAGCTGTTTCGCACCGCGTTGACGGGAACTTGCAAGTCGCACCCGGAACTCGTCGGAGCCGAACTCGCGTTGACCGTCGCGATTCCGGTGGTTCCGTGTGGCGGCGATGCGGAATTGCCTCGTCGGCTGTTCGAGCCGCTGGGCTGGGACGTGACCGCGATACCGGTGCAGCTTGATCCGCACCTACCGATGTGGGGAAACTCCGACTTCGTGTCGCTGACACTGACCGGGGAACACACGGTGCAGAGTGCCCTACGGCACCTCTACGTGCTGTTGCCCGTCCTCGACGATGTGAAGCACTACTGGGTGGGACCTGACGAGGCAGACAAATTGATCCGCGTCGCTGGAGAGTGGTTGGCGTCGCATCCGGATTCCGCGCTGATCATGTCCCGCTACCTGGCTCGTCGACGCGACCTGGTCGAATCGGTGGTCGATCGACTGATTCCCGAACAAGCTGAGGCGCAGATCGAAGCCCCGAGACCGGATCCGCCGCTGGCACGCCTTCGCGTCGACGCAGTTTTGGCGACGCTTCAGCGACTGCACGTGAGAACAATTGTCGACATCGGTTGTGGCGAAGGTAAATTGCTCGAGGCGCTGATGCCGCACGCTCGATTCGACAAACTTGTCGGCGTCGATGTGAGCGCGCGCGAACTGACCCGGGCGCAACGCAGATTGAAGTTCACCGAAATGTCCGACGTCCAGCGTGAACGTGTGTCTTTGATGCAGTCGTCCGCGACGTACCGCGACGCACGCTTGAAAGGCTTCGACGCAGCCGTGCTGATGGAGGTGGTCGAGCACGTCGACACGGCGCGCCTGCCGGCGCTGGTCAGATCGGTCTTCGTGGACGCAGCACCGCAGTATGTGCTGCTGACTACTCCGAATGCCGACTACAACGTGCTGTATCCGGCATTGGCCGCGGGAGAGTTCAGGCACCCCGATCACAGGTTCGAGTTCTCACGGACCCAATTCGACGACTGGGCAACCGAAACGGCCCGAGTCCACGGCTATTGCGTGGAGTTCGAATTTATCGGAGCAATTGATCCGGTCCTCGGCGGGCCGACACAGATGGCAATCTTCACGAAGGAGGCACGAACGTCATGACGGTGTACGAGATTCCAGATCTCGCCCTGGTAGTACTCATCGGCGTCAGTGGCTCGGGAAAGTCGACCTTTGCGGCGCGCCACTTCGGTGAGTACGAAACCCTCTCGAGTGACACATTCAGAGGGTGGGTCAGTGACGATCCGAACTCACAGGAGTCGACGTCCGATGCTTTCGAAGTGCTGGAGTTCGTCGCGGCCAAGCGTTTGCGACGCGGACGCCTCACGGTGGTCGACGCGACCAACGTCCAGCCCGCTGCGCGCAAGCGACTCGTTGCGTTGGCTCGCGAGCACGACATACTGCCGGTGGCAGTCGTGCTCGATGTTCCGGAATCGGTCTGCTCTGCACGAAACGACGCTCGCTCTGACCGGACGTTCGGACGCGACGTGATTCGCCGCCAGCACCAACAGTTGACTCGCTCGCTCCGCGGGTTGGGTAAGGAAGGTTTCCGTTCGGTTCACATCCTCAGAGGTGAGGACGCGGTTTCCGAAGCCACATTCTTGCGCCACCCGCTCCGCAGCGATCTGCGTGTCGAGCGTGGTCCGTTCGACGTCATCGGTGACATCCACGGATGTCGAAGTGAGCTCGAGACGCTCCTCGTGAAACTCGGCTACACCGTCGACTTCGGGACGGATGGCAGAGCTGTCGATGCGGTGCCGCCGGACGGGCGAACTGCCGTCTTCCTCGGTGACTACGTGGATCGAGGTCCGGATTCGGTCGGTGTGCTGCGTCTGGTCATGGGGATGGTCGCGGCGGGACATGCGATAGCGGTTCCGGGTAACCACGAGAACAAACTCGTCAAGGCGCTGCGCGGTAAGAAGGTCACGCCGAGTCACGGACTCGCCGAGACCCTCGAGCAGATGGCCACCGAGTCGGCGGAGTTCCGCGAAAGCGTCGTCGACTTCTGTGACGGTCTCGTCGCGCACCTGGTCCTGGACGACGGCAAACTCGTTGTCGCGCACGCCGGTCTCAAGGAGGACTACCACAACAGGGCGTCCGGCCGAGTGCGAAGCTTTGCGCTCTACGGTGAAACCACCGGTGAGACGGACGAATTCGGCTTGCCCGTTCGGTACCCGTGGGCGCAGGACTACCGAGGATCAGCGATGGTCCTCTACGGTCACACTCCGGTGCACGAGGTGGAATGGATCAACAACACCGCGTGCCTCGACACCGGCTGTGTGTTCGGTGGATCCCTCACCGCCCTTCGATACCCGGAACGAGAGATCGTGTCGGTTCCGGCGGAGCAGGTTTGGTACGAGCCGGTGGTACCGCTGGCACCGCCGACTCGCGATCCGGACGTGCTCGATCTCGCCGACGTCCTCGAAACGACAGGCGTCGACACCGAACTGCGCGGTCGAGTGTCCGTTCGCACCGACAACGCTGCCGGCGCCTTGGAAGTGATGAGCCGATTCGCCGTCGCGCCGCAATGGCTGCGGTACCTACCGCCGACCATGGCGCCCTGCGCGAGCGCCCAATCCGATGATTATCTGGAACACCCGTCGACCGCGTTCGACGCATACCGGGCCGGCGGAATCGGAACAGTGATCTGCGAAGAGAAGCACATGGGTTCGCGGGCAGTGGTGCTCGTGTGCCGTGATCGATCGGTTGCTCAGTCCCGCTTCGACGCACCGGATGCGCTCACCGGGATGGTGCACACCCGCACCGGCCGCCAGTTCTTCGACGACGACCTGACTCAGCAGTTGATCGACGACATCGCCGCCGCAGTCACCTCCGCTGGGTTGTGGGAAGAGTTGGGCACCGACTGGCTGCTCCTCGACTGCGAACTGTTGCCGTGGAACGTCAAAGCGGAAGGTCTGCTGCGCTCGCAGTACGCGTCGGTCGCGGCGGCCGGGCGATCAGACCTCACAGCTCGCGAGGCCGTGTTGGCGCAGGCCGGGGCGCGGGGCCTGGACGTGGCGGAGATGTTCGAACAGACAACTGTTCGGGCCGCCAGTATCGAGCGCTTCGGAGAGGCGTACCGACGGTACGTGTGGCCGACGAACGGACTGGACGGCGTCACCATCGCGCCGTTCCAGATTCTGGCGGCCGAGGGCAAGTCGTACGGGGAACGGGATCACGAATGGCACCTGGGTATTTCGGACCGCCTGGCCGCGGCCGACCCGAGTCGATTTACCACTACACGTCGCCTGGTGGTCGATCTCGGTTCCGAAGACTCGGTGTCCGAAGCGACGAAGTGGTGGGAGTCACTCACCGGTGACGGTGGTGAGGGGATGGTCGTCAAACCGCTGGCGAATCAGATTCACGGACCGCGGGGGTACAACGCGAAGGTTCAGCCGGGGATCAAGGTCCGCGGCCGGGAGTACCTGCGATTGATCTACGGTGCCGACTACCTCGAACCGTCGACTCTTGCGAGATTGCGTAACCGCAACCTCGGACACAAGCAGTCGATGGCGCTGCGCGAGTACGCGCTCGGCATGGAGGCGGTATCCAGGCTCGTCGACCGTGAACCATTGTGGCGAGCGCACCAGGCCGTGTTCGCAGTGTTGGCTCTCGAATCGGAGCCGGTCGACCCGCGGTTGTGACGGCCGGTGCCCGGGCTCGGATTGATACCGTCGGGTATGGGTGTGATTGCGCGCTTGGACGGTTTCAACCGACGCCATCCGTGGAGTCACAACGATCACTACGGCCGGTGGGTTCTACGTAATCTGCGCGGGGTCAGGTCCGGTCGCGCTCTCGACGTGGGGAGCGGGACCGGCAATCTGATCGACCTCTTGCGGCGGCGGTTCGACGTGGTGGTCGGTGTGGAACCCGACCCGACGACGTCGGCCGCCGTGCGCGCAAGGTTTGTCGACGACGAGAACGTGATCATCGAAGCACGGCGGATCGAGGACTTTGCATCCGAGGCGAAGTACGACGCGATCACAGTCGTCGCGGCGTTGCATCATCTTCCACTCGAAGAGTCGATGAAGCGGCTGAGCGGCCTGCTCGAATCGGGCGGGCGGCTCGTCGTGGTCGGGTGTTATCGATCGACCACAGCAACCGACGTACTCCTGTCGGTGTTGGCGACCGTGTGCAATCCCGTCGTCGGCGTCGTCAAGCATCGACGGGTTGCCTCCGAGCCACTGAAGGCGATGACGGCTCCCACCGCGGAACCGGGTGAGTCGATGGCTGACGTCCGACGCGCGGCCGCGTTGTGTTTGCCAGGTAGCCGGATCAGGAGACGACTGTTCTGGCGATACACCCTGATCTACGACGCGACCGTCGCTGCCGCGTCGGTGGGGGAGTGAGTAGACCGCTGCGGTTCGCGGGGAAATGCGCGTCGGCCGAACCCGACTATCACCAACGAACCGATCATCAGAGTCGCCCCGATGCCCGCCAGATGTGAGAGCCCGCCACCGTCGACGACGGCCGCACCGAGCAGAGCGCCCGTTGCAATCGCGATCTGGAACACGACGACGTAGATGGCCGAGGCACGGTCGGTCCCGATCGGAACGGCGCGCAGAACCGAGGACTGGAGGCAGATCGGAACGGTGGTGAACGCCGCACCCCACAAGATCGTGGCGACAACTGCGAACGCTCCCATCGACGGCGCCAAGAGCCAGAAGATGGCCAGCGCGCCTGCCACCGTCGCGATCGAGATGAGCGTGAAGAGACGCGGTCGGCGGTCGTAGTACTGGGCGGCGACCCACACTCCGACTGCGCCGGCGGCGCCGTAGACCAGAAGCATCGCGGCACGGATGCCACCGGACGAGCCGAGGCTTTCCTCCACCAGAAGTGTGAAGAACGTGTACGAAGCGAACTGCCCCAGGGCGGCAAACAGCGTTGCCGCGCAGATGACGGCGAGTGCCCGTTTCATCGCCGGTGTCGGCTTCGGTTTGCCTCGCTTGCTCCGATGGTGTTGATCGACCGGCATTTCGGGCAACGCACGATGCAGTGAGAAAGCAATGACCACTGCCACCACACCGATTGCCGTCGACGCAGTCCTCCAACCCCAGGATTGGCCGATCGCCGAAGACAGTGGACCTCCGAGAACAAAAGCGAGAGACGTACCGGCATACACCATCGCGATTGCCTTGCCCTGTTGTCCGCGCGGAACCAGAGTGGCTGCGACCGGGGCAACGACAGCCCAGAACACTCCGTGCGTCGCAGCGCAGAGCAATCGTCCGATCACCAGCATCGGATAGTTGACGGCCAATGCTGCGACCAGTTGCGACACCGCGAGGGTGGCCACCGTCAGAACGACAACACGTCGGCGCGGCCAGGTTTTGACCGCTCCGATCAGCGGAAGCGTCAAGACCGCGACACCGTATGCGTAGAAGGTCAGCAGTAGGCCGACACGCCCTTCGGTGACGTCGAGGTCCGTCGAGATTTCGCTGAGCAGTCCGACGGGGAGCATTTCGGCCGTCACGTAGGCGAAGGCTGCTCCGGCCAGTGTCATCAGCCGTAGCGTGGTTGCCTTCGGCAGTCGAGCAATCATGTTGTGTAACGATACATGTATCGATACACACCTGCGCAATGGATATTTTGCACTCGCTATGCTGATGCTCATGGCCATACGTGCGCAGCGTTCGAGTCGACCGACGATGGCCGACGTCGCCAAGGCCGCAGGCGTGTCGGTGATGTCGGTGTCGTACTCCTTCGCACAGCCCGAGCGCGTGTCTGAATCAACGCGAGCCAAGGTGTTCGCCGCCGCCGAAGAGCTCGAGTACGCGGGCCCTAACCGGGCGGCGCAGTCCTTGCGGAGCGGGAAATTCAATAACATCGCGGTCGTCTTCAGCGAGAAGCTGACGTATGCCTTCGAAGACGCAGTAGCTCGGCGATTCCTCTCGGGAGTCGCCGAAGCGTGCCTGGATGCGAACGCCGGATTGATGATGCTGCCGAACTCGGGGAAACCGGGAGACGTCGACAGAGTTCGCGACGCGGCAGTAGACGGCTTTGTCGTCTGGACCACCGTCTTCGACGATCCCATCCTTGACGCGATTGTCGGCACCGGAAAACCCGCATGCATCCAGGGTGGGCCGTTGCACGAGGGTGTGGATCTCGTCGGGATGGACGATGTTGCCGGCGCCGTTGCGATCGCGGCAGTCGGGTTGTCGGGGGCGCAGCGGCCCGCGGTGATCAGCCTTCCGTGGGATCGTGAGCGTCGGTCCGAGATTCGGATGGACGTGGATCCAGGTGAAGCGTTCTTTCCGGTGTCCCGCCATCGGCTCGAGGGCTACGAGCGCGCCGTCCGCGACGCGGGCCTCGATTGGCCCTCGGTGCGGGTGGGGGTCGTCACCGTCAACGAGCGGAGCGAGGGTGCGCGGATGGCTCGGTCCCTTCTCGACGTTCCCGAGAGCCGAAGGCCCGATGTCATCTTGGCGATGAGTGACGAACTGGCTCTGGGGGTTCTGGACGCGACCCGTGAACTCGGCCTCGCGCTGCCCGACGATGTCGCAGTCGTCGGATGGGACGACACAACAGCCGCATCGGACGCAGGCTTGACCACAGTTCGCCAGTCCCTGTTCGATCAAGGGCGCAATGCAGCTCGCGTGGTTCTCGGGCTGGACGATGCGGTGGAGCCGGTCGAGTGGTCGGTGCGTCGGCGAACTTCGACGCGATGATCACGCCGGTAGTGGTCGACGCTCTGCGTCTTCGGTGGTTCGTTCCTCCGGAATTGGGGGAGACCGTCCGGTGGGGACTTTCCTGGAATGTCGACAGCCCGAGCAGGTGGGCGGTAGTCGAGCCGGCGTGGGTCTTGACGGCGGAAGTGCGCACGAGTTCGAAACCGTTGATGTGGAGACTGCCTCGCGACGGGTCAGACATCCGGGAGCCGGTCCAGCCGGCGATCGCTCGCGTCGGCGCACTGCAATTCATGTTCGACGCCGAACCACCGTTGCCTTCTCGGATCGAAGCCGCGGGCGCTTTGCAACTACGCGCCGGAACTCCTCGTGACGACACAAATGCCCGTCAGGCGTGGACCGATTTCGACGAGAATGCCTCAACTACCGGAGTGGTTCGCCGTCTACGGCTGATGTCGATGGAGTCCGACATGCTGCCCGACCCGAAGTTTCCGCACGGCCCGAACTGGGGTTGGGCATCGAGGCAGTTCGTGTCCGGGTCCGAGCGGTTCTACGAGTTGGCCCGCGCGCCTCGCGCGTTGCGCTCGTATCAGCTGACCGATTGTGAATACGGGCCGCGGCGCGAGGACTTCCTCCTGGTCGACCTCGAGACGGCTGCTTGATCGTTGGGACCTGACACCGTTTTCATTCAGTGGACACAGACTCCAGCTGATCGGAACCAGTGTCTGCTCGACGAAACCGGTGCCAGGTGCTTCGACTAGCGCGCTCTGCCGACCACGTTCAGTGCGTATTTACCGGGCGGCGCCCCGACATGCTTGACGAAGTGCCGCGACAGGTGGGATTGATCGTGGAATCCGACGTCGACGGCCACGTCCGCCAATTCGCGCCCGGCGAGGATTGCGCGTCGCGCCAGATCGATTCGACGGCCCGTCACGTACTTGTGAGGCGGAAGCCCGAAATGCTTCGCGAAGTTCTTGATCAGATACGTGGGGTTCCGTTGCAGGATGTTCGACGCTTCCCGCATCGTGATTCCCGTTGTGAGTCGCGCATCGAGCAGGTCCCGAAGTTGACCGGCAACGCGTTCGTCAACGGTCGGCGTGTGACGGGATCGACCTGTGGCCGGTGTGAGGATCTCGTTCAATCTTTCAGCGAGGAACCCCAGGCGACTTTCGGCTTCGAGTGATTCGCCGTCCGGGCCGAGTGCAGAGTGCAGTTGATCGATGCGGTGGCGCAGTAGAGGGTCTCGAATCTCGGGGCTGTCCACCGCCGGGCCTATGAGGACCTCACCGAGAACTGACGTGTCGAGGTAAAGGATTCGTTGACGAAATCCGGCCTCGGTGACCGGAACTCCGTCGTGTGCGATGCCTGGCGGCAACAGAGTCACGATCTCGGGTGCTGCGCCATGAGCGCGATGATCGAGGTCGTATGCAATCGTGCCCCGGTCGACGAGCATCAGAGACCACTGATCGTGCGTGTGTTTGGGATAGGCGTGTCCGACGAAATCGGCATGGAAGACCTCGGTGATTCCCGCGAGGCCCGGTGCCCACGCGGTGATCTGTGCGCCGCGGGGATCCATGTCAGAAACGTACAAGACGCAGCTGCCGCGGGTGACGAAGAGTGGCGGGGTCGTCATCGCGGTGGTGGCGCGCCCGAGGGAGGAACAACATGAACAGTTCGGCAACAGCGGTATCGCTCCGCGAGAAGTTCGGTCAGTTCACCGAGCACTGGTCGCCCAAGAAGATTGCGGTCCTCAATGATTACGAGATCAAGATCGTCAAGATCAAAGGTGAATTCGTCTGGCACTCCCACACCGACACCGACGAAATGTTCCTGGTGACGAAGGGGCAGATTCGAATCCAACTCCGAAACGGAGATGTTCCACTGGGGCCCGGTGAACTGTTCGTGGTACCTCGCGGAGTCGAACATTGCCCGATCGCCGAGGAAGAAGCGGAGGTGATGTTGATCGAACCCGTCGGCGTGGTGAATACCGGGAACGTCGGAGGGCCGCGAACTGCAGTGCTCGAGGACTTTTCGTAGTTACCGGCTCTTCCAATCCAGGGGATTGGTACGCAACGGCAGGGCCATTCCCGATCTCCAGAGCGTCGCCGCGCGAGAGTGCGGACGGAGCTCGACCTCGCGCCGCATCGATTGCGCGAACTCGTCGGTGAACCCTGTTCGCGGGTACTCCGCGATTGTTGCATCAACAGTTGCTCGCGGAATTTCGGGCGCACGCCGACCGGCAACGTCGAAATGCGCTGCGGCATGCAGTAGATAGGCGTCAGCGCCCGCGCCGCGGTCGACGGTCAGATCCATGTGTAGACGGATCGCTTCGCCGATTCGCCGTACCGACCTCTCCGAAGTTCCCACTCGGGTCGCGAGTTCTTCTGCGTCTGCGGCACTGATGTAGGTGAAACACCCGTGCTCGGCCGATCCTTCTGCGCCCAGTCCGACATCGTGAAGGGCGCACGCAGTGAAGAGATCTTCGGGGTCGTACTCGATCGCATCGATCTGCGCGAAGGCGTCGGCCCAGATCCAGCAGCGCAGGCTGTGGTTCAAGACCGCGGGGGAGAGGGTTCCTCTGGCGTGATCGAGCGCTTCGCTGCACAGCTTGGTGTCGGGGAGTGGGCGTTTGCGCAGTTCGGGTGTGCGAGTGGGGTAGCGGCCGAGCCGCAGCCGGAGCATCGACGGCGTGCTCATGGCCTGCGCAGCAGCCGCGCGGGCCATGAGCTGTATCTGCTCGAGGGTGGTCAGCTCACCAGGGCGCATCGAATTCCTGTCTGAGGTAGGGGACAGCTGGATATGAATCTAGTTGCCAGGTCTGATACTTCGTTCGATATGAATATCTGTCGACGACGGAAACGCTGAATTATCCGAACAATGTCGATCAGTTTGCACCAACCAACGGTTGAACCAATTCGGAAATCTCACCGCTCGCAACAATCAAGTTTCATCACGCAAAGACGGCGGGGGTGGCTCAGATGACGCCGAACCCGACGATCCCCGGGACTTCCGACGGGACGATGCGATGGAGCATGACCTTGTTGTTCTCGTTGCCGCCGACGGTCGTCAGAGTGCCGCCGTCGTTGACCAGAACGACGTTGACGTGTTGGCCGAAGGGGCTCGAGTCGCCGTACAGGATCGTGTCGCCGACCTTGGGCTGGTAGTCCTGACCGTAGGGGACAAACGCGTCGACCGACTCGTAATACTCCTGCAGCGTGTACACCCCGGGGATGCGCCACGACCCTGAGTTGGGGTTCGAGAACGGCGTGCCGATCTGGTTCATCGACCAGCTCACGAAATCGGCACACCACGATTCTTCGACACCCTCGGCGTATTTGGTGCCGGGACTCCCTGACTCCCACTCCTGCTCGAGGACGCCCAGTAGCGCACTCTGCTGAGCGCTGAGAATGCTGTGGTCGACGGCCGGGAACGAATCGAGATTCTCGCCGGCAAGAGCGTCGTCGCCGCGCGCGAACCACCACAGTGCGCCGGCGACAACTACGACCACCACAACGCCGAATACGCCCAGAACAGCGAGAGTGCGTCTGGGCGTATTCGGTGCGTGCGACATCACGCCACGATAGTCAATTACTCGAGCGGGGGTGCCGAGCGATCGATCGTTGTCGCGAGTGGCTTCTCCTTGACGAAGAGCAACAGGACAACTGCCGCGATGACCAAGGGGACGAGGTACAGGAAGATCGGCGCCAGCGCGTCGTTGTACGCACCGACGATGATCTCGCGAACCTGGCTGGGCAACTTCCAGAGGATTCCCGGGGTCAAGGAGTTCTCGTCACCACCGACCGCGCCGCCATTCGCCGGGAGTCGCTCGGCCAGGAGATTGGTCAGACGCGAGGCGAACAGGCTGCCCACGATCGCGCTGCCCAACGACGCACCGATCTGACGAAAGAAGTTGTTCGACGCGGTGGCCGTTCCCACTTCGGCCGCGGGGAAGGTGTTCTGCACGATCAAGATCAAGATCTGCATGACGAGGCCGAGGCCGATACCCATGAGTGCGATGTAGCAACCGAAGACCAGCAGTGAGGTCGACGGCGTCAGACGTGAGAGCAGGACCAGAGCGACTGCGACGATGGATGTTCCGACGATGGGGAAGATCTTGTAGCGGCCGGTCTTGCTGACGAGCTGACCGGATCCGATGGAGGCGACCAGCAGGCCTGCCATCATCGGAATCATCATCAGTCCTGCTTCGGTGGCGTTCTTGCCTGTCACCATCTGGATGTAGGTCGGCAGGTAGGCGAGCGCACCGAACATCGCGATGCCGATGATCAGACCCGCGACGGTGGTCAACACGAAGTTTCGTTGAGCGAACAGGTGCATCGGAATTACCGGTTCGTCAGCACGCTTCTCGACGAAGACAAACGCCACTGCGGTCACGATGCAGCCGATGATCAACCCGATGATGACGCCTGACCCCCAGGCGTAGGTGTTGCCGCCCCAAGTGGTGAACAGGATCAGACAGGTTGCGGCCGTTGCGACCAAGACCATTCCCAGATAGTCGATGCGAGGCTTGCCGAGGTTCGGCTTCCGCAGGTGAAGGAATGCCATTGCGCTCGCGATTGCGAGGAGCCCGAGGGGGATGTTGATCCAGAATGCCCAGCGCCAGCCGATGCCCTCGGTGAACCATCCACCGAGAAGGGGGCCGGCAACCGAAGCCAGTGCGAACACGCCGCCCATCGCACCCATGTACCGGCCGCGTTGCCTGGCGGGGACGACGTCGGCGATGATCGCCTGGGACAGCAGGATCAATCCGCCGCCGCCGAGTCCTTGCACGGCTCGACCAGCGATGAGTGTGGTCATGTCGTGGGACAGGCCGCCGATCACCGAACCGACGATGAAAATGCTGATGGCGCCGATGAAGAGGCCCTTGCGGCCGATCAGGTCACCGAGTTTTCCGTACACCGGCATCATGACGGTCGAGGCGAGGATGTATGCCGTCGTCACCCAGACCATGTGGTTGACGCCGTTCAATTCGCCCACGATGGTCGGGAGCGCGGTGCTGAAGATCATCTGGTCGAGCGATGCCAGAAGCATCGTGATCATAAGCCCGACAAAAACGAGGATGATCGACCGTTTGTCCGGCGCGGCCTCGGTATCGGTATGCGTGCCGTCGGGTTCGACGGTCGCAGCTTCTCGAGTGGACATGTAGTTCCTTAGTTGAGTGACAGCTGGTGCGAGAGAGTTGGATCAGCTCTCGGACCTGAGTATTCGAGCCATCAGGAGTAGTGCCGGATCAAGCAAGTCGGTTCTGGGGCTTGCCCGTTCACTGTTCTGCCATTTTCGGAAGACGTAACGCATCGCGGCGCCTGCGGTGATGACCGTTGCCGTGGCTTCGTCGGCAGCGGCTGTATCCGAATGCAGGCGGCGATACTCGGTTCTGTGCGACAACTCCCGCGTGAGGATCCGGGTGAGCGTGTCTTCAAGATCGTGGAAGGTGGCCAGATGTTGTTGCAACAGCGTGGGATGACGTTCGAACAATTCGCGTCGATGCGCGAGCAGATCGGGTCGCTCGTCGACGATCTGCATCGCCGCCTCGAATACCGCGAGGGCGCCGCGCAGCGGATCGTCCGGGTGCTCGCCGATGAGCGTGAGCATGGTTGCCTCACTTGGCACGACGAGCATGAGCCCACCGATCGCTGCGTCCTTGGTGGGGAAGTAGTTGAAGAACGTGCGGGTCGACAGATTGCAGGCCTCGCAGATCTTCTCGACAGTCACTTCGTCGTAGCCGAGGTCGAGGACGAGTTCGACGGCAGTGTGCTCGATCAGCTGCCTCGTCGCAATTCGTTTTCGTTCGCGCAATCCGAGAGTTTCGGTTCCCATTTCATCCATAATTGCACAGAGTGCAAAGTTTCATCGAATGCAATATTTCGCCCAAGAATGCCTCATGAAATGCAAAAATGGGGATCGGGTGCCTGGTGGATAGGATGAACCGCGTGGAAGAAACCTTGCCCCCTTGCCCCGAATGCGCCGGCGAATACACCTACGAGATGGGCGCGTTGATGGTCTGCCCGTCCTGCGCGCACGAGTGGGCGCCGACCGATAGTGCCGGCGAGGACTCGGGTGTGGTGAAACTGGGTGTGGTGAAAGATGCCGTAGGAAACATCCTTGCGGACGGAGACACGGTGACGGTCGTCAAGACACTCAAGGTGAAGGGCAGTCCGACCGGCATCAAGTCAGGTACGAAAGTGCGCAACATCCGCCTTGTCCAGGGCGTTGGCGACCACGACATCGACTGCAAGGTCGACGGCATCGGACCGATGCAATTGAAGTCGAGTGTCGTCAAGAAGGTGTGACCGGACAGCGATAGATGTCGGCTCGAAATCCTGTTCAGTTTCGACGGTTCGATAGCCACAATCGAGGAGATCTTCGACCGCTCGAACGAATGGACCGAACTGTGCCGAACTCGATCTGCCTGGCGCCCGCACTCGACAGCACCGCACTCGATACAGACGAGCAGTGGGAACGCATCGTCGATGCGCTGACACGCAGGGGATTCCTCGGCGCCGGGCTCGGTGTCGCGGCTGCGACATTGCTGGCAGCGTGCAGCAGCGACGAAAACGGCTCGGCGCCAAGTGGTCTCGTCACAGTGCAGGATGAGACGGGCAGTGTCGAGATTCCGTCGGATCCGCAGCGAATGGTCATCGCCCACGTCAGCGCCATGGCGACGGTCCTCGACCTCGGTGTGCCGCCGGAGAAGATCGTCGGCGGCTTCTTCGGTCTCGAAGGGGTGGGCGGCGACGCGGTGTTGCGCACGATGCCGGAGGCGGCGAACATCCCGAACCTCGGCACGGCGGGAACGTGGAACAAGGAAGCGATCATCGGCGCGTCGCCAGATCTGATCGTCATGCTCCTGACCGCCGGAAATGCTTATGCGGCAAAGTCCTACGACGAACTCTCTGCGACCGGTGTTCCAGTGTTCGCCGGCTTCAACGGGTACCTCACGTGGGACGAGATGAAGAAGTTGGTCACCTCGATGGGCGTCGCGGTCCGACGCGAAGAAGCTGCTGCGGAATTGAACGCGAGAACGGAAGAGCGCCTCCTCACAATCAAGGATCGGCTCTCGGCCCTCGGCTCGCTACCGTCGGTGACGCTGCTGCGTACCGGCGAAAACGGTGTCGTCTACAACCAGGTCGACGCTCTTCTCGATGCTCTCGGTTTCCCGGGCGATCGAGCTACATCGGAGGAGTTCACCCGCACACTCACAGCGGAGCAACTCGATCAGGTGACCAGCGACGTGATCATCGTGGGTGCATTCCAGGACCAGCAGGACGTCCGCGCGCAGTTGGCAATGAACCCGCTCTGGGAGCGTCTTCCCGCTGTCCGCTCGGGGAACGTCCATTACGTCGACGACAGCCTGTGGGGCTCGGGCTATTCTCCTCGCGCGACCGAGCTGCGACTCGACGACATCGAGCGGATCTTCAGCTGACTCCGTCGTGTCACCTCGACTTATCGGTGCATTACCTCGAGAATCATGATCATGGACAAAATCAGGTTCTTCGAGCTTGTCACCGAATGGTTCGAAGTACTCGGTGTTGTCGCCATGGTCCTCGGGTTCGTGTTCGCATTCGTGATCGCGGGGCGCGCCTGGAGTCGAACGCGCGACGGTAGTTCAGCGTTTCGCACTCTGCGCGAGACGATGGGTGCGGTCATCCTTCTCGGGCTCGAGATCCTTGTCGCCGCTGATCTGGTGAAGACTGTGACGTCTTCACCGTCGCTGACCGACGCCGCAGTTCTGGGCATGATCGTTCTGATTCGGACCGTGTTGAGCCTGTCGATTCAGATCGAGATCGACGGGGTACTTCCGTGGCGCAAGGCGTTGGTGTCAAGTCCGGAACTCCTGGTACGCGCAGCGCGCGGATCAGGAGGCCGAACGACGCCCGACGCGTCGAGTTCGTAGCGATAGCCGTTGCGAGTGAAAGGTCGGGCAGATGACAGCAGTGCGTACCGAGCATCCCACTGTCGACGAGAGGCGGGCGCGCGGCCGCCAGGCGCGTAGAGATACGCCATTGGCCGCGCTCGCGGATCTGACAGAGAGTGACCGCGATCCGATATCACTGCTGGAATTGCAGGCGAAGTCGCGGGTACAGGACCTGGTGCCCATCCGATACGGGCGCATGTCGGCGTCCCGGTTCTCGTTCTTCCGTGGTGCTGCCCTGGTGATGACGGACGACTTGTCCCGAAGCCCTGATTCCGGCCTGAACAGCCAACTCTGCGGCGACGCACACCTGAGCAACTTCGGTATCTATGCGACGCCCGAGCGAAAGCTCGCGTTCGACATCAACGACTTCGACGAAACGTACCCGGGGCCGTTCGAATGGGACGTGAAACGGCTGGCCGCCAGTTTGGCGATCGCAGCGAAGGACAACGGATACTCCGGCAAAGAGCGTAAGAAGATCGTTCGCGGGTGTGCGGCCGAGTATCGCGAAACCCTGATCGCTCAGGCAGGATTGGGGAACCTCGCAGTTTGGTACGCGCACATCGCACCCGAAGACGGACTGGAAGAACTTCGCGTCGATTTGAAGAAGCGAATGCTCGAGCGGACCCAGGCGACGTTGGACAAGGCTCGTCGCCGAGACAGCGCTCAGGCTGCCGGCAAATTCACCGAAATCGTCGACGGGAGAAGGCGGTTCATCAGTGACCCGCCGCTGATCGTGCCGGCAGAGGAATTGTTCGCGGGCACCGACCTCACTCAGATCGAGGAGTTGCTACGTCAGCGCGTTCGTTCCTATCGAAGCACGTTGCAGTGGGACCGTCGGGTGTTGCTCGAAAGCTTCGAGATGACGCACATCGCGCGGAAAGTTGTCGGTGTCGGGAGCGTCGGAACGCGCGCGTGGATGATCCTGATGAAAGGCGTCGACGACGACGATCCGTTGATCCTGCAGGTCAAGGAGGCGCAGCCGTCCGTTCTCTCGGCGTACGTCGATGGCCCCACCTTCTCCAACGAGGGCGAACGAGTAGTGAACGGGCAGCGCCTGATGCAGGCCACCAGTGACATCTTCCTGGGGTGGGAGCGCGGACCGGGACTCGACGAGGATGAGCACGACTTCTACATCCGCCAACTTCGGGACGGCAAGGGATCAGCGGTCATCGAAACCATGAAACCTGAAGGGATGGAACTCTACGGGCGACTATGCGCGAGGGTCCTGGCCTATGCGCATGCTCGCTCGTCCGATCGGATTGCGATCGCCGAATATCTCGGTGACGGAACCGAATTCGATTTCGCGATCGGGGAGTTCGCGGCTGCCTACGCCAAACGCAACGCACGCGATCATGCCGCTTTGCTGACCGCGATCGACGACGGTCGCGTGTCAGCAGAGCGGGGAGTGTGACGACTCAGGCGAACACGCCGTCGAGCCAGGCCTGCCACGCTGTCGTTGCTGATCCACCGTCAGCGCCCTCTGCGAAGAGGTGATGGGCCGCGTCGACGGTGCCGCCGAAGGCGTTTCGTCCGTAGAACCGCAGCAATGCGTCCTCGGTACGCAAGCCGATGAACCAGTCGTTGATGTAGTCGACAATCGCGTCGACGGTTCCGATTCCGGGGACTTCCACCGACGTGGCGTCACCGACAGCGGTGCCCGAGGTGATTCCGAGGGCGCTGCGAAGCGTTCCCATCGCTTGCGGCGAGGACGAGGATTCCGGGCCTTCGGCCGAGACATAGGTGACGGGTTTGCCGGCGAAGTACCGCACGTATTGGCCGAGACTGTGCAGGTAGAAGTCCGTGTGCTTACTCGCGCCGTCGTACTGGTTGTCCCAGTCCTCGGCAAACACTCCGGCGTGGACGTAGCGGACAACGGCGGTGCTCTCGTCGCGGGCCTCGACGACGTACTCGAGGTTGTTGAACCAGCCGTCGGGGCCTTGCATGTGGATGGCTAGCTCGCGGGGCGGCTCCCACGTCGCGATGATCGGGCTGTCCGGACTACTGCCGTCCGCAGGGATTTCGATCGGAGACGGTAACATCCAGCCGGCCGTCTCTGCCGAGATCGCGGCCCAGATCTGCTCGGGAGTTCCGGGGACGACCACCTCGCGGCGGATTTCGAATTTCTCGGACATCGCTACTGCTCCGTTTCGGGTGTGGTGACGTGGGGTGTGGTGAGACTGGGATGCAGGGCGACAACCAAGCGGTGTTTGCGCCCGGCTTCGGAATTGCCGTCGTGGTATTTGGCCACGAGTGAGTTGATCGACTCGCCGAGTTCGCCGGCGAAGGCGGCGCGGTCGGCCGCCGTGGCAAAGGTGATGTCGCTGTCGATGGCAAAGGACGCCAACGGTTTTCCGGCCGCAGTTGCGCCGGCGATCAGTTCGCCGACCTCTCGGACGATCCGCGCCGCGAGAGTGACGAGCCAGCGCGCCGAGAGCTGATCCGGGAACCGGCTCGGGTCCGGCGCGAGCGCCGACATTGCAGCGGGGGAGATGACGTACGACGCGGCGCTGGCCTGCATGATCCGCTCCGTCATGTTTCCCCGCTTGCGCTCCTCGACGAGTTCGACGAGTCCGTGTTCCTCGAGAGTGCGCAAGTGGTAATTGATCTTCTGGCGCGTCAAGCCCACTCGGGGTGCCAGCGAGGATGCTGATGCCGGGACTGCCAGTTCAGCCAGAATCCGTTGGCGGATCGGATCGAGCGAGGCCTCGGCAGCTGCGGGACGATCGATGACTGCTACTTCCAACATGAGAAAACCATCCCACCGACAACCAAATCTGTCAAGACAGAAAAAATTGTCGGCGGGATGGTATTTCGGAGGTTCTCTACCGCTTCAGATCGGCCGGATTGTTCAGATCCCGCGCCGAGTACGTGTCACACGACGAGATCTGGCCCGTCTGATATCCGGTCATGAACCACGCCTGACGCTGTGCCGACGAACCGTGTGTCCAACCTTCAGGGTTGACCCGACCGGTCGTGGACTTCTGGATACGGTCGTCGCCCACCGACGAGGCGGCGGACAACGCGTCGCGAATGTCGTCTTTTGACAAGGGCTTCAGGAACGGTTGACCGGTCGCCTGATCGGGAATCGTGTCGGCAAAATGCGCCCACACGCCTGCGTAGCAATCGGCCTGGAGTTCGGTGCGAACCGCACCCGACTGCTCACCCTGCGGGTCGGCCTGCGCGCGGCCGATGTCGCCGAGCTGATTCTGGATGTGATGTCCGAACTCGTGAGCGACCACGTACTCCTGTGCGAGCGGTCCGGCACTGGAACCGAAACGGTCGACGAGCAATTGGAAGAAGCTCGTATCGAAGTACGCCGTTTGGTCCGCCGGGCAGTAGAACGGACCGACATCACTCGACGCCTGGCCGCAACCGGTGTTGACCGAACCGCTGAACAGAATGACTTCGGGTCGCACGTACGCCGTGCCGGTCTGCTTGACCAACTGCTGTTCCCAAACGTCGTCGAGGCTTCCGACGGTCAGTGTGACGCGGCAGTTCACATCGGCGTTTGCCTGAGCGCCGGTGCACTCGTCGACCGACGACAGTCCGGTCGACGAACTCGAAGTTTCGGTGGACGTGCCCAGTAGTGAGCCGGGGTCACCGCCGAACAACAGCGCCAGGATCAGAACGATGATGCCGCCCGCGCCACCGCCGATCGCGATTTTGCCGCCGCGGCCTCCGCCGCCCCCGCCGCCTTGAACCTGAACGCGTCCCGCTTCGCCGCGGGCCCCCTCGTTGAAGGTCATCTATGTCCGCTTTCTGCTGTCGTGAACAAGTGCTTGCCGTCACTTCTGGAGATAGCTTCGCATGCGATGCGGGTCCGCGTTTCCGCTCTGCGCAGTTCGCTCCGTAGGATCGCAGGCAAAGTAGTCGGTCATCGGTTATTGGAAGTAGTTCGAAAGGAATCCCGTGCTGCGCACACATCTCGCCGGTTCATTGCGACCCGAGCAGGCAGAGCAGACCGTAACGCTCACCGGTTGGGTAGCCAGGCGTCGTGATCACGGCGGAGTGATCTTCATCGATCTCCGTGATGCATCCGGAGTTGCGCAGGTAGTTTTCCGGGCAGGTGACGTGGCCGAGCAGGCGCACCGTCTGCGCGCGGAATACTGCGTTCGCGTAACCGGAACGGTCGAGGTTCGCCCCGAGGGCAACCAGAACTTCGAGATCCCCACCGGAGCAATCGAGGTCAACGCCACCGAACTCGAGGTTCTCAACGAAAGCGCACCGCTGCCGTTCCAGCTCGACGATCAGGTCGGCGAAGAAGCACGCCTCAAGTACCGATACCTCGACCTGCGTCGTGAAGGGCCCGGATCCGCAATTCGCTTGCGTTCCAAGGTAAGTGCTGCAGCGCGCGGCGTTCTCGCGCACCACGAGTTCGTCGAGGTCGAGACTCCGACGCTCACGCGTTCGACGCCAGAGGGTGCCCGCGACTTCCTCGTACCGTCACGCCTGCAGCCCGGTAGCTTCTACGCACTGCCGCAGAGCCCGCAGCTGTTCAAGCAGCTACTCATGGTCGGCGGCATCGAGCGCTACTACCAGATCGCGCGTTGCTACCGCGACGAGGATTTCCGCGCCGATCGTCAGCCCGAGTTCACTCAGCTCGACATCGAGATGGCTTTCGTCAACCAGGACGACATCATCCTGCTTGCCGAGGAAATCCTGACGGCGCTCTGGAAGCTCGTCGGCCACGAGATCAAGACGCCGATCGACCGCATGACCTACAACGAGGCAATGCGTCGTTACGGCAGCGACAAGCCGGACCTGCGTTTCGGTATCGAACTCGTCGAGTGCGCGGAGTTCTTCAAGGACACGACCTTCCGCGTCTTCCAAGCCGAATACGTTGGCGCCGTCGTGATGCCCGGTGGTGCAAGCCAGCCGCGCAAGCAGCTCGATGCCTGGCAGGAGTGGGCGAAGCAGCGCGGCTCCAAGGGCCTGGCGTACGTGTTGGTCGGTGAAGACGGCACTCTCGGTGGTCCCGTTGCCAAGAACCTGACCGACGCCGAGCGCGAGGGCCTGGCCGCTCACGTCGGAGCCCAGCCGGGTGACTGCATCTTCTTCGGAGCGGGCGCGACCAAGTCGACGCGCGCTCTCCTCGGCGCTGCCCGTGGTGAGATCGCCCGCAAGAAGGATCTCATCGATCCCGACGCGTGGGCCTTCGTGTGGATCGTCGACGCTCCGATGTTCGAGCCGACCGCCGACGCCACTGCATCCGGTGACGTTGCTCTCGGCCACTCCGCCTGGACCGCCGTGCACCATGCGTTCACGTCGCCGAAGCCGGAGTTCTTCGACACGTTCGACACCGATCCGGATTCCGCTCTCGCCTACGCCTACGACATCG
Source organism: Rhodococcus sp. WS1 (assembly GCF_003797745.1). Taxonomy (NCBI): domain Bacteria; kingdom Bacillati; phylum Actinomycetota; class Actinomycetes; order Mycobacteriales; family Nocardiaceae; genus Rhodococcus; species Rhodococcus sp. WS1. The sequence goes on along the minus strand of NZ_RKLZ01000001.1, from coordinate 365,739 downwards.
TCTGCAACGGCAACGAGATCGGCGGCGGCAGTATTCGTATCCACCGCAAGGACATTCAGGAACGAGTGTTCAAGGTGATGGGTATCTCCGAGGAAGAGGCGCAGGAGCAGTTCGGCTTCCTTCTCGACGCCTTCGCCTTCGGCGCGCCTCCGCACGGCGGAATTGCTTTCGGCTGGGACCGCATCACCGCTCTCCTCGCCGGCATGGATTCCATCCGTGAGGTCATCGCGTTCCCGAAGTCCGGTGGCGGCGTCGACCCGCTGACGGATGCTCCGGCACCGATTTCTGCGCAGCAGCGCAAGGAATCGGGTATTGACGCGAAGCCCGAGAAGAAGTCAGAGGACAAGAAGTCCGAAGGCGACACCGCCGAAGCCAAGTAGAGCCGACACCGGATCGCCATGCTGCATTTGCGGGTGATCTGCCCGACCGAGCGCACCGAGCAAGTTCTCGGTGCGCTCGCGTCGCAGCGGGGCGCGACACACATCGTCGTATTACGTGATGTCGCGGTTCATCCCGCCGGCGACATGGTGGAGGCCGACGTCGCCCGTGAGGCGGCCAACGACGTCGTCGATGCTCTGACGGCTCTCGGCGTCGCCGAGGACGGCGGAATGACGCTCGTACCAGTCGAGACGGTGTTGTCGGCGGCGGCGCGCAAAGCTGAGCGCGACGTGCCGGGTGATCCCGCGGATTCCGTCGTGTGGGAGGAATTGCTGTCCCGCACTCGGGAAGAATCAACTCTCAACGGATTGTTCGTCGCGTTCCTGACGATCGCATGTCTGCTCGCGGCAATCGGCGTTGTCACCGACTCTCAGATCACGATCGTGGGCGCCATGGTCGTCGGCCCGGAGTTCGGGCCGCTGGCCGCGCTGGCTGTGGCACTCGTACGGCGGGATCGACGGTTGCGTCGACGTTCGATTCTCGCGCTCGCCGTCGGATTCCCCATCGCGATGGGGGTGACTCTCGCCGCAACGTTCGTGGTGAAGTTCTTCGGGTGGATGGACGTCGTGAGTCTCGAATCGCTCCATGAGGTCGATTTCGTCTACAAGGTCGGGCCCATCTCGTTTGTCGTCGCGCTTCTTGCCGGTGCGGCTGGGATGCTGGCACTCGTCTCGTCGAAGTCCGCTGCCTTGGTCGGAGTGTTCATCTCCGTCACCACGGTTCCTGCCGCCGGTTTCGCGGTGGTTGCGGCAGCAAACGGAGAATGGCGGATCGCCGGGTTGTCGTCGCTGCAACTGGCTGTCAACCTGGTCGGGATCGTCACTGCCTGCGTGCTCGTCCTCTGGGTCAGAACCCGGGCCGACGAGGAATTCGAAGCAGCGTTGAAAGGCATTTCTCGATTTGTCGACGAGGACAAAACTCCATGACATCGCCGGTTCGGAGTTCTGCCCACCGACAGCAGAATTCTCGCGAGAACTGTGTGCCGGTGTGGCGATTAGGGACTTTTGTCATCGCCGCAGGTAGACGGCAATTTCTGTCGCTGTGAGGGCTTGAATTCTCCGCTGTGAGTGGATGAGCTGGGCATGATCGGAGTCACTAACGGGTAAGTTGGTCGGTGATGACCGCATTACTGGCAGACCCCGTTTCCGAAGTCGTCGCAGCTGCTGAGCAGTTGCTGACACGCCGCACAGGGGCACCCGTAACCCTGGTGGATCCAGTCGATCTCGGGGGGAGTGGCCGCACCGTCGTGCTGCGCGTACGTGTCGCCGAGAACCCGTTCTCCCTGCCTCGAACGCTGGTGATCAAGCAGGTCCGCGACAACTTTCAGGGAGCCACCAAAACCGCGATTGCGCTCCCCGCCGCGTCCGAAGGTGACTTCGACGTCGAGACCGCTTTCCTTCGTGAAGCGGTGTCGTATCAGTTCGCCAACGCGCTTGCCAAGGACGCACGCCCCGGCGCCGAACTGTTGGCGTCCGACCTCGATGCTCGCCTCTTGATCCTGAGTGATCTCGGCGACGCCACTGCCATCAGCGTCCGACTCGAAGACTCCGACCCGGACACCGTCACTCACACGCTGATGGCCATGGCGCAGGCCATGGGGCGCATGCACGCCGCGACCGTCGGCCGTGAGGACGACTTCACCGCACTGCTGCGTCGAGCCGAGGTCGCCCATTGCTCCGATGAAGTGGCGGATCAAGTGGGACGCGCAGTGGCCGGTGTTCCCGCGATGTTGGTGGAAAGTCTCGGCATCGATGTGAGCTCGGACATTCTCGAGCAGGTTCAGCACGCGCAGACACTGTTCAGTGGCGGTCGATTCCGCGCCTTCAGTCCGTCGGACCTGTGCCCAGACAACATCATCGTCAACGACGACGGCGTGCAGTTCCTCGACTACGAGTGGGGTGGCTACCGCGACGCCCTCCTCGACATCACCTACGCGTTGGTGTCGTTCCCCGGTTGCCTGTGCAACATCGACCTGACCGAAGAGCGGGCGTCGGCGATGGTCGATGCCTGGCGGGCCGAGGTCGTCGGGATGTGGCCGGCCCTGGCCGACGAGGCCGAATTGGGGCGCAGGATCGTCGAGGCCCAACTCATCTGGGTCTGGCTCAGCACCTATCTGTACCTGCCCGAGGATCATTCACGTATAGCCGCTGTCCGCGAGCACTATCTCTCGATTCCACGCGCCGACGCACTGGTGGGACGCTGGGCAAGGCTCGCGCGTTCGGCGAAGCTCGCCGGCAACGACGCCGTCGAGGCACACGCCCGCGACGTCGTGGCGGCGCTGCGCACCGAGTTCAGTTGAGTCTCTGACTGATCACACGCAGAAGGGCGCCCGTGCATGCAGCACGAGCGCCCTTTTTCGGTCGAGTCCGCTCAGTTGTCGGAGACCAGATCGTTCTCGGACAGGTCCGTCGCCGCGAGCGCCGTCGCCAGATCAGGATGGCGGAACGTCGACGTCACCTGGTCGGCCACGACTCGGAAAGCCGAGGCCAGGGTCGCGGACTTGTCCGGTTCGGCCGCCCACGTTGCGGTCTGTTCGACGACGACCACGCCATGGTGGACGTACATCTTCCCGGGGACGAGCGTGATGCCGGCGTTGGTGGCCCACTCGCGCAGGGCAGCGAGTCCCTGGCTCGCGCCCTTGGGGCCGCCTACCTCGATGTCGTCACTCGACAACTGCAGAAGCGTGTCGATGTCTTGGGAGTTGAGTGCATCGTGCCACGCGAGGACGGTGGCGATCTCGGAGGTGCTCATGGCGACAACGCTATTACAGCGTCTTTGCCGAGGACGTGAGGGCTGGCGGAACTGCGGGTTGTGTCAAGCGTCGGTGGTCTCTAGTAGCGTCGATTCGTGAGCGATTGGCAAGCGGAAGACAGTGTGGGGGCGAAAGACGGCGTGGTGGCGGAAGACGGCGTGGCGGCGGAAGACGGCCTGTTCGAGGCAACTCCGGAGGAATCCGCGATCGTCGACGAACCCGATGTCGTGTCTGTCGCCGAGCGTGCATTGTCCTCGGTGCCGCCTGGTGCTCCTCTAGCTGTCCGCATGCGCCCCCTCACTCTCGGTGAAGTTGTCGGTCAACAGCACCTGCTCGGCCCTGGTGCTCCGTTGCGCAGAATGGTCGAGGGGTCCGGCGCTGCATCGGTCCTCCTGTACGGACCTCCCGGCACCGGCAAGACCACGCTCGCCTCGTTGATCTCGGGCGCGACCGGCCGCCGGTTCGAGGCTTTGTCTGCCCTGTCCGCCGGCGTCAAGGAAGTCCGCGGTGTCATCGAACTTGCCCGCCGCCGTCTGCTGAACGGCGAACAGACCGTCTTGTTCATCGACGAGGTCCATCGTTTCTCCAAAACCCAGCAGGACGCCTTGCTCGCCGCGGTCGAGAACCGGATCGTGCTCCTGGTCGGCGCGACCACCGAGAACCCGTCGTTCTCGGTCGTCTCCGCGCTGTTGTCGCGTTCGTTGGTCCTGCAACTGCAATCGCTCACCGCTGCGGATGTCCAGGAACTGCTCGAGCGCGCGGTGGCCGACGAGCGCGGGTTCGGGGGAGCGATCGCGATCGACGACGACGCGATGGAACACCTCGTTCGTCTGGCCGCCGGTGACGCACGCCGAGCCCTGACGGCACTCGAGGCCGCTGCCGGAGCTGCACTGGATACGGCCGGCGACTCTTCGGGCCCGGTGGTGCTCGACCTGGCGACCGTCGAGGCCAGTGTCGACAAGGCCGCGGTTCGGTACGACCGTGCCGGAGATCAGCACTACGACGTCATCAGCGCCTTCATCAAGAGCATTCGCGGCTCCGACGTCGATGCCGCCCTGCACTACCTTGCTCGGATGCTGACCGCGGGCGAAGACCCTCGTTTCATCGCGAGGCGTCTGGTGGTTCATGCCAGCGAGGACATCGGCATGGCGGACCCGATGGCGCTGCAGACTGCCACCGCCGCTGCCCAGGCAGTGCAGCTGATCGGTATGCCGGAGGCTCGTCTGGCGCTGGCACAGGCCACCATTCATCTGGCGACGGCTCCCAAATCGGGTGCGGTCATCGCCGCTCTCGGTGCAGCCATGGCCGACGTGGCCGCCGGAAAATCCGGACTGGTACCGCCGCATCTGCGTGACGGGCACTACAAGGGTGCCGAGCAATTGGGCAACGCAGTCGGATACAAGTACCCGCACGACACACGTGATGGTGTTCTGCGGCAACAGTATCCACCGGACGATCTGGTGGGTGTCGACTATTACCAGCCCACCGCACACGGCAACGAGCGAGAGATCGCCGATCGGGTGAGCAAACTCCGCCGAATCGTTCGTGGCTGACGCCTGCCAGGTTCCACCGGTCGACGCGTTAGTCTGGACACCCATAGCTCGACGCTCTTGAAGGTAAGGACCGGTTAGTGCAAACCCACGAGATCCGCAGGCGATTCCTCGACCACTTCGTCAAGGCCGGCCACACCGAGGTGCCCAGCGCCTCGCTGATTCTCGACGACCCGAACCTTCTGTTCGTCAACGCGGGCATGGTTCCGTTCGTGCCGTTCTTCCTCGGGCAGCAGACGCCGTCCTACTCGCGCGCGACGTCTGTGCAGAAGTGTGTCCGCACCCTGGACATCGAAGAGGTCGGCATCACCACCCGCCACAACACCTTCTTCCAGATGGCGGGCAACTTCTCCTTCGGCGACTACTTCAAGAAGGAAGCCATCTCCCACGCCTGGCAGTTGCTGACAGGTTCGGTCGAGGACGGCGGATACGGCATCGATCCCACGCGCTTGTGGGCAACCGTCTATCTCGACGACGACGAAGCGTTCTCGATCTGGCGCGACGAGGTCGGTGTGCCCGAAGAGCGCATCCAGCGCCGCGGCATGAAGGACAACTACTGGTCCATGGGCATTCCCGGACCGTGCGGCCCCTGCTCCGAGATCTTCTACGACCGCGGCGCCGAGTACGGCGTCGAGGGTGGCCCGGAAGCCGACGAGGATCGCTACATCGAGATCTGGAACCTCGTGTTCATGCAGAACGAGCGCGGCGAGGGCACCAACAAGGGCGACTACCCGATCCTCGGACCGCTGCCGAAGAAGAACATCGACACCGGCATGGGCGTCGAGCGCGTTGCGTTCCTCCTGCAGGGCGTCGAAAACGTCTACGAGACAGACCTTCTCCGCCCCGTCATCGACAAGGCCGCCGAACTGACCGGCAGCGTGTACGGGACCGATCACACTTCTGACGTCCGTTTCCGCGTCATCGCCGACCACGCACGCACCGCCGCGATGTTGATCGCCGACGGTGTGAACCCCGGCAACTACGGCCGCGGATACGTCCTGCGCCGGTTGCTGCGTCGTATCGTGCGCTCGGCCAAACTGCTCGGCAGCGAGCAGCCCACCATGCGCGAGTTCATGATCGTCGTCCGCGACACGATGGCGCCGTCGTACCCGGTTCTGGAAACCGACTTCACGCGCATCGAGAACGTTGCCGTCGGTGAGGAGACCGCGTTCCTCAAGACGCTGGCGTCGGGTTCGGCCCTGTTCGAGAATGCTGCCGAGACGGTCAAGTCGTCCGGAAAGTCGGTCATCGCCGGCGATCAGGCGTTTGCACTGCACGACACCTACGGCTTCCCGATCGACCTCACGCTCGAAATGGCGTCCGAGGCCGGTCTCACCGTCGACGAAGACGGTTTCCGCACGCTCATGGCCGAGCAGCGCAAGCGCGCCAAGGACGACGCTCAAGCGCGCAAGCACGCGCATGCGGACCTCACGGTCTACAAGGAACTGCTCGATCGAGGTGCCACCGAGTTCACCGGTTTCGACGAGCTCGTCTCCGAGGCTCACGTCCTCGCACTGATCGTCGACGGCGTCCGTGTCCCGGTAGCGAAGGCCGGTCAGGACGTCGAGGTAATCCTCGACCGCAGCCCGCTCTACGCCGAGTCCGGTGGACAGATCGCCGACATCGGTTCGCTCACCGCGCCGGGCCTCGAAGCCAAGGTCAACGACGTGCAGAAGATCGCCAAGAAGGTCTGGACGCACAAGGTGACGGTGCAGAAGGGCGAGATCACCGAGGGCGACGTCGTGCTCGCGCACGTCGACGCCGAGTGGCGCAAGGGTGCAACCCAGGGGCACTCCGGTACCCACATGGTGCACGCGGCGCTGCGTCAGGTGCTCGGCCCCAACGCGGTGCAGGCGGGCTCGCTCAACAAGCCGGGCTACCTCCGCTTCGACTTCTCCTGGCAGGGTGCGCTGTCCGACTCCCAGAAGCAGGACATCGAGGCACTCACCAACGAAGCCGTGGCGTCCAACTACGCGGTCAACACATTTGTCACGGATCTCGACAAGGCCAAGGCGATGGGTGCGATGGCACTCTTCGGTGAGAACTACGGCGACGAGGTTCGTGTCGTCGAAATCGGCGGTCCCTTCTCGATGGAACTGTGCGGCGGTACTCACGTCGGAAGCTCCGCCCAGATCGGTCAGGTCACGCTGCTCGGTGAGCAGTCGGTCGGCTCCGGAATCCGACGCGTCGAGGCGTACGTCGGTTTGGACTCCTACCGCTACCTCGCCAAGGAACGCGCTCTCCTCGCCGGACTCTCCTCCTCACTGAAGGTTCCTTCGGAAGAGGTACCCGCCCGCGTCGAGGCGCTCGTCGAGCGACTCAAGGTGGCCGAGAAGGAACTCGAGCAGACCAAGGCCAAGGCTGTGCTGGCGTCGGCAGGCGAGTACGTCGCCAAGGCCAAGCGCATCGGTAGCGTCCTGGTCATTGCCGAGCCTGCTCCCGCGGGAGTCGGCGGCAACGATCTGCGCAGCCTCGTCACGGACATCAAGGGCCGACTCGGCTCCGAACCCGCCGTCGTAGCTCTCCTCGGTGACGTCGACGGCAAGGTCCCGTTCGTGGTCGCATCCAGCAAGGCGGCCCAGGGTCTCGGTGTGAAGGCCGGCGAGCTTGTCGCGTCCTTCGGTCCCAAGATCGGTGGCCGCGGCGGCGGAAAGCCCGACATGGCCCAGGGCTCGGGTTCGGACTCTGCCGGAATCCCGGCGGCGCTCGATGCGATCCGGGACAGAGTCGGAGAGCTGGCGGGCGGCAGCTGACGGTGGTGGCTACGCAGCAGGGTCCCGATCGCCCCGGCATCGACGACCCTGGTCGCGGGCGGCGCATCGCCATCGACGTCGGCAGTGTTCGCATCGGCGTCGCGTCCAGCGACCCAGACGGCATCCTCGCGACACCGGTGGAAACGGTTCCACGCTCGAAGGAGCGTGGGCCCGACGCGCCGGATATCCGGCGCATTATCGCCATCGTGTCCGAATACGAGGCCGTTGAGGTTATCGTCGGACTGCCACAGACGCTGCGCGGTGAGCAAGGTAAAGCCGCCGGTATCGCGACTGCATTCGCCAAACGACTGCAGCGGGCCGTCGAACCGATCCCGGTGAGACTGTCCGACGAACGACTGACGACCGTCACGGCTGCGCGCAACCTCCGCGAAAGTGGAGTCAAGGCACGCGGCCAGCGGCCGATGATCGATCAGGCTGCGGCGGTGGAAATCCTGCAAGGCTGGCTGGACGAGCGGAGTAGAGCTGTGAAACCAGGGGAGTCGTCGAAGGACGCTGCACTGGAGGGCGATCTGTGAACGCGCGGTGGGATGAGGGCGGCGGAAGCCGGCCCACCAGTTCGTTCGACTTCGACAACGACGAGACCATGGTCATGCGTGCGTTGCCGCAGAACATCGATCCGCCGCATATGTCACGAGCGGAGGCACGCAAGCAACGCGAAGCGCGCAACAAGCGCGCCAAGCGAGGTAAGAAGGTTGGTGTTCTCGCTCTCCTGGTGTTGGTGATCGCGGTTCTCGGTGTCGGTGCCTACGGTGCCCTCTGGTACATGGATCGCAACAAGGCCGCGGAGGACTTCGCCGGCCCGGGCGGCGCACCCGTGGTCATCCAGATCAACAGTGGAGAAACCGCATCGGAGATCGGTGCGACGCTGGAGGCGAAGAACGTCGTCGCGAGTTCCGCTGCTTTCTACAACGCTGCGATCGCCAATCCGTCGGAGATCCAGAAGGTACAACCCGGCTTCTACCAGGTGCCGGTGCAGAGTAGTGCCGCGAGCGCACTCGACAGTTTGGTTGCCCCGGACTCCCGAGTCGGCAGTGTTGTCATCGCCGAAGGGCGTCAGCTGCACGACAGTTCGGACGCGCAGACGGGCTCGCTCAAGAAGGGCATATACAACCTCATTTCCGAGGCGAGTTGTGTCGGCCCGGTTTCCGCTCAGAAGTGCGTCTCGACGGACGAATTGAACACTGCGGGAGCATCTTCCGATCTGGCTTCGCTCGGTGTGCCGGACTGGGCGATGTCGTCGGTCAAAAGTGTTCCGGACAAGGATCGTCAGCTCGAAGGTTTGATCGCCGCCAGCAGTTGGGATTTCGATCCCACTGCGACGCCCACCGAGATCCTGCGTTCGTTGGTCGAGGGCAGCGCCGCCAAGTACGAGGCCACCGGGATCCTGACAGCAGGCAGCGGAGTCGGAATGTCGCCGTACCAGTTGTTGGTTGCAGCGTCGCTGGTCGAGCGTGAGGCATTGCCTGGCGACATGGCCAAGGTCGCGCGGGTGATCGTCAACCGACTCGCAGTCGATCAGCCTTTGCAGTTCGACTCCACGGTCAACTACTCACTCGACACCACCGAAGTTGCCACGACGGATGCCGACCGTGAGCGCGTCACCCCCTGGAACACGTACGCAATGCCCGGTCTGCCTGCGACGCCTATTGCTTCGCCGAGCATCGACGCGCTGAAGGCCGTGGAATCGCCGGCGGCCGGTGACTGGTTGTACTTCGTCACGATCAACAAGGAAGGCCAGACGCTCTTCACCAAGAGTTACGAGGAGCATCTGGCCAACATCGAACTGGCACAGCAAAGTGGGATTCTCGACAGTGGACGGTAGTACCGCAACAGCACTCGAGACGCCGCGTAAGGCGGCAGTTCTCGGAAGTCCGATCGCTCACTCGAAGTCGCCGTTGCTGCATCTGGCCGCGTACGAGGCTTTGGGGCTGAGCGATTGGACTTACGAGCGGATCGAATGCACCGGCGAGCAGTTGCCTGCCCTCGTTGACTCACTCGGCCCCGAATGGGTCGGCCTCTCCGTGACGATGCCGGGCAAGATCGCGGCACTCGAATATGCCACCGAACGCACACCGCGAGCGGTGACCATCGGCTCGGCCAACACCTTGGTTCGCATCGAGGGCGGTTGGCGTGCCGACTGCACGGACGTCGACGGAGTCAGCGGTGCGTTGATCGCCGGCGGTGTCGGCGATCTCAGCGGGACTTCGGCGGTAGTTGTCGGCGCGGGAGGCACCGCGCGTCCGGCGCTGGTCGCGTTGGCCGACATGGGAGTTCGGGCAGTCACCGTGGTCGCGCGTGATCCGGGACGTGCGTCCGGGGCCGTCGAATGCGGCGGCGCGGTCGGGTTGGACATTGATCTGGTCACCTTCGACGCCGCACGGCTGGGCGGGATCTGTGCCGAATCCTCGGTCTTGGTCAGTACCGTTCCCGCGGATGCGGCAGCGCCCTTTGCCCAGCAATTGGGGAAGGCGCGATTTGTCCTCGACGCGATCTACAACCCTTGGCCGACGCCACTCGCTTCGGCTGTCGAGGCGGCTGGTGGCACAGTGATCGGTGGCCTCGAGATGTTGCTCAATCAGGCCTTCGGGCAGGTAGAGCAGTTCACGGGCAAGCCCGCTCCGCGAGAGGCGATGGCAGCCGCTATCGCTTAGCTCTGTTCACAGTGTCGAGGTAGTCCACAAGACGATTCGTAGTGTGCCGCTGGTGAACGGCAGACACCAAGCTCGAAACCATGTGGACGTTGGTGGTCTTGGCAGGCTCGGGGGTAGTCGCTGGCGCCGGTGCTCGGGCGATCGTTGACAGTTGGTTGCGGCGACACGGTTATCGACCATCCGTGACTCGCTGTTGTGCGCCGCAGTGCGCTGTCGCCACAGGTTGGGTGGTTGTCGGCGCACTGAATACCTCGGTGGTGCAACTGATCTCAGGTCTTGCCGTGGTGTGGTGGTGCGTCGCAATCTCGACTGTCGACCTGGCTGTGCGCCGGCTGCCCAACAGTTTCACGCTGCCGAGCTACGTCGTCGTGATGGTCTACGCGGCGGCGTCGGGAACGGTGTGGGTTGCTGCAGTGGGATCGGCACTGCTCGCCGGAATCCACCTCCTGGCGCACGTGATGTCGCCTGGTTCCATGGGTCTCGGCGATGTGAAGCTCTCTCTTCCGTTGGGCGCTCTGACCGGATTGGTGGGCGCTGACGCCTGGCTGTGGTCGTTGGTGTCTGCATCGGTGCTCACCGCAACCCTGGGTGTCGTGATCGAACTGCGAAAACTGGGCCGGCGACAGTCGGGGCCGGTAGCCCACAATTCGCCCATCGCGCACGGTCCCTCGATGTGCCTGGCAGCCTGCGGTTCGACGGCGTTTGCCTGGTTGACGTGACGAGTGCAACATCCGCGGAAAACCTTGCGTTATTGACTATTCAACGACGGACCGTGATCTGCAGGAAAGACGTAACCGTCGGTTTCATAAAGGCGAGTATCGCAGGCGCGCAGTCCCAGCATGCGGCGAGTCGGACTTGCCGAATGTCCACTCCCTGACGTTGACTGAGGCTTCGGAAATGGGACAAAACGAATCTCGTTTCGCACTCGATTATCGGGGGAACCTATGCGCACAAGGCTTTTCGTCGCTGCGGCAGCCTGTTTGGCGGCTGTGGCTGCAGGGGCGGGCGTCGCCGGCGCCGCGCCTGCACCTTCGTCGGTGGCACTGGGCGGGGGCTCAGGAATCCTGCTGCCGGACGTGGATCATTCCGATCCGGAGCAAGTTGCTGCCTGCACATTGACCGCGGTCGGATACGACAACGCCGGCTCGCTCGTGGCACTCACCGCCGGACACTGCGGAGTTGTCGGGGACCGGGTGTTCGCCGAATACCTGCCCGAAGCGGGCCCCATTGGTCGGTTCTCCTACTCGAGTCCGGTCTCGGATATCGCGGTGATCGATCTCGACGACGCGAAGGTAGCCCCGCTACGTACCGTCGGCGGCACGACGATCAACGGAATCGGCGCTCCGCCGGCACCGGGCACGATCGTGTGCAAGGAAGGCCGTTCGACCGGCAACACGTGCGGTATCACCTGGGGCTACGACTCCGTCTACGGTGAAATTGTCGAGCACACGTGCTCGATTCCCGGAGACTCCGGTGGACCACTCGTCGTCGGCGATCGCCTGGTGGGCTTGATCAGCAACGGCTTCCCGCCGTACTGCTTCGAGCCGCTTCCGCCGCCGTTCCACGCTCCCGACAACTCGGCGGACATCAACATCGGTTTGGCTGACATCAACGCCAACGGTGGAGGATTCCGCCTTCTCTAGACCCACAGGTACTGCTGAGATGGCCCACACGCATCGTGCGTGTGGGCCATCTGTGTTCACCGGGAGGGCCACTGTGACAACTGAGGTCCGCGACGTGGAAAGATGGTCGGCGTGCTGCGTTGGATAACTGCCGGAGAATCCCATGGTCCCGCCCTCGTCGCGATGCTCGAGGGCATGGTCGCGGGGGTCGAAGTGACCTCTGAGGCCATCTCGTCCGAACTTGCCCGTCGTCGACTCGGTTACGGCCGTGGCGCGCGGATGAAGTTCGAGGCCGACAAGGTCACCATCATCGGTGGTGTTCGCCACGGATTTACGCTCGGTGGCCCCGTGGCCATCGAAATCGGCAACACCGAGTGGCCCAAGTGGGAAACCATCATGTCCGCCGACCCGGTCGACCCGGACCTGCTCGCCGATCAGGCTCGCAATGCCCCGCTGACGCGCCCGCGTCCCGGTCACGCCGATTACAGCGGCATGCTCAAGTACGGCTTCAACGACGCGCGTCCCGTCCTCGAGCGCGCCAGCGCTCGCGAGACCGCAGCCCGTGTAGCCGCCGGAACAGTCGCACGGTCGTTCCTGCGTCAGGTATTCGGTGCCGAGGTCGTTTCACACGTTATTTCCATCGGTGCTTCCGAGCCTTACGTCGGGCCCGTGCCGGATGGCAAGGACCTGGACGCGATCGACGCGAGCCCGGTCCGCGCATTCGACAAGGCTGCAGAAGAGTCGATGATCGCCGAGATCGAATCGGCCAAGAAGGACGGCGACACCCTCGGTGGCGTCGTCGAGGTCGTCATCCACGGCCTGCCGGTCGGACTCGGCACTTTCGTCAGTGGCGCCGAGCGTCTCGATTCACGACTTGCCGCAGCTCTCATGGGAATTCAGGCCATCAAGGGTGTCGAGGTTGGTGACGGCTTCGAGACCGCGCGTCGTCGTGGCAGCGAAGCTCACGACGAAATCCGCCCGGGCCCGGACGGCATCGTGCGCTCCACCAACCGCGCAGGCGGTATCGAAGGTGGCATGACCAATGGTGAGGCCCTTCGAGTTCGCGCCGCGATGAAGCCGATCTCGACGGTTCCGCGCGCTCTGGCGACGGTCGACATGGAGAGCGGCGAGGAAGCGGTTGCCATCCACCAGCGCAGCGATGTGTGCGCGGTTCCGGCCGCCGGCGTCGTCGCCGAGTCGATGGTTGCACTTGTCGTCGCTCAGGCCGCACTCGAAAAGTTCGGTGGTGATTCCATTGCTGAAACCACTGCCAACTACCGTCGTTACGCCGAGGGCATCGCAGCCCGACCGCCTCGATAGGACTCACGTATCGATGAAGCCGAAGGCTGTACTCATCGGTCCGCCCGGCGCCGGCAAATCGACCATCGGTCGACGTCTCGCGCAGGCACTCGAACTCGAATTGGTCGATACCGACGCCGAGATCGAACGGACCACGGGTAGAACGATCCCGGAGATCTTCACCCACGACGGAGAGCCTCGGTTTCGTGAGATCGAGGAATCGGTGGTTCGCGACGCGTTGCAGGCCACCGACGGAATCGTCTCGCTCGGCGGTGGTGCGATCCTGTCCGATCGCACGCGCGAACTGCTCCAGGGCCACACGGTCATCTACCTGGAGATCAGTGTCGCCGAAGGGCTTCGCCGCACGGGGGCGAACAATCATCGTCCGCTGCTGGCCGGCGGAGATCCCAAGGTCAAGTACCAGGAGCTGATGAGGCGTCGTCGTCCGCTGTACCGGCGTTCGGCCACGATTCGGATTCGGACCGACGGCCGAAGCCCGGCGCGTGTCGTCGGGCAATTGGTGTCGAAACTTCAAGACAAATGAACAACCGGAGCGGAGTAGTGGAGCAGTGACCGAACCCGTACGTGTAGAGGTGAAGACCGCAAGTCCCTACCCGGTCGTGATCGGCCGCGGCCTGCTCGGTGACCTTGTTGCCGAGTTCGACGGCGCGCGCACTGTCGCGATCTTCCATCAGCCGCCGCTGGCGGAGACCGCGGAGGCTGTACGGGCTGCATTGGCGGAGAAGGGAATCGACGCTCACCGCATCGAAATCCCCGACGCCGAGGACGGTAAGGATCTTGCCGTCGCGGGCTTCTGCTGGGACGTGCTCGGCCGGATCGGCCTGACTCGCAGCGACGCGATCATGAGCTTGGGCGGGGGAGCGGCGACCGACCTCACCGGCTTCGTAGCGGCTACGTGGATGCGTGGTGTCAAGGTTGTTCACGTCCCCACCACTTTGCTCGCGATGGTCGACGCAGCAGTGGGCGGCAAGACCGGTATCAACACCGAAGCGGGCAAGAACCTCGTCGGTTCGTTCCACGAGCCGGGAGCGGTGTTCATCGATCTCGCGACGCTCGAGACTGTGCCGCACAACGAGATCGTTGCAGGCATGGCCGAGGTCATCAAGACCGGATTCATCGCCGACCCGGTGATCCTGGACCTCATCGAAGCCGATCCCAAGGCTGCTCTCGATCCGTCGGGAACTGTTCTGCCCGAGCTGATTCGGCGCTCCGTCGAGGTCAAGGCCAAGGTCGTGGCCGCGGATCTGCGCGAGTCGGATCTGCGCGAAATCCTGAACTACGGCCACACCCTCGGCCACGCGATCGAACGTCGTGAGCGCTACAAGTGGCGCCACGGTGCCGCTGTCTCCGTCGGCCTGGTCTTCGCTGCCGAACTCGGACGGCTCGCGGGCCGACTCGACGACGCCACCGCCGATCGTCACAAGTCGATCCTCGATCTCGTCGGGCTGCCGACGTCGTACGACGGTGATGCGTTCGGCGATCTGATGAAGGGAATGCAGACCGACAAGAAGAACCGTGCCGGGTTACTCCGTTTCGTGGTCCTCGACGGCCTCGCCAAGCCGGGCCGCCTCGAAGGGCCGGATCCGAGCCTGCTGGTCGCGGCATACTCCGCGATCGCCCGTGATCCTCGGCCGGCCGGCGGAACGGTCCTGCTGTGAGGATCAACGTCGTCAACGGACCCAATCTGGGGCGTCTGGGTAAGCGTCAGCCCGAGGTCTACGGCGCGACCACACACGACGATCTGATCGAATTGTGCGTCGCGGCAGGTAAGGACCTCGGCGTCGAGGTGATCGTCCGTCAGAGCGATCACGAAGGCGATCTGCTCGGTTGGATCCACGACGCGGCGGACGCGGGGGAACCGGTGATCCTCAATGCCGGTGGCTTGACGCACACGTCGGTGGTCCTGCGAGATGCATGCGCCGAACTGACCGCAGGTCTCGTCGAGGTGCACATCTCGAACGTTCATGCGCGAGAAGAGTTTCGGCACCATTCCTACCTGAGTCCGATTGCGACCGGCGTGATCGTCGGACTCGGCGTCGCCGCGTATCCGCTGGCGATCAGGTTCCTCGCCGAGCGAGGCTGAACGAGGGAAGTCGAAAAGCCGACCACACAAATGCGGCCCCGAGGAAAATTTCCTCGGGGCCGCATTCGGTTGTGTGGACGGCGGGCGTTACTGCTCGCGCTTGCCCAGATCGATCGCTGGGAAGACCGCGGTATCGGCGTCGGATTCCTCGACGGACATGGCGGCTCCGCTGTATGCGTGCTGCTCGGTGGGGGAGTCGTAGCCCTCGCTGACGGGCACCGGTTCGTGGTGACGCTCGTGGGACGGGGTCTGCGGAGCGGTTCCGTTCTTGCGCTGCTCACGACTGACGAAGAAACGTCCGACGGTGATGGCGATCATGGCGGGGACGAAGATGAGAAGGATCGTGAACGCCGCACCGGAGGTCACCTCGAAGAACAAGCCCTGCTGAGTGAGTTCGAGGGAGGGGACAAGGCTGAGTGCCCAGCTGGCAGCGCCGGCGACGAATCCGCCGACCAAAGCAGCTTTGAGCCACAGCATGGTCAGATCGGCGCCGTCCTCGGGTTCGGGGAAGTTTCGGCGGTCGCGAATGCCGTCGATACCACCCCAGATCGCGGCGAAGACGATGACGATCAACAGGGACAGCCAGCGCAGGGTGGACCCCTGAAGTGGCCACTGTGCGATTGCTGCACCGAGCAACGCACGAAACACAACATGTATCAGGGCCATGCCGAGGCCACGTACCAACCACGCATTCATGGGTACAGCCTAACTAGAACCCATTACACCTTGTGGCCTAACCCACACTTATTGCTGTAACCGTGAGTTTCGAGTTGATCGGCAGGTCTGCCAGGGCGGTAGGTTCGAGGGATGCCGGTCGACTTCAGAACACGCCGTGAATCCCTCAGACGCCTCCTCGCGGAGCGCGAACTCGACGCGATTCTCGTCACAGATCTCCTCAACATCAGGTACCTCACCGGTTTCACCGGTTCCAATGCTGCGCTCGTCGTCAGTGCGTCCGATTCGGCGTCCGACGAACGCGCGACGGTGATCTGCACCGACGGTCGTTACGTGACGCAGGTGGCGGAGCAGGTTCCGGACCTGCGCGCTGAAATCGCCCGATCGAGTGCTGCGCACTTGATCGAGAAGTCGACGATGCCCGTTCTCGCGTTCGAGTCACACGTCGCGACGTTCGCCGAACATCGCGCATGGACCGAGACAGCACCGAAGATCCGGTTCGAACCGGTGAGTGGACTCGTCGAACAGTTGCGCATGGTCAAGGACGAGCACGAGGTGGAGTTGTTGCGCGCCGCATGCACTTCAGCCGATGTCGCGTTGGCGCAGTTGATCGCTCGCGGCGGTCTGCGACCTGGCCGAACCGAACGAGAGGTCGGTCGTGAACTGGAAAACCTGATGCTCGACAACGGCGCAGACGGTATTTCCTTCGAGACGATCGTGGCGGCAGGCGTCAACTCGGCGATTCCGCATCACCGACCGACCGACGCGATCCTGGCGTCGGGCGACTTCGTGAAACTCGACTTCGGCGCACAGGTCGGTGGGTACCACTCGGACATGACCCGGACGTACGTGCTCGAGTCCGTTTCCGATTGGCAACGGGAGATTTACGAACTCGTCGCGCGGTCACAAGCTGCCGGTTGCGATGCCCTCGCTCCGGGTGTCGAATGTGCGGCCGTGGACGCCGCCGCCCGTTCGGTGATCGACGATGCAGGCTACGGCGAGTTGTTCCTGCACGGCCTCGGCCACGGTGTCGGCCTCGAAATCCACGAAGCACCGGGAATCGGCAAGCTCGGCACCGGTACACTTCTTTCCGGCGCGGCGGTGACCGTCGAGCCGGGCGTGTACTTCTCCGGGCGCGGAGGTGTACGGATCGAGGACACGCTCGTTGTTCGTGAGCAGGGGCCAGAGCTGCTCACACTGACCGCAAAAGACCTTACCGTCGTCTGAGACGGTTTCCCGACCCCTAGGAGACGCGAAGCAAGTGGCTTCCACCAGTGATTTCAAGAATGGTCTGGTTCTGCAGATCGAAGGCCAGCTGTGGACGATCATCGAGTTCCAGCATGTCAAGCCCGGCAAGGGCCCTGCCTTCGTGCGCACCAAGCTCAAGAACGTGCTCTCGGGCAAGGTAGTGGACAAGACGTTCAACGCCGGTGTGAAGGTCGAGACCGCCACGGTCGACCGTCGTGACATGACCTACCTGTACCACGACGGCAGCGACTACATCTTCATGGACGGCGACACCTACGACCAGGTGTCGATCAGTGAATCCACCGTCGGCGACCAGTCGCGTTTCCTGCTCGAGAACATGGCCGTCCAGGTCGCGACCCACGAAGACGTTCCCCTCTTCGTCGAGCTTCCGGTCACGGTCGAGCTCGTCGTCAAGCACACCGATCCGGGCCTGCAGGGCGACCGCTCCACCGGCGGCACCAAGCCTGCCACCCTCGAGACCGGTGCCGAGATCAACGTGCCGCTCTTCATCAACACCGGTGACAAGCTCAAGGTCGATTCCCGTGACGGCAACTACCTCGGGCGTGTGAATTCCTGAGTGTCCGGCACACATAAGAAACTCGGTGCACGCCACAAGGCGCGCAAGCGTGCCGTCGACTTCCTCTTCGAAGCCGAGGCACGTGACCTCGATCCGGTCGCGCTCGCATCGGAGCGTTCCGATCTGTCCGTCAAGGACGACGCGGTAGCACCCGTCGCGGCCTACACCGTCACGTTGGTGTCCGGCGTTGCGGAGAATCTGGACCGGATCGATCAGGTCATCTCCTCGCATCTGCAGGATTGGACGCTCGAGCGTCTGCCCGCCGTCGACCGTGCGATTCTGCGTATCGCCGTGTGGGAGCTCTTCCATGCGACGGACGTTCCGCCGGTTGTCGCCGTGGACGAGGCCGTCGAACTCGCGAAGCAGCTCTCGACGGACGACTCTCCGGGATTCGTCAACGGAATCCTCGGTCAGGTCGTTCTCGTTGCGCCGCAGGTTCGATCGGCTGCAGCTGCGACCTCGCAGCGCGCGCAGGAATCGGATTCGGGTACCGAGTAGCAAGTTCTGTTCCACCACCGCCGTGCGAGTGTCACCGTGCGCGTTGTGTGTCTGCACACAACCGGTCGAAGTCGCTGCTCGCACGGCGGGATCAGGTCTGTCGGCTGATAGGGTGGGGACCGTCAGACATCCTTTAACGATCCGTCCAGTGAGGCGGAGAAGGAGGTCGCTGTATGAGCGTGCCCGAAGGGTCTCGCCCATCCGATCTTGCAGGTCCAGGCAGCGCCAAGGCATCCGCTGGTGCCGAGGCAAGTAGTGAGACCCGTGAATTGTTGTCCGCCCAGGATGTGGGCCGGACCATCGCGCGGATCGCTCACGAGATCATCGAGAAAACCGCACTCGACGGACCCGAGGGAACAGCCCCTCGTGTGGTCCTGATCGGCATACCGACGCGCGGAACCACCCTCGCCACGCGACTGCGCGCCAAGATCGAAGAATTCTCCGGTGTGCGTCTTCCCATCGGATCTCTCGACATCACGCTCTACCGTGATGATCTCCGCACCAAGCCGCATCGCCCGCTCGAGCGCACGTCCGTCCCCGAAGGTGGCGTCGACAATGCTCTGGTCGTCCTGGTGGACGATGTCCTCTTCTCCGGTCGCACCGTGCGCTCCGCCCTCGATGCGTTGCGCGATCTCGGTCGCCCCCGGGCCGTCCAACTCGCAGTGCTGGTCGATCGCGGTCATCGCGAACTGCCGCTGCGCGCCGACTACGTCGGCAAGAACGTCCCGACCGCGAGGTCAGAAGACGTCAAGGTTCTCCTCCAGGAACACGACGGCAGGGAAGCGGTAGTCATCTCCGGAGGTAAGAGCGCGTGAAGCACCTTCTTTCCATCGCGGACCTCGATCGTGAGTCCGCGGTAGAACTTCTCGACGAGGCAGAACGCTTCGAGCAGGCGCTGCTGGGCCGCGAAGTACGCAAACTCCCGACGCTGCGCGGACGCACGGTCATGACGGTGTTCTTCGAGAACTCGACGCGCACCCGGGTGTCCTTCGAGGTGGCCGGTAAGTGGATGAGCGCGGACGTCATCAACGTCAGCGCATCGAGTTCCTCGGTGTCCAAGGGCGAATCTCTGCGCGATACCGCGATGACCCTGCGCGCGGCCGGTGCTGACGCCCTCATCGTGCGGCATCCGGCTTCGGGTGCCGCCCATCAGATCGCCAAGTGGACCGGAGCGGCCGACGACGGTGGCCCGGCAGTCATCAACGCAGGTGACGGCACGCATGAGCATCCAACTCAGGCGCTTCTCGACGCTTTGACCCTTCGCCAGCGCCTCGGCGACATCGAGGGCAAGCGGATCGCGATCGTCGGCGACATTCTGCACAGCCGTGTGGCCCGGTCCAACGCGCTGCTGCTCTCGATGCTCGGCGCGGAGGTCGTCTTGGTGGCGCCTCCGACACTGCTGCCGGTCGGCGCGCACACGTGGCCGGTCACGGTCTCGCATTCGCTCGACGCCGAACTGCCCGGACTCGACGCGGTGCTGATGCTGCGGGTCCAGGCCGAACGCATGAACGGCGGCTTCTTCCCTTCGCAGCGCGAGTACTCGATCAACTACGGCCTGTCCGAGAAGCGACTGGCGATGCTGGCCGACCACGCGGTGGTCTTGCACCCCGGTCCGATGCTGCGCGGCATGGAGATCGCATCCGCCGTCGCTGATTCCTCGAAAACTGCTGTACTGCAACAGGTTACCAACGGCGTACACATGCGCATGGCTGTCTTGTTCCGACTGCTGGTCGGGTCGGAGGACGGTGCGCTGTGACCAGAAACGAGAACGGAGAATCACCCGTGAGTGTCCTGCTCCGCGGAGTCCTGATCTACGGAGAAGGTGAGCCCACCGACGTACTCGTCGGCGACGGCACGATCCTCGAGATCGGCGTGGACCTCGATCCGGCCACGGCATCCGAGGTGATCGATGCCGGCGGGCAGATCCTGCTTCCCGGCTTCGTGGACCTGCACACCCATCTACGTGAGCCTGGTCGCGAAGACACCGAGACCATCGAAACCGGAAGCTCCGCGGCCGCTCTGGGTGGATACACCGCGGTCTTCGCGATGGCGAACACGAGCCCCGTCGCCGATTCGGTGGTCATCACCGATCACGTCTGGCGACGCGGACAGGAAGTCGGCCTCGTCGACGTCCACCCCGTCGGCGCAGTCACCGCAGGCCTGGAAGGCAAGCAGCTCGCCGAGATGGCGACCATGGCCGCAGGCGTCGGCAAGGTCAAGATGTTCTCCGACGACGGTCACTGCGTCTACGACCCACTGATCATGCGTCGCGCGCTCGAATACTCCAGCTCACTGGGCGTCCTGATCGCGCAGCACGCGGAAGAACCGCGTTTGACGGTCGGTGCGGTCGCCCACGAGGGCCCCACGGCCGCGCGTCTCGGCCTGGCCGGATGGCCGCGAGCAGCCGAAGAATCGATCGTGGCCCGTGACGCACTGCTCGCGCGTGACGCCGGCGCCCGCGTTCACATCTGCCACGCATCCACCGCCGGAACCGTCGAACTCGTGAAGTGGGCTCGCAGCCAAGGGATTTCGATCACCGCCGAGGTCACCCCGCATCACCTGCTCCTCGATGATTCACGTCTCGAGACGTACGACGCGATCAACAAGGTCAACCCGCCGTTGCGTGAGGCCAGCGATGTTGCTGCCCTGCGCAAGGGTCTGGCCGAGGGCATCATCGACTGCGTCGCGACTGACCATGCACCGCACGCCGAGCAGGACAAGTGCTGCGAATTCGCGGCCGCCCGCCCCGGAATGCTCGGCCTCGAGACCGCGCTCTCGATCATCGTGCAGACGATGGTCCAGCCCGGCCTGTTGGACTGGCGCGGTGTTGCCCGGGTCATGAGCGAGCGCCCAGCGGCGATCGTCGGACTCGACGATCAAGGCCGTCCCATCGAGGTGGGGGAGCCCGCCAACCTGACATTGGTCGATCCGTCGGCCGAGTGGACGGTCCACGGCCCAGACCTGGCGAGTGTCGCGCATAACACTCCGTACGAGTCGATGACATTGCCCGCACGGGTCACGACCACACTGTTACGTGGCCGCATCACCGCACACGACGGGAATGTGCGGCTGCGGAGTAGCGAGGAGTAGCGCGTCATGGACAGAGCACTGTGGATCATCGGTCTGGCGATCTTCTGGGTCGCAATGATCGGCCTGATGTACGTCGGTTGGCGTGGACGCGCTCGACGCCAGAAAGACAAGATCGGCGAACTGCCGACGGTACCGGCAACCCTGGGTGAACTGCTCGTCCTGCCGACCACCGGCCTGTACGTCGGTAGCACCATCGCACCCAGTTGGCAGGACCGCATCGCCGTCGGCGACCTCGGTTTCCGCGCCACCTGCGAGATCAGCCGCTACAGCGGCGGAATTCTGGTCGAGCGTGACGGTGCGTCGGCCATCTGGATTCCGGAGAAGTCGATCCGCGCGATCCGCACGGAGAACGGTCTTGCCGGCAAGGTCATGAGCAAGGACGGCGTCCTGGTGATTCGCTGGGAATTGCCGAGCGGAACCGAGATCGACACGGGCGTGCGCGGTGACGACAAGACGGTTTATCCGGACTGGGTCAAGCCGGTAACTGCTTCGAACAAGACTGCTTCGAACAAGACTGCCTCGAACAAGACGAATGACAACGAAGACGCAAGCTCTGGCGACATCGAGCAGAACGGAAAGAACGCATGAGCGGCTTTGGCAACAGCCCCGCAGTACTGGTCCTCGAAGACGGACGGGTGTTCCGCGGAACCACCTTCGGTGCGGTTGGACAGACCCTGGGCGAAGCGGTGTTCAGCACCGGCATGACCGGCTACCAGGAAACGCTCACCGATCCCAGCTACCACCGCCAGATCGTGGTCTCCACCGCGCCGCAGATCGGCAACACCGGCTGGAACGACGAAGACGACGAGTCGGTCGGACCGACCGGCGAGCGTGCCGGCGCCAAGATCTGGGTTGCCGGGTACGTCGTTCGTGACCCCTCACGCGTCACCTCGAGCTGGCGTGCAACCGGTTCGCTGCAGGCCAAGCTCGAAGAGCAGGGCATCGTCGGAATCGCCGGGATCGACACTCGTGCCCTGGTTCGCCACCTGCGTACTCGCGGCTCGATGAAGGCTGGTGTCTTCTCCGGTGAAGCCATCGCCGCCGATGACGAACTGGTCCGACGGGTTCAGGATCAGCCGACCATGCTCGGCGCCGATCTTGCCGGTGAAGTCAGCACCACCAGCGGCTACGTCGTCGAGCCGAAGGGCGGGGAGGCGCTGTACACGGTTGCCGCGATCGACCTCGGTATCAAGACCAACACCCCGCGCATGTTCGCCGAGCGCGGTATCCGCGTCCACGTGTTGCCGTCCAACGCGAGCCTCGAACAGATCCTCGACCTGAAGGCCGACGGAGTGTTCCTCTCCAACGGTCCCGGTGACCCGGCCACCGCCGACGGCGCAGTGCACCTGACAAAAGAGGTCATCGGACAGGGCTTGCCGCTGTTCGGTATCTGCTTCGGCAACCAGATCCTGGGCCGCGCCCTCGGCCTGAGCACGTACAAGATGAAGTTCGGCCACCGCGGCATCAACATCCCGGTGATCGAGCATCAGACGGGTCGCATCGCGATCACCGCTCAGAACCACGGCTTCGCACTCGAAGGTGAAGCCGGCCAGGAATTCGACACCCCGTTCGGTCGCGCCGTGGTAAGCCACACCTGCGCCAATGACGGAGCCGTCGAAGGTGTTCGCCTGCTCGACGATTCGGCCTTCTCGGTGCAGTACCACCCGGAGGCGGCAGCCGGCCCGCACGACGCTGCGTACCTCTTCGACCGCTTCACCAGCCTGCTCTCCGCACGGAAAGAAACCGGAGTCAAGAACTAATGCCACGCCGTACAGATCTCAAGCACATCCTGGTAATCGGCTCCGGTCCGATCGTCATCGGTCAGGCCTGCGAGTTCGACTACTCGGGCACCCAGGCTTGCCGCGTCCTCCAGGAGGAGGGCCTGCGCGTCAGCCTGGTCAACTCCAACCCGGCCACCATCATGACGGACCCCGAGTTCGCCGACGCCACGTACGTCGAGCCGATCACGGCCGAGTTCCTCGAGAAGGTCATCGCCAAGGAAGCGTTGCAGGGCAACAAGATCGACGCCGTCCTCGCGACGCTCGGCGGTCAGACCGCTCTCAACGCCGCTGTGGCGCTGCACGAGCAGGGCATCCTCGAGAAGTACGACGTCGAGCTGATCGGCGCCGACTTCGACGCCATCCAGCGCGGCGAGGATCGCCAGAAGTTCAAGGACATCGTCGCCAAGGTCGGTGGCGAATCCGCGAAGTCCGCAGTTTGCTACACGATGGACGAAGTACACGCCACGGTCGCCGAACTCGGTTACCCGGTCGTCGTGCGTCCGTCCTTCACCATGGGCGGCCTCGGTTCCGGCATGGCGTACGACGTCGACGATCTCAACCGCATCGCCGGTGGCGGTCTGGCCGCGTCGCCGACGGCGAACGTCCTGATCGAGGAATCCATCCTCGGCTGGAAGGAATACGAACTCGAGCTGATGCGCGACAGTCGCGACAACGTCGTGATCGTCTGCTCCATCGAGAACGTCGACCCGGTCGGTGTCCACACCGGAGACTCGGTCACCGTCGCTCCCGCGATGACGCTGACCGACCGCGAGTACCAGGCGATGCGCGATCTCTCCATCGATATTCTGCGTGAGGTGGGCGTCGACACCGGCGGCTGCAACATCCAGTTCGCGATGGACCCGGCCGACGGCCGCCTGGTTGTCATCGAGATGAACCCGCGCGTTTCCCGCTCGTCGGCGCTGGCGTCGAAGGCGACCGGTTACCCGATCGCCAAGATGGCCGCCAAGCTTGCCATCGGCTACACGCTCGACGAGATCGTCAACGACATCACCAAGGAAACCCCGGCTTGCTTCGAGCCGACACTCGACTACGTCGTCGTCAAGGCTCCGCGGTTCGCTTTCGAGAAGTTCCCCGGTGCCGACGGAACCCTGACCACCACGATGAAGTCGGTAGGCGAGGCCATGAGCATCGGCCGCAACTTCACCGAGGCTTTCGGCAAGGTCATGCGTTCACTCGAGACCAAGCGTGCGGGTTACTGGACCGGCGCCGACATCGAGACGGAGAGCCTGGACGCCCTGCTCGCCGATCTGAGCGTTCCGCAGGACGGCCGCATGTACGGCATCGAGAAGGCATTCGCCCTCGGCGCAACTGTCGAGCAGCTCTTCGACGCCACCAAGATCGATCCGTGGTTCCTCGATCAGTTCCAGCAGATTCACGAGCTCGGTGAAAAGCTTCGCGCTGCAGAGTCTTTCGACGAGGCTGCCCTGCGTCAGGCCAAGTACCACGGCATCTCGGACCGCCAGATCGCGGCTCTGCGCCCCGAACTCGGTGGTGACACGCACGCAGGTGAGGACGCCGTTCGCGCTCTGCGTGATCAGCTTGGCGTGCGCCCCGTCTACAAGACCGTCGACACCTGCGCCGCAGAGTTCGAGGCCAAGACGCCGTACCACTACTCGACCTACGAGCTTGATCCCGAGGCCGAGTCCGAAGTGGCTCCGCAGACCGAGCGACCCAAGGTTCTGATCCTCGGATCCGGCCCCAACCGCATCGGCCAGGGCATCGAGTTCGACTACTCGTGTGTCCACGCTGCCCAGACGCTGTCCGAGGCCGGGTACGAGACCGTCATGGTCAACTGCAACCCCGAGACCGTCTCCACGGACTACGACACCGCTGATCGCCTGTACTTCGAGCCGCTGACATTCGAGGACGTCTTCGAGGTCTACCGCGCGGAGGCGCAGTCGGGCACCGTTGCCGGCGTCATCGTCCAGCTCGGCGGCCAGACCCCGCTCGGATTGGCGAAGCGCCTCGAAGCTGCCGGCGTTCCCATCGTGGGAACCAGCCCCGCAGCCATCGACCTGGCGGAGGACCGCGGCGAATTCGGTCGCGTGCTCACCGAAGCCGGTCTGCCTGCCCCGAAGTTCGGTACCGCCACCACGTTCGACGGCGCCCGCGAGATCGCAGCAGGCATCGGCTACCCGGTGCTGGTGCGTCCGTCGTACGTGCTCGGTGGACGCGGTATGGAGATCGTCTACGACGAGGCTTCACTCGCCGACTACATCTCGCGTGCCACGGAGATCTCCGACGACCGCCCGGTCCTGGTCGACCGCTTCCTCGAAGACGCGGTCGAGATCGACGTCGACGCTCTGTGCGACGGCACCGAGGTGTATCTCGGCGGCGTCATGGAGCACATCGAGGAAGCCGGCATTCACTCCGGTGACTCGGCGTGCGCACTCCCGCCCATCACTCTGGGCCGTGCGGACCTCGAGAACGTCCGCCGCTCCACCGAGGCTCTCGCAAAGGGCATCGGCGTCAAGGGCCTGCTCAACGTCCAGTACGCCCTCAAGGACGACATCCTCTACGTGCTGGAAGCAAATCCCCGCGCCAGCCGTACGGTTCCGTTCGTCTCCAAGGCGACGGCCGTCCAGCTGGCCAAGGCATGCGCCCGCGTCATGCTCGGCGAATCCATCGCCGACCTGCGCGCAAGCGGCATCCTGCCGGCGACCGGCGACGGTGGAAACACCCCGGCCGGTGCACCGATCGCGGTCAAGGAAGCTGTGTTGCCGTTCAACCGCTTCCGCCGCGCCGACGGTACCGGCGTGGATACCTTGCTCAGCCCGGAAATGAAGTCCACCGGTGAAGTCATGGGTATCGACTTCGACTTCGGTACGGCTTTTGCCAAGTCGCAGACGGCCGCCTACGGGTCGTTGCCCACCACAGGCGCGGTGTTCGTCTCGGTCGCCAACAAGGACAAGCGTTCGCTGATCTTCCCGGTCAAGCGCCTGGCAGATCTCGGATTCACCATCCTTGCCACTGAAGGAACCGCAGATGTGTTGCGGCGCAACGGTATCGAGTGCAAGCAGGTGTACAAGCAGTCGGGTGAGGATGTTCCGGCCGGTGCCGAGACCATCGTCGACCAGATCCGCAGCGGTGAGGTCGCCATGGTCATCAACACCCCGTACGGCAACAACGGTCCGCGTGTCGACGGCTACGAGATCCGAAGCGCAGCAGTCGCGTCGAACATCCCGTGCATCACGACGGTCCAGGGCGCCTCGGCAGCCGTGCAGGGCATCGAAGCGGCCATCCGTGGCGACATCGGAGTTCACTCCCTGCAGGAACTGCACGCAGGTCTTCGTCAGCCGGCACAGCAGTCGTGAGTCACAGTTGGGGGCATCGTCTCCGGTCCGCGATCGCGGACCGGGGGCGGCTGTGCGTCGGTATCGACCCGCATCCCGCGCTTCTCGACGCGTGGGGACTGCCACGTACCGCCGAAGGTCTGGAGACTTTCGCCGAGATCTGCGTCGAGGCCTTCACCGGTGAGGTTGGACTCGTCAAACCTCAGGTTGCGTTCTTCGAGGCGTACGGAAGCGCCGGCTTCGCCGTGTTGGAGCGGACCATCTCGGTTCTTCGCGATGCTGGAACGCTTGTCGTCGCGGACGCCAAGCGCGGTGACATCGGTTCGACGATGGACGCGTACGCGCAAGCCTGGTTGGGTGATTCGCCGTTGGCCTCCGACTCGGTCACCGTTTCGCCGTACCTGGGATTCGGGGCGTTGGCTCCGACACTCGAACTGGCAAGGCAGAACGCACGCGGGATCTTCGTGCTGGCACGAACCTCCAATCCGGAAGGCGGCGTACTTCAACAGTCGTCGGCTGACGGTGTGAGCGTGGCTCAGTCGATCGTCAACGCTGCGGTCGACGCGAACGCCGACGGACGCGACACCGTCGGACTGGTGGTCGGTGCAACTCGGGACCACGGTCTGGACCTGTCGCAGTTCAACGGCCCGATTCTCGCTCCGGGGCTCGGCGCGCAGGGTGCGACGGCAGCGGATCTCGCAGACATCTTCGCGGGATCGACCGAGCTCCTGCTGCCGAACACTTCCCGTGGGGTGCTCAAGCATGGTCCTTCGGTATCGGCACTTCGGGAGGCAGCAATGCGTGACCGAGACGAGATCGAAGCCGCATTGGCGCACTGATCCGTGAGTGACCTCGAGGCTCGTTCGAGCGGTGGAACCCGGTGGTACCGTCCGTCGGTGAATCGTTGGTGGCAGATCGGACTTCTCGTCGCGGCGTGCGCGCTGCTCGCCACCGGGTTCCAATCCGTCACCGGCGTACACGGCGACGATCTCGCCGTGTACCGGACGGCAGGTCAAGCCGTCCTCGACGGCTCGAACCTGTACGACGAGTCGTTCAACGCGAGACTGCCGTTCACTTATCCGCCCTTCGCTGCGCTCGTCGCCGTTCCGGTCGCCTTGGGTTCCTGGGGGGCGGTCCAGTGGGGATGGAGTTTCGTGAGCCTCCTGATGCTGGCCGCGATCATCGTGCTCAGCTATCGCGAGGTCCCGTTCACACGTAGGCGGCCCGTCGTCGTCTACGTGGGTTTCCTGGTCCTGTGGACGGCGGCATCGCCGATCTCCGATCACCTCGGGTACGGGCAGGTCGGGTTGTTCCTGACACTCCTGTGCCTGATCGACGTGCTGGCTCGACCACGGTGGATTCCCGAGGGTGTGCTGGTGGGGATCGCCGGGGCCGTCAAACTGGTGCCTCTCGTCTACATCGGTTACTACGTGATCACCGGGCGTTGGAAAGCGGTTGCGGGCGCCCTCGCCGGCTTCCTCGGCGCCACGGCACTCGGCTTTGCCGTTCTCCCGCGCCAGACGATCGACTACTTCGGTGACATCGCCTCACTCTCGGGGCGCGTCGCGGTCGGTGACCCGTCTGTGTTCGGTAACCAGTCCGTGCGTGGAATGGCCTTACGGCTACTCCCCGAGGGCCTGGTGGGTCCGGCATGGCTCGTCGCCTGTGCAGTGTTGGGTGTCCTCGGAATTGTCGCGACGCGGCGCGCTCAGCGCCTGCGAGGTGATCTTGCCGGTTTCACGGTGGTGGCTCTGCTGGCGGCAATCGTGACTCCCATTGCCTGGACCCACCACTTCGTGTGGTTGGTGCCGGCGGTGGGTGTGCTCCTCGTTCCGATCAAGTCGGGCGTGGGGGAGGACACCCGATCGGTACCCGCGTGGTCCTGGATCGCGATCGGCCTCACCGCTGCGGTCGTGCTGTTTCGGCTTCCTCGGGTCGGCGCGGACATGGATATCCCGGTCGTCGGCTTCGTCCTGGAGAATTCATTGCTCTGGGCGAGCCTCGCGGTAGTACTCGCTCTGGCCGCCCCCGGCGTGAGCCGCACCGAACCGGACACGGTCGATGCCGACGATCCGAAATCGTCGATGCCGACCTGAAAACAGGCCGCGACACGCGCATGGGCGTCGAAAATGCTCGAAATTTTTGGATGTGTCGGCGACCACGTTCATTCCCGCAGGTAACGATTTCGCACACACGCATGGGGACGTCGCACCCGATGTATCGAAATGCTTTGTGTTACAGTCTATTTCGGTACTGTACGCACGTTCGTGTTGCGTCGAATCCGTCTCGATCCAGCCGAAAACGGCGACGATGTGTGACATCGATTCGACGCGCATAACCCACCGCGATCTGCATCGGACCGCGGGGGGTGGGTTAGCAATTCGCGCCAGGCGTGAGTACGGTCGCTATCGCTGCTGGTTATCAGCGGAATAGACAAAATTTGCACACGACGAGACGGAGGAACCGTGGCCCTTCCCCAGTTGACTGATGAGCAGCGCGCTGCTGCTTTGGAGAAGGCAGCTGCTGCCCGCAAGGCCAGGGCTGAGCTCAAGGAGCGCCTGAAGCGTGGCGGCACCGACCTCAAGCAGGTCCTCAAGGACGCCGAAGACAACGAAATCTTGGGCAAGATGAAGGTTTCGGCACTGCTCGAGGCGCTGCCCAAGGTGGGCAAGGTCAAGGCTCAGGAGATCATGACCGAGCTGGAGATTGCACCGACCCGTCGCCTTCGTGGCCTCGGTGATCGGCAGCGCAAGGCTCTGCTCACCAAGTTTGACTTCGAGGCCTGAGCCGACAAGTGATGATTGCTGACGCGGCAGTGTCTGATGATTGCTGACGCAACAGTGTCAGAGAGCAAGACCGCAGTGCGGAGGGGTCGGCTGGTTGTACTGGCCGGCCCTTCGGCTGTCGGTAAGTCCAGCGTCGTTCGCGAGCTGAGAACTCGGTTGCCTGAACTCGTTTTCAGCGTTTCGGCGACCACTCGCGATCCCCGTCCCGGTGAAGTGGACGGCAAGGACTACCGATTCACCTCCCGTGAAGAATTTCAACGGATGATCGACTCCGGTGAACTTCTCGAATGGGCGGAAATCCACGGCGGTCTACAGCGCTCCGGCACCCCCGCAGCTCCGATCGAAGAAGCGCTCGAAGCTGGAAAGCCCGTACTCGTCGAGGTCGATCTCGCCGGAGCACGAGCTGTCCGCCAGGCGATGCCCGAAGCTCTGTTGGTGTTCATGGCTCCACCGAGCTGGGACGTTCTGGTGCAACGGCTGACCGGACGGGGAACCGAAACGGAAGACGTCGTGGCACGCCGACTCGAGACGGCCCGAGTGGAATTGGCCGCACAGGACGAGTTCGACACGGTCATCGTGAACGAGGATGTAAGCCGTGCTTGCGATGAGTTGGTATCCTTGTTGGTTGGGAACTGATTCCGCACCCTTCGGGAACCGATTTCCGCCCCGTTTCTCAGATATCCGGATCGATAAAACTAGTTCTTCAATGAAGATCTAATTCAGGAGACACAAGAGTGAGCAGCACTTCAGCCGCGTCCGCAGCAGGTCAGGGCGCTCTGCCTGCCTACGACACCCCGCTCGGCATCACCAACCCGCCGATCGACGAGTTGCTCGAACGCACCTCTTCCAAGTACGCCCTGGTCATCTACTCGGCCAAGCGTGCGCGCCAGATCAACGACTACTACAACCAGCTCGGTGACGGCATCCTCGAATACGTCGGACCTCTGGTCGAGCCCGGTCTGCAGGAAAAGCCGCTGTCCATCGCGTTGCGTGAAATCCACGCTGATCTCCTCGAGCACACCGAAGGCGAGTGAGCACCACGTCTGCCGCACCCGAACCTCGTTCGGGTGTCGGGGGAGTGTCCGACACGCCCACATCGATACGTAAGCGCATTGTCGTCGGTGTCGGTGGGGGTATCGCCGCGTACAAAGCGTGCTCGATCATCCGCAGCTTCACCGAGAGTGGTCATCACGTCCGCGTGATTCCGACCGAATCCGCTCTGGAGTTCGTCGGCCGCGCCACGTTCGAAGCACTCTCCGGCAACCCGGTTCACACCGGCGTCTTCAACGACGTCCCGCAGGTTCCGCATGTCCGCCTCGGACAGGAAGCCGATCTCGTTGTCATCGCGCCGGCAACCGCTGATCTGATGGCGCGAGCTGTCATGGGCCGCGCAGACGACCTGTTGACAGCCACCTTGTTGACCGCACGCTGTCCGGTCGTCTTCGCCCCCGCAATGCACACCGAGATGTGGGAGCACCCCGCAACGGTGTCCAACGTGGCGACACTGCGCTCGCGCGGCGTCCACGTGATCGAACCTGCCTCCGGGCGTTTGACCGGAAAAGACACCGGGGCCGGTCGACTTCCCGAACCCGACGAGATCGTCGGGTTGGCATCGTTGCTCCTCGAGCGCTCGGACGCGTTGCCGCGCGACCTGGAAGGTCGCCGCATTCTGGTCACCGCCGGCGGTACTCGCGAGCCGCTCGATCCGGTGCGCTTTCTCGGTAATCGCAGCTCCGGCAAACAGGGCTACGCGCTCGCCCGTCTGGCCGCCCAACGCGGCGCTCACGTCACGCTGATCGCCGGTTACACGGCCGATCTTGCCGACCCCGCCGCTGTCGACGTCGTGCACATCAAGACGGCCGAAGATCTCCGGTTGGCAGTGGAGAAGCACGCACCGGGACACGACGGAGTCGTCATGGCTGCAGCTGTCGCGGACTTCCGCCCCACCACCGTCGAAGGCAGCAAGATCAAGAAGGGCGCAAACGAACCCGACTCGATCAGCCTCACCAGAAACGCCGACATCCTCGCCGGTCTCGTCGAAGCGCGTCGTGACGGCGATCTGGACGCTCGAACGGTGATCGTCGGATTCGCCGCAGAGACCGGTGACGCCCATGGTGACGTTCTCAGTTACGCCCGCTCCAAGCTTGCCCGCAAAGGTTGCGACCTCCTCGTGGTCAATGCGGTCGGCGAGGGCAAGGCGTTCGAGGTCGATCACAACGACGGTTGGCTGCTCGGTTCCGACGGCTCGGAGTCCGCGCTCGAGCACGGATCCAAGGCTTTGATGGCCAGTCGAGTACTCGACGCCCTGGTCAAGCTCTTCCCCGAGTAGCGACACGCGCCCGGTGGTGAGAGTTACCCCACGATAATCGGGTGAGCACAAGGGTGTTGCGCAGGCGGTCCAACCGTTATCGTCGGCTCAGCCCCCAGCTAACAAAGCATGACAAAACGGTCACCGAACGGTGATTCGGATACTTCAATAAGCTGTAGTCAAGAACTCAGTCGTCGAGAGGGAGATCTGTGAGCAAGTCCGGCAGTCGGCTATTCACCAGCGAGTCCGTCACCGAGGGGCATCCGGACAAGATCTGTGACGCGATCAGCGACTCGATCCTCGACGCGCTGCTCACCCAGGACCCGCGCGCCCGCGTGGCCGTCGAAACTCTGGTCACCACCGGCCAGGTTCACGTAGCCGGCGAGGTCACGACCACTGCGTACGCAGACATTCCGAAGATCGTGCGCGACACGGTCCTCGAGATCGGCTACGACAGCTCGGCAAAGGGCTTCGACGGTAACTCCTGTGGCGTCAACGTCGCGATCGGCGCGCAGTCGCCCGAGATCGCGCAGGGCGTCGATCACTCGCACGAGGCTCGCGTCGACGGAATCAGCGACGACGAGATCGACCGTCAGGGTGCGGGCGACCAGGGCCTGATGTTCGGCTACGCCACCACCGATACGCCGGAACTGATGCCGCTGCCCATCGCGTTGGCTCATCGTCTCTCTCGCCGGTTGACCGAGGTCCGTAAGTCCGGCGTGCTGCCGTACCTGCGCCCGGACGGCAAGACCCAGGTCACCATCGAGTACGACGGTGACAAGGCTGTCCGTCTCGACACCGTGGTCATCTCCACCCAGCATGCCGCTGACATCGACCTCGACAACCTGTTGACGCCCGATCTTCGCGAGAAGGTGCTTCACTCGGTGCTGACCGACGTGAACCTCACCGATCTCGACACCTCCGATGTTCGTCTGTTGGTGAACCCGACGGGCAAGTTCGTCCTCGGTGGCCCGATGGGTGACGCCGGTTTGACCGGCCGCAAGATCATCGTCGACACCTACGGCGGAATGGCTCGCCACGGCGGCGGCGCGTTCTCCGGCAAGGACCCGTCAAAGGTCGACCGAAGCGCTGCCTACGCCATGCGTTGGGTGGCCAAGAACGCTGTTGCCGCAGGTCTGGCCGACCGCATCGAGGTTCAGGTCGCATACGCCATCGGTAAGGCAGCTCCGGTCGGACTCTTCGTCGAAACCTTCGGCACCGAGAAGACCGATCCGGCACGGATCCAGAAGGCGATCACCGAGATCTTCGACCTGCGTCCGGGAGCGATCATCCGCGACCTCGACCTGCTGCGTCCGATCTACGCGCAGACGGCGGCATACGGTCACTTCGGTCGCACCGACATCGACCTCCCGTGGGAGAGCACCGATCGTGCCGACAAGCTGCGTAGCGCAGCTGGTCTCTGATCACTGACGTACAGACGGGGCGCGGGTGGGCGCGGAAAGAGTAGCGGCAGAAGTCGATCCGGTCGCCCGGGTGCTGCCGATGCTCCCGCTCGCTCACCTCGACCGTGAATTCGACTACCTCGTTCCTCGTGAACTCGAAGCGGATGCGCAGCCCGGAGTCCGGGTGCGCATCCGCTTCGCTGGTCGTCTGGTGGACGGTTTCATCGTCTCGCGCGAGGCCACCAGTGACCATCAGGGGAAGTTCGGCTGGCTCGAACGCGTCATCTCGTCCGAGCGGGTCCTGACGGCCGAAATCGCGCAAGTCGTCGATCGTGTGGCGGAGCGTTATGCCGGAACCCGCGCCGATGTTCTCCGTTTGGCGGTACCGCCGCGCCACGCGAAGGTCGAGGCGGAACCGTGGGAGCCCGCCGAGCCGCCGCCCGCTCCTGAACCGATCGAAAATGGTTGGCATCTCTACAGATTCGGTGACGCCTTTCTGTCCGCGATTCGCGAGTCGAAAAGCCCGCGTGCGGTCTGGCAGGCGTTGCCTGGTGAAAACTGGCCACTGCGCCTGGCCGAATTGGCCGGGGCTGTAGCGGCAAGTGGTAAATCCGCGATCCTGGTTGTGCCCGATCAACGCGACCTGGACCGCGTCGTCGCCGCATGTACCGAACTCTCCGGAGCGGATGCAGTGGTGGGTCTGTCCGCAGGCCTGGGGCCGGCCATGCGATACCGAAGGTGGCTCGCTGCACTGCACGGGACCGCCCGGATCGTCGTCGGCACGCGCAGTGCAGTTTTTGCGCCGACGCCCGAGACCGGTCTTGTCGTCGTCTGGGACGACGGCGACGACAACTTGTCCGAGCCGCGGTCGCCGTATCCACATGCCCGCGAAGTTGCCGTCCTGCGTGGCTACGTCGCCGAGTGCGCCGTCGTGATCGGTGGGTTCTCCCGTACGGCAGAAGCGCAGGTACTCGTCGACTCGGGATGGGCGCACGATCTGGTCGCTACGCGGGACGTCGTTCGTGCTCACGCACCCAAGATCACCGCGCTCGCCGACAGCGATCAAGCCTTGGCCCGCGATCCGGGAGCCAGAGCGGCTCGTTTGCCCGCTATTGCATTCGCGGCCGCTCGGCGCGCTCTGGGTGAGGGCAACGGAGTCCTGGTGCAGGTGCCTCGGCGGGGGTACGTACCGACCCTGGCCTGCGGAAAGTGCCGTGCCCCGGCACGGTGCCGTCGGTGCAACGGTCCACTGGCTCTTCCCGCTGCGGCAGGTCCCGACGGCGCCGGGACACCGGCGTGCCGCTGGTGCGGGGTTGCCGATGCCGCCTACCGATGTCACGCGTGCGGGGCGAAAGCGTTGCGCGCGGTGGTGGTCGGTGCCGGCCGGACCGCCGAAGAACTCGGGCGGGCGTTTCCCGGTGTGAAAGTTGTTCTGTCCGGGGGCGGTGATGTGGTCAAGGAACTGCCACACGGGCCCGCGTTGGTGGTCTCGACAGTGGGTGCGGAGCCGGTGATGACCGGCGGCTACGGCGCCGCGCTCTTGCTCGACGGTTGGGCACTGCTCGGCCGGCCCGATCTTCGCGCCGCCGAGGAAACACTCAGACGCTGGATGTCGGCTGCTGCCATGGTGATTCCGCTGTCCGAAGGCGGTGAAGTTGTGGTTGTCGCAGACTCGGGTATCCCGACGGTGCAGGCGTTGGTCCGATGGGATCCAGTGGGGCACGCACAATCTCAATTCGAGGAACGGGACGAGGTCGGCTTTCCTCCGGCCGTTCACATGGCTGCGATCGACGGTGGATCCGCAGCAATTGCGGAGTTGGTGGACTCAGCTGATCTGCCGGCAAGTGCTGTACTACTCGGACCAGTGGAATTGCCTGCGGGGGAGAGGCTTCCGTATTCCGGTGAGGACGAGAGCGGTGTCGCGCCGGAGCGAATGCTGGTCCGCGTTCCACGCAAGGACGGTCGCGGCCTTGCGGACGCTCTGGCACATGCGAGGGCCGCGCGCAGTGCGCGGAAGTCATCGGGTCCGGTCCGCATTCAGATCGACCCACGCCGCATCGGCTGATTTTCGAGTTCTCCAAGGCATGCTTGTGTGCAGCAAAAATCTTGCGCAACCCGATATGGCGATATATCGTCGAACTATCAACGATAGTGATGGAGGTTCGACGATGGATGCAAGTTTCCCGAACGAGGGGATGTTCGGCCGACGCGGTTTCTTCGGCGGTTTCGGCCGTGAGCAACGGCCACCATTTGTGATGTGGGTGCCGACGGACGACGGCGCGCCGGGCGATGGTCCCGGCGATCGAGACGGTGGACGACGCGGTCGACCGCACGAGCGGCCGGGCTTCGGTGACATGCCACGCAGAGGCCATCGGCGGGGGCGTTTCGGTCCAGACGGCGGACCCGGCCCCGGCTTCGGTCCGGGCGCTCAGTTCGGTCGCGGGCGAGGACGTGGCGGACGAGGTCGTCGTGGAGATGTGCGCGCTGCGATTCTGTTGTTGATCGCGGAAGAGCCGATGCACGGCTACGAATTGATTCAGCAGATCGTCGAGCGCAGCGGCGGCGTCTGGAAGCCGAGTCCGGGTTCCATTTATCCCGCGCTGTCCCAACTCGAGGACGAGGGACTGGTGATCATCGAAAAGGTCGCCGGCCGCAAGACCGCCAAGCTGACCGAGGAAGGCCTCGCGTACGTCGAGGAGCATCGCGCCGATCTCGGGGCACCGTGGGATGACGTTCGTCTCAGCGTAGGGGAGCCGGAGCAGGACCTTCGTGAACTGATCGGCCAGCTGATGGGCGCGGCCGGTCAAGTGGCTGCTGTAGGCACACCAGCGCAGGTCAAGGCCGCAGCCGACGTGCTTGTCGAGGCGCGCAAGTCGCTCTACCGAGTGCTTGCCGGTGATGACGCCGATGAAGGCGGCAATTGAGACGTCGGATACCTACTGTTCGGTAGGGTATGCGCCCCGAAGTTTCTGGTGTTACGGTCAGCTCCCTCGTAGGATCAGAGCAGGAGCAGGAACAATGGCTGGCGTCAAACGGTCTGTGGGACTGACATTTTCGGTAGCAGTGGCGCTGCTGATCGGAGCACCGCCGGCGATATCGGCTGCCGCACCGACGCTCCCGTCTGCGAGTGCCGACGCGATGGACGTTCCTCTCGACATCGGTCCGGGTCAGGCGACTCGTTCCGTTGCCACGGCATATGCGCATGCTCATCCAGGATCCGCGCCTGCCGGGTCGAACGATTTCGGCTGTGAGCCTTCCGCCACGCATCCCCGACCGGTTGTACTCGCCCACGGAACCGACACCGAGGCGTACGCGGATTGGGCGGCCCTGTCGCCGGCACTGGCAGCTGACGGCTATTGCGTCTTCGCCCTCAATTACGGCGGTGCGATCAAAGAAGAAGACGGGGACGTCGCACACGAGACTTACGGCGTCGGCGACATAGTCGGTA
The DNA here is from genome assembly GCF_003797745.1 of Rhodococcus sp. WS1. Taxonomy (NCBI): domain Bacteria; kingdom Bacillati; phylum Actinomycetota; class Actinomycetes; order Mycobacteriales; family Nocardiaceae; genus Rhodococcus; species Rhodococcus sp. WS1. Next base: position 329,421 of record NZ_RKLZ01000001.1, on the reverse strand, counting down.
GTGCGACCGCATTCGGTTCTTTCGTCGATCAGGTGCTGACCGCGACCGGAGCGGACAAGGTCGACGTGATCGGCTACTCCCAAGGCGCGACGGTGACGCGGTACTACGTCAACAAAATGGGCGGCGACGCCTACGTCGATCATTGGGTCGGCTTGGCTTCGCCGACCTACGGCGGGGTGATGTTCGGGTTGGTTCCCATCGTCCGTGCGATCCCCGGCGGAGAAGACTTTGTCGAAGATGTCTTTTCGCGAGCTGTCCGCGAGCAGATGCAGGGGTCGGATACGTTGAACGCCCTCAACGACGGCGGCGACACCGTACCCGGAGTGCGCTACACGACTATCGGGTCCACTGTCGACGAGATGATCCAGCCGTCCTCGAACATCGCGCTCCGCGACGCCGGTGCAGAAAACATCGTCCTCCAGGATCTGTGTCCGTCGAACCTGACCGGCCACTTCCGCATGCCGTACGACCCCTACGTGATCGACGTCATCCGGACGGTCCTCGACCCCGATGCCGAGCGGCACGCTTCGTGCAGCGCGGTGCCGCTCGGCACGGATATTCCGCAAGTGGTCATCGACGCAAATTCGTGAGCTGCAAATTCGTGAGCTGCTAACTCGTGAGCACCGAGACCACGTGGGTCGGGATGTTTACTCGGCGAGCTTGGCAGTGGCCTGCGCCCACAGGAAGAACTTGTTCGTTCCGAGGTCGCGGACGGTCTTGATGTTGAACGCTGCCTTCAAATGTTCTGCGTCCGAATCGCTTACGCCGTTGAGTGCCGCGACCGGGGCGTCCGCCAATTCTTCGACGGACTTTCCTGCGTAGGCCTTGTCGAACTTACTGTCGATGCCTGCCATCTAAGTTCCTCCGTGTGATCGGTGTATCCCGTATCAGCCTCCGCCGAGTGGCGACGACAGAGACAGTCAATACCGAGGACCGGTGAATCTGCAGGGTTCTGATCAAAGAAATTGCTGAGAAAGTGGTTCGGTGTGGCGCGAGGTAGGTCGTAGCTCCCGCAGTCCTTAGACTGACAGTTCCACCCACCGACACATCCGGGAGCATTTTCGTGAGTTGCAGTCCACCGCGTTCGACAGGCCGATCGGCTGATCAGAGTCCGAAGAGCCCAACGAAACGGGAGAGCTGACATGCGCGTCGTGTTCGCCGGAACGCCCGAACCCGCGGTTCCTTCGCTGCGGCGTCTCATCGAGTCCGCCAACCACGAAGTGGTAGCCGTCGTCACGCGTCCGGACGCTGTGGCGGGCCGCGGTCGCAAAGTCACCCGCTCGCCGATCGGTCTGCTTGCCGACGAGCATGGCATCCCGGTCCTGACCCCGGTCAAGGCGTCCGATCCCGACTTCGCAGCCGAACTCGCCCGCCTCGAACCGGACTGCGCACCCGTCGTCGCCTACGGAAACCTGTTGCCGCAGAACGTCCTCGACATTCCGAAATACGGTTGGGTCAATCTGCATTTCTCGCTGCTTCCGGCGTGGCGCGGCGCCGCGCCGGTGCAGGCTGCGATCAGTGCCGGTGACGAGGTGACGGGCGCCAGTGCGTTCCGTTTGGAAGCCGGCATGGATACCGGCCCCGTGTACGGAGTGATGACCGAGCGGATTCGCGACACCGATACGGCAGGCGACCTGCTCGGGCGTCTGGCGGAAAACGGCGCTGCCCTGCTCGAATCGGTACTCGACGGCCTGGAGGCCGGAGAGATCAACGCGGTTCCGCAGTCTGCCGACGGCGTCTCGTACGCCCCCAAGGTGACTGTGGACGCGGCCCGCGTGCGGTGGGAATTGCCCGCTCGCACGGTGGACCGGCACATCCGAGCAGTCACACCCGCGCCTGGGGCATGGACGATGATCGGTGATCTTCGAGTCAAGGTCGGCCCGGTCACCGTTACGGACGAGACCCTGGCAGTCGGTGAGATCTCGGTACGCAAGGATGGTCTGTACATCGGTACCGCGACCACCGCGGTACGACTCGGGCAGATTCAGCCCCCGGGCAAGAAATTGATGTCGGCAGGGGACTGGGCACGCGGTGCCCGACTCGACGCGGAGGTACGAGCACAGTGACCGAATCACGACGACCGGCACGGCGGACACAGGGTCCCGGAGCCAAGAATGCAACCGGCGGCAAGAACACCAAGCCGAAGCAGGCCAAGCGGCCGGATCCGGCAACCGCCGGGCTCGATCAGCCGCGACTGGCTGCGCGCGACGTCCTGCGCGCGGTCCGTGAACGTGACGCATACGCGAACCTGGTTCTGCCAGGGCTCCTGCGCGACCGCAAACTCGACGCACGCGATGCGGCGCTGGCAACCGAACTCGCGTACGGCGCGGCACGTGCTCAGGGCCTCCTGGATGCGGTGATCGCGCATGCGGCGGGTCGGCCGATCGAAGAGATCGACGGAACCCTGCTCGATGTTCTTCGACTCGGCTCGTACCAACTGCTGCGTACTCGTGTCGCACCGCACGCTGCTGTTGCCACCTCGGTCGACCTCGTCCGCGCCGAAAACAGCCAGGGCCGAGCAGGATTCGTCAACGCGGTCCTGCGCCGTGTCTCCGAACGCACCCAGGACGAGTGGGTCGAGCTGCTGGCGCCGAAGGACCCGGTCGGCCGACTCGCCTTCGAGCACGCGCATCCCCTGTGGATCGCGCAGGTATTTGCCGACTCGCTCGGCGCCGCAGCCGGAGAGCTCGAAGACGTCCTGATCGCCGACGACGCCCGCCCCGCCGTGCACCTCGTCGCCCGCCCCGGTGAGATCTCCGCCGAGGAGCTCGCACTGGTGACCGGCGGCGAGATCGGGCCGTACTCGCCGTACGCCGTGCATCTCGACGGCGGTGACCCCGGACAACTCGAGGCGGTCCGCCAAGGCCTGGCAGGAGTGCAGGACGAGGGCAGTCAGCTGGTTGCCCGCGCCCTCAGCATTGCTCCTCTCGAAGGTGAAGACTCCGGACGCTGGCTCGACCTCTGTGCAGGTCCAGGAGGAAAAGCGGCACTTCTCGGTGCTCTTGCCGGCATCGAAGGTGGTCGACTCGACGCCGTCGAGCCGGTCGAACACCGTGCCGAGTTGATTCGCAAGACCACTCGCGAGCTTCCCGTGGACGTACACGTGGCGGACGGCCGCGAATCCGGGCTCGAACCCGGATACGACCGCATCCTCGTCGACGCTCCCTGCACCGGGTTGGGTGCGCTGCGTCGGCGCCCGGAGGCACGTTGGCGTCGCCAGCCGTCCGATGTGGCTCCGCTCGTGAAGTTGCAGCGTGAATTGCTTGCTGCCGCAATCGAACTGGTTCGCCCCGGCGGAGTGGTGCTGTACTCCACGTGCTCGCCGCACTTGTCGGAAACGCTGGCAGTGGTCGCCGATGCGGTGCGGCGTCATGGCGTCGTGGAACTCGACACCAAGGAATTGGTGCCAGGTGTCCCGGACGTCGGAGACGGATCGTCGGTTCAGTTGTGGCCGCATCGACACGGCACGGACGCTATGTTCATGGCCGCTTTGCGCAAGCCGCTGGCCTGATCGGATGACTTCTGGGCATCGGTAGTCGTATGGTGCCTACATGGTTACGTGGGAACAGGTTGTAGTACTGGGTTCGGCTCTTCCCTCCGTGGAAGAGTCGACCTCGTACAACACCCCGGCACTCAAGGTGGCAGGTAAAACTTTTGCGCGGCTCCGCACCGAAGCGGAGGGCGCTTTGGTCGTGATGTGCGGTCTGGACGAGAAGGAGGCGCTACTCGCCAGTGGCGAGGCGGCTTTCTTCACCACAGATCACTATCACGGGCACGGATCGATCCTCGTGCACCTCGAACTGATCGACGAGGTGCAGTTGGGCGAGATGCTCGAAGATGCGTGGCGGATCAAGGCGCCCGCCAAGGTGCGAAAGCTCCGCACCGTCGTCAAGAACTGATCGGATTTCACCGGCTCCGATGTGCATGCACGGTCGGCGATGAAGCACAGCCGATGTGCATGCACGGTCGGCGATGAAGCACAGCCGATGTGCATGCACGGTCGGCGATGAGTCACAGCTAAACTCGGCGGCGTGGCTTCCCCGATGATTGCACCGTCCATTTTATCCGCAGATTTTGCTCGACTCGCCGATGAAGCGACTGCCGTGTCCGGCTCCGACTGGCTTCACGTCGACGTGATGGACGCGCATTTTGTTCCCAATCTCACGCTGGGTCTGCCGGTGGTCGAGAGTCTGCTGAAGGCGACGGACATTCCGCTCGACTGCCATCTCATGATCGAGAATCCGGAGCGCTGGGCGCCGCCGTACGCCGAGGCCGGTGCGTACAACGTCACGTTCCACGCCGAGGCCACCGACGACCCGCGTTCGGTTGCCCGCGATATTCGTGCAGCTGGTGCCAAGGCGGGGTTGAGCATCAAGCCTGGAACCCCGATCGACGACTACCTGGAAATCCTCAAGGACTTCGACACCCTCTTGATCATGAGCGTCGAACCCGGATTCGGTGGTCAGTCCTTCATGCCTCAGGTGCTCGACAAGGCACGCGCAGTTCGAAAGCTCGTCGACTCGGGTGAGCTGACGCTCCTCGTCGAAATCGACGGCGGCATCAACGCTTCCACGATCGAGCAGGCCGCTGAAGCAGGGATCGACTGCTTCGTCGCCGGTTCGGCGGTGTACGGGGCGAGTGATCCCGGTGAGGCGGTGCGCAAGCTACGCGCGCAGGCCGCCTCGGCGTCGCCGCACCTGACGCTGTCGGTCTGAGCCGCTCGATGGCAAAGGGTGGACAGGCGTCGACGGCTGATCTTGACGCCGCGATGCAGATCGCGCTGGCCGCAGCGGATTCTGCGCGCGGATTCACCAGCCCCAACCCGCCGGTCGGCGCTGTCATCCTCGCCGCCGACGGCACCATCGCGGGCGTCGGTATGACGCAACCGCCCGGTGGACCGCACGCGGAGGTCGTGGCTCTCGACGAGGCCGGCGATGCGGCACGTGGCGGTACGGCCGTGGTGACACTGGAACCGTGCAATCACCAGGGGCGAACCGGGCCCTGCTCGCAGGCATTGATCGACGCCGGAGTCTCGGCGGTCGTCTACGCAGTCGGTGATCCCAATCCCGAGGCTTCCGGCGGCGCAGCGACGCTCATGCGCGCTGGAATCAGCGTCACCGCCGGACTGCGAGCACCCGAGGTGGAAGCTGGTCCACTGCGAGCCTGGCTACACAAACAGCGCACCGGTCGCCCGCACATCACGTGGAAGTACGCGGCCAGTCTGGACGGGCGCAGCGCCGCCGAGGACGGAACGAGTCAGTGGATCACCGGTCCGCAGGCGAGGGCGCGCGTGCATGCTCAGCGGGCGCAGATCGATGCGATCGTGGTCGGCACCGGCACCGTGTTCGCCGACGATCCGTGGCTGACGGCGCGTCAGCCCACCGGTGAGCTAGCGGCGCACCAGCCCGTACGCGTCGTCGTCGGAAAGCGTGAAATACCTTCGACGGCAAGCGTTCTCGATGACACCGCACCGACTCTGGTGCTCAACACCGACAACATCGACAAAGTAGTCGAGGCGTTGGGGGAGTACACAGACGTACTGCTCGAGGGTGGGCCCCGTCTGGCCGGAGCATTCCTCGCCGCCGGATATGTCGACGTCATCGAGGCGTACATCGCTCCGATACTGCTCGGCGCGGGCGCTTCCGCGCTCGTCGATGCCGGAGTGCACACCATCACCGACGCCCACCGATTCCGTTTGGAGTCCGCGGTAACGATCGGCCCCGATATTTTGTTGAGTCTGGTTCCGGAGAGTTCTGCTCCGGGGAACGAGGAGTAGGGCGCGTGTTCACAGGAATTGTGGAAGAACTCGGCGAAATTGTCGCCAAGGAAGAACTGGTCGATGCTGCACGCTTCACGGTGCGCGGGCCACTGGTCACCTCCGACGCCGGTCACGGCGATTCGATCGCGGTCAACGGCGTGTGCCTGACGGTCGTCGATGTGCTTGCCGACGGTTCGTTCACCGCAGACGTCATGCAGGAAACGCTGAACCGCTCGAGCCTGGCGAAGTTGGACGTCGGCTCTCGCGTCAACCTCGAGCGCGCCGCGGCGCTGAACAGTCGACTCGGCGGCCACTTGGTTCAAGGGCACGTCGACGGAACTGGCCACGTCATTTCCCGCTCGCCTTCCGAGAACTGGGAGGTAGTGCGGATCGCACTGCCGGACTCCATTTCCCAATACGTGGTGGAGAAGGGTTCGATCACTGTCGACGGAGTCTCGCTGACGGTCTCCGCGCTGGGTGGCGACCGCGGGTTCGAGTACTTCGAGATCTCGCTGATCCCGACAACGCTCGAGTTGACGACGCTCGGAACCGCTGGGGTCGGTACGCCGGTCAACCTCGAGGTGGACGTGATCGCCAAGTACGTCGAGCGGCTTCACTCTGCCGGTCGGTAGGACCAGGCTGATCGGACCCGTCCGATTGGTCGTAGGGTTGTCAGTGCATCCGTCGGATGCACTTGTTGTATTCGATGATGTTAAAAGTCAAGACTTTGGAGTGCGAGCACGTGACCAGGTTCGACAGTATCGAGCGCGCAGTAGCAGATATCGCTGCAGGTAAAGCTGTTGTCGTCGTGGACGACGAGGATCGCGAGAACGAGGGCGACCTCATCTTCGCCGCCGAGAAAGCCACCCCGGAACTGGTGGCGTTCATGGTCAGGTACACCTCCGGCTACCTGTGCGTGCCGCTCGACGGTGACGATTGCGATCGGCTGGGCCTGCCCCCGATGTACGCCACCAACCAGGACAAGCACGGCACCGCCTACACCGTGACCGTCGACGCCCGCGAAGGAATCGGTACCGGCATCTCGGCATCGGACCGCGCTGCGACGATGCGTCTGCTCGCCAACCCCGAATCCGGTGCCAACGATTTCACTCGTCCCGGCCACGTCGTTCCGCTCCGCGCGAAGGAAGGCGGAGTGCTGCGTCGTCCGGGCCACACAGAAGCTGCAGTCGACCTCGCCCGCATGGCGGACCTGCGTCCCGCCGGCGTCATCTGCGAAATCGTCAGCCAGAAGGACGAAGGCGCGATGGCTCAGACCGACGAGTTGCGAGTCTTCGCCGACGAACACAACCTTGCTCTGATCTCGATCGCGGACCTCATCGCGTGGCGTCGCAAGCACGAGAAGCACGTACTGCGCATCGCCGAGGCCCGCATCCCCACCCGCCACGGTGAGTTCACCGCTGTCGGCTACACCAGCATCTACGACGAGGTCGAGCACGTTGCGCTGGTGCGCGGCGACATCGCAGGCCCCGACGGAGACGGTAGCGACGTACTCGTCCGCGTTCACTCCGAGTGCCTCACCGGCGACGTCTTCGGTTCGCTGCGGTGCGATTGCGGCCCACAGCTCGACGCCGCACTGGACATGGTCGCCCAGGAAGGCCGCGGCGTTGTCCTGTACATGCGCGGACACGAGGGTCGTGGCATCGGGCTCATGCACAAGCTGCAGGCCTACCAGCTCCAGGACGCCGGTTCCGACACAGTCGACGCCAATCTCGAACTCGGGCTACCGGCGGACGCCCGCGACTACGGCATCGGTGCGCAGATCCTCGTCGATCTGGGGATCTCGTCGATGCGTCTGCTGACCAACAACCCGGCCAAGCGTGTGGGTCTGGACGGCTACGGCCTGCAGATCACCGATCGCGTTCCGATGCCGCTGCGCGCGAATGCGGAGAACCTCACCTACCTGCGCACCAAGCGCGATCGGATGGGTCACGATCTGATCGGACTGGACGAGTACGAGGCGAACCAGAACACCGCACAGCCGGGAACCGCACTGTGAGCGGCGAAGGTCAGCCGCAGCTCGCGATCGCCGAGGCCAAGGATCTGAAGCTGGCGATCGTTGCCGGGCAGTGGCACGCGACGATCTCCGAGGCTCTGATCGCCGGCGCGCAGCGCGTCGCGCAGGAGGCACAGATCAAGGACGTGACACTGGTCCGTGTCGCTGGTGCGATCGAACTGCCGGTCGTTGCGCAGGCATTGGCTCGCACGCACGACGCCGTCGTCGCACTCGGTGTTGTCATCCGCGGCGGCACGCCGCACTTCGAGTACGTGTGCGACGCGGTCACCGCGGGCCTTACACGCGTCTCGCTCGACGAAAGCACTCCCGTGGGGAACGGTGTCCTGACCACCGACACCGAGCAGCAGGCTCTTGACCGTTCGGGGCTGCCGGGTAGCGTCGAGGACAAGGGCGCACAGGCCTGCGCCGCCGCACTGGACACCGCAGTGACCCTGCGCCATCTCCGAGCACCATGGACCGAGGATTCGTTTCGATGAGTACACCCGGCGACAACGAGAACTGGGAACTGATTGCGTCACCGCGTAAGTCGACGCGATACGCGATCGGAGTTGCTGTCCTCCTGGTGATCGTTCACGTCACACTTGCACTCCTGCTCCGCCAGGGGTCCACCGGCGTGTACTTCCGCGCCGCGGACCAACTTGCGATGGCAGGCATCGGCACCATTCTGGCTCTCGGTGTACTGATGTTGACGCGGCCCCGGGTCAAGGTGGGCAAGCAGGGAATCGCCGTACGAAACATCTTGGGCGAGAAGATCGTCGACTGGGATCTGTTCGAGGGACTCTCGTTCCCCGACGGCGCCGCCTGGGCACGCATCGAATTGCCCGACGACGAGTACATGGCAGTGATGGCGATCCAGTCCAACGACCGTGAGTACGCCGTCGACACGGTCGGCAAGTTCCGCGAACTGGCCGACCGCTACGCACCGGTCGCGCACAAGAGCAACTGACGTCTTCCGACCGGTTCGGTGCCCGCATCCTGCGCGTTTCCGAGTCGGTCGGTGGCGGCGACTAACCTGAAACCGTGCCGGATCCCTCGACTTACCGCCCCGCTACCGGAACCATTCCGGCTGCGCCGGGCGTCTACAAATTTCGCGATCCGCATGGTCGGGTCATTTACGTCGGAAAGGCGAAAAGCCTCCGTTCACGTTTGAACTCGTACTTCGCGGACGTCACGACACTTCATCCCCGTACTCGGCAGATGGTGACCACCGCCGGCAGCGTCGAGTGGACCGTCGTCAGTACCGAAGTCGAAGCGCTTCAGCTCGAGTACAACTGGATCAAGGAATTCGATCCGCGGTTCAACGTGCGGTACCGCGACGACAAGACGTATCCGGTTCTCGCCGTGACGCTCAACGAAGAGTTCCCGCGGCTGTTCGTCTACCGCGGTCCGCGGCGCAAGGGCGTCCGCTACTTCGGTCCCTACTCCCATGCCTGGGCCATCCGCGAAACACTCGATCTGCTGCTGCGAGTGTTTCCCGCACGAACGTGCTCGTCCGGAGTCTTCAAACGACACAACCAGATCGGCCGGCCGTGTCTGCTCGGCTACATCGACAAGTGCTCGGCGCCCTGCGTCGGGCGAGTCAGCGCCGAGGAGCATCGTCAGATCGTCGAAGATTTCTGCGACTTCCTCGCCGGCCGCACGGACAAGCTGGTCAAAGATCTCGAAAAGCGCATGCAGCAGGCTTCCGAGGACCTCGACTTCGAGACCGCGGCCCGTCTGCGTGACGATATCGGCGCTTTGCGCAAGGCGCTCGAGAAGCAGGCCGTCGTACTCGGTGACGGCACCGACGCCGATCTCGTCGCCTTTGCCACCGATGATCTCGAAGCCGCCGTTCAGGTGTTCCACGTGCGCGGCGGACGCGTGCGGGGTCAGCGTGGATGGGTCGTGGAGAAGGCAGGCGATGCCATCGACTGGGCCGCACTCGACGCCGAGTCCGACCTGCCGATCCTGGTCGAACAGTTCCTCACCCAGTTCTACGGTGAGCAGGCGGCACTCGACCCGGGAGCGGGCTCCGAGGCCGAGATCAGCGCCGTTCCCAAGGAAGTTCTCGTGCCGGTCCTGCCCGCCAACGCGACCGAGATCCAGGCGTGGCTGAGCAAGCTTCGGGGATCGCAAGTGCAACTGCGGGTTCCGCAACGCGGCGACAAGAAAGACCTCGCCGAAACGGTCCAGCGAAACGCGAAAGAGGCTCTGGCGCAGCACAAGCTCAAACGCGCCGGTGATTTCACTTCGCGTTCTGCGGCGCTTCAGGGCATCCAGGAAGCACTGGACCTGGACTCGGCTCCGCTACGAATCGAATGCATCGACATCAGTCACGTCCAGGGAACCGACGTCGTGGCGTCACTGGTCGTGTTCGAAGACGGGCTCCCGCGTAAGTCGGACTACCGCCATTACGCGATCAAGGAAGCTGCCGGCGACGGTCATTCCGACGACGTGGCGAGTATCGCAGAGATCACTCGCAGGCGGTTCCTCCGACACAACCGCGACCTGGGCATTCTCGCTGCTTCGGCGTCGACCATGGACGCGGACGGTGGGGATCTGGCTCCCGAAGCGGCGATCGACCCGGCGACGGGCCGGCCTCGGCGGTTCGCCTATCCACCCAATCTGTTCGTCGTGGACGGCGGCGCCCCCCAGGTCACGGCCGCAGCGGCGGTCCTCGACGAGCTGGGGGTCACCGACGTTGCGGTAGTCGGCTTGGCCAAGCGACTCGAAGAGGTATGGGTACCGGGAGAAGAAGATCCGGTCATCCTTCCCCGAACGAGCGAGTCGTTGTACCTCCTGCAACGCATCCGAGACGAAGCCCACCGCTTCGCGATCACGTTCCATCGCAGCAAGCGCTCGAGGCGGATGACGGCTTCGGCTCTGGACTCGGTCAAGGGGCTCGGTGAAACTCGCCGTACTGCTCTGGTGGCTCACTTCGGTTCCGTGGCGAAGCTGAAAACGGCAACGGTCGAGGAGATCATGCAGGTCCCCGGTATCGGTGAGACCACAGCCACAGCAGTTCTGGCCGCACTCGGCACGGATTCGGCTGCAGCCGATGCGGGTGCTGAAGCTCGAGCGCTGCCAGCCGCGGTAGGGGATGATGAGCTGGACAAGGAATCCGAATCGTCTGTTACCTCTGCTGACGCGCCAAGCGCCGAATCCGGTAGCGGTGACGAGGGCTCCGAGTCGCGAGAATTGTCCATGCCGACGACGGGGCCGAGTGCACAGTGACTACCGACAGCGCCAAAGACAGTCGAACGATGGATTTCCTGCTGGTGACGGGATTGTCCGGAGCTGGTTTGAGTACCGCTGCCAAGGTGCTCGAAGACCTCGGCTGGTATGTCGCGGATAATTTGCCACCTGAGCTCATTTCCCGGATGGTCGGTCTGAGCTTGACCTCCGATCCGCCGGTCGATCGTCTCGCCGTCGTGATCGACGTGCGGAGTCGACTCTTCACCGGCGATCTCGGGTGGGTGCTCACCGAACTCGAGGCGGAGCCGATCCACACTCGGGTGCTGTACCTCGAAGCATCCGACGACGTGTTGATCCGACGGTTCGAACAGGTGCGCCGCAGTCATCCGTTGCAGAACGACGGCATCGACGGCACGTTGTCCGAAGGGATCGCAGCCGAGCGTCGGCAGTTGGCCGTGGTGAAGGCGGCCGCCGATCTGGTCATCGACACGTCGGCGCTGAAGGCACATCAGTTGCGTCAGAAGATCGAAACGGCGTTCGGGAACGATGCCAACCGCACGATGAAGGTGACGGTCCAGTCGTTCGGATTCAAGTACGGCCTGCCGATGGACGCCGATCTCGTCTGTGACGTTCGATTCCTGCCCAATCCCCACTGGATCCCGGAACTTCGCCCGCACACCGGTCAGGATGCCGACGTCCGCGACTACGTGTTGTCCCGCGAGGGTGCGGAAGACTACCTAGACACCTACCGACATCTGGTGGATTTGACGATCGCCGGATATCGGCGAGAAGGAAAGCGCTACATGACAATTGCGGTCGGGTGCACCGGCGGTAAGCACCGAAGCGTGGCCATGTCCGAAGCTCTCGCGAGGCGTTTGGGTTCCGAGGACGACATCTCGGTCAGCATCGTGCACCGGGATCTGGGGCGCGAATGAGTGAACCGACACATAGCTCGCGGGAGAAGCCAGATGGGCCGGCCATCGTCGCGCTCGGCGGCGGGCACGGATTGTTCGCCACGCTCCAGGCCGTCAGACGCCTGACGGTCGACGTCACCGCAGTGGTCACGGTCGCCGACGACGGTGGTTCGTCGGGCCGGCTGCGCGCCGAACTCGGCGTCATCCCGCCCGGTGACCTCCGGATGGCGCTCGCGGCTCTCGCGTCGGACGAACCCGAGATAGTCGACTGGACTCGGACCATTCAGCATCGCTTCGGCGGTGTCGGCGCACTTGCCGGGCACTCGGTGGGCAATCTCATCCTGGCCGGACTCACCGAGGTGCTCGGCGATCCGGTCGTCGCGCTCGACGAGATGGCGCGACTGCTGCGAATCCGTGGCCGCGTGCTGCCGATGTCGCCGATCGCGCTCGAGATCGAAGCCGACGTTCAAGGACTCGAAGAGGACCCACGCGTCAGCCGCTGCATTCGTGGACAGGTCGCCGTCGCGACCACGCCGGGCAAGGTTCGGCGTGTGAGACTGCTCCCGTCCAACCCGCCCGCGTGTCCCGAGGCTGTGACTGCGATCGATCGTGCCGATCTCGTGGTTCTCGGCCCGGGATCGTGGTTCTCGAGCGTGATCCCGCACGTACTGGTACCCGAACTTGTCGAATCACTGTCGTCGACGAATGCTCGAAAGGTGCTGGTGCTCAATCTCGCACCCGAGCCGGGGGAGACCGCCGGATTCTCCGCAGAGCGTCACCTGCACGTACTCTCCCAACACGTGCCCGATTTTCGGGTCGACTACGTGGTGGTCGACTCGGCGTCGGTACCGGCCGGGCGTGAACGTGAACATCTGCAGCGTGCGGCGGATCAATTTTCAGCCGAAGTCAGGTACGCGGATGTCGCGGACACCTCACCGGGCGCAGCGCATGTACACGATCCGGCAAAACTGGCCGATGTACTGGCTGAACTGTCGAGCAGTGCGGCAGTAGGGGATTCGACACAGTCATCCCTGCAAGAACAGCAATCCGAAGAACAGAGGGAGAACGCTTCGTGGCAATGACAGCGGAGGTCAAGGACGAACTGAGCCGGTTAGTGGTGACTCAGGTCAGCTGCCGCAAGGCAGAGGTCTCCGCGTTGCTGCGCTTTGCCGGTGGGCTCCACATCGTCGGCGGCCGGGTGGTCGTCGAAGCAGAGGTGGATCTGGGCTCCACGGCGCGACGTCTGCGCCGGGAGATTTTCGACCTGTTCACCTACAGTGCCGATGTTCACGTACTCAGTGCGGGCGGGCTTCGAAAATCCGCTCGCTACATCGTGCGTGTGGCGAAGGAGGGTGAGGCCCTCGCGCGCCAGACGGGACTGCTCGATCTTCGCGGGCGCCCGGTTCGCGGCTTGCCTGCGCAGGTCGTCGGCGGAAGTGTCGGCGACGCCGAAGCAGCTTGGCGCGGTGCGTTCCTCGCGCACGGTTCCCTGACCGAACCCGGCCGTTCGTCGGCGCTCGAAGTGAGCTGCCCCGGCCCGGAAGCTGCACTTGCTCTGGTCGGAGCTGCGCGGCGTCTGGGGATCTCGGCGAAGGCACGTGAGGTTCGCGGAACGGATCGTGTGGTGATCCGCGACGGTGAGGCCATCGGCGATCTCCTGACCCGAATGGGAGCCCAGGACACACGCCTGGTGTGGGAGGAGCGACGGATGCGACGCGAGGTCCGCGCCACCGCCAATCGTCTCGCCAATTTCGACGACGCAAACCTGCGACGCTCTGCTCGCGCTGCCGTTGCGGCTGCTGCGCGCGTCGAGCGTGCGTTGGAGATCCTCGGCGAGGACGTGCCCGATCACCTCGCGGCGGCGGGCGCACTGCGCGTCGAGCATCGGCAGGCGTCCCTCGAAGAACTCGGCCAGTTGGCCGACCCGCCGATGACCAAGGACGCCGTTGCCGGACGTATCCGTCGCCTGCTGTCCATGGCTGATCGCAAGGCCAAGGAAACGGGCATACCCGACACCGAATCCGCAGTGAATGTGGAGCTACTCGAAGAGGGGTGACCTGCCCTCCGTCAGGGTGGGCTGCGCACGTTCGGGCCACGCGCATTAGGGTATGAGTCACATCGACCGATGAACCCCACGTCCGCGTCGTGCACACACGGATTCGGAGTATGCGTGGGTCAAGTTGCACACCAGAATCATGGTCAAAGGAGCGAATTGTGACTGTCCGGGTTGGCGTAAACGGTTTCGGCCGTATCGGACGTAACTTCTTCAGGGCGGTGGATGCGCAGAAGGCGCTCGGAACCACCGATATCGAGATCGTGGCAGTCAACGACCTGACTGACAACGCGACGCTCGCTCACCTGCTGAAGTACGACTCCATCCTCGGCCGTTTGCCGTACGACGTGTCGCTCGACGGTGACGACACGATCGTCGTCGGCGATCAGCGCATCAAGGCCCTCGCACACCGCGGCCCGTTGAACGAGCTTCCCTGGGGCGAGCTGGGCGTCGACGTCGTCGTCGAGTCCACCGGCATCTTCACCGACGCCGCAAAGGCCAAGGGACACCTCGAAGCCGGCGCCAAGAAGGTCATCATCTCGGCTCCGGCCAAGGGTGAAGACATCACCATCGTCATGGGCGTCAACGACGACAAGTACGACGGCAGCCAGAACATCATCTCCAACGCGTCGTGCACCACCAACTGCCTCGGCCCCATCGCCAAGGTTCTCGACGACGAGTTCGGCATCGTCAAGGGTCTGATGACCACGATCCACGCGTACACCCAGGATCAGAACCTGCAGGACGCTCCGCACGCAGACCTCCGTCGCGCCCGCGCAGCTGCCCTCAATATCGTTCCCACCGGCACCGGTGCAGCCAAGGCAATCGGCCTGGTTCTCCCGCAGCTGCTCGGCAAGCTCGACGGCTACGCACTGCGCGTGCCGATCCCCACGGGCTCGGTCACCGACCTCACCGCGAACCTGAAGAAGTCGGCTACCGCCGACGAGATCAACGCCGCGATGAAGGCCGCTGCCGAAGGACCCCTCAAGGGCATCCTGAAGTACACCGACGCACCGATCGTCTCCTCGGACATCGTCACCGACCCGCACTCGTCGATCTTCGACTCGGGTCTGACGAAGGTCATCGACGACCAGGTCAAGATCGTTTCCTGGTACGACAACGAGTGGGGCTACTCCAACCGCCTCGCCGACCTCATCGGCCTCGTCGCCAAGTCTCTCTGAGCGGAGTTTCGATAACAGTGGCAGTTCAGACGCTGAAGGATCTGCTGGACGCTGGGGTCGAGGGGCGCACCGTACTGGTGCGTTCCGACCTCAACGTCCCGTTGGATGGCGGAGAAATCACGGACCCGGGCCGCATCGTCGCGTCCGCTCCCACCCTGCGGGCACTTGCCGAGGGTGGAGCGAAGGTCATCGTGACCGCGCACCTCGGGCGCCCCGACGGTCAGCCCGATCCCAAGTTCTCCCTCGCACCGGTTGCCGCGAAGTTGGCCGAAATCCTCGGTCGCAACGTGCAACTCGCCGGTGACGTCGTGGGACAGGACGCGCTGGCTCGTTCCGAAGGACTCACCGATGGTGACGTCCTGATGCTCGAGAACATCCGTTTCGACCCTCGCGAGACCAGCAAGGACGAAGCCGAGCGGGTCAAGCTCGCCAAGGCTCTCGTCGAGCTGGTCGGTGACGACGGCGCATTCGTCTCCGACGGATTCGGTGTTGTTCACCGTAAGCAGGCGTCGGTCTTCGACGTCGCGAAGCTGCTCCCGCATTACGCCGGTTACCTGGTCGGCGCCGAGGTCGAGGTGCTCGCCAAGCTCACGCAGGACGCTGCGCGTCCGTACGCGGTGGTGCTCGGTGGCTCCAAGGTCTCGGACAAGCTGGCCGTCATCGAGGCACTGGCACCGAAGGTCGACACTCTGGTGATCGGCGGCGGAATGTTCTACACGTTCCTCGCGGCTCAGGGTGTCTCCGTGGGCAATTCGCTGTGCGAAGAGTCCATGATCGAGACCTGCAAGGGTCTCCTCGACCGGTACGCCGACGTCATCCACATCCCTCAGGATGTTGTCGTCGCGGACTCCTTCTCGGCCGATGCCGAGTCGAAGATCGTTCCGTTCGACAAGATTCCCGACGGCTGGATGGGACTGGACATCGGACCGGAGTCGGTCAAGCGCTTTGCCGCGATCCTGACCGGCGCCAAGACGGTGTTCTGGAACGGCCCGATGGGCGTGTTCGAGTTCCCGAAGTTCGAGGCAGGCACCCGCGGTGTCGCCGAGGCAATCGTGGAGGCAACCGAGAAGGGCGCCTTCAGCGTCGTCGGCGGCGGCGACTCCGCAGCAGCCGTTCGTCAGCTCGGTATCCCGGACGAGGGCTTCTCGCACATTTCCACCGGTGGTGGCGCTTCCCTCGAGTACCTCGAGGGCAAAGAGCTGCCTGGCATCGCAGTACTGGAAGGCTGATCCGACATGGCACGTAAGCCGTTGATCGCCGGCAACTGGAAGATGAATCTGAACCACCTCGAGGCTATCGCCCTGGTGCAGAAGATCGCTTTCTCCTTGCCTGCGAAGTACTTCGACAAAGTGGACGTCACGGTCATCCCGCCGTTCACCGACATCCGTAGCGTCCAGACGCTGATCGAGGGCGACAAGCTCCTCCTCACGTACGGCGCGCAGGATGTCTCGGCTCAGGACTCGGGTGCGTTCACGGGCGAGATCAGCGGCTCCATGCTGGCCAAGCTCGGATGCACCTTCGTCGTGGTCGGCCACTCGGAGCGTCGCACCCTTCACGGTGAGACCAACGAGACCGTCCTCGCCAAGACCAAAGCCGCTCTCAAGAACGGCCTCACGCCGATCGTGTGCATCGGTGAAGGCCTCGAGATCCGCGAAGCGGGCGATCACGTTGCCTACAACGTCGACCAGCTCAAGGGTTCACTGGCGGGCCTGAGCGCGGAGGAGATCTCCAAGATCGTCATCGCGTACGAACCTGTTTGGGCCATCGGCACCGGCCGTGTCGCTTCTGCCGCCGATGCACAGGAAGTGTGCGCTGCGGTACGAGCAACAGTTGCCGAACTTGCCGACGCCGAGGTCGCAGCCGGCGTTCGCGTTCTGTACGGCGGCAGCGTCAGCTCCAAGAACGTCGGAGAGATCGTCGGCCAGACCGACGTCGACGGCGCTCTGGTCGGCGGCGCGTCGCTCAAGGCTGACGAGTTCGCGACACTGTCTGCGATCGCTGCAGGCGGTCCACTCCCGTGATGTGATCGGGTAGTGAGCTGGAAACTGCAGGACACTGTCACTGCATGACACTGAACTGCGGGCGTGTGACCGAGTAGGTCACACGCCCGCAGTTTTTTGATTCGCCGGATTCAGCGCACGAGTTTGGTTTCCAAAGCGCCGACGAGTTCGGGAGCAAGGTCCAACCCGGTGGTCAGATAGTTCTCGACGGTCCCGTAGTGGTGCTCCACCTGCTCGAAGGCGGCGCCCAGGTAACTTGCGTCGACGGACAGCAGCAACCGGATCACCTCGCCCTTGTCTGCATCTGTGGCGGCGGCGATCGTTGCGACCGTCGCATCGATGTACTCGGCCGAGTACGTATTCGTGAGCAGGTAGTCCGCCATGATCGTTTCGCGCGGTACGCCGGCGAGTGTTTGCAGTAGTGCTGCTGCCCAGCCTGTTCGGTCCTTGCCTGCCGTGCAGTGGAAGAGTTGCGGCCCGGCGGTAGTGGCCAGGGCGGCGAACAACTGCGAGAATCCGCTGCGAGTGACGGGGTCTGCGACAAAGCTGCGATTGATGTTCTGCATGAAAGCTGTTGCAGCGTCCGCTGTTCGGAGAGCCATCGCTTCGGCGTGGATGTTGCCGGACAGGATGGGAATGTGGGCGTACATCGCCGGCGTAGGCACGGTGTCGGGAGTTTCGTTCGCTTCGGTTTCGGAGCGCACGTCGTAGACGGCGGTCAGCCCCAGCGATTCCACGATTGCAAGATCCTCAGGCGAGGGCGTCAGCGCGTTTGCGCGGTAGAAAACTCCGCGGCTCATCGCCTGTCCGCTGGTCGTGACGTACCCGGGGCCGGCCACGTCGCGGAAGTTGTGAATCGAAGCCAGACGTGGTGTGTCAGGCAGGGGTATGTCTGACAGGGCAGTGTCGGGCAGGGCAGTGTCGGAAAGCATGGAGCCGGCCTTTCGGAGGTAGAGTCGCGTCAACTGAAAAACTACTGAATCGGTATCTCGACAGTGTGATCGATGCCACTGACCAAGAGTCGTGCCTGGCCGGGTGCAAAGTCATGTGCGAGGCGGGTATGTGGTCAGGCTATCTGTGCGCGCCTGTATGGTGTTATCGGTTGTAGTTGTCCCTATTGGATTGGTGGACGTAGACAGACATGAAACTGTTCCTGGATATCCTGCTGGTCATCACCAGCTTGCTCCTCATCGCCTTGGTGCTCCTGCATCGCGGTAAGGGCGGCGGTTTGTCGAGTCTGTTCGGTGGCGGTGTCCAGTCCAGCCTGTCCGGATCGACTGTTGTCGAGAAGAACCTCGACCGGTTGACGGTCTTCACCGCGTTGATCTGGCTCATTTCGATCGTCGGCATCGGCCTGGAGATCAAGTTCGCCTGATTCTCGGCTCATGACTTGCAGACGGTAGTTTTTCACACACGAATTTCAGACACGGAACCCCGCCTATCGAGCGGGGTTCTTTGTTTCGGTCGATAATTGAGTGATGACTGAAACCGCGTCGCATCGAGAAACACCGCGAGAGGCCACCGAGCCGCTGCGCGAAGACATCCGGCTTCTCGGCGGAATACTCGGACAAATAGTGCGAGAGCAAGCCGGCGACAATGTTTTCGATCTGGTCGAGCGAGCCCGTGTCGAGTCGTTCCGAGTCCGTCGGTCGGAGATCGACCGCGCCGAACTGGTGTCGCTGTTCGCCGAAATCAGTACGGACGACGCCATTCCCGTCATTCGTGCGTTCAGTCACTTCGCGCTGCTCGCCAACCTGGCCGAGGACATCCACCGCGAGCGTCGACGGGCCATCCACGTCAACGCGGGTGAACCGCCCCGCGACAGCACTCTCGCCGCCACGTACACCAAACTCGATGCAGCCGATATCGATTCGGCTACCGTCGAAGAAGCGCTGCGGGGCGCCCTGGTCTCACCCGTCATCACCGCTCACCCGACGGAGACTCGACGCCGCACGGTGTTCGAGACGCAGAGTCGGATCACCGAGTTGATGCGATACCGCGAGCGCACGGCGCTGAGCGTCGCAGAAACCGCTGATGTCGATCTGCAATTGCGCCGTCAGATCCTGACCCTGTGGCAGACGGCTCTGATCCGGCTCAGCCGCCTCCGTATCCAGGATGAAATCGAGGTAGGCCTGCGCTACTACGACGCGGCGTTGTTCGAGGTGATTCCGAAGATCAATGCCGAGGTCCGCAAAGCTCTACGAACGCGTTGGCCGGACGCCGGGCTCCTGCCGGAACCGATCCTGAGGCCGGGTTCGTGGATTGGCGGTGACCGGGACGGCAATCCGTACGTGACCGGCGAAATCGTCCAGCGCGCAACGTCGCGCGCTGCGGCGACTGCTCTCGAGCATCATCTCGAGGAACTCGAACATCTCGAGCGTGAACTGTCGATGTCGGCGCGGCTGGTGTCCGTCACGCCCGAACTCGATCTGCTGGCGTCTACCTCCGGCGACGATTCTGCATTCCGGGCCGACGAGCCGTACCGTCGCGCGATTCGCGGCATCCGCGGGCGATTGAGCGCAACCGCACTGACGGTGCTGGGGGAGTTGCCCGCCCACGGCTCCGACGACGGACTCGAGGCGTACACCGACCCGGCACAACTGCAGCGGGATCTCGGAATCATTGACACCTCGTTGCGTCGTTTCGGCGACGAGACCATCGCCGACGATCGACTCGATCGGCTCCGAGAAGCGGTGGAGGTGTTCGGCTTTCACCTGTCCGGTCTGGACATGCGGCAGAACTCCGAGGTACACGAAAGCGTCGTCGCAGAACTTCTGGCGTGGGCCGGAGTTCACCCGGACTACACGTCCTTGCCGGAAGCCGATCGAGTCGAACTGCTGTCGGCCGAGTTGACGACGCGGCGACCACTGACTTCGCCGGACGCCGAGTTCAGCGAATTGACCACCAAGGAACTGGCCATCATGGCTGCCGGCGCCAAGGCAGTGCGGGTTCTCGGAGCGGGCGCAGTACCCAACTACATCATCAGCATGTGTACCTCGGTCAGCGACATGCTCGAAGCTGCGGTGCTGCTCAAAGAGGTCGGGGTGCTCGATCCGGGCGTCGGTAGCGAACCCTCCTGCCCGATCGGCATCGTCCCGTTGTTCGAGACGATCGAGGATCTGCAGGGCGGCGCCGACACATTGCTGGCGACGCTCGACATCCCGATCTATCGTGCGATCGTCCGTTCGCGCGGTGACAGTCAGGAAGTGATGCTCGGGTACTCCGACTCGAACAAGGACGGCGGGTACCTGGCCGCCAACTGGGCGCTGTACCGTGCCGAACTCGACCTCGTCGATGCCGCGCGTAAGAGCGGAATCAGGTTGAGGCTCTTCCACGGCCGCGGCGGAACCGTCGGACGTGGCGGCGGACCGAGCTACGAAGCGATTCTCGCGCAGCCCCCCGGCGCAGTCGCTGGTTCTCTGCGAATCACCGAGCAGGGTGAGGTGATTGCGGCCAAGTACGCCGAACCGCGTCTGGCGCACCGCAACCTCGAAACACTCATCGCCGCGACTATCGAGTCGACGTTGCTCGACGTCGAAGGTCTTGGCAGCGACGCAGATGCGGCCTACGCGGTGTTGGACGAGTTGGCGGCACTCGCCCGTACCGCGTACAGCGAATTGGTGCACGACACACCAGGATTCGTGCAGTATTTCGAAGCGTCGACACCGGTCGCCGAGATCGGAGCACTCAATATCGGCTCTCGTCCGGCCTCTCGCAAGCAGACCAAGGCGATTTCCGATCTGCGTGCCATTCCTTGGGTGCTCTCGTGGAGTCAGTCTCGCGTGATGCTTCCGGGTTGGTACGGAACCGGCGCCGCGTTCGAAAGATGGATAGACGGAGACGACACTCGGCTTGCCACGTTGACGGGCCTGTACGAGAAGTGGCCGTTCTTCCGAACCGTGCTCTCGAACATGGCCATGGTGATGTCGAAGTCTGATCTCGGTTTGGCGGCCCGCTACGCGGACCTCGTGCCCGACGCCGAACTGCGCGATCGAGTCTTCGGAATGATCACCGACGAGCACGAACGCACAATTCGCATGTACAAGGCAATCACAGGCAACGAGAACCTCTTTGCCGACAACTCGGGCCTCGAGCGTTCGGTTCACAACCGGTTCCCGTACCTCGAACCACTCAACCATCTACAGGTCGAGCTGATCCGTCGGTACCGTTCCGGCGACGAGAGCGATCAGGTGCGTCGGGGTATCCAGCTGACGATGAACGGCCTGGCCACTGCGCTTCGTAACAGTGGCTAGGTAACAGCGGCTGGTTCTGCAGGTTTACCAGGGTGTGCGTGCGGCGACTCTAGAGCTGTCGCACGCACACCCAACGCTGCGCACCGGACCGAACGGGGACCGCAGTGGATCTGCAATTGGACGGACGAACTGCCGTGGTTACCGGCGCGGGAAAAGGTATCGGGTTGGCGATCACTCGGGCCTTGGTGGCCGAGGGAGTCCACGTCGTCGCGGGCTCGCGGACGCTCTCGCCGGAACTCGAATCGCTGCAGTCCGGCGGCGCCGTCTCCTTTGTCGGCGTCGACCTCGCGAGTGTCGAAGGATCTACCCGACTGCTCGAGGTTGCAGCAGCGAGGGGCGGCGTCGACATCTTGGTCAACAACGTCGGCGCCGTCACTCCGAGAACGAGCGGCTTCGCGGCTATCACGGACGAAGAGTGGGCGTCGTCGTTCAATCTGACGTTCTTGTCGGCTGTACGCACTGTTCGCGCTGCGCTGCCGGAGTTGATCCGCCGAGGTGGCGGGAGCATCGTGACGATCAGTTCGGTCAACGCATTCTTGCCTGACCCCACGGTGATCGACTACAGCGCCGCCAAAGCGGCGTTGACCAACTTCTCGAAGTCGTTGTCGAAAGAACTGGGCGGGAAGGGGATCCGCGTCAATACCGTCAGCCCTGGTCCGGTGCAGACGGAGTTGTGGCTCGGCAAGCACGGAGTGGCCTCGACGCTGGCGAAGGCGAATGGTTCAGCCGCCGACGATATCGTCGAGAGTGCGGCCGCCGGCGCCGAGACGGGCCGCTTCACCTTTCCCGAAGAGGTGGCGGACCTGGTGTTGTTCCTCGCCAGCGATCGCGCGGGGAACGTGACGGGCGCGGATTTCGTGATCGACGGCGGTCTGATCAAGACCTTGTGATCATTGCTGCCTGAAACCTGATCATGTGCGCGACGGACGACGACATGATGCACAGGATCACTGCGGACGCGATGACCACCCACAGTCCCCACCCGATGGACGGTCCGGCGGTGTGCCCTGCGACCTCAGTACTACGTCGCACAATGGACGCGGCGTTTCCGACGGCAACGATCAAGACGGCGATTCCCACCAGCGGTCCCGTGCAGTGATTCTTCATCTCGGGCGTGACGTCCCGAACCATGAGGGTGATCAGCGCGGTTACCGCGCCCAGAGCGAGGACGAGTGTGATCACTCCGCATTCGTCGATACCACTGTGGTCGAGGGCGGAGGACGACGTCCACGGGCCGAGGCTTCCGGCGACGATCCCGGCGCACGCCCACAGCGATCCGATGAGGCTAGGTCCGAAACGGTCGGGCATGAGGGAGGGAATCGTGCGGGTCGACGGCGGCTGAAACCCGAAGGCGCGTTGGTGATCCGGCTGATTGGGTGTGAACGTCACGCGACGGACCACCTTTCCTCCGCGCCGTCGTGGCGCCCAATCCAATGCTTTTTTCGGAGTCTAGGGCCGCCCACTTCACTTTTTGCCGAATCGAGCGAAATTGATCGAACCGGCAGTACCAGTCAGTGCACGAAGTCCAGAGCTTCCTTGATCCACGCATTGAACTCGACGTTCGAACTCGTCCCGGTTCGGTCGACGACGATCCATCCCTTGCTCATCGGCTTACCCCGCATCTCGGGCCAACTTGCACCCTTGTGCGTCAGGAGTTCGTCAACTCGATCGGGGTCACACCGAACCATGATGTTGCCGTGTGAGTTCGCACTGGCGGCCAGCTTCCCGTTCACCATGAAGCTCAGCCCACCGAACATCTTTACTTCTTCGACGTCGCTCTCGCCCGAGAGCGCATCGCGGATACGCTCAGCCAGCGCCTTGTCGTATGCCATGGAGGCCTCCTGGGGTGGAGTTCCAGGTTAGATCAGGTGGCGCAGGTACGTCTGCGGGTCGTGAAGGAACCGCTGCCAGTTCGAGACCAGATCGAGGTCCTCCCAGCTCGCGGCTCGGATTCCCCATTCGCCGATCTCGAGGAGATTGGCGTTCGGCAGTGCCGCGATGATCGGCGAGTGCGTCGCGATCACCGCCTGCGCGCCGGATTCCACCAGCTCACCGAGCAGCGCGACCAGCGTCAAGGTCCCTTGGAAAGAGAGTGCGGCATCGGGTTCGTCGATGAGATAGAAGCCGCCGTCGGAGGTCCTCGACGACAAGATCTCGAGCAGCGCCTCACCGTGGGAAAGGTGATGGTAAAGCGGTTCAGGTCGCCTGGGGTTGGGGTTCTCCTCCAAATACGTGTACAACCCGTGCAAGGTTTCGTCTCGGAGGTAGTACGCCCACTTCGACGCGCCGGGGCTCCGCTCGACCACAAGGTCGAGGCCGCTCGGTTCACTCGATCTGGTCTGATATCGCGTATTGGTAGACCCGCCTTCGGCATTGAGACCGAGAACGGCGGCAAGAATTTCGATGACGGTCGACTTCCCCGCTCCGTTTTCGCCGACCAGAATGGTGACACCCGGTGGAAGTTCAAGACCGTCCCGAACGATCTGCGCAACCGCGGGCACCGTCATCGGCCAGCTGCCTACGTCAGCGCCCGACGATGTCCCGGCCTTGATGCGTCGGATGGGTTGTCTCTGCACGGCCATACGCTCTCACAAGGCTCCGACGGGAACTGAGGTTAGTGGCGCTGCGCGAGCAATTCGACGATTCGAGCCACGAGATCGAGGCGGATCGGTTTGTTCAGCGGGAACCTCACGGTTGATTTCGCAGCCCGGTACGGGTCGACGGACTTCTCGAACTCTGCGTCACCTGCGGGGAGTGGGTACATCGAGATGTGGTGTTTCCAGCCTGCGAAGTGAACCAGGTTCTTCCCATTCACCGTCATGGTCGGCATCCGATAGCTGATGGTCTCATCGAGGCCGGGAACAGTGCTGTGGATCGTCTCGCGGATGCTCCCGAGGGCTCGCTGCACGCTGGTGGGAAACGACGCGATGTATTCGTCGATCGTCGCGAATTCGGCCATGAAACGGATCTTAATCACTGTCGGATTCAGTTGGCTCGCCAAAAATCGGGGCGGCTGCCGTCGGTGTCGGTGAACCCGTATGCCGTTCCGAGTTCGCCTGAACTGACCGAACGCTGATTCCATCGCTTCCGATTCGAATCGGCGGCGAGGGCGGCGATCGCACGTCCTGTGAATCTTGGTGACTCGGAGCGGGCAAAATCCGGAGGTGCAGTCGGCCCATCCCGCTCCGGCGACAAAGCGTCACGCCAATTCGATTCGCCGACACCAAAATTGTCGAGCATCATCTCCGATCGCAGGAACCCCGGAGTGATGGCGACGGCAGTACAGCCGAACGGGGCAAGTTCGTGGCCTTGCGAAAATGCAAGCCTGTTCACGGACACCTTCGCCAGGTCGTAGAACACCGAGATGCGATAGTTCGATGCGTTGTATTCGGTAGTGCCGTCGGTTATTTCGGCGACCAGTCCGCCTGGCCGATCGATCATCAGCGGCAGGAGGTGGTGCGACGTGGTGATGTGGGTGTCGATCGCCAGGCGCAGAATGTGAAAGCCCTTGTCCAGATCGTGTTCCCATACCGGCGTGTTCCACTCCGCCGGCCCACCCTTGAGTAGTTCCGCGCCCCAGATGTCATTGACCAAGATGTCGATATGTTGATAGTCGGCGCGCAAGCGTTCGGCGAGATCAGCCACTTGTTTGCTCTTGAGATGATCGACGGCAATCGGCACGCCGACGCCGCCCAGTTCGGTGACAAGCTCTGCCGTCTCCTCGATGGTTTCGCCGCGCGGATAGTCCGACTGAAGTATTCCGGCACATGTGCTCCGGCCAGTGCAGATGACGGTTGCACCGGCCTCACCCAGGGCTGCGGCGATTCCGCGTCCGGCGCCCCTCGTCGCCCCGGCAACAACAGCCACTCGCCCGCGAAGTGCATCCGGATTCGGTGTCCACGACATTGTTCGATTGTTCTCGCCTGGATTGATTCGTTCAAGAGTGAAGCGATCTACGGAACCGAACCCTACTTCGCGGCGTCCAAGGTAGTAATCGCTCGAAAGAACGAGACAGGGGGAGAGATGAATCGTTGTGCAGGGCAGAGTGCCCGTTGGAGACAAGGGATCTCGGGATTGAGTTCCGTTCCGTCAAAAGGAAATTCGCATCGGCTCCGGACTCAGCGGGTAGTCATGACTCGCCACTGTGAAAATGTCCTCGATGTACCACCGGGCCGGGAATCGCCTGAAGACGATTCCCGGCCCGGTGTGAAATCAGATCCGTGAAATCAGATCAGAGCTGCGAGGCAGCGTCCGTATCGAGGAACCAACGCGTCGCCACCAAACCGGTGGCGCCGGCGGACGGCCAGTCCTCGGACGAAGCACCTCCGACGGCTTCGGCAACGGCCTCGGCCTTTGCAGCACCCGAGACGAGCAGCCAGACCTCTTTGGCACGCCGAACAGCAGGCAGCGTCAGGGTGATCCGTACCGGTGGCGGCTTGGGGGAGTCCGTCACCGCGACAACGAAACGAGCTTCTTCGCGAACGGCGTCGGTATGCGGGAACAACGAGTTGACGTGTCCTTCTCCACCCATGCCGAGCAGGTGCACGTCGAACGTCGGAACCTGATTGCCGTGTGCCTGAGCGCCCAGCAGTTGTTCGTATGCCGTCGCCGCCCCGTGCGGATCACCGTCGTAGATACCGTCGGATGCGGCCATCGCATGCACCCTGTCGGGATCGACCGGCACATGATCGAGAAGCGCCTCACGAGCCTGGACTTCGTTCCGCTCGGGATCGCCGGACGGCAGGAACCGTTCGTCGCCCCAGTACAGATCGATCTGCGACCAGTCGATGTCGCCGGGAGCGTCACGCAACTTCTCGAGAAGTGCGATCCCGGTTTCGCCACCCGTCAGCACGATGGATGCGAACCCGCGAGCCTTCTGGGCATCAACGATTGTCGTGACCAGGCGTGCGGCAGCGGCATCGACCAGTTGGCCGGCGTCGGAAAACTTCTCTACGACAACATCACTCATAGGTCACCTTCTCCAATCCAGCCAGCGCTTCTTCGTAGATCTCGTCCGGATCGAGCCGACGCAATTCCTCGGCGAGGCAATCGCGCGTCTCTCGACGACCGAGCGAGACCAGCGAGTCGGGCTGACCGGTGCGGATCAGGGTTGCGGTCGTACCCTCCTGTGGGCGGCTGATGGAGATGCTGCGAGTCTCCAGCTTCAGCTCGACGGTGAGCTCACCCGTACGTCGGATGACCGGACCGTCGATCTTGGCTGCCAACCAACCGGCGAGAATATCCAGTGCCGGTTCGGTTTTGAGACCGGAGACCACCGCTGAGGTGATCTTCTCGTGCGGCGGCTGATCGAGAGCCGACGCGAGCAGTGCGCGCCAGTAGGTGACGCGACTCCAGGCGAGATCGGTGTCACCAGCGGTGTACGACGCGAGTCGTCCCTTGATGGTGGCAGTCGGATCCGGGGCACCGGTGGCGTCGGTGATGCGACGGATCGCAAGCTTTCCGACGGGGTCCTTCGCCGGAATCTCGGGTGCCTCGAGGGGCCACCACGCGACTACCGGTGTGTCGGGGAGCAGGAACGGGATGACGACGCTGCTCTCGTGGTCCGCCAGGGGACCGTAGAGGCGCAGCACCACGACCTCAGAGGCGCCGGCATCCCCACCGACGCGGATCTGAGCATCGAGCCGAGGCTCGCTCTGCTCGTCGCCACGCAGAAGCACGATGACGCGGCAGGGGTGCTCGCGGCTTGCTTCGTTGGCGGCCTCGATTGCGGCCTCGGCGTTCCCGGTGTCCCTGGTGCAGACGACAAGCGTGAGCACACGTCCCAAGGTGACAGCGCCGCCGGTCTTACGTACCTCGACCAGTTTCTTGCTGACCTGGACCGTGGTGGTGGAGGGCAAATCGAGAATCACTAGGGTCGCCTCCATTCGCGTCCGGTGCGTTGCATCATTTCGTCCGCAGACGGTGGTCCCCACGTTCCAGCCTCGTAGGGTTCCGGCTTGCCGCCGGCTGCCCAGTGTTCGAGGACGGGATCGAGGATTTCCCAAGACAATTCGACTTCGGCATTGACGGGGAAGAGAGACGGCTCGCCGAGCAACACGTCGAGGATGAGTCGCTCGTACGCCTCCGGTGACGACTCGGTGAAAGCCTGACCGTACGAGAAGTCCATGTTGACGTCACGGACTTCCATGCTCGATCCGGGAACCTTCGAGCCGAACCGCATGGTGACGCCCTCGTCAGGCTGCACGCGGATCACGAGTGCGTTCTGGCCGAGATCTTCGGTCATGGTCTTGTCGAACGGCAGGTGTGGTGCGCGCTTGAAGACCACGGCGATCTCGGTGACGCGGCGGCCGAGACGCTTGCCCGTGCGCAGGTAGAACGGCACGCCCGCCCAGCGACGGGTGTCGACCTCGAGGGTGATGGCGGCAAAGGTCTCCGTTGTGGAGTCCGCTGCGAAGCCCTCTTCTTCGAGGAGTCCGACTACCGGCAACCCGCCCTGCCAACCACCTTCGTATTGTCCGCGGGCAGTGGTCTCGTCGAGTGGTTCGGCCAGACGCGTTGCCGAAAGAACCTTGATCTTCTCCGCCTGCAGATTGAGCGGTTCGAAGCTGATGGGTTCTTCCATCGCCGTGAACGCGAGCAATTGGAGCAGGTGGTTCTGGATCACGTCACGGGCCGCGCCGATGCCGTCGTAGTACCCGGCACGGCCACCGAGGCCGATGTCCTCGGCCATCGTGATCTGGACGTGGTCGACGTAGTGCGCGTTCCAGATCGGATCGAACAACTGGTTCGCGAAGCGCAGAGCCAGGATGTTCTGGACCGTTTCCTTGCCGAGGTAGTGGTCGATACGGAAGACCGTGTCCTCGGGGAACACCTTGTTGACGACGGCGTTCAGTTCGCGAGCGCTCTCGAGGTCGTGACCGAACGGCTTCTCGATGACAACTCGTCGCCACTGACCGTCCTCGGCCTGCGCGAGGCCTGACGCCGACAGTTGCTCGAGCACCTGAGGAAACGCGTTGGGCGGAATCGCAAGGTAGAACCCGTGATTGCCGCCGATACCACGTTCGTTGTCGAGCGTGGCCAACGTCTCGGACAGGTTCTGGAAGGCCTCGGCCTCGTCGAAACTGCCCTCCACGAACCGGATACCTTCGGCGAGCCTCTCCCAGACGTCCTGACGGAACTTGGTGCGAGCACCGTCCTTGACTGCTTCGAGGACGACGTTCGCGAAGTCCTCGTCCGTCCATTCACGCCGGGCGAACCCGACCAGAGCGAATCCGGGCGGCAACAGTCCACGGTTGGCGAGGTCGTAGATGGCTGGCATGAGCTTGCGCCTGGCGAGGTCGCCGGTAACACCGAAGATCACCAGGGCGCAGGGCCCCGCAATGTGCGGAAGCCGTTTGTCGGTGCTGTCCCGAAGGGGATTCACCCAATCTGATGCCGCCGCGGAATCGCTCACAGGCTCAGCTCTTCTGGGTTGCTGCGCGAAGCTGCTCGGCAGTTGCGTCGAGCAACTCGTTCCAGGACACCTCGAACTTGTCGACGCCCTCGGTCTCGAGGACCTTGAACACGTCCGCAAGATCGATGCCGACAGCTGCGAGCTGATCGAAGACGACCTGCGAGTCCTGAGCGGTGCCCGAAATCGTGTCGCCCGTGATCTCACCATGGTCGGCGAGAGCGTCGAGCGTCTTCTCCGGCATGGTGTTGACCGTGTTGGGCGCAACCAGCTCGGTGACGTAGAGCGTGTCCGGGTAATCCGGGTTCTTCACGCCGGTCGACGCCCACAGCGGGCGCTGAGCCTTGGCGCCATCGGCCAGGAGAGCCTGGAAGCGCGGCTGCACCTCGAAGATCTGCTGGTACGCGTTGTACGCCAGACGAGCGTTTGCGAGTGCAGCCTTGCCGCGAAGCTGGAGAGCTTCTGGCGTGCCGATCGCCGTGAGGCGGTTGTCGATCTCGGAATCCACACGGGAGACGAAGAACGAGGCGACCGACTCGATGGACGAGATGTCGCGGCCGGCAGCCTTGGCGGTGTCCAGACCGTCGAGGTACGCGCCCATGACAGCTTCGTAGCGCTCGACCGAGAAGATCAAAGTGACGTTGACGCTGATGCCTTCACCGATCACCTTGGCGATGGCGGGGATACCGGCCAGCGTTGCGGGGATCTTGATGAGGACATTCGGGCGGTCGACGATCTTGTGCAGCTCGATCGCCTGCGCGACAGTCGCGTCGGTGTCGTGCGCCAGACGAGGATCGACCTCGATGGACACGCGGCCGTCGACGCCGTTCGATGCCTCGAACTGCGGGGCCAGGATGTCGCACGCAGCGCGCACGTCGTCAGTGGT
Organism: Rhodococcus sp. WS1; assembly: GCF_003797745.1. NCBI lineage: Bacteria > Bacillati > Actinomycetota > Actinomycetes > Mycobacteriales > Nocardiaceae > Rhodococcus > Rhodococcus sp. WS1. The sequence continues at coordinate 299,756 of NZ_RKLZ01000001.1, read as the reverse complement.
GACGGCCGTGATGGTGGCGTCGACATCGGCGCCGCGCTCGGCCAACTCGCGAACCTGAGCGTCGTAGGCCGAGCCCTTGGACAGTGCCGCCTGGAAGATCGACGGGTTGGTCGTGACACCCACGATCGACTTCGTGTCGATCAGGTTCTGCAGGTTGCCGGACTGGATGCGATCTCGCGAGAGGTCGTCGAGCCAGATGGAAACGCCTGCAGCGGAAAGCTTTTCGGTATTCACGTTCTGTGTCATCGAGATCATCCCTTCACAGCTGCGAGGGAGCGCTGCGCGGCTTCGACAGTCGCGTCGGCGGTGATGCCGAACTCCCGGTACAAGGTCTTGTAATCGGCGGAAGCGCCGTAATGCTCGAGCGAGACGGCCTGACCGGCGTCGCCGAGGATGCGCCACCACGGCATTGCGATACCGGCTTCGACGGACACGCGTGCGCGGACGGCGGGCGGAATGACCTCGTCGCGGTACGCCTGATCCTGCTCGAGGAACCAGTCGAGGCACGGCACGGAAACGACGCGGGTTGCGACGCCCTGAGCTTCGAGGGTCTCGCGAGCCTCGGTGGCCAGATGCAGTTCGGAACCGGTCGCAAGCAAGATGACCTCGGGCGAACCGTTGGCAGCGTCGACGAGGACGTAAGCGCCGCGCTTGACGCCTTCGGCAGCCTTCTCCTTGGTGCCTTCGAGAACCGGGATGTCCTGGCGGGTGAGCGCCAGAGCCGTCGGGCCCGTCTTGTTCTCGAGTGCTGCCTGCCATGCGAACGAGGTCTCGTTGGCGTCACCCGGGCGGACGACGGCGAGGTTCGGGATCGCTCGAAGAGCAGCGAGGTGCTCGACCGGCTGGTGAGTCGGGCCGTCTTCGCCGAGACCGATGGAGTCGTGGGTCCAGACGTAGGTGACGGCAGTCTTCATCAGTGCAGCCAGGCGAACCGCCGGACGCATGTAGTCGGAGAAGACCATGAAGGTTCCGCCGTACGGGCGGGTCGGGCCGTGCAGCGCGATGCCGTTGAGGATCGAGCCCATCGCGTGCTCACGGATACCGAAGTGGAGCGTGCGGCCGTAAGGCTGCGCAGTCCAGTCGCTCGTGGAGATGGAGAAGGGGCCGAACGAATCTGCGCCCTTGATGGTGGTGTTGTTGCTGCCGGCGAGGTCGGCGGAACCGCCCCACAGCTCGGGCAGGATCGGTCCGAGCGCGTTGAGAGCCGAACCGGAGGCCTTGCGAGTCGCAACGCCCTTGGCGTCGGCCTCGTAGGTCGGGAGAGCGTCGGCCCAGCCGGCAGGGAACTCACCGGCGAACAGGCGGTCGAAGAGTTCCTTGCGCTCGGACTCACGTGCGGCCCACGCGTCGAACTCGACCTGCCATGCCTTGTGTGCGTCGGCTCCGCGCGAGACGACCTCACGGGCGTGAGCCAGAGCGTCGGCGTCGACGTCGAAGGACTTGCTCGGATCGAAGCCGAGGGCTTCCTTGACCGCAGCGACCTCGTCGGCACCGAGTGCGGAGCCGTGAACGTCGCCGGTGTTCATCTTCTTCGGCGCCGGGAAACCGATGATGGTGCGGAGCAAGATGATGGACGGACGATCGACGACGGCCTTGGCAGCGGCAACCGCGTCGAGGATGCCGGAGACGTTCTCGCCACCCTCGACGTGCTGAACGTGCCAGCCGTATGCCTCGTAGCGCTTTCCGACATCTTCGCAGAGAGCGATGGCGGTGTCGTGCTCGATGGAGATCTTGTTGTCGTCGTAGAAGACGATCAGGTTGCCCAGTTCCTGGACACCCGCGAGAGACGACGCCTCGGAGGTGACGCCTTCCTCGATGTCACCGTCGGACGCGATCACGTAGATGTGATGGTCGAAGGGGGAGGAGCCGACCGGGGTCTCCGGATCGAACAGCCCGCGCTCACGACGCGCAGCCATGGCCATGCCGACTGCGGACGCAAGGCCCTGGCCGAGCGGACCGGTGGTCATCTCGACGCCGACGGTGTGGCCGACCTCGGGGTGACCGGGGGTCAGTGCGCCCCATGTGCGGAGAGCTTCGAGGTCAGCAAGCTCGAGACCGTACCCCGAGAGGTAGAGCTGGGTGTACAGCGTCAAGGACGAATGGCCACAGGAAAGAACGAAGCGGTCACGGCCGACCCATTCTGCATCCGAAGGATCGTGGCGCATGATGCGCTGAAAGAGGGTGTATGCCAACGGCGCCAAGCTCATTGCAGTTCCGGGATGGCCGTTGCCGACCTTCTGAACCGCGTCGGCGGCGAGCACGCGGGCGGTATCGACAGCCTTGGTGTCCAGGTCGGTCCAGTCCGAGGGGTGGACGGGTTGCGTGAGGACGTGGATCTCGTCTGTGATCGACACTGGCAGATGTCTCCTGACATGGTGTACGTGGATTGCGAGGGTGGGGTGTCCCTCCACTGCGTAACCCAGCCTAATGGTCCTGGCTGTCCGGGTCGATTCGGTTCCTCAATGGCTGCGGTCTACCATCGTTCGTAGTAGAGGACAGTGTCAGCAGTGTGTCGTGAACAGTTAGTGCGGTAACGCGTGGTGCAAGGAGAGAACGTGCGGACAGGGCAACAGCCGAGCGGACATGGCTTCGGCAGCCCAGGTGCCGCCCCGCGGGCGACCAATACCGATACGGTGTGGGGTCGCGCAACGGGCAAGGTTCTGGCTTATATCGCGCTCACGAAGCCGCGAGTTATCGAATTGTTGTTGGTGGCAACCATTCCGGCAATGCTGCTGGCAGATCGCGGAACGGTCGACATCGTTCTGATCCTCAGCACCCTCTTCGGTGGCTGGATGGGCGCGGCGAGTGCGAACTCGCTTAACTGCGTCGTCGACGCCGACATCGACAAGGTCATGAAGCGCACCGCGAAGCGTCCGTTGGCCCGCGAGGCGGTGCCGACCCGTAACGCACTCGTCTTCGGACTTCTTCTCGGACTCGCGTCGTTCCTGTGGCTGTGGTGGCGAGCCAACCTCCTGGCCGGCATCCTCGTCGTGATCACGATCGCGTTCTACGTCCTCATCTACACGATGGTTCTCAAGCGTCGTACCTGGCAGAACGTCATCTGGGGTGGCGCAGCCGGATGTATGCCCGTCCTCGTAGGCTGGGCCGCTGTCACCGGGTCGCTGAGCTGGCAGCCCGTCGTGCTGTTCCTGATCATCTTCTTCTGGACGCCGCCGCACACCTGGGCGCTCGCGATGCGATACAAAGAGGATTACAAGGCGGCAGGTGTTCCCATGCTTCCGGTGATCGCCACCGAGGAGCACGTCACCAAGCAGATCCTGTTCTACAGCTGGGCGATGGTCGTCACGACGCTTGTCCTCGTCCCCGCGTCGGGCGTCATCTACGCCGCCATCACCATCGTCGCCGGTGCGTGGTTCCTGCTCATGGCTCATCAGCTGTACCGCAGCGTTCGCGGCGGTGCGCAGGTCAAGCCGCTGCGCCTGTTCCTGCAGTCGAACAACTATCTTGCGATCGTTTTCGTCGGCCTCGCTGTCGACTCGGTTCTCGGACTCCAGACGATCAGCGACATGCTCTGCTGATTCTGCTGTGCGCCTTTATTAACCGCGGGCGGTTAATAAAGGCGCACAGCACTTCGCTAGGGAATCAGAACGATCGACCCGGTCGTTGCTCGACCCTCCAGATCCCGATGCGCTGTTGCCGCATCGGCGAGCGGATACTCGGCGCCGACGCGAATATCGAGATTCCCGGCCGCAATGGCGTCGAAGACATCGCCGGCACGCCAGGTCAGTTCCTCACGAGTGCGAATGTGATGTGCGAGCGTCGGACGCGTCAGGAACAGCGAACCCGATGAATTGAGCCGCTGCGGATCGACGGGCGGAACCGGGCCACTGGCCGCACCGAACAATGCGACAGTGCCGCGAATACGGACGGAAGCCAGGCTCGAATCAAAAGTTGTCGCGCCGACGCCGTCGTATGCCGCCGCTACTCCTTCGCCGCCGGTCAACTCCCGGACTCGCGCTGCGATGTCCTCGTCGTACCGCAGGACCTCCGAGGCACCGGCGCCGCGCGAGAGTTCTTCCTTCGCATCCGACGACACAGTCGTGATGACCTTCGCCCCGAGGCTGACGGCCATCTGCGTCAGGATCAACCCGACGCCGCCCGCGCCTGCGTGCACGAGCACGGTGTCGCCGCTCTGGATCGGATACGTCGACTTCGCGAGGTAGTGCGCCGTCATCCCCTGCAGGAGCGCCGACGCTGCGGCCGATGCCGGGACACCGTCAGGCACTTTCACGGCGACTGCGGCGGGAACAGCCACCTTCTCGGCGTAGCTGCCCGTGGCGGCCGCCCACGCGACACGGTCACCAACGGCGAATTCGGTGACGTCGGAACCGACAGCTTCGACGACGCCGCTGCCCTCGTCGCCGGGAATGTAGGGGAGCGGACGCTTGTACTGGCCCATTCGGAAATACGTGTCGATGAAATTGATGCCGATCGCTTCGGTCCTGACGAGTAGATCGCCTGGGCCGGGTGTCGGTTCGGGTTGTTCGGTCAGAGTCAGAACCTCTGGTCCGCCGGTCTCGGTCACGTAGATGGCTCGCATGGTTTCTGTTCTACACCCGAGACGGCCGACGCTCAGTCCATGCCTGGTGTCGCTTCCGGGCTACCGACCAGTATTGTCGAGTCATGAGCACCGATACCGAGAAGTCGGACGCCACCCCGTCCGCGCCGGAACTGCCGAAGTCCACGGTGAACGCCATCACCAAGTTCGTCGCCGAGCACGGCGGCACCGCCAGCGCCGTCATTCAGCCGGTCGGCCTGGCCGGCGTTCGCATCACTCTCGTGGGTGCCGACGGCATCCTCGGTGATCAGGTCGTCGAGGACCTCGCCACGGCCAATGCCGTCGTTGCGTCCTTCGACACCGTCACCGTTGCCGAGTGGGAGCGTGAGCTGACGAGCATCGTCACCCCCCAGGAAGGTCACTTCAAGAAGATGGCCGGTTGGGTCGCCAACCAGACTCGGTTCCCGAAAGCACGCAACGAAGCCTGAAATGACGTGTGGGGCGTAGGAACACTTCTTGGTGTTCTACGCCCCACACGTGTCTTGAAGCGTCAGAGAGCCGGTATCGGCGAATCGGTCGGCGTGTGCTGGCGGGTCTTACCCGCAGCCCAAACTGCTGCGGTCGCAGCCGTGCACAGTCCCGCACCGGCGACGTGCATGATCACCAGAACTTCCGGCACATCGGTGAAGTACTGCACGACCCCGATGAGCGCTTGGGCGAGGATCAGTCCGAGCAGGACCTTCAGACGGATCTTCACGGCCGCAGATGTCCCGACCGCATATAGACCGAATGTCAGACCCACGACCAGCGCGAGATATCCGACCAGCAGCTGTGAGTGCAGATGAACAAGCGTCACGATCTCGACCTCCAGGCGCGGAACCGTGCGCTCCAGGCCTTTGTCGCCCGCGTGGGGACCTGCACCCGTCACGAGAGTTCCGGCGACCAATACGCCGGCGAGCGCGACACCTGACAGCGCGGTAAGCCAGCGCAGCGGCTTCGGCATCACGACCAGAGTTGTTGCCTCGTCGGGTTCCGCGATCTTCGCGTACATCACCGTGGCAACCCAGACCATCAGCATCGACGCAACCAAGTGAATGGCGACCGTCCACCACAGGAGACCTGTGAGGACGGTGATACCGCCGATCACTGCCTGAACGACAGTGCCGAGCGGCATCATCCAGGCGTAGACAAGCACCTCTTTGCGGCGGCGAGCGCGAGTCACCGCGAGCACGATTGCGGCAGCGACGATGACGACCAGGAACGTGAGTAGGCGGTTGCCGAACTCGACGGCTTGGTGAATCACCGCGACCTGTCCGTGGCCGACCGGGACGAAGCTACCGGGGAAGCACTGCGGCCACGTCGGGCAACCGAGTCCCGAGTCCGTCACGCGCACCACCGCGCCGGTGACAGCGATGCCGCCCTGCGTCAGGATCACGATGAACGCGATGATTTTCTGCGTTTTCAGCGAGGGGAGAGGTAGTCGATCCACCAAGCGTAAAAATCCGGCATACACACGATTCACCACGCCAACGATCGTAGTTCCCCATCAACTACACAGTGTCGTTGGGGGCTTGCCGGGTGACTGCTCCGATGTGAGGAGTGGAAGTGTCAACTACAACGATTCTCGACGTTGCCCAGCAGAATCTTGCCAACAAGCAGGTGAAGGCATCAACCGTCTACCACTATCTGAGCACTCTGCGATGCCTCGACCTGTGTGAGGTGCCGATCGAACAGGCAACGGTGGGTTTTCTGCACAACCGTCTGCAAACCGTGCTGAACCAATCCACCCGCAACAAGCATGCGATTGCACTGCGTTCGATGCTCGGTGTGCAGCTCAAAGTGTCCAAGGGGCAACCACGGATCTACACACTTGCTCCGCTGACGACCATTCACCAGGCAATCGAATCGTCACGATACAAAATGTACGGCTTCTCGATGCTCTACGCAGGGCTCCGTTTGGGCGAATCTGTTGTGAAGCAACGTATTTCAGGAAATGTCATGCTCGTAGATCGGCAATTGCTACCTAACGGAACACTCAGTTCAGCCAAGTCATCCGGTCCGGTCGTAGTTCCCGAGTGGTTTGCAGCGGAGTATGCGCAGTGGAATCCGAAGGTCACCCGAAACACTGTGTATCTCGGTCTGCAACGAGTAGGGCGCAACGCAGACATCGAAGTCACTCCGCATGCACTACGGCACAAGTTCGCAACTGAACTGGTCAACAACGGCTGTTCACCGGAGATTCTGCGTAGACAGCTACGACACCACAGTGTGCAGACTTCGTTGACCTTCTACGTGCAAACCACAACCGATGACGTAGAAACCCAGGTCAAACGAGCATTCGGGTAGATACGGGCAACGGCAGACAGATCAGTCTGTCTGCCGTTGCTGTGTGGCCAGTATTTGGGCTGTAATCCTTTCTCTGATTGACTCAATTGGCTGTCTGGTCAATCTGTACCCGGCAGAAAATCTGATTAATCTGAACTGCTCTCCAGAGTTGTAGAACGAAATTGTAACGACTGGTCTGTTCCGGCGATATATGGACAAACCTAACGAAACGGAGCAGCAACATGGCAAAGAAACTTCTATCTGTACTCGGTGTTCTGGCGTTCGTTGGACTGGTGGTCTTCGGTGCATCCTGGTTGTACCGCGACAACGATGCAGATCAGAACACTGTCTACATCACTCGTACAGTGCAACCGACTCAGGCAGCAGCTGACAATGTTGAGTTTCTTGAATGTGTAAAGACTGCCAGCAAGCATCTTGAGTCAATTGGTATTGAACGTGAACAGGCTATTGCGCAGGCAAAGACCAGCCCTCGTTGCTCTCCTCTTCGCTAACAGCGGAAATCAGTCAATTGAGATATAATAGAGGGGTGGGAAAGCACAAAGTTCCCAGGAGTCGAACTAATTGAACATCTTCAATTCGGATAGTTGAAAGGACGGCAAGTTGGGCATTCTACAGACTTTTTGAAAGGAGTTACACAGATAAATGGCATATACAGTAGATAACATTATTCAGGGCGCAGCAGCACTTTACTTCGCACCTGTTAATACGTCTCTACCAAGTTTTACTTCCGGACAGCCAGCTAGTGAAACACAATTCACTACAGGTGGTTGGAAGCACATCGGTTTCACATCTGAAGGTGTGGAGGTCGAATACTCACCTGAGTACACTGACGTAGAGGTTGACCAGTTGCTTGACGCGGCGCTTTTGTTTAAGACAAAGCAGTCTGTATCGGTTAACACAACTTTGACAGAAGCTACACTTGAAAACCTTTTGTTCGTATGGGGTTTGAAGGCAACAGCTTTGAAGTCAGCGGGCACAGCATGGGACGGTGACACTCTGGCAGCAGGCGAATCTGAGCTAGGTCTCGACGGTGGTTCTCTAAACGAGTTCCCTCACGAGCGTAGTCTTTCATTCGTTGGTCCAGGTCCACGTACCAACAGCCTTGTAACAAAGGAAAGAGTATACTTGCTACGCAGAGTTCTACAGACCGAAGCTTCAACTCACGGTCTAAAGAAGGCTGAAGCAACTACACTTCCAGTTTCCTTCCGTTGCTTGCCTGATCCAAGTAAGACTGGTTCAGGTTACGGTATCATCCGTGATCGCAAGATCGCTTGATAACCAATAGCTTATAAAAGAGGCAAGTTAGAGCAATCTAACTTGCCTCTTTTGCTATGTACTAGTTTAGTTTCTCGATTGACTAAACCGCGCAAATCTGTCAACATAGATGAATCGCTAATGAACTCAGGCTTGCTGACAAAAAGTTTGACTTCATTAGCAGCTAATGTCGTTCAATTTGCTAAATAGTGCGAAATATGACATAATATACATAGAGACAAGACAATATCCACGCCAGGATGAAACAGGGTCTTCCTAAAGTTTACCGATATAGATAGACGAAAAGGCAATCACATTTTTTCCTGGCGGGGTGTGATTGCCTTTTCTTTTGTCTAAGTGCCAGAAGTTTGAAGCTCACTGGAACAACACTTGGGTATACCTGTTAGTCAATGGGGTAGGGAGAGATTCTTAGCGTTGTCTTGCTGGTAGTTAAAGCCTTCGGGTAAAGGAACGGAAAGCGGTATTCTTCAAAAGGCCGCTGAATCTACACCTTTCTACGAGTTCAGACTAAAGATGTTAAGAGTGGTCCTACGTAAGAGCTGGGAATCCAGCAAGTGTGATGAGCATCGCCCAATGCAGTGAGACAGGTTGAACCCTAGCTATAAAAAATGACATTGCTACCCATGCTAGACCTATATCAAAAACAAGATGAAATCAAATATAATTAAACAGTTGAAAGTATTTTGATAGTAAATTTTGAAGAACAGAGACAAAGAGTCAGGTGTCGGGCACCTGTCGGTGCTTCGGAGACGCGCCTTCGGCTTGCTCCACCCTGGCTTTGTTCTTTATAGAGAAATTCCAATAAGGAAATTTGAGTTATAGAAGCAAAGAGAACAAACCAGAAGACTCAGAAGATACTTCAAGATAGGAAGAATCCAGGGGTTGAAGTTCAAAGAGTTTGCAGCTTCGCTGCCAGGACACTCACTGCGTTCGGTCCGACCCTAGTACTTTTCTTCTATAGAGAAATACTGTTCTAGTGGTTATGTAGTAATTGTGATCAACGAACTGTCAACCTAGCCCGGCTTTCGCCGGGTGCCTTGATGCTCTGTTTTTCCTATAAGACGGTTTGCCGCTGATGAGCGAAGCGAAGAAGCGGAACAGGTAAGAAGTTGCAAGACGCAAGACCATCCTATTCGGTTCGGAACGAACCATTGAGGATGAATTAAATAGAAAGTAGATGGAAGAATTGAATGAAAAACAAATGAAAGAATGGAATACGCTTGCTGAGTATCGACAACTAGTCAGCAGGCAACAAGGTGAAGAACTTTTAAGAGTTGCTGAGCCAGATTTGGCGGGTGATGAGATTGAATAAACATGATATGCAATCTTCTAAGAACGCTGAACAGGTCAGTCAGATATTTGAACAGATAGAACTGTTGTTGATTGAGGCAGTCAAGCTAGGGTGTTCCAATGGTCGGATGAAGCTAGGTCTGAGACACTTGCTAGGAAAGTTCACAAGAGACAGAGTGCAGTAATTAGAAAGAGGTCAGCAATAGTTGGCCTCCTTCTTCTATTCAGATAGTAATTGCTGCATCGTAGTTTACGATTAGAGAGACTAAAGTCGGCGGTAGGTAAGAATCTATAGCAAGACAATTCCGATCGCTTAGATACGGGCTCTGAAACTAACAGCGAATCATGAGATAATATGATATAATGAATACAGAGAGTTCTGGTACGAAGTATCAAATTCAAAACTCTCGTAGGAGTTAAAATGTGCGAGGCACAGGATTCAAATTCGAAGTATATTACATGGTGTGACCAGTGCGCTGATGATGATTGTGATCACGATACTAGATGGTTCATTGGTGTGATCTGACATGGAATACGAAGAATCGAAAAGCATTGCAGCAGAAGAGAAGTCAGACGAACAGCTAGTTGCAGAGATGACACAGTACATACAAGAACTGTTCAGATCGGCAGATTGCAATGGGTGAGGCTGAGTTCAGGGAAATTGCTGAATTGGCAAGACGAATCATGCTTGAGGAGTCGGCAAAGTATGGCAGAGACGGTCAACTTTTGCCGGGTGCGATTGCAAAGTTCGATAGATGTGGTCGGTTGATTTATGAAGCGGATTAGACACACGGTTGTAGGTGAATGCTGGAAGTACGTTGGACCGTTGGACAATGACGGCTACGGGCGAATTTACTTCAATAGTAAGTCCTATCAAGTACACCGGGTCATCTATCAATTGTTTGTTGGGCCGATACCAGATAAGCGTGCAGTGAAAACAACGTGCGGTTCAAGAGACTGCATCAGAGTCTCACATCTGTTCATTTCTGAGAAGATGAAACGAGAACCTGTGAAGTTTACGCATTGCAAGCGCGGCCACGAGTTCAAAGACCCGAATATCCGGTATCAAAAATCGGGTCGAACATGCAAGATATGCGTAGCGCTAAGGCAAAGAGAAAGGAACAAAGCGAAGAAACAAAATGAATGATAAAGTTAAGAGTAGCGTGACTCGATCAACTAGTGAAACAGAAGACAAATATTCAAAGGTTCTTGAGTACTTTGTAAATGAAAACAACTGCCATATCTTCAAGCTATCTGCAAGAGATAGAAACGGATATGCAGTAGTAAAGATTGACGGTAAGAACTGGTATGCCCATCGTTACGTTTTTGAGCAGAAGAATGGTCCAGTTCCGGCCGGTATGGAAGTAATGCATCTATGCAAGAATCAACGTGATTGCATCAACCCAAATCATCTGAAAGCTGGCACACATGCTGACAACATGGCTCAGATTCCAGAAGACAGAAAGAACTTCTGTGCCGTAGGTCATGAACAGAACAGAACTAGTTCGTACTGGTTTGCTGACACGTTGATCTGCAAGATATGCAAAGCTGAGAAATTGGCGGTACGCAGAGATGAATGAACAAAACATTGCATACCGTAAATACTTGATAATCTCGAAAATTGCCGGGGTGCAAGTATCTATAGAGGAAACACCCAATAATATACAAAAAGTAGTAGATGAAATGAATAGAAAGTTCTGGGTAGACGACTTCAAGGCAATTAGGCAACCAAGCAAGAAAAAGGCATAATGCAAGGTTGGAGCAATATATAGGTATTGCTATCCGGCGTCTGTACTTAAAAGCAGTTGTTTTCTTTTTACACAACTCTGACAGACAGACACAAAGCTAGACCAAATCAAATAAGAAAAAGGAGATAGAAATGAAAGTCATAATCAATAAAGAGGTGCCGAATGGCGAAATATTCAGAGGCTGAACGCAGAGCATTCGCTGAACTGGCGGGTGATGTCGGTCTTGCCAGAGCAAAGCGAGAACTTCAATATCCGTCAAGCTGGTCAACAGGCAAAAAATGGTGCGAAGAATTTGGGATAGAAATTGAACTCGATGAGCTGAAATCCAAAGCAGCGCAGTTCAATTCGTTCTATGAAGAGACTGAGCTTCGGATCGCTCAACAGGACTTGCTCAGTCGTGCGTTGGAGTTGATGGACGATCCGAACCTGACACCTGCCGAACTCGACAAGATCGCTGCAACGATGAAGCGCGCAACCGACAGCATTCAGATGCTCAGAGGCAAGGCAACCAATCGAACAGCGGTCGAAGACACGACTGACGTTGAAGCGTTGAAGATGTACGACGAGTTCCAGCGAAGCAGAGCTGATGATGCGTGAATCCGTTGGAGTACATCAGTCAGTTTCCACGTGAACTGATTGCGTCGTCAGAGGGTAGAAGACTGCTGACCAGGGATGATCCTCTGTTGTTCAGTGTGGTCTATCTCAGTCATTCGATCAGGTTCGAAGGTCAAGAACCATCGTTCAGTCAGTTCCATCTTGACCTGGCTGAGTATGCCAAGTCTTGGATGCAGACCGATTCCCAACGAGACTGCTGGATTGCTCCGCGTGAAGCTGGCAAGTCTCAGTGGTTGTTCAAGATTCTGCCGTTGTGGGCAGCAAGTCATGGTCACCTGAAGTTCATTGCAGCCTTCTCGGATGCTGGCTCACAAGCGACTGATCATCTTGATTCGTTCAAGTTTGAACTAGATCACAACAACTTGTTGCGCAAGGATTATCCGGATTTGTGCAAGCCGATGATGCGCGGTGCAGTGAAGAGGTATGTCAGTCAGAGCAACGAGCAGATTCAGCAAGCCAATGGATTCAGCTTCTCGGCAAAAGGCATTGATGCAAAATCGCTGGGTATGAAGATCGGTGATCAAAGACCTGATCTGATTTTGTTGGATGACATTGAACCAACTGAATCCAACTACTCAGTCAATGAAGCAGAGAAGCGCAAGAGAACAATGCTTGATGGAATCTTCTATCTGGGATCAAGAGCCAAAATCGTCATAGTAGGTACGACCACCATGCCTGGATCAATCATCGACCAATGTCGCAAAGTTGCAGAGCAGAAATCGTTACAAACGAATCAGGATTCAAGTTTCCAAACTAGTTCGCAAAGCGAATCAAATAGAGCCGATAATATTGATTATGTAAGTCTGACTAAGGATAGCCTAACGACTTCCTATTCGGTTTCTAGTACTTCAGATCATCTAGAAACGATTGAACATGCTTTCGGGCAGTCAGTGACCGAACAGCCAATAAAGTCTCTAGAATCCAAAACTACGGCTTCAGTAGAAGTAGCTGAGCGTGATGGTTCGAATGAGCTTCATGGAGATTTGTCAAGTTCAGGAAATCGGAGCATTGATAGCCTAGATGGATTTATTAGCAAGAGTGTTAACGAACTCGTTGATAACGATTCTGAAGTTCGCTTGACTTCGGCTGAGAAAAGTGATCTTAAATCAGAACGCGATTTTCTAGGCACTTCTACATCTACATTTTCTATAAGTCAGCCAGACGATCGGACGCAACCATCATTTTTCGAAAAGCAACAAGCTGAGCTTGAAAAACTCAATATCAAGTCAGAACCTAATAGGGGAGAGGCTGATATTGAACGGACAGAGCTTGATGACTCGATTGACGCTGAGCTTCAATGGGTTCTGGATGAACGAATCAATGTTCATCACTACCCGGCGATTGTCGAAGATTCTGACGGCAACGAGCAGTCATGGTGGCCTGAGTTCAAGTCAATGCAGGTTCTGAATCGTGATCGTCATACCAGGGCATTCGCAATGAACATGATGAACAGACCGGTCAATGTAGACGCTCAGTACTGGAACGAGCAGGACATTGTGATTACGGAGGCTGAGACGTATCTCAGAACCCTGATCAGTGTTGACCCGGCTGTCAGTACCAAAACGTCAAACGACTACACAGCGTTGGTTGTGGTCTCGTTGGCTAGTGACGGAAAAGTTTACGTACGTCATGCGGAACAGCTCAGGCTTGTCAGCACGGAACTCAAAGAGCGTGTGAACGATCTGATTGAGCTTTTTGATGTTGGTCTTGTCTATGTAGAAACCAACCAGGGTGGCAACTTGTGGAAGTCAGTTTTCGACGGAGTTAAGGCCAATTTCCGGGCGGTACATCAGACTGAGCCGAAATCTTTACGAGCAGCAAGAGCACTGGACTACTACAGAAAAGACAAAGTTCGTCACACAAGGCACTTTGATCAACTTGAGGAACAGATGTATTCGTTTCCGAAAGTTGCGCATGATGACTTGATTGACGCAATGGGCACAGGTGTTCACTACTTTCTATCAGCTAGTAGTCAGCCTAAAGCAGTACGTAAAACATATATTTAGAAAATGAACTATCATTAGATGGTAGTTACTACAAAAAGGAGAGTTATTAACAAAGAATATGTCAGAATTAAAAACAGCAGTACAAACTATTTTAGATAGAGCGAAAGACTATCAAACGGCGCAGAATTATTATGACGGAACCGTTGACGAGATTTTCGCCAGCGCAAAGGTCAAACGAGCACTCGAAAAAACAGGCAATCAGTTCCGGGTGAACTATGCCAAAACACCTGTTGATGCAGTTGGATCACGACTGGAAATCACAGGTGTAGCGACACTCAGCGATCAGGCGAAGCAGCTTATTGACCAGGCATGGCAAGAGAACAATCTTGAGCTTGAGCTGTCTCAGATCATCACCAACACGTTGATCTACGGAGACGCATATGTGTGCGTGTGGCCTGACGAGCAGGATCAGACCCAGATTTACTACAACAGTCCGTTGTCTACCGTGGTGATCTACGACGTAGAGAACCCTCGTAAGCCTGCCTATGCAGCGAAGATGTTTCCGATTGAGCTGGAAGACGGCAGACAACGAGTCAGAGTCAATCTGTACTTTGCCGGCCGAATCTGCAAGTTCATCAGCAAGTCAGAATCTCTGCCAATGACAGTGCAGGACAGCGACTTTGAGCCATTTGTTGACGAAGACACTGACGAGCAAGGTCAGCTTGTCAACGAGTTCGGTCAGATTCCGATCTTCCACCTATCGACGGGTACGCCCGAGCACCTAGCGGCATACGGGCCACAGAACGCCATCAACAAGCTTCTGATCAGTCAGATGAGCAGTGTGGAGGCATATGGGTTCCCTACCCGTTACGTGCTGGCAGGAGAGCACACAGGCAGTCCAAGTGACTTTGGTGACGATGATGACAGCAACACGCTCAGCAACGAGCCTGGTGAAGTCTGGTGGCTTCAAAATATCGACAAGGTGGGTCAGTTTGATCCTGCCAAGCCAGAGACTCTGATCAGTCCGTATCGCGAGTATGTCCGTGCAATGGCGTCTGTGACGAGTACGCCGTTGAGCTACTTCGAGAACACACAGACGAACGTGTCCGGTGAAGCTCTCAGAGCTGCCGAAGCGCCGCTTGTGAAGAAAGCTCGTTTGCGTCAGCTTGCGATTGGTTCAGCTCTGCGCAAGATGTTCCTGTTTGTGTTGAAGCTCAATCAGATTGATGAAGATGTACAGCTTCAATGGCGACAGATCGAATCAATCGACACGTCAGAAACCTGGGACATTATCAAGAAAAAGCGTGATGCTGGTCTTCCAGCGGAACAAATTTGGCTTGAACATGGGTACGACACTGCTCTGATTGAGCAGTGGAAAAAAGCTGGCCTATTGGATCAGTCAGCAACAACAAATATTACAGAAAAAGAAAATGGAGATG
This sequence comes from Rhodococcus sp. WS1, assembly GCF_003797745.1. Lineage (NCBI taxonomy): Bacteria > Bacillati > Actinomycetota > Actinomycetes > Mycobacteriales > Nocardiaceae > Rhodococcus > Rhodococcus sp. WS1. The sequence goes on along the minus strand of NZ_RKLZ01000001.1, from coordinate 284,578 downwards.
AAGCAGCATGAACGAAGAAATTGAAACAAACGAGCTAGATCAGATTCGTGAGGCATTGAAGAACGCTAACGGCGAATCAGCATCCAATAGACACAAGGTGAAAGAGCTTGAACAGCAAGTGCAAGCATTGTCGGAGACGGCAGAGCGTGTGACTGCAAAGTACCGTCAAGTGCAGATTGATGCTGAGCTGGAACGCAACGGAATCACGAACACGAAGATCACGAAGTTACTTGATCTGGATCAGATTGAGCTTGATGACGAAGGCAATGTGACTGGTCTGGACGAGCAGATCGAATCAGTCAAGTCAGAGTTTCCTGAATTGTTCGAAACGAAGCGATCAGTACCAAAGGTTGATGCAGCCGATAAGCCAGCAATCAAGCGTCAGCTAACGACTGCTGAAAGGCTACTTGGAGCGAGTTAACGCAATTCTTGATATAATAGAATTAACATAGAGTGAGATGCTCGTTAGTTATGGAGTGAGATACGAAATAGCTTTAGTCTATGCGGGACGTTAAACCGTAAATTCATAATGAAAGTAGTTTTTTGAAATAGTAGCAATTAATGCAAATGCTTGGATTCCTGAAGGGTATGACTCAGAGGTAATCGCAGCAGCAGTACAGAATAGCGCCGTAGAAGCATACGGGCGCAAGGTAAAAATGAATACCAATACGGCTAAGGTTCCACGTATTGGAGAATCGGTAGTATCGGTTATTGGAAAGTCTCAACCGTACCCGGAAGATCCAGCAAATTTGGATCAGGTTTTGCTAGACACGATCAAGTTCGGTGGACAAAACGTCCTAGCTGAAGAAGATTTAGCGGATTCCAACGTGAACATTATCGCCGCGTTGCAGAAGAGTTGGGCGACTGGCTATGCCAAGACATTCGACAACGCGTGTTTGGGTACGACGGCAGTAAGTAATGGTGGAAATGTTCCATTTACTTCTGTTTACAAGGAAGTTAGCACCAGTGCAGCAGCTCACAAGATTGCAACCGCTGGACCAGTCACCTACGACAAGGTTTCGCAAACCTTCGGGAAGGTTGAGCAGGGCGGATACTTCTCCGATAGCGATATGCTCGTTATTGCGCATACCAGCTTGAAAGAGTCATTGCGTGGTCTTGTTGACGGCAACGGCAGACCTTTGTTCATCGAACAGGTATCGGCAACGCAGCCAGCAACCTTGTTCGGATATGCGTTGCGGTTCAGTGACGGAGCAAAGACAAGTGCAAAGAATGAGCAGAATCCAACTGGAAATCCACTGTTGATCGTTGCAAATCGTCAGCACTTGATCGTTGGCGTACGTGAAGAGATCGAATCAAGATTGAGCATCGAGGCTGGTTGGAACACTGACGAACCTCACTTGAAGATGCGAGCACGTAGAGCGTTTGCTGTTGGACGAGCAAAAGCCTTCGGTATCTTGGAAGTAACAGGAGCGTAAGAAATTCGAAGCGGCTCAGCGTTCAATGCGAGCGTTGGGCCGCTTTGTTTTACATATGAAGAAGTATGACTATGAGTTTCAACTGAGTTTGCCTACAATCGACTACTTTCACACGGTAGCCATGACTGTTGGTTTTAGCACCGCTGAAATGTACTTGCAACTAGGAAATTCAGATTTCAAGACGAAGCTGCGTGATCGAACATGAGAAAGTTCTATGTCGGTCAACGTCCAACAGGTTCAGTCTTGTTCAAGATCGTAGATGAGCACAAGCAGCCGATAGATGTAATGCGATACCTGACGGCAAAGGTGTTCATTCGTAGACCTGATGGTTCGATCTATTCGGAGGGTTCAGCTATTCCGGTCAATTCTCGGTATGACGCTATCGAATATGAGTTTGGCGAAAACAGTCCGTTTGTAGTTGCAGGTGAATATCAGATTCAGATTCGATTGAGTATGGACCTGGGAGACGGTACCGGACCGTTTGACTACACAGACATTATCGCTATCGACGTTATAGAAAGTTTGGAGGGAAGTTAAAAGATGTTAGCAACAGATGCAGATGTGCTAGATATGACTGGATATACAGTCAACGATCAGCAGATCAGACAAGCTCAGGGAATCGTGGAAGTGATTGCAGGAAAGCCGGAGAGCCTTGTCACGAATGAAACAGACAAGCATTGGCTCAAGTATGCCGTGTGTTGGCAGTCTGCCTATTTGGACAACTCAGACGTGTTCGCACAAGCGAATGTGGAGCAAGTAAAGCAAGACAAGACCACTGTCACCTATGGTGAAAAGACGTATGCTGTCAGTCCGCTGGTGGTTGAAGCAGTCAAGCAGCTCAGTTGGAACAAGTCTCGTTCGATCATGACCGGACCGAATACAGTCAGGGCAAATCGTATGCCTGATTGGTGGTACTGGTGATGCCTAGATTCATTGTTCGGTCATGGCCTAGCCTGGTTGATATTTACACTGAGACGATCAGCTATGACCCAGAGTCGTTAGAAACGATTCGTGTATGGAACTATCTTGATCCTGAGACAGTCGAGTGCAACGTAGTTGCGTTGAATCCAGAAGACAGCTTGGAAACCTTCGGGCCAGAGTATGTCAACAAAAAGTTCGTCAAGCTCGAAATTCCAACAGGTCAGTTCGACCTAGGTCAACAGGCTGGAAATTTGAGAAGCAAAGACGGCAAGCAGCGTTATTATCAGCGGTTCATTGACGGAGACTTCTATCCAGAAGTGTTCAACATCAGCAACATTGGCACTCGTATCGACTTGAATGGTCAGATTGACTGCTACGAGCTGTATCTAGAGCTGTATGCAACGACAATCAAAAAGATTGCTAGATAGCAGAATGGACCGGGCTAATTAGCCCGGTCCATTTGCATACGGTGACACTAAACAAAAATGTAACGTACGAAGGAGGAGTGTACGGAACACTTATATTATATCATTTATTGAGAGTTGATGGAAATGTTTCTAGGTACTCTTGAGATATTGGAAGTGAAGTATTTTCGAAGTTTTTTCTGAACAGTCGATATTTTTTGGATCGTTTCTTTGAGGTTAGTTGCTTAGCGATTTCAATAAGGTCTTCGTGAGCAATTTCGATCATTTTGTAATCCATCGTTTTGACGATGAAATTGTCTTTTGAGATATTATCGGTTGAGAAGCGGTTGTGCAGTTCGATGATTGCTTTCGCTGCATTCATCAGTTCTTCGCTGCCAATGATAGAAAATTGATAAGACTCTCTACGTAACTTTTCATGCTTTTCGGCTGATCCGATCGTGTGTTTACCCGTCCATGCTCCCATATTCAAAATCTTGAATTCTTGCAATAGGCCGGAGGTGGATATGAAGTCGCTAGTGGATTTCATGATCACATCTCGTTTCCACTTTTCCAGCTCTCGTTCATCAGTTCGTTTGATGTTGTACCACAAACTGAACCCTGAGACGCAAGCCGAAATGAACGCAACACCAGCAGTAACGATAAATGCCCACCAGGGTGCACCTGAACTCATGAGTTAACAACCTCTGTTTCGGATTTACCAATTTCATCGGTTTGAGTTCTAGATTCTATTTCACGACGTTGTTCGCCGGTAGGTGATCCTATGGCCTTTTTTATTTCTTTGGAGTTGATGTAAGTTCTGGTCATGATTAGCAGTTGATTGTGTCGGCGTTCGAGTTCTTTCTGATTTACGATCGCTTTGAGTAGATAAGGTTCTTTCAGGTGGAACCTAGCGTTCTCCGCTGCTAGGACGTGCATCTCTATGATTGTCATCGCTTGCTTGTAAAGTTCATCAGCGCCAGCGATCCAAAGTTGATTTCGGCACTGCTTCATCTCTTCCAAAAGTGACAGCTGTTCTTGGTTGAGTTGAGGTGTCCATGTTCTCAGGTTCAGCCCTATCGTTCGATTTCTCTTGCTTGATGCTTCGAGAAGATCGCTTGTTACCTTCAGCAATGTTGTTCTGCGCCAGTTCAGAAGGTCTCGGCTCTGACTGGTGCGGTGTACGACATACCAACCACCGATTGCGATCAGTCCAGCGAGTACAGCAGCGCCGTAGATGTGCCAAGGTGTGCCGGTCGAGAGGCTGATTTCATGAACGATCACGTTCTGTCTGAGCATGGGAACCATTGGCTGATCGTAGGTTCTGGCATCTGCGCAGGTCAGGCACGACACGCAGAGGTCAGATCAACTGCACAAATTTGTGGGTATGGAAAGCCGTCGAACACTCCGATCGACGCAGTGCGTGGTGTGCATGCATTGCGTGGAAATGTGATTGGCCGAGCTTGTTGCTAGTCGTTGCGAGGAGAATCCGAAACCCGCTGCTATTGTGCAGTGGAACGTACAACTACATGCGGTTATCCGGCATACACACGATTCACCACGCCAACGATCGTAGTTCCCCATCAACTACACAGTGTCGTTGGGGGCAGGCGTTGAAGCAGGCGCGAAGCGAGCTGCCCCGCGTCGTCGGGACCAGCTCGCGTCAGTTCGCGCGAACGCGCACGATTCCCGAGATCGTTCCCTGGAAGTACTCGCCCGACTCGGTGATGAGTGCCGACATCTGCAGGGTGTCGTTGAGGATCGTCGACGGCAGTGGAGTCGAACCGATCTGTGACCCGTCCTTCGAGTCGATCACCGCGAACGAGTACCCGTCGAGCGGAGAGGTGCTCGGATTACCGTCCCGCGTGACGGTGTAGATCGAGCCGTCCGCCGTCGAGAGGTGCGGTACCGCGGAGCTACGAATCGTGTTGTCCCACACGACATGGCAGCCGACCGGATCTATGTCGACCCGGGTCATTCCGCCGTTGAAGGGTGCCGTGGCGGGGACCGCTGGACCGGCACCTTCAGGAGTCGTGGGGTACGGGTATCCGTAAGTGCCGGCCACGTAGACCGAATGACCGATGCCGACGGGGGAGTTCTCGCTGCCACTCGGTGAGCCGTCCTTGCTGGCCGCGGACAACACCGGCTGCGTGCACACCTCGGCGCCCGTGTCAGCGCGATAGACATGCAAGCTCACCGTCGGGTGGGCGTTGTCGACGATGGTCAAGAAATCGCTGCCCGTCGACGGGCCGAAATATGTCGGCGTCGATCCGGTTCCCCAGCTGAGCTGACCCGGATTGCGGGCCGGCCCGCGGTCGTACGGCTGACGCCAGTCGATGACGACTTCGTCGCCACTTCGCTTCAGTTGGTAGAGCGCGTGGGTCGTTGCGACGGCAGTGCCCGTCGGGGAGGTGGAGATGCTGTTCTGCACCTGTTCACCCTCGGGAAGCGCAATGCTGTGCGCGATTCGATCCGCGCCGACGTACCCGACGGTGCCGTGCCCGGTGGCGAACCAGACATTGCCGTCCCAATCCGGGGCGAGGCCGGTGACGTTGTCGTCGGCGGCAACCGCACCACTGAGATCGATGACATCCGCGAGTTCCAGCCGCCAACTGCCGTCCGGATTCTGCGCATGGGAAATGCGGACCAGTTGACGGTTTCCGTCGACGGCTACGAGACGGTTCTCGTTGTCGAGGTAGGCGTAGACGCCGCCGAGCAGGCTGCCCTTCGCGAGCGGCAGTTGCGCGACCGACCGTCCCAAGGGTGTGGCGTCGGCCTTCGGATCGATCAAATGGATGGTCGGGATCTGGCCGATCATCGTCGTGCAGAGCGAGACGATCATGCCGTCGGAACCCTGGAGGACCGTCGGGCAGGCGGCCATCATCGGGAAAGCTGTCACCTCGTGTGGGCCGGTTCCTGGACCAGGCAGCGGCGTGACGTCGGACGAGCCCGCGTCACCGTGCATGGTGGAAGTACCGACGGGACCGAGGTGCGGATTTGCAGGTGCGAGTGGACCGGACACCGAAGGGGTCGCCGTTGCGGGTCCGGCACACAACATCACTGTTGCGGCCACACAGCCGACGATCTGAGCTGTCCGTCGTGTACTCACGTGAACTTGAACCACCTTGCTGCGCAGACTCCGGCCACTGCGGCCCAGACGAGAAGTACGAGAATCGAGAACCAGTCCATCGAGGTGTCGAGGGCCGCTTCGAGTGCGTGTGCGAGAGCGCCGGAGGGAACAATGCGCACCAGCGTGTGAACAGCGGTCGGAAGTTCGCCGCTGGCGAAGACGACACTGCCGATGCCCACCATGATGAACCATAGGACGTTGGCGAGAGCGAGAACGATCTCTGCGCGCAACGTGCCGCCGAGCAGTAGGCCAAGCGCGGCAAATGTGACAGTACCGATGGCAATGACCACTGCGCCGAGTACAAGTTCGACGAACGACGGACGCCACCCCAACGCCAAACCGATAGCGCCGAGCAACAGCGACTGCAGCGCCACGACGATGATGACGGCAGCGCTCTTGCCTGCGATGATTCCCCACCGCGGTAGCGGCGTTGCACCGAGTCGTTTGAGCGCGCCGTATCGGCGATCGAATCCGACGGCGATGGCCTGTCCGGTGAACGCCGTCGACATCACGGCAACCATCATGACACCAGGGAGCACGGTATCGACCCGAGAATCGCCCAAATCGCCGATCGGAAGCAGACACAGTCCGATGAGCAGGGTGATCGGGATGAACATGGTGAGCAGCAATTGCTCACCGTTGCGGAGCAGAAGAGTCAGCTCCAGTTTGGTCTGCGCCGCCAGCATCTTGGCCGCCGAATTGGGGCGGGGATCCGGCGAGAAGGTGCCTGGCTCGAAGCGGTTCTCGGCGAGCCGTCGGTCTCTGGCAACGCTGATGGGACTGCTCTGGCCGTTCGACGCTGTTTCGTTCATGACCTTGATCTCCGTCATCCCCTCAGTTCCCGGCCCGTCAATTCGAGGAAGACGTCTTCCAGACTCCGTTGATCGACGCGAATGTCGTTGATCAGCACGTCCTGATCGGCACACCACGTCGCAACTGTTGCCACGGTTGCCGGATCGATTGCACCTTCGACGACGTAGGTGCCTGGGTTGGATTCCTCGATGCGGAACCCGGCGAGTGAACCGGCCAGCGAATCGAGGCTCAAACCGGGAACCGTCGTCAGACGGAGTTGTCCTTCGGCGCCCTTGCTGGTGACCTCGGCCGGCGTTCCCGATGCGACGATCTTGCCGTGGTCGATGATGACCAGTTCGTCGGCGAGTGCTTCGGCCTCGTCCATGAGGTGTGTGGTGAGCAGGACGCTCACGCCGTCGCGTCGCAGAGCGTCGATGAGTTCCCACACGAGCAGGCGCGCCTGAGCGTCGAGTCCAGCGGTGGGTTCGTCCAGAAATACCAATTCGGGGCGGCCGACCAGCGCGCACGCCAGGGACAGTCGTTGCTGCTGGCCTCCGGAGAGACGGCGGTACGGGGTCTTGCGCGCATCGGTGAGGCCGAGTTTGGAAAGGAGCCAGGCGGGATCGAGCGGGTCGGCCGAGTATGCGGCCACGAGGTCGAGCATTTCCCCGGCCTTGGACCCGGGGTACGCGCCGCCGCCCTGCAGCATGACGCCGATTCGTGAGCGGACTTCACCGGAGTCGGCGATGGGGTCGAGACCGAGCACTCGAACCGTGCCGGCATCGGGGGTGACAAACCCTTCGCACATCTCGACGGTGGTTGTCTTACCGGCTCCGTTGGGGCCGAGCAGGGCAACGACCTGGGCCGTCACGACAGTGAGATCGATACCGTCGACGGCTCGAACACCGTCGAAGGACTTGACGACACCCTGGATCTGTACCGCCGGCGTCGACGATCTGGAGGCTCTCGAGGTCACGGGGAATCAGCGTAAGCCCCCGCCGAGTTGTCTTCGTCTACCGGTCCGCCTTTCGTGATCTCCGCTACTGGCTTGTCGCTACGCCAGGGGAGTGAATTGCGGGTGAAGACGATGAGCGTTCCGGCGGTGAGGATGGTCGCGATGACGGCCTGCACGATCATGAACGGAAGGTATTCGGCGCCGTTGGACATCAACATGACGCTGACGATCGAGGTGAAGACGACGGCAGGGATGCGGAAAATCGGTGCGGTGGCCCACGCCGCCAACGGAAGGATCGCCCACAGCAGGTACCACGGCTGAACGACGGGGAACAGGAGAACGATCGCTCCGAGTGCGATGCCGAGTCCACCGACCGGGTGTATGCGGCCCATGTACACCGAGATCATCATCCGTGCGGTGACGAGCATGGCGACGAGAGTTGCGATGGGCCGCGTGATCGTGAGGATCGCCGTCGTGTGATCGCCGAGTCCGAGTAGTACACCGGCCAATCCCGTGCCGACGCCCAGGAGCGTCGGGATGGACATCCAACTCCGGACTGCGGTGGCGGTGTCGAGGGTGTTGATCCAACCCATACCGAGCCCACTGGCCACGCTGATGACAAACGTGACGACAGCGGCAACGACGCCCAGGAGAATCGCGGCTCCCGCCAGGGCTTTCCAGGTTCCACCCCAACGCCGAGCCAAGGCCATGCCGACAAATCCCAGCGCAAGCAAGGACGGAATTTTGACCGTCGACGACAACGCGATCAATCCAGATCCCGCAATGAGATAGAACAGCGCTCGCCCACGGATCGGCCCGGACCCTTCGACTGCGCGGAGGGCGATCTCGATTCCGGCGAGCATCAACCCGAGCATGAGCGCTTCGTTGTGGATGCCGGCCACCAAGTGGAAGAGCAACAGCGGGTTCGCGGCACCGAGCCAGAGCGAACTGACGGCAGAGACACCGCATCGCTTGGCCAGTCGAGGTATCGCCCACACGATGAGCGCGACGCCGGCCAATGCGAGCAAGCGGTGCAAGAAGATTCCGGCCACGATGTTGTCGCCGGTCAGTGAGCTGATCCCGCGTCCCAGCCACAGGAAGAACGGACCGTACGGAGCCGGGGTGTCGCGCCAGATCGTCGGAACCGTGCGGGTGAGAACGTGGTCGACGCCCAGTGCCGCCTTGGGGCCGATGGCGTACGGATCGAGTCCACGGGCCGCGATTTCGCTTTGTGCCAGATACGAGTAGACGTCGCGGCTGAACATCGGCGGTGCGACCGAGAGCGGCAGGATCCACAGCAGGAGTGTGCGGTCCAACTGGGAACGGGTCATGCGCCGCGGTGCGCCGGAACGGCTGCGTATGTCCCCGACTGCAAATCGGCCCATCATCAGCCAGGCGAGAACGACGAGCACGGTTCCGGTCATCGTCATGGTGAGTGAGACCGTCGGCATACGTCCGGGAAGGCTGAGGACTCGAAGTCCTGCGGTCGGATTCTGCAGGACGGGTTGTGCGCCGGCGCCGAGCGCTCCGACTGCCATCAAGACCGCGCCGGTCGCGCCGAATCGGCGGATCCCTCGCAGTTGTGCGGTTTCCTTCGCGTTCAGGCCCGGGCGCTCGTCCTCGTCGCCGTGCAGCACCGCGGCCATACTCTGCCGGGGAGCGGATCCGAAAGGTCGAACGCCGATTGTGGAAAGCGCGAGTGCCTTGGGTTTTTCCAGCAGGATCGCGCGCGCCGATCGCGCGGTCGTCGTCTTCTCGGGGGTCTGCGGCACACCAGGCAGCGTAGCGGCTCCATCCAGCCGGACAGACAAGCACAAACAACGTACGTTGTCCGGATATTCCCGAATGTAATGCAGGTTGCCCTTAGTAGACCTGCGAAAAGAATTCCGTCACACTTGTGTTGTGAAAAGAAATGCGTCAGACCCACGAAGCAAGGAAGTTGCAGGTCAGCCCACTGTAGCGGCCTCGCCGAGTGCTGCCGCAAATCCGGTTACGGTGAGCGTCGAAGGTCAGACGCGGGCGGCAGTGGTCAAGCTGCTACTCGAAGAAGGCCCCATTACCGCCTCCGAAATCGGCACACGCCTCGGTTTGAGTGCCGCAGGTGTCCGACGTCACTTGGATGCGTTGATCGAGTCGGGCGAAGCCCGTACCGCTTCGGCGTCGTCGCTGCGTCAGCGCGGACGAGGTCGTCCCGCCAAGCAGTTCCAGATCACCGCGACCGGTCGCGGCCGCCTCGGCCACACCTACGACGATCTGGCGGGAGCCGCGATGCGGCAACTCCGTGAAATCGGCGGAGACGCGGCAATCGAGGAGTTCGCCAAGCGTCGGGTCCAGGCGATCGTCGGAGACGTCGAACCGGCTGATCCGACAGATGTCGACAACGTCGAGGCGACAGCGGACGCAATCGCCGAAGCCTTCAACGCGGTGGGGTTCGCAGCGTCGACCCGGCCGGTCGGCAACGGCGTGCAGATCTGCCAACACCATTGCCCGGTTTCCCATGTGGCAGAAGAGTTTCCGGAACTGTGCGAGGCAGAGCAGCAAGCATTCCGGCAATTGCTCGGGACTCATGTCCAGCGTCTGGCGACCATCGCCAACGGTGACTGCGCCTGCACGACGCACGTGCCCCTCGTGTCCACCGGGAGTAGATGACCGGACCACAGTGTTCTACCGAGCGTTGCCACCGTGCAGCGTTCGAATAGAGATTTTTCAGCTAGTTCTTCAAAGTCAGAACTGCTCGACCACAGCGACCAGCCCTCGCTGAACCCGAGCAGCCGTCAAGAAACAAGACTCCGGAAGGAGCTCGCATGACCGTCACATCAGACCAGGCGACTACCACTGCGGCAGCAGGCACCGAGCCGCTCACGCAGGAAGAGACCATCGCGTCCCTCGGTCATTACGGCTACGGCTGGTCCGATTCCGACGAAGCCGGAGCCAGCGCGCAGCGCGGGTTGTCCGAGGCTGTCGTGCGGGACATCTCCGCCAAGAAGAGCGAGCCCGAGTGGATGCTCGACATCCGCCTCAAGGCGCTGCGCACCTTCGACAAGAAGCCGATGCCGAACTGGGGCAGCGACCTCGAAGGTATTCACTTCGACAACATCAAGTACTTCGTCCGGTCCAGCGAGAAGCAGGCCGAGTCGTGGGAAGACCTGCCCGAGGACATCAAGAACACGTACGACAAGCTCGGCATCCCCGAGGCGGAGAAGCAGCGCCTCGTTGCCGGCGTCGCAGCTCAGTACGAGTCCGAGGTCGTCTACCACTCGATCCGTGAGGACCTCGAGGAGCAGGGCGTCATCTTCCTCGACACGGACACCGGTCTCAAGCAGCACCCGGAGCTGTTCAAGGAGTACTTCGGATCGGTCATCCCGGCCGGCGACAACAAGTTCTCCGCGCTGAACACCGCCGTGTGGTCCGGTGGCTCGTTCATCTACGTTCCGCCGGGAGTCCACGTGGACATCCCGTTGCAGGCGTACTTCCGCATCAACACCGAGAACATGGGTCAGTTCGAGCGCACCCTGATCATCGTCGACGAAGATGCCTCCGTGCACTACGTCGAGGGTTGCACCGCGCCGATCTACAAGTCCGATTCACTGCACTCGGCCGTCGTCGAGATCATCGTGAAGAAGGGCGGCCACTGCCGCTACACGACCATCCAGAACTGGTCCAACAACGTCTACAACCTGGTGACCAAGCGCACCAAGGTCGAGGCAGGCGGATCCATGGAGTGGGTCGACGGCAACATCGGCTCCAAGGTCACCATGAAGTACCCGGCCGTGTGGCTGATGGGCGAGTACGCCCGCGGTGAGGTTCTCTCCGTTGCGTTCTCCGGCGAGGGCCAGCACCAGGACACCGGCGCCAAGATGCTCCACCTCGCGCCGCACACGTCCTCGACCATCATCAGCAAGTCTGTCGCCCGTGGTGGTGGACGTGCGTCGTACCGCGGTCTGGTGCAGGTCAACAAGGGTGCCCACGGCTCCAAGTCGACCGTCAAGTGTGACGCTCTGCTGGTCGACCAGATCAGCCGAAGCGACACCTACCCGTACGTCGACATCCGCGAGGACGACGTCACCATGGGTCACGAGGCCACCGTCTCCAAGGTCAGTGACGATCAGCTCTTCTACCTGATGAGCCGCGGACTGACCGAGGACGAGGCGATGGCCACCATCGTGCGTGGATTCGTCGAGCCCATCGCGAAGGAACTCCCGATGGAGTACGCGCTCGAGCTCAACCGCCTTATCGAACTTCAGATGGAAGGGGCTGTGGGTTAGTGACCACGCCAGAGACCGGAGTCATCGGAGCTGTTGCCGGGGAGAACCCGACCGCTCCTGTAAAGGGTGCAGCCACAGGCTCACCTATCACGAACAAGGGCGAGCAGTTCTCCTCGTTCGACGTCAATGCATTCGAGGTTCCCGGCGGACGTGACGAGATCTGGCGGTTCACCCCGCTGCGTCGTCTCCGGGGACTGCATGACGGCAGCGCCGTCGCCAACGGACAGGTCACCGTCGAGGTCGACGGGGGAAGCGACATCACCGTCGAGACCGTCGGCCGTGACGACGTGCGTCTGGGCAAAGCCGGCGTTCCCGCTGATCGCATTGCAGCGCAGGCGTATTCGAGCTTCGAGACTGCAACGGTCATCTCGGTGGGCGCCGAGGTCGAGGTCGAGAAGCCCGTCGTGGTCACCATGACCGGCCCCGGAGTCGACAACGTCGCCTACGGACACACCCAGATTCACCTGGCACAGTTCGCCAAGGCGACGTTCGTGATCGACCAGCGCGGCAGCGGAACCTTCGCGGAGAACATCGAATTCGTTCTCGGTGACAGTTCGCAGCTGACCGTGGTGGCCATCCAGGACTGGGCGGACGACGCAGTTCACGTGACGTCACACCACGCTCGCCTGAACCGCGACGCAGTGCTTCGATACACCTCGATCAGCCTGGGCGGCGACCTAGTTCGCCTGTCCGCCACCGTCAAGTACGACGGACCGGGCGGCGACGCCGAACTGCTCGGCCTGTACTTCGCCGACGCCGGCCAGCATCTGGAACAGCGTCTGCTGGTCGATCATTCGCAGCCCAACTGCAAGTCCAACGTGGTCTACAAGGGTGCGCTTCAGGGCGATCCCGGATCCGGCAAGCCCGACGCGCACACCGTGTGGATCGGCGACGTTCTCATCCGCGCCGCAGCGGAGGGCACCGACACGTTCGAGCTCAACCGCAACCTGGTGCTGACCGACGGCGCCCGCGCCGACTCGGTTCCGAACCTCGAAATCGAGACCGGTGAGATCGTCGGAGCCGGCCACGCAAGTGCAACGGGACGTTTCGACGACGAGCAGCTGTTCTACCTGCGTGCTCGTGGTATCCCGGAGGATCAGGCTCGTCGTCTGGTCGTACGTGGGTTCTTCCACGAAATCATCAACAAGATCGCTGTTCCCGAGGTGCGCGATCGCCTCGAAGCCGCAGTCGAAGCCGAACTTGCAGCCGTCGGCTCCTGACCGCCCCGCCTGCGACACCACCCCGTCGCTACGCTCGCCCGCCTCATCTTGAAGGAATTTCATGTCTACCAGTGACAACACCACCACCTCGGTCCTCGAGGTTCGTGACCTGCACGTCGAGGTCGCCAACTCCGATGCCAACGCCGAGTCCATCCAGATCCTCAAGGGCGTCGACCTGACGGTCCGCTCGGGGGAGACCCACGCGATCATGGGCCCCAACGGCTCCGGCAAGTCGACTCTGTCGTACGCCATCGCCGGTCACCCCAAGTACCAGGTCACGTCCGGCTCCATCACTCTCAACGGTGAAGACGTCCTCGCAATGAGCGTCGACGAGCGTGCACGTGCCGGGCTCTTCCTGGCAATGCAGTACCCCGTCGAGGTTCCCGGCGTTTCCATGTCCAACTTCCTGCGCACCGCCGCTACGGCCGTGCGAGGCGAGGCTCCCAAGCTGCGCCACTGGGTCAAGGAAGTCAAGGAAGCCCTCAGCGAGCTCGAGATTGATCCCTCGTTCATCGAGCGCTCGGTCAACGAAGGCTTCTCCGGTGGCGAGAAGAAGCGCCACGAGATCCTGCAGCTGGGCATGCTCAAGCCGAAGATCGCGATCCTCGACGAGACCGACTCCGGCCTCGACGTCGACGCTCTGCGCACCGTCTCCGAAGGCGTCAACCGCTACAAGGAGCGCGAGAACGGCGGCGTTCTGCTGATCACGCACTACACGCGCATTCTGCGCTACATCAACCCCGACTTCGTTCACGTGTTCGTCGGTGGCCGCATCGTCGAGTCGGGTGGACCGGAGCTGGCCGACGAGCTCGAGACCAACGGCTACGTTCGTTTCACCGCGGACACCGCAGCTACCCAGGGAGCGTAATCACGATGACCACCTCGGTGCGCGAGCTCGACGTCACAGCGGTTCGGGCCGACTTCCCGATCCTGGCGCGAACCGTGCGCGACGGAAAACCTTTGGTGTACTTGGATTCCGGCGCTACCTCGCAGCGTCCGGTCCAGGTTCTCGATGCCGAACGGGACTTCCTGACCACGTGTAACGCGGCAGTACACCGGGGTGCTCATCAGCTCGCAGAAGAGGCGACGGACGCGTACGAGAATGCTCGCGCCACCATCGCTTCTTTCGTGGGCGCGGATTCGGACGAGTTGGTGTTCACCAAGAACGCCACCGAGGCTCTCAATCTGGTGACCTACGTTCTCGGTGACGATCGCTTCGACCGCCATGTCGGTCCTGGCGACGAAATCGTCATCACCGAACTCGAACACCACGCCAACCTCGTTCCCTGGCAGGAACTTGCGCGCCGAACCGGTGCGACGCTCAAGTGGTACGGCGTGACCGACGACGGCCGGATCGATCTCGATTCGCTGGAGCTGACAGACGCGGTGAAGGTCGTTTCGTTCACCCACCAGTCCAACGTGACCGGCGCGATCGCGCCCGTCGAGGAATTGGTGCGACGAGCACGCGCCGTCGGTGCACTCGTCGTGCTCGACGCGTGCCAGTCGGTGCCTCACATGTCCGTCGACTTCCACGAACTGGGAGTGGACTACGCGGCGTTCTCGGGCCACAAGATGCTCGGCCCTTCGGGGGTCGGAGTTCTCTACGGCCGTCGTGAACTGCTGGCAGCGATGCCTCCGTTCATCACCGGCGGGTCGATGATCGAGACGGTCACCATGGAGGTCAGCACCTACGCGCCGCCGCCTCAGCGTTTCGAAGCCGGCGTACCGATGACCTCACAGGTGGTCGGACTGGGCGCTGCCGTGGATTACCTGAACACCTTCGGGATGGACGCCGTCGCCGCGCACGAGCACGTGTTGGTGGAGGCTGCTCTCGAAAAGTTGTCGGCGATCGGAGGTCTGCGCATCATCGGACCGCAGACGTCCGAGAACCGCGGCGGAGCGATTTCCTTTGTCGTGGACGGTATTCACGCCCACGACCTCGGACAGATCCTCGACGACGAGGGCGTCGCGATCCGCGTCGGACACCATTGCGCGTGGCCGCTGCATCGTAAGTTCGGGGTCACTGCGACGGCCCGTGCGTCGTTTGCGCTCTACAACACCACCTCGGAAATCGATGTTCTCGTTGCAGCGATCAAGCGTGCGCAGGAATTTTTCGGTGTCGCAGGGGAGTTGAACTGAATCATGCGCATGGAGCAGATGTATCAGGAAGTGATCCTCGATCACTACAAACATCCGCACGGCCGCGGACTCCGTGAGCCGTTCGGCGCCGAGGTGCACCACGTCAACCCGACGTGTGGCGACGAGGTGACGTTGCGCGTCCAGATATCCGAGGACGGAACGGTCTCCGACGTCTCGTACGACGGGCAGGGTTGTTCGATCAGCCAGGCGTCGACGTCGGTGCTGAACGACCTCGTCATCGGGATGCAGGTCACCGACGCGCTGAAGACGGTGACGGCGTTCAACGAGATGGTGAGCAGTCGGGGCACCGTCGAGGGGGACGAGGACGTTCTCGGCGACGGCATCGCGTTCGTCGGTGTCTCGAAGTACCCGGCACGCGTGAAGTGCGCCTTGCTCGGATGGATGGCATTCAAGGATGCTGTAGTCCAGATTGTCGACGGCAGTGCTGTGACGACGGCGGACAGCAGCAGTGAATTGGTCGACACGACTGAAGGACAGGGATCATGACCGAGACACAACCAGTGCAGGACGCCGAGGTCGGCGCTCCGGTGAATCCGAATCCCGATTCCACTGCGGAATTCGGTGGCGCACAGGGCAGTGGCACTGTCCCGTCGCCTGAGCGACTCGACGAACTCGAAGAAGCGATGCGCGACGTCGTCGACCCCGAACTGGGAATCAACGTCGTCGATCTCGGCTTGGTCTACGGACTCTTCGAAGACGACGGTGTCGTCACGATCGACATGACTTTGACGTCGGCGGCGTGCCCGTTGACCGACGTGATCGAGGACCAGGCGCGCGGCGCACTTGTGCGTAGCGATCTGTGTACCGACATGAAGATCAACTGGGTGTGGTTGCCGCCGTGGGGACCGGACAAGATCACCGAAGACGGACGCGAGCAACTGCGCGCACTCGGCTTCACGGTCTGACAAGCAGCCTCGCTGCACGATCAACTGAATACATTTCACCGGAGCGTCGGTGCCCGTTCGTCGGGTACCGGCGCTTCGGTTTGTTATATAGGGCCGTTTTAGCCATGATATTCAGGACAATAGTCCCAAATGGTTGTTTGATGAATATTTGCTGGAAGCTGACTGATCGGTAACATCGCAGCTGATTGTCACGATGTGATCTCCGGCGGGCGATTTGCCAGTTTCCACCCGAGCTTTCCAATGTATTCGTCTCATTTCGAAGTGCCCCGATCAGTTCGAAGCGTCCAGCGGACGCATATACCTGTTTGCATCATGATCAAGTTGTAAGAGGGAGATTCGTGTGGATGGCAGTCCCGACCGAGGAATCGTTTCCGCAGCTCGTCCGGACGACGAACTCACCTTCCCTCTTTCTGCCGCGCAACTTTCCCTGCTTGTCGCACAACAGCTTCGACCCGAGATTCCCGTCAGCATCGCTCAGTACGTCGACGTGGACGGCCCGCTCGACATCGAGCTGCTGACCGCTGCCAGTAAACAGACCGGCCGTGAGATCGGCTCCGGATACCTGCGCCTGGTCGAGGTGGACGGGGTTGCGCGTCAGTGGCTCGATCTCGACATGGACGACTCCCTCGACGTGGTCGACCTGCGCGCCGAATCCGATCCGGAATCGGCGGCGCGAGAATGGATGCGCAAAGAGCACACTGCTGCCATCGATCCGTTCACCGATCGCCTGGTCAGGCTGGCAGTCCTGGTGCTTCGCGACGACCATTACTACTGGTACAGCCGTATTCATCACGTGGCGCTCGACGGTTTCGGCGCGATGTCGATGATGAACCGCACAGCCGAGATCTACACCGCCGCGGTGCGGGATCTGCCAGTTCCCCCAGCGGTAACTGCCCCCCTCCAATCGTTGGTGAAGGCAGAGGCCGACTATCTGGGCTCAACCCGGTGGGAACGCGATCGCGACTACTGGAACACCAAGATGGCCGACAAGCCGGGCGGAACCTCACTTGCGTCCTCGACTGCTCCGTCGCAGGCGTGGTCACGCCTACGGTCGGCGACGGTACCTACGGAACTGCGAAGCTCCCTCGAAAGGCTTGCCGTCGCTCACGACGTGACTACGTCGTCAGTGGTGATCGGTGCACTGGCGGCTTACCTCGCCCGGGCCACCGGGACCCGCGACGTGGTCCTCAGCTTGCCGGTCTCGGGGCGGACGACAAAAGCTGCTCGCAGGTCCGGCGGAATGATGTCGAACGTCGTCCCGATACGTGCGAGTGTCGATCCGCACTTCGCGGTCGGGGACTTGCTGCACGAGGTGAAGATCGAACTCACCGGCGCACTGCGTCATCAGAAGTACCGCCACGAGGACCTGCGACGCGACCTCAACGCCGGTGATCACAGCATCGCCGACGGACGAGGCTTCCACGGGCCGTTGATCAACCTCATGCTGTTCCACTCGGGAATCACTCTCGGGGACGCGCACGGCGAACTGAACGTGATCTCGACCGGGCCGATCGAAGACCTCTCGGTCAACGTCTATCAGACTTCCGCAGCCGAAGAGATCCAGATCGACTTCGCCGCGAACCCAGACCTCTACACCAACGAGGACATCACGCGTCACCACCGACGTTTCCTCGAATTCCTCGAATTGTTCTGCGCTGCGGAATCGGGAACCCGATTGATGGACATCGACCCGGACGCCGCGGGGAAGTGGATCGCCGAAGTTCAACACGCCCGCAACGTCGAGTACTGGTCTTCGACATTGTCGAACCCCGCCGAGGATCTGGGTTTGCCGGTCGTCGCCGGATCCGGTCGGACGTCCACGCCCCTCGAGATCGAGGCAGACCTCTGCCGCCGCCTCGAGACGATGGCGACGACGATGAACACGAGTCTGTTCGTGCTGTTCCAGTCTGCGATGGCCGGACTGCTGCGCCGCGTCGGTTCGGCTGACGAGGTGTCGATCGGCGTCTCGGTCCGCGGGTACGGCGCCTCGAACCCGGACGATTTCGTCTCGATGTTCGCCAACCAGTTGGTGCTTCGCTCGACGGTGTCGAACACCATGACGCTCAACGACCTGGTCGGTGCGGTGGACACCGTCGCAATCGAAGCTTTCGAACACGCAGACATTCTTCTGTCTTCAGTAACCGCCGCACTCGGTGACGGCCGCTGGGTGGAGACGGGCCCGTTGTTCCGGGCGATGGTCTGCTTCGAGGAGCCGCTGGATGCTCACCCGAGGTTTCCGGGGCTCATGGTCGGTGCGCCTATCGGATCGGATCTGGCCACCGTGCCGGAACTGTTTGTCTCCCTGGCGATTCCGACTGGTGAGCATGCCGATTTCGATCAGCCGATCTCCGGTGTTCTGGATTGGCTCGGCACGAAGGAGCAAGCCGAGGACCTCGCCGACCGTTATCTACGAATCTTGACCGCGATGGTCGGTGCTCCGCACTCGGCGCTCGGCTCAGTGGATCTACTCCGCCCGGACGCGCGCCAGGCGCTGGTGCCGCCCGTTCTGCCGATTACCCCGGTCCGAACGCTCTCCGACATCCTTTCCGGCCGCATTCGGGCGACCCCGGAAGCGATCGCCGTTGTCGCAGGTAGCGAGCGCGTGTCGTACCGCGAACTCGATCGACGATCGAATCAGTTGGCGCGCAAGCTCGTCGAGCATGGCGTGCAATCCGAGTCGTTGGTCGGAATCATGCTGCCGAAATCCGTGGACATGATCGTTGCCGCTGTCGCGGTAGTGAAGGCCGGCGGCGGATACCTCCCACTCGATCGTGCGCACCCCGCCGAGCGTTTGGCATACGTGGTCGAGGATGCGCAACCGGTGTGCGTCATCTCCGATTCCACTTTCCCGAACTCCGCCTTCCCGAACTCTGACGTGGTGGTCGTCGGGGTCGACTCCGACGAGTACTCCGGTGAGGGGCTGGAAACCGATGAGTGCCCGCGCGGGCACGGAGCCGACAATCTGGCGTACGTGATCTACACCTCGGGGTCGACGGGCCGACCCAAGGGCGTCTCGGTTACTCACGCCACCGTGGTGCGATTGTTCGAGAACACGCAGGTCGAATTCGGATTCGACGGCAACGACGTGTGGACGATGTTCCACTCGTTCGCCTTCGACTTCTCGGTGTGGGAACTGTGGGGCGCGCTGCTCCACGGTGGAACGCTGGTTCTGGTCGATCACGAAGTCTCACGCGACCCCGATGCCTTCCGCGCGCTCGTCGCCGCAGAAGGCGTCACCGTGCTCAATCAGACGCCCTCGGCCTTCTACCAGTACATCGAAGCCGACCTTCGGGCCGATTCGGCGACCCGGCTCCGGTACGTGATCTTCGGTGGCGAAGCCTTGGATCTTCGTCGCCTCGGGCGCTGGTATGACAATCACGCGGGCGACGACGATCACACGGAATCCGGGCCCGCACTCGTCAACATGTACGGCATCACCGAGACGACGGTGCATGTCACCCATCTCGAACTCGACCGGGCGAGCGCGAGTGCGGTTACCGGCAGCCGGATCGGTGACGCGATCGACGGACTTCGTGTGTACCTGCTCGACGAGCATCTCTCCCCGGTCCCGGTGGGGATTGCGGGGGAGATCTATGTCGCCGGCGGTCAACTCGCCCGTGGCTATCTGGGCCGACCAGACCTCACCGCGGGCCGGTTCGTTGCCGATCCGTTCAATGCCGGCGGACGACGGTTGTACCGGTCCGGTGACCGCGCACGATGGATTGCGCCTGGACAACTCGAGTACCTCGGACGCGGCGACGCGCAGGTCAAGATCCGCGGATTCCGGATCGAACTCGGCGAAATCGACTCCGTGATCCTCGGCGCGCCGGGAATCGACGACGCCGTGACCGTCGTGGCTCCGACGCCGGCCGGCGGCGCTCTCGTGACCTATGTGACCGCTTCGGACGCCGTGGACGCCGAAGCCCTTCGCGCGCACGCCGCCGAAGCCCTCCCGACCTACATGGTTCCCGATGCCTTCATGGTCATCGATTCGATTCCGTTGACCACCAACGGAAAACTCGACCGGCGTGCGCTGCCGTCGCCGATCCTCGCCTCCACCAGGGTCTTCCGGCCCCCGACGACCCCGACCGAGGGCAAGGTAGCCGCGGTTCTGGCTGACATCCTGGGTAGCGGACCGCTCGGGCTCGACGATAATTTCTTTCATTTGGGCGGAAACTCGCTGGTAGCGACGACGGCTGTGGCGCGCTTGACCGAAGCCACCGGAGTTCGTATGCCACTGCGTGCGCTCTTCGACCATCCCACGGTGTCCGGGATCGCGGCGACGATCGAGCGTGCCGCCCAGACCCCGGACGCCGACGGTATCCAGGTCGTGGCCCGGCCGGCGGTACTGCCTCTCGCTCCCGCGCAGCAGCGACTGTGGTTCCTGAACCGCGTCGCACCGGAATCAGGTGCATACAACATTCCGTTGGCGGTGTCGTTGCGCGGCGCCGTCGATCCCGACGCACTGAGTGCCGCGATCGTGGACGTCGTGACACGTCACGAGTCACTACGCACCGTGTTTCCTCAAATCGGGGACAACGCAACGCAGAAGGTTTTGGGCCTGGGCGAGGGTATCGCGGGGCTCGAGTCGATCGAAGTGAAACGCGAAAGCCTCGAAAGAGTGATCTTCGAATTCTCCTCGGCTGGTTTCGATCTGGTCCGCGAACGCCCGGTCCGCTACCTGCTGATCACTGTCGCCGACGATGAGGAAGGCGATGACAAGGACGGCGATGACGAGCAAGCAGTCCTCGTCGTAGTTCTGCACCACATGGTGGCCGACGGCTGGTCGCTCGCGCCGTTGGCTGCTGATCTCACCGGCGCTTACGCCGCCCGCGTCGGCGGCAACAGCCCGCAGTGGGCACCCCTTCCGGTGCAGTACGCCGACTACACGCTCTGGCACCGAGAACACCTCGGCGACGCGGCATCCACCGATTCGCTTGCCCACTCACAGATCGAGTTCTGGAAGCAGCAGCTGGCGGGAGCGCCCGAGCAACTCCACCTGCCGACGGACCGTCCGCGCCCACTCGACCCGACCATGCGCGGGGCCGGAGTCGACATCAGAATTGGCGCTTCCACTCATCAGAAGCTCGTTGTACTTGCCGGCGATCACGACGCCACGCCGTTCATCGCCCTGCATGCGTGCTTCGCCCTGCTTTTGGCCAGGTACAGCGGCACGGACGACATCGTCATCGGAACACCGGTGGCAGGACGAGGGGACAGATCTCTCGATCTGCTCGTCGGCATGTTCGTCAACACTCTGGCCTTGCGGACCGTCGTCGATCGGGACGCGACGTTCGCCGCACACCTGTCGCAGGTCAGGGCCGTCGACGTGGATGCCTTCGACAATGCGGACGTGCCTTTCGACGTCGTCGTGGACGCGCTCGAACTCGACCGCTCGCCTGCGCACCATCCGGTCTTTCAAGCTGCCATCACCTCTCGGATAACCACCGCTCACACAGCCGAACTGGCCGGGGTGTCGATGACGGCGCGGGCAGTCGAGACGGGGCTGACCAAGTTCGACCTCGAGCTCACCGTCACCGAACGTCACGAGTCCGGGGCCGCAGCTGGAATCGATGCCACGTTCACCTATTCCACCGACCTGTTCGACAACGCGACGGTCGAAGCGTTGGCTCGAAACTTCGTGACCCTCGTGGAATCGGCAGTATCGGAACCGACTGCACCGGTTGGTGATCTTCGTGTACTCGGATCCCGGGAGAGTGCCGCGATATTGCCGCGGCGCGGCGTGGCTTCGGTGGGCGAATCGACGCTGGCGCAGATCCTCGGGGCTACCGCGAGGACGTATCCCGACGCGATCGCCCTCGAAGACTCCGAGCGCTCACTCTCGTACGGGGAGCTGGAGCGTCGATCGAATCGGATCGCTCGATATCTCATGGACCTGGGCGTCGGCCCCGAGACACCGGTCGCACTGGCCGTCGCCCGATCGGTCGACTCCGTGCTCGCAGTCTGGTCGGTCACAAAAGCCGGCGGCGTTTTCGTCCCGGTCGATCCCCGTTATCCCGTAGATCGAGTTGCGCACATGCTCGAGGATTCGGGTGTGCGGATCGGAATTCGGTCCGCCGAGGTTGCGGCCGGTCCGGCAACCGGCGGGAACGTCGCAGTCTGGATCGACCTCGGCGACGCGGACACGGTTGCAGAATGTGCCGCCTACTCCGACGCTGCCATCGACGACGCTGACAGAACAGCGTCGATCACTGCGGCGTCGGCTGCGTACGTCATCTACACCTCCGGCTCGACCGGAGTGCCGAAGGGCACCGTCGTCACTCACGCAGGTTTGGCCAATCTCGCTCGCGAACAACAGGATCGGTACCGGATCACCGCCGGGTCGCGGACTCTGCATTTTGCGTCACCGAGCTTCGACGGCGCCGTACTCGAGCTACTGCTCGCCGGTTCGACCGGCGCGACGATGGTGATCGCCCCTCCCGACATCTACGGAGGGGAGGCGTTGAGCGAGTTCCTCCGAAGCCGCGAGGTCACTCATGCCTTCATCACTCCGGCTGCTCTGGCGACCGTCGATCCGGCGGGCGTGACGGCGCTGGAATGCGTAGTCGTCGGCGGCGACGTGTGCACCCCGGAATTGGTCTCGAGCTGGGGCAACGGGCGCAGACTGCACAACGGATACGGTCCGACCGAAACCACTGTCATGGTTGCCATCAGTGACCCACTCTCACCGGGCGATCCGATCACCATCGGCGGTCCCATCCGCGGAATCGACGCCGTGGTGCTCGACGCTCGGCTGCAACCGGTCCCGATCGGCGGCGTCGGCGAGCTGTACATCGGTGGGCCGGGGCTTGCACGTGGTTACCACCTTCGTCCCGCGCTGACGTCGGATCGTTTTGTCGCGCATCCGTACTCGACGTCCGGTGCCCGGATGTACCGAACCGGTGACCTGGTCCGCTGGACCAAGGACCTGACCCTCCGCTACGTGGGCCGCAGCGATCATCAGCTCAAGATCCGCGGGTTCCGCATCGAACTCGGCGAGATCGACGCTGCTCTGATGGATTCCCCTCTCGTTCACTTCGCCACGACGATTCCCGTCGAATCCGCCGCAGGCACCACTCTGGCGTCGTACGTGTTGCTCAGCGGCGACGCTGATATCGAGTCGCTCTTTGCGGCACTCGCCGACACGCTGCCGCGGTACATGATTCCGTCGTCGATCACCCCGATCGACGCGATTCCGTTGACTCCGGTCGGCAAACTCGATCGGAGAGCCTTGCCGACGCCGATACCGCGCGAAGTCCTCGGTACGGGTCGTGAACCCGAGGCCGGGCTCGAACGCACCGTCGCCGACGTGTTCGCTTCACTGCTCGACGTACCCGAGGTCCGGGCCGGAGACAGCTTCTTCGATCTCGGGGGCAACTCACTCGTCGCGACGCAGGTGTCCGCGCGGTTGAGCGCAGCGACGGGACTCGCTGTGGACGTGCGCTCGATCTTCGAAGCACCGACCGTCGAAGCGCTCGCTGCACGTCTGGCGGCGAGCGCCGAAGAATCAGACGATCGACCTGCCCTGAGCGCCGGTGCTCGCCCGGACCGACTACCGCTCTCCGCTGCGCAACAGCGGCTGTGGTTCGTCTATCGCTTCGACCCGCAGTCCGCGGTCTACAACATTCCGTTCGCGATCCGGATCACCGGAGACATCCACGGCGATGCACTCGAGGAGGCGCTTGCGGACGTCATTGCACGCCATGAGGTGCTTCGAACGATCTACGTCGACAGCGCCGACGGCCCGAGCCAGGTCATCCGAGCAATTTCCGACGTGCAGTTCTCCGTCGAGCGCTATTGCGGATCCGAAGGTATCGAATCCGCGACGACGGAGTTCGCGGCGCGTGGGTTCGATCTCGGTTCGGATCTGCCGATTCGGGCCATGCTGGTGCGCGAGGACACTTTCGCTCACGTACTGGTCGTCGTCATCCATCACATCGCCTTCGACGGCTGGTCCCTGACTCCCTTCGCGACAGATTTCGTCGCGGCGTACTCCGCACGCGTCGTCGGAGACGCCCCGGTTTTCATACCGCTCGACGTGCAGTACGCCGACTACGCGGTGTGGCTGCAAGACTCGCTCGGGCAGATCGACGACCAGAAGTCTCTGGTTGCCCGCGAGCTGACCTTCTGGACCGCTGCCATGGCTGGTGCCCCGGACGAGGTACTGCTACCGGTGGATCGCCCACGCGGATCTGTCACCACGACCGCCGTCGGATCGGTGCCGATCGTCATCGACGCGGCGACCGGGGAGCGGCTCGCCGCCTTGGCAAGGCGCAGTGGCACGACGCAATTCATGGTCGTACACGCGATCTTGACGGTTGTTCTGGCGCGTCTCGGTGCTACCGACGACGTGGTGGTCGGTACTCCGGTCGCAGGCCGCGGCCGACCCGAACTGGATTCCCTGATCGGGATGTTCGTCAATTCGCTACCGCTTCGCACACCGGTCGATCACCGAGCGTCGTTCACTTCCCTGCTCGAGGTCGTCCGTGAACGCGACCTTGCCGCCTTCGCGCACCCCGAGTTGCCATTCGAGGTGCTGGTCGACGCCCTCGATCTCGACCGGTCAACTACGCGACACCCGCTGTTTCAGGTCATGCTGTCGTACCACCAGAATGTGGTCTCGCCGCAGGTAACCGTCCACGACGCCCATCTCGAGGCGCAAGCGCTCGAACCGTCCGTCGCTAAGTTCGACCTCGAGTTCACCCTGCTGGCAGGCGATTCCGAGAACGCGGAGATCACCGGGTCGCTCAGGTTTGCCGAGGCGCTCTTCGACATTTCCACCGCGGAAACGATCGCCGCACGTGTGCAGTCGGTGGCCCGCGCCGTCGCCGCAGACCCGGACACCGCGATCGACGACATGGAATTCCTCAGCACCCTCGAGCGTGCGTCGCTGATGCCGGTACGAGGTCCGGCGTGGACCAGTTCGCGCACCTTGGCCGAAATATTGACGCGGACCGCCACCCGTTCAGGCGATTCGGTGGCCCTTCGATCTGGTGGCACCACCGTGCTCTACCGAGATCTCTTCGCCCGTGCATCGGCGCTTGCCCACCGTTTGACCACGGAAGGTATCGGCGCCGAAGACATTGTGGCGATAGCGATTCCGCGTTCGATCGACTCGATCGTCGCGTTGTGGGGCGTTTCCTTGACCGGCGCCGCGTTCGTTCCGGTCGATCCGCGATACCCAGCCGATCGCATTCTGCACATGCTCACCGACTCCGGAGCCACTCGCGGAGTGACAACGGAAGCGGTGATCGAATCACTGCCCCGTCCGGTTCCGTGGATGACGATGGACGACATCCACGGCGACGGTGTCTGGCAGCCGGTTCCTGCCGCGCCGATCCGAATCGACAACCTCGCCTACATCATCTACACCTCCGGATCGACGGGAAAGCCCAAGGGTGTCAGCGTCACTCACCGTAGCCTGAGCGCTTTGGCCGCCGAGCAGACGGCGCGCTACGGCATCTCGGCGCAGTCGAGGACGCTGCACTTCTCCTCACCGAGCTTCGACGCATCCATCCTCGAACTGCTGCTCGCCGTCGGTGAGGGCGCGACGATGGTGATCGCATCTCCCGATGTGTACGGCGGCGAGGACCTCGCAAAACTGATCACCGATCACCAGGTGAGCCACGCGTTCATCACGCCGGCAGCGCTGGCCTCGGTCGATCCCACCGGGCTGGACGTCTTGCAGTCGATCGTTGTCGGCGGCGAGGCCTGTTCACCCGAACTGGTCCGCAAGTGGGCACCGGGTCGCCGGTTGTTCAACGGTTACGGGCCGACGGAAACCACGGTCATGGTGTGCATCAGCGATGCTCTGACGGTGGGGGAGACCGTGACCATCGGCGGGCCCGTCCGGGGCGTGTCCGCGGTAATTCTCGACGGCTCGGCTCAGCCGGTACCCGTCGGGGTCACCGGTGAGCTCTACATCGCCGGCCTCGGACTTGCCCGCGGCTACCTCGACCAACCCGCGTTGACGGCGACGCGATTCGTGGCAGCGCCGTTCGGCCCGGCCGGCGCCCGCATGTACCGGACCGGTGACCTGGTTCGGTGGACGCCGCTCGAGACGATCGAATACGTCGGACGCTCTGATCACCAAGTGAAAGTACGCGGATTCCGCATCGAACTGGGCGAGATCGACTCCGTCCTCAGCGATTACCCCGGCGTCGAGTTCGCGGTCACCGTGGGCATCGACGCAGCTTCCGGTGAGACGATGTTGGCGTCGTACGTCGTGCTCGGCTCCGATGCGGTCGAGATGGACGAATTGCTGATCCATGCGCGCCGCTCACTGCCCGCCTTCATGGTGCCGTCGGCGATCACCCCGATCGAGCACGTTCCGCTGACCCCCGTCGGGAAACTCGACCGATCGGCGCTGCCGGCGCCGACACTGCGTTCGTCCGAGCGGAGTGTCGAGCCGCTGACCACCGCGACCGAACTCCAGGTTGCCGGCGTCGTGGCGGAACTGCTGGGTATCGAACAGATCAGTGCGTCGGACAGTTTCTTCGAACTCGGCGGCAACTCACTGCTCGCCACCAGACTTGCCCAGCGACTGGGCGAATCGTTGGGCAGGCAGGTACCTGTCCGAATGCTGTTCGAGCACCCCGAAATTCGGGAACTTGCCACCGTGCTCGACACATCCGCCGGGGCGAAGGCGCTACCACCGATCACCGCCGTCGACCGCCCCGAGCAAGTTCCGCTGTCCTACGCGCAGGCCCGCATCTGGTTCCTCAACCAGATGGATCCCGGCTCACCCGCGTACAACGTCCCCGCCGCGATCTCCCTCGACGGTGCACTCGACGTCCCAGCCCTCGAAGCTGCGGTCCTCGACGTGATCGAAAGGCACGAAATTCTGCGCACGGTGTTCCCCGACTCCGACACCGGCCCACACCAGGTGATCCAGGATGCATTCACCTCGCTGGAGTACGCAAATGCGGACACCCGTGAACCGGCAGAGCTCGCCAGAGAATTCGCGTCGCGTGGATTCGACATCACGACCCAAGCTCCCGTTCGCGCGCTCCTGCTCGAGTCGACGCCGCAGCACCACACACTTGTCATCGTGATCCACCACATCGCGGCGGACGGATGGTCGATCGCGCCGTTGATGAAGGACGTGCTCACCGCCTACGTCGCGAGAAGTTCGGGACGCGCTCCCGAGTTCACCCCGCTCGAGGTGCACTACGCGGACTTCGCCATCTGGCAGCGGGAAGCGCTGGGCTCTGTGAACGAATCCGAGAGCGTGCTCGGGGCACAGGCGTCGTACTGGCGGGAGACGTTGCGGGGAGCACCTGAGCTGATCGACCTTCCGAGCGATCGAGCGCGCCCGCTCACCCAGTCGTTGAGCGGCGCCCACACCGCGGTCTCGCTTCCGGCGCACACCCGGATCGCGGTCCAGGCGGTCGCCGGCTCGAATGCGGCGACGCCGTTCATGGTGTTGCACGCTGCCTATGCCGTGCTGCTGTCCAGGCTGAGTCGAAGCACGGACATCGTGATCGGATCTCCGGTCGCCGGGCGAGGACACCGAGTTCTCGACGACCTCGTGGGAATGTTCGTGGGCACGGTCGGACTGCGCACGACGGTCGATCCCGGGTCGACGTTCGTCGACGTTCTGCGTACTGTCCGCTCCGTCGATCTCGACGCCTTCGCCCACGCGGACATTCCGTTCGAGCAGGTCGTGGACGTTGTGGCGCCGACCCGGACCACCGACCGTCATCCGGTGTTCCAGACGATGATCTCGTTCCACGGCGCCCACCCGACGACGTGGGACCTGCCTGGACTTGCCGTTCGTGCCCACGAGATCACACCGGACATCGCCAAGTACGACCTGCAGTTCACCGTTGTCGAACAGACCGCGGAGGAAGGCGGCGGCTACGAGGCCTCCCTCACATACGCGAAGGATCTCTTCGACACCGATACGGCGGAGTCGTTTGCGGTGATGCTGGAAACGATCATCGAGACACTGACTGCCCAGCCCTCCGCCGTCGTCGGTGACGTGGATCTTGCGGGACGTGGCCTGCGTGCGTTGCCCGGACGTCCGGCCGGCGATGCTTTGACCTTGCCGGAGTTGCTGCTTCGCGGCGCGGCCGATCCGCATGCTCCGGCAATCGTCGACGTCGCGGCTTCCGCCACGCTCACGTACGGCGAACTCGACCGACGCTCCGACGCAATGGCGTTTGCGTTGATCGCTCGCGGGATTGCGCCGGAAATGATTGTGGCACTCGCGCTTCCGAGGTCGGCCGACTATGTGATCGCGCTCTGGGCCGTAGCGAAAGCCGGCGGAGTGTTTCTTCCCGTGGACCCGGCGTACCCCGCCGAGCGGATCGAGCACATGCTCACCGACAGTGGGGCGGTACTCGGTATCACCAGGGGTGAGTATGTGGCCGGCCTTCCGGGCGCCACGTCGTGGATCGAGCTCGACGCGGTCGAATTCACCACCGAAATCGAGGCAGCCCATTCCGAGACACTGCCGGACGCGCCACTCGAGTTCGACAACCCGGCCTACCTGATCTACACCTCGGGCTCGACCGGAAAACCCAAGGGCGTATTGGTCACTCACGCGGGATTGGCCGCGTTTGCCGACGAACAGCGGGAACGTTTCGGCGTCACCGCGCACTCTCGCGCTCTGAGCTTCGCCTCGACGAGCTTCGACGCGTCGGTTCTCGAGCTCCTTCTGGCATTCGGCGCCGGCGCAACGATGGTGATTGCGCCTCCGACGGTTCTCGGCGGTGTCGAATTGCACGAACTGCTCGACGAGCAGACGATCACCCATGCATTCGTGACTCCGGCCGCCCTGGCGACTGTCGATCCCGCCGGTCTCGACCATCTCGAGGCCGTCGTTGTCGGTGGCGACGCCTGCACCGCCGACCTCGTATCTCGGTGGGCGCCGAGGCGCCGAATGTTCAACGCGTACGGCCCGACCGAGGCCACCGTCGCAGTCACCATCAGCGATTCACTCGTCGCGGGGGAGACCGTGACGATCGGCGGTCCGATCCGAGGCGTGGATGCGATGGTTCTCGATTCCCGACTGCACTCGGTCCCCGGGCAGGTCGTCGGCGAGCTCTACGTCAGCGGCGACGGTCTCGCCCGCGGGTACCTCGGCAACCCCGCGCTCACGGCAGCGCGGTTCGTCGCCGACCCGCACGGACCCGAAGGCTCTCGGATGTACCGCACCGGGGATCTTGTGCGTGAAGATCGCGCACGGTCGCTTGTCTATCTCGGACGCGCGGACCACCAGGTCAAGGTTCGAGGGTTCCGGATCGAACTCGGTGAAATCGACGCGGTGCTGGCGTCGGAGGCGTCCGTGCATTCGGCTGTGAGCGTGGTCGTCGGCAACGGCGTCGACGCTCGGATAGTCGCGTACGTCGTCCCGGCACACGGGGACGTCGACGTCACCGCACTACGACGCCACGCAGGCACATCCCTGCCTGCGCACATGATCCCGTCCGCTTTTGTCACGATCGGTGCAGTCCCGACCACGCCGGCGGGCAAGCTGGATCGCGCAGCTCTGCCTGCGCCCCTCTGGGAGTCGCCGAGTGGACGCAGTCCGGAAGGCAGCGACGAGATTGCGATCTGCGCTGCTTTCGCGGAGGTCCTCGATCTCGCCGACGCAGACACGTACGCCGATTCGAGCTTCTTCGAACTCGGCGGAAACTCGCTCATGGCAACGCGTTTGGTCGCTGCCATCAAGGAACGCACCAGCATGACCGTCCCCGTCGCGTGGATATTCTCCGACCCGACGCCGGAGGCATTGGCGCGCAGACTCTTCGAACTCGAGGCAACAGTTGTGACAAGTAACGCGGATACCTCCGCACTTGCAGTAGTCCTGCCACTACGCCCGGAAGGCCGCGCCGAGCCACTGTTCTGCATCCATCCGGCCATCGGATTGGCCTGGTGCTACGGGGCACTCGATCGGTACGTCGATTCCAGCCGGCCGCTCTACGGCCTGCAGTCGCCGATTCTGACGGACCCCGAATTCCGGGCGGAGCTGATCGAGGATTTCGCGGCGCGGTACGTCGAGGAAATTCGCGGAGTTCAGCCGCACGGTCCGTATCACCTGCTGGGGTGGTCGATCGGGGGATTGATCGCCCACGCGGCGGCGGTGCAGTTGCAAGCAGCGGG
Organism: Rhodococcus sp. WS1; assembly: GCF_003797745.1. Classification (NCBI taxonomy): domain Bacteria; kingdom Bacillati; phylum Actinomycetota; class Actinomycetes; order Mycobacteriales; family Nocardiaceae; genus Rhodococcus; species Rhodococcus sp. WS1. The sequence continues at coordinate 254,284 of NZ_RKLZ01000001.1, read as the reverse complement.
TGAGAGCGTCGCTGACCTGATTCTGCTCGACAGCTTCGTTCTCGAAGACCCGACGATGGCGGGCGCGCAGCCTTCTCTCGCCGAACTGATCGGCGGGTTGGGGATCTCGGTCCCGGACGCCGACGAGCGTGATCTGACACCCGAGGACGCCGAAGCGCTCTTGCATGAAGCCATCGGCGATCACCCTTTGGTCTCGAGCGATCGGATCGAGCGACTGTTCGAGGAATACTCCGCAGGCGCGGAGCTTGCCCACCGGTACCGCCCGGGCAAGTTCGTGGGCGATCTGCTGTTCTTCTCGGCACAGACCGACACCTTTGACCCGCTGCGAACGGCGTCGGCGTGGCGACCGTTCGTGTCCGGGGTGATCATCGACCGTCCGGTGCCCACGTCACACGCCGAAATGTTCACCGAGGCAGGTCTGGAGGCGATCGGGCCCGTGATCAACCTGGCGGTCGGAACCGGTCGTCACGCGGCCCCGGACGTCGACGCTGAGTTGGACGCTCTGATCGAGATCCAAGACGTGCGCGGCTGACTCAGGCTCGTTTCTTCCTCGGCGCCGTCGACTTCGACGAGCCGGCCTTGGAGGCATTCGACTTCGCTTCGTCCACACTGCGCTGCAGTGCGGCAACGAGGTCGACCACCTCCGCATCGGTGCCCTCCTGGTCGACCTCGGCGGCGGGGATGACCTTCTTGCCGCCGTTCTCGATCATCTCGTCGAGCAACTGCCGCAGTTGGAGCTGGTAGTCGTCGGTGAACTCGGTCGGATCGAAATCGCCCGCCATGCTCTCGACGAGCGTCTGCGCCATCTTCAGTTCCTTGGCCTTCGGCTTCTCCACGTCGTCGAGCGAAGGGAACTCTGCTGCGCGAACTTCGTCGGGCCACAGCAACGTCTGGATCACGAGGACGCCGTCGCGAGCGCGCATCGCGGCCAGGCGCGTCTTCTGTCGCAGAGTGAAATGCACCAGTGCCGTTCGATCACTCTCGGTGAGCACAGTCGAAAGCAGGACGTACGCCTTCGGCGACGCCGAATCCGGTTCGAGGAAGTAACTCTTCTCGAACAAGATCGGATCGATCTGATCGTTCGGCACGAATTCCAGCACCGGAATCTCGTGCTTCTCCGCGGCCGGGAGTTTGTTGAAGTCCTCGTCGCTCAAGATGACGCGCGATCCGTCTTCCGAGTCGTACGCCTTGTCGATGTCCGCGAACTGAACCGTGTTTCCGCACTCGGAACACACACGGTTGTACTTGATGCGGCCACCGTCTTTTGCATGGACCTGGTGAAATCGGATGTCGTGGTCCTCGGTCGCCGAGTACACCTTGACCGGAACGTTGACCAGACCGAAGGCTATCGAGCCTTTCCAAATCGAGCGCATGCCTCCCATGATGGTCGCCCCCAGCCGATTGCGCGAGGCAAACGCTCACGGTTGATCCCGAACCGTTGCGTCCGGGTGGGCCGGTTCGAGGCGCGGCGAGCGGGTATCCGCTCCGAGAATCCGACTCGCACACCTGGGGGCATACTCCGATGAGTATCCGAACCTACCGACGACACCTAGCAGCAGCGCTGGCAATTTCACTGGTTCCACTGCTGTTTGCGCCCTGGCCCGCGAACGCAGATCCGGCACGCACCGTAACCATCAGCGTCCACTCCGATGCGATGGGCCGCGACATTCCACTCGAGGTGATCCTCCCCGCCGACACGAGCGCCCCACGGCCCACGTTGTATCTGCTCAACGGCGCCGGTGGTGGCGAGGACAGTGCAACGTGGGAAGGACGGACCGATGTCCTGGACTTCTTTGCCGACAAGAACGTCAACGTCGTGACGCCGCTGGAAGGAGCGTTCAGCTACTACACCGACTGGCAGAAGGACGATCCCGTACTCGGACGCAACAAGTGGCAGACGTTCCTCACTCGCGAACTGCCGCCAGTCATCGATGCGCAGTTCGGTACCAACGGGGTCAACTCCATCGCGGCGATCTCGATGACCGCGACCTCGGTACTCAATCTCGCGATCTCAGCCCCAGGGCTGTATCGGAGTGTCGGGGCCTACAGTGGGTGCGCGGAGACTTCCACCCAGCCGGGTCAGGACTACGTGCGACTGGTGGTCGGTGCGCGGGGTGGCGCTGATCCGACAAACATGTGGGGACCGTTCGACGGTCCGGGATGGCGCGAGAACGATCCCGTCGTGAACGCGGAGAAGCTGCGGGGGACCGAACTGTACGTCTCCACCGGATCCGGGCTGCCAGGTCCGCACGACAACCTTCAGGCGCCCGATGTGAACGGAAATCCCGGAGCGCTCCTGAATCAGATCATCGTCGGAGGCATCATCGAATCCGCGGTCAACGGGTGCACACACGGATTGGCGGACCGACTGAACGCACTGGGCATCCCCGCGACCTTCGACTTCAAGCCGAGCGGAACCCACTCGTGGGGTTACTGGCAGGACGACCTCCACAATTCGTGGCCGATGATCGCCAGCTCGATGGCAGCGCAGTAGTCGGTGCGGATCTAGTCGGTGCGGATCTAGTCACCGGAAAAACGGCGCGCGCATCAACGTCTTTCTCACGTGCCACGGTGACGATCGGAACAGTGTTGCCATCACCTTCGCCGTCGCGGCCGCGTCCCGCCGATCGGAAAGGTATGACCGCTGAGCCTCGACCGGTAGATCGAAGAACTTGTCGAAGAATGTGGTGACTTCGCCCGAGGCGAGGGTGAGAAGTGCGTTCAGACCAACGCGGCGGAGAGCGGATACCGCCTTGGCCGAGCGAGGCCAGAGTGCCGCGTTCGGATCCTCACCGTCGGCGATTGCTTTCGCGACAGTGTCGGCCTCGGCGAGTGAGGAGGCAACGCTGTATCCGGTTCCCGGATGCATCAGACCGCCTCGCCCGCCGAACCGGAGGACAGCGTCCGGGGACGAGTCCCTCGGGCCTTCGACTGCAAAACGGACTCGCTCGATCGGCGCGTCGTCGGGGACTTCGCAGCCCCGATTGTGAAGTCGGGTGCGCAGACGTGTTTCGAGTTCACGCAACCCCAACGCCGGCCGGCCGACGAGGCAGGTCTCCTCGAGGAGGACTCGCTCGTTGTCGAGCGGGACCGCGTAGAGAAACGACGGAGTGTCGGCGTCGGAGGTGCCGTTGTCTGTTCGCCAGTCCATGAACCAGGCCTCGCTGCCGCCCAGAATCGGATCGGCCAGAGCTCGGTCCACGATCATTCCGAAGGCCGTCTGCTGCGCGGTTGTCACTGCCAGATCGGTGCCTCGGGCGTCGACGACGACGGATCCCGTCAGCTGCGATCCGTCCACGCACACGACGGTGGTAGGGGACAGTGTTTGAGCACGTAAGCCTCTGACCTTTATGGATGTGCCGGTGAGAAATGATTGCAGTAAAGATGTATTCAATACGCAATAGATGCGATCAAGCGTTTTCTGCCCGCTGGTCCACACGCTCGGGCGCTCGATCCGGCTCGCGATCACCTCGCCCGGCAGCCACGACGGCAACTCGTCTGCCCACGCCGAGTACGTCGGCGTCCACACCCGATGAGGATGCGGATCGACAACGACAACGGTGAGTTGCCGGGCGATACAGCGCGTCGCGAGTGCCCGCCCCGCCGGCCCTCCGCCCACGATCACCACGTCGGCGGAGGAGTCGAGTGTGCTCATGATCGGCGCACTACATCGATCCCGTTGCGAGCAGACCGCCGTCGACCCGGACCGTTTCGCCGGTGATCCATGCCGCCGCGTCGGAGACGAGGAAGCCGACCAAGCCGGCAACGTCCTCGGGGGTGCCGAGCCGCTTCATCGGGTAGCCCGCCGACGCCTTGTCCTCGCCGGCAGCGACCAGGGCTGCCGCGAACTGCGTCTTGACGATCCCGGGAGCTACGGCATTGACACGAATCTTCGGTCCCAGTTGCCAGGCCAGTTCTTCCGTCAACCGGATGAGCGCAGCCTTCGACGCGCCGTACGCCGCGATGACGCCCGTCGACCGGATCCCGGCCACACTTGCCAGGTTCACGACGGCTCCACCGTGTTCGCCCATCCACGCCCGATGTGCTTGTTGGACGTAACCGAGGGCGGCAACCACGTTCACGTCGAAGATCTTGCGCACGGCGTCGAGGTCCGCCTCCATGAGCGAACCGAAGACGGGATTGATTCCGGTGTTGTTGACCAGAATGTCGAGCGAACCGAACTCGGCGACGGCGCGGTCGACGGCACCGGATCGGGCCTCGGCATCGGCTGCGTTGCCCGCGAATGCGACGACCTTGCCGCCGTGCCCCAGATCGGACAGTTCGGATGCAGCAGCCTCGAGGGGCTCCGGCTTGCGGGCTGTGATCAAGACGTCGGCGCCGCGAGCGAGGAGTTCGGCGGCGACAGCTTTGCCGATTCCGCGACTTGCGCCGGTGACGATGGCGGCGCGGCCTTCGAGGTCGCGAGGACGAGTGCTGTTTTCGCTAGTCATGTCCCGAACGTTAGCGGACTCACACGCTCCTGGTCGGAACGACCGTCAGGTCACGGTAAAATCGATAGTTCTTGTGTCTGTAGTCAGGCATTGTTTACCCGTATTCGTCGTTTTTCCTGAGGAGTTTGCTTGATTACCGCCACTGACCTCGAAGTTCGTGCCGGTGTCCGCACCCTTCTCACAGCTCCCGGGCCTTCGCTGCGCATCCAGCCGGGCGACCGGATCGGACTCGTCGGACGCAACGGAGCCGGAAAGACGACCACTCTGCGCATCCTCGCCGGTGAAGGTGAGGCATATGCGGGAAGCGTCGTACGCACCGGTGAACTCGGATACCTCCCGCAGGACCCCAAAGAGGGCGACCTGAGCATCCTCGCCAAGGACCGGGTTCTCTCTGCCCGCGGCCTCGACACGATGCTCCGCGAGATGGAGAAGCAGCAGATCCTGATGGGCGAGGTGCTCGATCAGGAATCTCAGGACCGCGCGGTCAAGAAGTACGGCCAGCTCGAGGATCGATTCTCGGCCCTCGGCGGCTACGAAGCCGAGAGCGAAGCCGCACGTATCACCAGCAGCCTCGGCCTCGAAGACCGTATTCTCGGGCAGCCGCTCAGCACGCTGTCCGGCGGTCAGCGTCGTCGTGTCGAATTGGCGCGAATCCTCTTTGCCGCCTCCGACGGCAGCGGCGCCCGCTCGGACACGACTCTGCTGCTCGACGAGCCCACCAACCACCTCGACGCCGACTCCATCACCTGGCTGCGTGGATTCCTCCAGAACCACGAGGGCGGACTGGTGGTCATCAGTCACGACGTCGACCTGCTCAACGACGTCGTCAACCGTGTGTGGTTCCTCGATGCCGTCCGCGGTGAGGCCGACGTCTACAACATGAACTGGAAGAAGTACCTCGACGCTCGTGCCACGGACGAGCAGCGTCGTCGCCGCGAGCGCGCGAACGCCGAGAAGAAGGCCGGTGCGCTGCGGATTCAGGCTGCGAAGATGGGTGCAAAGGCAACCAAGGCCGTCGCGGCTCAGAACATGGCCAAGCGAGCCGACAAGTTGATGGCGAACCTCGATGCCGAACGTGTCTCGGACAAGGTTGCGCGGATTCGTTTCCCCGAGCCCGCCGCTTGTGGCAAGACTCCGCTGATGGGCAAGAACCTCACCAAGGTGTACGGCTCGCTCGAGATCTTCACCGGTGTCGATCTCGCGATCGATCGTGGGTCTCGTGTGGTTATCCTCGGACTCAACGGTGCAGGTAAGACCACACTGCTCCGCATCCTCGCGGGCGCGGAGAAGGCGGACGCGGGTGAGCTGATCGCCGGTCACGGACTCAAGGTCGGCTACTTCGCTCAGGAGCACGACACCCTCGACGACGACGCGTCCGTGTGGGAGAACATCCGCCACGCTGCGCCGGATACAGGGGAGCAGGAACTGCGTTCTCTGCTCGGTGCCTTCATGTTCACCGGCCCACAGCTCGAACAGCCGGCCGGAACGCTCTCGGGTGGTGAAAAGACGCGTCTGGCTCTGGCCGGTCTGGTGTCGTCCGCTGCCAACGTTCTGCTTCTCGACGAGCCCACCAACAACCTGGACCCGATCTCACGCGAGCAGGTGCTCGACGCGCTCCGCAGCTACACCGGTGCCGTCGTCCTGGTCACCCACGATCCGGGCGCTGCCGAGGCACTCAACCCCGAGCGGGTCATCCTCCTGCCCGACGGCAACGAGGACCACTGGTCGCAGGAATACCTCGAGCTGATCCAGCTCGCCTAACCCCCTGTGAGTGGTTAGGGAGTCCCCGCACTCCTCAACCACTCACAGGGGCGAAGCCCCTCAATCTCGCCGCCGCACCGATTCCTCGACCAGATCGAGAACAGCTGACAGGTTGTCGACGCCGTGGCCGGAGGCGATTCTCGCGACCAGGCCGTCCATCACCAGATCCAGATACCCGATCAGAATCTCGGTGGGAACATCGTCACGGAGCCGCCCGGCCGATTTCTGCCTGGCGAGGCGCGCACTGGTCGCTTCCGTCAGTTCTACGGAGCGCTGTGACCACTTCTCGCGGAAGTCGGCGTCGTTGCGCAGTCGACGCGCTATCTCCAGTCGCGTTCCCAGCCAATCGAATTGATCGGGCTGCGCGAGCATGTCCCGCATGACCTGGACGAGGCCCTCTTCGGCGACGACATCTGCCATCCGGCTCGCATCCTCGCTTGCGAGAGCGAGGAACAGGCCGTCCTTGTCCTTGAAGTGATGAAAGATCGCTCCTCGGGACAAACCGGTGACTTCTTCGAGACGGCGAACTGTGGCGCCGTCGTAGCCGTATTCCGCAAAGCAGCGGCGGGCGCCGTCAAGGATCTGACTGCGCCGTGCCGCGAGATGGTCTTCACTGACCTTGGGCACGTTGTTGTCCTCGTCTCGCGCTTTCTTGTGCTCTGAACGCACGTGGCGGACTCAGCACCTCGCTGAGTCCGCCACGTGGGTTAGAGCAGGGCTCGGTTGACTAGCCCCGGATCATGTTGCGAAGCACGTACTGCAGGATGCCACCGTTGCGGTAGTAATCCGCTTCGCCGGGGGTATCGATGCGTACGACTGCGTCGAACACGACCTTCTCGCCGTTCTCGCGCGTCGCCGTGACCTTCATGGTCTTCGGGGTGACGCCCTCGTTGAGCTTCTCGACGCCTTCGATGTCGAAGGTCTCGGTGCCGTCGAGCTTGAGCGAACCTGCGGACTCGCCGACCGGGAACTGCAGCGGGACAACGCCCATGCCGATGAGGTTGGAGCGGTGGATGCGCTCGAACGACTCGGTGATGACGGCCTTGACGCCGAGCAGGCTGGTGCCCTTGGCTGCCCAGTCACGTGAGGATCCGGAGCCGTACTCCTTGCCGCCCAGGACGACCAGCGGGATGCCGGCTGCCTGGTAGTTCTGCGACGCGTCGTAGATGAATGCCTGCGGTGCGCCTTCCTGCGTGAAGTCGCGGGTGTAACCACCGGAGACGTCGTCGAGGAGCTGGTTGCGCAGACGGATGTTCGCGAACGTTCCGCGAATCATGACCTCGTGGTTACCGCGACGCGAGCCGAGGGAGTTGTAATCCGCACGCTCGACGCCGTGGGAGTCGAGGTACTGCGCAGCGGGGGTACCGACCTTGATCGGACCTGCCGGGCTGATGTGGTCGGTGGTGACCGAGTCGCCGAGCAGTGCGAGGACGCGAGCGCCCTTGATGTCCTTGACCGGAGCCGGATCCATCGTCATGCCGTCGAAGTAAGGTGGCTTCCGCACGTAGGTGGAGTTCACGTCCCACTCGAAGGTGTCACCCTTCGGGGTTTCGAGGTTCTGCCAGCGGCTGTCGCCCGCAAAGATGGTTGCGTACGACTTGCGGAACATGTCCTGGTCGATCGAGGACTTGATCGTCTCTTCGATTTCCTGCGTGGACGGCCAGATGTCCTTGAGGTAGACGGGGTTTCCGTCGGTGTCGTTACCGAGCGAATCGGTCTCGAAGTCGAAGTCCATGGTTCCGGCGAGGCCGTATGCAATCACGAGCGGCGGGGAAGCCAGGTAGTTCATCTTGACGTCGGGGGAGATACGTCCCTCGAAGTTACGGTTACCCGAGAGCACCGCGGTGACCGAGAGGTCGTTGTCGTTGATGGCCTTCGAGACTGCCTCGGGCAGGGGTCCGGTGTTACCGATGCACGTGGTGCAGCCGTAACCGCCGAGGTAGTAACCGAGCTTCTCGAGGTACGGCCACAGGCCGGCCTTCTCGTAGTAATCGGTGACGACCTGCGAACCGGGAGCCATGTTGGTCTTGACCCACGGCTTGGTGGCGAGGCCCTTTTCGACGGCGTTGCGTGCGAGCAGTGCAGCACCGAGCATGACCGACGGGTTGGACGTGTTGGTGCAGGAGGTGATACCTGCAACAACGACGGCGCCGTGGTCGAGAACGAACTCACCGGCGTCGGACTTGACGACGACCGGCTTGCTCGGACGGCCTTCTGCACCGTTGGCAGCAGAGAGAACGTCGACCGCTCCGTCGTCGGCAAACGACAGAACCGCGGGATCGGAAGCCGGGAAGGACTCCTCGACGGCCTCGTCGAGCTGGGTGTGCTCGGTCGGGTAGTTCTCTTCCACGTAGTTGTGGATGTCCTTGCGGAACGCAGTCTTGGACTCCGACAACAGGATTCGGTCCTGCGGGCGCTTCGGGCCGGCGATCGAGGGAACAACGGTTCCCAGATCCAGCTCGATGTACTCCGAGAAGACGGGTTCCTTGTCAGGGTTGTGCCACAGGCCCTGTTCCTTGGCGTACGCCTCGACGAGAGCGAGCTGCTCGTCGCTGCGGCCGGTGAGGCGCAGGTACTCGATGGTCTCGGCGTCGATCGGGAAGATCGCTGCGGTGGAACCGAATTCGGGGCTCATGTTGCCCAGCGTTGCGCGGTTCGCGAGCGGAACCTCGGCAACACCGTTGCCGTAGAACTCGACGAACTTGCCGACGACGCCGTGCTTACGGAGCATCTCGGTGGCGGTGAGCACGACGTCGGTTGCGGTGACGCCGGGCTTGATCTCACCGGAGAGCTTGAAGCCGACAACGCGGGGGATCAGCATGGAGACGGGCTGGCCGAGCATTGCTGCCTCGGCCTCGATGCCGCCGACGCCCCAGCCGAGCACGCCGAGGCCGTTGACCATCGTGGTGTGCGAGTCGGTGCCGACACAGGTGTCGGGGTATGCCTGTCCGTTACGGGACATGACGGTGGGCGCCAGGTATTCGATGTTGACCTGGTGAACGATGCCCATTCCCGGGGGGACGACCTTGAAGTCGTCGAATGCGCCCTGGCCCCAACGGAGGAACTGGTAACGCTCGCCGTTGCGCTCGTATTCGAGGTCGACGTTGCGCTCGAGTGCGTCGGCCTGGCCGAAGACGTCGAGGATGACCGAGTGGTCGATGACCATGTCGGCGGGGGAGAGCGGGTTGACCTTGTTCGGGTCGCCGCCGAGGGTGGTGACGGCCTCACGCATGGTGGCGAGGTCGACGATGCAAGGAACGCCGGTGAAGTCCTGCATGATCACGCGGGCAGGCGTGAACTGGATTTCGATGCTCGGCTCGGCTGAGGGATCCCAGCTCGCGATTGCGCGGATGTGATCCGCGGTGATGTTGGCACCGTCTTCGGTGCGGAGAAGGTTCTCGGCGAGAACCTTCAAGGAATAGGGCAATTTCTCGGTGCCAGGGACGGCCGAGAGGCGGAAGATCTCGTAAGAGTTCTCACCGACCTCGAGGGTTCCCTTGGCTCCGAATGAATCGATACTGGTGCTCACGTCTGCTCCACTCGTCTATGAGGGTCGCTACCGACGGGGCTGTGTCGGCAGCTGAAGCGAGGTACTTCGGCCGGGAAGACCCTCCGTAGCTCACGCCAATCGCACAGTTCGCGTGAGAACTGTCCGAACATCGGAGCTGCAGTAGAACCTGTCCTGACCGGTGGTACCTCTTGGTCCAAGTCTAACAGTACGCTTGTCCTGTGAGAATTCAGGGCAAGTTGACCGAAACAATCTTCATGCAGACTGCGGGCCTGCGCAACGCAGGCTTGGCTGGGTGACCACACCCACAGTTACCGCTCGGGCGGCACGCGCGGCGGTTGCGTGTGACGCCTGGTGGCAGTCGACCTGAAGTAGGCTGCATGCAGGCCCGTCGCGGGTCGGCCGCCGAAAAACGACCTCGGAAGAACTCCCCGCATCTCAGCGGTGGACGGAATCCGAACAGCACCCGGATGAGAGATGTCTGCTCCTACCAATCACGCTTTTGCGCCTGTGCACGTGAAGTCCCCGTTGCACGTCGCTGTTCCGTCGGATGTCGATCTCGACGACGTGCTCGCGGACCTTTCGACGGACGGCGTCTCCGCCCCGGAGTCCGATGTTGTGGGGCTGACTGCGGTGGTGACCGACGCCCGTGAACGTGGTGTCGACTTGAGCGTCGTAGTGGTCGACGCAAATCCGGGCCGGCCGTCCGATCTTCGCGACCTGGCCACGACGGTCGGCAAAACCGAAGGCGGCACGGTTCTCGTTCTGAGCCCAGACTGGATGGGTAGCTACAGCGACTCGATCAGTCGCGTGCAGCTCGAAACCGCGCAGGACCGATCTTTCGGAGAAAGCGCGAGCGTGACCGCGGACCGCTTCTCGCACGAGATCGTGGCGCCGGGTCCGCCGTGGACGCTTTACACGGTCCTTGTCATCGCACTGGTTGCGGTTATTGCCGGAATTACCTTTGCCGTCAAGTGGCGGCGAGAGCCGGAAAACGCGCAAACCAGACATATCGCTTCGACTTCAGAAACGGCGACATCTTCCGACCACCGGGCCGATTCCGTCTGACCTTGGTCCTTTTGCGAGATTTTCAGTAACTCGTCGAAAACAGGTACTCACCGCTGTTTGCGGTGAGTACCTGCCCTTTTTGGTACCTGCATGCCATTCGACCAGCTCAAATACCGTTTGTGTTATTTGTGGCTAAAGTTTCCAAAGAACGCTTGAGTGTCGTACGGTACAACTGGCACTTTTTGGGGAAGAAGTGTCGCAGACAGGCTGATGTTGTTCGACGCGTACTTGTCGGTTGCCTTGTTCTCGAGGTGTCGACGGTGGCGTTCGTACGGCACGTCCAGGTCGACGAGCAGCTCTCGGGCTGTGGGCGACCGGTGCTTGGTCTGCGCATTCCCTCCCCGCACGGATCGGCGACCCAGCGGGCCGTGGCGTTACACGCGAGGGAGAGTTATTTGTGAGGCAAGTAACACGTGGCGGCGAGTCCCGTCGTGGTCCTTCCCGTAAGTCGATGCGCCTGGCGCAACTGGTCATCGGATTCGGCATTGTCGGGTCCCTGATCGTCGGTACGCCCGCCATGTCCTGGGCCGTACCACCGCCGCCGCCGAATCCGAGTGACTCGGACATCGCTGCGGCCGATTCGCAGGTCTCGTCGAGCGTCGGCACCGTCAGCGCGCTCATCAATCAAGTCGCATCGGCCAACGAACAGTTGTCGGCACTCGACAACGAAGTTGCGATCAAGCGTGAAGACGTCAACAAGACGCTCGTGGATCTGCAGAACGCTCGCGGCGCCGCAGACACCGCAGCGCAGGCCGTCGGCGTCACCAAACAAGCTCTTAAGGACGCGTCGGCGCAGATCGAGGTCGCTCAGACGGACTTCGACAAGTACGCACGCTCGAGCTACGTCAAGGGCACCAACACCGCGTCCATCTCGTCGTTCCTCGACGCCAAGGGCCCGGGCGACGTCCTCGACCGCGCGCAGGTCCTCAAACTGCTCGCCAATACGCAGAGCGCAGTGCTTGACGGTCTCCAACGAGCACGTACCGAGCAGGCGAACAAGGACTCCGCGACCCGCCAGGCAAAGCAGCAGGCCGACGCCGCCGCCGAGGTCGCGGCACAACTGAAGGATCTGGCCGAGCAGGCGATTCAGATCGCGCGCAACGCTCTCGATCAGCAGGTTGCCAAGAAGGCCGCGATCGAAGCCGAGCGGAACTCCGCTCAGGCTCAGCTCGACGCCGCCCGCAATGCAGTCGCAGGTTTGCAGGGCCAACGCCAGGCGTATGCGACGTGGGACGAGCAGCGTCGCGCCGAGGAAGCTCATCAGAAGGCTCTCGAAGCTGCCGCCAAGGAAGCTGCCGCACAGGCTGCTGCCCGCGCAGCTGCCGACCAGGCCGCCAAGGATCGAGCTGCAGCACTGGCAGCGGCTCAGCGTCCGCACACCGCTGTGGAAGACCCGACTCCGACCGTCATCCCGGACGACGACGACACCTGGACTGACGAGGAAACCGGGACCGACGAGGAAACAGGCACGGACGAAGAGACCGGTACCGAAGAGGAAACGGTCACGACGCCCAAGCCCACCACCCCCAAGCCGACGACGCCGAAGCCCAGCACGCCGAAGCCTTCCGTTACCGGAAGCGCTGCAATCGAATCCGTCATCGACCGCGGAATGTCTCAGCTCGGCGTGCAGTACGCCTGGGGCGGCGGCGACGAAAACGGTCCGACGCGAGGCATCCGTGACGGCGGCGTCGCCGACAGTTACGGCGACTTCAACAAAGTCGGGTTCGACTGCTCGGGCTTGATGATCTACGCCTTCGCCGGCATCGGAATCTCGCTGCCGCACTACACCGGCTATCAGTACACCGCGGGCACGCAGGTTCCGTCTTCGGAGATGAAACGCGGCGACATGATCTTCTACGGCCCCAACGCCAGCCAGCACGTGGCGCTCTACCTCGGTAACGGGCAGATGCTCGAGGCACCACAATCCGGTTCGAGTGTCATGGTCTCCCCGGTTCGCTGGGGCGGAATGACGCCGTACGCCGTCCGACTGGTGTCCTGACCGTCAGAGGAAATGCCGCTGACACCCGCATTGTCAGGGAACTATCAAGTTCCCGACGTGGTGTTACGGCATCGAGCGCAACTACCTGGAATAGTTGACGGGGAACACGTTACTGTCGGTACTTTTTTAGGTGAAAGCGATGGATTCTTGGTGACCTCACGTGAAGATTCGGTCGGAACGGTCGACGTAAGCAAGGCGAGCGGAAGTGCGGACGGAGCAGCACCTTCCCTGGCAGCCGACGTTCAGACCTTGGAACGAGCGATCTACGAGGTCAAGCGAGTCATCGTCGGGCAGGACCGGCTTGTCGAGCGCATTCTCGTCGGACTTCTCGCCAAGGGGCACGTCCTCCTCGAAGGCGTACCCGGTGTCGCCAAGACGCTGGCCGTCGAGACTTTCGCGAAGGTCGTCGGCGGTTCATTCTCCCGCGTCCAGTTCACCCCCGACCTGGTGCCAACCGACCTCATCGGCACGCGCATCTACCGTCAGGGCCGCGAGGAGTTCGACACCGAACTCGGACCCGTCGTCGCCAACTTCGTGTTGGCCGACGAGATCAACCGTGCCCCGGCCAAGGTGCAGTCCGCGCTCCTCGAGGTGATGGCAGAACGCCACGTCTCGATCGGTGGCAAGCGGTACCACATGCCCGATCCGTTCCTGGTGATGGCGACGCAGAACCCCATCGAGAACGAGGGTGTCTATCCGCTCCCCGAGGCACAGCGCGACCGCTTCCTGTTCAAGATCCTCGTCGACTACCCGACAGTGGAGGAAGAGCGCGAAATCGTCTACCGGATGGGCGTGGCAGCCCCGGAGCCGCACCAGATCCTCGGTCCGGAGGAGTTGGTGCGGCTCCAACGCGTCGCCAGCAACGTCTTCGTCCACCACGCGCTCGTCGACTACGTTGTCCGGGTCATCGCCGCTACGCGTACGCCGCGTGAGGTCGGACTCGAGGACGTCGCGGGCTGGATCGCGTACGGCGCCTCACCCCGCGCGACGCTCGGCATCATCGCCGCGTCGCGGGCTCTCGCTCTCGTCCGCGGCCGCGACTACGTCGTGCCGCAGGACGTCATCGAGGTGATCCCGGACGTGTTGCGCCACCGCCTCGTTCTTTCCTACGACGCCATGGCCGACGAGGTGACTCCCGACGCGGTCATCGCCCGGGTGCTGCAGACCGTCGGACTGCCGCAGATCGCCGCGCGGCCTGTTCCTACCGTTCCCGGTCCGCCTCAGCAGGGCGCACCGCAGGCACCTCAGTTCAACGCACAGGGCACCGCGAATCCACAGGGCACAGTCGATCCACAGGGAAACGGCGCGCCGATCGCGACCGCTGAGACGATGAGTCGCCCGCAGTGACCGAAGGCCGCGACGGTGGCCAGGCGACACCCGCCGGATCCACCGGTTCGCCGCCGTCGTTCCGATCCGGCGAGCTCAGCGATCCCAAACTCACCGCTGCGCTGCGCACCCTCGAGCTGACGGTTCGTCGTCGCCTCGACGGTGTGCTGCACGGCGATCACCTCGGCCTGATTCCCGGCCCGGGTTCCGAACCGGGTGACGCCCGCGAGTATCAGCCGGGCGACGACGTGCGGCAGATGGATTGGTCCGTGACTGCACGGACGACGCACCCACACGTGCGCCAGTCGGTCGCGGATCGTGAGCTCGAGACGTGGCTTGTCATCGACCTGTCTGCAAGTCTCGACTTCGGGACCGCTGGATGCGAGAAGCGCGACCTGGTTGTCGCCGCAGCCGCGGCGATCACTCACCTGACCAGTTCGGGCGGTAACCGCGTCGGCGCCATCATCTCGACGGGCGCCCAGACAACTCGAATTCCGGCCCGCGGTGGGCGCATTCACGCACAGGCGATGCTCCGCAAGATTGCGACGACTCCGCACGCTCCGGACGGGGTACGCGGTGATCTGGTCGGCGCGATCGAAGCGCTCAGACGCCCACAGCGTCGGCGCGGACTCGCGGTCGTCATCAGCGACTTCCTCGGGCCGATCGACTGGGAACGCTCGCTGCGCGCCATTTCGGGACGTCACGACGTGCTCGGCGTCGAGGTGGTAGATCCGCGCGACCTCGAACTTCCGGACGTCGGCGACGTTGTGCTCCACGATCCCGAGTCCGGCCGAACGAGAGAATTCACCACGACGCCGCAACTGCGTGCCGACTTCGCCAGAGTCGCCGCCGAGCACCGCGTCGAGGTCAGGCAAGCTCTACGTCGCTGCGGCGCACCGCTCATGTCCCTGCACACCGATCGGGACTGGATCGCCGACGTCGTGAGATTCATCTCGGCACGCCGACACAGTTATGGTGCCGGCGCCGGAACTGGGGGCGTTCGTTCGTGAGTCTTTCTCAATTCACCGCACCGTGGTGGCTGCTGTTCCTCGCTGTCATCGCCGCGTTGGTGGTCGGTTACGTACTCGTGCAGAAGCAGCGAGCCAAGCACACACTTCGGTTCACGAACTTCGCACTGTTGGAGAAGGTCGCGCCTTCGCGGCCCGGGCGGTGGCGTCATATTCCGGCGATTCTGATGGTCATCGCATTGGTGTTCTTCACCGTCGCCCTTGCCGGTCCGACGGCAGACAAGAAGGTCCCGCGAAACCGTGCCACGGTGATCCTCGTGATCGACGTGTCGCTGTCGATGCAGGCCACCGACGTCGAGCCGACGCGATTGGCAGCAGCGCAGGAAGCTGCGAAGTCGTTCGCCGACGGTCTGACTCCCGGCATCAACCTCGGGTTGGTCGCATTTGCCGGAACCGCTTCGGTTCTGGTGTCGCCCACCACGAATCGTGACGCGACGAAGGTCGCCATCGACAACCTCAAGCTCAGTGAGCGAACGGCGACGGGCGAAGCGATCTTCACCTCGTTGCAGTCGATCGACACGCTGTCGGCTGTTCTCGGCGGCAGCGATCAGGCGCCACCGGCGCGCATCGTGTTGCTGTCAGACGGTAAGCAGACCGTTCCCGAGAACTCGGACGATCCGCGGGGCGGATTCACCGCTGCCCGTCAGGCCAAGGACAAGGGTGTTCCGATCTCGACCATTTCCTTCGGAACGACATACGGGCGAGTCGAGATCGAAGGAGACCGAATCCCCGTCCCGGTCGACGATGCGTCACTGAAGGAGATCGCCAACCTGTCCGGCGGAAGTTTCTTCACGGCATCGAGCCTCGAAGAACTGCGCCAGGTGTACGACACGCTCGAAGAGCAGATCGGTTTCGAGACGACACGAGGCGATGCGAGTCGACCGTGGTTGGTCCTCGGCGTCGTGTTCGCGACCGCTGGTCTGACGATTGCCCTGGTACGCAGGCAGCGTCTGCCCTGATCGAGAGCAGTTCCGAATTGTCCAAATACCGCTGGTACGCGGCCCGCAGAGAATTGATAGGTTGATCGCCATGTCTACCCCTCCCACGACAGTGGTTTCCGAACGGACCGTCACCACACCGCGCTCGGTGCTCGTCACCGGCGGTAACCGCGGAATCGGCTTGGCCGTCGCTCAGCGGCTCGCCGCAGACGGCCACAAGGTAGCCGTCACGCACCGCGGTTCCGGTGTCCCCGAAGGGTTGTTCGGCGTCGTTTGCGACGTCACCGACACCGAGTCGATCGACCGTGCATTCAAAGAGGTCGAAGCGCACCAGGGGCCGGTCGAGGTCATCGTCGCCAATGCCGGCGTCACCGACGACACACTGATCATGCGAATGAGCGAAGAGCAGTTCACGAGCGTCGTCGACGCGAACCTCACCGGTACGTTCCGCCTCTCGAAGCGTGCGACCCGGTCGATGCTGCGCGCGCGTTTCGGACGCTTCATCTTCCTCGGTTCGGTGGTGGGTCTGGCAGGACAAGCCGGCCAGGTCAACTACGCCGCGTCCAAGGCAGGCATCGTCGGTATCGCTCGTTCCCTGACAAGGGAACTCGGCTCGCGTTCGATCACCGCCAACGTCGTCGCACCGGGTTTCATCGAGACCGACATGACGGCAGCACTGGGCGACGACGTGAAGGACAAGGCCACCGAGTTCATCCCGTTGCAGCGGACCGGAAAGCCGGAAGATGTTGCAGCAGTTGTCAGTTTCCTCGCCTCCGACGATTCGGCATACGTCTCGGGTGCAGTCATCCCCGTCGACGGCGGACTCGGCATGGGGCACTGACCCGCTTTTCGCACACACACCTTTCTCGTACGTCTGAAATCAGGAGGACATCTCATGGGCGGTTTGCTCAAGGGTAAGACCATTCTTGTCACCGGCATCATCACCGATTCGTCGATCGCGTTCCACGTGGCCAAGGTCGCGCAGGAGCAGGGCGCGAAGGTACTGATCACCGGATTCGATCGTCTGCGCCTCATCGATCGCATCGCCCAGCGACTGCCGCAGCCCGTGCCGCCGGCAATCTCGCTCAACGTCCAGAGCTCGGAGGATCTCGCATCTCTCGCCGAGCGTGTGCGCGAGCTGGCTCCCGAGGGTATCGACGGCGTGGTCCACTCGATCGGCTTCGCTCCCCGCTCCTGCCTGGGAAGCCCGTTCATGGACGCGCCGTGGGAAGACGTGGCGGTCGCACTCGAGGTGTCCGCATACTCGTACAGCGCACTGGCCAAGGCCTTGCTGCCAGTGCTCAACGACAACGCGTCCATCGTCGGAATGGACTTCGATCCGGCACGCGCAATGCCCTTCTACAACTGGATGGGTGTCTCCAAGGCAACCCTCGAGGCCGTCAATCGGTACGTGGCCAAAGAGGTCGGCGTCCGCGGCATCCGCTCGAACCTGGTGTCCTCCGGCCCGATCAAGACCCTGGCCGCCAAGGCCATTGCCGGCGACAGCACCGGTCCGGGCGCGGAGTTGGACAAGCTGAACACCGCATGGGACGGTGCTGCGCCCATCGGCTGGGACGTCGACGATCGCGAGCCGGTCGCCAAAACGGTCTGCACCGTTCTCTCGGATTGGTTGCCCGGCACGACCGCGTCGATCATCTACGTCGACGGCGGCTTCCACGCGATGGTCGGCTAGTAGCACCCCTTCTACTACACAGGTGAGTACCCGGGTGACCCCCGCCGAACGGCATCACGCAAGATTGAACTCATGACCGCAAGTATGGACATGCAGTTCGATGCTCTTCTCGTTTTGTCGTTCGGCGGTCCCGAAAAACCCGAAGACGTACGGCCGTTCCTCGAAAACGTCACGCGCGGTAGGGGAGTGCCACCGGAGCGGCTCGACGCCGTTGTCGAGCACTACATGCATTTCGGTGGAGTTTCGCCCATCAACGCGCTCAACCGAGACCTGATCGAACGGGTCGAAGGTGAGTTGGCAGCAGCCGGCGTGGACCTGCCCGTGTACTTCGGCAACCGCAACTGGCACCCGATGGTCGAAGACACCGTCGCCAAGATGCGCGAGGACGGTGTCCGCAATGCCGCCGTGTTCGCCACGTCGGCGTGGGGCGGTTACTCGGGATGTCGGCAGTACCACGAGGACATCGTCCGTGCCCGTGAAGCCGTCGGTGACGGCGCACCGACGCTGACAAAACTTCGTCAGTACTACGACCATCCGCTCGTCGTCGGCGCGTTCGCCGACGGTGTGCGCGCGGCCCGCGCAGAGTTGCCCGAAGCGACTCGCGATACCGCGCGCCTGGTGTTCACGGCGCATTCGGTCCCGAGTGCCGCAGACCGCAATGCAGGGCCGCCGGCAGAGGGCGGAAACCTCTACAGCCGACAGGTTGCCGAGGCTGCGAAGTTGGTTGCCGAGGCCGTCGGCGTCGAAGATTTTGATCTGGTGTGGCAGTCGCGATCAGGCCCGCCGCAGGTTCCGTGGCTCGACCCCGACATCTGTGATCACCTGGATACGCTGTCCGCCAAGGACGTTCGCGCCGTGATCGTGTGTCCTGTCGGTTTCGTCTCCGATCACCTCGAAGTGGTGTGGGACCTGGACACCGAGGCCAAGGACAAGGCGGCCGAACTCGGTATGGATTTCGTGCGCGCAGCGACACCCGGCCGCGATCAGCGTTTTGCGCAGCTGGTGCCCACGCTCGTTCGGGAACTGGCCGACGCCGAGCAGCCACTGCGATTGGGGGTCGAGCCGCTGCTCGGCTCGACCACCAACGGTCTCTCGTGTGCGGTGAACTGCTGCGCGGCCGTTCAGCGCCCCCGCTGACGGAAGCTTTCCGACGCTCAGGAGTTCGGCTGCTTCAGCTTTCCGCAGGGTCCCGGAACGGTGGACGTGCTGCGTGAGGTGAGGAGCGTCTCGACGATCTGTCGATCCTCGGGGCTCAGTGACGGGTCGATGAAGTTGAGCTTGGGCGCCCCCAGTTCGCGGACTCGCCCGGCGAGGGTCGCTACAAATGACACTCGTTCTTCGTCATCGTCGTTGACGTCGTGGATCTGCAGCACCGACACCGGAAACTTGCGCAGCGTCACAGGCAGGAAGCGGGCGCCGAGCACATGGTCGACGTTGAATCCCGCCCACTGCCCCTGGTTGGCTTCCACGCATTCGGCGTCGGAGTGAATTGCGCTCTCGCCGATGTACTTACGGGCGGGGAGCATCTTCTTCGGTGCTAGTTCGGATGCACCTTGCTGCAGCACGGGAAAGTCGCCGTCCGAGTACAACCAGGGTTGGTTGGCCATCGAGATCAACCGGCCGGCGTCCAGATCCGGGAGATAGCGAGACTTGAGGAGAAACGCAACGCTGTCGACCGAGATGCCCAGCAGTTCGGCGGCCTTCTGTCGGCTCATCGCAAACGTCGGGGCATTCTTCGGGGCGATCTGGATCAAATTGACCATGCGAACTCCTGTAAGTGTTCAATTGTTGCGGGTTTGGTACAGCTGACATGACAATTCGCCGATTATCAACCTCTAGCTGATTTCCGACTTGTAGATGAGTCGGTTGTCACCATCCGAGTTCACGCAACCGGGGATCTCCGATCCCGAAGTGGTGGCCGATTTCGTGGATCACGGTTCGGCGAACTTGCTCGATCACCTCGTCTTCGGTGCTGCAGATCGCACAGATGGCCCTGCGGTAGATCGTGATGCGGTCGGGGAGGACGCCGGCGTACGTGGTGGTTCTCTTGGTCAGTGGGATGCCCTGATACAACCCGAGCAACCCCGGTCGTCCCCCTTCGAGTTGAACGGTCACCGCGACGTTGGCCATCTCCGCACCCAACTTCGGGGGCAGACTGTCGAGCGCCCGCTTGACCATGTCCTCGAACTGACTGTCGTCCACGTCGATCATCTGCCCATTGTGCGTGCGAGGGCGGGATCCGGGTGTGTCCATGTGGAAACAGTGCAGCTTACGGCTATGTTCATTGCGTGGCCGAAGACCTCTATCACCGTTACGAATTCACATTCATCGTTCAGATGCTGACAGTCTCGCAAGAGCAGGCGATCGAAGAGAGCTTGGGCGGAAAGGTCGAGGACCGGCGTGGACTGCAGTTGCTGACGCTCACCTCGGAAGGTATGCGAGCGGCGACGACGGCTATCACCGTGGTCGACCAGTTGGTGGCTGCAGGCGTGCGTCCCCAGCGGACGCATCCCGATTTGGTGTCACGTCAGGACATTGCCGACCGTGCGGGAGTGACGAGGCAGGCTGTCGGACAATGGGTGCGAGGGGTCCGGCAGGCGGCCACTCCCTTTCCGATTCCGTACAACTCGGTCGCCGGGGGGATCTGGTTCTGGGGCGATGTCCTGGATTGGTTGCGCCGTCAGGGGTACAGCCAGGACACCGGTTTGCGCTACCCGACGCTGGACGAACATATTCGCATCGACCGCCATATCGCGATCAATCACAAGACTGCGGGTTGACCGATCAATCGGTTTGCCTGAAAATAGCTATTGAAACAAACCGACGGTAGGTATAAAGTCCCTAAATACCTCAATCAATCTATCGGTGCGTCGGTCCTGCTCTGGGGGGAGTTCGGTCTGCGCTGCAGATACCCGAGCATGCGAGCAGGAATCCATGGTTTCGACCCCCGAAGTTAGACCGATGCCCAAATCGGCCGCACTCACGACTTCTGTGGCTATTTCCAGCGCTGGAGCAACGACGAAGCTACGCGAAGATGCAACGGGCAGGGGTCGTCTGCGAGCGGCGACGGCGGCGCTGTTCCGGCGCTCACGCCCACGCGCGGCTTCCGCGCCACCGTTGAGCGTGCTTCTTCTCGTCACCTCCGACAATGGTCTCTCGCAGCGGGCTGGTCTTGTTCTTCGCGAGGCGGGGCACCAAGTCCGCACCGCCGTCGTCGCCGACGCGGACGCAGTGCTGGCCGCGACGTCTGCGGGAGATTTTGATCTCATCATCTGCCCGTTTCTGAAAGCCTATGTACCGGAATCTATTTGGCAGCGGTGGACAACGATCATCATCCATCCCGGCCCGCCCGGTGATCGCGGACCGTCGTCGCTGGACTGGGCGATAACGGATGGCGAACCGATCTGGGGAGTGACCGCGTTGCAGGCCGCCGAGGAACTCGATGCCGGAGCGGTGTGGGCGTGGCGGACATTCGAACTCCAGAGCGGTGTAACCAAATCTTCGGTATACAACGAGGCAGTCACCGACGCGGCGATGGAGTGCATTACGGAGGTCGTCGAACATTTCCGTACTCCTGACTTCAAGGCGATCCCATCGGACCGAGTTGCGCGGCCCGTGGCATCGGCCCGATCGAGGCCCAGCATGAAACAGGCCGATCGCGTTTTCAGCTGGGAGGAAGACGCGTCGAGCATCGTCCGCGCCGTCAACGCCGCCGACGGGTTTCCCGGCGTCGCCGTTCAGTTGGGGCTCGACCGGGTCTACGTCTACGACGCTCACCCCGATACCCACGTCGATGCAGCGCCCGGCACAATTGTCGAGTACTTCCACCAGGCGATACGTGTCGCCACCGGTGCGGGCTCCGTATGGATCGGACATGCGCGGCTCGTCGGCGCCGGCAATGTCAAACTTCCGTCGACCGCGGTCGTACGTCCGGACGTGTTCGTTCCACAGGTCTGGGAGAGTCGTTACCCCGAGACCGACTATCACCGCGACGGCGAAATCGGATATCTCTCGTTCCGCTTCTACAACGGTGCTATGAGTACGAAGCAATGCGCCCGACTGGCCGCCAGGCTCCGCTGGGCGATCGCGCAGGACACCAAGATCCTTGTCCTGACGGGTGACTACGACAGATTCAGCAACGGTATCCACCTCAACGTCATCGAGGCAGCGTCGGATCAAGCCGGAGAAGCGTGGGCCAATATCAAAGCCATCAACGAGATCGCGAAAGCGATCGTCACCTGTACGGAACAGGTTGTGGTGGCGGCATTCACAGGCAACGCCGGTGCCGGCGGGGTCATGCTCCCGCTTGGAGCCGACGTAGTCGTGGCCAGGGACGGTGTGGTTCTCAATCCTCATTACGCCACGATGGGCCTGTTCGGCTCGGAACTGCACACGTACACATTTCCGGCTCGGGTCGGCGAGGAGCAGGCCCGCAGCCTGCTGGCCGAGTGCAGTGCGATCGGTATCCGTCGAGCCTTGGACATCGGACTTGTCGACGCGATCGGCCCCAGACGGCCGGATCTGTTCGAGGCGTGGTTGCTCGAGGTCGCCACCGACTTGCTCGAAGGAGATCGGATGGAATCGATGCTGGAGCGCAAACGTCTTCGACTGGAACGTGATCCGGTGGAGCCCTACGAGGAGCGTGAGCTCGAAGAGATGAAGATCGACATGTTCGGTGACCGCAACGGGTTTGCCGAGAAACGCCGGAACTTCGTGCTCAAGCTCTGATCGACACGCTGTTCGCCGACGCGACACGGGCAGTGCGAACGACGTCCCACAGTCGTCGCAGCAGGTCGTCACGCCTCTGCGCAGTGGACACGCTCGGGGCCTGATTGGTCGAGACCGACGCAGCGACGGTAAGAATGGCTGCCACGTTGTCGGCGGTGTCGATCACCTGTAGATGCCGAGGTGACAGTGTCGACGGCCAGCGGTACCCGGCCTGGGCCTGCAGCGCTTCGGCGACCAGCGTACGAGCGTCGCCCCCAGGCATTCCGGTGGCTACGGTCGGAAGCCCGCCGAGCACCTCCGCTGCGTCCCGAACAGCCTGGCGCAGTTCGTATTCGGCTTCACGGAGTCCGATCGATTCGGCGCTGCCCGCCACAGTGGGAATGGAGAAAACCGTCCACCGCAAGACGTCCGGACCTTCCTTCGACGGCACGAGGCCGACTCCCGGCTTGCCGACGGCGCCGATCTGTATGCCTTCACCCGTTGCGATCGCAGCGCGTGCGAACTCGGTGCCAGTGGGCAGGCCACGTACATCGCCGGCCGTAGGAAGGACCAGGCGGACTTCAGCAGCCTCCGAGCGGGCGATTCTCAACAGGGTGGACACACCCGAAGCCGTGACTCCCGGCCACTCGAGATCGTGGCGGACCGCGGTTTCCGCATCGGCAGCGCCGATCAGGTGCATCGGCGCCCACGCGGCAAGGGCGTCGATGACGTCGTCCGGCGCAGCGTCGCCGGCGAGCCATGACGCTGCCCACACGGTGAGGGTTGCGCTGGGAGAACTCATGACCGTGAAGTTTAGTTCGGCGTGGCGACATGCGCGGCCCCGGCGTTGTGACCTAGCGTGATCCGGCGTGAGCGGTGGCAACGGATACGGTGACATTTTTGCGGGTCATACCCGCAAACAGAAGCGCGTGACGCCTGAAGTGGCGGCCGAACGTGATCTTGTCGTCGAGGATGCGGCGACAGGATTCTGCGGTGCGGTAGTCGGTTTCGAGCGCACGTACGACGGCGATTTCGTGCGACTCGAGGACGGGCGTTCCCGGACGCGGTTGTTCGCGATGCGCGAGGCGGCCTTCCTCATCGACGGCTCACCGGTCACCCTCGTTCGCCCGGCCCCCAAGCCCGCGTCCACCAAACCCGCACGATCGGCTTCGGGTTCGACCCGAGTCGAAGGCTTACGTGCACGCACGGCACTGCCCAGCCGGATCTGGGTGGAGGGAGTACACGATGCTGCCCTCGTCGAGCGGGTGTGGGGCCATGACCTTCGCGTCGAAGGTGTTGTCGTCGAACATCTCGAAGGGCTCGACAATCTGGGGGAGCGGCTTGCCGAATTCGGGCCGGGCCCCGGCCGCCGTGTCGGTGTCCTCGTCGACCACCTGGTCACCGGTTCCAAGGAAACCCAACTGACTCAGGGCCTCGGCCCGAACGTGTTGGTGACCGGACACCCGTACATCGACGTGTGGGAGGCCGTTCGTCCCAAATCTGTCGGAATCGCCTCCTGGCCGAAGATTCCACGCGGCGAGGATTGGAAGACGGGAATCTGCCGCGAACTGGGCTGGGGGACACCTCAGGAGGGCTGGCGGCGGGTCTACAACTCGGTCGAGAGCTTCCGCGATCTGGAAGCTCCCTTGATCGGTGCCGTCGAACAACTTGTCGATTTCGTTACCGAGCCGAACTGACGTAGCGGCGGCCTGGGTCACACATTCTGGTTAGATGGTGTTGTGGCTGCACTTATTTGGCTGATCGGAGCACTGGTGCTCGCCGGGGCCGAAGCGCTGGTGGGGGATTTCTTCCTGCTGATGCTCGCCGGTGGGGCGCTCGCTACTGCCGGTGTCAGTGCTGTCACCGACTTCCCGGTGTGGGTCGACGCCGTCATGTTCGGAGTGTTCTCCGCCGCCCTCGTCCTGGGCGTGCGACCGATCATGTTGCGTCGCTTCGGTAGTCCGCCACCGACCCCGACCGGAATTCAGGCACTCGAAGGTAAGCACGCTCTGGTTCTGGAAGAAGTGGGCGAGCATTCCGGGCAGGTCAAGTTGGACGGCGAGGTGTGGACTGCCAGGCCGTACGACACCACCGAGGTGTACCCGCCGGGCACCAAGGTGACGGTGATGGAAATCAACGGCGCAACAGCAGTCGTCTGGAGGGGACCTTAATGGCAGCACTCATAGTGCTCGGTGTGTTGGTGCTATTCGTGATCTTGGTGGTCGCGAAGTCGGTAGCACTGGTACCGCAGGCAGAAGCCGCGGTGATCGAGCGGCTCGGTAGGTATTCGAAGACGGTGTCCGGTCAGCTCACATTCTTGATCCCGTTCGCCGATCGTGTGCGCGCCAAGGTGGATCTTCGTGAGCGGGTGGTCTCCTTCCCACCGCAACCGGTGATCACCCAGGACAACCTGACACTGTCCATCGACACGGTGGTGTACTTCCAGGTCACCAATCCGCAAGCTGCGGTGTACGAGATCAGCAACTACATCGCTGCCGTCGAGCAGTTGACAACCACGACGCTGCGAAACGTCGTCGGCGGAATGACCCTCGAAGAGACGCTGACCTCGCGTGATTCCATCAATGGTCAGCTTCGTGGTGTCCTCGACGAGGCGACCGGCCGCTGGGGCCTGCGAGTGGCCCGCGTCGAGCTCAAGAGCATCGATCCTCCGCCCTCCATCCAGGAGTCGATGGAAAAGCAGATGAAGGCGGACCGCGAGAAGCGCGCGATGATTCTGACGGCTGAAGGCCACCGCGAATCCGCTATCAAGACAGCCGAGGGTGCCAAGCAGAGCCAGATTCTTTCCGCCGAGGGCAACAAGCAGGCCTCGATCCTCAACGCCGAGGGTGAGCGTCAGTCCCAGATTCTTCGGGCCCAAGGTGACCGCGCGGCCAAGTACTTGCAGGCCCAAGGCGAGGCCAAGGCCATCGAGAAGGTCTTTGCTGCTATCAAGTCCGGTAAGCCGACTCCGGAATTGCTTGCATACCAGTATCTTCAGACGTTGCCGCAGATGGCGCAAGGCGATGCGAACAAGGTGTGGCTCGTACCCAGCGACTTCGGTGACGCACTGAAGGGATTTGCGAAAACGCTTGGCGCGCAGGGGCAGGACGGTGTCTTCCGTTACGAGCCGCCGGCCGCCGAAGAGAATCTTCCCAACCCTGAGGACGATTCAGCTGAGGTGGCGGAGTGGTTCGAAACGAAATCCGATCCGGCTATCGCAGAAGCAGTCCGTGCTGCTGAAGTTGCTGCACGTACTCCCGTCGAAGATCCGGCAGCTGCGGTCAGGCACCTCCGTGAAAGTGCGCCCGAGCAGCCCGGATTCGTAGATCCCGCGCTGCCGCAGCAGAGTGAAAATCCTTGGCCCGGTCAGCTACCGCTGCCGTCCGAACGCGAAGAGTTCCAGCAGAAGTACCCCTACCAGGATCAGCCGCCGGAGGGCGGCCAGCGCCGGTAGGCTCCTCTCGTAGTAATCGGGACGGGCACTCGTCACCTACGTGATGAGTGCCCGTCCCGTTCCGCATACAGCGATCGCCCAGAGGACACTGACGAAAGTTCCCATGATGAACTGCTCGGACGCGTGAGGTTCGCGAAGTTCCGGGTATCGTGCGAGCCCCTTGACTGCCAAGACGATCGCGATCCCCTCCGGCCAGGTTGCGAGAATCGACGCCGCCACCGCGAGCCGTTCGAGGATGCCGATCACACGTCCGCCGCGAAGAGGTCCGGCGTCCGGTGCCGGGCTCCCGTCCGGTTGGCGACGAGCGATCTTGAAGGTGGCAAGTACCAACGGTGCACCGGCCGTGGCGGCGGCAAGTACGCACAGGACAAGCGTCGCCCCGAGAGCGAAACCGGTGACCGGGGTCGTTCGGGTCGATGCCAGTGCGGCAACACCCAGCGCCGGAAGAGCCACCACGGACGACGCCCATTCGGGGACTTCCAGTCGACCACGACTGAGCGGTCCCAGTGCCGCTGCAACTGCTGGTGCCGCGGCGGCGACGGCGAGCGCGATCAACGCCAGAACGACCATGTATTCGAGCCCCCTGCTGTGTCGACGAGTTTGTACCGGTGCGAGCGTGAGCAGTCTAGGGCTGGAGTCTGACCAAAAGTCGTTCTGCGAGTCTGCGCCCCGCGAGTTCTGCGTGCCACCCGGCTGTCAGGAGTCGCTTGGACATGGCCTGTTTGGTGATTCCGAGGTGGGCCGCCGCGCTGACCTGAGTGAGTCCGCTGTCCATCAGAGCGATGGCTTCGCGTCCGTCCTTCGTCTGTCTCGTGACAATCGTTCCGAGCAAGGTGAACGCGGCATCGACATCGGCGGCGAGTTCGTCGCGTGAGCTGTCGGCCGGCGCCTGTTCGACGGCAATTCTGGCCGGAGCTCGCTTGGCTCGCTCGACGGCGATCCGAGCAGCTTCGAATGCCGGTCCGCGTCCGGCCCGGGTCTGCCGTGGGAGAGGCTGCTCGACGGGACCGATCCCGATCCCGACACTCCAGTGCTCGCGCCGAATCAGCTCGAGTGCGACGAGGACGAGTAGCGCCGGATCGTCTGTCACCGCTTGAATCTCGTCGCCCGCAGTGCGCTCGAACGGCCGCAGGAGCCTGCGATCGACCATGTCGTCGATGATGTCCCCGACGCGGTCGACATCGCGTCGGCTACCTCGCTGATCCACTGTCAGTACGAACATTAGTCAATGCTAGATAGTTGACTTTCAATAGTCAATCGTTTTGGGTTGACTCAATCAAATCAACCTCTTGAGGTTGACCGTTGTCAACGATGGTTTCGCCCGGTGAAGGCTGACGGCGAGCGTCGAACACCAGACCGGCGATGCCGATCGCAATGCAGATCCCGGACAGAATCAGGAGACGAGGATCGGCTTCGCCGGAGAGCGCATCGCCCAGAACGACAATCCCAACAGTGCCGGGCAAGATGCCGACGACGGTGGCAAGGATGTAGGGCACGATCCGGATCGACGAAATGCCGCAGCAGTAGTTCACCACCGAGAAGGGGACAAACGCGATCAAGCGCAGAGAGCCGACGGCCAGCCACCCCCGCTTTTCGATCCGCTCGTCCACCCGCCGGATCGTCGGACTCGAAATCCGTTGCCACACGACGTCACGGCCGATGGCGCGGACCAGGTAGAGGGCCAGAACGGCGCTCACAGTCGTTGCCGCCACGGTAAGAGCGATGCCGGTCACCGAGCCGAAAAGAACCCCCGCACTGAGGGTGAAGACGGTGCGCGGGAACGGCGCGACGGTGACTATCGAATGAACCAGGAAGAACACGAGGGGAAACGCCGGGCCAACCGAGTCCGCCCACTCTCGCACCTGGGACACCGTGGGATGTGGGGCGAGGAGGGCTGCGAGGAACAAAGCGAGCACTACCAGGACTATTGCGATCAATCTTCGGTCCAGCAGGCGTCCCATCACAGGTCACAAGGCTACCTGCGAACGGTGAACCGGGCCGACTGCCGACCCGCAATCGTGAGTCGAACATTGCCACGGGGGCGGGAAAGCGACGTGCTCCAGGCGACAATGAAACGGCGCTGTGACGAAAACCACTAGGCTTTCGGAGTGGCCTTCACCTGTAGTCCCGGCCAGTGAAACGAACTCGCGGGTAACCCGTAAACATGCTGAACAATCGCTAGGTAAGGGCCGGTCACACGTGCACGAACGACCGAATCTGCACGTCGTCTGACCGGTCGGAAAGTGGCCGCGAACAGCCCTGTGAAGAACATGACGTGATCCTCACGATATCTGGGCTCAACCGCGGGTTAGCATCACAGAACTAACGAACAAATCCGATTATCGGTAAAGCGCTCACGCAAAAAATGAGAGGGAGCGGACACAGTGTCATTAGCTTCAGAAGCCGAGGCTGTCGAGCAGGCGTACGCGGAGTGGCAGCGCTCCGTAGCCGGTGTGCTCGCCAAGTCCCGCAGAGTCGATGCGGCAGAGCTGGGCCCCGAGCCACAGAAACTGCTCGAAACCGTCACCTACGACGGTGTCACTGTCGCACCGCTCTACAGCCCACGCGACGAGCGTCCCGAGCAGAGCTTGCCGGGCACGTTTCCGTACGTGCGTGGCGTCGACGCTCACCGTGATGTCAATGCCGGTTGGTTGGTTTCCGCTGCATTCGGAACCGCTTCGGCGGCCGAGACCAATCGCGCCATCCTGGACGCCCTCGAAAACGGAGTCAGCGCACTCTGGTTGAAGGTGGGCGCCGACGGCGTTCCGGTCACCGACCTCGCCGCTGCGCTCGAGGGCGTTCTTCTCGACCTCGCACCGCTCACGCTCGACGCAGGCGCCGAGGTGAACGATGCAGCCCGCGCACTCTTCTCTCTCCTCGATGCTCGCGGCGAAGCCGGCGACGGCGTCAGTGATCGCAGCAGTATCCGAGTCCACCTCGGTGCAGCGCCGCTGACCAGTTCGTTCTCCGGCGCAGCCGACGTCGAATTTGCAGGCGCCGTCGAGTTGGCCGCCCTCGCTGCAGCTCGCGCGGAAACCGTGCACGCGATCACCGTCGACGGCACGGCCTTCCACAACGCGGGTGCCGGCGACGCCGAGGAACTCGGAGCCGCGATTGCCGCCGGACTCGAATACCTCCGCGCACTCACCGCAGAGAGCGGTCTGACCATCGGTGCTGCGTTGTCGCAGTTGGCTTTCCGCTACTCGGCAACCGACGATCAGTTCCAGACCATCGCGAAGTTCCGCGCCGCACGTCTCGTGTGGGCCCGCATCGCTCAGGTCTGTGGAGCTTCCGACTTCGGTGGAGCGCCGCAGCACGCAGTCACCTCCGCCGCGATGATGGCTCAGCGTGATCCCTGGGTGAACATGCTGCGCACGACCCTCGCCGCATTCGGCGCCGGCGTCGGCGGAGCAGATGCAGTGACTGTTCTTCCGTTCGACGTCGCCCTGGCCGACGGCACCCTTGGTGTCAGCAAGTCCTTCTCCTCGCGCATCGCGCGCAACACGCAGTTGCTTCTCCTCGAAGAGTCGCACCTGGGCCGCGTGCTCGATCCGTCGGCGGGCTCCTGGTACGTCGAGGACCTGACGCAGCAGATCGCCGCCACCGCGTGGGAGTTCTTCCAGGAAATCGAAGCAGCCGGCGGATATCTGGCGGCACTCGAAGCGGGAATCGTCTCCGGTCGTATCGCTGCCACGAAGGCCAAGCGCGACTCCGACATCGCACACCGTAAGACCACGGTCACCGGTGTCAACGAGTTCCCGAACCTCGGCGAAACGCCGCTGTCCGCCGAAGCCGTCGAGCCCGGCCAGTCCGTCGCCCGCTACGCAGCTGCATTCGAAGCGCTTCGTGACCGTTCGGACGCGTTCCTCGCCGCCGGCGGCGCCCGTCCCACTGCGCTTCTCGCGCCGCTGGGCTCGGTTGCAGAACACAACGTGCGCACCACGTTTGCGTCCAACCTGCTCGCTTCGGGTGGTATCGACGCAGTCAACCCCGGCCCCCTCGAGGTAGGCGCAGAAGCCATCTCCGCAGCCGTCAAGGCTTCCGGTGTCACCGTCGCGGTGCTGTGCGGCACGGACAAGCGCTACGGCGAGAGCGCCGCAGCGGCCGTCGCCGAACTTCGCGCTGCCGGCATCACCAAGGTGCTGCTCGCAGGACCGGAAAAGGCAGTCGCCGACGCGACCGGCGAGTCTCGCCCGGACGGATTCCTCACAGCCCGCATCGACGCAGTGTCGGCTCTGACCGAACTGCTCGACTTCATCGAGACGGGAAGCTCCAAGTGACGACACGAGAGGTCAAGCACGTGATCGGCAGTTTCGCCGAGGTCCCACTCGAGGACCCGCAGTCTCCGGCACCCACACCGCCGTCGGTCGAGCAGGCACAGGCGCTCATCGAAGAGGGCGCAAACGCCAACAACTACGCCGCCGAGCAGGTTGTCTGGTCCACCCCGGAAGGCATCGACGTCAAGCCGGTGTACACCGGTGCGGACCGCACGGCCGCCGCCGAGTCCGGTTACCCGCTCGACAGCTTCCCTGGCGCAGCGCCGTTCCTGCGTGGTCCGTACCCGACCATGTACGTGAACCAGCCGTGGACCATTCGCCAGTACGCCGGATTCTCCACTGCCGCGGAGTCGAATGCGTTCTATCGTCGTAACCTCGCGGCCGGTCAGAAGGGCCTCTCGGTTGCCTTCGACCTCGCTACACACCGCGGCTACGACTCCGATCATCCTCGCGTTGCGGGTGACGTCGGAATGGCCGGTGTCGCAATCGATTCCATCCTCGACATGCGTCAGCTCTTCGACGGAATCGACCTCTCGCAGGTGTCGGTCTCGATGACGATGAACGGCGCTGTGCTCCCGATTCTCGCGCTGTACGTCGCCGCGGCAGGCGAGCAAGGCGTCACCCCGGACAAGCTGGCCGGAACGATCCAGAACGACATCCTCAAAGAGTTCATGGTTCGTAACACCTACATCTATCCGCCCAAGCCCTCGATGCGGATCATCTCGGACATCTTCGCGTACTCCAGCGCGGAAATGCCGAAGTACAACTCCATCTCCATCTCGGGCTACCACATCCAGGAAGCCGGAGCGACGGCCGATCTGGAACTGGCGTACACCCTTGCGGACGGCGTCGAGTACATCCGCGCCGGCCTCGACGCCGGTATGGACATCGACAAGTTCGCACCTCGCCTGTCCTTCTTCTGGGCCATCGGCATGAACTTCTTCATGGAGGTCGCCAAGCTCCGCGCCGGACGCCTCCTGTGGGCCGAGCTTGTTGCCAAGTTCGATCCCAAGAGCGCGAAGTCGCTCTCGCTGCGTACCCACTCGCAGACCTCGGGCTGGTCTCTGACCGCGCAGGACGTCTTCAACAACGTTCCGCGTACCTGCGTCGAAGCCATGGCTGCCACCCAGGGCCACACTCAGTCGCTGCACACCAACGCACTCGACGAGGCCATCGCACTGCCGACGGACTTCTCCGCCCGCATCGCCCGTAACACCCAGTTGCTGCTGCAGCAGGAATCCGGCACCGTGCGTCCCATCGACCCGTGGGGCGGCTCGTACTACGTCGAGTGGCTCACCAACGAACTCGCCAACCGGGCTCGTAAGCACATCGAAGAGGTCGAGGAAGCCGGCGGAATGGCTCAGGCCATCAACGAAGGCATCCCGAAGCTGCGCATCGAGGAAGCTGCCGCCCGCACCCAGGCACGCATCGACTCCGGTCGGCAGCCGCTCGTCGGCGTCAACAAGTACGTTCCCGACGAGGTCGACACCATCGAAGTTCTCAAGGTCGAGAACTCCAAGGTCCGCAAGGAACAGCTCGAGAAGCTGGTTCGCCTTCGCGCAGAACGTGATCCGGAAGCCGTCGAGGCCGCACTCGCGAACCTCACCCGCGCTGCCGCATCCACCGAAGGCGGCATGGAGAACAACCTCCTCGCCCTCGCTGTTGTCGCCGCCCGCGCGATGGCTACCGTCGGCGAGATTTCCGACGCCCTCGAAAAGGTGTACGGACGCCACCAGGCCGAGATCCGCACCATCAGTGGTGTGTACCGCGACGAGGCAGGAACGGTGAGCAACATCAGCAAGGCGATGGAACTGGTCGAGAAGTTCGCCGAGGACGAGGGACGTCGTCCCCGTATTCTCGTCGCGAAGATGGGCCAGGACGGTCACGACCGTGGCCAGAAGGTCATCTCCACGGCCTTCGCGGACATCGGATTCGACGTCGACGTCGGACCGCTGTTCCAGACCCCCGAAGAGGTCGCCAATCAGGCGGCCGACAACGACGTCCACGTAGTCGGTGTGTCGTCGTTGGCAGCCGGTCACCTCACCTTGGTGCCGGCGCTGCGGGAGGCTCTGGCTGCGGCCGGTCGTCCCGACATCATGATCGTCGTCGGCGGCGTCATTCCGCCCGGTGACTTCGACGAACTCTACGAGGCCGGCGCTGCTGCCATCTTCCCGCCCGGAACCGTCATCGCCGACGCTGCCAGCGGATTGTTGGAGAAGCTCTCCGCCCAACTGGGTCACGACCACAGCTGAGAAGGGGGTCACTGAAGATGGCACGTCAGCCCATCGACATTGATTCCCTCGCCGAGGCGGTACGCGGGAATCAGCGTGCCGGCCTCGCTCGGGCGATCACCCTCGTCGAGTCCACTCGCGACGACCACCGGGCCCTTGCGCAGCAGCTTCTACTGAAGTTGCTGCCCGAGGCCGGGGGAGCGCACCGGATCGGCATCACCGGCGTTCCCGGCGTCGGCAAGTCGACCTTCATCGACACGCTCGGAATGTACTTGCTGGGCAAGGGGCATCGGGTTGCGGTGTTGGCGGTCGATCCGTCGTCCACCCGCACCGGCGGCTCGATTCTCGGCGACAAGACACGCATGGCTCGGCTCACCGTCGAACCGAATGCGTACATCCGGCCGTCACCGACGTCCGGCACGCTCGGTGGTGTTGCCAAGGCAACCCGCGAGACCATCGTGCTTCTCGAAGCTGCCGGTTTCGACGTCATCCTGGTGGAGACAGTGGGTGTCGGCCAGTCCGAAGTCACTGTTGCCAACATGGTGGACTGCTTTACGTTCCTGACCCTCGCTCGTACCGGTGATCAGCTCCAGGGCATCAAGAAGGGTGTCCTCGAGCTCGCAGATCTGGTGGCGGTCAACAAGGCCGATGGAAAGCATGAGCGCGAGGCAAAGGGTGCTGCCCGCGAATTGGCCGGAGCGCTTCGCCTGATCTACCCGCACGACGCCATTTGGAAGCCGCCCGTCATCACGATGAGCGGCCTCGAGGGTGTCGGGCTGGACGAGTTCTGGGGAACTGTCACCAAACACCGTGAGGTGCTCACCGAAGCAGGACAGTTCGAGGAGAAGCGTCGCAAGCAACAGGTCGATTGGACCTGGACGATGGTCAACGATCAGCTGCTACGCAGGCTCTCGAGCAACGATCGGGTGCGTGCGATCCGGGCCGACGTCGAGCAGAGCGTGCGTGACGGTTCGCTGACAGCAGCGTTGGCGGCGGGGCGAATTCTCGACGCGTTCGACGGAAGCAACTAGGGCGAAAAAACAAAATCCCGGGTATCCGAGCGCGGATACCCGGGATTTCTTCTGTGACGAGCTATCGTTCGCGTTTGACCGCAGGCTCGGTGAGTTCGTTCTCGACAGCGAGTTCGACTCCCGTGAAATCGCCTTCTGCCTCGGCTGGGGTGAGCGTGGACCGCTTCCACGCGTAGAACAGCAGCGCTGCCCACGCGCCGAGAATGGCCAGGTAGCCGGCCACTGTGACCGCCCCGGTGATGTCGAAGGATTTGAACAGCTTCTGTGCGTTGGTCAACACGATGACGCCGCCCACCGCCGTTCCGAGCAAGGTGGCAGGTACGCGGCTGACCAGCCACGCCGCGAACGGGGCAGCGATGACACCGCCGAGCGCGAGACCGGCGACAACGAGGAGGTTTCCAGCTGACTCACGACCCAATCCGACAAGAAATCCCAGCGACGCGGCTGAGGCGACCAGAAACTCCGAGGCGCTGACCGAGCCGATCACGGTGCGCGGCGCGGTCTTGCCCCGCGAGAGCAGCGTGCTGGTGGTGATCGGACCCCAACCACCACCGCCGGATGCATCGATGAAACCACCGAACAGGCCGAGTGGGGACAGGAAACGTGCAGTGTGCGGGGTGGTGCGAGCGTCCGCGACGGCCGGTGGGCGGACTGAGAAGCGAAGTGCCACATAGATACCGATGGCCAGCAGGATCGTCGCCGTGATGGGGACTGCCGCTTCGGTGGACAGACCCGATAGCACGGTTGCGCCGATGAATGCACCGACTGCGCCGGGCACACCGAGCTTGGCGACGAGCTTCCAGTCGATGTTCTTGAACTTCCAATGCGACACACCCGAAGCGAGGGTGGTGCCGACCTCGGCCAGGTGAACAGCGGCGCTGGCCTGAGCCGGACCGAGGCCACCGATCATCAACAGAGTGGTTGCGGTGACACCGAAGGCCATACCGAGGGCGCCGTCGACGAGCTGGGCGCCGACGCCGACAAGGGTGAACAAAAGAAGGTTGAACATGAGAAGACAGACTCCGAGCGAAGAAGCGACAAAGTCAGGGGTGCAGGCAGCGAGAATCGCCGCTCAGCAACACGCCTGATCGAAGCATGCGCTACGACGAGTGGGCCAGAACGCCATCAATCCGAGCGCAAATGCCGGGGAGGCATCGTGGCTGGAAATCTGCACGTCAGGTCCTTTGTTCTCGTTCGTTGGTGTTCTGTCCATGCGAGCATAGCCGGTGCCCGGCTCGGTCAACCCACGACGCGGGCGTAATTTCCCACTCGGTGGACAAGTCGATCAAAGAATTCCGCCGGATCGGTGCTGACCGCGATATCCGCGTTGGGCTCACGCTTCCAGTGCCCGACCCAGTCCGCGACCGTCGTTCCGATCAGCAGTGGACTCTCGGTTTCGACATCTACCGTTGCCGGCTTCAGCGTCGCCAAGCTCGGATCGAGCGCGACGGCAGCAGCAAAGGGATCATGCATGTGAGCAAGAAAGCCCTGGTCGTATTCACGATGGAATTCCATGTAGAACCGGATCGCGTCGGACATATGCCTGATCACGCTGTTGGACGCGGAACTGCGGACGTCGGGACCGTCGTCAGGCGAGATGATCTCTTCCGGCGTGCTCCCGGCAGCTTCGGCGAGCCGACGCACATGTTCGGGGAACATCTCGATGGATTCGGTGACGTTGAGGCCGCAGATGATCGGGCGCCGGTGCGCGGGTACGACGGAGAACGCGTCGAACACCTCCTTGGCGGCGTGCGGATCCACCGAGACGTTCCACTCCGCGGTCGGCGTCGTGTTGCCCGGATAGTTGAACGACCCACCCATCACGACCAGTCGCTTCAGCAGAGACGGCAGATCGGGTTCACGTCTGATCGCCAGCGCAAGGTTGGTGAGCGGCCCCGTCACCAATCCGGTGAGTTGTCCGGGGTACTCCCGGACGAGATCCACCCAGAGGTCGGTGGCCGTTCGGACCGAGCGCTTGCGACCCGAATCGGGGAGGACGGCATGGCCGATCCCTTGCGGACCGTGAGTCTCCTCGGTGGTGCGCAACGGGATGACCAGTGGCTCGCGGGCGCCGAGTGCAACCTCGATGTCCGGGGCGCCGCAGAGCGCAAGCCAGTTCAAGTTGTTGGCCGCGACCTGTTCCACCGGAACGTTGCCGGCGGTGCTCGCAATCCCCAGAATCTCGGCTTCGGGGCTGGCAAGGAGATAGAGAAGCGCCAACGAGTCGTCGATGCCGGTGTCGACGTCGACGATGAGCTTGTGCGTATCACTCATCGGTGGCCACCAGGATCGTCGGTGAATGCAGGACAGGGAAGTTGACCGACCGAGCGATGAAGCACTTCGTGTGTGCGGGGCCGTGAAGCTCCTCGGCCTTCTCGACCATCGACGCCTCCGCGACCAATACCGTCGGATTCAACGTCACTTCGATGAACTGGCCGCCGCCATCGGATTCCTCGATCATGCTGCCGACCGGCTGATCGCTGTAGTCGAGAACGACGACCCCAGCGGCAGCTGCCAGACCGAGGTACCAGAGCATGTGGCATTGGGCGAGGGAGGCAACGAGCAGTTCCTCGGGGTTCCATCGCTGCGCGTCACCGCGGAACGAGGGATCGGAGCTGCCGAGAAGTTCCGGCTTTCCGACCGCGGATATTGCATGATTGCGCGAATATCCCTGCGTGCTGGACGTTCCGGTTCCCAGATCGCCCGTCCACTGAAGGTCGAGTGTGTAGGTATGTGACTTCACAGGTCCATCTTGCCCTGAATGTGCCGGTCCCTCAGTGTGCCCACTCCGCCCGATCCGATCCCCACGGATGGGCTGGTTCGGGGTAGTCCTCGAACTCTGCCAGCGCGGGTCGTGCGGTGGTCACGTCGGCATGGTTGACAACAGCATTCAGGCCGGGAGCGGTCGGTAGACCGGGATGGACGGTTCGGCCGGGTGCGTCGAGAAGACGGGCGCCGGTGCTGGCCAATGACACGTCGACATCGCGGCCACGGCCGTCGTGCGAGCGCAGCGTCAACGCGTCGAGGATCCCAGCTGCCAAGAAGTATCCGGTCGAGTGGTCGAGGGCCTGCGCTGGAAGTGCGCCCGGTTTCTCGCCGCCCTCGAGGAACGAGATACCGGATGCGGCCTGCACGATGCTGTCGAAGCCGCGGCGATTCGCCCACGGACCTTTCCATCCCCATGCGCTGACGCGCCCGTGAATCAGGTGGGCGGGAAGATCCTGCCCGATGAGTGCTTCGAGTGCGCCCGGACGGTAGCCGGTGACCAGTACGTCTGCGGTGTCGAGGAGTTCGCGGAATGCTGCCGCTTCCGCCGAGGACTTCAGGTCGAGAAGCGCCGACCGCTTGCCCTGGCCACTGTCGAGGTGCTGCCATCCGATCTCGGGGATCGCCGGAGGGTCGATCCGCAGAACGTCAGCGCCGACCAGCGCGAGGGCACGGGTCGCGACCGGGCCGGCGATGACGCGGGTCAGGTCGAGAACACGTGGGCGCGTCGGATGCGTGCGGGGTTTTCCCTCGTCGCGTACTCGGATGGATACCAGAGGCTCAGACCTCGCAGCTGCGCACTGCTCACTCAGGCGCCACTCGGTCTCGGTACGAACACGGACCGCGATGGCGCCGATCTCGGCGGCCTGCTGCTCGATCTCGATGGCGCTGAGTTCGGATATCCGTTGCGCCACTGCATCTTTAGGTGATCCATGGTCGAGCTCGAGGATGGCGAGCAGGCGGTCGCGATGGTGTGGATAGTTGCCGTGCGTGCGGACCCAACCGTCGCGGGCGGCAAAGAACCCCGAGTATTCGGAGAATCCGTTGATCGGTTCGCCGCCGATCCGGAACAGTCGATCGCTCGAGAAGGACGCGGCGATGCGCTCGGGATCGAGGGTCCAGTGTCCGTCGCCCGGGCTGGTTGACCGATGAATTGCCGAGGCGAAGGCCGCGACTGAGCCTGCAGCGAGGTCGAACACCGGCAAGTGCGCCGCAAGGAAGCCCGCCGAGTCCGGGCATTCGATGTGGCCGCGTCGGTCGTCGGTGTGCACCCCGACGTCACGTTGGTATTCGTCGAGATAGAACCCGTACCCGTGATCCATGTGGCGCCTTTCGGCAGTTCAGTGGCCGAGAAGCTCCCGGCACTTCTCTGCCAGCGTATCGCGGAGCGGCGCAGCACGATCCGCCAACTGTTGTTGCTGACGCACGTATTCGGCGCGGCCCGCGGGAGTTTCGATACGAATGGGGGAGTACCCGTACTCGGCGAGGTCGTACGGGCTCGCGCGCATGTCGAGTTCACGGGCCAGGAGCGCGTGTTCGAAGCACCGCATCACCAGATCGGAATCCACGAGTGGCAACAACTTGAAGCTCCACTTGTACAGATCCATACCGGCGTGCAGGCAGCCCGGCTGTTCGTGATCGATCTGAGTTTCGCGTGCAAGCGGGAGCGAGTTCTTGGGGGCCGCGTCCGGTGTGAAGAACCGGAACGCGTCGTAGTGCGTGCATTTGAGTGGCAGGGATTCGACTACCGCGTCGGTACCGGCGAACCCGAGCCGCAGCGGCACTGACTGGTGACGGATCGCGTCCTCGCCGCCGCGATAGACCATCGCCCATTCGTGGAGGCCGAAACAGCCCAGCACAGCGGGCCGCGCCGACGTCTGATTCAACAGATTCCACACGAATTCGACTGTGTGACGCCGACGCTCCAGCACGGCGGCCTCGACCGTCGCGGTACCCGATTCGTCGACGCGGTAGCCGGAGAAGGCTGCGTATTCGCCGGCGTTCTCGAGTGCGACTCCGTACCCGGGGTGCCAGCGGCGCAGTTGGGCGGGCTTGAAGTTGTAGTACGTGAAGAGGAAGTCGTGCACCGGGTGAGAGATACCGGCGCTACGACGCGCTCGGTGCGGCTCGACGAGCTTCTCCACCTCCTCGAGGTGAAGTGCCCGCCGAGCCGTCCACTCGCTCTGTGCGAGTGCGAGTGAATGCACCGAACGTGTCATCGATCAGCTGTTTCTTTGTCCGGGAACAGCATCTGTGCCGCGGTGCGTGCCGTCGCGAACCGTTCCGACGTACTCCTCGAGCAGATCCTCGAGCGCGACGATACCGATCACGACTCCGTCGGCGTCCGTGACTGCGCCGAGGTGCGAGCTGGCCCGACGAAGGCCGGCCAACGCTTCGGCCAGCGGCGTGCTGAGCGGAACGATGGGCAACGGGCGGATATCCGATGTCGGAACGACGGTGTCCGGCCCGGCAGCTTCGTCGAGCACCTCGTCGAGCACATCCTTGAGGTGCACGTACCCGGCCAGCGATCCATCGCTCGCTCGGACCGGGTAACGCGAGTATCCGGTCTCGATGACCGCACGCTCGATCTCACCCAGTGTTGTTCCCGACGGCGTGAGGGGAATGGTCCGCACCTTGTCGAGGGTGATCAGGACCTCGGAGACGGTGCGATCTGTCGATTCGAGTGCCTGCTTCAAGCGCCGGTGTTCTTCGGCGTCGATCAGACCCTCGGACCGCGATTCACCGATCATCGCGGACAACTCCACCGCCGAGACAGTGACGTCGAGTTCGTCCTTGGGCTCGACGCGCAGGAGCTTGAGCACTCCGTTGGCGCAGAGGTTGTAGAACGCGATGATCGGGCGAGCGATCTTGATGAACGCCAGATGCACGGGAACGAGCAGCATGGCCGTCTTCTCGGGGCCCGCCAACGCGATGTTCTTGGGCACCATTTCCCCGAGGAGGATATGCAGCACGACGACCAGCGAGAGCGCGATCGCAAACGAAATCGGGTGTAGCAATCCGTCGGGAAGGCCGACGGCTTCCATCGGCACCTCGAGGAGGTGCGCGATGGCGGGCTCGGCGACCTTACCGAGCAGGATCGAGCAGATCGTGATGCCCAGCTGAGCTGCCGCAAGCATCAGCGAGAGGTTCTCACCGGCCTTGATGACCGTGAGTGCCCGCTTCTTACCCTGCGCGACAAGTGCCTCGAGGCGGTCGCGTCGTGCGGAGATCAGCGCGAACTCCGCACCGACGAAGAATGCGTTACCGGCGAGCAGCACGACGGTGAGGAGTACACCGAAGAGGTTATTCATCGTCGGACTCCTTCGTGTCGTCGTCTGCGGATTCGGGTTCGACATGTGCCGGGACCGGCGTGATGGTCACTCGGTCGATACGACGGCCGTCCATACTGGTCACTCGGGCGATCCACTTTCCGCGGGAATCACCGGACGAGTCGACGTCGGGCAATTCCACTTCGTCACCCTCGTCGGGGATTCGGCCCAGTTCGGTGAGTACCAAACCGCCGAGCGTGTCGTAGTCGCCTTCGGGTGCGGTGTACCCGGTTGCCGACGTGACCTCGTCGATGCGCAACAGGCCGGAGCACGACCATCCGTCGCCGACGCGCTGTACGTCGAGTTCGGGTTCGTCGTGTTCGTCGCGCACATCACCGACGATTTCCTCGATGAGGTCTTCCATCGTGACGATGCCGGCTGTTCCGCCGTATTCGTCGACGACAAGAGCGACCTGCATGCCGTCGGAGCGGATCCGCTCCATGACGGTGTCTCCGTC
This sequence comes from Rhodococcus sp. WS1, assembly GCF_003797745.1. Lineage (NCBI taxonomy): Bacteria > Bacillati > Actinomycetota > Actinomycetes > Mycobacteriales > Nocardiaceae > Rhodococcus > Rhodococcus sp. WS1. The sequence goes on along the minus strand of NZ_RKLZ01000001.1, from coordinate 214,260 downwards.
CAGGCTCGACGGCACGACGGGAACACGTTGAGCCAGACTGTCGACGCGCGTCGTGCGCCTGCGCTCGGCCGGAACGGTGAATGCGTGTTTGATGTGTACGACGCCGACTGTGTCGTCGAGATCGCCGCGAACGACGGGGAAGCGCGAGTAGCCAGTTCGCGACGCCGTCACGATCAGGTCTGCGACGGTGTCCGAGAGTTCCAGCGATTCGATCTTCACTCGCGGAGTCATCAGCTCTTCTGCGGTGCGGTCACCGAACTGCAGCGAACGGTCGACGAGCATCGCCGTGCCCTTGTCGATGGACCCGCGCTGCGCGGACGTCCGCACGAGGGACCCGAGTTCCTGCGGTGATCGCGCCGAGCGCAATTCTTCCGCGGGTTCGATGCCCAGGCGTCGCACGATCCAGTTGGCGGTTCCGTTGAGGCCGTTGATGGCCCACCGGAAGATCAGCGAGAAGCCCGCCTGCAGGCCCGCAGTCGCGCGGGCGGTGGGCATCGGCTTGGAGATTGCGAGGTTCTTCGGTACGAGCTCACCGAAGATCATGGAGAACGAGGTCGCAATCACGAGCGCCAGGATCAAAGACGTTGTCGAGGCAGCGGATTCGCTGAGCCCGACGGCCTTCGTGACCGGAGTGATGAACCGTGCCAGGACCGGCTCGGCCAGGTAACCGGTGATCAGGGTTGTGATCGTGATGCCCAGCTGAGCGCCGGAGAGCTGGAACGAGAGAGTCTTGTGCGCGTGTTGAACCTGCCGCGAGCGTCGGTCGCCGCCACGAGCAGCTTCGTCGACGGTGCTGCGTTCGAGCGCGGTCAGTGAGAATTCGGCCGCCACGAAGAGGGCGGTGCCTGCAGTCAGCGCGATGAAGCCGACCAAGCTGAGAATGGTGAAAACGATGTCCATGTGTCATCGCCACCTGAGGTGTGCACGGGGGCCGCCGGGTTTGTCTCCCGGCTCGCTAGAGGAGCCCTCCGAACCAGCGGAATCAGACGATTCCTCGGATAAAACGACGGGTGTAGCGCCGGGTAAGTGTGTGGGTGCCTCGGGCACCGGGTTCCTCTCGTCGGAGCCGAGTATTTCTCGGCTGTAGCGGGCTCGGTCGGGTCGCCGATGGGCACCCGACCGAGTTTTGTTTCCTGTTTACGGATCCAATGATACCGGCGGGTGCCCGGGAGTAGGGACCCGAGCACCCGCCGACTGTCATAAAACGTGGTTCACCAACCAGACGGAAGCGGCCGTCCTTCGGCGAATCCGGCGGCGGACTGCACTCCCAGAACTGCCTTCTCGTGCAGCTCCTCGAGTGAGCGCGCACCCGCGTACGTGCAGGTACTGCGTACGCCGGAACAGATCTGATCGATCAGGTCCTCGACTCCGGGGCGCTCGGGATCGAGACGCATCCGCGAACTGGAGATGCCTTCCTCGAACAATCCCTTACGGGCGCGATCGAAAGCCGTTTCGGTGGCTGTGCGAGCGGCAACAGCGCGCTTGGAGGCCATACCGAAGCTCTCCTTGTACGCGTTGCCCGCCTGATCGACTTTGAGATCGCCGGGGGACTCGTACGTGCCGGCGAACCACGAGCCGATCATGACGTTCGACGCGCCCGCTGCGAGGGCGAGTGCAACGTCGCGAGGGTGGCGAACGCCGCCGTCGGCCCAGACGTGCTTGCCGAGCTCGCGTGCTGCTGCAGCACATTCCGCGACGGCCGAGAACTGCGGGCGCCCGACGCCGGTCATCATGCGAGTCGTGCACATGGCTCCGGGCCCGACGCCGACCTTGACGATGTCCGCGCCTGCGGCGATCAGATCACGGGTTCCCTGTGCGGACACCACGTTGCCTGCAACCAACGGGACGCCGAGGTCGAGCGCCTTGAGGGTGGTGAGCGCATCGATCATTCTCTGCTGGTGACCGTGAGCTGTGTCCACGACGATCACGTCGGCACCGGCGTCGACGAGTGCCTTGGCCTTGGCGCCCACGTCACCGTTCACACCGACCGCCGCAGCGACTCGGAGTGCGCCGCGCTCATCGACTGCGGGGTCGTAGATGCCGGCACGAATCGCGCCGGTGCGGGTGAGGACGCCGGCGAGGGTTCCGTCCTCGTTGACGATGACGGCCAACGGATCGTGCTTGGTTTCGAGCAGTTCGAAGACCTCACGCGGTGTGGCGGTGACCGGGGCGGTGACGAAGTCGGTGATCGCTACCGTACGTAGGCGAGTGAACCGATCGACATCCGCGCAGGCAGCCTCGGTGACGACACCGAGAGGCTTGCCGTCCTCGACCACTACGACTGCGCCGTGTGCACGCTTGGGTAGCAGCGCCAGCGCATCGGAGACGGCGTCGTCCGGACTCAGCGTGACCGGCGTATCAGCGACGAGGTGGCGGCTCTTGACGAACGCCACGGTCTCGGCGACAGCGTCAGTGGGGACGTCCTGCGGAATGATGACCAGTCCGCCGCGGCGGGCGACAGTCTCGGCCATGCGGCGGCCGGCGACTGCGGTCATATTGGCGACGACGACGGGAATGGTCGTTCCGGATCCGTCGGAAGAATTGAGATCGACGTCGAACCGAGAGGTGACCTCGGTCCGGTTAGGGACGAGGAAGACGTCGTCGTAGGTCAGGTCGTATGGGGGGCGTTGCCCTTCGAGGAACTGCACGTTTCACGAGCCTACCGTCGATTCCGCCGTAGCGCCCTCGGTATCGCGCGCTTGTGAGCGGGAGAGGGCGATCGTGGTCATGATCATGACGGCGACGGCGCACCCGATGAGAGCAATTCCGGGACCGTCGACGCGGAGGCGTTCGTCGAGAACCGTCATCCCCAGGAAGATGGCCGCGATCGGCTCGCCGATCGTCAGGGCGGGTAGTGACGCCGACAGGGGCCCGACCTGGAACGCACGCTGTTGGAGGTAGACCCCGATTGCGCCCGAGGCGATCAGCGCCCACGTCTGCCATGCCGAAATCACCCCGACGACGCCGTGTCCGAGTAGGTCGGTGACGTACTTGGTGAATGCGACGGCCACGCCGTAGAAGATTCCGGCCGCGGAGCCGAGAAGCAGTGCGCGCCAGCCACCGTCGAGTTTGGACAAGCCGCCGATAGTTGCGACCACGGCCACTGCGACCGTGATCGTCAGGGGCACAGCCCAATCCGACCACGGAGCGTTGCTGTCTCCCTCGGTGGGATCGCCGACGACGAGGAAGATCGCCAAGGAAATCGCGAGCATGATCGCCAATGACCACGCAGAACGGGTGATGCGAATTCCCGAGAACCTGGCCGAAAGTGGCAGCGCGAACAGCAGCGAGGTCACGATCAGCGGCTGCACCACCAACACCGAACCTAACGACAGTGCAACGGCCTGCATGACGTAACCGCCGCCGTCACCGATCAGCCCGGCCCACCACCGAGGACTGCGAATCAACGACGCCACCAACGCCTCGCCCTCCGGAACCGCAGACGCGGCGCGCTGCTGAGCGACGGAGGCACACGCGAAGAGAAGCGCGGCGACGAGTGCGCAGAGAACAGAGATCAGTGGAAGATCACCCATTCCCTCAGTGTGCGCGCTTGCCCGCCCGATTTCCGGCAGACGGCTTTCCTGCGCCGGGTGCGCCGCGACGCGGGGTCAAGCCCTTGGACGCCAGACGCTCCGAACGGGTCGGGACCGGAGTGCCGTCCGCACGGATCTTCTTCACACTCTTCGGATCGGTGACGCGCCGCGAGGAAGCCGCGCGCTTGTCGCCGTCCTTCTTCATCCGTCCTCCGGCAGCGGTCCGGCCTGCAGTGTCGTGTTCCTGACGGCCGCGCTTGGCGGTGTGCTTGACGGCGACCGTCGTATCGGGAGCTTCGACCGGTATTCCCGTCGGCTCCATCGCGCCGGTGATGCGCGTGAGCTCCAGATCGTCAGGACGAACCCGCACGCCGTGAACCTTGATGCCTGCCTGCTTGGTCAACTTCTCGACCGAATCACGTTCGTCGTCGGTGACTATGGTGACGACGACACCCGATTCCCCGGCGCGTGCCGTCCGGCCGGCCCGGTGCAGGTAGTCCTTCGCCTCCGCCGGGGGATCGACGTGAACGACGAGCGTCACGTCGTCGACATGGATTCCGCGCGCGGCGACATCGGTGGCGACCAGGACCGGTGTCGTCCCGTCGGAGAACGACGCGAGGGTCTTGGTCCGATTGTTCTGCGTCTTGCCGCCGTGCAGGGCGCCGGCCGAGACACCGATCAAATGTAGTTGCTGCGCAAGACGATCCACACCGTGCTTGGTCTTGACGAACATGATGGTCCGCCCCGCCCGTGAACCGATATGTGCGACAACGGATCTCTTGTCGTCGCGGTCGACGAAGAGCAGGTGATGCTCCATGGTCGAGACGGTGGCAACCGGGGGAGCAGTCGAGTGCGACGCCGGATTGCGCAGGTAACCCGCGACCAGATCGTCGACCTTGCCGTCGAGTGTTGCCGAGAAGAGAAGGCGCTGACCGTCTTTCGGTGTCGTGTCGAGAATTTTCGCAACCTCGTCGATGAAACCCATGTCTGCCATGTGGTCGGCTTCGTCGATGGTCGTGATCACGACGTCGTCGAGAATCACCGACTTCTGCTCGAGTAGGTCGAGTAGGCGCCCTGGGGTCGCGATCAGCAGATCGACGCCGCGGGCAAGGATGTCGGCCTGACGCTTGATCGGAACGCCACCGACCGCATTTGCCACACGCAAACCGATCTCGGTAGCAGCGTCGTCGAGTGCCTTGTGGATCTGGATCGCCAGCTCACGGGTGGGAGCGAGCACCAAACCGCGCGGACGATTCCGCTTGCTCGCCCCGCCCTTGAGGCGCACCAGCATCGGAAGCCCGAAGGCCAGAGTCTTTCCGGAACCCGTCGCGCCGCGCCCGAGGACATCGCGGCCGGCGAGGACATCGGGGATGGTGGCCGACTGAATGGGGAAGGGGGCATCGATGCCGCTACGGCGCAACGCGTGCACCATCACGGCGGGGATTCCGAGGTCGACGAACGAACGCCCTTCGGTCGAGGTGGGCGAGTCGATCGTCGATTCCTGCATTTGTCCAGGCTACCGGGTATCGGTAGACGCAGATGACCGCATCTACCGATACCCGCTGTGAATCAGGCCTCGATTTCGCTGCGGTCACCGCTCCACAGTGTGTGGAACTTGCCCGGCTTGTCGATGCGCTCGTAGGTGTGCGCGCCGAAGAAGTCGCGCTGACCCTGAGTCAGGGCGGCCGGCAGACGCTCCGCGCGGAGACCGTCGTAGTACGAGAGCGAAGACGCGAACGCCGGTACCGGAATACCGAGCATCGTCGCGGTGGCGACCACGCGGCGCCAGCTGTCGATGCCTGCCTCGATGGCCTCGCGGAAGTACGGCGCCAGAATCAAGCTCGGCAGGCTCGGATCCGCGTCGAACGCGTCCTTGATGCGGTTGAGGAACTGCGCACGGATGATGCAGCCACCGCGCCAGATCGTCGCCAGGTCGGCAGGCTTGAGGTTCCAGTCGTACTCGGCGCTGCCGGCAGCGATCTGATCGAAGCCCTGCGCGTACGCCACGATCTTCGACGCGTACAGCGCGGCCTGGATGTCGGCGGCGAACTGCTCGGCGTCAGCAGGCTTGTCGCCGAGAGAGCCGGCAGCCAGACCCTGCGCCTGAGCTGCGGCGCGCTGATTGCGGCTACCGGACAGTGCGCGAGCGAAAACGGCCTCGGCGATACCGGTGACCGGCACGCCCAGATCCAGAGCGGACTTGACCGTCCAGCGGCCCGTGCCCTTCTGCTCGGCAGCGTCGACGATGACGTCGACCAACGGCTTGCCCGTCTCGGCGTCGACCTGGCGGAGCACCTCGGCGGTGATCTCGATCAAGTAGGACTCGAGCGTGCCCTTGTTCCACTCGGTGAAGACGTCTGCGACCTGACCGGCGTCGTAACCGAGTGCGTCGCGGAAGAGGTTGTACGCCTCGCCGATGAGCTGCATGTCGGCGTACTCGATGCCGTTGTGCACCATCTTGACGAAGTGACCGCTGCCGTCGGGGCCGATGTGCGTGCAGCACGGGGTGCCGTCGACGTGAGCGGAGATGGACTCGAGAAGCGGGCCGAGAGCCTCGTAGGACTCCTTCGGGCCGCCGGGCATGATCGACGGACCGTTGAGTGCGCCTTCTTCGCCACCGGAGATACCAGCGCCGACGAAGTGCAGACCGCGGGCGCGGATCGCTGCTTCACGACGGATCGTGTCGGTGTAGAGCGAGTTGCCACCGTCGATGATGATGTCGCCGGGCTCCATGGCATTCGCGAGCTCTTCGATCACGGCGTCGGTCGGGGCGCCGGCCTTGACCATGATCAGGACGCGTCGCGGCTTCTGCAGTGCGGCAACAAACTCCTCGACGGTCTCGGTGCGCACGAAATCGCCCTCGGAACCATGCTCGGCGATCAGGGCATCGGTCTTCGCGATGCTGCGGTTGTGCAGGGCAACGGTGTGACCGTGGCGGGCGAAATTGCGGGCAATATTCGAACCCATGACGGCCAGGCCGGTGACGCCGATCTGAGCTCGGGGTGATTCGGTGCTAGTGGTTGACATACTTACAGCTTTCCCTCTCGGTCCGCGGCTGTGAAATCCTGCGCTGTGCGCAGCCGAAAACGGTGCGGCCGCGACGCGCGTGAACATTCAGACCGTGCATACAAAACACGGATGCAGATCACTTTAATTGCAGTGACCTGCATCCGTCTCGATACAGCTTCCGGCACAGCCGGAAGGTTCTCAGTGTTCAGTTGTCGAGCCGCAGCTCAGCGCAGGTATTACCGCTGTTCGCGCTTCGGGCCGTCGAATCCGTCATAGCTACGACGGTCGGTGCGGCTGCGGAAGCCGCCACCGCTGGTCGAGGCTGCACGGTTGTCGCCGCCGTCGCGGTTGCCCTGGTATCCACCGGAAGAGCGATTGCCCTGGTAGCCGGTCGAGGGGCGGCTGTCGCGATCGCCGTACGAGCGGTTGTTGTCGCGGCTGCCCTGGTATCCACCACCGGACGAACGGTTGCCCTGGTATCCGCCGCGGCTCTCGCCGTCGCGGCTTCCCTGGTATCCGCCCGACGAGCGGTTGCCCTGGTAACCCGTCGACGGGCGGCTGTCGCGGTCTCCGTAGGAGGGACGGCTGTCACGGTTGCCCTGGTAACCACCGCTGGAGCGATCACCCTGGTATCCACCGGAAGAGCGGTTGCCCTGGTAACCGCCGCGGCTCTCGCCGTCGCGGCTTCCCTGGTATCCACCGGAAGAGCGGTTGCCCTGGTAGCCGGTCGAGGGGCGGCTGTCGCGGTTGCCCTGGTAACCACCGCTGGAGCGATCACCCTGGTATCCGCCGCGGCTCTCACCGTCACGGTTGCCCTGGTATCCACCCGAAGAGCGGTTGCCCTGGTAGCCGCCGGAAGAGCGGTTGCCCTGGTAGCCGCCACGGCTTCCGCCACGATCACCGAAGGAACGCTCGCCACGAGAAGAGCTCTCGCGCAAGGGTTCTCCGGTCGGCTTCTTGGCGCCGGTGATGCGAGCAAGTTCAGCAGAACCCGGGGTGACGGCAACGGCTGCGGCATTGACGCCGGCCATTCCGGTCAGACGCTTGAACTGACGCTTCTGGTTGGGCAGCACGATGGCGACAACGGTGCCCTTCTCGCCGGCGCGAGCGGTACGACCAGCGCGGTGCAGGTAGTCCTTGTGGTCGGCCGGGGGATCGACGTGAACGACGAGGTCGATGCCGTCGACGTGGATACCGCGCGCTGCAACGTCCGTTGCGACGAGGACCGGGGTGCGGCCGTTCTTGAAACGCTCGAGGACGCGGGTGCGCTGGTTCTGTGCCTTGCCGCCGTGAAGCGACTCGGCAGCGATGCCGACTGCGCGGAGGCGATCGGTGATTCCCTCGCAACCGAGCTTGGTGCGGGCGAACATGATGGTGCGTCCGTCACGGGCACCGATCTCGGCGAGGACGGAATCCTTCTGCCCACGATCGACGAGGAGGACGTAGTGCTCCATCGTGTCGACGCTTGCGCGGCCGTCTTCGGTGGAGTGGGTGACGTGGTTGGCCAGGAACTGACGAACCAGCGACTGGACCTCACGGTCGAGGGTTGCCGAGAACAGCAGACGCTGTCCGTCTGCGGGGGTCTCGCCGAGGATCGAGCGAACCTCGGGCAGGAAGCCCATGTCCGCCATCTGATCGGCTTCGTCGAGTGCGGTGATTTCCACCGAGTCGAGGATGCAGGTGCCCTGACGCAGGTGATCGCCCAGGCGACCCGGCGTTGCGACGAGGACGTCTACGCCGCGGCGAAGCTGATCGACCTGCTTGGCGAACGGCGTTCCACCGACAGCGGGACGAACCGTGAGTCCGAGTGCGCCGGCGTAGGAGTTGAGGGAGTCGACCACCTGGAAAGCAAGCTCACGGGTGGGGACGAGCACGAGTGCGCGGGGACGCTTTGCGGCCGGGCGATCTTCGTGGCGTGAGAGGCGGGTCAGCATCGGCAGGCCGAAGGCGAGGGTCTTACCCGATCCGGTCTGTGCGCGGCCGAGAACGTTGGTTCCGGCGAGCGCGTCCGGGATGGACTGCGCCTGGATGGGGGACGGGACGGTGATGGAGTTGCGCGCCAATGCGGCAACAAGCTGCTCGGGCAGGCCGATCTCGGCGAAGGTGATACCCGGCTCGGTGGCGACTGCTTCTTCGGCAGCGGGGGTGTTGACGGTGGGGTCTTCGATGTTCTCGGAAGACGACATTTGGACAGCGTTGGTCACGCGGAAACCTCTCCGGACTACGGGCACGTCGCGGAGCGGAAGAAGCCATGCTGAAATACACGACACAGTTCGCAAAGGGACGAGCCAGGGCACATGTCACCTGGCAATCCGAACGCATACTGCGGGGAATTGGGCTGTGTGCCGTTATATGTTGACGGACCACGATGGTGGCCGTGGTCCACTCTACGCCACCGGGGACACCGAAGTCAGGTAGCCCCGCCTGTGACCTGCACTACTACACGGGGTTGCGCAGGTCAAGACTCAGTATGCGTTGAAAAGCAGTCGAAGTTCGGTGAGCCAGGGCACAGCCACCGCAACCGTGGGAACCACGAGAATCGCGACCGCCCCGAGATACGCAAAAACTGCGATGCGGGGATCTGCATCGTCGGCCGAGAGGCGCTGCACTCGGATGAGCGTCGACGGGCCGCCCGCTGCCATCGCTCCGCGGGGTGCCGTCGATCCGGCACACGCGACAAGTGCCCGCGCGAGGGGAGTGGGACCGGTAGCCCGCACAGCTGAATCGTCGGCGAGCAACTCCACCAGCAGTTGTACCGATCCCAGAGCCGACTTGCTACGGACGAAACGGGGGAAGGCGTGGTTGACGGCCGTGAAAGCCTCGAGGACCAGATCGTGACGAGCTCGCAGGTGTGAACGCTCGTGCGTCAGGATCGCTTTGACCTCGGCATGATCGAGGTTCTGCAGAGTGCCTTGGCTGAGAACCACGCGTTGGCGCAGACCTGGCAGGCAGTATGCGATCGGTTCGTCCACGTCCAGCACCCGCAGATCGGGTGTGCGTTCCACCGACGCGGGCATGGCGCAGTCGTCGAGAAGGTCCACCAACACGCGGTGACGTGCACGGCGACGTCGGGTTCTCACAGCGACCTGGATTATCGAGAAGATCAGCTTCGCGCCGATCAGGAGCGTCAGGGCAAAAACAACCACGTACAGAATCCACAGCGGGAGCCCGAGTGCATCGATTTCGGCGGTCGGGGCCGTCGTCGGCCTACCGTCAGCGCCGGGAACGAGCAGCTGGCTGGCAATGGCCAGGCCCGAGCTGAATGCCGACAGCACCGCAGCAATTGCGACGGCTTGCCACAGAACCAACGCCGCGCGTGGAGCGCGGTAAGGCCACGTGGAGCGGCTCAGGAGTGCGGGAACCGGACCGGCCAGCAACAAGGCAAGCAGTCCGAAAACCAGTGCAGTAGTGGCGTTCATGTCCTACACATCATGCACGACGAAATCAGTTCGGCCTAGAAATTCCGGGCTGCGCAGCCTTTTTCGCGGACTCGCGCACCTCGAGGGCAGCGAGCGCTTCGCGGAGAGCATCGGCTTCGTCAGCATTGACCTGTCCCACGAAGTGGACGAGTGCCGCAGCGCGACCGCCGGACTCCGGAGCCTGGGCCAGAGCGTCGACCATCAGGCTCGCGACCAGTTCTTCGCGCTTGTTGACGGGAAGATAGCGATGGGCGCGATCGTCACGCTGCTGAATCACCAGATGCTTCTTCGCCAGGCGCTGCAGAACGGTCATTACCGTCGTGTACGCCAATTCGCGATGTGTCGCGAGTGCTTCATGCACCTGTCGCACAGTTTGCGGTTCCGATGTGGACCACAAATGATCCATCACCGCGCGTTCGAGTTCACCTAGACCTGCCATTCTTCGATTCTACGGACTTCCACGACGAAATACGTACTACTGGTAGTAGTAACCGCCTCGGTGGGGGTGTGGTATTGGCCATAGTGATCTGCGTGACGGTTACGGTGGTGTGAGACGACCAAAGTCCCGACAATGACGATGCCCGATAATTGCAAGCCAACAGTCGATCCGCAGAAAGTAGCCGCACGTAGATGACGATCGACAGTTCGCCGGGCACCGAAGAATCGACATCACGGGCGCGGGTAGTCACGCAGAAAGCTGCCGGCATCATCCGTTTCGGCATTCGCGACGCACCCTTGACGGTCGTCCTACTTCTCACCATGTGGATACTGGGCGCCGTAACCGGCAGCATCGTTCACGGACCGTCCCGCGATCTCGAGCACACGATCGGTGCGGGAATGGGCTCGATCCAGCACGGACATGTCTGGATTCCACTGAGCTCCGCGCTGTGGGCAGGAAACCTGCTCGGGTACATCGGCGCGAGCGTGCTCCTGATTGCGGTCGCTGCACCCCTCGAACGGCGGATGGGAACGATCAAGCTGGCGATCGCCGGCGCAAGCACTCAAATCTTGGGAGTTCTGCTCGGGCTCGGCTGGGCATCCTTCGTAAAAGTGTTCGACTCCAATTGGGGGTTCCGCCTCCATGTCGGCTCCGCTGTCGGCGCGAGCGCGTGGATCGTCGGCGCCGCGATGGCCGCCAGCTCGAACATGGGGACATTGTGGCGTCGCCGCATCCGCGTCGGAACCCTGGCTTTGACCATCACCTTGGCCTTGTTCAGTGGTCAGCTGCAAGATGTCATCCGATTTTTTGCCGCTGTGGTGGGTTTGGTGATCGGACAGTGGATCGTCGGACGATCGGCTCGCGGTGAACGCATCGCCGGGACACAGCGAGAGGGCCGTGTCCTGGTCGCCATCGTCGTCGCGGCAAGTGCGATCGGCCCGATGATCGCCGCGCTGTCCCCACAGGCGGTTGGCCCACTCGCCGTACTCCGCGATCTCTTCCGTGGTGTTCCCTGGACCGTCGCAGAAGTACGTGAGCTGTGCGCCGAATCCGCGTCGGATCCGGACTGCCGACGCGGCCTCCTCGAGCTGAGACTCTCGGGGATCGGGCCGACTCTGCTCTCGTTGATGCCGTCGATTTTTGTGCTGGTGTTGAGCGATGGGCTCCGTCGTGGCCGCAGATTCGCCTGGATTGCGACTGTCTGTGCTCAGGTCGTCTTACTCGTCCTCTCGATCGGGAACTTCGTCATCAGGTTCGTCGACGCAGTCGACAGTGACAGCTTGTTCTACGGAATCAGCGATCCGAACGTGTACCGAACTCTGGTGCCGTTCCTGACACCGCTCTTCGTGCTGATCCTGCTGATCGCCACACGTCGATACTTCGACGTCGCGGCCCCGGCCAAGACGTACCGACGTCTCGGTGCTGCGATCGTGGCCTTGCTCGCGGTCCTCGCCGTGATCTACGTCGGCGGCGGAATGCTCGCCAGGCACGGGTTCGACCGCGAGCCCACGGTCACGATGCTGCTCGCGGACTTCCCGCAGCGCCTTGTACCGCCGGTGTACCTGCAGTTGATCGACCCGCGCCTGCTTCCCGTGGACATCGAGTCGACGTTGCTCTTCGAGTGGACCGGCGTCGTGTTCTGGGGCGTTGCCGCCCTGTTGGTATTCGTGAGTTTCCTCAAGCCGGTCAAGACCGCCGATCCCACAGCCGCCGAACGAGCGCGATCCATGTTGATCGCCGGTACCGGCAGCCCGTTGTCGTGGATGACGACGTGGAAGGGGAACACCTACTGGTTCAGCGCGGACGGTTCGAGTTACGTCGCGTATCGCGTCATCGCCGGCGTTGCTCTCACCACCGGTGATCCGGTCGGTCCTCCAGATCGCATGCGCGCGGCGATCGAGGGGTTCGCCGAGTTCGCGTCGTCGAACGGTTGGATTCCCTGCTTCTATTCCGTGACCGACGACGCCCGAACCATCACCGATTCGATGGGCTGGAGCGGTCTACAGGTCGCCGAGGAAACCGTGCTCGACCTGGGACAAGTCGCGTTCACAGGAAAGCGGTTCCAGGACGTGCGCACAGCACTGAACCGGGCGAAGAAGTCCGGTATCACCGCCGAGTGGATTTCCTTCCCTCATGCACCTCTCGCGATCAAGGATCAGATAGTCGCCATCTCGGAGGAGTGGGTAGCGGACAAGGGGATGCCCGAGATGGGATTCACCCTCGGCGGACTCGACGAGGTCGAGGACGAACAAGTGCGGTGCCTGATCGCGGTCGACGAGGATCGCACCGTGCACGGTGTCACATCGTGGCTACCGGTGTACCGCGACGGCAAAGTCGTCGGGTGGACACTCGACTTCATGAGGCGACGCTCCGAAGGGTTCCGTCCCGCGATGGAGTTCCTCATCGCTTCCGCTGCACTGAAATTGGAGGAGGAGGGCGTCGAGTTCCTCAGTCTGTCCGGTGCACCGCTGGCAACAATCGCCGGTGACTCCGAGAGGAATGCGAACGAACCGGAGGCCACGACTTTCTCGGCGATGATGGACAGCGTGCTCGACCTACTCGGTCGCACCCTTGAACCGGTGTACGGATTTCGATCGCTGCTGGCCTTCAAATCGAAGTTCCAGCCGCGGTACGTGCCGATGCACATGACATTCGCCGATCCAGCCGCGTTGCCGAGCATCGGCAACGCGGTCGGACGGGCATACCTGCCGACCGTGACGATCGGTCAGGGATTCAAACTCGTTCGGACGATTCTGGGTCGCTGATTCGCGATCGTCACTCAGGCTTTGCCGGCCCGCCGACGGCACCGAACACGTGCCGGGTTCCGATCGGAACGATCAGCGGCCGATCCGAGACGGGATCGTCGATGACCGCAGCTTCGAGACCGAACACCTCGAGCAGAAGTTCCGCGGAAATGATGTCCTTGGGGACACCAGAAGCGACGACGGCGCCGTCGCGCATCACGATCAGATGATCGCTGTATCTGACCGCGAGATTGAGGTCGTGCAGAACCATCACCACGGTGCGCCCCATTTCCTCGTGGAGTTGATCCACCAGGTCGAGGACTTCCATCGAGTGTGCGAGGTCCAGATAGGTAGTCGGTTCGTCGAGAAGCAGGATGTCGGTTCCCTGGGCGAGAGCCATCGAGATCCAGGCTCGCTGACGCTGACCGCCGGACAATTGATCGACGGGCCGATCGGCGAGATCCGAGACACCGGTCAGCTCGAGCGCTTCGGCTACCTCGCCCTCGTCGTCCGCGGACCACTGCCTGATCCACGACTGGTGCGGGTGGCGCCCACGTGAGACCAAATCGGCGACGGTGAGCCCTTCGGGCGCAACCGGAGTCTGGGGGAGCATTCCGAGCACCCGCGCGACTTCCTTGGTCTTCATCGAACTGATCGCCTTGCCGTCGAGGATGACCGATCCACCCTTTGGCTTGAGCAGACGACCGAGCGCGCGCAAGAGCGTCGACTTGCCGCAACCGTTGGGTCCGATGACCGTCGTGATCACGCCGGTGGGGATCTCGAGATCGAGTCCGTCGACGATGATGCGATCCCCGTACCCGAGCGTCAGATTCTGCGCGACGAGACGCGAAGGAGCATCGGTGGACTGGGCGATGGTGGTCATGCTGTGACCTTCCGATTGTTACGAACCAACAGGTAGAGCAGGAACGGGCCGCCCAGTGCGGAAGTCACGATTCCGACGGGGAGTTCCACAGGCAGAATTGTTCGAGCGATGACGTCGCTGCCTACCACCAGTACAGCACCGGTCAGGGCGGAAGCCACGATGGGCGGGCCGGCGGAGCGCACCAGACGCATGGCGACCTGTGGCGCAGCCAGGGCGACAAAGCCGACCGGACCTGCTGCTGCGGTCGCGATGGCGGCCAGTGCCACGGCGGAAAGCAACAACTTGGCCTGTGATGATTGCAAGCGAACACCGAGTGAGGTTGCGTTGTCGTCGCCCAACCGCAGCGCTCCCATGGTGAAAGATGCGATCACCGCGTAGCCGCCGACTACTGCGACGGCGATTGCGACCGGCCACATCTGATTCCAGGTGGCACCGTTGAGTGAACCGTTGAGCCACACCTGTGCGCGAGAAGCGTCGTTGATGTCCGCCGAGATGAGGAGCCATCCCGTCGCTGCCACCAGCATGGCGTTGATGCCGATACCGATCAGGATGAGGCGGAACCCCTCGACGCCCTTGCGCCACGCCAAGGCGTAGATCACCACTGCTGTCAGTAGGCCGCCGCAGAGCGCAGCCAACGGAATCCCCAGTGTGGCAAGCAGTCCCACGAACGAGCCACCCCCGCCGAGTACGATGAGTGCCACTGCTGCGGCACTCGATCCAGCCGTGATTCCGAGGATGTCGGGGCTGGCGAGGGCATTGCGCGCAATCGTCTGGGTGACCGCACCGGCAATGCCGAGTGCCATACCGATGAAGAGCGCGGTGAGCGACCGAGGAAGTCGAAGGTCGAAGACGATCAGGTTCTGTGTCTTGCTGCCATTGCCGAGCAGGACCGAAATGACATCGGGGATCGAGATCGGATAGTCGCCCCGCCCGATGTTGATGCAAAGCAGAAGGAACAGCGCAACTGCGAGGGCAATGCTCACCGACACCGCGAGTGGGCGGTAGACCAGCGAGAATCCACCGAGGCGGATCGACTTACGTGAGGGGACGGTCCGGGGGAGTACCCGGAGTTCCTGCTTGAGCGTCACAGACTTGCCAACTTCCTGCGGCGTACGAGAGCGATGAAGAACGGAGCGCCGAACAGGGCCAAGATGATGCCGACCTGCAACTCACCAGGGCGCACGACCACGCGACCGATGATGTCCGCGGTGATCAACATGACCGCGCCGAGTAAGCCCGCGTACGGGACCAGCCAGCGGTAGTCGGGTCCGGTGATGGCCCGGGCTACGTGAGGGACCACCAAACCGATGAACGCGATCGGACCACACGCCGCGGTGGCGGCGCCGGTCAGCAGGGTGATCGCGACGATGCCGAGTGTGCGACTGAACGCGATGTTCGTTCCCAAGGCTTTTGCGACGTCTTCACCCAAGCTGAGGACGTTGAGCCCCGGCGTACTTGCCAAGGCGATGACCAATCCGAGTATCAGGAAAGGCAGGACCTGCCAGAGGACGTCGAACCCGCGACCGGACACCGACCCGACAACCCAGAAACGGTAGGCGTCCAGGCTCGTCTGGTCGAGGATTATCACGGCGTTGGTCATGGCTTGCAGGAAGAACGCGACGGCTGCGCCCGCCAGAGCCAGACTCAGAGGACTTGCGCCGCCGTTTCCGATGGAAGACAAGCCGAAAACGACGATGCTGGCGACGAAGGATCCTGCGAACGCGAACCAGAGGTACTGACTCGGCGCCGTAAAGCCGAAGAGGTAGATCGCCATGACCACGAAGAACGCCGCGCCTGCGTTGAGGCCGAGTAGACCGGCATCCGCCAACGGGTTGCGCGTGTGTCCCTGAATCAAGGCACCGGCGATACCGAGTGCAATTCCGACAACAAGACCCAAAATCGTTCGTGGGGCGCGCAACGTCCGCACGATGATGTCCGTTTGAGTTCCGTCCGAATTGAAGAGCGCGTGGAAGATCTCGGCGAACGTCAGTGGACGAGCACCCACCGCGATACTCGCGAGCATCACAAGCGCGAGCAGCACGGTGAGGACCGCGAGTCCGATCAGGCGGCGCCGGCGAGTTGCGCCGACACTGTTGTCGCGTGCGAGTTCTTCGAAGCCCTCGTCGCGGGCCGTGCTTTCTCGGACCACCTCGATGCCGCTTCGGTCGAACGGTCTGCGCAGAGCCCGGCGGACACCGATGGGCTGTTTGGTGGTCGCGTCACGCGTGACCAGGCCAACCCATCCCTTCCCCGAGGTCCGACCGGTGGCCCCCTCACGGAATCCGAGGTTCCACACAAGCAGACCGACGGCGATCGCTATTGCTGTCCCGCCGAAGACTGCTCGATCGGCCTCGCCGCCACCGTTGTCGTCACGGAGCGACTGGACGATGTACCAGCCGACGATCAACGGAAGTAGGAACACCGCCGCGTCGAAAAGTCCAGCCAGGACACGCATTCGGACAGGAGCGGGGCCGCGCGGCACGATGCGCCGTCCGTACGTCTCGCTGGGTCCTCGGGGATGTCCGTTCCCGAGAGATTTGATCATCGTCACTGGCGGTTCGAGCTCCTGGTCTTGGTGCGCAGGGAATTCGCATCTTAGGTTACGGAACCCTATGCGGGTGCGCTTCCTGCGGGGGACGTTCCTGTGAATATGCGGTGCCCAGCGTCACAGTTCTTTACTCTTGAATTATGGTGAGGCTAACCTACATTAAGAACCACAAGACAACTTCGGCCGATTGGAGTGCACGGTGACCATCACCTTGACCACCCAGCATGCGGATGTTCGTGAATTCGAACTCCGGTCGAACGCATTGAGCCGCACCAGCGTTCGCCTACGAGCACTCAACCCTGACTATCCGCGCGTCTACGCGGTTGCCGCCATGGCGGGCGAAGGTAAACGGCGTTGGTGGCAACTGAGCGAGGGCCTGTGCGGGGATCGGGTGCATCAGATGTTCGCCCGTTCACTTCAAGATCTCGACAGCGCCGAAGCTGCGGCGATCCAGGTTGCAACGTCACTTATTCATGCCGTGGTCGGCAGGGTGGCCGCGTCGATCGTCTCCGAGGGGTCCGCATGGGACCCGGGGCTCGAGAACCTGTTCATCCACATGGACAGCGACGGCGGGATCGACTGGGCCGGCGTGGTCGACGAAACGCTGCGCGTTGCGCCCAACGGACGGGAGTCCGGCAGTGACGGCGTCGTCGACATGCCATGTGAAGAAGCGCTCCTTGTCTGGACCGCGCACCGTTGCCTGACTTCACTCCGAGCGATCTATGACGCCGTCGCCAGGTGTGCGCCCGTCGACCAGTTCAGATTCTGGGGCCTGGTAGGGGAGTCGATCCTGGGTGCAGCGGCCTACGTCCCCATCTTGGCCGGTGAGGGCGAATCGGCCGCTCAGCGTCGAGGGCAGGGACTGCTGGACGCCTTTGTGGCCGCCGGGCTGCCGGTTCGTGCGCGCCGCAAGGTCTCGCTACGCCCTCGTTGGAACCAGTTCGACGAAGGGCTTGCTAAATTAGGTCAGCCTTGCCTATGATTGTGGAAGACCTCGCAGAGAGCTACACGACGCGAGAGTGACGAAACTGCCGGACCGCGCCGGAGTCCTGAGGGCTGCAGAGACTCCCGGTCCTTCCCACGGCGGGTTTCCCATCGAATGATGGGAAACCCGCCGGTTCTTTTTCCAGACCTGATTCCAAGCTCGAGTTACCTCTCGTGTAATCAGGTAGGGAGTGGCAGCCACACCGGCGCCAGAGAATCACAGATGGAGATGGCATGGTCGACACTGCTGAGACCGCAGAGATGATGAAACGGCTCGGGACGGGCTTCGACGCCACCATCGGCCTGGAATACACCGAACTGAGCCCAGACCGTGTGAGGGCGCAATGGACGGTCAAGCCCACGCTGCACCAGCCCGCCGGGATACAGCACGGGGGTGTGTACTGCTCGGTGGTGGAGTCTCTCGCCAGCGTCGGCGGCACCGTGTGGCTGGGCGAGCGAGGACACGTAGTCGGAGTCAACAACAACACCGACTTCCTGCGCGCAACGCGGGAGGGCACTCTCACCGCTGAAGCCACCCCGATTCATCGCGGACGCACCCAGCAACTCTGGGAAGTTCGCATCACCGACGAGAACGGCCGACTCGTTTCCAAGGGACAGGTTCGCCTCGCGAACATCACCGAGGTGGCGAAGATCGGAAACTGACCACGCGGCAGTCGATCAAATAACGAAGGGCGGCTGTGGAGTTGAACTCCACAGCCGCCCTTCGCTATTCGCCCAGGTACTGATCGATCAGCCGGCGGCCTTCTGCTGCTTGCCGGAAGCCTTCTTGGCTTCGCCATTCGAAGTGCTGCCGGACTCCGTCGCTTCCTTGTTCTTCTTCTCCAACTCGCCCATCGCGTTTCGCGCGAAGACCTGCTGCTCGGTGGACGCCATCTGAGCACGGCCACGCCCGAAGAACGTCACTGCCCACGACAAGAGCGTCGAGGCGCGTGAACGGAATCCGACGAGGTACAGGAGGTGAATTGCCAACCAGGCAACCCACCCGATGAAGCCGCTGATCTCGAGCTTGCCCACCTTGGCTACCGCGCTGAAGCGCGAGATCGTCGCCATACTGCCCTTGTCGAAGTACTTGAACGGAACTCGTTCCGACGGGGACTTTCCATCCAGTGACGCTTTGATCTGTTTGGCCGCATACTTGCCGCCCTGCATGGCGACCTGAGCCAGTCCTGGAAGCTTGTCGAGCGACATCATGTCGCCGATGACAAAGACGTTGGGGTGTCCGGGAAGCGACAGGTCAGGATTGACCATCACTCGGCCGGCGCGGTCGGTTTCTCCGCCGCTTTGCTCTGCAAGCTGCTTGCCGAGAGGGCTGGCCTGCACGCCGGCGGACCAGACCTTGCACTGCGACTCGATGCGGCGAAGGGTGCCGTCCTTTTCCTTGATGATCAGACCGTCGTTGTCGACGTCGGTGACCATTGCGTCGAGCTGGATCTCGACGCCGAGCTTCTCGAGCGTCTCGGCAGCCTTGCGGCTGAGCTTCCCGCCGTACACGGGCAACACGGCAGGGGCGCCGTCTAGGAGCACGACGCGCGCTTCACGAGGATCGATCTTGCGGAAGGCGCCGTCCAGCGTTCGACGGGAAAGCTCGGCGATCTGCCCGGCCAACTCCACCCCGGTGGGGCCGGCGCCGACCACGACAAAGGTGAGCAAGCGCGCGCGCTCGGCGGGATCGTCCGACAGTTCGGCCTGCTCGAAGGCCCCGAGGATTCGTCCGCGCAGTTCGAGGGCGTCGTCGATCGTTTTCATTCCGGGGGCGAACTCCGCGAACTGATCGTTGCCGAAGTACGACTGACCGGCACCTGCTGCCACGATCAGACTGTCGAACGGCGTAACCGTGACGCGTTCGAGCAGACGCGAGGTCACGGTCTGATTCTCGAGATCAATGGTCTCGACCTCACCGAGTAGCACCTGGGCGTTCTTCTGCTTGCGCAGCACCAGTCTCGTGGCGGGAGCGATGTCACCGACCGAGAGGATGCCGGTCGCAACCTGATAGAGGAGCGGCTGAAACAGATGGTGGGTTGTACGCGCGATCATCGTGATGTCGGCATCGGCTTTTTTGAGAGCCTGAGTGCCGAACAATCCTCCGAAGCCGGAACCGATCACCACTACGCGGTGGCGGTGCGGTTCAACCGACTGGATGCTCATTCCGTACTCCTCGAGTTCTAGGCGACAGTCCTACGGTAGTCCCACCGCGGCCGAGCTTCTCTGCGAGCAGTCCGACGCGCGCCGGTGTGTCCGAATCGATCAAGCAGCCTCCGGCGGCGATCACCCCGAGACGCGTGTCATCCTCGCGCCGGGGGTGTTCACCACTTTGTCGAGGTGTCAGCTACTGGCGGACCGACAAAATGAACAGTGCGATGCACCCGCCGACGAAAACCAGGATCGACAGAGCCACCGAGGCATACCCGACACCCACTCCAATTGCTGCCCAGTCCATGTGCTCAACCTCTCTTACGGTGTGATCCGGGATTCAGATCACATCTGCCTGAAGACATCACACCCTATTTATCCCTACTTCCGAAACCCGGCACGCCCAACCATTGACATGCAAGCAAATGCTTGCATATCGTGAAGTTGTGAACGACCGGATGAATGCAGCCTTCAAAGCACTTGCCGATCCCACGCGAAGACTTCTGCTGGACCGCCTGTTCGTAGCCAACGGGCAGTCGCTCGGTGAGCTGTGCGAGAGCCTCGACATGAGTCGCCAAGCTGTCACGCAACACCTCACGGCGCTCGAGGATGCAAATCTGATCAGCACGGTGCGGCAGGGGAGAACGAAACTTCACTATCTCAATCCCGTTGCGCTCGAGGAGATTCGAGAGCGATGGATCAACAAGTTCGAGGTACCGCGCCTGCATGCGCTCAGTGCCGTCAAAAAACTCGCGGAGGAAGCCATGACCGACAAGCCCAGTTTTGTATATGTCACCTACATCGCCAGTACGGCCGAGAACGTCTGGAAAGCACTCACGGACGCGGGGGCCACTGCAGAGTATTGGGGACACAGCAACGTCTCCGACTGGCAGCCGGGATCGACGTGGGAGCACCGCCGGATCGACGGATCGAACATCGCGGATGTAGTCGGCACCGTAGTCGAAAGCAGCCCGCCGTCCAGGTTGGTCACCACCTGGGCTGATCCGAACGGTGAACCGGGCGTCGATATCTCGCGGGTGAGTTTCGACATCGAAGCCTTCGGCGCGATCGTGCGATTGACCGTCAAGCACACCGATTTGGCAGACGAATCGGCTCGCATGGAGGTAGCGGGCGGATGGTCGGCCGTGCTGTCGAATCTGAAGTCCTACCTCGAGACCGGAAATACTCTTCCGGTGGCGCCGTGGGAGATGCCGGTCGGTTGACGGTTGTCGACCGGGACAAACGAGTCCCCTGAACAGGAGGAGATCGCCGTACTTCTGTCCGAACAGTCGGCGCAGTCCGGACTCAAATTCGCATACCCGTCAAATATCGGCGCGTTCAGTCTGTAAAGTTGCCGGAAGGATGCTAGCGTTTTGCCCGACATCGAGTGAGGACGACCTCGTCTCGGACGCATGGGAGAAACGCTATGGGCGGCGACGCTTTTCAGAATGTTCCGGTTGATCGACGCAAGTTCGTCAAGACAGTTCTAGCGGCCTCGGCGGTAACTGTTCCGGTCGTGACGTCGATCAGCCTCGGTGGTGCGGCACCGGCCTTCGCGGCCGGTGACACGCCGAACCTCTCCGGAGCTCCTACTCGTGGCCAGCAGAATCCGAATCAACCAGGCGGCGAGCAACCAGGCGGGAATCAGCCCGGTGGTAATACTCCGGGAGGGAATCAGCCGGGCGGAAACGAGCCGGGCAGCCCCGGATCGTCGGGAAGTTCGGGATCGTCAGGAAGTTCGGG
This sequence comes from Rhodococcus sp. WS1, assembly GCF_003797745.1. Lineage (NCBI taxonomy): Bacteria > Bacillati > Actinomycetota > Actinomycetes > Mycobacteriales > Nocardiaceae > Rhodococcus > Rhodococcus sp. WS1. The sequence goes on along the minus strand of NZ_RKLZ01000001.1, from coordinate 192,807 downwards.
TAGTTCCGGGAGTTCGGGATCGTCTGGAAGTTCCACAGGTTCCGGATCAACCGGTAGCTCGTCAGGTTCGGGTGGAACGACGACCGCCAAGCCCACCGGGCCGACGGAGCCGACAGAGCCGACCGTCCCAACTGTCCCAACTGTGCCGACCACTCGCACCGAGCCGACGTTCCCAACCAGCCCGACCAAGCCGACAGATCCCACGGAACCTGCGTAACCGACGTAATCGATACAACGCCACGGGTTCCCAGGGAGCACACCGATGCCCGAGTTCGACGACGCCCTGCACCGCGCTCTGAAGAGGCTTCAGAGCGCGGTGCCAGTACAGGTGAAAGAAACTCCGCCGCACGGAGAATCTGCCGACCTCACCATTGCAATCGCAACCTACGACGATTTCGACGGCGCATACTTCACGATCCACTCGATCTTGGTCCATCATCGCGAGATTCTGGACAGAGTCGAATTCGTCTTGTTGGACAACAACCCCGAGGGGTTGCCGGCGCCGATGCTCGAATCGTTTGCCGGTTACATCGATCGGTTCCGCTACATCCCGTTCACCGACGTTCGATCAACTGCGGTGCGGGACGTCCTGTTCCGCAAGGCCACCGGAAAGTATGTCCTGGTCCTCGACTCCCACGTGATCCTGGCACCGGGATCGTTGTCGGCGTTGCTGGCGTATTTCGATGCAAATCCGGAAACCGACGATCTGATCCAGGGACCGATGCTCTCCCAGGATTCCTCGCACATCGCGGCCACCCACATGGACCCCAAGTGGCGCAACGGAATGTTCGGCTCCTGGGGAGTTGATCCGCGAGCGAAGCAACACCCGGACGTGCCTTTCGAGATCATCATGCAGGGCCTCGGCTCATTTGCCTGCAGGCGTGAGGCATGGCCGGGATTGAACTCGCACTTCACCGGATTCGGCGGTGAGGAGGGATACATCCACGAGAAGTTCCGGATCAACGGCGGAAAGGTCGTCTGCCTTCCGACATTTGGTTGGCACCATCGATTCGAGCGCCCGGCGGGTGTCCCGTATCGAATAAATTGGGAAGATCGCGTTCACAATTACCTGCTCGGTTGGAGTGAGGTCGGATGGGATCTCGACTCACTCCATCGTCAGTTCTCCAGGTACCTCGGTGATTCGTATCCCGAGATTCGTCGCCGTGCCGAACTGAGCGTCCAGCGACCCGAGTTGGTCTTCGGCGGGGTGATCGTTCTCAGCGACGACGGCCGAGCAGCTCCGTGGCGTTCATGCCTGGCGGAGGCCGAGTCGATCGAACTGACCGTTCACCGTGCCATTCCGGCGGAGGACGACGGTCCGGATGGGTGGAGGACGGCCTCAGCGTTCGTCGCCGGACTCGACAAGGCGATTCTGCTGGGCTGGAAGTCGGTGGTCTTCCTGGACGAGGCTCGCGTGATCGAACCCGCGGTTATGTACAAGCTGCGGAACATAACCGACGACCTCCCCGCCGAAGCCGATGCGGCCGTCATCCACGCACACGGCGAAGACCTGGTCGGGGCTGCACTGATTGTTCGCGCCGCGGCATACCGAACCTTGCGAGACGAACTCTCTCGGAGCATGGACGGACCCGTGCGGTCCGACTTTTCACTGGCGACCTATCTGCTCGAGCGGGGCGCAGTCGACGTTGTGCTCGATCGCCCACTGTCGCCTGCCCGAGTAGGGGGAGAACCCACCCCGGCTGTCGAGGATTCGAAGTCGGACCGCGGTGTTGTCGTCGTGAATCTTGACCTCGATATCGACAGATGGAAGGCGTCCTGGCATCGATTCATTCGCTTACCGCGCGTAACAGCGGTGGAGAGAGAATCAGCTTTCGAGGACGTGATGAATCAGGAAGCGGCCTTTGCCGTCTCGTGGCGTCGCGCGGTTTCTCGGGCGACCGACAAGAGCTGGGATTCGGTCCTCATTGCAGCTGACGAACTGAGTTTGCTGGATGCGGCTGCGTCGATCCTGGACCACGCACGTGAAGACCTCGATCACCGCGATTGGGATGTCGTCCAACTCGGACACGACGCGAAATCGGCCGACGGAGCGCTGATCGACGGTTCGGCGCTCTTGCGCACCAGTCCCGAGAACCGTGGAGTTCACGCCGTCCTCGTTCATTCGCGCGCCTTCGAACGAATTCTGGACGCGATTGCGGATCCGGAGGTAGACCCCGAAGCATTCGAAAAATGGGCGGGCCACTACCAAACTTTGGGCAACTACCTGGTGGATGCGAACGCCGGGGGAGCGCTCACGTGTCTGACGCTCGCACCCGGCATCGCCTCCACACGCAGCCTGATTCGTTCGGGCGCAATCGAATCCGAATACTCACGACGCTTCTCGCTCTGACACCACCCCAAACGCAAATAGCTCAACACAAATATCGGACTCGTTGGAACAAGGAGATATCTTGACGGAACTACTCGAAGACGCGAGGCCTCAGCGCTCACAGACGGTGGAGAGCAATGATCTCACCGACGGTGTCGTGCTGTACGACAGTTCCAGCGAGGTTGCCCATCACCTCAACCCCGTCGCGACTTTGGTGTGGGAACTGTGTGACGGCCGGACCGTCAGTGACATCGTCCAGGCGGTGTCGGAGGTACTCGAGATCCCTGACCATGACGCGGAGTCGGTGGTCAGCGAGACCTATGGACAGCTGAGCGCCTCGCGTCTGCTGGTGTGAGAATCCCGTGACAGGCAGCCACGTACCACAATTCCGAACGCACTACCTGTGGGTTGATGCGATCGTGCGCGGCCCTGCCATACCCGAACTCGGTGTCATCGAGCATCGAATTGCCAGCCCCTGGCCTGCGGACCACAACGTCGAAGTTCGGATTCAGCGGAATCGATCGACGTTCGGTCGCTGGGACGCCACCATCGACTCGACCATCGGAGGCAGCAATGAACCGCTGATCGGTCTCGACGGACTCCACCTCGCGGAGAACGTTTACCGCACTGTGCACCGGGATGTCATGACGGCCGCAGATACCGAACTGTGGACACGCCTGCATGCCGCTCTGGTCGACTGCAACGGTGTGAGAGTGGCGATCGCCGGGCACTCCGGGGCGGGTAAAACCACCTTGGCGCTTGCCCTTGCCTTACGGGGTGCACAACTGCGAGCTGACGAAGGGGTCTTCATTCGCGGTACCGAAGCGGTGGGCTTGCCGCGCCGGGTCCACCTGAAAGCCGGTACGTTCGACGTTCTCCCGGACATCAAGGCGCACGATTCGCTGTATCTCCCGTATACCCCTTCGGTGTGGGCACTGGACCCGTCGACATTGCCCGCTACTCCCAACGTCGATTCGGCGGTTCGCGGAATCGATCTGGTGCTGATTCTCGATAAATGGGACGGGGGTCCTACTCGTATCGCGCCGATGCCCGCACCCCAGGCGATCCAGTCGCTGGCCGAGCAATCCGCTCTGTGGTCCGACAATCACGGACTGACCCTGAGAAACATCGCTGCCCTGCTCTCGAATGCCCCGTGCTACGGAATGATCCGGCACCACGGCGACACCGGCGCCGACACCGTGGAGGAACTGGTGGCGTCATGCGTGACAACCGGTACCTGATATCGATGTTGGAACCCGAGCACGGGGCCGACGTCATCCGTTCGTGTTCGCAGCAAGATTGGCCGCGAGTCATCGACGCCGCTGCCAGGCACAAGGTGCTGCCGCTGCTGGCCGCCCGCGCAGTCGATGCCGGCTTCGCATCGGTCCTGCCGGCGAGTTTCGCCGAAATGCTGTCGGAATCCGCAGCTAGCGCGTCGAGTCCGGAATTGACGCTGAGCCTTGTCCATCACCGAAACGCGCTTCGGATCGCGGACCTCGATGCGCAGCGCGTAGAACTGCAAGAGTTTTTACACAGCAGCGGATTTCCGACTGTCGCGCTGAAAGGTGCTGCCCTTCTCGAGCGAAGAATCTGGCCGAACCCGGCGGCACGACGGATGACGGACATCGACCTCTTGGTCGTAGATCCCGCACACGCCGTTCCAGCCAACGACGCGATCATCGACTTCGGATATCGAATGGTTCGCCCGGACGAGGTGGCGGGGGATTCCATCGATCACGACGATCATCAGGAACCAGCGCTCCTTCGCGACGACCGTCACGGCTCCGTCGAAATCCATTCACACTTGCTTCCGCGGTTCGCCCGTCACGCGTTGACCCGCGAGTCCGCGGTCCGAGGACTCAGCGCGGAGACCGAAGGATCCAGGCTTGCCCTTGCCGATGTCACGCTTCATGTCATCGCTCACGCGCGGCTTGCCGATCGCGCCTTGATTCGCGCTGATCTGGCGTTGAACAGCGTCTTCGACGTGGGGTACCTGTTCGACTCCGAGCCGTCACTCCCGGCGGTCCTCGCGCGACGCCGATTGCCACGCGATGTCCGTCGGGCGGTGAACGTCCACTGGGCTGCGGTGGAATCGATCTTCGGAGTGAGTACCGGGGTAACGACCACCTCGGCGCGTTGGTGGTGGCAATGCACGCTGTGGTTGGCCGATCGCCCACGCCTGCACTCGCTCTACCGCGATCTGGTCATGGTGCCGCTCTTTCTCGACCGTGATCGGCTTTCCATCCGGGACGGGCGCGACCTACGTGGATGGGACTTGGCACGCTCACGCGTGTCCCACTTCGTCCGTCGTGCGAGGACTGCCGTCGAAGATGCCGGGGGAGCAGCGTGAAAGTACTGATCACCGGCGGAGCGGGATTCATCGGAAGCACCGTGGCGTCGAAGTGCGTCGACGCCGGGATCGATGTCGTGATTCTCGACAACCTGCTGACCGGCCGTGCCGAATTTGCGCACAGTTTCCCGTTCTACCGCGGCGACATCGCGGACGAGAAACTGCTCGACAAGATATTCGCAGATCATCCCGATATCGATGCCACAGTTCACTGTGCGGCCTTGATCGTGGTCGGAGATTCCGTGAGTAGCCCGGCGCGGTACTACGAGAACAACGTATCCAAGTCACTGACGCTGGTATCGAGTGTCCTTCGGAACGGTTGTGAGCGCTTCTTGTTCAGTTCCTCTGCTGCGGTATACGCGCCGAGCGACGGTGGGTGTGTCGACGAACGTTGGCGGATCGCACCGCAGAGTCCCTACGCGCACAGCAAGGCTCAGTTCGAAACGATGCTTGACGACATCGTGGCGGCCACAGGATTATCGGCAATATCTCTACGCTACTTCAACCCTGTCGGGGCAGACCCGGAGCTGCGAAGCGGACCAGCGTCGGCGCGCCCGACCCACGCACTCGGAAAGCTGTTCGAATCAGCTTCGACAGGAACACCTTTCAGAATTACGGGGACCGATTGGCCGACGCGCGACGGATCGGGAGTGCGTGATTACGTTCACGTCTGGGACCTTGCAGACGCTCATGTTCGAGCACTCGAAAGGTTCGACCGGGTCACCGCTGATTCATCACGCATGACTGTGGTCAACTTGGGCAGCGGGCGGGGGACGACGGTGTGGGAATTGGTACACACATTCGAGAACGTGCTCGGCGAAGACGTCGACGTGGTCGCTGCCGACCGACGCACCGGTGACACTGCCGGCGCCTATGCGTCGAACGATCGTGCGTTACGACTACTCGGGTGGGTTCCGACGTTCACCTTGGAACAGGGGATCGAGGACACTGCACGGTGGCTGGTCGTACGGGCGCACCTGCTGAATTCGGTGTAGCTGAACGTCAGCTTGGTGGCTCGCCCTCGACGGTGATGTTGTTGCTTCGTAGCCAGAATGTGGCGTCCGGATCCCACCCGGCGAGCACGGTGGCCCCCGAGTTGGCCGACAACGGGATCGCGATGCCCGGCGTGGTCAGATAAGCCATCAAGGTCAGGTGGACGGCGTCGTAATCTGCGGCGACCGAAACCCAGTCCGGAATGAACCAGTCACGGTATTCACCGGTCGTGTCGTACCAAACGAAGCGACGTGAAGCGGGCACTGGCAGGGGATAGGTATCGACCAGATTCGCCCAGTCCTGCGGACCGGTGATCTCGTAGATGCGGGGCGCGCCGTAGATCCTTACCGGCTGCACCCGCGCCTCGTTCGAGGAGCTGTCTTCTTCGAGAAACACCCCGAGGGCCCCGATACCGTCGCGGGCCCTGGTTGTTTCGGTTGTACCGTTGGCAAAAGGGGTAGACCACCATTCGCCTCCGATGTTACGGTCCGGATCTTCGATCTGGTATTCCAGAAACCGGCGTTCCGTATCGAGTGCCTCGTCGCGCCACTGTTCGAGGCCGTCCTTCGTGGGGTAAATCCGCAGGGGTAGGCCCGACCAGCCGTAAATGGGGTTTCGCTTTTCAACCAGATTCTGGTTCAGGCGGTCGATCGGCTCGGTCCACCAGGCGGCGTGTGGCGAGTCGAGTAGTGCTCCGGCAATCGGTCGCAGCGCCGCTGCGACATCCGGCCGGACGAAGATCAGGTCTTCTTCGTCCGGCGGCTCCCAGTAGCGTGCGCAATCTACGGCATACGCAAGACAGTGCAGAATCTCGAGTTCGGACATCTCGGCGATTGCCCGGATATCAACAGCGCCGAGAATTTCGAGCGCATGTTCCGGCGATTGAGGCCAGTGTCCACCGGAGTTGCTTGCGCTGGCGCGGCACGCGCGCCCGACGTTCGCACAGAAGCGACGGCCACGTGGTGAACCGAGGACGAGTGCAACTGAATCCATGTGGGTAAAGCTAGCGGACAGGCTGACGGGGGACGTTCGAATAACCATTACTTGACATAATGTAGATTATCGGCAAATTGTCGACCTGGCGATATCGACTCATGATCCGTTTCCTGCGTCGTTGATCCGTAGATGTATCTGTCGACCGTTCGCGTGCTTCCGGCCTGAACCGCTGGACGCATTGTGTGAGCTGATCATCTTGGCGTGCCCGTCGCCGTCCGACCCCGGCCGGCCACCGAGCAGCCCTGCCGCTCAGGTGTCCAGGCCGCGCGGCAGGCCGCCTGACGCGGGTTGATGTTGATGGATGAGTCTCGCCCACTCCCAGCCACCCCGCCCCAATTCGTCACTGTGACGTATTGGGGACGACAGGCTGCCGAGCGGGTGCAGTTCCATTGTCATCGCCACGGACTACTATCGCCGCATGTGTTTTATTTCGACCGGCCGCTTCGAATGATCAGTGGCCGCGATGAGTGACACACCCAAGGTCGTGCACCGCTGGCTTGCAGTGCCAGACCAGTTCGACCGATTCACGCGATTCTTGCGCGACAACGGAATTCTGATGCCGACTCGGATAGGCATCGGCATATTGGTTTTCCTCCTGGGAGTCACGATTCTGCTGAAGCGACTGGGCACCCATTCGGTACAGACCATCGAATTTCCGTTGGACGTCGTCATCGCAGTGCTCGTGATGATCGGCGGAACAGCGCTGCCGTTCACTGCGACGACCCGGGAACGGTCGTACCTTTTTGTCATCGCGGGCGACCTCGCTGTTGCGGTGATCGTGCTGGCGGAGGCCAATCCGGATCAAAGGCTGCTGGGGTGCCTCGTCTTCGGACTCGTCGGCTCGTACATAGCGTTCTTTCACAATCTTCGAGCGCAGCTGTGGCACCTGCTGTTTTCCGGGGCGGTCATCGTTATCGCCAGCATTGGCGTGTTCACCGATATACCTTCCGGCCTCTCAGACGTCCTGGGACGCATTGCCTTTGCCATCCCTGTCATCACCGTCATACCGGTGGTCACGCAGATTGCTCTGGCGCTCCTGAGCAACGACGCTCAAAGCTCCGAACTCGATCCGTTGACGGACCTGCTGAATCGGCGCGGACTCTCACGGCGGACTTCCGAACTCCTGCAAGCGAAATCCAGCCTCGACCAGTCCTTGCTGGTGGTGGTGATCGACATCGACAATTTCAAACACTTCAACGACACCTACGGTCACGACGTCGGCGACCGCGTCATCCTGCGCACGGCGTATCGACTCCACGACTGGGCCAGATCGGACGCAGCGATCGCTCGTATCGGCGGTGACGAGTTCGTCGTCGTTCAGATCATGCCGTTGCCGTACGTCGGCGACTTGCTCGCACGGATCGCCCCCATCATGAACTCCCCTACGGGCGAACCACTCTCGACGACAAGCATCGGCATAGCCATACACAACGGCGGCTGGCCAGACGTGCAAGCAGCAGAAAGCGGCGTTCACGATCTACATCGCCTAGCCGATTCGGCGATGTACGAAAGCAAGAGGATGGGTGGAAATCACGTCCACTCCATCGTTCTCACCGATCAACAGGCGCAACAGTCAGGCGGTCGGTCAGTCGTCTGATTCTTCGATCAGATGCATCGCGGCTTCCTCCGCCGACGCTGCGCCGCCGTCGATTCCGACGTCTCCGGCAATGAGTTCGCTTTCCTCGTCCTCGTATCGGCCCTCGTCTTCGGCAACGAGACGCCCGACGCGGCGATTTCCGACTTCGTCACCGTTCGGGAATTCTTCTTCCCGTTCGAATTCGTCGGCATCTGCCGGATCCTTCAGGGGATCTCCCAGTGACGCGTACGGATCAGGTTCTTCCTCGGCCAGGCGCTCGTCGAGGGTCTCCCCCGCCGATTCTTCACTGCCGGTCAACCCGTGGGCGTCCAGGCCCAATGGGCGTTCCGGTGGTGAGATTCCCTCGTCGAGAATGTCGTCCACGCCTCGATCGATCAGGGTGTCTTCGGGTTGAAGCTGGTCGTCGGGATCGAGACTGTAATCGCCATTGCCGGCCGCGCCGGTGTCATCCGTGTCGCTCATACGATCAACGATGCCACGGGCACACCGAGTTGGCCATGTGCCGCGCCTGCTCGATACATCACTCCGGAGACATTCAGCACGAACGCGGGGCCGGCACTCCGTCGAACCGGTCCTGCAGGTACTCGAACGCGGTGGGCAGACCGAGGACCGCAGTGGTGAGGTGGTCCGGGCTGGGGAACAGCTGAGATTGAACCGTGGCTCCGGCGGCGCAGTACCGAGAAATCGTGTTCACCACCGAATCGATGGGGATAAGGACGTCGTCGGGCGTGTGCCATTCGAATACCGGGGCAGTCGGCACACCCGGATAAAGCTCGACGCTGTTGTCGTCCATAACCTTTCGCACTTCGGGGCTGGACAACAGGGAAGTCGACGTCGACACCTGGGAAGCGCTGCGTCCTGCGCCAACTCTCAGGATGTCGTTGGTGCACGCGTTGGTGAGTTCGGTCCGCATCGACCGACCGAGGTCGTTGAGTTGATTACTCAGCGGAAGAAGATCGGGGTACTCGCGTTCGAGGCCCATTGCTGCGGCGAACGCGAGGCCGAATGCCGGGTGCGGATCCTGTCCGAGGCCGTTGGCCATCTTGGACAGATTCATCGGAACGCCGCCCTCGGCTACACCGACGAGGTTGACCTCGGGTGCGTAGCTCGGGGCCAGTGCGGCCGCCCACGCGGTGGCCATGCCGCCGCCGGAGTAACCGGCAATACCGACTGGGCTGGCGCCACTACGCAATTCGGGGATTTTCTGAACGGCGCGGATACCGTCGAGCGTGATCTGTCCGCCCAGCCGCGCGGCGCCGTAGGCGCTGTTGGGTCCGAGATGGTCAGGAAGGGCAATGGTCCATCCACGTTGAAGCGCGACGTTGAGGATGGGCGCTTCACGGATGACGATGTTGGGATCCGATGCGTAAAGCGCGCGAGATGGCGCACATCCCGTTCCGAGTGCGTTGACGATGTGCTGATAGGAGAGCAACGGGCCGTCTTGCGCTTGATTCGGCGGGACCAGGATCGTGCTGACCGCGGCGATCGGCTTGTTCTCGGAGTTCGTGGACCGATAACTGACCTGCCAGATCGCGACGCCGGGAAAGGTCATCAGGTCAGGGGCCCGGCGCACAGAGATCGGCGTGCCGGCGGTCCCCTCGGCCGCTGCTTGCGAATAGAACGGGTCCGGGTCCGGTGCCGGATATGCGGGATCTGCTTGTGCAGTCCACCCGGAGAGAAGTGCGGCAGTCAGTGCAGCAGCAGTCAGCATCGATCCGGTAAACACGCGTCTGGTTCGCAGTTTCAACGTTTTCCCCTCGTCCGGACCCACCCGGGGTCCATCACCCTGTGTGTTTCACTCATACCCATGTCGAACCTGGTTCAGACACCCCACTGAGCGATAACTTCCCGCAATCGTACAGCTATGGTTGCCGCCGGACCCGGTTCGATCATCTGGTTGTGTTCACAATCGACTTCGGTGACTCGAATGTCGCCTTGCACAAACCTTCGCCATTCGGCCACGTCGTGTCCGTTCTCCGTAGATCTTCCGGCTACGAAGAACTCGATGGCTCCAAGGTGGACAGGCGGTTGGTGCCGATTCGTCAATTCGACGGAGTGGGAGTAACCGCGACTGATCCGCGCTAGATGCTCCGCTTCGATTCCGATTCCGGCGCCCAGAGTCTGCTCCAGCAATTCCGCCGCTTCTTCGAAGGTTTCGACGGTCTCGGATCCCGCCGGCATCGCGAGCCCGGCCAGTAGTTCGGAGACCGAGAGTTCCGCGGGCTGATCGGAATCCGACGACGGATAGCTGTCGAGGATCGACAACGTCACGTCACGTCCGCTCCGAGTGAGACTGTGCGCCACGGCGTGTGCGATGACGCCGCCGAGCGACCAGCCGGCCAGATGGATCGGGCCGGTCGATGCCACGGCTGCAATGCGATTCGCGTAGTCGTCGGCGAGTTCGGTCAGCGAGTCGAAGCTGGGTCCTCCGCTCAGGGACGGTAGCTGAAGACCGTATACGGGTTGATCCAGCTCGAGGTGCTTGACGAATTCTGCATAACCCCAGGACAATCCGATACCCGGATGGACGAAGAACAGTGGTGCTCGATCGGATCCGGCGCGCAGCGTGATCATCGGGGCGAGCAGATCCGAAGAATCGTCCGGCGAGTGTGCGTCCATTCCGTCGGCCGCACGGGCGACACCGGCCGGTGTCGGATCCAGGAAAAGCGACTGCAACGGCACTCGCATCCCGAGGCGCTTCTCGAGTTCGATGGTTATTCGAGTGGCGACGATCGACGTTCCTCCCAGTTCGAAGAAGTCGTCGTCGACACCGATGTGCTCGTGACCGAGCACTGCCTCGAAGATGTCGACGACCGTTCGTTCGGTGTCATTGGTCGGCGGCGCGTACGGGACTGTACGACGCTCGAAGCTCGGCGTCGGCAGTGCTTTACGGTCCAGCTTGCCGACCGGTGTCACCGGAATTCGGTCGACGACGACAATCGCGCCGGGAACCATGTGCGCAGGCAGGCGAGAAGACAGGTGGCGGCGAAGCTCCCAGTCGTCGACGGTCTGTCCTTCCACAGGCTGGATGTAGGAGGCGATCATCGTCTCCCCCGACGGTGCTTCGTGCCCAAGTGTTGCGGCGAAGTAGACGGATGGGTGTGCCATCAGGACTGAGTCGATTTCGCCCAGCTCGATGCGGAATCCGCGGACCTTGATCTGGAAGTCGCTGCGGCCGAGGTATTCGAGGGTGCTGTCGGAGCGCCAGCGCACCAGGTCGCCTGTGCGGTACATCCGCTGGCCTGGTTCGCCGAACGGATCGGCGACAAATCGGTCGGCGGTGAGGTCGGGACGATTGTGGTACCCGCGGGCGAGTCCGGGGCCGGTCACGTACAGCTCCCCGATGACTCCCACTGGCACGGGCTTGAGGTGCCCGTCGAGGACCAGGCCGGCAAAGCCGATGGCCGGTCGGCCGATGTTGATGTCCTTGCCCGGCCGCATGGGTTCACTGACGCTGGCCTGGATGGTGGATTCGGTAGGTCCGTATCCGTTGAACATGCGGCGGTCTCGGCCCCAGATGTCCACGAGTTCGGGTGGGCAGGCTTCGCCACCGACTGCGAGCACGCGGAGTTCTGGCAGCGCGGAGCTTTCGATGGAGCTGAGCGCGGTCGGCGTGATGAACGCGTGTGAGACGTGTTCGTCGGCAAAGATTTCGGCCAGTTCGGATCCGCCGAAGACCGTGGGTGGGATGACGACCAGGCAGGCTCCGCTGCCGAACGCCATCATGAGTTCGAAGACCGAGGCGTCGAAGCTCGGTGATGCCAAGTGAGAGATACGCGAATAGGGCTGGACGTTGAATCTCTGATGTTCCTCCGCGTTGAGGTTGGACAAACCGAGGTGGGTGACGATGACGCCCTTCGGCTTCCCGGTTGAACCCGAGGTGTAGATCAGGTACGCGGGATGCCCGTGATGCAAGGGGATCGTGCGGTCGAGGTCGGTGATCGCGGCGGCGCTCTGGCCGTCGATCTCGTCGACGGTCTGCGCTTCATCGAGGACCATCCACTCGACCGTGTCGGGAAGTTGACTGCGGTGAGCGTCGTCGGTGATGCCGAGTACGGCCCGCGAATCGTCGAGCATGTGGTTGATGCGATCGTCTGGATAGTTCGGGTCGACCGGCAAGAATGCTGCTCCGGTTTTCGTGACCGCCCAGATGGCGACGATCTCCGCCGTGGACCGCGGCAGACCCAGCGCCACAAAATCTTCGGGTCCGACACCGCGCCGGCACAACGCTCGAGCCAGCTTCGTCGATTCCTCGTCGAGCTCGCGGTAGGTCATCGACCCCTCGCGACTCGAGAGAGCTGGAGCATCCGGGTTCGAGGCGACTGCCTCGGCGAGGATCTCCGGCCACACCTGTACGCGAGTCGCTGCTGCACCGGATGCCGGCACCAGGGCTGCTGTTTCGTCGGCGGCGAGGATGCCGATGTCGGCGATACGTGTTGCGGGTTCGCGTCCGACAGTGTCGAGGATCAGACGCAGGCGGTCGGCAAAGCGCCGAATGGTGGCGGGTTCGAAGAGATCGGTTGCGAAGTCGAAGGCAGCGGACATCCCGGCCGGGGCGCCGGACTCGTCGAACTTCTCGTCGACGATCAGTTCGAGATCTTCCTTCGCGTATTCGGTTTCCACGGTGAGGCCTTCGATATCGAGGCCGGGCAAGTGGAAATGCGCTGGTTCGTTGTTCTGAAGTTCGAGGGCGACCTGGAACAACGGTGAGTACGACGTGGATCTGGTCGGATTAATGACGTCGACGAGCCGTTCGAATGGCAGATCCGAGTTCTGGAATGCGGCCAGATCGATTTCCCGGATGTGTTCCACCAGTTCGGCAAACGTGATGTCGGGGTCGACGCCTGTGCGCAGGACCAGCGTGTTGACGAACATTCCGACGAGGTGGTCGAGCGCTGCCTGACCGCGGCCGGCGATCGGTGTGCCGATGGTGACCTCTTCGGCGCCGGACAGTTTCGACATCAGCACGGCCAGTGCGCCGTGCAGAGCCATGAACATCGTGACACCGTTTGCCCTGGTGAGGTCCGCGAGGGCGCGGTGGGTGTTGGCGTCGATGTCGAAGGTGAATCGGTCACCGTGGAAGGTCTGTTGTACGGGCCGCGGGTGGTCGGTGGGCAGTGCGATGACGTCGTCGAGGCCGGCGAGTTGCTCACTCCAGTAGCGCAATTGGCGACTGATGACGGATTCCGGATCGTCTTCCGATCCGAGGACGCGGTGCTGCCACAACGTGAAGTCCGCGTACTGCACTTCGAGTGGCGCCCAGGTGGGTTCGGTTCCTGCCGTGCGCGCCAGGTAGGCCGTCATCACGTCGCGTGCGAGCGGCGCCATCGACGAACCGTCGGCGCAGATGTGATGGACCACGACAAACAGAATGTGAACGGGTTCATCGGTGTCGAGGCGGAAGAGCGCGACGCGCAGCGGCAGGTCCACCGACACGTCGAAACCGGTCGTGGCGAGTCGTTGCATGCGCTCTGCGAGTTCGTGCTCTCCCAACGTCATTTCACGGACCGGCGGTACGGCCTCGTCGGCGGTGAGCACTTTCTGAATCGGATCGCCGCCGACGGCGGGGAACACCGTCCGCAGGGTTTCGTGCCGCTCGACGACGTCGGCGATCGCCTGTTGCATGGCGGTGACGTCGAGGTCACCGGTGAGGCGAACAGCTAGTGGGATGTTGTACGCGGCTGAGCGTGTGTCGAACTGGTTCAGGAACCACATGCGCTTCTGCGCCAACGAGAGCGGGACGTTACCGTCGCGCTCCATGGGAGTGAGCGGCACAGTGCCGACGGCAGTGACAGCGTCGGAAAGCCGTTCGGCGAGCTGAGCTGTCGTCGGTGCCTCGAAGAGCACTCGCACCCCGACGTCGATGTTCAGTGCGGAGTTGAGCCGCGAGACCACACGAGTGGCGATCAGCGAGTTGCCGCCGAGTTCGAAGAAGTTGTCGTCGACGCCTACCTGCTCGACGCCGAGTACATCGATGAAGGCGTCGGCGATCCGACGCTCGAGGCTGGTGCCGGGAGCCCGGAATTCCACGCCGGTTCCGGTGAACTCCGGGGTCGGCAACGCTTTTCGATCGAGCTTGCCGACCGCGGTGCGCGGTAGCTCGTCGACGATCATGATACTGGCCGGAACCATGTGCGAGGGAACACGTCCGGCGAGGTGCGCGGTGATCTCTGCGCCGGTCAGCGTCGACCCTTCCTCGACGGTGAGGTAAGACGCGAGAACGGTTGCGCCGGCCGGTCCGTCGACGCCGAGTGTCACGCAGTTCGTGACACTTGCCATTGCAGTGATCTGGGCGTCCACCTCACCGAGTTCGATACGGAATCCGCGAATCTTGACCTGGAAGTCGCTGCGGCCGACGTACTCGATGGTGTGATCGCTTCGCCAGGAGGCGATGTCACCGGTGCGGTACATCCGGTCGCCTGGCTTGCCGAAGGGGTCGGCGACAAATCGCTCGCTGGTCAAGCCCGGACGCCGGTGGTATCCGCGAGCCAGGCCGATGCCGGCGATGTACAGCTCACCGGGAGCTCCGACGGGCACCGGTTGCAGCCGCGAATCGAGGATCATTTCGTGCACACCGCGGATCGGGCCACCGATCGTGATGGGTGCACCCACTGTCATGGGTTCGCTGATGTCTGCCATGACGGTTGTCTCGGTGGGGCCGTAGGCGTTGACGAATTCCCGCCCGGGTGCCCACAGACCGACGAGGTGCGGTGGCAGAGCCTCTCCCCCGACGACGACGTGCCGGAATTCGTCCAGGCCGGCCGGATCGACGGTGGCGAGTGCCGCCGTGGTGACGAACGCGTGAGTGACGTGTTCGCGGCGGATCAGACTTGCCAGTTCGGCGCCGCCGTAGATGTCGGTCGGGACGATCACCATGGTTGCTCCGACACCGAATGCCTGCAGGTACTCGAAGATGGCTCCGTCGAAGCTGGGGGTGGCGAAGTGCAGGGTCCGAGAGTGGTGATCGGCGTGGAATCGACGTTGCTGATCGAGCGCGAAGCTGTCGAGTCCGGTGTGGGTGACGACAACTCCCTTGGGTCGGCCGGTGGATCCCGAGGTGTAGACCACGTAGGCGGCGTTGTCCATGACCACCGGTGCAAGCCGTTCGTCCTGGGCGATCGGCAGCGTGCAGCTTGTGGCGACGTCGTCGTCGAATGCTTCCTCTCCGAGCACCAACCAGGACACGATGGGTGGCAATGTGTCGATGGCGTCGACGACGGTCAACCCGAACAACACCTCGGAGTCGCTGAGCATGTGTTCGATTCGGTCGGCCGGATAGGTGGGGTCGACGGGGACGAACGCTGCGCCGGTCTTGGCCACTGCCCACACCGCGAGTACTGATTCGACGGATCTTTCGATGCCGATGGCCACCGACGTCTCGGGCCCGGCGCCGCGGCGGATCATGGCTCTGGCCAACTGGTTCGAGCGTCGGTCCAGTTCGATGTAGGTCATGGAACGGCTGCCGGCCGAGAGCGCGATGCGGTCGGGATATGTGGCGGAGACGTCGGCGAGTATTTCCGGGAGCGTACGAGCGGAGCGACCCGGGGATCCGAAGACCGGCGCAAGATCACGGCTCTCGAACTCCGTGAGAACCTGCAGGCGGGCCAGCGGCTGATCCGGCGCCGACGCCAGCTGCTCGAGGACGATGCCCACGCGCTCGGTGATCTTCGCGACTTCGCGGGCGGAGAAGTGCGTCGGCAAGTATTCCATCTTCAGGTTCAGCGTGTCACTTTCCGACGCGACAACGGCAATCGGATAGTGCGCCGAGTCGCGTCCGTCGATGCCGAGGACGTGCATTCCCGCGATGTCGGTTTCGGCGGTCAGGGCTGCCTCGTCGACGGGATACGACTCGAATACCGTCAGGGTGTCGAATGAACCGGCGGCGCCCACTGCTCCCGCGATGTCCGACAGTCCGATGTGGTGGTGGTCGAGTAGTGACGCTTGCTCGGATTGGACGCGAATGGCCAGTTCCGCGAGGGTTTCTCGGGCGTCGAGGCGGATTCGGACGGGCACTGTGTTGATGAACAGGCCGACAATCGATTCCACACCGGACACCTGTGGTGGGCGTCCGGAAACGGTTCCACCGAATACGACGTCGTCGCGGCCGAGGAGTTCGGCGAGCACGATTCCCCAGGCCACTTGGACCAGGGTTGCCATGGTCAATCCGCGGCTTCGCGCGAACGCCCGAAGGGTCTCGGCTCGTTCGGTCGGCAGCGAGTACGAGTGAATGTCACTGGCAACGGTTTCGGCGGCGGTGCTCGCTTGCGAGAGTTGGGTGGATGAGTCCACTCCTCGTAGCGCTTCCTGCCAGGCTCGCAGAGAAGAGTCGGGGTGCTGCTTCGAGATCCAGGTGAGGTAGTCGCGATACGACTGAACTCTGGGCAGAATCTCGGGGTCGCCGTCGGTTGCGTAGAGAGTGAGCAGGTCTCGAAGTAACAGAGGGGTTGACCAGCCGTCGAGCAGGATGTGGTGGTTCGTCACGACGAAGCGTGCTGTGTCCGGTCCGAATCGTACGAGCATGAACCGGATCAGGGGTGCTGTTTCCATGTCGAAACGCTGAGCGCGATCACGCTCGAGCAGCTGAGCGAACGCGACTTCACTGTCCTCGGTCCCGGACAGGTCGATCTCGGCCCAGCCGATCTCGACACCGGAACGGATTACCTGCAGCGCCCGCCCTCCCGGCGCGGAGACAAATCCCGCGCGCAAGCTCGGATGACGATCAACCAAGGCCTGCGCGGCGCGACGCAGGCGCGGCGCCTCCACCCGACCCCCGAGTTCGAGGGTCAGTTGCACCATGTACGGATCGATTTCCGCTTCGTCGAACTGGGCGTGGAAGAGCATGCCCGACTGCAGCGGTGACAGTGACCAGATATCGGTCAGGTCGGGGAACCTACGCTCGAGCTGTTCGATGCTCTGCTGATCCGCGGTGACGAGATCGAGATCGGTGGGCGTGAGCTCGCGTTCGGAGTGTTCGTCCACGTATTCACTCAACGAGCCGAGTGCTCGGGACCAGAGCTCCGCCAGTTCCGTGACTTCGGCCTCGCTGAGAATGCCGCGGGGGAAAGACCACGTAGCGCGCAGAATCGGACCGTGCGCGGTGTCGGTGGTGACGGCATTGATGTCGAGCACCGACGCGGCGGCAAGATCTCCGCTGTGCGCTTCGTCGAGCGTCACTTCCGAGATCGGCAGCCACGGCACCTCGCCGTGCTCGGGATCCGAGCCGGCAAAACGTCCGAGGTAGTTGAACGAGATCTCAGGTGTGGGCAACTCCTGTAGTTCTTCGTTCCGGTCGAGGTACTTGAGCATCCCGAACCCGATGCCGTTGTCCGGCAGACCGAGCAGCGTTTCCTTGACGACTTTCACAGCGGAGGCCGCGGTTGATCCCCCGGACAGTGCATCGACGACATTGAGTCCGGTGAGATCGATCCGGACGGGGAACAAGGTGGTGAACCAACCGACTGTGCGCGAGAGGTCTGCGCCAGGCGCTGCGTTCTCCTCGCGCCCGTGTCCCTCGAGATTGACGAGCACTTCCCCGCTGCGCTGTCCGCGCGATCGACGCCAGGCGGTGACGGCGATCGCGAGAGCAGCAAGCAGCCCGTCGTTCACCGAGCCTCCGAAATGTCGTGGCACCGCCGAGATGATGTTCTCGGTCACCGAGGTCGGTACGTCGACGCTGACGCGGTCGACGGTGGCTCCGACGTCGACCGCGGGGTCGAGCCTGCGCGTTCCGAGCATTGGTTCGTCGGTCCGCATCCTCGACCACAGGTCGATCTCGTCGCGTCGATCTGCGGCGGTCTCGGCGAGCGCTGTCGCCCAGCGACGTATCGACGTTCCGCCGGGCGGAAGAATCGGTGTTTCGCCGTCGAACGCCGACGCATATGCCGTGACCAGGCCGGGGACGAGCATTCGCCAGGACACACCGTCTACCGCGAGGTGATGAAGGACCAGGAGCAACCGTCCCGCCTCAGGCCGGTTGCCGTTCGCGCTAACCGGATCCAACCAGACTGCGCTGATCATCTTGCCGTGCTCGGGATCGAGTCGGCTGGATGCGTCCTGCATCGCGGCTTCTGCCGCGCGCAGGAATTCTTCGCCGCCGGTGGACACGATGGGGGTTCGGTGCAAGATGTCGGAGGCTGCGACGGTGCCGGGTTCGCTGATCTCGAGTTGGTGAGTCGCGGCCTCCAGACGTGCCCGCAGTACGTCGTGGCGGTCGAGGATCGTTTGTAGTGCGCGCTCCAGCGCGGGGCCGGACACATCCGCGGGCAGTGCGATCAGCGCACTCTGGCTGTAACTGCGGATCGCGCTCAGGTCACCACGACTGCGTTCGACGAGCCACTCCATGATCGGTGTGAGCGGTAGCGGGCCGGCTCCCCCGCCGGGTAGCTCGGTGAGAACCGCTGCAGTTTCAGAAGATTCGATGAGGAGGACCTTGGTGAGGCCGGCCACGGTCTTCGCTTCGAAGACGTCCCGCGGAGTGAAGATGAGGCCTGCGGACTTCGCCCGTGAGACGAGTTGGATCGACATGATCGAATCGCCGCCGAGGCCGAAGAAGGAATCGTCCACTCCGATACCGCCCCGCCCCAGAACCTCTCCGAAGAGATCCGCGAGGACCGCTTCGGTGGCGGTGGCTGGTGCCCGCGTCGCCTCGGTTGTTCCCGTCACGGTGAAGTCCGGAGCCGGGAGGCTACGTCGGTCGAGCTTTCCGTTGACCGTCAGCGGAAGCGATTCGAGGACGACGATCGCGGTGGGCACCATGTACTCCGCGAGTTCGGCGGCGACGAAGTCGGTCACCGTCGCTGAATCGACGGTACTGCCTGTTTCGGCGACCACGTACCCGACGATCCGCGGTGACGCTCCCTCTGTGCGAACAAGTGCTACCGAGGCAGCGACGCCGGGGCAGCGGAGCATTGCGGCTTCGATCTCTCCGAGTTCGATGCGGAAACCACGCACCTTCACCTGGAAATCACTGCGGCCCACGTACTCCAACTGCCCCGCGTCGTTCCACCTCGCCAGGTCCCCGCTCCGATACATTCGATCCCCCGAACTACCGAATGGATCGGGAAGGAACCGCACCGAAGTCAATGCGGGTTTCCCGAGGTATCCCCGAGACACCTGGTCACCGGCGACGTACATTTCGCCGACAACACCTGGTGGCACCAGGTTCAGTCGCCGATCGAGTACGTAGACGGACAATCCTGGTACTGCTCGCCCGATGATGCTCGCCGACGCGTGCTCGCTGTCGTTGCGGTCGAGCGCGATTCGACTGACGTGCACTGTCGTCTCGGTGATCCCGTACATGTTGACCAGCGTCGGCGCCGTGTCGGCCCGCCGGTCGTACCACTTGCGCAATTGCCCGAGATCGAGCGCTTCTCCACCGAAGACGACGTAGCGCAGTGCAAGGTCGGGACCGGTGCCGTTCGGTGAGTACGCACGGTCGGCTTCGGCGAGTTGGTAGAAGGCGGTGGGTGTTTGGTTCAGCACCGTCACTCGCTCACGGCGGAGCAGTTCGTGGAACATGTCCGGCGATCTGGTCGTGTAGTAGTCGACGACGACCAACCGGCCACCGTGCAGCAGTGGCCCCCACAGCTCCCAGACGGAGAAGTCGAATGCGTACGAGTGGAACATCGTCCACACGTCCGTGTTGTCGAACCCGAATGTCGGGGAGGTGTTGTCCATCAGAGTCAGGACGTTTCGGTGGCTGACCTGGACTCCTTTGGGGCGCCCTGTGGATCCGGAGGTGTAGATGATGTACGCGATCGCGTCGGGCAGAAGTGGTGTCGTCCGGTCCGCGTCGGTGATGCGATGTGGCGCGGAGTGATCGAGGCGTACCGCGATCTCCGGCGATCCGAGTTCGACGATGTCGATGCCGGATTCGATGATCTCCGAAGGTAGGTCGCTTCGGAAGTCTCCGGTCGTGACCAGGCATACCGGCCGCGCGTCGTCGAAGAGGAATCGCATGCGCTCGGCCGGGTAGGTGATGTCGACCGGCAGGTATGCCGCCCCGGTTTTGATGACGGCGACGAGGGCGAGCACGAGATCGGTGGTTCTGGGCATCGCAACGGCAACCACGGATTCCGGACCGATACCGCGGCCGATCAGGAGCCGCGCCAGGCGGTTCGCGCGCCCGTCCAGTTCGGCGTACGTCATGGCGCCGTCGCTGTCGTTGACCGCGGTCGACGACGGATGTGCTGCAACAGCTTCGAAGAATCGGTCCGCGATGTTGTCGGCCGGAGCCGGTTCGGCGTGAGTGTTCCACTCGGTCAGCATCTGTCGACGCTCGCCGGCGCCCACGACGTCGATGTCACCGGTAGGAGTCGACGGCTCTCGGGAGACCGCCTCGAGGAGGGTGAGCAGCCTGCGTGAGAACGATTCGATCAATTTACCGTCGAACAGGTCTGTGGCGTAGATGAATTCGGCGTCGATTCCATCCGTTCCGCCATCCGCGTCGTAACGCTCGGTGACCGAGAGTTGCAGATCGAACTTGGCGACGGGTAGGTCGAACTCCACTCCCGAGACCGACAGCCCTGGCAGTTCGAGTTGCGGTAGCGCATTGTTACGGAACTCGATGAGGACCTGGAACAACGGAGTGTGCGACGTCGAGCGTTCCGGGGCGAGTGCGTCGACCAACCTTTCGAAGGGCAAGTCGGTGTGTTGGAACGCGCCGAGGTCGCCTTCGCGAACCTGGGCGAGTACGTCCTCGAACGACGCGTCGGGCGTGATCTGTGTCCGCAGCACAAGAGTGTTGACGAACATTCCGACCAGGTGATCGAGTTCGGCCTCGCCGCGCCCGGCGACAGGTGTACCGATGGCGATGTCCTCGGTACCGGCCAGGCGTGCCGCAAGTACCGCCAGTGCTGCGTGCATGACCATGAACATGGTGCTGCCGTGCTCGCGGGCCAGATCGGTCAGCGCCCGATGGGACTGCGGCGATACCGCGAACCGGTGAACAGAGCCGACCATGGACGGCTTTGCCGGACGTGGGAACGACGTCGGCAGGGCGATCGGCTCGCCCAGTCCCGCGAGTCGGTCCTTCCAGTAATCGAGCTGACGGGTCAGAGCCGAGTCCGGATCTTCCTCGGAGCCGAGCACTTCGTGCTGCCACACAGCGAAGTCGCCGTACTGCACGGCCAGTTCCGACCAGCTCGGCGCACTGCCGGCGCTGCGGGCCGCATAGGCCGCTGCCACGTCCGCTGCCAGGGGGTTCATCGAGAACCCGTCGGCGACGATGTGGTGGACGACGATCACGAGTACGTGCCTGCGCTCGTCCCCGTCGACGCGCAGGACCGCGCAGCGGATCGGAACTTCGGCCGAGGCGTCGAAGCCTGCCGAGGCCAGCTCGAGGATTCGATCGGACACTCTGGCAGCAGTGACGATTTCCGGCTCCAGGATCGGCATGACCTCGACGCTGGACATCACCTGCTGCACCGGCTGTCCGTCGATCGAGGGGAACTTCGTCCGCAAGCTCTCGTGGCGACCCAATACGTCCGCTACCGCGGCCTGCAATGCGGCGAAGTCCAGATCGCCGTCGAGGCGCACTGCCAGGGGAACGTTGTAGGCCGGCGAGGTCACGTCGAACTGGTTGAGGAACCACATCCGCTTCTGTGCCAATGACACGGGCAGTGGATCCGGGCGAGATCGCCGAGTCAACGGTGGTCTGGGGTTCTCGCCGCGGCCGACACTCTCCGCCAGACGAGACAGCTGCCGAACTGTCGGAGACTCGAACAATCCTCGAACGCCGATGTCGGTGCCGAGAAGTGCGTTGACGCGGGCGATGACGCGGGTCGCGGTCAGTGAGTTTCCGCCGATGTCGAAGAAGTGAGTGTCGATACCGATCGGGGACACTCCGAGCACGTCCTCGAAAACGCCCACCACCAGCCGTTCGAGCTCGGTCGCCGGTGCAGCGAGTGTTTCGGGATCGGTGTCGAAGCGAGGCGTCGGAAGAGCAGCCCGATCGACCTTGCCGACGCCGGTCAGTGGTAGCTCGTCGAGCACGACGACGCTCGCTGGCACCATGTGTGCCGGCAGTAGCTCCCGTGCCGCCGCCCGGATGTCCTCGGCGCTCACCGGGCGTTCGTCGTCGCAGACGACATATGTCGCCAAGGCCTGCTCGTCGGAGGGTCCGCGCACCGCCAATGTGACCGCGTACTCCACACCGGGCAGCTGACCCAACGCCGTGTCGACCTCGCCGAGTTCGATACGGAACCCGCGGATCTTGACCTGGAAGTCGCTGCGTCCGAGGTACTCGATGGTGCGGTCACTGCGCCAGCGCACCACGTCTCCGGTGCGGTACATCCGCTCCCCCGGCTCGCCGTACGGGTTGGCGACAAATCGTTCGCTCGTCAGCGGTGAACGCCCGTGATAGCCGCGCGCGAGTCCAACTCCGGCGACATACAGTTCGCCCGGAACTCCGACGGACACCGGTTGAAGTCTGCGATCGAGGACGACCTCGCTGAAGCCGCGGTTCGGCGGCCCGAGATAGACCTTCTCACCGGCTGGGATGGGGTCACTGAGGTTGCAGGAGATGGTGGTTTCGGTGGGTCCGTAGACGTTGACGAACGATCTTCCCGGCGCCCAGGTGCGCACCAGGTCCGCCGAGGGCGCCTCGCCACCGACCGTGATGGTGGTCAGTTCGTCGAGTCCCTCGGGATCCACCGACGTCAGCGCTGCGGGCGTGATGAACGCGTGCGTGACATGTCCCTCTCGGAGAACGTCGGCCAGTTCGGCCCCTCCGTAGACGGTGGTGGGAGCTACGACCAGTTCGCCGCCGACGGCGAAGGCGAGCAGATACTCGAGAACGGAGGCGTCGAAACTCGGCGAGGCGAAATGCAGTGCGCGTGAATTCTCCGTGAGACCGTAGCGATGACGCTGTTCGTCGGCGAAGTTCTCGAGACCGGTGTGCGTGACGACGACACCCTTGGGCCGGCCGGTCGAGCCCGAGGTGTAGATGAGGTAGGCAGTGTTCTCCAGCCGCGGGGTTCCCCGGCGCTCGTCTTCGCGTAGCGGTGACGTGGACACTCCGGAGAGCCGAGTGGCGTTCTCCGGGTCGTCGAGTTCGAGCCACTTCGTTGCGCCACCGCCGGCCGGTGCGTGTGCAGCCGTGGTCATTCCGAGCGATGATGCCGAGTCCTCGAGCATGAACGAGATCCGGTCACTCGGGTAGCGAGAATCGATCGGCACGAAGGCGGCGCCGGTCTTGGTGATCGCCCAGACCGCTGCGACGGATTCGAAGGACCGTTCCACACAGATCGCCACCCGTGAGTCCGGGCCCGCGCCTTCCGAGATGAGCACGCGCGCCCACTGATTCGACGCCTCGTCCAGCTCTCGATAGGTCATCTTTCTGTCACCACAGGACAGTGCGACCCGTTCGGGGAATCTGCTCGCGGTGTCCGAAAAGATGCGATCGAGTGTCCTTACCGAGCGGCCTTGCCGGCCGCGCGCGGGAACCAATTGCTGCACTTGCGAATCCGGCATCAAACGCAGTTTCGCCAGCGGAAGATCCGGTTGTGCGGCGATCAGTTCGAGGGTGCGGAGCAGCCGGTCCGCGATCGCGTCGATGTCGTGATCGCCCAGGACTCCCGGGAAATACTCGAATTTGAGCCGCAGTCGCCCGTCTGCCGCAGAGGCAACGATCGCGAGTGGATAGTGCGCGGCATCCTCGGCGTCGTGGACGTCGAGAACGTGCATTCCGGCGATGTCGGTGCCCGAGGAGAGTCCACCGCGGTCGACGGGATACGACTCGAACACAGTCAGCGTGTCGAACGATGCAGCGGCCCCCACTGCCGAAGTGATGTGCGAAAGCCCCACATGATGGTGATCGGACAACCGCGCCTGTTCCGCTTGGACACGAACGCACAGCGCTGCCAGTGACTCTCGCGGGTCAAGGCGAACTCGGACGGGGACAGTGTTGATGAACAAACCCACCATCGACTCGACGCCGGACACCTGGGGTGGTCGGCCGGAGACGGTTCCACCGAAGACGACGTCGTCGCGGCCGAGGAGTTCGGCGAGCACGATTCCCCAGGCCACCTGGATCAAGGAGGCTGTCGTCAGGCCACGGGAGCGGACGAATCCACGCAGAAGTTCCGTCTCACGTTCTCCGAGGGCTGTGGTGGTCGAGCGTGAGGTGGCGCCGTCCTCGTCGACGGCGTGAGTTCCGGTGAGCAGCGTCGGGTCGCCGAGTCCGCGGAGTGCTTCGCCCCAGGCTTCGATCGACACGCTGTCGTCGCGAGTGCTGATCCAGCTCAGATAGTCCCGGTAGGGGTGCACGCGTGGGATGGCACTGTGATCACTGTCGGTGGCGTAGAGCGTCAGTAGGTCACGGACCAGCAGCGGCATCGACCATCCGTCGAGGAGGATGTGGTGGTTGGTCAGGATCAACCGATACGCGTCGTCTCCGGTTCGCAGAAGCAGGAACCGCAGCAGGGGCGGCGTGGCCATGTCGAAGCCTCGCACCCGATCCGCATGGAGGAGCTCGCGTATCTCGGTTGCCTGTTCGGTGGGGGCCAACGGAGAGATGTCGATCTCGGTCCACGGCACGTCCACGTCGGCGCTGATCACCTGCACCGATCGCCCACCGGTGTCGGTCGTGAACGCAGCTCGCAGGTTCTCATGACGGTCGAGCAACGCCTGTGCGGCGCGGTGCAACCTGGACGCGTCGACGCCGTCGAGTTCGAGTGCGAGTTGGACGGTGTACGCGTCGACTGTGTGTTCGGCGTAGCGGGCGTGGAAGAGCAGTCCGGATTGCAGCGGTGAAAGGGACCAGACGTCGGTCAGTGTCGGGAACTCGCGCTCGAGGTGGTCGATGGACTCCTGGTCCAGTTCGATCAGGTCGATGTCCGACGGTGTGAGTCCCCCGCGTTCGCTGTGTTCGGCGTAGGTGGCCAGAGCGCGCAACGACTGCACCCAGAGTTCGGCGATGGCGCGAGCATCGCGCTCTGCCAGCACGCCGGTGGGATAGGCGATAGTGGCACCGATGTGCGGTGCACCCGAGATTTCGGTGGTGACGACATTGACGTCCAGGACCGAACCCACGGGCATCTCGGACCGAGCTGCCGCTTCCAGATCGACGTCACGGGCCAGCGCCCAGTCCCCCAGCGACTCTCCTGCCTCGGTGCCGGAAAAACGACCGAGATAGTTGAAGGAGATCTGCGGTTGGCGGAGATCTTCCAGTTCCGCTCGGCCCACCTCGTCGAGATAACGCAGAACTCCGTACCCGATGCCGCTGTCCGGAACTCCCAACAGTTCTTCCTTGACCCGCTTGAGAACCACCGCTGCCTCGGGGCCGCTGCTCAACACGTTCGAGATGTCGATGTCGGCGAGGTCGATTCGCATCGGGAAGACACTGGTGAACCAGCCGACGGTGTGCAGGACGTCCGCACCGGGCACCACGTGAGCCTCGCGTCCGTGACCTTCCATCGAGACGAGCACGTTGTCGGTTCGTATGCCCTGTGCCTGCCTCCACTGCGTCAGTGCCAGCGCGAGAGCAGCAACGAGACCGTCGTTGACGGATCCACCGAAGAGCGCGGGAAGCGTGGTCAGGACTGTGTCGGACAGTTCGACGGGCACGTCGGCGACAACTCGGCCGACCGAATCGAACGTGTCGAGCCGCGGGTCCAGCGGCCGGGTTCCGATCAGGGGGTCGTCACCTTCGAGGATCGAACGCCACCGGGGCAATTCGACTCTTCGATCGGGCGCGATGTCACGGAGCGCATGCGACCAACGACGAACCGACGTGCCCGAATACGACGGCTCCGGCTCCTCGCCGGCGTCGATCCGGTGGAAAGCGGACGCAAATTCCGGTACGAGCACGCGCCAGGACACGCCGTCCACCGCGAGGTGGTGGATCACCAGGAGCAACCGGCCGGTGTTGCGTACGCCGGACAACCAGACGACCCGCACCATCTCGCCCCGGACGGGGTCGAGTTCTCGACGTGCATCACCCAGGGCAGCGACGATCGCCGCGTCGAACACTGCGGTGCCCGGCTCGGCCTCGACCTCGACTACCCGGCAGATGTCCTCGGCTGCAACAGATCCCGGATCGCCGACTATGAGCCCGCGCTCGCCGTCGAGTTCGAGGCGCGCGCGAAGGATGTCGTGACGATCGAGAACGACTTGAAGCGCTGCGGTCAACTGCTCCACACTGCGAAGCCCGTGCGGCGCATTGAGAAGGGTCGCTTGGGAGAACGAATCGAGCCCCTGGAGATCGGAGCCGAGCCGGTCGAGCCACCACTGTGCCACCGGCAACAACGGCACGTGGCCGACGCCGCCTCCGGGAAGTTCCTCGAGCACCTCGGGTTCGTCGTCCTTGGTCGATGCCAGCAAAACCGCAAGACCGGCGACCGATTTCACCTCGAAGACGTCACGCGGGGTGAACACGAGCCCGGCGTCGCGGGCACGGGCGACGAGCTGAATCGACATGATCGAATCGCCGCCCATCGAGAAGAACGAGTCGTCGACGCCCACCGATTCGACACCGAGGACATCGACGAACAAGGCGGCCAGCGTGCGCTCGGTATCGGATTCGGCAGCCCGCGAGCGCGCTTGGGTTGCTCGCAGGTCGGGAACCGGCAGGGCTCGGCGGTCGAGCTTTCCGTTGGCAGTCATCGGCAGTTCGTCGAGAACGACCACCGCCGCAGGAACCATGTACGGGGCCAGAGCCGAGCCCGCGAACGCGATGACGGCCTCGGGATCCACAGTCTGAGCATCGTTGGCGGGCACGACGTATCCGACGATTCGCGCGGCGCCTCCGTCACGTTCGAGCGTGGTCACCACGGAATGCGCGACCCCGGGATAGCGAGCCAGAACTGCTTCGATCTCGCCGAGTTCGATGCGGAACCCACGAATCTTGACCTGGAAATCACCTCGGCCCTGGTACTCGAGTTCGCCGTTCTTGTTCCACCTGGCGAGGTCGCCGGTGCGGTACATCCGTGTACCCGCACTGCCCGCAGGATTGGGCACGAAACGTTCGGCGGTGGTGCCGGCGCGGTTGCGGTAACCGCGGGCGAGTCCGTCGCCACTGACGTACAGCTCCCCCGTCACTCCGACCGGGACGCGGTGCAGGCGATTGTCGAGGACCCACGCAGTGATGCCCGTCGACGGGCGACCGATCGTCACTCGATCGGCCGGGGACATCGGCTCGGTGATGCTGGCGACGACCGTCGATTCGGTCGGTCCGTAGGCATTGATCATGATCCGGTGATCACTGACCCAGGCGGCGACGAGATCGGGCGGGCAGACGTCGCCACCGGTTCCGATGCAAACCAGCTCGTTCAGTTCGCTCGGATCGACCGTGGCCAGAGCGGCCGGGGTGATGAAGGCGTGCGTGACGTGCTGATCGGCGATCAGGCTCGTCAGTTCGGTTCCGCCGATGATGCTCGGTGGAGCGATGACCATCGTGGCCCCGGCACCAACAGCCATCAGGAGTTCGAGAATCGAGGCGTCGAAGCTCGGTGAGCTGAAATGCAGCGTGCGCGAAGTCGATTCCACCCCGAATCGAGTACGTTCCTGTTCGGCGAGTGCCGAAAGCCCACGGTGAGTGACCATGACACCTTTGGGGACGCCGGTGGAACCGGAGGTGTAGATGACATAGGCGGGATTGTCCAGAGACACCGTCCCCGCCAGTTCCGAGGCCTCCAGCCGCTGATCTCCGAACTGTTCGAGGGTTGCCAGTGTCTCGGCCTGATCGAGCAGAACTGCGTCTGCCTCGTCGGGGACGACACCCACATGCTCGGCGGTGGTGAGGACGACGCCCGCTCCCGAGTCGTTGATCATGTGATGTACGCGGTCGACGGGGTACGCCGGGTCGACGGGTACGAATGCGGCGCCGGTCCGAGCAACCGCCCAGATCGCGACCACGGATTCCAGTGAGCGTGGCAATGCCAGGGCGACAACGGATTCCGGACCTGCCCCGCGGCCGATCAACAGTCGTGCAAGCCGATTGGCCCGGCGGTCCAGATCGGAGTACGTCAGATGTCGGTCGCCGAAAATCAGTGCAGTTCTCTGCGGTTCGTCGACGTACTTCCGCTCGAGCAACGTCGAGAAGTGAACCTGGCCGGGAAGTTCCGGTGCAGACACGACGCTCATCGTGTCGGTGTCGACCACGAGATCGATGTCGCCGACCGGCGTGTGCGGTGATTCGGTCACCGCACCAAGGATCCGAACAAGATATCGAGCGAAGCCTTCGACCGTCGACTCGTCGAACAGGGCGCTCGCGTAGGTGAACCCGGCCTCGATTCCCGCCGGCCGGCCGTCGTCGTCGAATGTCTCGGCAAGCGTGAGTTGCAGATCGAAATTCGAAACGGCGGATTCGAGTTCGAGGACCTCGACCTCGAGGTCCGTCAGACGAACTGCTGGTCGACTGGTGTTCTTGAACTCCAGCATCACCTGGAACAACGGTGAATGCGAAGTCGACCGCTCCGGAGCGAGCGCATCGACGACGCGCTCGAAGGGGACGTCTGCGTGAGCGAAGGCGTCGAGGTCGGTGCTGCGAACTCTGGCCAACAGATCGGTGAACGAGGCTGCGGGGTCGACATCGGCGCGCAGCACCAACGTTCCGACGAACATACCGACCATCGGATCCAGGAGGGCATTTCCGCGTCCGGCGATCGGTGAGCCGATCGTGATGTCTTCCATGCCGGACAATCTGGCCACGAGCACCGCGTACGCGGCGTGTATCGCCATGAACATACTGCTTCGGTGTTCGATCGCGGTTTCGCTCAGACGACGATGGATGCCGGCATCGATGTCGAATCGAACGACGCCGCCCGAGAGATCCTGTACACGCGGCCGCGGGCGATCTGCGGGGAGCGCGAGAAGCTCGGGCACACTTGCCAGCTGACGTGTCCAGTACTCGAGCTGGCCGGCGAGGGTGCTCTCCGCTTCGTCGATCCGTCCGAGAGCCCTTTCCTGCCAGATCGCGAAGTCCGCGTACTGGACCGGGAGAGGAGACCAGTCGGGTGCCTCACCTCGATGCCGTGCCGAGTACGCGCTCATCACGTCGAACGCCAACGGTGCCATCGAGAATCCGTCGGCGCAGATGTGATGGACGACCACAGCCAGGACGTGATCTTCTGCGTCGACCTCGATCAGTTCCGCCCTGATCGGTGGAGCCTGCGTCACGTCGAAGCCCCTCGCGGTGACGCGTTCGATCTCCCCGAGTACCGCTTCGGTGCTCGCGCCGACAATCGGTAGCGACCCCAACGCTTCACCGGGTTCCACGATCACCTGCGCCGGCACTCCCTCGATCATGGGAAACAGCGTGCGCAGCGATTCGTGGCGATCGAGCACATCGGTGATCGCGCCTTCCAAGGCCGCAACGTCCAACCGGCCTCTCAGCCTGATCGCTATGGCCACGTTGTACGCCGCGGAGGTGACGTCGAATTGATTGACGAACCACATGCGCTTCTGCGCCAGCGACAGCGGAATCGACTGTGGCCGCGGCAACGCCTCGAGCGGAAGAACGGTTGCTCCCCCTCGCGCCGTTGCGCACTCGACCGCCAACTGCGCAACGGTCGGCGCGTCGAACAACTCTCTGATCGACAGGTTCAACGACAGTGAATCGTTCACGCGCGCCACGGCGCGGGCAGCGACGAGACTGTTTCCGCCGATCTCGAAGAAGTTGTCGTGAACACCGACGGCCCCGGATTCCAGCAGCTCCTCGAAGATCGCCGCCAACTGTGCTTCGAGCGGTGTTCGCGGCGCCAGATACGTCTGCGAGCTGTCGAAGCTGGGAGCGGGCAGAGCTTTCCGATCGAGCTTGCCGGTCGAGCCGAGCGGAAACACGTCGAGGGCGATGACCACTGCGGGAACCATGTAGGCGGGAAGGAGACCTCTCAACTCGGCGCGCAGGCCGTCCGTGTCGATCGAGGTGCCGGTCTCGGCGATGACGTAGCCGACCAAGCTGTCACCGACCACGTCGTCGTGATGGACGAGAGCAGCAGCTTGCGTGACACCGGGCAGCCTGAGCAACGCTGCTTCGACCTCGGCGAGCTCGATGCGCTGGCCGCGGATCTTGACCTGGAAATCGCGTCGACCGACGTAGTCGAGTAGCCCGTCGGCGCGCCACCGGACGACATCACCGGTTCGGTACATCCGGGTGCCAGCCGGGCTGTACGGATCGGCCACGAATCTGTCGGCGGTGAGATCGCTGCGCCCGAGGTATCCACGCGCCAGTTGCACTCCCGCCAGGTACAGCTCGCCGTGAACGCCGACCGGAACGGGATGCAGCCGCCCGTCGAGGACATAGAGCTGGGTGTTCCACACAGGAGCACCGATGGGAACGGTGACGGTCATGTCTGGGGTGAATTCGGCGGCGCTCACGTCGACGGCAGCCTCCGTGGGTCCGTACAGGTTGAACAATCCTGCAGAACTCAGACGGGTGAACGCCTCCGCGGTGGTGGGAGCGAGAGCTTCACCGCTGCAGAACACCTGACGCAGGCTTGCGCACTGCCCGGCAGTCGCGACCGCGACGAATTCCGCGAGCATCGACGGAACGAAGTGCGCCGTCGTGACGCCTTTTTCGGCCATCAACGCCGACAGGTACCCGGGATCACGGTGCCCCTCCGGTTCCGCGATCACCAACTGCGCACCAGTCTGCAGGGGCCAGAACAGTTCCCACACCGAGACGTCGAAGGTCACCGGAGTCTTGTGCAGCACCACGTCCGACGCGTGAAGTGGGTACGCGTCTTGCATCCACAGAAGGCGATTGACGATCGAACGGTGTGATACTGCAACGCCTTTCGGCCGACCGGTCGATCCGGACGTGAAGATCACGTATGCACCATTGTCCGGGAGGAGGGGTCGGATCCGATCAGCGTCGGTGATCGGCACCGTCGTGGACACGGGACGATCGAGATCGACGTCGACGATCGGGACTCGCGCGGGAAGTGCGCCGTGGTCCTGGGGCCGGCTCAGCACACAGATCGGTGCGGCGATGTCGAAGACGTACGCGATACGTTCGGCCGGATGGTCGGGGTCCACCGGGACATACGCCGCACCGGCACGGATCACGGCGTGGACCGCGACGAGTAGTTCGGGTGACCGGCGAATCGACACCGCGACGCGCATGTCCGGGCCGACACCGTGGGCGATGAGGGTTCTGGCAAGTTCACTGACCCTCGCGTCGAACTCCGCATACGTCAGTGTCCGCTCGCCGTAGATGAGCGCGGCCCCCTCGGGCGTCCGGGCTGCCTGCTCCGCCACCAGGTCGGAGAGGGTGGTGATCGGTACGGCGTGTTCGGTGGCATTCCAGCGCTCGAGGACCAGTTCCGCCTCGCCCACAGCTGTGAGATCGACGTCGCCGACGATTGATTCGGGGTCGGCCGCTACCGCGTCGAGGAGCATCGTGAAGCGATCAGCGAGGCCCGACATGGTGTCCGAGTCGAAAAGTTGGCTGGCATAGTTCAACTGGCCGTCGAGATGGTCGCCGCGGTCGGTGAGAATGACCTGAAGATCGAACTTCGCTGCACCCGTGGACAGTTCGTCAACAGTGACGTCGAGCTCGGGCAAGGTGACCTCGGCGGGAGCAGCGCCTTGCATCACCAACATGACCTGGAACAGCGGTGCCTGGCGCTCTGCGAGGGATTCGACGAGTACGTCGTACGGCACTTCGGTGTGCTGCAAGGCCGCCACGTCGACGTCCCGGACGCGGGTGAGAACTTCACCGAAGGTGAGTCCCCCGTCGAGAACCGTCCTCAGCACCACCGTGTTGACGAACATTCCGACGACGTCGTCGAGGGCGCGCTCGCTACGCCCGGCCACCGGGGTGCCGATCGTGATGTCGTTCGCTCCACATTCTCGACTGAGCAGGACGGCCAGCGCTGCGTGGATCACCATGAACACGCTGACGTCGCATCGCGCCGCGATCTCGCCGACCCGGCGGTACGTCGCGGAGTCGATCCGGAAATCGAGATCGCCACCGCGCAGCGAGACACCTGCAGGCCGCGGGTGATCCATCGGCAGTTCCGCGAGCTCACCGCGTTCGGCGAGCGTGTGCGACCAGAACCGCAACTGCTCGGCGAGAATCGAATCCGGGTCGGACGCTTCGCCGAGCGCTCCTCGTTGCCATTCGCTGAAATCGCCGTACTGCACTTCGAGCGGCAACCACGCCGGTACACGCCCGCTCGCCCTCGACGCGTAAGCGACCATCACGTCACGAGCCAGCGGCGCCATCGACAGGCCGTCCGCTGCAATGTGGTGAACGACGAGGACCAGCGTGTGCTCGCGTTCGTTCACCTCGAGCAGAGTGGCGCGGATCGGCACCGATTCGCTGACGTCGAATCCCGTTCGTGCCAGTTCGCTCGCCCGCGCTGCGGCCGCTGCGGCAGGCACCGTTTCCACCTCGAGATGATCGAACATCTCGTCCACACCGAGAACGTGCTGGACCGGACCACGGGCGCTCTCGGGGAAAACGGTCCGCAAGACCTCGTGCCGAACGATCACGTCCCGCAGTGCGGTGAACAGTGCGTCGACGTCGAGATCGCCGGTCATCGAAACCGCGATCGGAATGTTGTACGCCGGCGAACTCGGATCGAGTTGATTGGTCAGCCACATACGTTGCTGAGCCAGAGATACCGGTATCCGGTCAGGGCGATCGATACGCGTCAGTGCTGGGGCGCGCGTGTTCCGCGAGTCCGCGAGGTCTGCGCGAGCAGCCAGAGCGGAGACGGTCGGCGCCTCGAAGAGGTCGAGAACGCTCAGCGTCGTCCCGAGTGCTCCGTTGACCCTCGACACGACTCGGGTCGCGATCAGCGAGTCACCGCCGAGGTCGAAGAAACTGTCGTCTGCTCCCGCCCTGGTGATGCCGAGCAGATCGCAGAACACCGCAGAAATTCGCTTCTCGGTCGAGGTCTCGGGGGCACGGTATTCGGCCGTGCCGCCAGCCGAATCGATGTCCGGTAATGCTTTCCTGTCGATCTTTCCGGCGGGAGTCAGTGGAATGGAATCGAGTACGACGATCCGCGACGGAACCATGTGCGCCGCCAACGAGGATCCGGCGTGGGCGATCAATTCGGAGTTGTCGATGTGCGTGCCCTCAGCCGCCGTGACGTACGCCGCCAACAGTGTTTCCCCACTCGGGCCCGAAACTCCGGCGGTGACAGCCTGCGCGACGCTCGGATGGCGGCGCAGTACGTCGTCGATCTCGCCGAGTTCGACGCGGAAACCGCGGATCTTGATCTGGAAGTCGCTCCGTCCGAGGTACTCCAGCTCACCCGCGCCGTTCCACCGCGCGAGGTCACCCGTGCGGTACATGCGCTCTCCCGCAACGCCGTTGGGGTCGGCGACGAATCGTTCGGCCGTGATCGTGGCTCGCGCGTGGTATCCACGCGCCAAACCGATACCGCTCACATAGAGTTCGCCGGCGACACCGATCGGCACCGGTTGAAGCCGCGAATCCAGGAGGACGGCCGCGGCGCCGCGCATCGGCTTTCCGATCGTGACGGGAACATCGCTGCTCAGCGGTCCGGTCAGGGTGGCGACGACGGTGGTTTCGGTCGGTCCGTACGCGTTGAACATCGAGCGTCCGTGTGACCACTGATCTACCAGCGCGGGCGAGCAGGCGTCGCCGCCGGTCACGACCACTCGTAGATCCGGTAGGCCGGCGGGATCAACAGTTGCCAGCGCGGCCGGGGTGACGAAAGCGTGTGTCACCCGGCCGACGCGCATCACCTGGGCCAGTTCGTCGCCGCCGTACACGGTGGGCGGCGCTATCACCATCGTCGCCGCGCCGCCGAAGGCAAGGAGAAGTTCGAGTACCGAAGCGTCGAAGCTCGGCGACGAGAAATGCAGGGTGCGGTCGCCTGGTTCGACTCCGAACCTGATTCGTTCTTCGTCGGCGAAGCTGCTCAGCCCGCGGTGACTGACCACGACGCCTTTGGGGACGCCGGTAGATCCCGAGGTGTAGATCAGGTAAGCCGGGTCGTCGTAGCGAACGCGTGAGCGACGTTCGCCATCGTCGAGCGGTGCGTCCGAGCGGTACGCGTTCGGTTCGTCGGTGCTGAATTCGTCCAGAAGCAGCCAGTCCACCGAATCGGCGAGCCCGGCATGGTGCTCCCCCACGCTGATTCCGACAACAGCTCCCGAATCGGTGAGCATGTGCCGAATACGATCCTCGGGGTAGTGCGGATCGATCGGAAGGAAGGCGCCGCCGGTCTTGGCCACTGCCCACGTCGCGGTCACCGATTCGATCGACCTCGACAGTGCAAGGGCGACGTAGGTGCCTGGGCCGACTCCCCTGTTGATCAGTTCGCGGGCGAGTGTGTTCGACTCGGCGTCGAGTTCCCGGTAGCTCACCTCACGATCACCGAAAACGAGTGCTGGGGCATCGGGGTTCACAGCCGCGGCCCGCCGGAGGACATCGGGCAGGGTCAACGGCGCGGACGCGGTCGCTCCCTGTGCCGGCACCAGGGACTCACGCTCGAACTCGTCGAGAAGATCGAGATCTCCGACCTGCGTTCGCGGGGCTGCCGCTGCGCCCGCAAGGATCCGCACCAGTCGCGAGAGGAAGGCTCGGGCCGTGGATTCGGCGTAGTGCTGCGTGGAGTACGCCACCTCGAGGGCGCCGGTATCCGCGTGGACGTCGATCGCCACATCGAGGCCGGCAATCGTGGTCTCCTGCGAGCCGTCGTTGAGATGGACGTGCAACTCGGGCAGCTCGGGGATACCTGCCGCCGATCGAACCAACAACGTGTCGCGTTCTCGAGCAAGAAAACTCACGAACTCGTCGAACGGCGCCGCCGGATCGACCTCGCAGCGCAGCGGCGAAGTCCCCCACTCGGTCCTCGTTCCGATCAACACGTCATGGCGCTCGGTCGATCTCGACAACAATGCCGCAAATGCCGCGTGGACAACGGCAAAGAGTGAGACATCTTCCGTACGTGCAAGTTCGGCGACCGCGGGATCGAGCGGGAAGATGAGCCGATTCGTAGTGGTCGGCTCCGATTCTGCGTCGATTCGCTCGAGCCCCAGCGCCGAACCCTCGTCGGAGTCCCCCAGATATCCAGCCCAGAACCTTTCGTTTTCCCTCCGCTGCGCACTGCGTGCCCCGGCCTCGGCGCTTGCCGGATGAATCCGGTTCATCGGCGTACCGGCCGGTGCTGCTGTCAGTTCTGCGACCAACTCGGTGAACGCCCGATGGTGTTCAACCAGTTCGTCGTGACCGTAGCGATTGGGGTTGCCACGAAAGTCGATCAACGTCTGAGCTGGGTCGCCACTCTGGTACACGTTGACCAGGAGATCCTCGACGGGCCCCGACGTGACGATGTGAAACTCGCCGGTCAGTGATCCCAGTGTTATCTCCTGCCGGAAGAGCATCACATTCATCATCGGACCGGACAGTCGTGCATCGCCGACCGCCAAGCCCGCATCGCGCCTGATGTCTTCGAGACTGCATCGCTGATGACGAAGCGCGCCGAGGAGTTCGAGTTGGACCCGCCCGACCAGATCGTCGACGCTTTCGTCGGGGTCGACGTGGATGTGAAGGGGCGCGACGTTGACCAGCATTCCGCCGGAGCGTTGCAGCGGTGCCGTGGTCCTCGCCGAGACCGGCAGATTTATCAGAACGTCGTCGTAGCCGGTGTTGCGAGACAAATAGCACGCCAGTGCCGAAATCAGCACCGCCGCCGCAGTGGCACCGGAACGCGAATTCCACTCGTCCAAGGCAGCAAGGCTGTTCGCCGACATCGCGGCACTGACGAGTTCGCTACGCGCAGTCGGAGGTCCCTCACGCGTTGCCAACGTAGAACCGTGCTCGACGCCGGACACTCGCTGGGCCCAGTATTCGCGGTCGGCCTCGAACCGACTCGATTCGCGGTACTTCTGATCGAGTTCGGACAGCGTCGTGACGTCGAGCGCCTTGTTTACCGCAGGCTCCCGGCCCTCGACTGCTGCGGTGTAGATCGCGGCAATGCGATTCACTATCGTCATTCCGCTGTATCCGTCGAGAGCAACGTGGTGAATCCTGGTGTACCACAAGTAGTCTCGATCGCCAGTTTGGAGAATTGTCATCTCGACGAGACGATCACGCGTCAAGTCGAGCGTCGTCGCGTAATCGTTGTCCATCCACTCCGACGCAGCCTGCCGAGGGTTCTCACGCTCGCGGAAGTCGAAGTAGTCGATACCCGGATCGATCGTGAAGTCCACGATCTGGCACGGCTCACCATCGGGGTACATCAACCGCAGAAATGGCGACTCGAACTCGTGGGCGGCCTCCACTGCAGCGCGGCTGAGCAGTTGCATGTCCAGGTCGCCGTGGAACTCGATGTACTGCGCAATGAAATACGGCACCGTCGGGTGAAGTTGCTGCGCAAACCACATACTGCGCTGCACCGCTGACAGGGGAAACGCCCCTGCCGGCAGGCTTCGCGATCCGGTCAGCGGATCGATCCTCTTGTCGGTATCCATCACGACCACCCCCACACAGCGTTGTGACGATCAGCGCCGGGAACTGTGGCTCGGGGATTGAAGAGAAACATCGCACCGCCTCGATATCGAGTGGAAACCATGTGGCGATCCTGCGAGAGCGCAGCCGAAGATCATCGACCTCGACGAAGGGTCGCTTCGAAGTCCGAACCTCCCCGAAGGTCCGAACTCAGGATCAGAATTTGTCGTCGTCAGGCGTCAGGCGCACCGCAGTGCTGCGGTGCTCAACGCAAGGCTAGAAACCGGTTGCCCACACCTGCTTCACCGGAAACGTTCGGCTTCTCGGGCAAGTTCGGTCAACCGTTCACACAACTGTGCGAGTTCCGAACTTTCGGCTCCCTCGGCAACAGCAGTCGCCACATCTTCGGCGGCGCAGCGAACCTCGAACATCCGATCCACCAGTTCGACGGCCTCGACGGCGGTCAAGATGACGGCGTCAGCCGGGATCGTCGTGCCCTTGACGGCATTGCGCTGCTCGTACGCGCGCTGGCGACAAGACTGGCTGCAGTACCGGCGACGACGACCCACTCCCGTCACCGCGACCTCGCGGCCGCACCACACACACGGGTTTCCGGAACGCGCAGTCTGCGGTGATCCGACGCGTGTGCTCTCAGCCATGAGTCGACACTGTACTCGAGATTCGGACGCCTTCGATGAACGCGCGCGGTACCCGGTAAGATGGAGAGGTTGCGTCTTCTCGCCACACGGGAACCAATCGGGTGCTCGTGGCGTTGTAGATGAGTGTGAGCGTCTACTCCCCAAGTCAGGGCGCCCACCAGCGGTGACGAACGAAGAGAGGACACCACCATGGCAGATCGCGTACTTCGAGGTAGCCGTCTCGGAGCTGTGAGCTACGAGACCGACCGTGACCATGACCTCGCGCCCCGTCGAATGGCCAAGTACAAGTGCGAGAACGGCGAGATCTTCGACATCCCGTTCGCGGACGAAGCCGAGATCCCCGGCACCTGGTTGTGCCGCAACGGCCTCGAAGGCGCCCTCATGGAGGGAACTGCCCCCGAAGCCAAGAAGGTCAAGCCTCCCCGCACCCACTGGGACATGCTGCTCGAGCGTCGCTCGGTCGAGGAACTCGAAGAGCTCCTCAAAGAGCGTCTCGATTTGCTGAAGGCCAAGCGTCGCGGCGCATGAACTAGCACTTCGATCAAGACCGTCCGGTTCTACACCGGGCGGTCTTTCTCGTTCTACGGGGAGTGATCGTTCACAAGTCGACGTCATACTTCGGCCCTTCTTCGACGTGGCAACTTCAGGATGCTTCGCGGTCCTCAAAGGCACTTCAGGACAACGTCATTCAGCATCCAGGCGCACTCGCGAGCCGACAGTGCGCGGATTCGCGATTCGCGCTGGAGAACCATCGGCACTGCTTCGTGCACCAGTGTGAGCTGTATCCCCCACCCCGCGACACACCAAACTTCGGTACCCCACTCACGCCGACTGGGGTGTGGGTAAATGACTTACGGTGCTGAACGGTACTTCCGCTACTTCGCGGTCATCGATCGATGCTCTGTGCCGCGGTTCCTTGGCGGAGGCGGGTGATTTCGTTGCGTGATTCGACGACCTGGGAGCTGTCGTCGCCCTTGCTGACAGCAAGGTCGCTGCACAGATCCAGCGCGGCACGAACGATATGTCGTCGTTGGCGACGTTCGGTGCGAGTGGGTGCGGCTTTCGCGTAAGTGCGTTGTTGTCGCCATCCGCCGGCGGCTGTCACCTCGGCGTCGGTCAGGACGCCGGACTCGATTTCCGGGGCGAGAATGTCACGGACGAAGTGGGACTCACGTGGGTGCGCCCAGACGAACGCGATCCACAAGGCAGTGAAAGCGAAGACGATGTCGCCGATCATGATGACGAACACGAGCGAACTGCTGCCGCCGGCGATCGCGAGCATCGAATCCCACACGCCGTGGATCAGGATGGGTGCCACGATCAACGCCAATCCGCGTCCGATCCGCCGGGGCTGGGCCGGGGTGCCGATCAGATAGATCACGCCGGCGCAGAAAAGGGCTGTAAAGAGGGGATGAGAGACGATGTCGGAGTAGGTGCGGGTGGCGATGGAACCGATCAGGCCGTCGGTTTGGTGGGCGCCGAAGCCCTGCGTCGCGCCGGCAATCGAGTAAAGAAAGTCTTCGCTGGTCTGAAATCCCAAGCCGATGAAAGCGCCGAGGAGCAGGCCGTCGGTTGCGGTGCGCACCAGTCGCGGTGCAAGCGCGAGGAGGACGACGATGCCGATGCCTTTGGCGGTTTCCTCCACGAACGGTGCAGAGAGGCCCGCATGCCAGTCCTGAGCCCATACCTGCCCGAAAATCTTCGTGTAGAGCGAGCCGACTGCTCCGTTCGCGGGTACTGCGATAGTGAACGTTGCTGCGGTGGCGCCCCAGATGAAGCCGGTGACCACTAGTCCTACGGGTTGGCGTTCGTAGCGGTCGATGTGCCGGAACCACCATGTCCAGACCGCGGCGCTGATGATGCCGACGATGCCGGCAACGAGGAGTGCGCGCCCGAAGTATCCGGCGAAGGGGGCGAACATCTGCCAGCCTTTGACGAGGCCGAATCCGCACATCCACAGGTATATCCAGAACACGACGTTGCGTGGTTGGAAGAAGTGAAATTTCTCGCCCCAGGCCGTCGTATCGAATGCGCGGGAGCGGGTTTCGAGGAGATCGCTGCTCACTTGGTGTCTCCCTCATGTGTGCCGATGGAGGCGATCATGTCGGTGATTTCTCGACTGCGGGCGGCGATCTGATCGGGTGGGCCGACTACCTGTACCCGAATTCCCTCGCCGTCGGTGACGAATGTGGTCACCGATCCGGCGGACCGCGGAGTGTCAAAGCTGACCTGGACGCCGCTCAGACCCCCGTCGGTGCTGATCGGCTGGCGTGTACCGGAGACCGCAAGCACGGAACTGCCGTTCGTCGCAAGACTCACGGCATCTGTTTGGGAGAGGAGCTCGTCGGCAGTTCCACTGAATGTGTCGGCGTCGACGCTCACGGTGACGGTGCCGCCGGTCAACGTCACACGTGGGAGCGAATCGGACGCGCCATGTTGGTCGGTTCGGAAACCACTCTCGACATTCCAG
Organism: Rhodococcus sp. WS1; assembly: GCF_003797745.1. Taxonomy (NCBI): domain Bacteria; kingdom Bacillati; phylum Actinomycetota; class Actinomycetes; order Mycobacteriales; family Nocardiaceae; genus Rhodococcus; species Rhodococcus sp. WS1. The sequence continues at coordinate 153,038 of NZ_RKLZ01000001.1, read as the reverse complement.
CCCGCAGGTGCGGCGAAGGAGACCGTTTCGGTCACGGCCATTCGGTCTCCGGCGCCGGTTGGATCTTCGGAGGAGACAGCGGAATCGATGGCGGGCACGATCACGGTCCAGAGCATCCACACCCCCAAGATCGCGAGGGCGTGTGGGAAGACGCGTGTGTCGAGTCCGAGGAAGCGGTGATCCGCTGGTGGACGTCGTCCGTGTATGGGCTCGTGCTTGTGTGCAGTACTCGAAATAACGCTCAATTTCCCTCGTTTCCATTGCACGGCAGGTGCACTGACTATCGCAGAAACGGACAAATTCCGTGCATCAGCCGGCACCTGCCGGTCATCGAGACGATCGTGCACCAAGTTCCCGTCGGCGCGAGATCACCGAGAGCTCCTAGTCGACGGTGAACCGTCGCATCGCCAGATGTCCGAACACGCCGACCAGAATCAACGTAACGCCTGCGGTCACGGAAACGGAGTCGGTCACCAACCCCGCGATGCCGGTCACGGCTACGAACACCGGCAAAAAGTCGAACAGCCTGAAAATCGACTGCGGTGGTTCGGTTTCGAGGCCCTGAGCCTGAGCGGCCTTGTTCGGCGCATACTCGGGGTACCACTCGGTGAAGGAGATCGCGAAGAAGGTTCCGAGCAACTGCAGAATCCATCCGGTCCAGAAGTTGTCTCCGTCGTGCAGCAGTGCGTCTCCGAACAGGCCCACTGCGGCCGACCATGTGAAGGCGAGCGCCCACACTGCGGTGATGACGTAGTTGATGCGCAGAAACAGTGGCGTCGTCCAATACTCTTCAGGCGTCGACTCTTTCGCGTACTGCAAAGTGAAAGGATTGCGGAGCAGGATCGATCCGAAGGCAAAGACCACCAGCGCGATGTTGGTCAGTTCGCCTCCCCAGAGTTCGAACCACCGAATCGTGTTCGCCGACGCGAGGAGGCCGATGGCCGCCAGAACGCCGAAGAACACGACGTCGAAGACCTCCAACAGCTTCACCGTGCCGCCGCGCCGGTGACTGGCCGCCAAGATCAGCAGCGACAACCCGAGCGCGGCGGCCGCGGATTCCTCGAACCTTCCCGGTCCGGAGAGCAAGGACAGCAGGATCCACGGTGACAGCCCCGCGAGCGGTGACTGCAGCACCGCGTCGACGACACTGGTCTTGCGAACTGCAGTCTGGGGCTCGGTCTTCTCAGGCTCGGTTTTGTCTGGCTCGGTCACAGGAGGCCGCCTTTACGCAGGAACGGGTGGCACAGCGAGTACCCGCGTAGGCGCCCCTCGGAACATCGGCAGCCCGATATCCGTTGCTCGGGTCAGATTGCCGCAGTCTCCTCAGGCGATTGCTCGGCCCGATCTCGGCGCCGGGCTACCAGCGCCATGGCAATCGCACCGACCGCGATGATGCTGAGCACGATCTCCGGCGCCGGACCTACTCGGGTAGCGAGGGTGGAGCTGGTCGAGAGCGGCACCTTGGCCACAAGTGCCGCCGGCACGAACAGGTCGGTCTGCGAAGTCACTGCCCCGTCGGGAGCGATGATGGCGCTGACACCACTGGTTGCGGCCACAACGACGGCACGGCCGTGCTCGACTGCCCGCACACGGGACATTGCCAGCTGCTGATACGTCATCTCGGTGTCCCCGAAGGTGGCGTTGTTGGTCGGTACTGCCAGCAGCTGCGCACCATTGCGCACCGATTCCTGGAACGCCCGGTCGAACGCAACCTCGTAACAAGTCGCGACGCCGATCGGTACACCCGCTGCTTGGACAACGCCGTTGCCCTCGCCGGGCACGAAATTGCCCGCACGATCGGCGTACGAGGAGAAGTTCCGGAAGAAGCTTCGGTATGGCAGGTATTCACCGAACGGCTGGATGATCTTCTTGTCGTGCTGTTCCTGAGGACCATTGGCGCCGTCCCACACGATCACTGAATTGGTGGTCGTACGATCGGCATTCACGAGTACGGTGCCGACAAGAATCGGGGCTCCGATCGCTTCGGAGGCTCGGGTGATGTCGGCCGCGGCATCGGCGTTTCGCAGGGGGTCGATGTCCGAGGCATTTTCCGGCCAGATCACGACGTCAGGCTGATCGACGCGGCCCGCGTCCACCTCGGCTGCCAGTTTCACGGTTTCGGTGACGTGGTTGTCGAGGACCTGCTTTCGTTGCGAGTTGAAGTCCAAGCCCAACCGCGGAACGCTGCCCTGGATCGCGGCGACGGTGATCGTTCGGTCGCCGGAATCCATGGTGGCAAGAAACGGCGACACCACGAGAGCAACGATCACGGGCACGATGGCGGCGGCAACGGCTCCGAAGAATCCTCGGTCCCATCGTTTTGCCGCGACAGCGACGACGACTGCTGCCAAGCCGGTACCGGTCAGGGCCACCGCGAAGCTGAGCAGCGGCGCACCGCCGATACTCGCGAGTGGGAGGAGCCACCCTTCGGATTGACCGAATGCGAGCCTGCCCCAAGGAAATCCGCCGAAAGGGACGCTGGAACGAAGCCACTCGGTAAGCGTCCAGGTCGCGGCAATCCACAAAGGTGCCCAAGGCAACCTCGCCACCAGTACCGCCAGCAACCCGAACAGTCCGATGAACAACGACTCCACCGCGGCCAACGCGATCCACGGGACCGCGCCCACGAACACACCGATCCACGGAAGCAACGGCACCAGGAATCCGAGACCGGCCAGGTACCCGTAACCGAAGCCGGCACGAAGACGCAATCCGCCTCGACCGAAGTTCGTCAACACGCACGTCAGAAGAGCGATCCCGACTGGCGCCAGAAACCACAGCGGACGAGGTGGGAACCCGGCGAAGATCAAGAATCCGCCTGCGGCTGCGTACAGCGAACGTAGCCATGCCGAACCGGTGAGCACAGCGCTCACGCGGGAGCGATCACTGCTGGGCGCCTCTGCGCCGGCCTCACTCACTCGTCGAGCCGCGCTGGTAGACGACGCGTCCGCGATGCACCGACTTGATGCAGACCGGAATCGGCGCATCTTCCGCCAGCCTGGGCAGAGCGGGTACTCGCGAGCGCGGATCGGTAGACCATCGCTGAACCGAATCGGCCGGTGCACTGACTTCGAGTTCGCCTGCCGCCCACAACACGTAGGAGGCGGGTGCACCCGGATTGAGCGTTCCCGCGGCGCCGTCCCGCACTCCGCCCGCGCGCCAGGCGCCGCGCGTTGCGGCGGAGAAGGCCGCACGCGGTGAGATTCCACTTCCGTCGGTGCGGTGCTGGACAGCGGCGCGCAGCATCGCCCACGGCTCGATGGGGGTGACCGGGGCATCGGAGCTGAATGCGAGTGAGACACCCTTACCGGCAGCAGGTGCAAACGGATTCAACGCTGCTGCGCGGTCGACTCCCAGGCGCGTGGCGTACAGACCGTCGGTACCGCCCCACAGTGCGTCGAACACCGGCTGGACGCTCGCGATGACACCCAAGGCCGCGAAGGTTTCCGCGTCGGCCATCGACATCATTTCCGCGTGCTCGAGGCGGTGACCCAACGCGGCGACCTTGGGGCCACCCAGTTCGTCGGCGACCTTGCGGAACGCGGCCGCTGCCGACGAGACGGCACCGTCGCCGATGGCATGGAAGCCGGCCTGGACACCCGCGAGGGTGCAGGCCCGGATGTGTGCGGCGATCGCGTCGACGTCGAGATAGGCGTTGCCCGTCGAATCAGGTTGGTCTGCATAGGGTTCGAGCAGCCACGCGGTATGCGAACCGAGCGAACCGTCGATGAAGAGATCCCCGCCGAGTCCGTCTGCTCCGGTTTTGTCGAGGAGTGCACGAGCATCCTCTTCGGTGTCGACGCGCTCACCCCAGTAGCCCCGAACCTCCACTCCGTGGTCGTGGGCCAGTAGTTCCTGGAAATCGGTCAGTCCCGAGATGTCCGGTCCGCCGCACTCGTGCACTGCGACGATCCCGCGGGAGGCGCACAGATCGAGCGCCGCGGTACGAGCAGACGCGCGCTGAGATTCGGTCAGCAGGTTCCGAGCCGCATTGCGCGCCAGGTGGTGTGCGTCGAAGGTCAGCGGGCCGTCGGCCGAGTATCCGGCAGTGTCGGCGAGGCCGGAGATCCCGTCGCGCAATGCGCTCGAGCACGCGGCCGAGTGAACGTCGATCCGCGAGAGATACACCTTGCGGCCAGGGGCAGCCGCGTCGAGATCCGCGGTCGAGGGCGGCGTCTGATCTGCCCACTCGGTGTCGTCCCAACCATGTCCCCAGATGACTGCGTCGGGATGGGCAGTTTCGGGGTTTGCCGCTGCGAATGTTCGTACTCGCGAGAGGCATTCGTCCAGTGAGTTCGCGCCCACGAGATCCAGACCGACGAGATTGAGTCCCAATGCAGTGATGTGGACGTGGGTGTCGACGAACCCGGGAGTGACAAACGCACCGCCCAGGTCTTCGATCTCCGCGGCGGGGTGCAACGCCCGTCCGGCGCGCTCGTCGCCGACCCACACGACGGTGCCGTCGGTGATGGCGATCGAGGTCGCGTCAGGTGCAAATGAACTGTAGATCCGGCCGTTGACCAGCAGACGAGTAGTCACGAGCACCCAGTCTGCCTGTTAGTACTGCGGCCCCCGCGAACGGGTGGGTGTATCCGTGTCCAGAATCTCACCCTCGAGGACGAGTTCCTTGCCGTTGCTTGCTACGTACTCGGTGGTTTCGGGTGTCTCGACGATGATCTCGCCGTCGATCACCTCGCCGTTTCCGCGCATGCGCGCCGCGTAGCCGACGGTTCCGGCGAAGGCGTCACCACCGGCGGCAAATGCTGCTGCGCGCTTGCCTGCCAGGAGCACCGCAAGCGGGCGGAGCGCCCACCGGGTCGGCGGAATCAGAAGCAGAAGGCCCAGAACCGAAGTCACGAGTCCGGGTACGAACATCAACGCGGAGCCCGCCGCGACCAAGGCGCCGTCGGCGACCGCCAGTGACGGCGATCCCTCACCCCTCGTTGCCTTGCGGAATCCGTCCATGACTCGTCGCCACTGTGAACGCATGAGGATCAATCCGACAAGCGAACCGGCGAGAAACAGCAGCACTGTCCAGGCGACACCGATGGCGTTGCCCACGATGACCAATGCGGCGATCTCGACGATCACGTAGAGGAGGAATACGGCGGCGATCATGACGTCCCCTTTCAGACGGTCTATCCGTTCAACGCTCGAGGGGCCGGATTTTCTCCCGACAACGACTCAGAGGTGCAAAACAGGCGAGTGCCGTGAGTCACACGGGCTTTCTCTCGCGCACGTGCGACTTGCCTGGCGTTAACTAACGCTCCGCTAACGATTCTAAACCTCAAGTTGACGTTGAGACTATGCGCGTGGTCAAGTCACTTCGGGCCGCATTTCCCGGCCTCATGAAATGAAGGAGCCCGACATGAGCCGACTCCCCGGCAAGACACTCGCCCGACGCATTCCCGCTGCCATCGCCGGCACTGCCGCCGTCGTGGCACTCACGGCCGGCAGCACGATGATCAGCGCGGGAACCGCGGCCGCAGAACCGGTAGTACCCGAAGGAATTGCCGCGCTGATCGCGCAGGCCGCAGCCATCTCCCCCGAAGCCTCTGCTGCTGTTCAGCAGTTGATCGGCACGGCAGGCGCTGATCAGATCACGACCGCCCTCGATCTCCCGGACGTCGGCGTCACCAAGCCGCAGTCGTTCATGTACCCCGCACCGACGGTCGGGTGTGGCGTGGCCGGTGAACCTGTCACCGTCACCCTCAGCTCCGCACAGGCCGGTCCGAACTTCCCGTTGCCGCCGTGGGTCGAGGCCGACCATCTCCGGTTCCAGGCAATCCCGGGTTACGTCGGCATACCCAAGACCTCAGGGTTGAGTGTTGCCTGGATCAACGTCGGCACCTTCAAGGGTGGCATCGTCCCGTTGGACGAGAAGTTGCCCGTACTCGATACGCCGTTGCTCTCGAAGGTCGTCGACACCGGCGACGGCAAGGTGTTTGCCGCTCTGTTCGGCAATGTCGATTACGCAGACGGGAAGACCTGCATCGTGCTGCCAACAGTGGGCGCTTTTGATGCCTGAGCAGAGCGAAACGCTCGCTGCATGACAGGCGGCTGGCCTACGCGCCCGGAGTTACCAGTCCGGTCTCGTAGGCCAGCACCACCGCCTGCACACGATCACGCAGATCGAGTTTGGTCAGAATGCGTCCGACGTGCGACTTGATCGTCGATTCGGACAGGTACAGCTGCTGTGCGATCTCGATGTTCGACAGTCCCGTGGCCACGTGCCCGAGGACTTCGCGTTCGCGTTCGGTCAGGACGTCGAGAACCACCGGATCGCGTCGCGGCGCCGGACCGTCCACGATGAACCTCGACAGCAGACGACGTGTCACCTTCGGGGAAACAACCGCATCACCGGCCGCCACGCTGCGGATAGCCGACACGAGGTCCTCGGGCGGGGTGTCTTTGAGAAGAAACCCACTCGCTCCGGCACGCAGGGCGCCGAGCGCGTGTTCGTCCAGGTCGAACGTCGTCATGACCAGGACCCTGGATTCGATCCCGGAGGCAAGAATCTGCTCCGTCGCTTTCACACCGTCGACAATCGGCATCCGCACATCCATCAACACGACGTCAGGCTTCAGCGCTACCGCCGCTGCGACCGCCGCGGCTCCGTCACCGGCCTCACCGATGACCGAGATGTCCTCATGTGCTTCGAGCACCATGTTCAGGCCCATCCGCATGAGTTCCTGGTCGTCGACTAGCAGCACGGTGATGGGCACGGCGTAAACCTATCGGGCCTGAGACGTCGGTGCCAATGCGATTGCGGCGAGCCGGTATCAATCGTGGATCTCGAGCGGCAACTCTGCGTACACACGCCAACTGCCGTCGGGGCGTCGTCCCGTCTCGAGTGTCCCGTGCAGTACCGCCACCCGCTCACGCATGCCGACCAATCCGTTGCCCGAACCGTGAGCGAAGGTCGAGCTCGACGTTCCGTTGTCGACGACCTCGAGCAGTACCGCGGTCTCGGTGCGGCGCACGGTGACCCGGGCCTTCGGGTTCGCGCCGGCGTGGCGGAGGACATTGGTCAATGATTCCTGAACGAGGCGATGAATGCCCAGGCTGACCGATGGACTGACGTCGTCGAGCTCGCCGGTCAGCTCGAGGCGCACGCCGAGACCGGCAGCACGCATCATCTCGACGACCTTGGCGATGCCGGCCGTTCCGTGTTGCGGCATCAAATCGCTACTGACCTCGGTGCGCAGAAGCGAGACGGTCCGGCGAAGCTCGGCAAGCGCGTCACGTCCGGTGGTGGAGATGTTGCCGAGCGCCTTCTTCGCCAACGCCGGATTGGAATCGACGGCGTACGAGGCGCCGTCCGCCTGAACGATCATCACGCTGACCGCGTGTGCGACGACGTCGTGGAGTTCGCGGGCGATCCGGGTTCTTTCCGTCGCCACCGCATCCTCGGCGCGGCGGTCTCGTTCGTATTCGGCCACTTCGAGTCTGGCGGCCACTTCCTCGTCGTAGGCACGTCGCGCGCTCAAGAACTCGGCGGTGATCCAGGCCAATGCATAGAGCAGCGTCGCGATGATGATCGTCAGGATCACGTCTTGGCGGATGACGAGCAACGAGAAAGTCATGTCCAGGGCAAGGAAGCACGCGAATATCGCCCCGGTACGCCGATCGACGTACGCAACGAGTGTGTAGAGCGAAACTCCGAGCGCCAGCAGGCCTGGATGTTCCGCAGCCGGATCCCCGGTCGCCCACATCATCAGGGTCGCGAAGTACGACATCGACAATATGGACGCAGCGGACACACGCGGATATTTGCGACGCCACACGACGGGAAGGCAGATCAGAAATCCGACGACGAGCTGAGGCCACCGCTCCTCACGCGGCGAACTGACGAACGTGACTACCTCGAGCGCGAAGAACACGAGCGCCAGCGCGCTGTCCGCGATCATCGGCTTTCCTCGCAGCCACAGGCTGAACCTCCGCATGTGCTCAAGAGTGTCACAGCTGTGAAAGAGTCACCGCCGTGGATATTGCTGATTGGGGACTGCTGATGACGGCAGCAACGGCGGCGGGTTGGGTGGACGCCGTCGTCGGCGGCGGCGGATTGATTCTGTTGCCCGCGCTCTTTCTGGTCGCCCCGCAATTGACCCCGCAGGCCGCACTGGCCACCAACAAACTGACGGCATTCACCGGGACGAGTGCTGCGGTGTACACGTTCTCGCGTCGAATCCCGATGGAATGGCGGCAGATGGCGCCGGCAGCCGCCTTGGCTGCGGTGACGTCCGCGTGCGGGGCGGCGGCCGTTTCACTGATCGACAAGAAGTACTTCATTCCGATCGTGATGGTCGTACTCGTCGCTGTCGCCGTCTTCGTGACAATGCGGCCGACGCTGGGCACCACGATCGCCACTCATCGTCCGACGCAGCGCAAGACCGTCCTCGTCCTGCTGCTCTCCGCCGGACTCATCGGGCTTTACGACGGTCTGCTCGGACCCGGCACCGGCACATTCCTCATCATCAGCTTCGCCACCTTCCTCGGAACCGAATTCGTTCGGAGCGCGGCCATGGCGAAGGTGATCAATCTCGGTTCCAATTTCGGCGCGCTCGCCTACTTCGCCGTCACCGGGCATGTCTGGTGGAGTTTGGGTTTGGCGATGGCGGTGTGCAACGTTCTCGGCGCGGTCATCGGTTCGCGGATGGCGCTGAGCAAGGGATCCGGATTCGTCCGGATCACGCTGTTGGTGGTCGTGATCGCCATGGTGATTCGCCTCGGATGGCAGCAGTTCGGTTGAGATCGGCGGTCGTCGGCTAGCGTCGTGTGCGTGACCGTCACCCGAGATGTCGATGCAGATTTCCTCGCCCTCCCGCTGCGAGCCGTCGCTGATGCAGCGCTGTCGGCAGCGAGAACAGCCGGCGCCCAGCACGCCGATGTTCGTGTCCACCGCGTGCTCACACAGTCGATCCGCTTGCGCGACGGCGTAGTTCAGGCGGTGTCCGACGGAGACGAGATCGGGGTCGCCGTCCGCGTGATCGTCGACGGCACGTGGGGATTCGCCTCGCACGCCGAGGTATCCCCTGACGTCGCGGCTGCGCTGGCACGCCAAGCGGTCGAGGTTGCGAAGGCATTACGCTCGCTCAATCGGGATCCGGTCACCCTCGCCGACGAACCCGTCTACGCCGACGCGACGTGGGTGTCCCCGTACCTCGAAGATCCCTTCGCGACACCGACGGCCGACAAGGTAGCGCTGCTGGTCGACTACTCCGGACGGCTTCAAGCCGCTGACGGTGTGGATCACGTCACGGCGAGTGTCCTCCAGGTCAAGGAGCAGACTTTCTACGCGGATCTGGCCGGTTCGTCGATCACCCAGCAACGGGTGCGTCTGCACCCCGAATTCGAGGCGACCGCCGTCGACAAGTCGGCCGGCAGCTTCGAATCGATGCGCACCTTGGCGCCGCCGGTAGGTCGCGGATGGGAGTACCTCGGGGCGCAGAGCACGTGGAACTGGGGCGATGAGCTCGCGCAGATCCCGGAGTGGCTGGCCGAGAAGACGAAGGCACCGACCGTCGAAGCGGGTCCGACCGACCTCGTGATCGATCCGACCAATCTGTGGCTCACGATCCACGAATCCATCGGACACGCCACCGAATACGACCGCGCGATCGGCTACGAAGCGGCCTACGCCGGTACGTCGTTCGCGACGCCGGACAAGCTGGGAACGCTGAAATACGGAACGCCACTCATGCACGTGACCGCCGATCGTAACGAAGAGCACGGCCTGGCCAGCGTCGGATTCGACGACGACGGCGTCGCCTCTCAACGGTGGGATCTGGTGGCAGACGGAACACTGGTCGGGTATCAACTAGACCGCGTGTTCGCGCCGAGGCTGGGGCTGACGCGTTCCAACGGCTGCTCGTACGCCGACTCCGCACATCACGTTCCCATCCAGCGAATGGCCAACGTCTCGCTCTCCCCCGACCCTTCTACGGACACCTCGACCGCAGACCTGATCTCGCGAGTCGAGAACGGCATCTACGTCGTCGGTGACAAGTCCTGGTCGATCGACATGCAGCGCTACAACTTCCAGTTCACCGGTCAGCGGTTCTTCAAGATCCGTGACGGAAAGCTCGACGGTCAGGTACGTGACGTGGCGTATCAGGCGACGACGACGGATTTCTGGGGCTCGATGGAAGCCGTTGGCGGTGAGTCGACCTGGCGCCTGCAGGGCGCATTCAACTGCGGCAAGGCGCAACCCGGTCAGGTTGCGGCGGTCAGCCACGGCTGCCCGTCCGCTCTGTTCCGCGGAGTCAACATCCTCAATACTCGTTCGGAGGCTCAGCAGTGATCGATCCGCAGCAGGTCGTCGAGCGTGCATTGGCCGCGAGGACGGTAGACGAATCGTTGGTGATCGTGACCGATGCGAGTGAGGCGTCGCTGCGGTGGGCCAACAATTCGATGACCACCAACGGAGTTTCGCTGTCCCGGACGTGGACGGTGATCTCGATCGTGCGCGAGGGTGACATCGCGAAGGTGGGCACTGTCAGTTCCAGCAGTGTCGATCCGGAGCAGATTTCCGCACTCGTACAGGCAAGCGAACAGGCTGCGCGCACAGCCACTCCGGCTGACGACGCGTCCGACCTGATCACGCAGTCGGTGGGAGAGACCGACTGGGACCTGCCGGCCGCCCTGACCGACATTGGTGTCTTTGCGCAGTTGGCTGCCGACCTGTCCACGGCCTTCGACGGTGATGACCAGTTGTTCGGCTTCGCTCACCACCAGTTGCACACCACCTGGCTCGGAACTTCGACGGGCGTGCGACGTAGAACGGCTCAGGCCACCGGCTCCGTGGAGATCAACGGCAAGCGCGGCGACGCCAGCGCCTGGGTCGGATCCGGAACTGTCGATTTCACTGACATTTCAGTGCCGAACCTTTTGTCGCAGTTGACCACTCGACTCGATTGGGCGGAAAATTCGGTCAGTCTGCCCGCCGGCCGCTACGAGACGATTCTTCCGCCTTCGGCTGTCGCGGACCTGATGATCTATCTGATGTGGACCATGGAGGGGCGCGGCGCCGAAGAGGGCCACACCGCACTTTCCACCACCGGTGGTACCCGGATCGGCGAGAAGCTCGGATTGCCACTGACACTCACCTCCGACCCCGGCGCCGAGGGCTTGCAGTCCGCGCCGTTCGTGATCACGACATCGTCGAGCGAATCCGTCTCACTGTTCGACAACGGCATGGAGATCGAGCCCGTCGACTGGGTCCGAGACGGGGTTGTCAATGCGCTGGCCTACCCGCGCCACGCTGCACGAGAATTCGGTCGACCTGTCGCAGTTCCCGGCGACAATCTCATCCTGACCGGTGGTGACGACACCTCGATCGAGGACATGATCGCAGGTACCGAGAAGGGTCTACTGCTCACAACCCTCTGGTACATCCGTGAGGTGGATCCGACGACGCTGCTGTTGACCGGACTCACCCGTGACGGGGTGTATTTGATCGAGGACGGCAAGATCGTCGGCGCCGTCAACAACTTCCGTTTCAACGAGAGCCCGCTCGATCTGCTGCGGCGGGTCACCGAGGCTGGACGCACCGAGATCACACTCCCGCGCGAGTGGAAAGACTGGTTCACTCGGACAGCGATGCCGCCGATGCGCATTCCCGACTTCCACATGTCCTCGGTCAGCCAGGCGCAGTGATGACGAAGGTCGTGATCGCCGGCGGTACCGGCGCTCTCGGCCGCCGAATCAGCGACGATCTCGCCGACCGCGGGTATGACGTCGTGGTCCTGACTCGGTCACCGAAACCCGGCAGGCACAGGCAGGTTCAGTGGGACGGTGTCACGGTCGGCGACTGGGCAGGAGAACTCGACGGCGCCGCGGTGATCAACCTCGCCGGCGAGTTGGTCGATCGCCGACCCACCCCGGCAAACATCGCACTGCTCACCAGTTCCCGAGTCGATCCGACCCGCGCACTGGTCGAAGCGTCGAAACTACTGGCGCACCCTGTTCCGGTGTGGATCCAGGCGAGCACGCTCGCAATCTACGGCGACGCCGGAGAGACCCGACTCGACGAGGCTTCCCCACTCGCTGACGGACCACCTCAGATGACCGACGTCGCAAAGGACTGGGAGGCAGCGGTCGAGGGAGCAAACACGTCACGAGTAGTGATCCTGCGAACCAGCGTCGTGTTGGAGAAGGGCACACCGGCGCTCGAGCGACTCCTGTTGCTCGTACGTCTCGGTCTGGGCGGACGCGTTGCGTCAGGTCGACAATGGACAAGTTGGATTCACATCGACGACTGGCTGTCCGTCGTTCGTTGGGCCCTCGAACCCGATTCGGCTGCCTCGGGGGTGGTCATCGCGACTGCCCCGGATCCCGTCCGCAATTCAGAACTGATGGCCGGGCTGCGCAAGCACCTTCACCGGCCACCTGCGCCGCCGACGCCCGCTGTCATGGTCAGATTCGGCGCGTTCCTGCTGCGCAGCGACGCTGCCTTGGGCCTGACGGGTCGTCACGCCGTGTCGAAAGTGCTGACGGACAACGGCTTCCCCTTCACCTATCCGCGGTTCGATTCAGCGTTGGACGATCTGCTCGGCAACTGACGCGGTCAAGCTGCAGTGATGGCAAGTCCGATCGTTCCGGTCTTGCCGCGGCGCAGGAGACTGCCTTTCATGGTGATCCAGCCAAGGATTCCGTAGCGACGCGCGATCGCGTCGCGAGCATGATCGGTGCCCGGTCCGTCGAGGATCTCGGCGACGGCGGCAACCGGTTCACCCTTCGGATTTCCCCGAGCGTCACACGCAGCCACGGTGACTGACGGGTTTCGCCTGATGCGCTTGACCTTGTAGGAATCTGTGACGGTCCACATCAGGAGCTTGTCGCCGTCCGGCGCGGCCCAGAGCGGCGTCGCCACCGGCGTTCCGTCCTTGCGGAAGGTAGTGAGTAGGACGTACTTGGCCTCGGAGACGCGCTTGAAGTCGGAGTTCACTCCTCGAGGATAGGGGCGGGAACCGCTCACTGGACACAGATGAGCCTCGGCGACTATCCGGCGACCTTCCGCAATCGGCTGAAGCATGCCACTTATGCACGTTTTATCCGGTTTCTGTGCGCATTCAACATGCCGTTTCGTCCCCAAACTCCATCTCGAGTTATTCTGAGGCAAATCGTCGAACTGGGGAGTCGAACAAACACATGCAGCGTCGTGACATGCAGCGTCGTGACTTTTTCAAAGCGGCCGGAGTGGGGGCAGCAGTTGCAGCCGCGACACCGCTCATGTCGACCTCGATCAGCCACGCCGCCCCCGCGCCTCTGCGTGCGCTACCGATGGGTGCCGATCACTACCGCGCACTCGTCCCCGAGTTGTTCGTACCCTCGCCCACTCCCCCGGAACATTCCGAAGCCATCGTCATCGGGTCAGGTTTCGGCGCCAGCGCGACCGCTCTCCGGTTGGCGCAGAGCGGCACCCAGGTCACCATCCTCGAACGCGGACTCCGATGGCCGCATGATCCGCAGCGGGAGATTCACACCTCCGACATGCTGGCCGACGGCCGCGGAGTTTTCCGGCGCACATCGTTCACCAACCTCACCGGACTCCCGGTGGTGTGCGACTACTTCAGCGGCGTCCTCGATGCCACCGACTACGAACACATCTCGGTCTGGCGCGGCGCTGCAGTCGGCGGTGGTTCCATCATCTTCACCGGCGTGATGATCGCGCCCGAGCGCCGATTCTTCGACGCAGTCTTCGGCAACTCCCTCGACTACGACGAGATGGCGTCCACCTGGTACCCCAAGGTGCGCCAGATGCTGCGTCTGAGCCCGTTGCCCGAAGACATTTACCAAACCCCGAATTTCGGCCACTCGCGTCGTTGGGATCAGGACGCTCGTCGTGCCGGATTCGATCCGCAGCGGATCGACGGGATCTGGAACTGGGACGTGGTGCGCTCAGAACTTGACGGCCGAACCCGAGCCTCGGCCACTGTCGGTGACAGCAACATGGGAAATTCCAACGGCGCGAAGTTCGACCTCACACAGAACTACATTCCCGCCGCCGAAGCCACCGGACGAGCCACCGTCTGTTACGGACATCAGGTGCTCGCGATCAGTCGCGAACGTGATGGACGCTACGTCGTCGACGTCGAATCGACGGATCCGACGGGTGGCGTTCTGGCCCGGAAGACTCTTACCTGTGACCGTCTGTTCCTCGGCGCCGGTTCGATCGGCACCTCCGAACTGCTGGTACGCGCCCAGGCGACGGGCGCGCTGCCGAACCTCAACGAACACGTCGGTAAGGGCTGGGGAACGAACGGCGACGCCGGGATGGTGCGCTCGTTCGGCTTCAGTGACGGCACTGCGCAAGCCGCACCGTCGGCATCACGCATCGTCGACGAGTCGGGAATGCCACTCTCCCTGGAAAACTGGTACGTCCCCGGCCTACCCGTCAACATCGGCATGCTCGGAACCTTGGGTATGACCCTCGATTCGCAGCGCGCCGACTTCGCCTACGACGGGGGCAACGATCGGGTGGTGCTGAACTGGCCGAAGAACGGCAACGACGCCACCGTCGAGGCCCTGCGCGCCGTCCAGAACAAGATGGCCTTCGCCGGCACCACGCTGCCGTCCGCCTTGCCGTTCGCGAAAGACGTCAATTCCTCGTTCACCGCGCATCCCCTCGGCGGTGCGGTTCTGGGCAAGGCCACTGACGGCTACGGGCGAGTCAAGGGCTACGACGGCCTGTACGTGATGGACGGCGCTGCCATTCCGGGCAGCACCGGCACCGTCAATCCGTCACTGACAATCACTGCTCTGGCGGAGCGGAACATCGCTCAGATCATCAAGTCCGGACGCTGAAACACTTCAGCGCCCGGACCTGCTGATGATTCTCGAGGTTTACTCCCCCTCGAGTTCGCCTTCGGTTTCGAGGTACACCTGACGCAAGCCGTCGAGTGTCTTCTGCTCGGGGTGCTCCCACATGTTGCGCTCGGCGGCTTCGAGGAGCCGCTCGGCGATTCCGTGTAGTGCCCACGGATTGGATTGCGTCATGAACTTCTGGTTCTGCTCGTCCAGAACGTAGGTCTCGGCGAGCTTTTCGTACATCCAGTCCGCGACCACGTTGGTGGTGGCGTCGTACCCGAAGAGGTAGTCGACCGTGGCTGCCATCTCGAAGGCACCCTTGTACCCGTGACGGCGCATCGCGTCGAGCCAGCGGGGATTGACCACGCGCGCCCGGAAGACACGTGCGGTCTCTTCCGAAAGTGTGCGTGTGCGAACCGATTCCGGCCTAGTGCTGTCGCCGATATATGCCTCGGGCGACTTTCCGGTCAGCGCGCGCACGGTGGCAACCATGCCGCCGTGGTACTGGAAGTAGTCGTCCGAATCGGCGATGTCGTGCTCACGTGTGTCGGTGTTCTTGGCCGCCACGTTGATTCGACGGTAAGCACTGCGCATGTCGTCAGCTGCCGGGATTCCGTCGAGCCCACGGCCGTACGCGAAGCCGCCCCAGTTGGTGTACACCTCGGCGAGGTCGTCGTCACCGCGCCAGGTCTTGGAGTCGATGAGTTGCAGCAGTCCGGCGCCGTAGGTTCCGGGCTTCGAACCGAAGATACGGGTGGTCGCACGCCTGGCGTCGCCGTGCTCGGCAAGGTCGGCCTGTGCGTGGGCGCGTACGTAGTTCTGCTCGTCCGTCTCGTCCAGTGCCGCGACGAGCTGAACGGCGTCGTCGAGCAGTGCGAGCACGTGCGGGAACGCATCACGGAAGAATCCGGAGATGCGGACGGTGACGTCGATG
The DNA here is from genome assembly GCF_003797745.1 of Rhodococcus sp. WS1. Lineage (NCBI taxonomy): Bacteria > Bacillati > Actinomycetota > Actinomycetes > Mycobacteriales > Nocardiaceae > Rhodococcus > Rhodococcus sp. WS1. The sequence continues at coordinate 137,293 of NZ_RKLZ01000001.1, read as the reverse complement.
CGCGGGCGGCCGAGTTCTTCGAGATCGATGACTTCGAGGTTGACGACGCGTCGGCTTGCTTCGTCCCAGACGGGGCGAACACCGAGGAGCGCGAACACTTCGGCGATGTCGTCGCCGGAGGTACGCATGGCGGCGGTTCCCCACACCGACAGACCCACCGAGCGCGGGTATTCGCCGTGATCGGCGAGATAGCGAGCGGCGAGCGACTCGGCCATCGCCTGACCGGTCTCCCATGCCAAGCGTGAAGGAACTGCCTTGGGGTCGACGGAGTAGAAGTTACGACCAGTGGGAAGAACGTTGATCAGGCCGCGGAGCGGTGACCCACTCGGACCCGCGGCGATGAATCCGCCGTCGAGCGCGTGCAGGACCTGCTTGATCTCGTTGTCGGTCTGCCGAAGACGCGGAACCACTTCGGTGGCCGCGAACTGCAGGATCTTCACGACGGTCTCGTCGTCGCTGAGTTGTTCTGCCGCAGCGGGGTTCCAATCGGCGTCGTACATGCCGCGAACCAGTGCGTGCGCCTTTTCCTCGACGTCGTCGACACGGCTGCGCGACTCGTCGCCGTCTTCGCTGAGCCCGAGTGCTTCACGCAAACCGGGGACGCTCTGTTCGCCGCCCCACATCTGACGGGCACGCAGCATGGCGAGGACCAGTTCGATTTCGGCGTCGCCCTGGGGTGCACGGCCGAGAATGTGCAGACCGTCGCGGATCTGGACGTCCTTGATCTCGCACAGCCAACCGTCGACGTGCAGGAGCATGTCGTCGAACACGTCTTCTTCAGGCCGCTCGGCGAGGCCGAGGTCGTGGTCCATCTTGGCGGCACGCATCAGTGTCCAGATCTGCTGGCGAATAGCCGGGAGCTTGGACGGATCGAGTGCGGAAATGTTGGAGTGCTCGTCGAGCAGTTGCTCGAGGCGGGAGATGTCGCCGTAGCTTTCGGCACGGGCCATCGGCGGGATCAGGTGATCGACGAGCGTCGCGTGAGCACGACGCTTGGCCTGTGTTCCCTCGCCCGGGTCGTTGACCAGGAACGGGTAGATCAGCGGCAGGTCGCCGAGCGCTGCGTCGGTGCCGCAGTTGCTGGACATGCCTAGCGTCTTGCCCGGCAACCATTCGAGGTTGCCGTGCTTGCCGAGGTGCACAACGGCGTCGGCGCCGAATCCGCCGTTGTCCGGGGTGGCAGCGATCCAGCGGTAGGCCGCGAGGTAGTGGTGGCTCGGCGGCAGATCCGGGTCGTGGTAGATCGCGACAGGCTTTTCACCGAATCCCCGTGGCGGCTGGACCATGAGGACGATGTTGTTGAATCGCAGTGCCGCGATGACGATTTCGCCGTCCGGATCCTGCGAGCGATCGACGTACAACTCGCCGGGCGCTGTGCCCCAGTGTTCTTCGACTCCGCTGCGCAGTTCCTCGGGCAGGGTGGCGAACCAGTCGCGGTACTTCGCTGCCGAGATGCGGATCGGATTGCCCTCGAGCTGCTCGGCGGTAAGCCAGTCGGGATCCTGTCCGCCGGCCGCGATCAGGGCGTGGATCAGCGCATCGCCGTCCTTGGCTGCCAGGCCGGGAACTGCGTCAGGACCGTCGACCGGACCGAGGTCGTAACCGGCAGAACGCATTTCGGTGAGCAGATCGATTGCACTCGCCGGAGTGTCGAGGCCGACGGCGTTGCCGATACGGGCGTGCTTGGTCGGGTACGCCGAGAGCATCAGAGCAACGCGACGCTGGGTGGTCGGAATGTGGCGAAGCTTGCCGTGACGGACTGCGATGCCGGCGACACGGGCAGCGCGCTCGACATCGGGGACGTACGTGGACAGCCCGTCGGAGTCGATTTCCTTGAAGGAGAACGGGACGGTGATGATGCGACCGTCGAACTCCGGCACCGCCACCTGCGTCGCGACGTCGAGAGGCGACAGTCCGTCGTCGTTCTCGTCCCAGGTGGCGCGGCTACTGGTCAGGCACAGCCCCTGCAGGATCGGGACGTCGAGTGCAGCGAGTGCGGCGACGTCCCAGGCTTCGTCGTCCCCACCAGCGGACGCGGTGGCGGGCTTGGTGCCGCCGGCAGCAAGAACTGTCACGACCATGGCGTCGGCGCGGCGGAGCGTGCTCAGAAGTTCGGCTTCTGCGGTTCGCAGAGATGCGCAGTAGATCGGGAGCGCGGTGCCACCGGCCTCGGCGACCGCGTCGCACAACGCCTGGATATACCGGGTGTTTCCGGCCAAATGCTGGGCGCGGTAGTACAGAACTGCGATGACCGGACCGCTCGCCGAGTCGAGATCGGGCGCGAAATCAGCGATGCCCCAGGAAGGCAGGTGAGCCGGCGGCTCGAAACCGTGGCCGGTGAGCAGGACGGTGTCGGAGAGGAAGTGGTGCAGCTGTGCCAGATTCTGTGTGCCACCCTCAGCCAGGTAGTTGTGCGCCTCGGCAGCAACACCGGCGGAGACCGTCGAGCACTCCATGAGGTCGGCATCCGGCGCGTGCTCGCCGCCGAGAACGACTACGGGGAGTCCGGAGGCGAGGACCATCTCCAAGCCGTCTTCCCAGCTGCGACGGCTGCCGAGGATACGAACGATCACGAGGTCGACGCCGTCGAGCAAGGGCGGCAAGTCCTCCGAGACCAGCAAGCGTGAGGGGTTGGCCCAGCGATAGGAGACGCCGTCGCCGGCTTCCTGGCTGGCGCGGGCGCTCAGCAGATCGGTGTCGGACGTGGAGAGCAGAAGAATCACGGGTGAAGCCTTCCTGGGGTTTCGCGCCCCGTGGCACAGATCTGTCATCGACGGCGGTTGAGGGTCTGACTCGTGTTTCCGAGCGGAAACACGTCCCGCTCGAGCAACACTCACAGTGGCGCGACCGCACCGGACTTTCACCGGTTTCCTCAACTGCCGTCACTGGTGGTGGTGATGCTACCGGTCCGCAGAAGGCACTCATGACAGGTCGTACCCTGGAGCCATGCCCACGGACCGTTCACAGCCAGACGCGTGCCCGGGTGCACTGCAAGTTCACCACGCCGCCGACGGCGCACTGGCACGCGTGCGCCTACCCGGCGGACTCCTCACCCCGGTCCAATTGCAGACGCTCGCCGACGCAGCGCGCGATCTCGGCAACGGGCAGATGGAACTCACCTCGAGGGGCAACGTCCAACTGCGCTCGGTCTCGGATCCCGAAGCCTTCGCAGCGCGAATCGCGTCGGCCGGCCTGCTGCCGTCCGCGACGCACGAGCGAGTGCGCAACATCCTCGCGTCCCCACTGTCCGGCCGTATCGGGGGCGTAGCCGACATTCGTGAGCTGGTCCACCGTCTCGATTCGGCGATCCAAGCGGATCAAGCATTGGCGGATCTGCCAGGGCGAACCCTGTTCACCCTCGACGACGGGCGCGGAGACATCACCGGGCTACGGGGCGATTTCGGACTCCATGCGCGCAGCGCCACCGAGCATTCACTGGTGCTCGCCGGTCACCACACCACTCATCTCGTCCAGGCGGACGACGCCGTCGCATTGCTCCTCGAGGCGGCTCGATCATTCCTCGACGTCCGCGACAAGCACTGGCGCCTGGCCGAGGTTCCGGACGGTATCGAACGCACCCTCGAGCAGCTGGGTCTGAGCGCCGAGTCCACCGGTGCGGCGGACCTCACGCCGGATGCACGGCCCACCATCGGCTGGCTCGAGCAGCGCGACGGGACCGTAGCCCTGGGCGGAGGCTTGCGATTCGGGCTGCTGGACGCTCGGCTGGCCGAGTTCCTGGCCGCCGTCGACAAGCCCGTTGTCGTGACGCCGTGGCGATCGGTGCACATCTTCGACCTCGACGAATGGGCTGCCGAGCAGGTAGTCCGGGTGTTGGCGCCGATGGGGTTGATCTTCGACGAGAACTCACCGTGGCTCGACGTCACCGCCTGCACCGGAAGCCCGGGATGCGAGAAGTCGCTCGCCGATGTGCGCACCGACGCAATCACCGCCGTCGAGCAGGCAGAACTGCCCGTCGTCGGGCGCCAGCACTGGGCCGGGTGCGACCGCAGCTGCGGACGTCCCCGCGGGGACGTAGCGGATGTGATTGCGACGGGTGACGGTTACCGGGTGAATCCGGCCGATCGGTGATGCCTCTATCGTGTGGCACATGATCGAGTACATCCGTGACGGCGCGGAAATCTATCGCCAGTCCTTTGCCACCATTCGGGCCGAAGCCGACCTGAGCCGTTTCCCGGCGGATGTCTCGCAAGCTGTAGTGCGCATGATTCATGCAAGTGGCCAGGTCGATCTCGTCGACGACGTCGCCTTCACACCCGGTGTCGTCTCGGCTGCGCGCGCAGCTCTGCGCGACGGCGCGCCGATCTTCTGCGACGCCCAGATGGTGGCTGCCGGCATCACGCGCAAGCGTCTGCCCGCCGGTAACGACGTCATCTGCACCCTCGGCGATCCGCGGGTTCCCGTGCTGGCGTCGACCATCGACAACACTCGCTCGGCGGCTGCTCTCGAACTGTGGGGAGCCAAGCTCGAGGGCGCTGTTGTCGCGATCGGAAACGCACCCACCGCACTGTTCCATCTCCTGAACCTCATCGAAGCCGGCGCACCCCGTCCGGCCGCCATCGTCGGAGGTCCGGTCGGCTTCATCGGCGCTGCCGAGTCGAAGGAAGCCCTCATCGAACACGCCAGCGGGATCGATCATCTCGTTCTCCGCGGCCGACGCGGCGGCAGCGCGATCACCGCCGCCGTCGTCAATGCGATTGCGAGCGAAGTCGAATGAGTGCAGGCAAGCTCTGGGGTGTCGGTATCGGCCCCGGCGATCCCGAATTGGTGACCGTCAAGGCCGCCCGCGTCATCGGCGAGGCCGATGTGGTTGCGTTCCACTCCGCGAGGCACGGCAAGAGCATCTCCCGCGGAGTTGCAGCGCCGTACATGCGCGAAGGACAGATCGAAGAACACCTCGTCTACCCCGTGACCACCGAGACCGTTGATCATCCCGGCGGATACCAGGGCGCGATGGACGAATTCTACGAAGCGGCTGCCGAACGGCTGGCAGTTCACCTCGCGGCCGGTCGAACCGTTGCCCTGCTCGCGGCCGGCGATCCGCTCTTCTACAGCTCCTACATGCACATGCACAAGAGGCTGGCCGATCGCTTCGACGCCGAAGTGATTCCCGGCGTCACCTCCGTCAGCGCGGCATCTGCTGCACTCGGAAAGCCGCTGGTCGAGGGTGAAGAGATCCTGACGATCCTACCCGGAACATTGCCGCAGGCTGAGCTGACCAGGCGGCTCAAGGAAACCGACGCCGCAGCCATCCTCAAGCTCGGACGCACGTTCCCGCCGGTCCTGCAATCGCTCGAGGATTCCGGCCGCTTGGATGAAGCGCACTACGTCGAGCGCGCGAGCACCACACGTCAACGCGTCGAATCCGCTGCCGAGGTCGACCCGGACGGAGTTCCGTACTTCTCGATCGCCATCGTTCCGAGCCCGTCGAACAACCCTCGACCCGCAGCCGAGTCGCGCGGCGAGGTGGTCGTGGTCGGACTCGGGCCGGGCGACACCGCCTGGACCACACCCGAAGTGGCGCATGAGCTTTCGTTGGCAACCGACCTCGTCGGCTACGGCCCGTACGTCGATCGCGTGCCGACGCGTCCGGGCCAGCGGCGCCATTCCAGCGACAACCGCGTCGAAGCCGAACGCGCCGCGATGGCGTTGGACCTGGCGAAGAACGGCGCCCGTGTAGCTGTCGTCTCGTCGGGAGATCCCGGCGTATTCGCCATGGCTGCAGCAGTTCTCGAAGTTGCCGCCGAAGACCAGTGGCGCGGGGTCCCGGTCCGCATCCTTCCCGGTATGACGGCGGCAAACGCTGTCGCCAGTCGCGTCGGCGCTCCCCTCGGGCACGACTATGCGGTGCTCTCCCTCTCTGATCGCCTCAAGCCGTGGGATGTCGTCGCTCGCCGTATCTCGGCAGTTGCAGCCGCAGACATGGCATTTGCGGTCTACAACCCGGCGTCGAAGTCCCGGACGTGGCAGGTCCAAGCCATGAAAGACCTCGTGCTCGAGCACCGCTCCCCCGAGACTCCTGTTGTCATCGGGCGCGATGTTGCCGGCGCCGAGGAATCAGTTCGCGTCGTGACCCTCGGCGAGCTCGAGCCTTCCGAGATCGACATGCGGACGCTGCTGATCGTCGGCTCGTCGATGACCACGGTCGTCGAAACCGGTTCGGGCCGTCAGGTGTTCACCCCGCGGCGGTACCCGGAGTAACCACCACTCGGCGATAACATGGCGCCATGCCCGTCAACCGGACCCGGAAAGCCAGATACGCGCGCAAACGCAAACGCCGAATGGATCTGGTGGAGCACGACCTGTCCGTCGAGCAGTGGTCCGCGCTCAAAGCGGCCTGGGGTGGCTGCGCGTACTGCGGCGAGCCGGACGAGTCGCCGCAGCGTGACTGTGTGCTGGCGATCTCCCGCGGTGGGCGCTACACGCTCGACAACATCGCACCGGCGTGCCGCTCGTGCAATGCAAGCAAATGCAACAGCGAGGTCACTCTCTGGTTGCGGCGCAAGGGGTATGACGAGAAGGCCTTCCTCCTGCGACACGCGGAGATAGGTATCGAGATGAAGGCGCAGTTCTCGGAGCAGTCGTGACGACCCCGCACGAGTTGCGCCCGATCCTCGACGAGTTGATGGAGTTCGAACCTCTGTTTCACCGAACTCGAGTAGCGATGTCACGAGACGAGTTCGATGCGGTCGTCGACCCGGAGTTCCGGGAGATCGGAGCCTCGGGTGCGCGATACACCCGCGATTACGTGCAATCGGTAGTCGCGAGCCGGCGACTCCGCGGCGAAGTGAACGACGCCGCCGAACTCGGGTGGAGGGTTGACCGGCCGGCGCTGAGCAGGATCGCGCCTGACACGTATCTGGTGACGTACCGGCTGGCGCAGGCGCATCGGGTTACCGAGCGATCATCCATCTGGCGGTTCGCCGAGAATCGATGGAGCGTGTTGTTTCATCAAGGCACAGTCGTCGAATGTGGTCTGGAAGCGTGAACGAATCGACCCACAACCCCACCGTTTCACTATGGGCGGACATCACCTTCACGGTCTTCGTTGTTGCCTGGATCCTCATCACGATAAGCGCGCTCGCCTGGTTGCTGTTCGGTCGACCCCCGCGTGACTCCAGGTCCCGAACCTGATCTACACCGACGGCCCGGCAGTAGTCTGAGTACGGTCCGGTGCTGTCACTCTGCGCATATCAGGGGAGAACAACGAGATGAGACCACTTCGATACTCGATCAACGTCACCCTCGACGGCTGCTGCCATCACGAGGCGGGGCTCCCACCCGACGAGGAGTCGATGCGCTACTGGACCGCCCAGATGGAACGAGCCGACGCCCTTGTATTCGGCCGGGCGACCTACGAGATGATGGAGTCGGCGTGGCGGCGGCCCGCAACGGGCACATGGCCTGACTGGATGGACGAGTGGGAGATCCCGTTCGCCGAGACCATCGACGAGGCGAAGAAGTACGTCGTGTCGAGCACGCTGAGCGGGGTCGATTGGAATGCCGAGCTGGTGCCGGGCGACTTGGGGCCAGCAGTTCAGCGACTCAAGGAGCAGCCCGGCGAAGGCCTGTGGGTTGGCGGAGTGACACTCCCCCTGGCATTGGCAGACCTGGGACTGATCGACGAGTACGAGTTCCTTGTTCAACCGGTCCTCGCCGGACACGGACCGACGTTGCTCGCGGGCCTGCGCGAGCGCATCCAACTCGAGCTCGTCGACCGCCACGAGTTCCAGTCGGGTGCAGTCGCCGTGCGATATCGGCCCGCTCAAGTACCGACATGATGTGAATGCGCGAAGAGCTGCAATCAACCATGTTCGGTGTTCGGTATTGACCGAACACCGAACATGCTGAAACGATACACGCGTGAACAACCAGGCTTCCGCCGTTGAGGCTTTCGTGATCGACGCCTTCGCAGAATTGGGCATCGACGCCCAACCACCAATCCGCGAACCCGGCACCGGCATCGACCTTGTGCTGGACCCAGACGGTCTTGCCGTCCCAATCCAGATGAAGTACCGCTCTCTGGTCACAGACCAGGTTGCCGAACGACTACTCACCGAAAACCAGTCCACGGACACGACATTGTTTGTCGTATCGGACCGCCTCACCGAAACCGCGCGCGCGATCCTCGTCCAGCGACGCTGCGGCTACCTCGATCTCCGCGGACGACTTGCCATACGTACAGGCAGCATGGTCATAGACGCCGAAGTAAAGACGCTCCAGAAACGCCTTGAACGGTCGGAAGCACTCAGCGGCAAGGCCGGCCTCGAGGTCGCAGTTTCAGTGCTCATGCATCCCGAGCGAACTTTCGCGGTGCGTGAGCTCGCGCGGGAGTTGGGTCGTTCCCCCAGCACGGTCTCGGAGATACTGGCTGCCCTGCGCCGCGACGGTTTCGTCGATGCGAGGAATATGCCGACGAGCACCGACCTGTTCTGGCAGGTCGCCGAGCGCTGGCCGAAACCCCGCGTTCACTTAGCTGCGCTCCCGTCTCGGGGCGATGCAACTTTGATGCGACCACTGCGGCTCAATCTCGACACACTCGAGAAGGAACCGGGTTGGGCTTTGACCGACTCTGCGGCGGCCGCTATGTACGGTGCGCCCTTGGCTTTCCGCTCAGACCAAACCCTCGACTTCTTTGTCCCCGACCCTTCGACCCTCCGGCGCGCTACTACCCTGCTGGGAACTTCAGCCTCTGCGATGCAGGCGAAGGCCACGTTGCGGGTCGCGCCTGTACCCGCAGCCGTGAATCACCGCGTCAATTTCGACTCCAACGCGCTCGAATGGCCACTCACACATCCGTTGTTCGTCGCACTCGATCTCGCCCAAGACGCCGGACGCGGCCGGGAGATCTTGGACGCATGGACACCCGACGTCCGGTGGACCCGTGTCTGGTAGCCGAGTTACCTTTGCCGGTGATGCGATGGCCGCCGTAGTTCAGGGTGTTATCGAGGTCCGCTCACTGCTCGGGGGGCCGCCTGTCATCGTAGGCGGACTCGCCGTATTGTCGCGGTTGTCGAATCCCCACCGAGCCACGGTCGACCTCGATCTTGTGGATCGACTTCTCGGCGATATCCCCCAACTCGAAGTCCTGCGTTCTGCCAACGGCGCTGAGCCTGTCGAGCCGGCAGCCGTCTTACTGCCCACGCCGTACGGATCAGTGAAGGTCGACGTGCTCGAAGTCCGTCAGATCGAGATCGACCACCCCAGCGACGATCCTGGCGATCGTCTCCACGCTTCAGCGCACGCGTGGGCCAACGACACCGCCAGCGACATGACCATCGCGGTGATCCGGGCCCACGGCAATCTTGTCGAGGTCACCACCCCAGTTGCCGAGCCGGGCCCACTTATCGCGATGAAACTTCAGGCGGTGATGAATCGTTCCGGAGACAAACAAGGCACTGACCTTCTCGACATCGTGCACCTCGCGCTCGACGCAGCCACCCGCCCCGCGGCGATGGCGCAAATCAGCTCCGTCGATATTGCCGTTGCCCGCGACATCGCCCTTCACGTCAATCTGTGGTTCAAGGAGAGACGAGAGCAATCTCTCCAGCGGATCCGAGCAGCGGGCGACCGAGATATCGCCGCCGACGACTTCGATCTGGTCGCCGAATTGCTAACTGACGCAACAGATCATCAACGCTGACCACAAACGGGCTATGTCGGACGCGGGAACCGGCCCGGGTGACATTAGTGAAAAACTCCCGTCAGTACGGTGTCGACGTGTTCGACGATCTGCTCACCGACTGGGCCTGTGTCCTCCCCGTTGTGAGCGCGTCGCGGAGTCCGGGCGGTCACGCCATAATGGTCGACTTCGTATCGGCGTCCGACACAGGCCGGACGCCGATACGTGTTCACGTCAGCTCACAGGAGCGCCACCGCTCCCGCCGAGGTGGCGGGCGAAGAACCGAGCCGAACTGTCGCGCTCGTAGTCGGGCACCGGATAGTGCCTGCCCGAGTAGGCGTGCAGCGTCTTCTCCTTCGAGCCGAAGGCATCGAACAACGCCACCCCTGACGTGCGGTCGTAATCCTTGTCGTCCCAAGGGATCCGGTACTCGACCGGGACCGTGAGCTTTCGCGCTGCCTCGATGAGGGAGTCGTCCACAAAAACTCCCCCGAAGCTCACGGCAGCGATCCTGGATTCGACCGGGGCCAACATCAGCCCGGTCACGACCCCTAGCGACACGCCGCCGAAGCCGATCGGAGCGTCGGCGTCGACGTCGGGCAGTGTTTGCAGAGCGTCGATGGTCGCCTGCCATTCCGGCACTGCACGCTCCGCCAACGATCGGTTGTACTCGACGACGATCGGGGCGATCGGCTCGTGGGCCGCCCTAGCCTGGTGGATCGCCTCGACCCACTGTTCGTCCTGTGTGTTCCGCGGCCGGTCGCCGTGTCCGGGCGCGTCGATCGCGGCGACTGTGAACCCGTGGGAGCTCACGCTGTGGAGCGCACTGGCAACCAGTCCTGGTGCCTTCTTGTGCATGCCGCCGGAGTGCCCGGACAGCAGAAGGGGTGATTCGACAGATCCGGACGCGGGTGACCAGAGCACACCGGTGATGTCGTCCAGAATGAAATGGCGTTCGACGACACCGTTCAACGTCGTCTCGGAAGTGAATTCGATGGTCTGAGAATTGGATTGCATGGTGTTACCTTTCGGGATTGCCTACTCGAGGCGCTCCCGGCGACACCTACGTCAATCGCCGATCCGTGAACACGAGTGGGAGCACCCACATGGTTACAGCGTTCATGGGTCTCACCTCCTGGCGTGTTGTCACGGTCTCGCACAAGCTATCAACCCGAACCGAAGCTCGTCCAATCATTTTTCCAGCGCGCCCGACAGCGGTCAGACCCGCGATCGGTCGACGCTCGCGCGGACGGCACGGATGTAGCGGCGCGTCACAAACGCCTGAACTCGACGTCCGATCGGAGCGCCGAGACGCACCCACCACGTTCCAGGCTTGGAGAATGCGACGATCTCGATACGAACCGCTTGGCTGGTCTCGTCGAACTGGACGACAAACAACTCCTCCCCGCATTCGGGGTGGCCTGCGCGGGTTCCGTACGCGAAGCCCTTGCGATTGGGGTCGTCGACGACATAGACGATCCGAACCGGGATAGTCACCGGACCGAGTCCGAAAGTCGCATCCTGACCTGCCACCGCGGTCGGGGCTGCCGTACGGACGGTCAGACCGGCTCCGCGGTGCATTCCCCATTCCAGGACGGTACGAGCTGCGACCTCGAAATCTTCACGTCCGGATCCGACGGTCGCGCTCTCGTGAACGTGGTGATAGCCAGCGGGGAGAACGCCTGCCGTCGCGCCCACCTCGAGGTACGTCAGTCCGCCCGGGCCGGACACCATCACTGCTCGCGTCGGTGGCTGAGGATGTTGATCACGTGACCGTCGGGGTCGGCAGCGAAGAACCTGCGCACACCCCACGGCTCCTCGGTGACGGGGTAGACGATCGTGTCGCCGCGCTGCACCGCGGCCTCGTACGCTGCGTCGAGATCGTCCACCTCGACGGAGACGTCCGGCACGACGGGGGCATGAGCGTCGTGCGTCATGACGCTGATCTGCAAGGACGGATCCGTCGGCGAAGCCAACGTCACGATCCACCCGTGATCCATGACAACTTCGAGGCCCAGCACTTCGGTGTAGAAGCGCTGCGCGGCCTCGAGTGAACTACTCGACAGATCCGAAACTATCCGCGTGACGGCCATGTCCCGCAGGCTACGCCGCCGCCGGAGTCCACCGCGACTTGACGAGGCGCTCGATGTCACCGGAAAGTTCGTCGCTGACGATTCCCGGAAGCAGGATCTGCCACATCTCGTCGACACGATCCGGAAGGTCCGAGCGTCGGGTGAGAACGTTCGAAACCAGCTGTACCCCGGTGAATGCCGAGGGCATGAACCTGCCGAACGATTCTGCGCTGACCGATTTTCGGATTTCACCTTCCGCCTGAGCTCTGGCGGTGAGATCCGTGATTGCCGAGATCCATTCGGCGTACGGTTCCACCGGCCCCTCGTACGTGCTCAGTTCCAGCGTCAGGCGAATGCCCGCGCGAACGATCGGCTCGTCGACAATCTGACGTGCCATTTCGTGCGTGAGCATGATCATCTGTTCCAACGGGTCCTTGCCCGTCGCGGAAATCGCCTGCACCGATTCGATCGAGAGCCGATGCTGTTCGGCAATGATGAATTGCGCGAGCTCGTCCTTCGACGCGAAATGGAAGTACAACGCGCCCTTGGTAGTACCGGCCCCCGAGACTATGTCGGCCATGCTGGTGCTGCCGTAACCAGTCTTCTCGAACTGCGCGGCCGCGCCGGCAACGATTTGCTGCCGAGTCAGCTCGGCGCGTGCTTGCTTGACCACTGAATCCCTCTCGTCCTCCAAAGGCCCCCGCCCAGCAAACCCCACGGTTCGCGCCACACTCCAGCTATACCCAAAAACTTCACAATTGCCCCACATTACCAGCGCTCCTTCCATTGCTTCAATTACGAATGCAACAAAGGCGCTGGTCAGACGTCCGATTTAGAGGGAATCTCCTCTCCCCAACGTGCTTTCGTCAACCCGCGCACGGTCCACCAAGTCTCCGACTAGGAGCGTCAACTCCATCATCTGGTCCGTGATTTCCTCACGCAACTGCGTTGCATCTGCCTCGGAAATCGCGCCGGACTTGGTATCGAAAGACATCAACAACTCGATATTGGTGCGAAGTGCAGTCAACGGAGCCAGAAGGTCCTGGCCCGCTTCGGTGATCAGACTTCTCTGGCGCGCCCGCGATTCCGACAACGTCCCGAGCATCCGATTGAAACTGACTGTCAACGACGCCAACTCGTCGTCGCCGGTCACCGGAATCGGCGCAAGATCGTCCGTTTCGGCAACCCGCCGCGTTGCCGCAGTGAGTCGCGCAATTGGTCGTAATCCTGTGCGTGCCACAGCATCTCCGGCCGCATAGGCGAGTGCGATGCCGGCCGCCCCGAGTGCCGCCAACACCACTGCGAGTCGCTTGAGGACCGAACGGGTCGGCCCCAAGGATTGGGCGACAACCAAAGTTTGGCCCGCAACCGAGGGCTCGACAAGAATTCGATACGCATCGACGGTTGCGATCGTCTGCGACGAATTGCCGTCTGCGATCGACCTGATGGCGTCTGCGCTGGTGCTGAACGGCGGCAGACCGGGAGTCGCCGTCACCAAGGCGCCGTCGGCAGTGAGAAGCCCCACCGCCTGGATGACCGCTGTATCCGCGCCGGCCGTCAATCCCAGAACCGGTGTGACACCGCCGAAATTGACGGTGTCGGTGATCGCGTCACTCGTGCGCTCGAGTTGTCGATCGACGTTGCCTTGCAAATACGCGTTGAACACGATGTACACCGCCGACGCCGACACGATCACCGCGATCGCCACCAGCCCTGCAGTCAGCAATTTTACTCGCGCATGGAGCGTCCGCACGTGAATTCCCGATGGTTTTCGACGGCTCATTCCGGGAACCGACACTCTCATGCGCGGTCCCGCAGTGCGGCGTCGAAAGATCCCAACATCCCTCCAGTATGGTCGCGGAACCTTAGACGAACCTGAAGCGAACGCGATGTCGGCCTCACAGCGCCGTTCCACTACCGAAAGCCGTGAGCCAGTCCACCGCCCCGGCTTCGGTGTCGAATGCCGGGGCGGTCGCCGGGATCGGTGATCGTTCGACGACGATCACCGGGATCGACAATTTCCTGGCGGCGGCGATCTTTGCGTACGTCTGCTCGCCGCCGCTGTTCTTGGTGATCACGACGTCGATGCCGTGAGTTCTCATCAGATCGACTTCCGCTTCGACGTCGAATGGGCCACGTGCGAGCAGCAATTGCGAGTGAGGTGGCAATGTCCCTGAAGGCGGATCGATGGAACGCACGAGAAACGAGACGTCCTTCACACGGTCGAACGCCGAAACTCCTTGCCTCCCGATCGTCAGAAAAGCGCGTGAGCCGACCGTCGGCACCAATTCTGCGGCGTGATCGAGATTGCGTACCGGAAGCCAGGTGTCGCCGGGTTGCTCGCGCCACGGGGGGCGTCGATACATGGCGTACGGAACGGAATTCGCGAGGCACGCGTCGAATGCATTTTTGGTGATGCGAGCGGCAAACGGATGCGTGGCGTCCAGCACTGCACGAATATCGTTGGCCGACAACCACTCCGAGAGCCCTTCGGCTCCCCCGAACCCACCGATGCGCACTTCCCCCTCCGGCCATCGAGGATCACGAACCCGGCCGGCCAGCGATGTGACAACTTCGAGGTCGGCTGAATCGGCCAACCGAGAAGCGATCACTCGACCTTCACCCGTGCCGCCGAGCAGGAGCACGCGACGACGAGTACCCGTCGGGGTCAGTGTGTGCTTCTCTCACGCGCCGCCGAGTAGAGATAGCTGTCTGGGAATCCTTCAGCAGTCAACACTCGGCCCACGATCACAACGGCCGTCTTCGTGATGCCGGCTGCATGAACAAGTTCGACGATCGTCTTCAAAGTGCCTCGAACAACGATCTCCTCGGGCCGCGAGGCGAAGGCGACGACCGCCACAGGGCAGTCCTCGCCGTAATTGTCGGCCAACTCGGATGCGATCTGTTCGATGCGATGAGCGCCGAGGTGAACCACCATCGTTGCGCCGCTGCGGCCCAGGGACCGCAGATCCTCGCCCTCCGGCATTGCCGTCGACAAGGTGGAGACTCGGGTGAGAACAATGGTCTGCGAGACGCCTGGAACGGTCAGCTCACGCCTCAGCGCTGCGGCGGCCGCGGTAAATGCAGGAACACCGGGAATCATGTCGAAATCGACACCCGCGGCGTCCAGGCGACGAGCCTGCTCGGCTACCGCGCTGAAGATCGACGGATCACCGGAATGCAGACGCGCGACGTCCAGCCCGGCCGAATGCGCTTCGACAAGGATCGCGGTGATCTCGTCCAGGCTCAGGCGAGCGGTGTCCACGACCTGCGCCCCGACCGGGCACCACTCGAGCAACTCCGCTGGGACAAGGCTGCCGGCGTACAAGCACACAGGGCTCGCAGCGATGATGCGTTGCGCGCGGACAGTGATCAGATCTGCCGCACCGGGACCCGCACCGATGAAATGAACGGTCATTGTGTGGATTCCTCCGGCGTATCTGTGCCTGCGCCTGCAGACGGCTGACTTTTTGTGACGGACCATTGGACCACCGGAAGTTGCGGTCGCCAAACGTTGAACGCGCCCAAAGGCTCGGCGCGCTGCACCTGAAAGCGTCGCAGCGTCCCACCCTGGCGACTCATCCAGCCGAGCAGCAACGATTCGGACTCGGCGGTCACGGCGTTGGCAACCAGACGCCCGCCCACGCTCAACTGCTCCCAGCACGCTTCGAGCATTCCCGGTTGCGTGACGCCGCCGCCGACGAACACCGCATCGGGACGCCGAACCTCTTCCGCAAACGCCTCGGGCGCGGTCCCTTTCACTGCCAACGCAGGCACGCCGAGATTGAGTGCATTGGCACCGATCTGCGATACCCGGCTCGCCACCTTCTCGAATGCTGTTGCAGTGCAACGCGGGTGGGTTCTCATCCACTCGATGGCGACGGTTCCCGACCCTCCGCCGACGTCCCAGAGGTGTTCTCCCGGCGCCGGTGCGAGTGCACACAACGTCAATGCGCGGATCTCCTGCTTGGTCATCTGACCGTCGCCGACAAACGCGGCATCCGGTAGACCCGGGATTCGAGTCAGCCGCAACGGATGATCGACCGAGATGCACTCGACGGCCAGAACGTTCAACGCGTCCACGTCCTCGTCCGCGTGATCCCACTCGTCTGCCACCGTGACGGTCCGCGATTCCTCGGCCCCGCCCAGCTGGGCCAGCACGGTCACGATCGATCGTCCGAAGCCCGCGGCGGACAACAGACGAGCCACCTCCCCCGGTGTCGAGCGCCCGTTGCTCAGAACCAACAGGCGCGCGCCATCGACCACTGCCGCCAAGACGGTCGCCGAGTCTCGGTTCACCAGACTCACGACGTCGACCTCGGCCGATGCCCATCCCATTCGCGCGCTCGCCAACGCCACCGACGACGGGTGCGAGATCACTCGCACGTTGTCCGCGCCGAGCAGCCGGACCAACGTGACGCCGAGGCCGTGGAACATCGGGTCACCGCTGGCGAGCACACATACTTTGCGGTCCGCGTTCTCGGCGAACATCGACGGCAACGCCGGAATCATCGGAGACGGCCAGGTGAGCCTGGTGGGCGCACGCCGTGCCCCGAGATGTGCCGCCGGGACCAAGTCCAGCTGGCGCGGCGACCCCATCAGGACCTCCGCACCGAGGATTGCACCCTGCGCGCTCTCGGACAGCCCTTCCCAGCCGTCGGCGCCGATGCCGACGATCACCACCGGGTGTGCGGTCATCGCGGCATCCGGCGCCAGATCGTCTGAGGCAGAAGCCGCATGACGAAGAACACCGGCTGCAGAATTCGCGGAACCCACACCCGAGTCGCCCCGGAGTTCAGTCCCCGTACGACGGCGTCGGCGACCTGCGACGGAGTGCTCGACATCGGGGCAGGCGACATTCCCTCGGTCATCTTGCCGATGACGAACCCTGGCCGTACCAGCATCAACTGCACGCCCGAACCGTGCAGCGCGTCGCCCAGACCGCTGGCAAAACCGTCCAAGCCGGCCTTTGCACTCCCGTAGACGTAGTTGGCGCGGCGAACCCGAACGCCGGCGACGGACGAGAACACCACGATCTTTCCGGTTCCCTGTCGGCGCATGATCTCCGCGAGGTGCGTGAGGATGCTGATCTGAGCCACGTAGTCGGTGTGCACCACCGCGACCGCATGCGCCGCGTCGGTTTCGGCACGCGCCTGATCGCCGAGAATTCCGAAGGCCAGCACTGCAACCGAAACCCGACCGTGCTCGGCGACTACGGCGCCCAGGAGGTCTCCGTGCGTGTCGACGGCGTCGGCGTCGAACTCGACGGTGGAGACGCCGACCGCTCCGGCGTTCCTGAGCATCTGCTCCTGCTCCGACAGCTCGCCGCTGCGTCTGGCAGCCAGAACGATGTTGCGGCCCGGCGCGAGCCTGACCGCGATCTCGAGGCCGATCTCACTTCGTCCGCCGAGGAGCAGTACCGTCTCGATGTCATTCACGTTCGCACCCGCAGTCACCGCTCCAGTGTCCTGGATTACCGTCGTGGCATGACGCTCACCCCCTCCACCACGCCATCGGCACAGCAGACTCTCACCGAAGACGGGCTGAAGTTCGTCGGTGAATACCACCTCGCGACGCTCACGACGTTGCGTCCGAACGGCACCCCACACGTCGTGGCCGTCGGGTTCACCTGGGACCAGGAAGCCGGAAAGGCGCGCGTGATCACCAGCGGTGGTTCACAGAAGGCGATAAACGCAGCGCGTGGCGGATACGCCGCAGTCAGTTCGGTCGACGGTGGTCGCTGGCTCACGCTCGAAGGGCCGGCACGCGTGCTCGCCGACGAGGACTCCGTGGCCGACGCCGTTCGGCGCTATGCCGAGCGGTACCGCCAGCCACGGGTCAACCCAGCGCGCGTGGTCATCGAAATCGACGTCACCCGCATCCTCGGGTCCGCGGCGTTCAAGGAAAGCTGATCAGCCGAGGACAGTCAGGCCGTGCGGACGGTTGTTGAACGACTCGCAACCGTCCGCGGTCACGACGACGATGTCCTCGATACGGGCACCCCAACTGCCGCGGAAGTAGATTCCCGGTTCGATGCTGAAGGCCATACCTTCGACGAGTTCGATGGTGTTGCCCTCGACGACGTACGGCTCCTCGTGCACGGACAGCCCGATACCGTGACCGGTGCGGTGAACGAAGACCTCCGCAAGACCTTGTGCGGCAAGCACTTCGCGGGCGGCAACGTCGACGGATTCTGCGGATACTCCTGGCCGCACCGAATCGACGGCAGCCTGCTGTGCCGCTTCGAGTACCGCGAACTGCGCTGATACCTCGGCGGACGGCTGTCCCATGCTGTACGTGCGGGTGGAATCCGAGTTGTAGCCGGGCTCGACCGGTCCGCCGATGTCGATCACGACGACATCGCCGCTCTCGATCACCCGGTCCGAAACCTCGTGGTGCGGATCGGCGCCGTGCGGGCCTGATCCGACGATCACAAACGCGGCCTCGGTGTGCCCCTCTTCGAGAATCGCCTCCGAAATCGCCTCGCCCACTTCGGCTTCCGTACGGCCGACGATCAAGAACTCGGCCATGCGGGCGTGAACACGGTCGATCGCCGCACCGGCCCGTCGCAACGCCTCGATCTCGGCGTCGTCCTTGACCATCCGCAATTCACGCAAGACGCTGGTAGCGAGGATCGGCAACGCGCCCAAGGTGTCTGCGAGCGGGATCAGGTGCAATGCAGGCATCGCATCCGTCACCGCAACCTTGGCGCCGGTCGGGAGTTGCGCCGCCACAATCGCATACGGGTCGACACCGTCGACCCAGTCGAGGACGGTCAGCCCGAGATCGCCCACCGCCGATTCCTTCAACGACGCCAACTCCAAGCGAGGAAGCACGACAGACGCCTTCGCCGTGTCCGCAGCGATGACCAACGCGGTCAAGCGCTCGAAGGAGTCGGCCCGAGAACCCGTCAGGTACCGAAGATCCGGGCCTGGAGTCACCACCAGACCGTCGAGCCCTGCTGATCGAGCCAACTCCGCGGCGCGGGCGATACGTGCGCCGTAGACGGCGCTGGAGAATCGGGAATCCTGTTCGGCTGGAGACGTCATGGCTTACAGGTTAGTGCCGACTGGCAGGATGGTGACCATGAGTGGGCCATTGCTTCTCCTCGACGGTGCCAGCCTGTGGTTTCGTGCGTTCTACGCGCTGCCCGAGTCATTCGTCGACCCCGACGGAAGACCTGTCAACGCCGTGCGCGGTTTCACCGACATGGTGGCTTCCCTGATCACCAAACACCAGCCGAGTCGTCTCGCGGTGTGCCTGGACTTGGATTGGCGACCGCAGTTCCGCGTCGATGCAGTCCCGACGTACAAAGCGCATCGCGTCGAAGAAGGCTCTGACGGTTCGTCCGAAGAAGTTCCGGACACGTTGACGCCTCAGGTCGACATGATCATGGACGTGCTCGCAGCAGCAGGAATCGCGACAGCGGGTGCCGTCGGACTCGAAGCCGACGACGTGCTGGGAACGCTCGCCGCCACCGAGCGCGAAGATCTCACCGTCGTCGTCAGTGGTGACCGAGACCTTTTGCAGGTCGTCACCGACGAGTACGTGCCCGTTCGTGTCCTCTACGTGGGCCGTGGCTTGTCCAAGGCCGAACTCTTCGGACCGGTCGAGGTTGCCGAGAAGTACGGAGTACCCGGTGACCGTGCGGGCGAGGCATACGCCGAACTCGCGGTACTGCGCGGAGACGCCTCCGACGGTCTACCCGGCATCAAGGGTGTCGGTGAGAAGACTGCGTCGACGCTGATGCTGCGCTACGGCTCGTTGGCCGGACTTCGCGCGGCCGCAGCTGATCCGGAATCCGACATGGCCAAGGGAATTCGCGCAAAACTCACCTCACCAGAGGCCATCGCTTACCTTGATGCTGCGTTGCCGGTAGTACGAGTGGTTCGCGACGCGGACGTTCAGTTCTCGAAGGACGACCAACTCCCGGCGGCCCCCGTCGATCCCGCACGCTTCGAGGAAGTGGCGGCCTCGCTGAACATCGAGCGTTCGGCCGGACGGCTTGCCGCCGCGCTCGAGGCTGCGGCGGCAGGCCGTTCCGACCAGTAGAGCGTCAGCTCGGGCGGCTGACCTCGTACGTGCCGTTGTCGTCGACAAACGTCACAGTCACGTTCGACTTCACACCCGCGATCGAAAGCGTGCAGGTGAACTTGTTGCCTGACTTGACTTCCTGATCCGCGGGGCACTGAACGTTGCTCACGTTCTTTGCCCCGTAGGACTCGGTGACGATCTTCTCGACGCCGGCCTGAGCCGCGCTCTGATCGAGTGTGTTCTTGCCGAAGACACCGAACACCAGGGCCACCACGACAGCAGCAAGAACGACGAGAACACCGATCGCACCGAAGATCAAGGGCTTCTTCGACTTACCCGACTGGTTTCCGGGCGCACCGGGACTCGGGAACGGCTGAGCCTGGTTCCACTGATTCTGCTGTCCCGGCGCTTGGCCGGGAGCGGCGGCGCCCCATGCCTGCTGAGGTGCGGCAGCAGGCGGCTGACCCCAGGCCTGGGTTGCGTCAGGTGCCTGCTGTTGCCCCGGCTGACCCCACGGCTGAGCGGGAGGCTGCTGCTGAGGTTGTCCCCACGGCTGTTGCTGGCCGGGTTGTCCTTGTCCAGGTTGCTGCGGCTGACCGTACGCAGGCTGACCACCAGGCTGCCCGGGCTGGCCGTAGGCAGGTTGTCCCCACGGCTGTTGCTGGCCGGGTTGTTGACCGGGCTGCGGTGTTTGACCAGGCTGACCCCACGGCTGCTGCTGGCCGGGCTGCTGACCAGGCTGCTGCTGACCGCCCGGCTGCTGAGGATTCTGCCCCCACTGCTGCTCGTTCGGCTGCTGCTGATCACCAGGACCCCATTGCCGATTCGGATCGTTCGGTCCGTAAGGCCCGCTCATGTTCGCCTCCCACTCGAAATACCAGTCTGCGAATCAAACCACATAGTTGCGGTCATGCTGCGTCGACAGCAACTACCCCGCGACGAATTGCAGCTACCGCCCGCGCCGCAGTCTTCGCGACGTCGGCATCCGTCGATGTCAGGCGGACCTGATCGAGCAGATCGATCACCTGACGACACCAACGTACAAAGTCACCCGCAGACAACGCACGGCCCTGCACTCCGGCCGCGATCAGTGCGTCGACAAGCGAGTTCTCACTCGCCCAGTGATAAACGGCGGTGACGAATCCGAGATCCGGTTCCCGCGTCGGCGGCAGCTTGTGGCGAATCTCGTCCGACCGCAGTTCGCTCCACAATCGTTGAGTGTCGTTGAGGGCGTGACGAAGCGCCGCTGTCGGCACCCGATCAACGGTGTCGCCGTCCCGACGTGATTCGTAGACCACCGAGGAGACGACGGCCGCCAACTCGGCCGGGCTGAGACCTGTCCACGCCCCGGTCCGCAGGCACTCGGCGACCAGAAGGTCGCTTTCGGAGTAGATGCGGCTGAGTCGTCGTCCGGATTCGGTGACTTCGGGCGCTGCTTCGGCAGTCATGTACTCACGCTCTTTGAGTAGCGCAATGATGCGGTCGAACGTCCGCGCCAACGAGTTGGTGGTGGCCGCTGCCTTTTCCCTCATCGACTGCGTTTCCCGGGCCAGCCGGTTGTAGCGCTCACCGATCCGGCTCAGATGTTCACGATCGGGCCAGCTGTGGCACGGATGCGAGCGAATAGCGCGTCGCAAAGTAGCGACCTCGGCGTCCTCGGACGCGCCCGCCTTGTGACGCTTCTTCCGCCGGGGAGCACTGATCCCGGTACTACGCAATGCCGAGGCCAGATCGCGCCGGATCCTTGCGGTGTGGTGATCGACATGCTTGGGCAGGCGCATCTTTCCCAGAACGTCGGCTGCTTCCGGGAAATCACCCGAGGAGAGTCGGCCGGCCCACTGATCGGCAGTCAGAACCAGCGGACGCGGGTCCTTCGGATCGTTGTCCGGGACGAGAACCACTGCCACCCCGGAATGACGACCGATGGGAATTGCGATCACGTCACCGCGGGCGAGTGCACGGAGGGACTCAACCGCATCTCCGCGTCGGTCTTCGCGGCCCTTACGTTCGAGCGCGCGCTCGCGCGCACTGAGCCGCTCACGCAACGACGCGTATTCGAAGTATTCGCCGTCCGCACCGCCGAGTTTCTCCTGCAAACCCTTCAGTGCTTCTTCGTTCCGCTCGATGCCACGCACCAGGCCGACCACCGAGCGATCCGCTTGGAACTGTGCGAAGGAACGCTCGAGCAGCTTCCGTGAATCGGCCGCGCCCATGCGTTCGACGAGGTTGATCGACATGTTGTACGAGGGGCGGAACGAACTGCGGAGCGGGAACGTCCGGGTCGACGCCAAGCCGGCGACATCCGTGGGCTCGACCCCGGGCTGCCACAGGACCACAGCGTGCCCTTCGACGTCGATGCCGCGTCGGCCTGCCCGACCGGTCAGCTGCGTGTACTCCCCCGGTGTCAGTTCGGCATGCGATTCACCGTTGTACTTGACCAGACGTTCGAGGACCACCGTGCGTGCCGGCATGTTGATGCCGAGGGCCAGCGTCTCGGTCGCGAAGACCGCACGCACGAGACCTTTGACGAACAATTCCTCGACTGTCTGGCGAAATGCCGGCAACATGCCGGCATGGTGAGAGGCCAGTCCGCGTCGCAGTGCCTTGCACCAGTCCCGATATCCGAGAACTTCGAGATCCTCCTCGGGTAGTTCCCCGGTGTGTTTATCGATGATGGTGTCGATCTCGCGAACCTGCTCCGGCGAAGTCAGATCCAGTCGGGACCGCAGGCACTGTGCAAGAGCCGCATCACAACCGGCGCGGCTGAAGATGAAGGTGATCGCCGGGAGCAGTCCGGACTGGTCCAGCTGCGCGATGACGTCAGGTCGTGGCAAGGGTCGGAAATCGTTGGAACTCTGGTAGCTGCCACGACGCCCGCGGCCACGCGGCTGCCAGCTCTCGACGCGTTCGAGAGCCTGACGCTGCTTGACGTGGCGAACCAGATCCTGATCGACGAGCACGGTCTTCGGCCCAGCGGCAGGATGACTGCGGCTGTCGAAGAGATCGAAGATCCGTCGACCGACCATGATGTGCTGCCACAGCGGGATCGGCCGCGTCTCGTCGACGACCACGGTGGTGTCGCCGCGGACAGTTTCCATCCAGGAGCCGAATTCTTCGGCATTGCTCACGGTCGCCGACAAACTCACCAGCCGAACATCCTCGGACAGGTGCAGGATCACTTCCTCCCACACCGCACCACGGAACCGGTCCGCCAGGTAGTGCACTTCGTCCATGACGACGTGCGAAAGCCCGCGCAGTGCCTCGGAATTTGCGTAGAGCATGTTCCGCAGGACTTCAGTGGTCATGACGACCACCGGTGCGTCGGAGTTGATACTCGAATCACCCGTCAGCAGGCCGACCTCGCTCGGGCCGTACCGCTCGACGAGTTCTGCGTACTTCTGATTACTCAACGCCTTGATCGGCGTCGTGTAGAAACACTTGCGGCCCGCCGCGAGAGCCAGGTGGACAGCGAACTCGCCGACCACGGTCTTGCCTGCGCCGGTCGGCGCGCAGACAAGGACTCCGTGGCCCGCTTCGAGCGCAACGCATGCCTTCACCTGGAATGGATCGAGTTCGAACTTCAGGCTGGACGCAAACGTGCTCAGTTCACTCTTGTTCATAACCACCTCGTCAGGGTTTCACACGCCGCCGACGTGGTGGCACGGCGCTCAGAGGGTGTCAGTGAAATCCTGACCGGGCGCGTTGTCGCCGCCGGTGTCGGATTTCTCCGCAACCGGAGCCTTGGACTTGGACTTACGTCCGAACAATCCACTCGATTCGGCCTTGGGTTTGGTCGGATTGTCGAAAGCCTCGTTCAGATCGGACGGAGACGAGATGGAGGACGCTTCCTCGTCGGACAGTGCGCCCCAGTCTTCACCGGCTCGCTTGGCCTTACGTTTGTCGTTGAGGCGAGCGATCTGAACAGCGACCTCGAAGAGAAGCGTCAGGGCCAGCGCGAGCGCCAGCATCGAGAACGGATCCGAACCCGGCGTGGCGACTGCAGCAAATACGAAAAGCCCGAAGATCAATCCTCGACGCCAGGCCTTCAAACGCTCGTACGTCAGAATGCCGGCAAAGTTCAGCACGACGACGAGCAGTGGAATTTCGAAGCTGACACCGAAGATGAGCAGCAGGTTGATGATGAAGCCGAAGTACTCCGAACCACTGAGCGCGGTGATCTGGACGTTGTCACCGATGGTCAGGAGGAAGTGCAAAGCCTTCGCCACGACGAGGTACGCCAGGATCGCGCCGAGAATGAAGAGAGCGGCACCGGCGGTGACGAATCCGACCGCGTATCGACGTTCTTTGGCGTAGAGGCCCGGGGTGATGAATGCCCACAATTGGTAAAGCCACACCGGGCAGGCAAGAACGATGCCGGCGGTGAGCGCCACTTTGAATCGCAGCATGAACTGCTCGAACGGCCCGGTCGCCAGCAATCGGCACGCGTCGTCGGTGCTGAGGTTGGCGCGACTCTCGGACGGAAGCTCGCAGTACGGTCCACGAAGCAGATCGCCCAGACTCTCGAGACCGAGTATCGAGTGTGAGTACCAGAAGAAGCCGAACGCCGTGGTGATGATCACGCCGAGGAATGCGAACAACAAACGAGTCCGCAATTCGTACAGGTGGTCGACCAACGACATGGTGCCGTCTGGGTTGACCTTCCGCTTGCGGTTACGCGGATCTAACGGAATACGCACTGTGCATCCTGGTCTTGGTCAGCAGACAACCGGGGTGAACGAATATTTCACCCCGGCTAGAACGCAGTGTGTACTAGAGCGGCTTGACTTCGGTCGGCTGCGCAACAGGTGCTGCTGCACCGTTTGCGACCACCGCGGTGTTGGCCGTCGGCAACTGTGCCGGAGCAGGCTGTGCGACCGGCGCGCTTGCGGGCGCCGCATCGTCGTTCTGCATTTCCTTGACTTCGCTCTTGAAGATGCGGAGTGAACGACCCAGACCGCGTGCTGCATCGGGAAGCTTCTTCGACCCGAACAGAATTACGACGACAACAGCGACAATCAGCCAATGCATCGGCTGCATTGCACCCATAACGACCTCCCATGATCAGATTCCTCGATGCTACCGGACACAACCGGCGCTCGGAGGTGTCAAAGCACTTACTTCAGCTACCTTTTACCTGTTTGTTTCCTGCGAACCCACTGAACGCGGAGTTTCCCCAACTTTTACGAACCGATTACGTCGTAGGCGTCGAGTGCCGCAACGGCCCGATCATGGACTTCGGAGACCAGTTCCGGCGGATGAAGGGCCCGAACTCCCTCACCGAATCCCAACACCAGCCTTGCCATCCATTCGAGTGTGCCGAAACTCATCGTCGCCTCGACCGACCCGTCGTCGTTCACGTGCTCGACGTCCATCGGGTAGTAGTCGAGCATCCACACCCACTCTTTGGTGATGAACAACCGTGCTTCCGGAAGGGAACCGTCGCCGCTGAACAACTCGAGATTCGAATCCTCCTCGAGGGCCTGCGGCGGCGGGTCGGCCGGCTCGTCGAGTTGGACGGCGGCATCGATCCGATCGAATCGGAACAACCGCACACCCTCGGCCTGACGGCACCAGGCCTGGAGGTAGCTGTAGTTGTCGACCAACACGATACGAACGGGATCGACGATGCGCTCGGAGACCGCGTCACGCGAGGCCGAGTAATACGTCAATCGCAGGGCGGTCTTGTCTGCGAGCGCGGCTCTGACCGTCGCGGCGATCGGGTCTTCGGCGATGTCCGGCGCCGGCGATGTATCCCGGCCCTGACCGATAGCTCGTGCCGCGGCCGAGCCTGCTGCGTCCTCGATCTTCGCGATAGCGCGCTGGGCCGACGACGGATCGACCATGCCCGGCATTTCCACCAACGACCGAAGCGCGATCAGCAATGCCGTCGCTTCGGTAGAGGTGAGGCGCAGCGGGCGATCGATCCCGGCCGAGAACGTGACCTCGATACTTTCCTCGGAGAAGGACAGGTCGATGAGATCGCCGGGACCGTACCCGGGCAGTCCGCACACCCACAGCTGATTCAGATCGGTCATCAGTTGAGTCGTGCTGACGCCGAGTTCCTCGGCGGCCTCGGCGGGACTGATGCCCGGATTCGCGATGAAGTACGGCACGAGGTTGAGCAGCCGTGCCAACCGCGATGACAGTCGATTGCTCATCAGTTGTCCCCCTGTCCGTCATTGCTGGTGGCCGGGCTCGCCGCGGCGGCGCGAAGCTTCGCGACGACCTCAGCACGCAAATCCGGTGGGTCCAACACCAGTGCATCCAAACCGTGACCGGCGATCAACCGAGCGGTCCATTCCCAGGATCGGACGGGAATGGCCAGCACGCTGCCATCACGATCGGTCAGCCGCCGATCGGACGACGACGTCGCAAGCCGCCGAAGCTCATGTGCGCGGCCGTCTGCGACCCAGACCGTGGCGGTTCCGGTGACGACTCCCGATCCGGTCACGCGGTCGACGACCTCGCGAAGATCAACACCTTCGGGTTTGTGAACCGAACCGGCCGGGCCGAACTCCCTGACATCGTCACCGATCCGGGAGAGCCGGAAGGTCCTCACCGCATCACGGTCGACGTCGTGCCCGACCAGATACCACTTGCCGTTGTGCGTGACGACGCCCCACGGCTCGACGGTGCGCTCGGTGAACGGTTCGTTCAATGCGCCGCGGTGCTGAAAATGAACTGCTCGGCCGGCGTCGACGGCTGCAAGCAGCTTGCCGAGCGCGGGCTCCGAACCCCGGGTGCGCGCGGGAATCGCCGTGACCGGCGCGGCACTGACTTCTGAGTCGACCTGGACGCCGGCCGCTCGGAGTTTGAGTAGTGCACTCTGGGCTGCCGAAATCAGTTCCGGCGACTCCCACAACTGCACGGCGACAGCAACCGCAGCAGATTCCTCGCTGGTGAGGTCCACGTCCGGAAGCTCATAAGCGTTGCGATTGATCCGATAACCCTCGACCGTCGAGAACCGTCCTGCCAGACCGGTTTCCAACGGGACACCCAGGTCACGAAGTTCGTTCTTGTCGCGTTCGAACATGCGACTGAACGCTTCGTAGTTCGCGGAATCGTTGTACCCGGCCACACTGTCGCGGATTTTCTCCGCCGTGAGGAACTGTCTGGTGGACAGCAATGCGATCACCAGGTTCATCAACCGCTCGATTTTTGATGTCGCCACGCCGAAATCCTAGTGGCTATCCGATAACCGAACGCGCGCCGGACACTTTCGTGCCCGGCGCGTCGCCGCAAAACAGACCTGCCGTGTTGTAAATCGTGAAAATGGGTGACCTACATCGAAGCGATCAAACGCTCGACACGCTCGTCGACGGAACGGAACGGATCCTTGCACAGCACCGTTCTCTGCGCCTGATCGTTGAGCTTGAGGTGAACCCAGTCGACCGTGAAGTCCCTGCCTGCGGCCTGGGCTGCAGTGATGAAGTCGCCTCGCAATTTAGCGCGCGTGGTCTGCGGCGGATTCTCGACGGCATCGTCGATCGTCTCGTCCTCGGTGACCCGCTTGACCAAGCCCTTGCGCTGCAGCACGTCGAAGACACCCCGGCCGCGTTTGATGTCGTGGTACGCCAAGTCGAGCTGCGCGATCTTGGGATCGGACAGGTCGAAACCGTGACGGTCCTGGTAACGCTGGAACAGCTTGCGCTTGATGACCCAGTCGATCTCCGTGTCGACCTTCGCGAAATCCTGAGCTTCGACGGCATCGAGGGTGCGACCCCACAGGTCGACTACCTGCTCGACCTGCGGGTCCGGTTCGCGGTTACGCAGGTGTTCGACTGCCTTGGCGTGGTATTCGCGTTGAATATCGAGGGCACTGGCCTGACGACCACCAGCTAGACGGACAGGCTTTTTACCCGTCACGTCGTGACTCACCTCGCGGATGGCACGAATCGGGTTGTCCAAAGCGAAATCGCGGAACGAAACCCCGGCTTCGATCATCTCGAGCACGAGTGCTGCAGAACCGACCTTGAGCATCGTCGTTGTTTCGGCCATGTTCGAATCGCCGACGATCACGTGCAGTCGGCGGTACTTCTCGGCGTCGGCATGCGGTTCGTCGCGGGTGTTGATGATCGGACGCGAGCGCGTGGTCGCCGACGAGACACCTTCCCAGATGTGTTCCGCACGCTGCGAGAGGCAGAACGTCGCGGCCTTCGGCGTCTGCAGCACCTTGCCGGCGCCGCAGATCAACTGGCGCGTGACGAGGAACGGCAACAAGACATCCGAAATGCGGGAGAACTCACCGGCGCGCGCGACGAGAAAGTTCTCGTGGCATCCGTACGAGTTTCCGGCCGAGTCGGTGTTGTTCTTGAAGAGGTAGATGTCGCCGCCGATCCCCTCCTCGGCGAGTCTCGCCTCGGCGTCGATCAGCAGTTCTTCGAGCACTCGCTCACCGGCACGGTCGTGATTGACCAACTGGATGAGGCTGTCGCACTCTGCGGTCGCGTACTCCGGGTGCGAACCCACATCCAGGTACAAGCGGGCTCCGTTACGGAGGAAGACATTGGAGCTGCGACCCCACGACACGACACGACGGAAGAGGTAACGAGCAACCTCGTCGGGGCTCAGTCGCCTGTGCCCGTGAAAGGTGCAGGTAACGCCGAATTCCGTCTCGATACCCATGATTCGTCTCTGCACACTTCGACACTACAACCAGAATGCGAGGTTCACCCGTGTACTTCGATCGCGTCGTAAGTCACGACTCGACAACGTCGGGCGGCGGCATAGTGTGACGGTGTGAGCCTTATTCGCCGAAAAGTTGTCCGAAGCGACGTCAAAGTCATGGAAAGCACTGGAGCACTGCGCCCTTCCGTGCTCGACCCGACCATGCGGTTTCTCTCCAGAGCTGCCGATCACGGCGTTTTGTGGATGGTTGTCGCGGCCTTGCTCGCGATGATCGGTGGCCGCCCCAGGAGGGCAGCGGCACGTGGGATGCTCGCGCTGGCAGGTTCGAGCGCGCTGGCCAACGGCATACTCAAGCCCCTCTTCCCCCGCCGGCGCCCACCGGCGCGTGTCTGGCTGAGCCCGAAGCGAGGCGTCGACATTCCGACGTCGTCCTCGTTCCCCTCCGGGCATTCGTCTTCTGCCGCGGCATTCACCGCGGCAGTGGCCATGGAGTCCCCGGCGGCGGGCGCCGCACTCGCGCCACTGGCCGCAGCAGTGGCGTACTCACGCGTTCACAACGGAGTGCACTGGCCGTCCGACGTCTTCGCAGGCCTCGCGGTCGGCGGCGCAATCGCTGCCGGCACACGTCGTTGGTGGGCGGTGCGAGACGAAGAACCCGCCGAACTCGGACCCGAGTGTGTGGTTCCCGCGCTCGCGCGCGGAGAAGGCTTGTTGGTCTTCACCAATCCTGGTTCAGGCTCCGAGGACGACGGGATCGTGGAATCGATTCGAGAACTGCTACCGGAGGCCATCGTCTACGAGTTCGACGCGGACATCGACTTCGACATGCAGATCGATGCCAAGATCCCCGAACTCTCGCCGAAAGCGTTAGGAGTATGCGGCGGCGACGGAACAGTGGTCACGGTCGCGACCGCGGCGACAAAGCACGAGCTACCACTTGCCGTCTTTCCCGGCGGAACGTTGAACCATTTCGCCCGCGACGTCGGGGCGGTGAATGTCGAGGAGACCGCACAGGCAGTCGAGTCCGGTCAGGCGGCATTTGTCGACCACGCGGTGGTGCGCACGGATTCCGGAGTGACTGCACGGTTTCTCAACACAGCCAGCCTGGGAGGATACCCGGACGCTGTGCGTCTGAGGGAAAAGTGGGAACCGCGTTTCGGTAAGTGGCCGGCCGCTGGTGCTGCAATGATCCGGGTTCTCGCAGCGGCAGAGCCGATGACTGTCACCATCGACGGGAAGCGGACCACCATCTGGATGCTGTTCGTCGGAAACGGGCGATACTCCCCCGCTGATCAGGTGCCGATGTCGCGTCCGGAGATGAACCGTGGACTGCTCGACGTCCGCTACTTGCGCGCGGACAAGAAGTTCTCGCGTTCACGCCTGCTGTTTGCTGCTGCCACAGGAACATTGGGCAGCTCGCGGGTCTACGTTCGCGAACTCGTGTCCTCGATGTCGGTTCGAGTGGCCGATTCACCGGTCGCCATCGCCACCGACGGTGAAGTGGTGGCAGACGCGCGCCGGTTCGATTTCGACACCGAACCGGGCGCGGTGGCCGTCTACAGAATCACTCAGTAACTCCAGACCTGCAGTAACTCCCAGACCGACGCAGCAACTACGAGGGTGCGTCGCCGTTTGCCGGCGGCGCGTCCTCAGTTGCTGCCGGAGTTGGAAGCATCTCTTCCAATGCCGAACCAGCGATTCTTTTGAACGCACGGCGTGGACGGTTGCTGTCGAGAACGGCAACCTCGAGTGCACTCACATCGAGTGTTCGCGGTTCCGCCTCAGTGGTTCCGGCCGGCGCCGGACCGCCCTTTTGAAGCGCCCCGACCGCGAGCCGCACCGCGGATTCGAGGTCGAGGTCTCGCTGGTAGGACTCGCGCATCGCCGTCACGATCGGTTCGGTTGTACCGCCCATGACCACGAATTCCTGCTCGTCCGCGATGGAACCGTCGTACGTGATCCGGTAGAGCTGAGCCGGCGTACTACTCCCGAAACGGCCGATCTCGGCAACGCAGATCTCGACCTCGTACGGCTTGGGCTGCTCGGTGAAGATCGTTCCCAAGGTCTGTGCGTACGCATTGGCGAGGGAACGCCCCGTGACGTCCCGACGGTCGTACGAGTACCCACGCATGTCGGCGTGGACGATGCCCGCGCGGCGCAGATTCTCGAACTCGTTGTACTTGCCCACTGCCGCAAATCCGAGACGGTCGTACAGTTCACTGACCTTGTGCAGCGCCCTCGACGGGTTCTCGGCGACAAAGAGCACTCCGTCGCGGTAGGTGAGAACGACGACGCTGCGTCCGCGGGCAATTCCCTTGCGCGCCAATTCCGAACGATCGCGCATGATCTGTTCGGCTGATGCGTAGTACGGCATCGTCATAGCGCAGACTCCCCTTCCGGACTCGCTGTCGCAGTACGAGCCGCGACGATCTCCCTTGCGATCTCGGCAGCCTTGGCCGTCGACAACTCCACGGCACCGGCCGAGGTGATGGTGACCGCTGTCGGATAGATCCCGCGTGTCAGATCAGGACCACCGGTAGCCGAATCGTCATCTGCCGCGTCGTACAGCGCCTCGACCGCGAACCGAAGCGCGGTGTCCTCGTCGATTCCCGGGGAATACAGCTTCTTGAGCGCCGATTTCGCGAACAGGGAACCGGATCCGACTGCGTGATAGCCCGCGCGCTCCTCGTATCGCCCACCGACGACGTCGTAGGAGACGATGCGACCGGCCCTCGACGGATCGACGGCGTCCAGGTCGTAACCCACGAGCAATGGCACGACCGCCAAACCTTGCATCGCTGCTCCGAGATTTCCTCGAACCATCGACGAAAGTCGATTGGCCTTGCCGTCGAACGTGAGTGGGACGCCTTCGATCTTCTCGTAATGTTCGAGCTCGACCGCGAAGAGCCGGACCAGTTCGATTGCGATCCCGGCCGTACCGGCGATACCCGCAGCCGAGTAGTCGTCCGTGACGTACACCTTCTGCACGTCACGGCTGGCGATGAGGTTGCCCATCGTCGCTCGGCGATCACCCGCGAGCAGAACTCCACCCGCATAGCTGATCGCGACGATGGTGGTGCCGTGCGGAGCTACGTCTCCCCCGCCCATGACAACACCTCCTGTGTCGGCGAAGCGGTTCTGCGGAAGATGCTCCGGTGCATGCACCCGAAGGTATTCCGAGAATGACGACAGATTCGAGCCGAAGCTCAACCGTGTGTCCCCGTCGGTGATCCGGGGCGCGCGATCCACCGTCACTGGCCGCCCTTCTGGACATAGGCACGGACGAAGTCCTCGGCGTTCTCTTCCAACACGTCGTCGATCTCGTCGAGCAGGTCGTCGGTTTCTGCAGCGAGCTTCTCACGACGTTCCTGGCCGGCACTGCCGTCGCCACCAGTGGTTTCGTCGTCTTCGCCGCCACCGGCACGCTGCGTCTGTTCTTGAGCCATCGCCGTCGACCTCCTTGTGTGAAGGGAGCTCTCGCGAGCATCCTGTTCGGCCCAGCAGAGTCGGTAACTGATCCCGCTCGGACCTTCACCCTACCGAGCGGCACCGTCAGGTGTGGAGAGACGCGACGGCGAGCCGCATCGGCTGTTTCAGTGAGTGAGCTGATCAACCAGTTCCGCGGCGCTGTCAACGGAGTCGAGCAACGCTCCGACGTGCGCTTTGGTACCTCGAAGCGGCTCTAGGGTGGGGATGCGGATCAACGACTCGCCGCCGAGATCGAAGATGACCGAATCCCAGCTCGCGGCCGCGATATCGGCACCGAATCGGCGTAAGCACTCGCCACGGAAGTATGCGCGAGTGTCGGTGGGAGGGTTCGTGACCGCGTCGAGAACCTGCTGTTCGGTGACAAGCCGCTCCATGGAGCCGCGAGCAACCAGACGGTTGTAGAGGCCCTTGTCGAGTCGCACGTCGGAGTACTGCAGATCCACCAGATGCAATCGCGGAGCCGACCACGCGAGTCCCTCACGATTGCGGAAACCTTCGAGCAGACGCAGTTTGGCCGGCCAGTCGAGGATGTTCGCGCACTCCATGGGATCGCGCTCGAGGAGATCGAGAACCATCGCCCACTTGGCGACGATATCGTCCGCTCGCGGATCACGATCCGCCTCGCGATCGAGGAACTTCGAGACCCGTTCGAGGTAAATACGTTGCAGCGCAAGCCCCGTCAGTTCACGACCGTCGGCCAGCGCAACGGTCTTGCGAAGAGTGGGGTCGTGGCTGATGTGGTGGACGGCGGTGACCGGACGTGCCAGTTGCAGATCGGTGAGGTCGACGCCCGCCTCGATCAGGTCGAGTACCAGCGCGGTTGTTCCCACCTTGAGGTAGGTCGACATCTCCGCGAGGTTCGCGTCACCGATGATGACGTGCAGCCGGCGGTACTTGTCCGCATCCGCGTGCGGTTCGTCGCGGGTGTTGATGATTCCGCGCTTGAGCGTGGTCTCGAGGCCTACTTCGACCTCGATGTAGTCGGATCGCTGCGAAAGCTGGAATCCGGCCTCGTCGCCGGACTGACCGAGACCCACACGACCGGAACCGCAGATCACCTGCCTGGACGCGAAGAACGGCGTCAAGCCGGTCACGATCGAGGCGAACGGGGTGTCACGCGAGCAGAGATAGTTCTCGTGCGTGCCGTACGACGCACCCTTGCCGTCGACGTTGTTCTTGTACAACTGCAACCGTGGGGCACCCGGCACGCTGGAGGCATGCCGCGCAGCTGCCTCCATCACTCGTTCGCCGGCCTTGTCCCAGATCACGGCATCGAGCGGGTCGGCGACCTCGGGGGCCGAATACTCCGGATGGGCGTGGTCGACGTACAACCGTGCCCCGTTGGTGAGAATCATGTTCGCGGCGCCGATCTCGTCCGCGTCAATCACCGGAGCGGGACCGCTCATTCGCCCCAGATCGAAGCCTCGGGCATCTCGCAGCGGAGATTCGACCTCGTAATCCCAGCGTGTGCGCTTGGCCCGTGGCACGCCCGCTGCGGCGGCGTAGGCAAGCACCGCCTGGGTTGAAGTGAGAATCGGATTCGCCGACGGCTCACTGGGTGAAGATATTCCGTATTCGACCTCGACACCGATGATCCGCTGCATGACACAAGAGCCTATGTGATTGCGGCGCGGCACCCACAGGCGTGGCACAGTTGGAGGAATGCACCAACCTCTCACCGCAGACCTGAATCCCGCGGACGAGGTAGTCGCCGTGTACGACCGGACGGGTAATCCGATCGGCCGAGCACCACGTTCCGTCGTCTACTCGGGTGGGCTCTGGCACGCGAGTGCGGGCGTCCTGGTTCGCACCGGGGACGGCTCCCGCATCTACGTCCATCGCCGAACCGACATGAAAGCGGTGTTCGGTGGCTATCACGACTGTCTTGCCGGAGGTGTCGTTGATCCAGGTGAGACGCCGCAGGAAACCGCGATCCGTGAAGTCGGTGAAGAACTCGGAATCTTCGGAACAGCAGATCAGCCACTCCAACTGACGGAGATCGCTCGAATCTCCTGGGACGGCGAGTGGAACAACTCTCCGTTGCGCTGTCACCTGTTTGCGTTCGAACTCAGATACGACGGGCCGATGGCACATCAACCCAGCGAGATCGCCGAAGGTTGGTGGTGGACGCCGAAAGAACTCGGCGCCCACCTGCAGGACCCGTCGTGGCCGTTCGTTCCGGACTCACGCGCTCTGCTGGCCGACTATTGCTGGAGTTGAACACCGCTGGAGTTGAACACCGCTGGGACTGAACACTGCCGCGACCGTGATCAGCCCGGGGTGATCGCCGAGAGCCAAGCAGCAAACGCGCTGGGGTTGCGGGTCTGCGCGAGAACACGTCCTGGGCCGGTGAAGTCGAAGACAAATCCTTCACCGGACTTCATCGACTGAATGGTGCGCCCCTGAACGGCGCGCCGCATGTTGAAGTTCATCCCGAGGTCGTAGGCGACCACGTGACCGGTATCGATCGTGACCGTCTCGCCTGGCTGCAAGTCGATGACGTCGATCGCGCCGTAGACGGCCAGCACTACTTCACCGTCGCCACTTGCCCGCAAACCGAATCCACCCTCACCGCCGAAGAGGTTGGACATGCCTCCCCATTTGGACTCGACGGTCACGCCGTAGGAGTTGGCCAACCAGGTTCCACGGTTGAGGAAGAACGGGCGATCGGACGTGATGGTCAGTGGGATCAGATCGCCGGGAAGCACGCCGGTCACATCGACCCAACCACCTTGCGGCGGAGCGGTATACGTCGTGACGAAAAACGACTCCCCACTGAGCATCGACCGCTTGAGTCCCTGCAGGACGCCGCCCTGCGCCTTCGCTTCGAGAACTACGCCGGCGGAATGCGCGAGCATTGCCCCGCTCTCCACGCGCAACGGTTCGCCGGGCGCGAGGTAGCAGCGAGCGACAGTGGACGACGGATTGTGTCGAAGATGTATCTGCACGGCGGGACTCTAAACCAGCGCGACCGACCGGTCCAATCGCAACGGAGGGAACGGCAGCGACGCACAGATCGGGCCGACGACTCCCGTGGAGTGGCCGGCCCGATCGGTGTTCGTTTCGCTACAGGTACTGGCCCGTGTTCGACTCTGTGTCGATCGCGCGGCTGGCACTGGCGTTCTTACCGGTGACGAGTGTGCGGATGTAGACGATCCGTTCACCCTTCTTGCCCGAAATACGTGCCCAGTCATCAGGATTGGTGGTGTTGGGCAGATCCTCGTTCTCGGCGAACTCGTCGACGATGGAATCGAAGAGGTGCTGCACACGCAAGCCAGGAGCACCGGTGTCGAGTACCGACTTGATCGCGTACTTCTTGGCGCGGTCGACGATGTTCTGGATCATCGCACCCGAGTTGAAGTCCTTGAAGAACAGAACTTCCTTGTCGCCGTTGGCGTAGGTGACCTCGAGGAAACGATTCTCTTCGCTCTCCGCGTACATGCGATCGACGACGCGAACGATCATCGCCTTCAAGCATGCGGTGCGATCGCCACCGAACTCGGCGAGGTCGTCCGCATTGATCGGCAGACCGTCCACCAGGTACTTCGAGAAGATGTCCTGAGCGGATTCCGCGTCGGGGCGCTCGATCTTGATCTTCACGTCCAGTCGGCCCGGACGCAGGATGGCCGGGTCGATCATGTCCTCACGGTTGGAAGCGCCGATGACGATGACGTTCTCGAGCCCTTCCACACCGTCGATCTCGCTGAGCAGCTGCGGGACGACCGTTGTCTCCACGTCGGAAGAGACTCCAGAACCACGGGTACGGAAGATCGAGTCCATCTCGTCGAAGAAGACGATCACCGGCGTCCCCTCGGACGCCTTCTCACGAGCACGCTGGAAGATCATCCGGATGTGACGCTCGGTTTCGCCGACGAACTTGTTCAGAAGTTCCGGGCCCTTGATGTTCAGGAAGTAGGACTTGGCGTCCTTGCTGTCCTGACCGCGAGCTTCGGCGATCTTCTTGGCCAACGAGTTGGCGACGGCCTTGGCGATGAGCGTCTTACCGCAACCAGGCGGACCGTAGAGCAGTACACCCTTCGGCGGCCTCAGCGAGTACTCGTGGAACAAGTCCTTGTGGAGGAACGGGAGTTCGACGGCATCACGGATCTGTTCGATCTGACGCCCGAGACCACCGATGTCGTCGTAGTGAACATCCGGAACTTCCTCGAGAACCAGATCTTCGACCTCGGCCTTCGGGATGCGCTCGAAGGCGTACCCGGCCTTGGTGTCGACGAGCAACGAGTCGCCCGGACGCAGTTTCCTGGTCGGAGAATCGGCGTCGTACGCGATGATGTCGGCTTCGGGGTCGGCGAAGACGGCTGCCAACGGTGCTGCGAGCCAGACGATGCGCTCTTCGTCGGCATGACCGACCACCAGTGCGCGCAAGCCGTCGTCGAGTACCTCACGGAGCGTGCTGATCTCACCGACCTGCTCGTAGGTGCCGGCCTCGACGATGGTGAGTGCCTCGTTGAGGCGCACCGTCTGTCCGAGGGCAAGGGTGTCCGTGTCGATGTTCGGTGAGCACGTCAATCGCATCTTGCGACCCGACGTGAACACGTCGACGGTCTTGTCCTCGTGTACCGAGAGAAGGACTCCGTAACCGCTCGGCGGCTGACCGAGTCTGTCGACTTCTTCACGAAGTGCGATGAGCTGCTGACGGGCCTCCTTGAGGGTGTCCATCAACTTGCTGTTTCGGATGGACAGCGAGTCCACCTTCGACTCCAGCTCACGCACCTGCTCCGGCGATTGTGCAAGTTGTCGGCGCAGTACTTGTGCTTCCACTCGTAGCGCGTGGAGTTCTTCTGCTGCCGCAACCGAATCCGGGTTCTCTGTCGAGCTCATGTGCGTCTCCTCCCAGTGCGATCCATCAACGCTACCGGCATAAGGCCCCAAGTGTCGCCAGACACGGTGCGCGAGTGCGAATTCACACCTGAGTACGGACCGTGCCGACTGGTCTCGAGCCAGGTTTTGGTCATGTTAGCCTTGCCTACAAGATGGAGACAGCGCCTGTCTCTCTTTACAACGAAAGGTAACGCTGTGATCATCCGCAAGACTCTCATCAGCGCTTGTGCCGTCGCTGCCGTCCTGACCATGGGTGCATGCAGCTCGGACGACAACAAGGATTCGACGGCTGCCAGCTCGACTTCGGTCGCCGCCTCGAGCACCACGGCCAAGGCCTCGGCTTCCGCTACGACGCCTGCTGCCGCTGCTGCAACGGCTCCGACGGCCGAGGAGCTCAACGCTTCGCTCGTCGCTCTGATCGATCCGGCCAAGCCGATCGAGGAGAAGACCGCTCTGGTGGTCGACGGAACCAAGCGTCAGGCCAACATCGAGACGATGAGTGCTGCGCTGGGCGGTAACCCGGCCTACGCAATCACGTTCAACGTGGACAACGTCAAGGTCGACGGTCAGACCGCAACCGCAGACGTCGCCGTCGTCAGCCCGCACGGCGCCGCACCGGCCACCCCGTGGACCTGGGAGCTCGAAGACGGATCCTGGAAGCTGTCCGACACCTCGGCATGCGTGCTACTGGAAATGGGCCGCGCTTCCTGCACCGCATAACTTCCAGCTACGACAAGAGCGGCGATCCGGTATCCGGATCGCCGCTCTTGTCGTTTTCGTGTGACTACTTGGCTGCCGTGTTCGAGCCCTTGCCCGCGCGCCGCTGCGGCTTCGGGGTGACCGTTCCTTCGGCCAGACGACGAGCGCTCACGAGGAACGCGGTGTGGCCCTGCATCCGATGCTCGGGACGCACCGCCAAACCGACGACGTGCCAACCGCGCACGATCGATTCCCACGACCGTGGCTCGGTCCAGCATTCCTGCTCACGCATCGCTTCGACGACCTTCGAGAGCTGAGTAACGGTCGCGACGTAGACGATCAACACGCCGCCTGGCACGAGCGCCTTCGAGACGGCGGGCAGGACGTCCCATGGAGCCAGCATGTCGAGTACGACGCGATCGACCTTGCCGCCGTGCGCTTCCGGATCGAACTCCGCCAGATCGGCGATGGTCAGTTCCCAGTTCGGCGGACGTTCACCGAAAAAGGTCTCGACGTTGCGAACCGCGTGTTCGGCATGATCGTCGCGGACCTCGTAGGAGATGACCTTGCCCTCGGGTCCGACGGCACGCAGTAGTGAACACGTCAGTGCGCCGGAGCCGGCTCCGGCTTCGAGCACGCGTGCTCCTGGAAACACGTCGCCTTCGTGGACGATCTGAGCTGCGTCCTTCGGGTAGATGACCTGTGCACCGCGCGGCATGGACAGCACGTAGTCGACCAGTAGCGGGCGCAGGGCGAGGTAGGGCGTGCCGTTGACCGACTTGACGACGCTGCCCTCGTCGGCGCCGATCAAATCGTTGTGAACGATTCCGCCCTTGTGGGTGTGGTACTCGCGGTTCGCCTCGAGAACGATCGTGTAGTGGCGTCCCTTGCCGTCGGTCAGCTGGACTCGGTCGCCGACGCGAAACGGCCCCGACGGCCGCTTGCCCGGCGCAGTGAGATCAGCTTCTGGAAGCTCTTGTTCGGGAATCTCGGCGACAGCGGACTGCACAACCTCATCCACTTCGGTCGTGCCTTCTTCTGGTTGCAGCTCGTTCGCCATGCGCAGATGATCCCTGTTCGCTTGTTTCCGGTGTCCTCGCCACCGGCTCCGACGGAGTTGTCGGACCAACCGCATAGCCTGCCAGGTGTGAGCTCTGTCGAATTGCCAACCCCCACTCCAACGGGTGCAACATCACAGGAGCGCCCGCGTAGTCGGCCGGCGCTCTCTCCTTCGCGTGCGGGTGACTACAAGCAATGCCCCCTGCTCTACCGGTTCCGAGCGGTCGACAGAATTCCGGAAACACCTACCAGAGCCCAGGTCAGAGGCACCGTCGTCCATGCGGCCTTGGAAGCGCTTTTTGCACTCCCGACCGGTCACCGGGTTCCCGATCGCGCAGCCGAACTCGTCCGTCCCGCGTGGGAACGTGTCAGTGCCGAGTCTCCCGAGGCAGCTGATCTGATTCCGGAAGACGAGCTGGACGCGTTTCTCGGCGAAGTCGGCAAGCTCGTCGCGACGTACTACACGCTCGAAGATCCCACTCGATTCGATGCCGAGGCGTGCGAGGTCTACGTCGAGACCGAATTGGAGAACGGCGTTCGACTCCGCGGCTTCGTCGACCGGATAGACGTTGCACCGACCGGTGAGGTGAGGGTGGTCGACTACAAGACCGGAAAGGCACCCCGCGAGTTCACCGAGTCCAAAGCGCTCTTCCAGATGAAGTTCTACGCGCTCGTACTACTGCGCACTCGCGGAATCGTTCCCGCGCAACTGCGCCTGATCTATCTGGCCTCCGGCTCGATTCTCACGTACGCCCCGGATCACGACGAGCTCATTCGATTCGAGCGGACCCTCTCCGCCATTTGGAAGGCGATCCTCGCGGCAGGTGCGACCGGAGACTTCAGACCCAAGCCTGGCAAACTGTGCGACTGGTGCGATCACAAGTCACTGTGCCCCTCGTTCGGCGGAACACCACCGCCGTATCCAGGTTGGCCGGACCTGCTGAGCGCCGAACCTGTTGTTGCAAAGGAGAATTCATAACATGACGGACAGTTCGTACTACCGCTACCTCGGAACCACGGAGGAAGGGCACGAGCGGTTCGCGAGCACGCAGGCGACAGTCAGCATCTGGGGCCCGACACTGCAGCACGGTGCTCCCCCGTCGGCGCTGTTGGTACGAGCCCTCGAGCGGTGCGGTGCGCGCGACGAAACCCGTCTGACGCGCGTCGTCGTCGAGATTCTCGGGCCCATTCCGATTGCCGACCTCGAAGTCCGGTCGTGGATCGAACGCCCCGGTCGCCGAATCGAATTGATCGTCGCCGAGCTGTGGGCAACCACCGCCGACGGATCTGCCCGCGCGGTTGCGCGCGGTACGGCATGGCGGATGGAGACCGTCGATACCGGCGAGGTCGTCCACGTAGTCGATCCCCCGCTCGAACCCCGTGACAGCGGCACCCCGGGCGTTCTCGAGGGTCTCTGGAGCGTCGGCTATCTCAAGACCCTCGACTGGTCCTGGATTGCTCCGATCGGGTGCGTGGGAACCGGGAAGGTATGGGCGCGCCCCAAGCCCGAGCTGGTCGAGGGCGAGAAGATGTCTGCCCTCGAGCGTTTGTTCGCGGTGGCCGACATCTCCAACGGCGTCGGCGCCAAGCTCGACCCTGAGCACTGGACGTTCCTCAACACCGATCTCACGGTGC
This sequence comes from Rhodococcus sp. WS1, assembly GCF_003797745.1. Taxonomy (NCBI): domain Bacteria; kingdom Bacillati; phylum Actinomycetota; class Actinomycetes; order Mycobacteriales; family Nocardiaceae; genus Rhodococcus; species Rhodococcus sp. WS1. The sequence goes on along the minus strand of NZ_RKLZ01000001.1, from coordinate 97,195 downwards.
ATATCTTCCGTGTGCCCGAGGGCGAGTGGGTCGGTGTCGCCGCCGAAACCACGACCGGTCCGGACGGCGTCGGCATGTGTGCGGGAGTGCTCTACGACGAGCAGGGCGCCGTCGGCCGTATCGCCCAGACTTTGCAGATTCGCGCCCGTTCCTGATTTCCGGGAACGGGCGCGAATGCGCGTAAATCTATTCAGACAGTGATCAGAAAGCGCGTACCGAGCGGATGTTCGACGCGAGGATGGCCTTGGCGCCGAGTTCCGCCAAGGCATCCATCACCTGGTTGTGTCCCTTGATCGGAACCATCGCGCGAACCGCGACCCAGTCGGGGTCAGCCAACGGCGAGAGGGTCGGCGACTCCATACCCGGAGTCATCTTGATGGCGTCGTCGAGGATGGTGCGCGGGCAGTCGTAGTCGATCATCAGATTCTGCTGCGCGAAGACAATTCCGCGTACGCGTTCGATGAGCTGATTGCGTGCGGGATCGTCTTGCGGAGCGCCGGTGCGCTCGATCAGGACACCTTCGGAATCGCAGAGCGATTCACCGAAAGCAACGAGGTTGTGTTGGCGGAGAGTACGACCCGACCCGACCACGTCGGCGATCGCATCGGCGACACCGAGCTGAATCGAAATCTCCACTGCTCCGTCGAGACGGATGACGGTTGCGTCGAGTCCGCGATCGGTGAGGTCCTTGCGGACAAGGTTCGGGTACGACGTCGCAATGCGCAGGCCGGACAGATCCTCAACGGCCCAGTCCTTGCCTGCCGGTGCTGCGTAGCGGAACGACGAACGGCCGAAGCCCAGTGACAGACGCTCGGATACGGGAGCGCCCGAGTCGCCGGCGAGATCACGACCAGTGATGCCGAGATCCAGCTCACCGGAGCCGACGTAGATCGCAATGTCCTTGGGACGCAAGAAGAAGAACTCGACCTGGTTGGCAGGATCGAGGACCGTCAGATCACGGGAATCGGTGCGTCGGCGGTAGCCGGCCTCGCTGAGAATTTCGGCGGCGGACTCGGACAGTGAGCCTTTGTTGGGAACTGCTACGCGCAGCATGGTGGATGTCCTTTCGGAAGGTGTGGGTGACGTGAGACGACATGAATCGGAAGCCCTGGACGAGCGAGATGGCGAACATCTCGCTGGTCAGCTCCGATCACAGATGTCGGTACACGTCCTCGAGGGTCAGTCCGCGACCGACCATCAACACCTGCGTCCAGTACAGCAGCTGGGAAATTTCCTCGGCTAGCTGCTCATCGCTCTGGTATTCCGCAGCGATCCACACTTCACCGGCTTCCTCGATGACCTTTTTGCCCTGAGCATGCACACCGGCGTCGAGGGCGGCGACAGTGCCGGACCCCTCGGGGCGAGTAGCAGCACGCTCGGTCAATTCGGCGAACAAGGATTCGAAGGTCTTCACGGGTACACATTCTTTCACGAGGACGGAAGCGGTTTGCACACGCCCACGAACAGCGGTGTTCACAGGCCTGCGTCGAGGCTGCGCGAACTCACGAACCTGCGAGTCTGCCCGGTGATCGGATCCGGGTATTCCAACGCCCGCGCCAACAATCGCAACGGACTCGAGAAGTTGCCGGGCACCGCGGGAAGGTACTCGGGGTAGTAGTTGTCACCGACGATCGGGACGCCCAGCGAGTTGAGGTGCAGCCGAAGCTGATGGGTACGGCCGGTCCGTGGGAGCAACCTGTATCGGCCGAGAGTCCGGCCGGCCGAGTCGGTGATCGTCTCGATCAGTTCGATCGAAGTCTCACTGTTCGGCTCGCCATCGATCTCGGTAGCCGTCATCTCGCCGTGAACTTTGTTGATGCGGCTACGCACCGTGCGAGGGAAAGTCAGTTCCGGATCGAAGCCTGCAATCGCCTCGTATTCCTTGACGATTCGCTGCTCGGCAAAAAGTTCCTGGTACGGCCGTCGTAGGTCCGGTGTCACCGTGAACACGATGACGCCCGCCGTCATTCGGTCGAGGCGGTGAACGGGCGCAAGGTCCGGAAGATCCAGATCACGACGCAGTCGCACGACGGCGCTTTCGACGATATGCGCTCCCCGTGGAATGGTCGCCAGGAAGTGCGGTTTGTCGATCACGAGAATGGAGTCGTCGCGGTACAAGATCTCGATCTCGTGCGGAACCGGAATCTCGGGGGCCGGTTCGCGGTAGAAGTACACGAAACGGGTCGGCTGGTAGGGCGTTCGGCTCGTGATCTTCCGCCCGTGCTCGTCGACGACGTCTCCGGCATTCACGAGGTCCGCCCACAGGTCCCGCTCCCCCGGGTGCTCGCCGATCAGATGCTCGAGGACGGTATGCGCCGACGACTCCGCCGGCATCCGCAGCCGGTCGGGTCCGAGACCGTTTCGGATCGGCAACGGAGCCTTGGGCACTACTCAGTCCTGCTCGAGGTCTGGTGAACAACTCTCGCAGAGCAATTCGAGGGTGCGGCCGTCGCCGTCGATCCGATTGCGGTACCGCGGTGTCGGAGTACCACAATCGACACACACGCCGAGTGTCTTGGCTTCGGATGAGAACTCGATGTTCATCCGCTTGTCGAACACGTACAGGGAGCCGTCCCAGAGGCCCCGGTCGCCGAAAGTCTCGCCGTAACGGACGATTCCGCCGTCCAACTGGTAGACCTCGTCGAAGCCGCGTGAGCGCATCAGCGAAGACAACACCTCACAGCGCACTCCGCCAGTGCAGTAGGTGACTACGGCTTTGCCCTTGAGATGGTCGTATTTTCCACTGTCGAGTTCGTCGACGAAATCGCGGGTGGTGGCGACGTCCGGAACTACCGCATCCCGGAAGCGGCCGATCTCGGCTTCGAAGGCGTTGCGGCCGTCGAAGAACACAACGTCGTCACCGCGACTGTCGACGAGTTCGTGTAGTTCCTTGGGCGCCAGATGAACTCCGCCACCGACAACACCGTTCTCGTCGACTTTCAGCTCGTCGGGGGCTCCGAACGTCACGATCTCCGAGCGAGCCTTGACGCTGAGGCGAGGGAAGTCGTTTCCGAGTCCGTCCGACCACTTGATGTCAGCGGTACGGAACGGCTCGTAGCCACGCGTTCCGCGGACGTATCGCTTGACATCCTCGATGTCTCCGCCGACCGTCGCATTGATTCCGTGAGGCGAGACGATGATCCGGCCCGTCAGGTTGTTGGACTCGGCCAGGCTGTGCTGCCACAGCTTGATCGCTTCCGGGTCCGCCAACGGCGTGAACTGGTAGAACAGAACAATTTTCGGAATAGCCACAGCAAATCCCGCCTAACGTGCCGCGCTCGAGTGAACGTCGTGAAGATCGTGAATGGACAAGTCCACCAGAGACTCTCGAAACACGCGTCCAGGACCCGCCGGGACATCGACCTCACACGGAACGACGAGCACCGCGCAACCCGCGGCGCTTGCCGACGCAGTACCGGTCGGCGAGTCCTCGATCGCGAGGCACTGCGCCGGTTCGAGTCCGAGCAGATGCGCTCCGCGCAGGTACGGATCCGCCGCCGGTTTTCCGTTGGGAACCTCGTCGCCGCACACCGAGTGGTCGAAGAATTCACGGCCGAGCATGCCGAGTGCCCGATCGACCAGTACTCGCTCGGTGTTGGTGACCAGTGCAGAACCCAGACCACCGTCACGCACGGTCGCCAGTGCATCGCGAGCACCCGGCCGCCAGGTCACGCCGTCCTCGAACAGATCGCCGACGCGGGTGTACATCCAGTCCTTCGCCTCGGCGACGGCATCGGGATGCTTCTCCAGGCCGAGCGCGTCGAACACCGTCGCCAGAGCGAAGGGGCTCGACGCACCGATGACGGCGATGCGTGTCGCTTCCGTCATCGGTCCGCCCAGGCGTAGGGACAACTCACGAAGCGCGATGTCCCACAGCTTCTCCGAATCGAGCAGGGTGCCGTCCATGTCCCACAGGACACCACCGAGGGTCGATTCGGATACCTCGGTCAACAACTCAGACATTGAAATACTTTGCTTCCGGGTGGTGCAGGACAAAAGCGTCCGTGGACTGCTCGGGATGCAGCTGCAGTTCTTCGGACAATTCGACGCCGATTCGCTCGGGTTCGAGCAACGCCACCAACTTGGCACGATCCTCGAGGTCCGGGCACGCGCCGTATCCGAACGAGTAACGAGCGCCGCGGTACTCGAGATCGAAGTAGCCGGCAACCTCGGTCGGGTCCTGCTCCGCGACGGTATGCCCCTCGGGGAGCACAAGCTCTTCACGAACGCGTCGATGCCAGTACTCGGCCAGAGATTCCGTGAGTTGGACGCCGATTCCGTGAACCTCGAGGTAATCACGGTACGAGTTCGACGCGAACAACTCGTTGGCGAAGTCCGCGATCGGCTGACCCATCGTCACCAACTGGAACGGAAGAACGTCGACCTGACCGGTCGCTTCTGCTTCCTTACGCGAGCGCACGAAGTCAGCGATGCACAGGAAACGGTCGCGATGCTGACGCGGGTAGGTGAACCGGAACCGTTCAGGTGCATCCGGTTTCGGTTCGGTGAGCACGATGACGTCATCGCCCTCCGAGATCGCCGGGAAGTAGCCGTACACAACCGCGGCGTGCGCGAGAATGCCCTCGGACGTCAGCCGATCGAGCCAGTACCGGAGCCGCGGACGGCCTTCCGACTCGACCAGTTCCTCGTACGTCGGACCGTCGCCCTTGCGCTGACCGCGAAGGCCCCACTGGCCGAGGAAGAGAGCGCGCTCGTCGAGCAGCCCCGAGTACTCGGACAGAGAGATTCCCTTGACGATGCGCGAGCCCCAGAACGGCGGTGTCGGCACCGCAATGTCGGTAGCGACATCGGAACGCTCCGGCAGGACGACGGGAACCGCTGCAGCTTTACGCTTTTCGGCGATGCGCTTGGAACGCTCGTGACGAGCCTTACGCTCGGCAGCCTTCTCGCGAGCAGCGATGGCCTCCGGGCTGTCCGGCGCCGGGCCGCCGCCGCGCTTGGTCGTCATGATCTGGTCCATCAAGTTCAGACCCTCGAAAGCGTCGCGGGCATAGCTGACGTCGCCCTCGTACACCTCCTGCAGATCGTTCTCGACGTACGAACGCGTCAGCGCGGCACCACCCAGCAAAACCGGGAACTGTTCCGAGACACCGCGAGAGTTCAGTTCCTTGAGGTTGTCCTTCATGACCACTGTCGACTTCACGAGCAGTCCGGACATGCCGATGACATCGGCCTTGTGCTCGATCGCAGCATCGAGAATGGTCGCGATGGGCTGCTTGATGCCGAGGTTCACGACGTCGTAACCGTTGTTACTCAAGATGATGTCGACAAGGTTCTTGCCGATATCGTGGACGTCGCCCTTGACCGTCGCAATGACGAGGCGGCCCTTGCCGTCGTCGTCCGTCGCTTCCATGTGCGGCTCGAGGAACGCAACTGCTGCCTTCATGACCTCGGCGGACTGCAGAACGAACGGCAACTGCATCTGTCCGGAACCGAACAGTTCACCGACGGTCTTCATGCCCGAAAGCAATGTCTCGTTGATGATTTCGATCGGGGACTTGACCGTCATCGCTTCGGTGAGATCGTCGTCGAGGCCGTTGCGCTCGCCGTCGACAATGCGACGCTCGAGCCGGTCGAACAACGGAAGTCCGGCGAGTTCCTGCGCACGGGACTCGCGCGCCGACGCAGCCGAGACACCCTCGAACAGAGCCATCAGCTTCTGCAGCGGGTCGTAGCCCTCGCTACGACGGTCGTAGACCAGGTCGAGTGCGGTTTCACGCTGCTCGTCCGGAATTCGCGCCATCGGCAAAATCTTGGACGCGTGAACGATCGCCGTGTCCAAACCTGCCTCGGTGCACTCGTGCAGGAACACCGAGTTGAGGACCTGCCGTGCGGCCGGGTTCAAACCGAACGAAATGTTCGAGATACCCAGGGTGAAGTGCAGTTCCGGGTACGCAGCCTTGAGCTGACGGATGGCTTCGATGGTCTCGATGCCGTCGCGTCGCACCTCTTCCTGACCGGTGGAGATGGGGAAGGTCAAGGCGTCGACGATGATGTCGGACTCGGCGAGTCCCCAGTTTCCCTTGATGTCCTCGATCAGACGCTTGGCGATGGCGACCTTGGTCTCGGCGGTGCGAGCCTGGCCCTCTTCGTCGATGGTCAGGGCGACGACCGCCGCGCCGTGCTCCTTGACCAACGTCATGATCTTGTGAAAACGCGATTCGGGGCCGGCGCCGTCCTCGTAGTTGACGGAGTTGACAGCGCAGCGGCCACCGAGGTGTTCGAGACCGGCCTGCAACACGGCAGGCTCGGTGGAGTCGAGCATGATCGGCAGCGTCGAGGACGTCGCCAGACGGCTGGCCAGTTCCGACATGTCGGCGGCACCGTCGCGGCCCACGTAGTCGACGTTGAGGTCGAGCATGTGTGCGCCGTCGCGGGTCTGGTCCTTGGCGATGTCCAGGCACTTCTGGTAGTCCGCGGAGAGCATTGCCTCGCGGAAAGCCTTGGAGCCGTTGGAGTTCGTGCGTTCACCGATCATCAGGATGCTGGCGTCCTGCTCGAACGGCACCGCCGAGTACAGCGAAGAGGTACTCGGCTCGTGGATCGGGGTGCGCTGGGCCTTCTCGACCTGACGGACCGCGTCGGCGACCGCGCTGATGTGCTCGGGTGTCGTACCGCAGCAGCCGCCTACGAGGCCGAGTCCGAACTCGGAAACGAAACCACTGAGGGCTTCGGCCAATTCGTCGGCGGTCAGCGGGTACTCGGCGCCCTTGGGGCCGAGCTGCGGCAGACCTGCATTGGGCATGACCGACACCGGCAGCGTCGAGTACTTGGACAGGTGCCGGAGATGTTCGCTCATCTCGGCCGGCCCGGTGGCACAGTTCAGGCCGATCATGTCGATACCGAGTGGCTCGAGTGCCGTCAGCGCCGCACCGATCTCACTGCCCAGGAGCATCGTTCCAGTTGTCTCTACCGTCACGTGCGTGATGATCGGCAACCGCAGTCCGAGTTGCTCCATCGCGCGCTGACTGCCGAGAATGGCCGCCTTCACCTGAAGCAGGTCCTGGCAGGTTTCGACGAGGATGGCGTCGGCGCCACCGTCGATCATGCCGAGCGCAGCTTCGGTGTACGCGTCACGAAGGACTGCGTACGGTGCGTGCCCGAGGCTGGGGAGCTTGGTTCCCGGTCCCATCGAGCCGAGTACGAATCGGGCCATGCCGTCGCGGCCTGGTCCCATCTCGTCCGCTACTTCACGGGCGAGAGCAGTGCCTTTTTCCGCGAGTTCGCGGATCCGGTGAGAGATGTCGTAGTCGGCGAGGTTGGGCAGGTTGCATCCGAAGGTGTTGGTCTCGACGGCATCGGCACCAGCGGCGAAGTACGCACGGTGGATGTCTTTGAGCACGTCGGGACGGGTGTCGTTGAGGATCTCATTGCACCCCTCGAGGCCGAGGAAGTCGTCCAGGGTGAGGTCCGCGGCCTGCAACATGGTGCCCATCGCTCCGTCGCCGATGACAACGCGCTGTTTCAGCGCATCAAGCAGGGCAGAGTTAAATGGGGCAGACATGCCGTCCAGAGTAGTGGGCGCACCGACAAGCTCTGGCCGTAGGCTGGGTGGGTGAGTCCAAGTGAGTTCCCCGTCACTCCCGACGGCCCGGTCGATTTCGACGATTCCGCGGCCTTCGAGAGCCCTGACGGCTTTGCCGTCGACAGCAGCGACCGCCTCGAGGGCGACATCCCTGTCCTACGTGATCCCATCCTCGTTGCAGCTTTCGAGGGCTGGAACGACGCCGGTGACGCAGCCAGCGGTGCGGTCGAACATCTCGAGCTGATCTGGGATGCCCAGCCGCTCGCCGAACTCGATTCCGAGGACTACTACGACTACCAGGTCAACCGTCCCACGGTCCGTCAGGTCGACGGTGTCACTCGCGAAATTGTTTGGCCGGCAACACGTTTGTCGGTCTGTTCGCCTCCAGGCAGTGAGAGCGACATCGTCCTTCTTCGCGGGATCGAACCCAACATGCGGTGGCGCAGTTTCTGCGAGGATCTGCTCGAGTTGATCGACCAACTGAACGTCAAGACCGTGGTCATCCTCGGAGCCCTGCTCGCCGATACTCCGCACACCCGCCCGGTGCCGGTCACGGGCACGGCGTACAGCAGCGAATCCGCGGCACGATTCAACCTCGAACAGACCCGATACGAAGGTCCGACAGGCATCACCGGAGTTCTTCAGGATGAGTGCGTTCGTGCTGGTGTACCCGCTATTTCGTTCTGGGCAGCGGTTCCGCACTACGTCTCGCAGCCACCCAACCCGAAGGCCACAGTGGCCCTCCTTCAACGAGTCGAGGATGTTCTCGACATCGAGGTCCCCCTCGGTGAACTCCCAGCTCAGTCGGAGGATTGGGAGGAAGCGGTCAACGAAATGACTGCGGACGACGAGGAAATCGGCGAATACGTGCGCACCCTGGAAGAGCGGGGAGACGCCGAAACCGACATCAGCGAAGCAATCTCCAAGATCGACGGCGACGCCATCGCCGCGGAATTCGAGCGCTACCTCAGACGGCGAGGCCCCGGCAGCTTCGGACTGTGAGCAAGAACACTCCAGAAGAAGGTGGAAGTACACAGCGCCCACTGCGCCTCCGGCTTCAACTGATCGCGCTGTACGCCGGCGGGTTCCTCGGCCCGTTCGGCGGCGGCGTGGTTGCTTCGATCCTCCCCGAGATCGGTGACGATCTAGGGGTCGGACCGTCGGCGGCCGCCTCCTCCCTCACCGCGTACCTGCTCCCCTTCGCCGCTCTGATGTTGGTGTCGGGGACGCTCGGGACACGGTGGGGCAAGGTCCGGACGGTGCGGATCGCATACGGCGTCTACGTCTTCGCGTCGTTGGCATGCTTTCTCGCCCCGACACTCGAGATCTTCCTGGCCGCCCGGGTACTGCAGGGCTCCGCGAACGCATTCACCACGCCGCTGTTGCTTGCTTCGTTGGCGGCCGCAACTCCGCAGGCTCGATTGGGTCGAGCCCTCGGTGCCTTCGGCGCATTCCAGGCTGCAGGGCAGTCGTCGGCTCCGTTGATCGGCGGACTGGCGGCCGAATTCGACTGGCGTCTGGCCTTTCTCGTCATCGCAGTGGTCGCGGGCATCCTGGGAGCCGTCGGGCTCCCGAAGTCCGAAGCACCGGCAGCGACCACTCCCGCCCGTCTCCGCGATGCATTACGCCCCGAAGTGCTCCGCATCGGTATCGCTGCATTGCTCGGCTGGGGCGCCCTCGGTGGACTGAGCTTCCTGCTCGCCTTCCGCTTCGAAGACGAGTTCGGGCTGTCCCCCACCGTCCGCGGCCTACTGCTCACCGTCTTCGGCGTGGCCGGCATCCTCTCGGCCCGGCGCATCGGAATCCTCATCGATCGCATCGGCGCACGCTCCTCCGTGATGATCGGTGCACTGGGCGGAGCAGTTCTGGTCTCCGTCGTCGGCCTTGCCGGCTTGGTGCCGGTGATCGCGATCGCATGGTTTGTCGCAGGTGTCGCGAGCCAGTTCGTCCTTGTCGGCGTCAACGCGGCGGTGCTCGGATCCGCGGGGCCCAACCGTGGCGGCGCTGTCTCGGTCGTCCAAGCGATGCGCTTCGGCGGCGCCGCTCTTGCTCCCCTGGCCCTGACACCGATTTACGACTCTTCGCCTGCCGCGAGCTTCCTGATCCCCGCACTATTGCTCGCCGTCGTCGCTCCCCTGATCATGCCGAAGCAACGCTGATCGGTCTCGGCAGTTTCGAATTTGAAGTTGTGTAGGTAGTGAGTTTGTCGGCGAAAGCGACCACCGTTGTCGCGAGGCTGTCAGGGCGAACATTGTTCGGAAAATCTTGTGTTTCCGTCGTCGACAGATATTGATACCATTGGAACATGAGCGAATCTGAGTCGGAACCGGAACGGCCGATCGACATTTTTCGGCGATCGGTTGCCGTCATCGAAGAAAATTTGCCTCCTACCTGGTCTTTGTCGACACAGCGCTCCCCCGACCTGTCCGAGGCGCCACTCCGACTCGACCTCCGCTCCCCTGACGGCGCGGTGGCCAAATTCGGCGTCTACGCCGCTCACGGTGTCCTGAGCAGCGACGTTCCCGGTATCGCCGATCGCTTCCCCACCGGTCAACCCGGCTTCGTGTGCGCAAAATATCTGTCCGAGCCGGTCCGCCGGCAGCTCGATTCCCACGCGATCTCGTACGCAGACGCCACGGGCAACGTGTCGTTGACCGCTGATCGACCCGCCGTCTGGGTGCGTGGACGCGGAGCCGACGCCGATCCGTGGCGGGGGCCCGGACGTCCTTCCGGACAGTTGACGGGCGATCCGTCAGCTCGCGTCGTGCGTGCGCTTGCCGATTTCGCGGCGCCACTGGCGATCACTGCCTTGGTGCGCCTGGCCGGTGCGTCGACGGGAGCAACCTATCGGGTGGTTCAGACACTGTCGGATCGTGAACTGGTGACCAGGCTCCCCCGCGGTGGGATCGGTGACGTCCGCTGGCCGAAGATGCTTCGTGAATGGGCGGCTGAAGCCGGCGCCAAAGCGCCGACGCCTCACGGCTTTCACGCGCCGGACGGGTTGGAAGCACTCTTCGATCAACTGCGTCAGCTCAGCGGTCACATCTACGCCGGTACCGCCTCGGTGGCCGCGGCACCCTTTGCTCGGTACGCGCCCACTCGACGTGCCCACTTCCATGCCGACAACGTCGATCAGTTCGCCGACGCTCTCGGACTACGGCGGGTGGAATCCGGCGGTGACGTGTGGATCACCGCTCCCCTCTCACCGTCTGCCTTCGACCGATTGCTCACCCGCGACGGCATCCGCATCGTCGCCCCCAGCCAAGCGTTCGCCGATCTGCTGGTCGGCCCGGACTCCGACGAGGCGGCGGCCGGGCACCTGCTCACATGGATGATCGAGAACGAATCGCAGTGGCGACGCGCCGCATCCCCTGCTACGGATCGCCCGTAGGAAAAAGAGGGGGCGTCTCTCGCCTACCCTGTCATGGTGGAAGAAACGAGTGCGCCCGATTACGCCGCGTACGCCGACACCAATCGACTGAAGCTGTTTTCGTTCACGATCGCGGAAAAACGGGCCGAGTACCTCTGGGTACTTCGTGCCTTCGACCATGCTCGCGCCAACTACACCGTCCTGCTGCATGCCGGAGCCGTCGCGCAAATCCTCGAGAAGATCGGTGGATCGGATCCGGCGGCCGATCTGTCGGCAGCAGAGGTCACTCCCCTGTTGGATCAGCTCCATGTGTGGGAGATCCTCGAGCGCAGCTACGACGGCACCCGAGCGGCCACGCTGGCCGAGTACCGCAATCGCCACTTCGTCTACCAGTTCGGTCAGGCCGGATACCAGGTCTATCGATCAGTCGAAGACGTTCTCGCCGCACGCCTGGACTCGGCCTCGCTCTCGCGCCTCGCTCTGCCGGACCTGCTCGCAGACATGTCCGAACTCGCCGAGGCCAACCGAAGCTCCGACGGCGACCTGATCTTCCGCAAGCTCAAGCGCCTCGACTCGACGCTCTCCGACATGGCCGATCGAGCCGCGCACTTCTATCTGACCCTCGGCGACCTCGTACGGACCACGGAGATCACTCCGCAGGCTTTCCTCACGCACAAGGACGCTCTGCTCACGCACATGCGGGAGTTCAGCTCCGATCTGGCGCGCTTCGCCCCCAAGCTCAAGGAAGCGATCGAGCACGTCGAATCCACCGGGGTCGATCGCATGATCCGCCTCGCCGCCGCCAGTGACGAACGGGTGTTCGTCCCGATCACCGAACGCGAAGACGACTGGGCTGCGCGTTGGCGAGGATTGACCGCCTGGTTCGTCTCCGCGGAATCGGGGATCAGCGAGTCCGAGCGTCTACGTGAGGGCACGATGAGCGCGATCGCCGCGGTTCTGGCGCTCCTTCGCCGCGTCACGGAAACCCGTCGCGGCGGCGTCAGCCGCGAGAGCCAGCTCCGGCACCTCGCCGGCTGGTTCGCCGCCACGCCGTCCGAAGACGCAGCTCATGCTCTGTTCCAGGCAGTGTTCGACCTCGGCCGTCCACGCCACCTCTCGATGGTGCATCCGGACGCCGACATCATTTCTCACTCACGTTCGTGGTGGGAGGCACCGCCGGTCGAGATCGCGCGAACACTCGCCGAAACCGGTCGCCCGCCCTCACCAGGATTGCCGAGCAAGGTCGCCCGCAACGACGGCAGCATCCGCCGCCTACGCGAAGAGCAGTTGGCAGCGCAACGTACGCGCAGCGCTGCGGCGCAATCACTCGCGTCCAACGGCGTCTATCAGCGTGAACTCAACGAGCAGGAGACCGAAGTTTTGCTGAGTCTGCTCAATGCAGCACTGACCGCGCGGGTTCCGGTGGTGGGACGCGTCAAGAGTTCCACCGGTAGTGAGAACGGGGTGAAGCTGACGCTCAGTCCCTCGGACGGTTCGACCACCATCAAGACCGCCCGCGGGCGTATGCACCTCGACGGCATCGAGGTCAGTGTTCGATGAGAGCTCGCGAGATCACGCCCCTTGCCCTCGACTCGTATCAACGCGCGGCGCGAGTGATCCTGTCCAACCACCTGATCACCTCGACGTACCCGGATCGAATTGCGTTGCCGCTCTTGCGCCGGTGGGCCACCGAGCTGCGTGACGACCTACTCGAACTGTTCGGCTACCGCCTCGAGGTGACGGAGACCACCGCGCGCCTGTTCACGGTGTCGGATCGACTCAACCCGTCGGCACCGGCCCGAACTGCCTCCGAGCGAACCTTCGATCGCACGCGCTACGCCTACCTGGCACTGTGCCTGGCCGCGTTGGGCCGCGCCGGGAACCAGATCACGTTGTCGGAGTTGGCCGATCACGTCGCGGCCGACGCTGCACAAGTCGACGGCGTCGAACTCTCTACCGATCGTGCGTCGGACCGCGACGCCTTCGTCGACGCAGTGGGCTGGCTCGGCGTCAGAGGCGCCATCGCACTCGCCGACGGTGACGCAAACGGCTGGGCGTCCAATCCCGAAGCGGGAGAAGCGCTCTACGACATCGACCGTTCCGTCGTCGTAGCCCTGTTCCGTCCGCCGCGCGCACTGCAGCACCTGCACTCCATCCGCGGACTCCTGGCCACGGAGACCTCGAGCGCTGCCGAGGACGACGGAATTCCTGTGGACGCGAAAGAGATCGGACGCCGAGTGCGTCGGGCACTGGTCGAGCGGCCGGTCGTACTGGCGGGTGAACTCGATCAGCACGAATTGATCGCCTTGGCGCAGCCCAAGACCGCGTCGGAAGTCGAACTACTGACGGGGTTGGTGGCCGAGCGTCGCGCCGAGGGAATCGCGATGATCGATCCCACCGGTCGCCTCTCCGACGTCCGCTTCCCGAGCACCGGAACGATCGCCCAGGTAGCGCTACTCCTCGCCGGCGAGATTGCCGACCGCGTACTCGACGTCGACGCTCCGGAGCTGCCGAAACTTCCGATCCCGCACGTGTCGGACGATCACCTGATCGAACAACTCGATGCCGCCATCCCCGAGGCCGGGATCTTCGAGGACCTCGCCGACGAGGACGACGATTTCGTGCTGCCCGCCGGCGAACCGGCCGAGCCCCCGGAACCCGTCACGTACCCGATGATCGACGACGACTGGCTCGCCGACAAGGTCACCGAGTTGGTGGACCAGTTCGGTCGCACGTTTGCAGCGCAATGGCAGGCCGATCACAACGGGCTGCGCAAGCAGGCGCTCGGGTTGCTGCAACGTCTGCGCCTGACGCATGCGGTCGACGGCGGCGTACTGGTGTTGCCCGTCCTTGCCCGGTACCGCGACGTCGTGGTCTCCGTACGCGAACGCGATCCTCAGATCGACTTCGCGGTAGACAACTCCGCACCGGATCCGGTCGACGAATTCGGCCCCGAATCTTCCACCAACGGCGAACTATCAGAGGTAGAGAACGTATGAGCAACGCCCGCTTCCGACCTACTCGGGCTGGAATCATCAACCTCTGGGATTACCGAGACCAGGAGTTCTCGTTCGCCGACGGTCGACTGGTCCTACGAGGGCCAAACGGATCCGGTAAGACCAAGGCCCTCGAGGTCTTGTTCCCGTTCGTTTTCGACGGCCGCATCGAACCGCGGCGCCTCAACCCCTTCGCCGGTGAAGAGCGCACGATGAAGTCCAACCTTCTCTACCGGGGCCAGGACAGCGCGCACTCCTACGTGTGGATGGAGTTCTGCCGCGGCTCCCTCGAAGATCCCGAGTCGGTGACCGTGGGAATCGGCATGCGGGCAACCCGTACCAACGACAAGGTCACCCGCTGGTACTTCGTCGCCGACGGCCGCGTCGGAGTCGACTTCTCGCTGATCGGCAACGACGATCGTCCTCTCACCAAGAAGCAGTTGGCCGAACAACTCGGCAGCGATTCCATCACCGACCGTCCCCTCGACTACCGCACCGCGATCGACGCGCGAATGTTCGGTCTCGGAGTGCAGCGCTACGACCAGCTGATCAATCTCATTCTCACGCTTCGCCGTCCCCAGCTCGCGAAGAACCTTGATCCGAAGGGCCTTTCGCAAGCGCTCACCGACGGCCTCCGTCCACTCGACGACCAACTCGTCCTCGAAGCTGCACGTTCGTTCAGCGATATGGAAGAGGTCGGCCGCGCGCTCGAGGGGCTCGCAGCCGCCGATCAGGCAGCGCAGAGTTTCATCGGCGTCTACACCAAGTACCTGCGTCAGCAGTCGCGCGGAGAGATCGAACAGGTCAGCACCCGCCTCGCAGCAGTCACCAGAGGCGTTGCCGCCATGGACGAGTCGTCGCTCGCCCAGACCCGCAGCCGTGAAGCCCGGGCAGCAGCCGAGGAGCGCTTCAACCAGGCCGAGCAGGCACTCGAGAACGCGCGCGCCAATGTCGAGGCGTTGCAACGCTCGAGCGCCTACGAAGGCAAACAGCAACTCGACGATCTCGCCCAGGCCGTCTCGACGCTCAAGCTCTCGACCGAGCAACAGGCAGACAAGTCGAGGAAGGCGCAGGCTGCACTCGCGCAGCGCGGCGACGAAGCCGACAAGGCTGCATCGTCGGTCAAGCGTGCAGCCGAGGCACTCTCACGTGCCGAGGACGAACTGCAGGCAGCAGCCGAGGACGCCGGAATCGTCTGGACTCCCCTGCCCGACGGCTCACGCAGCGACCAGATCACCGCAGCAGTGCGTGGCCATGCCGAGGAGCGTGACGGCGACGTACGCGTCGTCCGCACTGCGCTCGCGACCGTCGAGAAGGCCGCTACCGAACGAACCCGGGCCGAAAACAGCTCGCGCCGTGGACAAGAGCTGCTCGAAGCGTCCAAGGCCGCTGTGCTCGAAGGCGAAGCTGCCGTGGAACTCGCACGCAGTCAGTGCGCCAGTGGGCTGCGCGCGTGGTGGACCGATCACTCTTCCTTGTTCTCAGCTGTCGGCGCAGACACGTCGCTGTTCGAGGCTCTCGACGCGGCGCTCGCCGAGGTCGGCGACGAGGACGCTCCGGCGCTGTCCGCAGTTCTCACCGAGCACACCGAGGCAGGCACCGAGACGCTGCGCGAGCGACGTCGTGAGGCCGAAGCTGAAATATCTGCATCGCACGCCTCCATCGCAGCTCTGAAATCCGAGCGCAAGGCCGTCTCGGCGGAACACGACGACGCTCCGCCGGCCTTCCACGCACGCACCGACAACCGCAGTGATCTGGGTGGGGCACCGCTGTGGCAGCTGGTGCGCTTCGCCGATTCCGTCGAACCAGACGTGGCCACGGGAATCGAATCCGCACTCCAGGCGGCAAATCTGCTGGACGGCTGGGTCTGCCCCGACGAGACGATTCCCGATCACGTCAGTGAGCAGTTCCTGACCGCTCTGCCGGTCAAACAGCGCCCGAAGGGACGAACGCTGGCCGACGTCCTCGAGGTCGAAGGCAATGCCGACGTACCCGACGCTCGGGTACAGGACATTCTCGCGTCGATCAGTCTCGTCGAGGCACCGGGCGACTCCGATGCCAGCGTCGCGATCGGCGTCGACGGGCGCTTCTGGCAGGGCGTCGCGCGTGGCCGGCACGTCAAGGCCGACGCCGAGTACATCGGCACGACAGCGCGGGCGCGTCGACGCGAAGCTCGGATCACCGAGATCGACGCGGCTCTGGAAGAACTTGCCGCGGCAGTCGATGCAGCCAAGGCACTGGTGACGCAGACCAACGAGCAGCTGAGCCGAATCAACTCTGCGGCAAAGGAATTGCCGAAGACAGGATCGATCCTCCGCGCACTCAAAACCGTCACCGAATCCGCCGGTGCACTCCGCACTCGCTCGGAGGCCACGGAAACGGCACAACGCGAACTCGATGCGGCGATCGCCGATCTCGCGGCGAAGGAAAAGCAACTCCGGGCGACGGCGTCGCAGCACCGGACCCCGCACGTCGGCCGTGAACTCGACTCCCTCGCGGCGGCGATCCGTCATTTCGAGAAGCAGGGCGAACTGGCGCTGCGCTGCCGACGCGAACATGCCAAGGAAGTCGAACTCGAACGCGAGTCTCGCGACCGTCTCGACGAATCACGCGCCAATGCGGAGGAATTCGCCGAAGAGGCCGCCATCGCCGAGGAGAGTCTGCTTCAGCAGGTCCAGCGCCTCGAGACACTGCGCGACACCCTCGGGGCCAGCGCCGAGCAGATCGACCTCGACCTGGCAAAAGCCCGCGCGAAGATCGAAGAATGCAAGGTCGAACAGCGTGCTGCGCGAAAGGCGTACGACGCTGCGGTACTCCAGATCGGCACGGCAGAGGGTGCGTACAACACCGCCGTCGAGACGTTGCGCCACACCCTGACCGAAACCCGCAGTGATGCAGAGCGACTCGCACCCTATGCTCGCCCGGACCTTCTCGAGTTGTTGGGCGTCAAGGAACATCTGAGCTGGCCGGCAAGTTCAGCGGCGTGGATGAGCCCCGATCAGTTGGTCTACCGCATCCAGAACGAAGACCGCAGCGAGGACGCGGCCCATCCGCCCGTCCTCCCCGAAGACGTCGACAAGTTGTACCGAGCGCTCGAGGCTGCGACCTCGGCGGTACGCGTCACCGACGGAGCCCGCAAGGCAACCCGCACGGCACTGACCTCGGCGTTGCAGGACTTCGACGCCCAACTCGCAGCGGCCGGACAGGACTACCGCCTGCAGTGGGACGCACCGGACGGACTGACCGTCGTACGAGTGCAGGACGATCAGGGCTATTCGTCGATCGGTGAATTCGCAACGCGGATCCACGATGCTCGCGGCGATCAGGAGCAGTTGCTCACCGAATCCGAGCGTCGCATTCTCGAAGATGCCCTGCTGACCGGATTGGCTCAGCAGATCCACGAGCGCACGGTCGATGCACGCGTGTTGATCGCACAGATGGGCACAGAGATGCGTGAGCGTCGGATGTCCTCGGGCAACACCATCGGCGTTCACTGGGTGCTCGCCGACAACCTCGACGACAGCTCGCGGGCGATCTCCAAGCTGCTGGATCGAGATGCGTCGGCCCTCGGCGTCGATGAACTGGCTACTCTGCGAGCTCATTTCGCGACCCAGATCCGTACCGCCCGCGCGGCGCACCCCGAACGCTCGTACCCGGAAATCCTGTCCTCGGCGCTCGACTACAGGCAGTGGCGCGTGTTCTCGTTCACCCTCATCAGCGGTGAGGGCAAGGAAGACCGCCTTACCGTCGCGCGGCACAGCGCGCTGTCCGGTGGCGAGCAGTCGGTTTCGCTGCACCTTCCTTTGTTCGCCGCGGCGCACGTCATGCTGGACTCGGCCGACCCGCACGCCCCGCGTCTGCTGGCACTGGACGAGGCCTTCGCCGGTGTCGACGACAACGGACGCAGCGAGCTGCTCGGCTTGAGCGTTCAGTTCGACCTGGATCTCTTCATGACCGGCTACGACCTGTGGATCACGTACGCAGACGTCCCCGGCTGTGCGCACTACGACCTCGCGCACTCCACGGCCGAACAAGCTGTCAGCGCCGCGCTGCTGGTGTGGTCGAACGGTGAGCTGCTCGCCGAGCACGACGGAACGGATCTGGCGCGGGCATTGGGCTCGCCGCTACGGCGCCGGGTCCCGACACCAGCCGAAGGTGCGTTGGACTACGCCTAGAAACCACTGTGCGCCTTTATTAACCGCCCGCGGTTAATAAAGGCGCACAGCAGGGATTCAGCGAAGTGAAATACCCAGCAGAGCGTCGACGGCATCGGCGAACTCGCCGGGTGCCTGCGTGTCGGATCCGCCGCCCTCGATGGCGCGGCGTGCCCAACCGTCGAGCGCGTCGAGCGCCTTCGGAGTGTCGAGATCGTCGGCCAAATGCTGACGCAAACGCGCAACAGTGTCGGTGGCTGACGGCGCGGAATCGAGAGCCGCGGCCTCGCGCCATACCTTCAGACGCGACTGAGCATCCTCGAGGACCTGATCGGTCCACGCGCGATCCTGGCGGTAGTGGCCGGAGAGCAATCCGAGACGGATTGCCGCTGGGTCTACCCCCTCGCCGCGCAGCTTGGAGACGAAGACCAGGTTTCCGCGACTCTTCGACATCTTCTCGCCGTCGAGGCCGATCATGCCGGTGTGCACGTAGTGCCGCGCGAAACGGCGATCACCCGTTGCCGATTCGGCATGTGCTGCCGAGAACTCGTGGTGCGGGAAGATCAGGTCGCTGCCACCGCCCTGGACGTCGAAGCCGGAGCCGATGCGGTTGAGAGCAATGGCCGCGCACTCGATGTGCCAACCGGGGCGCCCCGGTCCGAAGGGTGAGGGCCACGAAGGCTCGCCCGGACGCTCCGCCCGCCAGACAAGAGCGTCGAGCGGATTGCGCTTTCCGACGCGATCGGGATCTCCGCCGCGTTCGGCAAAGAACTTCTCCATCGTCGCGCGGTCGTAGCCCGACTCGTAGCCGAACTGCTCGGTCGCGTCGGCGCGGAAGTAGACGTCGGGGAACTCCGCGTCGTCGACAATGTACGCGGCGCCGGACGCTACGAATTTCTCCACCAACTCGACTACTTCGTTCACCGATTCGACGGCCCCGATGTAGTCCTTCGGCGGAAGCACGCGCAGCGCTTCCATGTCCTCCCGGAAGAGCGCGGTCTCACGCATGCCGAGGACGATCCAGTCCTCGCCGTCGCGATTAGCCCGCTCGAACAGCGGGTCGTCCACGTCGGTCACGTTCTGGACGTAATGGACGTCGTGTCCGGCGTCGCGCCAGATGCGGTTCACGAGGTCGAACGTGAGGTAGGTGGCGGCGTGACCGAGGTGGGTGGCGTCGTACGGGGTGATGCCGCAGACGTACATCGTCGCTTTCTTGCCCGGGGTGACGGGGCGAACCTGACGGTCGGCTGTGTCGTACAGCCGCAACGGCGGCCCCTGACCGGGAACGGACGGGAGTGCGGTATCGGACCAAGACTGCATGCTGCCGAGCCTAGTGGAGACTGCTCTGAGGCTGGGAAGGTGCTGGCTGATCCTGCTCCGGTTCGGGCGTCGACGCGAGCTTGCTCGGCCACCAGATCTTCTGACCGATGTCGTAGGTCAGGGCCGGGACCAGCAAGGATCGGACGATCAGAGCGTCGAGCAGGACACCGAACGCCACGATGAACGCGATCTGCGCGAGGAACAACAGCGGGATCACCGCCAACGCCGAGAAGGTTGCTGCCAGAACAACTCCGGCAGAGGTGATCACCCCGCCGGTCACGGTGAGTCCCCGCAGCGCACCCGCCCGAGTGCCGATCTTCAGCGCTTCCTCACGCACCCTCGTCATGAGGAAGATGTTGTAGTCGATTCCCAGAGCCACCAGGAACACGAACGCAAACAGCGGGACCACCGGATCCGCGCCGGGGAACCCGAAGACGTGGTCGAACACCAGCGACGAAATGCCCAGTGTCGCAGCAAACGAGAGCACAACGGTGCCCATGAGAAGCAGCGGTGCGAGAAGCGAACGCAGCAACAAGGAGAGAATCACGAACACCACGATGATCACCACGGGAATGATGAGTGTCCGGTCCCGTGTCGAGGTGGTCTTCGTGTCGAGGTCGGTCGCAGTGACGCCACCGACCAACGCGTCGGCGCCGTCCACGGAGTGAACTGCATCACGTAGCCGCACGATGGTGTCTTCGGCCTCGAGTGAGTCGGCAGCGTCAGTCAGCGTCGCCTGCAGGGAGACTCGTCCGTCGACAACCAGTGGGGCTCCCCCGTTTTGTACGACGCTCACGTCGCTGACGCCCTCCACGCGACTGGCTGCCGCGACGGCGTCCACCTGATCAGCATTCGCGATGACCACGGCCGGGGAACCCGAACCCGCGTCGAAGTGCTCGCCGAGAATCTCCTGGCCTGCAACCGAATCGACGTCGAGCAAGAAGATGTCGGACGAAGAGACACCGCTGGCTTTGAACTGCGGCATCATCAGCGCGAAGATCACAAGCACCAGCGTCGACGCCACCCAGAAGCGGCGCGGGTGCCGTCCGATTCGAGCAGCGAGCCCGGCCCAGAACCGGTGATCGTTCGCCTCGTCGTGGTGCTCGCGGTCGGCGTCGAACTTCGGCTTGGTCGGCCAGTACGCAGTCCGCCCGAACAGAACGAGGACAGCGGGTAGGAACGTCATCGACGCGAGGAAGGACGCGGCGATACCGATGGCGGCCACCGGGCCCAGCCCGCGGTTCGAGTTCAGGTCGGAGAGCAACAGGCACAGAACGCCCGCGATGACCGTTCCGGCAGACGCCGCGACGGGTTCGAGCGTCGCGCGCCACGCAGTCCGCATTGCTGCGTACTTGTCCTTCTCGATCCGCAATTCTTCCCGGTAGCGAGAGACCAGAAGCAGCGCGTAGTCGGTGGCGGCACCGAACACGAGGATGAACAGGATGCCCTGGCTCTGACCGTTCAGTGCGATGACGTCCGCGTCGGCGAGCAGATACACGAGCAAGCTCGACAATCCGAGTGCGAAGATCGCCGAAAAGATCACTACGAACGGCAGGATCGGGCTCCGGTAGACGATGATCAGGATCAGTATCACGACGGATCCGGCGACCAACAACAGCAGTCCGTCGATACCGGCGAATGCTGCCGACAGATCCGCAACCTGCCCAGCGGGGCCGGTGACCTTGACTGTCAGTCCGCCAGGGCTCGACTCCAGCGCAGCGCGCAGCGCTTTCACGCTGTCCTTGACCTCGAGGGTGCTGTCGACCGGCAGGAACATCTGCAACGCCTGGCCGTCGGCCGACGGGATCGGCGGCGATGACGCGTCACCGAATCCCTCGGTACCGACAAACGAATCGACGGTCTGGGACAGGAAGGTGGAGTCGGTGGGCTCGAGGCCACCTGGTCGTTCCGCCACGACGATGGCTGGCACGAAGCGGGTGTCCGTGAAGCTCTCTTGAAGCTTTGCCACCTCGGTGGCTTCGGCCGACGCAGGCAGGAACGACGTGTTGTCGTTCTGCTGTACGGTGCTGAGCTTTCCGGCGAACGGGCCGCCGAATCCTCCGATTGCCAGCCAGCCGATCACAAGGAGAGCTGGCACAATCCATCGAAGGCGACGAACAGGACGATTTTGTACTGGTGTGCTCACTGGGTCTCCAGGGATCGGCAGCAGAGAGGACTTGCCGACTATTTTGTTCAGCATGCTGAGTAATTGCAAACGGAAGGCAAAAACATGAGCAGCGACGGCCTGGACGACTGGCCAACCGGCCGGCTGTTGTCCACCGCTGCGCGCCTGGTAGAGCACTCGTGGGAGAAGGTTCTGCGGTCTCAGGACATGACGCACGCGGGCCTGATCGTGCTCCACTCGATCGCCGGTGGGGCGGCGTCTCAACGCGACATCGCGAAGAACGCCCGCGTCACCGATCAGACGATGAGCCGCACGATCGACCGTCTCGAACGAGCGGGTTACGTCACGCGTGACACCGATCCGCGGGACGAGCGTCGGCGCGTGATCGCGATAACCGACGCCGGAAGACTGACGTACGAGCGACTACTGACGCTCGAGAAGGAAGATGCGGCGTTGACCGTCGGCGTCGGGGACGTCGCCGCGCTGCGCGAACAACTACTGCGATTGGTTCGCTCACCCGGATTGAAGACGGCAACTCGCGAACAGCAGGAAACGTCTCGAGACTAGAAAGCCGGCCAGGGAATCGTTCGATGGCCGTTCGGTTCGGGCATTACCGCGGACTCGGCGAACTGCATCGCCCGGACCGCCAAGGCCACGATTTCCTCTTCGGTGATCAGTTCGGACAACTCGTCCCCGAGATCTCCATCGAGAGTTGTCGCGAATTCGGCGACGTCGGCGATCAAAGCACCGGGTACGGGCTGCCCGGCCCACCCCCACAACACGGTCCGCAGCTTGTTCTCCGAGTGAAGACAGATTCCGTGATCAACGCCGTACACCGAGCCGTCGACGCCTTCGAGGGCGTGACCACCTTTGCGGTCGGCGTTGTTGATGAGGACGTCCAGAACGGCCATTCGCTGCAGCCGTGGATCGTCCGCATGGATCAGAGAGACTGGTTCGCCCTCCGAGTCGAAGGCCTGCAGGACCTCGAACCACCCTGGCGGAACATTGCCGGGACTGCACAGGTCGACCATCTCGAGTCCGCCGGATCCATCCGCGCGGCGATCGACGGTGTCAATCCAGCGCTGCACCATGCCTGGCCCGAAAGGGCCGTCCCGCAACACTGTTCGCGGAATCACTCCCCAGCCCAGCGCCTCGGACACGCGGTACGACGCAACCTCACGCCCGGCCAGAGTGCCGTCCGGGAAATCCCATAGTGGGCGTTCACCCCGCACCGGTTTGTAGACCACACGGGTGGACTGCTCCCCCAGAGTCGACTCGCACACCAGCGTGGCGTTGCTTGCCGTGGTGATCTGGCCGATCAGGGTCAGATCACCCTCGAGCAGAACGTCCGGCACACCACGTTCGGACACGACGTCAGACCTCGTCGTCGTCTGCGTCGTCGATCGCAAAACCGAAGGACTCGCCGCGTCGGTACCCGTTGGTGCGGATGCACACGTGTCCCTCGGGCGCCAGCGGCTCACCACACAGAGGGCATGGCGCGCGTCCCGCCGCGATGACGCGTTCGGACCGCAGCGAGAATTCACGCGCTTGCTCCGGGGTCAGGAACACACGGACCGCGTCCGGACCGTCGTCGGCGTCGTCGAGGACAACCGATTCGTCGAACTCCGTCTCGCTGACGGCAAGCAACTCCACGACGACCGCACCGGCATCGGCGTCCCAACCGAGCCCCATCGTGCCGACCCGGAACTCCGCGTCGAGCGGTGTGACCAGCGGGCTGAGATCGGAGACATCGTCGGCCTGCGGCGGAACCTCGGTTCCGAAGCGTCGATGTACCTCTTCGAGGAGAAGGCCCATGCGATCGGCGAGGACCTGAACCTGCTGCTTCTCGAGCAGCACACTCACCACCCGTGAATCGTGCACGGCTTGGAGATAGAAAGACCTGTCACCGGGCTCGCCCACCGTTCCTGCGACAAATCGGTCAGGAGTGCGAAATACGTGAATCGCGCGCGACATTGCACCTCCTCGAGTTCGAGCAGAACATCACTGAATACCCATTATCCGTCACAGCTCACGCACCGACCTCTCCACCGGGGACGGACTCCTGCGCGGGAGCCGAACCGTTGGTCGCGGTCTTCGCTGCACTGATCGCTGCGAGCACGTCTCCGGTGTCGTTGACTCGAAGAACGAACGGCAGTGTGGCCGTGTAGCGAATCACGCTGACCGAGGCCGGCTCGGCGACGATCCGCTGGAACGAATCGAGGTGCATCGCAAACGCGTCGGCGAGAACCGATTTGATGACGTCACCGTGTGTGCAAGCGATCCAGACGACGTCCTTGCCGTGCTCTTCGGCCAGCCGTGCATCGTGCTCTCGGATCGCGGCAACGGCTCGCGCCTGTACCTGGGCCAGCCCTTCACCGCCGGGAAAGACCGCACCGGAAGCGTGGCGCTGCACCACTTTCCAGAGCGGTTCTTCCAAGAGCTCCTTGAGCGGGCGACCCGTCCAGTCGCCGTAATCGACCTCGATGAGGCGATCCTCGACCACCGGCGTCAGACCACGGTCGACGGCAATGGGGCCGACCGTCTGCTCGCACCGCAACAGCGGCGAGCGGACGATCTCCGCGATGTCCAGACCGACCAGCCGATCGACGACGCCTTCGGCCTGTTTCCGGCCGTGGTCGTCGAGTTCCACACCCGGCGTTCGACCGGCCAGGGTATGGGCAGTGTTGGACGTCGACCGCCCGTGCCGCAGTAGGACAACTGTCATTCCACAACCCTAATGGGGCGGTGGCCGCACGGACGGGTGGTCGACGTCGAAACGGGCTCTATGTCGCGGACACGACCCCTGTGGCCAGCAGCGCAAGGACGACTACGCCGAGAGCGATTCTGTATCCCACGAACCAGTACATGGAGTGATCGACAACAAATCGAAGCAGCCAGGCGATCGCTGCGTAACCGACCGCGAAGGCGATGACGGTTGCCACCAGCAACTGCGGACCGCTCGCGTTCAGACCCTCACCGGCCGGCTCGAAGGCATCCGGGAGGCTGAACAAACCGGAGGCGAGAACCGCCGGGATCGCCAGCAGGAACGAGTAACGAGCTGCGGCCTCACGGGTGAGTCCGAGGAAAAGACCGGCACTGATCGTGCCACCCGAACGTGAGACACCCGGGATGAGCGCTAGCGCCTGAGCCGAACCCATGATGATGCCGTCGCGCGCTGTGAGCGATTCGATCGGGCGCGTCTTGCGTCCGTAGTACTCGGCAGCGGCGATGACGAGCGCGAACACGATCAACATCGTGGCAATCAGCCACAGATTGCGTGCGCCGGTACGGATCTGGTCTTTGAACAGAAACCCGAGGATGCCGACCGGAATGGTACCGATGATGACGTACCAGCCCATCCGGTAATCGAGATCGCCCCGGTGCTCGGCATTGAACACACCCCGAAACCAGGCAGTGATGATCCTCACGATGTCGCGCGCGAAGTAGATCAACACAGCCAGTTCGGTGCCGAGCTGCGTCACCGCGGTGAACGACGCACCGGCGTCACTGCCGAAGAATATCTCCGACACGATTCGCAAATGTCCGGAAGACGAGATGGGCAAGAACTCGGTCAATCCCTGCACGAGGCCCAGGATCACGGCCTGGAGCCAGGTCATCGCTTCGCCCATCACTCACCGATCCCGGCTGATTCGAATGGGGTTACTGCACACAGGTTTCGTGTGTCGGGTTCACGTTTCACCGGCGCCACGCTACCGGGGCCCACGACGCCGCGCCGCGCCCGGCACGTCCGTGTCCGAATACCCCGACTCGAGGCGAGCGCCTACTAGTCTGCACGTGGTGAGATCTCTCGGGTGCCGCACTTGCGCACACGAGTCGGGCGCGAGATGCAGGCGGTTATGAAGCACAGATCTGTCGGAACGAGCGGACTTCGGGTCTCGCGACTTGGGCTCGGCACACTGACATGGGGACGCGACACGGACGGCGACGAGGCTGCGGCGCAGCTGCTCGCCTTCGCCGAGGCCGGCGGAACCTTGGTCGACACCTCGCCCGCATACGGCGCCGGTGCGGCGCAACGGATCCTCGCCGAGTTGCTCGACGACGTCGTTCCACGTGACGAACTCATCATCAGCTCGAGCGCCGGCATCGATCCCACTCCGATCGGCACCGACCGCGTCGACTGCTCGCGGCGCGGATTGCTCCGCCAGCTCGACGCGACTCTTCGTGAACTCGGAACCGACTTCCTCGACATGTGGCAGGTCGCAACCTGGGATCCGCTCACGCCCGTCGACGAGGTTGCAGCAACCCTCGACTACGCGGTCTCGAGCGGCAAGGTGCGGTATGTGGGCGTGCGCGGCTACCTCGGCTGGCAGCTCGCGACGGCCGTCGGAGCCGGTGGCGCAACAACACTCGCCGCGACGCAGGCCGAGTACTCGTTGCTCGCGCGCGGCGTCGAGGAAGAATTGTTCGCAGCGGCGGCCCACCACGGCGTCGGAGTGTTCGCCGCAGTACCCCTGGCGGGCGGTGTTCTGACCGGCAAGTACCGCGACGGCATTCCCGTCGATTCCCGCGGCGCCGACGAAGCACATTCGCAAGATGTACAGAGCTATCTGACCGATTCCTCGATCCGGGTGGTCGACGCCGTCGTTACCGCCGCCGACGGTCTGGGTACTTCCCCACTGGCGGTGGCACTGGCCTGGGCGCGCGATCGCGCCGGGGTGGCCAGCGCCGTCGTCGGCACGCGGGATCTCGCCCAGTTGACAGGAGTACTGGCAACCGAAGAATTGGAACTTCCGAAAGCGATTGCCGCGGCTCTCGACGATGTGAGCGCTTGATCTGTCCCGCTGATCGAAATACCGAAGGTATCGTGTTGGCGAGGGCAGGCTAACCTAGTAGGCAACGCTTGACTACAGCCTCAGGAGAATCAATGACCACGCTCGACGTAGACAGCCTTTCCGCAGACGCAGGCCCCGCCTTCTCCGAACGAATCAAGACCGAGACGGACGCAGCACACCGCGAGACGGAGCAGTCCCGATTCGTAGGCGCGCTTCTCGGCGGTGAGCTGACCACGGCTGGCTACGCCGCTCTTCTGCGACAGACGTACCTCGTCTACACGAGCCTCGAAGAGGCCGGCCGCACACACGCCGACAACGAGTTGGTCGCTCCGTTCCTGTCCGAGGATCTGTTGCGGGTGGCTTCGCTCGAAGCCGATCTCGAGTTCCTCGGCGGACCGAACTGGCGCGACGAACTCGTGGCCTTGCCGGCAACCGAGCGTTACATCGCCCGCCTGAAGGAGGTGGCGTTCGACTGGCCTGCCGGCTTCGTCGCACATCACTACCTGCGATACATGGGTGATCTCTCGGGCGGACAGATCATCCGCCGGATGCTCGAGCGCGCCTACGGATTCGAGACCGACGGACTTCGCTTCTACATCTTCGAAGGCATCCCCAAGCCGAAGCCTTTCAAGGACGACTACCGCTCGAATCTGGATGCGCTGCAGATTCCGGCCGAAGAACAGCAGCGTTTCATCGACGAGGTGAATCTGGCGTACCGCCTCAACGGTGACCTGTTCGCCGACCTCGAAGGCGACATCGAGAGCTACCTCGTCAAATGATGAAGCGCTTGGCCGCGGCGGCACTGGTCGCAGCAGCCGGTTTCGGTCTGGTGGCTTGCGGATCCAGCGACAACTCCACGACATCTCAGGGTGCCCGGACCGCAGTACTCGAAGATTCCAGCCCGGTTCCCGTGTCCGACAACCCGACCGCAACGCTGCCCGTGACGGTGAAGAGCTTCGACGGCGTCGACGTGACCATCACCGACAACAGCCGGATCGTTGCGGCCGACCGCTACGGGACGCTCGCAACGACAACGGTGGCGCTCGGCCTCGGTGACAACCTTGTCGGCCGCGACACCGCCGCCAAGTTCCCCGCGGTCGCGGACGTACCGGTTGTCACGGTCGGCGGCCAATCGCTCAATACCGAAGCCATCCTCGATTTGAATCCCACCGTGGTTCTCACTGACACGAGCATCGGGCCCAAGAGCGTGCAGGATCAGTTGCGCGCCGCCGGTGTTCCCGTGGTGTTCTTCGACCCGACCCGAACCCTCGAAGGTGTGCCGGGGCAGATCCAAGCAGTCGCCGACGCGCTCGGCGTTCCGGCCCAGGGCGCAGCGCTGATCGATCGAACCGAATCGGAGATCGCTGCTGCGCGCGATCTCGTTCCCAACGACGGCGATCCACTGAAGATCGCGTTCCTCTACATGCGCGGATCGGCCATCACCATGATCGGCGGTGCAGGTTCGGGTGCCGATTCCTTGATCGAGGCCCTCGGCGCCACAGATGCGGGTACCGCCTCGGGCATCACACAACAGTTCGTACCCATCACCAGCGAAGCGCTCATCGCCGCAGCGCCTGACGCCCTGCTGATGATGACGGACGGATTGGCATCGATCGGCGGAATCGACGGCCTCGAAAAGGTCCCTGGCATCGCTCAGACGCCGGCCGGAAAGAACAAACGAGTAGTCGACATGGAGGACGGTGTCCTGCTCAGCTTCGGGCCGAACACCGGACGCGTCATGGCGGCACTCGCCGAAGCGATCTACGAGCCCGGTGGATCGTGAGCAAAGATTTGTGAGTGCTGATTCGTGAGTACAGAAACAGGTAGTTCCGAAGCAGGTAAGTCTGTGTCCGCAGCCGAGGATTCACACGATGTCGGGGGCGCCGACAAGTCGGCGTCTGGCCCCGCGTCGCGGTCGCGGGTGAGTGCGGTTCTGGTCAGCTTGACTCTCGCCCTGGTGATCGTCGCAGTGCTGTCGGCGTGCATCGGTCAAGTTCCGACATCGCCTCTCGAGGTTTTGGGCAGCATCCTGCACCGCATCGGGATCGATCTCGGTCCGATGCCCGCCCATCCCAGCGGTGAAGTGACTTTGTGGGAGGTTCGCTTCCCCCGCGTCGTGCTCGCCATCTGTGTCGGCGCGGCGCTGGGATGTTCCGGTGCGCTCCTGCAGGGTGTGTTCTCCAATCCACTCGCGGAGCCCGGGGTGATCGGAGTGTCCGCGGGCGCTGCAGTTGGCGCGAGCGCTGTCATCGTCGTCGGCGGCACGTTCGTGGCCGGCTGGGCCGTTGCTGCGGCAGCGTTCGTCGCCGGGCTGTTCACCACCGCGGCGGTCTACCTGCTTGCGCGCCACGAAGGCCGAACCGAAGTAGTGACATTGGTGCTGACCGGCGTCGCGATCAATGCGTTCGCCGGCGGACTCATCGCGTTCTTCACCTTCGTCGCCAGCCCGTCCGCTCGCGATCAGATCGTGTTCTGGCAACTCGGCTCACTCAACGGAGCGTCGTGGAATGCCGTCATGATCGTGGCGCCGATGACCGTTGTCGGAATTGCCGCGACGGTCATGATCGCTCCGCGTCTGGACCTTCTCGCACTCGGTGAACATGCAGCTCGTCACCTGGGTGTCAACGTCGAACGGCTGCGCCAGTTCGCGGTTCTGATCGTCGCTCTCCTGGTCTCGGCGAGTGTTGCCTTCACCGGCATCATCCTCTTCGTCGGACTGATCGTTCCGCACCTGATGCGCATTCTTGTCGGCCCCGGCCACCGCGCGCTGATTCCGGCGAGCGCCCTTGCCGGCGCACTGGTTCTGCTTGTCGCAGATCTCGGCTCGCGGTCGCTGATCGACAACGCAGACCTGCCCCTCGGAATGCTGACCGCTCTGGTTGGCGGCCCCTTCTTCTTCTGGCTTCTCCGACGAACACGCGCGCAACAGGGCGGGTGGGCATGAGCAGCCTCGTAAGAAACTGGCGCGAACTGTTCGGCCGCGTCACCCCCGAACCGGAAAGCCCTGGCGTCGGTGATGTCACCCTCGAAGCGCGCGACATCACCGTCGAACGCGGTGGTCGACACATTCTCGAAGGCGTATCCATCGAAGTCCGGGCAGGCGAGCTCGTCGTCCTCGTCGGACCGAACGGCGCCGGTAAGTCGACTCTTCTTGCGGCGTTGGCCGGTGATCAGCCCGTCATCGCTGGGCGGGTGGTCGTCGAAGGCACTGACCTCACTCAGTGGTCGCCAATCGACATGGCGCGCCGACGCGCGGTGCTCCCCCAGAAACACACCATCGGATTTTCGTTCAGCGCTCGCCAGGTCGTTCGCATGGGACGTGCGCCATGGGCCGGAACTCGCCGAGAAGACCGCGACGGCGCTGCTATCACCGCGGCGATGAAGACCTGCGATGTCGAGGGGTTCGCCAATCGGCCGTTCGCCGTGCTGTCCGGTGGCGAGCAGGCGCGGGTCGCTCTTGCCCGGGTACTGGCACAGGAAACGTCGACCATCCTGCTGGACGAGCCGACTGCAGCACTCGATCTCGGACACCAGGAAGCGGTGATGTCCGTGGCGCGCGCTCGCGCTGCGGACGGCGATGCCGTCGTCGTCGTGTTGCACGATCTCGCGTTGGCAGCGGCGTATGCCGACCGAATCGTCGTACTCGAGAATGGACGCATCGCCGCCGACGGTCCCCCGGAATCGGTGCTACACGAAGAGCTTCTGACCCGCGTCTACGGTTATCCGGTCGAGGTGTTCCCGCATCCGACAACCGGAGCAACGCTGGTTATCCCGCGCCGAGAATTCACCGAACAGAATCGATGATCGATCCCAGCCTGTTCAGGACTGCTCTCACCGTCGGCAGGCTGCGACCCTCGCCCTGACGAACGCCGTCACCGACGTCCGGATGTGACCAATCAGTCTCGGTCGAGAGAACTGCGTCGCGAACCACACCGGCGATGCTTCGCTCGTCGGTCAGATCGATGTCGGTGACCGATCGCTCCGCCGTGGCGACAACGTCCGAAGGGGTCGGCACACTGTGCTCGCAGTATTCGCCGTAAACCTCGACGAACAGCACGCTCTTGCGTACGCGGAACGCGAAAGTTCGACCGTCGGACCTGCCGAAACCGTGTGCATGAGCGCCGACGGTGAGGTCCTCGATCTCGAAGCCCGGCCGCGCCGGTTCGGGCGGCTGTGCGCCGGAATCGGTGGGTTCTGTGGGAATCACAATGATCTCCTCGGTGATTGCAGCGTCAACCGCAACCGCTGTTCGTACGGTATCGCGTCAAGGGTGTGAGCGGAATGGTCGGTAGTTCCTCGACGCGATGAACGGCGCCCGACTGCGATCAGGGATGATCGATGACAGTCGCACTGCGTGAAGAACAGATGACAAGAAAAAGAGGAACTACACATGGCTCGCCTAGGGATCCGCACCACTGCAGCAGCAATGGGGGCGGCGGTTCTGCTGGTCACAGGATGTTCTTCCGGAGATGGCGGAGACGACCTCATCACGATCGATCCCGCTACGGCAGCGGTCTCACCGGCCACCACCAGCACCCCGGACGGCGTGGTTCACCCGTATTCAGGTCTGATCGATTCCATCACATTCGACCCGATCACGCGCAGCGCTGTTCTGGTTGCCAACGACCCACGATCGGTGCTGGTCGTTCCTTCGGACAGTTTGGCCGCCGCCGACCCCGCCTCCGCAGGTCGTCCGATAGCTCTGGATTCAGACGTACGCGACGTTTCGATCGGCTCCGACGGTAGCGCTCTGCTGGCGATGGATCGCCAGGTAGTGAAGCTGAATCTGGCATCGGGCGAACAGACCTCCATACCGGTCGACGGCCAGGCGAACTCCGCGGTCGAGCTGACCGACGGCCGCATCGCGATCGGCACGGACAATGGTTCAGTTCACATCGTCGACCCGAAGACCGATCAGTCACAGACGGTTTCGGGGTTTGCATCCGTCGACGAACTTGCGGTTACCGGCGACAACCTGAGCGCCCTCGATCACCGTCAGACCTCGCTGACGGCGATCAATCTCGAAGACGGCAAACTCGGCGTCGCTCTTCGCGCCGGTGAGGGCGCAACTCATCTGGCCACCGATCGCTTCGGACGCATCCTTGTCACCGACACCACCGGCAACGAACTGCTCGTCTTCACTGCCGATCCGCTCCTGATGCACCAGCGCTACCCCGTCGGCGAGTCGCCTTACGCCGTCGCCTACGACGAGACCGCGGATCGGGTGTGGGTGACACTGACGGCGACCAACGAAGTGGTCGGCTTCGATCTGTCGTCCGGCATCCCCGTGGAGACCGGACGGTTCAAGACGGTGCGACAGCCGAATTCGTTGGCCGTAGACTCTTCCAACGGCAATCTGATCGTCGGATCGGCAACCGGTGACGGGCTGCAGGTCATCCCGTCACGGGAGAACTGATGGAAAAGCGTACGCGCGGGATCCCCGCGCAGTGGGAGACGTCGGACGACAAGTTCGACTACGTGCCGCTCCGGCTACCGCCGAACGTTTCGCGGGTCACGGCGTCGATGCGTCTGGCGATCTCCGCCGAGTTCGGCGGGTGGGAACTCTCCCGAGTCCGTCTCTACCCCGACGGCAGTCGTCGCGTGCTCCTCAAGCGAAAGAAGACGCCGCTGCACGTGACCGATCCGGACGGCATTCAGCACTGATCGTTCAACAGACGACCAGAACCCGCCGCTATCGAAACCGCTGACAAAATCACACCATCGAAGAGCTGGAGAATCGTGTACCAACTGCTGCTGAGCCTGATGTTCCGAGTCCCACCGGAACGCATCCACCACATTGCCTTCACCGCGATGAAACTGGTGACACGGTTCGCTCCCCTTCGCTGGCTGGTCGCAAAAGTCCTTGTCGTCGACGACCCGGTTCTGCGCAGTCAGGCTTTCGGTCTGACGTTCCCGGCACCTCTCGGCCTGGCCGCAGGATTCGACAAGGACGCCACCGGAGTCGACGCCTGGGGCCCGTTGGGCTTCGGTTTCGCCGAGGTCGGAACAGTGACAGCCCAAGCTCAGCCCGGTAATCCCGCGCCACGTCTCTTCCGACTTCCGGCCGACCGCGCTCTGATCAACCGAATGGGCTTCAACAACCACGGCGCTGGTCACGCGGCGAATTTCCTGCGACAGCGCCGCGTCACGGTGCCGATCGGTGCCAACATCGGCAAGACCAAGATCGTCGAAGCTGTCGACGCCGCTGCCGACTACACCGCCAGCGCACAGCTTCTGGGTCCGCTGGCCGACTTCATGGTCGTGAATGTCAGCTCGCCGAACACGCCCGGACTCCGTGATCTGCAGGCCGTCGAATCTCTGCGCCCGATCCTGCAGGCCGTGCTCGACACCGTCAGCGTGCCGGTACTGGTGAAGATCGCGCCCGATCTCTCGGACGAGGACGTCGACGCTGTCGCCGATCTGGCAGTCGAACGCGGGCTTGCCGGAATCGTCGCGACCAACACCACGATCCGCCGCGACGGTTTGAAGACCCCGGATGCCGAGGTAGCTGCACTCGGCGCTGGCGGGCTGTCCGGCGCACCGGTGGCCGACCGCTCGCTCGAGGTGCTCCGGCGCCTGTACGCCCGAGTCGGCGACAAGCTGACCATCATCTCGGTCGGCGGTATCGAGACAGCCGACCAGGCGTGGGAACGCATCCTCGCCGGCGCGACGCTGGTGCAGGGGTACACCGGCTTCATCTACGGCGGACCGTTCTGGGCTCGCAGCATCCACAAGGGCATAGCCAAGCGGGTCCGCGCAGCCGGTTTCTCGTCAATTGCACAGGCTGTGGGAGCTGAGAACCCTCGCTAGAGAGTGCTGTGCACCTTTATTAACCGCCCGCGGTTAATAAAGGCGCACAGCAAAGTGACTATTCGACCTCGAACGTCCCGGTCAGGGTTGCACGCGCAATCGCGTGATGGAACACGTTGAAACCGAGGAACGCCGGCGACGAGTCAGGGGTGACTCCGTCGAGCGTCTCCACGTCGAGGGCATGCACCGCCACGATGTAGCGATGCGGACCGTGCCCGGGAGGCGGGCCTGCGCCGATGAAACCGAACCCGCCACCGTCGTGGCGGAGGGTGACGGTTCCGGCAGGCAGGACATCGCTGTCCGCCGCGCCGGCACCGGCCGGGAGTTCGGTGACGGAAGCGGGGATGTTCGCCACGGCCCAGTGCCAGAATCCTGACGCCGTCGGTGCGTCCGGATCGAACACCGTCACCACGAAGCTCTTCGTCTCGGCTGGAAAGCCGGACCACGAGAGTTGCGGTGAGATGTCTTCGCCACCGGGAACTCCGAAGGCTCCACTGGCCTGAGCAAGCTTCAGCGGCTGGCCCGCAGTGATGTCGTCACTGGTCAGCTCGAAACTCGGCAACTTCGGCAATGGTTCGTACGGATCGTGCGCCATGCGAATCCTTTCTGTGACAAGAGAGCTCGATGTGCGTCGAGCTCACGGATCTATCTACGTGCTCGTCAGGAATTGAGCAGGAAATGTTCCAGAACACGTGTCCCGAACAGTAGTGCGTCCACCGGAACTCGCTCGTCGACGCCGTGGAACAGCGCGCTGAAATCCAGCTCGGGCGGCAACTGCAAAGGTGCGAAGCCGAAGCAGCGAATGCCGAGTTTCGCGAATGCCTTCGCGTCGGTTCCGCCGGAGAGCATGTACGGAACTGTGCGAGCCTCCGGATCGTGGGCGAGGATCGCCTCGTTCATGGCGTCGACGAGATGGCCGTCGAACGTTGTTTCGTACGAATCCAGCTTGGTGATCCACTCGCGGGTCACGTCGGGGCCGATCAGCTGGTCCACCGTGCGCTCAAATTCGGCCTGCCGTCCCGGCAGCACGCGGCAGTCGAAGACCGCCTCGGCAGTCTGCGGAATGACGTTCGCCTTGTATCCGGCCTTGAGCATCGTCGGGTTCGCCGTGTCACGGAACGTCGCCCCGATGATGTTGGCTATCGTCCCCAACTTCGCGAGAGTCCCGTCGATGTCAGGTGATCCCGGATCGAAGTCCAATCCGGTCTCTTCGCCGACGGCGGTAAGGAACTCGGCAACCGAATCCGAGATCACGATCGGGAACTGATGAGCAGCGAGTCTCGAGACCGCGCCGGCGAGTGTCGCGACTGCGTTGTCGTCGTGGAGGAAGGAGCCGTGCCCGGCACGTCCCTTGGCCGTCAGACGCATCCAACCGAGGCCCTTTTCCGCAGTCTCCACGAGGTAGAGCCGTCGGTCGGTTCCGTCCGGCCGCGGAACCGTCAGCGAGAAACCGCCCACCTCACCGACGGCTTCGGTCACTCCCTCGAACAGATCCGGGCGGTGCTCGACCAGCCACTGGCATCCGTACTTTCCGCCCGCTTCCTCGTCCGCCACGAAGGCGAACACCAGGTCACGCGGCGGTACGACGCCTTCCGCCTTGAACTGTCTGGCGAGGGCCAGGATCATCCCGACCATGTCCTTCATGTCCACGGCGCCGCGCCCCCAGACGTAACCGTCCTGGACGGTGCCGGCAAAGGGATGGACGCTCCAGTCGGCGGGCTCGGCCGGAACGACGTCGAGGTGACCGTGAAGCATCAATGCACCTCGACCCGACTCAGCTCCCTTCAAGCGAGCAAAGACGTTCCCGCGGCCGGGCGCACCGGACTCGACGTATTCCGTCTCGTAGCCGACTTCTTGAAGCTGCGCGGCAACCCACTCCGCGCACGCACGCTCACCCTTGGTGGTTTCGAGTTCTCCCGTGTTCGAGGTGTCGAAGCGGATGAGAGAACTGACCAGTTCGACTACTTCTGCTTCGGCTCTGCTCGGATTCGGATTATTCGGGGTTGTGGTCATTCCACTTTCCTACCATCGAATCAAACGACGCGGGCGACCGGAATGCCCCGCAACCTGGCGATTTGGGGCAGCTGACCTAATCGGATACTCTTTCCCAGCACCGAGAAATCGGGGCCGAGTCCGAGTGGCGGAATGGCAGACGCGCTAGCTTGAGGTGCTAGTGTCCTATTAACGGACGTGGGGGTTCAAGTCCCCCCTCGGACACTCGAATACAGCAGAAAGACCCCAGCCTGATCAGGTTGGGGTCTTTTTGCTGTGCGCCTTTATTAACCCCCGGCGGTTAATAAAGGCGCACAGCAGTGGGGCGATTTGGGACCTGGCGATGGCATCGGATACTCTTTCCCAGCACCGAGAAATCGGGGCCGAGTCCGAGTGGCGGAATGGCAGACGCGCTAGCTTGAGGTGCTAGTGTCCTATTAACGGACGTGGGGGTTCAAGTCCCCCCTCGGACACTCTGTGTTGAGACAGACAGGAAAAGCTCCGGTTCATCGAACCGGAGCTTTTCTCGTAATTGGCGAAGTTCCCGCACCAGGGAACAGTCCGCGCGAGCGGCGATCGAGATGGAACAGAAGTTCGAAGTGGATACAGACACCAAGAAGTCGGATGCACTGCAGGCAGATTCGCTGGAAACAGCCGATTCAGAATCTGCTCGAGCCGAACTCACCGGCCTCGACCCCGCAGAACTCGAAATCTGCCTGAAGGTCCTTTCCGAAGCCGCCGAACTCGACGACGAGCATCCCGATTCGATCACCATGCAGCGCGCTGTCGGCCATCTGTTCAAGCGACTCAAGAAGAAGCGACGCCTCGCCTCGCGCGCAGCCGTCAACGAAGCGGACCGCCAAGTAGTCGCCGCGACTGCCACAGGTTCACCCGATCGCATCGACGACGAGACCGCAGGCATTCCGATCAAGTCGAACACCGCCGGCGCTTCCGCCGGCACGCTCATCAAGGCGCGACCGTGCTACATCTGCAAGCAGCGCTACACCGCAGTCGACGCCTTCTACCACCAACTGTGCCCCGAGTGCGCTGCCACCAGCCGCAGCAAACGTGATGCGAGCACTGATCTCACCGGCCGACGCGCACTTCTGACCGGCGGCCGCGCGAAGATCGGTATGTACATCGCGCTGCGCCTGCTGCGTGACGGCGCACATCTGACCATCACGACGCGATTCCCCAACGACGCGATCCGCCGATTCAAGGCGATGGAAGACAGCAACGACTGGATTCACCGTCTGCGCATCGTCGGCATCGACCTCCGCGACCCCGCCCAGGTTGTTGCACTCGCGGATTCCGTTGCCGCACAGGGTCCGCTCGACATCCTCATCAACAACGCCGCGCAGACCGTCCGACGCTCCCCCGGTGCCTACGGCGCTCTGGTTGACGCCGAGTCCGGAGCACTACCCGCCGGTGAACTCCCTGATGTCCTGACCTTCGGCCAGACGAGCGACGCCCACCCCGCGGCTCTGGCCGGATCGCTGTCGGACGTCGCAAGCATCACCTCCGGAAATCTGTCCGCCGACGCGGTCAGTTCACTCGCACTCGTCGCCAAGTCGGCTTCACCCGATCGCATCGAGCAAGGCATCGCCATCGACGCCGGCGGGCTGCTGCCGGACCTCGCGCACACCAACAGTTGGGTCCAGACCGTCGAGGAAGTCGATCCGATCGAGCTTCTCGAAGTCCAGCTCTGCAACTCGGTCGCGCCCTTCATCCTCGTTTCACGCCTGCGCCCGTCGATGGCCGCGGCAGCTGCGCGACGCAAGTACGTCGTGAATGTCTCCGCCATGGAAGGCCAGTTCAGCCGCGCATACAAGGGCCCTGGCCACCCGCACACCAACATGGCCAAGGCAGCACTAAACATGCTGACCCGCACCAGCTCCAAGGAAATGCTCGACGACGGCATCCTCATGACCGCCGTCGACACCGGCTGGATCACCGACGAACGCCCGCACTTCACCAAGATGCGGTTGGCCGACGAAGGTTTCCACGCACCACTCGACCTCGTCGACGGTGCAGCCCGCGTCTACGACCCCATCGTTCAGGGCGAACTGGGTATCGACCTGCACGGCTGCTTCCTCAAGGATTACAAACCCTCGCCGTGGTGATGGGCGGCACCCCGCAGTGGTGACAGGCAGCACCTAGGCGCCCCGATGTGGCGATCTCGTCACCGCCAAACCCCCGTGTCGAGTAGCTCAATTCAGGTAGGGCACAGCATTGCAGGCGATAATGGACTGCGAACCTGCTCACCGACTCGGAGGAACCATGACGATCGCCGTCGTACACAAGGACAGCCCGGAAGGCCGCGCCGCAATCGTGGCCGCCGCACGGGAATCCGTGGGTCGAAGCGAGGAACTGCTGGTTCTGCACGTCCTGGACGATGTCAACATCGGGGACACGGCCGACACCGGAGACACCGAGGACGATCGGGCCGCTCTTCGCGGCGAGATTCAGTCAGCGCTCGACGCCGGTGGATTCTCGGAGACGAAGTGGGATCTGCGCACCACCGAGCACGACGGCGATCCGGTGACCGCGCTCGTGAACCTGGTCCACGGCGCGGGTGTCGATCTCCTGATCGTCGGAACACGCCGGATGTCCCCCATCGGCAAGTTCCTCCTCGAACGCCCACTGCAGCGTCTCCTGCTCGAAGTGGAGGCTCCGATCCTCGTCGTCAAGGAACCCCTCCCTGTTGAGTGACCTCGGTCACATCACTTTCGAGTGCGCGTTTGTAGGCTGGCTCCATGACTGGAACCTCGCCCGCCCGAGAACTCGACATCATCGTCTACGGAGCGAGCGGCTTCGTCGGAAAGCTACTCGCCGACTACCTCGTCAAACATGCTCCCGAAGGCACGAAAATCGGCCTCGGTGGCCGCTCCCTCGAGAAGTTGGCAGCCACTCGCGCCGATCTGGGTACCGCCGCTGCCGATCTCCCCCTGATCATTGCCGACGCCGACGACGCCACCGCATTGAAGGCGCTCGCGCAGCGAACTCGGGTCGTCGCCACCACGGTCGGCCCGTACGCCAAGTACGGTCACACCCTTGTTCACGAATGCGCCTCCGCCGGAACTCATTACGTCGACCTCACCGGTGAGGTGCTGTTCCACCGCGAGAGCATCGACGCCAACCATGAGCTGGCGGTCTCGACCGGCGCAAAGATCGTCCATTCCTGCGGATTCGATTCCATCCCTTCCGATCTCGGAGTTCACGTCCTCCACGAGAAGGTCACTGCCGACGGCGCCGGTGAGCTCACCGACACAACGCTGGTGGTCACGGCGCTGCGCGGCGGCGTGAGCGGTGGCACGATCGATTCGCTTCGCAATCAGATCGACGTGTCGAAAGACGATGCGCGCCTGCGGAAACTCGCGGCCTCGCCGTATTCATTGAGCCCCGATCGTGACCGGGAGCCCGACCTCGGACGACAGAGCGACGTGAGCGTGGTCGACGGCAAGAAGATCGATCCGTCGTTGAAGGGTTGGAAGGCACCGTTCGTGATGGCGTCGTACAACACACGAGTCGTCCGTCGCAGCAATGCGCTCCGAGAGTGGGCGTACGGCAAGAAGTTCAAGTACAGCGAGGTGATGAGTGTCGGTTCCTCGGTGGTGTCACCGGTAATCGCGGGCGGTGTCGCAGTCGGCCTCGGCGCGCTGGTCGCCGGACTCGCTCTTCCTCCGACGCGTTTCCTTCTCGACAAGGTATTGCCTGCGCCCGGCGAGGGCCCGAGCGAGAGCACCCAGAAGAAGGGGCACTTCACGCTCGATGTGTTCACCACGACCACGACCGGCGCTCGATACACCTCACGAGTGAAGGCGAAGGGCGACCCGGGATACAGCGCGACGGCGGTAATGCTCGGCGAATCTGCGTTGTCATTGGCGAAGGACCACAAGGATCTCCCCGCGGCCACCGGCGTATTGACTCCATCGACAGCGCTCGGCGACGTCCTGGTCGAGCGTCTAACCAAGGCCGGTTTCGAGATTTCCGCGCGCAAACTCTAGACAGAACGAATTTCACTTGATCGTTTCAGCTCTTCGCGCCCGATTATCGCAGCTCAGGGCGCGGACAGCGGTGGGAATACTCCCAGGTAACATTGATGTTGGTTCATGGCATCCATATGTGGTGCTCCGCTTTCGGAAAAGTGAGGCTATTCATGACTGAGCGCGTTCAGGTCGGCAGTCTTCAGGTTGCCAAGGTTCTCTACGACTTCGTGGTCGAGGAGGCTCTTCCCGGCACCGGTGTAGACGCCGAGACGTTCTGGGCCGGCGCCGACAAGGTCATCACCGAGCTCGCACCGAAGAACCGCGATTTGCTTGCCAAGCGTGACGATCTGCAGGCTCAGATCGATCAGTGGCATCGCGATCATGCCGGCGCTCCCATCGACGCTGCCGCATACAAGGCGTTCCTGCAGGAGATCGGCTACCTCTTGCCGACGCCTGCCGAGTTCTCGGTCACCACCGCGAACGTCGACACTGAGATCACCTCGACGGCCGGCCCGCAGTTGGTCGTGCCGATCCTCAACGCGCGCTTCGCTCTCAACGCGTCCAACGCCCGCTGGGGTTCGTTGTACGACGCGCTGTACGGCACCAACGCCATCTCGGAGGAGAACGGCGCCGAGAAGGGTTCCGGCTACAACAAGGTCCGCGGCGACAAGGTCATCGCCTGGGCGCGTGAATTCCTCGACGCGGCAGCACCTCTCGCGTCGGGGTCGCATGCAGATTCGACCAAGTACGTGATCGACGGCAGCGAACTGAAGATCACGTTGGCAGACGGTACGGTCACCACCCTCGCCCAGCCGGAGAAGTTCGTCGGCTACCTCGGCGAGAAGGACGCACCGACGAGCATCCTGCTGCTCAACAACGGATTGCACGCCGAGATCCAGATCGACGCGTCCTCCCCGATCGGCAGCACCGACGCCGCCGGTGTCAAGGACGTCGTTCTCGAATCGGCCGTCACCACGATCATGGACTTCGAGGACTCGGTCGCCGCTGTCGACGCCGACGACAAGGTTGTCGGTTACCGGAACTGGTTGGGCCTCAATCGCGGTGATCTGTCCGAGGAGATCAAGAAGGGCGCCAAGTCCTTCACTCGTACGCTCAACGGCGACCGTAAGTACACCGCCGTCGACGGCAGCGAACTCAGCCTGCACGGTCGTTCGCTCCTGTTCGTCCGCAACGTCGGTCACCTCATGACCAATCCCGCGATCCTCGATGCCGACGGCAACGAGGTCCCCGAGGGCATTCTCGACGCTTTGATCACGAGCACCTGTGCAGTGCACGGCCTCTCGATCAGTGACGCCAACGGCCCGCTCGACAACAGCCGCACCGGCTCGATCTACATCGTCAAGCCCAAGCAGCACGGCCCCGAGGAAGTTGCCTTCACCACCGAACTGTTCGGCCGCGTCGAGCAGGTCCTCGGGCTTCCCGAGAACACGCTCAAGGTCGGCATCATGGACGAGGAGCGTCGCACGACAGTCAACCTCGCTGCCTGCATCAAGGAAGCCGTCGACCGCGTCGTGTTCATCAACACCGGCTTCCTCGACCGCACCGGCGACGAGATCCACACCTCCATGGAAGCCGGCGCGATGGTGCGCAAGGCCGAGATGAAGAAGCAGAAGTGGATCGGTGCCTACGAGGACTGGAACGTCGACACCGGACTGGCCTGCGGCCTGCAGGGCAAGGCGCAGATCGGCAAGGGCATGTGGGCCATGACCGAGCTGATGGCAGACATGCTCGAGCAGAAGATCGGCCACCCCAAGGCCGGCGCCAACACCGCGTGGGTTCCTTCGCCGACCGGCGCAACGCTGCACGCGACGCACTACCACCGCGTCGACGTGTTCGCTGTTCAGGACAGCCTGAAGGGCAAGCCGCGTGCGAGCGTCGACGACATCCTGACCATCCCGCTCGCTCCCAGCACCGACTGGACGGACGCGGAGAAGAAGGAAGAGCTCGACAACAACTGCCAGTCCATCCTCGGCTACGTCGTCCGCTGGATCGACGCGGGTGTCGGCTGCTCCAAGGTTCCCGACATCCACGATGTCGCGCTCATGGAGGACCGCGCCACCCTGCGCATCTCGAGCCAGCTGCTCGCCAACTGGCTGCGTCACGGCATCGTCAGCGAGAGCGACGTTGTCAGTGCACTCGAGCGCATGGCCCCGGTTGTCGACCGTCAGAACGAGGGCGACGCCGAGTACCGCAACATGGCACCTGATTTCGATTCCAACATCGCGTTCCAGGC
Organism: Rhodococcus sp. WS1; assembly: GCF_003797745.1. NCBI lineage: Bacteria > Bacillati > Actinomycetota > Actinomycetes > Mycobacteriales > Nocardiaceae > Rhodococcus > Rhodococcus sp. WS1. The sequence goes on along the minus strand of NZ_RKLZ01000001.1, from coordinate 55,846 downwards.
TGCCAAGGAACTCATCCTCGAAGGCGCGAAGCAGCCCAGCGGATACACGGAGCCGATCCTGCATCGCCGCCGCCGCGAGTACAAGGCTGCCAACGCCTGATTTCACCCTCTTCGAACTCGAAGCTGAACCCGAACAGCCTCGGCACCGCTAACCGGTGTCGAGGCTGTTCGCGTAGGCCCCGAAGATTCGTCACTAGACTGGCTGAGGACACAGTCCGTTCAGCAGACATTCTTCGAGTGACCAAGGTAGGGCAAGGTACGTGGGCGAACATCGCGGCGGGTCAGGCGCCAGAGGTATCAGCAAGGGGCCGATTCTCGTCGTCGTGCTGATCGTCTTGATCGTTGCAGGCTTCTTCGGGTGGAAGGCCCTCAGCAACCGGATCGACGATCAGGGCCAGCAGGCAGCAGGTACGTGCGTCGAAGGCAACAAGACACTCGACGTCACCGCGGATCCGTCCATCGCCCCACAGATCGAGGAACTGGCCAAGCGGTACACCCAGACCTCTCCGGTCGTGCGCGATCACTGCATCACCGTCGTGGTGCACGGTGCGCCGTCCGCGTCGGTCTCGACGGCACTCGAAGCCGGTCCGGCGGCATCCTGGGACGACGCAGCATTGGGACCGCGTCCCTCCCTGTGGATCCCGACGAGCTCGTTCGAACTCGCGCCGCTGGCGGGCAAGGCCGTGATCAACGGTGATCCTCGCTCGCTCGCGAGTTCCCCGATCGTTCTGGCAACCGGCCCCGAGACCGCGGCAGCATTGGCCGGCGCAGCATCGAGTTGGAAGTCATTGCCTTCCGATCTGACGGTCGCCCTGCCGGTCGGAAGTACCGAAACCTCGATGGCCGCACAGGCAATCGCTGCCGACGTCGCCGATGCGGGTGCCGGTCCGGTCACGACGGATCAGGCGAAGTCCGCGCAGGTCAACGCTGCGCTCAGTGCGCGGGCATTGCAGTTCCAATCCTTGCCGACTCCCCCGACGTCCACCGCCGAAGCCCTCGGAGCACTGAGCGCCGGAACACCGGATTCGGTGAAAGCCGTTCCGGCCACGGAACAGTCGATAGCGCAGAGCGCGAACGCGGCGATGACGACGTACTCCCCCGCCGGCGCAACGCCAGTCGCGGACTATCCGGCGGTCATCGTCTCGGGCAGCGGGATCGACGAAACTGCCTCGCGCGCAGCGGCGCAGTTTGCCGATTTCATGCGTGAGCCGAATCAGTCACAGTTGTTCGTCGGCGCCGGTTTCCGGGTCGAGGGTCAAGATCTTCCCGATCTCGGTGCGGTGTCTCCGGCCAAGATCTCGTCCACGTTGAAACCGGCTTCGGCCGAAACCGCAGCTGCGCTCGGTGACATCGTCGCCAATCCGGTCTCTCCGCGTAGTGCCACCATCCTGATGGACACGTCGGCGTCGATGGGTACCGACGACGGTGGCACTACCCGCTTGGCGAACGTTGCCGCGGCAGTGAACACGCAATTGGGTCGCAGCCCTGACGCTTCGGACATCGGCCTTCGCGAGTTCAGCACGGGCACCGACGGAAAACCGTCCGAGCGCATCCTGGTTCCGGGCGGTTCACTGTCCGAGCCGAATCGGCGTGCCACCATCACCGATTTCCTCAACGGGCTTCGAGCCGGCGGAAAGACCTCCAAGTACCCGGCGCTTGCCAGTTCGTACAAAGCCGCGGTTGACGGTTTCGACGCGGGACGAGTCAACTCGGTGCTGCTGATCACCTCGAGTACACCTGACGAATCCACCACGACGCGAGCCGAACTGCTCAGCGCGATCGCCGCTGCGGGCAATCCGTCGCGTCCGGTACAGGTCGACGTGATCGTCGTCGGTGCGGGCGACGACGTCTCCACACTCCAAGACGTCTCGGATCGGACCGGCGGAACCTTGGTTCGCGTCGATTCGACGTCCGACCCCGCTCTCGCGGCCGCAGTGACCAAGATGCTGTCCTGATGGGGCGCGTCGCGGTTTTTGCGGTCCTTCTCGCCCTTCTGACCTGGTTCCTGCACCGCCGACTCGTTCGCGCCACCGGCATCCCGAGGCGATGGGCTCGTCTTGCCGACACTGCGCTTGTGGTCTTGGCTGTCTCGACGCTCATCGGGGTCGGCAGCGGCGAAATCTTCCCGACGTCCTGGGCGCGACCGATCGGATTTCTCGGATGGGTCTGGCTGGCTTCGTGGCTGTACCTGATTCCCGGACTGCTCGTGATCGGGCTGTTTGCCGGGATCAGTCGACTACGTGCACGCCGCACGGATACCACGACCGAAGTCGACCCGGCCAAGCGTCGTACGTTGCAGTTGGCTACAGCAGCAGTCACTCTCGCGGCGATCGGCACCGCCGGCTACGGCGTCTACGAGGCGTCGGGCCCCAAGATTTCACGCGTCCGCGTGCCGCTTGCTCGCCTACCTGAGGGCTTCAACGGATACCGGATCGCCTTGATCACCGACCTGCACGTGGGACCGGCCCGCGGGGTCGACTTCACCCGCAAGGTGGTCGAGATCGTGAACTCGCAGAATGTCGATCTGATCGCGATCGGCGGCGATCTCGTGGACGGCACCGTCGCAAAAGTTGCTCCCGATCTTGCTCCGCTCGCCGATCTTCAGGCGCCGGACGGAATCTTCGGAGTCAGCGGAAACCACGAGTTCTACGCGGACGACGGTGGCAAATGGCTCGACGTGTGGGAAACATTGGGGATCACCACACTTCGCAACAGTCGCGCCTCGATCAAGCATGACGGCGACACCATCGACATCGTGGGCATCCACGACTACACGTCGCCGGCCCCGTACGAGCCGAACCTTACTGCCGCGCTCGCAGGTCGCGATCCGAATACTTTCGCCTTGCTTCTCGCGCACGAACCGCGTCAGGCGATCGAGGCGTCCGAGATGGGTATCGATCTGCAGCTGTCCGGGCACACTCACGGCGGTCAGATGTGGCCGCTGAGGTATCTCGTTCCGCTGCAGCAGCCTTCGGTGCAAGGCTTGGACAGGGTCGGAAACACAGTGCTGTACACGACGCGTGGCGCCGGGGCTTGGGGCCCGCCGGTACGCGTCGGCGCAACGCCGGAGATCACCGTTCTCGAACTCGTACGCGAGAGGTGATGATCTCCGGCGGGCACACGCCTTAGTTGCCTGCGAACGCTTCGATCGGCGGGCACGAGCAGACCAGGTTGCGGTCGCCATGTGCACCGTCGATACGACGCACGGACGGCCACACCTTCGGGCGAGCCTTGCCTCGCGGGAAGACGGCGATCTCACGCGAGTACGGGTGATCCCACTGCGCTGCAATGCTTCCGGCAGTGTGGGGAGCACCGCGTAGCGGGTTGTCCTCCACCGTCCACTCGCCGGCGCCGACGCGATCGATTTCGCCGCGAATAGCGATCATCGCCTCGCAGAACTCGTCGATCTCTTCGAGGTTCTCGCTCTCGGTGGGCTCGACCATCAGTGTGCCGACCACGGGGAAGCTCATGGTCGGTGCATGGAAACCGTAGTCGGCCAGACGCTTTGCCACGTCGTCGACGGTGACGCCAGTGTCCTTGGTCAACCCACGGAGGTCGAGGATGCACTCGTGCGCGACCATGCCGTTCTCGCCGGTGTAGAGAACCGGGAAGTACTCGTCGAGTCGACGCGCGATGTAGTTGGCCGACGCGATGGCGGTCAGGCTGGCGCGGCGCAGGCCCTGAGCACCCATCATCCGGATGTAGGTCCAGGTGATGGGCAGAATGGACGCACTGCCGTACGGCGCTGCCGAGATCGTTCCTCTACCACCGAGTTCGGGGGCCATCGGGTGTCCGGGCAAAAACGGCGTCAAGTGTGAGCGCACACCGATCGGGCCGACGCCGGGTCCGCCGCCGCCGTGCGGGATGCAGAAGGTCTTGTGCAGATTCAGGTGGCTGACGTCGCCGCCAAATCGGCCCGGACGGGCAAGGCCGACAAGCGCATTGAGGTTGGCGCCGTCGACGTACACCTGGCCACCGGCGTCGTGTACCGCTGCGCAGATGTCGGAGATCTCATGCTCGTAGACACCGTGTGTTGAAGGGTAGGTGATCATGATCGCGGCGAGACGCTCGGCGTGATCGGCGATCTTCGCGCGCAGATCGTCGACGTCGACGTCACCGTTGGGACGGCAGGCGACTACCTCGACGCGCATCCCGGCCATGACGGCAGACGCCGCGTTGGTGCCGTGAGCACTCGACGGGATGAGGCAGGTGTCGCGGTGGTCGTCGCCCCGGCTGAGGTGGTAGTTGCGGATCGCGAGCAGGCCCGCGTACTCCCCCTGGCTGCCGGCGTTGGGTTGCAGGCTGACGTTGTCATAGCCGGTGACCGCGACCAGCCAGTCTTCGAGATCCTTGATGATCTTCAGCAGACCGGGTGCATCCGACGTGGGCGCGAACGGATGGATCGCGTTGAACGCGGGCCAGGTGATGGATTCCATCTCGGCGGTCGCATTGAGCTTCATGGTGCACGAACCCAGCGGGATCATGCTGCGATCGAGGGCGATGTCCTTGTCGGAGAGCGCGCGCAGGTAGCGAAGCATTGCCGTTTCCGTACGGTAACGGGTGAAGGCTTCGTGCTGCAGGTAGTCGGAGGTGCGCTCCTGAGCAGCCGGAACCGAATTGCCCTCGGCTTCGATGGCGACAACAGCATCCTCGATCCCGAACGCGTCGAGCACGGCAAGGACGTGGTCGGCGGTGGTGGCCTCGTCGCAGGAGATACCGACATGATCGGCATCGACCAGACGCAGGTTGATCCCGGATTCCTTGGCCGCAGCGACAACGCTGGCCGCCTTACCCGGAACCTGAGCCAGCACAGTGTCGAAGAACGAATCGTGGACTACGGCCACGCCGCCCTCGCGCAGGCCGTTTGCCAACGCGTGTGCGCGGGCAGCGACGCGCAACGCAATCGCCTTGAGCCCCTCGGCGCCGTGGTAACTCGCGTACATCGCAGCGAGGATCGCGAGGAGCACCTGCGCGGTACAGATGTTGGACGTCGCCTTCTCACGGCGAATGTGCTGCTCACGTGTCTGCAGCGCGAGGCGGTATGCCTTGTCTCCGTCGGCGTCGATGGAGACGCCGACCAAACGGCCGGGCAGCTGACGCGCGTGCTTGGAGTGCACGGCCAGGTAACCGGCGTGCGGTCCGCCGTACCCCATGGGAACACCGAAGCGCTGGGTGGTGCCGAAGCACGCGTCCGCACCGAGTTCACCCGGCGAGGTGATGAGCGTCATCGCAAGAAGGTCGGCGCCGACGGCAACTAGCGCGCCGCGCTCGTGAGCTTCCGCGATGATCGAGGTGTAGTCCACGACGCGTCCCGAAGCGCCCGGGATCTGGGCGATGACACCGAAGAAATCACCCTCGGGCAGTCCGGCAGTGAGATCTGCGGAGACGATCTCGATGCCGAGCGGCTCGGCGCGTGTCTCGATGACGGCGAGGGTCTGCGGATACAGGTCCGCGTCGACGACAAAGCGTGGGGACTTGCTGCGGTTCGCGCGGCGCAGGAGCGTCATGGCTTCGGCAGCGGCGGTGGCCTCGTCGAGCATCGACGAGTTGGCCAGTTCCATGCCGGAGAGATCGGCGACCATGGTCTGGAAGTTGAGGAGGGCTTCGAGGCGGCCCTGGCTGATCTCCGGCTGATACGGGGTGTACGCGGTGTACCAGGCCGGGTTCTCGATGATGTTGCGCAACAACACCGGCGGCGTCAACGTGTCGAAGTAGCCGACGCCGATCATCGACGTCGCGACAGTGTTCTGGGCTGCGAGTGCAGTCAGTTCGGCAAGTGCCTCGTGCTCTGCGACCGGAAGCGGCAGAGCGTCGAGTCCGGCCGCGATGCCGTTCGGGGCAGCGTCGAGGATGACGGAGGGAACGGCCTTGGTTGCCAGTTCGTCGAGTGAATCGACACCGACGAGTTCGAGGATGCGCGCGAGTTCCGCGGCGTTCGGACCGACATGGCGGTCGGCAAATATACGGCTTGCAGCGTCGATCACGACAACTCCCAGACAGATCGGAGGATCAGGACACACACCGAACTGCGGTGCGTTCCTCCCCCTCTGTCGCATGCTCGATTCCCGAGCGCCTGAGAGATTCGGTAGTGATCCGCCGATAGACGGAAGCCACAGCCTTTCCCCGTCGGCGGGTGGGTTGTCCCACCGCTTTCCAGAGGCGTCGGAGCCCGTACGGTCCTTGGTGCCTGAGAGATTGACGGGGAGGTATTGCTCCTTCGGCGCCCTGATCCCGCTCACGACTGACCTTTGAGACAAAGACTGAAACAAAGACAAGTTCGGTGAATCGGTATCCGAGGCTCTCCCGTACGCCGGCGACGCAGGCCCAGTCTAGTTGACCGAAACGCCTACCTGCACCGTGGCATCCTCCAAAGAGATGTGACGTGCGTTATCCGGTTTTGCGGCTGGCGCGATTCTTGCGTCGCGAAGCCAACTCGTCTTCCGGGTTGGGATCGCTTTCGCCGCCGTCAGCCCGCTCGGCTGGGAAGTCGGCGATCGTTCCGGTGAGTTCACGCATCGCTCCACTGACTGCGATGCCGAATACACCCTGCCCACCCTGGAGGAGGTCGACGACCTCTTCGGGAGACGTGCATTCGTACACGGTGGTGCCGTCGGAGAACAGGGTGATGTTGGCAAGATCGCGGACGCCACGCTTACGGAGGTGATCGACGGCAACGCGGATGTTCTGCAGTGAGATGCCGGTGTCGAGCAGACGCTTCACGATCTTCAGAACGAGGATGTCCTTGAAGGAGTACAGACGTTGGCTACCGGATCCGGCAGCGCCACGGATTGACGGAACAACCAACGACGTCCGTGCCCAGTAGTCGAGTTGGCGGTACGTGATCCCGGCGATCTGGCACGCACTGGGTACTCGATATCCGACGAGGTCGTCGGGGATGGAATCGTCCGGGAACAGGCCTGGCTGCAGCTCTTCGGAAGACATTTCTGCAGTCGGCTCGGCACTATCGGCTATGCCCGTTCCGCGCTCATTCGACTGTTCTTCCACTGCCGTCTCCCTCTCGCTTCGCCATCATGTAACCAACCTGTGCTATCAGCAGTCACGAGAATCCCGTGCCGACCGAACTTTCAGATGTGAATCCAAGGCAGGTAATTCCATGAGTGGACTTACCCAGAGTACGCCTCGATCGACAAGGCGAGAAGATCTCCACCGCACGCAACGGTAAGACCACGAGGGTGCTCGGTCAACGCAACACGCCGACCGAGACTCAACCTCTACTTGAGAGTTGAAGACTAAAGCCTGATTACGGACAAACAGGACTAACCGTCAGTGGCTTTGAAGTCGTCCGGCGAGATGGTGTCAAGGAATTCCTTGAACTTCTCGACCTCGTCTTCGCGCTCGTCAGGAATGACCAGACCGGCCTCGGCGAGAACAGCCTCCGACGCGAAGATCGGAACGCCGATGCGCAGGGCCAATGCAATCGAGTCCGACGGACGTGCCGAGACGGTGGTCTGCTCGTCGAAGACGAGATCCGCGTAGAAAGTGCCCTCTTGCAGGTCCACGATCCGCACTTCCTTGAGGCTCCGACCGAATGATTCGATCAAGATCTTGATCAGGTCGTGAGTCAGCGGCCGCGCCGGCTCGACTCCCTGTTGTTCGAGAACAATCGCGGTAGCTTCGGTTTGCCCGATCCAGATCGGCAGGTACCGATCGCCGTCGGACTCTCGCAGCAACAGGACCGGCTGATTCTGAGGCTGCTCGACACGAACTCCGATCACACGCATTTCGCCCATCGAGCTTGCCTCCAACCTGACGTGATCCAGCCGACCGACTCCGATGCGGTCGTACTGAAATTCTATTCGAGTGTGCCCCGCTGATCGAGGAACTCAGCGATCGAGACTTCCCCGAACCGCCGACTTGACCAGACATGTGTGCAAAGTCAGCGACAGCGCAGCCAGTTCCCGGACCATTTCCTCGGCACGATCACGTGCTCCGGCGTCACGACCCTTGGCAACCGGTCCGGCGATCTGGGTCACGAGTCCCGCTTCACGATCAGCAGCCAACTTGAACGCCCGCAGATGACGAACCTCCAAGCCGTACTCGGACATCGCCTTCGCGGTGCGCGCCAGCGTCACGGCGTCCTCGTCGAAGAAGCCCGCTGCGCCGGGAACGACCAAACCGGTACGGATCAGATCGGTCAGAAACCGATCGTCGATGTCGGCGCGAGCGAGAAGGTCCTGACGACCGACTCGAACTTCGCGATCGACCCGGAAAGCCTCGGGTGAGACATCGCCCGTAGCGATCGACAGGACGCGAGCACGACGAGGCGCAGGAACTTCTGCACTCACCGTCGCTGCGCCGCTGTCGATCGCTTCGAGTTGTTCTTTGATCACTTTGAGCGGCAGGTACTGATCACGTTGAGCGGTCAGCACGAAGCGAAGACGCTCGCAGTCCTCGACAGAGAATCTGCGGTATCCCGACGGTGTCCGTTGTGGGCTGATCAAACCCTCGGACTCGAGGAAACGGATCTTCGAAATCGTCACGTCGGGAAAATCTGGACGCAACCGATCCAGCACGGAACCAATCGACATTCCGGGCTGGCTCTGCTGCCGCACTGCCGTCATTAGCTACCCGCACCTGCTGACGACTCGCCGACCTGCGAACCGCCGGCACGAGGGCCGGTGAGGAACACCAGACGGAACTTGCCGATCTGAACCTCGTCACCGTTCGCGAGAACTGCCGAATCGACAGGCTCACGGTTGACGTAGGTGCCGTTGAGGCTTCCGACGTCGACGACGTGGAAATCCGCATCTTCCTGACGGAACTCGGCGTGACGACGGCTGACGGTCACGTCGTCGAGGAAGATGTCGCTGTCCGGGTGCCGACCTGCCGACGTCGTCGGCTGATCGAGCAAAAAGCGGGATCCTGCATTCGGTCCCCGCTTGACCACCAGAAGGGCGGCTCCGGCGGGAAGGCCTTCCACGCCCGAAACCGGCTGCTCGGCGGCCGGTGCTGCAGAGGAGGTGTTGTCGAGCTCATTGAGGAAGTCCGCACGGAAAACCGAAGTGGTCTCCGCCGGCGACTCCCCATAGCCCGCGTCGTTACCGTTCTCGCTCACTGTTTCTCCTCCTGGGTCAATCATCCAGATCATGAATCACTGGACTACGCAGTGCACTTTCTTCACGAGCATCTTTCACAGTCACGTTCGATACGGCCCTGCGCCCCGACTCGGCACATGCGTACCTAACGACCGTACCCTGCGCAGACCGCCGCGTGCAGCGAGACAGGCCGCGACACAACACGAGTTGGCCGGTCCACGCGCAGGTTTTCTACTCGGACGTGAGTCCCTTGTATGCCTCCGCGTCCAGCGTTGCCGCGAGTGCGGCGTCGAGTGTGGCCTCGTCGACGACCTCGAGCTCGACCAACCAACCCGTGTTGTACGGATCGGTGTTGACGAGGTCAGGCTGTCCGTCCAATTCACCGTTGGCTGCAAGAACTTTCGCAGTGAACGGAGCAAAGATGTCGGAGACGCTCTTGGTCGACTCGACCTCACCGAGCGATTCACCGGCGGTCACGTCTTCGTCGACAGCAGGAAGCTGGACGAACACGACGTCACCGAGCTGCGACTGAGCAAAGTCGGTGATACCGACTCGAACTGAGGTCGGGCCGGTCCGCTTCACCCACTCGTGCTCCGCGGTGTAGCGCAGATCGGTAGGTGTATCGAGCTCACTCACAGTGGCTTCCTTTCACAGGCCGTCCGAAAGTCGGACGCAAAAGATCAATTTCCGGGTTGAGCGTATTGGCGCGGATTCAATTGTCGCAAGACGGAGATCGTGACCTGCTGCGATTGGTCGACTGAGGAAGTTCCGCCGTTGCGTGCGACGTTGTCGAAAACGCCTCCGGGAATGTTCAACGCTGCTGCCAACGTCGGTGGATCCCCGATCGCGGTCACAGTGTACGGCTGCTCGATCCGGGTTCCGTCCAATTCGATCTCGCCGCCGCGCCCACTCACCCACGAGTTCACGCCGATACGAATGGGTTCGCCGTTCGCACCTGCGATCGAGATGGCTTCGGCACCGGCAGCACGTAGTTCCTGGATGAGATCGAGAATCACTTCGGAGCCGACGCCCCCTGCTGGATCCGTCAGGGTCATCGTCACACCCGGTCCGGTAGCAGGAGCGGTCCCCACCTGAATGGAGAGCGAGGTCAGCCGCGCCCGCGCCTCGTCGAGCGCTGCTCCGGTGTTGCCGCCGGCTTCCAAAGTGGCAAGCGATTCCTGAAGATTCGCGACTTCCTGCCTCAGCGCGGCTTCACGCCGATTCAAGTTGTCGAGAACCACCAGGAGGTCGGCAGGGCGCGCGGCGTCGAGTGAATCTCCGGCCACGGTGCTGCGTACCTGTGTGGCAATCGCGACGCCGAGCACACCCAGGAGCACGGCGGCGAGGATCGCGAACACGACGTTCGTGCGATGTTTCGACGGCGAACGCAACTCGTGACGACCTTCACCCGTAGTCGTCACTGGCGGTTCTTCGGGGTCAGTCGTGGCGTGGTCGGACATGGCTCACGCTCCGAACAGTCGTCGTCGCAATGCCGCTGCGTTGCCGAAGATCCGGATACCCAGCACGACGACGATTGCCGTCGAGAGTTGAGTACCCACACCCAACTGATCGCCGAGCCAGACGATCAACGACGCGACGAGCACGTTGAAGACGAAGGAGACCACGAACACCTTTGCGTCGAATATCTCGTCCAGATACGCGCGTAGTCCGCCGAAGACGGCGTCGAGTGCCGCAACGACAGCGATCGGAAGATAGGGCTGGATGACGTCGGGGACCTGCGGGCTGAAAACGACGCCCAAGACGATGCCGACGACCAGTGCTGCGAGTCCGTACAGGGCGGAACCGGCCTTCATCGAACTCCTTCTGTCACTTGGGTTCTGTGGGTTCTGTTGCCACCCGGACCGCACGAGGCGTCGCGGGTGGCAGTGTCAACGAGTCGTCCTCGGCCACTGCGAAACCGACTCCGTACAGTTGCGAGACGCTCGACATTCTCACGTAGGCGTCGCTGACGACGAACTCTCGCTGCAGCGCGCGCGTGTCGCCGATCGCCTCGACGCGGTACGGCGAGAAGACAGGTTGGTTGTCGACGAGCATCGCGCCGCCGGCCTGACGGATGGTCACCGTCGGCCCGATTCGCACGCCGCCGACGGCGATTGCCTCCGCTCCGCCAGCCCACAGGGCGTTGACGACGGTCTGCAGATCGCGATCGAGGACAACTGTCTTACCGCCGACGCTGCGCTGGGACGCATCCGAGAGGTTCGGGCGCCCGGCCGGGTCCGTCAACGTCACCACCAGCCCCTCCCCGTGAACAGCTTCGGCTCCTGCGCCGGATTCGACCGCTCGCAATTGATCGAGGACCGCGCTGCCTCTGGCATCGCCTTCGAGCGCCAAGCCACGGGCGGCGTCGACGTCGCCGCCGAGTGAATCGCGGGACGCGGCCAGCGAATCGATTCGATCCTCCGCGTCACGGACCTTGGCGACCAACTCGCTTCGAACCTCCTCGGTGCCGGTCACCTGCTTGGTGGCCTGAACTGCAGAGACCGTGACGATGAACCCGATCAACAGTGCACCGAGGGCCAGCCACGGCCCCGTCTTCGAGGATCTGTTCGTCGTGTGCTCGTGTTGGCGTTCGAATGCCGTCGCTTCGTAGCCCGGATCGAGATGTTCGGTCATGAGCGACCGAAGCAGCGACGGTACCGGGTTACGACGGACGTCCTCCCCGGTCGACTTCATCGGCGCACGACCTCGTGCGTTCGCGCAACGTCAACGGCTTTGAGCACGTAGATCGCAGCAGTCCACACGTACAGGACGGTTCCCCAGATCAGGAAAGCGAAACCGAAGGCATGGGTGAACGGTCCGATGGCCCAGTCTCCGTGTCCGGCAAGAATCAAGGGCAGAGCGAACATGAGCAGGAAGGTCGCGGCCTTGCCGAGGTAGATGACCTCGGGCGGTGGCAGTCCACGCCGGCGGTAGATCGGCAGCGTCAACGCGAGTAGAAGATCACGGCCGATCAAAATCGCCGCGACCCACCAGGGAATGAAATCGCGGGCAACGAAGGTGACCAGTGTCGTCACGACGTACAGGCGATCGACCAACGGGTCGAGAAGCGCTCCCAGACGCGAGGTCTGCCCGAGCACCCTGGCCAACTTGCCGTCGAGCCAGTCGGTGAACCCGCTGAGCATCAGCAGCGCCAATGCCCAGCCGTCCGAGTGCGTGACGAGCAGCAGGTAGGCGAACAGCGGCAGAGCGAGTAGACGCACGATACTGAGCACGTTGGGAACAGTGAGAATCCGATCCGTGGGGACCAGTTCTTGTTCGCCAGAGTTCACTGCACACACCTCGCGTCTTTCGATTGCCGTGCGGCCAGCTTTCCACAGCACGACGGACTATTCGCCGAGGCGCCGTAGCCCGAACTGTCCCGAGCGTGTCGAGCCGACCTTATCGCCAGGCGAACACCGGCTGCTCGAGGTTGTCGATGCGCGTGTTCCGTCCGTTCAGCACTTCGCGGAACTGATAGATGACGGCTCCGGTCGGCGCATGGATCAGGCTCGTTCGGAAAGGCCATTGGATCACCGGGTTCGGTGATTCCTCGATGGTGACGAATCGCGAGTCCACGTCGAGCTCCTCCGACGTCACGGCATACACCTGGGCCACCTCGTCGGGATTGGGTACCAGTCCCCCGATGTCCTCACCGGACCAGACGACGAACGGTCGGATCACAAATCCCGAACGGGTGACGTAGTCGTCGAGCCGGCCGATGATGTTCGACTCAGGGACGTCGACGCCCAACTCTTCGGACAGCTCCCGAACCGCTGCTTGTTCGGAAGACTCACCCGGGTCGACGCTTCCGCCTGGCAACGCGAACTGACCGGGGTGAGCGCGCATCTTGCTCGGCCGCTTCGTCACCGGGAACACGGGTGTTCCGTCCGCACTCCGCATGACGACGATGACCACCGACGCCGAGCGCCTTCCGTCCAATTCGACCGACCGAGGTTCGAAAGCGGCAAGTGAGGCGACCAGGTGGTCCCGATTCAGTAAATCTCCGTTCACCATGGCTCGACAGTAGCGCCACGAGACTGAGACCCCCAGTCAGTCTGGTCCATTTTGACCGCTTCGCCTGATTATCGGTCTGTATTCCTGTCATGCTGAACAGGCAGAATCCACCGTGCGGTATGGCGAGAAGAGAACCTCGATGGCTGAGCAGTCCCAGACCCCCACCCCGCAGACCGACCAGAGCGCGCCGGGCGCGCCGAACCGGGCCTCTCGCTTTGCCTCCGACGCGCTGAGCGTCCTGCGGCGCGTGCCGTTCACCTCGATCGTCGTGCTCACCATCACCATCGTCGGGATCGCGACCGGCGCCTTGTGGAATCACGTCCGTACCTACTCGTGGTTCGACGACATCGCCTACGGAGTCCCTGCCTTGCAGGAAGGTAAGTGGTGGACCCTCGTCACGGGTTGGTTCTTCGGCTTGACGCCGGGTCAGTATGTTTCGATCATCGTCGTTTTTGCCTTCGCGGTCGGCTGGTGCGAGTGGCGCCTGGGAACCAAGAACGCGGCCATCGTCACGATCAGCGGTCAGTTGGCGGGCGAACTGGGTGCATCGCTCCTCCTCTGGGCGGGCAGCCACACCGATTGGGATTGGGCTCGCAACCTCGCCACCCACCGCGACGTCGGTGTCACCACCGCCATCATCGCCGCACTCGCCGCGACCACCGCAACTCTGCGCTCGCCTTGGCGAATGCGAGTGCGCGCCATCCTGTGCGCGTACATCGCGATCGCCTTTCTCTTCGAAGGTCGCCTCGCCGACGTACAGCACCTCATCGCGGTCGCGATCTTCCTCCCGGTCGGCGAAAAGTTCTTCGGCGACGGAGAGCGCGGCTTCATCCCCCGAACCCGACGCGAGATCCGTCTGCTCGGATTCATCGGCCTGCTCCTGATCGGAGTGGTCGAGATCGCCGTGTGGTTGTTCCCCGGCAGTGGACCCTTCGGGCCGACGGAAGCCGAAACCGGTTCGGGCTGGACCGCATTGGTCGACGTGATCATCGTTGCACTGATCGCGGATCAGTTGCGACGAGGTCGCCGCTGGGCCTGGTGGGTTGCCGTGGTGTTCGGCTCTCTGACGGTCTTGGCCACCGCCCTCGTCCTCGGTTCGGTCATCTTCTTCGACTACGAAAGCGCCGGAGCCGTCACGGTCGGTACCGCGCTGCTCTGGCTTCTCGAACTCATCTTGCTGATCAAGGGCCGTCACGCTTTCCACGTGCCGATGCGGCGCAAGATTCGAGGCGGACCGCTGTCCGGGAACGATCCTCGCGCCGCCGCTCGGGAACTGCTCAAACAGCACGGCGGCGGAACCATGTCGTGGATGACGACGTGGGACGGCAACAGTTACTACTTCGGCGAGTCGGGTGAGAGCGTCGTTGCATTCCAACGGCATGTCGGTGTCGTCGTGGTGCTGGCCGATCCGATAGCGAGCCCCGAGCGACTTGCCGCGGCGGTCGACGAGTTCACGACGATGTCCGAAGCCAACGGCCTCACTCCCTGCTTGTTCTCCGTAGGAAAGGAAACAGCCGATGCCGCCACCCGGCGGGGGTGGCGCACCGTTCAGGTCGCCGAGGACACGATCGTCGACCTGCCGGAATTGCAGTTCACCGGAAAGTCCTGGCAGGACATCCGTTCGGCACTCAACAAGGCCAAGAAGGACGACATCACCTTCCGGATGACAACACTGGCAGACGAACCGTTCTCCGTATTGGCTCAGGTGCGCGCTATATCCGAGGAATGGGTGGGCGACAAGGGACTACCCGAGATGGGGTTCACCCTCGGCAGCGTCGAAGAGGCGCTCGATCGCGACGTCCGGGTCGGTTTGGCCGTCGACCCGACGGGAAGTATTCACGGCGTCACCTCGTGGTTGCCGGTGTACGGCGAAGGCGGCGTTGTCCGGGGTTGGACGCTCGACGTCATGCGTCGACGCCCGGACGGCTTCCGGCCGGTGGTCGAGTTCCTCATCGCATCGTCGGCCCTCGAATTCAAAGAACAAGGTGCCCAATTCGTCTCACTGTCCGGCGCGCCACTGGCCCGCAGCGACGACGGCGCCGACGCCGCATCGATGGACCGCCTGCTCGACATGCTCGGAGCCGCGATGGAACCGCTCTACGGCTTCCGGTCTCTTCACGCGTTCAAGAAGAAGTTCAAGCCGAGATACGAACCCGTTTTCCTGTGTTTCCGCGACGAGGCCGACCTGCCTCGAATCGGAATCGCGCTCACGCGTGCTTACCTTCCGGACGCGACGGCTCCTCAGCTGATCAAGCTCGCCACCAGCAAGAGCTGACGCCGTGCGGTCCTGGTTCGAGCACACGGTCGTCGACACCGGCAGACTCCCGCTGTTCTTCCTTCTGCTCGCCTTTGTCCTGACGTTCCTGTTCATTCGGTTCAGCGTTCGAATGATCCGAGCTGAGGTCTCGTGGTGGCCAGGCAATGTCACGCCCGGTGGAATGCACATCCACCACATGGTTTTCGGTTTGATGATGATGCTCGTGTCCGGCTTTGCCTTCATCGCTCTGGCCGACTATCACACCCCGATCGCCAACTGTGTTCTTGCGTCGGTGTTCGGTATCGGCAGCGCGCTGGTCCTCGACGAGTACGCACTCGTGCTACATCTGCGCGACGTCTACTGGGCCGAGGAGGGGCGCTCGTCCATCGACGCGGTGTTCGTTGCCATCGCGATCTCGTTCCTTTTCCTTCTCGGAGTCCACCCGATCGGGTTCGCGGGAGAGTTCGACCCGTATGAGCAGGACCGTAGCCTGGCGACGTTGATCGGCGTTGTCGTCGCGATCGTGATCCAACTCGGACTCGCCGTGATCACGTTGATGAAGGGCAAACTCTGGACCGGCTTGATCGGACTGTTCTTCACCCCGCTTCTGTTGGTCGGAGCAATTCGGTTGAGTCGCCCGGGTGCGCCGTGGGCGCGTTCGCGTTACCGCGACAAGCCCGCGAAGATGAGCCGGGCAGTCGCCCGTGAGCAGCGGTATCGCGAGCCGATGATCCACGCGAAGATCTACGTTCAGGAAACGGTGTCAGGAAGTTTCGGTTCCACTCCTCCGACCCCACCACCACTCCCCGTCGTCGACACCACGACGCCTACGACGAAAGTCGGACTAACACGGCGGCTTTCGGACAGAATTCGCTGGCGCCGAACTCGCCGACGATTACGAACAGTCCCGGTCTGGCGCCTCCCCGTGATCCTCGTCGTGCTGTCCGTCGTCACCGCGAACATCCTCGTCGGGATCGACGGAGACCTGGTGAGCGACGGCGACGTCGGTACCATTTCCGAGGGCGTGGACGCCGGTGCCACCGCAACGCTGCTCAGCGTCATCGCCGGCGGGATGATCACTCTCACCGGTCTGGTGTTCACCGCCATCACCCTCGCAATGCAGTTCGGCGCATCGCAGATTTCGGTGCGGGTGGTCCCGATGCTTGCGCAACAGCGAGTGATGCGGTGGTCGATCGGCATGTTTCTGGCCACGTTCGTCTTCTCCTTGATCATTGCGCTCGATCTGGCGCTCGATTCGGAGAATTCCTCACCGACCATCTCCACGGCGATCGCACTGCTTCTGGCATTGGCCAGTGCGATCCTGTTCATCGCGTTGGTGGCGAAGGTCGGGTCGATTCTCAATTCCAGTCGGTTGCTGCGTTGGATAGCGGCCCAAGGTCGCAGCGCGACGATTCGTGCCTATCCGCTGTACGAGGACTTACCTTCCGGCGCACCGAAACCCAGTCAGCCGCTCCCACTCCCCCAACCGCGCGAGTCCGAAACCTCCGAGAGCGCCGACGCACTGGTGATTCGCCTGCGCCACCTCTCACCCGACGGCCGGATTCTGCTGGCGATCGATCTCGCACGACTGCAGCGGTTGGCGAGCCGCTGGGACGTCTCGGTCGAGGTCGTCCCCAGCATCGGCGAGTTCGTCGCCCAGAACGCGCCCCTCTTCGAGGTACGCGGACCGTCGCTGAAGGTACGTCCTGACACCTTGATGTCGTGCTTGATCTTCGGTGACACGCACAGCCCGGTCGTCAGCCCCGGTGCAGCGCTTCAGTCGATCGTGGACATCGCGCTCAAGGCGCTGTCACCCGCCATCAACGACCCGGGCCGAGCCGTGCAGGCTCTCGACCACATCGAAGATCTTCTGGTACTTCTCGCCCCGCGGGTCCGCTTCGACACGTCAACCTCGGATCTCACGCTGATCCGAGGGCAGCAACGCACCTGGACCGATTACGTGTCCGTCGCCACCGACGAGATCCGGCACTTCAGTACCAATTCCGCGCAGGTCCAGCGTCGTCTACGCGCGGTATTCGCCACCTTGCTCGAAGCCTGCCCGCCGGACCAGCACCCTCCGCTACTCGAGCGCGTCGACGCACTCGATGCGCAATTGACCCGAGAATGGACCGGCGCACTCGACCTTCGGCTCGCGAGTGTGGCAGATCCGCAGGGATTGGGCTCCGAAGCCGGGGCGACCGGAAGAATTCACCCGCTGATCATCGGGTCTTCGGAACTTCCAGACGAACGTTCATCCGGGCAGGCCGAGTCGCGTTCCCAGCCAACCTAATTGACTCGCCAATCCAGCCGACCACACCTGGAAGCTGTGTCCTCCGTCGACCTCGGCGTACTGGACGTCCATCCCTGCGGCTTTTGCGGCTTCGTAGAGCGTTTGAAGACCTGGGCGGTAGTCGTTGTCCTGTTTGCCGACCACGAACACTCCGGCGCTGTCGGGGAACTTCTTCTCCCGGAGCAGATCCTGCGGATTCACTGCCACGAACGCGGCTTCGTTACCGCCGAACGCTGCATCGACCGTCTGCTTCCGATCACCGAGGGTGGGTTCGATCTGACCGGACAGATCCAGGAACGTCGGATATACCGCGGGGAAGTTCGTTGCCATCTGGAACGCGCAGGTACCGCCGTAGGAAAGTCCCCCGATCGCCCACTTCCTCGGGTCGGGATCCACCTGGAGGTTCCCGCGCACCCAGTCGGGGACATCGCGCGAAAGGTACGTTGCGACGTTCCCGAGTTGGGAATCGACGCAGAGCGGATTCGCCAGTTCCGACCCGGTCCCGTCAGCAACGACGACAACGGGAGCCAAGCCCGAATGCGCAGCGGCGTAGGCATCCATGGTCTGGACGAGACGTCCGCCCTGTAGCCAGTCCTCGGGCGCGCCTGGTTGGCCGGCAAGCAGTACCAACACCGGCAACTCCGGTCGTGGGTTGGTGAAATACGCGGGCGGTAGGTAGATCTCGGCGTCGCGGGCGCTGAATCCGGAGACCGTCCCCGCAATCGTGACCGTGCTGACCTTGCCGGCCGACGGCATGTCCACTGGAGCCTTCCATTGCGAAACCGGTACCGCCCCGTCCTTGCCGTCGTCCAGGTCGGCGAGTGAAACCTTCTCCGCGTCCGAGAGTCCCAGCGCTGTTCCCAACGTCGGATACGACTGGAACTGCAGATTCACGTGAGCCGCGCTCGACACGACCACCAGGAGCACGGAGACCACGGTGAGCACGCGGCCGTCGATCCGCGTCGCCGCAAAGACCCGCGAAACACCCAGCAGCACGCCGAGAATGCCCAACCCGATCCACACGTAGACCGGACGGGCAATCGGATCGGGGAACGGGTGCCACACCTTCTCGATCAGCCAGTACAGCACGAGAGTGATCGCAATTGCCGCGACGATGCAGACCGGAATCGAGATCAGCACGTGACGCCTCGATCTCGAGAAGATCAGCCACAGAAGTGCCAGAATTCCGAGCACCGTCACCACGGGCGGAACCGGGCCCGTGACCAGCGACAGATCCGTGATCGTGTGCACGTCGTCTCCCGTCGCAGCCCTGTTTAGACAATATCCAAGAACAGGACATTTCGGAGCTGATGGCGTCAGATCACTGCGTTCGACGCCTGGGCACGTAGGTCTCGGGCCAGGTGATCCCGACGCTCGAGAACAAGCCTCCGCAGCGACGCGGGCGCCTCCGCATTGGCCTGGATCCAGGAATCGACAGCAGAGGTGTCTTCAGCTGCCGGGAAGAGCCCGTTCACCAACCGTCGCGCGATCTCGATGCTGCGTTCGGACCACCACTCCCCCAGGGACGAGAAGTACTCGACCGCATATCCCTCGATCAACGACGGGTCCGTGCCCGAACGGAATCCGGCGATCGTCGCATCCAGGCGGTCGTTCGAGAGTGAGGCATCGGTGGTCGCCGACGCCCAGGCAGCCGCCTTGGTCTCGGCATCGGGAATCGACGCCGCGGCGCGGACGTACGCCGTTCGACCCGCTGACGTGCTGTCCTTGCTCAGCTCACTGTCAAAGTCGCTTACACTCGCATGCCCGGTCGCGGACAGGGCGATCCACAATGCCCACCGCAGATCAGGATCGAGAGCCAGTCCGACCGGTCCCGGGCACGTGCCGTCGAGTATCGACCGCAGCTCGCCGGCACGAGCATCGTTGACCGCTGCTGCGGCCGACAGAGCCCGTGCCCACGCCAGCTGTCTTCCGGACTCCGGTTCGGCTTCGAACACCGCCTTCCAGGTCGTTTCCAACCAGCCCGCACTGACATTGGGCCGCAAGCTTTTCGGAACGTAGTGAAGAACCGCGTATTGGGCATCGGTCAGGATCGCGCTGAGAATCGCAAGATCTGTCTCTGCGGGAGCGAATCGTTCCACCATGTCGAGGTATCGGAACACCGAGAGCTGCGCATCGCGCACCGAGTTCCACAGCGACGACCAGATCACACCGCGCGCAAGCGGATCGCTCACGCGGTCCAGGGACGCCTCGACCGTGGACAGAGATTCCGCGTCCAATCGCACCTTCGCGTAGGTGAGGTCTTCGTCGTTGAGCAGTGTGAGCGCTCCGGGCGGAAGGTCAACCGACGTGCGGGATTCGGTGATGTCGAGTTCGACGCGTTCGGTGCGAACAAGATCTCCGGACTCGTTGTAGTCGTAGATTCCGACTGCGAGCCGGTGCGGCCTCGGGTCCGTCTGGACCAGGTCTGTTCCGTCGAGCGACAGCGTGGACACTCCGGTGGTCTGCAACCAGATTCGGGCCCATTCGCGCACATCACGTCCAGAAGTCTCCGCGAGCACGTCGAGCAGATCAACAAGCGTGGTGTTCCCGAAGGCGTGGGCCTTGAAGTACCGTCGTGCCGCTTCGAAGAACGCGTCACGGCCGACGAAAGCCACGAGTTGCTTGAGGACACTAGCGCCCTTGGCGTAGGTGATTCCGTCGAAGTTCAGCTTTGCAGCTTCGAGATCGACGATGTCGGCGACGATGGGATGCGTGGTCGGCAGCTGATCTTGGAGGTACGCCCACGCCTTTCGCTTGATGGCAAATGCTACCCAGGCATCGGTGAAGCGAGTGGCTTCGGCGCTGACCAGCGATCCCATGAAGTCGGCGAAGGATTCCTTGAGCCACAAGTCATCCCACCAGACCATGGTCACGAGATCGCCGAACCACATGTGCGCCATTTCGTGCAGGATCGTGTTGGCGCGACGCTGATGCTGCTCGTCGGTTGCGGTGCCGCGGAACACATACGCCTCGGTGAAGGTCACCAGTCCCGGGTTCTCCATGGCGCCGAGGTTGTACTCGGGGACGAAGATCTGGTCGTACTTGCCGAACGGATACGGATAGTCGAAGTGCTCGGCGTAGAAGTCCAGCCCCTGACGGGTGATGTCGAAAACATTGTCCGCATCGAGATGAGGAGCCAAAGACGCCCGGCACAAAGCGCCCAACTCGACAGTGAGTTCGCCGCGACTCCACGACGAGGCCACGCGGTGATACGGCCCGGCCGCGATCGCGGTGATGTAAGTCGAGATCGGCAGCGTCGGCGCGAAAGTGACGCGTTGCGCACCGTCGACGGAGAGAGTCCGTGTCGCGGGCTGATTCGACAGGACTTCCCAGCCGTCAGGTGCTATCACCTCGAATGTGAAGGGCGCCTTGAGGTCCGGTTGCTCGAAGCAGGCGAAAACACGCCTGGCATCGGCGGGCTCGTATTGCGTGTACAGATACGTCTGATCGTCAGCGTCGTCGACAAATCGGTGCAGCCCTTCGCCGGAACGGCTGTAGTGGCCGTGTGCTGCCACCCGAACGACGTTCGATCCGCCGAGTCCGCGCACCACAATCCGGGACCCGTCGTACTCCACCGGAATGGACGCACCGTCGACCTCTACGGAATCGACTGCAGCACCGATGAAGTCGAGCCACGTGGACTCCGCCGACGACTTCAGATCAATTGTCGTGACGGTCGAAAAGGTCTTCGCGGCAGAGTCCGCCGCCGATCGCAGATCCAACTCCACCCGGTACCCGGTGACGTCGATGGTTCTAGATCGTTCGGCGACTTCGCTTCGATTCAGGTTCGCAGTACTCACGCACTCGATCCTGCCAGGCCGCACGCGGCGATGTGAGCCGCAGTGTGCCTATCCCTTGAAAGCGCCCTGCCAGACGGTGTCGAACGGCGTGTGTGCCGAGACGCGGCCTTCGATGCCCGCCGTGACGAACTTCTTGGCCAGAGCGACGGCTTCTCCCACGTCGGCGCCCTTTGCCAGTTCGGCGGTCACCGCGGCGGCCAGCGTGCAACCGGCACCCGAGACGCGCTCTTCGCCGACCTTGGGGGCGGAGAGAACCGTCACGTCGGTGCCGTCGAACAACACGTCGACGGCGTCGCCACCGGCGAGTTCGACACCACCCTTTGCGAGCACGTACTTGGGTCCGAGGTCGTGGATACGACGTGCCGCCTCGATGAGGTCGTCCACGCTTTCGATACTGTCCATTCCGGCGAGGGTGCGTGCCTCGAACAGGTTGGGTGTGACGACGGTGGCGAGCGGGAGGATCGAATCACGAAGTGCTGTATCGGTATCGAGAGCCGCGCCGGGCTCCTGGCCCTTGCAGATCAGGACCGGGTCGAGGACGACGTGGCGCCAGGACTGCCGACGCAGACCCTCTGCCACAACCTCGATCGTGGCGGGAGTGCCCAACATGCCGATCTTGACGACGTCCAGATCGTGAGCCGCAGTGGCAGCCTCGATCTGATCAGCGATCACGTCAGGAGCGATCGGCACGAAGCGATGACCCCAGTTGTTCTTGGGATCGAACGAGACGATGCATGTGGTGGTCGCTACGCCGTAGACGTCCAATGCCTGGAACGTCTTCAGGTCGACCTGCAGGCCGGCACCGCCAGTCGCTTCGGACCCAGCGATGACATAGGCGAGGTCAACCACAGCACAATCTCCTTCTTCGGACTTTCGAAACGTGCGTGGATGGCCACGAACGCGGGGCCCAGTTTATCAACCGTTCCGACGTCTGGTTTTCGGCTATGCGGGCACCGGAGTTCCCCACGCGACGTCGTTGTCCTCGTAACCGAAGGGTGGACCGACGAACTCGCCGCCGCAGGTGATCAGCGCGAGGGTTTCCGGTCCGTCGAGGCTGTTCAATCGCTCGACCGGCAGCTCGCCGTCTTTGCCATAGTGATCGACCGCGTCGATACGGTAGTTCCAGGTCTGTCCCCCGGCGCCCGCCACGGTCACGATCGAGCCGATTTCCAGTGTCGAGAACTTCTTTCCGAAACCGTCACCCTGATAGATGTCGTTGATGTGTCCGGTGATCACCACGGTGCCCGCGCCCGAACCCGGGAATGCCGAATCTGCCCACCATCCGATCTCACTGACATCCTCGGGCGGAATGAGCGAGCCGTCTGTCGTCGTCTTGATCGACAGAACGTCAGCGGTGCTGTCGACTATGCGAAGCGTGGTCGGGACATCCGGACCGTCGACCACAGCGCGAATCTCTGGCCGCAAATCTTGTTGGCCGGTCGCGAGGACGCGGGTCGGCGAGTCACCGTCGTCGGAACATCCGCCGATCAAGAGCATTGTCGCCACTACTGCAGCGGCCCATGTTCGACGGACCGTGGATCCAGGTGCCGCTGTCACGGGCGAGAAGTCGGGCCGGACGGAATCTGGGAAATTGGTACTCGGTTTCCGACGTCACGACCGGGAAGTGCGTCACCGGAATCCCCACCGTTCCCACCGGAACCGTCACCACCGACGTTCCCGCCACCGCTTCCATTCCCGCCGCCGCCGGAGCCCGGGCCGGGGCCGGGGCCGGGGCATTCACCTCCCGGATCGGTGGTGTCGCCTGCCAAGACAATCTTGACTGCCGAGAGGTTGACTGTCTGGTTCTGTGCCACTTGTCCAGGAGTTGTGACGTCGAATGCGAGCTTGGCACGAACCGGAATGACCGAGCCGTCGTCGGCATCGGTGACCGTCGATCCTGAGCGACCGAGGTCTTGGGTCAACGTCATTCTGGAGATCAAATCCTGATCTCCGGTCAAGCCGGCGCCGTCGATCCGAAGGGTCCCTCGGACGGGACTTCCGTGGGCTCTGATCGTCACCGATGCGCGAAACTCGAGGATGTCTCCCGGCACTGTCCGCCAAGCCTCGATCGAGTTGATCTTCGTTCCCGGTGAACCAGTCGAGATGTCGTACCAACCGTCTATCACTGCCGGATCGAGTGACATCGAATTGTCGTTGATCTCGGGAGTGCACGCGTGAGTGAGTGCGACCGGTGCTGCCGACCCCACCGCGGGAAGTGCCGTCGATACAACAGCTGCCAAGACGAAGGCCGTCGCGGAGATGCCCGCGGAACGCCTGCCGAAGATCGTCATTCTCTCGCTACTCTTTTCCGCGGACCGTAGCTTCCGGTCAATTCAGTCAAAATACCAGTACAGCTGGACAAATAGGTCGAATTCCGTGCCGAATTCTTCTTGTTTTCTGTGAACTTCGGTTACGAGCAATTCCTCCGCACACGCGTTCCGGCAAGGGGTACATCGCATCAACAGGGGCCAGAAGTTACATTTCGCCCGTACATCGGAGCAGAACGCACTGATTTCTCACCGAACCGGACCGGCATTTCCGTTTCACGGCAGTCGGCCGGTGGAACAACGATCGGTACAACGTGCCGGGCACGTGTCCGGTCACCCCACCGAATCAAGGGAAACCGCCATGTCGGATACAACGTCAGTCAAGCAGGGTTTCGCGGTAGGAACATCAATCGGGGCAGCAGTCATCCTGGTGACGGTCGGCATCGTGCAGTTCTTTCAAGGACTCGCTGCCGTCGCCGAAAACGAAGTGTTCGTAGTCGGGATCGACTACGTCTATCAATTCGACCTGACGACGTGGGGTTGGATCCATCTCGTGCTGGGCGCGCTCGTCGCTCTCGTCGGTCTCGCACTGTTCACCGGAACGGCGTGGGCACGGGTATCGGCAGTCGTGATCTGTGCGATCTCGATCATCGCGAACTTCTTGTGGCTGCCGTATTACCCCTGGTGGTCGACTCTCATCATCGCGCTGAACATCGTCGTGATCTGGGCTGTGTCGACATGGAAGCCCACCCAGACGACGCACGCCGCTGCGCATGCACCGACAACGCCGACTCAATCTGTTTGAGTTGAAAGCATGTGTAGGTGGATGGCGTATTCGGGAGAGCCGATACTGGCTAATGACTTGCTGTTCAGGCCACAGCACTCGCTGATCGACCAGAGCCTGCATTCTCAACTCGGGGCAACGACGACGAATGGTGACGGCTTCGGAATCGGTTGGTACGGGGAGGGGTCCCAACCAGCAGTGTTCAAGAGCATCGAACCCGCGTGGAACGACTCGAACCTGCGCGAGGTCACCTCTCAACTGCGCACCCCTCTCATGTTCGCCCACGTGCGCGCTTCGACGGGCACTGCGGTGCAGCGCAGCAACTGCCACCCATTTCGGCACGGCAATTGGTTGTGGATGCACAACGGTTCACTACGCGGATTCCACGACATGAAAAGGGAATTGGTGACTGCCATTGATCCGTCGCTCTTTCCGGATCTCGAAGGATCGACGGACTCGGAAACCTTGTTCTTCCTCGCACTGACATTCGGCCTGACCGACGATCCGTTCGAAGGTGTCGCGAGGGCCGTTGGATTTGTCGAGCACACGGCTCGCTCGCAGGGAATCGACAATCCGGTCCAGATGACCGTTGCTACGTCGGATGGCGTCTCCACCTGGATCTTTCGCTATTCGAGCGAGAACCGATCGAGGTCACTGTTCTTCTCCACCGAGATCTCCACGTTGCGCAAGCTCCATCCTGAGGTGGATGCCCTGCACCATCTGAGTGAGGAGACCCGAATCGTCGTATCCGAGCCTCTGCGCGACCTTCCTGGAGCATGGAACGAGGTTCCCGAGTCCGCCGCAGGCGTCATTCGGCCCGGACGGGACGAGATGCGGAACTTCGCGCCGATCCCCGCGGCCTGAATTCCTCACACGGGCAGACGTAGCTATGAAATAGCTTGCGCTCGAGTTGTTTTCACGACCACCTAGCAAGCCAAAACTCGGCGCGCTAGTTACGCGAGAGGATGAGCCGGAACGCCAGGCGAGCCTTCTCAGTGTCCGGAGTGCCACCGGTGAGCAAATCGTTGTAGATGAACGACTCACCCACGCGAACCAGCAGATATGCCATGTCCTCGACGGGCAGGTCAGGCCGAATCTGCTCCGGTATTTCGGCTTCGATCAGCCTCCGCACGGATTCGACCATCGTCCCCTGAATCGGCCCGAGTCCAGTAGTGAGTATGCATAACGCCTTCTGCGGCTCGCGAGTCAAATATGCCCGGAAGAATTCGGTCTCGATCGTCGCCCGCGCATGGTAAGTGAGGACGTCGACAACCCTTGACACCCCGCTTCCGCCGCACTCCGCGAGGCCCATTCGCCACGTTCGACGCGCCAGAGAATCGAGTACGTCCCCGGTAATCGTGTCGCGATTCCCTGCGCGCCGGAACAACGTAGTCCGATCCACGCCCAACTCGGTAGCCAAAGCATTCACATCGAGCGGTTTTCCGGCTGCGAACTGTCGGCGGGCAGCACTCAACGCCTCCGCGCGAACGTCACGTGTCTCGGCCATGCAGTGAATGTATCCCTGACGACGTGCTGGTCGGTAGCCGGAGACAGTGAACGAGAACCATCAACGACAATCGTTGCAACATTCATTGACTTTGTTGCAGGTGAGTGTTTATGGTTCCCCGGTACGTGATTCCAGTCACAACAATTCAGTTGTTTACGGAGGAATGCGATGAACGATCACCAGTGGACGACTCGACGATGAGCCCACTTCTGCAAGTCCGAGATCTCACGGTTGACATTGGGACAGAAACGATTTCGAACAGGCTCCTCGACGGTGTGAGCTTCGAGTTGGGAGCCGGCGAGGTCACCGGCCTCGTGGGCGAGAGTGGGAGCGGAAAGACACTGACCGGACTCGCTCTGCTCGGGCTCTTGCCACGCACGGCGACAGTCAACGGAAGTATCCGCTTCGAGGAACGGGAACTTGTCGGCCTGCCCGCCGCCGAGTTGAGGAAAATACGCGGTCGCGACGTCAGTATGGTGTTCCAGGACCCGAGTTCGGCGCTCAATCCCTCCGTCAGCATCGGTCGCCAGATCGTCGATGTATTGAAGGCCCACCGCGACATCACGAAGGCCGACGCGGAGGACGTAGCTACAGATCTTCTCCACCAGGTCGGTCTGGCAGACCCGAACAGAACCTTGAAGTCGTACGGATACGAGCTTTCCGGTGGGATGTGTCAGCGGGTGATGATCGCGATGGCCCTGGCGTGCGGTCCGAAGTTGCTGATCGCAGACGAACCGACAACAGCGCTCGACGTGACGATCCAAGCTCAGATTGTCGATCTCCTTCGAGAACTGGCCGAACAACGCGATCTTGCCGTGTTGTTGATCAGTCACGACCTAGCGGTTGTCGCCGAGGTCGCGGATCGAGTAGTCACGATGTTTCGCGGCGAAATCGTCGACGTCGCGCCGCGGGACGCGCTGCTTCGCCGGCCCGCGCATCCGTACACGTTCAGCCTTCTCGAAGCGGCACGATCGACCTTCGAAGACATCTCCTACCGATCACCCAAGTTTCGAGGCGATTTCACCACCAGCGCCCGTGCTGACGGCGTGGGTTGCCGATACGTCGCCCGGTGCAACTACTCCGAGGAGCGTTGCGCATCCGATCATCCACTTCTGATCGGATCACCGGAATCGGCAACGAGATGTCATCGCAGTTCCGAACTCCAGTTGCTCGGACTGGTGAGCTGATGCGCAACACCGACATCATCGTCGATGTTCGGAATCTGGCCGTCGAGTACGGACGAGGGCGCAAAACTCTTCGAGCGGTCGACGACGTCAGCTTCTCCGTGCACAGAGGTGAAACCCTGGCGATCATCGGTGAATCAGGGTCGGGAAAATCTTCGACGGCCCACGCTCTGGCCGGCCTGGTCGGTACGGCAGCAGGCTCCATCACGACGAACCTCGACAGCCCGGCTTTCGGCAAGGGCGGATCGTCCCATCTCATCTTTCAAAATCCCACGTCGGCTTTGAACACACGGATGGCCTCTTGGGCTTGCGTGGCCGAGCCGATGGCGCCAGGACGCGTACGCATCCCGCAGTCGTTGCGGCCGAAAGCCGTCGAGCTGTTGCGTCGAGTCGGTCTCGGCGCCGAGCTTGCCGACCGTCTCCCGACCCAGCTCTCCGGCGGCCAACGCCAACGCGTGACCATCGCTCGCGCACTTGCCTCCAAGGCACCCTTGATTCTCTGCGACGAACCTGTTGCTTCCCTCGATGTTTCACTGCAGGAAGAGGTGTTGCAACTTCTTGCCGAGCTCCGGGATGAGCACGACCTCACGTACATCTTCATTTCGCACGATTTGGGTTCGGTGGCACGGATCGCCGATCGCGTCGCGGTGATGTACCTCGGGCGAATCGTCGAGATCGGACCGGTTGCCACGGTCCTGAGGACTCCGTCGCACCCCTACACGCAGGCACTTCTCGCCGCGGCCCCGCACATCGAACTCGAGCGCCGCAGTCGTCGAAAAGCATTGGTGCGCGGGGAGTTACCCGACCCTCGTAATCCACCCTCGGGCTGTCGATTCCGCACCCGCTGTCCGTTTGCGATGGATCGCTGCGCGTCGGAATCGCCGGCACTTCGCGCGGCCTCGAATTCCGCACACAGCTCCGCGTGCCATCTATCGTCCCCGGCCACATCGACCGGCATCTCGAACCTGCCGCAGTAAATGCGTGCCGCGTCAGTCTCCCCATTCCGAGAAGACCAAAGCGAAAGTCCACCATATGAATCCACGTCTGTCTTTGCGATCCCGATATCCGATCACACGCTTCCAGAATCATGGGAAGCGTGGACCCCATGTCCTCGTTGCTGCGTTCGCACTTTCTGCCCTCGTGCTCAGCGGCTGTTCGAGCAGCGCCACCGGTACCGCCGGCGGTACCGGACCTGCTGATCCGAACGCCGAACTGAAGGTCGCGACTTCACACGTCCCAGCTTCGCTCGACCCGTGTGCGGGAAACATCGGATACGACATCGACTACCTACAGTTGATGTATGCACCACTGATCGATGCTGAACCTGCCACCCAGAAACTGCGGCCCGGAATCGCCAGCGAGTGGGGTTTCTCCGGACCGGACAACCTCACGTTCGAGATGACGTTGCAGAACGGCTTGACCTTCCACGACGGAACAACTCTCGATGCAGCAGCAGTCAAGGCAAGCATGGAACACTGCTTGAGTCTCGGAATCGTTTCCGTCCCGACGATCAAGAGCGTCGAAGCAACGTCCCCGGATCAGATAAAGATCTCGTTGAGCGAACCTACCTCCGGCTTACCAGGGTGGCTCAACGGCAGACTGGGAATGATTGTCTCCCCCACTGCACTGACAGCGGCCGGGACGGACTTCGCCAACAAGCCTGTAGGCGCCGGGCCGTACACGTTCACCAGCGCAGTCCCGAACAGTTCGTACACATTCAGTCGATTCGACGACTACAAACCGGCAGGTCCTCCCAACCCCCAGCTCGCCAAGATCCAGATCCAGGTGATCTCCAACCCCACAGCGCTGACAAATGCCCTTACATCGAACGCCGCGGATTTTGCATACGGGCTCACACCGTCGAGTGCTCCGATCCTCGAACGGAATCCCAACCTGAACGTCAGTCACGACCCGAGACTCGGAGTTGCGCTCGTAGTGATCAACAACAAGAACCCCGTGGTTAACGACGTCCGGGTTCGTCTGGCGATGCAGTATGCGCTCGACCGCAAAGCAATTGCGCGAGCTGCACTGGACAGCGCGGAAGGTACTGCGGCCTTCGGTCAATATCCTCCCGGTTCGCAGTTCTACGACGAGGAAACCGAAGATGCATGGCCGTACGACCCGGAGAAGGCCAAATCGCTGCTAGCGGAGGCTGGGTATCCGAACGGGGTCACCGTGCGCGGATTAGCAGGCAATCTACCGCCGTACTCGACCAACGCGGTCCTTGTCGGAGAACAATGGGAGAAGGTCGGCATCAAGGTCGACTTCGTCGAAATGAGTGGACCTCAGGCGATTACGGAGTTCGTCGCACACAACAGCGCGGACGTCTTCAGCGTGGGATGGCCCACGCGAGCATCCGCACCGCTCAATTTCGAAGCCTCGCTGGGTTCGCGGTCGTACTTCCGGCAGAATTCCGTTCCCAACGAGGAGTTGGAGAAGTTGATTGCACTGTTGAACAACACGTATGACGAAACCGCTCAGCTCGACATCGTCAAACAGATCAATCAAGTCGTGATCAAGTCCGCTGAGTACGTACCGTTGTACTTCACTCCCGACGTGGTCGCCTACACGAAGAACGTCCACGGGGCCGTTCCCGCACTGAACGGCTCCCCCAATCTGACGTACCTCTCGAAGCCATGACGACGACCGTTGTATCGCAAGAGAATTCGTTGGCCCCCGAGCCTGAGAGCGTTCCGACCCGAAACCCTCACCGATCGCCGGTGAATCCTTACATACGGATGATCGGCGTCCGGTTCGCACAGATAATTCCTACCGCGATTATCGCTAGTTTCATAACCTTTGCCCTTATCCGGATAATCCCCGGTGGACCAGCCGAGGCACTTCTCGGTCCGAACGGCAGCGATGAAGCGATCGCGGCACTCAACGAGCGCCTCGGATTGAATCAACCTCTGCTGGTCCAGTACTGGAACTGGGTGGTGTCGGCTCTGCACGGAGATCTGGGAACGTCGCTACAGAACAGCGCCCCCGTCGGCCCACAGATCCTTGCGCGCCTGCCGGCGAGCGCCGAGCTCGTTGTACTCGCACTGTTACTGTCCGCCGTCGTCGCCATACCGCTCGGTGTGTGGACCGCGACGCGGCAGGGACGACGCAGCGATGGTCTGACTCGCACGGTTTCGGGGATCGGACTCGCGGTACCGGACTTCTTCCTCGCTATCGTGCTGGTCGATGTCTTCGCCCTCGGTTTGGGAGTTCTACCGGTGCTCGGCTGGGTTCCTCTCGAGAACAGTGTGATCGACAACCTGAGCCATTTGGTCCTACCAGCAACGGCGCTCGCTGCCGGCGCAGCATCGATTGCGGTTCGGCAGACCAGGGCTGCGATGATCGAGACACTGTCAAGTGACTACGTACGAACTGCGCGTGCGATGGGTATCGACGAGCGGAAGATCGTGTGGCGCTACGCGCTACGAAACATCGTTCCCACGATTGTCACTGTCTATGGATTGCTCGCCGTGGCGATGCTGGGTGCGACGGTCATTCTCGAGCAGATCTTCGTGCTGCCGGGCCTCGGGAGCGCTCTCGTCATTGCGATCGACACGCGAGATTATCCGATGCTTCAAGGCATTGTGTTGCTGTTCGTCGTGATCGTGCTTCTCGTGAACATCCTGGTCGACGTCGTCAACAACATGATCAGCCCACAATTAAGGAAGGGAACGATCTCGTGAGCCAACTCGCGCTGACCACCGCAGGCGAGACCCGCTCCAAGTGGGCTCTCCCTCGACTGCACCCCGGATTATGGCTCAGCTACTGCTTTCTCGGAACGCTGATAGCGGCGTCCGTCTTGGCCTCGTTCGTGGCTCCGCACAGTCCGACCGATCAGAACCTGACCAACACGTTCGCCGGTCCGAGTGCACAGCACCTGCTTGGCACTGACGGCTTCGGTCGTGACGTGCTCAGTCGATTGATCTGGGGAGGACGCTCCGCCTTCTTCGGCGTCGCGATCGCTGTCGCCGTCAGTCTGCTGTTGGGAATTCCGTGGGGGTTGATCGCCGGATATTGGCCACGCTGGATCGGCGCGTCACTCCTCCGGGTGGCGGACGCATTGCTGGCATTCCCAGGTTTGGTTCTCGCAGTGGCTATTACCGGAGTTCTGGGGCCGAGCCTGATCACGTCGATGTCCGCGCTCGGAGTCGTCTATGCACCCACAATTGCAAGAATTCTGGCTGCCGGGGTCAGCGAAACGAGGAACCGAGACTTCGTTCTGAGCGCGCGACTCTCAGGATGCCCTCCGCACGTAGTGCTCCTGCGTCATCTTCTTCCGCACGCAATCGGGCCGGTTGTCGTTCAGGTGACCGTGCTCACCGGCCTGACTTTTCTCGCGCAGGCGGCACTCTCATTCCTTGGGTTGGGAATACAGCCCCCCACTCCGAGTTGGGGCGGTGACTTATCCGATGCGTACCTGCACATCTTGAGTGCACCACAACAGATTCTCCCCTCCGGCATTCTGATTTCATTGGTCGTCCTGGCCGTCTACCGAGTGGGTGATGCCGTCCGGGACCGCATGTATGTCAGAGGGAGATAGCGGGCGTAGAACAACCATCCGACTCGACTGTTCGAAGACCACACCACCAGCATGAAGGAATATCGATGACCTCGATCGCACCAGAAACCGCGCGCCGCGTCTTCCGTGGAGCCGAACCGATACACGGCATGATCTACTTCACCCCTTTCGGCGCGGAAGCATATGCCGCACTGGGCTTTACACACCCTCGAATGGGTTACTTCGCTTCGCGGTCTGCGCCCATGGGCGCAGTAGCGGCTGAAGTCACCATCGCTACGTTCTTCAACTTCAACCCAGCACTGGTACACGCGGTGCTGCCGGAAGCCTGGACAATCGCCACCCCCGAACAGATCCTCACCGCTCGACTCGACGCTGTCGACCGTTCGCTGCGCAAGGCCTGGGGAGAACATGTCGACGGCAGCGAAGTTCGCGAAGCTGCCGAACTCGCACGTCGAGCCGCGGAACGCGCCTGCAACAGACCACAAGGGCGCCCCCTGTTCGGTGGGCACGCATCATTGCCGTGGCCTGATGAGCCTCATCTCGTGTTGTGGCATGCCCAATCCTTGCTCCGGGAGTTTCGCGGAGATTCTCATGTCGCACTTCTTCACACCGAAGGACTCAACGGTGTCGAAGCGTTGGTAGTCCACGCCGCAACCGGTGATGTTCCTGCTGCTGCTCTGCAAATGAGCCGGGCATGGGACAACGATCAGTGGGCGGAAGGCGTCGCCAGTGTGCGGGCGCGTGGATGGCTCGAAGACGGTCCCGAGCTTCACCTGAACGAGGTGGGTCGTGATCGCCGGCAGAGGGTTGAGCATCAGACTGATGTGCTGGGGTCGTACCCGTACGAAGCGATCGGTGAAACCGGATGCAGTCGACTCCTCGAAATCTCGGAACGTCTCTCCGGTGAAGTGATCGATGCAGATCTCGGATTCCCGGCAGCTCTGGCAGCGCGTCGCCGATTACGTGCGTGACAGCAAGCGGTGAGTGTCGAACGTGGCTGGTGGTAATACGACGAGGGCATTACCACCAGCCCGTTCACCGGAATTCGACTGAGCCCCGAACCTACGCAGCGGGTCGTCATCCGAATGAGACTGCCGTTGTGCCGAATCCTCGCGCAGGATGGGTCAAGATGGCTTGATGTGGAAACAGGCACTCGGGTTTGCTTTGTTCGGAGCGACCGTTGCCATCGTCACGGCGGCGCTGACACGAGGATCGTCACAGGCGTCGGCCACGATCACCCTCTTTTCGGGTGGCACGACAATCTCGGGCTTCGCGGGTGAATCGCAATGGACCTGGCCCATCGAGGCTGCGGTGACCGGCGCCGGTCTGGGCGCGCTGACCGGGCTCGTACTCCACCTCGCGGGTGTGCGAATCTCCGGAGGTCAGGACAATCGAATGCTTCGAACTGTGGTGGCAGGGCTCGTGGGAGTCACGCTGGGGTTGACGCCCCTGTTGGTCTTGATCAGCATGGCATTCACCAGGTCGGTTGACATCGGATGGTCCCCGCTCCTGGTTTATGCCGTCAGCGGTTTCCTGGCCTACGCCCTGGCGGTCGCCGCCGTGTTCGGAGTTCTTCGCGCTGCCGGGGATCGACTTACTACGCGCACGGCGCAGGCGGTGGCGGCGATACTTCCGGTCGGGGCATTGGCGGCGACGACTGTAGGTGTCGGTACTGCGTGGAGGCTGGGCTTTTCCACCGCCGCTCCCACCTGGATCGCGGTCGTACTGCTGGTGGTTCTCGTATTGGCCATGACGTTCGTTGCGGCCCGGGCGTGGGCTCTACGGATTCAGCCTCGTGACTTACCAGAAGTCGCATAGGCAGTGGGACGATTGATTCGGACGGGTGCGTCGAGATGAGGGGCGAACGAATCTTCGCGGGACTCGTCGTCGGCCTCCTACTGGGGCTGTTCGGCTACCTGCCATTGGTACTCCTGTGGCAACACTTCGCGGATGTCCCCCAGCCGCAGCTGTATCCGAACCGTTCGTTCACGTCGTTCGGCCCTAACCCACCACCGCTCACCTACTGGATAAGTTGGGCGGCGCCTGCCGCCGTGTTCGTCTTGCTCGGACTTATGACTATTCCCAGCCGCACCGGCCGGCAATTCGCGTTGCCATTGGTGTTTGCGTTCCTTCCGGTCGCTGCAATGGTGGCGTGGTTCTGGATCTCGATGGAACTTTTCTTCAGCCCCGACTGAAAAGGCCGCAACGAGGCATGCGCTAGTGGATGTTCGCACTCGAACGACACGTCACGCCGGTCATTCACTACCTGATCCTTCGCTGCCACAACTCCAAAGACGAGGACGAAGTTGTCGACGGTGGTCGCGCGCAGCCCGCGGAGCGCACCCATTACTTTCCGGCGAGCACAAGGGGCGAACGGGAGCAAACGAAGCGTGAGGTGTACCTGAGCTGTGGTGACAACTGGGTCGCCGAGCGCGATTCCGAAGTGGTTAGACTTCTGGGAAGTCCGATTCGGAAAT
This sequence comes from Rhodococcus sp. WS1, assembly GCF_003797745.1. Lineage (NCBI taxonomy): Bacteria > Bacillati > Actinomycetota > Actinomycetes > Mycobacteriales > Nocardiaceae > Rhodococcus > Rhodococcus sp. WS1. The sequence continues at coordinate 21,691 of NZ_RKLZ01000001.1, read as the reverse complement.
CTGCTGCGCTTCGTTCGTGTCACCCAGCATCCCACAGACTCGGAGTTGGAAGTGCTTTGGTCTGTCATGACGCATGTACTACGAGGCGACACTCGAAGCGACCAAGCATTGACTTGATAAGCGACCGATCATAAATTGATCACACTGCGCCGCATTCGAAACACGCGTTCATCACCGCTCACCGACAGTTGACCAACATCCGCGAGTGCACGTCCAAAGTACTTCAAAGCGTCGCAGTCCGAGTTCGGAGATCGACGGCTTTAGCCTGAGTGGTTTCTGAGCGAGAAACAATACCGACCGTTGCGGCGATAAAGTACTCAACTGAAGCATCAGCCACTCAACGGCATTCAGCCCTTGACGAAGGAACATACTTTGGCACCCCAACACGCCCCCAAGCTGAAGGAAAAAGTTGCCGAGAAGTGGGCGACAAGCATTCGAGGACAACTCTTTCCAGGCGAAGAGATTTGGGCCTTGGCCAAGACGAATCAAGTCAGGCCTACGCTGGAGGGGTTGGCAATTACGAATGCCCGCGTCATGGCTTTCAGCAGCATCGATGTCGCCACAGCCGGACCTCGAGTGTCCGTGGAGGCAGACAACATCGCCCGCTTCGAAATCGTCAAGAAGATGACCGGCAAACACCTTCACGTCACAGATCTCGGACAGCAAACGCTTCAGTTTGGCGCAATCAATGACGCGGACGTCGACTTCGTCTGTCACTATGTCCATCATCTCGCATCGGCGGGTTTTCCTCCCGGAATGCGTGAGATCCTCATAACGCGAAGCATGGCCACAACCGAATCTGCGCGCGCACGTGACGTCGGCCGATCCGAAGTGGAAATCATTGGAGCACCGCTCAAGGATGTCGCGTGGCGAACCATCGACGAACACACAACCCCAGACGAATTGCCCTGGTTCGTAATCAACGCTGGTTCCGCTGGATTCCTTGCTGCGTTCGAAGACCGTCTCATCGTCGCGAAAGTCGGTGGTATGGCCGGCTTTATGACGGGGTCGATGGGTGGTGGTCGAGTTACGTCCTTCCCATACTCCGACATCACCAACATCGAATACAACAGCGGGATGATGACTGGCGTTCTCGAAGTACTGACGCCGAGCTATCAGGGAACTTCGAACCACGACTACTGGAGGTCTGCTGGCGCGGGCCCAAACAAGGCCGGTGCCAGTCCATTCACTCTTTCAAACTGCCTCCCCCTCCCCAAAGCGCAACACAGAATAGCCCTTCCGCGCCTAACCGACCTACAGAAGAAGATCATCGACTACAAGCGTCCTACGATCAATGTGCAGCACACTCCGAGTTCGATCACCACCGCACCGCCAATAGGTCTAGCGGGAGAGCTCCAAAACCTCGCAAACCTCCACCATCAGGGAATACTCGACGAAGCGGAATTCGCCGCAGCGAAACAAGCAACAATTTCGCGCCACTCTACCTAACAACGTATTGCGCATGTGGACTCAGCACCACAGCCTCGTGTCAGAATCAATTGCACTTGAAGGGCACCTCCGCCGACTGAACCCCACCGCGCATAGATCTACCAATGCGGAGTTGAGTGGCGACGGGTGGTAGCGCTCGAGCTTCACGGGAGATGGAGGCGCGGCCACATGTCTTCGCCAACACCTTCCAATATCAAAGAACTCGCTCGAGCAACGCAAAATTCCTGGCCCGCGGACGTTGAATCCCGAGTTCCGACCTATTGCGTCACTCCGCGCCTAGCCTGCACCGAAGCCCGCCCTTGTTGCGCAATGCGATCCCCTGATGCACCGCAGCAAGTACCAATGCCAGCACTGCCGCCGGGAGGCTCCCCACCATCGAGAGCAGAGAAGGCATATCCGAGCTGAAAGCGGTAAAGAAACCCACTACTGCAGCGCAGAGCATTGTCGCCGAGACGATCCAGGAAACTAATGGTCGCGGAATCACGGCTGGAATGACGCACAGAGCCACCGGCAACGCCAGCACCAAGAAGAGCTCCCGCCCGAAATAGTCATGAATCGAGCGGTAGCAATCAGCAGAACTGAGCGGGCCTAGACCTATTTCGCAATCGGTGATCTCGTACAGCGGCCACTGTGCCGTCGCGGATCCTAGGATCCCGGTGGCAACCGCTAGTACAACCCACGCGATCCGAATCCCCGTCATACGAAGAGATCATGCCAGTAGGGAAAATTGTGCGCCGGCGCAGAAATCGGTTGCAACCCAAAATGCACGAAGGAGCGATAACGTCGACGGTAATCGAAGAAGGGACCAACGACGTTGATCGCATTGGGCGCACTGATTCTTGCTACTGCTGCCCATGTCTACGGCGCTCGCCTCGCAGCTCACGGAAACTACGGGTGGAGAATACCTCTCGCGGTGGGACCGTCCTCATCGCGAGCGGCACACCATGTTCGGCGTGCGCAACTCGCAGGTTGGGTTTTGAGCCTGATCGGGACATTCCGCGTCGTTGGCAACTATTGGGAGACAGCACCTCTTTTGAGTGCGGGTATCGCAGTCGCTGTACTCGGAATAGTTAACGGCCTGCCGAGTTTGACTGTCACCCTGATGCACAATCGACGGCCGCAACAGGCTTGAAGTTTTCGAGCATGTTTTGTGGAAGGGTGCTTGCATGGCAACACAACCGCATGGCCAGTCCATAACCCCGGCGTGGAAAGTATTCACGGCCATCGGTTTTGCAGGTATTGTGGGCGCTGCCGTGACGTACTTCCGAGACGGGTCCACTTTGGCGATCATTGGCGGGATGGTCATCCTCGCGATTGGTCTGCCGCTTACTGTCTGGTCCTTCCTGCGAATGCTGCGTGAGAATCGAGGACATCGCCTTCATTGGTGGAGAACACCGCCGGTCAATCCGAGGAACGTCGACCTGTCTCGTGCTGTCGGCATTCCGACTACAATATTCGGTGCACTGGCCATCTGGCTGAATACAGCAGGTTCGGCGCCGTGGTGGTTGGCAGCAATCTTTACCGCCATTCTGATCGCGCTCTTCGGAGCAACCGTTGCCGTCCACAATATTCGCCTCAGTCAGCGAAACTGAGCTAGCCTTCCGCGCATGCCGGTTTCTGCGGATGTTCGCGAGCGCCTTCGGTCTTACTTGGATCCAGATGACGAGATCCGGTACGTATTTCCAGCAGACGTTCTGATGAGCGCGAAACCGAGTGTGTTTGTCGTGGTGAGCCGAAAGGCGATCACCGTGTTCTCCACGAGCTTTCGGTCCAGAAAAGTGCCGCGGACGGTCCTTACACGGTTTCCGAGAATGACCGTTCTCGGCCCGGTCGATACTGCATCCACACCGCACTTCACTGCGGCGGGCATTACGTACGAGATCGACGAAGAATATGTTGCAGTCGTGAATGCTGCCGACGCGGAGCTCACGTCACCGCAGGACTTCCCACGAGATCCGTTGCCGAACCTGTGAGGCACATACAAAAAAGGCAGTTTCTCATTTCTGAGAAACTGCCTTTTTGATCTAACTTCGGTCGGGCTGACAGGATTTGAACCTGCGACCACTTGACCCCCAGTCAAGTGCGCTACCAAGCTGCGCCACAGCCCGTCCCACGCCCTTGTTTCGGGCGCTTGGAAAGATTACATCAGGGACGGGCCGAAGTACCAATCGGCTGGTCAGAGCCTTTTCGGTACCGATCTGGACGCAGAATCAGCGGCCCTTACGGTCACGCTTCTCGCGCACTCGTACGGATACGCGGATCGGGCTGCCGTCGAAGTTGAACTCTTCACGCAGACGCCGCTCGATGAAGCGGCGGTAGCCGGCCTCGAGGAAGCCCGTGGTGAAGAGAACGAATGTCGGCGGGCGGGTGCTTGCCTGAGTCGCGAACATGATGCGAGGCAGGCGACCACCACGCATTGGCGGCGGTGTTGCTGCCACAACTTCCTTGAGCCAGGTGTTCAGGCGACCCGTGGGGATTCGCTTGTCCCAGGACTCCAGAGCCGTGTCGAGCGCAGGCACGAGCTTCGCCACGGCGCGACCGGTGTGGGCGGAGATGTTGACTCGCTGAGCCCACGGAACGCGGACCAGATCGCGGTCCACTTCCTTGTCCAGCATGAGTCGACGGTCCTCGTCCACGAGGTCCCACTTGTTGAATGCGATCACCAATGCACGACCCGTGTCGGCCACCATGCTCAGAACACGGAGGTCCTGCTCGGTGATCGGCTCGTGTGCGTCGATGAGCAGGATCGCGACCTCAGCGGCCTCGATCGCACTCTTCGTACGCAGCGACGCATAGAACTCCGCGCCGCTGGCATGGCTGACACGCTTGCGCAGACCAGCCGTGTCGACGAAACGCCAAGGGCGCCCGCCGAGTTCGACGATGGAGTCGACCGGGTCGACGGTGGTGCCGGCAACGTTGTGCACGACGGACCGCTCATCACCGGACAGCTTGTTGAGCAAGCTGGACTTGCCGACGTTCGGCTTTCCGACGAGAGCAACACGACGCGGACCGCCGCCGGGGATACCTTCACGCGGGGTTTCCGGAAGCTTCTCCAGAACCTCGTCGAGCAGGTCGCCGGTGCCGCGCCCGTGCGTCGCACTCACGGAGTACGGCTGACCAAGACCCAAGGACCACAGCGCTGCAACCTCGGACTCGGTGCGTCCGTCGTCCACCTTGTTGGCAACGAGGATGACCGGAGTCTTCGAGCGGCGAAGCACTCGAGCGACAGCTTCGTCCGTCGTCGTAGCGCCGACAACGGCGTCGACGACCAGGAGAATGGCGTCAGCCGTTCCCATGGCCAATTCGGCCTGGCGGGCAACGGCCTGCTGAAGACCCTTTGCGTCGGGTTCCCATCCGCCGGTGTCCTGGACGAGGAAGCGCCGTCCGGCCCAGTTCGCCTCGTACGAGACGCGGTCACGAGTGACGCCGGGGATGTCCTCGACTACCGCTTCACGACGGCCGATGATGCGGTTGACGAGCGTCGACTTGCCGACGTTCGGTCGACCGACAACAGCCAAGGTCGGGACGGCAATGTGCGCTTCGCCTTCGCCGTCCGCTTCGAGATCGGCGTAATCCCACTCCGATTCCTCGGACCAAGTTCCGTCACCGGCATATTCGGTTACCAGATCGTCGCTCACTGCACTGCTCCAGTTCTGTCGCTGACCACCAACAGCAACTTGGCGATCACATCTTCAATTCCCAATTCGCTCGTATCCACCAGGATGGAATCCTCGGCAGGGCGCAACGGCGACACTGCCCGAGTCGAATCGAGATGGTCACGGCGCTGCACATCAGCCAGCACCGCTTCGTAATTGTCTTCACGGCCTTGGCCGACGTTCTGCGTATTGCGCCGTGCTGCACGGGTTTCCGCCGATGCGGTCAAGAAGATCTTGACGTCTGCATCGGGGAGTACGACGGTTCCGATGTCGCGACCTTCCACGACGATCCGCTCCGCACCGGCCGCCAACTCACGCTGAGTGGCGACCAGCAGGTCGCGAACCTCGGGCACAGCCGAGACCGCGGAGACAGCCTTGGTGACCGCGTCGCCGCGGATCTCCTCGCTGACGTCCGCGCCGTCGAGATGCACCTGTTCGCTGCTTGGATCGGTACCGATGGACCACGGCAATGCCGCAACGGCAGCGGTGATCGCGGCGGAATCAGCCAGATCGATTCCCTGACGAAGCACGTGCAGGGTCGCGATCCGGTAAATGGCTCCGGTGTCGAGGTAGCGAGCACCCAAACGCTGCGCCAACGCGCGAGAGACGCTGGACTTGCCGGTTCCGGACGGTCCGTCCATAGCGACTACCAGCGGCATGGACGAATCGGTCACAGGCCGACCGCCTCGTACAGTCCACCGACCTCGCTACGTCCGAGGACGCGCTGCGTTCCCGGACGCTGATCGCCGAGAGCGACAACTCCGACGTTGGTGCGAACCAGACGGACAACGGGGTGACCGACGGCATCGAGGAGGCGACGCACGATGTGCTTACGGCCCTCGTGCAGTACGAGCTTGACGAGCGTCTTGCCCTCGTTGATCTCGAGCACGGTGAACGCGTCCACCTTTGCCGGACCGTCATCGAGAGTGACACCGTCACGCAGCTGCTTGCCGGTACTGCGCTCGACAACGCCGTGAACCGTGGCGAGGTACGTCTTCGGAACCTCGAACGACGGGTGCATCAGGCGGTGAGCCAAGTCGCCGTCGTTGGTGAAGAGGAGCAAGCCTTCGGTGTCGGCGTCGAGACGGCCGACGTGGAAGAGCCGCTGACCCGATTGAACGCGCTCGGAGACGATGTCACCGACGCACGGACGACCGAGATCGTCGGACATGGTGCACTGCCAGCCACGCGGCTTGTTCATCGCGAGGTAGACGAGGTCCTTCTGCACGACGACGCGGACGCCGTCGACACGAACCACTGCGTTCTCGGGGTCGACACGCAGACCCTGCTCGACCACGATGCGGCCGTCGACCTCGACGCGACCCTGGTCGATCAGTTCTTCAGCTGCACGGCGTGATGCGACGCCGGCCTGAGCCAGTACCTTCTGCAAGCGGACGCCGTCGCCCTTCGGCGGGCCGTCGTGCTTGGTGATCTCGGCGTGCTGATGACGTGCCGGCTTGGCGTTGGACACCAACGGGTTCTGAGAGACGACGCGCTGCGGCTTCTCGGTCTTCGGCTTGCCACGCTTGTTGGTCGCCGGCGGTGTGGGAGCTGCCGGGCGCTTGCGCGGAGGTCCGTCGAACTTGGATCCACGAGGTGCGTTCGACCATGCGCCGCCGCGAGGAGCGTCGGGGCGTGCGCCGCGCTGATCGTCACTACGACGGTCGGCGCCACCGCGCGGTGCCCGACGGGCGTCTACGTGGGGGGTACGGCGGTCATCGCTGCGGGGTCCGCGGCGGTCGTCAGTGCGCGGTCCGCGACGATCGTCGTTGTAGCCACCACGACGGTCGTCCGTACGTGCGGGGCGACGGTCGTCGCTGCGCGGCGGGCGACGGTCATCGCTGCGCGGCGGGCGACGGTCATCATTGAATCCACCGCGACGGTCGTCCGTGCGGGGACGGTCGGATCCGGCGTTGCGGTCGTATCCGGAGGTACTGCGGGAAGTGTTGCTGCGTCCACCACGGGGCGCTTCGCTACGTGCGCCGCGGGGGGCGTCGCTGCGACCACCACGGGGGGCATCGCTGCGTGCGCCGCGGTTGTCGCGGGAGTTGTTACGGTCCGGTGTGCCATCACGGCGAGCGGGATTGTTCACTTTTTTCCTGTCAGTTTTCTACTGTTTCCCGAGCGTGGTCGGGTCTTTCTCGGTGCTGACGACGGCCGGAATTCCGGTCAGTCGTCGACTTCGGTGTCCACTACGTCAGCGGGCACGTCTGCCTTGTTCATTCTCGCAAATCGCGGATCGGATTCCAGGCTTTCGCTGATGTCGTCGATGAGATCGACATCAGGCAAGAGCGGGGCCAACTCCGGGAGCTCGCTGAGCGAGGCCAGCCCGAGCCGTTCGAGGAACAGTTCGGTCGTGGAGTACCGTGTCGCGTTGGTGTCCGGGTCAGGCCCGGCTTCCGCGATCAGTCCGCGGGCAAGGAGGGTGCGTACCACCCCGTCCACGTTGACGCCTCGTACCGCACTGATCCGCGCACGAGTCAACGGTTGACGGTATGCGACTACGGCCAAAGTTTCCAATGCCGCCCTGGTCAATTTGGTGCGTGCGCCGTCCAATAGCAGCTTTTCCACGTACGGGGCAAACTCTTGTCGCGTGTACAGACGCCATCCGTCGCCCGCGTAGCGAAGGTCCATTCCGCTGCCGCGAGCGGTCAATGCGGCCGACATCGACGTCAGGCGTTCTTCGACGCGCTCCGGCGCGGTTCCGGTGACAGATGCGAGTTGGTTCACTTCCGCCGGCGAATCCACGACAAGCAGAAGCGACTCCAGCACTGCGTCGAGTTGATCGTCGTCGAGGTCGAAATCGGGTGCAGACTCTTCGGGCTCCGAGGCGGGGTCGGCAGGCTCGATAATCTCGTCTAGCTGCGAAGACTCTGATTCCGTCGGCTCGGCATTCATCCGTAGTCCTCCTCTGTGACCGGCGCGGCCGGGTCGTCTCCGGTCCAACTCACCATCAGCGGTCCGAGAGCCTCGGGTTGCTCGAACACGATGACCTGCCGGCGATACAGCTCGAGCAATGCGAGAAACCTTGCCACTATCTCGACGGTGATTTCGCACTCGGCGACGAGGTCCCCGAAGGGTGTCCACTCCCCGATGCCTCGCTCGCGCAGCAACTCGAGAATTCGCTCCGCTTGTTCGGGTATCGAGATATTGGACACATGGAGGTGATCGAGGCCCACTGTCGGCACCGGACGCGGTGTGAACACCGTCGCCGCGATCTCCGCAAAACGCTGAGGGTCGACGCCCAACAACACCTCGGGCAGGAGTTCGGTGAACTGATCCTCGACGGCAACCGAGCGCGGATAGCGCCGCAGCGCTGCTTCCTCCAACTCACCGAACAGCGCCGCAACCTGTTTGTACGCCCGGTACTGCAGCAGTCTCGCGAAGAGAAGATCACGTGCTTCGAGAAGCGCCAGATCCTCCGCGTCCTCGACCTGCCCGGCGGGCAACAACCTGGCCGCTTTCAGATCCAGAAGCGTAGCTGCGACGACCAGGAATTCCGTCGTCTGATCAAGGCCCATCGCACTGCCGAGTTCCTTGGTGTACGCGATGAAATCGTCCGTGACGGTGTGAAGGGCGACTTCGGTGACGTCGAGCTGCCGTTGATTGATCAGGTTCAACAGCAGATCGAACGGGCCTTCGAAGTTCCGGAGAGTGACTCGGAAACCGGCAGCCTTGGCTGCGGTCTGAGCGTCGGTCGGCACGTTCGGATCGATCGAATCCGGCTCGACTTCGACCGGACCTTCTTGCGATGCAATCAGTTCCACTAACGACCAGACCGGTGAATGACCTCGCGGGCCAAGGCTCGATATGCCTCGGCGCCAGCCGATTTCGGCGCCCACGTCGTGATCGGCTCACCGGCAACGCTGGTTTCGGGGAATCGAACGGTGCGGTTGATCACCGTGTCGTAGACGACGTCGCCGAACACCTCGACCACTCGCGCCATCACCTCACGAGCGTGCAGGGTCCGGGCGTCGAACATCGTGACGACGATGCCGGCCAACTCGAGCTTCGGATTGAGACGGTCGTGCACCTTTTCGACGGTGTCGTTGAGAAGTGCCAGGCCGCGCAGGCTGAAGTACTCGCATTCCATCGGAATGATGACCGAATCGGCGCACGCCAGCGCATTCACCGTGAGCAGGCCAAGCGACGGCTGGCAGTCGATGAGCACGTAGTCGTACCGATCGAGAACCGGGTGCAGCACGCGCCCCAAAGTCTGCTCACGCCCGACCTCGGTGACCAATTGAATCTCGGCGGCCGAAAGGTCGATGTTGCTGGGGAGCAGGTCCAGACCGTCCACCCGAGTGCGCATCAACACGTCGTCGATGGACACACGCGGTTCGACCAGGAGATTATGGACGGTCAGTTCCAGGTCGTGATGCTGAACGCCCAGACCAGCAGACAACGCTCCTTGGGGATCGAGATCCACCAAGAGCACTCGGCGACCGTATTCGGCCAACGACGCGCCCAGGTTGATGGTCGACGTCGTCTTGCCGACGCCGCCCTTCTGGTTGCACATCGCGATGATCATCGCGGGTCCGTGGTGCGCCAACGGTGTCGGTTGGGGTACCTCGCGGACCGGCCGGCCCGTCGGACCGAGTTCTTCCGTGGAAACAGCAGGGGTTTCCGCAGGTGGAGAGGCTACTGGCGTCGTATCTATTTCGAACATCGCCTCTGGTTCGGAGGGTACAGCTGGTGCTGATTCGTTCACGCGCTCGAAGAGTTGGGCATTGACATGCGGCGGCGCGGACTCCGCCGCTGGTGGCTGCGATGTCGACACGGTCCGATGCTCCCCTACTCTTTCGGCGGTTGCTCTCGGCGCCGGCAAACCCCCGAAACTGCGGTGGAGGCCGCTCGCGCTCCTTGAACGCTACCGCTTACATCACCGAATGGTCTCGCAGACACGCATGAGCCAACCAACGCCTAACGGGCGCGTGGGTGTGCCTGAGCCCACACTTCGCGCAGCGCTGTGACGGTGACCAGTGTGTAGATCTGCGTCGTGGTTACCGAAGCGTGACCGAGAAGTTCCTGCACGACACGTACGTCCGCGCCGCCGTCGAGCAGGTGTGTGGCAAACGAGTGCCTGAGCGTATGGGGTGAGACGTCCGCCTTGATCCCGGCCGACGCGGCCGCGTCCTGAAGAATCTGCCATGCACTCTGACGCGAGAGGCGTCCCCCGCGAGCGTTGAGAAAGAGGGCAGGAACACCACGCGTCGCGAGGCTGGGGCGCCCGCGGACGAGATACGCGTCGACGGCGGCGATCGCCGGCCTGCCGACGGGGACGATCCGCTGCTTGCCGCCCTTGCCCTTGAGCAGCACGGAACGGGTTTCGGTGTCGATGTCGTCGACGTCCAGATCGATCGCCTCGGTGATGCGTGCTCCGGTCGAGTACAGAAGCTCGAGCAGAGCGCGATCCCTCAGGTCGCGGGGCCCGTCACCGGCCGCACCGCCACCCGAAGCGTCGAGTAGGGCGATCACGTCGTCGAGCGGCAGAGCCTTGGGCAGCTTGCGTCCGGGCGTCGGCGGCTTGACCGTTCGAGCCACATCGACACCGACCAGGCCCTCGGCGGCGGAAAACTTGTGGAATCCGCGGACCGCGATCAGGGTCCTCGCTGCCGAACTGGCCGCCAACGGTACGACTCCGGCATCTTTGTCACCCAGGCGCAGATGAGTCACGAATTCGGTGACGTCGTTCTCCGTCACGCCCGCAACGTCGTCGATGCCGCGCCCGTTCAAATACTCCGCGTACCGATTCAGGTCGCGGCGATACGAAAGCAGAGTGTTGCGCGCAGATCCTCGCTCGACCGCTAGATGGTCGAGATACGAGTCCACCTGTCGGGCAAGCACTTCAGGCTCGCGACTTGCGTTCTCCGAATGCGCGAGGACGATCGGGCCACGGTGCGTCGGCGGGGCGTAGCGGCTTTCCCGTCGAGCGTGCGGTAGCGATCGCGAGAATGCCCGATACCGCGGTGGCATTGACGATGTCACCGCGCAGCGCCATGTCGACGGCGTCGGCGAGCGGAACTCGCGAAATCTCGAGATCGGCTTCTTCGTGTTCGGGATCGTCGCGCTCCACCTCGTGCAGCCCCTCGGCGAGGAAGACGCGAACCGCCTCGTCCGTGAACCCGGGTGAGAGAGCTACATCGACCAGCACCGACCATCGATCGGCGCCGAGTCCGGTTTCTTCGCCCAGCTCACGCGCCGCCGCCTCGACCGGGCTCTCCCCCGCAGCGTCGAGCAGACCGGCAGGGATTTCCCACAACCGGTGCGCGAGCGGGTGACGGTACTGGTGAATCAGCACCAGGTTGTCGTGCTCGTCCAGTGCCACGACGGCAACGGCGCCGTGGTGTTCGACGACTTCCCGATCGGCACGCTGACCACCAGGCATCGCAACGGTGTCGACGCGCAACGCGATGATCGCGCCGGTGTAGACCGTCTTGGAGCCGAGGGTGTCGAATTCGTGCCGACCGGGATCGCTCATCTGTGGCTAGACCTTTTCCACGTTCTCGACTGCAGCGTCGAGCGCTGTCTCGGTGGCAGCGGTGTCGATCTTCTCGTCACCGTGGACGTCGACGGGCAGGCGCTCTTCGAGCTTGTACGTCAACGCTGCTTCGACGAAGGCGGCGAACAGCGGGTGCGGGCGCGTCGGGCGGCTCTTGAGCTCCGGGTGTGCCTGGGTGGCAACGAAGAACGGATGCTGCTCACGCGGGTACTCGACGAACTCGACCAGGTGACCGTCCGGCGAGGTTCCGCTGAACTGCAAGCCGGACTTGGCAATCCGGTCGCGGTACGTGTTGTTGACCTCGTAGCGGTGACGGTGACGCTCGGAGACGTCCTCGGTTCCGTAGGCCTGAGCGACGACGGAACCCTTGGTCAGCACGGCCGGGTAAGCACCCAGACGCATTGTGCCACCGAGGTCGGCGTCACCGGCGATGACGTCTTCCTGATCAGCCATCGTGGAGATGACCGGGTGCTTGGTGTCCGGCTCGAACTCGGCCGAGTTGGCATCGTCGAGGCCGACGCTGCGAGCAGCTTCGATGACGACGCACTGCAGACCCAGGCACAGACCCAGCAGCGGCAGCTTGCGTGAACGTGCGAAACGGATCGCGCCGAGCTTGCCCTCGATGCCGCGGATGCCGAAGCCGCCCGGGATCAGAACACCGTCGACGTCACCGAGAGCGGCCTGCGCTCCGGCTTCGGTCTCACAGGCGTCCGACGGAACCCAGGAGATCTCGACCTTCGACCGGTTGGCAAATCCACCGGCGCGCAGCGCCTCGGTGACGGAGAGGTATGCGTCGGGCAGGTCGACGTACTTGCCGACCAACGCGACGCGCACGGTCTCACGCGGCTGGTGAACACGATCGAGGAGGTTGCCCCACACGGTCCAGTCGACGTCGCGGAACGGGAGACCGAGCTGGCGAACGACGTAGGCGTCGAGGCCCTCACGGTGCAGAACCTTCGGGATGTCGTAGATCGAGGGAGCGTCGGGCGTCGAGATGCAGGCGTCGACGTCCACGTCGCACATCAGCGCGATCTTGTTCTTGAGGCCCTGCGGAACGTCACGATCGCAACGAAGGATCAGCGCGTCGGGCTGAATGCCGATGCTGCGCAACGACGCAACCGAGTGCTGCGTGGGCTTGGTCTTGAGTTCTCCGGAGGGGCCGAGGTACGGCACGAGGGAGACGTGCAGGAAGAAGACGTTGTCGCGGCCGACGTCGTGGCGGACCTGGCGAGCGGCTTCGAGGAAGGGCTGCGATTCGATGTCGCCGACGGTTCCACCGATTTCGGTGATCACGACATCCGGGCGGTGTCCCTGCAGATCCGGGCCGCTCATCTCGAGGATGCGACGCTTGATCTCGTCGGTGATGTGCGGGATGACCTGAACGGTGTCACCGAGGTACTCGCCACGACGTTCCTTGGCGATGACCGTCGAGTACACCTGGCCGGTGGTGACGTTCGCCTGACCGGATAGGTCACGGTCGAGGAACCGCTCGTAGTGCCCGACGTCGAGGTCGGTCTCGGCACCGTCTTCGGTGACGAAGACCTCGCCGTGCTGGAAGGGGTTCATGGTGCCCGGATCCACATTGAGATAGGGATCGAGCTTCTGCATGGTCACGCGCATTCCCCGCGCGGTCAACAACTGTCCCAGGCTCGAGGCGGTCAAACCTTTGCCGAGCGAGGAAGCTACACCTCCGCTGACGAAGATGTGCTTGGTGGCGGTACGCGTGTTAGTGCGTGACTGTGGCAAAGGGGCTCCCGTGACGACTGTGCAGGGCTTGGTCTGATGAAGCATGCTGGGGCCTGCCGACCCACGGGATTTCACGGTAACACCTATCGGGGGTCGGTGCCTACAACGCGCCGACTTTCCGCCCCCGATGTGACCGGCGTATCAATACCGGGGTGTTCAGTTGGTGGGTGCGCCGACGGTAACCGCCGCCGCTCCCGGTCCCGTGCCGTAGCGGCCGGCGCCGCCGTTCAACTGTTCCTGAAGTGCCAACGGCGTCGTGATCTTGCCCGACTCCCGATCGATGTTGTCGATGGTCGTCAAGCCCGCTGAAAGCGCCGCGTCCGCACGTGCGACGGCAACCGGACCACTGCCCTCGGCCGAGCCAGGCCGGCCCGCGAGAATCGTTCCTGCGCCGCGTCCGTCGAGAGCACCGGCAAACCGGGCGATGACGGCGCCGCGGTTACCCGTGGCTGCGTCGGATTCACTCTTGTTGTCGCCGGTGAGAACCACGGCGAGCTGAGCCGGCTTGACCGCTCCGTCGTCGTAGCTGATGAAACCGGCGCTACGCAGCGAGTCGAGCGCGAGATTCATCTCGTCCGGAGTGCTCTGCGGTTCGCTGTTCTGCCCGTTGAGAAGCAGAACCGAACCGAGCAGATCACCTGCGAGACTGCCCTGATCGACCGCACCGGTCTTGAGGGTGATCCCCGCAGGGATGACATTGGTGACGACGGTCCGCAAGCGGTCACCACCGGTGGCGTCGACAAACGAATCGGTGAGCGAGACGCGTCCGGTCACGGCACCGCCGGCGGCAGTGACGAGTCGGTTGACACCGTCGAGATCACTGGGATCCGCGTCCGGTGCCGTGATGACGACGACGGTGCGACCAGCGAGACTGTCACGCACGACGCGACCGCCGACAGCGGCATCGAAGCCGTCCGCGGAATTGAGTTGCTGCTGAAGCTGATTGGACTGTTGATTGAGGTCTTCGATCTCGTTCTGCAGGTCCGCCTTGTCGTCACGCAGACCGGACAGCAATCCACTCGACAGCATTCCGGAACCGAGCACCACGCCGATCGCGAGTGCCAGAAAGATTGCCGCTATGGAAATTGCATGTTGACGCATCGAAATCACTTGAAGAGCCCCTGAACCCACAGCGCGAAGCTGTTCCACGTTGCGATTGCCCAGTCGAGAACTTCACTACCGGCATTGGACACGACCAGGGCGACGATCACTGCCACCAGGGCGGCGAGCACCAGGAGCGCGATCGCGCCGCCGGACACTCGACTTCGATACAGCGTTGCCACAGCCTTGGCGTCGACCAGTTTCGGTCCAACCTTGAGCCGTGTCATGAACGCCGACGGATTGCTTTCACGACGCCCACGGTCGAAGAACTCGTCCAAGGACACCACGTTGCCGACCGTCACGATCAGTGAAGCTCCGTGGTGATCGGCAAGCAGCAGGGCAAGGTCGGTCGGTGAGCAGGTCGCCGGGAACGTCATCGCCCCGATACCGAGATCCTGGATTCGGGAAAGCCCCGCCGCATGACCGTCCTGGTCTGCAGGCAGAACAACTTCCGCGCCGGACTTGAGCGTGGAACTGGTGATTTCCTCCGGGTCGCCCACGATCAGATCGGGGCGGTATCCGGCCTTGCTCAACACGTCCGCACCTGCGCCGACACCGATCAAGATCGGCGAATACTCCTTGATGAAGGGCTTGAGGTTCTTCAGATCGGTCTCGCGTTCGGGGCCATCGGAGACGACCACGACATGGCGGTCCTTCAAGTCGATATCGATGTCCGGAACACCGATTCCGTCGATGAGCAACGGGCTTTCGGTGCGGATGAACTCGATGGTGTTACCCGAGAACGCTTCCAAGTGATCGACCAGGCCGGTCTTGGCCTCGATCATCCGGTCGGAGATTTCGGCCTCGGTCTGCTCTTCACCCTTGACGAGGCTCTTCTCGCCGTTGAAGATCTCGCCCTCGTGCAGGCGGATCTTGCTGCCGTCCTTGATGTTCTTGAAGACATCACCGTCGACGGCATCGATCAGAACGATGTCGTTGGCGACGATCACTTCCGGTCCGAGGTTGGGGTACCGCCCCGAAATCGACGGCGACGCGTTGACCACGGCCATGACTCCGGCTTTCACCAGAGCATCGGCGGTCCGGCGATCGATGTCGACTTCGTCGAGGATCACGATGTCTCCAGGACCGACACGGCGCAGAAGCTTCGCCGTGTTCCGATCGGCCCTGGCGATGCCACTGATCCCAGGCAAGGATTCGGTGTTACGTGAGAGCAATCCGGGCATCTTCATGGCTTCGATGATGAACCTGAAACCGCGTTGACCGGTGGAGGCGCGCCGACAACTACCACATCAGTCACACCAACACCACAGAACCTTCAATCTGTGACGCGGGCCGCATTCGCGATCTCGAGCAGTTCTTCGGCGTGCGCACGACCGGTTTCGGTGTCGTCCAGCCCTGCCAACATACGGGCCAATTCGACCACCCGATCCGAATCCGACAAGGTCCGCACGCCACTGCTCACCACTCCGCCTTTGTCGTCGACCTTGTCCACCACGAGGTGGGTGTCGGCAAACGCAGCAACCTGCGGAAGGTGGGTGACAACGATAACCTGATGCGTACGAGCAAGTTTCGCCAATCGGCGGCCGATCTCGACAGCAGCGCGGCCACCGACCCCCGCGTCCACCTCGTCGAAAACCATCGTCGCACCGGTGTCGCTACCAGCGAGAACAACCTCGAGCGCCAGCATGACGCGTGACAGCTCACCACCGGAAGCGCTCTTACTGATCGGAAGTGAGGGCGCCCCACTGTGCGCGGACAGGCGAAATTCCACCTCGTCGACGCCGGCAGACCCGGCATGCAGGTCTACTCCCCCGACACTGAGCGGCGCCGAGTCCTGCGGGCCGGCAGGCTGCGAACGCACAGTCACCTCGAGGCCCGCACGTCCCATCGCCAGACCGGCGAGTTCCGCGCTGACGGCTTTGGCGAGCTTTGCCGCCGCCTTGACTCGCGCGGCGCTCAGCTTGGTAGCGGCTTCCGCGGTCAGGCCAGCCGTCTCCTCGACCTGCTTGGCCAACAGTGACAACGCATCCGAGGACACGTCGAGTTTGGATAGACGAGCGCGAGCAGTATCTGCCCATTCGAGAACACCGTCGACATCGGCGGCGTACTTGCGAGTCAGAGTCTTCAGTTCCGATTGCCGCGACAACAAAGAGTCCAGAGCGCCCGGGTCTGCGGGCAGCCCGGACAGGTAGGTGTTCAGGTCACCGGCAACGTCGGTGACGACGGCAATAGCGTCGGCCAACCGGGAACCGAGGCCGTCCAGATCGGCGTCGGTGACCGACTCGATGCGCGCCCTCGCTTCGGACATCAGGTCTAGCGCCGGCATGACACCGACGTCGCCGCTTGCCATGTCGTCACTACCGGCGAGCGCAGCGTGCGCCCCTTCGGCAGCGGAGCGGAGCGAATCGAGTTCACTGAGTCGACGAACTTCGGCAACGATCGCCGTGTCCTCGCCGGGCTCGGGTGCCACGCCGTCGATTTCGTTGAGCGCGAAGGTCAACTGATCTGCTTCTTGTGCCAGTTCACGAGCCTTCGACGTGCGCTCGATCAACTCCGAACGAGCATCGAGCCATTCACGACGGTGTTTGCGGTACCTCGTCAGTAGCGTTCCGATTGCCTTGTCCCCGAAGCGGTCCAGCGCGTTGCGTTGCTGGTCGGGACGAAGCAATCGCAGCTGATCGTTCTGTCCGTGGACAGTCAGAAGTGGGTCCGTGAATTCGGAGAGAACTCCCGCCGGCACGCTTCGTCCGCCGAGATGAGCCCGTGACCGCCCATCGCTGCCGACTGTCCGGACGGCGATGATGGTCCCGTCCTCGTCGCGCTCGGCGCCGGACGATTCCAGGATTCGGACGATCTCACGCTCGGTGGCCGGTGAGACGTCGTCGGCGATGAATCGTCCTTCGACAACGGCTCGCGACGCGCCCAACCGCACTCGACCGGCATCCGCTCGCGCTCCGCTGAGGAGGTGCAAGCTGGTGACGACCATCGTTTTACCTGCGCCGGTTTCACCGGTCAGGACGGTCAGGCCCTCGTGAAACTGGGCGCTGGCCTCGGAGATCACACCAAGACTGTCGATACGGATCTCTGCGAGCACGATTAAGGCTTCCTTCCTCGCCATCCGGTAACCGGAAGCTCGAACTTGCGAACCATCCGATCAGCGAAAGGCGCAGAGTCCAACCGGACCCACTTGACGGGAGTGGCGCCGCGAACGATCTCGACGCGAGCGCCGGCAGGCAGTTCCAAGGTACGACGGCCGTCGCAGAAGACCAGGCCGTCGTGGCTACCGGCGACGGTCTCCACCGCGATGATCGAATTCGGGCTGGTGACCAACGGCCGCGCGAACAGCGCATGCGCGTTGCTGGGTACGACGAGCAATGCTTCGAGTTCGGGCCACACGACGGGGCCGCCTGCGGAAAATGCATAAGCGGTCGAGCCTGTGGGAGTTGACACGAGAACACCGTCGCAACCGAACGCGGACACCGGTCTGCCATCGACTTCGAGGACAACTTCGAGAACTCCCAGACGCGAACGGTTCTCGATACTGGCCTCGTTGAGCGCCCACCCGCGGTCGATGATCTCGTCGTCCACCCGAATCACGACGTCGAGTGTCATACGGGACTCGACGCGATATTCCTTGCGAACTACCTGTGCGAGAGCCTCGTCGAGATGCTCGGCCTCGGTCTCTGCCAGAAATCCGATCCGTCCGAGGTTGATGCCCAGTACCGGAATGGACGCTTCTTGAGCGAGTTCGGCGGCGCGCAGAAACGTGCCGTCGCCACCGAGAACAAGTACCAACTCGCATCCAACGGCAGCGTCAGGGCCGGGATGAACAACCGTGACGTCGAGACCCGGCGCAGAGAAACCCTCGGGTTCCGTCATTGCTTCGATGCGCGAGCTGTCTGCTTCGTCGACGAGGACTCGCAGTCCGATTCCCGCGCGCTCGAAGATCTTCCCGACCCGCTTGGCAGTTTCCGTGATGTCACGTCGACCAGGGTGCGCGACAAGAAGGATCTCGCGCGACTCGCCGTTCGTGACCGCGTTCACTGGGGCCCTTCCTCTACAGCCTTGCGAATCATGTCCTCCACCGTAGGAACTCCCTCGGTGTTCGTCTCGGTGTCGGTAACCGTCTCTTCATCGCCGGATGTACCCGTCTTTCGAAGCCACAGGAAATACTCGACATTTCCCGACGGACCGGGCAATGGGCTGGCCACGACACCTAACGTCCGCAGACCTACCTTTGCAGCAGCCTCCGACACGTCGAGCACAGCGGAGATTCGCAGTTCCGGATCTCGTACGACGCCACCGGCACCGACGCGGTCCTTGCCCACCTCGAACTGAGGCTTGACCATCGGAACCAGGTCCGCGCCGTCAGCGGTACAGGCGACAAACGCCCCGAGTACCAGTTTGAGAGAGATGAACGACAGGTCCGCGACAACGAGATCGACAGTTCCGCCGATCGTCTCGGCATCGATAGCGCGAACATTGGTTCGGTCGATGACATGCACTCGGTCGTCGGACTGCAGGCGCCACACCAATTGGCCGTAACCGACGTCGACGGCGACAACTTCCTTCGCACCGCGTGTCAGCAGAACGTCCGTGAACCCGCCGGTGGAAGCGCCGGCGTCGAGGCAACGGCGACCTTCGACCGTCAATCCTTCGGTACCGAAGGCGTCAAGGGCACCGATCAGTTTGTGAGCACCGCGCGACGCCCACGAGACTTCCTGCTCCACCTCGACGACCCGAAGCGGCGTTCCGGCTTCGATCGCCGTCGCGGGCTTGGTCGCAACGGCTCCGGAAATGAGAACTCGGCCCGCGGAGATCAGTTCTTGCGCATGATCTCTCGATCGTGCCAGACCGCGACGGACCAATTCGGCGTCCACCCGTGCTCTACGTGCCACGTCAAGCCCTGTCCACAGAGGCGAGTGCCTGGACGAGCACCTCATGTGCCTGTTCCAAAATATGTGCCTTCTGCGGAATCACACCTGCTCCGTGATGATCGTTCGGATCGTGTTCGATGCCGCCGAGGCGTGCCAGCAAACCGTCGACGTCAGAACGTATTCGTTCCGGATCGACGGTAGGGCGTGACCCGGGCAGCGGTGATCCGTTGCTCGAGTTTCCGGGGTGCGGTGTCGGCGTGCTCATCGGGCACAACGTTAGTGCATGACTCTCGGTTGCGCATACACCCGCACCCCCGCGAGTCGAACACATATGCGAGAAATCAGACCAGCCAGGAAGCAAACAGATCCGCCACGCCGGCATCCGACGCTTCCAGCGTCTGGAACGACGGATTAGCCCATGCGACAGGCGCAACCGCACGTAGAAGTGACATTTCGTCCCCGACAACCGGGCCCTCGACGACCAGTGCCGACTCGTTCACCGCGACGGACCACTTGGATTCCGCGCCGACCAGTGACTCGACGGCCGGCTGATTGAGCGAATCCAAAGTTGCTGCAATGTAGGTGGGGCGCTGCTCAATCGGAGCCCGCAACACGTCACCCGGCGTGCTCACACCGGTGAGCACCAACAACGAGTCGATCGAAACAGCATGTGCGCCTTCGATATCAGTGTCCAAGCGATCACCGACGACCAGTGGACGCGAGCACCCACTGCGTGCAAGCGCATCCTCCATCAGCGGTGCAGCAGGCTTGCCTGCCACCAAGGGTTCCTGCCTCGTGGCGGCGCGCAGAGCCGCCACCATCGAGCCGTTGCCGAGCACCAAACCCCGTTCCGACGGCAGTGTGGTGTCCAGGTTCGCAGCCACCCACAGCGCCCCGGCCCTGATCGCCAAGCATGCCTCGGCGAGGATCGACCAGTTGGTCTCCGTCGAATGTCCTTGGACGACTGCAACCGGGGAATCCGCGAATTCGCGCACCGGAAGCAAACCGACGCGCGTCACCTCGTCGGCCAATGCATCGGTACCGACGACGAGTACAGCGGCACCGGGTTCGAGACGCTCAGCCAACAGGCGCACCGCCGTCTGAGAACTGGTGACCACGCGATCGTCTTCGGAATCGAAACCGAGTTCGGTCAGATGCGCGGACACTGCCGAAGGCGAGCGACTCGCATTGTTGGTCACGTAGTACAGAGCCTGCGTACCCTGACCCAACGCGGCCTGGGTACCGGGAATCGCATGAGCTCCGGCGTACAGCGTGCCGTCGAGATCGAGCAAAAGTACGTCGTACTGAGTACGAAGCACGGTCACTGATCTTCTCCGGTCAACTCGGCCACCCGTTCTTCAGCATCCGTGTCACCCTCGAGGTCTGCAGCTGCAGCATTGAGGAACCACTTCAATCCGTCTTCGACACGACCTGCTGCAACGAGGGCATCAGCGTACGCATAGAAAAGCCGAGCCGCCGCTTCACCGGTACGCGCTGCGTCAAGATCCTTGGTCTGCAGTGTGACAACTGCCTGATCGAACTGACCGAGATCCATGCGGGCGCCGGCGACCACGATCCTCAACTCCGAAGCCTCGTCGCCGGAAAGCAGGGCAGCCTCGTCGCTACGACCGAGCTCGATTGCGCGTTCGGGTCGACCCAAACCGCGTTCGCAGTCGGCCATGACAGCGATCAGACCCGGTCCACCAGCCATTCGACGGGCAGCGCGAAGCTCGGAGAGAGCTTCAGCCCATTCACCGGCGTGGTACGCGGTGATTCCAGCAGCTTCACGAACGACCGCAATTCGGCCGGCGCGCTGACGAGCAGCGCGCGCGTGGAGCAGTGCAAGTTCCGGGTCTTCGTCGACAAGCTTGCCTGCCATGACGAGGTGACGCGCAACTGTGTTGGCGTTGTCCTTGTCGAGGCTGAGCAGATCTCGACGCACGGCCGGGTCCAACTCGGTGGGCTCTACGTTGTCGGGCAAATCCGGTTCGTCAGGTCGTGCTTGCTGACGGTTGCGGTCGCCGTCGCGTCCACGAGGGGTGAACCCACCCTCGCCGCCGCGACGCTGTCCGCCGTTGAATCCGCCGCCACGGTTACTGTTTCCAGCACCGCCACGGTTGTTGTCTCCGGCACCACCGCGGCGGTCTCCGCCTGCAGCGCCGCGTGATCCACGCCCGTCGTTGTCACGACGGGGGCCACCTGATCGAGGCGCTCCTCCCCCACGGAAGGACCGACGCTCGTCGCCATTCTCCGACACAGTCATTCCTCTCATACAACGCACGAAAGGGGACCCAATATGTTGGGTCCCCTTTCGGTTAACGGGTGTTCGGCGGTGTCCTACTCTCCCACACCCTGTCGAGTGCAGTACCATCGGCGCTGAAGGGCTTAGCTTCCGGGTT